>NZ_JAGGOJ010000002.1 GCF_018614575.1 Streptomyces sp. ISL-10
GACGCCGCCGAACAATCATTGAGCCTCAACCCCCGGACTCGGTCCGGGGGTTGAGGCTTTTTTGCGTTCCGGCGTCCCTCCTGAAGCACGGGTCGCGCCGGCGTACGGGCGTTTTGGAAACGCCCGTACGGATGGGCTATGCTTCATCTCGTTGCCGCGCGGACACCGCGGAAGCAACAGGCCCTATAGCTCAGTCGGTAGAGCGTCTCCATGGTAAGGAGAAGGTCAACGGTTCGATTCCGTTTGGGGGCTCGGTAACGCAAGAAGGCCCCCCGCCCAAC
The DNA here is from genome assembly GCF_018614575.1 of Streptomyces sp. ISL-10. Classification (GTDB taxonomy): domain Bacteria; phylum Actinomycetota; class Actinomycetes; order Streptomycetales; family Streptomycetaceae; genus Streptomyces. Next base: position 282 of record NZ_JAGGOJ010000002.1, read on the forward strand.
CGGCGGGGGGCCTTCTTCCTTTGTCAGCTCTTATGGGGCTCGTGCACGCGCATGGCCAGGATCGCCATGTCGTCCGAGGCGGGCTCCGCGGCGAAGCGTTCGACCGCCCGCAGCACCCGGGCGGCCACCGCTCCCGCCGTCAGGCCCGTGCAGGTCCTGAACACATCGGCGAGACCGTCGTCGCCCAGCATGCGCGGGCCCTCGCGGCGTTCGGTGACGCCGTCCGTGACGCACAGCAGGACATCGCCGGGGTCCAGGGTGACGACCTGCTCGTAGAGCTCCAGGTCGTCCATCACGCCAAGCAGGGGTTGTGGGTCCGCCGCCGGTTCCACGGAGCCGTCCTGACGCAGGCGCAGCGGCAGCGGGTGACCGGCACACACCACCTTGAGCACCGCGCTGCCGTCCTCCTGCGGCCACAACTCCCCGTACAGCAGTGTGAGGAATCGGCTGCGGGCGCCCTCGTCGAGGATGGCGGCGTTGAGCCGCTCGAGCACCGCGGGGCCACCGAAGCCCTCACGGGCCAGCAGACGCAGGGCGTGGCGGGCGAGGCCGGTGACGGCCGCCGCTTCCGGTCCCGTACCGCAGACATCGCCGATGGCGAAGCCGTATGCGCCGTCCCGGATGGGGAACAGGTCGTAGAAGTCCCCGCCCACCTCGTTGCCCTCGCCGGCGGCACGGTAGACGACCTCGACCTCGACGCCGGGGATCTGCGGCATGTCCGGTGGGAGCAGGCTGCGCTGGAGGGACTGGCTGATCGCCACGCGCTCGGAGTAGAGGCGGGCGTTGTCGAGGGCGAGAGCGGCCCGGCGCGAGAGGTCCTCGGCCAGTTCCAGGATCTCCTGGCGGAAGTGGTCGTCGGACGGCTTGCCGAGCGTCAGCATGCCGATCACGCGGTTCCGCGCGACGAGCGGGAGAACAACCGTCTCCCCGCCGACCGCCGCCGCCGTCGCGAGCGTCACGCCGATACCGGAGGAGACCGGCGGGCTGGAGCCGAGGCCCAGTTCCCGCTTGGAGGCGAGCAGAGCGGCGCGCTGTGCGGTCTCCGCCGGTGCGTTCCACACCCGGGCGCCCGGGGTCGGTACAGGGTCCGGCGGATCGATCCTGGACAGAAGCGCCTTGAGGCCGTCGATGCGGTCCTCGTCCTCGTGGAGCACATAGCTGAGGTACGGCTCGGAGGACTGGTCGGCGATCGTGTAGACCGCGCACCAGGTGGCGAGGGTGGGGACCGTCATCTGGGCCATCAGGGCCAGGGTCTGGTCGCGGTCCAGCGTGCCCGCGAGCAGATCCGACGCCTCGACGAGGAAGGACAGGGAGCCGCGTCGGAGCCGTTCCAGTTCGCCGAGGCGGGCCGACTCGACGGCCAGCGCGATGCGGTCGGCGGCGAACTGCAGCCGCAGGGCCTCTTCGTTGGAGTAGCGTCCGGCGGATTCGGCGGCCACGCCGAGGGAGCCGGTGAGCCGGCCCTCGACCTTGAGCGGGACGGTGACCACCGATCGCATGCCGGTGGAGTTGAGGAGCGGTACGGCGCCGGGGACGGCGGTGAGGTCCTCGTGGACGGCGGGCATTCGAGCCGAGCCGTAACGGCCGGTGCCGGCCTCGACCGGGACGCGGGCGAACCGCTGGCGGGCCGAGGGGAGTCCGGTGGTGGCGCGTACCTCCAACTCGGTCTCGTCGTCCGTGGCGAGCAGCAGGAAGGCGGCGTCGCCGTCGAGCATGTCGCGGGCCCGTTCGACCGTGCGCTGGAGCAGGCCGTCGAGATCGTCCGGCGCGGGCGAGCCGATGAAGACCTCGAACGGGTCGGTGGCGCGGCTCTCCGCGCCGTGGTCGGAGACGGGCGCGCGCTGCGGGGACTGCAGAACGGCCCGTTCCTCGTCGCGTACGAGGAGACAGACCGTGGACGGCTCGCCGTTCCTGTCGCGTACCCGGAGGTGGGAGGCGTAAACGGGGACGACGCGGCCGTCCGCCCCGCGGATGCCGTAACTGCCTTCCCAGCGGGAGAGCTGCAGTGCCTCGGCGATGCCTGTGCCGATGCCGGGCGTGTGCGGCCAGGCGGCGAAGTCGGTGAGCGGTTTGCCCATGACCTGCTCGGCCGGGTAGCCGAAGAGCCGCTCGGCGTCCTCGTTCCATACGACGATCGTGCCGCTGCGGTCGATCTGGATGACGGCCACGCGCATCCGCTCGTCGGCGACGGGGAGCATGGCCGTGGGGAGGGCGGGGCCCGCCGAGCGGGTGCCCACCGGACGCTGCGGAAGGTCCAGTTGGAACCAGACCTGCTTGTGCGTGGGCGTGTACTCGACACCCCAGCGGGAGGCGAGTGCCGCGCACAGCAGCAGTCCGCGTCCGTTCTCCCGGTCGGGGTTGCCGAGCGGAAGACCGGTGCCCTGAATGGGGATCTCGCGCTCGGGGTAGCGGTCGGCGACCTCGATCCGCACACCGTCCTCACTGCGCAGGCACAGGACGTCGGCCGAGGTGCCCGCGTGGATGACGGCGTTGGTGACCAGCTCGCTGGTGAGGACCACGGCGTCGTCGACGACGTCCGAGTACCCCCAGCCCTGGAGGGTGTCGCGGACAAAGGCACGGGCGGTCGCGACGGACCGCCCGATGGGGTCGAAGCTGGCGGCCGCCCGCGCGGTGATCACAGAACTCCTCGTACGCGTCTCGACGCCCGGCTCTGCCATGGTCGGCTTGCCCCTCCCCGTGCCCGGTGGTCGTGGATTGCACCGCACCGCCCCCGCCGGGCGGACCGGGGCGGTTGGACAGCCGGACGCCAGGTTACTTACCTTCGCTGTCCGAGCGGATGCCGGTCGAGGCTGTTTCCGCCCTCCGGGGGTGGGGACGCTATGCGAAGCTGCCGAACTGTTATGGCCTGGTTCCGGCATGGTGAAACACTGGGCAGGCTGCTGAGTAGGCCCGGGCAGTACGGTCAACCCCTGCGGGAGGGACACGGTGGAGTCTGGCGTGGCGGCGCGTGGCAAGGATACGCGCGCGAAAGGCGGACGGTCCCGGAGCAATGGGACAACCGAAGTCGACACAGCGGCCCTGAACAGGCTGAAGTCGGCGCTGGTGGCGATGCGGGACGGGAACTTCCGGCGCCGCTTGACCGTGTCCGGCGACGGCGTCATGGCCGAGATCGCGGCGGTCTTCAACGAGGTCGCCGACCGCAATCTGCATCTCACGGGCGAGATCGCCCGGGTCCGCCGCATGGTCGGGCGCGAGGGAAAGCTCACGGAGCGGCTGGAGACCGGGGCCTGCGAGGGCTCGTGGGCTACGGCCATCGACGCCTCGAACGAGCTGGTGGACGATCTCGCGCGGCCCGTCTCCGAGGTCGGCCGGGTGCTGTCGGCGGTCGCCGAGGGTGATCTGGACCAGCGCATGGAGCTGCGCTCGCACTCGACGGACGGCCAGGACGGCACGGTGCGGCCGCTGCGGGGCGAGTTCCTGAAGGTCGCGCGTACGGTGAACAGCTTGGTGGACCAGCTGTCCGCGTTCACCGACGAAGTGACCCGGGTCGCGCTGGAGGTCGGTACCGAGGGCAAGCTCGGCGGCCAGGCCCAGGTGCGCGGAATGTCGGGTTCGTGGAAGGACCTCACGGATTCGGTCAACACCATGGCGTACCGGTTGACGGCTCAGGTGCGGGACATCGCCCTCGTCACGACGGCCGTCGCCAAGGGCGATCTGTCGCAGAAGGTGACCGTCCATGTGGCGGGAGAGATGCTGGAGCTGAAGAACACCGTCAACACGATGGTGGACCAGCTGCAGTCGTTCTCCTCCGAGGTGACGAGGGTCGCCCGGGAGGTGGGCACGGAAGGCGAGCTGGGCGGCCAGGCGACTGTTCCCGGTGTGGCCGGCGTGTGGAAGGACCTCACCGATTCGGTGAACACGATGGCCGGCAACCTGACCTCCCAGGTGCGGGGCATCGCCGAGGTGACGACGGCCGTCGCGAACGGCGATCTGTCGCAGAAGGTCACGGTGAGCGCACGCGGCGAGGTGGCGCAGCTCGCCGAGACGATCAACCAGATGACCGAGACGCTGCGGACGTTCGCCGACGAGGTCACGCGTGTGGCCAGTGAGGTCGGTGCGGAGGGTCTGCTCGGCGGCCAGGCGCAGGTGCCGGGTGCGGCGGGTACGTGGAAGGACCTCACCGATTCGGTGAACACCGTCTTCCGGAACCTGACCACCCAGGTGAGGGACATCGCGCAGGTGACGACTGCGGTGGCGAACGGTGACCTGTCGCAGAAGGTCACGGTCGACGTCGCGGGCGAGATGCTCGAGCTGAAGAACACCGTGAACACCATGGTGGACCAGCTGCAGTCGTTCGGTTCCGAGGTGACCCGGGTGGCACGGGAGGTCGGCGTCGAGGGCCGGCTGGGCGGTCAGGCCGAGGTGCCGGGTGCGGCGGGTACGTGGAAGGACCTCACCGATTCGGTGAACACCGCGTTCCGCAACCTCACCGGCCAGGTGAGGGACATCGCCCAGGTGACGACTGCGGTGGCGAACGGTGACCTGTCGCAAAAGGTCACGGTCGACGTCGCGGGCGAGATGCTGGAGCTCAAGAACACCGTCAACACGATGGTGGCGCAGCTGTCCTCGTTCGCCGACCAGGTGACGCGGATGGCGCGGGACGTGGGCACCGAGGGCCGCCTCGGCGGTCAGGCGCGGGTCGACGGCGTCAGCGGTACGTGGAAGGAGCTGACGGACTCCGTCAACTTCATGGCCGGCAACCTGACGTCCCAGGTACGCCAGATCGCCCAGGTGACGACGGCGGTGGCGCGCGGTGATCTGTCGCAGAAGATCGACGTGGACGCGCGCGGCGAGATCCTGGAGCTGAAGAACACCATCAACACGATGGTCGACCAGCTCTCCGCGTTCGCCGAGCAGGTGACCCGGGTGGCCCGTGAGGTTGGCACCGACGGGCGGCTGGGCGGCCAGGCGCAGGTGCCGGGCGTCGCCGGTGTGTGGCGCGACCTGACGGACTCGGTGAACGGCATGGCCGAGAACCTCACGGGCCAGGTGCGCAACATCGCGCAGGTCGCCACGGCGGTGGCGCGCGGTGATCTGTCGCAGAAGATCGACGTGGATGCCCGGGGCGAGATCCTGGAGCTGAAGAACACGCTCAACACGATGGTCGACCAGCTGTCGAACTTCGCCGAGCAGGTGACGAGGGTGGCCCGCGAGGTGGGCACCGAGGGCATCCTCGGCGGCCAGGCGGAGGTACAGGGTGTCTCCGGCACCTGGAAGGACCTCACCCAGTCCGTCAACTTCATGGCGAACAACCTCACCAGTCAGGTGCGCAACATCGCCGAGGTCACGACCGCGGTCGCCAAGGGCGATCTGTCGAAGAAGATCACCGTCGACGCCAAGGGCGAGATCCTGGAGCTGGTGACGACCGTCAACACGATGGTGGACCAGCTGTCGGACTTCGCCGACGAGGTGACGAGGGTCGCCCGCGAGGTGGGTACGGAAGGTGTGCTGGGCGGCCAGGCGCGGGTGCGCGGTGTCACCGGCATCTGGAAGGACCTCAGCGACAACGTCAACCTCATGGCCAACAACCTGACCAACCAGGTGCGCAACATCGCCCGCGTCTCCTCCGCGGTCGCCAACGGTGACCTGACCAAGAATGTGACGGTCGAGGCGCGCGGTGAGGTGGCCGAGCTGGCGGACACGGTCAACACCATGGTGCGGACGCTGTCGTCCTTCGCCGACGAAGTGACCCGGGTGGCCCGAGAGGTGGGCACGGACGGGCGGCTGGGCGGTCAGGCGCATGTGCCGGGCGTCTCGGGCACCTGGAAGGACCTCACCGAGTCGGTGAATTCCATGGCCTCCAACCTCACCGGTCAGGTGCGGCAGATCGCCACGGTCACCACCGCGATCGCGAAGGGCGATCTGACCCGCAAGATCGACATCGACGCGCGGGGCGAGATCCTGGAGCTGAAGACGACGATCAACACGATGGTCGACCAGCTGTCGTCGTTCGCCGAGGAGGTCACGCGCGTGGCCCGCGAGGTGGGCACAGACGGGCAGCTGGGCGGTCAGGCGCGGGTGCGCGATGTGGACGGCACCTGGCGCGATCTGACCGAGTCGGTGAACGAGATGGCCGGGAACCTGACCCGGCAGGTGCGTGCCATCGCGGCCGTCGCGACCGCGGTCACCCGCGGCGATCTGAATCTGAAGATCGACGTGGACGCGGCGGGGGAGATCCAGGTCCTCCAGGACAACATCAACACGATGATCGCTAATCTGCGCGACACCACCCTCGCCAACGAGGAGCAGGACTGGCTGAAGGGCAACCTGGCCCGTATCTCCGGTCTGATGCAGGGCCGGCGCGATCTGGACGACGTCGCCTCGCTGATCATGAGCGAGCTCACTCCGGTGGTCTCGGCGCAGCACGGTGCGTTCTTCCTGGCGATGCCGACGGGCGGTGGCCCGGACGTGTCGGGCGGAGGTGAGTCGTACGAGCTGGTCATGCGCGGCAGCTACGGCTACTCGGCGGGTCTGATGCCGACGTCGTTCCGGCCGGGGGAGACGCTGATCGGTACGGCGGCGGAGGAGAAGCGGACGATCCAGGTCAATGTGCCGCCGGGTTATCTGAAGATCTCCTCGGGGCTCGGTGAGGCGTCACCGGCGTATGTGATCGTTCTGCCGGTGCTGTTCGAGGGGAAGGTCCTCGGTGTCATCGAGCTGGCGTCGTTCCAGCCGTTCACGCAGATCCAGCGGGACTTCCTGAACCAGATCGCCGAGATGATCGCCACGAGCGTCAACACGATCAGCGTCAACACCAAGACCGAGGTGCTGCTGAAGCAGTCGCAGGAGCTCACCGAACAGCTGCGTGAGCGTTCCGCCGAGCTGGAGAACAGGCAGAAGGCCCTCCAGGCGTCCAACGCGGAGCTGGAGGAGAAGGCCGAGCTGCTGGCCCAGCAGAACCGCGACATCGAGGTGAAGAACACCGAGATCGAAGAGGCGCGGCAGGTGCTGGAGGAACGGGCGGAGCAGCTCGCGGTCTCCATGCGCTACAAGTCGGAGTTTCTGGCGAACATGTCGCACGAGCTGCGGACGCCGCTGAACTCGCTGCTGATCCTCGCCAAGTTGCTCGCCGACAACGCCGAGGGGAATCTGTCGCCGAAGCAGGTCGAGTTCGCGGAGACGATCCACGGCGCCGGTTCCGATCTGCTGCAGCTGATCAACGACATCCTCGATCTGTCGAAGGTCGAGGCGGGCAAGATGGACGTCAGCCCGACGCGTATCGCGCTGGTGCAGCTCGTGGACTACGTCGAGGCGACGTTCAGGCCCCTGACGGCGGAGAAGGGGCTCGACTTCTCGGTCCGGGTCTCCCCGGAGCTGCCGGCGACGCTGCACACCGACGAGCAGCGGCTGCTGCAGGTGCTGCGCAACCTCCTGTCGAACGCGGTGAAGTTCACCGACAGCGGCGCGGTCGAGCTGGTGATCCGGCCGGCGGGCGCCGATGTGCCGCAGTCCATCAGGGAGCAACTGCTGGAGGCCGGTTCGCTGCGGGACGCGGACGCGGATCTGATCGCCTTCTCGGTGACGGACACCGGTATCGGGATCGCGGCCGGCAAGATGCGGGTGATCTTCGAGGCGTTCAAGCAGGCGGACGGGACGACCAGCCGGAAGTACGGCGGTACGGGACTGGGGCTGTCGATCAGCCGGGAGATCGCGCGGCTGCTGGGCGGCGAGATCCACGCGGCGAGCGAGCCGGGCCGCGGCTCCACGTTCACCCTGTATCTGCCGCTGTATCCGAGCGAGCTGCCGCCGCACGGGTACCCGCAGCTCGCGCCCGGTACGGGTGACGACCGGAGTGAGGAGCCGGCCGCGGTGGAGGGCATGCAGGCGCCGGCCGCATCCCCTCGGCCTGCCGGAGCCCAGGTGGGGCCCGCGGCGCTGCTGCGCCGGCGCCGCAAGGCCCTGGCTGCGAGGAACGGGCAGCAGACGCTGCCCGGCCAGACGCAGGGCCTGGAGCCGTGGGCCGACGTGAGCGCCGGTCAGGAGGGGGCCGAGGAGCGGCGGGTGTTCGCGTTCGACGGCGAGAAGGTGTTGATCGTCGACGACGACATCCGCAACGTCTTCGCGCTGACGAGCGTGCTGGAGCAGCACGGTCTGTCGGTGCTGTATGCGGAGAACGGCCGGGAGGGCATCGAAGTCCTGGAGCAGCACGACGATGTGACGGTCGTGCTGATGGACATCATGATGCCGGAGATGGACGGCTATGCGACGACGACGGCGATCCGCAGGATGCCGCAGTTCGCGGGGCTGCCGATCATCGCCCTGACCGCGAAGGCGATGAAGGGGGACCGGGAGAAGGCCATCGAGTCCGGCGCTTCGGACTATGTGACCAAGCCGGTCGATCCCGATCATCTCCTCGCCGTGATGGAGCAGTGGATGCACGCGAGGTGAGCGGGCGCCGCCCGCGTCGCGTCCTGTCGCTGATCGATCCCGTCCGAAAGTGTGTGGGGTTGGCGTCTACGGGGAACTATCCGGTCTCCCCCCACGTTTTCGGTACGTGCACAGTGACATCACGGTGACAGGGTGTGGCGACGGGCGGGGTGCGGCTACGATGACCGGCACAAGGACGGGCGACGCAAGGGAGTCGTCCCCTGGGGCGGCGCCCGGTGCGTCCTCCGGCTCTGTGAGCCGGAGAGACCCCATGCCGGGGCGAGGAGGACGGGGCATGGTGCAGAAGGCCAAGATCCTCCTGGTCGATGACCGGCCGGAGAATCTGCTCGCGTTGGAGGCCATCCTCTCCGCGCTGGATCAGACACTGGTGCGGGCATCGTCAGGGGAGGAAGCGCTCAAGGCGCTGCTGACAGACGATTTCGCGGTCATTCTGCTGGATGTCCAGATGCCGGGCATGGACGGGTTCGAGACCGCCGCACACATCAAGCGGCGTGAGCGGACCCGCGACATCCCGATCATCTTCCTCACGGCGATCAACCACGGACCCCACCACACCTTCCGGGGTTACGCGGCAGGGGCCGTCGACTACATCTCCAAGCCGTTCGACCCCTGGGTGCTGCGCGCCAAGGTGTCGGTGTTCGTCGAGCTCTACATGAAGAACTGCCAACTGCGTGAGCAGGCGGCTCTGCTGCGCCTCCAGCTGGAGGGCACCGGCCAGGGCGACGCGGGCGGCAGCCGTGAGCCCGCCGGCCTGCTGGCGGAACTGTCCGCGAGGCTCGCGGCAGTTGAGGAGCAGGCCGAAGCGCTCTCCAAGCAGCTCGACGACGATTCCGCCGACGCGGCGGCGGTGGCGACCGCGGCCCACCTCGAGCGCAAACTCACCGGTCTTCGCCGTGCCCTCGACGCACTGGAGCCCGGCACCGGCGGGGGTGCCCCGACGCTGCCCTCCCAGAGCTGAGCCGTCCGCGGTTCGGCGGAGGGGCGGTCAGCGTCCTGAAAAGGCGTCAGTTTCCTGCCCCGTCATGCGCGACACGAACGGGTGAAGCGGTGGGCACACGTGTCCGCTGCCGTCGTCACCGGTAACCTCAGCACCATGGCCTCACGTACGTCCGGCAAGGGTTCCCAGGGCACGGCGGGCACCGCGAAGCCGCGCGCCGGCCGTACGACCGACGCAGCGAAGAAGGCGGTGCCCGCCAAGAAGACCGTCGGGAAGAAGTCCGCACCCGCGAAAAAGGCGCCCGCGAAGAAGGCCGCGGCCAAGAAGACGGCCGCCCCGAAGCCGGCACCGTCCCCCACCGGGGGCGTGTACCGGCTCGCGCGGGCCCTCTGGCTCGGTCTGGCGCACACGGTGGGCGCGATGTTCCGCGGGATAGGGCGCGGCGCCAAGGGACTTGACCCGGCGCACCGCAAGGACGGCCTCGCGCTGCTGCTGCTGGGCCTCGCGCTCGTCGTCGCGGCCGGCACCTGGTCGAACCTCCGCGGGCCCGTCGGCGATCTCGTCGAGATGCTGGTGACCGGCGCCTTCGGACGCCTCGACCTGCTCGCACCGCTGCTGCTCGGCGCGATCGCCGTGCGCCTGATCCTGTATCCCGAGAAGCCCGAGGCCAACGGCCGGATCGTGATCGGCCTGTCCGCTCTCGTCATCGGTGTACTCGGCCAGGTCCACATCGCCTGCGGCTCGCCCGGCCGCGACGAAGGCACCGAGGCCATGCAGGATGCCGGAGGACTGATCGGCTGGGTGGCGTCCAAGCCGCTGATCTTCATGATGGGCGAGGTGCTCGCGGTCCCCCTGCTGGTGCTGCTCACCGTCTTCGGCCTGCTCGTCGTCACCGCGACTCCTGTCAACGCCATCCCGCAGCGGCTGCGCCTGCTCGGCTCCAAGCTCGGCCTCGTCGACGCCGAGCGCGAGAGCGGCATCGACGGCACCGAGGACGAGGAGCGCTACGACGAACAGTGGCGGGAGTCCCTGCCCGGCCGTCCGCGCCGTTCCTCTCCGCGCCGCCGTGACGAGCCCGCCGACGCCTACGGCCCGGACCTCCCCGAGCAGGAGGCGCTCGAACGGCGCAAGCGCCCGCGCCGCCCCTCCGTGCAGCCCGCCATGGGGCGCGAGATGGACGCCGTGGACGTCGCCGCCGCGGCGGCGGCCGCGCTCGACGGAGCCGTACTGAACGGCATGCCGCCCTCCCCGCTCGTCGCCGACCTCACGCGCGACGTCACCGCGGACCGGCAGCGGGTCGCCTCGCCGGTGCCCACCGCGCGCGAGCCGGAGGGCACCGGGCCGAAGCCGCAGGACTCCCGGCGGATGCCGCAGGAGCCGGCGGCCAAGGGTTCCGTACCGGACCTCACCAAGCCGGCGCCCGACGATTCCCAGCCTCTGCCGCCGCGCGCCGAGCAGCTGCAGCTGTCGGGCGACATCACGTATTCACTGCCCTCGCTGGACCTCCTGGAGCGCGGCGGCCCGGGCAAGACGCGCAGCGCCGCCAACGACGCGGTCGTCGCCTCGCTGACCAACGTCTTCATGGAGTTCAAGGTCGACGCGGCCGTCACCGGCTTCACCCGTGGCCCGACGGTCACCCGCTACGAGGTGGAGCTCGGTCCGGCCGTGAAGGTCGAGCGCATCACGGCCCTGACCAAGAACATCGCGTACGCGGTCGCGAGCCCCGACGTGCGGATCATCTCGCCTATCCCCGGCAAGTCCGCGGTCGGCATCGAGATCCCCAACACCGACCGGGAAATGGTCAACCTCGGAGACGTGCTGCGCCTCGCGGACGCCGCCGAGGACGACCACCCGATGCTCGTCGCGCTCGGCAAGGACGTCGAGGGCGGCTATGTGATGGCCAACCTGGCCAAGATGCCGCACGTCCTGGTCGCCGGCGCCACCGGTTCCGGCAAGTCCTCGTGCATCAACTGCCTGATCACGTCGGTGATGATACGAGCGACACCGGAGGACGTCCGGATGGTGCTCGTCGACCCCAAGCGGGTCGAGCTGACCGCGTACGAGGGCATCCCGCATCTGATCACGCCGATCATCACCAACCCCAAGCGGGCCGCCGAGGCCCTGCAGTGGGTGGTACGCGAGATGGACCTGCGCTACGACGACCTCGCGGCCTTCGGCTACCGCCACATCGACGACTTCAACCAGGCCGTGCGCAACGGCAAGGTCAAGCCGCCCGAGGGCAGCGAGCGCGAGCTCCAGCCGTACCCCTACCTGCTGGTCATCGTCGACGAACTCGCCGACCTGATGATGGTCGCCCCACGTGACGTCGAGGACGCCATCGTGCGCATCACCCAGCTGGCGCGCGCGGCGGGCATCCATCTGGTACTGGCGACCCAGCGCCCCTCGGTCGACGTCGTCACCGGCCTGATCAAGGCGAACGTGCCCTCACGGCTCGCGTTCGCGACCTCGTCGCTCGCCGACAGCCGGGTCATCCTCGACCAGCCGGGAGCGGAGAAGCTCATCGGCAAGGGCGACGGGCTGTTCCTGCCGATGGGGGCAAACAAGCCGACCCGTATGCAGGGTGCCTTCGTCACCGAGGCAGAGGTCGCCGCGGTCGTCCAGCACTGCAAGGATCAGATGGCCCCGGTCTTCCGTGACGACGTCGTGGTCGGCAGCAAGCAGAAGAAGGAGATCGACGAGGACATCGGCGACGACCTCGACCTGCTGTGCCAGGCCGCCGAGCTGGTCGTCTCCACTCAGTTCGGCTCGACGTCCATGCTGCAGCGCAAGCTGCGCGTGGGCTTTGCGAAGGCCGGCCGGCTGATGGACCTGATGGAGTCACGGAACATCGTCGGCCCGAGCGAAGGGTCCAAAGCGCGTGACGTTCTCGTGAAACCGGACGAATTGGATGGAGTGCTCGCCGTGATCCGGGGAGAGACTCACTCGTAAGGGTTTCGGGAGCAACCGTTTCCCTTGGTCGTACGTCAAGTTGGAGGGAGGAGCAGCAAGGTGTTCTGCCTTGGGAAAGAGCGGCCATTCCTATGGCGTACAAAGTCTCGCGCCCGGTTGCCCCACCCTTTCGTACCACCCATAGACTGAACCTCCAGCAGGTGGTTACACGCTCGAAAGGCGCCCCCGTGTCCATCGGCAACTCCCCCGAAGACAACCGGCCTTCAGTCGAAGAAGACGACCGGCCGTCGATCGGTCACGCCCTGCAGCAGGCGCGTGTCGGCGCCGGTCTGACCGTCGACGAGGTCAGCTCCTCCACCCGGGTGCGCATCCCTATCGTGCACGCGATCGAGGAGGACGACTTCTCCCGCTGCGGCGGCGATGTGTACGCGCGCGGCCATATCCGCACGCTCGCACGCGCCGTCGGGCTCGCCCCCGAACCCCTGATCGAGCAGTACGACGCCGAGCACGGCGGACGCCCGTCGCCGACGCTCGCCGCACCGCTGTTCGAAGCCGAACGTATCCGCCCCGAACGACGACGGCCCAACTGGACCGCGGCCATGGTCGCCGCCATCGTCGTCGTGGTCGGCTTCGCCGGCTTCACGCTCTTCAGCGACGGCGACGGCAGGGACACCCAGGTCGCCGAGGGGCCCGCGCCCGCCGAGCCCAGCCCGGCCAAGCCCGGGGTGACCAAGCCCGCCGACCCCAAGCCCGACCCCTCGGACAGCGCCATCGCGGCAGTGCCCAAGGACAAGGTCACGGTCAAGCTGTCGGCCACCCACGACAAGAGCTGGATCTCCGCCAAGTCGCACAACGGCAAGCTGCTCTTCGACGGCACCCTGCTCAAGGGCGAGTCCAAGACCTTCCAGGACGACGAACGCGTCGATCTCATCCTCGGCAATGCGGGGGCGATCGAGCTGTTCGTCAACGGCAAGAAGGTCGACGGCGACTTCGAGATGGGTGGCGTCGAGCGGCTGTCCTACACCAAGGGCGACCCCGCGGCCGGCTGACCGGGCGCGGGGCCGCGCCCCGGCGACGGGCGGCCCACGGGCGCAAGGCGAGCGGGCGACGGACGGGAGAACCCTCGCGGCAGGGAGGCGGGCCGGGACAAAGTAGTCTTGAGTCCATGCCCGAACGCCGTACCGTCGCCCTTGTCACTCTCGGCTGCGCCCGTAACGAGGTGGACTCGGAGGAGCTCGCAGGCCGCTTGGCAGCGGACGGCTGGGAGCTCGTCGAGGAAGCCTCCGACGCGGATGTCGCCGTCGTCAACACCTGTGGATTCGTCGAAGCCGCCAAGAAGGACTCCGTCGACGCCCTGCTGGAGGCCAACGATCTCAAGGATCACGGGCGCACCCAGGCGGTCGTCGCCGTCGGCTGCATGGCCGAGCGGTACGGCAAGGAGCTCGCCGAGGCGCTGCCCGAGGCGGACGGCGTGCTCGGCTTCGACGACTACGCCGACATCTCCGACCGGCTCCAGACCATCCTCAACGGCGGGATCCACGCCTCGCACACCCCGCGCGACCGGCGCAAGCTGCTGCCGCTGAGCCCGGTCGAGCGCCAGCACACCGAGGTGGCCCTGCCCGGGCACGGAGACATCGCGCCGGCGCCGCAGGACCTCCCGGAAGGTGTCGCGCCGGTGTCCGGCCCGCGCGCACCGCTGCGCCGCCGCCTCGGCACCAGCCCCGTCGCCTCAGTGAAGCTGGCCTCCGGCTGCGACCGGCGGTGCACCTTCTGCGCCATCCCGTCTTTCCGCGGTTCCTTCATCTCGCGCCGCCCGAGCGATGTGCTCGGCGAGACGCGCTGGCTGGCCGAGCAGGGCGTCAAGGAGATCATGCTGGTCTCCGAGAACAACACCTCGTACGGCAAGGACCTCGGCGACATCCGCCTCCTCGAGACGCTGCTGCCCGAGCTGGCCGCCGTCGACGGCATCGAGCGCGTGCGTGTGAGCTACCTGCAGCCCGCCGAGATGCGCCCCGGCCTGATCGACGTGCTCACCTCCACGCCCGGGATCGCCCCGTACTTCGACCTGTCCTTCCAGCACTCCGCCCCGGGCGTGCTCCGCGCGATGCGCCGCTTCGGCGACACTGAGCGCTTCTGGGAGCTGCTGGAGACCATCCGGGGCAAGGCCCCGCAGGCAGGTGTACGGTCCAACTTCATCGTCGGCTTCCCCGGTGAGAGCGAGGCCGATTTCGCCGAGCTGGAGCGCTTCCTCGGCGAAGCCCGCCTCGACGCCATCGGTGTCTTCGGCTACAGCGACGAGGAGGGCACCGAGGCCGTCTCCTACGACAACAAGCTCGACGCCGACGTCATCGCCGAGCGCCTTGCGCACCTGTCCAGACTCGCCGAGGAGCTCACGGCGCAGCGCGCCGAGGAGCGCATGGGTGAGACCCTCGAGGTACTGGTCGAATCCGTGGACGACGAGGACGGGGCCGTGGGCCGCGCCGCACACCAGGCGCCGGAGACCGACGGCCAGGTGCTGTTCACCTCCCCCGAGGGCCTGGTGCCCGGCCGCATGGTCGAGGCGAAGGTCGTGGGCACGGAGGGCGTCGACCTCGTCGCCCAGTGCCTTGGCGAGGAGGCGGGCAGATGACCGGAGTGCCGGCATCCGCGGCGGGTGGTTCCGGGAGGCCGGCGCCCGGCGGCAAGCTGGGCACTGCGGCCGTCAATCAGGCCAGCCTCTGGAACATCGCCAACATCCTGACCATGGTGCGCCTGGTGCTGGTGCCGGGCTTCGTGGTGCTGATGCTCCAGGATGGCGGCTACGACCCGGCCTGGCGCGCCTGGGCCTGGGCGGCGTTTGCCGTTGCCATGATCACGGACATCTTCGACGGGCATCTGGCGCGCACGTACAACCTGGTCACCGACTTCGGGAAGATCGCCGACCCCATCGCCGACAAGGCGATCATGGCGGCGGGGCTGATCTGCCTGTCGGCTCTCGGTGAGCTGCCGTGGTGGGTGACCGGCGTCATTCTCTTCCGCGAGCTGGGGATCACGCTCATGCGGTTCTGGGTGATCCGGCACGGGGTGATTCCGGCCAGTCGCGGCGGCAAGATGAAGACCCTCGCCCAGGGCACGGCGGTCGGGATGTACGTGCTGGCGCTGACCGGACCGCTGGCGACCATGCGCTTCTGGGTGATGGCGCTCGCGGTCGTGCTGACGGTGGTCACCGGCCTGGACTACGTGCGACAGGCGATCGTCCTGAGGCGCCAGGGGATCGCCGAGGAGCGGGCCGCCCGGGCGGCGGCGTCCGATGCCGAGGGCGCGGAACGGTGAACACGGCGGCTCGCGTGCTGGCGCTGCTCGCGCAGCGTGGCGAGACGCTTGCCGTCGCCGAGTCCCTCACCGGCGGTCTGGTGGCCGCGCAGCTGACGGAGGTCCCAGGAGCCTCTCAGTCCTTCCGTGGGTCCGTGACGGCCTATGCGACCGCCCTCAAGACGGATCTGCTGGGGGTCGACGGCGCTCTCCTGGCGGCCCGCGGCGCGGTCGACGGCGAGGTCGCGGCGCAGATGGCGGCGGGTGTACGGGGCCGGCTGGGTGCCGTGTGGGGCATTGCCACAACCGGCGTCGCGGGGCCCGAGCCGCAGGACGGACAGCCGGTCGGCACGGTCTATGTTGCCGTTTCGGGACCTTCCGGCGCCGGGAAAGTGGCCGCTTTGCGGTTGAACGGCCACCGGGAGGAAATCCGTAGAGAGACTGTACGCAGAGTGCTCGACCTGCTCTCTGACGAACTTCACGGAAATGCGCGGACACAGGATACGGAACAGAACGGGGGGACTTGATGTTTGCAGCCCTGAGTGAACACGACATCGCTCCCCGCACGGCCGCCGTGCAAGGCGGTACGGTGGGGCGTGAAGGATGCGGCTACGCGGTCCGAGGAGGGAGCCACCGATGATTCTGCTCCGTCGCCTGCTTGGTGACGTGCTGCGTCGGCAGCGCCAACGCCAGGGCCGTACTCTGCGCGAAGTCTCCTCGTCCGCCCGAGTTTCGCTCGGCTATCTCTCCGAGGTGGAGCGGGGGCAGAAGGAGGCATCCTCCGAGCTGCTCTCCGCCATCTGCGACGCGCTTGACGTACGGATGTCCGAGCTCATGCGCGAGGTGAGCGACGAGCTGTCTCTGGCCGAACTGGCCGAGTCGGCAGCCGCCACCGAACCGGTGCCCGCGCCGGTACGCCCGATGCTCAACTCCGTCTCCGTGACGTCGGTGGCAGGTGTGCCGACGGAGCGGGTGACGATCAAGGCGCCCACGGAAGCGGTCGACGTCGTCGCCGCCTGATCCGTAAGGCACTGCACGGCTGGGTTTGAGGCAGGTCCCGAGTGGTACGCGAGTACTGGTCGGGGCCTTCTTCTTGTTCCCGAATGACCCTTTTGTGTAGTTGTGCGATTGTGGAGCGTAGTCGGCATCCCAAGGGAGGACGCGCATGTCTGTCGTGAAGAGCCCTCTGTCCGAGGCGGACCTCAAGACGGTCGGTGACGCGCTGAGGGGCGCACTGGTCGACCTGATCGATCTCGCCCTGGTGGCCAAGCAGGTCCACTGGAACGTGGTCGGGCCACGGTTCAGGTCCGTCCACCTCCAGCTCGACGAAGTCGTCGCCACCGCGCGCCAGCACTCCGACACAGTGGCCGAGCGCTCGGCGGCGATCGGTGTGACGCCGGACGGGCGGGCCGCCACGGTGGCCGCGCAGAGCGCGATCGCGTCCGTGCCGGAGGGCTGGATCAAGGACGTGGACGTGGTGCGGACGCTGGTCGACGCACTGGGCGCGGTCATCGTCCGGATGCGGGAACGCATCGATGCGACGGAGAAGCCGGACCCCGTGACCCAGGACATTCTGATCGGGGTGACGGCCGACCTCGAGAAGCACGCGTGGATGTTCCAGGCGGAGTCCGCCTGACCGGTGGTCGTGCGCGGGCAGTTCCCGGTGCCGGGCGACGGACGCTTGAAGGGGGTGGCGTTTCGCGAGGGGGCCATGCCGGGGTGCCGATCGGCCGGGTGGACAAGGACGTTCGAGCGCCGGGGCTGCCAACCGTGCGCCCCTCCCGGCGACCGGATCCGCCGCACTACCGTGGACGGTTCCAAGGAGGCGGCATGGCGATACGCACAGCGGTTCTCGTGCCCGTCGCACTGCTCGGTCTCGTGGCGGGCGCGGTGTGGTGGTGGGCCGTCCTGCGTCTGGCGCTCGTGCCGGAACAGGCGGGCGTCCTGGAGGGGGCGGTGGCGGCGGGTGGTTGGGGGCTGAGCCTGCTGCCGGTACATGTGTCGGCGTCCCGCGGCGTCACCAGGGCATCACGACGCCGCCGTTCGGACGGAATATCTGACCCGTCGTGAACGACGAGGCGTCGGAGGCGAGATGAAGGACCGCGTGGGCGATGTCCTCCGCTTCGCCGACGCGGCCCAGCGGGGACGCCCTGATGAGCGCAGCCTCTGCCCGGCGCTGCTGCTCGGCGTCATGACGGTCGGTCATGGGGGTGCGGATCCAGCCGGGGGCCACGGCGTTGACGCGGATGCCGTGCGGCCCGAGCTCGGTCGCGAGTGTCCTGGTGAGCTGGACGACCGCCGCCTTGGCCGCGCTGTAGCAGAGCAGACCCGCTTGTGCCGAGTCGACGGCACCGGACGCCATGGTGACGATCGAGCCGCGGCCGGCGGGGCGCTCGGATGCAGGGACGGCCGCCGAGCTGCGTTCGCTGCTGCCCGGACGGGCCCGGTCGATCATGGCCCGGGCTGCCTCCTGACAGGTGTACAGCACTCCCTTGAAGTTGACGGCCAGGACGCGGTCGAGATCCCCGTCCCGCGTCTCGAGCACCGTGCCGGTGTGCATGATCCCGGCGATTGCGGCCACGATGTCGAGTCCGTCCGTGCTCCCGATCGCGGCCCTGAGCCCCACCCGATCGGTGACGTCGACGGTGTGGGTGACGGCGGTGCCGCCGCCGCTGCGGATCAGGGACCGGGTCTCGTCGAGGCCCCGTGCGTCGATGTCGGCGCAGTGCACGACGGCCCCCGCTTCGGCGAGCAGGACGGCCGAGGCGCGTCCGATGCCGCCCGCGGCTCCGGTGACGAACGCCGTACGGCCGCCGAGATCGTACGCCGAGAGGCCCATGGGCGGACCGTACGACCGATCTGACGGTCCGTCAATCAACGGGCCCCGATTGGCAGCCCGGGCACCAGTAGGTGGGGCGATCACGGCCCCCGTCACCTTGATCGGCCCTGCGTACGAGCGTTCCGCAGCGGGGACAGGGGCGGCCCTCGCGGCCGTAGACGTACAGCCGCTGTCCGGGGCCGCGACGGCCTGTGGTGACACGTTCGGGGCGGGACTTGTTGGCGTCCAGGAGCCGGTGGGCGGTGGCCAGGAGACGGGCGAGCGTGTCCGCAGGCAGCTCGCCGACGGGGAGCCAGGGCGTCACGCGGGCCAGGAAGGCCAGCTCGGACTTGTAGACATTGCCGATGCCGGCGAGGTTTCGCTGGTCGAGCAGGGCCTCGCCGAGGGGGCGGGCAGGGTCGGCGAGGAGGTTGGCCACCGCTGTGTGCGGATCCCAGTCGGGGCCGAGCAGGTCGGGGCCGAGATGCCCCACGGCCTGCTCCTCGTCCGCGGTAGGGAGCAGTTCCAGGACGGGCAGGCGATAACCGACTGCCGTGTAGGCCTCGTTGCCGAGGACGGCACGGATCTGGTGCGCAGGGCCACCGCGCCAGCGCTCACCGGAGCCGTACACCTGCCAGGAGCCGTCCATCCGCAGGTGCGAGTGCAGGGTGAGGCCGCCCTCGATGCGGGTGAGGAGGTGCTTGCCGCGCGGAGTGACGTCCAGGACGGTGCGGCCGGTGAGATCCGCGGTGGCGAACCGGGGCACTCGCAGATCGGACAGGGTCAGCACGCGGTCGGCCAGTGCGCGGTGCAGGCGGTGGGCGGCCAGCCAGACGGTGTCTCCTTCGGGCATGGCATCCATGATGCGGGACGAAGTCGGGAGGGGCGGGCGGGCGGGCCTGGGCTCGGCTGGTCGGGGCGCAGCCGGACGGACGCGACGGCGCGGGAGGGGGCGTCCGGCTGGTCAGGAGGGCAGCGGGGGCGGTCCGGCGTCTTTCCGGCGGACGGGGTGAGGATGCTCGCGCGGGCTCGCGGGGGAGCCTACGAGGCCCGGGCGGGCGACGGGCGGCGTCTTTCCGGCGGGCGGAGTCGAGGATGCTCGCGCTGTCCGGCGGCGGGGCCTGGGCCCGATTGGCTGGGAGGGCGGTCGGCGGCCTTGATGGGCCGGTCCGGGGCTGGAGGAGAGGCGCCCGGAGGACTGGCGGGCGGGGCCTGGGCCCCCTGCCGGCTGGGAGGGCAGTGGGCGGCCTCGATGGTGGAGGGTGCCCGGGCGGTCGGCGGGCGGAGTGGAGGGTGCCCGGCCGGTCCGAGCGCCGGGTGGCGTCCGCAGGCGTCGGGCGTCCGGTCGGGCGAGACGAGCGTGGACCGCGGCATCCGGCTGGTCGAGGAGGGCCGGGCCGGGCTCGGGTCAGGGCCGCAGGCGCAGGCCCCTCGGTGTGGCGTGGAATCCGGCGGTCTCCAGCACACCGCCCAGGGGCGAGGTCAGTGCAGGCGAGCCGTTGGCCCGCTCCACCGTCACCGTCCCCAGCGCGCCCTCGCGGGCCGCGGCGGCCAGTGCGGCGGCCGCCGCATGCAGGGCCGGGGCCTGCGGGTCCGTCACCCAGGAGAGCAGCGTCTTGCCGCCGCGCTCCATGTAGAGCGTCAGCTCGCCGTCGACGAGGACGACGAGGGAGCCCGCCTTGCGGCCCGGCTTGTGCCCGGCGCCGTCGGGCGGCTCGGGCCACGGAAGCGCCGCCCCATACGCGTTCGCCGGGTCGGCGGCGGCCAGCACCATCGCGCGGGGTGCCGCCCGGCCCTCGTCGCGGTCCCGGGCGGTGGAGGCGGCACGCAGCCGGTCGACGGCGCCGTCCATCGCGAACTGGGCGGCTCCCAGGCCCTCGACGACATAGCCGCGGCGGGCCTGCCCGCTGTCCTCGAAGGCCGACAGAACGCGGTACGTGGCGGAGAAGCCGCCCTCCACGCCCTCGGCGGCCACCGCGCCGCGGGTCACCACACCATGGCGGTCGAGCAGGGTGCGGGCGAGAGCGTGCGCCCGGTGGGTCGGCTCGGGCTCCGGGGTGGGCAGGAGGGACCAGCGGCCGCTCACGGTCGGGGGGCCGGAGCGGGTGGCCGGCCGGGCCGCCACCGACACGGTGCCGTACCGGCCGCGGGGGACCGTGCGCTTGGCGCGATGCGCCGTCGAACCGGCCGTGCGGCCCGACCCGAGCAGGGCGCGCAGCGGCGCCAGAGTGTCGTTGGTGAGCCGGCCGGACCAGGCCAGGTCCCAGATCGCGTCGGCGAGTTGGGGATCGGCGACGTCGGGGTGGGTGGTGGCGCGCACCTGGTCGGCGATCTGACGGAAGAACAGGCCGTACCCCCCGGACAGGGCGGTCAGCACCGACTCGTGCAGGGCCGTCAGCTCCAGCGGGTGCGGGGGCGGGAGCAGGAGCGGAGCGGCGTCGGCCAGATAGAGGGAGACCCAGCCGTCCTTGCCGGGCAGGGCGCCTGCGCCCGCCCACAGCACCTCGCCGGTCGTGGTCAGTTCGTCGAGGAGCGTGGTGCTGTAGTGGGAGACGCGGGAGGGGAGGACCAGTTTTTCCAGAGCGGAGGCCGGGACAGCCGCGCCCTGGAGCTGCTCGACGGCGCGGGCCAGGCCGTCGATGCCGCGCAGCCGGTTGCTGCCCATGTGCTGCCACTGGGGGAGGAACGCGGCGAGCGCGGCGGGCGGGACCGGCTCCAGCTCATGGCGGAGCGCGGCCAGGGAGCGGCGGCGCAGACGGCGCAGCACGGCCGCGTCGCACCATTCCTGGCCGATGCCCGACGGGTGGAACTCGCCCTGCACGACGCGCCCCGAAGCGGCAAGCCGTGCCAGACCGCCTTCCGTGACGGCCGGGCCCATTCCGAAGCGGGCCGCTGCCTGGGCCGAGGTGAACGGTCCGTGCGTCCGTGCGAAGCGGGCGAGGAGATCGCCCAGGGGATCCTTGACCGGCTCGGTGAACGCCTCGGGGACACCCACGGGCAGCGCGCTGCCGAGGGCGTCGCGCAGTCGGCCCGCGTCCTCGACCGCGGCCCAGTGGTCGGTGCCCGCGATGCGGACGCGGATCGCGCGGCGCGAGGCCGCCAGCTCCAGGGGCCAGGCCGGCTCGCCACCGCGCTCGGCGAGCTCGGCATCGGTGAGGGGGCCGAGTACGCGCAGGAGATCCGCCACACCCTCCGCGTCCTTGACCCGACGGTCGTCCGTGAGCCACTGCAGCTCCCGCTCCAGCTCGCTCAGCACGTCGGCGTCGAGCAGCTCGCGCAGCTCCGCCTGTCCCAGCAGTTCGGCCAGCAGCCGGGAGTCCAGCGACAGGGCTGCCGCCCGCCGCTCGGCGAGCGGTGAGTCGCCCTCGTAGAGGAACTGGGCCACGTAGCCGAACAGCAGGGAGCGGGCGAACGGAGAGGGCTCGGGCGTGGTGACCTCGACCAGGCGGACCCGGCGGGACTCGATGTCCCCCATGAGCTCGGTCAGCCCTGGGACGTCGAAGACGTCCTGGAGGCATTCGCGGACGGCTTCGAGGACGATCGGGAAAGAGCCGAACTCGCTCGCCACCTGGAGCAGTTGGGCCGCGCGCTGGCGCTGCTGCCACAGGGGTGTGCGCTTGCCGGGATTGCGCCGCGGCAGCAGCAGCGCCCGCGCGGCGCACTCCCGGAACCGGGAGGCGAACAGGGCGGAGCCGCCGACCTGGTCGGTCACGACCTGGCTGACCTCGCCCTTGTCGAAGACCGTGTCCGCGGCTCCGACGGGTGCCTGCTCGCTGTCGTACGCCGTGTCGACGTGGACCGGGTCCTGATCGAGGAGGTCGAGACCCATCAGGTCGGCGTCGGGCAGGCGCAGGACGATGCCGTCGTCGGCGTGCATGACCTGCGCGTCCATGCCGTACCGCTCGGCGAGGCGGGCGCCGAGCGCCAGTGCCCACGGCGCGTGGACCTGCGCGCCGAACGGTGAGTGGATCACCACACGCCAGTCGCCCAGCTCGTCCCGGAACCGCTCCACGAGGATCGTGCGGTCGTCCGGGACGTGGCCGCAGGCCCGGCGCTGCTCGTCGAGATACGCCAACACGTTGTCCGCCGCCCAGGCGTCCAGGCCCGCCGCCAGGAGTCGCAGCCGGGCGTCGTCGGGCGCCAGCCCGCCGACCTCGCGCAGGAACGCGCCGACGGCACGTCCCAGCTCCAGCGGGCGGCCAAGCTGGTCCCCCTTCCAGAAGGGGAGGCGGCCGGGGACACCCGGGGCGGGTGAGACCAGCACCCGGTCCCGGGTGATGTCCTCGATCCGCCAGGACGTGGTGCCCAGGGTGAAGACATCGCCGACCCGGGACTCGTACACCATCTCCTCGTCGAGCTCCCCGACCCTGCCACCGCCCTTCTTGGGATCGGCGCCGGCGAGGAAGACGCCGAAGAGCCCCCGGTCGGGGATGGTGCCGCCGGAGGTGACGGCGAGCCGCTGCGCCCCCGGCCGGCCTGTCACCGTGCCCGCGACCCGGTCCCACACCACGCGCGGGCGCAGTTCTGCGAAGGCGTCCGACGGATAACGCCCCGCGAGCATGTCCAGGACAGCGGTGAACGCCGACTCGGGCAGCGCGGCGAACGGTGCTGCACGGCGGACCAGCGTCAGCAGGTCGTCGAACTGCCAGGTGTCCATGGCCACCATGGCCACGAGCTGCTGGGCCAGTACGTCCAGAGGATTGGCCGGGACGCGCAGCGATTCGATGGAGCCGGTGCGCATCCGCTCCGTGACGACGGCCGCCTGCACCAGATCGCCGCGGTACTTGGGGAAGACGACCCCTGTCGAGACAGCGCCGACCTGGTGCCCTGCCCGGCCGACACGCTGGAGACCCGAGGCGACCGAGGGGGGTGACTCCACCTGGACGACTAGGTCCACCGCTCCCATGTCGATGCCCAGCTCCAGGCTGGAGGTGGCGACGACGGCGGGCAGCCGGCCCGCCTTGAGGTCCTCCTCGACCAGGGCGCGCTGCTCCTTGGAGACCGAGCCGTGGTGGGCACGGGCGAGGAGCGGGGGCGCGCCCTGAGCGGCCCCCGACTGCGCCATGATCTCGGCCGGGGGCCCCTCCTCCGGCAGGGGAGCGCCCATCGCCCGCTCGTAAGCGATCTCATTGAGGCGGTTGCACAGACGCTCCGCGAGGCGGCGGGAGTTGGCGAACACGATCGTGGAGCGGTGGGCCTGGACGAGGTCGGCGATCCGCTCCTCGACGTGTGGCCAGATCGAGGGCTTCTCGCCGGGACCCTCGGACGCGTCCGCGGCGGGCGAGCCGCCGAGCTCCCCCAGGTCCTCGACGGGGACGACGACCGAGAGGTCGAACTCCTTGCCGGAAGGCGGCTGGACGATCTCCACCCTGCGCTGCGGCGACAGGTACCGGGCCACTTCGTCGACCGGCCGGACCGTGGCCGACAGGCCGATCCTGCGCGCCGGGCGCGGCAGCAGCTCGTCCAGACGCTCCAGCGACAGGGCGACGTGCGCGCCGCGCTTGGTGCCGGCCACCGCGTGGACCTCGTCGAGGATGACGGTCTCGACACCCGCCAGGGCGTCCCGCGCGGAGGAGGTGAGCATCAGGAACAGCGACTCGGGCGTGGTGATCAGGATGTCCGGGGGCCTGGAGACCAGCGCACGGCGCTCGGCGGCCGGGGTGTCGCCGGACCGGATGCCGACCCGCACCTCGGGCTCGGGCAGGCCCAGCCGCACCGACTCGTGCCGGATCCCGGTGAGCGGGCTGCGCAGATTGCGCTCGACGTCGACCGCCAGCGCCTTGAGCGGGGACACGTACAGCACACGGCAGCGCTTCTTGGTCTCCGCCGGGGGCGGTGTGGACGTGAGCCGGTCGAGGGCGGCGAGGAAGGCGGCCAGCGTCTTGCCGGAGCCGGTGGGCGCCACCACCAGAACGTCCGCGCCCTCACCGATGGCCCTCCAGGCTCCCTCCTGCGCGGCAGTGGGCGCGCTGAACGCCCCCGTGAACCAGCCTCGGGTCGCGGGGGAGAAGGAGTCGAGCGCAGTCCTGGCCATGCCCCCCATCGTGCACCCGACCACTGACAACGCGTGTCCACGAGGCGGACGGGCAGGTCGCGGACGCTGGGCCGGGCGCAGAATTGCTGCATGGAGAGCGACGCGGCACCTGACCGGAAGGACGAGTGGGCGCGGCACTGGCAGCACCCCGGTGTACCCGGTCTGGACCTGCTGCGTGCCCGTTATGTGCGTCACTCGTTCACCCGGCACACGCACGAGGGCTTCGTGCTCGGCGCCGTACGTCGGGGTATCGAGGACGTGCTCATGCCGGAGGGGACGATCCAGGCCAGGCCGGGCACCGTAGTCATGATCAATCCGGAAGTGCCGCATTCGGCGAGGGCGGGGGCGCCGGAGGGCTGGGTGTACTCGACCCTCTACCCGTCTTCCGGGCTTGTCGCGACGATCGCCGAGGACGTGACCACGCTGCGCGGCACCGCCGGATTCGCCGAGACGATCGTCGAGGACCCGGACACCGCCCGCCTGGTCCACGAGGTGCACCGTGCCGCTGAAGAGGGCAACGCGCTCGCCGCCGACAGTGTGCTGCGCATCACGGTCGCGCGGCTGCTGCGCCGCCACGGGCGTTCACTGCCCGCCCGTCCGCCGCTCGCGTCGGGAGCCCGTACGGCGGCGCTGGCCAGACAGCTTCTTGAGGAGCGGATGGCCGATCCGCCGTCGCTGGAGGAGCTCGCGCAGGAGCTCGGCACCAGTCCCTTCGCGCTCCTGCGCGCCTTCAAGGCCGCGTACGGTCTGCCGCCGCACACCTGGCTGACAGACGCGCGCGTGCGCCGCGCCCGCCATCTCCTGGAGGCCGGGACGGCACCGGCCGAGGCTGCCGTCGCCGTCGGCTTCGCCGATCAGCCCCACCTGAACCGCCACTTCACCAGGATCGTGGGCGTGCCGCCGGGGGCCTACCGGCGTGAGCGCACCGTTGTCCGCCCCAAGTCTGCTCGTTGATCGCAGCGCACGTACTAGGCGAGTCACCGCCGCCTCGACTGCACCGATCCACGGAAGCCGCCGAGGTCGTGCCTTGCCGACCTGCTCATGCGACTGCTTGGCAAGATCGAGGCCAGCCGGAAGCCCTGGCTCACCCAGCACTCCGCTCAATCCACCCGTGCACTCTTTCGCGTGAGGTGCAGAGAAGCACGTCGGACGTGAAAACGCAGCCCGATCCGGACCCTGTTCACGAAGCTCGCCCGGGTGCTTTTCTACGCGGGCCGCCAGTGCGGATGTTGCACTGCAGCGGGCAGCGGGCAGCGGGCCGCGGAGAGCGACCACCGCGCGGCGATGGCTCCAGTCGCGATCGACCGGTCCGCCGGCAACGGCCTTCGACGTGTGAGCACTTGGCGGCCGATTCAAACGCGGAGGGGACGCGCCCCCGCGGCGCGGTCTCCGAGTGCGCGGCCACCGCAGCGGGCGCGCGGTCCGGGGCGCGGGCGGGCCCTGGGTCGGCGTCGTACGTAGGCGTCGTACGTCGCACCGGGACCCCCTTGCCCCCAGCGGGACGGCACCGTACGCTCACCAACGACGTACCGACCAGCCGGTATGTCCCGTGCCTGAGTAGTACGCGGCGACGAGCAGCCTGCCGGCTGCGCCGCAGGCCCGATCCACCGCCGATCGCAGGAGCCGCCGGAGATGACCAACGTCAACCACCAGGTGCGCCTGGCCGCCCGTCCGGTGGGCGAGCCACAGCCCACAGACTGGAAGCACGTCGAGGAGCCGGTCGGTGAACCGGGCGACGGGGAGTTCCTGGTACAGGTGCTCTACCTGTCGATCGATCCGGCGATGCGCGGCTGGATGAACGCGGGCAGGTCCTACATCCGCCCGGTGGAGATCGGCGAGGTGATGCGCGCCGGCGCGGTGGGACGGGTGATCGCCTCCCGGCACCCCGGCTTCGCGGTCGGCGACCATGTGTCGGGCACATTCGGCGTGCAGGAGTACTGCCTGTCGGACGGGCGCGGCGTCACCAAGGTCGACCCGGAGACGGCCCCGCTGCCGACGTATCTCGGCACGCTCGGCATGTCGGGCCTGACGGCCTACTTCGGCCTGATCGACATCGGACGTCCCGAGCCGGGCCAGACCGTCGTGGTCTCCGGGGCGGCCGGGGCGGTCGGCAGCGTCGTCGGCCAGATCGCCAAGATCCTGGGCTGCCGGGTCATCGGCATCGCCGGTGGCGAGCGCAAGTGCCGACTGGTGGTCGATGAGTTCGGGTTCGACGCCGCGATCGACTACCAGACCGAGGACGTCCGCAAGGCGCTGCGCGAGCATGCCCCCGACGGCGTCGACGTGTACTTCGACAACGTCGGCGGCGACGTCCTGGACGCCGTGCTGCTCCGGCTGGCGCGCGGCGCCCGCGTCGTCATATGCGGCGCGGTCTCCCAGTACAACAGCACGGAGACGAAGGGCCCCGGCAACTACATGTCGCTGCTGGTCAACCGCGCCTCCATGACCGGCATGGTGGTGTTCGACTACGCGGAACGCTACGCCGAGGGAATCGCACAGCTCGTCACGTGGCAGGCGGAGGGCCGGCTGCGTGCGCTGGAGGACGTCGTACCAGGTGGGGTGGCGGCGTTCCCTGAGACCCTGATGCGCCTGTTCCGCGGTGAGAACCACGGCAAGCTGGTGCTCAAGGTCGCGGACGAGTAGGGCAGAGGGGAGAGGAATCCGGTGAAGGCACTGACCTACCACGGCCGCCATGACATTCGATACGGGGATGTCCCCGACCCAGCCGTCACCAGCCCCACCGATGCCGTCGTCCAGGTCACCACGGCCGGTATCTGCGGCAGCGACCTGCACATCTACAGCGGCAACTCGTTCAGCCCGGAACTGGGCTACACCCCGGGACACGAGTGCGTCGGCGTGGTCGTCGACACCGGCGACCAGGTCACCCGCTTCAAGCCCGGCGACCGGGTGCTGGTTCCCGCCTCGGTCGGCTGCACCCTGTGCCGGACCTGTGCGGCCGGGTTCACCGCCCGGTGCGAGCGCGCCAAGACCATGACGGACCTCTGCTACGGCGTGAGCCCGCAGCTCCCGGGCAGTCAGGCCCAGGCCCTCGCGGTGCCCTACGCCGACATCAACCTGGTGCACCTGCCCGAGGGCATCTCCGACGAGGCCGCCGTGGTCCTCACGGACAACGCCCCGACGGCCTGGTACGGGTGCCGCCGCGCCCGTATCCAGCCCGGCGAGACCGTCCTGGTCATCGGCCTCGGCCCGGTCGGCCTCATGGCCGCCCAGTCCGCCTTCGCGATGGGCGCCGCCCGTGTGCTGGGCGCGGACCTGGTCGCGGAGCGCCGTGCCTTCGCCGCCACCCTGGGCGTCGAGCCGGTCGAGGGCGAGGACGCACGGACGGCCGTACGGGAGATGACCGCAGGACGCGGTCCGGATGCCGTGATAGAGGCCGTGGGCTCGGACGCCACCATCGAACTCGCCCTCAAAGCCGTCCGGCAGGCTGGACGGGTCAGCGTCATCGGGGTCAGCCAGAACAAGGCCTTTCCCTTCCACATGGGACTGGCTCAGGTCAAGGAGCTGGAGTTCGCCATCGGACTGTGTTCGGTCCACTACGAACTCCCTGCCCTGATCGCCCTCGCCCAAGCCGGCCGGATCACCCCGGAGGTCGTGGTCTCCCACCGCTTCACCCTCGCCGAGGGCCCTGCCGCGTACGAACTGTTCAACAGCCGCGCCGACGGCGTCCGCAAGGTCCTTCTCGACCCTGCCCGTTGATGCACCTCGGTGCTGCCGCCGCGTCACACCTCCCGTGCCGGTGGCAGCACCACACCCCCCAACCCGTTGCGCGCCTAATGTGCGGAAGATCCGCGCCACCCATGCCGACAGCAGACCCCGCACCTCCCGGAGAAACGCGACCAGGCCGCACGTCGTGTCGGCCCGGGGCTCGGCTCGGGCGCGCAGACCGCCCAGCTCCGACCGTGAGCGGTACAAACGCCACCACAAGATCGAATGTCGGATCGGACTGCTGAAACAGGCCGGCGGCAGGGCCACGCCCTACGAGAGACTCGCCGTCCGCTACGAGGCGACCGTCCAACTCGCCTGATACGGCAGTGGCTGCAGCTGCCTGAGCAAGAGCTCAAACGCTGCCTACAGCCGCCCACACCGCCCCGGACGTCACCAGCGTCGCGACCCGCTCGACGCTCGTCCCTGGACGTCTCCAGCCACCGCGGCCTTGGTGCACAGAAGCGCAAGAACGTACAAGACGTCCCACGGCGCCCTTGCGTAACGTCCCCCGCGTGGCAGAACAGACAGCTCACCCAGAGATACCCACCCGAGAGGCACCGGTGCCGGGGCCGCGTGAGGCGACCAAACCGGACTCGGCCGTCGTCCGTGACGCCCTCGGCGTCGGGATCGCCGTCGGCCTGTCCGGATTCGCCTTCGGCGTGACGTCGGCGGGCTCCGGTCTCACCCTCCTGCAGACTTGTGCGCTCAGCCTGCTGGTGTTCACCGGCGCCTCGCAGTTCGCGCTCGTCGGGGCCATCGCGGCGGGCGGCAACCCGTTCGCCGCCGCGGCGGGCGCGTTCTTCCTGGGTGTACGCAACGCCTTCTACGGGCTTCGGCTGTCGCAGCTGCTCGCCCTGCCCCGTTTCGTACGGCCGCTGGCGGCCCACTGGGTCATCGACGAGACCACCGCCGTCGCGCTCGCCCAGCCCACGCGGCGCAGCGTGCGCATCGGCTTCACGGTCACCGGGCTCACGCTCTACGTGCTGTGGAACCTGACCACGCTCCTCGGAGCACTGGGCGCGGAGGCGATCGGTGACACCGACGCGTGGGGACTGGACGCGGCCGGGCCCGCCGTCTTCCTCGCCCTGCTCGCTCCCATGCTCCGCACGGCCACCGAGCGGGCCGTGGCCGGGCTCGCGGTGGTGCTCGGACTCGGCTTCCTGCCGGTCCTGCCCGCCGGAGTGCCGGTGCTGGTGGCGGCGCTCGCCGCGCCCGCCGTGCTGTGGCTCAAGGGCCGTGCCATCGGCGGGAAAAGGGACACCGCCCGGCACGCGGACGCGACGAGCCGCGGGCACGACGCGGACGGGGCAGGAGGGACAGGCCGTAAGAGGGCCCCGGTGACGGGCCGTACGAGGGCCCCGGACACGGGAAAGGCCCCGCAGAAGGGAAAGGGAGAGGACCGTTGAGCATCTGGATCGCGATCGCGGCGACCGCCGTCGGCTGCTACCTCGTCAAACTCGTCGGCCTCCTCGTACCGGCCGACACCCTGGAACGTCCGCTCGTGCGGCGGCTGGCCGCGCTGCTGCCCGTCGCCCTGCTCGCCGCACTGACGGCGCAGCAGACCTTCAGCGTTGGTGACGCGCTCGCCCTCGACGCCCGGGCGGCCGGACTCGGAGCCGCCGCCGTGGCACTGCTGCTGCGCGCGCCCTTCCTGGTCGTCGTCGGGGCGGCCGTGGCGGTCACGGCGGGCGTACGCGCGCTCGGGGGCTGATGGCCACGCGCGCGTGAATAGGGATCTTTCCGGGGAGCGCCCCCTCATCGCACGTCGCCCTATGGTCCCCACGCGCGCGTGGGGACCCGTACTCGGTCCGGGGAGGCTCCTGGCAGGGACGCGACTGCGGCCGTGCGCGCGTGAGTCGTCGGGGAACGCCGCCATCTCGCCGGCGACCAGGTGTCAGCGGTCACGCACGCGTGGGCCCGGCGCCAGGCAAGGTCTGGCGCCGGGCAGTGGCAGGGTCGGGCGTCGGCGGCGGGTCAGCCGATCGGACGGCCGTACGCCTGGAGCGTCCGCAACGCCTCGATGGTCGCCAGCGGCCGGGCTTCCAAGGCCGTCCCAGGCGCCCACGCGCGATAGGTGATCGGCCAGCCGCCGTCCGGCTCCTGCTGCGCCACCAGGTGATCCAGTGAGCCGGCCATCTCCTCGTCCGTGAACCAGCGACGGGCGAGGGACGCCGGAGTGGGGGCGTAGTGGTGCGGGAAGTGGTGTTCGCCGGGGGCGTACCCCGGGGCCACGGGCTGGTCGTCCAGCCGCCGCGGATCGAGGGCGACCAGCCGCTGTTCGCGGACCATCCGGCCGAGCCGGTCCGCGGTGGCCTCGGCGCGGGAGCGGTCCGGCGCGCTGTCCAGGAACGCGACCGCCGCCTCGATCTCGTACGGATGGGACTTGTCGAGGGCGTCCACGGCCGCCCAGCAGAAGTCAGTGGCCCGGAACAGCCAGGCGTGCCATACCTGATTGCGGTGCAGCAGACCGACGACCGGGCCTGTGGCGAGCAGTTCACTCGGCGGGTTGTCGACGATCGGGAGGAACGGGGCGGCCGGATATCCGCGCTGCGACGGGTGGATGGCGGGCAGCGCGCCGTCCGGCGTCGACACCTGGGTGAAGTAGCGGCACATCCGCTCCACACGCAGACCGCCGCAGCGGCCGATGGAGTCCAGCACCCGCAGGGCGTGCGCCGTGTGCAGGGGCTGGCTGACGGGGCCGCGCAGATCGGGTTCGAGCGCGTGGCCGTAGCCGCCGTCCTCGTTGAGGTACGCGGCCAGAGCCGTCTCGACGGCGTCCGAGCCGCCGCCGAGGAAGTGGTACGCGAACCGCCGCTCCTCGAGGACACGGGCGGTCAGCCAGATGAAGCGCTCGGCGCGGGCGAGTGGAGACGCGAGCGGTGTCTCGTTGGTTGCTCCGGTTCCAGCCATGTTCCGACCGTAGGGCGGAAAGGGCTTTCGGCAAGCCCGACGGGCGGGGCTGCACTCTCAGGGGGCGGGATACTGGAGTCATGCGGTTGACGATTTTCTGGGAGCGGATGGCCGATCACTTCGGCGCCACCTACGCCGACTCGTTCGCGCGTGATCATGTGATGGCCGAACTGGGCGGCCGCACGGTCCACCAGGCCCTTGCGGCGGGCTGGGAGGCGAAGGACGTATGGCGCGCTGTCTGCGCCGCCATGAACATCCCCGCTGACAAGCGCTGACACCCGGGGCAGGCAGTCCCTGCCGTCGGCGTACGCGACACTTGGCCGGTGGACCGGACCGACAGCAACACCCAGGACGAGACCTCCGCAGACGTGACCGCGCAGGACGTCGCCGCCTCCACCACACCGCCGGGCGCGCTCCCGCCGACGGCGGTGAACGGGAACGGCGGCGCTGTTCGCATGCCGCGCTGGCTGCCGCGCGCCATGGTGCTGGCGCTCGCCCTCTACGCCTGTTTCCAGCTCGGGAGCTGGGCCTTCCACCAGCTCATCGGGCTGCTGATCAACATCCTGATCGCGTTCTTCCTGGCGCTCGCCGTGGAACCCGCGGTGGGCCGCATGGCCGCGCGCGGCATACGTCGAGGGCTCGCCACCTTCCTGGTCTTCTTCGCGGTCCTGGTGGCCGGGATGGGGTTCGTCGTGCTGCTCGGCTCGCTGCTGGCCGGCCAGATCATCGACATGGTCGAGGACCTCCCCAAGTACATCGACTCCGTCATCCGCTGGATCAACGGCACCTTCCGCACCGAGCTGTCCCGGGTGGAGGTGCAGGACAGCCTGCTGCGCTCCGACTGGCTGCGAAAGTACGTGCAGAACAGTGCCAGCGGAGTGCTCGACATCTCGGCGACCGTACTGGGCGGGCTGTTCAAGCTGCTGACGATCTTCCTGTTCTCGTTCTACTTCGCGGCCGACGGTCCGCGGCTGCGCCGCGCCCTGTGCTCCGTCCTGCCGCCGGCCAAGCAGACCGAGGTGCTGCGCGCCTGGGAGATCGCGGTCGACAAGACCGGCGGATATCTGTACTCACGCGGACTGATGGCGCTGATCTCCGGCGCTTCGCACTTCGTCCTCCTGGAGATCCTGGGGGTGCCGTACGCTCCCGCGCTCGCGGTGTGGGTCGGCCTGGTCTCGCAGTTCATCCCGACGATCGGCACCTACCTCGCGGGCGCCCTGCCGATGCTGATCGCGTTCACCGAGAACCCCTGGTACGCCCTGTGGGTGCTCGGGTTCGTCGTGGTCTACCAGCAGTTCGAGAACTACATGCTGCAGCCCAAGCTGACCGCCAAGACGGTGGACATCCACCCGGCGGTCGCCTTCGGCTCGGTGGTGGCGGGAACGGCGCTGCTGGGGGCGGTCGGCGCGCTGATCGCGATCCCGGCGGTCGCGACGCTCCAGGCGTTCCTCGGCGCCTATGTGCGACGGTACGACGTGACCGACGACCCGCGCGTGCACGGACACCACCGGCCCCGCGCGAGCCGGGCGCTCGCCCGGATGCGGCTGGCGCTTCGCCGCGACCGGCCGGCGCCGGAGGGGCATCGGGCCGGGGTCGACGGGCTGCCGGAGGCGTGACCGGCGCGGGGGCGCCCGGTCGAGGCCTCGGCGCGACCGGCCTCGGTGCCGGTGGCCCGGCCCTGTCCCGGGACGTTGTCCCGGCCGGGGAGCGGGAGGACCCTGAAGAGGTACTACGACGCGACGGCGTACCGCCGGGGCCCGTTCACCCACCGGCATGGTGAGCTTGACACCAAAATCGAACATCCATTCTTATGGGGTTCCGGCCCTG
This sequence comes from Streptomyces sp. ISL-10, assembly GCF_018614575.1. Lineage (GTDB taxonomy): Bacteria > Actinomycetota > Actinomycetes > Streptomycetales > Streptomycetaceae > Streptomyces. Next base: position 33,144 of record NZ_JAGGOJ010000002.1, read on the forward strand.
ATTCCCGCGGGATCCCGTGAGTTATCCACAGGCTGGAGGGACGGCGGGGCCCATTGTCAGTGGCAGGGGTTAGCGTCTTTGACGTGAAGCGATCGACTCAAGCAAATCGGGTGGAACCCATGGCAGGAACCGACCGCGAGAAGGCGCTCGACGCCGCGCTCGCACAGATTGAACGGCAGTTCGGCAAGGGCGCCGTGATGCGTCTGGGCGAGCGGCCGAACGAGCCCATCGAGGTCATCCCCACCGGGTCGACCGCGCTCGACGTAGCCCTCGGCGTCGGCGGCCTGCCGCGCGGCCGCGTGGTGGAGATCTACGGCCCCGAGTCCTCCGGCAAGACGACCCTGACCCTGCACGCCGTGGCCAACGCGCAGAAGGCCGGCGGCACCGTGGCCTTCGTGGACGCGGAGCACGCCCTCGACCCCGAGTATGCGAAGAAGCTCGGCGTCGACATCGACAACCTGATCCTGTCCCAGCCGGACAATGGCGAGCAGGCGCTGGAAATCGTGGACATGCTGGTCCGCTCCGGTGCCCTCGACCTCATTGTCATCGACTCCGTCGCCGCCCTGGTGCCGCGTGCGGAGATCGAGGGCGAGATGGGCGACTCCCACGTCGGTCTGCAGGCCCGTCTGATGAGCCAGGCGCTCCGGAAGATCACCAGCGCGCTCAACCAGTCCAAGACCACCGCCATCTTCATCAACCAGCTGCGCGAGAAGATCGGTGTGATGTTCGGCTCCCCGGAGACCACGACCGGTGGCCGGGCGCTGAAGTTCTACGCCTCGGTGCGCATGGACATCCGCCGCATCGAGACCCTGAAGGACGGCACGGACGCGGTGGGCAACCGCACCCGTGTCAAGGTCGTCAAGAACAAGGTCGCGCCGCCCTTCAAGCAGGCCGAGTTCGACATCCTCTACGGCCAGGGCATCAGCCGCGAGGGCGGTCTGATCGACATGGGCGTGGAGCACGGCTTCGTCCGCAAGGCGGGTGCCTGGTACACGTACGAGGGCGACCAGCTCGGCCAGGGCAAGGAGAACGCGCGCAACTTCCTGAAGGACAACCCCGACCTCGCCAACGAGATCGAGAAGAAGATCAAGGAGAAGCTGGGCGTCGGCGTCCGCCCGGAGGCGCCCGCGGCCGAGCCCGGCGCGGACGCGGCAGGCGCGGCGGTGCCCGAGGACGCGGCGAAGTCCGTGCCCGCACCGGCTTCCAAGGCGAAGTCGGCCAAGACGGCGGCGGCCAAGGGCTGACCCATGGCCCGGCGCACCGAATGGCCGGGCGACAGCGCCGACTCGTCGAGGGCCGAGCAGGCGCTGCCGCCCCAGGATCCGGCGGAGCGGGCGCGGGCGATCTGCCTGCGCCTGCTCACCGGGACACCCCGCACCCGTAAGCAGTTGGCCGACGCGCTGCACAAGCGGGAGATCCCCGCGGAGGTGGCCGAGGAGGTCCTCTCCCGGTTCGAGGACGTGGGGCTGATCAACGACGCGGCTTTCGCCGACGCCTGGGTGGAGTCGCGGCACCACGGCCGCGGCCTCGCCCGCCGGGCGCTGGCGCGGGAGCTGCGGACCAAGGGCGTCGACGCCACTCTGATCGACGAGGCAGTGGGGCAGCTCGACCCGGATCAGGAGGAGGCGACGGCTCGGGAGCTGGTCGAGCGCAAACTGCGCGCCACCCGTGGCCTCGACCGTGACCGCCGCCTGCGCCGCCTGGCCGGGATGCTGGCCCGCAAGGGGTATCCGGAGGGCATGGCGCTCCGGGTGGTCAAGCGCGCCCTCGAAGAGGAGGGCGAGGACACCGCGGACCTGGACGACACGACGTTCTAGCGGGTGGCCCGGGTGTCCGGGCGCCCGGCCCGCCGCCCCCTCGCGGCGCGTGCGCCAACGCCGGTACCTCCCGCGCGACCGACAGGCCCGCCGACCGGCCACTGCGTGCCACGATGCGCGCCGGCCCGCCTGCAACACGTGCGCCGACGCCTGCGACGCGCGATGCCCGGCCGCCACGCGTGTGCGCCGACGCCCGTGCGGAGCGGCCAGGGCGACTCGGTCCGCTGCCGACCAGGCGTGCGCCGACGCCGCCCGCGACGCCCGCCACGTGTGTGCGCCCAGGCACGTGCTTGCCATGACGCGCGACGCCCTCATGCCGAGGCCGTGCGCCTCTCCGCGCCTACCGCGTCACCGGCAGACCCGCCGCCCGCCAGGCCTGGAAGCCGCCGACGAGGTCGGTCGCACGGCTCAGGCCCAGTTGATGCAGAGAAGCGGCCGCGAGGGAGGAGGCGTAGCCCTCGTTGCAGATCACCACGATGCGAAGGTCGTGGTGCGTCGCCTCCGGGGCGCGATGGCTGCCCTGCGGGTCGAGCCGCCACTCCAGCTCGTTGCGTTCCACGATCAGCGCGCCGGGGATCACTCCGTCCCGCTCCCGCAGCGCCTGGTAGCGGATGTCCACGAGGAGCGCTCCGTCCTCGGCCGCCTCGAACGCCTCCAGCGGCCCGACGCGTACCAGTCCTTCCCGTACGTGCTCCAACAGTTCGTCGATCCCTGGGCGTTCGCTCACTGCCAGTCCTCCGGGCGCTCGACCTGCTCGAGCCGGAGTACCGCGCCCGACCTGCTGAAGCGCCTCATCAGCGGGAGCGGCGGATAGTAGGCGTGCACGGAGACGGCGTGGTCGGTGGGCGACTCGTTGAGCACTTCGTGGACATGGTGCCTGCCGAAGGCGCGCGCCCGGCCCGCGCTCAGGCGGCGCCTGCGGTCCACGCCTTCGTTCAGTTCGAGCGTCTTCCAGCCGCTCGCGGGAAGCCGGACGGCCAGGGAGTGTTCGGTCAGCTGCCCCTCGGCGGTGGCGAACGCGCCCAGCGACTCGGCGTGGTCGTGCCAGCCGGTGCCGGTGCCGGGCGGCCAGCCGATCAGCCACGCCTCACTCCCGCGCGGGCCGTCGAGCCGCAGCCAGGTGCGGCCTTCGGGGTCGCGCGGCAGGGAGGCGATCAGTTCCCGGTCGGCGGCGGCGCGCCGTACGAAACCGAGCAGCTCGGCGGCGGTGGGGCCGCCCGGAGCGTAGGCGCCGGCCGGGCGTGGAGCAGTGATGACAGCGGGTGCGGGAGCAGACTGGGACACGAAACCGTCCTGGAAGTTCGCTGGTGAGCGCACCGGCACAGCGGGCCACGGCGCGGGGAAGGCGATTCAGCAGGACGGGCGACACACGCAGCCCGCGTAGCGGACGAGGTCCATATGGACCCTCCGCCACAGGCGCACATCGGTGTCGTTCACGCTCCGGAGTACACCACGGGGCACAGTACGGGTCAATTGATGTCCGCGGTACGGCCGGCACGGTCGGTGCGAGCCGCTGAGGGTGCGCCACCGCGTACCGTGTCGGCCGCCGCGTACAGCTCGGCGGGCCGTACGCCCGCGAAGGCCGCCGCCAGGTGTCCGTCCGGCCGGACGAGCAGCACGGTGTGGGCCGACGCCCCGGGATAGCTCTCCGTCACCAGCAGCTCGGCCTGCATCGGAAGCCCCGTCACGGCCTTCGCCAGCCTGGGCATCACTCCGGCGCTCACCCAGTGCCGCCGGTCCCACACCCCGGTGCCCGGCGCGACGAGGACCACGAGCAGGCGGCCCTTCCCCAGCCGGTCCCGCAGCCGTGCCGCGGTGCCGTCGGGAGCGGTCACCCGTACGTCGTCGACGGGGGCGCCCGTCTCCGTGCCCACCGCGGTCCAAGGGGTCATGGACTCGGGCGTGAGAACCGAGTGCGCGTAGACGGGGGGTGCGCCGAGCGCGCCCTGACCGAGGTGACCATCGGTGAGCATCGTGTCGTGGCCGCGCGCCGCCCCGGGCAGGTAGGTCCGCAGACCGCTGCCGCTGCGCAGTATCGGCAGCGACTGGTCCGCGGCGCGCAGCCGCGCGGCGACGGCGGTGCGGCGCTCCTCCTGATAGCTGTCCAGCAGGGTCCCGGACGCCCCGTGGTGCCAGGCGCGCGCCAGCTTCCAGGCCAGATTGTCGACGTCCCGCAGCCCCTCGTCGACGCCCTGCGTGCCGAGTGCGCCGAGCAGATGCGCGGCATCACCGGCGAGGAAGGCCCGCTCGACGCGCCACCGGCGTGCCAGGCGGTGGTGCAGGGTGTACACGCCGGTGTCGATCAGCTCGTACGCCGGGGTCGCGCCGCACCAGCCTGCCAGGGTGTCCCGTACCCGGGCCACCAGCGCCTCGGGGGTGACCAGTTCGCCGCGGGGCGGCAGCAGCCAGTCCAGCCGCCACACGCCGTCCGGCAGGGGGCGCGCGACGACCTCGTCGCCCCCCGACGGCCACGGCGGCCGGCGGTGCAGCAACGCTTCGCCCTGCCAGGGGAGTTCGGTGCGCAGCGCGGCCACCGCATGGCGTTCCACCGCCGTACGCCCAGGGAAGCGGATGCCGAGGAGCTTGCGGACCGTGGACCTTGCGCCGTCGCAACCGACGAGGTAGCTGCCCCTCCACCAGGTGCCCGAGGGGCCGCGGCTGTGGGCGGTGACGCCGCTGCCGTCCTGCTCCAGCGAGTCCAGGCGGCTGTCGGTGGCGAGCCGTACGAGCCGCTGCCCGGCGACGGCGTCCCGCAGCCCGCGGGTGAGGGCGTGCTGCGGGATGTGCAGGGGGGCAGGGGTGATGCTGTCGCCGAGCGGAATGTGCCGCATTTCCTGCCTGCGCCGCATCGACCGCCAGCCCGTCCAGCGGATGCCCTCGTCACGCAGGGTGCCGCAGCCGAGCCGCTCCACCAGGTCGGCCGTGTCCGAGCGCAGGACGACGGTCCGCGCGGGCCGGGGCTCGTCCTTGCCGTTGCTCTCGTCGAGGACGACGGAAGGGACGCCCTGCGCGGCGAGGGCGAGGGACAGGGCGAGGCCGACCGGCCCGGCTCCGACCACGATCACCGGGTCCACGAGGTGACTCCTCGGACGCGAAGGGTCATGCGAAGAGGTACGGAACAAGCCCGGTGCGCGATCACAGAACGTATGCAACTCACTGCCGGTGCCTGCGTCAAGCGACACCGGGGTGCGGCGAGGGGCGGTGGCCCGTGGCCACCGCCCCTCAGCGGTCGAACATCCGATGAACCGTCAGACGGGCCGCCCGTCGTCGGTCTTGGTGACCCCGGGCTCCCCGACGGGCTCCTCCGCGCCGCCCGGCGCGGTCAGCACCGCTCCGGTGCTCTTCTTGGCCCGTCGCAGCCTGCCCTCCAGCCAGGAGGCGAAGGTCGTGAGCAGCAGGTTGAGGAGGATGAAGACCACCGCGACGACGATGAAGCTCGGGATGGTGTTCGCGTAGTTCGCGGCCAGCGTGCCTTGAGCGCTGAGCAGCTCGGCGAAGGCCAGCAGCGCGCCGCCGAGTGCGGTGTCCTTGACGATCACGACGAGCTGGCTGACCAGCGCCGGCAGCATCGCGGTGACGGACTGCGGGAGCAGCACGTTCGTCATCGTCTGGCCCTTGCGCAGGCCGATCGCCTTGGCGGCCTCCGACTGGCCCTTGGGCAGCGACAGGATGCCTGCCCGTACGACCTCGGCGAGGACCGACGCGTTGTACAGCACCAGGCCTGTGACCACGGCGTACAGCGGGCGGACGTCGCTGCTGATGTCGGTGTAGCTCGAGTAGAACTCGTTCGCGAACAGCATCAGGATCAGGACCGGGATCGCGCGGAAGAACTCCACCACGGCCCCGGCCGGGACGCGGACCCAGCGGTGGTCGGACAGCCGGGCGATGCCGAAGACCGCACCCAGCGGGAGCGCGATGACCATGGCAAGGGCCGCTGCCTTCAGCGTGTTGCCGAGGCCGGGCAGCAGATAGGTCGTCCAGGCCGGAGCCTCGGTGAACGGCTTCCACAGGGACCACTCGAGCTGTCCGTGGTCGGACATGACGCTCAGGGCCCACCAGATGCCCAGCACCAGCAGGGCGAGGAACGCGACCGTGTAGACGATGTTGCGCCGCTTGGCGCGGGGCCCGGGAGCGTCGTAGAGGACCGATGTCATCGCTTCACCGCCATGCGCTTGCCGACCCAGCCGAGGATGAGTCCGGTGGGGAGGGTGAGGACCACGAAGCCGAAGGCGAAGATCGCCGAGATGAGCACCAGTTGTGCCTCGTTCTCGATCATTTCCTTCATCAGCAGAGCCGCCTCCGCGACGCCGATGGCCGCCGCGACCGTGGTGTTCTTGGTGAGGGCGATCAGTACGTTGGTCAACGGGGCGATGACCGAGCGGAACGCCTGCGGAAGCACGATGGTCGTCAGGACCTGCGTGAAGCTCAGACCGAGGGCGCGTGCCGCCTCCGCCTGGCCGACCGGCACGGTGTTGATGCCGGACCGCACGGCTTCGCAGACGAAGGCAGCGGTGTAGGTCGAGAGCCCGAGGACCGCCAGCCGGAACGCCAGCGCGTTGAAGTCGTCGGCCACCCCGAGGGTCATACCGAAGACATCGGCGAGACCGATCGAGGAGAAGACGATGATCACGGTCAGCGGGATGTTCCGGACCACGTTCACGTAGACCGTACCGAACGCGCGCATCAGAGGCACCGGGCTCACCCGCATCGCGGCGAGGACGGTGCCGAGCACCAGGGAGCCGATTCCGGAGAGGACGGTCAGCTTGACCGTCATCCAGAACGCCCCGAGCAAGTCGTAACCTTCAAGAAAGTCGAACACGATCTCCCGCGCTTCCGCGTGTGGGAGGGCCCGGCGCGCCGCCGTCAGCGGCGGCGCGCCTCGTCAGCCCTGCTTCACTTGACGATGTTGCCGATCTCCGGGGCGCGCTCGTTCTGGTAGTTCGCCGGGCCGAAGTTGGCCTTCACGGCCGCGTCCCAGGACTTGTCCTGGACCATCTTCTCGAGGGCGGCGTTGATCTTGTCGACCATCTCCTTGTCGCCCTTCTTGACGCCGATGCCGTAGTTCTCGTTGCTCAGCTTGAGGCCGGCGATCTTGAACTTGCCCTTGTACTGCTCCTGCGCGGCGTAGCCGGCGAGGATCGAGTCGTCCGTGGTCAGCGCGTCGACCTGGCCGCTCTGGAGGGCGCCGAGGCACTGGGAGTACGTGGGGTACTGCCGCAGTTGGGCCTTCGGCGCGAAGTCCTTCTTCACATTCTGCGCGGACGTGGAGCCGGTGACCGAGCAGAGCTTCTTGCCGTTGAGGTCGTCGCCCTTGGTGACGTTGTCGTCGGCGCGGATCAACAGGTCCTGGTGGGCGAGGAGGTACGGGCCGGCGAAGTCGACCTTCTGCTTGCGCTCGTCGGTGATCGAGTACGTGGCGGCGATGAAGTCCACGTCGCCGCGGGCCAGCGCGGTCTCGCGGTCGGCGCTCTTCGTCTCCTTGAACTCGATGTCCTTCTCGTCGTAACCGAGTTCCTTGGCGACGTACTTCGCGACGTCGACGTCGAAGCCGGTGAACTTGCCGTCCGGCGTCTTCAGACCGAGGCCGGGCTGGTCGTACTTGATGCCGACGGTGATCTTCTTGCCGCCGCCATCGGTGCCGGTGCCGGTGCCGCTCTCCTTACTGTCGGAGCCGCAGGCGGTGGCCGACAGGGCGAGCGCGAGAACGGTGGCCGAAGCGGCGGTGACCTTACGAAGCTTCATGATGACTTCCCTAGAGTTTGACGCGAAGTGTTGGATCAGACGCGGTACGGACAACTGATCCAGGACTCAGTGGTGAAGGATCTTCGACAGGAAGTCCTTGGCACGGTCGCTGCGAGGGTTGCTGAAGAACTCCTCGGGCGACGCCTCTTCGACGATCTTGCCGTCCGCCATGAACACGACCCGGTTGGCGGCGGACCGGGCGAAGCCCATCTCATGCGTGACGACCACCATTGTCATCCCGTCACGCGCGAGCTGCTGCATGACCTCGAGGACCTCGTTGATCATCTCGGGGTCGAGCGCCGACGTCGGCTCGTCGAAGAGCATGACCTTGGGGTCCATGGCAAGCGCCCGTGCGATCGCCACACGCTGCTGCTGGCCACCGGAGAGCTGAGCGGGATACTTGTCGGCCTGCGCCGCGACCCCCACCCGGTCGAGCAGCGCCCGCGCCTTCTCGTCGGCGGCCTTCTTGTCCATCTTGCGCACCTTGACCTGGCCGAGCGTCACGTTCTCCAGCACGGTCTTGTGCGCGAACAGGTTGAACGACTGGAACACCATGCCCACGTCGGCGCGGAGCCGTGCGAGCTCCTTGCCTTCGTGGGGCAGCGGCTTGCCATCGATCGTGATGGTGCCGGAGTCGATCGTCTCCAGGCGGTTGATCGTGCGGCACAGCGTGGACTTTCCGGACCCGGACGGTCCGATCACCACGACGACTTCGCCGCGCGTGATCGTCAGGTCGATGTCCTGGAGCACATGCAGCGCGCCGAAGTGCTTGTTCACGTCGCTCAGTACGACCAGGTCGCCCGCAGCGGATACGGCTTCGTCTGCGCCCTTGGTCACTGACACTCCGCTCATCGGCTTCTTGCTCCGTCCTCCTCGGTTGCTGAGGACCCTAATCACGCGCTGCGACCACAGTCATTACATCTGAGGGGAAATTGAGCATAACGATCGGGCCGCAATCGGACACTCTGCGTGAACAGGGCGGTGGTCAGCGTACCGGGTAGGTAACAGAAACCACTGTGTAACAGGATGCCCCTTGACTCCTTGCTGGCGCATCGGCGTTCATGCCCTGTTGGATGCCGCGACAACGCTCTGACACCCTGACGTCGGCGCCGACCATCCGACGTCCTTGCAGATCGCCGCATCATCGACCGTACGACCACCGCACACGAACGTAGGGGGGCCATGAGGCTGCTGCTCGTCGAGGACGACGACCACGTCGCCGCCGCCCTGTCCGCGGTGCTGGCGAGGCACGGGTTCCAGGTCGTCCACGCCCGCAACGGTGAAGAGGCGCTGCGCGCGGTGCTGCCCGACAGCCACCCGGACAAGCAGCCCTTCGGCGTCGTGCTCCTCGATCTCGGCCTCCCCGACCAGGACGGCTACCAGGTCTGCGGCAAGCTGCGGAAGCTCACCTCCACACCCGTGATCATGGTGACCGCGCGCTCGGACGTCCGGTCCCGCATCCACGGGCTCAACCTGGGCGCCGACGACTACGTGGTCAAGCCGTACGACACCGGTGAGCTGCTGGCCCGTATCCACGCGGTCAGCCGGCGGACCGGAGCCACCGACGACGCCCAGCAGGGCGCCACGGGCGAGGCCCTGCGGCTCGGCCCGGTCGTCATCGAGCTGCCGACCCGGCGCGTCAGCGTGGACGGCGCAGATGTCCAGCTCACCCGCAAGGAGTTCGATCTGCTGGCGCTCCTCGCCCAGCGGCCCGGAGTCGTCTTCCGGCGCGAGCAGATCATCAGCGAGGTCTGGCGCACCAGCTGGGAGGGAACCGGCCGCACGCTGGAGGTGCACGTCGCGTCCCTGCGGTCCAAGCTGCGCATGCCGGCGCTGATCGAGACCGTGCGCGGCGTCGGGTACCGGCTCGTCGCGCCCGCCGGGGCGTAGGGCAGGCCGTTCCCCGTGCGTACCCGACTGCTCCCGCTGCTCATCGTGCTCATGGCCGGCGTGCTGCTCGCGCTCGGCTTCCCGCTGGCCGTGAGCCTCGCCGCCGCGCAGCAGCAGCGGGTCGTGGTCGACCGGATCGACGACACCGTGCGCTTCGCGGCGCTCGCGCAGTTCGTCACCAAGGGGCCGGCGGTGACGGACGAGCGCCGCTCCACCCTCCAGGAACAGCTCGATCGGTACTACGACACCTACGGCATCCGCGCGGGCGTCTTCTACCGGGAGATGAACTCCATGGCGCGCGCGCCGCAGACCTGGGTGCTGCCGGGAGAGGGGGACGGCCGGGAGGCGTTCGAGGAGGCGCTCGCCGGCCGGCGCAGCGAGGATCCTCCGCAGGTCTGGCCCTGGCAGCGGGGCGAGCGGCTCGTCGTCGCCTCTCCGGTCGTCCGGGACGGAGATGTCGTCGCCGTCGTCTTCACCGACTCGCCCACCGGTCACCTGCGTTCACGCATCCTGCAGGGCTGGCTGCTCATCGCGGCCGGCGAGAGCGCGGCGATGCTCCTGGCCGTGGGGGCCGCGTTCCGGCTCACCGGCTGGGTGCTGCGGCCCGTACGCGTCCTGGACGCGGCCACGCACGACATCGCCACGGGCCGGATGAACTCCCGCGTCGCCGCCGCCGGCGGCCCGCCGGAACTCAGGCGGCTCGCCCGCTCCTTCAACGAGATGGCCGACAACGTCGAGGAAGTGCTCGAACAGCAGCGTGCATTCGTCGCCGACGCCTCCCACCAATTGCGCAACCCCCTGGCCGCCCTCCTGCTGCGCATCGAGCTCCTCGCGCTGGAGCTGCCGGCGGGCAACGAGGAGATCGCCTCCGTGCGCACGGAGGGCAAGCGCCTCGCGCAGGTCCTCGACGACCTCCTGGACCTGGCGCTGGCCGAACACGCCGCCGCGGACCTCCAGCTGACCGACATCGGTGAGCTGGCGGCCGAGCGGGTCGCCGCGTGGCGGCCCCTCGCGGACGAGAAGGGCGTGGTGCTGGGCGGGGCCACGGCACCGGTCACGGCATGGGTGGATCCGGTGGCGCTCTCCAGCGCCCTGGACGCGGTGATCGACAATGCCCTGAAGTTCACGCCGCGGGGGGAGCCGGTCACCGTCGACGTCACGTCGAACGGCGACACATCCACGATCGTGGTGACGGACTGCGGGCCGGGGCTGACGGACGAGGAGCTGTCCCGTGTCGGCGACCGCTTCTGGCGCAGCGGCCGTCACCAGAACGTGACGGGGTCGGGCCTGGGCCTCTCCATCGCCCGTGCGCTGCTGATGGCGGGCGGCGGCTCGATCGACTACGCCCACCACGAGCCCCGCGGCCTGCGCGTGACGGTGACGGTGCCGCGCACGCCGCCGGGCGGTGAGTGATACCCGGGTCGTTTGCCGGGGTGAGTGACACCGGGCCGTACGCCGGGGGCGGGTGTGCCCGAGCCGGCGCGGGTGGCGGTGGCGCGTGCGGGCGGGTGGCGGTGGCGGGCGCGGATGTCGGTGGCGTGTGTAGGCGCGGGTGGCGGTGGCGCGTGCGGGCGGGTGGCGGGCGCGGATGTCGGTGGCGCGTGTAGGCGCGGGTGGCGTGTGCGTTCCGGCCCGACGCGGCCCTGTCGCGCGGCCGGGGGCAGCGCCCGGGCCGTTACGGCTTGGCCGAGCGGTAGTAGCGCCGGGCGCCGTCGTGCAGTGGCAGCGGAGCCGTGTAGACCGCGGTGCGCAGATCCACCAGCTGGGCGGGATGCACCGTGTTGCCGATGTGGTCGCGGCTGTCGATCACCGTCCGCGTGAAGCCCTCCGTCATCGCCGGATCGGTCCTGTCCGTGGTCACCAGAAGGTTCGCGACCGCGATCGTGGAGACGGGCGTACCGCCCTGCGCCTGGAGATACGCGTCCGCAGGCATCACCGCGGAGCGGTAGTAGCTGGTCGAGTCGCCCGTGGCGTGCAGTTTGTCGACGACCTCCGCCTCGAGCGGGACGAGCCGGATGTCGAACCGCTCGGACAGTTCCTGCACGGTGTTCGTGGGCAGACCGCCCGACCAGAAGAACGCGTCCAGGCTGCCGTTCTCCAGCCGCCCCGGCATGGTGTCTATCCCGGCGGGGACGGGGGTGATGTCCTGTTGCGGATCCAGTCCCGCGGCGGTCATCAGCCGGTCGGCGACCAGCCGGACCCCCGACCCCTGCTGGCCGACGCCCACCACCTTGCCCCGCAGGTCGCGCACCGACGAGACCGGCGACTTCTGCGGCACGATCAGGTGCACGTAGTCGTCGTAGAGCCGCGCGCAGCCTCGCAGCCGGTCGGCGCCCGGCAGACCGTCCCGCTTGTACGTCGCGACCGCGTCGGCCGTGGCGATGGTGAAGTCCGCCTCGCCGGACGCCACGCGCGCGAGGTTCTGCTGCGACCCCTCGCTGGTGATCAGATCGATCTCCACGTCGGGCATGTCCTTGGCGAGTGCCTCTTCCAGCAGCACGCCGTACCGCTGATAGACGCCGCTGCGCGACCCCGTGCTGAAGGTCAGCTCGCCGCTCGGCGACGTCCGCCCGAAGGGCAGCAGCCACCACGCGAGCAGCCCGAAGGCGACAAGGGCGGCCGTCGCCGCCGTGAGGGCACGGCGGCGGCTGATGCGGAGGCCGACGGGGAGCATGGCGCGATCCTGCCAGCTCACCGGCCGTACTGGCCAGGCCCCTCCGGTGCGCACCGGGTCGGCCCCGCCGCCGGGGTCCGCGAAGGCAGAGGCGTAGCGGCACGGCGACCCCGTACCCTGGTGGGCGCGATGAGTGCGAAAACTTACGAGGTGCGCACCTACGGGTGCCAGATGAACGTCCACGACTCCGAGCGGCTGTCGGGCCTGCTGGAGGACGCCGGTTACGTGCGGGCTCCCGACGGCGCCGACGGTGACGCCGACGTCGTCGTCTTCAACACCTGTGCGGTGCGGGAGAACGCCGACAACAAGCTCTACGGCAATCTCGGCCGTCTCGCGCCGATGAAGGCCAGGCGCCCCGGGATGCAGATCGCCGTCGGCGGCTGCCTCGCCCAGAAGGACCGCGACACCATCGTCACCAAGGCGCCGTGGGTCGACGTCGTCTTCGGTACGCACAACATCGGCAAGCTCCCCGTGCTGCTCGAGCGCGCCCGCGTCCACGAAGAGGCGCAGGTGGAGATCGCCGAGTCGCTGGAGGCCTTCCCCTCGACGCTGCCGACCCGCCGCGAGTCCGCGTACGCCGCCTGGGTCTCGATCTCCGTCGGCTGCAACAACACCTGCACCTTCTGCATCGTCCCCGCCCTGCGAGGCAAGGAGAAGGACCGCAGGCCCGGCGACATCCTGGCCGAGATCGAGGCACTCGTCGCAGAAGGCGTCTCCGAGATCACCCTGCTCGGCCAGAACGTCAACGCCTACGGCTCCGACATCGGCGACCGCGAGGCGTTCAGCAAGCTGCTGCGGGCCTGCGGGAAGATCGAGGGTTTGGAGCGGGTCCGGTTCACCTCCCCCCACCCGCGCGACTTCACCGACGACGTCATCGCGGCCATGGCCGAGACGCCGAACGCGATGCCGCAGCTGCACATGCCGCTGCAGTCCGGGTCGGACACGATCCTCAAGGCGATGCGGCGCTCGTACCGGCAGGAGCGTTTCCTCGGGATCATCGAGAAGGTGCGCGCGGCCATTCCGCACGCCGCCATCTCCACCGACATCATCGTGGGCTTCCCCGGCGAGACCGAGGAGGACTTCGAGCAGACGATGCACACCGTGCGCGAGGCCCGTTTCGCCAACGCCTTCACCTTCCAGTACTCCAAGCGACCCGGCACGCCCGCGGCGACCATGGAGAACCAGGTCCCCAAGGAGGTCGTCCAGGAGCGCTACATGCGTCTGGTCGCCCTGCAGGAGGAGATTTCCTGGGAGGAGAACAAGAAGCAGGTCGGGCGCACCCTCGAGGTCATGGTCGCCGAGGGCGAGGGCCGCAAGGACGGCGCCACGCACCGGCTCTCCGGCCGCGCGCCCGACAACCGCCTCGTCCACTTCACCAAGCCGGACGCCGAGGTGCGTCCCGGTGACGTCGTGACGGTCGAGATCACATACGCCGCTCCGCACCACCTCCTCGCGGAGGGTGTGGTGACGTCCGTACGCCGCACCCGCGCGGGCGACGCGTGGGCGCAGCGCAACGCGGCGGAGGCCGCGAAGCCGACCGGTGTGATGCTCGGCCTGCCGAAGATCGGCGCCCCGGAACCGCTGCCCGCGGCTGCTGCACCGGGCTGCGGCTGCGACTGACCCCCCCTGTCAGCCGTTGCCTCGGCGGGCGGCCACGATCGTGTCCGGCACGCGCGTGCCGGACATGCCGATCGCACCCGACGCGCCGCTCGTATGCGGCGGTCGCCGGGGTGGGGCCGTGCGGTGTGCATCGCGCGATGCGGTGGTCACTGTGGTGGATCCCTGCGGTGGGTCCCTGCGGGGTCTGCTCGCGCTGCGGTAGGGCCAATGCGGTGTGCCTCTTGCCATGCGACGGTCACTGCGACCGTGATCGGGCGGACCTCGTTCCGGGACCGCGGCCCCGTTCTGCGGCGCGCAGGCGCTCCTGACGGGCCGCGTGCCACTCTCCGACCAGGGTCTTCCGCGGCCGCGGCCGCTCACTGGGGTGCGCCGGGTCGCCGACCCGGTGGCACGTGCACGCACTAGGCTGCCGATCATGCTCGTCGCCGCCGCCGTGTGCCCTTGCCCGCCCCTCCTGGTGCCCGACATCGCTGCCGGAGCCGCACCCGAACTCGACACCGCCCGCGAGGCGTGCGCCGACGCCGTGGGCCTGATCGCCGCTGCTCGGCCCGACCTGCTGCTCGTGGTCGGACCGGCCGCGGAGGCCGAGCACGGCACGTACCCGGCGGGATCGCGCGGCTCCTTCTGGAGCTTCGGCGAGGATCTCTCCGTATGTCTGGGCGTGGGGCCTGAGCAGGAACGGCAGCTGCCTCCCTCGCTCGCCGTCGCGGCATGGCTGCTCAGGCGTGCGAATTGGGCGGCCTGTCCGGTGGAGGGCCTCGGCGTGGACGACCGGCTCGTCGGCGAACGCTGCGCCGCGCTCGGGCGCGAGGCCGCCGAGCGGAGCGAGCGGGTCGCGATGCTGGTGATGGGCGACGGCAGTGCCTGCCGGACGCTCAAGGCCCCGGGGTACCTCGACGAACGTGCGGCGGGCTTCGACCGGGACGCCGCTCGGGCGCTGGGCGCGGCGGATGCCGAGGCACTGATGGTGCTGGACGAGTCGCTGGCCCGGGAGCTCAAGGCCGCCGGCCGCGCCCCCTGGCAGGTGCTCGCGGGCGCCGCGCGGGGGGCGGGACTCGAGGGCCGCCTGCTGTACGAGGACGCACCGTACGGGGTGGGCTACTTCGTCGCGACCTGGTCCTGACCACCGCGCAGGCCGACCGGGCGCCATGGCCGGAACCGGTCCGGGCCTGCCCCACCGGCCCTGGCACGGCCCTACCGCCGCGGCAGCGCGCCGGCCGGGAGGGCCCCCGGCCGCGCCCACGTGCCGGCGCCGCATCTCGCGAAGACGGACGGCCGCGGAGCATGCGCTCCGCGGCCGTCCTTGTTCACCTCAGGCTGCCGGCGGCGTCGTGCCGGGGCCCTTCTCGTCGCGGTGCGCGATGCGGCCCAGGGCCTCCTTGGCCTTGCCTGTACCCGTCTCGATCTTGCTGCTGTACTTGCCCTTGGTCTTGTCGTCGACCGTCTTGGCGGCCCTGTCCAGGCCCTTCTCGATCCTGCCCTCGTGCTGCTGGGCCAGGTCGGTGACCTTGTCCTTGGCCGGGGCGAGCTTGGCCTTCAGGGTGTCCAGGAAGCCCATGGTCCACCTTCCCTCGTCATCCCGTATGGGGCACTACTTCCGGGCGCTTTCTCCGGCCTCGCTGTCCGCCGCTTCCTCGGCGGACTGCTGCTTGGGGATGTCCACCCCCGTGGCGGCCGTCTCCTCGGCGAGCGTGCCATCTGCATCGGCTTGGGAGTCGGACGGGGCGCCGGCCGGGGGCTCCGCCGCCACGGTGGCGAG
The DNA here is from genome assembly GCF_018614575.1 of Streptomyces sp. ISL-10. Lineage (GTDB taxonomy): Bacteria > Actinomycetota > Actinomycetes > Streptomycetales > Streptomycetaceae > Streptomyces. The sequence continues at coordinate 48,646 of NZ_JAGGOJ010000002.1, forward strand.
GGGTGCCTCCTGGTCCGACGCCTCGGCGGTCGCCACAGACTTACCGCGGAACCATGAAAAAACGCCCATATCTGCTCCATAGCGTACTCGTGCGGGCGAAGTTCCGCGCCGCCCGGAGCGTTCCATTGCGCCGCTCGCGGGTACCGGCCCGAAACCGGCGTCCGGAACCTCGCAACAGGCAACGACCCCCGCCGCCTGCCGTCACTTCGCTCGTTCGGGGAGCGGCGCCGGGGTTTGCGAGACTGGGGCGGTGAGAAGTGCAGCTCCCGCACCGCGGGTCATCGCCGTCGTCGGTCCCACCGCGGCCGGAAAGTCCGATCTTGGGGTCTTCCTGGCCCAGCGGCTGGACGGCGAAGTCGTCAACGCCGACTCCATGCAGCTCTACCGTGGGATGGACATCGGCACCGCCAAGCTGACGGTCGAGGAGCGCCACGGCGTCCCGCACCGGCTGCTCGACATCTGGGACGTCACGGAGACGGCGAGCGTCGCCGAGTACCAGCGGCTGGCCAGGGCGGAGATCGACCGGCTGCTCGCCGAGGGCCGCACACCCGTCCTGGTGGGTGGTTCGGGGCTGTACGTGCGCGGGGCGATCGACGCCCTCGAATTCCCGGGAACCGACCCCGATGTGCGGGCCCGGCTGGAGGAGGAGCTGACCTTGCGCGGCTCCGGGGCACTCCACGCCCGTCTCGCCGTCGCCGACCCCGCTGCGGGCCGCGCGATCCTGCCGGGCAACGGGCGTCGCATCGTCAGGGCCCTCGAGGTCATCGAGATCACGGGCAAGCCCTTCACGGCCAACCTCCCGGGCCACGACTCCGTCTACGACACCGTGCAGATCGGCGTCGACGTCGGGCGGCCGGAGCTCGACGAGCGCATCGCCCTGCGCGTGGACCGCATGTGGGAGGCCGGGCTCGTCGAGGAAGTACGCGCCCTTGCGGAGCAGGGGCTCCGCGAGGGGCGCACCGCGTCCCGCGCGCTGGGCTATCAGCAGGTGCTCTCCGCGCTCGCGGGGGAGTGCACCGAACTCCAGGCGCGCGAGGAGACCGTGCGCGCCACGAAACGCTTCGCACGCCGACAGGACTCCTGGTTCCGGCGCGATCCGCGGGTGCGCTGGCTCAGCGGCGCGACTGAGGACCGGGAGGAACTTCCGCAGCATGCGCTGGCGTTGATCGAACGAGCGGTCACAGCCTGATCACGTGATGGCATCGGGACGCTCCGCCCGTCATATCGGCCACCTGGAGCGTGCCATCATCGAGCATCGATCGACAGCTGAGTCCGAGTTGGGAGGGCGCGTGGCGATGGAGGCCGGCCCTCGCGACACCGAGCGGGAGCGCCGAGATGCCGCCGAAGGCACCTCGGGGCTGAGCCCGGATGGTCCCGACGAGCAGGACGTGCTCGCCGACGAGGTCGAGGTGGAGCTCCGCCCGCAGCGGCGCCTGCGCATCTGGCAGCTCGCCCCGATCGTCGCGCTCGCCGCTGTCGGCTCCCTGATGTTCGCCTTCCCGCTCGCCTTCGGCACGGGGGACGGCGGGGCGGTGGTCGCCATGCTCGGCCTGCTGATCAGCTGCTGCGCGGCCGGCTGGGGCGTGATGGCGGCCCGTCGCGTCGGGCACACCTGGCCCGGCCTGCCCGCCCGTGGCTCCGGCGAGCGTCCGGACTGGCGCGTCCTGGCTCTGTATGTGGGCGTGGGTGCGGTCCTCGTCGCCCTCGCGGTGTGGCGGGTGGCCCGCCTGCGCTGAGCCGGCGCACCGGGGGTCGGATGCCTGCGTGAGCGGCGCTCACCGGACCCGTATGCCTGAGCTGAGCGGCACCGCACGTGCTGCGCCTGCGCCGGTCGTACGTCCGCCCGCGCGCGCCCGTGCCGCGCCGTGCACCGCATCCGCTTACGCCGCGCATCATGCACCCGTGCCGAGGGCGCCTCGACCGACCAGCGCCGAGCACGGCCCTGCCGCCCGGCGCGGCTCTCGCCCGGCTGCCTCCCCATCCACCAACGACCCCTCCCCATCCACCGGACGACCCGCTGTCGGACCGTCCTCGTACGATGGTGGGCGTGACCATCTCGCAGACCTCCCCCATCCCCTTCCTCAAGGGCCACGGCACCGAGAACGACTTCGTGATCGTCCCGGACCCGGACAACGGCATCGACCTGCCGGCGGCGGCCGTCGCCAGGCTGTGCGACCGCCGGGCCGGTATCGGCGGTGACGGACTGCTGCACGTGGTGCGCTCGGCGGCTCACCCCGAGGCCCGGAGCATGGCGGACGAGGCCGAGTGGTTCATGGACTACCGCAACGCCGACGGCTCCGTCGTGGAGATGTGCGGAAACGGCGTCCGGGTCTTCGCCCGCTACCTCCAGCGTGTCGGCCACACCGAGGCCGGAGACATCGCCGTGGCGACCCGTGGCGGCGTCAAGAAGGTCCACATCGCCAAGACGCCGGCCGGCACCGGTGCCGACGCCGGTGACATCACCGTCTCCATGGGGCGCGCACTGCTCCCCGAGGACGGCGTGACCGTCACGGTCGGCGACCGCAGCTGGCCCGCGAGGAATGTGAACATGGGCAACCCTCACGCGGTCGCGTTCGTCGACCGTCTTGACCACGCGGGGAATCTGCACGCGGCGCCCCCGTTCAGCCCGGCGTCGGTCTACCCGGACGGGGTGAACGTGGAGTTCGTCGTCGACCGCGGTGAGCGTCACGTCGCCATGCGCGTGCACGAACGGGGGTCCGGCGAGACGCGTTCCTGCGGTACGGGGGCGTGCGCGGTCGCCGTCGCGGCGGCCCGCAGGGATGGCGTGGACCCGGCCGTCACCGGCACCCCCGTCACGTACACGGTGGACCTGCCCGGCGGCCGCCTCGTCATCACCGAGCGGCCCGATGGGGAGATCGAGATGACCGGACCGGCCGTGATCGTCGCCGAGGGATACATCGAGCCGGCCCTCCTCCAAGCCGTGCTCGCATAGAGCTTCGCTCGAATGGGTGATCCGGTTCACGCTGGGCGAGAGCGGGACTGCGCCACGTGGTGGGCTCGGTAGCATCAAGCACCGGCCCGGAGGCACGATCTGACCTTCCATCGCCGGTCGAAGCAGCCGGAGGTGCCCATGAGTGCAGAGGCCGCCAACCCTGGTGCCCACAGCCGCAGGCGCGGCCGTCCCAGGATCGACCTCCGCCGGATCGGCCGCGCCGCGCTGCTGGGCCCCACCGGGCGTGACCGTCTCCCCGACGCGATCGGACATGTCGTCGACGCGCACCGCGCACACCATCCGGACGCCGATCTCGCCCAGTTGCACAAGGCGTATGTGCTGGCGGAGTCGTCCCACCGCGGGCAGTTCCGCAAGAGCGGCGAGCCGTACATCACCCATCCCCTCGCCGTCACGCTCATCCTCGCCGAACTGGGCGCGGAGACCACCACGTTGACAGCTTCGCTGCTGCACGACACCGTCGAGGACACCGAGGTGACGCTCGATCAGGTGAAGGCCGAGTTCGGTGCCGAGGTCGCCTACCTCGTCGACGGTGTCACCAAACTCGAGAAGGTCGACTACGGTGCCGCCGCCGAACCGGAGACGTTCCGCAAGATGCTCGTCGCCACCGGCAACGACGTCCGCGTGATGTCGATCAAACTCGCCGACCGGCTGCACAACATGCGCACCCTCGGCGTCATGCGCCCCGAGAAGCAGGCGCGCATCGCCAAGGTGACCCGTGACGTCCTCATCCCCCTCGCCGAGCGGCTCGGTGTCCAGGCGCTGAAGACCGAACTGGAGGATCTGGTCTTCGCGATCCTGCACCCCGAGGAGTACGAGCGCACGCGCGCCCTCATCGCCGAGAACGCCACGGCGTGCAACGCACTCGCCACCATCGCCGAGGACTTCCGGACCGTGCTGCGCGACGCCGGTATCACGGCCGAAGTCCTCATCAGACCCCGGCACTTCGTGTCCGTGCACCGTGTCTGTCTCAAACGTTCCGAGGTGCGCAGCACCGACTTCGGGCGCGTACTCGTCCTCGTCGCCGAGGACGCCGACTGCTACGGGGTGCTCGGCGAGCTGCACACCTGCTTCACGCCGGTGATCTCCGAGTTCAAGGACTTCATCGCCGCCCCCAAGTTCAACCTGTACCAGTCGCTGCACACGGCCGTCGCGGGCCCGGACGGCGCCGTCGCCGAAGTCCTCATCCGTACCCACCAGATGCACCGGGTGGCCGAGGCCGGGGTGGTCGCGCTCGGAAATCCGTACGTGCCGACCGAGGGCGCGGAGCCGCTCGACGGCGAGCGCGCCGATCCGACCAGGCCCGGCTGGCTGTCCCGGCTCCTCGAATGGCAGCAGTCCACACCCGACCCGGACACCTTCTGGACCTCCCTGCGCGCGGACCTGGCGCAGGACAAGGAGATCACCATCTTCCGGGCCGACGGCCGGGCGCTCGGCCTGCCGGCCGGTGCCACCTGTGTCGACGCGGCCTACGCCCAGTACGGCGAGGAGGCGCACGCCTGTATCGGCGCCCGCGTCAACGGCCGCCTGGCGACCCTGAGCACCCAGCTCAACGACGGCGACACCGTGCACGTCCTGCTTGCCCAGGACGCCTCCTCGGGCCCGTCGCCGGACTGGCTCGACCACGCCCGCACCCCCGCCGCACGGATCGCCATCAGCGGCTGGCTCGAAGCCCACCCCGAGGGCGTGAGCGCCCAGGCCGCCGCTCCCCGGCACCCCGCCCCACGCGCGGCCGACCGGCCGGCCTCGGTGAACGCTGTCGTCGACCTTCCGGGCGCGACGGTACGGCTCGCCGGCTGCTGTACGCCCGTCCCGCCCGACACCGTCACCGGCTTCGCCGTTCGCGGCGGCGCGGTGACCGTCCACCGTGCGGAATGTCCCGCGGTGGCCCGCATGGAAAGCGTCGGCCGCGCGCCGGTGAACGTGCGCTGGGGCGACGGCTCCGAGTGCCGGGTCACCCTGGTCGCCGAATCGTTCGGCCGGCCCCGGCTGCTCGCCGACCTCACCGAGGTCATCGCGGGCGAGGGCGCGGCCATCGTCTCGGCCACGGTCGAACCGCCGAGCCAGCAGCGCGTACGGCACACGTACACCCTGCAACTGCCCGACGCCGCCGGACTTCCCGCCCTGATGCGCGCCATGCGCGACGTCCCGGGCGTGTACGACGTCAGCAGGACCCAGCATCCGGCCGCCACCGCCTGACCTCGTTCGGGTGGGGACGCGGCCCGCCGTCGCGTGCCGTCGTGGCAGCCCAGGAGTGCGCTGGTAGCGGTAGGGCATGCTGCACACTCCCCGACGCCGCCTGCGTGCCCTGCTGATGGCCGCAGCATCGGCCGGCCTCGTCGCCGCGACACTGCCCGAACCCACCGCCCTCGGGATCGGCGACCGGCTCTTCCCCCAGCTGGGCAACCCCGGTTACGACGTCGTCGCGTACGACATCGCCCTCACCTATACAGGCAGCAACACCAAACCCCTGGACGCCGTCACCAAGATCGACGCGTTGACGCACGAGCGTCTCGACCGGGTCAACCTCGACTTCAGCCATGGCACGGTCCGCTCGGTCGAGGTCAACGGCAGCCCCGCCGAGTTCGCGTCCGCCGGTGAGGACCTCGTCGTCGAGCCCTCCACGCCCCTCGCCGCCGGATCGCACCTGCAGATCACCGTCACGCACACCAGCGACCCGCGCGGGCCCAAGACCGCCGGCGGGTGGGTGCGCACCGGCGACGGACTGGTGATGGCCAACCAGGCCGACGCGGCCCATCGCGTCTTCCCCTGCAACGACCACCCCTCGGACAAGGCGTACTTCACCTTCCGTGTCACCACCCCCGACAACCTGACAGCCGTCGCCAACGGTCAGCAGGTGGCCCGTTCCCGGAACGGCACCAGCGCCTCCTGGGTCTACCGGACCGGCCACCCCATGGCCTCCGAACTCGCCCAGGTCGCCATCGGCCGTTCCGCCGTCGTCGAGCGGCAGGGCCCGCACGGCGTGCCCATCCGCGACGTCGTCCCCGTCGCCGACAAGGCCAGGCTCGAACCCTGGCTGAAGAAGACCCCCGGCCACCTGCGGTGGATGGAGGAAAAGGTCGGCGCCTACCCCTTTGAGACATACGGCCTGCTGGTCGCCGACGCCGACACCGGTTTCGAGCTGGAGACCCAGACGCTGTCGCTCTTCGAGCGGTCCCTGTTCACCGACGCCGCCTACCCCGAGTGGTACGTCGACTCGGTCATGGTCCATGAACTGGCCCACCACTGGTTCGGCAACAGCGTGTCGCCCCGTACCTGGTCCGACCTGTGGCTCAACGAGGGGCACGCCACCTGGTACCAGGCGCTGTACGCCGAGGAGAAGGCGAAGCAGCCGCTGGTCGAACGGATGCGGCAGGCCTACCGCCTCTCCGACGGCTGGCGAGCGGCCGGAGGGCCGCCCGCTGCACCACAGGCGCCGGCGCCGGGACAGAAGCTCGGTCTCTTCCGGCCTGTGGTCTACGACGGCAGTGCCCTCGTCCTGTACGCCCTGCGGCAGACGATCGGCGAGGCCGCCTTCGCACGGCTGGAGCGGGAGTGGGTCACCCGATACCGGGACGCCACGGCGAGCACGAAGGAGTTCACCCAGCTCGCATCCCGCGTCGCGGGGCGTGACCTCAGCGGATTCTTCGACGACTGGCTCTACGAGAAGAAGACACCGGCCATGCCGGGCCACCCGGACTGGCGCAGCGTGGCCCCGAAGCCCGCGCCGCCCGCTGAAAAATTGGCGTGACTGCCCCGGGAGGTCCGTGGGACCATTCAAGAGGCGGTCGACGCTGCCGGGGCCGGGAACCCCTAGGGGAATCTTCCGGGGCCGTGACACGTTGTGACTATTGAAACCAGGGCACACTGCCCTTGTGGGCACGCCGCTCGCATCCGCTCTTTCCATCGACGTAAGGATCCAATGACCTCCTCTTCTTCCCCTTCCCAGGACGAGCAGAGCTTCGCGGAGACGCGCACCGAGAGCCTTCGGGCCGATGCCCTGATGGAAGAGGACGTCGCCTGGAGCTACGAGATCGACACCGAGCGGGACGGCGATCAGTTCGACCGCTCCGAGCGGGCCGCTCTGCGGCGCGTGGCGGGCCTTTCCACCGAACTCGAAGACGTCACCGAGGTCGAGTACCGGCAGCTGCGCCTGGAGCGCGTCGTGCTGGTCGGTGTGTGGACCTCGGGGACGGTGCAGGACGCCGAGAACTCGCTCGCGGAGCTCGCCGCACTCGCCGAGACCGCAGGCGCGCTGGTGCTCGACGGCGTCATCCAGCGGCGCGACAAGCCCGACCCGGCCACCTACATCGGATCGGGCAAGGCGACCGAGCTGCGCGACATCGTGCTCGAAACCGGAGCCGACACCGTCGTCTGCGACGGTGAGCTCAGCCCCGGCCAGCTCATCCACCTCGAGGACGTCGTCAAGGTCAAGGTGGTGGACCGCACCGCCCTGATCCTCGACATCTTCGCCCAGCACGCCAAGTCCCGAGAGGGCAAGGCGCAGGTCGCCCTGGCGCAGATGCAGTACATGCTGCCCAGGCTGCGCGGCTGGGGGCAGTCGCTGTCCCGGCAGATGGGTGGCGGCGGCGGTGGCGGCATGGCCACCCGAGGCCCCGGTGAGACCAAGATCGAGACGGATCGGCGACGGATCCGCGAGAAGATGGCGAAGATGCGCCGTGAGATCGCGGAGATGAAGACCGGCCGCGAGATCAAGCGCCAGGAGCGCCGCCGCAACAAGGTGCCGTCGGTCGCGATCGCCGGTTACACCAACGCCGGCAAGTCGTCCCTGCTCAATCGCCTCACCGGCGCCGGTGTCCTGGTGGAGAACGCGCTGTTCGCCACCCTGGACCCCACCGTCCGCCGCGCCGAGACCCCGGGCGGCCGGCTCTACACCCTCGCCGACACCGTCGGATTCGTCCGGCACCTGCCGCACCACCTGGTCGAGGCGTTCCGCTCCACGATGGAGGAGGTCGGCGACTCCGACCTGATCCTGCACGTGGTGGACGGTTCGCATCCGGCTCCGGAGGAGCAGTTGGCTGCCGTGCGCGAGGTGATCCGCGACGTGGGCGCGCTGGACGTGCCCGAGATCGTCGTGATCAACAAGGCGGACGCGGCCGATCCGCTGATGCTGCAGCGACTGCTGCGCATCGAGCGGCACGCCATCGCCGTCTCGGCCCGCACCGGTGCGGGCATCGGAGACCTGCTGGAGCTCATCGACGCAGAACTGCCCCGCCCGGAGGTCGAGATCGAGGCCCTCGTCCCGTACACCCGGGGCGGGCTCGTCTCCCGTGCGCACGCCGAGGGCGAGGTCATCTCCGAGGAGCACACCACGGAGGGCACCCTGCTCAAGGCGCGGGTCCACGAAGAGCTGGCCTCCGCACTGGCTCCCTACACACCGGCGACCCGCTGACGCGGTACAGCGGTCCAGCGGTCCCCGGAACGAAACGGAAGGCCCGCCTCCCTGAAGGAGGCGGGCCTTCCGCGTTGTCCAGCCGGTGCTCGAAGGGCCTACCGGCCCGCGAACTTGTCGCTCATCACCGAGAAGATCTGCTGCGCCCCGCGGTCCAGCCGCGGGCCGGCCAGCCAGCCCGAAGTGACCGGGCCGATCGACGTGTTGGAGACGAGCACCGTCTTGCCGCCGGGCTGCCGGACGAACCAGCCGCCGCCCGAGGAGCCGCCCGTCATGGTGCAGCCGATGCGCCACATCGTCGGCGTGCCGGGGGCGATGGAGAGCCGGCCGGGCCGGTCCACGCACTTGTGCATGATCGCGCCGTTGTACGGCGGTGCCGCCGGGTAGCCCCACGCGCCCATCGTGTCGATGCTCTTCGCCTCAGGAGCCTCGAAGTCGACGTCGAGGGCGGCGCCCACCGTCTCCTCCGGCGACTTGGAGCCCCGCTCCGGCTTCACATGCATCACGGCGTAGTCGTAGGGGGCGCCGGTGCCGCCCGTGGGACCGCCCTGGTCGATCCACTCGCCCGACGTGGCGACCCAGTCCGCCCAGTAGACGCCGTACGGGGCGATCTCCTGGGGCTGCGCCTTCTCCAGCGCGGCGGGGGACTTGCCCTTGTCGTTGTAGGCCGGGACGAAGGCGATGTTGCGGTACCAGCCGCCGGCCCGGCCCGCGTGGACGCAATGACCGGCGGTCCAGACGAGATTCGACCGGCCCGGGTTCTTCGGGTCCTTGACGACCGTCGCCGAACAGACCATCGAGCCCTCAGGGGCGTCGAAGAACACCTTGCCGACCGGTGCGGCGTTCTTGTGGTAAGGCCTCTTCTCCGCCTCGGCCCGCACTGGGCGCGGCTCCGGGTCGGTGACGTCCTGGTCACCGGAGATGTCGCCGGCGGCGAGCGTCTTGGCCGGTGCCTTGGCCGTCGTCATCCGCTCGGGCTTCCACAGACCCTCGATCACCGGGTTGACGAAGTCCTTGGCATCACGCAGCCACTTGTCCTTCTCCCAGTTCTTCCACTCGCCGTTCTTCCACTTGTCGAGGTCGACACCGTGGTCCTTGAGCTTGTCGGCCAGGTCGGCTGGAAGTGCGGCGTCTGCGCCGCCGTTGCCTGCGCCTGCCGCGGAGGCGGCGGGCTTGTCGGCAGCCTGGTCCTCGCCGGGCCCGCAGGCGGTCGCCGTCAGCGCGAGAGCCGAGACGAGGCCGGCGGCAGCCAGCAGCGGACGTATGGATCGCATGGAAACGATTCCCCCTGAAGTACGTGCGAAATGTGCCGTGAACGCGGGTGCACCAGCGCCTGATGCGACACGTCGAGGCAGGTGCGCACTGCGTACTTGCCATGGGCGTGTCATGCGAAGAGGCGGCGGCCTTCCGGAGCCGCCGCGGGTGCGGCACCACTCTAAGCCGGTGCGCAGGCGCGCAGTTGAGGCCGGTCGGCAACTCCACGGAGTCTCCACGTGATCAGCAAGGGGCGCCCGGCCTCACGGCCGAACGCCCCTGCTCTCACTCACGCCTCTGGTCCGTCACGCCTCCGGCCCCTCACACGGCGGCTCCGTCGACGCGAGGTTCTGTCACGCGGCGGCTGCGACAGAGGAGGCTCTGTCACGCGACGGCTTCGTCATGCGAACGCGGACATCCCCCGGTCACTGCCCCGCGAACTTCTTGCTGACCGCCGTGTAGACGCCCTCGGCCTCCTTGCCGAGGCGCGGACCCGCCAGCCAGCCGGCCGTCACCGGGCCGATGGAGGTGTTGGACACCAGGGCAGGCTTGCCGTCCTGGCCCTCGGCCACCCAGCCGCCACCGGAGGAACCGCCGGTCATCGTGCATCCGATGCGGTACATCGTCGGCTCCTCGGCCTTCAAGGAGAGCCGGCCCGGCTTGTCGGCGCACTGGAACAGCTTCTGGCCGTCGTACGGCGGAGCCGCCGGGTAGCCGGTCGCCGTCATGGCCGCGATGTCGGGTACCGCCGGGGCGTTGAAGTCGACCGGCAGCGCGGCGCCGACCGTCTCCTCGAGCGACTTGCCCGTGCTGCCCTTCTCCGGGGTGACGTGGATGACCGCGAAGTCGTACGGCGCACCCTGGCCGCCGGTCGCCGCGCCCTGGGCGATCCACTGCTCGGACGTCTGGGCCCAGTCGCCCCACCACACGCCGTACGGAGCGATCTCCTCCTTCGGAGCCTTCTCCAGCTCCGAGGTGGGCTTGGCGCTGTCGTTGTACGACGGGACGAAGGCGATGTTGCGGTACCAGCCGCCGCTCTTGCCGGCGTGGACGCAGTGGCCGGCCGTCCACACCATGTTCGACTTGCCCGGGTTGGCGGGGTCCTTCACCACGGTGGCGGAGCAGACCATCGAGCCCTGCGGGCCGTCGAAGAAGACCTTGCCCGCCTCGGCGGCGCTCGCGTGGTACGGGGCCTTCACCGGCACGGCGTCGACGGGCTTCGGCGTCGGGTCGGTGACACCCTCGTCACCCGAGATGTCCGGGTCCACGGGCTTCGCCGGCGGCTTGTCCGCATCGCGCATCCGGTCGGGGTCCCACAGGTCCTCGATGATCGGGTTGACATAGTCCTTGGCCTCACGGAGCCACTTGTCCTTGTCCCAGTTCTTCCACTCGCCGTTCTTCCACTTGTCCAGGTCGATCCCGTGCTCCTTGAGCCGGTCCTTGAGATCGTCCGGAATCGTGATCTTGTCGTCGGCGGTCTGACTGGCCGGGGCACTCGGCTTGTCGCCCGCGGTGTCCTCGCTCGGACCGCAGGCGGTGGCAGCCAGCGCCAGCACGGCGGCAAGGGACGCCGCTGCCAGCGTCGGGCGAATGGGTCGCATCTCGTGATCCCCCTGGGACTTCGGTGCTGCTGTTCTGTCTGAACTTCAGGCAACTGTCGGCAATGTCGGTGCTTTTGGCGGCGAACCGGCCCGCCGCCGTCCCGGTGGATCCCGCCGCCGGGTGCGGCCCCCACTATGCCGGTGCCGATGGGGACGGCGTGCACCAGGTCCGCGGTTCCGCCCGCGCAAGGATCTTCCTCCCGGCCGTGATCCCCGGCCCGCCGCGTCGTTGGTACGGGCGGGGGACACGGAGGGCGGCCTCGACGCCGAGCGGTTGCAGGCCCGGAGCCGTACCCATGGGAGACGCAACCGTGACAGCGGGAGGACCAACAGCCGTGGCCGTGACCGAACCTGCTCCGACCGCCCCGGCCGCCCAGGAGGGCATCCTGCGCCGGCAGTCGTTGCGCGAATCGGCCGCCCGCACCTATGCGCGTTCGCTGCCCATCGTGCCCGTACGCGCCCGGGGCCTGACGATCGAGGGCGCCGACGGCCGCCGCTACCTCGACTGCCTCTCCGGAGCCGGCGCCCTTGCGCTCGGGCACAACCACCCCGTCGTCCTCGAAGCCATCAGGAAGGTCCTCGACTCCGGTGCGCCGCTGCACATCCTGGACCTGGCCACACCCGTCAAGGACGCCTTCACCACCGAGCTGTTCGCCACCCTCCCACCGCAGTTCGCCGCCGACGCCCGGATCCAGTTCTGCGGGCCGGCGGGGACCGACGCCGTCGAGGCGGCACTCAAACTGGTCCGCACCGCGACCGGCCGCAACGGGATCCTCGCCTTCACCGGCGCGTACCACGGCATGACGGCCGGAGCTCTCGACGCATCGGGCGGCGCCACCGGCGTACGTGTGACACGCCTGCCCTACCCGCACGACTACCGCTGCCCCTTCGGCATCGGCGGCGAGCGCGGGGCCGAACTCACCGCACGCTGGACCGAGAACCTCCTCGACGACCCCAAGGGCGGAACACCCGCGCCCGCCGGAATGATCCTCGAACCCGTACAGGGCGAGGGCGGAGTGATCCCGGCCCCCGACGAGTGGCTGCGCCGGATGCGCCGGATCACCTCCGCCCGCTCCATCCCGCTGATCGCCGACGAGGTGCAGACGGGTGTGGGACGCACCGGCACCTTCTGGGCCGTCGAGCACAGCGGCATCGTGCCCGACGTCATGGTGCTGTCCAAGGCCATCGGCGGCTCACTTCCGCTGGCGGTCATCGTCTACCGGTCCGAGCTCGACACCTGGCAACCAGGAGCGCACGCCGGGACGTTCCGCGGCAATCAGCTCGCGATGGCCGCCGGGGCGGCCACGCTCGCGTACGTACGCGAGAACCGCCTCGCCGAACGGGCCGCCACCCTCGGCGCCCGCATGCTGTCCCGCCTGCAGGGCCTGGCCGCCGCCCACCCCTGCATGGGAGACGTGCGGGGCCGGGGACTGATGATCGGCGTGGAGCTGGTCGACCCCGACTCCACCGCCCCCGACGCGCTCGTCCCACCGCCCGCTCCCGAACTCGCCGCGACCGTCCAGCGCGAGTGTCTGAACCGCGGCCTCATCGTCGAACTCGGCGGACGACACTCCGCCGTCGTCCGCCTCCTTCCTCCGCTCACCCTCACCGACGAACAGGCCGTGGCCGTCCTCGACCGCTTCGCGGACGCACTGGCCGCCGCCGAACGCTCCACTCGACGCCGCACCGACAGCGGGCAGTCGTACTGACCCCGGACACCGCCACAAGGAAGCCTCCGTGAACCCGATCCCCGCACCCGAAGTGCCCGAGGCCCACGGCCGCCCCACCGCCGCACACCTCCCCCACGTCGCCGTGAGCGGACCGCTCACGGCCGAGGCGGCGACGGTGCCGCGCCAGCAGGGCGGGAGCCTCGACGACGAAACCCCTGACCCCGCACGGCAGTTGCCGACGTCCCCCGAAACGGCGGATCACCTCGACCACCCGGATCCCCGCCGTGCGGCCGATGCCGCCGCGATCGAGAACCTGCTCCGCTGCTGGGTGCGCGAGAACAACCTTGCCCCGCCCGACGGCAACACCCTGCGCATCCCGCTCCACGCCAGCGGAACCGCGCTGCTGGTCCCCGTCCGCTACTGGTCGGCCACCGGTTGGCACCGATTCGGGCTGCCGTCTCTGGAGAGCAGCCCCCACGATGCCACCACCACCGACGCGGTGACCGTCGCCGCGCTCCTCGGCAGGGAAGCCGGCGGCGCCGAAGGGACCGATCTCGTCGGCCGTGTCGCCGATTCCGTACAGCGCACCGCGCAGTTCATCGCCCACCGCCGCAGGCTCCCCGCCGCCCCCGAGGCCGCGGACCTCTTCCTCTCCGCCGAACAGTCCCTCCTGCTCGGCCACCCACTGCACCCCACGCCCAAGAGCCGCGAGGGACTGTCCGACGCCGAGTCCCGTCTCTACTCACCCGAGTTGTACGGCGCCTTCCCCCTTCACTGGCTGGCAGTCGACCGCTCCGTCCTCGCCGGTGACTCGGCCTGGACCGAGCGGGGCCGCACGCTCGCCGCCGAGCAGCTCACCTCCCGCCTCGCCGGTGACCTCCAGGTCCCCGGCGACTGCGCCGCGCTGCCCCTGCATCCCTGGCAGGCACGCGACCTGCGCCACCGGCCCGCCGTGGCCGCGCTCCTGGACGCCGGTCTCCTCCACGACCTCGGCCCTCACGGGGCCGATTGGCACCCCACCTCCTCCGTCCGTACCGTGCACCGCCCCGGGGCACCCGCCATGCTCAAACTGTCCCTGGGGCTGCGCATCACCAACTCTCGCCGGGAAAACCTCCGCAAGGAGCTCCACCGTGGTGTGGAGGTCCACCGTCTGCTCCGCGCGGGACTCGCCGAGCAGTGGCGCGCCGCCCACCCCGGGTTCGACATCGTGCGCGACCCCGCATGGCTCGCCGTGGACACGCCGGACGGAGAACCCGTCCCGGGACTCGACGTCATGCTGCGCCACAACCCCTTTCACCACGGCGACGACGCCGTCTGCATCGCCGCCCTGACGTCCCCCCGGCCGTGGCCCGGACGCACCGGCACGCACTCGCGACTCTCCGACACGGTCGAGCGCCTCGCCGCCCGCACCGGCCGGCCCGTCGCCGCGGTGGCGGCGGAGTGGCTCCTGCGCTACCTCGACCAGGTCGTACGCCCCCTGCTCTGGCTCGACGCCACCGCGGGCATCGCCCTCGAAGCGCACCAGCAGAACACGCTGGTACTCCTCGACCCCGAAGGCTGGCCCGTAGGAGGCCGTTACCGGGACAACCAGGGCTACTACTTCCGCCAGTCCCACCGCGACGCTCTCGAGCGCCGCCTCCCGGGCATCGGCCGCGACAGCGACACGTTCGTCTCCGACGACGTCACGGACGAGCGCTTCGCGTACTACCTCGGCATCAACAACGTGCTCGGCCTGATCGGCGCCTTCGGAGCGCAGCGCCTCGCCGACGAACGGGTCCTCCTCGCCGCCTTCCGGCGCTTCCTGGCGACCCATGTCCGTCTCGGCTCGCCGCTGCCGACGCTGCTCCTCGAAGCCCCGACGCTGCGGGCCAAGGCCAACCTGCTCACCCGCCTGCACGGCCTCGACGAACTCGTCGGCCCTGTCGACACCCAGTCCGTCTACGTCACCATCGCCAACCCTCTCGTGTCCTGAGAAGCGTGCGGATCACCGAACGCCGACACCGTGACGCCGTCCGAACGACGAGAGGAGACCGTCGCCGTGCCACACCCCGAAGCCATGACCGACACCGGCGCGGAAGAGGCTTCCCCGCCCGGCTCAGGCCCGGAGGACACCCTCCATCTACGCCTGCCCGACGAGTTCCGCACGCTCTTCCACCAAGGCGCCCACAGCAGCGTTTCTCGCGCGAAACAGATCTCCGTGTCCGCCCAGGACCTCTTGGTCGCCCCGGCAGACCTGTTGGACAGCCCGGCGGACTGGGGACCGGTGAGCACCCCCGCCGGTGAGTTCCACCTCGTTCCCGTACGTCCGGAACGGGACCTTGCGCTGATCACCCGCTGGATGAACGACCCGTCCGTTGCCGCCTTCTGGGAGCTGGACGGACCCGAGTCCGTCACGGCCGCGCACCTGCGCGGCCAGTGCGACGGAGACGGCCGCAGCGTCCCCTGCCTCGGCGTACTCGACGGCACACCCATGAGCTACTTCGAGATCTACCGTGCCGACCTCGATCCCCTGGCCCGTCACTATCCCGCCCGCCCGCACGACACCGGCATTCATCTCCTCCTCGGCGGCGTGGCCGACCGCGGACGGGGCCTGGGGTCCGTACTCCTCAGAGCCGTCTCCGACCTCGTACTCGACCGCCGCCCGCGCTGCGCACGTGTCGTCGCCGAACCCGATCTGCGCAACACCCCCTCCGTGTCCGCCTTTCTCAACGCCGGCTTCCGCTTGTTCGGGGAAGCCGACCTACCCGACAAGCGAGCCGCGCTCATGGTCCGTGATCGCGGTCTGCGGCACCTGCTGTGACCGGCTCGCTGCGTTCCTACACCGCTCGAACCGCATCGGTTCCACTCGAGGAGTCCCCGTGCCGAAGCCCCCTGCCAGCCACGACTCCACCGCCTCGACCGAAAGCACCGCCTCGATCGAACCCACCGCCTCGACCGACTCCGCCGCTTGGGCAGAGTCCAGCGCCTCGACCCGCTCCACGCCTTCGACCGCACGCATCGGCGCTGCACGCGCTGCCGGCACCGCACGCGCCGAACCCGCCGCACGCGCCGAACCGGCGACCCAGCCGTCGCCGTCCGGCCTGTGTGTGCCACCCGGCCTCGACCGGGACAGCTGGGAGCGGGCCGCCGCCCGACTGCTGGCCAAGATGATCGGCGAGTTCGCCTACGAGGAGATCATCGAGCCGAAGATCGCCGAACCGCGGGCGGACGCGGCCGCTGTCCCTCACAGCGCCCAGCCCGGCGACCTCACACGCCCGGCACCGAGCCGGCGCTACGTCCTCACCGTCGACGACCGCGGAGACCTGACCTTCCTGGCGCGGCGCGGTGCCTACGGAAGCTGGCGCGTGGAGGCCGGCTCCGTCGAGTGGAGCGGGCAGCCCTTCTCGGACCCGCTCGCCTTCCTCGCCCGGGCGAAGGACACCCTCGCCCTCGACGGGGCCACCCTCGGCCACCTGCTGCGCGAGCTCTCCCTCACCCTCACCGCCGACACCGCGCTCTCCCACAGGGCGGTCATGGCCGCCGAGCTGGCCGACCTCGGCTACGCCGAACTCGAGGGACACCAGACCGGGCATCCGTGGCTCGTCCTCAACAAGGGCCGCATCGGATTCTCGGCACGCGACGCCGCCCGCTGGTCACCCGAAGCACGCAGCCCCGCTGCACTGCCGTGGATCGCCGTCGGCACCGCACTCGCGCGGTACCGGGGCGTCTCGCACCTCGCCACACCGGACGACCTCTATCACCGCGAGCTCGACGACTCCGTGCGCGCCGCTTTCGACGCCGCACTGCGCGCCAGAGGGCTTGATCCGGCGGCGTACCTCTTTCTGCCCGTACACCCCTGGCAGTGGGACGAGGTGCTGCTGCCGCTGTACGCACCGGCCATCGCCCGGCAGGAGATCGTCCCGCTGACCGAGGACGGCGATCTCCGGCTGCCCCAGCAGTCCATCCGTACGTTCGTGAACGTCGACCGCCCTGATCGGCACACGGTCAAACTGCCGCTGTCCATCCTCAACACGCTGGTGTGGCGCGGACTGCCCACGGAACGGACCCTCGCAGCTCCGGCCGTCACCGCGTGGGTGCAGGGACTGCGGGATGCCGACCCGTTCCTCCGCGACGACTGCCGGGCGATCCTGCTCGGAGAGGTCGCCTCGGTCACCGTCGAGCATCCCCTGTACGACCGCCTCGACGGTGTGCCCTATCAGTACAAGGAACTGCTCGGCGCCATCTGGCGCGAGCCGCTCGGGCCGCGCCTGGACCCGGGCGAGCGGGCCCGCACCCTCGCGTCACTGCTCCACACCGATCCCCGGGGCCGCGCCTTCGCCGCCGAGCTGGTCGAGCGGTCGGGGCTCGGCCCCGACGTCTGGCTCCAGCGGCTGTTCGCCGCTCTCCTGCCTCCGCTGCTGCACTTTCTCTACCGCTACGGGACGGTCTTCTCCCCGCACGGGGAGAACGCGATCGTCGTCTACGACGAGCACGACGTCCCGGTGCGGCTGGCGATCAAGGATTTCGTCGACGACGTCAACGTCAGCGCCCGGCCGCTGCCCGAGCACGCCTCGATGCCGGACGAGGTGCGGCGTGTCCTGCTGACCGAGGAGCCCGGTTTCCTCACCCAGTTCATCCACTCGGGACTCTTCGTGGGCG
The DNA here is from genome assembly GCF_018614575.1 of Streptomyces sp. ISL-10. Taxonomy (GTDB): domain Bacteria; phylum Actinomycetota; class Actinomycetes; order Streptomycetales; family Streptomycetaceae; genus Streptomyces. The sequence goes on from NZ_JAGGOJ010000002.1 coordinate 66,193, forward strand.
TCTTCCGGTATCTCGCCCCGCTCTTCGATGATCAGCTCGGAGTCGCCGAGGCGGCGTTCTTCTCCCTCGTACGGGCGGAGATCCTCCGGTATCAGGCCCGCTTCCCGGAGCTCGAGGAGCGTTACGAGCTGTTCGATCTGCTCACGGAACGTATCGATCGGTTGTGCCTCAACCGCAACAGGCTTCATCTCGACGGTTACCGTGACCGGCCCGACCGTCCCCACGCCGCCGTGCACGGCACCGTGCCCAACCCGCTGAGCATGGCCTGATGCGCGCGATGGGTGATCGTGGTGTCAGTGGTGCCCCGTAGGCTGGTCGAGCTATGACGAAGCCATCCCTCCCCGAGCTCCTCCATGCCGCCGTCACCGCCGTCGGCGGGGTGGAACGGCCAGGCCAGGTCACGATGGCCGAGGCCGTCGCCGAGGCCGTCGACGACAATTCCCACCTTCTGGTGCAGGCCGGCACCGGCACCGGAAAGTCCCTGGGATATCTGGTCCCGGCGCTTGCCCATGGGGAAAGGGTGGTCGTCGCCACCGCCACCCTCGCGCTGCAGCGGCAGCTGGTGGAGCGTGATCTTCCGCGCACCGTCGACGCGCTGCACCCCCTGCTGCGCCGGCGGCCCGAGTTCGCCATGCTCAAGGGCCGCTCCAACTACCTCTGCCTGCACCGTCTGCACGAGGGCGCGCCGCAGGACGAGGAGGAGGGCCTCTTCGACCAGTTCGAGGCCGCCGCGCCGACGAGCAAGCTCGGCCAGGACCTGCTGCGCATGCGGGACTGGGCGGACGAGACCGAGACGGGCGACCGCGACGACCTCACGCCCGGTGTTTCCGACCGGGCCTGGGGCCAGGTCTCCGTCTCCTCCCGCGAATGCCTCGGGGCGTCCAAGTGCGCATACGGCGCCGAGTGCTTCGCCGAGATGGCCAGGGAGCGTGCGAAGCTCGCCGACGTGGTGGTCACCAATCACGCGCTGCTCGCGATCGACGCCATCGAGGGAGCGCCGGTCCTGCCGCAGCACGAGGTGCTGATCGTCGACGAGGCGCACGAGCTGGTCTCGCGCGTGACCGGTGTCGCCACCGGCGAGCTCACCCCGGGCCAGGTCAACCGCGCTGTGCGCCGCGCGGCGAAACTGGTCAACGAGAAGGCGGCGGACGCGCTCCAGACCGCCTCGGAGACGTTCGAGCGCGTGATGGAGCTGGCGCTGCCGGGCCGCCTCGAGGAAATCCCGGAGGACCTGGGCTACGCGCTCATGGCGCTGCGTGACGCCTCACGGACGGTGATCAGCGCGATCGGCTCCGCCCGGGACAAGTCGGTCCAGGACGAGGACGCGGTGCGCAAGCAGGCGCTCGCCTCCGTGGAGAACATCCATGCCGTCGCCGAGCGCATCACCCAGGGTTCCGAGTACGACGTCGTCTGGTACGAGCGGCACGACCGCTTCGGCGCTTCGCTGCGTGTGGCGCCCCTGTCGGTCTCGGGGCTACTGCGCGAGAAGCTGTTCTCGGAGCGGTCGGTGGTGCTCACGTCCGCGACCCTCAAGCTGGGCGGCGACTTCAACGGGGTGGGGGCATCGCTGGGGCTCGCCCCGGAGGGCACCGGCGGGGAGGAGGTGCCGCAGTGGAAGGGCCTCGATGTCGGTTCGCCCTTCGACTACCCCAAGCAGGGCATCCTCTACGTCGCACGGCACCTTGCGACGCCGGGCCGTGAAGGTTCGCGCGGCGACATGATGGACGAGCTGGCCGAGCTGGTGGAGGCCGCCGGCGGACGCACCCTCGGGCTGTTCTCCTCCATGCGGGCCGCCCAGGCCGCCGCCGAGGAACTGAGAGGGCGGCTCGACAAGCCGATCCTGCTGCAGGGCGAGGAGACGCTCGGCGAGTTGATCAAAAATTTCGCCGCCGATCCCGAGACCTGCCTCTTCGGCACGCTCTCCCTCTGGCAGGGCGTCGATGTGCCGGGCCCCGGATGCCAGCTGGTGGTCATGGACCGCATCCCGTTCCCGCGGCCCGACGACCCGCTGATGAGCGCGCGGCAGAAGGCGGTGGAGGAAGCCGGCGGCAACGGCTTCATGGCCGTCGCCGCGACGCATGCGGCCCTCCTCATGGCGCAGGGCGCCGGCCGTCTGGTGCGTGCCACGGGCGATCGTGGCGTCGTCGCCGTGCTGGACCCGAGGCTGGCCAACGCCCGGTACGGGAGCTATCTGCGGGCTTCTCTGCCCGATTTCTGGTACACGACGGACCGCAATCAGGTGCGCCGGTCGCTGGCGGCCATTGACGCGGCGGCCAAGGCGGACGGCAAGTAGCCCAGCGGCCGCGTGCGTCCCGCCGGGGGAGACCCACACATCCTTCCCGCCTGTAGAAGACACGGCTGGTAGAAGACACGGCTGGTAGAAGACACGGCAGGAAGAAGACACGGCAGGACCCCGGGACCGGCGCAGTGGGTCCCGGGGCCCGGTCAGAGCCGGCGAGTCCGTCAGACCCGCCGCAGCACCGCCACCACCTTGCCGAGGATGGTCGCCTCGTCGCCGGGGATGGGCTGGTACGCAGCGTTGTGCGGGAGCAGCCAGACATGGCCGTTCTCCCGCTTGAAGCGCTTGACGGTGGCCTCGCCGTCGAGCATCGCGGCGACGATGTCCCCGTTCTCGGCGACGGGCTGGCGGCGCACCGTCACCCAGTCGCCGTCGCAGATCGCGGCCTCGATCATCGAGTCGCCGACGACCTTGAGGACGAACAGCTCGCCGTCACCGACCAGCTGCCGGGGGAGGGGAAAGACGTCCTCGACGGACTCCTCGGCGAGGATCGGGCCACCGGCCGCGATCCGGCCCACCAGCGGCACATACGAAGCGGCGGGCTTGCCTGTGGTGTCCGTCGGCTGGGTGCTGGGCTGGTCGGAGCCGCGGACCTCGTACGCGCGGGGGCGGTGCGGGTCCCGCCGCAGGAAGCCCTTGCGCTCCAGCGCCATGAGCTGGTGTGCGACGGAGGAGGTGCTGGAAAGCCCGACCGCCTGGCCGATCTCGCGCATGGACGGCGGGTAACCCCGGCGCTGCACGGAGTCGCGGATCACCTCGATGACACGCCGCTGCCGGTCCGTGAGGCCGGAGCTGTCCGCCCGGATCCCTGGAGGTCGGCCGGGCAGCGAGCGGGTGGGCTTGGGCCCCTCCGGGGTCGTGGCTGCGTCATTCATGGCATGCACCGGCTCGAATCGGTTCTGGGAGCGGTCCTGGGCAGTGATGGCGGCACTGTCAGCGGTGGTGGTCACGTCGGCCCCTCTCGAATGGTCTCCCTAGCTGGACAACGGTAGTTGCTTTCGAAAGGTTGCGCCAAACACACGTTCGAGTGAAAAATCGCGGATTGTCTGACGTGGCTGCTCAGCTGGGTGTATGTGCGAACGCCGTGATGCGGGTCGGCGGGAGTTCTTACGGTAGCCTCCGCCGCCGGAGGGGTGGGGGCCGGGCCGGTGATCAGTCTGGCACTGCCTTCCGTCCGGCACTCGTAGCCGCGCTCGCGCGCCCGCTCGCTCCCCGCTCGTGCGGCTGCGCTTTCGGTGCTTCCCTTGCTCCGGGTGTGCGCTCCGGATTCTTCCCGTGCGCTCCGTGCTCGGCCGTGCGGGATGCGTTTCCCTCGTTTCGTGTGCGCTCTGTGGATGGCCCTCATACGGCCCGTACGCGGCCGGTCGCCCGGCCTGTGCGCGCGACACGCGCTACGGACCGAAAAATCGGTCGGACCCCAGATCTAGTGGTTGGATTGTGACCGCCACCCAGAAGTTGTGGTCCCCGGTCCGTCGAAGCCCGGGGGATCGCCTATGCTTGGGGCTGCTTCGGGGGGCTCAACGGGCCTGTTGAGGCTATTCGGTCGTGCTGTTGAAGGAGGGGTTGGGAGCCATGCACTGTCCCTTCTGCAGGCACCCTGACAGCCGCGTCGTCGACAGTCGGACCACCGACGACGGAACGTCGATCCGACGCCGCCGGCAGTGCCCCGACTGCTCCCGCCGCTTCACGACGGTGGAGACCGCGTCGCTGATGGTGATCAAGCGCAGCGGCGTGACGGAACCTTTCAGCCGCACCAAGGTCATCTCCGGCGTCCGCAAGGCGTGCCAGGGGCGACCGGTCACGGAAGACGCTCTCGCTCAGCTCGGCCAGCGGGTCGAGGAAGCGGTGCGCGCCACCGGAAGTGCCGAGCTGACCACCCACGACGTCGGTCTGGCCATACTCGGCCCCCTGCAGGAACTCGACCTCGTCGCGTACCTGCGTTTCGCGTCCGTCTACCGGGCGTTCGACTCACTCGAGGACTTCGAGGCCGCCATCGCGGAGCTCCGCGGCGAGCGGCCACCCGTAAAGGAGCGGAGCGACGGGGCCGTCGAGGTCCCCGTTCCCGCGACCGCCGCCGACTGAGCGGCACCGGCCGAGCGGGCGGAGCCTGTGCGTCACGGGCTCTCCGGCCGGCTCAGGGCGGCACATGACCTGTCACGGGCGCCGAAGAGGCGCTCCGGGACAACAGACACAAGCAGTGCCACGGGAAGATCTGGGCACTTCAGGGCGTTTTTGCCCATGTATGGGAGGCGGCATGACCGAGACGACGAGCGGCCCGGCACGAGGGTCCCGCACCAAGGGAGCCAAGGCGAGCAAGGGCCTGCGTATCGAGCGGATCCACACCACCCCCGGCGTGCACCCGTACGACGAGGTGGTCTGGGAGCGCCGTGACGTCGTCATGACCAACTGGCGCGACGGCTCGGTGAACTTCGAGCAGCGTGGCGTCGAGTTCCCCGACTTCTGGTCGGTGAACGCGGTCAACATCGTCACCAGCAAGTACTTCCGCGGGGCGGTCGGCACCCCCCAGCGCGAGACCGGTCTCAAGCAGCTCATCGACCGGATCGTGAAGACGTACCGCAAGGCCGGCGAGGACTACAACTACTTCGCCTCGCCCGCCGACGCCGAGATCTTCGAGCACGAGCTGGCGTACGCCCTGCTGCACCAGATCTTCAGCTTCAACTCTCCGGTGTGGTTCAACGTCGGCACGCCCCAGCCGCAGCAGGTCTCCGCCTGCTTCATCCTGTCCGTCGACGACTCCATGGAGTCGATCCTCGACTGGTACAAGGAAGAGGGCATGATCTTCAAGGGCGGCTCCGGCGCCGGCCTGAACCTCTCCCGTATTCGCTCCTCCAAGGAGCTGCTGTCCTCGGGCGGCAACGCCTCCGGCCCCGTTTCGTTCATGCGCGGTGCCGACGCCTCTGCAGGAACGATCAAGTCCGGCGGTGCCACGCGTCGTGCGGCCAAGATGGTCATCCTCGACGTCGACCACCCCGACATCGAGAACTTCATCGAGACCAAGGTCAAGGAAGAGGAGAAGATCCGCGCACTGCGTGACGCGGGCTTCGACATGGACCTGGGCGGCGACGACATCACGTCCGTCCAGTACCAGAACGCCAACAACTCGGTGCGCGTCAACGACGAGTTCATGAAGGCCGTCGAGTCCGGTGGGAAGTTCGGGCTGCGCGCCCGGATGACCGGTGAGGTCATCGAGGAGGTCGACGCCAAGGCGCTCTTCCGCAAGATGGCCGAGGCCGCCTGGGCCTGCGCCGACCCGGGCATCCAGTACGACGACACGATCAACCACTGGCACACCTGCCCCGAGTCCGGCCGCATCAACGGCTCGAACCCTTGCAGCGAGTACATGCACCTGGACAACACCTCGTGCAACCTGGCTTCGCTGAACCTCATGAAGTTCCTCAAGGACAACGGCAAGGGCAACCAGTCCTTCGACGTCGAGCGCTTCTCCAAGGTCGTCGAGCTGGTCATCACCGCGATGGACATCTCCATCTGCTTCGCGGACTTCCCGACGCAGAAGATCGGTGAGAACACCCGCGCCTTCCGCCAGCTGGGCATCGGTTACGCCAACCTGGGCGCCCTGCTCATGGCAACCGGCCACGCCTACGACTCCGACGGCGGCCGCGCCCTCGCCGGTGCCATCACCTCGCTGATGACCGGCACGTCCTACAAGCGCTCCGCCGAACTCGCCGCGGTCGTCGGCCCGTACGACGGCTACGCCCGCAACGCCGAGCCGCACCAGCGCGTGATGAAGCAGCACGCCGACGCCAACGCCAAGGCCGTCCGCATGGACGACCTGGACACGCCGGTCTGGGCCGCGGCCACCGAGGCCTGGCAGGACGTGATCCGTCTCGGCGAGAAGAACGGATTCCGTAACTCCCAGGCGTCCGTCATCGCCCCGACCGGCACCATCGGTCTCGCGATGTCCTGCGACACCACCGGTCTCGAGCCGGACCTGGCCCTGGTCAAGTTCAAGAAGCTCGTCGGCGGTGGCTCGATGCAGATCGTCAACGGCACGGTGCCGCAGGCACTGCGCCGCCTCGGCTACCAGCCGGAGCAGATCGAGGCGATCGTCGCCCACATCGCCGAGCACGGCAATGTGATCGACGCGCCCGGCCTGAAGCCGGAGCACTACGAGGTCTTCGACTGCGCCATGGGCGAGCGCTCCATCTCCGCGATGGGCCACGTCCGCATGATGGCCGCCATCCAGCCGTGGATCTCGGGTGCGCTCTCCAAGACGGTCAACATGCCGGAGTCGGCGACCGTCGAAGAGGTCGAGGAGATCTACTTCGAGGCGTGGAAGATGGGCGTCAAGGCGCTCGCCATCTACCGCGACAACTGCAAGGTCGGGCAGCCCCTCTCCGCCAAGAAGAAGGAGAAGGAGAAGGCCGAGGTGACCGCGAAGGCCGAGGAGACGATCCGGTCCGCGGTCGAGAAGGTCGTCGAGTACCGCCCCGTCCGCAAGCGCCTCCCCAAGGGCCGCCCGGGCATCACGACCTCGTTCACCGTCGGTGGCGCCGAGGGATACATGACGGCCAACTCCTACCCGGACGACGGCCTCGGCGAGGTCTTCCTGAAGATGTCGAAGCAGGGCTCCACCCTCGCGGGCATGATGGACGCCTTCTCGATCGCCGTCTCGGTGGGCCTGCAGTACGGCGTTCCGCTGGAGACGTACGTCTCCAAGTTCACCAACATGCGCTTCGAACCGGCCGGTATGACCGACGACCCGGACGTGCGGATGGCGCAGTCGATCGTCGACTACATCTTCCGACGCCTGGCGCTGGACTTCCTGCCGTTCGAGACGCGTTCCGCGCTCGGCATCCACTCGGCCGAGGAGCGTCAGCGTCACCTGGAGACCGGTTCCTACGAGCAGTCCGTCGACGATGTCGAGCTCGACGTCGAGGCGCTGGCACAGTCAGCCCCGCGGCATCAGGAACTGAAGGCCGTGGCTCCCCCGAAGGCGGAGGTCCCGGCTCCCAAGCAGGCTCACACCTCGGCCGAGCTGGTCGAGATGCAGCTCGGCATCAGCGCCGACGCGCCGCTCTGCTTCTCCTGTGGAACGAAGATGCAGCGGGCCGGTTCCTGCTACATCTGCGAGGGCTGCGGCTCCACCAGCGGCTGCAGCTGAAACCGAGCGGAACCGCGTGGGATGCCACGTCCGACGTAGCCCGCACTGGTAGCTGACCAGCAGCGCACGAAGGGGACCGACCTCAGGTCGGTCCCCTTCGTCGTGCCTGCCCCGGGCGGAGCCGCGGACCGGCCGGCGGAGCTGTGGACCGGCCGTCAGCCGCTCATCAGGCTGACGAAGTCCTGCGGGTCGGTGTCGAAGCCGCGCACCGATTCTCGGAACTGCCAGTTCCCCGCCTCATCGCGGGTGAACTCGCACACGACGGCGGCCGTGGACTGCGAGACCGCGGTGAAGTCGCACGCTGCCAGCTCGCCATGCCCTTCCAGGACCCGCACCAGCGTGTTGGCTATGTCGCCGAACACCTTCCGGCCGTCGCGCTGCTGGATGACGACGCCCACGACGACCCGCCCGTACACCGGCGCCAGCCGGTCGAACTCCAGCGTCATGACCTCGTCGGCGCCGAATCCCTGCCCGGTCCTGCTGTCCCTCGTCAGGATGATCGTCCCGTCCGGTGACCTGCTGTCGAAATGGACGACGTACGCCGGCTTGCCGTTCGTGGAATCCGACCGGTACGTCGCTGCCACCAGGTCGAGATCGTGGGGCATCTCGCCCAGCGGACTCGGATCCCACTTGAGGGCCACCTCGGCCTTCCGGACCCCCTTGCTGAGGCTGCTCACCGGATCTCCCTCCCCGTAACTGCCTTCAGACCTATGAGTGTTGACCGTAGTCGCTCGGCAGGGGATGCGGCGAGGCGGCCGCTGTCGCACGGCCACATCGCGGAACTCCTCGTCGAGGCTGCCGCCAGAGGGCTCGGACCGGGACGTCCTGGCGCATGACCAGCGCACCGTCGCACGGGCGGATGCACTCCTGCCGACGGGGGCCGGGGCCGCGGTCCGGGCCGTACGATGGCGCGGTGCTGGTCAAGTGGATTCGCTGCACCGTGGTGGACCGTCGAGGGTTCGAGCGGGGGCAGCGGAAGTGGGCGGGTCTGCTGGGTGAGCCGGGATTCCGGGGGCAGGGCGGCGGTTGGAGCCGAATACGGCCTGATGTCGCCCATGTGTTCTCCTTCTGGGAGAGCCGGCCGTTCTACGACTCGTTCATGGCGCGGTCCCACGACAGGCTGGCAGCGGGGCAGTCGGGCACGTACAAGGACATCCAGGCCAAGCTCTTCGACTACCGCTTTGATGTGAAGACAGGCTTCGAGCCGCGTTTCGCGGATGCGGATGTGGTGCGGGTGGCGCACTGCCGTGTCCGTGAGGAACGGGTCGAGCACTTCACCCTCATGCAGGAGAAGGTGTGGAATCCCGCGATGGCCGGATCTCCGGGGATGGTGCGCGGGCTGTTCGGCGAGGCACCCGGAAACGAATTCCTGGTGATGTCCATGTGGTTGTCCGCGGCGGAACACGGTAAATACCGCAGAGAGCGGGTCGAGCGGCTCCTCCTGCGGGCACAGACCGAGGCCGACGTCTCCGCCCTGGCCGGGGACGTCGTGGAACTGGAGCCGTCCTGGACGGTCTGATCGTGCCCTTCCGCGACCCGGCCCGACATCGACGGAGGATCACGCCCTCGCCTGTGTCGAGAAGACACCGGCACGAACCGCCGCGATCGCCGCTGCTGCCGACCGGTCGGCGAGAGCCCGGTCGACCGGCTCGCGCGTGATGAACAGCCGGAAGAACAAGGGTGCGGAAACCGCTCGCACCACGTCGCCCGCATCGGTTGCTGCGGGCGCCTCGCCGCGCGCGACCGCTCGTTCGACGACGGCTGCCGACCGTCTGAATCGCGCCGCGTAGAAGGCGTGCAGGGCCTCGGCCGCGCGCTCCGACCGGAAGGCTGCGGCGATGAACGCCGCAGGGGCTGCCGCCGCCGCCGGGTCGTTGAGGAATTCCGCCACCTCCCGTGCCAGCGCATGAAGGTCTCCTTCCAGGCTGCCGGTGTCGGGTGGGGTCCAGCTGTCCTCCCCGGCGAGGTCGAGTGCGTCGGCCACGAGCTCTTCGACGCCTCCCCACCGGCGGTAGAGGGTCGTCTTGTGGACGCCCGAGCGCTCGGCGACGTATTCCACGGTGAGGCCGGGGTAGCCGTGCTCGCCGAGGCCCGTGAGGACGGCATCTCGGACCGCTGCGCGGGTGCGTGCGGTTCGACCGCCGGGGCGCTGGGTGCCGGGCGCCGGCGCCTTCTCGTCCAATTGCCACTCCTGTTGCGTTAGTGGCCTTCATGGTGGCACACTCTTCGTAACGCGAAAAGTGTTGCGTTAGTCGGCGCGGCCGGTCGGTCGGTCGCTTCTTCCGCGCTCGGAGGGGAGTCATGGGGTACCTCGCCCAGGAGATACCGGTGAGCCGCGCGGGCGAGCCCTTCTTCCTGCCTTCGCGCGCGGCCTTACTTCGCGGACGAGGAGGAGCAGGGGGAGCTGCTGCTGTCCTTCGGTCCGCTCCGCCCTCGCGATCTCCCGTCAGATACGCCGGATGCATTCGGGCCGACTCCTCGACCGGCAACGGCCGGGCCTAGGGTCGTCCCATGGCACGACCGCGACGCATCGTCCTTGTACGGCACGGAGAATCGGTGGGCAACGCCGACGACTCGGTCTATGAGCGCGAGCCCGATCACGCGCTCCGCCTCACGGCGCTGGGAGTGGCCCAGGCAGAGGAGACCGGCGTACGACTGCGCGAGATGTTCGGTCGGGAGCGTGTCAGCGTGTACGTCTCGCCGTACCGCCGTACCCACGAGACCTTCCGTGCGTTCGGGCTCGATCCGGAGCTGGTCCGCGTCCGGGAGGAGCCGAGGCTCAGGGAGCAGGACTGGGGGAACTGGCAGGACAGGGATGACGTCCGGCTGCAGAAGGCGTACCGCGATGCCTACGGCCACTTCTTCTACCGCTTTGCGCAGGGCGAGTCCGGCGCGGATGTGTACGACCGCGTCGGGGCGTTCCTGGAGAGCCTGCACCGCAGCTTCGAAGCACCCGACCATCCGCCCAACGTCCTGCTGGTCACTCACGGACTGACCATGCGCCTGTTCTGCATGCGCTGGTTCCACTGGTCGGTCGCCGAATTCGAGTCGCTGGCCAACCCGGGCAACGGAGAGACCCGGATACTTCAGCTGCGCGAGGACGGGCGCTATGCGCTGGACCGGCCGTTCGAGCGCTGGAGAACCCCAGAGCCGTACGGCGTCACCGGATAGAGTGGCAACAAGATGACCGCTGATTCCTCTCGCGACCGGCGCTTCGTACGCGCCCTGGACAGCCTGCGCGGACTGTCCGTGGGAGACGCCCTGGGCTCCCAGTTCTTCGTACCTTCGAACTATCCCCTGCTGAAGCGGCGCGAGCTGCCGCCGTCCGACTGGCAGTGGACCGACGACACCGAAATGGCCTGCTCCGTCCTCGCGGTGCTCGTTGAGCACGATCGCATCGAGCAGGACGCGCTGGCCCGCTCGTTCGCCGAGCACCACGACTTCGACCGCGGTTACGGTCCGGCCGTCAACCGGATGCTCCGGCTGATCAGGGAGGGAGGGGACTGGCGGGAGCTGGCCGCCGCTCTCTTCCAGGGCCAGGGATCATGGGGCAATGGTTCGGCGATGAGGATCGCTCCGCTCGGCGCCTGGTACGCGGACGACCCCGAGCAGGCGACCCACCAGGCAGAGATCTCCTCCTACACGACCCACCAGCACCGCGAGGCGGTCGTCGGCGCCATGGCCGTGGCCGCAGCGGCCGCACTGGCCGCGAATCCGGCCGGCACACCGGGGCCGGCCGAGCTGCTGGACGGTGTGATCGCCCTGGTTCCCCGCAGCGCTGTCGGTGCGGGCCTGAGGCGGGCACGGGACATGCTCGACTTCGGCGACGCCGGCACAGTGGCGGCCGTCCTCGGCAGCGGCCGGCGCACCAGCGCCCATGACACCGTGCCGTTCGCCCTATGGTCCGCTGCCCGGTCCCTCGGGGACTTCGAGGAGACCTTCTGGACGACCGCGCAAGTCGGCGGAGACGTCGACACCACCTGTGCGATCGCCTGCGGCGTGGTCGCGGCGGGGAAGGCAGGCCGGCCGCCGGCCGCCTGGCTGGAGCGGACCGAGGACCTTCCGGAGTGGCTGCCCGAGGGCCCGGGCTGATCGGATCCGGTGGCACACGTGGGTACGGGCCGTCCCCCGCACGGCCCGTACCCCATGACCAGGACCCGATGGTGTGATCGGCTCCTAGCCCGCGTGTGCGCCCGGACCGGCCGCGCCGCTCAGCGCCTCGACGTCGCTCTTTCGGACCCGGATGACGAAGACGGCGGCCAGTACCGCGAGCCCGACCAGTCCCACACCGGCCCAGAAGGCGGTGGCGATCCCCTCGGCGAGTACCTGATGCCCCCATGGCGGCGGCAGCTCGTGCGTCTTGGCGAACGCCTCCTTTTGGTCAGGAGTGGACTCGGCGAGGAACGAGGGAAGCTGCCGCTCCGCCTCTTCCCTGCCGGCGGTTCCGAAGACGGTCATGAGAATCGACAGCCCGAGGGAGCCGCCGACCATCTGCGTCGCATTGAGCAGACCGGAGGCTGCGCCCGACTCGTGCTGTGCCACCCCCGACACGGCCGTCAGCGTCGCGGTGACGAAGACGAGTCCCATGCCGAAACCGAACAGCAGCATCGGCCCGAGGACCCCTCCGACGTAGGAGCTGTCCGGGGCGATCGCCGTCAGCCACGCCATGCCGCCGCCGCTGAGCACGGCGCCCGAGACCAGGAAGGGCTTGGGGCCGAGTACGGGCAGCAGCTTCGAGGAGATTCCCGCGGCGGCCACGATCATGACGGTGACCGGAAGGAAGGCCAGCCCGGAGGTTATGGGGCTGTAGCCCAGCACGTTCTGGACGAAGAGCACGATGAAGAAGAACATGCCGAACATCGCGGCCGAGAGGCTCATCATGATCAGGTAGGTGCCGGATCGGTTGCGGTCCGCGAACATGTGCAGGGGCGTGATCGGCTCGCGCGCCCTGCGCTCGACGAGGACGAACGCGGTGAGCAGAACCGCGGCCACGGCAAAGGCCCCCAGGGTCAGTTCGTCGCGCCAGCCCTCCTCGGACGCCCGGATGAACCCGTAGACCAGGGAGGCCATGCCCACGGTGGACGTGAGCGCGCCGGAGACGTCGAACCGGCCGGATTGACGCTCCGACTCGTTGATGAACACGGGAGCGAGGACCGCGATCAGGATGCCGATGGGGAGGTTCACGTAGAACACCCATCGCCAGTCGAGCCACTCCGTGAGCATGCCGCCCGCCAGCAGACCGATGGCCGCCCCGCTGGCGGACACCGCCGCGAAGATGCCGAACGCCCGGTTCCGCTCAGGGCCTTCGCGGAAGGTCGTGGTGATGAGGGCGAGTGCGGTGGGGGAGGCGATGGCCCCGCCCACACCCTGCAGGGCACGCGCCGCGAGCATCTGCCACGGTTCCTGGGCGACGCCGCACAGCAGGGAGGCGACGGTGAAGAGAAGCACGCCGGAGACGAAGACCCGGCGTCGCCCGAGGATGTCGCCCGCCCTGCCGCCCAGCAGCAGGAGGCCGCCGAAGGTGAGCGTGTAGGCGTTCACCACCCATGAGAGCTGCGTCGTGGTGAACTCGAGAGCTCCTTGGATATGGGGCAGCGCGATGTTCACAATCGTGGTGTCGAGGACCACCATGAGCTGGAGAGCCGCGATCACTGCGAGGGCGATTCCGGGGCGGCCCTGCCGTCGGGCCGCCCCGGGTTTGTCAGGAGCCGTCAATTGAAAGGTTGTCACTTCATATCCCCCACCAACGAGTTAGTGAACGGAGCCGTTCACTTTTCCGTCAACCGTAGAGAATCCCCGTCAGTGAACGCAAGCGTTCACTAGACCTCCAGTCCCCAACGGAGAGATGAAGATGGCCACTTCGCGCTGGTGCCCTGGTGCGCAGGCCCCGCCGGGTCCGCTGCGCCGCCGAGGGCCCGTGCTGGAACGAGCGATCCTGGAAGCCGCGCTGGAGCAGCTGAGCACGGTCGGCTGGGGTGGCCTCACGATGGAAGGCATCGCCGCCGGAGCCCAGACAGGCAAGGCCGCCGTCTACCGCCGCTGGCCGTCGAAGGAGGACCTGGTCGCCGACGCCCTCGAAGCCGGGCTGCCGACATTGGACGAGGCCGCCGACCACGGCGACATCCGCGAGGATCTCTACCAGCTCTGCCGGCAGGTGCGGGACGCCATGTTCTCCCGCTCGGGCGTGGCGCTGCGCTCGGTGCTTTACGAATGCGACACCGCCTCCGCCGAGCGCTTCCGCAATGTCATCGTCAACCGGGTCGTCGAACCGTCCAACCGTCTCTTCCGGGAGGTTGTGCGCCGTGGTGTCGCCAGGGGCGACGTCCGGGCCGACGCCACATGTGACCTGGTTTTCGACGTCGTCCCGGGCTTGCTGATGTATCGCTCCAAGGTGTGCGGGAGCGAATGGCCGGACCAGGACATCGCCGAAATGATCGACCAGGTCATGGTGCCGCTGCTACGGCCGGGCAGCGGCTGACGGGCGGCGCGAAGAGCCTGACGGGAATCCGGGTGTCGCAGCGCCCCTCAGGCGGCGTAACCTTGCTGGCGCCATGCCGTACGAACCACCTACTCACGCAGTCGAGCGCTCGATCCGGGCAACCACCGGCGCCAAGATCGTCGCAGGCGTCGACGAGGTCGGCCGCGGGGCATGGGCAGGACCGGTGACCGTCTGCGCGGCGATCACCGGACTGCGCAGGCCGCCCGACGGGCTCACCGACTCCAAGCTGATCACCCCGAAGCGCCGCACGGAGCTGGCGGTCCGGTTGGAGTCCTGGGTTACGGCACATGCTCTCGGTCATGCGTCTCCCGAGGAGATCGACGACCTGGGGATGACCGCCGCACTGCGGCTCGCCGCAGTCCGGGCCCTCGCCGCTCTGCCGGTGCGCCCCGACGCCGTCATCCTCGACGGCAAGTACGACTACCTGGGAGTGCCCTGGCGAGTGCGTACGGTGATCAAGGGCGATCAGTCCTGTGTCGCCGTGGCCGCCGCGTCGGTGATCGCCAAGGTGCGCAGGGACGCCATGATGGCTGAGCTGCAGGGGGAGTTCGCCGTCTTCGGCTTCGCCGACAACGCCGGTTACCCCTCACCCGTGCACAAGGCGGCGCTGGCGGAGCTGGGGCCCACGCCGTACCACCGGCTCTCCTGGGCCTATCTGGACGCGTTGCCCAAGTGGCGGCACCTCAAGAAGGTCCGCCTCTCCCCGGAGGCGGCCGCACTGGAAGACGGGGGCCAGCTCGGCTTCGACTTCTGACCGCGTCCCGCCAACGCCCGGGTCGCTCTTTTGTACCCACCCGCCGATGCCATCGGCACCTGCATTTGATAGACATCCACCCATGCCTCTCATCCCCGAGGAGCCTCAGATTCACGAGAGCGCCCAGGGTCCCCGCGTGACACCGGCCGCAGGCCGCACCGCGCCGACCCCCCGTCCCGTACCCGGTCCGCGGTCCGCGGCCTCGCCGCGTCCCGGACACCCGGGACCTGGTCCGGCCAGGCCCGCGCCCCCCGCGCCGCGCCCGTCGGCGGCCGCCGGGAAATCCCAGCCGCCCCGGAAGGAAAGTCGTTCCGGACCGCAGATCCAGCTCATCCCCGCTCCGGCGGACGGTGCCCTCGACGCCGCAGGCGAGGCGGTCGACCTGCTGCTCGACTCCGGGCGTGCACCGGGCGACATCCTGGTCCTCAGCACGGGCGAACTGCATCCGTGGGCGGCTCACGAGCTGTCCTTCGGCGAGTCCGCCTACTGGGCCCAGCACGACGCCCGTGACGACGTCTTCTACGCGGCCGCGGCCTCGGTCGAACGGGCATCCGCCCGTCCCGTGGTGGTCGTCGCCGTCAACGGCGGCGTTGACGACTCTGCCGCACACGCATTGCCCGCTGCCGTGGCCAAGGCCTCGGCGCTCCTGATCGTGTGTGGTGATCCCGAGCGGATCAACAGCGCGATCGGCGCTGGTGTTTGAGACTGCTCAGCAGTCGCGGACCCATGGTCCGGTCGTGATCCGGCTGCCCTGATAACGGGCAGCCGGTGGATGACCGTCAGCGGGCTGCGGTGCGCCGCAGCGCGTCCACCGCTCCGCCTGCCGTGCGCAGCGGGACGGGATCGCTCTCCAGACCGGCATCGGCCAGACAGCCAGGGGCCGAGGTGGAGTTGGGCCGGCGGCCGCCACGGCCTTCACCCAGCACCTGCCAGCCGCCACCAGTGAGCGTGATGTACGCACCGCAGCGCAGCCCGTGCAGCGTGCAGGCGTCGCGCAGCCCCCACATCCAGGCCCCGTCCTCCTCCGTCCAACGCTCGTCGCCTTCACGGCAGTAGAGCAGAATGGCGGTGCGCACAGGGGTGCGCCGGCGCAGGTCGTGGGGGATGACGCGGCGCAGGTGAGCCAGTAGGGCATTGCGGAACTCCCAGCCGTCCACAGGCGTCGAGCGCCGGGAGAACGACGCGCTCGCGGCCAGGCGCTCCTCGTGATCGAGCACGGCGACGACGGCGGTCGCCGGTGCCGGACGGTGTCGGGCGTGCAGCCCACTGACCACCTCGCGCGGATTGCGCAGCAGCGGAATTCCGGCTGCCGCCCACTCGGCGGGCTCCAGCAGCCGAGCGAGGCGGCTGGCCGAGTTGGCCGTCGCAGTGATCGAAGTGGCTGCGGACGAAGCGAATCCGAAGGTCACGGTCCTCCCTTCGCATACGCGCCCACAGTGCGGGCAGGGTCGGGTGAGGGCGCACCACGACAGGACCCTCAGAGCCGAACAGGCCTGCGCGGGGAGCAGTTCAATTCTTCCTGGCGCATGAGGATGCGGCAACGAGCAATTCGGCGTGACCGACGGGAATCGGCGGGTATGAGACTCATATCCTTCCCTTCTTCCAGACATCCACGCGTCGCCACCGTCCGCGTCAGGACTGGACGGCAAGGACCAGCGGAAACACGCCCTTTGCCCCCGCCCGGCGCAGCAGCCGCGCGGCCACCGCAAGAGTCCAGCCGCTGTCCGAGCAGTCGTCGATCAGCAGCACCGGGCCGTCTACGCCTTCAATGGCCTCCGCGAGCTGCGGCGGAACGACGAACGCCTCATGAAGCGCCCGGACGCGCTGGGCGCTGTTCGTGCGGGAGAAACGCGACTCCAGAGCCTCCGGTGCGTACTCGACGGAGCCGAGCAGGGGCATCCGCCCGACCTCGGCGATGCGTCCGGCGAGCGAGCCGATCAGCACGGGCCGCGAACGGGATGCGACGGTGACGACCCCCGCCGGCCGCGGGGGAGCGTCGTCGGAGCCGGACGCCCAGCCGCCCGGTCCCCTGGCCCAGTCGGCGAGCACGCTCACCACGGCGCTCGCCATGTCGTCGGGCACCGGAGTGTCCGGCGCCTGCGGCGAGACCATGGGCCGCAGGCGATTGCCCCAGCCGATGTCCGACAGGCGCCCGAGCGCCCGTCCTGTGAAGGCCTGCTCGCCCTCCGGGATACGGCCCTTCAGGCTCACGCCGACGGCGGCGAGACCCGTCGGCCACATCTTCCGCGGCTCCAGGTCGACACCCGGCCGGCCCAACTCGCCGCGCGCCGCGTCCAGCGCCGCCTCGGAGACCTTGTCACTGAACCGCGCGCCGGAGCAGTTGTCACAGCGGCCGCACCGCGAGGCCTCCTCGTCGTCCAGCGTGGTCCTCAGGAACTCCATCCGGCAGTCCGTGGAACGCACATAGTCCCGCATCGCCTGCTGCTCGGCCTCGCGCTGGCGAGCCACCCAGGCGTACCTCTCCGTGTCGTAGGACCACGGCTGTCCGGTCGTCGTCCAGCCGCCCTTGACCCGGCGCACCGCGCCGTCCACATCGAGCACCTTGAGCATGGTCTCCAGACGAGTGCGGCGGAGCTCGACCAGCGGTTCCAACGCGGGCAGCGACAGCGGCCGGTCGGACCGCGCGAGCACATCCAGGGTGCGCCGCACGAGCTCCTCCGGCGGGAAGGCGACCGAGGCGAAGTACTGCCAGATCGCTTCGTCCTCCTTGCCCGGCAGCAAAAGCACCTCCGCGTGGTCGACCCCGCGGCCCGCCCGGCCGACCTGCTGGTAGTAGGCGATGGGGGAGGAGGGAGAGCCGAGGTGCACGACGAACCCGAGGTCGGGCTTGTCGAAGCCCATGCCGAGCGCCGACGTCGCGACAAGTGCCTTCACGCGGTTGGCGAGGAGGTCGTCCTCGGCCTGCTGACGGTCGGCGTTCTCCGTGCGGCCGGTGTAGGAGGCCACAGTGTGGCCGCACTGGCGCAGATATGCGGTCACCTCCTCGGCCGCCGCCACCGTCAGGGTGTAGATGATCCCGGACCCGGGCAGCTCACCGAGATGATCGGCGAGCCAGCCGAGACGGTGCGCGGCATCAGGAAGCTGCACCACGCTCAGGCTGAGGCTTTCCCGGTCAAGAGGGCCCCGCAGCACCAGAGCGTCCGTTCCCACGCCCGTGCCCAGCTGCTCGGCGACATCAGCCGTCACCCGGGCATTGGCCGTGGCGGTCGTCGCGAGCACCGGCACGCCTGCGGGCAGGTCCGTGAGCATCGTGCGCAGCCTGCGATAGTCGGGCCGGAAGTCGTGTCCCCAGTCGGAGATGCAGTGCGCCTCGTCCACGACCAGCAGGCCGGTGGCTGCCGCCAGCCGGGGCAGGACCTCATCACGGAAGTCCGGATTGTTCAGCCGCTCGGGGCTCACCAACAGCACGTCGACCTGTCCCGCCGCGATCTCCGCCTGGACGGTCTCCCACTCCTCCGTATTGGAGGAATTGATCGTCCGGGCCCGGATACCCGCCCGGGCAGCGGCCTCGACCTGGTTGCGCATCAGCGCCAGCAGCGGTGAGACGATCACCGTGGGCCCGCTGCCGGCCGCCCGCAGCAGGGACGTGGCGACGAAGTAGACCGCGGATTTACCCCAGCCGGTGCGCTGGACGACCAGTGCCCGGCGCTTGTCGGCAACAAGCGCCTCGATCGCCCGCCACTGGTCCTCCCGCAGGCGGGCGGAGCCCGAGGGATCACTGACGAGACGGGCGAGTACGGCATCGGCGGCGGCCCTGAGCTCCGCACGGTCTGCGTTGGTCATGCCCCCATGCAACCCGATGGCACCGACAAAGCGCGAACCAGCGGCCGGGCCTGTGGACAAAGTTATCCACAGGGGTCGCGGCAGACTGCTGCTCCGCGAGACGGTCCTGCCATGAACAAGCACCACGACTTCGCCGCCCGATCCGCCGACGACCAGCAGATCACCCTGCGCAGCCCTGCCGAACTGGCCGACGCACTCCCGTACATGATGGGTTTCCACCCGAGCGACTCGATCGTGCTGGTCGCCCTGCACGGCAGCCGAGGGCGGTTCGGCGGACGGCTCAGGCTCGGCATCCCCCGCGCGCCGCGCGAATGGGAGCCGGTGGCGCGGCAGCTCGCCGAGTGCCTGATCCACGGCAGCGAGCGCCGGGGGCCGCGCCCTGACGGGATCGTCGTCTTCCTCTGCCAGGAGCCGGCGGACGGCGAGGGCGGACTGGATGTGATGGACCGGCTGCGCCCGCTGGCCCAGCGACTGCGCACCGCCTGCGGCGCACTCGAGGTCCCCGTGTACGAGGCCCTGTGCATCTCCGACGGCCGCTTTTGGAGCTACTGCTGCCCCGACGTGCGCTGCTGCCCGCCCGGCGGCACGCCACTCGCCCTTCCGGGCACATCGGTGATGGCCGCGGCCGCCGCCTATGCCGGCATTCAGGTTCGGGGCAGCCTGAGCGAGATGGAGGCCCGGCTGATGCCCTGGACCACTGGGGAGGCGAGGGAGCATCAGCAGCGGGCCCTGGACCAGGCCGGCACGGCCCTCGTGCCCCGGATTCTGGACGAGGAGGGACGACGGCAGCTGGCCGCGGACACCCTGGAGCTGGCCCGGGGCCTGCTGGATCGGCTGGCACAGACCCCGCAAACACCGCAGAGCCCGCGGACGGCCGCATCCGGCGAGGCCGACCAGGTGGACGACCGGCTCGTCTCCCACCAGGAGGCAGCCGAGCTGATCCTCGGTCTCCAGGACCGCCGGACCCGGGACCGAGCCGCTCAATGGATGGAGGGCCCCGACGCCGTTCCCGCGCTTCGTCTGTGGCGCGCTCTGTCCCGGCGATGCGTCGGAAGCTATGACAGTCACGCCGCCGCGCCGCTCTCGCTCGCGGGCTGGGTGTCCTGGTCCCTCGGCGACGAGCCTGCGGCGCGGGTCGCCCTCGGTCTCGCCCTGCGCGCAGACCCGGAGTACGTCTTCGCACGACTGCTCCACCAGGCCTGCAACGAGGGCCTAGACCCCGAGACGCTGCGGCACTGTCTGCGCCAGGAACAGGACTGGCCCACGCCAGGTGACCAGCCGGCGGTCGCCGTCTCCCCGGCCGGACGTACGGCCGCCGGTGACCAGGACACCCCCGACCGGCAGGCATCGGCGGATCAGCCGGCTGCGGCGACGGCCGCCGAGGCGCAGCGCCCCCGTCACCGCCGGCGCTCCGCCCGGGTTCGTTCTGCCGCTCGTGCCGCTCGTGCCGCTCGTGCCGCTCGTGCCGCTCGTGCCGCTCGTGCCGCTCGTGCGCCTCGTGCCGCTCGTGGTCCCGCCGCCGGCTCCCGTAACGGCGCGATCGCCGGAGGGACCCAGGTGCGCGTGGGCAGGCGCAGCGGGCAGCGCGGCACCAGGAGTCGGCGATGACGCCCGTGACCTGGGAGCCCCGGCAGCCGTTCATCGTGGCGGCGGGCCGGTACGGCCCGTGCCGTCCCGCATGCAGCGGCTGTCCGACGTGTCAGGAAGGCGTGGCAGACCATCCATGGCCCCCAGTGCACCTCGCCGCCCGCCCCCGCCCGCAGGCCAGTTCTCCGGAGCCGGGCCCCGATCGCCGGCTCCGGTCCGCAGACCCGATCTGCCACCCCTGCACGAGGCCATCATGTGCGTCGCCCTGCCGTGCCTGGCGGTGTCGCCCCAGCACGGCCAGCTCAGCGGCAACGGAATCGAGGGCGTCTACCGGTCGGGCCGACGGCTGCTATCCCGCTGCCGGCTGCGCGTCCATGGCCGCGAACCACTTGCCCTGCAGGGCCGGTTGCTGTCCGCCGACGTCGCCGAGTTCCTGGCCGTCGTCCGTATTCCGTCCGAGAGCGGCCCTGACCCGGAGGTCGTCGTCGAACGGTCCCGCGACGCCCAGGGGACGGAGCGGATCACGCTGCGCAGTGCGGCGGCGCGCACACTCAGCTTGCCGGTCGAGATCGTCCTCGGCACGGATCTCGCGGAGCTGGGAGTCATCGCCGCAGGACGCTCCGGCCCCGAACTCCCCGCCAGCGTCCACGACTCGGGCCTGCTCTGGTCGGCCGGCCCCGACGGGGGCGGCGTCGGCGCGACCGTCACCGCGGACCCGGCCCCGCACGACGCACTCGCCTCCGCCGGAGTCCTGCGGTGGGACCTGGAGCTGCCTCCAGGGGCCTCACGCACCATCGAGCTGCGCGTGCGCGCGCGTGCCGCCCGCCACGGCACCGAGCCCGCGCCCGGCCTCTCCCGCCCGGCCGCCCGAGCCCTCGTCCCGGAACCGGGTCTCGAGTGCGACGACGACCGTCCGGCGGCGCTCGTCGCCACCGCCGTCGGCGATCTGCGGGGTCTGCTCGACCGCGATCCGGCGTACCCGGCGGACGCCTGTCTCGCGGCCGGGGTGCCGTGGCGCTGCAGGATGGCTCCCGCGGAGGCCTTGTGGGCAGCCCGGATGGTCCTGCCGCTCACCACCCGGCTCGCCTCCGCCACCCTGCGGAGCATCGCCCGCACGCAACGAACCGGTCCCGGCCCCGACTTCGGACACATCCCCGGTCCTCTCCGTGACGCCGGGCCGCACCTGCCCGCCATGTGCACGGGCACGGAGGCGACCCTGGCGTTTCCGACGGTCGTCGCGGAAGCCTGGCGCTGGGGTCTGCCCGAGCGGGACCTGGCCGAGTTGCTCCCGGCGGTGGAAGGGTGTCTCAAATGGCTGCGGCAGGCTGCCGGCGAGACGGTCCTGCTCGCCGAGCCGGGGACCCCCGGCTTCCACCGCTCCGAGACCCAGGCGCACGCACACCGGGCCGCGCTGCTGGGCGCCGATGTTCTCGAGGCCACGGGCCGCCCCGGAGCGGGGTTCTGGCGGGCATGGGCAGAACGGCTGCGGCAGCGATTCCGGGACCAGTTCTGGCTCGACGACCCGGGCGGTGGTCGCCCCGCCGCGGGCAGACTGCCCGGCGGCCGGCCCGTGCCGCAGATGGGAGCGGGGGCGGCGCACCTGCTCGACACCGGACTGCTCGGCGGCGGGAAGCACGCGGCCGGACTGCTCGACAAGGCGCAGGCCGAGCAGCTGGCCCGTCTCTTCGACAGCCCGGCACTGCATTCGGGCTGGGGGCTGCGATCGCTCGGAGCGAAGGAGCAGGGCCACAACCCCTTCGGCCACCGCTCCGGAGCGGTGCGGGTCCACGAGACGGTGGTCGCCATCGTCGGGCTGGCCGCCGCCGGGTTCGAGCACGAGGCGTCCTCTCTCCTCCGCGGCGTGCTCGATGCCTCCGACCGGTTCGGCCATCGGCTTCCGGAGATGTTCGCCGGAGTGCAGCGCGGGGCGGGCAGCAGCCCGGTTCCGCACCCAGCCGCGTGCCGGCCGGCCGCCCTGGCCGCGGCAGCCTCCGTCCGCCTGGCCGTCGTTCCGGCCGGGATCCGGCCGGATGCGCCCGGAGGGACCGTCGCATTGCACCCCATGCGCAGCGTGCCGCTCGGAGCCGTGCAGATCTCCGGGCTGAGCGTGGGCGGTGAGCCGTTCGCCGTTCGGGTCAGCAGGCTCGGCCTCGGCATGGTCGAGGAGGCCGGCGAGGGTCTGCAATTGGGGGTGTGACGGGAGAGGGTGGGATCCGTGCGAGCGGGTGAGGAAACGGGGGCAGGAGATGAGGAAGGGTGTCTTTATCGTCAGGCAGACGACTATGATCGCGGCATGTCTCCCTACGACCCGTCGGCCTATCCGCCCTTTGCTGTCACCGTCGACCTGGTCGTGCTCACTGTGCGCCGCCATGCCCTCTGTGCGCTGGTCGTGCGTCGCGGGGAGCCGCCGTTCCAGGGGCGGTGGGCGCTGCCCGGAGGGTTTGTCCGGGCCGAGGAGGACCTGGCTGCCGCTGCGGCGCGCGAGCTCGCGGAGGAGACAGGGCTGTGCGCCCATGACCCGTCGTCACCCGCACCGGCCAACGGGGCCCACCTGGAGCAGCTCGCCACCTACGGGGACCCCCAGCGCGACCCGAGGATGCGTGTGGTCAGCGTTGCGCATCTCGTCCTCGCCCCCGACCTGCCGGCCCCCCGCGCCGGCGGCGACGCGAACAGTGCCCGCTGGGCCCCGGTGGAGGATCTCCTCGGTCAGGAGAACGGATTCGCGCGCGAGGACGAGCAGCAGGGTCCACTCGCCTTCGACCACGCGCTGATCCTCGCGGACGGAGTCGAGCGCGCCCGTTCCAAGATCGAGTATTCGTCGCTGGCCACGGCCTTCTGCCCGCCCGAGTTCACGGTCGGGGAGCTGCGGCGGGTGTACGAGGCGGTGTGGGGCGTGGCCCTCGACCCGCGCAACTTCCACCGCAAGGTGACCGGTACGCCGGGCTTCCTGGTGCCCGCGGGCGGCACGACCACACGGCAGGGAGGTCGTCCGGCGCAGCTGTTCCGGGCCGGCGGGGCCACCCTGCTCAACCCGCCGATGCTCCGTCCGGAGGTCTGACCCCCGACTCGGACCGGGGCGCGGCAGCCAGAGGTCCTGGGGACACCCTGGAGTCGTCGACTGCGCAAGATGTCTGAAATGTCGCGCCGTTCTGCCGCCCAGCGTTTTCGCCGCCTGGCCCGATGTGCTGCCGCTGCCTCCCGTGGCGCTCGGCGCCGGGCTGATCGGGGTTGTCCTTCGGCGAGGAGTTCCGCCATCCCGCACTCGCAGCCGCGATTCGGGGCACCGTGCCCCAGCAGGCGGGACTGCTGTTGGCCGAACTCGCGGTGACGGCTGCCGCCGCCCTGCTGCTGGCGACTGTGGTGGTGGCAGCCGATGTCCAGGCTCTGTGCCTGGTCTAGGCGCCGACTTGGGCGTGTTGCCCGCGAAGTGGCCTCATTTCGCCGCGACTTGGGTGGGCCTGTGTGTTGGGCTGCGCCTGGGCAGGCCTGCTCGCCGTCGGCGTCTTCAGGGGCACAGCAGCCGGGGTTGCCGCGGTTCTGGCGGTGCCGGAGCTGATCGCGCCGCTCGTCGAGCTCGCGCTGCTGGTTCCGGCAGTTCGAGCGGTCGCCGTGACTCCCGGGCCGCTTCCACGGCATGGCCCGGGTGCGGCTGCCGCGTCAGCCGGAGCGCTGGTCGGCAGTGGCCCTGCAGGTGGTTGCGCAACAGGTCGGAGCAGCAACGGTGTTGTCATTGTCGGAACTGATTTGCGCATATCTGTTCATGGCGGTTCGGTGCAGAGCGCCCTGGTGATCAAGGCCGACCGGTTGGGGTCGGGCTGCTCGCAACTCCCCTGAGACTGCCCGATTCCTTACGATAAGGCGTCAATTGCGGGGTGGACGCCGATCACCCTTTCGTGTGCTTTTCACCAAAGACCTCAAGGGGCTTCGAAGCCGAGCCGACAAAGGATGCGTGAGTACCCTTGCGCACACCATGATGACCGCCGCCCGCCCCTCCGAGACCGGCCTCGCAGGCCCGGGCGAACTCGACCGATACCCCTACGCGGAGTCGCCGGGCGCCGACCGTGTCAGCCCTCCCTCCTGGGAGGGCGGGAACGCGGAGCTCGGCCGGGTCGCCCGCCGCGCGGCAGGCAACCGTGGCCGTGGTCTGCACGGTCAACTCGTCCAGCAGTTGGGACAGATGATCGTCTCCGGCGACCTCGGTGCCGACCGTCCGCTCGTCCCCGAGGAGATCGGCCAGCGATTCGAGGTCTCCCGCACCGTCGTACGCGAGTCGCTGCGCGTTCTCGAGGCCAAGGGCCTGGTCAGCGCCCGCCCCAATGTCGGTACGCGGGTGCGGCCGGTGAGCGACTGGAATCTGCTCGACCCCGACATCATCGAGTGGCGCGCCTTCGGCCCCCAGCGTGACGACCAGCGCCGGGAGCTGAATGAGCTGCGCTGGATGATCGAGCCGCTCGCCGCCCGCCTCGCCGCCGGCCACGGCCGCGACGACGTCCAGCAGCGGCTCGGTGACATGGTCGAGATCATGGGGCACGCCCTTGCCCAGGGTGACGGCCTCACCTTTTCGCGGGCCGACGCCGAGTTCCACTCCCTGCTCATCCAGCTCGCGGGCAACCGCATGCTGGAGCACCTCTCCGGAATCGTCTCCGCCGCCCTCCAGGTGTCCGGAGGGCCGGTCACGGGCTGTGACCATCCCACCGAGGCCTCGCTCACCTGCCACAGCCGAATCGTCGAAGCGCTCGCCTCGGGCGATTCGCAGGCCGCCGAATCGGCCATGCGGCAACTGCTCACGGTTCACCCGGACGTGGAGCGAGTGGTTCCTGCCCCGCGGGAGCACTGACCGCCTCGGCGGCCGGGGAGTGCGGAGGCGTACGCAGAAGGTGTCGCCGGATTCCACGGGGATCCGGCGACACGCTATGCGGCGAATGTCCCCATCTGGCCGTTTCACGGCATATGGGGTGTGACTCGGGCCACGCGAATTGGGCGTAACACTCCTCGAAACAGTGCGATGACCTAAGAGGTGACAGCCGAGGAGGGAATACAGCCGCCGTGAACGGCGCTGTGACAGCTCCGAGGTTCCGCCCGCGCCACCGGCACATCCGCAGCCCGGTGGTCGTCGGCTCCGGCCCGATCATGGGCGGGGCCGGAAGCCGTTTTCCATCGTTCCGAGAGGTTGTTCGTGTCGGCCAGCACATCCCGTACGCTCCCGCCGGAGATCGCCGAGTCCGAGTCTGTGATGGCGCTCATCGAGCGGGGAAAGGCTGATGGGCAGATCGCCGGCGATGACGTGCGTCGGGCCTTCGAGGCTGACCAGATTCCGCCAACCCAGTGGAAGAATGTTCTGCGCAGCCTCAACCAGATCCTCGAGGAAGAGGGTGTGACGCTGATGGTCAGTGCAGCGGAGTCGCCGAAGCGCGCCCGCAAGAGCGTCGCAGCGAAGAGCCCGGCAAAGCGCACCGCCACCAAGACCGTCGCCGCCAAGACGGCTCCGGCGAAGACCGTCGCCGCCACCGCGGCGCCGTCGGCCGAGACCGTCGACGTCACGGCCGACGAGTCGGCAGCCGACGCTCCCGCCAAGAAGACCGCCGCGAAGAAGACGGCGGCCAAGAAGACCGCGGCGAAGAAGACCGTCGCCAAGAAGACCGCGGCGAAGAAGACCGCGGGCAAGAAGGACGCCGACGAGGCCGTCGAGGGCGAGGAGCTGCTCGAGGAGGTCCAGCCCGGCGGCAAGGGCGACGAGGAGGAGACCGAAGGCGAGAGCAAGGGCTTCGTCCTCTCCGACGACGACGAGGACGACGCGCCCGCTCAGCAGGTCGCTGTCGCCGGTGCCACCGCCGACCCGGTCAAGGACTACCTCAAGCAGATCGGCAAGGTCCCCCTGCTCAACGCCGAGCAGGAGGTCGAGCTCGCCAAGCGCATCGAGGCGGGCCTGTTCGCCGAGGACAAGCTGGCGAACTCCGACAAGCTCGCCCCCAAGCTCAAGCGCGAGCTGGAGATCATCGCCGAGGACGGCCGCCGCGCGAAGAACCACCTGCTGGAGGCCAACCTCCGACTGGTCGTCTCGCTGGCCAAGCGCTACACCGGCCGCGGCATGCTCTTCCTGGACCTGATCCAGGAGGGCAACCTGGGTCTGATCCGCGCCGTCGAGAAGTTCGACTACACCAAGGGCTACAAGTTCTCCACGTACGCCACCTGGTGGATCCGCCAGGCGATCACGCGTGCCATGGCCGACCAGGCCCGCACCATCCGTATCCCGGTGCACATGGTCGAGGTCATCAACAAGCTCGCGCGCGTCCAGCGCCAGATGCTCCAGGACCTGGGCCGCGAGCCCACCCCGGAGGAGCTGGCCAAGGAGCTCGACATGACCCCCGAGAAGGTCATCGAGGTCCAGAAGTACGGTCGCGAGCCGATCTCGCTGCACACTCCGCTCGGCGAGGACGGCGACAGCGAGTTCGGTGACCTCATCGAGGACTCCGAGGCGGTCGTCCCGGCCGACGCGGTCAGCTTCACGCTGCTGCAGGAGCAGCTGCACTCGGTGCTCGACACGTTGTCCGAGCGGGAGGCCGGCGTGGTCTCGATGCGTTTCGGACTCACGGACGGCCAGCCGAAGACCCTGGACGAGATCGGCAAGGTCTACGGCGTGACGCGTGAGCGCATCCGTCAGATCGAGTCGAAGACGATGTCGAAGCTGCGTCACCCGTCACGCTCCCAGGTGCTGCGCGACTACCTCGACTAGGTCGTCACCGCACCTGCTGCCGGCATACGGCTGGAAGGGCCCGGTTCCCCGCGGGGAACCGGGCCCTTCGTCGTGCCCGGGCCCTGGCGAGGGTGCGGTCGACGGCACTCTGCACGACTCTGAGTGCACACAGTTCACGCAGAGTCAGGAGGCCGTATGCGTCGTCCCACTGTCCGAGGCCCGGCCGGAGTGCTGGCCCTCATCGCCGCTGCGGTCGTGGCACCACTGGTGATGCCCCGTCCCGCCGCCGCCGACAGCGTGGTCGTCGGCGGCTACGAGGTGCGGGCCCAGGACAGTCCCTGGGTCGTGGCGCTGTCCAGCCGTGACCGATTCGGCCCAACGCGGGCCGGACAGTTCTGCGGCGGCGTGGTCGTCGCGCCCACGAAGGTGATGACGGCCGCCCACTGCCTGAGCAATGCCGTGCTGGGCAAGGACGTGAGCGCGGTACGGGATCTCCGCGTCATCTCCGGCCGGTCGAAGCTCGACGCCGGCGGAGGGCGGGAGATCGCCGTGCGGTCCAGCCGGGTGTCTCCGGCGTACGAGCCCAACACCAACAGCGCCGACCTGGCGCTGCTCACCTTGGCCGAGGCCCTGCCGCAGGCCAGCGTGCTTCCGGTCGCGAAGGCGGGGGAGGCGGTGTACGAGACCGGCACCGGTGCCACGGTCTACGGCTGGGGCGACACGATCGGTGGCGGCCGCTACGCGCCCACGCTGCGCGCGGCACGTGTGTCCGTACTGCCGGACGACACCTGTGAGAAGGCGTACCCGGGCGGACTGGGCGGCCGGTACAAGAAGACCACCATGCTCTGCGCCGGGGACCCGCAGGGCGGCCACGACGCCTGTCAGGGGGACAGTGGGGGCCCGCTGATCGCGCAGGGGCGGCTCATCGGCATCGTGTCGTGGGGCAGCGGCTGTGGCCGCCCTGAGGCGCCTGGGGTGTACACCCGGGTCTCGACCGTCGCCCCCTCGATCGGGGACGGCGTCAAAGCAGCCCGGTGACCGTTGTCAGGGTCACCCTGTGAAAGCGGGCGGCCGCCCCCTGTGTCCAGGGGCGGCCGCCCGCTACCGGTCCTCGACCGGCCCATGGCTCGTCGTGGATGCGAGGTCTCAGTGGTCCTCTTCGCCGGCCCCGGCCGGAACGGCCGTCAGTCGGTCCGTCTCATCCTGTATCTCCGCGGCGATCTTCTTGAGTTCCGGCTCGAACTTGCGTCCGTGGTGGGCGCAGAAGAGCAGTTCACCACCGCTGATCAGGACGACGCGCAGGTAGGCCTGGGCGCCGCAACGGTCGCAACGGTCAGCGGCCGTCAGGGGGCTCGCGGGGGTCAGAACAGTAGTCACGTCGCCTCTTCTCTAGCTCGACGAGCTGTCGTACCAGGGGCAACATCCAACCAGCCCGAAAACGTTCCCGCTCGGGGCTTTCCCTCGAAATATTTTTCCCGAGGTGGCTGTCTGCTGCCGGTTGGCGGCGAATGAGCCGTATTGCTGCGCTCTACGGATTTCGCGTTGCTTGTCTCGTTTGGCCCTCCCGGCTGGGTTGCCGGTTGTTCTTGAGGACGTGCCCGGAGCCTAAATGGTTCATGCCTGGAAGGGAACGTGATGTGCACGTCACCCCATCGAGGGATCGAACACTCATGCGATGCTGGACTAGCATGAGAAATCACGTGGGTGGCGTTACATCGGCTCTACCAGGCCTCGGTACGCTCTGTGCGGCGACCGACGCCCGGGCCTTTACCCCACTTGGCCACATCTGAAATTCAGCGAGGAGCGAACCGCGTGACCGCCGAAACGTCCGTGCCGTCCACAGCGCTGCTGACCGCAGACCGTGACGGTTCCAACTACACCGCGCGGCACCTGCTCGTCCTGGAGGGGCTCGAGGCTGTCCGTAAGCGACCTGGCATGTACATCGGGTCGACCGACAGCCGAGGCCTGCTGCACTGCCTTTGGGAGATCATCGACAACTCCGTGGACGAGGCCCTCGGTGGCCACTGCGACCACATCGAGGTCATCCTTCACGAGGACGGGTCCGTCGAGGTCCGGGACAACGGCCGTGGCATCCCGGTCGACGTCGAGCCCAAGACCGGCCTGTCGGGCGTCGAGGTCGTGATGACCAAGCTGCACGCCGGCGGCAAGTTCGGCGGCGGGTCATACGCGGCCTCCGGCGGTCTCCACGGAGTCGGCGCCTCAGTGGTGAACGCGCTCTCTTCCCGCCTCGACGTCGAGGTGGACCGCAACGGCGCGACCCACATGATCAGCTTCCGGCGCGGTGTGCCCGGCATCTTCACGGAGTCCGGTCCCGACGCCCCCTTCGATCCGGCCAACGGGCTCCTGAAGGGCAAGCGCGTACCCAAGGCCCGCACCGGCACGCGCGTGCGCTACTGGGCGGACCGCCAGATCTTCCTCAAGGACGCCAGGCTGTCGCTGGAGACGCTCTACCAGCGCGCCCGCCAGACCGCCTTCCTCGTGCCCGGGCTGACCATCGTCGTCCGTGACGAGCGCGGCCCGGGCGGCGGCGACGGCGAAGGCAAGAGCGTGGAGACGTTCCGCTTCGATGGCGGGATCAGCGAGTTCTGTGAGTACCTGGCGCAGGACAAGGCGGTCTGCGACGTACTGCGCCTGAGCGGCCACGGCACCTTCAAGGAGACCGTGCCGGTCCTCGACGACCGCGGTCACATGACCCCGACCGAGGTCACCCGGGAGCTCGGCGTCGACATCGCCATGCGGTGGGGCACCGGTTACGACACCTCGGTCAAGTCCTTCGTCAACATCATCGCCACGCCCAAGGGCGGCACCCACGTCACCGGCTTCGAGCGCTCGGTGACCAAGACGATGAACGAGGTCCTGCGCTCCGCCAAGCTGCTGCGCGTCGCCGAGGACGACATCGTCAAGGACGACGCCCTCGAGGGCCTGACCGCGGTCGTGACCGTCCGGCTGGCCGAGCCGCAGTTCGAGGGCCAGACCAAGGAGGTCCTCGGCACCTCCGCCGCCAACCGGATCGTCGCCAACGTGGTGGCCAAGGAGCTCAAGGCCTTCCTGACGTCCACCAAGCGGGACGCCAAGGCCCAGGCACGTGCCGTGCTGGAGAAGGCGGTCGCCGCCGCCCGGACGCGCATCGCGGCCCGGCAGCACAAGGAGGCGCAGCGCCGCAAGACGGCCCTGGAGTCCTCGTCCCTGCCGGCCAAGCTCGCGGACTGCCGCAGCGACGACGTGGAGCGCAGCGAGCTCTTCATCGTCGAGGGGGACTCCGCGCTCGGCACGGCCAAGCTGGCGCGCAACAGTGAGTTCCAGGCGCTGCTGCCGATCCGCGGCAAGATCCTCAACGTCCAGAAGTCGTCCGTCTCGGACATGCTGAAGAACGCCGAGTGCGGCGCGATCATCCAGGTCATAGGAGCAGGCTCCGGCCGGACCTTCGACATCGACGCCGCGCGCTACGGAAAGATCGTGCTGCTGGTCGACGCCGATGTCGACGGCGCGCACATCCGCTGCCTGCTGCTCACGCTCTTCCAGCGCTACATGCGGCCGATGGTGGAGGCCGGGCGGGTGTTCGCCGCCGTGCCGCCGCTGCACCGGATCGAGCTGATCCAGCCGAAGAAGGGCCAGGACAAGTACGTCTACACGTACTCGGACAACGAGCTGCGGCAGACGCTGCTGGAGTACCAGCGCAAGGGCGTCCGCTTCAAGGACTCCATCCAGCGCTACAAGGGCCTCGGCGAGATGGACGCGGACCAGCTGGCGGAGACGACGATGGACCCGCGCCACCGCACACTGCGCCGGATCAACATCGGCGACATCGAAGCATCCGAGCAGGTCTTCGACTTGCTGATGGGCAACGAGGTCGCGCCCCGCAAGGAATTCATCACCGGCTCGGCGGCCACGCTCGACCGCTCGCGCATCGACGCCTGACGGGCCCACCCAGGGGTGGAGACAACCTCCACCCCTGGTTCCTCCCGCCGTCCGATCCGGTGCCGGTCCGCTTCCGTAGCATCGGCGCGGACGGAGGAGGACGGGGCGTCCGCCCACACATGGACGGATGGGCCGACGCGCGAGGCGCTGTCCCGGATCGGGATCCCCCGGGCGCGCATCGCGCTCGGCGTCGCCCTGCTGGCCGCCCTGGCCACCTGGGCGGTGTACAGCGCCTAGGCCTCCGGGACCTTCCACGGCGCACGTGCCGTGCTTCCGCCGCTGTGCCTCGCCGCCTGCGCGGCGGCCGTCATACGGTTCCACCTGACCACGCTCGGTCACCGGCTGCTGCCGTCCCTCGGCCTGCTCGGGGCCCTGTCCGCCGTCGGGGCGGGGCGTATCTCGCCGGGGCAGATGTCGCCGCCGTGGTGCTGTGGATCTGTACCTGGTCATGGCGATGGAGCGCCTGCCCCTCGCCGCGGCCCTGGGCACCGTCGTCCTCGTGGCCGCCGGATTCATCCGGATCGACGACGACCCCTGGGGCCTGCATCATCACCGGCACCGTGCTGCTCGGGGGACACTCCCTGCGCCTCGACGCCCATGCCAAGGGCACCGGCTTCCGCCCCCTCGCACAGGAGCGGGCGGCGCGCGAGGCCGAGGCCACGTCGGCGACGCTCGCCGAGCGGGCCCGCACGGCCCGCGAGATCCACGATGTGCTCGCGCACAGCCTGTCCGCGCAACTGGTGCATCTGGAGGCGGCGAGGCTCCGGATCGAGCGTGAACCCGTGGGCTCCTTCCGGGACGCGATCCTCGAGCGGGGTGGTGGCGGCGCGGGGCATGGCCCGGGAAGGGCTCGCCGAGACCCGGCAGGCTCTGTCGGCGCCGCGGGGCGAGATGGCGCCCGGTTGGACCTGCGGATGCCGCGCTGCGACGGGGTGGAGGCGACCCGCCGCATCCGCGGCGAGCACCCCGCGACACAGTCGTCGTGCTCACCACCACGCGGACGACGACTTGCTCTTCCCCGCCCTGCGAGCAGGGCGCGGGGCCATCTCACCAAGGATGCGGACGGCGACGAGATCGTCCGTGCCGTCCAGGACGTCATGGCGGGCCGCGCCGGACTCTCCGCGGTCGTCCAGCAGCGGCTGCTGGAGCAGGTCACGGCCGAACCCCGACCGGCCGGTCCACGCCTGCCCGACGGGCTGACGGCCCGCGAGGGCGAGGTGCTCACCCTGATCGCCGAGGGCCTCGGCAACGCGGACATCGGGCGGCGGCTGCGCATCTCCACGGCGACGGTGAAGACCCACATCAACAACCTCTTCACGAAGGCCGGCCTCCATGACCGTGCCCAGGCGGTGCGCTACGCCTGTCGGGAAGGACTCGCGCAGCCACCAGGGGCGGGCGTCACCTGATGGGGTGAAGAGCAGGGAGAGAAGAGTCCGGGATCTTCCCGCTCTGTCCATACTTGTGCACGCGGGCCGAAACGGTTTGCTGACAAGGAGAGTTGAGCGTGGACGACAGGGAAGGGCACAGCGCGTCGGCGGTGCGGCTCGAGGATCCGTGGTACGACGCGCCGGCCTCCGGCTGGGGCCGGATGGACAGCACCGGCGGGCAGGTCCCCCCGCCCGCGTCCGCGCAGGAGCGCGAGACCGGCCCGAGCGCCGCCGAGATCTACCTCGAGGTGCAGCGCAGCCCCGCCTTCCAGGAAGTGCGCCGCCGCTACCGGCGGTTCGTCGTGCCGGCATCCATCGCCTTCTTCCTCTGGTACCTCGCCTATGTGGTGGCCGCGACCACCGCGCCGGAGCTGATGGCCCGCCCGGTCGCCGACGCGGTGAACGTGGCGATGGTCGCGGGATTGGCACAGTTCCTCACCACGTTCCTGCTGACCTGGGCGTACGCCCGTCATGCCCGGCACCGGCGCGATCGCGCCGCGCTCGATCTGCGCTGGGACACCCAGGAGATGACCCGGGGAGCCGGGCGTTGAGCGGCGATCACCAGGCACTGGCACTGCTGCTGTTCAGCGCGTTCATCGCGCTCACCCTCGGCATCACGACCTGGGCAGGCCGCAACAGGCGTGGTTCGGCCGAGGAGTTCTACGCCGGCGGACGGCTCTTCACCCCGATGGAGAACGGTTTCGCCATCGCGGGCGACTACATGTCGGCCGCGTCCTTCCTCGGTATCTCCGGTCTCATCGCCCTGTTCGGCTACGACGGAATGCTCTACTCGGTCGGATTCCTGGTCGCCTGGCTCGTCGTTCTCCTCCTCGTCGCGGAACTGGTCCGCAACTGCGGCCGGTTCACCCTCGCCGATGTCGTCGCCTCGCGGATGAAAGAGCGGCGCGTCCGCATCGCGTCGGGAACTTCCTCGGTCACCGTGTCCGTTCTGTATCTGGTGGCGCAGATGGTGGGAGCCGGGTCCCTCGTCGCGCTCCTGCTCGGCGGGACGAGCGAAGCCGCGCGCTCGTGGACCGTCGTCGGCGTGGGTGCCCTGATGGTGATCTATGTGTCGATGGGAGGGATGCGAGCCACCACCTGGATCCAGATCGTGAAGGCCGTGCTGCTGATGGCGGGCGCGATCGCGATGACCGTGCTCGTGCTGATGCGGTTCGGCGGTGACATCAACCAGCTGCTCGACTCGGCTGCGGACCGCAGTGGTTACGGCAGGGAGTTCCTCGCGCCCGGCCTCCGGTACGGAGGGGACTGGACCGCACGCTTCGACTTCATCAGCCTCGGCCTGGCGCTGGTGCTGGGCACGGCGGGACTGCCGCACATCCTGTCGCGCTTCTACACCGTGCCGACCGCGCGGGCCGCCCGCCACTCGGTCGTGTGGGCCATCGGTCTCATCGGCGGCTTCTATCTGATGACGATCGTGCTCGGCTTCGGCGCCGCGGCCGTGGTCGGCACGCACGAGGTACGCGCGTCGAACGCCGCCGGGAACACCGCCGTGCCGCTGCTCGCTCTCGACCTCGGCGGGGGAGCGGGCTCGACCGGAGGCACCGTGCTCTTCGCGGTGGTCGCCGCCGTGGCCTTCGCGACGATCCTCGCGGTCGTCGCCGGTATCACGCTGGCCTCCTCGGCTTCGGTCGCGCACGACCTGTACGCGTCGCTGAGGCGGCGGTACGGCGGCCGGTACGGCGAGGTCGCGGTCGCACGCATCGCCGCCGTCGGGATCGGCGCGGTCGCGATCGCGCTCGGCCTGCTGGCCCGGGATCTGAACGTGGCCATTCTGGTGGGCCTGGCGTTCGCGGTCGCCGCGTCCGCGAACCTCCCGGTCCTGCTCTACTCGCTGTTCTGGCGCAACTTCACCACCCGAGGAGCGGTGTGGTCGGTGTACGGAGGTCTCGTTCCCTCTGTGTTGCTCGTGGTGCTGTCACCCGTGGTGTCCGGAAGTCCGCAGGCGCTGTTCCCGGGCGTGGACTTCCATGTCTTCCCACTGGAGAACCCGGGACTGGTCTCGATCCCGCTGGGCTTCCTCGCCGGCTGGATCGGCACCGTCACGTCCTCGGAGCCGCCGGATGCGGCCCGGCACGCCGAGACCGAGGTGCGTGCGCTGACCGGAGCCGGCGCCGCATAGGGCGGGCGGGCCGGTGCGGGCTTCCGGCATCAGCGCGACCAGGATCACCGCGATCGGCATCATCGCGGACACCGATCGGCTGCGCCGACTCGCCGTCGCCGTTCTGGACGACTGACACAGCGCGCGTGCGGCACGCGTCGGGGCGCCGGAGGTTCAGCCGCTGGTCGTCCAGGAGTAGCGGTGCTCGGGACGGCCCGTCTCGCCGTACTTGAGGCTCAGGCGGACCCGGTTCGTCCGTTCCAGCAGCTTCAGGTAGCGCTGTGCGGTCTGCCGGCTGATCCCCGCCCGCTCCGCGATCTCCTGGGCGGACAGCGGGCCGTCGGCAGCCAGCAGGACCTGGCGCACCAGCTCGGCTGTCGTCGTGGAGTGCCCCTTGGGCAGCTCCGGGGCGACCGATCCGGCCGACAGGACGCCGAAGATCCGGTCCACCTCGGCCTGCTCCGCCTCGCCGCCCCCGTCGAGGGCGCGCCGCAGGGTCGCGTACGCCTCCAGCTTGGCGCGAAGCCCGGCGAAGTTGAACGGCTTCACCAGGTACTGGAGTGCGCCGTGCCGCATGGCGGCCTGCACCGTGGCCACGTCGCGGGCCGCCGTCACCATGATCACATCGGTCTGATGGCCGAGGCGGCGCAGTTCCCGGACCACGGCGAGCCCGTTCTCGTCCGGCAGGTAGTGGTCGAGCAGGATCAGATCCACCGGCGTCCCGGCGATCCGGGCCAGTGCCTCGGCGGCCGAGTGGGCGACGGCGGCGACCTGGAAGCCCGGCACCTTGGCGACATAGGCCGCGTTGATCTCGGCGACCCGGACGTCGTCGTCCACGACCAGTACGTCGATCATCGTGCGTCTCGCGTCTTCTCGGCGGCGGCCGCAACCGTCTGCGCCGGCCCCGTCGCCGGGAGCGGCTGCTCCGCCAGTGCCTCCGGCAGGACGACGGTGAACTCGGCGCCGCCGCCCGCGGCCTCGCGCACCACCGCGCTGCCGCCCTGCCGTTCGGCGAACCTGCGCACCAGCGCGAGGCCGAGCCCGCGCTTGCCGTGCACGGGCAGCTCCTTCGTCGACCAGCCCTCGGTGAAGATCAGCTCACGCTGCCCGGCCGGCACCCCCGGCCCGCTGTCCGCGATACGCAGCACGACCGTGCGGCCCTCCGCGTACAGCTCCACCTCGACCGTCGCGTCCGGTGTGCCCGCGGCCGCGTCCAGCGCGTTGTCGACGAGATTGCCCACGACCGTCACCAGCCCACGCGGATCCACCAGCCGGTCCGGCAGCAGCGTCGCGGGCGCGATGCGCAGCGACGCGCCGCGCTCGGCCGCCACGGTCGCCTTGCCCACCAGCAACGCGGCGAGCAGCGGATCGTGGATCTTCTCCGTGACCTGCTCCGCGGTGGCCCGGTGCACACCGACGACCTCCGTCACGAACTCCATGGCGTCCTCGTGCATCTCCAGTTCCAGCAGGCCGAGGAGCGTGTGCATCCGGTTGGCGTGCTCGTGGTCCTGGGCCCGCAGGGCGTCGATCAGTCCCCGGGTCGAGTCCAGCTCCCGGCCCAGCTGCTCCAGTTCGGTGCGGTCGCGCAGAGTCACGACGGCACCGCCGTCGTCCGTCGGCATACGGTTCGCGATGAGCACGCGGCTGCCGCGTACGGTCAGCAGGTCCTCACCGCTGACCCGGCCCGCCAGGACGTCGGTCGTGCGGCCCTCGCCCAGCACCTCGCCCAGGGGCCGGCCTGTGACGTCGGGGCCGACACCCAGCAGGCGCTGTGCCTCGTCGTTGAGCAGCCGGATCCGCCCGGACCGGTCGAGGGCCACGACGCCCTCCCGGATGCCGTGGAGCATCGCCTCGCGTTCGGCGAGCAGCGCCGAGATGTCGGAAAAGGCGAGGTCATGGGTCTGCCGCTGGATCCTGCGGGAGATCAGGTAGGCGGCGAGCGCGCCGACGGCCAGCGCGCCGCCCGCATAGGCGATGAGGCCGGGGATCGCGGCGAGCAGCCGGGCCCGGACGCTGTCGTACTCGATACCGACCGACACGGCCCCCACGATCCGGCCCTCGTCGTCCCGGAGCGGCACCTTGCCCCGCGCGGAGCGGCCGAGGGTGCCGCTGTCGATCTCCATCACCTCATGGCCGGCGAGGGCGTCACTGGGGTCGGTCGAGACGATGTGCCCGATCTCGGAGGGGGAGGTGTGCGACCAGCGGACGCCGTTGTCGTTCATGACGACGACGTACTCGGCGCCGGTGGACAGCCTGATCCGTTCGGCCTCTTTCTGCACCGGGCCGTCGGCGGCCGGGCGGGAGCCGGTCAGCTCGTCGGCGAGCTCCGGGGAGGCGGTGGTCTGGGCGATGGCAAGGGCGCGCCGCATCGCCTGGTCGTCGAGCTGGGAGCTGAGCGGTGCGAGGAACAGGCCGGTGGCCAGAGCCGTGACGCCGGTGGCGATGGCCAGCTGCATGAGCAGGACCTGGGAGAAGACCCGCTGCGGCCAGCCGAACCGGCGTCGCCGGGCGGTGGCGGTCGGTACGGGACTCATGCCTGAGAACGGTAAACGGCACATCCTCCATCGCGAAATGGACGGTACCGCCAAGGGAGACGCGCCCCGGCCGCTGACGCCCATTGCTGCCGACCCGCCGGGGCCGCCGCGGCACATCCCGCCGGCGTCACCACGGCTGAGGGCGTCATGGCACAGCCCGTACGAACGACGACGTGCCCGGCACCGGTCGGTGCCGAGCACGTTCGGTCCCCGTCGGCCGTTACGCGTCGGGGATGTCGGCCTTGGCTCTGATGAGCGTTTCGCGACTGATGATCACGATGCGCTCGTAGTCCGCGCGGGCGGCGTCGGCCGGAAGCTCCTTGTCGAGGTCTTCCGTGGCCTCGGTGCCGATCACGGCGAAGCGGCCGTCGCTGAGCTCGAAAATGTCCGGGCAGGTCTGCCCGGACAGGCTTCCGCGCTCGCGAGGAGAGGCTCCGATCCTACGAACGATCTTCACTGGCGCCGATCCTTGTGTGTGGAGAGAGG
Organism: Streptomyces sp. ISL-10; assembly: GCF_018614575.1. Classification (GTDB taxonomy): domain Bacteria; phylum Actinomycetota; class Actinomycetes; order Streptomycetales; family Streptomycetaceae; genus Streptomyces. Next base: position 103,478 of record NZ_JAGGOJ010000002.1, read on the forward strand.
TATGACACGGCTGGGGCGCAGTGTGTCACGCTCGGTCCACTGCGGTCCCCGGTTGCACACAGGTGAAACGAGGACGTTGCTCCCCGGTCACCCCGCCGGACCTGGGCGGTCACCCCGCTGGACGTCGTCGATCACCCGGTCGACCATCCGCCCGAGCCTGGCCTCGTCGGACTCGTACGGCAACTCTTCGCGGTGCGTCCGGGTCGCCTGCCAGTAGTCGTGGAAGAGCGGGCTGCGGCAGATCACCTTCACATGGCCCCGCAGGTCCCGCTCGCTGGTCGAGCCGATCCGGTAGGCGTGCAGGAGGTTGCTGTAGAGGGCGTTGGCGTACAGGTACTGGCGCTGCTTCACCGGCGAGACGTCGTCGCCGTACGCGTTGAGCACCGCGGCGAGATCCGGATCGTCCATGGCCTTGGACAGCAGCTCGAACTGGAGCCGGTGCTGGCTGGTGATGTCGGCGCGCCGCTGGTAGCCGTTGGCTGCCTCCATGTGTTTCAGCTGCGTGGCGAGGCTGGAGTTCTGCCGGCGCATCTGGCCGTGCTGGATCACCAGGGCGACAAGGACCGCGCCGAAGGCCAGACCGGAGAAGACGGCGTTGGCGGCGGAGACGTCGGTATCGGGGGCGAGTGCCTCCATCGACGAGCTGATGACCAGGCTGAGTGCGGCGACCAGTCCCACCATGCCTGTTGCGGAGGCGAGGACGAGTGCGATGCCTGCCGCCACCCCTCGCTGCTGCCGATTTCCCTGTGTGCCCATGTCAACCCCCGAAACAGGCGACCGTCCACCGAACCGGGCGGAGTGCGCGGCGCCGGGCACCGCGAGCGGTCGTCGACTGCATGTCTGCGACTCCCAGAGTGCCGAGCGGCGCTGACCGGCGGGGAGGCGGAGATGACGGCGCACGGAGGGAACGCCGTGGCGTACGTCCATGGGCCGTGCCGAATGTGTGCCCGGTACGCGCTGCTAACAATCGTTCACTTCATGTCGCGCCCTTATCCTGGGCCGCCGGAGCAGTCGAACCGTCCGAGGTGCAGCAGTGAGCCCGACCAGGCCCCAGATCCCCGTCGTCGTCCTCGCGGGCTTCCTCGGATCCGGGAAGACCACGTTGCTCAACCATCTGCTGCGGCGCAACGGCGGCAACCGCATCGGTGTCGTCGTCAACGACTTCGGATCGATCGAGATCGACGCCATGACCGTTGCCGGACAGGTCGGTTCGACGATCTCCCTCGGCAACGGCTGTCTCTGCTGCGCCGTCGACGCGAGCGAGCTGGACGACTATCTGGACAAGCTCACCCGGCCCTCGGCACGGATCGACGTCATCGTGGTCGAGGCGTCGGGGCTGGCCGAGCCGCAGGAGCTCGTGCGGATGATTCTCGCCAGCGACAACCCCCGCATCGTCTACGGAGGGTTGGCCGAGGTCGTCGACGCCGCCGAGTTCGACGCGATCAGGGCCCGGCATCCCGAGATCGACCGGCATCTCGCGATCGCCGACCTCGTCGTCCTCAACAAGACCGACCGGGTGGGCGGGGCCGGCCTGGAGCGGCTGCGGGACACACTCGCCCAGCTCGCCGGCGGCACGCCCGTCGTCAGCGCGCAGTACGGCCGCATCGACCCGGAGCTGCTTCTCGACCCGGCCGTACGGCCCGAGCGGGACGAGAAGGTCCGCCAGCTGTCCTTCGAGGACCTCTACGCCGAGGCGTACGACCGTGAGCACAGCCATGAGCACGCGCACGAAAGCGGCCACGAGGGGCATCTGCACACCGCGTACGACAGCGTCTCCGTCGCCCTGGACGTGCCGGTGCACCCGCGCCGTCTGATGACGTTCCTGGACTCGAGGCCCGCCGGGCTGTACCGGATCAAGGGCTTCGTCGACTTCGGTGCGGCCGATCCGCGGAACCGGTACGCGGTGCACGCGGTCGGACGCTTCCTGCGCTTCTATCCGCAGCCCTGGCCTGCCGGTGCGGATCCCAGGACACAGCTCGTGCTCATCGGCTCCGGCATCGACGCCGAAGGGCTCCGCAAGGAGGTCGAGTCCTGCGCGCTGAGCGGCTCAGACGACCTCCCCGACGAGCGCAGCATGTGGGGCGTGCTGCGCTACGTGCCACGGGAGGCCGACGGCGACGAGGCGCCGGGGGAGCCGGACGGGACCGGCGCCCCCGACCACGACATCTAGCTCGCGGGCCCCGCCAGCACCGCGACCGGTGACGTCAGCGGCGTGCCCGAGCCGTCACGGCGCGGGTCGAGCTCAGGCAACTGCGCCGGTGCGCCGTTCTTCTGCGCCGCGCGCGCCGGGGCCGCGCCGGCCCAGGCCAGGACGAGCATGTCCTCACCCTTCAAGAAGCGCTGGCAGCGCACACCACCCGTCGCGCGCCCCTTGCGCGGGTACTGGTCGAACGGCGTGAGCTTCGCCGTCGTCGGACCGTCAACCAGAGTGCCCTGCGCGCCGGCCACCGTGAAGACCACCGCGTCCCCCGCCGGGTCGACCGCGGTGAACGAGATCACCTCGGCGCCTTCCGCAAGCTTGATACCGGTCATGCCGCCGGCCGCCCGGCCCTGCGGTCGCACCTGCGAGGCCGGGAAGCGCAGCAGCTGCGCGTCGGAGGTGATGAAGACCAGGTCCTCCTCGCCCGTATGCAGCTCCGTGCCGCCCACGATGCGGTCGCCCTCCTTGAGGGTGAAGACCTCCAACTCGTCCTTGTTGGACGGATAGTCGGGGACCACCCTCTTGACCACGCCCTGCGCGGTGCCGAGCGCGAGGCCGGGGGACGACTCGTCCAGCGAGGTGAGACAGACGACCTTCTCGTCCGCCTCCAGCGACAGGAACTCCGCGACCGGCGCGCCGCCCGCGAGGTTGGGGTCGGACGCCGTGTCGGGAAGCTGCGGCAGGTCGATCACCGACAGGCGCAGCAGCCGTCCCGCCGACGTCACCGCACCCACCTCGCCGCGCTGCGTCGTGAGCACCGCCGAAACGATCACGTCGTGCTTGGTGCGCCGGGTGCCGTGGTCCACCAGCGGCTCGCCGGTGGCGGTCCGCGCCAGCAGGCCCGTCGAGGACAGCAGTACACGGCACGGGTCGTCCGCGACCTGGAGGGACGCGGCGGGCGCCGGTGTGCCCGCGGACTCCAGCAGCACCGTGCGGCGCGGGGTGCCGAACTTCTTGGACACCGCGGCCAGTTCGGCGGAGACCAGCTTGCGCAGCTCGGCGTCCGACTCCAGGATCCGGGTGAGCTCCTCGATCTCGCCGGTGAGCCGGTCGCGCTCGCTCTCCAGCTCGATCCGGTCGAACTTGGTCAGGCGCCGCAGCGGAGTGTCGAGGATGTACTGCGTCTGGATCTCGCTCAGGGAGAAGTGCTGGATCAGGCGCTCCTTGGCCTGGGCGGAGTTCTCGCTGGAACGGATCAGGCGGATGACCTCGTCGATGTCGAGCAGGGCGACGAGAAGCCCCTCCACCAGGTGCAGCCGGTCGCGGCGCTTGGTCCGGCGGAACTCGCTGCGGCGGCGCACCACCTCGAACCGGTGGTCCAGATAGACCTCCAGCAGCTCCTTCAGCCCCAGGGTGAGCGGCTGACCGTCCACCAGGGCCACGTTGTTGATGCCGAAGGACTCCTCCATGGGCGTCAGCTTGTACAGCTGCTCCAGGACGGCCTCGGGGATGAACCCGTTCTTGATCTCGATGACCAAGCGCAGACCGTGCTGGCGGTCCGTGAGGTCCTTGACGTCGGCGATGCCCTGGAGCTTCTTCGCCGAGACCAGGTCCTTGATCTTGGAGATGACCTTCTCCGGACCGACCGCGAAGGGCAGTTCGGTGACGACCAGACCCTTGCGGCGGGCGGTGACCGTCTCGACGGACACAGTGGCACGGATCTTGAACGTGCCGCGACCGCTCTCGTACGCGTCCTTGATCCCGCCCAGGCCGACGATCCGGCCACCCGTGGGCAGGTCGGGACCGGGCACATGGCGCATCAGCGCCTCGAGGTCCGCGTGCGGGTATCGGATCAGGTGGCGGGCGGCGGCGATGACCTCGCCCAGATTGTGCGGGGGCATGTTGGTGGCCATGCCGACCGCGATGCCGGAGGCACCGTTGACCAGCAGGTTCGGGTAGGCGGCCGGGAGGGCTACCGGCTCCCGCTCCTGGCCGTCGTAGTTCGACTGGAAGTCGACCGTGTCCTCGTCGATCGACTCCGTCATCAAACTGGTGGCATCCGCCATGCGGCACTCGGTGTACCGCATGGCGGCGGGCGGGTCGTCATTGCCCAGCGAGCCGAAGTTCCCGTGGCCGTCGACGAGCGGCAGGCGCATCGAGAACGGCTGCGCCATGCGCACCAGGGCGTCGTAGATCGACGCGTCTCCGTGCGGGTGCAGCTTGCCCATGACCTCGCCGACGACGCGCGCGCACTTCACGTAGCCGCGGTCGGGGCGCAGGCCCATCTCGTTCATCTGGTAGACGATGCGGCGGTGCACCGGCTTCATGCCGTCGCGGGCGTCGGGCAGGGCGCGGGAGTAGATCACCGAGTACGCGTACTCGAGGAAGGAGCCCTGCATTTCGTCCACGACGTCGATGTCGAGGATCCTCTCCTCGAAATCGTCCGGCGGCGGGGTCTTCGTGCTGCGGCGGGCCATCGCGGCTGCTGCTCCTTCACGTACCAGGCTGGATCTGACGCCGACCATTGTGGACCTTCCCACCGACAACGCGGACCGCGACCCAGGTTCAACCCCGGCCGCGGCCCCGCCCACGAGCGGGGGAACAACGCGGACCGTCGGCCGGGAACTTCGCCAGGCGTCAGCGCGCTTGCATACAGTGGCAGGTCTGGCAGCAATTCCAGCATCGCGATCGAAGGGACGTACATGCCCATGGGTCACACGGCCACAGCTCAGGCCGGGTCCGGCGGCCTGACAGCGACCGAGCACCGCCTGGCCAACGGCCTGCGCGTCGTGCTCTCGGAGGACCACCTGACCCCGGTCGCCGCGGTCTGCCTCTGGTACGACGTCGGCTCCCGCCACGAGGTCAAGGGCCGTACAGGACTCGCCCACCTCTTCGAGCACCTCATGTTCCAGGGCTCGGCCCAGGTGAAGGGGAACGGCCACTTCGAGCTGGTGCAGGGGGCCGGCGGCTCGCTGAACGGGACCACCAGTTTCGAGCGCACCAACTACTTCGAGACCATGCCCACTCATCAGCTGGAGCTGGCGCTCTGGCTGGAGGCCGACCGCATGGGCTCGCTGCTCGCCGCGCTCGACGACGAGTCGATGGAGAACCAGCGCGACGTCGTCAAGAACGAGCGCCGCCAGCGCTACGACAATGTGCCGTACGGCACGGCGTTCGAGAAGCTGACCGCCCTGGCCTACCCCGAGGGTCACCCCTACCACCACACGCCGATCGGCTCGATGGCCGACCTCGACGCGGCGACCCTCGAGGACGCCCGCGCCTTCTTCCGCACGTACTACGCGCCGAACAACGCGGTCCTGTCGGTCGTCGGCGACATCGACACGCAGCAGACGCTCGCGTGGATCGAGAAGTACTTCGGCTCCATCCCCTCGCACGACGGCAAGCAGCCCCCGCGCGACGGCTCCCTGCCGGAAGTCATCGGCGAGCAGCTGCGCGAGGAGATCGTCGAGGAGGTGCCCGCCCGCGCCCTGATGGCCGCCTACCGCCTCCCGCACGACGGCACCCGCGAGTGCGACGCCGCAGACCTGGCGCTCACCGTCCTCGGCGGCGGCGAGTCCTCCCGCCTGCACAACCGCCTGGTCCGCCGCGACCAGACGGCCGTCGCCGCCGGGTTCGGGCTGCTGCGCCTGGCCGGTGCTCCCTCGCTCGGCTGGCTGGACGTCAAGACGTCCGGCGGTGTCGAGGTCCCGCAGATCGAGGCCGCGGTCGACGAGGAGCTCGCGCGGTTCGCCGCCGAGGGACCGACGCCCGAGGAGATGGAGCGCGCCCAGGCCCAGCTGGAGCGCGAATGGCTCGACCGGCTGGGCACCGTCGCCGGCCGCGCCGACGAACTGTGCCGTTACGCCGTCCTGTTCGGCGACCCGCAGCTGGCGCTGACCGCCGTGCAGCGCGTCCTCGGTGTCACCGCCGAGGAGGTGCGGGCGGTCGCCGAGGCACGGCTGCACCCCCGGAACCGGGCTGTACTGGTCTACGAGCCCATCTCCGCCGACGACAGCGACGAGGCCGCGGCGGCCGACGACAGCGACGAGCACAAGGGGGCGGACCAGTGAGCGACGCTGCCGTGACCATGGAGTTCCACCCGCAGCCCACCCCCGGCACCGCCCGGCCCTGGGCCTTCCCCGCCCCCCAGCGCGGCACGCTGGACAACGGACTGACGGTGCTGCGCTGCGACCGCCCGGGCCAGAAGGTCGTCGCCGTGGAGATCCTCCTCGGCGCCCCGCTGGAGGCCGAGCCCGAGGGGCTCGACGGCGTTGCCACGATCACGGCGCGCGCCCTGTCGGAGGGCACGGACAAGCACAGCGCCGAGGAGTTCGCCGCCGAGCTGGAGCGCTGCGGTGCCACGCTCGACTCGCTCGCGGACCACCCCGGTGTCCGCGTCTCCCTGGAGGTCCCCGCCTCCCGGCTGCCCAAGGGACTCGGCCTGCTCGCCGAGGCGCTGCGCGCCCCCGCCTTCGCGGCGGGCGAGGTCGACCGGCTGGTGCGCAACCGGCTCGACGAGATCCCGCACGAGATGGCCAATCCTGCCCGCCGTGCGGCCAAGCAGCTCTCCCAGGAGCTCTTCCCGTCGTCCCTCAGGGTGTCGCGCCCGCGCCAGGGGACCGAGGAGACGGTGGCCCGGATCGACTCCGCTGCCGTGCGGACCTTCTACGAGGCGCATGTACGGCCCGCCACGTCGACCGCCGTGATCGTCGGCGACCTCTCCGGGATCGACGTGGACGCCGTCCTCGCCGACACCCTCGGGGCCTGGACGGGTGACAAGGGCGACACCCGGCCCGTGCCTGCCGTCACTGCCGACGACACCGGCCGGGTGGTCATCGTCGACCGGCCGGGCGCCGTGCAGACGCAGCTGCTCATCGGCCGTATCGGTCCCGACCGCCACGACAGCGTCTGGCCGGCCCAGGTGCTCGGCACGTACTGCCTGGGCGGCACGCTGACCTCCCGGCTCGACCGCGTCCTGCGCGAGGAGAAGGGCTACACCTACGGCGTACGGGCCTTCGGCCAGGTGCTGCTCTCCGCTCCGGACGGCTCGGGAGCCTCGATGCTGGCCATCAGCGGCTCCGTGGACACCCCCAACACCGGCCCCGCGCTGGACGACCTGTGGAAGGTGCTGCGCACGCTGGCGGCGGAGGGGCTCACCGACGCCGAGCGCGACGTGGCCGTGCAGAACCTGGTCGGCGTGGCCCCGCTGAAGTACGAGACCGCGGCGTCGGTCGCGGCCACGCTCGCCGATCAGGTCGAGCAGCACCTCCCGGACGACTACCAGGCGCAGTTGTATGCCCGCCTGGCCGCGACGGGGACGGTGGAGGCGACGGCGGCGGCGGTCTCCGCGTTCCCTGTGGACCGTCTGGTCACCGTGCTGGTCGGCGACGCGGCCCAGATCGAGGAGCCCGTCAGGGCGCTCGATATCGGTGAAGTGACCGTCGTCACGGGCTGATCAAAGGCCACCTGTCGGGCGGACAGGTACAGAACGAGTGCTGTGCACTCAAGCGGAACCCCGGCTTTGAGTCCTTTGCCGGGGTTCCGGGCTTTGCCCGTTTTGATGGGGAGGCTGCCTGTCTGCCCTGTGGCATGCGCTACAAAACAGGCTGTCCGTTTGGTTATCGGCAGATGACCTGCCTAGCGTCGGTCCGGCTGTTCGCCTGGATCACGCCGCACCCGCGGCATCGGACAGTCATCGCCGAGTCCCCTTCAGGCGCGAGCCCGGGGAGCCGGGGACCCACCCTCTTTGCCCGCCATCGGGCACAAGAGGTCCATTCCCTGGGGTGAATCGGACGCCTTCGCCCGCGCGGAGGGGCCCGTAGGAGACCTTCCTGCTCCGAACCCGTCAGCTAACCCGGTAGGCGAGAAGGAAGGAAAGGACCAGCCTTTTCATGGCGTTCACCCGTGCCACCGGGAAGCACCGTGCCCCGAGCCGCCTCACGCGCAGGAGTGCGAGCTTCGCCGGAGTCGCGACTCTGGCCACCACCGGCGTCATCGGAAGCCTCGCCTCCCCAGCACTCGCCGCCGAAGCCGAGCCCTCGGTCGAGGACACCGGCCTGACCCAGATCGTCTCCATGGGGTCCATCGCCGACGAGATCGCCGACCAGGCCGCCGCCCAGAAGCAGGAGGCCGCCGCCAAGGCCCGGGCGAAGGCGAAGGCCGAGGCGAAGCGCAAGGCCGAGGCACGGGCCAAGGAGGCCCGCGAGGCCAAGGAGCGCGCCGCCCGCGAGGCCGAGCGCCGGCGCCTGAACTCCTTCCGGCTCCCCGTCGCGGGCTCGTACGTGACCACCGGCTACCAGGCCGGCGGGTCCCTTTGGTCCTCCGGCAGCCACTCCGGCGTCGACTTCCGTGCCGCGTCCGGCAGTTCGGTCGTGGCCGTCGGTGCCGGCACCGTCGTCGAGGCGGGCTGGGCCGGCGCGTACGGCAACAACATCGTGCTCCGCATGAACGACGGCACCTACACCCAGTACGGCCACCTGTCGTCGATCAACGTCTCGGTCGGCCAGCAGGTCATGCCCGGGCAGCAGATCGGCCTCTCCGGCTCGACCGGCAACTCGACCGGCCCGCACCTCCACTTCGAGGCCCGGACCACGGCGGAGTACGGCTCCGACATGAACCCGGTCGCGTATCTGCGCGCACGCGGCGTCAGCGTCTGAACCGACGGATCTTGGGAAGACCCCCGGCGTGCCGCCGGGGGTCTTCCGCGTCCGCGGCACCGCTCGCGTGTCCTGTGTCCCGTGTCCCGTGCCCGGGCCGGTCCCGCCGTCCCCTGCCCGATCTCGTGTCCGATCCCGTGTCCGGGGCGGGCAGCCGACCGATCGCATTCCGCCGTTTCCGGCCAAAAGATATCCATGGAATGCGGTCGGCCATCGGAAAATCCCGCGGACTGGAATAGAGTCACTGGACACGAGTCAGTCGGCTGCGTTTCGCGCGTATCAAGGCGGAGGTTCGGACATGCGCATTCCCGCGCACTCTGTATGCACGGCGATCCGCGACGACATCGTCTCCGGTGTATTCGAGCGCGGCAGCCGGCTCACCGAGGAGAACCTCGCACGCCGCTACGGGGTCTCCCGCGTCCCGGTGCGCGAGGCGCTGCGCACTCTGGAGTCCGAGGGCTTCGTCGTCACCCGGCGCCACGCCGGCGCCCATGTCGCCGAGCCCACCGAGCAGGAGGCGGCCGACCTACTGGAGATCCGCATGCTGCTGGAGCCGCTCGGCGCCGCGCGCGCCGCCCAGCGGCGGACCGAGGCGCATCTGAAGGTGCTGCGCGGCCTGGTGAGGCTGGGTCAGGAACGCGCCCGCCGCGGCCAGGGCGAGGACCTGCGGTCCCTGGGCGCCTGGTTCCACGAGACACTCGCGCAGGCTTGCGGCAGCCCCGGGCTGACCGCCCTGCTGACCCAGCTGCGGCACAAGATCGCCTGGATGTACGCCGTCGACCAGCCGGCCATGCCCGTCGAGTCCTGGGCCGAGCACGGCGCGATCGTGGACGCCGTGGCGCGCGGCGATGTGGAACGTGCGCGGTCGCTCACGGCCCTGCACGTGGAAAGGGCGTCGGCCGCACACCGGCTGCGGCGCCCGGAGCGGGTGAGGACTTCGCAACATCCCGTAAACATCGCGAGCGTCCGCAATTAACAATCGAGCCGTATACAAGAAGGGGCCTATTCGGTCCCGCTGATTTTCGGTTGCTCGAATTCATTTCCCGGTGGACGTACGGGAACGCAAAAGCCGCGGAGTTCCTTTTCCGGAACGCCGCGGCTCTGCCATGGTCGTCGGGTGAGCCGGCCGGACGGGACCGGATCACCGGAACGCGGGGTTCAGACGGTCTCGGGGAGTTCGTCCAGACCCTCGGCCACGAGCTTGGCCAGGCGGTCCAGCGCGGCGTCGGCGCCGTCCGCGTCGGAAGCGAGCACGACCTCCTCGCCGCCCTGTGCCCCGAGGCCGAGGACGGCCAGCATGGAGGCGGCGTTGACCGGGTTGCCGTCGGCCTTGGCGATCGTCACCGGAACGCCGGCTGCCGTCGCGGCACGAACGAAGATGGACGCGGGGCGGGCGTGCAGGCCCTCGGCCCAGCCGACATTGACGCGACGCTCAGCCATGGTGTTGCCCTTCAAGTCTCAACGAGTTGTCTAGACCAGTCTCTCATGCGTTCCGGTGTGCTTCCCATGGCGTCCGGATCGTGGTCACGGCCGCTGCGAAGCCCTCTCAGCCTGCCCGTCCACAACCACCCACGCGACCGGTGGCCGCGCCGTACGCTTGCCCCATGCAGACCTCGGAGCACGCTTACCCGGATCACTGGGAAGCAGACGTGGTGCTGCGCGACGGCGGCACCGCGCGCATCAGGCCCATCACCACCGAGGACGCCGACCGGCTCGTCAGCTTCTACGAACAGGTCTCCGACGAGTCGAAGTACTACCGCTTCTTCGCCCCCTACCCCCGGCTGTCCGACAAGGACGTGCATCGGTTCACCCACCACGACTACGTGGACCGGGTGGGGCTCGCGATGACGGTCGGCGGCGAGTTCATAGCGACCGTCCGCTACGACCGGATCAACGCGCAGGGCCGCCCCGCCAGTGCGCCCGCCGACGAGGCCGAGGTCGCCTTCCTCGTCCAGGACGCCCACCAGGGGCGCGGCGTCGCGTCCGCCCTGCTGGAGCACATCGCCGCCGTCGCGCGCGAACGTGGCATCCGGCGGTTCGCGGCGGAGGTCCTGCCCGCGAACAACAAGATGATCAAGGTGTTCCGGGATGCCGGATACACGCAGAAGCGCAGCTTCGAGGACGGCTCGGTCCATCTCACCCTCGACCTCGAACCGACGGAGGAGTCCCTCGCCGTGCAGCGCGGCCGCGAGCAGCGGGCCGAGGCCCGCTCCGTGCAGCGCCTTCTCGCGCCCGGCTCGATCGCGGTGATCGGTGCGGGCCGTCGGCCGGGCGGCGTCGGCCGCACCGCCCTGCGCAATGTTCTGGGCGCGGGCTTCACGGGCCGTGTGTACGCGGTGAACCGCGCCTTTCCCGAGGGGCGCACCGAGCTGGAGGGCGTGCCGGCCGTGCGCTCGGTCGGCGACATCGGCGAGCCCGTCGACCTGGCGATCGTCGCCGTGCCCGCCGAGCGGGTGACCGAGGTGCTCGCCGACTGCGGCGAGCACGGCGTCCAGGGCCTGGTGGTGCTGAGCGCCGGATACGCGGAGAGCGGCGCGGCAGGCCGCGAGCGCCAGCGCGAACTGGTGCGGCAGGCACGCTCGTACGGCATGCGGATCATCGGCCCGAACGCCTTCGGCATCATCAACACGGCGGACACCGTCCGGCTCAACGCCTCTCTCGCCCCCGAGTCCCCGGCGACCGGGCGGATCGGTCTGTTCACCCAGTCCGGGGCGATCGGCATCGCGCTGCTCTCGGGACTGCACCGGCGTGGCGCGGGGCTGTCCTCCTTCATCTCTTCCGGCAACCGCGCGGACGTGTCGGGCAACGACTTCCTCCAGTACTGGCACGAGGACCCGGGCACGGACGTCGTCCTGCTCTATCTCGAGTCCATCGGCAACCCCCGCAAGTTCACCCGGCTCGCCCGGCGCACGGCGCCCGTCAAGCCGGTCGTCGTCGTCAAGGGCGCGCGCCACAGCGGCAGCGCGCCGCCGGGGCACGCGGTGCCGGTGACGCGGATGCCGGACGCGACGGTCGGCGCGCTGATGCGTCAGGCGGGCGTGATCCGGGTGGACACCGTGACGGAGCTGATCGACGCGGGGCTGCTGCTCGCCGGGCAGCCGCTGCCGGCCGGGCCGAGGGTCGCGATCCTCGGCAACTCCGAGTCCCTCGGGCTTCTCGCGTACGACGCGTGCCTCGCGGAAGGGCTACGGCCGCTGCCGCCGCTCGACCTCACGACAGGGGCGACGCCGGCGGACTTCCGGACAGCGCTCGCCCGGGCGTTGGACGACGACGCGTGCGACGCGGTGGTCGTCACGGCGATCCCGTGGGTCGGCGAGAACGGCGTCACGGAATCGGGCGACGGCGAGGTGCTGGCCACGGCCCTCCGCGACGCGGCGGCGACGAGCGCGGCGAAGCCGGTGGCCGTGGTGCACGTCGAGATGGGTGCGCTGGCGGACGCGCTCTCGGCGGCATCGAGCACGTCCCCACGCGCCCGTGCGGGCACGACGCCCGGCCGCCCGTCCGAAGCGGCCGAGTCGTCCGAGGCCGCTGAGACCGCCGACGGCGGGCCGCAGTCGACGGACCGTCGGGTCGGGCGGGGCGAGCCGGAGGCGGCCGGCAGTCGGGGCGGGTCCGCGCCGACGAACGGGCGGGGCGGGCCTGAAGCGGTCGGCAGCGCTGCGGTCCCGGCGTCGGACGGGCGGCGGCAGGTTTCGACTCCGGTGGACGCGGACGTGTCGTCGCCGGGGGCGGGTGCCCCTTCGGGTGATGGCCGGGGCAGGGGCGTGACGGATCGGCATGGCGCTGCCGTGGATGCGGATGTGTCGTCGCCGGGTGCGGATGCCCCTTCGGGTGATGGCCGGGGCAGGGGCGTGACGGATCGGCATGGCGCTGCCGTGGATGCGGATGTGTCGTCGCCCGGGGCGGATGCCCCTTCGACAGAGGCTCGTGGCACGGGCGTGGCCGATCGGCATGGCGCTGCAGTGAACACGGGCGTGTCGTCCGAGAAGGCGGCGGAGCAGCACGGTGCTGCCATAGACGCGGACGCGTCGTCGCCGGGGCCGTATGCCCCTTCGGGCGAGGGCCGGGGCACGGGCGTGGCGGACCAGCACGGTGCTGCCGTGGACGCGGACGTGTCGTCCGGGAAGGCGGCGGACCAGCACGGTGCTGCCGTGGACGCGGACGTGTCGTCCGGGAAGGCGGCGGACCAGCATGGCGCTGCCGTGGACGCGGACGTGTCGTCCGGGGATGCCCGCCGCACGTCCCGGTCCGCGGTGGCCAGGTCGTGGTTCGGTCTGCGGGGACGTGTCTCGGGCAGGCCGGCCGGCTCACAGGGGCACGGCGCCTCCGAGGCCCCCGCCGACGAAGGGCGGCGATCGGCCCCCGCCGGCGCCGACGTGCCTGCCCGGCCCGGCGCCCGTCCGGCGCACGCCGACGCCGCGCCCTCCCGTGCCCCGCAGGCGCGCGCCGTTGCGGATGCCGACCGTCCTGCCGCAGGCGACGACACGCGGCGCATCCCCGCGTATCCCGCCGCGGAGCGGGCCGTCCGGGCGCTGGCCGAGGCCGTCAGGTATGCGCAGTGGCGGCGGCAGGCCGCCGAGCCCGGGAGGGTGCCCGAGTACGACGACATCGACGAGGCAGGGGCCGCCGCCCAGATCGAGCGGCTGCTCGGCGGGGACAGCGACAGCCGGGGCTTCACCCTCGGCCAGGTCGACGCCCACGAGCTGCTCGCCCGCTACGGCATCCGTGTACGGTCCGCCCTGCCCGCCTCGGACGCCGATTCCGCCGCCGAGGCCGCCCGGCGCCTCGGCTATCCCGTTGCTCTCAAGACAACCGCCCCGCACCTGCGCCACCGCGCCGACCTCGGCGGCGTACGTCTCGATCTGGCGGACGAGACGCAACTGCGCCAGGCGTACACGGAGTTGATCGGCTCACTCGGCAAGCCCGCCGAGCTGCAGCCCGTCGTGCAGGCGATGGTCCCGCGCGGAGTCGACACCGTCGTGCGCGCCGCCATCGACCCCGGCGCCGGCGCTGTGCTCTCCTTCGGGCTGGCGGGCCCGCCCTCCGAGCTGCTGGGCGACACCGCCCACCGCCTCGTCCCCGCCACCGACCGCGACGCGGCCGAGCTGGTCCGCAGCATCCGCACCGCCCCGCTCCTGTTCGGCTGGCGCGGCTCCGCGCCCGTCGACACCGCCGCGCTGGAAGAGCTCCTTCTCCGGGTCTCACGGCTGGTCGACGATCACCCCGAGGTGGTGTCGATCAGTCTCGAACCGGTCGTCGTCGCACCCCAGGGCCTCGCTGTTCTCGATGCCTCCGTCCGTCTCGCACCACCGCCCCCTCGCACCGACCTGGGCCCCCGCAGGCTCCCCAGCTACTGAGCGCTCGGGCCCCTCAGGGCCCCGTAGGATGGACCGCATGGCGAAGACCGGTACGACGACCCAGGGGCTGCGCGCGGCGATCGAGCGCAGCGGCTACTACCCGGCCCTCGTGGCCGAGGCGGTGGAGGCCGCCGTCGGCGGCGAGCCGATCTCGTCGTACCTCGTGCACCAGGAGACCACGTTCGACGCCAACGAGGTCCGCCGCCATGTCACGGTCCTCGTCCTGACCGAGAACCGCTTCATCGTCAGCCACACCGACGAGCAGGCCGCCGACACCAGCTCCCCGACGCCGTACGCCACGACGTCCACCGAGTCGGTCAAGCTCGACCGCATCTCGTCCGTCGTGGTCAGCCGCGTCGTCGCCAACCCCGAGTCGTACACCCCCGGCACCCTGCCCCGCGAGGTCGTCCTCACCATCGGCTGGGGCGCCGTCTCGCGTATCGACCTGGAGCCCGCGGCCTGCGGTGACCCGAACTGCGACGCCGACCACGGCTACACCGGCAACTCGACCGCCGACGACCTCAGCCTGAGGGTGAGTGAGGCGGGCGACGGTCCCGACACCGTGCGCCAGACGCTCGCCTTCGCCCAGGCACTCTCCGAGGCCACGGCGGCCACCCGCTGATGGTCCAGCCCGCGCAGAGCGCCGTCTGGCCGGACGAGCCCACTCCGCTCGCACTCGACACCGCACCCGTGCCCGAGTACGGCACCGGCTCCCTCGCGGATCTCCTGCCCACCCTGGCTGCCGGCCTGGGCGTCCCCGGGCTCATGAGGCGCATCCCGGAGCTGACACCCGCCGACCGCAACTGCGTGTTCCTGATCGACGGTCTCGGCTGGGAGCAGATCAAGGCGCACCCGGACGAGGCCCCGTACCTGACCTCCCTGCTCGGCACCTCGCGCGGGGGTACCGGCCGTCCGCTCACGGCCGGGTTCCCCGCCACCACCGCCACCTCGCTCGCCTCCGTCGGCACCGGCCTGCCACCCGGCGTGCACGGCCTGCCCGGCTACACCGCGCGCAATCCGGAGACCGGCGAGCTGATGAACCAGCTGCGCTGGAAGCCCTGGACCCCGCCACGCGTGTGGCAGCCCTACCCGACCGTCTTCCAGCTCGCAGACGAGGCGGGGGTGCATACGGCGCAGGTGTCGTCGCCGACGTTCGAGCAGACGCCGCTCACCAAGATCGCGCTCAGCGGCGGCACGTTTCACGGGCGGCTCTCCGGCGAGGAGCGCATGGACCTCGCCGCCGAGCAGCTCGCCGCCGGCGACCGCTCGCTGGTCTACACGTACTACAGCGATGTCGACGGCAAGGGCCATCGCTTCGGTGTGGACTCCGACGCCTGGCGTGGACAGTTGATGTACGTGGACCGGCTGGTGCAGCGCCTCGCCGAGCAACTGCCGCCCCGCGCCGCCCTGTACGTCACCGCCGACCACGGCATGATCGACATCCCCTTCGACGAGCAGTCCCGCATCGACTTCGACGAGGACTGGGAGCTGCGCGCCGGTGTCGCCCTGTTGGGCGGCGAAGGCCGGGCCCGCCATGTCTACGCCGTGCCGGGCGCCCAGTCCGATGTGCTCGCGGTCTGGCGGGAGGTGCTGGGCGAGCAGTTCTGGGTGGCCGGCCGGGACGAAGCGATCGCCGCCGGCTGGTTCGGCGACCGGGTCGACGAGCGGGTGTACGGGCGGATCGGCGACGTCGTCGCCGCGGCCCACGACGATGTGGTGATCATCGCGTCGGTCAACGAGCCGCACGAATCGGCCATGGTCGGCATGCACGGGTCCATGACCCCCGTCGAGCAGCTCGTCCCCCTCCTCGAACTACGCTCGTAACCCCCGCATCCCCACCGCCTCCCACGACCCGAAAGGTCCTCGACCTCCCATGCCCGAGCTGGTGTTCTTCTCCGGAACGATGGACTGCGGAAAGAGCACCCTCGCTCTTCAGATCGAGCACAACAGGTCGGCGCGCGGCCTGCAGGGCATGATCTTCACGCGGGACGACCGGGCGGGCGAGGGCAAGTTGTCCTCCCGGCTGGGCCTGGTGACCGACGCCGTCGAGGCAGCCGAGGGCTTCGATTTCTACGCGTACCTCGTCGACCGTCTCTCCAAGGGCGGCCGCTGCGACTATGTGATCGCGGACGAGGCGCAGTTCCTCGCGCCCGAGCAGGTCGACCAGCTGGCCCGTATCGTCGACGACCTGGAGCTGGACGTCTTCGCCTTCGGCATCACCACCGATTTCCGCTCCAAGCTCTTCCCCGGCTCGCAGCGGCTCGTCGAACTGGCCGACCGCGTCGAGGTGTTGCAGGTCGAGGCGCTGTGCTGGTGCGGTGCGCGCGCCACGCACAACGCCCGCACCGTCGGCGGCGAGATGGTCGTCGAGGGCGCCCAGGTCGTGGTCGGGGACGTCAACCAGTCACCGGACGAGATCGGTTACGAGGTGCTGTGCCGACGCCACCACCGGCGCCGGATGACGGCGGCGACAGCGCGCGCGGCCGCTCTGTCCCCTGACGTCCTGCCGGTCGGGACCGTCTGACGGGGCGGTTCCGTCGGCCTGACGGTACGGACTGCTTGACCGGGTATCCGGCTCGGACAGCACGGTCGGCCGGCCGCCCGGTCCCGCCGCGTCCGCCGCCTCAGCCCCCGGTTCGCCGGTACCTCAGCCCCGGCCCGCCGCCTCTGCCCCGGCACGCACGCCCCGCCGCGCCCGCCGCCTCAGCCCCCGGTTCGCCGGTACCTCGGCCCCGGCCCGCCGCCTCTGCCCCGGCTGCAGGCCCCGCCGCGTCCGCCGCCTCTGCCCCGGCACGCACGCGCCGCCGCGCCCGCAGTCTCAGCCCCGCTCCGTCCGCACGATCGTGAACACCGCGCCCTCCGGGTCCGCGACGGTCGCCTCGCGACATCCGGCCCCGGTCCCCGGGGGCCGGATCACCCGCCCGCCCAGCTCGACGACCCGCTGAGCCGCCGCGTCGGTGTCCTCGACCTCGAAGTACGTCATCCAGTGCGGGCCGCGGTCCCGGGGGAGCGCCTGGCCGACGCCGCGCACCGAGGCCACCGGCCGACCGCCGACGAGCAGCGTCAGACGGTCCTCCTCGGCCGGGCCGCCGTCGGCGGACGGGACGAGCGCCTGCGTCTCGTGGCCGAAGACCACCTGGTAGAACTTGCTCACGGCCGTGTCCCGGGCGACCAGCTCGTTCCACACCGGCGTGCCATGGGTGCCGTGGACGGCGGTGCCGGTGTGTGCCGCGGCCTGCCAGACGCCGAAGACCGCGCCCACCGGGTCGGAGGCGATGGCCATCCGGCCTTCTTCCCCGGCGACCAGCGGGCCCACGCCCACGGTGCCGCAGGCGCTCCGGATCGCCTCGGCCGTCGCGTCCGCGTCGTCCGTCGCCAGATACGGCGTCCAGGCGACCGGCAGATGACGGTCGGCGGGCAGGCGGCCGATCCCTGCCACCTCCTTGCCGTCGAGCAGCGCGCGGACGTACGGACCCAATTGCGGCGGGCCGGGCGCGAACTCCCATCCGAACAGCGACGCGTAGAACTCCTGCGTCACATCAAGGCCGTGCACCATCAGGCTCACCCAGCAGGGTGTGCCGGGCGCGCGCCGAGTCGCCTCGGTCATTGTCACTCTCTCCTCGGACCATCGTGGTGGCCGTGCGGGGACGGGCGCGCCGTTGTGCGGACAGGGTGTGCGCCCGAGCAGATGCTTTCACCACCGGACGCCCACTGCGCCCCGGCCGCGCCGGATGTGGCGGGTTCCCGCCGGAGCATGCCCGGTCTGCAGCCGGTCATCCGCCTCGAGGGCGTTACGGTGCGGCGATGCGGTGCGCGAGGATGGCCCGTATGACACCCATCATCTCCGCGGCCGATCTTGCGACCGAACTCGCCGGCCCGACCCCGCCGGTGCTGCTCGACGTCCGCTACCAGCTCGGCGGTCCGCACGGCCGGCCCGCGTACGAGGCCGGGCACATCCCCGGCGCCGTCTTCGTCGACCTCGATGCGGAACTGGCCGGGCCCCCCGGAGCTGGCGGCCGGCATCCTCTGCCCGACATCGACGCCTTCGGCGCGGCGATGCGCCGCGCAGGCGTCGGCGCCGGCATGCCGGTCGTGACGTACGACGGCGACAAGGGCTGGGGTGCGGCCCGTGCCTGGTGGCTGCTGCGCTGGGCGGGGCACGCCGACGTACGGGTGCTCGACGGCGGGCTCGCCGCCTGGACGGGGCCGCTGGAGACGAAGGAGCCCGAGCCCGTGGAGGGCGACTTCGTCCCCGCGCCCGGCGCGCTGCCCCTGCTGGACGCGGACGGCGCTGCGGCCATGGCCCGGGAGGGGCTGCTGCTGGATGCCAGGGCGGGGGAGCGGTACCGGGGCGAGGTGGAGCCCATCGACGCGGTCGCGGGCCATATCCCGGGTGCGGTCTCGGCTCCGACCTCGGAGAACGTGGACGAGACGGGACGCTTCCTGCCGCGCGAGCAGCTGGTCGCGCGCTTCGTCGGCCTGGGCGCCGGCGAGGACGCGAAGAGCGTCGGCGTCTACTGCGGGTCGGGCGTCTCGGCGGCGCAGCAGGCGGTCGCGCTGGAACTGGCGGGCTTCGTCCCGGCGTTGTACGCGGGCTCGTGGTCGCAGTGGTCGCGCGACCCGTCTCGCCCGGTTGCCACAGGTCCTGATCCGTCCTGACGCCTCCGTGATGGGTGGTCCGGTGCAGTGGTGTTCCGTACGCCGGACCATCGCGCGTGCTGGTGCGGGTGGGTGTTGCGTTGCACGCGGGCTTGCGGGTGTCGGTGGTCGGGCGCCCGGTTGCCACGCGGCTCGGCCCGTTCCGACGCCGCCACGGTGGATCGGCCCGGGAGCGCCCGGAGCCGGCCGGGGCCGTGGCGGCACGCGCCGTCAGCGCGGCCGGCAGTTCCGCCGCGCGGCCCGGCCGGATGGACCCGCCCTGTCGGTCACGTCATGGCCCCGTCCGAGCCTGTGCGCCCCCGCAGCGATCAGGTCGGCGTCGGGCATGCGCGACCTGCTCTCATGCAGGAGCTGTGGCGGGCCTGGGCGTTGCCTGGCCCGGCTCCGCGGAGCTGCTGCTGTGTCCGCCGCTGCTGCACCGGCGGCACGCGGCCCGGGTGGTCGTGCGACGTGCCGTCCGTGGCGGGGCCGCGCGCCCCGGCCGGGGCGCGGCGCGGCGGCATGCGTACCCGACGGGGCTCGCGGCCGCGCACGCCGAAGGGCCGGCACCGCACCGGTGCCGGCCCTTCGCCGAGCCGCTACTCCTGCTTCTTGCGCCGCGTGCCGAAGACGATCTCGTCCCAGCTCGGCACGGCCGCCCGGCGGCCGGGGCGGACGCCGTCCGCCTCCGCTTGGCGGTCCGTGGTGCCGGTCAGCCGGTCGCGGTGGCCCGCCACCGAGCGCGGCATCAGCACGTCCGCGTACGCCGAGCCCGCACCCGCCGACGCCGCGGGAGCCACCGGCTCCTCCTCGGCCTCAGGCTCCTGGGCGGGGTCGAGCGCGGCGGGCTCCGGCTGTGCCGGGCGCTCCGGGACGACCATGTCGCCGCGGAAGTTCGGCACGGCCTCCAACAGGCTGGTCAGGGAGTCCCGTTCGCCGCTGTCCTCCGCGTCGGGCGCGGGGCCGACCGCGGGCCGGTCCATCTGGCGGTCCAGGGCACGGTCCAGCGGCCGGTCTCTCGGCAGCCGTGCGATACGCGGCACGAACGGGAAGCTCGGCTCCTGCGCGATCGTGTCGTCCGTCTCGCCGATCAGCGCGCGCGCCTCGTCGTCGACGGCCTGGACGAGCCGCCGCGGCGGGTCGTACGTCCAGCTCGCCGAATGGGGCTCGCCGGCCACCCGGTAGACCAGCAGGACCTCCCAGGTGCCGTCGTCACGGCGCCACGAGTCCCACTGCACGGTGTCCTTCTCGGCGCCGCGCAGCAGCAGCCGTTCCTGCACCGCTTCGCCGAGCTGTGGGCCGGTGTTCTCGCCAGGACGGCGTACGGGCGTCTTACGGGCCCGCTCCGCCATGAACGCGCGCTCGGCGAGGACCGGGCCCTCGAAGCGGCGCACCCGGTCGACGGGAATGCCGGCGAGCTGCGCGACCTCCTCGGCTGAGGCACCCGCGCGTATACGCGCCTGGATGTCGCGGGGGCGGAGATGACTCTCCACCTCGATCTCGATCTGGCCGAGACGGGCGCGGTCGTTGCGCACCGCGGCGCGCAGCCGCTCATCGATCGGAAGCGTGTATTCCGTGCTGTCCGCAGCCTTGAGCACCAGCCGTGTGCCGTCGTTGGAGACGGCCACGACACGCAGTTCGGGCATGGGGACCTCCCGGGTGGTGCCTGCCGACGTCACCTGCGTCGCTGCTTCCGCTAGTCGAGTGTGGCCTGCCCGGGTGCAGCCTGCCACAACCTTGCCGAGTTGCCCGGCGTGTCGGGCACAGGCCCTTGATCGCCGTTATGGCACGGTTATCTATTTGCCACTCAGAGTGATCGACGCTCACTCTGAGCAATAGATTCCCGTCCGGTGCCGCGGCGCCGCCGGATCGAGCGCCGCTTTCGGCCCCCTACCTGGGGTCCCGAACACCACGAAGGTGCTGGGGCCCAGGGCTCGCCACAGTACTCCATTCGGGCCATCGGGGTGGACTGCCGCGCTGTCGAACTTCTCCGCGGGGGTGGGAGTTGGCGCGCCGAACGGGCGGTGACCAGGTGTTGTGCTTCACGGGAGAGGCAGAAACGGAACTGTCCACTTCGCTCAACTGTCCCTATCTGGGTGTACGAGGGGCAGATGGGTGGACAGGGGTGGGAGGTGCAGAAGAAGGCGGACGGCGGGACGAAAGAGCAGGAACGGGCCGAACGGTCCTTGGGCGCCGGCCACTCGGCCGGAGAGTCCGGCGTCCGAGGGCGGGTTCGGGGCGGCGACCACGTACGGCACCCGCGTGCGGAGACGCATCCGGTCAGTCGCCCAGGACCCGCCGCAGGTAGGGGTTCTGGAACAGCCGGTCCGGATCCAGCCGGTCCCTCAGCGCGGTGAACTCGCCGAACCTCGGGTACACATCGGCGAGGTACCCGGCGTCCCGTGTGTGGATCTTGCCCCAGTGCGGCCGCCCGGCGTGCGCGGTCATGATCCGCTCGACCGCGGTGAAGTAGGAGCGGTACGGCGTTCCCCGGTACATGTGAACGGCTATGTACGCGCTCTCGCGGCCCGACGCCGTCGACAGCGTGATGTCGTCGGCCGGGGCGGTGCGCACCTCCACGGGGAAACCGATCCGCAGCGGCGAGCGGTCCACCATGGCCCGGACCTCGCGCAGCGCGTCGACCACCGCCTCACGCGGCAGCGCGTATTCCATCTCCACGAAGCGCACCCGGCGCGGAGATGTGAAGACCTTGTAGGGAATGTCCGTGTACGTGCGGGCGGACAGGGCCCGGCTGGAGAAGCGGGCGATGGCCGGGACGGCCGCCGGGAAGGTGCGGCCGAGTGAACAGGCCACCTGAAAAGCCCCGTTGGACAGCAGCTCGTCGTCGATCCAGCCGCGCACGGCACCGGTCGGTGCGGCGGGGCCCGCACTGCGGTTGTTGCGCTTGGTGTTGCAGTTGCCGGTGTGCGGGAACCAGTAGAACTCGAAGTGCTCGTTCTCCGCGTGCAGGGCGTCGAAGTCCGTGAGCACCCGGTCGAGGGGCATCGGCTCCTCACGGGCCGTCAGCAGGAAGAGAGGTTCCACGGCGAACGTGATCGCGGTGACGACACCGAGCGCGCCGAGCCCGATCCGGGCCGCCGCGAAGAGGTCCGGATCCTCCTTCTCGGAGCACGTGCGCACCCTGCCGTCCGCCGTCACCAGCTCAAGGGCCTTGATCTGCGCGGCCATCGAGGCAGAGTCGCGGCCGGTGCCGTGGGTGCCGGTCGACGTGGCGCCCGCGACGGTCTGCTCCATGATGTCGCCCATGTTGGTGAGCGACAGGCCCTCGCGCGCCAGCGCCGCGTTCAGCCGCTTGAGCGGAGTGCCCGAATCTACGGTCACCGTCATCTCCGACCGGTCGATGCGCCGGATCCCGGTCATCAGGTCGGGACGGATCAGCAGCCCGTCGGTCGCGGCGATCGCGGTGAACGAGTGGCCGCTGCCCACGGTCTTGACCCGCAGCCCGTCCTCGGCCGCCCGGCGAACCGCGTCGGCCAGCTCCTGGACCGAGGCCGGTCGGGCCTCGCGCTGCGGCACCGAGGCGACGGTTCCCGCCCAGTTACGCCACGTGCTCCCCACGCTCTTCCGCCTGTTGCGAGTCCCGCTCACGCTGCCCCTCCCGCGTCGGCACCGGCCTGCGCAGCCGACGGTACCCCAGGAACGCCACCACGGCCGCGAGCACTCCGGCAACGCCGGGCACCCCGTACCCCGCGGCCGCCCCGTGCGCGTCGACCACCCAGCCGGCGGCCGACGAACCGAGTGCCACACCGACAGCGAGCCCCGTACCGGTCCAGGACATGCCCTCGGTCAGCTTGCTGCGTGGTACGTGCGCCTCGACGAGGGCCATGGTCGTCACCATGGTCGGCGCGATGGCAAGACCCGCGACAAAGAGCGCCACGGCCAGGAACGGCAGGCTCCCGGCCAGTTGGAGGGGGATCATACTCACGGCCATCGCACACACGCCGAGCACCCACCTGCGCGAGGGCTCGCCCCTCAGGTGCAGCAGGCCGAAGACGGCGCCGGCGAGGCAGGAGCCCAGGGCGTAGACCGCCAGCACCAGGCTGGCGGCGGCCTTGTGCCCCTCTTCCTCGGCGAACGCCACGGTCACCACGTCCACCGCGCCGAAGATCGCACCCGTGGCGACGAACGCGGCCACCAGTACCTGCAGTCCGGGGGAGCGCAGTGCGCTGCCGCCGGTGTGCTGCTCGACGGGATGCGGTTTCGGCTCGGTGGCGCGCTGGGCGGTGAGCCACCAGACGCCGACGAGCAGGAAGAGCGCTGCCAGCAGCGGACCCGCCTCCGGGAACCACACCGTCGACAGACCGATCGAGACGATCGGCCCGAAGATGAAGCAGATCTCGTCGATGATCGACTCCAGCGAGTACGCGGTGTGCAGCTCGCGCGCCGAGCCCTGATAGATCTGCGCCCAGCGGGCCCGCGTCATGGCGCCGACGCTCGGCACACAGCCGGCGACGGCCGAGAACACGAACAGCGTCCAGTCCGGCAGGCCTTGCTGCGCGCAGATCAACAGCCCGGCGACGCCCGCCACGGCGACCAGGGTGGCCGGACGCAGCACCCGGCGCTGGCCGTGCCGGTCGACGAGCCGCGAGATCTGGGGCCCGAGCACGGCGGCGGACATGGCGAGCGCGGCCGAGAGCGCGCCGGCCAGCCCGTAACGGCCGGTGATCTGCGAGATCATCGTGACGATGCCGATGCCCATCATGGACAGCGGCATCCGTCCGATGAAGCCGGCGGTGGTGAACACCAGGGTGCCGGGGGCGGCGAAGATCGCGCGGTAGGGGCTGGGCAAGGAGCACTCCCGGTAAGGCGTATGGGCAGCCTTCACAGATTACGGGTCGGCGGGTGTGAGCGCACCGCGGTTTTCCCGCGCGCGGTGCCGGGGGTCTCCCCGCCCGGGGCACGGGGAGGGTGGCAGGATCGATCCCATGTCCGATCTGCGTGATCCAGCTCCCTACGACGCCCTTCTGCTGCTCTCCTTCGGCGGCCCCGAAGGCCCGGACGACGTGGTTCCGTTCCTGGAGAACGTGACCCGCGGCCGGGGCATCCCCAAGGAACGGCTCAAGGAGGTGGGTCAGCACTACTTCCTGTTCGGCGGGGTCAGCCCCATCAACGACCAGAACCGCGCCCTGCTCGACGCCCTGCGCAAGGACTTCACCGAGCACGACCTCGACCTGCCGGTGTACTGGGGCAACCGCAACTGGGCGCCCTACCTCGCCGACACCCTGCGCGAGATGACGGCCGCCGGTCACCGCCGGATCGCGGTGCTCACCACCAGTGCGTACGCCTCGTACTCGGGCTGCCGCCAGTACCGGGAGAACCTGGCCGACGCCCTGGAGGCGCTGCGGGCGGAGGGCCTGGACGTGCCCCGCGTGGACAAGCTGCGCCACTACTTCAACCACCCGGGCTTCGTCCGTCCCATGATCGAGGGTGTCCTCGCCTCGCTGGCCGACCTGCCCGAGGAGGTCCGCTCCGGCGCCCACCTCGCCTTCACCACGCACTCCATCCCCACGTCCGCCGCCGACACCTCCGGCCCCGAGCCGGAACACGGGGACGGCGGCGCCTATGTGCGCCAGCACCTGGACGTCGCCGCCCTGATCGCGGGCGCCGTACGGGAGGAGACGGGTGTCGACCACCCCTGGCAGCTCGTCTACCAGTCCCGCAGCGGCGCCCCGCACATCCCGTGGCTGGAGCCGGACATCTGCGACCACCTCGAGGCGCTGCACGCCTCTGGCGCGCCCGCGGCCGTGATGGTCCCCATCGGCTTCGTCTCCGATCACATGGAGGTCCTCTACGACCTCGACACCGAGGCCACTGCCAAGGGAGCCGAACTGGGGCTGCCCGTACGCCGGTCCGCCACCGTGGGCGCCGACCCGCGGTTCGCCGCTGCCGTACGCGACCTGGTGCTGGAACGCGCCGCGACCGAACGCGGCATCGCCGCGGAGCGCTGCGCCCTCGGGGCGCTCGGCGCGAGCCACGACCTCTGCCCGGTCGGCTGCTGCCCGGCGCGGGCGCCGAAGCCCGCGGCCGCCGGCGCCGACAGCCCCTACGCCTGAAGGAGACCGCTGTGACCGACCCCCTGACGTCCGAACTGCTCACCCTCGCCCTCGAAGCCGCCCGCCGGGCGGGCACGCTGCTGCGCGACGGCAGGCCGGACGACCTGGCGGTCGCCCGGACCAAGTCCAGCCCCATCGACGTGGTCACCGAGATGGACATCGCGGCGGAGAAGCTGATCACCGGCTATCTGACGGAGCACCGCCCCGACGACGGCTTCCTCGGCGAGGAGGGCGCGTCCAGCACCGGCACCAGCGGTGTGCGCTGGGTGATCGACCCGCTCGACGGCACCGTCAACTACCTCTACGGCCTGCCCACCTGGGCCGTGTCCATCGCCGCCGAGCTGGACGGCGAGACGGTCGTGGGGGTCGTGGCGGCGCCGATGCGCGGCGAGACGTTCCGGGCGGTCCTGGGGGACGGGGCGTACCTGGGCGAGCGGCGGCTGCGCTGCCGCCCGGCCCCGCCGCTGGACCAGGCGCTGGTCTCCACGGGGTTCAACTACGTCCACACGGTCCGCTCGCACCAGGCGCAGGTGGCCGAGCGGCTGATCCCGCGGCTGCGTGACATCCGCCGCAGCGGCTCGGCGGCCATCGACCTGTGCGACGTGGCCGCCGGCCGCCTCGACGGGTACTACGAGCGCGGACTGAGCCCCTGGGACCTTGCGGCGGGCGACCTGATCGCCCGCGAGGCGGGCGCGCGGACGGGCGGTCGCCCCGGCGAGCCGCCCTCCGGCGATCTGACGGTCGCGGCCGGCCCCGGCGTCTTCGAACCGCTGCAGACCCTCCTGGAGGACCTGGGCGCCTGGCACGACTGAGCTTTTCGTGGCTGCGGTTCTCCCCCTGGTGCCCTCTGGTGCCCCTGGCTCCGCCTGGCGCCCCCTGGCTTCGCTAAGGGGAGCCTGAGACAGCAGCCGACGGTCGTCCCCGCTCGACCCTCCCCAGACTGCGTCCGGGGGTGCCCCCACGTTCCCCGGGAGCTCTGCGGTAGGGAGACCCACCCAGCGGTAGCCGGGGGGCGTAGGGAGACCCGACTCCCTTTCGCCGCCGCGACCCCTTCGACTCACTCGCCCATGCGCCGAGCAACAAAGAACAGAACCCCGGCGCCGTCTTGCGGTGCCGGGGTTCTCGGGCTGTCCAGCGGGTCAGAGCCGGACAGCCATTGATGCTCTCGGAGTGGTGCTACGCCGCGCTGAGCTCGACGCCGTGCTCGGCGGCGAGCCGGCGCAGGTCTTCCAGCTCAGCCTGCTCGACGTCGGCGAGGAACTCGTCGCCTGTCTCGCGAGCCATCGTCAGGTCGGTCTCCGCAGCCTTTATGCGCTGCAGAAGTCCCGCGGTGAAAGCGTCCATGATGCGCCCCCTCGGCTAGGTCGGTGGCACGGGGGTGTGCCTGGGGTCCCCCTCGTCAGGGCGAGGGGCGGGTGATCAACCCTGGAACAGGTCGTGCTGCGCCACTTACAAGGCGTGATCGTGGGTGTGCAGACGTCTTCCCCACGCGTTCCCTGAGGGAAACCTCAGCTGTCGCGGGAATCGCGTGCATTCCCAGTTGCTCTTGCAACGAAATCCGCCTTACAGCCGGTTTACGCGCGTAACGGGCAGGATGGACGCGCACAGCAGTGCAAAAACTGCCCGTCGCCGGACGGGCCCGGAGGAAGGAACAGCGACGTGCGCGTACTCGTCGTCGAGGACGAGCAGCTGCTCGCCGATGCGGTGGCCACCGGACTGCGCCGGGAGGCCATGGCCGTCGACGTCGTGTACGACGGCGCGGCGGCCCTGGAGCGTATCGAGGTCAACGACTACGACGTGGTCGTCCTCGACCGTGACCTCCCGCTCGTGCACGGCGACGACGTCTGCCGCAAGATCGTGGAGCTGGGCATGCCCACCCGGGTGCTGATGCTCACCGCGTCGGGGGACGTCAGCGACCGTGTGGAGGGCCTTGAGCTGGGCGCCGACGACTATCTGCCCAAGCCGTTCGCGTTCACCGAGCTCACCGCCCGGGTCCGCGCACTGGGCCGGCGGACGACCGTGCCGCTGCCTCCGGTGCTGGAGCGGGCCGGGATCAAGCTCGACCCGAACCGCCGGGAGGTGTTCCGCGACGGCAAGGAGATCCAGCTCGCGCCCAAGGAGTTCGCCGTTCTGGAGGTGCTGATGCGCAGTGAGGGCGCGGTGGTCTCGGCCGAGCAGCTGCTGGAGAAGGCCTGGGACGAGAACACCGACCCGTTCACCAACGTCGTGCGCGTCACCGTGATGACCCTGCGCCGCAAGCTCGGCGAGCCGCCGGTGATCGTCACGGTGCCCGGCTCCGGCTACCGGATCTGATCCGCATGGCCTCCGTCCCCGCGCCCCCCGAGGCGCCGCCGAAACCGACCTGGGACCCCAGGGAGCCGGTGCGCCCGTGGCTGCGCCCGACCATCCGGATACGGCTCACGCTGCTGTACGGCGGGATGTTCCTGATCGCGGGCATCCTGCTGCTGTCGATCATCTATCTCTTCACCGCGCAGGCGCTGCACGACGGGAGCGGTCTTCCCTTCAAGCTGCTGCCGGAGAGCAAGATCCAGCTCACGGACAACTCCTGCGAGGCGCTGACCACGGGCCTGTCGGCCGACGAGGCCAACGCGGCGCTGAAGTCGTGCTTCGCGCACCAGCGCGAGCTGGCCCTGGACGACCTGCTGCGCCGCTCGCTGTTCGCCCTGCTCGGGCTGAGCATCATCGCCTTCGCCTTCGGCTACGCCATGGCGGGGCGGGTCCTGTCGCCGCTCGGCCGCATCACCCGCACCGCCCGCCAGGTCGCCGGCTCGGACCTGACCCGCCGGATCGAGCTGGACGGCCCCGACGACGAGCTGAAGGAGCTCGCCGACACCTTCGACGAGATGCTGGACCGCCTGGAGCGGGCCTTCACCGCCCAGCAGCGGTTCGTGGCGAACGCTTCGCACGAGCTGCGCACCCCGCTGGCGATCAACCGCACGCTGCTGGAGGTCCACCTCTCGGACCCGGGCGCGCCCGTGGAGCTCCAGCAGCTCGGCAAGACGCTGCTGGCCACCAACGAGCGCAGCGAGCAGCTCGTGGAGGGCCTGCTGCTGCTGGCCCGCAGCGACAACCAGATCATCGAGCGCAAGCCGGTCGACCTCGCCGAGGTCGCCGCCCGCGCCATCGACCAGGTGCGCGCCGAGGCCGACGCGCAGGGTGTGGAGATCCGCGGGGAGCGCGCACCGGCCGTCGTGCAGGGCAACGGCGTGCTGCTGGAGCGGATCGCGCTGAACCTCGTGCAGAACGCCGTGCGCTACAACATGGGGGACGGCGGCTGGGTGGAGGTGTCCACCGAGGTCCAGGGCAACCAGGCCGTCCTGGTCGTGTCGAACACGGGACCAGTGGTTCCCGCGTACGAGATCGACAACCTCTTCGAGCCGTTCAGGAGGCTGCGGCAGGAGCGGACGGGCAGCGACAAGGGCGTCGGTCTCGGCCTCTCCATCGCCCGGTCGGTCGCCCGGGCCCACGGTGGCCGTATCATCGCGGAGCCCCGAGAGGGCGGAGGGCTTGTGATGCACGTCACCCTGCCGGTCTGACATGCTGAGGGACGTTCGCTTTAAGCGGAATTTTCTGGACCCGTTTCCCAGAGTCCGTTGTGCGATCGATCACAGAGGCGAATTGCAGGCCGTATACTCTCCGTGATCGAACATTCTGTCGGAAAGTCGGTGAAAGCCCGAGTTTCCGGGGGGTGTCATTACGGGAAGTACACGGGGTGGTGCTTGTGAAGCGCGCCCTTCGGACCGTGTACGGTCCCCATCGCCGTCCAACCCGATCACTCTTGAGGGATCCGGTTGGGTGTCGATTGAGTAACAGACCTTGATGTGAGGCAAAATCTCCGCCTCAGGTCGGGCACAAGTCCGGCCTCTCACGCGTTACGTGCGCTGGAGACACCGCAGACACCCAGAGGGGGAGAGCGACATGGCAACGGATTACGACACCCCACGCAAGACCGACGACGACGTCGATTCGGACAGCCTTGAAGAACTGAAGGCCCGGCGGAACGACAAGTCCACCTCCACCGTCGACGTCGACGAGTTCGACGCCGCGGAGGGCATGGAGCTCCCCGGAGCAGACCTGTCCAACGAGGAGCTGGCCGTTCGCGTCCTGCCGAAGCAGGCCGACGAGTTCACCTGCATGAGCTGTTTCCTCGTGCACCACCGCAGCCAGCTGGCTCGAGAGAAGAACGGCCAGCCGATCTGCCGCGACTGCGACTGAGGGCAGGTCGCCAGTGGCAGGCGAGACACCGTCCAGGAAGTGGCGTTTTCGGCGTCAGAAGCCGTCGGAGGCGCACCAGGGCGGATCAGGCCCGGCACCGGACGCGGAGGCGTCCGCCGAGCCCGATGCTGTCCTGCTGCCGCACGGCGCACGTGACGACAGCGAGCGAGGTCGGTCGGCCTCGCTCGAAGCAGCGGGCCAGGCGGGGCCCCCGACCAGGGCCCGGCGCCTGGCCGCGGTGCGTCACGGCGTCGTACGGGGCGGCGCGGGAGCCAGGGTCTCGCTGGTGAAGACCGGGCACGGCGTACGGAATGGGCTCGTCAGGACCCGCCAGGGAGCCAAGGCCGCCCTGGCCCACCTCGCCGACCGCCTGATCGACAACGCGCCCCGCGTGCCGGTGCGCGACCTGGCGACGCTGCGCAGCCAGTTCCCGGGGCTGGGACCCGAGCAGCTCGCCGACAAGCTCGTGGCGGGCGCGGCGAACGCCACGTCCACCGTCGGTGCCGGTATCGGCGCCGCCGCGATGATGCCCGTTCCGCCGGCCATGCCGACCGAGCTGGCCGCGGAGGTCCTGGGCGTCGGTGCGATCGAGCTCAAGCTCGTTGCCGAGCTCTACGAGGTCTACGGACTGCGACCGCCCGGCAACCTCAAGGACCGCAGTACCGCGTATCTGAACGCCTGGTCGTCGGAGCGCGGGATCGATGTGACCAAGCCGTCGACGTACAACGCGTCGATGGGCGGTCAGCTCAAGCGCCAGCTGCGCCAGCAGATCATGAAGCGCATGGTGCGCAACCTGCCCAACCTCATGCCGTTCATGGTCGGCGCCGCCGTCGGCGCGGTGATGAACCGCCGCGACACCAGGAAGCTCGCGGACCGCATCCGCAAGGACCTGCGCGCCAGCCAGGTGCCCTGGGAAGCCCTCCCACAGCTGCCGCCGCTCGAGCAGCCGAAGGATCCGCTGCCCGGAGAGGTCCTGGGCGAGCCTCGCCGGCTCCCGCCCGGCACGGAACACTGAGCACGTCTTCGGGCCGCGCGCCGGCCACGGGGTGAGCTCAGCCGGCCCCGCCCGCCGTGGAGGACGGCCGGGGCGGTTCGGCCGCGACCGGCACGAGGCCGCCGGGCGTTGGGCCCCCGACCGGCCTTGCACACGGTTGAGCCAGTTCGGCCGCGACCGGCACGTCACGCATTGAGCAGTTCGGCTGCGAGCGGCACGGAAGACAGCTCGGACAGCTCGGCCGGGACCGGCCCTTCACACCGTTGTGCAGTTCGGCTCCGCCCCCCGCGGAAGACCAGCGAGGCGGCTCGCCCGCGACCGGCACGTCAGACCGCTGAGCCTCCAGGACGCGACCGCCGCCGCCGCCACCGCCGCGACCTCGCGGCAGCGCGGCGCAGCGCCGAGCGGGCTCAGGCCGTCTGGACGGTCGTCAGCGCAGCCGCCAGCTCCTGCGGGTGCCGCGTCGACAGATAGACGTACGGCGTCGGGTCCGCCGGGTCCGTGACCTCGATCCGCACCGCCGTCGGCACATAGCTGCGCAGCAGCATGTACGCCCGCGGATCCGCCTTGTGCGACCGCCAGGCGCGCGCCTCCTCGGGGTCGAGCACCTCGGGAGTGCCGAGCGCCGACACCGGGATTCGGGCGTCGCCCGCGACCAGCGAACCGGCCACCACGCGGATGCGTGCCGAACCGTACGAGCTGACCAGCGCCCCCGCCAGCGCCGTGGCCCCGATCAGCCCGCCGAGCATCGGCAGCGTCCCCAGGGGCAGCGTGACCAGAGCGCCGGAGATGCCGACGAGAGCGGTGACGACCCACCATGAACGGGGCGCGGTCAGGCGTTCTGAGTACCGGGGGGCGGAAGGCTGCATGAATCCAAGCTTGGCACGGCGCGACCCGCGCGTATCCGCGCGGGTAAGGTCTGCGCCTGTGAGTAACGCGAATCCCCAGGCGGCGACGCCCGGACCCTCGGCAGGCCGCGCGGCGCTGACCCCGCCGCCCGACGCCACGGCACCGGTCCGGCACCCCGATGCCCCGGCCCCCGGAGAGCTCCTCGGCGCGCACTACGACCACTGCTTCGGCTGCGGCGACGGACAGCCCCATGGGCTGCACCTGGCCGCCCGCGCCCAGGAGGGCGTCCGCGTCACCGCCGAGTTCACGGTCAAGCCCGCCCACCAGGGCGCACCGGGTCTGGCCCACGGCGGGGTCCTGGCCACCGCCCTGGACGAGACGCTGGGCTCGCTGAACTGGCTGCTGCGGGTGATCGCAGTGACCGGCAAGCTGGAGACCGACTTCGTGCGCCCCGTGCCCGTCGGCACCGTGCTGCACTTCGACGCCGAGGTCACCGCCGTGGCCGGACGCAAGATCTACTCGCACGCCGTCGGCCGGATCGGCGGCCCGGACGGACCGGTGGCCGTGCGTGCCGGCGCGCTGTTCATCGAGGTCAAGGTGGACCACTTCATCGACAACGGCCGTGCCGAGGAGATCCGGGCAGCCATGGCCGACCCCGACCAGATCAGGCGCGCCCGCGCCTTCGAGGTGAACCCCTGATGCGTGAACCCGTCGACGTACTGATCCGCCGCGTGGACCCCGACGTCCCGCTCCCGGTGTACGGACACCCCGGCGACGCCGGTGCCGATCTCGTGACCTGCGAGGCCGCCGAACTCGCGCCGGGCGAACGCGCGGTCCTGCGCACCGGGGTCTCGATCGCCCTGCCCGACGGGTATGCGGCCTTCGTGCATCCGCGCTCCGGTCTCGCGGCCCGCTGCGGAGTGGCCCTCGTGAATGCCCCAGGGACGGTCGATGCCGGGTACCGTGGAGAGATCAAGGTGATCGTGGTCAATCTCGACCCACGCGAGAGCGTGCGGTTCGAACGGTTCGACCGGATCGCCCAATTGGTCGTCCAGCAGGTCGAGAAGGTGCGCTTCCATGAGGTCGCGGAGCTTCCCGGCTCGGCGCGGGCCGAGGGGGGCTTCGGGTCCACCGGCGGTCACGCCGCCGTGGACGGCACCACGGGTGGGAATCGATACGCTTCGGTCGTATCCGACCGGGAAGGACAGTGACGTGTTCGGACGTCGCAAGAAGAGTGGTTCCGCCGGTGACACGGCGGCGGGCGAGGCCGAGCGAGTCGCCGACCTGTCGGACGAGCTCGACACCGACACCGAGGAGGGCGCGCCCCGCCGGGCGAACCTCCCGCCGGCGCCCCGGCCCGACGGCCCCTGGGACGTCTCCGAGGTCTCCAGGCCCGGCGACGGCAGGGTCGATCTGGGCGGGCTGTTCGTGCCCGGGGTCGAGGGTATGGAGCTGCGCGTCGAGGTGGCCGGCGACGCGATCGTCGCGGCCACGGTCGTGCTGCGCGACAGCGCCGTACAACTGCAGGCCTTCGCAGCGCCCAAGAAGGAGGGCATCTGGGGCGAGGTCCGCGAGGAGATCGCCTCCGGCATCACGCAGCAGGGCGGTGTCATCGACGAGGTCGAGGGTCCGCTCGGCTGGGAGCTGCGGGCCCAGGTGCCCGTGCAGCTGCCCGACGGCACGGGCGGCGTGCAGCTGGTGCGCTTCGTCGGCGTCGACGGCCCGCGCTGGTTCCTGCGCGGTGTGATCTCCGGGCAGGGCGCGGTGCAGCCGCAGGCCGCCGGCCTGCTGGAACAGATCTTCCGGGACACCGTCGTCGTGCGCGGCGACGGCCCGATGGCGCCTCGCGACCCGATCGTCCTCAAGCTGCCGGACGACGCCCAGATGGTGCCCGAGGGCGTCCAGCAGGAGGAGCAGGAGGGATCCCGCTTCTCCGGAGGCATGGGTCAGCTCCAGCGCGGACCGGAGATCACCGAGGTCCGCTGACACGGCGGTACGGCGCGAGGGCCGCGGCTCCGTCGTGGGCGCGGCCCACGGGCTTTTCATGCAGCGTGCCGCGGCCACGCGCCTCTCGTCCATGCAGCCATGGCCGTCGCCCCCTGCGCCGTTCGCGACGGCCGTTGCCCGGCCGCATGACCCCTGCACACACTGTGGCGCGGACGATCAGGACGTACGGGGGAACGCATGACCGAGGGCAGCCGCGCGCGGCGGCACGGCCGTCGCCGGCGAGCGGGCCTGCGAGCGCACCGATGCTGCGGGTGGAGAACGGGCACCGTTCGTACGGCACCGGGGCCGTGGCCGTGCACGCCCGGCGCGGAGTCTCCTTCGAGATCCCCCGCGGGAAACTCGTCGCGCCAAGGGCCGTTCGGGCTCCGGCAAGACATGCTCCTCAACTCGGCGGCGGACTGGACTCCCCGGACGAGGGCCCCATCACCGTCGACGGCATCGAACTGCAGGGCCTCGGCGAGAACGGGCTGCTGGAGCTGCGCCGCGACGGCATCGGCTTCATCTTTCAGTCCTTCGGCCTGATCCCGATCCTGAGCGCCGCCGAGAACGTGGGTGTGCCCCTGCGGCTGCGCAGGGCGGACCGCGCGAGCATGAGGAGCGAGTACAGCTGATGCTCGCCCTCGTCGGGCCGGCCGACCACGCGGCCCAGCGCCCCGGCGGACTCTCCGGCGGGCAGCAGCAGCAGCGCGTCGCCGTCGCCGTCGCCAGGGCGCTCGCCAACCGTCCCGCCCTGCTCATCGCCGACGAACCGACGGGCCGGTTCGACGCCGAGACCGGTCTGTCGGCCATGGAGCTCCTGCGCGCCGTCGTACGCAGCGAGGGGGTCGCCCTGGTGGCCACGCACGACGCCCAGCTGCTCGACCTGGCGGACCCGTGATCGAACTGCGCGACGGCGAGATCATCGAGCACTGACAGCCGGTGCCAGCCGCCCAAGGGCCGATCCGACCGCCGCCCGGCCCGCCTCAGCGGCCTCGGGCGCATCAGAATCGCGTCAATACACACCGTCGAGTCCCTCGCCGTACCTGTCACCCCCTCGGTCCGACGTAAGGTCGACGCTGCGCGGGGCAGCGGCCGCAGCCGCCGACCGACGCGGCACGGAGAAGACGATGGGGCCATGGGACGCGGCAAGCTTCGGATCTATCTGGGTGCGGCACCCGGAGTCGGCAAGACCTACGCGATGCTCTCCGAGGCGCACCGCCGCGTGGAACGCGGCACGGACTGCGTCGTCGCGTTCGTGGAGCACCACGGCCGGCCGCGCACCGAAGCGCTGCTGCACGGACTGGAGCAGGTCCGCCGCCGCGAGATCACCCACAGCGGCGCCGTCTTCACGGAGATGGACGTCGACGCGGTGCTGGAGCGCCGCCCCGCAGTCGCCCTCGTCGACGAACTCGCCCACAGCAATGTGCCCGGCTCGCGCAACGCCAAGCGGTGGCAGGACGTCGAGGAGCTGCTCGCCGCCGGCGTGGACGTCATATCGACCGTCAACATCCAGCACCTCGAATCACTCGGGGACGTCGTCGGCTCGATCACCGGGGTACGGCAGCGGGAGACGGTCCCCGACGAGGTGGTCCGCAGGGCCGACCAGATCGAACTCGTCGACATGGCACCGCAGGCCCTGCGCCGCCGGATGGCGCACGGCAACGTCTACCAGCCCGACCGCGTGGACGCCGCGCTGTCCAACTACTTCCGCCCCGGCAACCTCACCGCGCTGCGCGAGCTGGCCCTGCTCTGGCTGGCGGACCGGGTCGACGAATACCTCCAGCAGTACCGGGGCGAGCACAACATCCGCTCCACCTGGCAGGCGCGTGAGCGCATCGTCGTCGGCCTCACCGGTGGACCCGAGGGCCGCACCCTGATCCGGCGGGCGTCCCGGATGGCGGCCAAGGGCTCGGGCAGCGAGATCCTCGCCGTCTACATCGCCCGCAGCGACGGACTGACCTCCGCGTCCCCCAAGGAACTCGCCGTCCAGCGCACCCTCGTCGAGGACCTCGGCGGCAGCTTCCACCATGTGATCGGCGACGAGGTGCCCTCCGCTCTGCTGGAGTTCGCGCGCGGGGTCAACGCCACCCAGATCGTCCTCGGCTCCAGCCGCCGCAAGTCCTGGCAGTACGTCTTCGGGCCCGGCGTCGGCGCCACGGTGGCCCGCGACTCGGGGCCCGACCTGGACGTCCACATCGTCACGCACGACGAGGCGGGCAAGGGCCGCGGGCTGCCCGGCAGCCGCGGTGCCCGGCTCGGCCGCTCCCGGATCGTGGTGGGCTGGGCGGTCGGCGTCGTGGCACCCGTGCTGCTCTCCCTGCTGCTCACCAGCCTGGAGAACGGCCCCGGCCTGGCCAACGACGTCCTGCTGTTCCTCTTCCTGACGGTCACGGCGGCCCTCATCGGCGGACTGCTGCCCGCGCTCACCTCAGCCGCCGTCGGATCGCTGCTGCTCAACTACTACTTCACCCCGCCCACCCACACCCTCGACATCGCCGACCCGCAGAACCTCGTCGCCATGGTGATCTTCTTCGCGGTGGCCGTGGCGGTCGCCTCCGTGGTGGACATCGCCGCCCGCCGCACCCACCAGGCCGCCCGCCTGCGGGCCGAGTCGGAGATCCTCTCCTTCCTCGCGGGCAGCGTGCTGCGCGGCGAGACGGCGCTCGACGCGCTCCTGGAACGGGTCCGCGAGACCTTCGCGATGGACTCCGTGGCACTCCTGGAGCGCGCCTGCGACGTCGAACCCTGGACGTGCACGGCGAGCGTCGGCCCGGCTCCGGCCGTCCGCCCCGAAGACGCGGACGTGGACATGCCAGTGGGCGACCACATGGCGATGGCCCTCTCCGGCCGCGTGCTCCCGGCCGAGGACCGCCGGGTGCTCGCCGCCTTCGCCACCCAGGCAGCGGTCGTCCTGGACCGGAAGCGTCTGGTGGGGGAGGCGGAGGCGGCCCGGGCACTCGCCGAGGGCAACCGGATCCGCACCGCTCTGCTCGCCGCCGTCAGTCACGACCTGCGCACCCCGCTCGCGGGGATCAAGGCCGCGGTCTCCTCGCTCAGGTCCGACGACGTCGCCTGGTCCAAGGACGACGAGGCCGAACTGCTCGCCGGCATCGAGGACGGCGCGGACCGGCTCGACCACCTGGTCGGCAACCTGCTCGACATGTCGCGCCTGCAGACCGGCACCGTCACCCCGCTCATCCGCGAGACGGGCCTCGACGAGGTGATCCCGCTCGCGCTGGCGGGGGTACCGCAGACGAGTGTGGACCTCGACATCCCCGAGACACTGCCGATGGTGGCCGTGGACCGCGGGCTGCTGGAGCGGGCGGTCGCCAACATCGTCGAGAACGCGGTCAAGTACAGCCCCCCGGGTACTCCCGTCACCGTCGCGGCCAGCACCCTGGGGGAGCGGGTCGAACTGCGGGTCGTGGACCGTGGCACCGGAGTGCCCGACGAGGAGAAGGAACGCATCTTCGAGCCGTTCCAGCGCTACGGTGACGCCCCGCGCGGCGCCGGCGTCGGCCTCGGTCTCGCCGTCGCCCGCGGCTTCGTCGAGGCCATGGGCGGCACCCTCAGCGCCGAGGACACTCCCGGGGGCGGCATGACCATGGCGCTCACGCTGTGCGCCGCGCCCGGCCACAAGTACGCGGGCACCGCCGAGCTGCCCGCGCAGGTGACGTCATGACGGCACGCGGCACCCCCGGCGGCGCGCCCCTGACCAGCCCTCAGCCCCCACAGCAGCCCCAGCCCACTTCGGAGAAAGGCGGACCGGCATGACCCGGGTGCTCGTGGTCGACGACGAGCCGCAGATCGTACGCGCCCTCGTGATCAATCTGAAGGCGCGCACGTACGAGGTGGACTCGGCCTCCGACGGGGCGACCGCGCTCGAGATCGCCGCCGCCCGCCACCCCGATGTCGTCGTCCTCGACCTCGGCCTGCCCGACATGGACGGCGTCGAGGTCATCAAGGGACTCCGCCGCTGGACCAGGGTGCCGATCCTGGTGCTCTCCGCCCGCCACTCCTCGGACGAGAAGGTCGAGGCGCTCGACGCCGGCGCCGACGACTACGTCACCAAGCCCTTCGGCATGGACGAGCTGCTGGCCCGGCTGCGCGCCGCCGTCCGCAGGGCCGAGCCCGTCCGGAGCGACGAGGACGATGTGGTCACCGTCGACACCGAGACGTTCACGGTCGACCTCGCGGCGAAGAAGGTGAACCGCGACGGACGCGACGTACGCCTCACGCCCACCGAGTGGCACCTGCTGGAGGTCCTCGTACGCAACACCGGCCGCCTGGTCAGCCAGAAGCAGCTGCTCCAGGAGGTCTGGGGCCCTTCCTACGGCACGGAGACCAACTACCTGCGGGTCTACATGGCCCAGCTGCGCCGCAAGCTGGAGGCCGACCCCTCGCACCCGAAGCATTTCGTCACCGAGCCCGGCATGGGGTACCGCTTCGAACGTTGATCCGGCCCCGGTAGCGGCCGGTAGGCTTTCTGTATGAGTGCTCTACCCCGCCCTGAGGGTGCGGCGAAAGACGACAGCGCGTCGAAACCGGTCGGCCGCTTCCGCCGCATGCTCGACCGGCTCTCCAGCTCCCAGCAGGACCTTGAGTCGGAAGAGCTCCAGGAGGACGCCGAGGCGTCGGGGTGCACCCGCATCTGCGATTGCGGCGACCGCCAGATAGTCAAAGTCACTGGTACCTTGCGCACCGTCACCCTTCGTCCGCGGGCCGGTGTGCCCGCGCTGGAGGCGGAGCTCTTCGACGGCACGGCTGCGCTGGACGTCGTGTGGCTCGGCCGCCGCTCCATCGTGGGCATCGAGCCGGGCCGCAGGCTCATCGCCTCCGGCCGGATCTCGATGAGCCACGGCCGCCGGGTGCTGTTCAATCCCAAATACGAACTCCGACCGCTCGGACAGGAGTAGCCGGTGACGTCTGTCGACAAGCCGACCCCCACGACGAACGACCAGCAGCAGGACAGCGAGCAGGGCCCCGCCGACTCGAAGGCGGTCACCGAGGCGGCGCTGTTCGAGGCGTTCGGCGGCATGCGCGGCATGGTGGAGACGGTCCTGCCGGGCCTGCTCTTCGTCACGATCTACACGGTCAACAGGGACCTGCACATCTCGGCGATCGCCGCACTCGCGGTCTCGCTGGTGCTGGTCGCCGTCAGGCTGGTCCGCAAGGACACCGTGAAGCACGCCTTCAGCGGCGTCTTCGGCGTTGCCTTCGGCGTCGTCTTCGCGATGATGACGGGCAACGCGAAGGACTTCTATCTGCCGGGCATGCTCTACACGCTCGGGCTCGCTCTGGCGTACATCATCACGACGCTGGCGGGCGTGCCGCTGATCGGCCTGATCCTCGGCCCGGTCTTCAAGGAGAACCTCTCCTGGCGCACCCGCAACCCCGGCCGCAAGAAGGCGTACGCGAAGGCCAGCTGGGCCTGGGGCCTGATCCTGCTCGCCAAGTGCGCCATCCTCTTCCCGCTGTACTGGTGGGCGGACACGACACAGCTGGGCTGGGTCCTGGTCACGCTGAAGATCCCGCCGTTCCTGCTGGCCGTGTACCTGACGTGGCTGTTCCTGGCGAAGGCGCCGCCGCCGATCGACGTCTTCGCGGAGATGGAGGCGGAGGAACGGGCGGAGAAGGCCCGCAAGGAGGCAGCCGCGCACGGCGGCGGCGAGGGATAGCCGCGCACGCCCCTGGTGCCACTGCGCAACGGCCCGGAACCGAGACGGTTCCGGGCCGTTGCCGTGTCCTGTGCGTGGGGACCCGCGCGTCAGGAGACCGTGCGTGGGGCCACGGGCCAGGAGACTGTGCGTCGGGCCACCCCGGAGACGGGTGGCCCGTGCCGTCCAGGAGACGGTGCGCCGGGCCGCGCGTCAGGGCCGGCGGACCGAGAGCAGGTCCTCCAACTGCTCCTCACGCGCTTGGGCCGCCACGAACAGCAGCTCGTCGCCCGCCTCCAGCGTCTCCTCAGGGCTCGGGGTGAGGACCCGGGAGCCGCGGATGATCGTCACCAGGGAGGTGTCCTCGGGCCACGCCACATCGCTCACCTGCGTACCCGCCAGCGCCGACTCCGGGGGGAGCGTCAGTTCGACGAGGTTCGCGTCGCCGTGGCTGAAGCGCAGCAGACGCACCAGGTCGCCCACGCTCACCGCCTCCTCCACCAGCGCCGACATCAGGCGCGGGGTGGAGACGGCCACGTCCACGCCCCAGGACTCGTTGAAGAGCCACTCGTTCTTGGGGTTGTTCACGCGGGCGACCACCCGCGGCACCCCGTACTCCGTCTTCGCCAGCAGCGACACGACCAGGTTCACCTTGTCGTCGCCCGTCGCCGCGATCACCACGTTGCAGCGCTGCAGCGCCGCCTCGTCCAGCGAGGTGATCTCACAGGCGTCGGCCAGCAGCCACTCAGCCTGCGGCACCCGCTCCACCGAGATGGCGGTCGGGGCCTTGTCGACCAGGAGCACCTCGTGCCCGTTCTCCAGCAGCTCACCCGCGATGGAACGGCCCACCGCGCCGGCGCCCGCAATAGCCACCCGCATCAGTGACCGCCCTCCTCAGGACCCTCCGAGAAGGCCGCCTCGACCTTCGCGATCTCGTCCGTACGCATCATCACGTGCACGAGGTCGCCCTCCTGCAACACGGTCTGCGACGTCGGCAGCACCGCCTCGCCCAGCCGTGTGAGGAAGGCGACGCGTACGCCTGTCTCCTCCTGCAGCCTGCTGACCTTGTGGCCGATCCAGGCAGGCGACGTGTGGACCTCCGCCAGCTGCACCGCGCCGCTGGGATCACTCCACAGCGGCTCCGCGCCCGACGGCAGCAGCCTCCGCAGCATCTGGTCGGCGGTCCAGCGGACCGTCGCGACCGTCGGAATGCCGAGGCGCTGGTAGACCTCCGCGCGGCGCGGGTCGTAGATCCGGGCGGCGACGTTCTCGATGCCGAACATCTCGCGCGCCACCCGCGCCGCGATGATGTTCGAATTGTCGCCGCTGCTCACCGCGGCGAACGCGCCCGCTTCCTCGATCCCCGCCTCGCGCAGGGTGTCCTGGTCGAAGCCGACACCGGTGACGCGGCGGCCACCGAATCCGGATCCCAGGCGGCGGAAGGCCGTGGGGTCCCGGTCGACGACGGCGACCGTGTGCCCCTGCTGCTCCAGGGTCTGCGCGAGGGCGGCTCCCACTCGTCCGCACCCCATGATGACGATGTGCACGACCGTCCTTCCGGCTGTCACTGATCCTGTCCTGCAGTCAAGACCCTCCAGGATCTCAGACCGCGGCCCTAGCTAAACACGTGCGGTCGCCCCCTTGACCCCGGCGTCACCGGAGACAGGATTCCGTTAAGGCGTGGGTGGTGAGTGGGCATGACTGATATCGAACGCTTACGATCCTCACCGTGTCCAAACTGACCGACGTGCCCAAACGGATCCTGATCGGCCGGGCGCTGCGCAGCGACAAGCTGGGAGAGACCCTTCTTCCCAAGCGCATCGCGCTCCCCGTCTTCGCCTCCGACCCGCTTTCCTCTGTGGCGTACGCCCCGGGCGAAGTCCTGCTGGTCCTGTCCATCGCGGGTGTGTCGGCCTACCACTTCAGCCCCTGGATCGCCGTGGCGGTCGTGGTGCTGATGTTCACGGTCGTCGCCTCCTACCGGCAGAACGTGCACGCGTACCCGAGCGGCGGCGGCGACTACGAGGTCGCCAACACCAACCTCGGGCCGAAAGCCGGCCTCACCGTCGCCAGCGCGCTGCTCGTCGACTACGTCCTGACCGTCGCCGTCTCGATCTCCTCCGGCGTGGAGAACCTCGGCTCGGCCATCCCCTTCGTCGTCGAACACAAGGTGTTCAGCGCCATCGTCATCATCGTGCTGCTGACGCTGATGAACCTGCGCGGTGTCAAGGAGTCGGGCAAGCTCTTCGCCATCCCGACATACGTCTTCGTCACCGGTGTGTTCCTCATGATCGCCTGGGGGGCGTTCAAGGGGATCGTCCTCGACGAGAGCATGCGCGCCCCGACCGCCGACTACGAGATCAAGGCCGAACACGAGGGCCTCGCCGGCTTCGCGCTCCTCTTCCTGCTGCTGCGCGCCTTCTCCTCCGGCTGTGCGGCGCTCACCGGCGTCGAGGCGATCAGCAACGGCGTCCCCGCCTTCCGCAAGCCCAAGAGCAGGAACGCCGGGACCACGCTGGCGATGATGGGCACCCTCGCCGTCATCATGTTCTGCGGCATCATCGGCCTCGCCATGGCCACCGACGTCAAGATGGCCGAGAACCCGGCCAAGGACCTGCTCGCGGGCGGCACACCGGTCGGCTCCGACTACGTCCAGCACCCGGTGATCTCGCAGGTCGCGGCCGCCGTCTTCGGCGACGGCACGTTCTTCTTCGTGCTGCTCGCCGCAGCGACGGCACTCGTGCTGTTCCTCGCGGCCAACACCGCGTACAACGGCTTCCCGCTGCTCGGCTCGATCCTCGCCCAGGACCGCTACCTGCCGCGCCAGCTGCACACCCGCGGCGACCGGCTCGCCTTCTCCAACGGCATCGTGCTGCTGGCCGGAGCCGCCATCCTGCTCGTCTGGGTCTACGGAGCCGACTCCACCAAGCTGATCCAGCTCTACATCGTCGGCGTCTTCGTCTCCTTCACGCTCAGCCAGACCGGCATGGTCCGGCACTGGAACCGGCACCTGAAGACCGAGACGAACAAGGCCAAGCGGCGTCACATGATCCGCTCCCGCGCGATCAACACCTTCGGCGCCTTCTTCACCGGCCTGGTGCTCGTGGTCGTCCTCGCCACCAAGTTCACGCACGGCGCCTGGGTCGCCCTGCTCGGCATGGTGATCTTCTACGGAACGATGAGCGCGATCCGCCGGCACTACGACCGGGTCGCCGAGGAGATCGCCGCGCCCGACGAGCCGACCGACGACACCGCACGCCCCTCCCGCGTGCACTCGATCGTCCTCGTCTCCAAGCTCCACCGCCCGACGCTGCGCGCCCTCGCGTACGCCAAGCTGATGCGTTCCGACAAGCTGGAGGCGCTGAGCATCAACGTCGACCCGGCCGAGACCAAGGCGCTCAAGGCGGAGTGGGAGCGGCGCAGCATCAACGTCCCGCTGAAGATCCTCGACTCGCCCTACCGCGAGGTCACCCGCCCGGTCATCGACTACGTCAAGAGCATCCGGCGCGACAGTCCGCGCGACGCGGTCAGCGTGATCATCCCCGAGTACGTGGTCGGCCACTGGTACGAGCAGCTGCTGCACAACCAGAGCGCCCTGCGCCTCAAGGGCCGGCTGCTGTTCACCCCCGGGGTGATGGTCACCTCGGTGCCGTACCAGCTCCAGTCCTCCGAGGCCGCGAAGAAGCGGGCCAGGAAGCGCCAGGAGTGGAACGCGCCCGGCTCGGTGCGCCGCGGTCCGGTCGACCAGCGCCCCAAGCAGCCGGCGGCCAAGAGCTGAACCGGAGGCACGTAGACTGGTGGGCTGCCGCCCCGGCAGCCCACGTCTCACCTCTGGAGTCACCCCCTCATGCAGAACGCACCGGATTCTTCGCTGATCGGGGAGGAGTACGAGGTCGAGGTCGGTCCCGTGGCACACGGCGGCCACTGCATCGCCCGCACCGACGAGGGCCGCGTGCTGTTCGTACGGCACGCGCTGCCCGGCGAGAAGGTTCTCGCCCGCGTCACCGAGGGCGAGGAGGACTCGCGCTTCCTGCGCGCCGACGCCGTACGGATCGTCGAGGCGTCAAAGGACCGCGTCGAGGCCCCCTGCCCGTATGCCGGGCCGGGCCTGTGCGGCGGCTGCGACTGGCAGCACGCCAAGCCGGGTGCGCAGCGGCGGCTCAAGGGCGAGGTGATCGCGGAGCAGTTGCAGCGGCTCGCCGGTCTGACTCCCGAGGAGGCCGGCTGGGACGGCACCGTGATGCCGGCCCCGGGCGACAAGCTCCCGGCCGGTGAGGTGCCCGCCTGGCGCACCCGCGTGCAGTACGCGATCGACGCAGAGGGACGCGCCGGGCTGCGCAAGCACCGCTCGCACGACGTCCAGCCCATCGACCACTGCATGATCGCGGCGCCGGGCGTCAGCGAACTGGGCATCGAGAAGCGGGAATGGCCGCAGATGGCCGCGGTGGAGGCGATCGCGGCGACCGGCTCCCACGACCGCCAGGTCGTCCTCACCCCGCGCCCCGGCGGCCGGCTCCCGCTGGTCGAACTCGACAAGCCCGTCTCGGTGTTGCGCGTGGACGAGAAGGACGGCGGTGTCCACCGGGTCCACGGCCGCGCCTTCGTCCGTGAGCGCGCCGACGAGCGTACGTACCGCGTGGGCATGGGCGGCTTCTGGCAGGTGCACCCGCAGGCGGCGGACGTCCTGGTGAAGGCCGTGATGCAGGGCCTGCTGCCGCGCAAGGGCGACATGGCACTCGACCTCTACTGCGGCGTTGGCCTGTTCGCGGGTGCGCTCGCGGACCGGGTCGGCGAGAAGGGCGCGGTGCTCGGCATCGAGTCCGGCAAGCGCGCGGTGGAGGACGCCCGGCACAACCTCCAGGACTTCGACCGTGTCCGCATCGAACAGGGCAAGGTGGAGCAGGTCCTGCCGCGGACCAGGATCTCCGAGGTCGACCTGATCGTCCTCGACCCGCCGCGCGCGGGCGCCGGCAGGCAGACGGTCAAGCACCTGTCCTCACTGGGCGCCCGCCGCATCGCCTACGTGGCCTGCGACCCGGCGGCGCTGGCCCGCGACCTGGCGTACTTCCGCGAGGGCGGCTACAAGCCGCGCACACTGCGGGCGTTCGACCTGTTCCCGATGACGCACCACGTAGAGTGTGTCGCCATCCTCGAACCGGCCGCAAAGGGCTCCTGACCTGCGGTTTTGTGCGTGCGCATTATGTGCGTTGTGGGCGTTACGGGCGATATCTTGACGCTGAAATGACGCTCGTGACGCTCATTTGACGCTCGTTCTGATGGGGCGTCAGGCGCGCGATGCCGCTGCTCAGGCGCTCTGTCGGCCACGCCGTGGGGCAGGTTTGGCCGCGTGAGTCTGATCGAGAGCGCGCTGCTGCGGGCGGTGAGCGGGAACGTCCAGGCAACACTCTGCCGCCTCGAGCCGTACGATGCAGGCGGCACAGGTGCCCATTGGCTCCTGGGTAGACCTCCCTCACGGATAGCTGGCATCGGAAGGGTGACAGGCGTATGGCGGCGAACGCCGAGCACCTGAAAGCTCTCGTGCGAGCGCACGCCGAAGCCAACGACGACCTTTTCTATAGCGTCGCCCTGCAGGTGGCGGCGAAGTCCGCTCGCCAGGGGCAGGGAAAGTTTGCTGTAGAGCTGCGAACGCTGGTGGAGACCGCGCAGCAGAAGCAGAGCAGAGCCGGCAGCCGGAATGCCGCAACCCCGGTAGTGCAGCCCCGCGGCGAGCTCACCAGTCTTCTGACAGCGGGCTACCCCGACACCGAACTTGACGACATGACCCTGGACG
The DNA here is from genome assembly GCF_018614575.1 of Streptomyces sp. ISL-10. Taxonomy (GTDB): domain Bacteria; phylum Actinomycetota; class Actinomycetes; order Streptomycetales; family Streptomycetaceae; genus Streptomyces. The sequence goes on from NZ_JAGGOJ010000002.1 coordinate 147,856, forward strand.
CGGGGCTACGAGCTTCTCTGGACCGCGTGCTGCACGAGCAGCGCCAGCGCGCCCGGCTGGAGCGTTTCGGCTTCACTCCAGTGCACCGCATCCTGCTGTCTGGCCCTCCAGGAACCGGAAAGAGCATGACCGCCGCGGCATTGGCCGGCGAGCTGAAGCTGCCGTTGTTCACCATCCGCCTGGACGGTCTGATCAGCCGGTTTATGGGTGAGACAGCAGCAAAACTGCGCCTGGTCTTCGACGCGGTCGCCCAGACCCGCGCTGTCTATTTGTTCGACGAATTCGATGCCCTCGGCGCCGAGCGAGCGGCAGGCAACGACGTTGGCGAGGCCCGCAGGATCCTGAACTCGTTCCTGCTGTTCCTGGACGAGGCTCCCTCTGAGAGCCTGGTCGTCGCCGGCACCAACCATCACCAGCTTCTGGACCGGGCGCTCTTCCGCCGCTTCGACATGATCGCCACGTACGGCCCGCCCACGCCCGAGCAAGCCGTGGAGGTAATGCACCGACGGCTAGCCGGAATGGATACAGGCACAGTACGGTGGGACGCCGTGACAGACAGTGCATCCGGCCTGAGCCATGCCGAGCTTGTCAAAGCGGCGGAGGCGGCGGCCAAAAGGGCCATCCTGGCCGGCCGAGACGTGGTGGACGAGCAGCTGCTGCTGGAAGCACTGAGCGAGCGGCACGCGTCCCACCATGCCTGAGCCCGCAAGAGCGACCCCGCACTTGGTGGTGCCCTGGCGGGCCGCCACGCTGACCCCGCGCCCCGAGCCCTCTGGCGGAGGCGGACCTGAGCTAGCCCAGCGCGAAGACCGTCACGGGCACGCTGCTTCCCTGGTGGACGGCCTTGAGAGAGCCGAACGCGAGTCGGCCCAGCTCATCCACGAGACCCCCGACGCGTTCCAACCTGACGGTTTCGCCGTGCGGATCGAAGCAGCGCGTGACCACCCGCTGTCGCTGGAGCGTCTCGACGGCTCGGGCCTCACTCTCATGAGCAGCCATCCGCAGACCGACGACGGTCCGCAGGCTGCGCTGGTCTGGGTCCCGTTCGACAGAGTCACCTCGTTCACGCAGCGGATCCACGCCTTCACCGAGGACACCGACGGGGGCAACCCAAAGCAGGCCCCTTTGGTGGCCAACATGGAGCAGATCCACCGAGCGCTTCTGGAGCACCTCTGGCAGGAGCGGCAGGACCTGCCGCCCATGAACGAGGAGCGGTGGTGGGAGCTGTGGTTTGATCCGCGGATCTCGCCGACGGATCCGGTTGTCACCCTGCGTGCTCTTGCCGGCGAGCGGCGGTGGCGCATGAACGACCGGGCGATCCATGTGGGCGAGCGCCTTGTCGCGCATGTCGCGACGACCGGCGAGGAGCTCACGGTCCTGCTGGCCACGAACGCCTGCCCTGCCGAGATCCGCAGGCCGACCTTCGCTGAGGGCCTCCACGCAGTTGACCGCGCCTTCCGCGTGGACCTCGTCGAAGATCTTGCTGAGCGCATTGAGCCGGCCGACCCGCAGGCCCCCGCGGTGTGCATTCTGGACACGGGCATAGCCCAGGAACATTCGCTACTCAAGCCCGCACTGCACGAGCGGGCCTACAGCGTGCTGCCAGGCAGTACACCAGCCGACCGCAGCGGACACGGGACGCAGATGGCCGGGCTTGCCCTGTTCGGGGACTTCGCTGCCGCCCTTGAGTCGAAAGGCCGAGTGGTCCTCAGCCACGGACTGGAGTCCGTGAAGATCCTGGACGACAGCTACGCACCGGCTACGTCGCCGCGGACCTGCGCCGAGACGACCGCGAACGCTGTAGCGACCGCCGAAATCGGCAATGGTGGTCCCATGCCGTCCGCCCGGGTCTTCTCGATGGCCGTCACCCGGCAGTCCGGGGAAGGCGAGAACGGTGTCGACGGCACAGCAACCCTGTGGTCGGCCACCCTGGATGCTCTGGCGGCGGGCACGGACGTGACCGTGCGAGACGACCGCATCGATTTGATCGGCGCACCGGATCCTGCGGCGTCGCGGCTGATCATCGTCAGCGCAGGCAACGTCCGTGGTGCCGTGCCCCATCAGATGCGCACCGAGGAAGGCACGCTGGATCCCCTGCTGCTCTCCGACCTGTCGCGTATTGAGGAACCTGCCCAGGCGCACAACGTGCTCACCGTGGGGGCCTGCACGCACCTGGATACCGTCCCGGACACTCCCTTGTTCCGTGGGTATCGGCCGCTCGTCGTCCAAGGCGGCCTGTCGCCGTTCAGTCGAACCTCGGTGGCGCTCACAAACGCAGCCATCACCAAGCCCGACATCGTCCTGGAAGGCGGCAATATGCTCGTCGCGCCGGACGACAGCTTCCTGGACGAGCACGAACTGGTGAGCGTGGCAACCACCCACCACGACCCCGCGCGTCAGCTGACCTGGACAAACGCCACCAGTGCTGCCACCGCACAGGCGGCAGCACTGGCCGCCACGGCGATGAGCACTTATCCCGGACTACGGCCGGAGGCTGTCCGCGCCCTGCTCGTCCACGAGGCCCAATGGACGTCGGCCATGGTCGACCAGGGCCTTTTCAAGAAGTCCGGGACTCCCAAACTGGCCAAGGGTGAGGTCATGCGGCAGGTGATCCGCCGCTACGGCTGGGGCGTGCCCACCGCCGAACGCATCCGCAGCAGCGCCTCCAACGCCGTCACGATGATCGTTCAAAACACCCTGGTGCCGTTCAAGAGGGTCAAGGGCGGGCAGGTCCGGCTGGCCGAACTCAAGCTGCACGAACTGCCGTGGCCGCTGGAGCAGCTGCGCGAGCTGGCCGAAACCACCGTGGACCTACGCGTGACGCTCGCCTACATGATCGAACCCAACCCCGGCCGGCGTGGCATGCTCGGCCGCTACAGCTACGCCTCACACGGCCTGCGCTTCGCTATTAAGGGCCCAACCGAATCAGGCGACGCCTTCCAGAGGCGGTTGGCTGAACAGGCAGAACACGAAAGCGACGGGATCGGCAACCCGAAAGCGTTCGAGTCCCACAGTCACTGGCTGGTCGGCCCACGATTCCGCAATCTCGGCTCCCTGCACGCGGACATCTGGCGCGGATCAGCGGCCGAGCTCGCCGACTGCGGCACGCTCGCGGTCTACCCTGTCGGCGGCTGGTGGAAGGCGAACAAGCGAAATGACCGAATCGGTCTCCCTGTCAGCTACGCCCTCCTGATCTCCCTGCGCACGCCAGAGGTCTCCACCGACCTGTACAGCCCCATCGCAACCCAGCTTGGCGTGCCGGTCGAGGTCACTCCACACGCACAGACCGAGATTTTGGACGGCATCCCCATCCAGATGGAATTTGGCTGGTAGGTGACCAGGCGGGCGCAACCCAGCGTCGGCGGCCCTGACGGACACGCCTCCGGCCATCTTGAGATCATCGACCGCAGCCCTGCGGCCCGTCCGGTTTCCGTACGCTAGCCCTGTCAGACCTCTCCGGTACGGTGCGACCAGCCGGGCCCTCCATGCGGAACAACACAAGAAGGTGGCGTGTGAGCGACAAGAATCAGGAGCTGGCCGACTTCATTTGGTCGGTCGCCGACCTGCTGCGGGGCGACTACAAGCGCTCCGAGTACGGCAAGGTCATCCTGCCGATGACGCTTCTACGCCGCATGGACTGCGTGATGAAGGACACCCGCGAGGCCGTATGGGCACGTGCTGACTCCTTCGCGGGTCAGAACAAGGACGCGGTCCTGCGCGCCACTGCCGGCCGCGACTTCTACAACCTCTCGCGGCAGACCTTCGCTACGATCGGTGCGGACCCGGACACGCAAAAGGTCGAGAAGAACCTCAAGGATTTCATCGGCGGCTTCTCCTCGGAGGCCACCGAGATCCTGGACCACTATGCCTTCCATCTGCAGATCGACCGCTTGGCCAAGGCTGGCCTGCTCTACCTTGTGGTCCAGAAGTTCGCTGGCATCGACCTGAGCCTCGAGGCCGTGGACAACCACAACATGGGTTACGTCTTCGAAGAGTTGATCCGCAAGTTCGCGGACGCCTCGAACGAGACCGCTGGTGAGCACTTCACCCCGCGTGAGGTCATCGAGCTGATGGTCGAGCTGCTCCTGGCTCCGGACGGCGAGCGCCTCACCGGCGCAGCGCCGGTAATCGACATCCTCGACCCTGCCTGTGGCACCGGCGGTATGCTCTCCGCGGCCCAGGACCACATCAAGGCCCTCAACCCCAACGCGCGTGTGAACGTCTTCGGGCAAGAGCTCAATGCCGAGTCGTACGCGATCTGCCGCTCCGACATGCTGCTGAAGGGCCAGGCCGCCTCCAACATCCACTTCGGCAACTCCTTCACCCAGGACGGCCATGAGGACGAGCAGTTCGAGTACATGCTCGCCAACCCGCCCTTCGGCGTGGAGTGGAAGAAGGTCGAAAAGCAGGTCAAGCAGGAGCACGAAGACCGCGGCTACGACGGCCGCTTCGGTGCCGGACTGCCTCGAATCAACGACGGCTCGTTCCTCTTCTTGCAGCACATGATCCACAAAATGCGACCGCTGAAGAAGGACGCCGAAGGCAAGGAGATCGGCGGCAGCCGCATCGCGATCGTCTTCAACGGCTCCCCGCTCTTCACCGGCGGCGCCGGCTCCGGCGAGTCCGAGATCCGCCGCTGGATCATCCGCAACAACTACTTGGAAACGATCGTCGCTCTCCCCGACCAGCTCTTCTACAACACTGGCATCTCGACCTACGTCTGGATCGTCACCAATCGCAAGCCTAAGAACCTCAAGGACCGGATCATCCTCATCGATGCGCGGGACCAGTGGTCCAAGATGCGGAAGTCGCTGAGCAACAAGCGCAAGGAGATCAGGGAGGATCAGCGCAAGGAGATCAGCGCCTGGTACGGGGAGGCATACCGCCTCACCCGCTCTGGGGATGGCTCGCAGCACTCCGTGCCGGACAAGGTCAAGGTTTTCGACGCGGACGACTTTGGCTACCAGCGCATCATGGTGGACCGGCCTCTCAAGTTGCGATTCGAGGTATCCGAGGATTCCCTGGACGCGCTGCGGGTGGCCAAGGCAGTGGAGAAGGAGCTCGGCGAGGGCGGTCCCGAGACACTGGCGGACGCGCTCAAGCCACTACTGGGCGGCTCGTGGGAAACCAAGGCGGAGGCATGGATCGCACTGGGTGCTGCCCTAGACGCGGCCGGCATCAGATGGCCGAATAGCAAGCCTTTTGATAAGGCCGTCCGTGACGCAGTCGGTGTTCCGGATCCAGAGGGTGAGGTCCAGTACGTCAAGAAGGGGCAGGTCGAGCCTGACCCGGATCTGCGGGACGCGGAGAACGTGCCACTGCGCGAAGACATTGACGAGTACTTCGAACGGGAGGTTCGACCCCACGTCGGAGACGCATGGATCGCGGAGACGAAAGACCCAAGGACCAAAGAAACTGTACGCTCCCGCGTGGGATTCGATATCCCGTTCACCCGACACTTTTATGTGTACACGCCGCCACGGCCACTGGCAGAGATCAAAGCCCAGCTGACGGCACTTGAGATGGACATTCAGGCTCTGCTCGGAGAAGTGGCCCGTTGAACAGCTCAACCTTCGACCCGCGCTCGCTCAGGCTCCCCGAGAGCTACGAACTCGTCCGACTCGGCTACGTCGCCCGCTTGCAGAATGGGCTGACTGTCGACGCGAAACGAGACATCACCGGCGATGTCGTGACGCGGCCTTACCTGCGTGTCGCCAATGTGCAGGCCGGGAGCCTCAACCTCGAGTCGGTCACGGAGATCACCGTGCCCCGAAGTGTGGCCCGACGCAGCACACTCCGCCCCGGCGACGTACTGATGACCGAAGGCGGGGACTTGGACAAGCTGGGCCGCGGGACGGTCTGGCGGGGCGAACTGGAAGAGTGCCTGCACCAGAACCATATCTTTGCGATTCGGCCCGATCCACGGCGCCTCAATGGCCGGTTTCTCGCCTATTTGACGCAGTCGCTATACGGGCGCTGCTATTTCGAAAGCACGGGCACGAGAACCACGAACCTGGCCTCCACCAATAGCAGTAAAATTCAGAGTTTTCCTCTGCCGCTACCTCCATTGGAGGAACAGAAGCGCATCGCGGACTATCTCGATATTGAAATTGCCCGCATTGATGAAACGGTCGAGCTTCGCCAGAAACAGCTTGAGCTTCTGGAAGATCAGGACATCTCGACAGTCCTGTATTTTGTAGGTGGGCAAGGTGAGCCGACCGAAGAGAGGAAGCCAAGCGGACTGGATTGGATCGGTGACGTTCCAGAGTCGTGGCCTGTGATGCCCGTTGCGTATCAGTATGAAGTGCTCCTCGGGAAAATGCTCAGTCCTGAGCGGGCGCGCGGAGAACATCTCCGCCCCTACTTGCGGAACGTCAATGTTCAATGGGACGCCATCAGTACCGACGACCTCTTGATGATGAACTTTCCTCCGGAGGAGAGGGTCCGATACCGCCTGCGTGCTGGAGATCTCCTGATTTGTGAAGGCGGAGAGCCGGGAAGATGCGCCATCTGGAACGGAGCGGTTGACGAAATCTATTACCAGAAGGCTTTGCATCGGGTTCGTGCTCGCGGATACAGTTCTCCGCGCTGGCTCTACTACTGCATGAAGGCCGCCACGTCGCAGAATGTATTTGCCGTCGAAGGTAATGCCACCACGATCGCGCATTTGACCGGCGAACAGCTTCGCGCGCACCGCTTCCCCTTCCCTCCCCGCGGCACTCAAGATCGCATTACTGGAATTCTTGACGAGGAGGCGAATCAGACGCGGGATCTTCGCAGCAAAATTGACCGTCAACTCGACCTCCTTGCCGAGCACCGCCAGGTTCTAATCACGGCCGCAGTAACCGGCCAACTCGACAACAACACAGCACCCCAGAACGCCGCCGCTTAGCAACCAGCCGCCCACCCGACCACCTACGGAGCCTCCAAATGCCCACCTCCCCTCCCCGCGCGCACGAGGCCCACACTGAGGGCGCTTTTGAGGACGCTGTCGAGGCGGCCCTGCTCCGCAGCGACTGGGAGCGGGGTCCGGCCACGGCCTACAACCACGAGCTCGGCATCGACACCTCGGAGTTGTCAGCGTTCCTGCGTGACTCTCAGCTGGATGCGTGGGAGCGATTGATGGAAACGTACGGCGAGCCGGAGGAGTACGCGATCCAGCGGTTCGCCGCGCACGTGGCCAAGCAGATAGATGAGCGCGGGCTGCTGGACGTGCTGCGCCACGGGGTGGTCCAGCGCAACATCAAGCTGCGGCTGGCGTACTTCCGGCCCGCCCACACTCTGGCCGCGGGAGCGTTGGATGAGTACATCGCCAACCGGCTCACAGTGGTGCGGCAGTTCCGCTACTCCGCTGCGGAGCCGACCAAGTCCCTGGACCTTGCGTTCTTTGTGAACGGACTGCCCATCGCGTCAGCCGAGCTGAAGAATCCCCTCACCGGGCAGTCGGTCGAGGACGCGAAGCGGCAGTACCGCACTGACCGTGACCCGAACGAGCTGTTCTTCGCCCGCCGCAGCCTGGTGCACTTCGCAGTTGATCCGAACCTAGTGTTCCTGACCACGCGCTTGGCCGGGGCGAAAACGCGGTTCCTGCCGTTCAACATGGGCACCGGCGACGGGGGCAACATCGGAGGCGCAGGGAACCCGCCGGCTGCCCCTGGGGCGGAGTACGCAGTCTCCTACCTGTTCGACGAGGTGATGCGGCGCGACAACTGGCTAGACCTGCTGCACCGTTACCTTCATGTGGAGGACGAGGCGGCCAAGGCCGGCAGAGCCCCCCGCTATCGTCCCGGCTCCGCACACAAGCAGCCGCTGATTTTCCCTCGGTTCCACCAGTGGCACGCAGTCCGGAAGATGACGAACCACGCGGCCAAGCACGGCGCAGGAGAAAACTATCTGATTCAACACTCGGCAGGATCGGGTAAGTCGAACACGATCGCTTGGCTCGCACACCGCCTGGCGTCACTGCACACCCCCGAAGACCCCGCGTTGCTGGACCCGGCTGCCGCCCAGGCAAAGGGCCTCGGGCCTAATCAGCAGGTCTTCGACAAGGTCGTCGTCATCACCGACCGGCGGGTGTTGGACAAGCAACTTCAGGACACGATCTACCAGTTCGACCACACACCCGGTGTGGTGCTGCGCGTCGACGATGACTCCCAGCAACTCGCTGACGCATTGACCGGGACGACCGCCCGCATCGTCATCACGACACTCCAGAAGTTCCCGTTCGTCCTGGACAAGGCGTCCGGGCTCGGCCGCGAGCGTCGCTACGCGGTCATCATTGACGAGGCGCACTCATCCCAGGGAGGCAAGGGCACCGACGCGCTCAAGCGGATGCTGGGCAAGTTGGGCGAGGGCACGGTCGATGAGGACGGCGATCCGCTGACTGCGACCGCGCTGGCCCGCGGTAAGCAGCCCAACCTGTCCTTCTTCGCGTTCACCGCAACCCCGAAGGACAAGACCCTCAAACTGTTCGGAACCGAGTCACCTGTCACGGGCCAGATGGAGCCGTTCCACATCTACTCGATGCGGCAGGCCATCGAGGAGGGCTTCATCCTCGACGTGCTCGGTACTTACGTCACTTACGGCACGTACTTCAAGCTGCAGCAGGCAGCCGCGGACGAGGCTGAGCGGCAGGTTGATCCGCGCAAGGCGAAAGCGAAGCTGGTGCGGGCCGCGCTGATGTCGGCGGCCTCCCTGGAGTCCAGGGCGAAGATCATCGTGGATCACTTCCGTGCCCACACCATGAATCGGCTCGGCGGCCGAGCGCGCGCCATGGTCGTCACTCCCAGCCGCGAGCACGCCGTGCGCCTCTACCAGGCGATCCGCGGCTACGTGGAGCGCTGCGGCTACACCGACTGCGGCACTCTGGTGGCGTTCTCCGGGACCCTCACTCTGGACGAGATCGAGTACACCGAAGCGAAGCTGAACGGCTTCCCCGAGAGCAAGCTGCCCGAAGCCTTCGCCTACACCCGCCTGGACGACCCCAAGCCGCCGTCCGTGCCCCGGCCTGAGTACCGCATCCTGGTCGTCGCCGACAAGTACCAGACCGGCTTCGATCAGCCCCTGCTGACGACGATGTACGTTGACAAGCTACTCGCCGGCCTCGCCGCCGTGCAGACACTGTCTCGGCTGAATCGCACGCACCCCTTGAAGTCGGCCGAGGACTTGTTCGTGATGGACTTCGCGAACAAACCGGAGGTGATCGAGGAGGCGTTTCAGCAGTACTACGAGGCGTCGATCTCCGAGCCGACTGACCCGGACTTTCTGTTCACCCGGCACGATGAGGTGATGGCCTATCGGCTGTTGATCGAGGCGGAAATGGATGCCTTCGTCACCGCCTACTTCGCCGCCTTCAAGAACGGCACTGCCACCGACGCTGCGGTCTCCAAGGCACACTCGAAGCTGTACGTCTATACCCAGCCCGCCGTGGACCGGTTCAACGCCCTGGCCGAGGACGAGCCGGACGCAGCACAGGAGTTCCGACGCGCCCTGGACTCCTACGTCAAAGCGTACGGCTGGCTCTCCCACGTCATCGGCTTTGAGAACGAGGACCTGGAGCGTCTCTACCAATACGGGAGATTCCTGGTACGCCGCCTCCGGCTCCCGGTCGGCTCAGCAAGCGCGGACATTGGGGAGGTCACTCCTAGCCACATGAATGTTCGCAAGACCGGCACTGCCGAGCTCAACCTTAAGGCGGAGGGTCTTCAACTGCTGCCCGGTCTGGTCCCGCAGCCCGCTGGCGCAGGCCCGGAGGTCGAGGAGAGGTCCCTCGCCGAGGTCATCGAATCGGTCAACGACGAGTACGGCATAGGTCTGTCCACCACGGACCAGATCCTTCTCGGCCAGCTTGTTGTCGCCGTCTCGGAGGATCCGGACCTGAAGCGAATCGGCCTGCACAATGACGAGGAGACCTTCCGGCGGGAGGTCGACAAGGACATGGACCGCATCGTGATTGACCAGGCCAAGTCCAACGACGCCCTGCTCGTGCGGTATTACGACGACCCTCTCATCAATAAGATCTTCAAGCAGGTCGCCACCCAGCAGGCGTACGGGCTCATCCGCCGTCCCGTCCGCCGGGAAGCGGAGCGACGAGCCACCGCCGAGCGGGCTGCAGCGATCAAATCTGGCGAAGCCGGAACCACCCTGCCAGCCGATGCGTAACCTGCAACGAAAGTCCCGCCTCACGTCGAACTCTGGTGCTGGGCAGGCACCGTGGCCGAAGGGATCGCTGCAGTGCCGCACGATGGGCTTCATGATGCGCCGACCGAGTACGCCGGAGGGTCGCCGTCCCGCGTAATCGCGGGACGCTACCGGCTCGACCGACCTATCGGCGCCGGCGGCATGGGCGAGGTCTGGCACGCCTACGACGAGCGCCTCGACCGTCGCGTTGCGGTCAAGATGATGCTCACTGACACCCGCGGTCTGCCCGGCATCCCCGGCCTCGGTGCAGCCGAGATGCTGGCCAACCGCCGCGACCGCTTCCTGCGCGAAGTCCGCACCACCGCCGCCCTGGAACACCTCGGGATCCCAGCCATCTACGACACTGGCATCGACGAGACCACACATCAGCTGTACGTGGTCATGCAGCTGCTGCGGGGACGCGAAGTGCAGGCCATCATCGATGACACTCACTACGACGTCTCACCGCTGGCCATCTCCTGGGCCGCAGCAGCAGGAGTACAGATCGCCTCCGTACTGGACGAGGTGCACCGCAACGACGTCGTACACCGCGACATCAAACCCGCCAACCTCATGATCACCCCCGACGGTGTCGTCAAGGTCCTCGACTTCGGAGTTGCCGCCCTGCGCGGCTCCGGCAACCATCCCCGCCTGACCCAAGAGGGCATGACTGTCGGCACCCCGCCCTACATGTCCCCCGAGCAGAGCCTCGCCAACGAAGTCGGCCCGGCCTCCGACATCTACGCCTTGGCCTGCGTGCTGTACGAGCTTCTCACCGGCCGCCCGCCATTCATTGCCGATGCCAACGGCTCCCACGCCTGGCACCACGTGCGTACTGACCCACCGCCGATCCGCACGCGGCGCCGCGACCTTCCCCAGGAACTGGAGGACCTCCTCCTGGGCATGCTGAACAAGGAACCCGAACGTCGCCTGGCCGCTTCCCAGGTTTACGACGCCCTGCTGCCTTGGGTCTACAAGCAGGACGGCTCCGGCACTATGCGAGCCGAGTACGACCCACGCCAGCCCTTCCACCGCCCCTTCAACGGGCCGTCCAAACGCCCCGCCCCAACCGGCTACTCACCGACGCAGATCGTCGAGGCCGAACCGAACGCTGTCGCGGAGGCAGCCTCCGCCCTCCTCACCGACGCAGAGGCCAACGAAGCCGCAGATCTCGCCGCACAGCTCGCCCAGGACGGCAAGTTCGTTCAAGCAGCAGACCTCCTAGCCGGTGCTATCCACCGCGCCCAGGACGGCGTCCTGCACGACGACCTCATGTTCTCCCTGGCCCAAGTCCGATTCTTGGCCGGCGCCCACCGCGAAGCCGCCGCGCTCTTTGACGAGGTCGGCGCTGCCTGGAGTGCCCGCTACGGCGCCGACGACGCACAAGCCCTACTCTGCCTCTACTACGCCGCCCAGTGCCGCATGGCCCTCGGTGAGTCGACAGCCTCGATCGAAGCCTTCCACGCCTATACCGCCCGTGCCCCCGACCCCGACGATGCAGAAGCCGTCGACCGCCACTTGGACGCCCTCGCCAACCTCGCTCGCCTTCATGCCGCCAGCGAACGCTTCCCCGAAGCCCGCCGCGCCGTCGCGGAACTGCGTGAAGCGACCGAGCGTTTGCGCGGCCCCAACGCCCCAGACCTCGCCGACATCGACGCATTCGTAAAGCGTCTCAACCGCTTCACGGCTTGAAGGCTCACCGGATACCCGCCCAGTGATCGCAACGGTCTGCCCGGTACCGAGCCCAACCGCCCTCGGAAGACTCGGGTGACTCTGGTTTGGCCGCCGATGCTAGGCCGTCGCATCCTCCGCCGTCATCAGCTCCGGCCACGGTCCGCCGCAACGGATCCGGGCGTTGACGGTGGAGGTGGGAGGTGACTGTGGAGCGGATCTGGGGTGGGAGGGTGGTGTCGTTACCGAGGGCCTGATACCAGGTCGGGGGCTGTGAGGTGGTGCCGGCCAGCATGGAGAAGGCGGTGACCGCAACGTGCCCCATTGCGGGCTCGGAATGTGCCAAGTCGACGACGAGCCTGCGGCGTGCTCCGGCTCCCAGGCTCGCGAGGGTAGCTCCGACGGTGCTCGCCGTGAACTTGGCGAAGTTGTCGGCGATGCCGTTTGGGTGGTTTCCCAGACGCTGCGCCGCTCTGACCAGGCCGCGGGCGGCGAGCTCAGGGGCGGCTGCGGCCACACGGCCAAGCATCTCGGCGGCCAGGCGGGCGCACGAGGCGTCCACAGAGCCCAGCGTCTCTCCAGCTGGGAGTGTGAGATCGAGTACGGTGTCCAGCGCGATGCCGGACTCGGCTGCGGCCAAGGGATGTCGGCGGGCGAGAAGTACCGCCAGGGCGCGGTGCGGCGATGAGGCCCCGGCCTGTCTCTCCGGCCGCGTCTTGATGTCCTTGCGCAACTGTTCAGTCAACGGCTCGAGCTGCTGCCACTCCCATGCGGAGTGCGAGGCGCATTCCTCGACCAGCAGCAGCATGCTGGTGTAGCGGCTGTCACCAGCCGCCAGGGCCCTCGCGGCCGCGTCGGGTGCTGGCGGCAACCAAGACCAGTGCTTGACGAGCGTCCGCCACAGCTGGATCTGCTCAGAGGTCCTGAGGTCCTTGGTCAGTGCCTCGATCTCGGGCATGGTCTTCGGGGGTGGAGCCAGGCTGGCCGCCGCGGCGGCCTCGACGAGTGTGGTCAGCTCACGCAGTGGCTGATGGTGGAGTGCGTCCTGTACCAGGTGGGTGAGGACGTCGTCCGTGAGGTGGGCGAGCAGGCTGGTGGAGATCCGGGCGACGGCCCAGCCGGCCTCCGTACGCGCCTTCGGTGCGGTGTCGGCCCACGTCTTCAACACGGCTAGCGCTGGACGGTGGGCGGCTGCCGCGGCCGCGCCCAGGACGTCTGTCAGTCCGCCGGGGGAGAGCCACAACGTCGGTGTGTCGTCGTCCGGCAGGAGTGCGGCGAGCCGGTCCGGGCCGAGGCCCGCCTCGACGGCCTTCTCGACGGCCTCTGTCAGCCAGGCGGCCCGGTTCCGGCTGCCGTCCGCATGCTTCGCCGGACACGGCAGGGTTGCCAGCTCGGCGCGGCAGGCCGCGTCGACGGCATCGCGGAAGCCGTTGGCCGGGCCCAGGAGGGCAGGTACGAGTACGTGCGTCAACGCAACCGTCTGCACGGTGGGGGAGCGCACGTCCAGCACTTCTCCGACGGCCTGTTGGGCACGTTCGGCCGACAGCAGGGCGGCCAGCCGCCCCGCACCGTGCAGGCGGGCCCGGCCTGCTCCCCGGTCGCCCTTGAGCAGGGCGGCGGTGAGCTGCTTACTCGCGACGGCCTCCGTCGCCGGCTGGGCGTCCGCCCACAGGCGGCCGACGGACCGTTCTAGGTCCGCGACCCCCTTGGGGGCTTTGGTGGGGCGCTCGTCGAGGAGGGACTCGAAGCCCGGGAGCGCCAACTGCCTCAGACCGGAGTGCCGCGCCGCGGGGGAGATGCGCCGCACGCAGTCCTCGACCTGGTCGACGGCGTCGGCCACGATTCCGTAGGCACCGACCCCAGCGAGGACGCGGCAGACGTCGTTCAGCCATTCCAGCGCCTCCTCGGCGTCGTGTGGGAACAGGGCGGCGAAGAGGGCGAGCCAGGCAGGCTTGTGAGTCTTGAGCGGCTGGGGGCCTTGCTTCACCCACCAGCTCAGCCGCTGTTCCTTCCCCGCGACGAACTCGACCGCCTCGTCCGGGTGCTGGCTTGCAAGGCGGCCGACGGCGGCGAACAGGGTGCGTCGTAGTGCCGGTTGCCGCTCGGTCAGCGGCCATACCACCGTCAGATCCTCGACCCAGCGCTGGCCCGTGGGGTGCACATGACCCGGGAGCCGCTCCACGAATCTCTTGAGGCTGTGCGGCGAAGCGCGGCGCAACGCGGTGTGGGCGGCGGCCGCGTCGCCGGCCCCGGGGGCGCGCATGTCGGCGTACCACTCCAGGGCCCGGTCGGACAGCACCTCGTCCTCCAGCAGCGGTCGCAGGAGTGCGCTGTTGACACCCGGGTCGGCGCGCGGGATCAGTTGGCCGGCCACCGCCGCGAGGACGAGGTCCTGCGGATGGGTGGTCATCCGAGTGACCAGCTGGGCGGTGCCGCGGCCAGCGGTGCGCAGGTACTCGGCCGCCATGAACTCGAAGAACGTCTGGTGGAAGAACCGCAGCCCGCCGGCGGGTGTGTCCGTCACCAGCCCCCTTCTGCGCAACTCGGCCAGCTCGAGGCCGATGCGTGGGCGGGACACGCCTGGGAGGAGACGCTCCAGGGAGTCTCCCGCGTCCCCGGACCGGTACTCGATGGTGTTCGCGCTCAGCATGTAGCGGGCCAGAGCCTGGGCGGTGCGAGTCAGGTCCCAGTCTGCCCGGGAGTCGCCATCCTCAACAACGGGAGCTGCTCCCTCGCGGCCCGCGGGTTCTCCCCTGCCCGCCATCAACTCCTCGCCCCCCGCCCGTGCGTCGCGCTGGACCCGCTCGACGCGCACTAGGTCGAACAGCCCACCTGCATCGACCTGCTGCAGCGGTGGGTTCGGGGCGTAGAGGTCGAACAGCAGTCTCAGGTAGAGGGGGTTGGCGCACACCTCCTTCACCGGCAGCCCCTGGTAGACCGCGCCCAGGATGTCTGCCTTCAGTCGTTCGGCGGCGCCGGCCCCGTATAGCGTGTCGGGGCAGAAGACGTCGGCATGTCGTTGCACGGCCTCGTTCCGCTCGTCGTCCGAGTACAGGCCCAACGTGATCTGCGGGCGGCGGAATGCCACAGATTCCTCCTCCGCTTCGGAGTCCTCGGTCACCGCGCCGTGGACGCCGTCGCCCTGCGGAAAGAACTGCAGTTCCACGGCCTCCTCAGGGCGGCATGTGAGCACCACGGGTACTTGCCACCTGTCCATGGCGCTCAGGAGGTCCTGGACCACCGCCACGCCCTTGGGCTGGGCAACGAGCAGATCCAGGGTGTCGACCAGCACGACGGGACGGTTCCCGAGCCGCCGTGAACAGCGGGCGGCCGCCGTGATGTCATCGGTGGTCACGGCCGTCGGGTTCTGCTGTCGCACCAGCCCCTCGATGAGGTAGCTGGCGCGTACGAAGAGCGGCTCTACTCCCTCGGTCGCGCCGAGCCGGCCGTACAGGCTCCACAACAGGGACGTCTTGCCGCAGCCCGGTTCTCCGGTGATCAGCTGGGCGCTGCCAGCCTCCGCCCCCAGGGCCTTGTTGATGACGGACTGTTCAACGTCGCGGCGCACGTACAGCTGTTCCAAGGCGACGCGGCCCCGGGCCTCCGGTCCGGTCTGGGACACCACCGAGGCATCCTGATATGCGGCGGCGCTCAGCTGCATCATCTGCAGGTACGCGAGGTGTCCCTTGGTGGCGTGGAGCCTGCTGATCCGCATCAGCTGCCCGTCGATGCTTCTGAAACGGGCCTGGTGAGCGCCCGGCCAGAGCTGATAGCCAAATGACGAGTTCGTCATCAACCCGTCCAGCATCTTTCTCAGCGCGTCGGGCTGCGGCACCGCACGGCCGTTGCACCAGTCGGAGACCGTCGTCGTCGACTTGCCCGACAACTTCACCAGCAGGGTCTGCTGCGGCTCGGGCCGGCCCGCAGCGAGTGGAAGGTCGAAGAGGAGAGCCCGCAGCAGTTTTCCGAACTCGTCCTTGGTCACGTGATGCACCCCTCCCGTGCGAATCCTTCTGCGGAGTTCTACCGCAGCCGACCCCGCTGCGGCGCCCTCCCACTCAACTGAGGGCATCCCACCGGATCCGCCCGGAATGCTTATGCACCCCGTCTGATCAGCCCTTATGTCTGCGATGCCTGCGCCGGAATCCACCGGACGAGGCAGGTCGCGGAAAGGGTCGGGTGCGGCGCCGCCAGCCGGCAGCGCCAACCGCAACCACCCGATGGGGGAGAGCACTATGAACGGTTTCCACCTCACCGCCGCGGCCAACTGCACGACACCCAGCCTCGGTGGCCTGGCACTCAGCTTCCTGCCCTGGGTCCTGCTCGTTCTCGTCAGCGGGGCGATCGCGGGAGCAGCCGTGGGCTGGATCAGCCGGCGTGCCGGGGACGGCCGCTGGGAGGCACTGCGCCACGGTGTGATGGCCTCGGTCGCATGGGTCGGCCCTCCGCTGGCCGTGCTGCTGTCGCTCGTCAACCTGTTCAGCCAGTGCCGTTGACGCGACCGGTTTCGCACCGTCCGTGGGTCCGGTACGGCAGACCCGCGGACGGCTTTGGCGGCTGTGGCGGGCAACCCCGCACTCCAGCCATTGCTCGTCGGGGCGCGCGTGGGTGGTTCTCGTGTGCCCGTTGACGTCCAACCGCTGGTCCTTGCAGGGGCGATGCAGCGGCCAGGGGCGTGGAGCCAGCGTGTCGCCCCGCAGGCCAATCGGAGACGAGCAGGATGCCCTCGTACCTACGACCTGAGGAGTCCTGTTGCCCCGAGCCTCGAAGGCGCCGGTCCCCAGCCGCGCGCGCAACACCAAGAGCGCGATCGAGGCGATCCTCGACGCTGCCACAGAGCTGCGGCCCACGCCCGGATATATCAACGGCACGGACTACGCGGACTGGTCCGTCGAGGCTACGCCTGTTCTACTGCGCGCGCTCGCCGACCTGGCCCAACACCACAATGAGGGCGAACTCGCCGACGACCTCCGCAGGTTCAGCGGACCCATGTGCTTGGAGCCGCTATACGACGACCCGTCCAAGAACTGCTCCCCTCGATCGTTCTGCGCGGAAGTCGTGGCGAGCGAGGGAGAACCCTGCCCGGAGCACAGCCCTGCGAACGCAGATGCTTTGGGCCGCTGCATCTACCCCGACCGGGGCAGGTTGTGCCGGGAGCCTCGCGTACATGGAAAGGACCGGTGCGCCGGGCACGTGAAGCTGTGCCTCGTGGTACAGCTGGACGGCACGGTGTGCGGTAGGCGGAGCTGTGGGGTTCCGAAGCACAAGCGGATTGCTGCGGCGTCAGCGGCTGAAGCTGTAGCAGTTCCTGCATCGTCGTAACACCAGCCAAGCGGGGTGGTGTTGAGCCGATCGTGGACGTCTGCCGTCGATCTTCGTCAAGGCGTTGGTGCTGCGTGAACCCGTCCGGGTAGTTCATGGCGACCTTGGTCCGACCTACGTTGCCTGTCGTACACGAAGTGCAACTATCGGCTACTGTCCGTGATCGCCTTGCTGCTCTGGTAAGGCCGTGCGCTCTTGTGAAGGTTCGTCATGGCGACTCTCTCCTCCGGTCAGTCAGCTCGGGTGCCGCGTCCCTCGCTCGGAGCCCGGGTGGAGCTCAGTGCTCTTGATTCTTCGGTGTTCTCCAAGCTGCTGGAGAAGGCGCACGAGGCCCGGCACCTCACGCCGGAGCTGGCTGCCGAGGCAGCCGTCCGTGCTGGAAACGGTCAGCTGGGCGTGAGGGAGCTACGGTTGCTCCTCCTCCGGTTCAAGGGGGCGCGCCTCGCCGATCAGGCGAGGGCGGCGGCCTGGACGGTGGTAGGGGCGAGGCCGGAGCTCGCGACGTCCGTGTTGCACTCCCACGCCCAGGACACAGGCGTCCCGACTGCCCTCGTGGTCCGGGACCTGAATACCGGTGGTCCTGAACTGTTCGTCGTGCAGGCCGGATGGCGTGACCGGGGTCGGCAGCTCCACGGCGCTGCAGCAACCCGCGGGACGAAGAAGGCAGCACTGCAGGCAGCTGCTGTGAGCCTGCTCGGTCACATGTCCGGCTGCGAGCCGGTGGAGCAGACCGGCTTCGCCGAGAAGGGCTGGCAGTCGGCGGCCCGGTACTCGGCCGGCTCGGCTATGGCAGCCGCTGACCCGAACTTCGCGTCTCGGCTGCTCGCCGCTCTCGCACAGCCGATCGTGGCCCCGGCCGTTGTGGCGGAGGTAGCCACACGGATCACCGCGGGTGCGCTGATCGCACGGGATCTTCATGCCGTGCTCTTCGACGCCGCGTCCTCGGCCTGGGACCCGGCCCGCAAGGCGGTGCTGTGCGCTGCTGCCGAGACGCCCGGTGCCGCGGTCACTGTGCTGACGTTGTACCAGTCCGCTCGCAATCAACCCGTCCCAGGGTTCAAAGAGGAGCAGAAGCCCGGAGGTGCGGTGCTGTTCCGGTCTCATGTCACGTACGTCACCGACGGCGAGACGGCGACCGTGACAGGTCCGTGGCGCACCAATAAGCGCGACGCCCGGGGCGCGGTCGCACTGCGCGTTCTGGCCGATCTCGCCGGTCTGCCCGTCGAAATTCCCCTGCCGAGGCAGCAGCAGGCCCCTGCTCCGGCGGCGAAGACGACCGCTCCCGGCCCGCAGGACCGGCTCCTTGTGATGCAGGAGGGGGGTGTCATCAGCGAGTTGGCCTTCAAGGAGCAGCCGAGCATCACGGGGCTGGAGCCCCTGTTCGTGTGCGTGGCCGCCTGCATCAGCAACGGGCGGGTGCTCTCGGGCACTGGCCGCAGCGTGGGAAGGTCCGGTGCCCGCCTTGAAGCGGCGAAGCACTTGCTGAGCGAGTGGAAACGGACGAAGGCGCCCGCGCTCCCTGTTTGGCCGGGGCAGGACAACGTACCCGCCTTCAACGAGATGACCGCTCTCCAAGTGCTGAACCAGCTCAAGCAGAAGGGCCGGATCGCCAAGCTGGTCATCGCCGAGCCCCGGCTCGAACCGGGGGCCGGGTATCTCGCGACCGTCAGCTGCCGGGTCGCCGGACAGGATCTGCGGGCGGAGGCCGCCGGCGCGGCAAAGCGGCCGGCCCAGCGCAACGCGGCGAAAGCCATGCTGGACCTGCTGGCCGCACCGCCCAGCATCCCGCCGCAAGCCGCTGAGCCGGAGCCGGATATCCACGACGACCGCGTGAGGCATGGGCCTGCCGGACCGGTCGCCGGAGCCGGTGACATCACCGCCGCAGCGGCTTCCCTGGCGGCCCTGTTTCGGCAGGGCGCGGAACTCACCATCGACATCCAGGGCGGAAGCGCACGATTCTTGCTGTACAGCCCCGACGGCTTGCCCATGCAGGAGACGCCCCGTCGCCCGATCCGCCCCTGCACAGCCGCACTGATCCTGCCGAGCAAGGGAGCCGCGATCCGGCTGCAGCTCGTGGAGTGCTGGCACGTCCCGCTGCGTCTGCTGGCCAACGTGCTTGCCTTGGAGGAGGAACGCGGCAAGGAGGCGCATTCAGTCAGCGTGTGGCGACAGGTGATCCGTCTCGGGCTGGCCGTCGTGGCCGACGGCCGCGTCTTCCCGGAGCTGGCCGACGACGGGACGGACGTGTGGCGAGCCGGTCCGCTGACTGCCGAAGAGGAAGAGTGGGTCGGGCGACTCGCCGATGCCATGGTGCCGCCGGCGCACTGCGGCATGGTCACCGACACGAAGCCGCACCGACTGTGGGCCCCGCGAGTCGCGGTCCTCGCCGGACTCGACACGGTCGCCGAGGCGATGCTCCGCGGCCCGGGTACGTCGACCGTGCTCGGCCACGGGCCGTTCACCGGAGCAGTGCCCCAGCAGCAGCACACGCCAGCCCTCGTCCAGTGGGGCGACGCCCTGCGGGACGGAGCGGGCGCCGAGCAGCTGGAGCTGGTTCTGTCGGTCCGCGCTCCTCAGAAGGACAGTCCGGACGACACCGAGCTCCTCTGGGCAGATCTCCGGCTGCGTATGCCGGATGCTTCGACGGTTCATGAACGGAACTGGCGCCCTGCTGCGGACATCGCCTCCGACCCGCAGCTCGTCGCCCTCCTGCGCCGCCGGCTGCGTCACATCGCCGCCGATTGGGCCCCCGCCGAACGGCTCTTGGAACGCCCCGTCCCTGACACCTTCACTCTGCGGGCGGCTGAGGCCGTCCTTCTGAGAGGACAAACCGCCCACCGGCTGGAACGGGCAGGGCTGCGCGTGGAGTGGCACCACGGATGGACGGACCGACTACGGACCCGTGCGGTACTGGAGCGCCGCCCGGCAGCCCCGGCCTCTGCAGCGCGCCCCCGGTTCGCCCTGGACGATGTACTCGACGGACGCTGGCAGGTATCGGTGGCCGGCAGCGACCTGTCCGACAGCGAGATGGACGACCTCGCGAAGAACTCCGTGCCTCTGGCGAAGGTCCGCAACCAGTGGGTGCTTGTCGACGAGGAGACAGTCCAGCGGGCAGGAGACCGCGTGATGCCGCCCGTCGCCGCCGACCAGGCCCTGAGGGCCTCCCTGACCGGGAAGATCAACATCGACGGCACCACGTTCGACTGCGAGCCGGCCGGCGACCTTGCCGAACTTGTGCAGTTCCTCCGCGCCGGTTCACGAAGCGCACCAGTGAACTCACCCCACGGGCTGTCGGCCACAATGCGCGACTACCAGAAGCTCGGCCTCGCCTGGCTGGCGAACACCACCGACGCCGGCTTCGGCGCCCTCCTCGCCGACGACATGGGACTCGGCAAATCCCTGACTGCCCTCGCGCTCCACCTGCACCGCCGCAACGGTGCACGTCGGCCTGCCGGGCCCTCCCTGATCGTGTGTCCCGCCTCCATGGTGATCAACTGGGAACGCGAGGTACAGCGGTTCGCCCCCACGGTGCCCACCGTCCGCTACCACGGCCCGGAACGCACTTTGAACGGCACGACGGACCGCACCGTGGTGATCACCACCTACGAGACCATCCGCCGCGACATCGACGTCCTGGTCGCGCACCCCTTCGACCTCGTCATCGCCGACGAAGCGCAGCTGATCAAGAACCACCGGACCGGTACGGCCATGGCCATGCGACGCCTCCAGTCCCAGATCCGCATCGCCCTGTCGGGGACCCCCGTCGAAAACAACCTCAACGACGCCTGGTCCCTGATGGACTGGCTCAACCCCGGCCTGTTCGGATCGCTGCGAACTTTCCGGGAGCAGTTCGGCAAGCCGATCGAAGCCAACATCACCGACACCGAGCTGACTGACCGTCTCGCCGGCCTCCTCAAAGCCTTCATGCTCCGTCGGCGCAAGAGCGACCCCGGAGTCCTGCCCGAACTCCCGCCCAAGGTCCACAGCCCGCGAATCGTCACGCTGACGCCCGAGCAGGCCGCCCTCTACCAGCAAGTTGCCGACGAAACGCTCCGTGAGATCCGTGCCGCCGAAGGAATCGCACGCAAGGGCCTTCTGCTCAAGCTCTTCGACCAGCTGCAGAAGATCTGCAACGCGCCCGAGCACTTCCTGGACGAACCGCTCGACGACGTGTACGACCCCGAACAGGCTGCCGCCCGCTCCGGCAAGCTCGCGGCCCTCGACGACCTCCTGCCCGTCCTTCGCGACCCGGACGAGTCCTGCCTCATCTTCACCCGCTACCGGGCGATGGCCCACCGCCTCGTCCACCACCTCCAACGCCACGGCATCAACCCGCTCTACCTCAGCGGCGACATCTCCGCCGGCCGCGACCGACAACGCATCATCGACACCTTCCAAAACCGCCCCGGTCAAACCATGGTCATCACTGTCAAGGCCGGCGGCACCGGCCTCACGCTCACGCAGGCCAGCCACGTCATCCTCTTCGACCGCCCCTGGAACCCGGCCAAGGAAAGCCAGGCCATCGATCGAGCGCACCGCCTCGGCCAGACCCGCACCGTCACCGTCCACCAGCTCACCACCGAGAACACCCTCGAAGACCGAGTCGACGAACTCCTCCGCCACAAACGCGCCCTGGCCGACGCCATCCTCACCAGCGACAGCTCCGCCCTCAGCGAGCTCACCGACGACGAAATCTGCGAGCTGATCGCCCTGGGAGCCCGACGATGAACAACACCAACCTCTGGGCCGACCACTTCAGCACTGCTGCCAGCGCCGCCATCGCCGACCAGGAAACCTACCTCGCCGGCCGAGCGGACCTGGACGAGCGAGGCATCGAGCGCTTCCTGATCTCACCCGGACGCATCTCCGGCCTGGTGACCGCACGCAACACCGGCGCGGAACTCCACGTCACCATCACCCTGCCGGTCCTCACCTCCGACCAGGCGGCCAACCTCCGAACAGCAACGCCCCAGTGCGTGCACCACGAAGCCGGCGGCGACGCACTGCCCGACTGCCTGGCCGAGCCCGCCCACACCGGCGGCGTGAACGTACTCCCGGATCCCGCCCAGCTCCGCTTCGTCTGCACCTGCCCGGCGACCTCCCCCTGCCGGCACGCAGCAGCCCTCGCCCATGCACTCATCGACCGGCTGCGCACCCACCCAGGAGACCTCGCCGTCCTGCGCGGCCTGCGCCAGCCCTCACACCCGGCCCAGGACATCCCCGCCGCGGACACGAGCGCCGACACCAGAACGAAGACCCGGCTCTCGGCACACCACGCCTGGGCCTGGTATCGGGAATGCACCGACCTGCCCCCCATCCCCACCTACTCGCCCTCACTCTCCAACGAGCCGCCCAGCCCCCCAGCCTGGTCTCCGCCACCCCCGCCCGCACCCACCAGCGAGCACCTGCGCGCCCTCGTCAACGATGCCGCGACCCATGCCACGGACTTCCTCCGCAGCGGAACGCCGCTGGAATGCGCCTGGGACACAGACGCCGTCCGTCTCGCCTCCCGAATCCCGCACATCCGCATCTCAGACATCGCCGACCGTCTGGGCCTCGACATCGCGGAGCTACGCGACCGGATCACCGCCGCCCGTACGTCGGCCTAACGGCAGAACCCTGACGGAACCCGCTCCGCGATGGTGCCCATGAGAATCCGACAGCGCATCCATCACGTGAGTCAGGTGTCAGCGGCCGAGCTGGCAGCAGTAGTCGTCGACTCGGGCGGCATCGGATGCAGAGGCGGCTGGGAGGCTGTCTGGAAATAACCCTCCGTTCGAGAGCGTTACCGCTCGACGATCACGAGCGCGGAGGTGGCTGGACCTGAA
This sequence comes from Streptomyces sp. ISL-10, assembly GCF_018614575.1. Lineage (GTDB taxonomy): Bacteria > Actinomycetota > Actinomycetes > Streptomycetales > Streptomycetaceae > Streptomyces. The sequence continues at coordinate 170,856 of NZ_JAGGOJ010000002.1, forward strand.
ACTGTTCGACACGAGGAACGGCGTGACCGAGGTCATGCCGTGGCTGGCTGAGGCTGAGGCCGATGTGCAGGCGCTCGTCGAGAGTGCGATGGAGCCGATGCTTGGGGTCCGCTTCCTGGCCACCGAGTACAGCACCGGCCCCGTCCACGGCGGGCGCATCGACTCGCTCGGGCTGGACGAGAACGGCTCGCCGGTGATCGTCGAGTACAAGCGGGGCGTTGACTCGGGTGTTATCAACCAGGGCCTGTTCTACCTCAGCTGGCTCATGGATCACCGGGCAGAGTTCGAGCGCCTGGCCCGCGACCGGCTCGGGGCCACGGCCGCGGCCCAGGTGCTGTGGAGCGGACCGAGGCTGATCTGCGTCGCTGGCGACTTCACCCGCTACGACGTTCATGCCGTGCGCGAGCACCGGCGCAGCATCGACCTGGTCCGTTACCGGCTCTTCGGCAACGACCTGCTCGGCCTTGAGACTGTGGCCTCGGTCAGCGGCCGGTCGCCAGTCACCCGACGCGTTCGCCGGCAGGGGACCGGGCCTTGGGGGCGGCGGCCACGGCACGGCCCTGGTTGAGCTGGCGCAGGCGGTCGACGAGTCGCTGCTAGGGCTGGGCGACGGCGTGAACTATGTCCAGCGCAAGATGTACCGGGCGTACCAGCGCCTGCGGAACTTCGCCTGCGTGTGCCCGCCCCAGAGGACCAAGCTCCTCGTCTATCTCAAGGTTGACCCGAAGCAGGTCGACCTCGTCCCTGGGTTCACCCGGGACGTGACGGGTCTCGGTCACCACGGCACGGGCGACCTGGAGGTGCAGCTGCGCACCCTCCGGGATGTGGAGCGCGCCCAGGACCTGTTCCGCATGAGCTACGCGGCGGCGTGAAGCGCTAACGGCTCCGAGCCGATCGCGTTTCCACGCGTCAATTCGATGGTCGTCTCGGTGATGCCTCTCGACGTACGGGCAGGTAGTGGCGGTGGACCATCAATCATCCGCGAGATCGCCGGTTTGGCTAACCGGCGATCCCGCGCTATGTTGCCCCGCTGACGGGGCTCCGATGTCCTGCCTTTCGCCGCCATGGTGAGCGTCGTGGTTGTCACTCTCGCCCTGGCTCACACTCCCGGTCGATGAATACACTCCTTCGGCCCAGCCCAGACCAGGCAGTCGTCCAGGCGGAATCAGGCCCTAGCTTCCTCCCCTGAGAAGGGGCAAGAGCGTCCTGCAGCGCTGTCCGAATCCCGCCCTACTGCCATGCGGTGGACGCGGGTTAACTCAGACGTTCGCCCAGAGCTGGGTTGGAGAACTGAGAGGAGAGCTCGATGGCAGACAGGGCATCCACACAGGTGGCGGGGACCAGCCCCGCGCTTCTGATCGCGGTGGAGGAGCTGGCGACTGCGCATGACCGCAGCGAGTCCGAGCGGTCCGACATCACCAGCTCGCAGAACAGCGCGGGAGATGACGGCGACAACCGCGACCTGAACCTCCCGAAGGAGTAGGGGGAACCCCATGGAGCACCGGCTCGTCAGCCACATCGAGAAGGCTCTCGGCTGGGACGGGCCGGGTTCCGTGGGATCCGCGTTCGCGCGCGGCCGTCTCACGGACCCGGACCTGCCCGCACGGCTGTTGACCCCGCTCAGACTGCTGGACCTGATCAAGCGCCGCCATCTGGCCAATCCGCAGCTGCGCTGTTATGCCGAAGGCGAGGAAGTGCACCCGTCCACGTTCCTGTCCACCAACGTCAACCGGCGCAGGCAGGCCGTGAGCCAGGCGGACATGGCGGCCCTCGGACGAATACTCAACGACGGCGGCACCGTGGTCCTGGATCACGTGGACTTCTTCGACGCGACGCTGGAAGTCGCCTGCCGGGCCCTGGGCTGGTGGTCCGGCGAACTCACCTCTGCCAACGCCTACCTCGCGGTGGGTGACACCGACGGATTCCACCTGCACTGGGACGACCACGAGGTCATCGCCGTGCAGCTTTCTGGCGAGAAGTCGTGGGAAGTGCGCGGTCCCTCGCGGCCGGCGCCGATGTACCGCGACGCGGAACGCAACCGCACGCCCTCCGAAGAAGTGCTGTGGAAGGGCACGATGCAGGCCGGGGACGTCATGCACATCCCACGAGGCTTCTGGCACACCGCGACCCGCCTCGGTTCGGGGAGTGGTGGACACTCACTGCACGTGACGTTCGGGTTCACCAAACGGACCGGTGTCACCTGGGCTAACTTCCTCTCTGACGCCGCCCGCGCCGACGACGCGTTCCGTCACGACCTGGAGGGCGTGCAGCGCACCGCACACCAGGTGCTGACGGACAAGCTCAGCGCCCTGGCCGCCACCTACAGCCCAGAGCGGTACCTGGACGAACTGCGGTCCAGCACCCCGCCCGCACGCCACATGCCGCACGTGGCCGCCTTCGGTCGGCCGGACGGAGTCGCGGCCGTCACCGAGTTCGCGCCCTCCATCGTCCGCTCCGGTGACACCGTCCAAGTGTGCGGTGGCGGTAAGCGGCTGACCTTCCACGAGCGCGCAGAACCGAGCCTGCGTGCGCTCCTGTCAGGTCACCCGGTCTACCTCGAGGGTGCCCCCGACGACGTCATCACTTTGGCCGACTTGTTGATCACGGAGGGGCTGTGCGAACCGCTGACGGAACTATCGTCCTCGGGCTACACCGGTCTGGTCACGCCCGTGACCTACTCGAAGCAGCCGCCGACCTCGATGTAACACGCCTCGACACCGCGTCTAACTACCTGCGTCATCGCTCCCACGAGGTCCTGAAGACGACGGCAGGCGATCTTCTGCCGAAATTCTCGGTCTCCACCAAGGTCGGGTATTTCCCCGAGGGGCACAGCCTCGCTCCCGCCCGGCTCCGCGTAGCCGTCGAGCAAGCCATCAAGGATCTTGGGCGGGAGCCTGATCTGGTATTTCTCCACAACCCAGAGCACTCGGCACCCGACGCCGAGACGCTGGAACAGGCATGCACGGTCCTGGCCGACGCAGCGCAGGCGGGGCTCTGCCGTTCCTGGGGCGTCTCGACCTGGGATCCGCGCTCGCTCATGAACTTCGACGTGCCAAGCCCTGATGTCCTTATGGCCCGAGCAGGGTTGCTGGTCGGGGTCGACGTCCTCGAAGCGGCCGAAGCCCTGGCGATGCGGTGGTGCCCGTCGCAGGTGTGGGGCATGAGCCCCTTCGGCGGAAGTACGGCCGAGGCGGTGTGGGAACGCTTCGATCCGAGGATCTTCCTGCGAGGCTCCCCGTCCGCCACGAAGATCCAGGCTGCCTTCCGTTCCTCGTACGGCCTCCCTCGGGTCGACGCGGTCGCGGTCGGCACAGACGACGTCGCCCATCTGCGGGAGCTGACCGAGGCCCTGGCGTACGAGGTCGACGAGAACGTGATCCGGGAGTACAGGCAGCTCCTCAAAGCCCGTCAGCGCGCCTGAAGTTCCTGCAGCAGCTGCTCCGCCGTCTTCCTCGCGGGGACCAGGCGGGGGTCCTCGGGATCGGCGTAAGGGCCGAGGATCTTCGCGGCGACGAACAGGGTCATCAGCATGCCGTCCCGGCTCTCCAGATCCTCACGCCGCTCGCTGCGGACGCGGTCTGCCAGAGCTGGGACGGCGAGCGAGGCCCCCCACAGACTTGCCGCGTCCAGGCCGCGAGGGGCCATGCCCCAGTCCTCCCAGTCGAACACACAGAACACCGGCGCCGTGATATTCGCCCAGTTGAAATCTGCATGGGCCGGCCGCCATTCGGCTACGGCCGCATCGACACCCGGGAAGACGTTGTGGATCGTTCCCCTGACCAGGTCCTGAGTGAGGGTCTCGGTATCCGGTGTCGCGATACGGTTTGTGTGCTGCGTGGCAAGGGCATCCAGCGAGGCGTTCAGCGCACTCCACCACTCCTCGGGCAGCTGTGGATCCTCCGCCACTACGGCGCTGCTCACTGGCGCCGCCGGCAGCACCTCCGTCTCGTCCGCTCGCCACATCACCGGCTCCGTGTCGTCCCGCCACGCGACGCCTGTGAGCCAGGCCGGTTTCGCGATCCCGCGAAGGGCCTCGGCGGACGCGGTGCCATCCCCTCCCTGGACCCCGATCCGATCGAGTCCGCGCCGCTCGATCCGCACCCACGTATTGCGGTCCGTACGCGCCCCCAGAGACCGGCGCTTGCGCACTACAGCCTCCCGGCTAAGGCGTACCTCAAGCGACCGTTCGACACGGTCCAGCACGGCTTCCACAGGCTCCTTGCGCAGGTCCACTGAACGCGGTGTCATGCGCCCGAACGTACCAAGTCCCAGCCACATCGCGAGGGAGATTCGGGGCGAGGCGTACAGGTGCAGCTGACGAGGAGATCGATCCCGTGCTGCCCTCTAGGTGAGGACGCGCCCCGAACGGGGACAGGTGCGATACCGGGCTTACCGGGCGCAGGGCTGCCGTTGGGCGGCATCAGCGACATAAGCCGCTCGTGTCCGGTTCAGAGACCGCGGCTGATCGTGTGCCCGGTCGTTGGCGGGGAGATAGCTGGCGGCGAGGGTCGGAGTCGGACGCTGCGGGGGCGCCTTGCGGTATTGGTGCGCCGGGTGCCGGTTCCGTGGGCGAGGGTCTCGGAGAGGTCGGCCAGCAGCGAACTTGGGGTATGTGGGGACGCGGTGAGGGCCCAGGTGGGTCGGTCGGGACCTGGACCTGCCCAGACGGTCCAGGTGGCGAGGTTCTGGCTCGGGTGCTGGGCGGCGAAAGCGTCGAACCGGACCCCCGCGTCCCCGGCGGGGGACGTCCAGCCGATCCATCGCCCGTCCACAGTGTGCTTCCACCCGGCCTCGGACAGGGGCTGTGTGGCGGCGGCGACGGTCTTTTCGTCCACCAGGGCGCCGACGGCCGTGTCCCAGCCGTCGCCGTCGGCGAGGTGATCCAGCAGTTCCTGCAGCACTGGGGCCGGAGTGGCGGCGGTCGCGGTGAGGACCCACATGCGGTCGGAGACGGGCGTCTCGTACGCGGCTACGGTCCAGGCGGTCTCGCGGGGGTGGGCTTCGTGGACGCGCTCGATGCGCAGGGTCTGGGACTCGTGGATCGCGTGGGTCGTCTCGTCCGACCAGGTCCGCCACTTCTCCCAGTCACCGTGGGCGGCGAGGAACGCCTCCAGCAGAGCATCGTGGTCGCCGGCATCAGCCGCGTACGCGGGGACCGTTTCCGGCGGGGGGTGTGGAGGTCCAGATTCGGCGGCGGGTGGGGACGTTTTCGCCTGGGCGGCGGCGCGCTCGGTGTCGGTCATGGGTGCCGGGCCTGGCCGCATGGCGGCGCCGTGGACCCTCTCGAAGGCGACCAGGGCTGCGGCGGGCGAGTCGAAGGTGTCGGCGACCTGCCGCAGATGGTTCTCGCCGTGGAGATAGACGCTCTTGCCGCTGCCGAGGTAGGTGCCGACCGCGACGGTGGTGTGGCCGTCCTCGGCGTGAGCGTGGATGAGGAGCTGGCCATGGCGGATGTCGTCATAGATCTTCTGGGCCGCGTCGGAGACCTCGCGGATTTCGCTGCGGGTGCACCAGGGCATTGGATAGTCGGCCCAGGTCCATTCCTCGGCCATGGCTTCCCGGAGCCGCGGGGTGATCTCGACGCTGACCCCGTCAGCGGCCAGTTGCTGGGCCGCCTTTTCGGCCCAGTAGGGCTCCTCGTGATCGATGCGGGCCAGGACCAGGGTGTTCTCGGCCACCACGGTCCAGTTGGCGGCCTCCAGGCCCACGTGGGGGATGTGGGCCTGGGAGCCGGTCAGGACGGCGGTCACGGCACTGGGGTGGGTGGGGTGGACGTCGAGGCGGACGTGCGCGTCGATGAACTGGGCGGTGGTCACGTGGGGGTGTCATCTCCTGTGCCCGGTGGCCGGGCCTACGGGCCCGGCCACCGGCGTGTGCGGGGGGCTATCGGGTGGCGCGAGTGGTGCGGGCGGCCGCGGTGGTTGGGGGGCCCGCGCGGGTGGTAGGCGCGGGGCGTGGGCGCTGCGGAAGGATCCGTCCGGTGGCGTGCTGCCAGCGGGTGCGGATGGCGCCGAGGTCGGCGAGGGCCCGGCGGGCACCGACGACGAGCTGGAACGGTGTGTTCGCAGGGTCGCTGGCGTACGCCTCGATGCGGCGGCCGACGTGGTCGGCGGCGGCCAGGAGGGAGCGCTGCAAGGTGCGTTCGCCCCAGTGCTCGACGGAGCCGACCGGTCCGGCGAGAAGGCAGAGCACGTCGCCGGGTTCGCTGCCGTGCTCAAGAAGGCCGCGCTGTTGTGCTTCCCATAGGACGGTGACGGGGTCGATGGGCTCGTGGCGGCGTTCGAGGGTGGTGAGGCACTGCCACAGGCCGGCGTGCAGCGGCTGGGTGAAATCCTCGGGAAGCAGCCACCGTACGGACTCGATGCCAGCGGGGTGGGCGGTGGCCGTAGCGAGCAGCAACTGCTCCTCCTGCGCCGCCTCGGCATAGTCGGGTGCGATGGCCGGCGGGGGTGGCGGGGTGCGGGGCAGGACGCCCGCGCGTGGCGGGAAGCGTGCTGCGATGTCGTCCACGACTGCGGCGAGCGCGTCGGCCTCGGCGAGCACCGTCTGGACGGGGTGGGGGAGGGAGGCGTCGTGGACGGTCTGGAGAAGGTGCTCGGCGGCGGCCCGCAGCCGGCGGCGGGCGTGTTCGGCCTCGACCATCCGAGCGTAGGCGGGTGCGTGGCGGGGCCAGGGGCAGACCTGGATGAGGGTGTGCAGATAGGAGGCGGTCAGTCCGCGTGCCTGCTGCTGGCCCGCTGCGAGCACCTGGTTGAGCCACGTGGTGTCCTTCGCGTGCTCGGCCGGGTCGGGCGGCGGCAGGGTGCTGATCGCGGCGAACAGGGCGGCGTGCGCGGCGGTGGAGAACGAGTCGGCGGAGACCCCGGTCACGTCGCCGAGACGGTGCGGATCGAGAAGAAGCGCGCCGAGGAGGGCCTGCTCGACGTGGAACACCGGCTGCGGCGCCGGGATCGTGTCGAGGTCCTCCTCGTCGGGTTCGGGGCTGAGGGGCATCAGGCGGCCAGGGTGAAGTCGTTCGGGTCGAGGGTGACGCCGAGGTGCGGGGCGAGGAGGTGGCCGGCGAGCAGCGGCGGGACCGCGTTGCCGATCTGCGAGAACTGCTGGCCCTTGTTTCCGGCCCACGGGTAGTCGCAGGGGAAGGTCTGCAGGAGGCCGGCCTCGCGAGCGGTGATCCGGATCGGCTCCGGTACTGCCGGCGCGTCCGTGTCCTTCGTCGGCGCCGAGAGCGGTGTGGCGACCCAGGTGCATTCGTTCGCGCGGTGCCCGAAGAACAGCGTGCCTGCCGGCTCCTCGATCGACCGGACAGTGGCGTTGGCCTGGTTGTTGCTGCGCAGAGACCAGGACCAGCGGTGCGCCTCGGCGGTGAACGTCGGCGCCGGGGCGGTGGCAGCACGGTTCTCACGGGTGCCGTGCCGCGCCGCGCACCCCGCGCCTTCGCGACGGGACTGCAGGACCACTCCGTCCGGTCGCGGCATCCAGGTTCCGCGGTCCCGGGCGTCGGAGAGCGTCTTGCGGGAGCCCGAAGGGAACGGTTCGGGCCCGCCGCCGGGCCCGCCCCCGGCACAGACGGTGGGAACGGGCCGGTCGGTCGCACCCCACCCCAGAGCTTCGGCCATGCTCACCCAGCGGGCACGTCCCGGACCGAACAGCGAGTCGGGCTCGGCGACCCGGGCGTGCGTCGGCGTTGGAGGCTGTGCCGTACGGACTCGCGAGGCGAGCAGGATCGCCCGCTTGCGCGTCTGCGGAACGCCGAAGTCGGCCGCGTTGAGGATCCCGTACCAGACCGAGAAACCCCAGCCGCGCAGGATCGCCGCGTACTGCTTCCACAGCGGCAGGACGTCCGGAACCTCCTCCATGGCGACCCACTCGGGCTCGCCGACCGTGTTCAGGGCGTGGAGGTAGCGCATCGGCTCGGCCGCGAGCAGGGAACGCTCGTCACGGCAGGCGGCGAGGAGGCGCTCGCGGGTGTCGCGTCCGGCGGCGAGGTCCTCGACCGCCGCATGCACCAGCGGCTGGTCCACCAGGCCAAGACGTTTGCCGGCCATGCTCCACGCCTGACACGGCGGAGAAGCGATCAGCCCGCGCGTCCGGCCGAGGAAGGGCCACGTCGGATACATCGCCACGTCGGTCCGGATCGTCAACTGCCCAGCGGCAGCACGGGTCCTGCACGCCCACTCGTCCCACTCCAGCCCCACGTCACGCACACCGAAGACACCCAGTGCACTGCTCCAGCCGCCCGGCCCCGCGAAGAGGTCGAGTATCACGTGGCCAGCCCGAAGTCGTCCTGCGCCAGCGCGTCCGCATCCCCGCGGCACGCCCAGGGCGAGCAGCCGTCCGCGACACCCCGCTCCAACTCGTCCTCGTCGGCGAGCTCCTGCTGGAGGGCCGCCCACTCGGAGGCGGTGACGTGGTCGATCGGGGCCCGGCCGAGGGGGCCGCGGGAGCGGTGCAGGAACGCCTCGCCCAGCAGCCGATTGCCGCTGGCGTTGGCGCGGGCATTGCCCTTTCGGATGGCAGCGTCGAATTCCACGACGTCCTCCCACTCGGCGGGGGAGTTGTCGCGGATGCGCCGCCACTGAGCATTGCCATGGAAAGGGCAGCCCAGGCAGCTCGATTTCGGGGTTTCGGCCAGATCGAGAGAGGTGAGATAGCGAACGCAGTCGGAACGCGACCAGCCCATGTCGATCAGCGGATGTCGGTTCTGCATGTACTTCACGTCGGCGTCCTTGGCGCGGTGGAATTCGTCGGTGGATATGCCGATCCACTGCTCGACGAAAACGCCCTTTGGTATCCGAGTCGGATACGGGTAGCCGAGAAGATCGCGGATCTTCTTCTTGATGGGCTTCACCTTGTACTCCCCGGTGCACTGGCGCCGGGTCATCCCAGGACGCCCGTCCGTGTTGAGGGATGTAGAGGGGCATGGAGGCGAAACGATGATCCGGGTTCAGGGCGTCGTTGCGGATGTTTCCGGAGGAAACCCGGAGAACAGGTATACCGGCGGGCGTTGCTATTTCGCGTTCGAGGCGGTCGAGATGGTCATAGACGGATTTGGGCTCCCATCCGGTGTCGGCGAAGATCGCGTAGTCAATTTTCGGGAGGATGTCTTCGGCAGACAGGGCGAGCAGGGTGCTGGACTGGACGCCGGCACCGAGAGAAAGGGCGCGGAACTGGGGGGAGGGGTGAATGGGCAATCCTTGGGCGGAGCGTGGAGGCCGGGTCAGCGGGCGCGGGCTCGGGAGATGTCCGGTTGCGGGACGGGCAGGAGCGCGGGCACGAAGGAGCGCCGTGCGGCGAGGGCGGCGGTGGCCTCGCGGGCGCCGGTGACCGCAGCGGTGTAGTGGGGCAGGACGCGGTCGGTGATCCGCCAGGCGGCGCGGGCCGGATCGAGAGGGCCGGCGACGGTCGGCGGCGCGGGGATGCGGTCGGTGATGCCCTCGTGCAGCCCTTGGGGGATCACAGGGCAGACCAGGGCCCGGCCTCGCCGGTGCTCGACGAGGTACAGCTCCAGGTCGTCGTGCCGCCGCAGGGTGATTCCGTGGCTGCGGAAGGCGATGGCCGGCCTGGCGTCCAGCGGCGTCCACACGCGGCATGTGTCAGCGAACTGGTCGGCGGCGCGGGTGTACTGGCGGTAGAGGGCCGTCCAGGTGCCGGGCAGACGGTCGGCGAGCTGGAGGGCGAACAGGTGGAAGGGGTGCAAGAAGTGTCCTCGGCGGGAGAGAAGGTCAGCGTGTCCAGCTGGCGGCGTCGGGGCAGCGTCAACGCCGTACGCGAGGAGTGCGGGACGCTGAGGGGGCTGTGGTGGGGCCGGTCGCCCGCTGAACAGGCTTCGCTTGTTCTTGTGTGGCGGCGAGGTCGCGGGTGATGCCGGTGGCGACGTTGTGGCACCCGATCGCGCTCAGGTCGAGCTGGTGGGCGGCATCGGCGAGGTGGCCGGTCATACGCGGTATGGCCTCGGCGTGGCGAGCGGTGCGTACCGATTCGTCGTCTGCCGGGTAGCCGACGAACGGCGCGCCTTCGTACGGGTTGGCGTACAGCGCGCTGGCGAGGTCGTTGCCGGCCAGGGAGGAAGCGACCACGACCGAGGCCAGGCACTCCAGGCTGGCGCGGCTGCCGGCGATGTCGGCGTACGCGCCGCCGTCGAGCGCGCCCAGGCGTACGAGGGCGGTGGCCATCAGGTCCTGGACCTTGAGCAGGAGCGGGCTGATCCGGCGCAGCGCGTCGGTGCCGGGGGTGTAGGAGAGGTCCCGGACGCGTGCGTGCAGGGCCTCGAACTCGCCTGCCAGGTCACGGAGTTGTTCTGCCTGTTCTGCAAGGTTGAGCGAAGGCATGGGGCGGTGTGCTCCGGGAGATCGGGTTAGAGATGGAGGCGCAGCGGGAGATTCGGTCGGTGACCAGCTGGGCGTGACGCAGGGGCAATGCGTGGGTGGCGTCCGGGACGATCTCCAGCTGGGCGCTGGGCAGACAGGCGGCGAGACGACCGGTCCGCTCGGGCGGGATGTGGGCGTCGAGGCTTCCGGCCAGAAGGTGGACCCGCCCGCCGAGCTGCTGCAGCGAACCGGGGTCGGGCTGCTGATTGGCGAGGTCGTGCCACAGGGCAGCGAGGTCTCCGGTCGCCATGGTGTGCAGGCCCTGCCGGCACGGCAACGGCAATGCACCGGACGCCGACTGTGCGGGGGAGTGCAGGGCCCACCGGCTGGTGGTGGGAAGGCACCGCCGGACCGCGTCGAGCAGGTACGGCGCGTGCGTGCACGCGGACGCGAGAAGGTTGCGGCCCAGCGTGAGGAAGGACTGGGCCGGACCGGTGCCCGTGCGGGTGCTGATGCCGCCGTACGGGGGCGAGATCAGCACCAGCCCGCGGATCCGGGGCGCGAGGTGGGGGTGGCGCGCGACCAGGCGCATGAGCGTCATCGCCCCCATGGAGTGGCCGGCGAGCACGAGCGGTCCCCGTGGCGCTGTCGTCTCAAGAACCTGGGAGAGGTCGTCGGCCAGTTGGTTGAGGCTCAGGGCGGCGGTGCCGCGGGTTGAATAGCCGTGCGCGCGCTGGTCGTAGCGCACGACGCGCATCCCCTCGCGGAGCAGGAGTGGTACGTGCGAGCGCCACAGGGCAGCGGTGACTGAGAGCCCGTGCACGAGGACTGCCGTCACGGGTGCTTGGGCGGGACCGTCGACGTAGGTTGCGAGCCGGGCACCATCGGGGAGTCGTATCGATCTCATGCTGCGGTCCCGAAGTCGGTCTGCCTCGGTGTGTGCTTGGCGACCGCCCGCTTGGTGATGCCGTCGGAGGCCCGCTTGGAGGCGGCGGAGAGTTCGTCGGCGCCGGGCTCCAGGTACCACGGGCGAAGGTCGAGCATCGCGGCGCGCATGCCGGTGGCGAAGCAGAGCGCGGTGCCCTTGGGTAGGGCGCGGATTGCGTCGGCCGGCAGGATCCGCTCCTGTCGCATCGACACGGAGGTCGACTTGCCGGACTCGGAATGTGAGGTGGACGTCGTCTCGACGTCATGGTCGCCGATCAGCCGGGACAGCTTGTCGGCGAAGTCGGGGTCGTCGATGCCGGAGCCGATCACCTTCACGGTGGACGCTGACCACATGGCGTCCATGCCCGCGTCCCCCCAGACCTTCTGGCCCTGGCGGTAGGACTGCAGGATCGTGATCGGGATGATCCCGCGTGACCCGAGATGCGAGTACAGGTCCGGAAGGTCCGAAATTTTGCAGACGTTGGCGGCCTCGTCGAGGATCGCGAGCATTGGCGGGTCGAGCCGCCCGCCGGCGCGCTCGGCCTGCGCGGTCGCGGCGCGCATCACCGAGTCCGCGCATGCGGCGATCAGCGCGCTGGCGCCGCCTCCGCCGTCCTTGCTCAGGAGGAGGAGCGTGTCGGTGGAGGTGACGAACTCGGTCGGCCGGAACTCGGGCACGTCCTTCTGCGGGGTGACCCAGGCGGCGATCTCGCTGTTCAGCAGAGCGGCGGCGTACTGGCGGGCGGTCTCGTAGATGCCATCGCGGGTCTCCGGCGGTCCCTCGACCGTGCCCTTGAGCTGGGCGGCGACGGCGGCGAAGTCGTGGTCACGGAGGATGTCGAGCGGAGTGCGGTCGGCGGGGAAGGCGAGCCACTGCATGACGTCGGTGATCGGCCGTTCGTCGAGGGCAGCGGCCAGGAACAACTGGGACAGGATGTTGGATCCGGCCTTGGACCAGAAGTCCCCCTGCTGGCTCGCGTCCACCGAGGCGGCGAGGAAGTGGCCGGCCAACCGCCCTGCGCCGTCCAGGGTTTTGGCGTCCGCCAACGGGTTCCACCACATCTCGCGTGCTGCGTGCGCGATCTGCTGCGGATCCATCGACCACACCTGACCGACGCGTGCGCGGGCGTCGTAGGTGGCGGTGAACGCATCACCTGCGGCCTTGTTCGAGGTCAGCAGAACCGGGCCGGGCGCGGCGAGTACGGAGGGGATCGCGAGCGAGGTGGTCTTGCCCGAGCGCGGCGCCATGATGGCGACGGCCACATCCTCGTAGCCCATGCGCACCTCGTGCTTGGTGCCCTGCAGGTTGCCGAGCAGGATGCCGGTGTCGCGGGCCTCGATGTGCTTGGCGTCCTTCAGGCTCGGGCGCAGGGAGCGGGCCTTGGCGGTGATCGCCTTGGCCATCAGCGGTTCGATGTCCCGGGCCTTGGCCATGCCGGTGATCTTCTTCCGGCCGCCGCCGCGGCTCTTGTGCCGAGACCACAGGACGCCGGTCACGGCGCCGAGGGCGAGCAGGGCTGCGATCGGGACGATCCGAGCGCCGACAAGCAGGGACGTTTCTCCGACCTGGGGCCAGAGCTGGTCAGGGTGGAGGAGGGCGGCGGTCGGCTGGTAGGGCGCCCAGTGGTCGGCGGTCAGCCATGCGGTGATGTTGCCGGACAGCCAGGCGAGATGGGACAGCGGGACGACGACGCCGAGCACTCCGAGGAGGAGGCGCAGGACGATGTCGTACCCGTCGGAGGAACGGTTGGAGGAGGGTGGCAAAGGGCTACGTGCTTCCGGGCGGGGACGAAGGGGTTAGCGGCTACGGGTGTTCTTGGCCGGTGACCGTCGAAGGGGACTCGGATTCACCGGCGTGCTGGCGCGGCGGGCGGCGAGGGCGTGGACGCGTTCTTCCAGGGCGGAGGCGACCTGCGCGGCGGGGACTTCCCGCCGCGTGACGGTGATGAGATCCGGGTCCCGGGTGGGGAGGTGACGACGGTGGCCGTACGCAGCACCGGGCTGGGGTCGGTCAGTGCTGTGGTGAACGCGGTGATCAGGTGGGGCGGTGTGTGCTCGCCGAATCGGGCCTGCCAAAGAGGAGGGCCGGTGCGATCGAGGGCGGCTCCGACCCACCAGCAGCCGGTGGTCTCGTTGACCTCGACGCGGATCGTGCCGTCGGCCGAAGCGAGCCGGTCGTGGCTGTAGGCCGGTGACCAGCCCGATGTCCGGAGCGGTTCCAGCGGGTCCCAGTCGTCTGCAGGATCGGCGGCGGGACTGGTGAGGGTGTCGGTGAATGCGGCGATGAGTTCGACCGGGGTGCGGGCACCGAAGCTCGCGTACCAGGCGGGCCGGTCGGGCTGGTGGGCGTGGTGGAACGTCCACCACTGGCCGTCCGGGTCGGGCTCGAGCCGGAGGAGGGCCCTCTGGTCGGGGCTGGAGAGGATCACGCGCGGCATCAGGGGGTCGTGGCCGTAGCTCCAGCCGCACGCCCGATGGAGGGGGACGGTGACCCAGGAGGGATCTCCGCCTCCGGCCAAGTGGCGCGGGCGACGAAGGCGACATCGACGATCTCGGGAGGCTTCGGCATGGTCACCTCCGCACCGTGCTGGCCCGGCCGGACGCGAGGACCGCAGTCGCGGTCGGTGGCGGGGCCAGGGTCGAGGGGGCGTGGCGGGCAGCTGTGTTGATGTCGAGGACGGCCTGGCCGTGGGAGGCCCAGTCGTCGAGGTAGCTCCAGGCTTCGGCGTGGTACTCGGCGAGGGCGTCGTCGTACGCCGGGATTCCGGGGCAGGCGTCGGCAGCGAGACTGTCGCGCGTCTGCCGCCATTCCTCATGCAGTACATCCAGGCGGTCGAGCGCATCCTGCAGGACGCCCAGCTGCCATACCCAGCGGCTCTGTACCGCGTGGGAGGGGAGTTGGGCGAGCTGCGTCTCGGCGGTGGCCAGCAGGTGGCGGGCGCCGCCGTGGACGGTTTCGAACGCAGCGGCTGTCTCGGCGTCGCGCTGGCTCTGGCGGAGTCCGTAGGCGTGGTCGTCGTACGGCCAGCCGTCGAGGCCGGTGTGCTCGTCGGAGTACGCGTCCCAGGCGTCGAGGATCTTCTTGCTATCAGCGACGAAGTCGGAGAGGTGACGCAGCACCTCGCGATGGGCGGCGGGGTCGAGGGGAATGGTGGGGTGTCCTATCGGGATCAGCGGCGAGCGGTGGAACGGGTGGCGTTTTCCTTCGCCGGGGGCGTCACGGCCTCTGGCTGGCGCCGCACGCCGCGGGCCTGCCTGCGGATGCCGGCGAGTCGGGCGGCGTGGGCCTCGACGACCTGCTCCGGGGTGAGCGGGCTCGGCTTCTGCACGGCGCCGTGGGCGGTGCGGTCGTACATGCCGCGCTGGAGCGGGGCGCGGTCAGCGAGCGTGGTGATGAAGGCGGTCACGAGGTGCTCCGGTGTGTTGCCGTCGAACCAGGCGTGCCAGATCCGGGGGCCCGCAGCGGAGGGTCCGGGTTGGTCCCGGACCTCGATGTGCCAGGACGTACGGTCTGGTTCGCGCCACGGCACGGTGCCGTCACCCTTCTCCGGCCGGCGCTCCACCCTGCACCCCGGTGGATCGGAGACGGCGGCCCCGCGGCCGTCGATGAGCCAGCCAGCAGCTTCCAGCGCCGGCAGGGGGTTGGCCGGCTCGGCGGGTGCAGGTGCGACGAGGGCGTCGGTGAGGGCGGCGAGGACCTCGGCGGGAACGAGTTCGCCGAACTCGGCGTACCAGCCCGGCTCGCTGCCGGTGGGCTCGGCCCCGCAGCCGCCACCACGCGGAGGTGGCGGACTGCGGGTCGAACTGCAGGCTGTGACGGTGATCAGGGCTGCGCAGGACGATGTCGGCGCTGAGCGGGTCGGAGGTGGGTCTCCATCCGGCGGCGGCCAGGCCATGGGTGACGTGGCGGGCGTCTCCGGGGCCGGCGAGGTGGCGGGGGCTGGTGTCGAACGGGATCCGCCAGGCGTGCTTGTCGGCGAAGGCGGCGAGCTGCCGTTCGCTCAGCGGCACTAGCCGCACTCCGGCTCGGTGGCGACGGCGCTGCCGTACAGGCCCCGGAGGCCGTCCAGGACGTAGTGGAGGGTGTGCTGGTCTGCCTGCTCCCATGCGGCGGTGCGCAGGTCCGTGATCAGGAGTCCGACCTCGAGGGTGCGCGGGGTGTCCGGATGGTCCTGCACGGCGCGGGCGAGGGCCCGCAAGGTGTCGGCGAGCTGGACGGGCAGGCCCGTGTACTCGTCGAGCAGAGGCTCGACGAGGGCGAGCGCCTCTTCGGGGTCGGGGCTCTCACGCAGGTAGTCGGTAAGAAGGGACAGGGTCTCGGTCGCCGTGCGGACCGTGTCAGGGGTGAGTGCGGGCATCAAGCTCCTCGGTTCGTGGGGTGTGGGTGATCAGTGGTAGGTGCGGGCGCCACCAGCGTTGGCGTGGGGGCGGGCCGCGGTGCGGGGCCGGCTGCTCCGGGCGGCGTTGCGAGCCCAGGTGGCGGCGCGGGCGGCAGTGATCCGGGCCTGCTGCCAGGCGCTGAGCTCGGAGGGCAGCACGGACACGGACGCGGTGCGGATCTGGGCGCTCTGTGGAACCCGTCCCAGCGGGCGCATCACGGGTTCGGGGCTGGCGAGCGCGGTCGAGAAGGCTTCCACCAGGTGCATCGGGGTGCTGGGGGCGAACTGGGCTGTCCAGCCGTTGCCTTGCTTGTCCTTCGCCCCGGACCACCACATCGCCTCGCCGTCGGGGCCCTGGTGGAACTGCATCCAGGCGCTGCCGTCGGGGCTGGTCGCGGTCACGTGCTCGGCGTTGGACGGATGGTCCCACCCGTGCTCCCGCAAAGGTGCCCACACGTTGGGGGCGTGCGCGGAGCGGGGCCGGGTGAGGGCGTCGGTGAGACCGGCGACGATCTCCACCGGCGTTTGCCGCCCGAGTACTGCCCACCACTGCTCTTGGTGGCCGCTCGCGGCACCGTGGATCGTCCACCCGCCGGGCAGTACGAAGGGGTCGTAGGTGATACGGACCGCGCGGTCCGGGCTTTCCATGGCGAGAGGACCGCCGGCCTTGGACTTGTCCCGCCAACCCGAAGCGCGCAGGAACTCGGAGACGTGCCGGAGGTCACCGCCGCCGGCGAGGGCGCGGGGCTCGACGAGGTACTGCTGCTGCGCCTGCTCGCCCGCCCCCCAGCCCTGCCACTGCTTCCTCTTCACCGGCGCCGCCGGACGACGAGTGGAGCAGGGGCCGGCGGCTTCGCCGGTGCGGTGTCGGGCCGGTTGCCGGCGTGCTGGAGGATCTCTCGGTGCTCGTCCAGGTCCCCGCCGATGGCGTCGAGCTCGTTCGTGGCCCGCCCCAGGGCGAGCCACACCTCGGCGGGCAGGGCGCCGCGCTCGGCCTGGACCTTGGCGAACATGCTGCTGACGGAGACGAGGTGGGTGACGCCGGCGAGGACGCCGTCCGCAGGGTCGACAACGCGTGCGATGACCTGCGTTGCTTCATGCGGGGGGAGTATCGCGAGGTGGTCGCCGAGCTGGCCGAGCTGGCGGGCGATCTCGTCGGCCAGCCGCACCGGGTACGGGTTGGAGTGGGGCATGCTCCTCCAGGACGGGGGTCGGTATCAGTGGTGGTGGCGGTGGCCGGTCCGCCGGGCTTCGCCGAGGACGGCTTCGGGGCGGGCAGGTGCCGGCGGGGAGGGGCGGTGGGGGCTGGTGGTGATGCAGGCGCGTAGGTAGCGGCGGAACAGGGCGGTGGCGAGGCGGGGTGTGAGGCGGTGGCTGATCGGCGGGGGCTTGCGGGGTGTTACGGGGTTCTCCGATAAGGCTGTCGGTGCGGGGCGGGCAGCCCGAGCAGGGTGCCGGGGCCGCCCGACGGGCGTTACGGGGTACGCCGGGACGGTGTGGGGCGCGAGGCGGAGGCAGCCCGTGGCGGCTGCTGTCTGATGGGGCGCGGCTTCTTGGCGCGGACTTCCCGCGCGGCCTGCTGGTAGGCGGTTTCGTCGAGCAGGTCGGGGTCGATGTTGACCTTGTATCCGGCCATCAGCAGCGTCGGGATCGCCCGGCTCGCCAGGTGCTTCTGCTCCTCGGCACCGAAGTGGTCGGGCACGGTGTGCCAGATGTACAGGGGGGTGCCGACGGGGTACTCGTGGCGTTCCATACCGAGCTGTTCCAGCAGGTCGTGGAGCTTGGCCGGGGCGCCGGTGGGAGTGGCGGCGTGGATGGTGGTGGTCAACGCTTTGACGTAGATCTCGACGTCGGTGCCGTAATCATCGGCACGATTGCCCATGGGCGGTTCTCCAGTTCAGCGGCGTCGGGGTGCGGGAGCGGACGGCTGCCTCGCGGGGCTCGGCGGCGGTGTTGTGGCTGTCGACCGCTCGGGAGCCCGCGCGGCGTGATTGCGGGCGGCGAGGATCCGGTGGGCGGCGCGTGACAGCGCGTTGGCCGTATTGCCGAGGTCGGCGACGGGGTCGGGGCCTGCGCTCTCGGCGTCCGGGGCAGGGGACAAGGCGATCCAGGCCCTGACCACAACGTCCCGGGTGAGCGGCAGCAGGCCGCTGGCCGGCCCGGCGATCTCGGTCAGGACCTCGGCGACCTCGGTGCTGCTCTCAGCGCGGGAGGCCCGCTCGGCGAGCTGGGCGAGGTAGCGCAGAGCCGCGTCGCGTTCGCCATTCGGCGCGGTCAGCGCGTTCAGGGCGGGGTCGAGATGGACGCTGTGACCGCCGCAGAGCAGGGCGTGCGATGCCGCGGTGGCCTTCAGGCGCTGCTGCTCGATCGGGAGGCCGTGGGGAAGACGGTGGTACTCCCCGCGCGGACCGGGAGCGGTAAGGAAGCCACCGGTTCGCTGGAGGATGTCCGCCGCTCGCTCGGTCCCGCCGATCGCGACGACCAGCCCGGTGCGTGAATCCTTGGTGATGGTGACGTACTCCAGCACCAGGAAGTCGGGCTCCCCTGGCTTCATCGAGCCCTGGAGGCTGGCGTTCGTGTGGCGGCCGGGGCCGGCGGCAGGACGGCACTGGGGGCGGTCCGAGCTGCGGGGTGCTGGAGCGCCGTGCCGATGCCGAGCGCGTCGAGCTGTGGGCCGATCGCGTGCAGGGCGCGGGCCTGGGCCCTGGTGTCGTCTGCGCCGAGGCGGTAGATACCGGTGTGCGGATCCTGGATGAAGCCGTGAGCAGCCAGGACGGCGCCGGCTGCATCACCGACGGGCGCGGCGGCAACGCTGCCGTCCTGCTGCCAGGTCAGGACGACCCGATCCGGCTGGGACGGCTGGATGCCGCCGAGGGCGTTGTGTCGGACCTGGGCGAGCGCGGCTTCGTAGCGGGCGAGCAGGTCGCCGGCGACCTGCTCGGCGCCCAGGAACGGATCGTCCGCGAGCGCGATGCCGTTGGGCTCGGGTACGGGGCGGTACGCCTCGTCGGGCAGTGCGCGCGGGGCGACGGCGGCAATGAGGAATCCGTCGCGTTCGTCGTGCCGTTCCAGGACGACGAGCTGGGCTCCGTCCGGGCGGCTCAGGACGGCTGCCTGCTGGAGTGGGTGCTCAGGGAGTGACGCGGCGACGAGGTCCAGGTCCCAGATGCGGTCGGACAGTTCGGCGAGGTCGTCCTTGTGCTCGGGAGGGTGGTAGGAGCTCGTCCAGGTGCCCGGGAGTTCGCCGGCGAGGACGTCGGCGTACGAGGCGAGGCGCTCGGAGTTGGCGTGATCGTGCATGGTGTCCTTGGGCGAGGTGGGGTCAGCGGCGCAGGCCGGCAGCCACGGGAGGTGGTGGCGGGGCCGGCGCGGTGCGCGGTGGTGGCGGGCAGGCGCAGACGGCGGAGCGATCGCGCTCAGTGGCGGGGACCTCTTCGGCGCAGATGCTGCGGCTGGGGTGCGGGACGTGCCGGTCGGCGAGGGCGTTACGGGTGTCGGAGAGGTCGCTACGGATGGCTTGGAGACGCTCGTCGGCGAGGTAGCGCAGACGGCGGGCGATGTGCGGGTCGGCCGCGTCGCCAAGGCCGTCGTGGAACTCGGCGGTGGCGATGAGGACTTCTTCGAGGGCGGCGAGGATGCCGTCGTGGGAGGCGGTCAGTTCGGTGAGTGCGCCGGCCGCATCCCAGGTGGTGGTGGCTTCGCGGATGCGCTGGGCGAGATGGGCGACGGTGGCGCCCAGCGGCAGATCGTGGACCGGTCGGCGGTCGGTGTCGAAGTCCTCGTCGCAGTCGACGTGGTATCCGACGGCCCGAAGCCGGGCGACGGCTTCGATCCCGAGGCGGGTGTCGTCGCCCTCGATGAGGTTGGTGGGGGCGCGGTGGTAGGTCTCGTGGACGCGGACCACCGGGACGAAGCCCGTACGCTGCAGGACGCTGTGGGCCTCGGGGTCTCCGCCGCGGGCGAGGACCTCCTCGGAGTGCGGGTCGCGGCGGACGGTCAGGAATCGGTCGCCCAGGGGCAAAGAGACGTTTCTCCTACGGTGATCGCCGTGCGGCTGCCGTGATGGTGGGCAGTGCCGGGAAGGCTGTGCGTGGCCGGGTGGGTGCGTTCAGGTGGGTCGCGGTGGTGTCGAGGTCCTGCTGGATGCCGTAGAGGCGGCGGGCGATCAGCTCCAGGCAGTGCGCCGTGGCGGCATCGGGCTGGTGGGCGATGCGGTGGGCGGTGTGTTCGACGAGTCCGCGCACTGTGGCCAACGGGCCGGTCTGCTCGTCGGCGAGCTGCGAGAGGATGGCCGCGAGCTGGGCTGATGCTGTGGAGGCGGGCCGGGCGAGGGCTGGCGGCCTTGGAGTGCTTCGTACGGGCATCAGGCGCAGGTCCTGCTCGATGCGGCGGGACTCGGCCGAGAGGCGTCGCAGGACCTCGGCAGGTTGCGTGTGCCAGGAGCCGTCGAGGCGGATCAGGTTGGCGATCAGGTCGAGGCGTCCGGGCTGGGCCTGGACGGCGATCCACCGGCAGTCGTTCGGCTCGCCGGGGACTTCGATGCCTGCGGCGCGGGCCAGCCGGTGGGCGGCTTCGGCCCATTCGGGGCCGGTCAGCTCACGGTCGTCGGGGTGGAGCCGGACGTCGAGGTGGAAGATCGCGCGCCGGTCGCCGTTCGCGCTGGCGGCGAACGGGTGCTCCATGAGCGGGCCTTCGAGGTGCTCAGCCCACTGGAGGGACGTCCAGATCTTCTGCTCGTCGTCCAAGGTGTAGTAGTCGAGGCCCGGCCAGTGGGCGACGACGGTGTGCTCGGTCAGCCCCTCGTCCGGCGACACCGGACGTCCCAGCGCCTCGGTGAGCACGTCGTTCGGCGTGTGGGTCCGCTCGTGGAGACGGGGAATCACCGGCTGCTCCGGGCGTCGGCTATGTGCACCAACTGGTTGAGGGCGGTGGTGGTGTACCAACCGCAGTCGATCAGGGCGTTGTCGTCGGTGTACTTCGGCAGAAGGGCATCTTCCATGGCCCGGAGATGGATCAGGCAGTCCGGGCAGCGACGCGAGAGGTGCACTAGGTAGCGAGGGTGGGCGGTGATGTACGACTGCGCGCCGCCGGTCGCATCGCGCAGCCGCCATCCGTCCACGTCGGTCGGGGTGTGCCAGGACGGGGCGACCACGCGCATGGCGTCACCCCACAGTTCTCCGCCGGCGACCCCCTTCAGGACGACGACCGTGTCGCCGGCCTGGAAGTGCTGGTGCGTGATGTCCCGATCCGGGGTGAGCGGGTCGGGCGTCGGAGCGAACACCGGTGTGGGCGGGGGCTGGGACATGCGGTTCCTTTCCACGCGAGGCGGGTGGCGGTGGGAGGAACAATGGTCCGGAGGATCGCCGGTTTGGCTAACCGGCGATCGTCGGCTATGTTGCGCCGCGATCAACCGGATCGGCAGCGCAACTGACCGCATCTGACGAACCGTTGGTACGAGAGGCGGCGTCCGCAATTCGCTGACGCGATTGACCTTGTACCAGGCTGCCGCACGTTGTCAGTGCTGCCCGCTAAGTTCCTCCCGAACACGGGGGGTGCCTTGGGCCGGAAGAAGCAGGACATGTGGATCAGGCTGATGGTGCTGTTCACCAACATGGGGCGTTGCGTCTACTGCGACGCTGCCGAGTCAGCGGAGATCGATCACGTCGTCCCGGTAACGCATGCCGGGTGGGACCACTGGGTCAACATGGTCCCGGCCTGTGGGCCGTGCAATCAGGGCAAGAGCGACACGGGGTTGCTGGCGTGGGTTGCTCAGCTGACGTATCAGCGCTACGGCGCGGAAGCCAGTACGTGGCCGCACGGGGACAAGGGCCTCTGGTGGATGCGGGAAAGGATCGAGCGCGCATTCGATGAGGTCACGGCGCGCGTTGAGGGCGTCAAGTCGGAGCTGGACGACAAGGAGCGCCGCGACTGGTTCTTTGACCGTTATTGGTTCCTCGGGAAGAACGATCCGGTCTATCTCTGGCGTGCCTGGGTTTCGACCCGCGTGGAGAAGGCCCGCGAGGAGGGCTGGCCGAAGCCGCCCCCGCCACCGCGCATGAGGGTCGTACGAACCCGCCTGGGGCAGGTGATGGAACCGATCCCGGAGGACGAGACAGCGTGACGGTGGCCCCCCCTACGAAGGGGGCCTGTCTGACGCACGACCCCGGCCGTGCACTGACGGCTGGTCATCGGAACGGGTTCTCCGTCCCGCGGTCGTTCCCGCCGGCGGCGTCGAGGAGTTCGAGCAGGTCGGTGCCCTCCGCATCACGCTGGTCGATCCACCATCCGGCGCGGGTGATGGAGCGGGCCTTCTCCTCCAGCTCCGCCCAGTCCGCCTCGTCCCAAGACCCCTCGACGACCAGTGCGGTGTGAGCGGAGGTCATGAGCTGGTGGCGGGACCGCTCGCCCCAGGCCAGGGCCTTCTCCGGGCCCTCCAGTTGCGGCATGTCGAACTTTTCCGCCCATTCGACGGCAGCCTGCTGCTCTTCGGCGCGCTTGGCGGCGAGCCACTCCTTCGTGGACTCCGTGTCGGCGTCGCGAGCTGCCTTCCAGCAGTCGGTGCAGTCCCGGCCGGCGAGCCAGCGGGCGAATCCGGCGCGCTTGTCGGCGGGACGGTTGGACAGGTCATGGACGACCTCGTGGGAGCAGGAGTGCTCGACAGTCCACTGCGTACGGACAGCCATAGATGAATCTCCTCAAATGGGTATGAAGGTCAGAGGCTTGCGGGGTTGTTCTGGGCGGCCTCGTGCCGGCCTCGGGGTGGGCGGCGGTGTCGACCGGCCCGGGAGAGACGTCCAGCCGGGCCGAGGTGCGGGCGCGCGGCGAGCAGGACGGTGAGGGCGAACGCGGCGCCGGCGGCGGGGAGCGCGGCGCTGGCGAAGGGGTGCTCGGCGAGGCGTCCGGCGAGGGCGGTGCCGGCGGACTGGCCGGCACCGATGGACAGGATCAGCCACGCGTACGCCTCGCTCGTGCGGGCCGCGGCGGTGAGGGCGTCGGTGGTGACGTAGGCGCAGGCGACCACGACGGTGAGGAAGGCGCCGGGCACGATGACCGCGCAGGCGGCCGCGTACGGTCCCAGGAGGGCGAGAAGTGGGAGCCACCCGGCCAGGAACGCGGCCCCGGCAGTGATCATTCGGTCGGTGGTGGTGCTGGTCCAGGTGCGGCGTCCGTAGGCGAGGCCCCCCAGGAAGCTGCCGGTCGAGAATGCGGCGGGCAGGATCCCGGACAGCATGTCCTCGTCGTGGTGCTCGGCCATGGCGATCGACCACACGTTCATGGATCCGATCGCGAACCCGATGCCGGTGAGAGAGACGAAGAGCAGCACCAGGCCGGGGCTGGTCAGCCGCCGTCCTGGCCCGCCGTCCGTGCTCGTCGGCTGCGCGGGACGCCAGCGCCGGGAAGGCGGTGCGCTCGCGACGATGGCGGTGCCGACGAGACCGAGGGCGGCGGTGACGGCGAGAGCGAGGGACGGGCTGTGCGCGGAGGCGAGCGCGGCGGCGAGCAGGGGGCCGACGATGTACAGCAGGCCCTGCGTGCCGGTGTCGAGGGCGAGCGCGGCGTGCCGCAGTCGGCGATTGGGCAGCACACTCGGCCACAGCGCCCGCAGCCCGGCCTCCAGGGGCGGCGTGGTCAGGCCGGCTGCGACGACCACCGCCGTGGCGAGCGCCGGACTTACTTGGGTTCCGACCACAGGCAGGGCCACCAGCAGTGCGGAGTTGAGTACGGCGGCGGGAAGGTGCACGGCGGTCTGTCCGCGGCGGTCCATCAGGCGCCCCTTGACCGGCTGGGACAGTGCGGAGGACAGCCCGTACAGGGCGCTGAGCAGTCCGCCGAAAGCGATGCTGCCTCCGGTCGCGGTGGCCCACAGGAGGATGGCGACGGGTGCCATGCCGTTGGGGAGGCGGCCGGTGAGGGTGCCGCCGAGAAGGCGGGCGACGTACGGGCTGCCCAGCACCGCGCCATAGGTGATGCGCGGTGCCGGGGCCGGGGGTGCGGTCAGGGACAACGGGTGCTTTCTCTCGGGGGAGCGGTGCCTAGCGGTGGCGGGCGGTGGTGGTGCGCGCTGGCGGCGTGGGTGGTGTGGTGTCCACGGCGGGGCGCGGGCGGACCCGTAGGACGGGGGTGCGGTGCGGCGGTAGAACGGCGACGGTCGCCCCGAGGTCCTCGGCCGCGTCATGCACTTCGCGGATGAGGAAGTCGATCTGTCGGCTGAGTGCGGTGAGCCGGGCGGCGATCTGCCGGCCCTGTACGGTCTCCAGGGCGCTGGCGAACTGGCCCGCGGTCTCCAGGAGTTCCTGAAGGCGGACCATCGGGCCCGCGTGGTAGCCGCGTTGGGTGGCACCGAGGAGCGCGTTGGACGCGTCACCGGCGTGCTGGGCCTCGATGACGTCCCGGATGAGTTCCTGCAGCGATATCTCGGGGGCGGGCACGGGCCGGTTGAACACAGAGACGTCCGCGCCAAGTACGCCGGGTGGGACGGGGGCGGGAAGCACCTGTCCGGCCTCGTATTCGTGGGCGAAGTGTCCGATCACCTGCCAGCCGGAGGCGTCCGGGTCACCTCTGAGGGCGACCACCGTCGAGTCGTCGTCCTCGATCAGATGGGCGAGGGTGATGGGCTGCCCGTCAGCGGCGTACCAGGACTCGGTCAGCTCTAGCTCGCCTCGCCGCTGCGCGGCCTGGGCCCGCTCGGTCCACGCCTGCTGTTCTTCGTCGGCCAGCGGGACCTTGTAGTGCTGGTGCTGGTCGGCGAGGTTGCTGGCAATGAAGCCGTGGTCCGCCCAAGCAGCGAGGTAGGGCCACAAGGCCGCATGCTGCGTGCGTACGGCGGAACCGGGGGCGGCGGGCCGGTCGAGCGCCCGCCGGATCTCGGCGGCGGAGACGGCGAGGCCGTCCAGCACGGTCCGCCACCCAGTGATGTGCCGGGCGGGCGGAAGCTCGTCGAGCGCTCGGTGAGCGGCATCGAGCAGTGCATCGGCGTACGGGGCGAGGTGCGTGGCGTACGCCTCCACGGCGGCCTTGTCGCGGTGGGCTCGTGAGGCTGCCGCGGCGCCTTCGTGAACGGTGCGGCCGTAGCGGTCGCGGGTCATGTCGAGCGCGATCTCGGTCTCGCGGGCGATGACGGACATCCGGAGACGGAAGTCGCGTGCTCGGGTTCCGAGGTCGCGTGCCACGGGCAGCGGGCTTTCGGGGGCCGGGTCGCTTCCGGGTGTCATCGGGATCGCCTGCCACCCGACGCCGTCAGGTGGACGGTCGGCGCGTAGGTGGGCTTCGGCGGGATCGGCCGGGCCGACGGCGGCGAGGTGGTGGGTGCCGTGCCGCGCTGCGTCGTACGGCCGGCGGCGGCCTGTGCGAGACGGCTGCGGCGTTCCAGGAGCCCGTTCGGCCGCACGGGAGGTGGCGGGCTGGCCGAAGTGGCGGGGTCGAGAACGACGTCGGCGTGTACGGCGTAACCCTGGCGGCGCAGGTCGTGGACGGCCTGTCGAGTGCGGCGAGGGCCGTCCCGTTCCGGTTCGCTGAGCCTGAACAGCCCGGGTTGGCCGGCGACCGGTTCGAACTCTTCGCGCAGCAGAAACCATTGGGCGAGGTGCGAGGGCATGGAGGAGGTGAAGGAGGCGACGAAGCCGTGTTCCTTGTGAGTGCCGAAGACAAAGTGGGTGCCGGGTTCCAACAGGGTGGGCATCTCCTCACGTGGTCGGTGGTGGAGCAGGTCAGCGGCGGGGTGCCGGACGGGCCGCAGGCAGGGGACGCAGGGGTGCGGACACGGCGAGAGCCGGGCGCCGGTGCGGTGCGCTCACGCGGGCTTGGCGCAGGAACGCGCGGCCCAGGCCGTCGCCGACCGGTAGGCGAGGACGATGTGCGCGTCAGCCACGGGCGAGAGCCTCGCGGGTACGAAGAGCGGCCCGCAGGCTGAGTCCGTAGCCGTGCGCGTGCTCGCGGGCCGCCGCCTCAAGCTGGTCGTACGACGCCTGCTGCGTCATCTGCCCCGGGTGCTTGCGGTATCGGTAGACCGGCAGGCGCAGCAGGATTCCCGGGGCGAGGACCGTGATGCCGACGGCCGCCATATAGTCCTCGCCCTGGACGAGGCCGCCCATTGGGGCTGCTCGTACGAGATCGGTGCGGGCGAGGATCGTGGTCGGCCCGATCGGGATCGTGTCCTGCGGCCGTGCCCAGTAGTTCATGACGTCGCCGGCCCCGTGTCGGCCTGGCGGCGTCGGGCAGCGCCAGAGGGTGGTCGAGCCGTCGGGGTGCAGGTCCTCACTCCAGCCGGCGCACCAGCCCACCCCTGTGGATTCGAGGGCGGACAGCCGTGCCGTCATGGCGTCGTCGGTGAACTCGTCGTCATCGTCTGCCCAGTTCACGTACTTGGTGCGGACCTGGGTGAGGGCGAGGTTGCGGGCGCAGGCGGCGCCGACGGGGCGGGGCAGCGTGAGGGTACGGATGTGCGGGTCCGCCGCGAGAGGGGCGGGCAGGCGGCTCGGGTCGGCGCCGTCGAGGGCGATCACTGCCTCCCACGGCACGGACTGCCGGGTGAGGCTGGCGTGCATGGCGGTCAGGTAATCGAGGCGGTCCTCACGCAGGCGGCTGGCGATGACGATTGTGATCGGGGGCGTGGGCAGGGACATCTCCGGGAAGCGCGGGCGGGAAGGGTCAGCGGCGGGCAACGGTGCGGGGACCAACCGAAGGCGAGGTGGGGGCGGGACGGGCCGGTGGCGCGGCGGCCGAGGCGGGGGCAGACCAGTGCGCCGGGTGGTTGCTGAACCGGGCGCGGGGGTCGGTGCCCCACGCGACGAGAGGACCGGCGGTGGCGTGCAGCACGCTGATCACTTCGATCCCGTGGGGGCGAAGGATGTACCCCCACTGCACGTCCAGATCGGCGGCGGTCTTCTCGGTGACCGTCATGCGGACCGGCGGGGAGCCGTCGGGCGTGACCAGGTGGTCCAGGGTGCTGCTGGCCCACTGTTCACCGCCGGTCAGCGACGAGAGGATCTCGGGCGGGGCACCGTCCAGGAGATCAGTGCCCAGCTCGTCCCATCCCACGGCGACGCCATCCACGAGATGCTGCGCCATAGCTTTGACGTCACGGCCGAACCGGTACCGGTGGGCAGTGAGGAGGATGGGCAGTTTCTCGCTCGGCTGGCCGTCGAGATGGACGTATATGCCGGTGTAGCCGGTCTCGGTGGGGCGAGCGATGAAGGAACCGGTCGACAGGAGGGGCCTCCAGGGCGTTTCAGGATGACTGGGTGGGTGCTGGGCCGGCGGGCGGGACGCGCGGCGGGGTCGGGGCAGTTCTGTCGAGGCCGGTGCCTGGCCCGGCGGCGGGAGGTTCGGCCACGGGTCCTTCTAGACAGAGGCGCTGGGGCCGGCGGCCTTGGCGTCGGTGCGGCGGCAGCTGTAGCCGAGGAGGCTGGACGCCTCAGGCACGCTCGGGACGGCGGCGATGTCCGAGCAGGTGAACGTGTAGGTGAAGGCGGGGCTGGGGCTGGTGCCGAGCCAGGCGCGGTCCTCCTTCTCCGGAATGATCCGCAGACCCGGTGCGGCGACGGCGTCGTGCTGGGTGTGCGTGTGGGAGAAGACGACAAGCGCGCCCGTGGTGGTCTTCAGCGCGGACGCATCGGTGAACTGCGGGTCGGCGGCAGTGAAGCGGGTGGTGCCGCGCGGGCCGAACTTCCGGGTCGTCTCGTCGTGCACCTTGATCTGCCGCTGGGAGGTCTGGTTCGAAGTGAAGACCTTCTTCCCGGTCAGCTCGCCTCCAGTGGCGAAGTTGTCGGTCACCGCCGAGCGGAGCTGGCCGACCGGTGCGGCCAGGGACTTCGAGGAGGCGTCGATGGCGGTGGCGTAACCATCCTTGTCGAGCACGATCTGCGGGAGCTGCTTGGGATCGTCCGTCCGGGCCTACTGCGGGCGGGGTGTAGTGGGCACGCAGGTTCTCCAGATCGGCCTGGGTGACCTGTGCCGGCGCCAGGCGGACACCGTGGGCGGCGTCACGTAGCAGGCGCACCGCCTGTGGTGTGTGGCGGTGCTCATGGCCGGCCCAGAGGGCTATGGCCACGAAGTGGCCGGCTATGTGGTCGAGCACGGGCGTGGTGGCTTCGACGAGCCGACGGGTGACGGCGCTGACCTCGGCGGGCGTCTCCGCCATGGCGAGCGCGGTGAGGTAGGGAGTCAGGTCGGGAAGCGGCAGCGGCTCGTCGGGGAGCAGGTGCGCGGCGCGTCCCGGCGGGCGTAGCGGTGAAGCGTGTTGGGCGAGGTCTCACGCTGTTCCGGATCTTGGTAGGGCAGGGAGAGGTCCGTTCTGATCGACTGGCGGTGAGTGGCAGCAGGATCGTCTGCGGTCACGGTCCGAAGAGGGCGGCCTGATCGGCGTGGACATCGGTCCAGCCGAAGACCACGCGCTCCATCGATTGGTGGCGGTCGGCGGCAGGACGCGGGGTCACTGCCAGTTGGGGTGAACTCGCGGGACTTCTCAGTGCATGCGGGCGTCGGTGTCGAACAGCGACAGCTCGCGCGAATGCAAAAGATGTTGAACGATGAACGATCGCCCGGCGACCTTCCACAGGCCACGCCCTCGGTTGAGGTGGGCGACCGCGTCCATCTCGACGGAGGTCAGGCCGAGCAGGGAGGCCGCGGCGTGGAGCTGGTCGGTCTCCTGGCGGTAGATGATGCGGGTGCTGCAGTCGGCGAGGAGGCCCTCGGCGAGAGCACGGCCCTGGGATCCGGCGTTGCCGGCGGTGAGCAGGTCGGACAGCCGGTGGATCACCATGAGGTTGGCGATGCCGAGTCCGCGGGAGAGCTTCCACTGGGCCTGCATTCGCTGCAACAAGCCGACATGGCGCATCAGGCGCCACGCCTCGTCGTACACGATCCAGCGCCGGCCACCGTTCGGATCGGAGAGTGCGGACTCCATCCAGGCGGAGGCGCACGTCATCGCCAGGACCAGCGCCGTGTCGTCGCCCGAGCCGCCGAGCCGGGACAGGTCGATCGTGAGCATCGGTGCGGTCGGGTCGAAGGCGATGGTGGAGGGGGCGTCGAACATGCCGGCCAAGTCACCGTGGACGAGGCGGCGCATCGCGTGGGCCAGGTCACGGGCCGCGTCGCCGAGCTGTCCCGACACCATCCCGGCGGCCTCATCCAGCGCGCCGGAGTTGTTGAGGGTGGCGGCGACGTCACCGAGGAGCGGGGTGCTGCCGGTGTCGGCGGCGCGGGTGACGACGGCGTCGAGGGCGATATCCAGGGCCGTGTGCTCCATGGGCATCAGGTCCCGGCCCAGGACGGTACGGGCCAGGGAGCCGAGCAGGAGCAGGCGCCGCTTACGGATCTCGCCGACCCAGTCGGCCTCGGAGACGCTCACCGGGCGCGGGGCCGCGTCCAGCGGGTTCAGTCTGCCGGGCAGTCCGGGCCCGAGGGCCACGGACCGGCCGCCGAGGGCTTCGGCCACCGGTGTCCACTCGCCCTTGGGATCACACGGAACGTAGACGCGGTACCCGAAGGCCACAGAGCGCAGCGCGAAGGACTTGGCCAGCGCGCTCTTGCCCTGGCCGATGACTCCGGCGAGGAGGAGATTCGGGTTGGTGAAGCCCTCGACCTTGCCGTACAGCGCGAAGGGGTCGAAGACGAATGATGCCTCGGCGTGTACATCGCGGCCGATGTAAATGCCTTCCGCGCCGAGGCCGCCCTCCGCCAGGAATGGGTACGCGCCAGCGGCCACGGCGGTGGTCATGCGGTGTGCGGGCAGCTTCAGCCGGTTCTTCCGGGCGGAGGCGGGGCCGGGGCGTCCGCTCGGGGGGTAGAGCGCAGCGGGCGTCTCGTGCTCGGTGGAGGTGTTCTCGGCCTGGTGGGCGCTGGCTTCGGCGCGGGCCTTGGCGGTGGCTTCGGCGAGCTGGCGACGGGCCTGTTTGCGGCTGGCCCGGTCGGTTCCGTGGGGAGTGAACAGCGGAGACGCGGACGCGCGGCGGGCGCGGCGGGCGGGCCGGTGGCTCATCGGGGGCCCTCGATTCTGCGGGTGGTGCTCATCGCACGCAGGCCGTGGTGTGCGCGCGGAGGTCGGTGGGGGTGGTCTTGCGCCGGACCACGTGGCCGGCGGCGAGGTGGCGCTGGCAGATGGTCAGCACGGGCGGTCCCTCGGGCAGCCGCTCCGGACGGCACGCGCTTGCTTCGCTGCCCGCCGTCGTGTTGCTGGGCAGCAGGTGGAAGGCGGCGTGGACTTCGCTGGCGGCCTGCCACAGGTGGGTGTGCGCGGTGGCCAGGCGGCGGCCGGCGGCGGGGTGCGGTGGCCGGGTGGTCTCGGCGAGCCGGTCGAGGAGCTGGTGCAGGGTGGTGAGGTGGGCGTGGAGCACGTCAAGGTGCAGTCG
This sequence comes from Streptomyces sp. ISL-10, assembly GCF_018614575.1. Taxonomy (GTDB): domain Bacteria; phylum Actinomycetota; class Actinomycetes; order Streptomycetales; family Streptomycetaceae; genus Streptomyces. The sequence goes on from NZ_JAGGOJ010000002.1 coordinate 200,817, forward strand.
GTCTGCCGGCCGGGGAGGGCCTGTGTCCGACGGTGCCAGTGCACGGGTGTGGTGGCGGACTCCGGCGCTCGCGGCGCGAAGGTAGGGGTGCGCGTCCTGTGGAGTGTGAGAGGTCAATGGTGGTGGTCCTTCCTGCCGGGAGGCAGGGGGCGGCGGGCAGCGGTTGCTCTGCCACGCCTTGATCGAAAAGGGATGGGTCCGTCACAGGGCGGTCCGCGCGAGCGGCAGCGCGGTGAGGGTGAAGGCGTCGGGCTGCTGGTAGTTGAGCCGTCGCAGATCGACGCCGGAGGTGACGGCGCTGGTCTCGATCTGCGCGCAGGCCGCGTCCAGGAGGGCATCGGTCTCGGCCGTGACGGTGACCAGGCCGGTCAGGGCCACGTCCGCGTGCCCGGCGATGAGCTGGCGCTCTCGCATTTTGACGTCGGCGTACTCGACGGAGTCTTCCTCGCTGTCGACCTGTCCCCGGCGGGCGCGCTCGTTCGCGTCGGCGATGATCGCGGCCTTCTTCCGCTGGACGTCCCGCAGCGCAGACTCGAGCCCCTGCGGCGCGTATATAAGGGACAGGCTGCGCCGCACTCCGGCCGTGAACATGATCCCGTGCAGGAAGCCGGCTCCCATTTCGGTGCGCGGCCAGTTCTCCACCCAGTACGTGGCGTGGCGGGCGGAGTCGGTGGCGAGGCGGTCGTACTCCTCGAACTGGACGACAGGTCCGGCGGCTGCGGGGTCCGCCTCGGCGCGGCCGGTGTCGGACCACTGCTGGAGCGCGGCGAGGGCCTTCGGGTCGTAGGCGGTGCGGATGACGGCGGCGATCTCCCGGGCGCTCAGCCAGCCCGTGACCATGAGCCCGGCGTTCCGGGCGGCCTGGGCGATGGACGCGGTCGTCTGCTCCATGACGGTGAACGCGCCCGGCAGTCCGCCGCCGGCCTGGCTGATCAGGCGCTTGGCGGCCTTCAGGTCGAGGGAGATGGCGAGGTAGGTCTCGTGCGGGGCGGCGGCGGGACCGGCCGAGGCGACCAGTTCCGAGTAGATCTGTCCGGCGACTGGGGCCTGGGGCTGCCCGTTCTGGGTCCAGTGGCGGGTGAGGGTGTCGCCGCTGTCGGGGACGGTGCGCTCCAGGACCTGCACGGTGGCGATGTGTCCGGTCCGTGCGATGCCCGCGAGCGCACGTCCCCAACTGGCCACGTTGTGGTTCTGGGTGGCGGGGTCGAGGAGGGCGAAGGCGCGAGAGGTGACGCGGGCGATGGCGGTCAGGGTCTGCCGGTGCGGGTCGTGGACCGCTGCAGCGCCGTTGGCGGAGTCGCCGGGGGTGACCACCTTGAGGGAGGCGGTGGTGCCGGGCAGGTGAAGGACGCCTTCCTGCCGGGGCCGGGTGACGGGCCGGGCGAGCCAGAGCGTCTGGCCGGTGCGTCGGCGCTGCGCGTAGCGGGTGACGATCGGCGCCCAGTCGATCAGGGAGCGGCCGTGCCGGCGTATCGCGACGAGAGCGCCCGATGCGGCCCAGAGCGGGGTCAGGGCGACGGCGCCGAGCAGCCCGGTGGAGAGCACCGTCATCAGCAGCAGGGCCAGTGTGCACGACACGAGGACGAGTTGGGGAAGGGAGAGGCCGAGGAGGATGCCGCGACGGGACCGGTGCGGGAATTTCACCGTGACCGGGGCGACGGAAAGGTCAGTCATGGGGCGGGTCCTGGAGGCGCGGGTGGGGGCCCGGGGGCGGGAGCGCGTGGTGCGTCCCGCCCCGGGAAGCGGGCAGAGGATCAGGGGCCGGTCGGGGGCGGGGGCGGCCCAGCCGGTCCGCTGGTCGTGGCGTTCTGTTGGCTGGAGGACGGCGGTGCGCCCTGGGGCGGCGGGGTCGTGGTCGGGGGAGCGGACTGCCATCCGCCGCCCTGGCTGGACGCCGCGCTCGGTCCGGACCCACCCGGGCCTGGGCTGCCTCCCACCTGGCTGCTGGTGTCGTCGGAGACGCTCGTCGGCGGGGGCTGGACGGCCTTCTCCAGGCCGGACTTGATGGCATCACCACCGGGCGAGACGCCCGTGCCACCGCCTTGCGCGTCTTCCTTGCCACCGCCTCCACCGGTCGAGTGGGAGGCGATGTCGCCCGGGAAGCCGCCTCCGCCTGCGGCGTCGGGGCCTTGCGGAGCGGCGCCTGCTCCGGCTGCCGCACCGCCGGTTCCGGCGGTGGCGGCTGCCGCCGCGGCCTTGCGGGTCGCGTTCTCGGCGTGTGCCTTGGCGACTTGGGCTCCGGCGCCGCCGGCGCGGTGGATGGACTCGCCGTCGGTTCCGTCGGCTGCCCAGTGCACGAATTTGAACACCGCGTACGGGCACAGCAGTACCAGGACCATGATCACGATGCCGGACATGACGTCGGCAAGGGCGCCGATGCCGTCCTTGGCCTCGGTCTTGCCCATGGCGGCGATGCCGAGCACGAAGATCACGGTCATCAACAGCTTGGAAACGACGAGGGTGGCGGTGGCTTCGATCCAGCCCTTGCGCCAGCGGCGTGCGACCTCCCAGCCGCCGCCGGCACTGGCGAAGATCGCCAGGGTGACCATGACGAGGATGCCGACCTTGCGGACCATCATCACGCACCAGTAGAGGAAGGCGCCGATGGCGGCGCCGAGGCCGGCCACGACCGGGACGAGCCAGCCGAGCCCGGCCAGGGCGCCGATCTGGCTCACCTTCACGATGCGGCGCACGGCCGACTCGATGTCCAGGCTCGCGGCCTTGAACAGGCCGTCGGAGATCGCGTCGACCACCTCGACGGCGACCGTGGTGAAGGCGATGGCGCAGAAGGCGAACAGGACGCCCGACATGGTGCCGGTGAATGCCTGTGTGAGGGCTTGTCCGTCGCGTCTGACGGCGGCCCGGACGAGCTGTGCGCAGAAGGTTGCGACCAGCAGGACTAGGCCCAGCGGCAGCAGCATCTCGTAGTTGTCGCGGAACCAGCCGGCGTTCAGGTCGACCTTCGTGGTGGTGTTGACGGCCTTGGCCGCCAGGTCGGCAGCGGCGGCAGCGAGTTCGCCTGCCGACTTCGCCATCCAGTCGCCGATGGCCTTGCCGGGATCCGAGGCGAAGTCGACCGCGTCGCCGACGGCGCACAGCTTGTCCGCCAGGGGGAAATCACAGAAACCCACGGAGAGTTGCCCCTCCCTTCTTGTGTCAGGCGCGGGTCACTGCGTGACGCTCGGAGCGATGGCGGCCAGGGCGCAGTCGTGGTTGGGCCGGCACTGCACGGCCAGGGTCACGGCGCGTTCCTCGGCTCCACCGCCGCCCTTCTTCCAGGCGATCTGCTGCTTGCCGTTGACGGTGACGACGTAGATGTACGCCTTGGTGATCGCGGACGGGGCGTCGGCCAGGGCCTGCTTGAACGCGGAGGGGTAGTGGCCCTCGGTGACACTGGCGGTGGCGTGCTGGTCCTGGTCGGCCATGCGCGACCACAGCACCGGATCCGGGACTTGGCCGGAGACCGATGCCCAGTCGGCGTACGTGGGCTCGTTGGTCATCCACGCGCGCATGCCGGCGAGCTGCTGGTCGCGGCTGGTGTTGCGGGTGTCGTAGGACCACAGCATCTGGGCCACGGCCTTGGCGTAGGCGACGGGCTCCGCGATCTGCGGGGGCTTGGGCACCGATCCGGATCCGGCGGCGGGCTTCGGGGCGGCCTCGGAGGAGGACGGGCTGCTCGCCGGCGCCGCGACGGCGTGATCCGGACCCGGGCGGCCGTTGCCGTTCCCGCTGAGCCAGGCGACGGCGGCGGCGGTCGCGAGCAGGACGGTGACGACCAGAGCGACGATCGCGATCCGCTTGTTGGCCGACCAGCCGATGCCGTACGAGGACAGGGAGAGGGAGGGGAATCGTTTCTGCATCAGTGGACCTGGGACCCGAGAGCCGAGAAGAACGCGACGATTCCGTTCGCGGCGCCTAGGCCGAGAGCGGCGCCCGCGGCGACGACGGCGCCCTTCTTGCCGTTGGCCTCGGCCTGGTGGCCACCGGTGTGGTGGCCCCAGGCCCACACGCCGAGGGAGACGGCGAGAGCGCCGACGACGGCGGTGATCCCGAACATGTTGATCGAGTTGACGACGTTCTTCAGCACGGCGAGGCCGGGCAGGCCGCCGCCCGCGGGGGTGATGCCGGGGTCGAAGGCGAGCTGGATGACGCGGTCTGCGAGAGGGAGGGACATGGGTGTGGTGAGGCTCCTTGCGAACGCAGGCCAGGCGAGGGGCCGGCGGGAAAGGGGGAAGCGGAGGGGGAGGCGCGCTCGGCGCGCGGGAAGTGGCCGCGGCGGCGGCCCGCCCGCAGGAGCGGGGTGCGGGCGGGAGCGGCGTCAGAGGACGCGGCGGGCGGCGAGGATGTCCCAGTCCTTGATCGGGGTGATCCGGACGGGCTTTCCGGTGCGCGGGGCCTCGATCACGAGGCCCTCGCCCATGTACATGCCGACGTGCTCGGGGCGGCTCGCGGTGCCGCGGCTGAAGATCAGGTCTCCGGGCTGGAGGTGGCTGTGGGAGACGGGCTTGCCTTCGTTGACCTGCGTGTACGTGGTACGGGTGAGGGTGATGCCGGCGTGGGCGTACGCCTGCTGCATGAGCGAGCTGCAGTCGCAGCGGCCCATCGGGTCGGGGCCGTGCGCGTCGGTGCAGCTGCCGCCCCACTGGTACTGCGTGCCGAGCTGGTGCATCGCCCAGTCCAGGGCCTTTCGGGCCCTGGGGTCGGCATCCTTGGGGATCCTGTATCCCTTCGGGACGCTCCCCTCGGGGATGCGGCCGAAGCCGGATCCGTCCTGGGCTGGGGCGCAGCCGGTGGTGCCGGTCGCGGACTCGTCGCCCTTGTCCGGCCCCTTGTCGTCCTTGTCCTTGCCGGTGCTGGGAAAGGTTTTGGCGATGGCCGTCTGGAGTGCGGTGGCCAGGTTCTCCCACTGCGCGTACGCGTCCGGGTAGCCGGACTTCTGGACGGCTTGTGCCGCCTGGGTGACGGTCATCTGCTGCCAGCCGTTGACCTTGAGCAGCTCCTTGTAGAAGCGCTCACTGGCGTAGACGGGATCACGGATCTGCTGGGCAGTGCCCCAGCCCTGTGAGGGACGCTGCTGGAACAAGCCGAGGCTGTCCCGGTCGCCGTAGTTGAGGTTGCGCAGCCGCGACTCCTGCATCGCGGTGGCGAGCGCGATGATCTGGCCCTTCTTGGGCACGTCGAGGCTGATGCCGGTGGCCACGATGGTCCGCGCGTTGGGGACCTGCTCGGCGGGCAGATCCAGACCCTCGATGTGGACGTCCTTGCCGGACGCGCCGTCGAGGATCTCGGTGACGTGCTTGGCGACCTCGTCGGAGTCGATGTCGGTCAGGCAGCCGCTGAAAGAGCCGGAGGTCTGCACGGCTTCGGCGGAGGAGGCCATCATCATGGCCGTCCCGGCGAGCAGCAGTGGGGAGAGCAAGACGACGCCGATGCCGGCGGCGACCGCCTTCAACCGGCGCGGACCGCTCGCGCGTCAGCGATTTCGGGCATGGGTGGGTAGCAAGGCGTCATGAACGTGTCCTTGGGGGTGCGGTGTCCGGCGTGCCGCGTGCGCGTGGCGGGTGGAAGGGCGCGGCGGCCGGGGTGGGCAATCATGAGGGCCGACGGGCGAGTTGCCGCTCGCTCCGCATGTCCGTGTCGTGAGTTATGTGTGCCGGGGCAGGGGATACCTCCGTGAGGCGTGGTGGGGAGTAGCCAGCGGCGGTGTGCGCCGGGCGGTTCAAAAACAGTAGGCCCGGATTGGCGGCTGACCAAAAAGTCGGCATGAGGTGCCGGAATCCGGTACTTCAGCAGCGGACTTCTTGGTCGTCGGCGTATTCGCCTCTACAGTTTTTGGACTCCCCTCGCCCTCCTCGGTCTGCGGCCCGGGCTTCTTCATGCCCAATTCCGGTCTGTGCGGGGACTCGTATGCGCGACGGGAGTTTCCCTCCACGCTTCCACACCCGAATTGGGGCCCTCTTTGCCTTTTTCCCTGCACCAGGGCGACGCTCTCAGCGTCCTCGCCGGCCTGCCGGACGACTGCGTCGACTCCGTCATCACCGACCCGCCGTACAACTCGGGCGGCCGGACCGCGAAGGAGCGCACCACGCGGTCGGCGAAGCAGAAGTACACCTCCGCCGACGCCCAGCACGCCCTGCCGGACTTCACCGGCGAGAACATGGACCAGCGCAGCTACGGGTTCTGGCTGACGCAGATCATGACCGAAGCCCACCGCCTCACGAAAACTGGTGGCACCGCGCTGCTGTTCACCGACTGGCGGCAGCTCCCCACCACGACGGACGCGATCCAGGCGGCCGGGTGGCTGTGGCGCGGTGTGCTGGCCTGGCACAAGCCGCAGGCCAGGCCGCAGAAGGGCCGGTTCACCCAGAACTGCGAATTCATCGTCTGGGCGAGCAAGGGGTCGATCGACGGCTCCCGGAACCCCGTCTATCTACCGGGCATGTACTCCGCTTCCCAGCCCTCGGGGACGAAGCGCCAGCACATAACGCAGAAGCCGGTCTCGGTCATGCGCGAGCTGGTCAAGATCAGCCCCGAAGGCGGCACGGTGCTCGACTTCTGCGCCGGCTCCGGCTCCACGGGCGTCGCCGCCCTGCTGGCAGGCCGCGACTTCATCGGCGTGGAGAAGACCGAGCACTACGCGTCCATCGCAGCCGACCGACTCACCGAAACGATCCGCGAAACCCTCACCCAGGACGACGTGGACCTCTCCGTCTGAGGCTGCGACCGCCTTTCCTGCGCAGAATCCGACGCCGCTTCCGGCCCCGAGTGGTATCCCGCCGTGACGCCGGTAGGCCGTCGACCGGCCCGCACTGCTTCCGCTCCCCCTTTTTTCCGCACCTCGTAGGAGGCCACACGTTCCATGTCTGAATCCATAGAACCCTCGGACCGCGGGGAGTTGGAACCGGTGCGTATCCCGGACCCCCACCTGGAGGGAATCGAGGCGAGCGTCCGCAGGCTGATGGAGCAGTCGGCTCAGCAGGCCCAGCAGCTCGACCATCTCGCCTCCGCCCCGGCTCCGGGCGGATCACCGTTCGCCGCGTTCGGCATGCCGGGACTCGGCGGACCGCCCCCGGCTGCGCCGCCGGAGCCGCGCCCGATTCTGGAACTGGATGGGGAGGAGCGTGAGGACGAGCTCGACGCCTTGTCCGACTGGGTCGATGACTTCTTCCTCCCGGTCTACGGGGCGGAGGTCACCACCGCGGCGCCCTGGTGCCTGCAGTGGCAGGAGCACGACGACGTCGTTGCATGGCTTCACGCCCTGTGGCTCGCATACCAGCAGCACAAGGACCCCGAAGCCGGTCTCTCCGGTCTGTTCGTGTGGCACCGGGACTTCCTCACCCACGCCATCGCGGCGATCCGCGCGCCGGGCGGTCCGCTGTCGGCCTGCATGACCTCCCCCGAGCGCCCCGCCCACCGGATCCTTCCGGGGCCGCCTCCCTCGGCTCGTACGGAGAAGGCGATGGCGAGCGCGGCGGAGGCGGGCACGCCCCCTGAGCCGGACGAGCCGACGTCGTGAACGGGGGGCAGCAACCGGCTTTCGGCCTGAGCTTCGACCCCCGAGCCCTGACTGACCTCCTCCAGGCGCCCAGCGACATCCGCGATCTCACCCTCGCCTACCTGCAGGAAGTCGTGAACGCGCAGCGCTTCGGCCTCCGGCTCACGGGCGACCTGGAGGGCTACCGCAAGTTGTTCGTGGACTCCCGCAAGGACTGGCGCGTCGTCTACGGCGTCCGCCCGGCACCCGCCGAGTCCACGCACCAGCGGGAGATCCACGTGGTCGCGGTCCGGCCGCGTGCGGGCAACGACGTCTACGACGAGGTCGGCCGCCGCCTGGGCATGACCCGCCGGCCGCTGAGCGCCCGCACCCACGCGGCACGCTCCCGCTCCCCGCAGCTCACGACCCGAGGCCCCGCACCGCGACCCGCTCCGCCGCCCTCCGCGCTGCCGGGCCTGCCCCGCCCCGCACACAACCCCTCGCACCATCACGCCCGCTGAACGACGGAGCCCTGCCTATACCCCCTGACCCCGCGCCGGCAGTCCGGCGTGCGGTGTCCCCACTCGACCATCGCATCGAAGCCGCTCACCGGCCATGACGTCGACACCCTGTGGGCGTACCGCGACCGCGGCGTCCTCGACGAGCCACATGCCCACCTGGTCGACCGGCACCGCGAGCTGGCCCGGGCCGAGACCGGCGTGACCTTCTACCGCGTCCTCCTCCACCGCCTATCCAGCGGCGAGTTCCCCATCGACGGCGCCCTGTTCGCGCGCATCGACCGGACCGTGGACCAGTTGGAGGAGGCCGCCACCGTACGCGACGCTGCCGCCCTGAAGGTGATCAACACCCTGGAGCCCATCGAGGCCGCCGCCGCAGCGTCCTCGGCGCCCAGCGAAACGCCGCTGTCGACTGCCGACCAGGCGGCGCTCCTGGCCATCGCCGGCGGGGCCAAGCTCTACGAGCATCTCCTGACCGGCCGGATGTCGGTGACCACTGCCTCCGGCACCCGCATCCCCTACGCCGAGCTACAGCAGCTGGAGGGTGCCGGCCTGGTCTCCCGTGATACCGGCCACGCCGTGCACGCCGGCCAACCCGTCGCACTGACCGATGCCGGCCGCGCCGCGCTGTTCGCCGTGCGCCGGCCGCCCACCACCCACGTGCCGAAGCCCCCGGCTCGCCCCGGGGCCTGGCCGTCCACCCCAGCACGGCGGCGCTGAACTCCTGAAAGGCCCTTGTTGTCCCCCAGCGAACCGGCACCTGCCCGGAAGCCCCTGCCTCAAGTCGAATTCGACGTGGACGACCTCGACGCCGACGAGCAGGTTCACCTCGACTTCTACCGTCAGGTCGAAGTGCGGTCCGACATGCTCGTCCCCCTGGCGGAACACCACACCGCCAACGGTGTGCACAGCTACTACGTCCTGTTCGACCGCACCGCCACCTGGGGCCACCCCGGCACACCCCAGTACGTCGCCGTGCACCTGCAGCGGAACCAGCAGGAGCGGACGTTCGCCTTCGAGAAGGCTCCGCTGCCGCTGCCCGCCATGGCTCAGTCCTGGCTGATCCACCGCGGCTGCCCCTCCGATGCCATCGGCCTCGACCCCGAACTGGGTCCACCGCCGGCGGACGAGGCGACGCGGGCGCTGGAGCAACGCCTCGCGGGTGACGGCGACCACTACGCGATGGGCTGCTTTTACACCAGCGACGACCCGGACGACATGGTCACCGTCGTGGCTCTGCGCGCTCTCGACGAGCGAGCCCCCTCCCCGTTCCGCGTTGTGGTCGAGGAGGTCGACACGGACGCGTGGACCCACACCCTCCGCGAGGGCGGCTTCACCACGGTCGAGGAGGCCCTTCGGTGGTGCGACGACCGGCTCAGAGGCGAGGCCGGCCCTCTCCCGCCGGTCCGTCCGGCAGCGTCATTCACCCGCCCGGCTGCCATGCCGAAGGCCCCCGCTCCGCGCCCGCCTGGCCGATCCCGCTGAATTCCGAGGCCGACCGGCGCGGCGGAACATAGCCGACGATCGCCGGTTAGCCAAACCGGCGATTCTCCGGACTCTTATACAGCCGCCGGGGCGAAGCCCCGGTGCCTTCCTCTCAAGCCTTATGCCTCATGGAGGTTTCTTCCGCATGCGCTCAACCCGTATTGCCATATCCGCTGCGCTGCTCGGCGCGCTCGCTGTGCCGGTGCTGTCCGCCACCGCCGCGAGCGCGGCATCGGTAGCCACCGCGGCAACTGCCCTGCCGACGAGCAGCTGCTCGTCTCTGCCGCCGCTGCCGTACGAGGTGCACACGAAGGCGGTGACCATCCGGTCCAAGGCCACCACGAAGTCCACCGCGGTCGGGGTGCTCTACCGCAGTCACAAGTTCACCGTGCACAAGAAGAGCGGGAACTGGCTCTACATCACGGACAGGACGACCGGCGTAAAGGGCTGGGTCTCCGGCACGTACATCTACCGAGACGTCCGCATGTGCCTTAGCTGACAGGCCGGCAGCAGTAACCGGCCTACTTCGCAGCCAGGGTTGTCCGACCGCCCGTCATTTCCCTGCCCCTGAAGTTCCAGGTGTCGTCTTCCGAAAAGGAGTTCCCGTTGTCCGACGACATACCCGAAGACACAGCGGATGTCCTGGGTGTGCTCACCGAACGGATCGAAGCCCACTTCGGCATGGGCATGGATCAGTTGAGGGCCTCAGTCGCCGTCGCACCGGCCGCGAACCCTGACGCCACCGAGGTCGTCAAGTGGCACGGCCATCTCGTTGACTCCCAGGCTGTGCTCGACCGAGCGGAGGACGACCTCCTCGCCGCGCTGGAAACGCAGCCCGGTGAGGTCGACGACCCCACGATGGGCCTTGCCCAGCGCGTCAACGCGGCCGTCACGGCACGCGACGGCCGGGCCCAGGTCGTGGCCTGGCTTCTCGATCCGGACGCTCCGGGGAAGAAGGGCCTCGCTGCCGAACGCCTTGCCCGTCTCAGTCGTGGAGCCCGCAAGGGCCCGGCGGTGCCGACCAGCGCTCCGCACCGCCCCGCGGTTGCGCCGGCGTCGGTGCCGCGAGCGGGAAGGGCCGTGCTGTGAGCGTCCGGTTGAAGTCCAGCACCGCAGACGGCCGGCTGCAGGAGGTCTTCGGCGCCCCGGTCGCCGAGCTGTACGCGACGGCTACCGCACCCGATGCGCCTCCCGCGCTGACCCGCGCCCTGGAGCTGCGGTCCTTCCTCGCCCTGGCCGAGGAGCAGGTCGCCCGTGTGCGCGACCGCGTGCACGAGGCGATGGCGCCCGACCGGGACATGGGCGAGCTGTCAGCCGGTGACCTCCGCTTCGACGCGCAGTGGCTGGAGGCGGCGCTCGATGCCCGCGACGGCTACCGCGCCGCGCTCGGCGAGCTGCTGCGCACCATGCCGCCGCCCGACCAGCAGTCCCGCCCCGTCCGTACGGCGCAGCCGGTGGTCGCCGCCGCCCTGCCCCCGTCCCTTGCCGCCCCGGCCCCCGCGCGTGCCGGGGCGGCAAGGGCCCGCCGACCGTGAAAGCCCCCGCTTGCCCCACTCGACGTCCACCGAGATAGCCGGACGGATCGAGGACCTGTACGGCGCACCGCTCGCCGACCTCGAAGCCCACGCCCGCGACCAGCCGCCGGGCATGCTCTCCGCCCTGCTCGGCATGCACGACGACCTCACCCTCGCCGAGCGCAGCATCGACTTCCATCGCGACCGCCTCGCCCAGCTCCTCCACCTCGAGCGGCAGATCGGCGGACACGAGGTCTCCCACCTTCTCGACGGCGCCCGCCGGCTCGCCGAAGCGGTCGCCGTCCGCGACGCCCAGACCAAGTCGGCGCTGGCTGTTCTGCAGAGCCTGGCGCGCGTCCCGGCCCCGGCGCAGTCCCCGCCGACTCCCTCGCTGCCGCCCCCGGCCCCGCCTCGTCCGGCCGAGAGCACGGCGCACCGGCGCTGACACGCAGGCGATTTCCCTTTACTCATCCAGGAGTTCCTCCCTTGGCCATCACCGCTCTGCCCCCTGACACCGATGCCGACATCGCCCGGGTCACCGAAGCCCTCGCCATGATCACCCCGCGATGGAACGTCCGGATCCTGCTGGCTCTGTCCGGTCCGCCGCTGCGGTACAGCGAGCTGGCGGGCAAGGTGTCCTGGCTGCAGAACGGCCAGCTCCACCCCAAGCTCAAGTCGCTGTGCGACGCCGGCCTCGTCGGGCGCACCGAACACACCTCGCGGCACGTCACCTACGGACACACCGACCGCGGCGCAGCGCTGCTGCCGGTGCTGCCGCTGATCGTCACCTGGGCCGAGGAGCATCTGGAGAAGGCGGACCGCCCGCTGCCCGCGATCGAGCAGATCGAGGACAGCCTCACCCTGCTCACCCGGCGGCATGCCGCCGCCATCCTGTGGGTGCTGAAGTCCCGCGGCGAGGTCAGCGGCCGGGCCCTGGCCAGGATCGTCATGCCCAGCAGTGACTGGACCAACGTGTACCCGCCGCTGCGGCAGCTCGTGGCCGACGGTCTGGTCGACACCGAGGGCATTGGCCAGCCCTACCGTCTGTCTGCGGCGGGCGAGGGCCTGGGGCCCGTCTTCGGTGCCCTGTCCGCGTGGTCCTCCGGGCAGCCCCTCACCTGTGCTGCCCAGCACCCGGTCTGGGGGCGCCCGGGTGCCGCACCCGCCCCAAAGCAGTGGGTCAGCAATCTGTCCCTGCCGGCACCATCAGCCCCGTCGGCTGCCCGGGTGGGAGGGGCCTCTCGCCTGACGTGGCACAACCGCGACCTGTTCTCGCACATCACGGCTGCCCTCCCGAAGGCGGCGCTCGTGGCGGGAGGTCCGCGCCGATGACTGCCTCCTTCACTGCGGCCGAACTCCGCAACGCACTGGCCCTGTTGTCCTCGCCGGGCTTGATCCGGTTGATCACCGAGATCGACGACAACGGGCCGATCCCGCCGAGAAGGCTCGCCGCCACCCTTCCCGACCTCTCTTCGCACCACCTTCGCCGGACCACCCACGTTGCCCGTGCGCACGGTCTCGCCCGGGTCGCACCCGGCGCCGGCCTTTCCCTTACCGACGCAGGTTCCGAGCTGGCCGACGTCTATGACGCCACCGCCCGCTGGGCCCGTCGCCACGCCTACCCGACCCGGGTCTGCGACTTCACCACCCGCCTCCAGCACTCCCTGAGCCTCCTGGTCCCCGCGCTCGTGGCCGACCGAGCCGACGGCTCCCCACGCTCAGCGGGCGAGGAGACGCTTAGCGCCGGGGCCGCAACGGATCTCGCCCACCCTCGCGCTCTGCTGCTGCAGTGGCTGGACGCCAACCCGCAGGTCGCCGTGCTCCTTGAAGCAGAGTCGGTCGCGTGAGCGCAGGCGTCACCCCCCGGCACGCCCACCACACCGGGGGACTGCTGCGCAGCATCTACCTGCCGCGCACGGTGGACGCCCTCGCGTTCGCCATGTCCACCTACGGCATCCCGCTCCTGGTGCTCGTCACCACGCGCTCCCCGGCGCTGACGGGCCTGGCGTTCGCCCTGGAGTGGATTCCCCGGCTGGCAGCGTTCGGGTGGGCCGGCGGGATCGTCGACCGGCGCGGGGCAGCGGTCGTCTTCTTCCTCGCCTCCCTCGGCCGCGCGCTGGTCATCGCCGCCGGCGCAGTCCTTCTCTACCTCCACCCATCCGGCGCCGTGGCGAGCGTGACGGTGATGGCGCTCGCCGCCGTGACCGGGGTGCTCACCGAGTTCAGTTACATCGCGGCCGAGACCGCGGGCGCAGCCGCCGGCCGCCGCGCGGGGGAGCGGGCCCACCGTGTCCAAGCCGTCCTGCTCGGGATCGACCAGACCGCCACCCTGGCCGGCCCGGCACTGGCAGGTCTGCTGCTGCTCGCCGGACCATGGCAGATGCTCGCGGTCATCACGGCGTTCTCGCTGCTCGCCGCGCTGCTCGCGCTGCGCACACCGCCGCCGCCGGTCACCCCGGCCCGGGCGCCGAAGGGCAACACGGGTGCGGGACTGCTCACCGGGTGGCGGACCATCCGGTCTCTGCCCGCGCTCGGCTGGCTCGTGACCGGCCTGACCCTGTCCAACCTTGCCATCGGCTTCCTCCAGGCGGCCGGTCCGGTGATCGTCGTCCACCACTACGGGCAGTCGACCACCGCTGTCGGTCTGGTCTGGTCCGCCGCCGCCGGCGCGACGCTCTTGAGCGTCACGCTCTGCCGGTTCGCGATCGACCGCCTGGGCCTGTGGCCGGTCGGTGCGGCCTGCGCCGCGTTCGCCTCGATCGCCACCCTGGCCGCCGCCCAGGCCCCCGACTACTTGTCCTATCTGGTCCTGGTCGCGGTCCTGATGGCGGCCGAGGGCGGCATGACGGTCGTCCTGCGCACGCTGCGCTCCCGCCTGATCCCGCCGGAGAAGTTCGGCAGCACCTTGTCGGTGACCATCCTCATCCTCCTGCTGCCCTTCCCCGTCGCCGGTGTGCTTACCGCGCTCACCCCGCCCGACGCGCTGGGCCACGTCATCACCGCGTGCGCCGTCCTGCAGGCCCTCGGCTTGTTCCCGGCCTTCGTCCGCCTGCGCACCGATCCCGCCCTGCGCACCTGACCCCCTGCGCTCCCCAGCCTGTGGAGAACTCCCCGCCATGTCCGTTGCCTGCCCCAGGACGCACCGTCCGAGCGGTCGCACCATCACCGAGCAGTTCCACGCCTTCGACGCGCGGCACCCGCACGTCTACCGCGCGCTGGAGCGCATGGCCGCCCGGCGCCTTGCTGCCGGCGCCACCCGCGTCAGCCTCAAGGACCTCTTCGAGGACTTGCGTCGCCAACTCCCGTACGGCGTGCCCGGCCTGAACAACAACTTCACCGCCCTGTACGCCAGGCGGCTGATCGCCGCGCATCCCCACTGGGCCAGCGCCTTCGAGCTACACCGCCGCCGTGCCGACTGACAGCCCTCTTCCCGCGCCTTGCCGTCCAACGATCCGGAGAACTCCTTCTTGTCCGCTCGCCCCCTCGTGCTCGTCGTCTCTCCCGGCGATGAGACCTATCGCGGCTACTGCCTGGAGCAGGTGGCCGCCGCGTACGACGTCGTCCTGCTGACCGGCACCGAGCCGTCGTGGGAGAAGCCCCGTACATCGTCGACCACGCCGTCGTCGACCTCCACGACGACGCCGCGCTGCTCGCCGCGGGCCGGGCTCTGGCGGCACGCCACCAACTCGCCGGCGTCGTCACCTGGCAGGAGTGGCACCTTGTCTCCACCGCCCGCCTTGCCCGCGCGCTCGGTCTGCCCGCGGACTCCCTCGAGGTGATGCGGGCCTGCCGCAACAAGGCCACCGCCCGTACGCTGTTCGCCCGCCACGGGGTGCCGTCGGCCGCCTCGATGAAGGCCCGCACCCTGGCGGAGGCCGGACGGGCGACGGCGACCATCGGCTTGACCGCCGTCATCAAGCCCGCCGCGTTCGCCGGCAGCATCGGCGTGATCCGCATCGACCGCCCCGAGGAACTGCCCGCCGCATTCGAGTTCGCCTCGACCGGAGCGACCCAGAGCCGTGAGGACACCGGTGTCCTGGTCGAGGAGTACCTCGACGGCCCGGAAGTCTCCGTCGAGTGCGTCACCCAGCGCGGTGAGACGACCGCCGTCGCCGTGACCCGCAAGAGCCTCGGGCCCGCCCCGTACTTCTACGAGACCGGGCACACCGTCGATGCCACCGACCCGCTCCTCGCGCAGGTCGCCCCCGCGGCCACCGCCGCGGTCAAAGCCGTGGGGATCACCGACGGCGTGCAGCACGTCGAGATGCGCCTAGTGTCCTGCGCCAGAGA
>NZ_JAGGOJ010000029.1 GCF_018614575.1 Streptomyces sp. ISL-10
GTCAAGTCCCGCAAGGGCTGAGCCTCCCGGGTCCGCTCGCACCGCCGTGCCAGGAGGACCGGATGTCCACCCCGAACCAGCCGGCCGGTACCTCCACTGCCGACACGCCCCCGGTGATTGCATCAGGCCAGTTCAAGCAGTGCCTCGCCGAGCATCGCCACTCCTTCGGCGATGGCGCCGGCCGGGGTGGCCGCATAGCCGAGTACGATGCCGGGTGCCCAGGCAGCTGCCGGTGCCACGACAAAGGCTGGCACTTCACACCCCGGGCGAGCGCTGCGGTGGCAAGCTCGGTGTCGGGTACTTCTGCCCTATAGGTGAAGGTCAGGCGCGGACCGGCTGCTGCGCGGTGGACCACCGCGCCCGGCAGGTGCTCGGCGATGGCTTCGATCATCGCGTCGCGACGCTGCCGGTGACGGCGGTGAGCACGGTTCGTTCCGCCCTCAGAGGCCGCTCGGGGGAACACCGCCAGATCGGGCTGGCCGGGGGTGCAGCCGGTGCGGGCACGGTGGCACGCAGCACGTGTCCCGTCCGGGCGGCATATGAGCGCCTCGTCGCCCTGGGGTTCTGGCACGAGGCGATGTCGGGCCGCGGGGTCGGGGTCGCGTTGGATTGCGACGGCCACGGCCCGCGCAACCGAGACGCCCGCAGCCCCCAGAGCGGCGATGGCGGCGCACCCCGCTGTTCGGCGTTTCGCTTCTGCCTTCCCAACGTCGGTGAGTGCTGGATCCTCTCTCGGGGGCATTCCGGCCGACCGGTTTCGATACACACGGACGAGGACGACCCTGCCCGAGCCGGCGCGATGTGCCGGCGTCCAAGGCGTGCACGCCGTCGACGTTCATGAAGACCTACCGCGGCCACTCCACCGAATCCGTCGCGATCCGGCGCTCCTCGGCGGCGTTGCACTGCCGGCCGGAGGCGATCACGGTGTCACCCTCTCGGCCGCGCATCGGGTACCGGGACACCCGTGGTGCTCGGCGTGGGACTCGTCGTAGGAGAGGCGGTGACACTGGCGGAGGGACTTGGGGGAGGGGTGGCCGTGGGGGAGGTGGCCGAGTGGCTGGGGCGGACGTTGGAAGGACGGGGGGTCGGCCGGGCCTTCACGGGTGGGGGCGGGCTGGTGGCAGCGGGAGTTTGGCGAACCGGTGATTCCCGGGGAGTGGGCGTCGCGCGAGGACGCCGAGTCCCGGCACCGCTCCGGTCCCTTGCCTCTCCTCCTCTGGCCGGGCGTGTTTCCGGACGTTCCGGTGAACGTGAGGCCGTCGGCGACGATTCGGTGACGTGGACGTCAGGCTCGTCGGGAGACGCCTGTTCCGGGCTCGGCACTGCTCGTGCGGGGCCGGGGGAGTGCTGGGGCAGCAGCGATGCAGCGGCCAGGCCGCCGAGCATGGCGAAGGTGGCCGCGGCAAGAGTCCGACCACCGTACTTCTTCAGTCGCGGTGGGCAGCGGCGCCGGGCTACGGGCGCATCGGCCGAGGAGCTGGGGGACCAGGAAACGTCGGGGGACTCGAAGGATCCCGGTCCCTCGCTGAAGAGGACATCCCACACCGCCGGGTCGGCTGCCGGAGCACCGCCGCTCCGATCGCTCGTCGGCGCCGTGTCGGACTCGTACGCCCCGCACTCCGGGCACGTCACGGTGCCATTCAGGGTGCGGCGGCAGGGAATGCAGTATTCCATGCGCTCGACCGATCAGTGCGTGAGTCGCTGGAAGGAACCGTCCGCCGCCGACCCGGCCGGACAGCAGCCATCGGCGGCCGGAAAGCGACGCCTGGTGTCTTTCGAAAGAATCCTCGGCATGTGCCAACCTCACTTACTCACCGGTGAAGGTGGGTCACCGGTTACCGAGGAAAACGGGGCGGGGTGTAACGCCGTTCAAGCGTTGACCGAAACGTGGGATACGCAACTCCCTTGAGGTTCTTGGCTGGTCACGCCGACGCCCGCTGCGATGTCCGAGCCGCCGGTCGGCCTCGCACTCGCCAGGGACGGCCGGACCCGGTCTGCATCGCGCATGCTGTTCGTCGAGGGTGGTGAAGATGTCCTCGACCAGCCGTCCGGCCATCCGCGGTGCCCTCAGCCGTATCAGTGTGATCAGCCGTCGCCTTCCGGCTTTGCGGATCTCGGCCGGGGAGCCGAACTGGTCCAGCAGTCTGAGCACAGCCGGTTGCTGGATGCGCGGGCCCGGGACCACCAGGGACGGGTGGATCTGCGTCAGCAGGCCGCGGAGCCGGTTGGCGATCCGCGTGGACTCGCCCGGCAGGTCCTCGTCGAAACGCGCCATCATCGCGAGCTCGGCGACAGCCTCGTCGGCGGGATCAATCGTCCGCGGGGCTCGGACGCCTGCCAAGGGGATGATGACGTATCCATCATGACAGGTCAGCAGGGGTTTTCGTAGGACGAACGGCACAGCCGGGAAACCTTGTTGGCCAATGTCCGCGACTCGCAGAATCACCGTCATGAATTCCGCGACGAAGAATGCAGGGCAGTCCGGTCACGCGGGGCGGACCGGCCATGCCGAGAACATCGATCACGACGCGGTACTGCGAGCGCGCACGGCGCTGCTCGGCTCCGGCAGGCTCAGTCTTCGCCAGGAGGCGGACGCCTGCCGGACACTTTCGGTGGTGAGCCCGTTGGCGTATCTGCCGCGCCTCGTAAGGGCTCTGCTGAGCCTCAGCTACGAACTCGGCGCTCATCCACAGACGTGCCTGAGCGTGTGCGCCGAGGCGGCCGAGGCGGCCCGGCGGCTGGACGCAATGGAGCCGGGAGGACGGGCCGAACTGCTCGTCGACGCGCTGGGCGCGTACGAGCGGCAGCTGTACGTGCTCGGCCGGCGGGCGGAGGGCCTCTCGGTACGGGAGGAGATGGCGCGGGCCGGCCGCCGGGCGTTTCAAACGGGACAGGTGGAAAGCCCCGTGTACGGTCTCGGCCCCCTGGCCACCGCCTTGGCCGAGGAGGGGCGACACCGGGAGGCGGCGGAGTTGTGCGGCAGGATCGTGGCCGCCGCGCGTCGGGAGGGCTCGGGCAGGGGCCCGTCGTTCTGGGACATGGTCGCGTGGGCGGCCGAGCTGGACGCGGCCGGCTTGCACGAGGAGGCCCTCGACGCCTTCGGAGAGCTGGTCTCGACCAGTCGCCGCGAAGTCGAGGACGGACGCACGTCGCTCGCGAACCTGCTGTGGAAACTGGTCCGCTTCGCGGAAATGCTCGACTCCCACGGGCGGTTCGACGATGCCCGTGCCGCACGGCGGGAGGCCGGAGAGCTGTTCACCGAACTGGCGGCGAGCGGCGAGCGCAAGAGCTGGAGCTGCATCCTCGCGTGGTGGCGAACCTGCTGGGACTGTCGGGACGCGTACACGAGCAGGCGCAGCCGGGCGAAACGGAGCTGCCGTTCGGATCCGACACGCTCCACTGGTCTCCGGGCCTCTGGGCGGCGTACGTCGACGGCCGGGCGGACCTCGAGGCGGTCGCCGCCTCGCTCGCGCCACCGGCCGGCACCGATCCGGGTAACCGCCTGGCGCAGTTGGTCATCGTGCATCGGCGGCTGACGATCCGTTCGGCGTTCTACTGGGAGCGCCGCACCCACCGCATTCTGGAGCCGCTCCGGCCCCTGTTCGACGAAGGAGTCGCTCTCGCACGCCGACTGGCCGCGGCGGACGAGGACAAGGGCCGGGCCGTGCTCGCCAGGGCGCTGACGGACAGGTCCACGCTGTTTGTCGCGGCCAAGCGGTATGCGGAGGCGCGCGACGACTTCGTGGAGGCGACCGGCCTGCGCGGCTGACGGCGGCGGTGGGCGGCGGCGGATCGCGGCCCACCGCCGGCCCCTGCGGACGCCTCAGCTCCGCAGGTGTCCCAGTACGGACCGCACCGCTCGGGTCACCGCATCGCGTGCCTGCTCCGTGTGGTCGATCGTCTCGAACCCGTGGTGGCCGCCCGGTACGTCGACGATCTCGACAGCCGCGTCGCAGTCTTCGGCGGCGGCCAGGAACTCCGCGACCGTCACCGCGATCTCCGCGACCTCCAGCTCCACCCGCGTCAGCACGATGGGCAGGCGCCCCGCCTCCCGTACCGCGGTCGCCGGCCGGAAACGCGCATCGGTGAGCCCCCAGCTCGGCAGGGGCGCGAGTACGGGATAGGTCGCCGCCACACACCGCAGCCAGGGATGAGGCGATGCCAGCCAGTCGGCGGAGAGCGGTCCGCCGCCGGAGAAGAACCAGAGTGCGACGCGTTCCCCGTCGACGCGAGGATCCGCTCGTACGAGATCGACCGCTGCGGCGACGTCCTCGGCGGCCCGCCCGTAGTCGCCGAGGCCGTGCAGCCGGTGGTCCAGCGTCACGCCGACCGCTCCCAGGCTCGCCACGTACTGGGCGTAGCCTACGAAGCCGGGCCAGTCACGTGGTGTCGGCCGCGTCTCGGCGGGCACCGGGCCGCCGTGGACGAACACCACCGCCGGCCGCGGGCCGTCGGCGTCCGGCAGATGGAGGTCGACACGGCCCACCCGATCGCGGTGCTGCTCTGGTACGTCCAGGATGAAGGGCTGCAGATGCGGGGGCTGTTCGCCGGCGGCATCGGTCAGTCGGTGTCCTTCGCCCGCGGCGGCCCGGAGCAGCACCTCGGCCGTTTCACCGGGGGCGGAGAGCATCGGCCAGTGACCGGTGGCGAGTTCGAAGAACGTCACCCGTGGGTCGGTGAGCGCCTTCAGACGGGCGTCACCCAGTCCCACCATGGCCTGGACGATGGCGATGCTCGACCCGTTCGCCGTGCACAGGACGCCGGTCGTCGGCAGCTCGGACGCCGCTCCGGACAGTCGCAGCGGCTGGGTGAGCGTGGCCCGCGGCTGCGGTGCGGCACGGTTCGAAAGCAGGGTCAGTGTCTCTTCGTGGACACCGGCGGTGCTGCCCCAGCGCTGCCATCCGTCGGCCGTCGGAGGCGGGATCCGCCAGTCGTCGTCGGAGCCGGCCGGCCGGGACAGGCGGTCGCGCACCGTCTGGTCGGTCACCAACTGGGCGGCGGATTCGCCGTCCTGGGGGATGCCCGCGTCCAGATGGACGACCCGGGTGATCCGCTCCGGACGCCGGTCGGCGGCACCGAGCACCGGGTGGATGCCGTAGTCGTGGCCGACGATCACCACCTGGGGTGCGTCCACCTCGTCGATCAGCCGCACCACGTCGTCGACATGCGTCTCCAGGTCCGTGTCGGGGCCCGCAAGGTGCCGGCGGTCGCCCATCCCCGTGAGCGTCACCGGATGGACCTCCGCCCCGGACTCCCGGAGCCGCGCAGCCACTTCCTGCCAGACCCAGCCGCCGGTGAAGGTGCCCGACACCAGGACGAATGCCGTCATGAACGTCTCCTCGCATACCTCGGTCGCACGACCGGCCCCACTGGCCGACCGCCGTCGCCGGTACGGTAGGAACTCCCCCTGAGGGAGGTTCAAGCCTTGTCCGACGACGGCATACCCCGCGACGGCATGTGGAGCATCGGAGAACTGGCCGAGCGCGCCGGCGTCACCGTCAAGACCGTCCGCTTCTACTCCGACCGCGGCCTGCTGCCCGAAGCGACCCGCAGCAGCGGCGGCCACCGCCGGTACGGCCCGGAGGCGGTCGACCGCCTCCGGCTGATCCGCTCGCTGCGCACCCTCGACCTGCCCGTCCCGGACGTCGGCCGGATCATCGACCAGGAGGATGAGCTGGAGGACGTCGTCGCGAGGCAGTTGCGGGATGTCGGCTCGCAACTGGCCGCACTGCGCTGGCGTGAGGCCGCCCTCCAACTGCTCCGGGACTGCACCCCGGGGGAACGCGCAGACCGGCTCCGCCTGATCGGGGCGGTGGCCGTTCCGCCGAGCACCGCGCCGATGGCCCGATTCTGGCGGCGCTGGCTGCTGCCCGCGCGGCTCCCGGCCCGGTTGGTCTCCGCGATCGTCGACGAGGCGGTCCCGCAGCCGCCCGACGACCCCGCCCCCGAACAGGTACTGGCCTTCGCCCGGCTGCACGCCCTCACCTCCGCAGACTGCTCGGGCACCGGCCCCTGCCAGCCCGCGGCGCACCGGCCGGAGACGGGCTTCCGCGCGGCCGTGCTCTACGACGGGCTCGTCGAGGCCTACGCGCTGGCGTCGGCGCAGATGCTGGCGCAGCGACCACCGCACCAGGGCGAAGCACTCGACTGCTTCGTCTCCGCCTATGCCCACGCGTGCGGCGCCCGCGACACTCCCGCGTTCCGCCACGGGCTCGCCGGCCGGCTTGCCGCCGATCCCCGTATCGACGGCTACTGGCAGCTGACCGCCGAACTCCGAGGCCCCTCGGAACCCACCGCGGGGGCCGCCCACGACTGGCTCTGCGCCGCCCTCGACTCCCGGACGGCCCGTCCCGCGGCCTGACCCCCGCCACCGCGCGCCCCGGCCGGCGTCGCATCACCTGGGCGGCGACCCCGGGCAAGGATCTACGGGGGTGGAGCCGAGTGCTCCGTGTTCACCGGTCCAACCGCACTGCTCGGTCGGGCAGTTGCTTGCTGCATCCGGTGCCCTGCCGCGAGGACACGGCATCGTCCGGACCGAAGAGACGGTCCAAGCGGCGCGGGTCTCTGTCGGTGAAAGAGACGAGGAGTCGGCGGTAGGCGGAGCCTTCACGGAAGCGCGGTCAGAACCAACCACACTCCCGGCTCCGCCCGCGAGGCGTTCAGCCACGACCCGCCGCAACATCACTCACACCAGTTCGGGCTGCGGTTCGCGTCGGGGTTGCGGCACATGCGCCGACGCAGCCTTCCGTTCCCACCGCGTGGTGGTCCGTACGAAGCCGTAGACCACTGAGGTCATCGCCAGAATGAGCAGCGGACCGAACACCCACGGATGTCCGGCCATCTCCATCGACAGATAGCGATACGACGCCAAGAGCGCAGCGAAGACCGCGGCGCCGTAGACGACCAGCCGGATTCCGGGCCGGTCCCAGCCGCGGTCGAGCGCGCGCAGCGCCGTCTCGATCGTGAGCGTGAACACCACACCGGCGACGATGTCCGCGCCGTAGTGGTAGCCGAAGCCCAGCGTTGCGCCGAGCGTGGCGATCAGCCAGAACGCGCCCAGGCATTGCAGAGTCCGCGGTCCCTTGCGGGAATGAATGAAGATCGCGGTGGCCCACGCCGTGTGCAGGCTGGGCATGCAGTTGCGCGGGGTGATCCCGTCGAAGGGCATGGGGTGCGGGGTATTGACCGGCGGCGGCGTGTCCGGCCACAGGTTGGCCACCGCCCAGTGCCCCCCGTCGGCGCCGTAGGCGTAGATCGGTCCGACCACCGGGAAGATCATGTAGATGGCCGGCCCGAGCAGACCGATGACCAGAAACGTGCGCACCAGATGGTGGCCCGGGAAGCGGCGCTCGACCGCCACGTTGCGCAGCTGGTACAGCGCGACGACGACCGCGGCCACCCCGAGCTGAACGTAGACCCAGTCGAGGACGTGGAAGCCGACCGTGCCGGTGGCCTCGACGATCCGGCCCACCAGCAACGACGGGCTGCCCAACGCGTGATCGGCGGCTGCCACGTACTGGTCGAGCACCACCGGACGGGTCTTCGACGTGATCAGCAGCCAGATGTCGCCGGTCTTGCGACCGGCGACCAGGAGCAGGCCCAGTCCGACGCCTTTCAGCAGCAGGACACGGTCCCGGCCGGTGCGGCGCGTGACAGCGATGACGCCATGGGCCAGGACCACCCACAACGCGCCGTTGCCGGCCATCATCTGGGCATCGACCGCCCACCGCACGAGCCAGAAGACGACGTCGATGCCGATCGCGGCACCGACCGCGACAAACCGCTGCCGCCAGGTGAGCACCACCATCATCAACGCCATACCGGTGTACAACAGCGGCCCTGATTTGGGGGCGAATATCACCTCTCGCACCTGGTTGGTCATCGGCCCCGGCACGCCGTACCGACGCGCGGCGATCTCCAGTGCAATGAGGAATCCGAGGGCCACCGCACTCACCGCGACCCACAGCATGACGCGTGGTTGACGCCATGCAGCCGACCGAAGGCTGCCGCCTATTCGCGAAAACAATCGCGCTACCGTAGATGTCAATTTTTCAGCCGATTTGTCATATTTCAACATGATCATTGCGAGCTCGAACATGCTAGCGGAGCAGGTGGGTTTCGCGTATCACGGGTACGTCGAATTCGGCGATCGGCTCCCCTTTGCCCGCGGCCACGGCGGACATGAAACGCCGCGCGGCCCCGGATTGGGGCGGCGCGGGCGGCCCGGTGGACGGGAAGGCCGGTGCCGGGCGGGCTTGCCGGCGACGGTGGTGATGTCGAGGGCAGCGTGAGCGACGCCGACAGCGCACGGTCACCGACGAGAGTGCTCAGGCTGGCCAACTACGGGTTTCTGACCGCCGTTGCGACGTCCGCAGGACAGTCCCAGACGGCGGGCGTCGCCGGATGGCCACTGCTCCGGAGTGTCAGAGCGTGCTGAGATGCTGCTGTCGCCGAGTTCATAGATGGTGGCAGCTCCGGCCGGAGCAGCCGCCGCGCTGCTCCGGCCCCCGGCGGCGGGGGAGTGGCCACCCGGCCGCAGCCGCTGCTCGCGCTCGCCTTCGACTCTGGGGGACGCCGGGCGTCCCGCCGCCATGGACGGCCGTCTCATCGACTGCGGCCGCTCCCGGGGCTACGCCCAATGGCGGCTGTAGGAGCTGCGCGAGCCGGCCGAGTACGCCAGGCCAGGGGCTGGTGCGTCACTTGGGGCTGACGCCCCGCCTCCAACCGGGGGCCGGGGGAGCCGGCCTGAGGGGCACCTGCACAGGGTCTGCGAGGCCGGATCTTGGCCGTACCGGATCGGACAGCCCGGCGAGAGACGGACTCTGCCTACTGTGCGGTGCCTGCGCCTGCTAGGTAGTCCTGAATTTCCTGGTGCCGGAACTGATAGCCGGTATCGGCAATCCTGAGCAGCCCAGCGTCGCAGCACCAGTGAAGGAAGCGGCCAAGCCGCCACGGCAGCCAGCGGCGGTTCCAGCGGCGCGTGCTCAGGAGCAGTGCCACATACCGTTGGCCTGGCATCGTGAAGTTGAGCGCCAACGCAACCCCGCACGCGAGCCCATAGGCAGGTCCAACGCCGTACCCCGCCGCCAGCCCCACCACAAGAGCGAATGGTACGGCGAGAACGAGGTCGTTCCTCACGACGTCACGGGGGTCGACGCTGCGCAGCGTCCCGGAGAAGAGTCCCATGACGAACGCGAAGCAGAGCCCGGCAGCGAGCGCGGGAACGAGTCCGGAGATGAGTCCTTCCGCGGGCCCCGGCCCGCCCAGGACGCCGAAGAGAAGCCCCGCCAGCAGTCCGATGGTGAGGAAGGCTGTGAAAGCGAGGACGAACGCCTTTGCAGCCAACCGGCGGCCGCTAGAGGTGCGGAGCTGTTGCAGATTGCCTCGGGTCGGCTCGGGCCTCACCGTTCTCCAAGCCATGCGCGCTGCCAGCAGGAAGCCACCCGCTACAACCGCATGGACCATGACGTCTGCGGCCACCAGGGCAGGGTGGGAATGCCGAAGAGGATGCTCGGGGAGCATCGTGATCGCGCTGACGAGCCAAAGGACGGAGATGAGACCTGTGTGTACGACTCGGGGGAAGCTCGTGCCGCCCAGCGGCCACAGCTGGTGAAGGATCATGGTGGTGCCCGACAGCGACTGCCCACCAAGAGTCCGCCCAGTGACGGCGTTGTGATGAAGGTAGGCCGCAAGGGTCGTCAGCCAGGCGTGGACCTGGTCTGGGCTGTAGGGAATACCGCGCCGTGGTTTGTTCCGCGCTGTAAGCGCAGGGATGAGCGACTTGAGAAGATGATTCCTCACTGCTTCGACACTGCCCAAGTTCAGGTTCGTGGGGGCATTTACCAGTTCCCGAGGGTCGCGTAGATAGGTCCCTGTGGCCTTGTTGCGTGATTCATAGACGATGGAAGCCAGGGTGAGCTGCCACGGGGTGGACAAAGCCTGAGCCAGTGCGCTGTTCGGCTCATGTTCCAGCGCGGAGGTCACCGGTTCCCAGCGATGCGGATCGTCGGCCCGGTCAAGGAGGAAGTCTTTTGCCGTGGCGGCGTTGACGGGGCAGATGTCAACACGTGCCGCGCGTCGGACCCACACGCTCCATTCACCTTCCCCCAGTGCCACGTATGTCTCGGTGCGGCAGGTCAAGACCAGGTCCGCCTTTTCGTCGGAAAGCTGATATCTGTTCAAGGCACGCACCGCACGGCTTGCCCGGGAGCTGTAAGCGGGTCGGGA
Organism: Streptomyces sp. ISL-10; assembly: GCF_018614575.1. Taxonomy (GTDB): domain Bacteria; phylum Actinomycetota; class Actinomycetes; order Streptomycetales; family Streptomycetaceae; genus Streptomyces. The sequence goes on from NZ_JAGGOJ010000029.1 coordinate 10,228, forward strand.
ATCGGCGACCATCTCGTCCAAGCCGTCCAGCACCGGCACCACCCGACGAGCCCTTACCAACGTGCGTGCCGATGGCTCGGACAGCCCGTAGTTGGCAACCAGGTGCGAGGTAATCCAGTCCGCGATATCAGGGTTGTGGTCAGCGTCCGCTGAGTCCTCGGGCTCCTCGTCGATGAGCCATGAAGCGAGCGACATCCGAACCGGCACCGGAGCACCCCTGCTGTGGGGGTCAAGCATGCGCACCATGAGCTGTAGGGCAAGCACGGTCTTGCCCGATCCTGGAGCTCCCGTGATGACCAACCGCCCAGGACGCAGGTGCCGGTAGTAGACCAGCACCTCGCTCAGCTGTCCCTCAGGTAGGGCACCGTCGGCTTCGTCCCGAGCGGGACACCGAAGAAACTGAACATCGAGAGCTTCGTCCTTTTCCCCAAGCAGCTTCTGCCGAGCCCCACGCTCTTGATCAAGCACGACTGCCGCCAGCCGATCGGTCAGTTCGTCAAGAACGGTCTCCTGCCACCGCAGAGCTCGTGCACTCTGCCGGGTGGCGTAGACAGCGACCGCCAGTGACGACAGGCCAACCATTGCTCCGACGACATCGAATTTGTCGTCTACCTTGACGCCGCCCTGCAGCGTGAGCGCACCCAACGCGACTGCTGCCCCAAGCGCCGCCGCCGCGACAGCAATCCACCGCTGCCCCTTGCCCTTCCCCATGGCAGACATCATGGCCCGCACCTGCGCACAGGACACAGGTAACCGCAAATCGTGAGCCCAGCAGTGGACACCGGCCCAGGAATCAACGACCCCCATCGCCTCTCCGCGCTGCTCGCGCTCGCCCTCGCCCCTGGGGACGGGGCGCCCTGCCGTTGAGGGCTACCCGCAGACGCGGCTTCAGGCGTTGCGCGGGCTGGCCGAGTACGCCCACGCCCGAGGCCTGCGCGTCACCTGGGGCTCACCGCCCCGCCCCTGCCGCAGCAGAGAGGTATCAACCAGCGTTCGCGGGCGGTCATTCAGTCCCCGCTTCCATAGTTCTGTGTGGTGGACGCCGCAATCGCTGGACTCATCGACGCACTCGGTGGTCGAGCCCTGGGAGCTGCCGGCGCCTGGGGGTGCGGCACTGATTGCTTTTCGGAGTGCGCGGTACCAAGTAGACAGGCAGAGTCGCATCGATGAACACGCCCGTATGCAAAAGGCCGTCGACCACCGTGAGGCCGAACTCGCCGGCGTCATCGTGATGGCACAGTCCCCCTTGGCGGACGGTCACCCGGTCTGATTGCGGGCCGTCGAGGAGACCGACAGCCGGCGGCTGTGCGCGCCTGCACGAGAGGATCCACGGGAATGACCGCCGCCTGCGCCGGCCGGTCAGCCGGGTGGCGTCGACAGGTGGGTGAGGATGCCGCACACCTCGTCCACGATCTCCTGGGCCTCCGCCTCGTCCGTGCAGTCGCCCAGCTCGCGCGACGCCCCTCCGATGACGGTGGTCAGCACGCTCACCCGGACCCGGCCGGCACGTCGCTTCTCGTCGACCTCCAGGAGCCGGGCGTTGCGCCGTACCCACGCGCGGTCCCAGCGGCGGCGCAGCGTGTCGAAGCCGACCGGACCGTCGTCCTCCGCGAGGAGCCTGGCGAACCGCCGGTTGTCCCAGGCGCCCTCCAGATACGCCCTGGCTCCCGCCACGAAGAGGGCGATGGGATCGTCCACGCCACGGTCACGCTCGGCGGCCAGCGTGGCCGCGGTCCGGCGTTCCTGCTCCTCTTGGAACTCCTCCCACAGGGCGAGGTAGAGCCCTCGCTTTCCGCCGTAGTGCTGGAAGAGGTTGCCCAGCGGGAGGCTGGAGCGTGCCGCGATCTCGGCGAGGCCTGCGTCGGTGTAACCGCGCTCGGTGAAGACCTCCAGCGCGGTGTTCAGCAGGGCGTGGCGAACCGAGCCGTCGCGCTCGGCGCGTCCTTCCGGCAGACCCTTACGTGCCTGCCCGTCCGGCCGCTGACGGGCCGCTTCCGTCCCGGTTGACTGCACGATGCCGCTCACTGTCGATCCTCACCTTCCCCGGCCCCCTCGCGGATGGCGAGGGCGACCAGCAGTTCCAGGAGGTCGGCGATCCGGCGCGGATTGCGCCCGGTGCGTTCCTCGATCCGGCGCAACCGGTAGTGCGCCGTGTTGTGGTGCACCCGCAGCCGGTCGGCGGCCTGCCGCAGGTTGAGATCCGCCTCCGCGAAGGCCCGTATGGTGGTCGCCAGCGTGTCGCCACGTCGGCGGTCCTCCTCCAGCAGCGCACGCACGCGGGGATCGACCAACTGGCGGGCGAGGTCGTCGGCTCGCAGCGCCAGGTAGTCGAAGGGAGACAGGCGCGGCAGCGCCGCCACCCCGCCCGCGCTCGGTACCAGGTCGAGGGCGGCCCGTGCCTCCTCGTAAGCGCGCGGAAGTTCGCGGGCGCCATGGGCGACGGTGCTGATGCCCATGGAGAGCATGGTTCCCTCCCGCGCCAGCCGCCGTTGCACGGCCTCGAAGTGGGCACAGACGTCCTCTGCGTCCATGCCGGTGCGGACCACGGGCACGGCCACCACCTCGCCGTGGCGTACGACGACCAGGGTCCGGCCGGCCCAGGGCCCGGCGACGCTGATGGACGCGCTGGTGGCGTATCCGTGCTCGGCCGAGGTGAGGTCGCCGGTGCGGGTGTCGCCGACGCACACGGCCACGACCGCCATCATCGGCGAGTGCGGCCCGATGCCGTAGGCCTGCGCCGCGGCGAGCAGGGGACCGCGCGCCGGCGCCGCGCCGGCCAGGAGCTGGTCCAGCAGGTCACGGCGCTCCCGGTCCGCGTCCGCGACCACGTGCTGCTGGTACTCGACATAGGCCTGTGCGGCATGGGTGCTGGCATAGTCGACGTACCGCATCAGCGGTGTGACGAGGGACAGCGCGGCCTGCTGTGCCTCGGCGGACGTGCCGGCGCAGTCCAGCAGTGCGTCCCACAACACCTGCCGGCCGACCCGGAACGCGCTGATCCAGTCCTCGAGGGCGAACCCCGCGCGTGCTCTGCGCATGGCTGCCGCGCGGCTGAAGACCAGGTCTTCGGGGGCGATGTCCCGGTCGCCGGCCAGCGCAGCCATCTGTATGCGGTAGTGGGTGAGCACCTGCTCCCGTACGTCGTCGAAGAACCGCTCGTCCTGAAGCGCGTAGGACGGGATCTCCGTGCGCATCACCGCGACGGCGGTGTTCGCCACGTCCTCGAGCCGGTCCTGGACGGCGCGCAGGACACGGTGCCGCTCCGGGATGAGCGGTTCGGAGAGTGCGGGGGTGCCCAGGGCGGGACCGCGAGACATGGTGCAGATCGTCGCGGTTCTCCTCGTGTCCCGTCAACAGGCTCAGCGGGCCACTTGCCGGGGGAGCTGGGCGCGGCGCACAAGTCGGTGACCGTGAAGTTGGGTGCTCGCACCCAATGTGCGCCCGGAAGGCCCCCACCTACTGTGACGCTCGCCAAACCCCCCAGCACCACGGAAGGGACGTCACTCATGCTCGCGGTCGACGCTGTCAGCGTGCGCTTCGGCGGGATCACGGCACTGGACGGTGTCGCGTTCACCGTCGAGCCGGGCACCGCCGTGGGGCTCATCGGGCCGAACGGAGCCGGAAAGACCACTTTGTTCAACTGCCTCACCAGGCGCTGCACCCCCGATGCGGGGACGGTGCGGTTCGAGGGTGAGGACCTTCTCGCCGTCCCGCCGCACGCCGTGGCCGGGCGCGGCATCGCCCGCACCTTCCAGAACCTGGGGCTGTTCCCGCGGCTCACGGTCCGGGAGAACGTCATGGTCGGCGCCCACAGCCGGGGACGCACCGGCCACTTCGCCGCGGCGCTCCGGCTGCCCCGCGTCCGGCGGGAGGAGGCGGAACTGCGTGGCCAGGCGGACGAACTGCTGCAACTGCTCGACCTGGCGGACGTCGCCGACCACCCCGCCTCCGGGCTGCCGTTCGGCACCCTCAAACGCGTCGAACTCGCCCGGGCACTCGCGGTACGGCCCCGCCTGCTGCTCCTCGACGAACCCGTCAATGGCCTCAGCCACGGAGAGGTCGGCCAATTCGCTGATCTGGTCCGGGCGGTGCGCCGGGACTTCGATCTCACGCTCGTGGTGGTCGAACACCACATGGGGTTCGTGATGGGCCTGTGCGACAAAGTGGTGTGCCTCGACTTCGGGCGCAAGATCGCCGAGGGCCCGCCGGAGGAGATCCAGCGCGATCCGGCCGTCCTCGAGGCGTACCTGGGGGTGGCGGCATGAGTGAGCCGACCACCGACCGCACCGAGGCCGGGGAGACGGCGGAGCCGGACTTCCTGAAAGTGTCCGGTCTGCATGCCGGATACGGCCAGGCGCAGGTGCTCCAAGGCCTGGACTTCTCCGTCGCACGCGGCGAAGTGTGCGCGATCCTCGGACCCAACGGCGCGGGCAAGACCACCACGCTGCGGGCGCTGTGCGGCATGGTCCGCGGCCGCGGTTCGGTGACCTTGAACGGAACGGAACTGCTGGGCCGCGCGCCCGAACAGGCGGCCCGGCTCGGCGTGGCGCATGTGCCCGAGGGCCGGGGCACGTTCAACGATCTGACCGTCGAGGAGAACCTGCGCATCGGCGCCCATCTGCGCAGGGGCCGCGCCGAGCGCACGGCCGTGGCCGCTCACCTGGAACGGATCTACGGCTATTTCCCCAAGCTGCGCCAGCGGTCCCGGCAGGCCGCGGGCAGTCTCAGCGGCGGCGAGCAGCAGATGCTCGCCATCGGCAGGGCGCTGATGCTGCGGCCCTCGCTGCTGCTCCTGGACGAACCCTCGCTGGGGCTCGCGCCGCTGGTCACACGGGAGCTGTTCGAGATCGTCCGTGCCGTGAACGAGGAGGAACGCACCACTGTGGTCGTCGTCGAGCAGAACGCCCAGCTCGCACTGGATGTCGCGCACCGGGCCCACGTACTGGAGGCCGGCCGCCTGGTGCTGTCCGGACCGGCCGAACAGATCCGGGAGGACGGGCAGGTCGCCGAGGTGTACCTCGGTGTCTCCGTCCGTTCCGGGAAGGGCGGGTGAGTGTCGTGACCGAACTGCTCCAGCAAGTGGTGGAAGGGGTCGGCTCCGGCGCCGTCTACGCCAGTCTGGCGCTGGCCCTGGTGCTGATCCACCGGTTCACCGGGATCGTCAACTTCGCGCAGGGTGAACTCGCCATGATCTCCACGTACGTGGCATGGCAACTCGTGGCGTCCGGGATGTCGTTCTGGCTGGCGCTGCCGGTCACCCTGGCGGTGGCCTTCGCCGGCGGCATGCTGGTCGAACGGATCGTCATCCGCCCCGTGCAGGGCGCGCCCGAGCTGACACTGGTGATCGTCACGGTCGGCCTGTTCATCTTCGTCAACGCGATGGCCGGTCTGATCTGGTCGTTCACCGTGAAGGACTTCCCACAGCAGTTCCCCGACGGCGGCGTCGACCTGGCCGGGGTGCACCTGGACTGGTCGACCCTCGGAATCATCGCGGTCGTGGCCGTCCTGATGGGCCTGCTGTACCTGCTGTTCCAGCACACCTCCATCGGCCTGGTGATGCGGGCGGTCGCCTGCAACCCCGCCTCCGCGCGGCTGTCGGGGATCCGGGTGGGCCGGGTCCTGATGCTCGGCTGGGGGCTGGCCGCGACGGTCGGCGCGGTGTCGGGCGTGCTCGTCGCGCCGGTGCTGTTCCTGGAGCCCAACATGATGGGCGGGGTGCTGATCTACGCGTTCGCCGCGGCCACCCTCGGAGGCTTCGACAGCCCGGTCGGCGCGGTCGTCGGCGGCCTGTTCGTGGGCCTGGCCGAGACGCTGGCCGGGGCGTACGTGGACGTGATCGGCGCCGATCTCAAGGTGGGTGTACCTCTGGTGATCATCCTGGCGGTGCTGCTGGTCCGGCCCCAGGGCCTGTTCGGACGGGCGGCGGTGGAGCGCGCATGAGCACGATCTTCCAAGCACTCGGTACCGACCGCGCCCGGCGCCTGCGGGCCGTACTGACCGCGCTGGTCGTGGCGGCGGTCGCCGTAGGGGCACCGTTCTACCTCGCCCCATTCCAGGTCTTCCAGCTGACCATGGTGCTGCTGTACGCCGTGGCGCTGGCCGGACTGAACCTGCTGGTCGGATTCGGCGGCCAGATCTCGCTCGGGCACGGCGCTTTCTTCGCGGCGGGTGCCTACACGGCGGCGGTCATGCTCGACCGGTACGACACCGGCCACCTGGCCACGCTGCCGGTGGCGGCAGCCGGATGCTTCCTGCTGGGCCTCGGTTTCGGGGTGCCCGCCCTGCGGCTGCGCGGGCTGTACCTGGCCCTGGTCACCCTCTCGTTCGCGGTGTTCCTGCCGCCGCTGCTCAAGCGGCTCGAACCGCTCACGGGTGGCTCCATGGGACTGACCGTGGACAAGCTGCAGCCGCCGGCCTGGAGCGGACTGGCCGAGGACCAGTGGATGTACTTCGTCGTCCTCGCCGTCGCCGCGGCGGCTCTGCTGCTCGCCCGCAACCTGCTGCGGTCCCGGGTCGGCCGGGCACTGCTCGCCGTGCGGGACAGCGAGAGCGCGGCGGAGGTCATGGGCGTGCGGCTGTCGCTGCACAAGACCCTCGCCTTCGCGTGGAGCGCGATGTTCGCGGGTGTCTCCGGGTGTGTGTACACCTGGGTGATCGGTTTCGTCTCACCCGAGTCCTTCAGCTTCGTCCTGTCCATCACGCTGCTGGCCGGCCTGGTGGTCGGGGGGCTGGCCTCGCTGTACGGACCGCTGCTGGGCGCGGCGTTCGTGATGTACGTGCCCAACGTGGCCCAGGACGTCAGCGACGCGGCGCCGGGCGTGGTGTTCGGCCTGCTGATCATCGCGGTGATGTTCGTGGCCCCGACGGGACTGGCCGGTCTGGCGGTCCGTGTCCGTGGAGCCGCCGCCCGTCGCCTGACCCGCGCCACCCCTGTCCCCGCCCAAACGCCCGCGTCCGAGTCCGAGTCCGGGTCGGACACCCGGTCCCCATCCGAGTCCGCGCCCGACGCGACGCCAGAGTCCACATCCGAATCACAACCCTCCGACGCACCCGCGGATCCCGCACCTGCCGACGCCGAACCCGTGGGCGCACCGCCCCGCACGGAAAAGGAATGAATCACATGCGCAAGACGACCGCTCTGCGGGCAGCTGCGGCCGCGTCCGCCGTCCTGCTCCTCGCCACCGCCTGCAACAGCCGGCGCGGGCAGGACGAAGAGGGCACCGCCGCCGACGGCGCGTGCAAGGGCCAGCAGACCACCGGCATCACCGACAAGACCATCAAGCTGGGCGGAATCTACCCGCTGTCGGGACCGGCCTCCGCGTACGGCACGATCGGCAAGGGCGTGGACACCTACTTCAAGTCCGTCAACGACAAGGGCGGCATCGACGGCCGCACGGTGGACTTCGTCGTCCGCGACGACGGCTACCAGCCACCCAAGGCGGTCGAGGAGGCCCGCAGACTGGTCGAGCAGGAGAAGGTCTTCGCCGTGTTCCAGACCCTGGGCACCCCGTCCACGGCAGCCGTGTGGGACTACCTCAACAAGCGGAAGGTGCCGCAGCCCTTCGTGGCCACCGGTGCCTCCCTCTGGGGTACGGACGACAAGCACCCGTGGACCATCGGCTGGCAGCCCAACTACGTGTCCGAGGCGCGGGTGTACGCCAAGTACCTCAAGGACGAGAAGCCGAAGGCCAAGGTCGCGGTCCTCTATCAGAACGACGACTTCGGCAAGAACCTGCTCGGCGGGTTCACGGAGGCCGTCGCCGGCAGCGGCATCAAGGTGATCGCCAAGGAGAGCTACGAGGTCACCGACCCCTCCGTCTCGGCGCAGATGTCGAGCCTCGCCCGCTCCAAGGCCGATGTGCTGCTGAACATCACCACGCCCAAGTTCGGCAGTCAGGCCCTCGCCGCCGATGCCAAGAACGCCAAGTGGAACCCCCTGCACATCGTCAACGCCGTGTCCGCGTCCGCCACCGTGCTCAAGCCCGTCGGATTCGAGAACGTACAGGGTCTGGTCTCGGCGACCTACTTCAAGGATCCCGCCGACCCTCAGTGGGCCGACGACGCGGAGATGAAGGCGTACAAGGACGCGCTGCGCAAGTACGCGCCCGGCTCCGACCCGACCAACCAGTACAACGCCTACGGCTGGGCCGTCGCCTCCAGCCTGCACAAGGCGCTGGACGCGATGAAGTGCCCGACCAGGGAGGGGCTGCGGGACGCGGTGCGCGATCTGAAGGACGTGAAGGTGGACATGCTTCTGCCCGGGGTCACCCTGGCCACGGGCCGCGGCGACGCCTTCCCGATCGAGACCATGCAGCTGATGCGGTTCAAGGGTGAGCGGTGGCAGCTGTTCGGCGAGCCGGTGGACACCCGCAAGGAGTTCGGCTCCCCGGCCAGCTGAGCCGACGGGGGCGGTCCGAGTCGATGCCCGACTCTGAGGACCGCCCCCGTCCGTTGGCGGCGGCCTTGCGGGCTCTGTGTGTCCGCTGGAGTCGGCCGTATGACGCAGACCGGCCCAGGGCGGCGGTGCGCGGTCGCGTGACGCTGTTACTGGACACCGTCGGCGAACTGAAGTCGCGCCACCGCTGTGCCACACGTCCATCTCGATGAGCTCTGCCGTGCGGTCTGCCGGTCAGTTCGATCTACTGGCACTCCGGCCGCAAGGACGTGATCTACGTCGCGGTGCTGGAGCGGGCCATGACCGCTCTGCCGGCGGCTCAGCCCCGGGCGGAGTGCCGGACGGAGTGCCGTACGGAGTGCCGGGCGCCGGCGCCGGGCGGCATCTGGACTCCTTTCTCGCGGCGGTCGAGGACGCGTGCCGGCGTCACCCGCACAGCCTGAACCCACTGTTGGGACTGTGCATGGTGCAGCAGGATGCCCGTGCGGCGGCCCGTGGCCGAGGTGCGTCACTACAGCGACGCGCTGGTGGCCTGGGCCCGGAAGCGGCGAGCTGGCCGACGTGCTGGTGGCCTGGGCCCCCGGATTCGGTGAGCTGGCGTCTTCGCTGTGCGTGACCGCCCCGGGGTGGCGGACGAGTGGGCGCGCTTCACACTGAGTACGGCGAAACGGAACCGCCGTGGCCCGTACACAGGCTGCACGCGCCGGCTGCGGCGCGGTACCGGCCGTCCGACGCGTCGGCGTCCACGGCGTCGGACATTGTCCATGGTGAACTCCCGCCGGCCCCGTTTCCGCAGGAGCGGGGGGCATCGGCGGCGGTCGCGACAGCGGCCGAGGCGGTGGCGGTCCGCGAAGGTGTCGGCGCGTCCAGGTCGGTCGCCGAGGGGCCAGTGAGCCGAAACGCCAATGGCATACTGCTGGTCCGATGAGCGAACCGACCGCGGCAGCACGACGCCCCCCGACCAAGCGCGATGACCAGCGAGAGGCCTCCCGCCGCAGGCTCTTGAACGCGGCGCTGGAGATCCTCGCGGAGGAGGGCTACCGCGGGCTGACGGTGAAGAAGGTCGGCGACCGTGCCGGAGTCAGCCGAGGCATGGTCAACTACCACTTCACGTCCAAAGCCGGGCTCGTCGAAGCCGTTGTCGCCGATATCCGCGAGACCTTCGTCCACCGGCTCCGCGAGCTGCCCGGGTACGCCCGGATGAGCGGCTTCGAAGCCGTCCTGGCCAAGCTCGACCAGCTCTTCGCCCGTCTGGCGGAGCCCGAACCAGGAGTGCGAGCACGGGCGTTGCTGGTGCTACTCGTCGAGGCGGTCGGCAGCACCGACGGGATGAAGGTCTTGATGGCCGAGCATCTCAGTCTCGTGCGGACCGGTGTCGAGGAGGACATCCGGCGGGGGATCGCCGATGGGAGCATCCGCCCCGACGTCGACGTCGTCGCCCAGGCTTTCCTGGTGGAGAGCATCGCGCGCGGCGTACTCCTGCAGTATCAACTGGACTCGGCCCGGACCCGCCTGGCGGACATCGCACGGGCTGCCCACGAGACGCTGGTGCTCGGGCTCACGTCGACGCCGGGCGACGACTGAGACCTCGATTCTTATGGCGTTGAGCCGTGCATGACGGATCTCTTTGGGCGGCTGGTGCCGGACGAGTTGTGGGTGGTGTTCACGAAGGTCGTTTTGGGGGCATTCGGCGGGCGGCAGGGCGGTGCTTGGGCCCCGCGGACTTTCATCGGTGACCTCTCCCACCACGAGCTGCGGGATTGGGAGGCGGCCATTGCGCTGGTGAGCGCCCACGCCGAGTGCTACTCCATCGATCACTGCATGCACGACAACCGTCTGTGGCACATGGATTTGCTCGCCCGCGCGGAGCGGTTCTCCGAACTTACGGAGCTCGCTCTCACGGATGTCCATACACGCCGGAGACTCAACAGATCGCTTCGCGATCAGGGGATGGAGGCGGTTCTGCGCGGCCGCGCCAAAGATCGTGATCGTGACGCTCTGTACGTCCTTGTTCGGCTGCTGTGCGAGACGAATCGGGTCCAGGAGGCCCATCGAGCGGCCCAGGAGTTCGGCCCGGAGGATCAGCACGCACACCAGATCGTGGCCCGCTTTCGATCGCCGTCAATCGGTGAGCAGTAACGCTCGACACCTGCCTTGTCTGACCTGTCAGGGTCCGGTCGATCATGTGATTCGTTGGGGCAGATCACCGTGGTGATCAACGTCGACGGCAGCACCACTTGCGACGCGGCTAGCATGGCGGGATGAGCGACAACACCACTTCCGGCGACGACATCCCGAACCGATCAGCGGCCTCGAGGCCCAGAAGGCCCATATCGCTGCGTACGCTCAGGCGCGCGAGCCGGTGGGAGACGTTCGTCCTGCTCGCCGTGTTGCTCGTCGTTGTCTTCGCTTTCGCCTAAGAATTGCCCTGGTCGTCATGTCGTAGCGCGTGGCTACGGCCCGGGACTGCTTCAGGTTGCTGATCGCCCGTTCGACGGTGAGCGATAAGGGGCTTGATGCCGCGCCGCCACAGCTGTCACCGAGTGCGGTTCTTCCGCAGCCGAGCTCCGTTTCATGTGGCCTCCCTCGTCCATGCTCGAAGCGATTGTCAGTCACAGGTGCCGCGTAGATTTTGGTCATGCCCGATCCTTTGAGTGAAGACCTCAAACAACTGCTGGACGATCTGCCGTCTGGCAGGCTGATGGGGCCGTGTCATACTCCGCATCCGGTGGTGTGGATGAGCGACGGACCGGTCATGGGCGCGGCCGACTGGTGGAAACGGCTGCACCGCCGGCGCTCTGAAACCGGTCTGTACCCGCTGCTGCTTGAGTACCCCGACGACTCATTCGAGCCTGTGGGTGGTGACTACGGGGCTGCTGCCGACGCTGCCTCGTACTTCACGAGCAAGTGGACGGACGAAGCGTGGCCACCTTTCGAGGAGTGGCCGGGCCTCGCGGCGCCTGCCGCGCCGGTGACTGACATCGACGTGTGCGCGGAGGCACTGGCGACGGCAGTAGTCCACGACGGCCGAGCCCGTTGTCTCGCCCTCGTCCAGGTCTCGCGGGGCGCCGATGCGCCCGCTGCCCTGAGCTGGCTCGGGATGACAAATCACATGACCGTCCAGGAGTTGTCGGCAGTGCTGCGCTCCTGGGAGGACCGGTTTGGTGTCCGTGTCGTGGGCCTTGGTCACGGAAGCGTGTATCTCTCGGTTGCCGCTCCGCCGACAGAGGTCTATCAGGCCCGAGTCCTCACCGCGGAGCATTACCTCGCCTGCCCGGACGTCTTCTACGAGGACCCCGATCTTGACTGGTCCACGTACCACGAGGAGCTCATGAAGTGTCGTGAATGGCGGTTCTGGTGGGATTGAGGGTCCTCTACTCGACGAGGCGGCGGTGGCAGATCAGTGCGGCGGCGATGCCTGCGAAGGCGAGGAAGTGCTCGGGCTTGCGTTCGCAGCGCCGGGCGCGCGTCATACGGCGCTGAGTCCGCCGTCCACCACCAGGCTCTGGCCTGTGATGTAGGAGGCGCGGTCGGAGAGCAGAAACGTGACGGCCTCCGCGACCTCGCAGGCGGTGCCCTGGCGGCCCAACGGGATGCGCTCGAACGAGGCCGTCCGGGATGCTCGCCCGGCCGAGGCCTGCCGTCCCATGGGGGTGTCGATCAGGCCGGGGACGACCAGGTTGGCCCGGATCCGGCGCGCGCCTGCCTCCTTGGCGACATGGCGGGTGAGCCCGAACAGGCCGGCCTTGGAACTGTCGTAGGCCGGCGAGTTCGTGGCGGCGCGCAATCCTGCGACCGACCCGATGAAGACGACGGCGCCTCCGTCGGCCATCGCCGGCAGGGCGTGCTTGGCGGCCAGGAAGGGCGCACGCAGATTCAGGGAGAGCACCTGGTCCCAGTCTTCGGGTGACGAGCCCTTCAGGCCGGTGCCGAGACCCACGCCCACGTTGACCACAAGCGCATCCAGTCCCCCCAGCCCGCGGACCGCCTCGGCGACCATGGCGGCCGACTGCTCGGCATCCGTGGCGTCACCTACCACGGTGACGCTCAAGGTGCCTGCGGAGCTGACCAGTTCGGCGGTTGCGGCCGCCGCCGGGGCGGACACGTCGGCGCAGGCCACATCGGCGCCCTCCCGGGCGGCGAGGACGGCGATCGCACGGCCGTTGCCGACAGGTGCCCGCGGGTCGTCGTCGGGGCGGGTGCCCGCGCCCACCACCAGCACTTTGCGGCCGGCCAGGCGACGGGACGGCTGCTCGAGGTGCCCTTCACGCATGGTTCCGGCCCCCTTCCGTGAAGCCCATCCTCTCGAAACCGGGGTCCAGTTCCACACCGGCGGTGTTCAGGAAGAAGGCCACCATGTGGTACTGCCCCACCAGCATGACGATCTCGATCAGCTCGGCGTCGTCGAAGTACCCGGCCAGGGCCTCCCAGGTGGCCTCGGACAGCCTTGCATCGCTGTGCAACTCGTCCGCAGCCCGCATCAGGTGTTCCTCGAGGTCCGTCCAGCCGTGCGCTTCCGTTCCTTCGGTGATGCGGTCGATGTCCGCATCCGTGACGCCCGCTGCCTTCGCCAGCGGGAGGTGCCGGCCCCACTCGTACCGGGCGCCGGTGTTGCGGGACGTGCGCAGGATCAGCAACTCGCGGAGTCGTTCCGGTAGTCGGCCCCTGCGGAGCAACTGGCCTCCGAAGGGCATGAATTGCTCGTAGAGGTCGGGATGGCGCACGAGCGTGGTGAAGATGTTGGGGACCCGGCCCCCTGGGTCGCGGGGTGCGACGGCCAGCAGCTTCCGGGCCCTTGCATCCCAGTGCTCCTCGGGCAGCGGCATCAGCCGCGGGCGAGTCTGCGCGTCGAGTTCGTGGCGCTCTGACATGGCGACCTCCCACATGAGGTACTCACCATAGGAGACTGGCTGAACGCTTAGCAAGTGAACCTGCCGGTTGGTCGATTTAGCCCCGAGTGATGTTCGGTTATCGAACTGCGGGTACCGTGAGCGGCAAAGTCACGGCGCTACGAAGGGCGGAGCGCGGAGCGATGCGGGGGTGCAGCGGTGGCCCGACCGACCAGGCCGATCCTCAGTCGGGGGCGGATCTGCGCCGCGGCGCTGGCCATCGTGGACCGTGACGGGCTCGCCGAGTTGTCGATGCGCAAGCTCGCCCGAGAGCTCGGCGTCCAGGTCTCCTCGCTCTACGAGCACGTCAAGACCAAGGACGACGTCCTCCACGAGGTCGCCAACGCCATCATGGAGGGCGTGGACGTCTCCGGTTTCGAAACCGGCGACTGGCGGCACGGGGTGGCGTCCTGGGCCCGGTCCTACCGCGCGGCTATCGCCGCCCATCCCCACATCGTGCCGTTCCTCGCCTACGGTCCGGCCCGCCGTGAGGCCTCGCTGCGGCGTGCCGACGCCGTGCACGGCGGGCTGGTCGGCGCCGGATGGCCCCCGCGCTACGCCACGATGATCGGAGCCTCGACCAAGTACCTGGTCATCGGATCGGCGATGACCTCCTTCTCCCGCGGGTTCGACGACGACGTGCAGGTATACGTCGAGCGGTATGCGCAGCTGACCGATGCCCACCGTCTGCCCGACCATGCCGACACGATCGACCGGGACAGCTTCGAACTGGCCCTGGAGATGTTCCTGGACGGCCTCGGCCGCCTCCATGAGCGCGTCGTGTCACGCCAGGATCCGCGGCCGACTCCTCGTCCGAGCGCCTGACCCCGCGGCCGACTCCTCGTCCGAGCGCCTGACCCCGCGGCCGACTCCTCGTCCGAGCGATTGGCCCCCGCTGCCTTTCCGTTACACCGACTTCCCGCCGACGCCTTGTCCGGCGTCGTGGTCCACTCTAGGCTCCCCCGAACCGAACGGCGTTCGGTTAAAGGCGATCTTGGCCCTGCCACGACCTGACGCCACCGCTTGCAGTGAGGAGTTGATGTCGTGTACGGGAGCCATGAGCCGCCCCCTGGATTCGATGGACCGTCCTACGAGTTCCTAGAGCCACGCAGGAGACCGCCGACTTACGCCGCCGGGCCTCGCCAGGAAGTGGGCGTCACGCCAGAGGTGATGACCGCCCTCGCGGAGCTGCGCGCCGCGCGCCGTTCCAAGGTCTTCCCCGTCGCCACCGCCGTGCTCGGCCTTTACCTGATCAATGCGCTCCTGGCGAGCACGGCGGGTGACGTGATGGCGGTCAAACTCGTCGGCCACCTGAACCTCGGGCTCGGATTGGCGCTGCTGCAGTGCGGCACCACGCTGGCGGCCTGCCGGTGGTACGCGCGCTACGCCGGCACCACCCTGGATCCGCTGGTCGAGAGGGCACGTGCGGGGCTCGGATTCCGAGGGGAGGAGCGGTGAACGCGGCCTCCGTACTCGCGCAGGAGAACCGCACGGGACTCGTCCTCACCGTCTTCGCGGTCTTCGTCGTCGGTGTCGTGCTCATGTCCCTGATGGACGCCTCCGAGACGGACACGCCCCGCCGCTTCTTCGTCAGCGGTCGCAAGCTGTCCTCCTCGCGCAACGGCATAGCCCTGTTCGGCGACTTCATCTCCGCCGCGACGTTGCTGGGCACCCCGGGGCTGATCGCCCTGGCCGGGTTCGACGGCATCCCCTACCTGCTGGGCCCCATCGTCGCCTGGGCAGTGATCCTCCTGTTGATCGCCGAGCCGTTTCACAACACCGGCCGCTACACGGTCGGTGACGTCCTCGCGCACCATCTGCGCCCTGGCCCCGTGCACTTGGCCCTGGGGCTCGCCACCCTGGTGATCTCCCTTTTCTATCTGACGGCCCAGCTGGTGGGGGCCGGGTCCCTCGCCGCCCCGTTGCTCGGCATCTCCGGAGTGGCCGCCCAGAACCTCCTGATGTTGTTCCTCGGCGTCCTGATGATCATCTATGTGGCCCTCAGCGGTATGCACGGTGCGACCCTGGTGCAGTGCTTCAAGGCGGCCTTTCTGCTGGTCGCCAGCGCGTTCCTGGCTTTGTTGGTGCTGGCGGAGTTCGGTTGGAATCCCAGTGATCTGCTCGGGGCCGCGGCCGAGCGCAGCGGCGTCGGCGAACGCTTCCTGGCGCCGGGAGCACGGTCCCAGGGAGGTGCCGCCGCCACGCTGGATGGACTGAGCCTGCAACTGGGCGCGGTGCTTGGCGCCGCAGGCCTACCGCACCTTCTGCTACGCCTGGGAGCGGTGCCGACCGCACGAGCCGCCCGGAAGTCCGTCCAGTGGACGGCCGTTTTGACCTGCGTCTTCTGTGTCACGGCCGGGGTCCTGGGGTTCGGCGCAGCGGCCCTGGTCGGCCCGCAAGAGGTCATGACGGGGAACTCCTCGGGGAACACAGCCACACTGCTGCTGAGCGACGCCCTCGGCGGGTCGCCGCTGCTCACCCTGATGGCCTGCGTGGCGTTCGCCACCATCCTGGCGGTCGTAGCGGGCGTCGCCCTCGCCGCGGCGACCTCGGTGGCGCACGACATCTACGGCGTGGTGATCAGGAAAGGGCGCGCCACCGAGTTCCAGGAAGTGCTGGTGGCCCGGGTATCGGTGGTGCTGATCGGCTCCGCGGCGACGGCCCTTGCCCTGTGGGCCTCGCGTATCAACGTCTCCTTCGCCGCCGGACTGGCCTTCGCGGTCGCCGCCTCAGCCGTCCTCCCCGCGCTGCTGTACGGCCTGTACTGGCGGGGCTTCACGACCACCGGAGCGGTGTGGAGCATCTACGGCGGCTTGATCTGCTCGGTGTCTCTGGCCGTGTTGTCTCCCGCCGTCTCCGGAACCCCCACGGCGTTGTTCCCCGACCTGGACTTCGCCGTTTTCCCGCTGCGGTATCCGAGCATCGTCTCCATCCCTCTCGCCTTCATGCTCGGATGGCTCGGCTCCGTGCTCAGCAGGGAGAAGCCCCAGCGGGCCGCCCGGTCCGCCTTCGAACACCGCATGTTCGTAGGCAGCGACGCCTCGTGAATCGCAGCGCGGCGCGAGGCGACATCACCGTGGCGAGGGGGGCGACGGCTTGGTCGGCGAGGCAGCGATGAGGAGGTCGCAAGCCGCGTCCTCGTCGCAGGTCATGTACGGGGCGCCGGCTTGGTCGCGAAACGGCGGATCAGGTCGGCACGCGAAGTGACGCCCAGGCGTTCGAAGATGCGTCGCAGGTGGTAGTCGACCGTGCGCGGGCTCAGGCACAAGCGGGCGGCGACCTCCTTGTTGGTCGCTCCCTTCGCCACGAGCAGGATGATCTGGTGTTGACGGGATGTCAGCATTCCTGTCGCGCTGCTCGGCCCGGCGGAGTCCGTGTCCTCGGTCGGCCCGTCGTCACCAGCGGCCCGCAGCTCGGCGCGCGTTCGGTCGAGCCACAGCCGTGCCCGGTGTCTCCGGAAGACTTCTGCCGCCTCCCGGAGATGGGCACGGGCGTCCGCGCGCCGGCGCTCGCGGTTGAGGTGTTCGCCGTAGAGCAGGGCTGTGCGGGCCCGTTCCAGCTCACGATCACCGGGTGGGTGCAGGTGCAGGGCGAGCCGGAAGTGCTCCTCTGCGTGGTCCGCTTCAAGGAGCGCACGGCAGCGCGCCGCAAGGGCCGCCGGCCACCCCCGGCCTATCGCCTCGGCCCACCGGATGAAACTCGCCGCGGCCCGCTCTGCCCGAGGACGGTGACCGGCACGGACGGCGGCCTCCACATAGGTGGGCGCGGCCTCGAGCGCGATACCCGGGTGTCCTTGCCTGGTCCTGGTCAGCCGATGCAGCCTGGCTGCGGCTTCGCTCCAGTTCCCCGAGGCGAGATCGAGGTGGGCCAGGCCCCACAGGCCGAGGGCGGGGGCGAGTCCGACGCCTGCCGCCGCATCGCCGACGACGCGGTCCGCGTACTGCTCGCAGGTCTCGGCATCCCCGGCGAGTCCGGCGGCGAGCATCAGCATCCCCATCAGGGTGCGGACGCAGTGGAGCTGGCCCGTCTCATGGGCCAGCCGCAGTGCCTCGGTAGCGGTGAGCGTCGCCGCCTCCGGCCCGTTCAGCCAGCATTCGGGGTAGGCGAGGTACTGCATGGCGTACGCCATGGTCGGTGTGTCCCGTTCCTCGCGTGCCCGGGCCACCGCGCGGGTGGCCAGCGAACGGGCGCGTAGGTCGTCGGCGACGAAGAGCGCTCCCTGGGATCCCCATACGAGGAGAACGGGATCGTCCATCGACGTGGCGGCCGCCAGGTGTTCGCGCAGCCGGGGCACCGCCTCCCGAAGCCGGTCCTGAAAGGAATCGGCGACCGCCAGGAGAATGCCGGCAGACCATCGGGTCTCCGGCTGGACTGGTTCACAAGAGGCGTCGAGTACGGCCGGCACGCGTTCGCCGGCCCGCACCAGCGAGGCCGTGTCTCCGGCATGCAGCCCTGTCTCCCCTGCGGCCACCAGCGCCTTGACCGCGAGGGCGGGGTCGGCGCCGGCGAGCGCGTCGGCGGCGTCCATCATGCGGTCGCAGGCATCAGGTGCCGCTGCGCAGTGCTGCGAGATCACTGCGTGCAGGTAGGCGATGTGTCCCCGTACGGACATCGCGTCCGCACCGACCAGGGTCTTTGCCCGCTCCAGCAGGCGTGCGGCGTGCCGCAGCCGCCCGGAGCGCCTGCCGACATCGGCCGCGGCGAGCAAGCGGGTTCCCCGGTGGGCATCCTCAACTGTCAGTTCGGCCGAGCGTGCCATCAGCGCCCCGGCGTGGGCGTACTCGCCCCGTCGGCGGGCCTGGGTGGCCTGGCGCTCCAACTCGTCGGCCAGGTGGGCGTCGGCGCCCGGCAGCAGTGCGGCCTCATGCCACCAACGGCGGTGGTCGTCGGTGTCGGCGAACACGCGAGCCAGCAGCGTGTGCGCCCAGTGCCGATCGGTCAGGTCCACACCACGGTAGATGGCGTCGGGAAGGTCGGCGCGACGGAAGGAGACGGTGGCCTGGTCCACGGTGACCAGCTCCCCGGCCACGGCGGGTTTCAGGGCCGCCGGGGTGATGCCCACCTGGAGCGCCACGCGGAACAGGGACGGGAGATCCAGGCGCGGTTCGGCGGCGAGCAGCACCAGCAGCCGCCGGCAGTCCTCGGGAAGGCGACGGAACGGACCGAGTCTGAGATGCGCGAGGCACGGTCCCAACGGCAGTGGGTCGGGCAGCCGGAAGAGCTGGCTGAGCTGAGCGGGGTCCAGTGTCCGCAGCAGCTCGAGCAGGACGAGGGGGTTGCCACCGGCCGTGTGGACGAGCACCTCGCGCACGGCGGGCGCCACCGGAGAGGGCTGGTATCGCGCGATCAGCCGCAGGCAGTCGCGGTCGTTCATGCCCAGGAGGTGGAGCACCGGCACACCTGGCATCAGTGCGGCCGCGTCGCCGTCCGTCGCGGCGAGGATCACCACGCGTTCGGTGCTGATCCTGCGGGCCACGAAGCCGAGGGCGTACCGGGACTCCGCGTCGACCCACTGCAGGTCGTCGACACGGACCAGCACCGGACGCCTGCCGCTTGCGGTCGCCAGGAGCTCCAGCAGGGCGACCGGGACGAGTGACCGCTCCGCCGGGGGTGGGACCAGACCGCGAAGCAGTCGCTCAGCGACCTGCCGGCAGGGCGGCGGCACCCCGCGGAGGTCGCCGGCCAGCGGCCGGACGAGTCGTTGAACCGCTCCGTAGCCGAGGGTCTGTTCCGCCTGCACACCGTCGGCGCAGAGCGTCCAGATGTCGTGCTCCAGGTGCGTCGCGTAGCGGAGCAACGCGGTTTTGCCGATCCCCGGATTCCCCGTCAGCAGCAGTGCCCCGCCGTCCCCCCTGCGGCAGGCCTCGAGCCTCGCCACAAGCTCTCGGCGCTCGTTCCGCCTGCCGACGATGGGGTTCTCGGCGCCGTACGTCATGAACGTACGCCTCCCGGCTCGCTGTCTCTGGTCGAGAATAATGATTATTCTCTCCCTGAAACACAACCGGCCGAGGGGCGATTGTCCGAATCACGCCCCCAGACCCGCGAACGCCGGACCGACCGGTCCCCGTACGCCTGCGGCCCATGTGTCCGGGGGCCGGCCCGGTTACGCTGGGGCGGTGGCAGAGCCTGATTCCCTCGCAAGGCCGTCGAGCACCGTGATTCGCGAACGACTGATCGAGGCAGCAGTCCAGGAATTCGGTGAGCAGGGCTACGATCGCGCGCGCGTGCAGGACATAGCCCGTCGTGCCGGGCTCTCCACCGGCGCCATCTATGGCAACTTCCGGAACAAGGCGGAGTTGCTCGCCGAGGCGGTCGACTACGGTCTTGCCGCCGCCGGGCGCAAACTCGGCCGGGCACTCAACCAAGGGGCAGCCCCCGCCGACGTGCTCCAGCTGATCATCACGTATCACTCCGACCCTCACCAGCGTTCCTGGGCACCGCTGGTGAGCGAGGCGCTCGCCGCGGCCAGGCGGGACGGGGAGGTCGCCCGCAAGGTCCACGCCGCCCTGTACCGAGCCGAGAAGTCCTTGACGGAGCTGGCCGAACTCGCCCAGCAGGACGGCTCGCTCACCGCCGACATCGATCCCGCGCTCTGTGCCCGCCTCGTGCTGTCGGTGTCTCTCGGGATGGACGTCCTCACCTCACTCGACGTCAAGGGCCCGGACCACGACGCCTGGACCGCCTCCATACATCGCCTGTTCGCCGGACTGGCGACCGGCCCCACCGGCTGATCACCTCCTCTGATCACCTCTCGGGGGAAGGCGCCCCGCCCCGGCACAACTCATGTACGACGGCGGGCCTGTAGCCCACGGCTGTCGGCCGCACCAGGGCAGAGGTCGGACGTCACCGGCGGGCCGCCGGGTGAATCGGCGAAGTCGCCGGTGTCGCACTGGTGAGACCGGCCGAGAGCTCCCCGAACATGCTGGTCAGTGACACGGCAGGAGAATTCCCGATTTCCGGTGCTCTTCCGGCCTGTTGACAGGGGAAAGGCCGCCCATCACTCTTCGGTTCAAGTCGCAGAGGGTGATACCGGAAACCGTTCCTACCGCCCCATCGTCTGCGGACCGGAACGCGGAAAGCAGCGGGTGCAGGCTCTGCAACAGCTCCACCTTGGTCCTGCTGCCATCGCAATGACCTCCCATCGCACAGCGGATCGATTTGCAGATCCTTTTCCTGGCAAGCCGCGGCTTCGGTCCTCGGACGCGCGCCGCCGAAATTCGCCGACTGGCCCCTCACAAGGAGGACATCGTGTCTCAGTCAAGGCCGGCCCTTACAGCCGTCACCACCGCTTTAACAGCCGGCGCAGTGCTGGCCGTTACCGCGCTCCCCACGACCACCGCAGCCGCCCGGCAAGCCGCACCGGCCCAGCAGCAAGCCACCGGCGTACAGACGACGACCGTACGGTACGGGCCGTTCACCATCCCGGCTACGGACGGACACGACCACGGAGAGACCGGGAACCGGCTCATGCTGAACGTCCCAAAGCCGTGCGACGACTGCTTCATCACGGGTTTCAAGCCCAATCTCGTCTACGCGGACGGATCAAACGCCAACGTGAACACCGGACCGATGCTGCACCACGCGGTGTTCGGCAACCACTGGAAACGCGACGTCGTATGCAACGGTCCACAGCGGATATTCGCCACCGGCAACGAGCGGGTGGAAAGCGTCCTGCCGTCTGGCTACGGCGTCAAGGTCGGGAAGGGTGAACGGTGGAACATGCTGTACGACCTCATGAACCACGCGCCGCAGAGCAAGGAGGTCTACATTTCCGTCACCTTCACCCATGAGTCCGCGACGGGTTCCGGACTCAAGCCGGTCACACCGATCTGGATGGATGCAGGCGGCTGCCTCGGCAGCGTGTACGACGCCCCCGAGGGCGTCAGTGAGAAAACCCGGCAGTGGCGGTCCACCATTTCCGGAAAGCTGGTGCACATGCGTGGGCACCTCCACCACGGAGGCCACTCCGTGTGGACCCAGAACCTGACGACCGGCAAACTCCTGTGCAAGATCGTGGCCGAGGAGGGCGGCAGTCCCGAGTTCATCGATCCCCACGGGCACACCGAGATCTCCGACATGCCACCGTGCAGCGGGAACGCGCTCGGCAGGATCGAACGGGGTGACCTCTTGAAGATCACCAGCAGGTACGAGATCGAAGGGCACGTGCACGACGACGTCATGGGGATCATGGTCGGCTGGGTGGCCAAGGACTGAACAGGCCGCGCGGCGCGGTGGGATGGGCCTTGATGCCCGCCCCACCGCGCCGCCACCACAAGAGGTGATCTCATGAGCCTCGGTCGATCACGCGGCTCGGTTCCCCGGCGGCTGCTCTGGCCCGCCGACGTCCTGGTCTTCCTGGTCTGGGCGGCCAGTGTGTGGGTCGCCACGCGGGTGGAGGCCGGCCCCGGCCTGCGGACGGCGGCGCTCTTCGTGCACCTGGGGGCACTCGTCCTGGGAATGGGCTCGGTGCTGACCATCGACTACTACGGCCTGTTGTGGCTGTGCGGCAAGCGGACCCTGAGCCAGGTACTGGACTTCGCCGCACCGTTGCATCTGCTCGTCTGGACGGGTCTGGCCGGCATGGTGCTGAGCGGCGTCGTCCTCGGCCCCGATCCAGCCGCCGCGCTCATTCGGGTCAAACTGGCACTGGTCCTGCTGATCGCGATCAACGGGGTGCATGCGCAGGCGCTGCACCGGACTCTGCAGGAGCAGGGAGACGAGGGGGCGACGCGGCGACTGCTGGTGCGCCTCGGGATCTCAGCCGTCCTCTCGCAGTTGGGGTGGTGGGGAGCGGTGGGGATCGGATTCCTCAACAGCCAGTCGTGAGGACGCGGGGGTTGATCGGCGCTTCTGACCACTGGCGAAACCGTCCCGTCGGCGATCAGCAACTACGAGCCATCGTCGACGGGGCGAACTGCGCATGATGCGGTTCTTGTTCAGCTGCTCTCGCCGACTGCCTCGACCACCTCGTTGACCAGCTCGTGGCGAGTGTGCAGCGGACGCGGTAGCCCTGCATCGCGGCCCCGGTGCCCAAGGCGATCAGCACGTGGGACTTGCCGGTGCCTGGATCCCCGAGCAGCGGGTCCGGGACCGCACGGCGAGAGCCGACTGTTACCTGCCGCTCGGCGCGGTCTTCGTCACCGCCACCACCACCGTGCCGGCCACGGTGGAGCACACGAGGCGAGCCTCGCGCCTGGAGTCGTCGACACCTTCCAGGTCTATGGCCTCCCGGCTTCTTCGGTCTCGAGGACCGCGCGAACGATGTCGCGGTGGAAGCCGCGGATGTGCGCCTCCACGAGGTTGCCTGCTCGCTCGGCATCGCGTTCGACTATGGCGTCGTGGATGGCGTGGTGCTCCGCCCGCAGGCGGGCGGCGACCGCTTCCCAGTCGGAGATCTTGTGGAACGCGGTGAGGAGGGTGTGCCGGACGGCATTGCGGACGGCGATGGTCATGTCGGCCATCAGCCGGTTGCCTCCGGCCTCGGCGATGGCGACGTGGAAATCGGTGTCGCAGTCGTTGAACTCCTCGCGGGGCAGTCCTGCCTCGTCCATGCGGGCGAGCGGAGCGTGTATCCGTGCGAGATCGTCTTCGGTGGCGCGTTCGGCCGCGAGGCGGGCGCTCGACCGCTCCAGCGTGGCTCGGGCCTCGACGACGTCCGCGAGCGGGAAGTTGGCCAGCGCCATGTGCAGCCGAAGCAACTGGGTGAGTCCCTCGCTGGGCATGGCGGCGATCACGCTGCCCGATGCCGGTCCGGTGCCCACGCGGGCCCTGAGGACTCCCTGGGCTTCCAGCACGCGCAGGGCTTCCCGGACGGCGGCCCGGCTCACGCCGAGGAGTTCGACCAGCTCGCGCTCGGGCGGCAGCCGGTCTCCCACGCCCAGGTTGCCGGCGAGGATCTGCTCCTCGATCCGGGCGAGTACCAGCTCGAAGGTCCGGGAGCGGGGCACCGGCTCCCAGGCCGCGGTCGTCTCAGCCATGGAAGGCCCTCTCACCCTGTGTCGGTCGCATTACTGCGTGGGGTGATTCCCCGTGCTTTGCCTTTCCGATCATAGCTTGAGGAGTCCGACGTTTGGTCGGACCAAGCCAATTTCTGTCGGCGTACCCCTGGACAGACGTCCAGTGGGGTGCCTAACGTTTGAGATATCCAAAGCATGGTCTGACCAAACTCCGAATGTGAGGGTCGCATGTATCTCCCCGATCTCTCTCCCCTCGCCGACAGCCTCGCGCTCTCCTCGCTCGTCGCCGCTCTACCCCTGCTCACTCTCTTCGTCCTTCTCGGTGGGCTGCGACTGAAGGCCCACTGGGCCGGCCTCGCATCCCTTGCCGTGGCGATCGTCGTCGCTGTGGCGGTCTACGCGATGCCCGCTGACCTGGCCCTGCTGTCCGCGAGCCAAGGCGCGGCATTCGGCCTCTTCCCGATCATGTGGATCGTTGTCACGGCCATCTGGCTCTACCAGCTGACGGTCGTCAGCGGCCGATTCGAGGATCTCCGCCGGGCCTTCGGCCTGATCAGCGACGACCCGCGCGTCCAAGCGGTGATCATCGCCTTCTGTTTCGGCGGCCTGCTCGAGGCACTGGCCGGTTTCGGCGCCCCGGTGGCGATCACCGGCGTCATGCTCATGGCGCTGGGCTTCGCACCCGTGCGAGCCGCGATCACCGTGCTGGTCGCCAACACCGCACCCGTGGCCTTCGGCGCCATCGCGATCCCGATCATCACGGCCGGCAATCTCACCAAGATCCCGTACACCGAGATCGGCGCCTATGTGGGGCGCCAGACCCCGCTGCTCGCCCTCTTCGTGCCGCTTCTGCTGGTGGCGCTCGTCGACGGTCGCCGCGGCGTGCGGCAGACCTGGCCCGTCGCACTGGTCTGCGGTGTGGTGTTCGCGCTCGCTCAGTTCGTGAGCGCCAACTACATCTCGGTGGAGCTCACCGACATCATCGCCTCGCTGGCGGGCCTCGCCGCTGTGGTCCTCTTCCTCCGCGTGTGGCAGCCGCGGGGTGGTGAGCAGGCCAGGGCCGATTTGGGAGCCGAGAGAGAGTCGCAGGGACCGTCGAGTGAGGGCGGGTCGGGGCGGAGCAACGGATCGGACGCGGCAGCGGACAGCGGCAGGCCCTCGGGCGCATCCGGCCGTGCCGGCAGGCGTACGGCGACCCGGCCGGCCCCGCGCGCAGGAACGGAAAAGGGGGGCAACGGCGGCCGCGTGGTCATGGCGTTCCTGCCCTACCTCATCGTGATCGCGGTGTTCTCGGCGGCGAAACTGTGGACGCCCTTCAAGGAGTTCCTCGCGGCTACCGATCTCAAGATCAGCTGGCCGGGGCTCGACGGGCAGGTGCTCACGGCGGCGGGCAAGGTCTCGGCCACCACCGTGTACACCTTCCCGTGGCTGTCCTCCCCCGGCACGCTTCTCCTGCTGTCCGGGCTGGTGGTCGCCGCCGTCTACCGGCTGAGTCCGGCCGCAGCGGCCCGCGAGTTCGCGGCGACGGTGTACAAGCTGCGCTGGGCCCTGCTCACCGTCGCCTCCGTCCTCGCGCTCGCCTACGTGATGAACCTGTCGGGCCAGACCATCACCATCGGCACGTGGATCGCCGGGACGGGCGCCGCGTTCGCCTTCCTCTCGCCGATCCTGGGCTGGCTGGGCACCGCGGTCACGGGATCCGACACCTCGGCCAACGCCCTGTTCGCGACCCTTCAGCAGGCCGCCGCGACCAAGGCCGGCCTGGACCCGACACTTCTCGTCGCGGCCAACACCTCCGGCGGCGTCGTCGGCAAGATGATCAGCCCGCAGAACCTCACGATCGCCGCCACCGCGGTCGGCCTCGTCGGGCGGGAGTCGGTGCTGTTCCGAGGGGCGATCAAGTGGAGCCTGCTGCTTCTGCTGGTCATGTGCGTGCTGGTCTACCTTCAGTCCAACGTCCTTGCCTGGATGCTCCCGTGACCGCCGCCGCCCCGCTCTCGCGCACGGGAGGAACCATGCGGATCGCTCTGTTCATCACCTGCTTCAATGACACCCTGTTCCCGGCGACCGGCCGGGCGACGGTGCGGCTGCTGGAGCGGCTCGGCTGCGAGGTGGAATTCCCACAACAGCAGAGCTGTTGCGGCCAGATGCACTTCAACACCGGATACCAGCGTGAGTGCGTACCGCTCGTGCGCCGCTTCACCGAGGTCTTCGCCGGTTACGACGCGGTGGTGACGCCATCGGGATCGTGTGCCGCGATGGTGCGCGAGTACCACGGCCGGGTGGCCCGACTGTCCGGCGACGCGGGGCTGTCAGCGGCCGTTCAGTCAGCACCGAGAGTGTACGAACTCTCCGAGTTCCTCGTCGACGTACTCGGCGTCACCGACGTCGGGGCCTACTTCCCGCACCGGGTCACCTACCACCCGACATGCCATTCGCTGCGCATGCTCGGCGTGGGGGAGAGGCCGCTGGCCCTGCTGCGGGCCGTGCGCGGCATCGACCTGGTGGAACTGACCGCGGCCGACCAGTGCTGCGGCTTCGGCGGCACCTTCGCCCTGAAGAACGCCGACACCTCGGTGGCGATGTGCGCGGACAAGGTCGCACACGTGCTCCACACCGGTGCCGAGGTGCTGTGCGCGGGTGACAACTCCTGCCTGATGCACATCGGCGGGGTGCTGTCCCGGCTGCGCGCCGGCGTCCGGACCCTGCACCTGGCCGAGATCCTCGCCGCGACCGAGGAAGACCCGGCGACGGACGCGCCGTCGTCGTCCTCGTCCCGGCACACCACGACCCCCGCGGAAGGGGTGAAGTCCCTGTGAATGACACCACGTTCCTCGGCATGCCGACGTTCCCGAACGCGGCGAAGAGCGCTCTGGCCGACGCCCAGCTGCGCCGAAACCTCGCGCACGCCACCGGCACCATCCGAGGGAAGCGGGCTGCCGCCGTGGGGGAGCTGGACGAGTGGGAGGAGTTGCGCGAAGCAGGGCGCGCCATCAAGGAACGCACCCTGCGCCACCTGGACCGCTATCTGATGCAGGTCGAAGAGCAGGTCACCGCGGCGGGCGGGCAGGTGCACTGGGCCCGCGACGCCCAGGAGGCGGGCCGTATCGTCGTCGACCTCGTCCGGGCAACCGGCGAGCGGGAGGTGCTCAAGGTCAAGTCGATGGTCACCCAGGAGATCGGCCTGAACGAGGCCCTGGCCGACGCCGGGATCTCCGCGTACGAAACCGACCTGGCCGAGCTGATCGTCCAGCTCGGCCAGGACCACCCCTCTCACATCCTGGTGCCCGCCATCCACCGCAACCGGGCCGAGATCAGGGACATCTTCCTGCGCGCGATGGCCGACTACGGCACGGCGGCGCCCGCCGGTCTGAGCGACGATCCGCACGAACTGGCGGAAGCGGCCCGGCGGCACCTGCGGGAGAAGTTCCTGCGGGCGAAAGTCGCCGTCTCAGGAGCGAACTTCCTGGTCGCCGACACCGGCACCGCGGTGGTGGTGGAGTCCGAGGGCAACGGACGAATGTGCCTCACGATTCCGGAGACTCTCATCTCCGTGGTGGGCATCGAGAAGGTGGTACCCACCTGGCGGGACCTGGAGGTGTTCCTGCAGCTCCTGCCGCGGTCGTCCACGGGCGAGCGGATGAACCCGTACACCTCGACATGGACCGGCACCGCCGGCGACGACGGACCGAGCACCTTTCACCTGGTGCTCCTGGACGCCGGACGAACCGACACCCTCGCTGATCCGATCGGCCGTCAGGCGCTGAACTGCATCCGCTGCTCGGCGTGCCTGAATGTCTGCCCGGTCTACGAGCGAGCGGGCGGCCATGCCTACGGATCGGTCTACCCCGGGCCGATCGGCGCCATCCTCACCCCCCAGTTGCGTGGCACTGCATCGGCGGTGGACCGCTCCCTGCCGTACGCCTCGACGCTGTGCGGAGCCTGCTACGAGGTCTGCCCCGTCAAGATCAATATCCCGGAAGTGCTCGTGCATTTGCGCGCCAGGGTGGTGGACGAGAGCCGCCGACGACGGGTGCCGAAACCGGAGAGGCTGGCCATGGCTGCCGCGCGCTGGATGCTGTCCGACCCGTCGCGGCTGGCGGCGGCACAGCGCGCGGGCTCCGCCGCCGGTCGGCTGGCGGGCCGGCGGGGACGCATCAGCCGCCTGCCCGGTCCGTTGTCCGCCTGGACCGAAGCCCGCGACGCCCCTGTCCCGCCGGCGGAGACCTTCCGGGCCTGGTGGAGGAGGAACCGATGAACGCACGCGACGACGTACTGGCCCGCGTCCGCCATGCCCTTGCGGACGTGCCGGACGGTGAACGCCCCGAGGACGTGCCGGTGGACCGGCGCTACTCGGCGGGCGGCACGCCGCCCGCCGGGTCCGCGGACGTGGTGCGGCTTCTGGTGGAACGACTGGCCGACTACGGAGCGTCGGTCCGCCTGGTGACGGCCGGTCAGGTTGCCGCCGCTGTCGCGCGAGCCGTCTCCGCGCGCGATGCCCGGTCTGTGGTGGTGCCTCGGGGGTTTCCTCCGCAGTGGCAGGCCGGGCTGGCTGCTGAGCGGGTGCTGAGCGACGAACCGCGGCTGCCCGTGGAGGAGCTCGACCGTGTCGGCGGCGCGGTCACCACCGTCGCCACCGCCATCGCCGACACCGGCACGCTCGTCCTCGACGGCGGTCCGGGGCAGGGGCGGCGGGTCCTGACGCTGGTGCCCGACTTCCACCTGTGTGTGGTGCGCGCCGACCAGATCGTGGCATCCGTGCCGGAGGCCCTGGCCCGGCTGGATCCTCTCCGGCCGCTGACCTTCGTCTCCGGCCCCTCGGCGACCAGTGACATCGAACTCGACCGGGTCGAAGGAGTGCACGGACCGCGCACGCTGGAGGCGCTCGTCATCTGCGATCCCCTTGTTCCCCCCGATCGATCCATGGAGTCGTGATGCCCGCCCTTCACCGCCGGACAGGCTGTCTCCGGACAGCGGCGCCGGCCTGTCCGGTTCAGCGACCGGAGAGGTCCTACGCCACCGTCGCGTTCTGCATGCTGCCTGCCGAGGAGTGGGCGGTCCCGCGTGCCAGAAGCTTCACGCAGGGGCACATGGCGGCCTGGCGCATCGGTGACGAGGTGGCGGACGCGGCGCGGCTCGTCGTCTCCGAGCTCGTCACCAACACCGTGCGGCACAGCGGCTCCGCAGAGGTGAGACTGCGGCTGGCCCGTTCTCGTTCGCAGGTGCGGATAGAGGTCTTCGACAGCGGACGATGGCGGCCCCCCGCGCCTCCGCCCCAGGAGGGCGACATGGCGGAGGGCGGCCGGGGATTCGACCTGGTGGACGCAGTGGCCCAGCGTTGTGGAGTACACAGCACGCCGTCCGGGACCTGTGCCTGGGCACTTCTCCCGGATTCGTCCCCGTCCGGCGGATCCGGGACCTCCGCCTCGTCCCCTACAGCGCCCGCTCGTTGAACAGTTCGCCGGCCAGGAGACTCATTCCTCGTCATGTCAGCGGAGGCCGCCCCCGCCCACGAGCGGTTCCACACAACACAGGGGGGACGAAGCCCATGCCCACCGACTACGCCTGCCAGGCCGCCATCGCACTCGCCGCGCAGAGCCTTGACCCGGCCAGGGCCTTTGTGGAAACCAGCCATCCGAGCGGAAGGCGTACCCATGATGCCCCGGACCTCTCGGCGGGCACAGCGGGTCTGCTGGCGATCCTCGACGGGCTGTATGCGGAGCTGACGGGCCAGTTGAGCGGATGGCACGCCGGGGTCCGCGACGAGATTAGCGGCGCCTTCGGCAATCCGGTCGCCGCGATCGAGAGCATCCGGCCAGTTGGACAGCCGAGGGAGTGGGAGAGGTGCACTCTCGTGCAGATCAAGGCGCAGGAGGTGCTCACCGCCCTGGCAAGCCGCCCACGCGGCGCACCGGTTCGGCCGGGCCACCTGTCCTGGCGCCTTGACCTGGTGGAGGACGCGTTCGCCGGGGCGCTGCGCAGGATCGCCGTCCCGGAGGGGATATCGGTGCGCTGCGCCTCGGGCCTGGCGGCCGCCGCCGGTTCGCTGTTCGGCCTGCACCCGTCCCGACCGCCACAGGCCACCCAGCCCCCGCCCGCCCAGGAGCCACCCCAACCCCCTCAAACGGCCGCCTCCCTCCCGGCACGGCCCCCCGGCTGGTTGGGTGGCCTTCCCTGACGAGCTTGTGCCTGGTCGACAGTGGACCTGTGGGCCCGGCGCCCCGCCCTGCCCCGCCCTCGGCAGGGGGTCCAGGTCCTGCCGGACGAGTCTCACCGCACTGCTGAGGCGCCGTCCCTCGAGCCGACGCTGTGTTCCGGACCAACCAATATCTGTGCCCGCGAAATGAGAAATCGACGCAACACCTGATGAGGTTTTCTGACACAACAGGCGGAGCGAAATCATTCGCCGCGCACAGTCGATCGCGGCGTGCTACTGTCGACAACAGTTGCAGTTGTGGTTCCCAGAACTTCAAGCGCCCTCACCGGCTTCACACGCCAACGAGTGCGCTTTTGTATTTCCGGTCATTTCCCGGGCAGGGTAATCATCGCGGCGACGCGGACTCCGCACAGTGCGGAATCCGATGCACTGCCCCGAAGGAGATTCAAAAATGGCTACTGGCACCGTGAAGTGGTTCAACGCGGAAAAGGGTTTCGGCTTCATCGAGCAGGACGGTGGCGGCGCTGACGTGTTCGCCCACTACTCGAACATCGCCGCCCAGGGCTTCCGTGAGCTGCTCGAAGGCCAGAAGGTAAGCTTCGACATCGCGCAGGGCCAGAAGGGCCCGACGGCGGAGAACATCGTTCCCGCCTGACGCTTACGCGCACAGTTCGTAGCTGGGGCCCGCACCTTGGGTGCGGGCCCCAGCTCGTTCCACTTCAGGGCACAGCCCCTTTGTCACGCCGTGGCGATTTCACCGGCGGCATGATTTCGAGAGCTCCGCAGCCTCTTCGTACGGCGGATGCTCCACTCGAGGCTCCGGGCCTCGAGTCCGTCCAGAGCTCCCCGTACTCGGCGCCCGGTCCCTCCGCACCGGATGGCGCCACCAAATTTTCAGCGCCTCGACCCCGAGAATTCCCTCGCCGGTCGGTCTGCTTTCGCATGTTGGCCCGTTCTTGCGATTCTCTGCGCCGTTCATTCCGCAGAAATTCCTTGGTACGTGCCGCTTCGAGGAAGGTTCTGCATGAACCGCACACGTACGAACGACCGTTCCACCCGCACCCGTACCGCCGGTTCCTACTCCGGAAAGGGCGGCAGCCGCTCGGGTGCCATGGCCTCCAACCGCTCCCGTACTCCGGGCCGTTCCGGTGGCTACGTGCGCCGTCCCGCTGCTCCCCAGGGCGAGTTCGCCCTACCGGTGACGGTCACCCCGGCGCTGCCCGCCGTCGAGGCGTTCGCTGATCTCGACATGCCCCGGCCGTTGCTGGCCGCGCTCGTCGCCGAAGGCGTGACCGTCCCGTTCCCGATCCAGGCGGCCACCCTGCCGAACTCCCTCGCGGTTCGTGACGTACTCGGCCGCGGGCGCACCGGATCCGGCAAGACCCTCGCCTTCGGCTTGGCGCTGCTGGCCCGTACGGCCGGCCGGCGGGCCGAGCCCCGGCAGCCGCTGGCCCTGGTGCTGGTACCTACCCGGGAGCTGGCGCAGCAGGTCACCGATGCGCTCACCCCTTACGCCCGCTCTGTGCGGTTGCGGCTGGCCACGGTGGTCGGCGGGATGTCAATCGGCAAGCAGGCCGGTGCGCTGCGAGGTGGGGCGGAGGTCGTCATCGCGACGCCGGGCAGGCTGAAGGACCTCATCGAGCGGGGCGACTGCCGCCTGGGCCAGGTCGACATCACGGTCCTGGACGAGGCCGACCAGATGGCGGACATGGGCTTCATGCCGCAGGTCACGGCGCTGCTGGACCAGGTGCGTCCCGGGGGACAGCGGATGCTGTTCTCGGCCACCCTGGACCGTAACGTCGACCTTCTGGTCCGTCGGTATCTGACTGACCCGGTGGTCCACTCCGTCGACCCGTCCGCGGGTGCGGTCACCACGATGGAGCACCACGTGCTCCATGTGCACGGTGCGGACAAGCATCGGGCGACGACGGAGATCGCGGCCCGAGAGGGCCGGGTGATCATGTTCCTGGACACCAAGCATGCCGTCGACAAGCTCACCGGCCATCTGCTGAACAGCGGAGTACGGGCCGCCGCCCTCCACGGCGGAAAGTCGCAGCCGCAGCGCAACCGGACCCTGGCCCAGTTCAAGACGGGGCATGTGACGGTTCTGGTGGCGACGAATGTCGCGGCACGCGGCATCCACGTCGACAACCTCGACCTCGTGGTCAACGTGGACCCGCCCAGCGACCACAAGGACTACATCCACCGCGGGGGCCGCACGGCGCGCGCCGGCGAGTCCGGTCTCGTCGTCACCCTGGTGACGCCCGATCAGCGCCGCGGCATGAACCGTCTCATGTCCGATGCCGGGATCCGCCCGCACACCACCCAGGTCCGCTCGGGCGAGGCCGAACTGAGCCGCATCACCGGCGCGCGGACGCCGTCGGGCGTCCCGGTCGTCATCACGGCACCGGTGACCGAGCGCCCCGGACGCAGCGCTTCCGCCTCGCGTGGTCGCCGCGGCCGTACCGCCAGGAACGGCCGGACCGGTCAGGCGGCGCACCGCACGACTCAGCGGCAGTCAGTCTTCGACGCGGCTGCCTAGAACTTCCGCGACAGACCCCTGACCCACTTCCGCAGGAGGCACTTTTGACGCTGGTCCAGATGAAGCCGCGCCCGGCGGGTTCCGCCACCAGGACTGTGGTCGACGCCATGGGCGCGCCCGGACCGCAGGTCTGGGACGACATGACGGTGGAGGTGGCCCTGTCCGTCATGGCCGGTGCCCATGCGCAGCACCTGCTCGTCAGCGACGAGGACGGCCGGTGCACGGGCCTGATCACTCAGGCCCAGCTCACCGGCGTCCGCGACAGCTCCGCCTACACGGACCGGGTGCGTCTGCGGGACATCCTCGGCGACGCAGGACCGTTCCCCTCGCCCGTGACCACGATGGTCGAGGCGGAGCGTGCGATGCGGTACCGGCGGCTCGGATCCTTGCCCGTCGTCGACGAGCACGGTCGCGCCGTGGGCGTTCTCACCCTCCCGCGCTGATCTGCCGGCGTTCCCCTGTCCGGACCCTTCTCCCCCAACTGTGAGGCACCATGCGCTGCGTCATCGCCCGTTTCCCGTTCGACCTGTCCAAGAGCGGGGTGCTGGCGTCGATGAAGGGCGTCAGACCCGAGCCGATCACGGGGGACTCCGTGATCATCGGCCGCCGCCACTATCCCGTGATGCAAGTGGGCGAGGTCATCACCCGGCAGGACCGTCGTGACTTCACCGCCGGGGAGGTCACCAGGGCCGTGACCCGCCTAGGCTTCACGTGCCGGGCCCAGCCCGTCGCCACGCCCGCGCGTGACCTCACTCCGTTCGAGGAAGCGGCGGCCCTGCTCGGCAACTCCTCAGCCGTGTAGCAGGCGGAAGAGGCGAAAGCCGAAACCAGGACGCGACAAGGGCTCGACCGGCACACGCCGGTCGAGCCCTTGTCGCGTTCGGCGTCCGGTCGGATGACAGCGCCGACCGGCCGGTCCCGGGGGGCCGGTGGCCGTGGCTCAGTGGTCGGAGTAACTGAAGTCGCCGACGGTCCAGCCGCTGACGTCCTTGATCGCAACTCGGTACATCCCGCCCGTCTCGGGAATCCCGACGCTGCCCTGGAGGATCCGGGCGACGTGGAAGTGCAGATGAGTGGGCGGCTCGCCGCGCTCGGGCCGACCTTGGGTCTGCTCGGCGGAGAAGACGCCGGAGAACGGGCGGAGGCGTTCCGAGTCCCTCAGGACCTCCGACACACGCTCCCGCCACACGGCTTCGGGTGCCAGCCGTCCGGTGATGACGGCACCGCCGATGACCACGGTCAGGGACATCTGATTGCTCTGTTCGGACTCCACCATGGCGGCGATGTCAACGAGGAGTTCGTCAGCGTTCGACATGAGAGCTGATTCTATTCATCGGCAGGCCCGTCGTGCGGGGCCCCCACCGGCCGCAGCAGACGCGGTGGCGGTTCCCGCCACGTGCGATGGACCGGACCGGGCGACCGGGGGAATCGGCCGTAGCCGCGCGCAGATTACCTCGACCACGAGCACCCAAAATCTATGTTCGTCACAGTAGACATGGGGCGGCCACCCGGCTAACGTTTCTCTCGTAGACGGAGTCAAATGAGACCCGGCAGAGACGAACTGGCGGGTAGCAGCACAGAAGTTCGCAGGACGGTGCGACTGCGGAGTTCCGAAGCCACGTTGTTCGCAGGACGGCGACGGGACTGGCAGGCGCACCGGGCGGCCCGCAGGCTGAGGGGCTGCCGACAGCAACACCAGCAGTTCGCACCACCAGTCAATTGCCAGTCATCGGTTCGACGGAGGAATGGAGGAAGCAGACGCCATCAGGATCGCCCGGGCAAGGAGGAATCCGCCCGGGTACCGCAAGACCCCGGAACGGAAGGTGGTCCCCGGTCACGCATCCGCGATCCCCGCACTCTCGCCCTCTCCAGGGCGAGGTGGCGGACACAGCAGGTCGGCGACAGCAGTAGAGCCGACGATGGTGTTGAATTTCCTTCGGGGCCCTGGTGCCGTATGGCACCAGGGCCCCTCGACGCGTTGCACAACGAGGTGGGAATGACAGCAGACACTCCGCTCAGTGGTCGCCTGGACGATGACGACTACCCCGCGTACACCATGGGACGTGCCGCCGAGATGCTCGGCACGACTCCCGGCTTTCTCCGCGCCATCGGTGAGGCCCGGCTCATCACCCCCCTCC
This sequence comes from Streptomyces sp. ISL-10, assembly GCF_018614575.1. Lineage (GTDB taxonomy): Bacteria > Actinomycetota > Actinomycetes > Streptomycetales > Streptomycetaceae > Streptomyces. Next base: position 44,305 of record NZ_JAGGOJ010000029.1, read on the forward strand.
GCTCGGAGGGTGGACACCGCCGCTACTCCCGCTACCAGCTTCGGATCGCCGCCCGCGCCCGCGAACTCGTCGACGAAGGCATGCCGGTCGATGCCGCCTGCCGCATCGTCATCCTCGAGGACCAACTCGAGGAGGCCCAGCGCATCAACGCGGAGTTCCGCCGAGCCGCGGCCGCAGAACGCGACGAGTCCCAGTGAGCCGTTCCGGGCTCCGGAGGCCCAGCTGAGGCACGAGGTCGTCGCTCCCAGGGACGAGTAGGGCCAGGACGGGGGACAGCACTGTCGGGTCGCGCCCTGTCCGTGCCCCCGGGTGCCACCGGCCGCGCCGAGGGCAGCGGTGGCTCCGGATCCCGCGCCCGAGTCGGGTCGGCTGCGCACGCGCTGGGTGGCCGCCCAGCGGAGTGGGCTGAAGCCACGGAGAACATCTCGCACGTCGGCTCTCGTGTCGGCCTCGTTCTCTGTGAACAGCTGCGCCGGGATGCCGAAGACAGCCCGAAACGGGTCCCATCATGACCGTGACCATCGGCCGCCCGATCGCCGACGAACGCGGCACCTCGTCACCGGACCCGCCTTTCTCCGACCCGCCGGATCGATCGGGAACCCTGGAACCCTGCCCCTGTGCGCCGCGGCTGTGCCAGTGAAGGCCACTGTGTCGAGTGACTTGTTGTTGCTTGCGCCGTTTTGCTCGCCCGGAGCCGCCCGTAGGACGAACGTCATTGACCTGATCAACGGGCGTCAGCCCCGTGCCTGGAACGTCACCTCACTCACGCCCCAGAGGAACTCGCCGCCCAGCGGGTTCTCCGGCCATTCGGCACGGAAGTTCCGGACGAGAAACTCCACCATCCCGCAGTCGTAGCGGCTCCACAGCGAGCCGTTGCGCTGATAAACCACCACCGGCCACTTGGCGGGATCGTCCTCCGACGCGTCCCAGCACAACATGTCCGCGGTGGCGTCGACCCCCCAGGTGATCAGCACCGGAGAAGTGCCCTCCAGCTCGGGTGCCTTCTCCTCCGTCTCCCAGTCGGCCTTGGCGTTCGCCGTCTCGATCACCATGCCGTTTCGCGGTGCCTGCTCCAGCGGCACCTTGGGCTCCGGCCTGCCGATCGACAGGTAGTTCTGCACCGCGCCGGCGCCGTAGATTTCCATGAAGCGCCGGTAGTCGAGCGGGAACGGCTTGTCCCACGACGCCGTGAGGGCGGCCCAGTTGACCGTCGTGCCCCCGCCCGTCGGCGGCGGCATGAGCCGTCGCAGGGCGTCCAGGTCGGTCGGCTCACTCATCGGTACCTCGCTCTGTGTCCATTCGATCCTCGTCGGTCCGCGTCATGGGGGTGCTCCCCGTGGGTGTCGGCGCACCGCCGATGTCCGTCTGTGTGCCGAGATCGTCTCCCGTGCTCAGTTCGTTCGGTATGAACACCTGGAGGTCAATCCCGACAGAGCCGTCGGGACTGATGCCGTACGCCGACATGTCGTAGCCGGTCGGCACCGTTCTGTTGCCCTCGTAGCGTGGCGACACGGTGTACATGATGAGACGGGACAGGTCTCGTCCAACTTGAGTTTCCCGCCCCACAGTTGAGGCGGGGAGGCGGAGAGCAGATCACAGGTAGTCGAAGAACCGAATCCACCAGGTGGCGGCGTGAGGGGCGCTGTACTCGGCGAGGCACGTCACTCCGTCATAGGAGCGGTGCAGGGCGGATTCCGGGACGAGGAGGTAGCCGAGGGCGGTGGTCGCGGTCTCGGCTGTGAGGCGGTCGGCCGGGGTCAGGGCGCCTTCTGCCACTGCCTCGTCAAGGTCCTCGTAGCAGCCCAGGTTCTCCGCGGCGACGACGGCCAGGTCTCCGAAGTTGCTCAGCCGGATCACGATCTGCTGCATTGCGGCAGTCGCCTCGGCCGGGACGGTGATGTCCGCGTGGAAGCTGGCGTCCTGGACTCCCGTGTCGGCCCAGCAGCGGCAGTCGAAGCCGGTGTTCAGCCGCTCGATCAGGGTGCCGACGCGGGCCAGAGCCCGGTGGTGGTCGAAGCTGTGGGGAAACTCCAAGTGGTCGGGGCCCGTTGTCCGATCGACCTCATTCAGGAGTGCTCTGGCCTCTGTCTTCGTCGCCACGAGCCGTACTGTCGCACAGTACCGCTGAGCGCCCCCTGGTCGACCAAGGTGCACGCGCGGCGCTCGGCCGCAGCTGGCGTCCGGACCGGACTGCATGCGGCGACATGCAGCTGCGCCCCACACCCAGGCATGGCACCCGCCCCGATCAGCACGCCCACCTCCAGGGCGCCGCTGCGGGACAGCGAGCAGACGAAGGCCTTCCACGCCGGCCGGCCCGTGGCCCTGCGGAGGTCGACGACGACGAGGATCTGCTGGACCGCCACGAGGCCACCGCCGAGCTCGGCCTCTCGCCGGCCAGCTGGCACAAGTACAGGAGCGAACCGCAAGCTGGCCGAGCACGTCGTCCTCGTCCCGGCCGGCAACGGCGGCACGGAGCACTGGCCGTGCCGTGTCATCCGCGAGTTCAAGGCCGGCCCGGCCGCCGCACCGGCAGCGGCGACATGATCCCCCGCGGCGAGCTCCTGCCCCGCATCGCGGAACTCCTCGATGACAACACCCGGCCATCACCCTCACCGAGGTCGCCGACACTCTGGGCATCGCCGAGTTCCCCACCGCCCTGGCCGGCCTCGCGCAGCTCCGCGGGCGGCGCATCGCCGACCTGGTCGAGGCCAGCCCCGAGCTCACTCCGATCGAGGCCGCCGAGGGTCCCGCTACCCGACCGTCACCCACCGCGGCGCCGCAGCGATCGCCGAGGCCGAGCTGCGCGCCCGCCGGTACCTGCAGCAGGTCGCCGACGCCCTTGCCGAGGCCGGCGTCGCCGAGCCGGTCCAGGTCGAGGTGCGCCGGCTCGGCGAGCACCTGGCGGCCGCCGTCCCGCTCACCGCCGGCCAGAGCTCGCCGGCGCTGGTGTGGGACGAGCGGTACGGATGGCGCACCGCGACCAGCCGACGCCACCCGATCGGCAAGGAGACCGGCACGGCTCCGGACGGGGAGGGCATCCGCTACCTCGGCAGCGGCACCCGGCCGGAGCCGGACGAGCTGCTTGAGCAGTATGCCGACGGCCGCAAGGGCTCCAAGCGGCCCAAGGCATGACGCCGCGCTGGAGGTTCAACCGGCATGCCGGTAGGTCGCCGCAGGGCCCACAGTGCCGGAGCCGAAACGGGCGTTGAGCACATCGACGGCCCGCTCGGCGCGCAGCCGGTGCTCCCGGTTAGCGTCGAAGGAGAGCTGCTCGAAGGCCGCAGCCGCGTCCACCAGCTCCTCGCAGCGCAGGGCGACCGCCCGCACCCGGGCCCGCTGCAACCCCAGGGCCCGGTACATCTCGTACGCGGCGTCGCGCAGATCGTCGGTATGCGCGGACGGGCCGCCGGACAGCCGGCGGCTGCGGTGCAACTGCGTGCGGTCGGCGAACGTCACCGTCAGCGTGACGGCCTTCGCCGCCTGCCGGCGACCGCGCAGCCGCTCGCCGAGCTCGACGGCCAACGACAACAGCGCGGACCGCACCAGGTCCGGCGCCAGCGTGTCAGTCGGGAAGCGGCGCTGCGCGTCCGCGCCGTGCGGCAGCTCGGCCGGCACCACCCGGCGCCGGTCGACACCTCGGGCCCGCTCACGCAACAGGCGACCCGCCTGGCCGCCCAGCACCCGCTGCACCGTCGCCTCCGGCAGCTCCGCCAGCAGCCTGATCGTGTGTACCCCGTACGTCGTCAGCGTCCGCTCCTGGGCACGACCGATGCCGTCGAGCTCACCGACCGGCCGCGGGCGCAGGAACGCAGCCACCGCTTCCGGGCTGGAGCCGACCGCACGCACACCGTCTTGCCCTGGTTCCCGGGACGCCATCGCCGCCACCGTCCAGTTCGGCCCCACGCCGATCGCCACCTGCAAGCCGTACAGGGCCAGGGCCCGCGCCCGGATCATCCGGGCCAGCCCGGCCGGATCGTGGTCGAAGAACTGGACGCTGCCGGAGACGTCCGCCACAGCAGCAGATGGCGGCAAGGCCTGCAGCACCGGCGTCACATCCGCCACCAGGCCGAGCAGCAGACGGTACAGCTCGGGATCGACATCCGACGGGCACCGCAGATGAAGGATCGTCGAACCAGCCCCCACGGCCTGGTCGTGCTCCCCGTCCATGGCGACACCTCCCACCATTCCACCGTACTCGAACATAAATCGAACGCATATCGTCCGGGACGGCATGTACAGGGCTTGCTCCCCTGTGCCTTAGCGCTTCGGTTGGCGGATCAGCGGCTGACGGCGGTCTGAGTGCTCCACCCGGCGGGGGCAGTAGCGCCGGGACTCTGTCGGCCACGGGTCACCGGCATTGGGGAGGCTCCGAGAGCGATGAGTGGAACACTCAACTCAAGCGAGGCAGGCTGGACCCATGCGGTCGCTCTTCCGCTCATCTGGCCCCTCAGTAGCGGGCGGTCATAGCCGGGCCCTGATGAGACTCGCGCAGTGTGTGCCGTTCGTGATCGTATTGGTCGCGCTGGGGATCGAGCTCTCGCCCGCACACTTTCTGTATACCGGCCCTATCCTCGCCGCGATGCCGGCATTGGCTTCTCTGACGATGGGCCCGAAGGGCATCATTTCGACAGCGACTGGAGCTGTGGCCGTCACCGTGATCACGGCCACCCTGCACCAGAGCTGGGGTGGCCAGGTCTACAGCAACCTCCTGGCCGCCATCATGGTGTCAATAGCCAGCGTCACCATGAGTAAAGCCGTGCGTACACGCAGGCAGAGCGAGCTCGACCAGGTTCGCCGGGTCGCCGTGGCAGCCCAACAAGTCCTCCTGCGGCCTGTACCCGCCCGGCTGGGCCCGGTGGGGGTGGCCAGCATGTACCTCGCGGCTGAGACGGAAGCTCAGATCGGCGGTGACCTGTACGAGGCGTTGCAAACACGGTACGGGGTCCGGATGATCGTGGGGGATGTCCGCGGCAAGGGGCTTCCTGCCGTGCGCTTGGCCGCAGCCGTGCTGGGCGCGTTCCGGGAGGCCGTGCACTACGAGGACGACCTGGTCGAGGTGATGAATCACTGTGCGGCTGCGCTGAGGCGGGAGTGCGCCGTGCCGGGCGCGATCGGCCAGGACGAGGGGGGAGACCAAGCGGAGGACTTCGTCACTGCGGTCGTGGCTCAGGTACCCGACACATTCGTCGTCCAGGTGGTCAACCGTGGCCATCCGCCCCCACTGTTGTTGCGCCAGGGCAAGGTCCAGGTGCTGATGCCCACCTCACCACTACCACCGCTCGGCCTGGAAGACTTCATCACCGGCCCTCCCGCTCAGCCGGAGAGCTACACCTTCGCACCCGGCGACCGTCTGCTGCACACCGACGGCGTGATCGAAGCCCGCAATCGGGACAACGACTTCTTCGCCCTGCCGCAGGCCATGGAAGCGGTGCACTCCCGCACCCCGCCGGAGTTCCTGGAGCAGCTGCACCAGGCGTTGATCCGCCACACCACCCAGGGTTGCCTTGCGGACGATGCCGCGATGCTCCTTGTGGACCGGCTCGACGAGGAAGCAGGCACACAAGTCGACGCGGCTGCTGCCTTCTCAAGTGACGGAACGCGTTGACTGCCTCCCGTGACTCGGTGAGGGGCTCATGCCGCTCCGGTCGGGTGGCCTGCCGTCCCCCAGAGGCAGCGGTTTGCTGAGCTGTCACCACGACGTGAGCGCGGTACTTGGCGAACCCGCCAACCGAAGTGCTGCGCGATTACGCGACTCCTGAACACTCGAGCTCACCAGTCCCGGGGGCCGAGGACCATGACGCGGAGGTACGGACCCTTCGTGTCCCCGGGACCCTTCGCACACCGCACTGGACCACCATCATCGGGCGCTCGCATCCCTGCTGCCCGGCATGCCGGAACTCCGCACACCTGGCTTTAATCACGAGTCCTGGTTCTGGCTCGCTTTCCGTGATGCGCGCACGCTGAGTGACGGCTGCTACTCCGATCAGGCTTCGGGAAGTTGCCTGAAAACAACCAGGGTCGACCTTGTGTGGTCGACAGTGCGGCGTCGTGGAAGAGACGTTGCATCCCCTGGCGGGCCTGCTGTTACCGTCCATCGCGGACGTGTCGGTGCTGTCGCTGGACGTGAGCCGCGAGGCGATACGCATCGACGTGTGCAGTACGGCGGCCGGGGCGGCATGCCCGGACTGTGGGAGCGAGTCGACCCGGGTGCACAGCTCTTACCTGCGGTTTCCTGCGGACGTGCCGAGTGGGGGGCGTCGGGTGGTCCTCCGACTGCGAGTTCGGCGGTTCTTCTGTCCGGAGTCTTCGTGTGCTCGGCGGACGTTCGCTGAGCAGATGCCGGGACTGACCCGGCGGCACAGCAGGTGGACGGAGCGGTTGCGTTCGACTCTCGCCGCGGTGGGTCTCGCCCTCGCCGGCCGGGCTGGCGCCCGGATGGCCCGGGCCTTCGGGGTGTCCATCAGCCGCAGTGCCGTGTTGCGACTGCTCGATGCATTGCCCGAACCCGAAGTCCCAGCCCCAAGGGTGGTTGGTGTTGATGAGTACGCCACACGCAAAGGACGGGTCTACGGCACGGTCCTCGTCGACGTCGAGACCCGTCGGCCAGTGGATCTGCTGCCTGACCGGGAGGCGTCCAGCCTGGCCGCATGGCTGGCGAAGCGACCCGGGATCGAGATTGTCTGCCGGGACCGCGCGCCGTTCTTCGCGGAAGGCGCCACAGCCGGGGCACCCCAGGCGACACAGGTCGCCGACCGCTGGCATTTGTGGAACAACCTCGGGGAGGCCGCTGAGCGGGCTGTCGCCCGCCACCGCCAGTGCCTTCGCGTCCTGGTCCCCGATCGCGAGGGGAAGGCCGAACCACCGGCGCCGCCCGAGGAGAAGGCGGACTCTCCATGGCGGAGCGAGCGGTTCGCCAACCGCGTCCGAGCCAGGCACGCCACGGTTCACGCGCTCCTGGAAGCGGGCCACAGCCGTCGTTCCATCGGGCGTCAGCTCCAGATGACCCACCGCACGGTCAAGAGCCTGGCCGACGCTGCGAAGCCGGAAGACCTCTTTCGCGGCCAGTGGCAGCACAACAGGACCTCCCTCCTCGACGAGTACAAGCCCTACCTGGACGAACGTTGGGACGACGGCTGCACCAACGCCTGGAAGCTCTGGGAGGAGATCCTTCCCTTGGGGTATCGAGGCAGCTACGGCCGGGTCAGCGCCTACCTGCGGGAGAAGCGGACCTCGCCACGGCCGGTCACCGCGCAGCCGCCGGCACCCCGTGTGGTGACGAGATGGATCCTCAGCCGACCCGAGACGCTGACCGAGACCGAACAGCTCCGGCTCAAGGCCGTCCTGGCCAACTGCCCCGAACTCGATGCCCTGACCGGTCACGTCCGGTCCTTCGCCCACATGCTCACCGAGCGCCAGGGCGAACGGCTCCCGCAGTGGCTCGACGCCGTCCGCCAGGACGACCTTCCCAGCCTCCACACTCTCGCGGCCGGTATCGACCGAGACCGCGACGCGGTCATCGCCGGCCTGACCCTGCCCTGGAACTCCGGTGTCGTTGAAGGACACGTCAACCGGATCAAGATGCTCAAGCGCCAGATGTTCGGACGCGCCAGCTTCGCACTGCTCCGCAAGCGGGTCCTCCTCGCCCCGTGACCGATGTCAGTGGCTCCTGGAACCATGCCTTCGTCAGAGACAGCTGTATCAGGAGCCATGCATGGGAACGTGGGGAACCGGTCCGTTCGACAGCGACCTCGCCGCAGACTTCGTCGATGAACTTGAGGGACTCACCCACCACCAGGTCATCGACGTGCTGGGGCGGGCATTCCAGCGAGTCACCGACTCGGGAGAGCGCGTCGATGGCGGAGACGGGGCCGAAGCCGTTGCCGCCGGCGCTCTCGTCGCCAGCACCCTCCCGGACAGCCCCATCGTGATTGACCCCGATGACGGCCCCAGGGAACCGCTGCCCGAACTGCCGGCCTCGCTTCGCGCGTCGGCGAGACTCGCACTGGACCGGGTTCTCCGGGACGGATCAGAAATGGCAACCGGCTGGGTGGACAGCGCCGACGCCGCTCAGTGGCGCCAGGAAGTGCAACAGATTCTCCAAGCACTCGAAACACCCGCTGATCACTAATCGTGACCGCTTCACGGAAGTCGTGCCAGAACCACTTCACGTGAACGAAGCCAGCACACCGTTCGCGGCGGCTACCTCTACCTGCTGTATCGCTGTTCCTCATCGTCGGCGACCGGATCCCGACGACCCCGCAGCCGGTGACCCGCTCGCGCCTGCTCCACGACACTGTGGCATGGATGGGGCCGCCGCCGGCACCAATGATCGCGAGAGCCCGCCGGGGTGGCATCGGTCAATCGACCTATCCACGAGACAGAACTCGACACGCCGTGTTCGGGCGGCAGTCCGGCCGGGCCGGCCTCGGCAAGTGTCCATCTCACGGGAGCACTCTCGGTCACACCGATCGCTCCTTCCCGCGCCAAGCAGAGCGAGCGAACGCGGGTGGGGTCTCTTGACCCAATCGGACAAGCTCTAGCAGTCAATCCGCTGACCTCCATCCGTCAGTCACGCGGATGTCGCGCATCGCCCACCTCCTGGACGGCCTGCCCGTTGAGATCCTCGGTCGGCTCCGCTCCGACCGCGTAATGCGACGGCCGACACCGCCTCGGGTCTACGACCCCAAGGGCGGCCGCCCAAGCACGGCGGCGCGTTCATCTTCGGCGACCCGATGAGCTGGGGCACGGAACAGGCCGTGACCACTACCGAGACCCGGCTCTAGGGCAAGGCCACCGCCCAGGCATGGGACCGCCTTCACCCGAGATTGACCCGTCGGGCGGCCTGGCTCGACCACGACGGGCCGCTGCCCATCAGCTATGAGTATCGTCATGCTCACCCCGGCTGCGGCGAGTATCCGTCAGCGGTCGACTTCGAGGTTCGTCAAGACGGGCAGGGCGCACAGGAGTTGGGTGGTTCAGGCGGGGTCAGCTCGTCGCGCCACCGGCGGACGGTGGACTCGGACACGTTGTTGCCGCCGGCCATGTCGGCCAGACGCTGGTCGTGGCGCAGCACGGCCAGGACGATCACCGCGATCCGGCCGGGCGGGAGGATCCGCCACCAGTACCGTATCGCCTTCGGTTGGCGCCGCAGCAGGCCGGCGAGGTGGTTGACGGTGCTCGTGGACAGCGACAGGCGGCTGGTAGACAAGCGGGCCGGTGTCCTCGGCGTGCTCTGTGGTTTGGTCACACATTTCCAACGGCTACCGGAGGAACCCTGGTTACGCCCGTGCTGCACTGCTGCGGGCGGCAGCGCCCTTGCTCACAGGCGGGTGGTGAACCGGCCGTCGGGCAGTTTGCGCAGCCAGCTACGGTCGACCAGTCTGACCAGCTTCCCGCCCAGAGGCTCCAGCTTGGCCCGCGCGCTGACGTCCACCTCCAGCACTTAGCCGACCTGGCGGGCCATGACCGGTCCCGCGGCCTGCCGCACGGCGGCGATGATGCGCTGGTAGTCCGGCGATAGCGTGGGCTCCTCCACGACTGACGAGCCGTGCGGGATCAGCATCACCGCCCGCCCGCCCACCTGCCCAGGCGCTGGCACAGCCGAAGCGCTCTCGTCGGCGAGCTGCTCGCAAGCCCATCCGCTCAAGGTCCCGTTCGGCGGCGGCGAGTTCGTCCCGCTCGGCCCGCGCCTCCGCCAGCTGCTTGGCCAGCTGTTCTTCGAATTCGTCCAGTTCCGCGCGCCGCGCGGTGATCCGTTCCAGCAGCTCGGGATCCATGCACGGGATCCTAGAAGGCCACCCGGTCAGGGCGAGCAGGAACCGGCGAACCGACCGTCGCCTGTCGGCTGATGGAGATGAGACTGAACGATTTGAAGGCCGCCTGCTCTCCGGCGGGCGAGGAGCGCCGGCCGAAGCCCGGGTCGGCGGTGGCGGCGCAGGAGGACGCCCGCGGCGAGGCACCTGTACGGAAAGGCAGAACGACCAGTCCCGGGGGTTACGAGGCCGGCTGATCGGGCGGGATCCTGACGAAAGCCTGGCTCGGCGGAGGGAGCAGCCTGTGAACTGCCCGAGGTGCGGAGGAACAGCCCAGCAGGGTCCGAACGGGTCGTGGTCTTGTCCGAACTGTGGGCCCATCAGCGGCAGTACGCCCGCCGCAGCCGCGAGCGCACTACCCTCCACAGAATGAGCGCGCCACAGGAAGCACCCCAGCCGGCCGCCGCAGACGACGGTCCGAAGATCACCCGGACCGACTGCGACCGATGCGGGACTCGGGTCGCGGGAATCGACGGCCGGTACGCGTGCGGGGTGTGCGGCTGGGTGAACCACTGGTCCGAGGGGCACCGGCCACTACCGCCAGCGGAAGCGGACGTCGACTTCCCCGGCCGGACCGGCGCCGCCACCCAGCGCGAACGCTGACCGACTTCAGGCCGCCTGGGCTGCTTTTTCGTTCATGAAACCGCCTGAGTCACCAGCATTGGTTCCAGGGCGTGGCCGATGGTTGCGGCATCATGCGGGCTTCGAAGGGGCTGCGGCGATGATGTGCGGGTGTTCTATGAAGATCTCAGCGAGTACGACTACCAGGACGAGGATGCGTTCACGGACAGGGCGTCCGGGTTCTGCGTTCTCTGGTATCGCCCTGCGTACACCCGCCTGAACATCGGGTGGCTGGAGGCAGGCCGGCCATACCCCAGAGGCGAGGTCTCGGTGGCCTTCGTGGAGAAGCTGAAGGCTGTCCAGAAGGTCCAGTGGATGAACGTGTGTCTCGGGCAGCACGAGTGCGACCTGTGCCCCGAGGAGGAAGCACCGGAAGGGAACGGGGAGGTCCGGATCCCCAGCCCGCCCGGGATCGCCTACGCCGCTCCATTCCTGATCACGCACTACGTCACCGCCCACCTTTACCGACCGCCTCAGGTCTTCATCGACGCCGTTCTCGCTGTCGACCTCGACACGTGGGCCGCCGCGCGGTGGCCCGACGTCCCCTTTCCCTGGGTCCCGGATGACGCGGAACGCATGCTGGAGTAGGAGAGAGGCGTCAGGTGCGCAACCGGAGCCGGATCGACGCGACGGTGATTGATCGCATAGTGCGGGTGGCGAAGTATGCGAGCCACGCAGGGATGGAATCGGCCTTCCGGCACACGATCCAGAGCATCAAGCCGGAGGCCTACCGAACCTGAAGCTGGCGAAGTACGCAGCGGCACCACCCACCGAGGCCGGCCGGCCAAACTGCAGGTTGCTTGATCTCATACGAAGGCCCCCGCGGAACCGGCGGGGGGCCTTCATGCCTGAGCAGGAGGTTGTGTCGGAAACCAGACCCGCACTCGACGCCACCCGCTGGTGGGCAGGCGGGGGCGGACAGCCAGGCAGGGGAGCGGGGGAGGGGACCCGAGCCCGATCGGGGGCCCGTCATCACGCCTGGCTGTACGGGCAGCATCGCTGTCAGCAGGCGGGTAAGAGTTTGGTGCCTGCTACCAGAAAGAGCTGGGAGGCTTCGCCGATGCTCACCCCGTCGATTTCCGCCTCAAACCGGAGTTCTAAGTACGGGCCCATCTCTTCAAGCCCATTTGGCGAAAACTGCACGTTGACCAGCTCGCCGACCGCCGACTCCAGCCCCTTGGAGGACACGCGGACTCCGGCCCAGCCGTGTTCTCCCTCCTCCCACTTCTTGACCACGTGCTTGCCCGTCTCCGAGCGCTGAACGCTCAGAGACGTTACGCGCAATCCAGCCCTCCCCCAGGCCGTGCGGGGCCACATGCAGCGGCAGACCCGCCGACGGGGGTGGAGATGTGCGTGCCGGTGGGCACGTATCGCGAAGGCGACCTCGGGGATGCCCCGGCGATCCGCAGGCTCGTAGTGCACATTGACATCGGCCCCCGCGGGCCTGCCAGTGGCGTACATGCGGATCGTGTGCCCCAGGACGCTCGAAAGCTTCAACACGACTTCGCGTGCTCCTTCGTTGCTTGGTTGACCTGCCAGAGTGGTGATGCCAGAGCTGATCACCTCCTCAAAGGAAACCTCAGGAACCGCTGGCCGCGGGGCTTCGCATCGCGAGAGTTGGCTCATACACGCGCCGCGTATCGGCATCGCGATCCAGGCCCATGGCCTGTGTGCCGCCCGAGACCGGCCGCTCGGCGCCAACTGCGGCCCGTGGGCGGTCACCTTCAGCGCCGCCCGGCGCTCGCGAAGTTCCTCCAGCTTCTCGGGGGCCCGGACAAGCCGGCCGCGGACCTGGTGGCGGCGGCGTCCAGCCCCGAGTACCCGCCCGAGCTGATCGAGTCCGCTCCCCGCGCGCCGCCAACCGAACGCTCCTGCGGGTGTCCGCTGCGGCGGTACGGGGTCGGTCGACCACCACGAGGAGGGCGCCGAACAAGGCTGGCGGCAGCACGGAAGGGGCCGGACACCTGCGGTGAGGCGGCACCGAACAGCAGGAGCGCAAGCCGAACCAGCGCTGGCGTCCGATCCAGCCGGGCGCGTCCGGGTAAACCGGGCGTCGACGTCCGGCTGGATCAGCGCTGGTGAGATGGCCCGCCAGTGGTCCGGTGATGGTGAGTCTTGCCAGCTGACCCGTGGTCCGGCCGTCTTTTTCCGTCAGCGTTTCGCCCTGGTGGGAAGGGCTGGGTGGGCCTTCTGGCCGTCCAGGTGGACCGACAGGCTGGTGAAGCCCTGAAGGGAGATGGAGCGGAGCTGGGCGGGTTCGGCCGCGAGCTCAAGGCGCGGGAACCGTGTGAAGAGGCAGCGCAGGGCGATCTCGGTTTCGAGCTTCGCCAAACGGGCTCCGAGGCAGTAGTGCGCCCCGTACCCGAACGCGATGTGCTCCTTGCTCGTGGAACGATGGATGTCGAACTCGTCCGGTCGCTCATGACGTTGTGGATCGCGGCCGGCGGCGACTGTGGCCGCCAGCACCGCCTCACCCTTGCGTATACGGGTGCCTGCGACGTCCACGTCCGCGGTGGCGTACCTGAGTACGACGTGTCGGATGGGAGGCGAGAAGCGGAGCCCCTCATCCACCACGCGGCTCCATGCTTCGTCATCGCCCCGGAGTAACTCGGACAGAGCATGTGGGTGCGTCAGCAGGGAATGAACCGTGTTGGTGATGGCGTTGATCGTCGTCTCGTGCCCGGCAATGAGGATCAGGAACAGTGTTTCGACCAGCTCCTGCTCGCTGAGTCGGTCGCCGTTGTCGTGGGCCTCGATCAGCGCGGCCGTCAGGTCATCGGCTGGGGCGTTGCGCTTGAAGGCGATGAGCTTGCCCAGTGTGTTGTAGATGTCGGTGACGGCGATCCTGATGTCCGTATCCGGATCGCCGCTGTCCTGAGGGATGACGAGCCTGTCGAACTGCTGCCGCAGACCGGATATGGCCGTGTGCGGGACCCCGAGAACCTCGCAGATGACTCGGACGGGCAGGGGAAACGCGAAGGCCTCGCGAATATCGGTTGGCTCGCCGTGGGTGGCCTCCAATTCATCCAGGAGCTCTTCAGCGATCTCGGTGATGCGAGACCGGAGAGCCTCGATGGGGGCACGGGTGAAGGCCCCGCTCACCAGGCGGCGCAGTCTGCGGTGGTCGTCGCTTCCCTGGTGCAGCATTGATGCCCCTCGAACCAGGGCGATGAGCTCCCAGTCGTCCGGCACAGAGCCGTCCTGGAGTGCCGGCCAGTGAGCTGGGTCCTTGGTCAGGTGTTCGTGCCCCAGGACTTCCCGAGACGTGCTGAGGTCGGCGGCTGCCCAGGCCGGGACCCCGCCCGGCAACGTCACCGGCACGAGACGGCCCAGGAGGCGAAGTTGCCTCGCTTCCTCCGTCGAATTTGCGTCAGGTTTGAGGGAGAAACGGCCGGAAGGGTTCACGAATGCTCCAGAGGTCGGGTAGGACACGTGCAGGGCGGAGCCGCGCACGCGTCGCCGGCGCGAGACTCGATGGGGCGATGGAAGTCACTGTCCTGATCACGTGCAGCAAGCCGTCGCCTTTCTGACCATGGCGGACGCCGCCGGGCGTCGCCAAGGTACCGGGCAGTCACGGGCTGACAGGACAGGAGGGGGAAGCCTTTCCTGCTTGGCCGGCTTGAGAGCAAGGCCTTGCGGACCGCGGGGCGGTACGGGCTACGGGGGAATCAGGATGTCGCACAACCAAAGGACGCTCTCTGATCGAGGCGGAGAGAGGAATTCGGACCACCTGGTACGGGAGATCGTCGACAGTGCGCGCCAGGCTCTCGGCATGACACGCAAGGGGCTCGCTGAGGCCGTCGGCGTTCATCCCCGGACCCTGCGCAACTGGATGCAGCACCCCTCAAGGCTGACAGGCGAACAGATCGAGCGCCTGGCTCGTTCTCTGTGCATGAGCGCAGAGAACGAGGCGAACCTGCGCCTCCTGACGTCACGGAAACCCGCCCCGCTGACGGTTGCCGAGATCCGGGAACAGCCGGACATGGCGATCTACCGCAGGTTGGTCGACAGCACGTCCTACCCGTCGATGGTCACTGACTACTCGGCGGAGAACATCTACGTCAACGCGGCTTTCCGGGACCTCTTCGGGAGCGTCACACCGCACGCGTATGCATCGCCGCTGAAGAACGGCCTGACCTACATCCTCTTCCATCCCCAGGCAGGGGAGGTGCTCGGCAGCGGCGACTACGCCTCGTTCCGCGAGTATTGGCTCATGCCCGCAATGGCGCATTTTCTTGCGGCGTGGCAGCAGCGGCCGGGAGACGCCAAGTTGCTGCGTATCAAAGAAGAGATCCTGCGCCGCCCGGAGGTGCGCCGTGCCTATGAGGCGGCCCCCAACTGGATCGTGCGGAGCGGAGACATCCATGTGAACAGCACGGCTCGCCCATTTCGGGATCCGCGCTCCGGCAGGCTGCGCACGGTGCACATTGTGACGGAGGGGCACCACGGCTACCAGCCGCTCCCCGTGACGCACACGACGTGGGTTCTCGACGACCTCGAACCCCCTCAGGTCCCTGAGCAGCATGGCCGGCACCAAGAGCCGCCGGCCAGGGGTGAGGAAGCCAGATGTTCCTGTGGGCCGGGGCAAGCGGCCCCGTAGGCCCGGGCCGCTCCCCGGATGGGGTGCCAGTCACGGCTGGGTGCCCCCTCCCCCCGATACCCGCTTACGGCACGCTCCCGCCGCCCGGGCTGCCCGGCCCACGGAGCAACCGCGAGTGCTTTGAGGCGTCTGCCGGAGGCCACTGATCCCGCGAGGATGTACGAGGAACTGCGGCAACAGTACGGGCCTGTTGCTCCCGTGCCCAGCCCCTTCCCTCAGCCGTACCGTTGCCGGCCCCAGAGTCCGCCCCACCCTCCGCTGGACGGAAGCAGTCCTGGTGGCAGTCGTTGCTGCGGTGATGCAGCGCCTCGGGGAAACAAGCTCAAGGCCTGGCCGGCGGGGAACCGCTGAGCTGCTTCGCTTGGGGCTGGCTACTACTCCCGCCCGCCGTGAGTCCGGCGTCCCACCTGGCGTGCGCAGCGGTACCGAGTCCGAACAAGACCCCTTGTTCCCACGCTGGGGCCTCGGATTTCGGTGAGCGCTCGCGGAGGATGAAGGTCGCTCGCTGGAGCGTGGTGGCCTGATAGCCCTGGTGTGCTTCGGTGATGATGTGGGCGTTGACCAGCCTTCCCACCCGCGGATCCCAGAAGAGGCGAGCGGATGGGCTGATCGCGATGTCTCCGTTCTCCGCGATCCACTCCGGCACGCGCCGGTAGGCCCGTCGTATGGCAGCGCGCCGGTTGATCTCCTGCTCGATCGACTGGAGCCGGGGGTCCTCGGGGCACTGCTGGAAGGTGGCGGAGAAGTGCGCCAGGGCCGGCATGAGCCAGTCGTCCCGGAAGGCGTGGACGTCACCGCCGCCCAGGAGCGTGGGCGCGTCCGGGTGGAAGAAGATGAAGTGCTGGGTGTTGCGCGTGGGGTGGGCCGTGGCGTGGCGGCGCACTCCTCCGAAGACTTCGCGATAGGCCTTGTTCGTGATCACGACGTCCCAGCAGTAGCTGTAGACGACGGACGGGTGTCCCAGGGCGTTGATCATGTCCTGGTAGAGCGTCATCTCCGGGGTCCGCCGCAAGTCACTGACGGCCGGCGGAATTTGGCCGGTCATCCTGTACAGGTTGACGCGGTTTTCCGCGCTCATCTCCAGCGCGACGACGAGCCGGTCGATTTCCCTGGCCTGCAGGCGGGAGGCTCTCGCCAGCCAGTTGCGGTACGACCGCGCGGTGATTCCGAGGCGGTCCGCCAGAGCCTTCTTCGTCAGGCCGTGGGCTCGGCGCATGCCTTCCAGGAGTTGGGCCACCATCGCGTCGCGTGCCCGGGAGCCGGCGGTTGCGGCAGCTTCCTCGCCCTGCGCTGAAGTCACTGCGCTGCACCTCCCGTCTCCTGTGCGGGCGGCGTGCCCTGCGGCGACGACCGCACGATGCGGAGGGCCGCCTCCATCGCGGTTCTCTGTTGCTGCGTCATGCCCGAGAGCAGAGCGGCGAAGCAGGCCGTGGTGTCGCCGCTGCGCTCCCATGCCTGCTTCGTCAGACCGGCCGTGTACTCGTCGCGCGAGCCGACCCCGGTGTAGTGAAACGCCCTGCAGGAGAGGGTGCGCGTCACCCAGCCCTTGGTGTGGAGATTGTCCCTGACCGTCGCAACCGTGGTGTAGGCCAGAGTGCGCCCTTCCGCTCGGAGCGCATCCTGCACCTGGACCGCCATTGGGGCGTTCGCTCCCCATAGACGTGTCATCACGGTGTCCTCAGGTTCCCCCAGTTCACGAGTCATCGCGCCACCCTAATGGGCCTGTTCACGCAGCTGACAGGGCAAGCCTCTGGTGCGCCGACAGTTGAATGGGAAACCGTGTTCCTCTTCCCGGAGCGTCGGCGTGGAAGTGCTCCGGCAACCACCCGGAGAATCCGCAGGCACCTGTTTCAGCAGTGGGCCGAGGCCCGTGCAGGGGCGTGTTCGGTGGGTTCGACGAGCACGGCTGTCGCGCCGAAGGCGCCATCACGGCGGAAGTGGCCTTTATCTCAGTGGCTTTCGCCTGCCTGTGCTCTGTGGAGACTCCCGCTCAGTAATTACTATGCCGCTCAGTCGATCTTTGCGGGCTCCCTCCACCGCACGTTTCCCGACCAGTACGCCGGATCGCCAGGCGACCGCCGGCGCCGCGAAAGGACGCTTCCTGTCTCAGCAGTTGGCGGCCGTACCCCCCTGCCAAGGGCCGGATACCCGGCCTCGGCCACATAGCCCGGCTGGCGCGGGATCCGCTTGCGGTCCTCCGGGCTTTGCGCCGTGAGGGTGAGGTGCTGCGACTCGACATCGGCGGTATGCCGATCGTGGTGGTCACTAGCGCCGCCACGGTCAACCAGGTCACGGTGAAGTACGCGAAGTCGTTCTGGAAGGGACGTCTCTTCGAGCGGATGCGGCCGCTGGTCGGCAATGGGCTCGCGAACAGCGAAGGGCCGTAGCGCATACGCAACG
The DNA here is from genome assembly GCF_018614575.1 of Streptomyces sp. ISL-10. Lineage (GTDB taxonomy): Bacteria > Actinomycetota > Actinomycetes > Streptomycetales > Streptomycetaceae > Streptomyces. The sequence goes on from NZ_JAGGOJ010000029.1 coordinate 61,738, forward strand.
GGTGCATGGTGCAGCCGATGTTCTACAAGGACGCCTTCTGGGCTACGCGGATGTGATGAGCGCGCGGGCAGGTGCCCTCGCCGGCTCCTGGACGGCGGGCCAGCGGATCGACGTGCACCACGCGATGGGCACGTACGCCATCGAGACCCTTGCTGCCACCTTGTTCGCCGCCGACATCGGCCGCCCCGCCGCGGGAGCGGTCCGCGAGGACCTGCCGATCATCACGAAGTACATGCTCTTCAGGGCACTCGCGCCCAAGGTCACTGACAACTGGCCCATCTGGAAGAAGTTCGACACAGCGGTGGCGCGGATGCGTTCGGTACTCGGCCAGGTTATCGCCACGACTCGCGCATCGGACCCGGAAAAGCGTACGGACATGCTGTCGCTGCTTCTGTCCGCCCGGGACGACAAGGGCGACGGCCTTTCGGACAAGGAGGTCCGCGACGAACTCACCACGATGCCGTTCGCCGGCAGCGAGACGGTGGCGTCCACGCTCGCCTGGGCCCTGCACCACTTGGCCGAGCGGCCCGATGTTGAGGAGGAACTGCTGATCGAGATCGGCAAGGTCGTGGGGGACGGCCCGGTCGCCCTTCGAGCACGTGCCTCAATTGCCGAGCGTGACCCGTGTCCTCGACGAGGTGATCCGGCTGCACGGGTGGTGACGCTGATGCGCCGGACTGTCGAGCCGGTCGCCATCGGCGGCTTCGACATCCCGGCCGAGACCGAGGTGCTGTTCAGCCTGTACGCGCTGCACCGCAATCCCGGCCTGTACCCGGACCCGGACCGCTTCGACCCCGACCGGTGGCTGCCGGAGCAGGCCGCAGGGCGACGGCGCGAGCACGTCGTGCCCTTCGGGGCAGGCAACCGCAAGTGCATCGGCGACAAGTTCGCCTGGATGGAGGCTACGATCACGCCGGCCACGATCCTGCCGCGGTGCAAGTTGCGACCCGTGCCCGGCACGAAACCGCCGAAGGAGTCCACGGCGTCCATGGCGCATCCCACCCGTATGCCGATGGTCGTGCAACCCCGCTGACGCACAGCTGCGCAGGCGGCCGGTCCCGTACTCACGTACTCAGGGACCGGCCACACGTGCGTCCTGCCGCCGACGGCTCCACCCGGGGCGGGCGCCTTCACCGGCTGCGCGGCGGGGCTGTGGTGAAGACGGGCTCGGGAAGCCACCGGATCTCTTCGTCGCCGGTGCAGTGGATGCGCACCGGCGGGAACGCGGCCGGCAGCGACTCCGGGAAGCAGTCCGCGCCGCCCCAGGGTGCCAACCGGATCCCGGTGGCCGGTATCGACAGACGCATGCCCGGCAGGCGGAACAGCAGCCGCTCCACGGCCGAGTCGGCGATCAGACGCGCCAGCGCCTGCCCGTCACGAACCAGGACGTTGCCGGTGACGGGCAGGCCGCGGCGGTCCGTGGCGGTGTGCGTCCCGCGCGGGCCGGGCAGACGGTCGTGCAGGACCCAGCCGATCCGCCTGGTGGCCTCGGCGATCACCTGCAGAAGCAGGAGGCGCACCTGCCGCTCGACCTCGGAGTGCTGCCCGGAAGGTGCGTAGTGGAGCATCCAGGACACGAGGTCGGGACCCGGGGTTGCCTGCTTCTCGACGACCAGCCGGCGCACGAGGCGGACCAGGTTCTTCTCGGCACGCTCCGGACCTCTCGATTCTCCGAGCAGAGCGGGGACAGCCTGACCGATGCCTGGCGCGTACCGCTCGTCCATCCCGAGCATCCCGTGCATGACGAGGAGCGGCAGCGGGCGAGCGAAGCCGAGGACCAGGTCCTCGCGCCCGGCCGGGACGAAGTCGTCGATGACGCCGTCCGCGACGTCCAGGACGTACAGGCTGGTGAACGGGCCCAGCTCGCCCAGCGCCTTGCTAACGAAGCTGTCGGGGGAGCTCACAGTGTCTCCGTGGTCTGTGGGGAAGCGTGAGTCGGCGGGGGTCACCGGGTGCCCAGGATCGTGGTCATGGGCACACCCGCGTCCACGTTGAAGCTTCCGTCGTAGTGGAGGTGGAGCCGCCCGTCCGTGAAGAGGGCCGGATCGGGCGCTTCACTGGCGAACATCGCGTTCTCCGGCGGGAATGTCAGGAAGGCGTCCTCCCCAATGACGCCGTCGGGAGTCTTCATCAGCAGGGTCGTGTTGCCGTCCTCGGCCGCAAGGTGCAGAACCTCGCTGCCCCGCATGCTGGTCGGCAGCATGTAGGCGATGACGCCCTTGCCGTCCGTCTGGATCGGGGCGACGACGCGGGAGAGCTTGGGGTCGGCCTTCTTGCCGTCCGGGCTGATGCGCGTCGGTGAGGGCGGCTTGGGCTTCTCGCCCGCTACGCTCCGCGCGGTCTCTTCGGGCTGCGAGGCGTACCAGCCCGCACCACCTGCCACCAAGGCCGAGGCCGAGGCCGCTCCACCCACGAGCACAGCATGTCGGCGCCGGCCGCGCCCCCGCCTTCCGGGCGCCGACGGCGGCCATCCGTTACCGGCCATCGGCTGCCCCGGTCCGGGGACAGGAACGTGCGACAACGCCCCGTGCTCTGGGGGGCCGAACGTGCCATGCGGCGGGGGGCCTTGTGGAATGGGCGGATGCGACATGGCGAGCGGGACCTCCTGGTGGGCTGACGACGCGTGACACGGGCGGATCTCGACGCTCGGGGCCGGCTTGGTCCGCCCGCCGTGCCGACGTGCGGCCCTGCCGAACGGACCGCCATTTACCAGGTCGAAAGTGGCCTTGATATGGCACGCGAAGACGTCCGCTGGTTCGCAGCTGGGAACCTGACTTCAGCTCAGCGCGTGATCCGCTCCGGCAGAACATAGTGGACTGGGCGACCGCGTAAACGTGAGAGGAAACCTCGTTTCCCCTTGGTGGCGCATCCCCTCGGAATCACGAGGACAGGGACTCGAGACGATGAAGGTCGGCCCCAGAATGAGTCGACCGGAGCGGGGACCGATGATTCTGGCGATTCGGAGGGCGGACCGCGAGCGGGGGCCCGCCTACGCACTGCCGACATGGCTCCGGTGGGCAGCTGAGCGACGTAACAGCTGTTCCCGTGCTCCATACGCGGTTGTGGGGCCAACCGTAGGGGCGCAATGGGAAATGCAGGCTGCCGTCACCTTTGGTGAGAGATTGCTGCCTTATGGCTCGAAAGGGCCTTGTGTGCCACGAGGGATCCGTAAACCAACCGCAAAGCGCTGCGACGTTTCAGGCGCGTGCGCGACCACGCTCCTTGCGCCCCGGCAGCACTGCCGCAGCCCACCATGCGGCGCCCGCAGGCCTACGCTGCCCACGGATCGCCATCTGGTTCATGTGGGCCTCAGCAGCACCATCGCCAACCGGACATGAGCATCGGCATGCTTCAGGCGTTGTCGGGGCGAAGGTCGCCCCGAAACTGTGAGGTGCGCCACAAGGGGGCCGTGACCCGTGATGCCCGTGGGGCGCCCACCGCTGGGATGCATGGGTGCGCCCGTCCCAAGAGGCGCGCCGCACATGGACATTATGGAGGGGTGGGGCATTTGAGCCCGCGTACGTCGCATGCGTACCGACCACTGAGCATGAAGCGCCGGGCCTGGCTGACGCTCGGTGCCGTCGTTCTGGGCGGGGCCGGCATCGTCACGATCGCCACGGCCAACCCGCCCGGCTCGCCGGGCGGTCACAAGGAGCAGGAGCGGGCCGCCGCCCTGCGCACGATGCAGCTCGGCGGCGGCAGCGCCACCGACCGGGATCTGCCGGCGACCGAGACCGAGCCGTTCTCGCTCGTGGGCATCGGCTGGGACAGCCCGTCGGCCGAGGTCGAGGGCACCGCACAGGTGCGTACGCGGGAGAAGAAGACAGGCAAGTGGTCGCCCTGGCAGGCCCTGGAGCTGGACTCGCACGGCCCTGACAGCCCCGAGGGCACGGCCCGCGGCGCCTCCGAGCCGCTGTGGGTCGGCCCCTCCACCGCCGTCCAGGTGCGGGTGAAGGCGAGCAAGGCCCTGCCCAAGGGGCTCAAGCTGCACATGGTCGACCCGGGCGTCAGCAGGGCCGAGGCGAAGAACCCGGCCGGCACGGGCAGTGAACCGGCCGCGTTCGCCTCGGAGACCGCGCCGCCCTCGGACTCCGCCACGCCCACCGATGCGGCATCACCGTCGGACCCCGGCGCCCCCACGGACTCCGCGACGCCGACGCCCACGGACTCCGTCCCGGTCTCGCCGTCCCCGAGCGACTCACTGAGCCCGAGTCCCAGTACGAGCCCCAGCCCCACCGCCACCAAGCCGACCGCGCCGCCGTCGACGGTGAATCGCCCGCCGATCATCTCGCGCGCCCAGTGGGGTGCCGACGAGTCGAAGGTCGACGACCCGGCCGAATACATCGACAAGGTGCAGGCCGTTTACGTCCACCACACGGTCGGCTCCAACAATTACAGCTGCGCCGAGTCCGCCGCCCTGGTCCGCGGCATCATGACGTACCACGTCGAGACCGAGGGCTGGAACGACCTGGGCTACAACTTCCTGGTCGACAAGTGCGGCCGCATCTTCGAGGGCCGCGGCGGCGGCGCCGACCTGCCGGTCAAGGGCGCCCACACGTACGGCTTCAACAGCTACTCCACCGGCATCGCCCTGCTCGGCGACTTCGAGGGCGACACGGCGACCGGCAAGGCGGCGGGCCGTCCGACGACCGCCGCACTGCAGTCGACCGCACGCGTCGCGGCCTGGAAGCTCGGACAGTACGGCGGCAACCCCAAGGGCACGGTGACGCTGGTCGCCCAGGGCGACACCGGCAAGTACAACGAGGGCCAGTCGGCCACCATGAGCGTGATCTCCGGTCACCGGGACGCGTTCGCGACGGCCTGCCCGGGCAAGAACCTGTACGCGAAGCTGACCGCGATCCGCGACTTCGCCGCCGGTGCCGGCCGCAACTCCGCGATCCCGACCGGCGACTACAACCGCGACGGCGTGCCGGACCTGGTCGTCGGCCTGCCGCGGGTCTCCAGCAGCGACGGCAGTGTCGTGGTGCTCCCGGGCAACGGCGACGGCCCCAACGCGGCGGCCCGCCGGACGATCAACCAGAACAGCACCGGCGTGCCGGGCAGTTCGGAGGCCGGTGACGGCTTCGGCTCGGACAGCGCGTGGGGCGACGTCAACGGCGACGGCTACGGCGACCTGCTCGTCGGCGCACCCGGCGAGGACGGCACGTCCACGCAGGCGGACACCGGCCAGGTGACGGTGCTGTACGGTCCGGGGCTGACCTCCGGCAAGTCGTACTGGACCAACGAGACCACGCGCGTGGCGGGCGAGAAGCTCGGCGCCGCCGTCGCCACCGGCGACTTCAACGCGGACGGCAAGTCCGACGTGTTCTCCGTGGCGCCGGGCAAGCCGGGCCGCTGGTGGGTGTTCGACAGTGCGACAGGCGTCGCCCGCTCCGGATACCTGAACACGGCCGCGTACACGGGAGCGGTCGCGTACGCGAGCACGGCGGCGGGTGACTTCAACAAGGACGGCTACGGCGACGTGGCGGTCTCGTACCGCGACCCCGGCGGCGTGGGCCGTCTTCTGTGGCTCAAGGGCTCGGCCACCGGCCTTCAGCGCGTCGGCATCCTCGACGCGCGCGGCGGCCGCTCGCTCGCCTCGGGCGACATCAACGGCGACGGCTATGCGGACCTCGCGGTCGGCCAGCCGGGCACCACGGAGTCCGGCCACACGCTCAAGGGCGGTGCCGTCACGGCCGTGTTCGGTTCGTCGACGGGTCTGACCTCGACCGGCCGCAAGACGCTCGGCCAGGACACGAGCGGGGTGCCGGACACGGGCGAGACCGGTGACGACATGGGCGCGTCCGTGTCCGTGGGTGACGCGAACCTCGACGGCTACGACGACATCCTCACCGGACTGCCCGGCGAGGACATCCCGCGCGGCGGCGTCTCGCAGACGAACGCCGGCCAGGCGATCCTGCTGCGCGGTTCGTCGACCGGACCGACGGCGACGGGATCGGTGGCGTACCACCAGGACACCACCGGGATGCCGGGCACGACGGAGTCGAACGACCGCCTCGGCTCGTCCGTCACGCTCGCCGACCTGTCCGGCTACGTGCGCGCGGACGTGGCGATCGGCGCGGACGGCGAGGACGCGAACAACGGCACGGTCCTGCAGCTGGACAACAGCAGCACGAGCGGCATCACGCCGGGGTCGGGCGTCTTCTACGGCACGTCGGCGCTGGGCGCGCCGACGGGTGTGCGCATCGGCCTGGTGCTGACGCCGTAGCCCCGCGCCGACCACCGGGCCCGTCGGACCCCCGCAGGGGGCGTCCGGCGGGCCCGGCTCGTTCACGGGACCGGCATGTCCGGTCACGGTCGTGTGGCTTTGCACAAGTAGTGGTTCCGGCCCAGCTTCTGTGGTGTCGCCACTGTGGCGTGTCGTTGCTGGTCCACCGCCTCGAGGCCAAAGGCGTTGCGTCGGCGCACGGCATTCGGCAGCGAGCGACCGCAACGAAGCGCGAGGTGGGATCGGGCCGACCGGATTCGAACCGGCCCTCCCACATGCGGTGAAGGCGCGACAACCACTGCGCTACGAGCCCCATCCCGCTCGCGCTCATGCGAGCCCCCTGCACTTCGCCGCCTTCGAATTTTCGAAGGCGACGACAGATGACTCAGCGTGGCCGCGCCACAAAAAGCTGAGCCAGAACCGCAGTAGTGACGTCACCTGTCGATGAGTTGGGGAGGCACCCGTTCCATGGATCGGTGACGTTGAGGAGTTCGGGTTCTGACTCAAGTCCCTTGCCCGGTAACGGTGGGTGGTCTCAACCCATCCGAGATGGAGCTTGTCAGCGGCGTGCTGGAGGTCCACGAACTCACCGGCGGCCGGGAGGGGGCGGTGATCGTGCTGCCGTCGCCGGGCCGGTATGCGGTCGTTCTCGTGCCGACGCGCACACCTCAGAAGCCGGGCGGGTCTGTCCAGGTGGTCGTCGGTTGCTGAGCGGACATGACGACGGCTGCCAAGTCTGCACCCGCTCGGAGCAGCGCCACGCTCCTTACAGCGATCTGATCAAGACGCTGTTGCAGGATGCGCTGGGTCTCTCCCAGGCCGTCGAGCTGGTGCAGGGAGCCCATGATGTCGCGCACTGCGGGAATGCCGTAGCCGGTGCCGCGCAGGGCCGCAACGATGCGGGCCGCTCTGATCGCTGAAAGACCATAGCGACGTGCTCGCAGTGACGTCACGCGCTCGGGGACGACCAGCCCTTCCTGCTCCCAGAACCGCAGGGCTGAGGGGCGTACACCGAGTGCTCCGGCGAGCTCCGTGATCGTCATCGCGTCACCCCCGTGCTCGAACTCGCCGGTGTTCGCCTCGGCTTGGATAGCACGCAACGCTTCCTGCGCGCGTAGCGCCTCATCTCGTTCCCTCGCGAGCCGAACGTGCACCGCGTTGATCGCCGAGGCTGCCGCCGCGATGGTCTCTGTTCGCAGCTCCGCGAGCATCTGCCGGGCCTCGACAGGCCCAACAGCACTTGCAAGTCCCCGATAGGCCCGCAGAGCGTGCACGTGAACAGGTCTGTAGGAACGGTAGCCGTTGCTGGACCGAGCGGCTGGGGGAATGACTCCCAGCCGCTCCAGGTCGCGAACCTGTTGCACCGAGTACCCCGACTCTCTGGCGAGATCGACTGTTCTGAGCGGTACTCGTTGCGAACCGCTCGTGGTCTCGCCCACTGGCCAACCCCACATAAGCACTTGAAGGTGATGCTTGAACCATGAGTATGGAACAGATCATCGCGACCGTGCGAGGCTTCGACGGCGCGCTCGTGCTTGTCCCGGAACCGGGAGGCGACTCTCCCGAGCTTGCGTGGGCGGACGCGTTCTTCTATTACGCCCCCGACGGCCAGATGCCTACGAACGTCCAGCCCTACGGGACGATCGTCACCAAGGACTACCCCGACGACGCCGCTTCCGACCTTGATCCTCCGGGTCGCTGGCGTGTGAACATCCACGTCGACCGCGCGACGTTCCAGGATCTCACCGGGGAGGAGCCGCGCAGCCTCAGCCGCCCTCGCGACTACGCAGCCGCCGACAGCGTGATGCCTCACCCGGTATACGGCGCGCTCGGCTGGGTCTCTGTCGTCAATCCCGGTGAGCGGACGACGGACACCGTCGTGCAGCTTCTGCACGGCGCCCACGACGCTGCTCGTGCCCGGTTCGCGCGGCGACACAAACGGACAACTGCGTCCTAGTAGGCGCGCATGTAGCGCTGGTAGAGAGGTCGTCAGGCACGGTGGTGTCTACTCCTCGCCTGCGGCGGTGCATGAGCCATGGGAGCGGGGGCGGTGATCTCCGGCTTCGGGAATGCGACCTTGCGCACATCCGTGAGCTGACCTTCCGCCCCCGCTGCCCGTCAGCGAGTGGGGATCTGGCAGGCGATCTGCTTGCCGATCGGTGACTTCCGGATCGACCGGGCGGGCGCGTACAAGTCCAGCAAGCCGAGCCCCCTGCCGGACTCCGCCTCATCGCTGTCCAGCGGTACACCCGGCGCGTCGAAAGTCGGCCAGCGGGTCGTGGACCCGCACAGCGACGCCGCTCATCGCGCGGAACACCTCCACTACCAGCGGCACATGAGGGCCGACGGCCCGCGACGGCGTACCCGGCCAGCCCGGAACAATCTGTCAGTCCTCGTCCGTAGGATCACAGCATGTCTGATGCCTTCACCGTCCTGTGGACCCATGACACGTGCCATGCCCTGCGCAAGGCGGGTCGCGTGGGCGAGCGGCCGCCGGTCGCCTTCAGCGGCGTCCATTCCTCCCTGCCCGCCTGGTCGGGTGCCCGTGCTGGGGACGAGGTGTACGCGCTGCACGTCAACCAGTGCGTCGTGTTCGTGGTGAGCCGGATGCGGGTGATCGACATGGAACGGCGCGACTGCTGCGGTACCGCCCCGGCGACGTGGCACGACCCGGCGTTTCCCGGGCACGGCGACTGGTCGATGCTCGGCGCCGGCGGCTGCGGCGCCGCGGCGGTGCACGTGGACGCGACGCCCGTACGCTTCGATATGCCGATCCCCGGAGATCTTCTGACGAGGCTTACCTGGCGTAACCGCCGAGGCCAGACCCGCAGTCTGAAGTATGTGGTGGACGGCCGTCTCGAACGCTCTATCAGCCTCCAGGGCTTTTACCGTCTGACCTCCGAGTCCGCTGGAGAGTTGGCAGAGGCCTTCAGCGGCGATGCCTTGTGAACGGTGGTGTGTCACGGCGGACAACGAAGAGCCGGCCCGCAGAGGCCAAGCCTCCTCTGAGCGGCGAAGCGCCAGACACATAGGGGGCCTGTCCAGGACTCACTCTTCGCCCACCGAGTGGTAAAGCCAGTCCTGGGCATCCGCGGCGGCACGTTCGGCGGTAGTGAAGGACAGCACACGCTCCACCAGCGGCAGGTGCTGCCCCACCTGGGAGGAGGTGAGCAGGAAGTTGCCGCACCAGCCGGGCAAGAGGGAAGCACGTGCCGGACCGATTGCATGGAAGAGGGAGACGCGACCGCGTACTCCTTGGTGTGGACGGAGATGAAGCAGCCTTCCTCGCTCCGAATCATGCGGCGGAGCCGAAGTGGCACGGCTACCGTCCAGGACCTCTCCTACAGATCACCGGGCGGCAGGACCTGCCGGCTCCGGTCGAACTGTCACCTGCGACGATTCGGCTGTGAGCTATGACCTTGCCGTGTGGGACGGTGAACGCCCTCTCGACAACCACCAGGCGGGCTCGGTCTACGACGAGCTGTATGCGCGCTACCTGGAGTCGGATGATGTCGTCGTGCCTCCGGCACCGAGCACCGTGGCCTACGTCGAGGCGCTCGTCGACCAGTATCCAGACGACGTCGACGGCGGTGTCGGATGGGCGTCGCCACCTGTCATTGACGAGGCCTCGGGGCCAATCGTGTACCTGTCCATGTCCCATGGCAAGGCCGAGGAAGTCTCCGAGTACGCCAGCTTTGCTGGCTCGCGGGCACGGGCTCGTCTGCTTTGATCCGCAGGGAGAATGCCTGCGGCCGTGAACTGCGTGCTCTGTCAGATGGCTGACAAGAGAAAGATGCCTGCGATGAGGAGGCCGGCGCGGTAGACAGCGGCGGTCTTCTCATAGCGGGTGCGTGCTCAGTTCGCGAGCCAAGAGCTGGGGATCGACGCCTGGACGGCTTCGGCTTCGGCTTCGCGAACCCGCGCTGCGGGACGAATCCCGCGCCCCTGGGACCAGCAGTGGAAGTTGGCGCTCATCGAGGTCCTAGCGGAGGGTGCGGCCGCCGGGGAATTCCCGTGCGAGGATCCGGCGGCGGCAGCCTGGCGGCTGACGGCGTTCCTGGACGGGCAGGCCGTCCAGATGACGTCGTACGCCGGGTCACTGAGCCGCGCGCCGATGCTCCAGTGGACCGATGAGGCTCTCGCTCGTGAACGGGGCATCGACCAGGCCGCGTTGACTGCCACGGCACGCTGAGCACCGGCCCGCTCCAGAGTCACGCCGGGCACCTCCGCCGGCCGGCTCTCCCGGCGGCTCAGGTCTGCTGCAGCGGTTCGTAGGCCGCGGCGTCCAGACCGAACGTCCAAGCGACGCCTTCCTTCGCCGTGCGCGTCGTGGGCGGCACGCGCAGCCAGTACGTACGGTGGGTGCCGTCGGGCTCCGGCGTGGAGTTGACCACCTCGACCATCACCACGTCCTCGTCGTCCGCGAGCGCGATCCGCCACAGGATGCCGGTCTCGTCGCGGTGCACCGGCTCGGCGCCGGACTCCGCGAGGTAGCGGTCGTATCCGTAGTACTCCAGCATCACGCGGCGCAGTTCCGCGTTCTCCTCCGTGCGTATCCGCTCGGGGGTCAGTGCCGTCAGCTCGCGCAGGAACTCGGCGGGCACCGGCATCCCACGCCACGCGTGCAGGGCGAACCCGTCCGGGAAGACCAGGGCGGGGCCGTCGCCGTTGTCGAGCCGGCCCGCCTCGTCGCGGTGCAGCTGCGTGGGCCGTTCGCAGATCACGACCGCGTTCTCATACGGCCACCACCAGCCGGCGTGGGCGGCGACGCGCGCGAGTCCCTCCAGCCGGTCGCTGCGGCCGTCGAAGGCGGCCAGCCACGCCGCGTCGTGCTGCCCGAGGACCGCGTCGAGCAGGACGACACGGATGTCCGTCTCGGCCTCGGCGCGGCCGTCGGTGTCCTCCGGCGCCTTCTCCAAGAGCGCCTCCACGACTCCCGTCCGTATCCGCTCGGCCAGCGAGCGGGTGCCGTCCCAGAGCAGCGCCCCGGTCGTGCTCCACAGCGCGGTCCAGCCGCCCGGGCCCAACTCGCCGTGCACCCGGCACCGTTCGTCCGCCCATGGACGGGTGCGCACGTCGTCGCGCACGGAACGTCCCGGCTCCTCGAGGGCCCGCACGGCCACGACGCCCGCGAGGGGCGAGCCCGCCCAGACGATCCGCTCGGGCGCGGTGAGCCCGGCCGTACGGTACGCGAGCCGTACGCCCTCCTCGGCGGCCGCCCGGTCCGCCGGCCCGGTCGCCGCCGCGATGGCCCGCCACTTGTCCGCATGCTGCATGTGAAAGTCCCGTCCCCTGATGTCGTTCCGCATCTCGTGCCCTCTCGCCACCACGCCCGCCGGGGTCAGTCGGCGACGATCCGCACCGCTCCGGGCAGGTACTCGCGCTGGCGCACCACCCGGTACCACCCCTTCGGCAGCGGTATCGCCGCATGCTCCTCGTGCACCACCCGGCCGCCTTCCGGCAGATGCAGCAGCATCGGCCCGAACGGCCCCGGCTCGCGGACCAGTCGGCCCGGTCCGGTCACCGCGTGGGCGTGGCCCGTGACCTCGCCGAGGGCGAGCACCATGCGTCCGCGTGCGTCCCGTGCCTCGCCCGGCGCTCCGGCGACGTGCGAGGGCACGGCCTCCCCTGCGACGGGCACGATCAGCACGTCTCCCTGCCGGTACATGGCTCTCCCCTTCCCGCCGGGCGCCGTGTGCGTCCGACCTGCTAACGACGTTAGGGGGCGGGTCTGACAATGGGGTTCGGCGTCGCGGGGAGGCCGCCCCCGCGGGCCGGAGTGTCAGTGGCGCTTGGTAGAACTGCTCGCACGTCAGCGATCAAGCCTCACCGGTGTCTGGAGCCCGTCATGACCATTTCGGACCATCTGCAGGAGTGGTACGGCCTGCCCGCGTTCGACTTCCCCGACGCCGAGGCTCAGACCGCGTCGAAGGCCGCGCTGCCGGCGCCGGAGAGCGTCGCCTGGCGGATCTCGGTCGACTCGTACGACAGCGAGGAGGAGTGGCACGAGGCGTTCGCCCGCTTCGCCGCGGCGGTGGACACCACACAGGTGCGGGCGCTGATCGTCGGCTCATGGAGCGAGGCCTACGACTCGTCCCCCGACGACGTCATAGAGGCGCTGACCGGGGCGAAGGACCGACTGCCGCGGCTGCGCGGGCTGTTCATCGGCGACATCACGTTCGAGGAGTGCGAGATCTCCTGGATCAACCAGGGCCAGGTGACGGGGCTGCTCGACGCCTTCGGGGACCTCGAGGAGTTCGGTGTGCGCGGCGGGCAGGGGCTGGGGTTCACCGCGGTGAAGCACGAGCGGCTGCGCTCCCTCGTCGTCGAGACGGGCGGCCTGGACGCGGGCGTGGTGCGCGGCATCGCCGCGAGCGACCTGCCGGCGCTGGAGAATCTCGACCTCTGGCTCGGCACCTCGTGGTACGGGGCGAACACGGACGTGTCTGACCTGGAGCCGTTCCTGTCGGGCACGAGGCTGCCGCGCCTGCGGCACCTGGCGCTGCGCAACAGCGAGATACAGGACGCGATCGCCGTCGCCGTGGCCGGCGCACCGGTGGTCGCCCGCCTCGAGATCCTGGACCTGTCGATGGGCACCCTCGGTGACGACGGCGCCGAGGCCCTGCTGAACGGCCAGCCGCTGACCCACCTGAAGAAGCTGGATCTGCACCACCACTTCATGAGCCAGACGATGGTGCAGCGCCTGTCCGACGCCCTGGTGCCGGCCGGTGTGGAGCTCGACGTCTCGGAGTCCGAGGCCGACGGCTCCGGCGGCAGGGAAGACCGCTACACGGCTGTCGCGGAGTGACCGGCTCCACCCGCCGCCCCGGCCCCCGCCTCGCGGTCGTCGGCATTCCGACGGGCCGCCGTGCGGCGTTGTTCCAGGACGCGCTGCGCACCGCGGGCCTGCCCGCCGCGCGGGTGGTGCCCTGGCTCGATGTGCTGGGCGGCCGGGCGGAGTTCCGGGCGGGCGAGCTGGTGCGGATCGACTCTCCGGGCGAGGACGCCGAGGTGGAAAGGGCGTTGCGCGGCGTCGACGATCCGACCCGCGTGGAGGGCACGCGGCTCTGGTACGAGCGGTTCACCGCCGCCGTGGTCGAGATCGGGGCGCTGGCGGCGGCGGGCGGGGCGGAGCTGCTCGACGATCCGGCGCGGCTCGCCGTGCTGTTCGACAAGCGTCTGTGTCACGCGGCCCTGTCGGCGGCGGCCGTGCCGGTGCCCGAGTCGCCGACGTCCGGCGCCGGTGCGCCCGAGGTCGGCGGCTGGGACGACGTGCGCGCGCTGCTGGCCACGACCGGCCTGCGGCGGGTGTTCGTCAAGCTCGCGCACGGCTCGTCCGCGTCCGGGGTGCTGGCCCTGGAGACGGCGAGCCGGGGCCGGGTGCAGGCCATCACCTCGGTGGAACGGGACGCGAGCGGACGCCTCTTCAACAGTCTGCGGGTCCGGCGCTACAGCGGCGAAGGCGACGTCGCCGCGCTGATCGACACCCTCGCACCGGACGGTCTGCACATCGAGCGCTGGCTGCCCAAGGCGTCGCAGCACGGCCGGGTCGCCGATCTGCGGGTGGTGGTGGTCGCGGGCCGTGCCACCCACGCGGTGGTGCGTACCAGTCGCTTCCCCATGACCAATCTCCATCTGGGCGGCGGGCGCGGCGATCTCGCGGCCGCCCGGGCGGCGACGGAGGCGGCCGGCGGAAGCTGGACGGACACGCTCACCCTCTGCGAGCGGGCCGCTGAGTGCTTCCCCGGGGTGTCGCGAGTCGGCGTCGACCTGCTGCCCGCGACGGGCTGGCGGCGTTTCGCCGTCGGGGAGGTCAACGCGTTCGGGGATCTGCTGCCGCGGCTGACCGGGCTGCCCGGGAGCGGCGCGGAGGGCCTGGACACCTATGCGGCGCAGGTCGCCGCCGTACTGAGCAGGACGAGGAACCATCACCGTGCACATGCCTGACCACGACACGCTCCATGGCCCCGAGGCCGCCGGGACGCCCGACATGAACGAGGTCGTCGGGCGTGACGATCTGCTGCTCGTCACGCTCGACACCCTGCGCTTCGACGTCGCCGCCGAGCTGGCCGCCGAAGGCCGGATTCCCCATCTGGCGCGTCATCTCCCCGGTGGCGTCTGGGAGAAGAGGCACGCGCCGGGCAGTTTCACCTACGCCTCCCATCAGGCGATGTTCGCGGGCTTCCTGCCCACCCCGGCGGCGCAGGGGCCTCATCCGAGGCTGTTCGCCGCCCGGTTCGCGGGCAGTGAGACGGCCGAGGGCCGTACCTTCGTCTTCGACACCCCGGATCTGGTCTCCGCCCTCGCGGGGGTCGGTTACCGCACGGTCTGCATCGGCGGTGTGGGGTTCTTCAACAAGCGGGGGCCGCTGGGTTCCGTGCTGCCGGGTCTGTTCCAGGAGAGCCACTGGGAGCCGGAGTTCGGCGTCGCCTCGCCCACGTCGTTCGAGGCACAGGTGCGACGGGCGGAGGAGGTGGTGGCCGCGCTGCCGACCGACCGCAGGATGTTCCTGTTCGTCAACGTGCCTTCGCTGCACCAGCCCAACTGGTTCCATCTGCCCGGCGCCACCCGCGCCGCCGGTGACTCGCGTGCGACGCATGCCGCGGCCCTCGAGTACGTGGACCGCCACATCGGGCGGCTCTTCGCCGCCGCGAGCAGCCGCCGCCGCTGCTTCGCGATCGTCTGCTCCGACCATGGCACCGCCTACGGCGACGGCGGCTTCACCGGCCACCGGCTCGGCCACGAGGCCGTCTGGACGGTCCCCTACGCCCACTTCTTCCTCGAGGCCTCCGCATGAGCACCCCCGTCACGCACCCCGATCCGCGCCCCTACCAGAGCTACGTCTACGCCTATCCGCACAAGACGGCCTACCGCCCCCTCGGCGACAGCCGGCCCGCGCTGCGCGAGCTGTGGGAGCACGAGCCCAAGGACGCCCTCTCGCTCTATCTGCACATACCGTTCTGCGAGGTCCGGTGCGGCTTCTGCAACCTGTTCACCAGGATCGGCGCGCCCGACGAGCTGACCGGGCGTTACCTGGACGCGCTCGACCGCCAGGCGGCCGCGGTGCGCGAGGCGCTCGGGGACGACGGCCCGGTCCGGTTCGCGGCAGCCGCGTTCGGCGGCGGCACACCGACGTTCCTGACGGCGGGTGAGCTGGAGCGGCTCTGCGACATCGCGGAGAAGCGGATGGGGGCGGACCTGACGGCGGTGCCGCTCTCCGTCGAGACCTCCCCGGCGACGGCGACGGCCGACCGGCTGGCCGTGCTCGCCGATCGCGGCACGACCCGCGTCAGCATCGGCGTGCAGAGCTTCGTCGACGCGGAGGCGCGGGCCGCGGTCCGTCCGCAGCGCCGGGCCGATGTCGAGGCCGCGCTGGGCCGGATACGGGACGCCGGGATCCCCGTCCTCAACATCGACCTCATCTACGGCATCGACGGCCAGAGTGAGCGGACCTGGCTCTCCTCGCTCGACGCCGCCCTCGCATGGGAGCCGGAGGAGCTGTATCTGTATCCGCTGTACGTACGGCCGCTGACCGGTCTCGGCCGCTTCGGCGCCGCGGCCGACGCCGCCTGGGACGAGCAGCGGCTGCGGCTGTACCGCACGGGCCGCGATCATCTGCTCGCCCGCGGGTACGAGCAGGTGTCCATGCGCATGTTCCGCCGTGCCGGCGCCCC
The DNA here is from genome assembly GCF_018614575.1 of Streptomyces sp. ISL-10. Lineage (GTDB taxonomy): Bacteria > Actinomycetota > Actinomycetes > Streptomycetales > Streptomycetaceae > Streptomyces. The sequence goes on from NZ_JAGGOJ010000029.1 coordinate 77,641, forward strand.
GCCTTTTGCCGCCGACGACCACGCGTGCCAGACGGACGGCATGATCGGGCTGGGCTGCGGCGCCCGCTCCTACACGTCGGCCCTGCACTACTCCTTCGACTACGCCGTCGGCATGGGCGAGATACGGCGCATCATCGACGACTTCACCACCACCAGGGACTTCTCCCACGCGGAGGTGGGCCGCCGGGTCGACGAGGGCGAGGCGCGCCGCCGCCATCTCCTGCAGTCACTGCTGCAGGCCGAGGGGATGGAGGTGGCCGGCTACCGCGAGCGGTTCGGCGCCGCTCCCGCCGACCACTTCCCGGCGGAGCTGGAGCGGTTCGCCGCGCTCGGCTGGCTGGACGCGGCCGCCGCCCCCGGCCGGTTGCGGCTGTCTCCGGAGGGTCTGGCCCACTCGGACGCCCTGGGTCCCGAGCTGTTCTCGCCCGCGGTGCGCGCCGCGATGGCCGCGTACGAGCCGAAGTGAGCGGGGCCGTGGATCTGACCGTGCTGTACCGGGGCCCGCTCGCTTCCTGCGACTACGACTGCCCCTACTGCCCGTTCGCGAAGCGGCGCGACAGCCGGGAGCAGCTGCGCGCCGACCGGGCGGCGCTGGAGCGCTTCACGGCGTGGGCGGCGGAGCAGAGAGACGACCGGCTGTCGGTGCTGTTCACCCCTTGGGGGGAGGGCCTGGTCCGCTCCTGGTACCGCAAGGCACTGACCGAGCTGTCGCATCTGCCGCACATCCGCCGGGTCGCGATCCAGACGAACCTCAGCAGCCGTACCGACTGGGTGGCGGACGCGGATCCGGCGAAGCTAGCCCTGTGGTGCACGTATCACCCCGGCCAGACCCCCCATAACCGGTTCATCTCCAAGTGCCGGGATCTGATCCGGCGGGAGATCCGGTTCAGCGTCGGCATCGTCGGCTTTCCCGCCCACCTCGCGGAGGCGCACAGACTCCGCGCCGATCTGCCGCCGCACATCTACCTCTGGGTGAACGCGCCCGAGGGACACGAGCTCTCCGACGCCGAGGCCGACGCCTGGACGGAGCTGGACCCGCTGTTCCCCTACAGCCGCCTTCCGCACCGCTCCGCCGGGCTGCCGTGCCGCACCGGCGAGTCGGTGATCTCGGTGGACGGCGAGGGGACCGTCCGGCGCTGCCACTTCGTCCGCGCCGAGCTGGGCAACCTCTACGACGGCTCGTACCGCCGCGCGCTGCGCCCCCGGGCCTGCCCGCTCGCCGTGTGCGACTGCCACATCGGCTACGTCCACCTGGAGACGCTGCCGCTGTACGACGTCTTCGCCGGCGGCGTCCTCGAACGGATCCCCGCGCCGATTCCCCCGGCGCACTCTCCGGTGCCCCCCGCGCCTGACCTCCTCCGCGTTCAGAGCGGCAGCAGGTCCGGGCGCTTTGCCTCCACATGATCGCCGGAGCTCTCGCCGCGCAGCCGCCGACCGATCCACGGCACCAGGTGCTCACGTGCCCACTGGGCTGGAGGACCGAGTACGCGGCGATGGTCGTCGGCGACCGGGACCTCAAGCTCAGCGGATAGGAGGTCTTCCGATTCGGCAGTGACGAGCTCGCGGACCGCCAACGGGCGGGCACCGGCGCGGCTGCGCGAGGGCGGGCCGCTGCACGGCACCGATCCGTACCTGGATTCCTGGACGCTGCAGATCCTCGGACTGCGGTGACCCCGCATGCCTGGGCCGGGCGGCTGGAGGCGGCCGCGTAACTGGTGGGGGAGCTGCGGCGCCGGATGCGGGCACTGCTGGCCCGGCCGGACGCCCCTTCCGGACCGCTCAGCGCGTACGGCACCCCCTGCACGGGCTCGCCGTGGCGGTCCTTGCCGGCGGCGACCATTGCGCGGTGCGGTTGCTCGCACTGGCCGAACGACTCGGCGTGCTGAGGGAGTTCCAGCCGGCGATGTCCGCAGAGCGAGCCCGGTAGATGGCCGAGAACGCCGACCGGGCGGCGTACGCCGACGCGGTGTCGGAGTACGCCGCCCTCGGGCGGGACGAACTGCGGGAGGCGGCCCGCGCGGCTATCGCGGATCGCGGTTGAACTTCGAGGTCGACCAGAAGTAGCCGAGCACCGCGAGCCCCAGGCACCAAACGACCGCGAGCCACCCGTTGTTGCCGATCTCGCTGCCGAGCAGCAGGCCCCGGAGGGTTTCGATGGCGGGCGTGAACGGCTGGTACTCGGCGATCGGCTGGAACCAGCCGGGCATGGCGTCGACCGGGACGAAGGCGCTGGAGAGAAGCGGCAGCAGGATCATGGGCATCGCGTTGTTGCTGGCTGCCTCGGCGTTCGGGCTGATCAGGCCCATGCCGACCGCGATCCAGGTGAGCGCCATGGCGAAGAGCACGAGCAGCCCGAACGCCGCCAGCCACTCCAGGACGCCGGCATCCGTGGACCGGAAGCCGATGGCCACGGCGACGGCGCCCACGAGGACCACGCTCGTGATGGCCTGCAGCACGCTGCCGACGACGTGCCCGACGATCAGCGAACCGCGGTGGATCGCCATCGTGCGTAAGCGGGCGATGATGCCCTCGGTCATGTCGTTGGAGACGGACACCGCGGTCCCGACCACGGTGCCGCCGATGGTCATCAGCAGGATGCCCGGGACGAGATACGCGATGTACTCGGAGCGGTCCGCACCGCCGCCGCCGATGCCCGCGCTCATCACGTCGCCGAAGACGTAGACGAAGAGCAACAGCAGCATGATCGGGGTGAGCAGCAGGTTCAGGGTCAGGGACGGGTAGCGCCGCGCGTGCAGGAGGTTGCGGCGCAGCATCGTGGACGAGTCGCGCACGGCGAGGGAGAGGGAGCTCATCGGACGGTCCTTAAGAATGTTGGCGGT
>NZ_JAGGOJ010000030.1 GCF_018614575.1 Streptomyces sp. ISL-10
CTTTTCTGCGTTTCGGGGTCGGATTCACCGCCGGCCGGCCGGCATCGGCTTCGGCCGACCCCTGTGCTCAGTGCGGGAGCTGCTGCGGGTAAGGTCGGGGAGCATCATCGGCACGTTCCCACAGGAGGCCCCCGGGTGGAGGTCCAGGAGACCCGCGTCCAGACCGACCGGGTACTCACCATCCCCAACATCCTCAGCATGGCGCGTCTGGCGGGTGTGCCGCTCTTCCTGTGGCTGATTCTTCGACCCGAGTTCGGCGGGCCCAAGAGCGACGGCTGGGCATTGCTCGTTCTGATGCTGAGCGGGGTCAGCGACTATCTCGACGGGAAGCTCGCCCGCCGGTGGAACCAGATCAGCAGCCTGGGCCGTATCCTCGACCCGGCCGCCGACCGGCTCTACATCCTCTCCACTCTCGTGGGACTGACCTGGCGCGAGATTCTGCCCCTCTGGTTGACCGCTGCACTTCTCGCTCGGGAACTGATGCTCCTCGTGATGGTGTACATCCTGCGCAGGCACGGTTATCCGCCACCCCAGGTGAACTTCCTGGGCAAGGCGGCCACCTTCAACCTCATGTATGCCTTCCCCTTGCTGCTCCTGAGTGACGGAACGGGATGGCTGGCGTCGCTTGCTGCGATTTTCGGATGGGCGTTCGCCGGATGGGGTACAACTCTCTATTGGTGGGCAGGGATCCTCTATGTGGTTCAGGTCCGCCGACTCGTCAAGGCGGACGCAGAGGCCGATTGACCCCGTTGACGCGGTGACCGGCAGTGTCGCCGGCCGTGGATGCCACCCGAGGGTCTGTTCGTGCGGGTGAAGTCGGCTGGACCGTCATCTCTTCAAGGAGGACGCTTCCGACATGAAGGCCGTCGTGATGGCCGGCGGCGAAGGAACTCGACTTCGCCCCATGACCTCGAGCATGCCCAAGCCGCTCCTGCCGGTGGCCAACCGGCCGATCATGGAGCATGTGCTGCGGCTGCTCAAGCGGCACGGGCTCACCGAGACCGTCGTTACCGTGCAGTTTCTCGCCTCACTAGTCAGGAACTACTTCGGTGACGGCGAAGAGCTCGGAATGGAGCTCACCTATGCCAACGAGGAGAAGCCACTCGGCACCGCGGGGAGTGTGAAAAATGCAGAGGAGGCGTTGAAGGACGATGCCTTCCTCGTCATTTCCGGTGACGCCCTCACCGACTTCGACCTCACGGACTTGATCTCCTTCCACAAGGAGAAGGGCGCCCTTGTCACCGTGTGTCTGACGCGGGTGCCGAATCCTTTGGAATTCGGAATCACGATCGTCGACGAGGAAGGGAAGGTCGAGCGCTTCCTCGAGAAACCGACCTGGGGACAGGTCTTCTCGGACACCGTCAACACGGGCATTTATGTGATGGAGCCCGAGGTCTTCGACTACGTCCAGCCCGACGTCCCCGTCGACTGGTCGGGAGATGTCTTCCCGCAGCTCATGAAGGAAGGCAAGCCGATCTACGGCTATGTCGCCGAGGGCTACTGGGAGGACGTCGGCACACACGAGAGCTATGTGAAGGCACAGGCCGACGTGCTGGAGCGGAAGGTCGACGTCGAGCTCGACGGCTTCGAGATCTCCCCCGGCGTGTGGGTCGCCGAGGGTGCCGAGGTGCATCCCGATGCGGTGCTCCGCGGGCCCCTGTACGTCGGTGACTACGCCAAGGTCGAAGCCGGCGTCGAGCTGCGCGAGCACACGGTGGTCGGCTCCAACGTCGTCGTCAAGACGGGGGCGTTCCTCCACAAGGCGGTCGTCCACGACAACGTCTACATCGGTCAGCAGGCCAATCTGCGGGGCTGCGTCATCGGCAAGAACACCGACATCATGCGCGCTGCGCGCATCGAGGACGGCGCGGTGATCGGTGACGAATGCCTGGTGGGCGAGGAATCGATTGTCCAGGGCAATGTGCGGGTCTATCCGTTCAAGACCATCGAGGCCGGCGCGTTCGTCAACACCTCGGTCATCTGGGAGTCCCGTGGTCAGGCCCATCTCTTCGGTGCCCGAGGCGTTTCCGGCATCCTGAACGTGGAGATCACGCCCGAACTCGCGGTGCGCCTGGCGGGTGCGTACGCCACGACCCTCAAGAAGGGCGCCACCGTCACCACGGCCCGTGACCACTCCCGCGGTGCCCGGGCCCTGAAGCGGGCCGTCATCTCCGCGCTTCAGACCAGCGCCATCGACGTGCGGGACCTGGAGAACGTGCCGCTGCCCGTGGCGCGGCAGCAGACGGCCAGAGGCAGTGCGGGCGGCATCATGATCCGTACGTCTCCCGGTGTGCCCGACTCCGTCGACATCATGTTCTTCGACGAACGGGGCGCGGACCTGTCCCAGGGCGGCCAGCGGAAGCTGGACCGTGTGTACGCGCGCCAGGAGTATCGGCGGGCCTTCCCGGGGGAGATCGGTGACCTGCACTTCCCGTCCAGTGTGTTCGACTCGTACACGGGCTCTCTGCTGCGTAACGTCGACACCTCGGGGATCGCCGAGTCCGGGCTCAAGGTGGTCATCGACGCGTCCAACGGCAGCGCCGGGCTCGTCCTGCCGAGCCTCCTCGGCCGCCTCGGTGTGGACGCGCTGACGATCAACCCGGGTCTGGACGAGTCCCGGCCGACCGAGTCCGCGGACGCGCGCAGGTCGGGTCTTGTGCGGCTCGGTGAGATCGTGGCCTCCGCGCGCGCCGCGTTCGGTGTCCGCTTCGACCCTGTCGGTGAGCGGCTGTCCCTGGTCGACGAGCGCGGGCGCATCGTCGAGGACGACCGGGCCCTGCTGGTCCTGCTGGATCTGGTGGCCGCCGAGCGGCGCAGCGGCCGTGTCGCCCTGCCCGTGACCACCACGCGGATCGCCGAGCAGGTCGCCGCGTACCACGGCACCCAGGTGGAGTGGACGACGACGTCGCCGGACGACCTGACCCGTGTGGGCAGGGAGGACACCACCATCTTCGGCGGCGACGGCCGCGGCGGCTTCATCGTGCCCGAGTTCAGCAGTGTCTTCGACGGCACGGCCGCTTTCGTGCGGCTCGTCGGCCTGGTGGCCCGTACCCAGCTCACGCTCAGCCAGATCGACGCCCGTATCCCGCGCGCACATGTGCTCAAGCGGGATCTGGCGACGCCCTGGGCGGTCAAGGGCCTGGTGATGCGCCGGGTCGTCGAGGCCGCCGGTGATCGACATGTCGATACGACGGACGGTGTGCGCGTTGTGGAGGCCGACGGACGCTGGGTGATGGTGCTGCCCGACCCGGCCGAGGCGGTCACGCATCTGTGGGCGGAAGGTCCTGACGACACCTCCGCGCAGGCCCTGCTCGACGAGTGGGCCTCGGTCGTGGACAGCGCCGGACGATGAGAGGGACACCGGTGTGCCGGCCGCCGCTGCCCGGCACCGCCCGGCACACCGGTGGGGCCATTCGGCGGTAGCGGCTGCGACGTGCGACGATGTGCGGCATGTCGCAGCAGCCCCCCGTTCGGAGCACAGGATCTCCACCCGCGCGTCCCGACGCGTCGATGTCGCTGCTGACGAACGTGATGGAGCACAGCCTCGACGACGGGTACGCGGAGGCGGCCTCGCGCCGGGCCGAGGGGCTGCCCCGTACGCTGCGCGCCAAGCTCGGCCTCGCGGCCGGTCTGGTGCTGGCCGCCGCCGTGGTCACGGTCGGTGCGGCCGAGGCGCGGATATCGGCACCGGTGCTGGCCAAGGAGCGCGAGAACCTGATCGACCGCGTCGAGGCGCAGACCGACTCCGTGGACGAATTGGAGCAGAGCGTCGACACGCTCCGCGAGGACGTCCAGGAGCGTCAGCGCAGGGCTCTGAGAACGCAGGGCGGGGACCAGGGCGGGCTGGTCGCTCTGCTCGCCGGCGCCACCGAGGTGCAGGGGCCAGGCGTGAAACTCGTCGTCGACGACGCCAAAGGCACCGACCAGAGCGGTGACGGACCCCGCGAGAGCAGCGGTTTCTCGGACACGGGCCGCGTCCGCGACCGTGACATGCAGCGTGTCGTCAACGGGCTGTGGGAGTCCGGCGCGGAAGCCGTGGCCATCAATGGGCAGCGGCTGACGGCCCTGTCGGCCATCCGCGCGGCGGGCGACGCCATACTGGTCGACAACCGGCCGCTGGTGCCGCCGTACACGGTGCTCGCGGTGGGGGAAGCGAACAAGCTGAGCACCACGTTCCAGGACAGCGTCGACGGGCAGTATCTGCACGCGCTGCAGGAGAACTTCGGCATTCGCTTCAGCATTTCCGACGAGCAGACGGTGCGGTTGCCCGCGGCTCCGAGCTTGATCGTACGTACAGCAGAGCCGATGACCCCCGGTGCCGAGCAGGGCAGCGGGACGGGTACGGCTGACACAGGGAAGGGCACATCGTGATCGCCGTACTGGGCCTCGTCGTGGGAGTCGTGGTCGGACTGTTCATCCGGCCCGAGGTGCCGGCGGTGGTCGAGCCCTACCTTCCGATCGCGGTGGTCGCCGCCCTCGACGCCGTGTTCGGCGGACTGCGAGCCATGCTCGACGGGATCTTCGTCGACAAGGTCTTCGTCGTCTCCTTCCTGTCGAACGTGGTCGTGGCCGCACTGATCGTGTTCCTCGGCGACAAGCTCGGCGTCGGAGCCCAGTTGTCGACGGGCGTGGTCGTCGTCCTGGGCATCCGGATCTTCTCCAACGCCGCCGCGATCCGCCGGCATGTCTTCCGGGCGTGACGAACATGAACAACGAAGAGAAGCCCAACGGTCGTTCGCCGGAGCCGAGGCGCGCGCCCCTGCCGCCGCTCGCCCCGCCCGCCCCGGCGCAGCAGTCCGCGCCCGAGGCCGAGGAGAGCGCGTCGCAGAGCGGACGGCAGCGGCTGCGCGCGGCCGTGTGGCCGCCGCGCGTGACGCGGGCCCAACTCATCGTCGCCGTGCTCCTGTTCGTACTCGGGCTGGGCCTGGCCATCCAGGTCCGTTCCACCAGCGAGGACAGTGCGCTGCGGGGGGCGCGCCAGGAGGACCTGGTGCGCATCCTGGACGAGCTCGACAACCGTTCGCAGCGTCTGGAGGACGAGAAGCAGCGTCTGGAGGACCAGCGCACCGAGCTGGAGAACAGTTCCGACCAGGCCGAGGAGGCCCGTAAGCAGACGCTCCAGAAGGAGCAGCAGCTCGGCATCCTCGCGGGTACGGTCGCCGCGCAGGGCCCCGGCATCACGCTCACCATCTCGGACCCGGCGGGCACGGTAGAGCCGGACATGCTCCTCGACGCGGTCCAGGAGCTGCGGGCGGCCGGTGCGGAGGCGATCCAGGTCAACGGCGTCCGGGTGGTCGCGGACACGTTCTTCTCCGGTGCCGCCCGTGACATGGAGGTCGACGGCAAGCGCGTCAGCGCCCCGTACACCTTCAAGGTCATCGGCAAACCGCAGGACCTGGAACCGGCGCTGAACATCCCTGGTGGCGTGGTCCAGACGCTGGAGAAGGAGCAGGCCACGGCGGTCGTGGCCCGTTCGGAGAAGATCATTGTCGATGCCTTGCGACCCGCGGAGCGGCCTGACTACGCTCGGTCGTCATCGCAGTGAATCGGGGGAGCATGGGTTCTGCCGGACCAGGGCGGGGGATTGCAGGGGGGCGACGCACCGGATCGGTGGTGCGTGGTGGAAACTGTCGAGTGGTCACGGACGTTGTTCGGATGTCCGGGTCGGCAGGTGTGTTGGTTCAGGGTTCGTCCTGCCCCACGGGCGGGTCTATTTCGGTCAAGGGGAATCGCCCGTGAAGTTGTTTGGGAAGTTGTTCGGCAAGAGCGCACGCGAGGACGGCAACGCCCGCCATCGCGCGCCGCGCCACGGCCAGAGCGAGGAGCAGGGCGCCGAGCGTCCGCTGTTCCGTGACGAGGTCGCCGGTGGCGACAATTCGGGCGGACAGGGCGCGTCGTCTGTTGACCCTGCCGGTGCCGGGCGCATAGGTTTCGGGGAACCATCAACCTCAAGTGCGGGTGGAGGGTTTGCCTCCGACCCGTATGCGACCAATCCCCACGCGGGACAACCGCGGCAGGAGGATCCGTCCATGGCGGGTTTGCCGGTTTGTACGAGGTGCGGCCACCGGAACACCGAGGCCGGTCGGTTCTGCTCCAACTGCGGTGCGCCGCTTCGCGGTGGCGCTCCGGCCGAGCGTGCCTCCGAGACGACCTCGACCATCTCGATCTCCGGGATCGAGGCGTACGACTCCGAGGTCACCGGTCAGACCGCGCTGCCGTCGCTGTCGCCCGAGGCCCAGGCCGCTGTCGACGCCCTGCCGCTCGGCTCCGCCCTTCTGGTGGTGCGCCGTGGCCCGAACTCGGGCAGCCGGTTCCTGCTGGACGGTGAGCTGACCACGGCGGGCCGGCACCCGCAGAGTGACATCTTCCTGGACGACGTGACGGTCTCACGTCGCCATGTGGAGTTCCGCCGGGCCCCCGACGGCAGCTTCAGCGTCTCCGATGTCGGCAGCCTCAACGGCACGTACGTCAACCGCGAGCGGATCGACTCCGTGGTCCTCTCGAACGGTGACGAGGTCCAGATCGGCAAGTACCGGCTGGTGTTCTACGCGAGCCAGCGCGGCGCCTGACCCTCCCCCCGGACTCCGTCCGGGGGGACGTCCACAGGGAAGGTACATGCTGCGTACACCGACGGGCGGTGCGGGACACGGCGCCGCCGGCACGGGTGACCGGGCGATGAGCATCGGCACGGTGCTCTCCCGGCTGCGTGACGAGTTCCCCGAGGTGACGATCTCCAAGATCCGTTTCCTGGAGGCCGAGGGGCTCGTCGAGCCGAGCCGGTCCCCGTCCGGGTACCGCAAGTTCAGCGCCCAGGATGTCGAGCGCCTGGCGCTCGTCCTGCGGATGCAGCGCGATCACTACCTTCCCCTCAAGGTCATCCGTGAACAGCTGGAGGCCCTCGAGCGCGGCGAGCAGGTCCAGCTGCCCGTCCAGGGCACACAGCGCGAGCTGTTCGACGGCGTGGACGGCGCCGAGAGTGAGCGCCGCACCGCCCGGCGTCTCGGCCGCGCCGAGCTCCTGGCCGCCGCCGAGGTGAGCGAGGAGGAGCTGGCCGAGTGGGAGTCGTACGGCCTGCTCGCGGCCGACGGGAGCAGCGGTTACGACGCCGAGTCGGTGACGGTGGCCCGGCTCGTCGCCGAGCTGGGCAGATTCGGCCTCGAGCCACGTCATCTGCGGGCCATGAAGGCGTCCGCCGAGCGGGACGCCGGGCTGGTCGAGCAGGTCGTGATGCCCCTGCGCCGGCATCGTAATCCGCAGACCAGGGCGCATGCGGAGGCCACCACGAGGGAGCTGGCGGCGCTGGCCGTGAAGCTCCACGCGGCCCTGGTGCAGAGCGCCCTCGGGGTCCGGCTGCACTGATCTTGGACCAGCCCGACTACCCAAACCTCATCCGCACGTCCTAGGGTTGCTGTGTGAACGAGCTCGACGTTGTGGGTGTCCGGGTCGAAATGCCCTCGAACCAACCGATCGTGCTCCTGCGTGAAGTGGGAGGCGATCGGTACCTCCCCATCTGGATCGGACCCGGGGAGGCGACTGCGATCGCCTTCGCGCAGCAGGGCATGGCTCCCGCGAGGCCGCTGACGCACGACCTCTTCAAGGACGTCCTCGATGCGGTGGGCCAGGAGCTCACCGAGGTCCGTATCACCGACCTGCGTGAGGGTGTGTTCTACGCCGAGCTGGTCTTCGCCAGCGGTGTCGAGGTGAGCGCCAGGCCGTCCGACGCCATAGCGCTGGCCCTGCGCACCGGGACGCCGATCTACGGCAGTGACGGAGTGCTCGACGACGCGGGGATCGCCATCCCGGACGAGCAGGAGGACGAGGTGGAGAAGTTCCGCGAGTTCCTCGACCAGATCTCGCCCGAGGACTTCGGGTCCAGCAACCAGTGAGGCCCTCGCGGCCGGTCAGCGGCCGGCCGTCCGGCGTCGGCGCATTCGAGTAGCCTTTCCCGGGATCGGGGCACGAGAAACCACTCTCAGGGTGATTATCACTCGGCGTGCCGAGTGTGGCGATCGTTGACGCACCCCTGGTGACTCCCTACCTTCGAGGTGGCAGGTCAAGGACGGAGGTCGGCGTGAGAAGCAGCGGCGACAGTACGGCTGGGGGCGGCCCCGGAATCAGTCCGGTGGAAGGCGGGCCGTATCCGCTGCAGGACAGCGCGGCCGATCCCACCACGGACGCCATCGGATACCGGGGGCCGACCGCGTGCGCGGCAGCGGGGATCACCTATCGGCAGCTCGATTACTGGGCACGTACCGGCCTTGTGGAACCGAGCGTGCGCCCGGCGTACGGATCGGGCACGCAGCGGCTGTACAGCTTTCGGGACGTGGTCGTTCTCAAGATCGTCAAACGGTTCCTGGACACCGGCGTCGCGCTGCAGAACATCCGGGCCGCCGTCCAGCACCTGCGGGCCCGGGGATTTCGCGACCTCGAGCGAATGACGCTGATGAGCGACGGGGCGACCGTGTACGAGTGCTCCTCGCCCGACGAGGTCGTGGACCTGCTCCAGGGTGGTCAGGGCGTCTTCGGGATCGCCGTGGGAGTCGTGTGGCGTGACGTGGAGGCGGCTCTGTCGCAATTGCACGGCGAGCGCATCGACACCGGCGAGACCCTGGTCGGCAACAACCCCGCGGACGAGCTCGCCAGGCGCAGGCGCGACCGGGCGGTGTGACGCGGGGGGTCGCGGTCGCCGCGTCCGGTCCGATGTACGTGCGGCAGGCCGTTCCACATCGCTGTGCAGCGGCTTTGTCAGTGCCGTAGGGCAGCATCGATGGTGTGAGAACCGCCCCGACGATCCTGCATCTGGACATGGATGCCTTCTTCGCCGCAGCCGAGCAGGCGGCGAAGCCTTCGTTGCGCGGCAAGGCCGTGGTGGTCGGGGGGCTCGGGCCGCGCGGGGTGGTGGCCACCGCGTCGTACGAGGCGCGGCGCTTCGGCGTCCACTCGGCGATGCCCATGGCCCAGGCCAGGCGGCTGGCGCCGAACGCCGCGTACCTGGTGCCCCGGTTCTCGCTCTACCGCACGGTCAGCGAGCAGGTCATGGAGCTGCTGGGCCGGCTGTCGCCTCTGGTGGAGCCGCTCAGCCTGGACGAGGCCTTTGTCGACCTGGAGGCGGGCGGAGCGGCCGACGACGCACTGTCGGCGCGTACGACGGGGGAGCGGCTGCGCGCCGACATCCGGGCGGTGACCGGTCTGTCCGGGTCCGTCGGCCTCGCCGGTTCCAAGATGCTGGCGAAGATCGCCTCCGAGCAGGCCAAGCCGGACGGCCTGGTCCTGATAGAGCCGGGCACCGAGCGGGAGCTCCTCGGACCGATGTCCGTGCGGACGCTGCCCGGCGTGGGTCCGGCGACCGGCGAGCACCTCAGGCGCGCCGGGATGACCACCGTCGCCGACCTCGCGGAGGCGGGCGAGGACGAACTCGTACGGCTGCTGGGCAGGGCGCACGGGGCCGCGCTGTTCCGGATGGCGCTCGGGCACGACGACCGGCCCGTGGTGGCGGAGCGGGACGCGAAGTCGGTGTCGGTGGAGGACACCTTCGACGTGGATCTGCACGACCGGGTGCGGGTGCGGATCGAGGTGGAGCGGCTCGCGGAGCGGTGTGTGCAGCGACTTCGGGCGAGCGGGCACTCCGGCCGCACGATCGTCCTCAAGGTCCGGCGCTTCGACTTCTCGACGCTGACGCGCTCCGAGACGCTCAGGGGGCCGACCGACGACCTCGCGGTGGTGCGGGAGGCCGCCGGACGGCTGCTGGAGTCCGTGGACACGACGGGCGGCGTACGGCTCCTCGGAGTCGGCGTCACGGGGCTCGCGGACTACACACAGGAGGATCTGTTCGCGCAGGCTGCCGCGGAGGAGGAGGCGGCGGCGTCGGCCGCGGCGGCGACCGATCCGGCGGCCGGTGAACCGGACGGCGCCGAGCGCCCGCCGGGGCCGGCGGAGCCTGCTCCGGCGGAGCCCGCCGAGCGGCGCTGGTCGGCGGGGCAGGACGTCCGGCATGCCGTCTACGGGGCTGGCTGGGTGCAGGGCAGCGGTGTGGGGCGCGTGACCGTGCGCTTCGAGGAACCGGGTTCGGCGCCGGGCCGGGTGCGCACGTTCCGCGTCGACGACGCGGACCTCGAGCCGTCGGACCCGCTGCCGCTGGTGCCGCGGCGGTCCGGGGACCCTGCGCGGGACGCCCGCTCCGCCGCGGACCCGCTGGTCGGGCCCGACGGCCCTGCGCAGGAGCTGGTGGAGGCGGTCAGGGACGAGGCCGGTCGGCCGCCGGAGCCGGCCGAGGAAATCGTTCCCCTACGGGAGGGACAGGAGCGCCGATGACAGAGGGAGGCTGAGGCGGCAGGCGCGTACGGGGACACCGATCGGCAGGCCGGGAGCGCCGGATTTTGTGCGGGGCCCGGGAGTGCCTTTGGTCCTGGCCACCGGGGTTCCGGTAGCCGCTGCCCGGAGATCTGGCGGCCTCGCCGGGTCAGTCCTCCTGGCCCGCGACCTGGCCGAAGGAGCGGTCGCCGGAGGAGGGGGCCGGGGCCGGGGGTGCGGCGATGTCGAGGCCGTAGTGGTGGTAGAGCTGGAGTTCCTGCTCGGGGGAGAGATGGCGGCCGACGCCGAAGTCCGGGGCATCCTTGATCAGGGCGCGTTCGTAGGGGACGTGGAGGGCGTTGTCGACGAGTTCGCTGGGTTCCAGGGGGACGAACGCGTCCCTGCTGAACAGGCCCGTGCGGACGGCCGCCCATTCGGGCTCGCCCGTCGCGTCGTCCAGGTACACCTCGTCGACGGTCCCGATCTTGTGGCCGTCGCGGTCGAACGCCTTGCGGCCTATCAGGCTGCGCGGATCGATATCGGTCTGCACGGTCCCTCCAGCTGGTCGCGACTGCTCTACAGTCACTACAAAAGTGCACATCTCGGGTGACGGCCACTCGAGGGATCGTCGCAGGCACGCGCTGGTACCCTGGCAATCGGCTGTTGACCCCGTGCGGGAGAGTCCACCGGTGATCCCACCGGCGGCGCCGAAGGAGCAAATCCTCCCCGGAATCTCTCAGGCCCCTGTACCGCACGGACGAGGTCACTCTGGAAAGCAGGGCGGGCGTCGGACGGCATCCGCTCTCACCGACGGTGAAAGCCGGTGCGTCGTCCCACGGCGCCCCGGTGAAGCTCTCAGGTTCGAGATGACAGAGGGGGAGGCCGTCCGGGCATCCGCGCCGTGATGCCCCTCGCAGGTCGCATAGACCAGGAGGCCTCCCACATGACCGCCAACCGCATTCCGCTCTCCCAGCTGGAGCGAGGCACCCCCTTCGAGCGGCGCCACATCGGCCCCGACGCCGCTGCCCAGGCGAAGATGCTCGCGCAGGTGGGCTACGGCTCCCTCGACGAGCTGACCGCCGCCGCGGTGCCGGATGTGATCAAGAGCGCGGAGGCACTGAACCTGCCCGACGCCCGCACCGAGGCCGACGTCCTTGCCGAGCTGCGCTCGCTCGCCGACCGCAACCAGGTGCTCGCGCCCATGATCGGCCTCGGCTACTACGGCACCTTCACGCCGCCGGTCATCCTGCGCAACGTCATGGAGAACCCGGCCTGGTACACCGCGTACACGCCGTACCAGCCCGAGATCTCCCAGGGACGCCTCGAGGCCCTGCTGAACTTCCAGACCGTCGTCGCCGACCTCACGGGCCTGCCCACCTCCGGTGCCTCCCTGCTGGACGAGGGCACCGCGGCCGCCGAGGCCATGTCGCTCGCCCGCCGCGTCGGCAAGGTCAAGGACGGCGTCTTCCTGATCGACGCCGACGTCCTGCCGCAGACAGTCGCCGTGATCGAAACGCGCGCCGAGCCCACCGGCGTCGAGGTCGTCACCGCCGACCTCAGCATGGGCATCCCGGCCGAGATCGCCGAGCGCGGTGTCTTCGGCGTGCTGCTCCAGTACCCGGGCGCCTCCGGTGCCGTACGGGATCTGAAGCCGGTCATCGAGCAGGCACACGAGCTCGGCGCGATCGTCACCGTCGCCGCCGACCTGCTGGCCCTGACGCTGCTCACCTCGCCCGGTGAGCTGGGTGCCGACATCGCGGTGGGGACGACCCAGCGTTTCGGTGTGCCCATGGGCTTCGGCGGCCCGCACGCCGGTTACATGGCCGTGCGCGACAAGTTCGCCCGCAGCCTGCCCGGCCGCCTCGTCGGCGTCTCCGTCGACGCGGACGGCAACAAGGCCTACCGGCTCGCGCTGCAGACCCGTGAGCAGCACATCCGCCGTGAGAAGGCCACCAGCAACATCTGCACCGCGCAGGTCCTGCTCGCCGTCATGGCGGGCATGTACGCCGTCTACCACGGCCCCGACGGCCTGCGCGCCATCGCCGAGCGCACCCACCGCTACGCGACGGTGCTCGCCGACGGGCTGCGGGCCGGCGGCGTGGAGGTCGTGCACGGCACTTTCTTCGACACGCTCACGCTCCGTGTGCCGGGCAGGGCCGCCGATGTCGTGGCCGCCGCGCGCGAGGGCGGGGTCAACCTGCACCTGGTGGACGCCGACCACGTCTCCGTCGCCTGCGACGAGACCACCGGCCGGGACCAGCTCGCGGCGGTGTGGTCCGCGTTCGGTGTCGAGGGCGACGTCGAGGCGCTGGACGCGACGAGCACCGACGCCCTGCCGACCGCGCTGCTGCGCTCCGACGAGTACCTCGCCCACCCGGTCTTCCACCAGCACCGTTCCGAGACGGCCATGCTGCGCTACCTGCGCAAGCTCGCCGACCGTGACTACGCGCTGGACCGCGGCATGATCCCGCTCGGCTCCTGCACGATGAAGCTGAACGCGACGACGGAGATGGAGCCGGTCACCTGGCCGGAGTTCGGCCAGATGCACCCCTTCGCGCCCGTCGAGCAGGCCGAGGGCTATCTGACCCTCATCCATGAGCTGGAGGAACGTCTCTCCGAGGTCACCGGCTACGACAAGGTCTCGATCCAGCCCAACGCCGGGTCGCAGGGCGAGCTGGCCGGTCTGCTGGCCGTGCGCGCCTACCACCGCGCCAACGGCGACGAGCAGCGCACCGTGTGCCTGATCCCGTCCTCCGCGCACGGCACCAATGCCGCCAGCGCCGTGATGGCCGGCATGAAGGTCGTCGTCGTGAAGACCGCCGACGACGGCGAGATCGACGTCGAGGACCTGCGCGCCAAGATCGAGCAGTACCGCGACGAGCTCGCCGTCCTGATGATCACCTACCCGTCGACGCACGGCGTCTTCGAGGAGCACGTCGCCGACATCTGCGCCCAGGTGCACGACGCGGGCGGCCAGGTCTACGTGGACGGCGCCAACCTCAACGCGCTGGTCGGCCTTGCGAAGCCGGGCAGGTTCGGCGGCGACGTGTCGCACCTGAACCTGCACAAGACCTTCTGCATCCCGCACGGCGGCGGGGGTCCCGGCGTCGGCCCGGTCGGTGTGCGCGCCCACCTCGCGCCGTACCTGCCCAACCACCCGCTGCAGCCGGCCGCGGGCCCGGAGACGGGCGTCGGCCCGATCTCGGCCGCGCCGTGGGGCTCGGCCGGCATCCTGCCGATCTCCTGGGCGTACGTCCGGCTGATGGGCGGCGAGGGACTGAAGCGGGCGACGCAGGTGGCGGTGCTCGCGGCGAACTACATCGCCAAGCGCCTGGAGCCGCACTACCCGGTGCTCTACACCGGCCCCGCCGGGCTGGTGGCACACGAGTGCATCGTCGACCTGCGGCCGCTGTCGAAGGCGACCGGCGTCAGCGTCGACGACATCGCCAAGCGTCTGATCGACTACGGCTTCCACGCGCCCACCATGTCGTTCCCGGTGGCCGGGACGCTGATGATCGAGCCGACGGAGAGCGAAGACCTGACCGAACTCGACCGTTTCTGCGACACGATGATCGCCATTCGTGCCGAGATCGAGAAGGTCGCGTCGGGCGAGTGGCCCGCGGACGACAACCCGCTGCGCAATGCCCCGCACACCGCAGGTGCGCTCGGCGGCGAGTGGAGTCACGCCTACAGCCGTGACGAGGCCGTCTTCCCGGCGGGCGTGAGCGCCGCGGACAAGTACTGGCCGCCGGTCCGCCGTATCGACGGCGCCTTCGGCGACCGCAACCTCGTCTGCTCGTGCCCGCCGCTGGACGAGTACGACAACTGACGCCCGCGGCCGCATGGATGGGGGCCGGTACGGAGAACTCTCCGGCCGGCCCCTGGTCGTGTCCGCGACCGCGTTACGCGGCTGTCATCACCGTGCCCCTCTCATCGGGCCGGTGCGGGGCGATGACCTGCCCGTCGGGCAGCAGTTCACCGGTGTCCTCGAAGAGGAGGACGCCGTTGCACAGAAGGCTCCAGCCCTGCTCCGGGTGGTGGGCCACCAGGCGTGCCGCCTCTCGGTCGGCTGAGTCGGGTGTGGGACAGGCTGGCTGGTGCTGGCACATGGATGGGTTCTTTCGCTGCGATGTGGTGAATGTCCTGCGGCTCGATGAGCTGTTCATGGCCGCCCCCGTATCTGTCGGTCCGTCTCCCAGTGTTCCCCCACGGGCGTCGATCCGCAGGGATTTCACAGCAGCTCTTCCTACTGATTCATGACGCATCACCCGCGCGGACGGTTCAACGCAACGGGGCTGTCCTTTCGGGTGGTTCGCAGTGGCCCGCCGGGGCTAGTCCGGCCGGGCCATGTGCCGTTCACCAGTACGCCCCGCGACTGTTTGGTCGCGGGGCGCAAGGGCCGAGGGTTGGGGGCCGGATCAGGCGGCCGGGGAGTCGAGGAGCGGTTCAGGACTCAGCCGCAGGGTCAACACCGGCACCAGATCGGCGACCTGGTGCGGCCGGTGGGCCGCGATGCCGGGCGGAGCCGGTGCCAGCGGCACCAGGACGTCGGTCGGCTGAAGGGTGCCGGCGGAGGCGTCCGCGTCGATGTCGCGATGCAGCCAGAGGGTGAGCATGTACAGCTGCGGTACGGACAGCAGCCTTGGCTGGAAAGGCGATCCCATCGCCTCGGCCTGGCGCAGCGCACGTTCGGTGGAACCGAGATAGGGGCCCTCGAAGAAGTGCGAGAAGACCCAGCCGTCGGGTGTCAGCCTGGTGTCCGCTGCGGCCACGGCGCGATCGCCGCTGCGGATGAGGAACCGCCAGCCGGCGAGCCGGGTGTACGGAGCGCTGCCGCTCGGCACGACCCGGTCCAGCACATGGACCGGAAGCGGCAGTTCGGGGCTCAGAGGTCCCTGGATGGACCGCAGAGCGGGCGTCGGAGCCTCACGGACGACCGTGGGGGAACCGAGAGCTGCGAGAACGCTGCGCAGGGCGGGCGCGGGGGCCGGGGGGACATGCAGCGGCATGATGGGTCGCCTCTCACTCAAGAGACACGTGATGCGGGGAGATGCAGACGGCACTGTCGGCGTACGGGCCGCGCGGGGCCGGAAGACCACCTGGCGCCGATCTCGGCCCTTCCGCAGAGTTTATACGACCCGTGTTCAGGCATTGTTTCCGCTAGCCGTCCCGCGTATTTCCCGCAAGGCGAATTCCAGACCGTCAGCAAGCGGTTTCTGACCTATTTTTCAGGTCGCCGACGCTGCTGCCTGGTGTTTTCGCCACGATGTGGTAGGCCGAATATGGATGGTGCCTGACGCCCGGCCCGTCCCGGAAAGTGACCGTCGCATCACGCCAGGGGAAGTGCCGGATGAATGTGCCCCCTGCGTGCCGAGTCCAGCCTATCGGCAGCGGACCTGCCGCACGGGCGTTACGGATCAAAGAGTCTGGGCATTATCGTCCGTGACACGAGCGGCCCACGCTGCGTGGCTGCCCACTCGAGGAGGGACGCTTCGATGGGGGAGAAGATCGTGGCAGGCGGCTTCGACCTGTCCGATCGGCAACGGTACCGGCGCAAGCTGCAACAGTGCCTCGCGGGACTGGGGCGGCTCCTTGCGGAGAAGAGGTTCGACCGGCCCAGGAATCTCATGGGGCTGGAGATAGAGCTGAATCTCGCCGATTCGGACGGGACACCGCGCATGATGAATGCGGAAGTGCTCTCCCGCATCTCGAGTCCGGATTTCCAGACCGAGCTGGCGATGTTCAATCTGGAAGTAAACATCGTTCCGCACCGGCTGGACAGGCACGTCTTCGATCAGCTGGCAGAAGAGTTGCGGACCGGCCTCGGATATGCCGACCGCAGGGCCGCGGATGTGGGCTCCGGACTCGTGATGATCGGAATTCTGCCGACCCTGCGGCAGCAGGATCTCGTCTCCGCCAACCTTTCCGACGTCGATCGCTACACCCTGCTCAACGATCAGATCGTGGCGGCACGGGGCGAGGAATTCACGCTCGACATCGAGGGCGTCGAGAGACTGACCTGCACCTCGGCGTCGATCGCCCCCGAGGCGGCCTGTACCTCGGTCCAGCTGCATCTGCAGGTGACGCCGGCCCGGTTCGCCGACGTGTGGAACGCGGCGCAGGCGGTCGCGGCCGTCCAGGTCGCCGTCGGGGCCAACTCGCCCTTCCTGTTCGGCAGGGAGCTGTGGCGGGAGTCGCGGCCGCCGCTGTTCCAGCAGGCCACCGACACCCGCCCGCCCGAGCTCCAGGCCCAGGGAGTGCGGCCGCGGACCTGGTTCGGTGAGCGCTGGGTGAACTCCGCGTACGACCTCTTCGAGGAGAACGTGCGCTACTTCCCCGCGCTGCTGCCGATATGCGACGACGAGGACCCACTGCGGGTGCTGGACGACGGCGGCGTCCCCCGGCTCCAGGAACTCGCCCTGCACAACGGAACCGTCTACCGCTGGAACCGGCCGGTGTACGCGGTGGTCGACGGTGTGCCGCACCTGCGCGTGGAGAACCGCGTCCTGCCTGCGGGGCCCACGGTCGCCGATGTCGTCGCCAACGCGGCCTTCTACTACGGACTCGTACGGGCGCTGGCCGAGGAGGCGCGGCCGGTGTGGTCCCGGCTGCCTTTCGCGGCGGCCCGCGAGAACTTCGAGGCCGCCTGCCGTCACGGCATCGAGGCCGAACTGCTGTGGCCGCGTCCCGGCCGCGGAGGCATCACCCGCGTGCCCGTCGTCAAACTCGTACGCGATGAACTGCTCCCGCTCGCCGCGGCGGGTCTGGACGCTTGGAACATCGAGCCGGCCGACCGGGACCTGTACCTCGGCATGATCGAGGAGCGGTGCAGGCGCCGGACGAACGGGGCCTCCTGGCAGGCGGAAACGTTCCACCATGCGCTGGAGGCCGGCCTGGAACGGGACGCGGCGCTCGCGGCGACCACCCGGCGCTACTGCGATCTGATGCGCGAAGGGCAGCCGGTGCACACCTGGCCCGTGGGGTTCCCCGGCAGCGACGCCTGACGGGGAGCGACGGCGATCGATCGGCCCGCGGCCGGGGCCTGTTCACTGCGGTCGAGCGGCCCGGGCCGGTTGACGGCGGGCCAGGGTGGTCGATCGGCGCACGCCGGGGCTGGTTGACGCCGGTTGACGGCGGACCAGGATGGCCGAGCGGCCCATGCAGGGGCTGGTTGACGCCGGTTGACGGCGGCCCAGGGTGGTCGATCGGCGCACGCCGCGCCCGGCCCGCGCCTCAGCTCTCGGTCGCGCGTCCTTTCTGCCCCACCGTCATGATCGCCTCGAGGATCACCGACGTGATCTCCGCCGGGTCGCTGACCTGGTAGCCGGCACCGCCCGTCGCCCTGGCGATCTCGTCCACCTCCTGGAGGTCCGCCTCGGCCCCGATGGCGATGGCGATCAACGGTACGGGGGTGTTGGGATTGCTCAGCTGGTTCAGCTCGGTGATCAGATTGCTGCGGCTGATGCTGAACCGGTCCTGGTTCGACCCGTCCGTGAGCACGACCAGCGCGTTGAACTTGTCCTTCACATACGTGTCCTGGGCCTTCTTGTAGACCGCGAGCGTGGTGTCGTACAGGCCCGTCGCGCCGTTGGGCACGGGAGCGAGGTCGTCGAACGCCTTGGAAAGGCGAGCCCGCTGGTTGCCGGGCCTGCCCACCGGGCCCAGTGGGTCCGTGGGCACCACCTCGCGGTAGTCGTTCGGGCCGTCGAGCCCGGTCGCGAACTCCCACAGGCCGATCTCGTCCTCCGGCGTGAACTGGTCCAGCGCCTTCTGCAGCGAGGCCCTGGTGACATCGAGCCGCGACTGCGTGCCCCGCCCCGGCACCGGAGTCTGCATCGACCCCGAGACGTCGACGACGGTGGTCAGGCGGGCGCTCTGCACGGTGATGGTCCACATACCCAACGTCTGCTGGATCGCGTCCCGCGGCGGCGGCTCGGCGGCCGCGCCCTCGGCCGTGAACGGCTGCGGCGCCAGGCCGCCCGCCGCACGGACCAGCGCCCCGTCCACGGGCCGGTCCGGCATGCGGAATCCCCGCCGAGCGAGGACCGCGCGTGACCGCGGCTCGGTCAGCAGTGCCATGAAGCGGGTGGCCGCGCGGCTCTCGTCGGTGGACAGATCCGTCTCGTCGACGAGCTCGTAGGGGTAGTCGAGCATCGGGCTGCCGTCCTCGGGATAGAACAGCCGCAGGTCGGGGATGCCGTCACCGGCCGCCGCGTTGTACGCGAACGCCGCCTGCTCACTGAGGAAGACGGCCTGGTTGCGGGCCGGATCCCCGGCCGCCTCGCCCGTGTCGGCGCGCGCGAGAGTGCTCACGACCTCCGTGTCCGTGTCCGACACCCGCTGGGACAGCAGCCTGGCCGTTGCCGCGACAGCCGTGTCCGTGGCCGGGCCGCCCGTGCGCCGGGCGGAGCGGGAGACGCTGGTGAGCGCGAGCAGCCCGGTGGCACTGTGAGCCGGGTCGGCGGAGCCGAGGCGGACGCTGTCCGTGGCCGTCACAGCGGTGGTGAGATCCGCCCAGCTGTACGTGGTGCGCGGCCAGCCCAGCTCGGCGCCTGCGGACGGCACGATGGCCAGTGCGACGGGGGTCTGGGCGACGTTGCCCGCGGGTGTCAGCGGCACGCCGTCGCCGGTGCCCCGGATGCGCTCCGCCCAGACGTCGGAGTCGGGCAGCCAGACCTCGTAGTCGGGGCTGTTCGACCCCGTCGCGAGAAGCTCCGCCACCTCGTGGTTCTCGCGGGCGACGACGCGCACGTCCATGCACTGGCCGTCGGACCTGACGCCCTCCTCGCGAGCCCGGTCGGCGACCTCCTTCACGGCGGGCGCGATGTCGGGGGAGGCGGCCAGATCGATCCGGACGGCGGAGTCCTCGCAGGAACCGGCGAAGGGGAGAAGACCGCTCTGCGCGGCCGCCCCCGCTCCGGCCACGACGCCGAGCACGAGCGAGGTGGCGATGGCGATCGTGCGGCGGCGTACGCGGGGACGGGACCTGCCTCGCTCCGTCGCGTCGGCGTCGGGCAAGCTGTGACGTCCCATGCGGTGGTGCCCCTCCTTGTGCGGTGTGCAAGGAAAAGGGGACCCGCGTCATCCCGATGACGTGTGTCCCCCGGCCTGTCGCGCGCGATCTTCGCACCTGTATTCGAGACCCTAGCGGGACGAGGATGGGGGCGAGGCTGGATTGGTGAACTGGAGGCAGTTGTGCAGGCGGAGGCGGGAGGCGTGGCCGATTCTCTTCCCCGGGAGGGCGCTTCGCGGAAGATCTTGCGGTCCGAGACGGTGCTCGTCCTCGCGCTGTCGCTGGGTGCGAGCGCGGTCTCGGCCCTGATCAGCTTTGTCGGTTCGCTGACGAAGCCGGGGGGGCTCAAGGACCAGGCGGCGGCGCTCAACTCGTCGTACGCGCCGGGGCGGCCGTGGCTCGATCTCGCCTGGCAGCTTTTCGGGATCGCCACCGCGCTGGTGCCCGTGCTGCTCGTGGCTCACTTCCTGCTCCGCGAGCGCTCCGGGCTCGGGGCGATCGGCTTCGACCGGCGCAGGCCGTGGTCGGACCTGGGCAGGGGCACGCTCGTGGCCGCGGGCATCGGCAGTGCCGGGCTCGCCTTCTATCTGGTCGCGCGCGCCACGGGGTTCAACCTCACCGTCGTGCCCGAATCGCTGCCGGACGTGTGGTGGAAGTACCCGGTGCTGATCCTCTCGGCGATCCAGAACTCCGTGCTGGAGGAGGTGATCGTCGTCGGCTACCTGCTTCGCAGGCTCGGGCAGTTGGGCTGGTCACCGATGGCTGCGCTCGCCGCCAGCTCGGTGCTGCGCGGTTCGTACCACCTCTACCAGGGCGTCGGCGGCTTCGTCGGCAACATGGTGATGGGCGTGGTCTTCGTGCTCCTGTACCGGCGATGGGGCCGGGTCGGGCCGCTGGTGGCGGCGCATGCGCTGCTCGACATCGTGGCCTTCGTCGGTTACGGGCTGCTGGCCGGCAACGTGTGCTGGCTGCCCACGCCGGCAGGCCGCGAAAGCTGCTGACGAGGGGCGTACGGCACCGGCCGCACGCCCCAGTGGGCACCGGCCGCACGCCCCGGTGTCACTTCAGGGTGCCGTCAGCAGTTCCCCGTCGATGACGGTCACCGCGCCGCCCGTGAGCAGGGTGCGCTCGCCGCGCAGTGCGGTGCGGACCAGGCCCGAACGGGCTGACGCCTGGAGTCCGGTCAGGTCGTCGCGGCCCTGGCGCGTGGACCAGAACGGCGCGAGCGCGGTGTGCGCGCTCCCCGTGACGGGGTCCTCGTCGATGCCGAGGCGCGGGAAGAAGCAGCGCGACACGTAGTCGTACCCCGCCGAGGGGTCCTGGGCGGGGGCGGTCGCGATGATGCCCCGCTCGGAGTGCGCCACGAGGGCCGCGAGGTCCGGCGCCAGTGAGCGCACCGTGCGTTCGTCGGCCAGCTCCACCAGCAGATCGCCGACGTGCGGTCCGGTGTCGTGGGCGGACAGGACCTCGGCGCCGAGTGCCTTCGCGACGCCGTCCGGGACGGGGACGGGCGTGAGTGGCGACGTGGGGAAGTCGAGGGTGACGGTCGCGTCGTCGTGGGCCGTGGCGGTCAGGATGCCGCAGCGCGCGCTGAAGCGCACCGTGCCGCCGCCGGCACCCGTGGTGTGCAGGACGTGGGCGGTGGCGAGGGTGGCGTGCCCGCACATGTCGACCTCGGCGGCAGGGGTGAACCAGCGCAGCGCCCAGTCGGCGCCCCCACCGGCGGGCAGGGGATGGGCGAACGCGGTCTCGGAGAGGTTCACCTCCTTCGCCACGTTCTGGAGCCAGGTGTCGTCGGGGAATCCGCCGGAGTCGAACAGCAGGACTCCGGCCGGGTTGCCGGCGAAGGGGCGGTCGGTGAAGGCGTCGACGATTCGAATCCGCATGCCGTGACCGTAGAGGCCGCGCAAAGCCGCAGGCCAAGGCCAATCGGGGAGCGCTGGACACATCGGGCTTTCCATGCGACAGGTTCCGATATATCGTTGAGGTGTCGCGACAGGTCAACGATGGAAGGAGCGTAACGATGCGTTCGCATGGACACGGACAGGGTCACGACCACGGTCAGGGCCATGGGCACTGTGGGCCCGGACATCAGGGTCGGGGCGAATGGGAGGGCCGGCGTGCGGCGTTCGGGCCCTGGGGACCGCCGTTCGGCGGACCCTTCGGCGGCGGGCGGGGGCGTGGCGGCGGCCGGGGCAGGGCACGGCGCGGCGATGTGCGCGCCTCGATCCTGGCCCTGCTGAAGAACGGTCCGATGCACGGTTACGAGATGATCCAGGAGATCGCCGAGCGCAGTGGCGGTGCCTGGAAGCCCAGCCCCGGCTCGGTCTACCCGACGCTGCAGCTGCTCGAGGACGAGGGGCTGATCGTCTCGGAGAGCGAGGGCGGCAAGAAGCTGTTCACGCTGACCGATTCGGGGCGCGCCGAGGCCGAGACGGGTCCGGAGGCCCCGTGGGAGGAGGCCGGGCGCGGCATCGACTGGGACACGGTCAATGAGATCCGTCAGGCCGGCTTCGGGCTGATGGAGGCATTCGGTCAGGTCTGGAAGACGGGGAACGCCGAGCAGCGGCAGAAGGCCGTGGCCGTCATCAACGAGACCCGCAAGAAGCTCTACCTCATCCTCGCCGACGAGCACTGAGCCGAACACCGGCAGCCAGGGGCCCCGGAATTCACCGCCGCGGGGCCCCTGGCGCGTGATCAGGTGACCAGTCCGCCCAGTCTGCGCAGCGACTCGTTGAGGGCTGCCGTCGCCGAGTCCGTGAGCTTGCCCGCCATGAGGGAGACGGCCGCTCCGGTGAACTCGCCGTCGATGCGCACCGTGGTGGCCGGCCCGTCCGGCACGAGCGCGTAGCGGGTGCCGACGTTCACGGCCATCGGCCCCTTGCCCTTGATGGCGAGCACCCGCTCGGTCTCCAGCTCCTCGACCGTCCAGGTCACCTCGGCGGGAAAGCCCATCAGTTTCATGTTCTCGGTGAACACGGCGCCGGTTTCCAGCGGTTCGGGGCCGCCCTTGGGGAAGCTGGTGTGCGTGGTGTTCCACCGGCCGTACGTGCTGAAGTCCGTCAGCTGGGCCCAGACCTTCGCCGCCGGCGCCTCGATGCGTGCCTCCGCGCTGACCTCGGCCATGTGGCCACCCCTTCCGGTCGGGTTACGGTGCCGGGAACGTAGCTCCGGGGTCGCGAACATTCAATACTGATGGCCTGTCAGATCTGCTCGCGCCCTGAGGGAAGGCGGCGCGCCGCCCGCGAGCGGAGACAGGTGCGCCCAACCTCCGTGGGATGCGGACATGCTCCCCAGCGGGGATGTTCAGGCCGCGTGCAGCTGATGAGGTGGAACGGTGCAGAGTTCCATGCCCCGGGCGTCCCGGCACCCCGCCCTCACCCCTCAGCCGGCCTCGGTGGTCGCGGGTGCGGGACGGTGACCGGCAGATCGACACGGCCCACCTGCTGCGATCGCTGCTGGAGCCGGAGGCCGACGTCAGGGCCGCGGTCGGCGACGGTGCGCAGGTCGCGCGCGTGCTCGGATACCTCGTGCAGCGGAGCATCGGCTACGGGCTGCGCCGGCAGGGATCGGTGGAGGACTCCGGGACGCTCTTCCCGCAGGCGCCCGGCACCGCGTCGCTCGGCACCGCGTCGCTCGGCACCGCGTCGCTCGGCTGGTCGCCGTCGGCCGTTGCCGCGATGGCGGGGGCACTCGGCCGGGCGCGGATACGGGGAGATCTGCGGGCCACGGCATCGACCTGCTGGCCCGCATCCCCGCTGATCCCTGGTGCCGGACCGTCGACGTCCTGCGCCGCGCGGGCGTCGACACGACGCAGCTCGGCGCGCGGATCGCGGCAGCGTCTCGACATGTGTCATGGGGGTGACGGTCCTGACGCGCCCTGACATCATGTCCCGATGCGCACGTCTTCGGGAAGAAGCGCCGGCCTGGGCATCGCCCTCGGGTCGGCCTTCGCCTTCGGTGGGTCGGGAGTCGCGGCCAAGCCGCTGATCGAGGCCGGGCTCGACCCGCTCCATGTGGTGTGGCTGCGGGTGGCGGGCTCCGCCCTCGTCATGCTGCCGCTGGCCTGGCGTCATCGCGCCCTCGTGCTGCGCAGGCCCGCCCTGCTCGCGGGCTTCGGGCTGCTGGCCGTCGCGGGCGTGCAGGCCTGCTACTTCGCGGCGATCGCACGCATCCCCGTCGGCGTCGCGCTCCTCATCGAGTACCTGGCGCCCGCTCTTGTGCTCGGCTGGGTGCGCTTCGTCCAGCGGCGCCCGGTGACCCGCGCCGCGGTCGTGGGCGTCCTCCTCGCGGCGGCCGGACTCGCCTGCGTCGTGGAGGTCTGGTCCGGGCTCGGCTTCGACGCCCTCGGACTGCTGCTCGCGCTCGGCGCCGCGTGCTGCCAGGTCGGCTACTTCGTGCTCTCCGACCAGGGCGGCGACAGCGACGACGCACCCGACCCGCTGGGCGTGATCGCCTACGGTCTCCTCATCGGCGCGGCCGTGCTCACTCTCGTGGCCAGGCCCTGGGGCATGGACTGGTCGCTGCTCGCGGCCGCCGCGGACATGGACGGCACACAGGTGCCCGCGGCACTGCTGCTCGGCTGGATCGTTCTGATCGCGACCGTGCTCGCGTACGTCACCGGCGTCGTCTCGGTGCGCATGCTCTCCCCGCAGGTGGCCGGTGTCGTGGCCTGTCTGGAGGCGGTCGTCGCGACCGTGCTGGCCTGGGTCCTGCTCGGCGAGCACCTGTCGGCCCCGCAGATCGCCGGCGGCGCGGTGGTGCTGATCGGGGCGTTCATCGCCCAGTCGCAGGCGCCCAAGGCGCCGTCCGGACCGGTCGCCGAGGGCGGACCCGGGTCGGTCCGGACCGGCGCGGGTGAGGACGCCTCCGCCGGGGAGTTGTCCGCCGGACATCCCGCCCCGTAGTGTGGCGATCATGCATTCGACTGTGCTTCCGCCGCCTGCCGCTTAGAGCGGGCGGCCGTTTTCCGACGAGGACCGGGCTCGGGGTACCCCCGAGCGGTTCGCCGCTGCCCGCGTGACGGAGCCGAGCGACCCCTCATCCCT
Source organism: Streptomyces sp. ISL-10 (assembly GCF_018614575.1). GTDB lineage: Bacteria > Actinomycetota > Actinomycetes > Streptomycetales > Streptomycetaceae > Streptomyces. The sequence continues at coordinate 24,352 of NZ_JAGGOJ010000030.1, forward strand.
GTCCTCCACACGGAGAAGTCACGTGTCGAATTCCTCTGCAGCTCCCGTCGGCGTGCCCGTCGGACGGAGCCTCGTCTATCTCGTCTTCGCCGGCGTCGCCTGGGGCACGGCCGGCGCCGCGGCCTCCCTCGTCTTCGCCGTGAGCGATCTCGGTCCGCTCGCGCTGTCCTTCTGGCGCTGCGCGGGCGGACTCCTGCTGCTGCTCGCCGTCCTCGCGGTACGAGCACGCCGGCGGGCGTCGACCCCCGCGCTCCGGGCCGTCCCCGAGTCCCGCGGGCGCAGATTCCTGCGCATCGCCGGCACCGGTGTCGGGCTGACGCTCTTCCAGAGCGCCTACTTCGCCGCCGTCGAAGCGACCGGTCTCGCCGTGGGAACGGTGGTCACGCTCGGCGCGGGGCCCGTCCTCATCGCCGTCGGCGCCCGGCTCACCATGGGCGAACGCCTGGGCCGCGGCGGCACGCTCGCGGTGGCCGGAGCCCTCGCCGGGCTCGGCGTGCTGGTCCTCGGCGGCGAGGGTGGCGCCGTACGGCCCCTGGGGGTCGTGCTCGCCCTGCTCTCCGCGGCCGGGTACGCCGCGATCACCCTGCTCACGCGATGGCTGGGCCGGGACGGAGGCGGCGGCGACTCTCTGTCGACGACGGCGTGGGCGTTCGCCATCGGCTCGATCGGCCTGCTGCCCATGGCGCTCGCCGAGGGACTGCTGCCGCACACCGCGGACCCGGTCCGGGTGGCGTGGCTGCTCGTCTACGTCGCGGCCGTGCCCACGGCACTCGCCTACGCGCTGTACTTCGCGGGCGCCGCCGTGGTCCGCGCCGCCACCGTCTCCGTGATCATGCTGCTGGAGCCGGTGAGCGCGGCCGTCATCGCGGTGACGCTGCTGGACGAGCGGCTGACGCCGGCGACGGTCGTCGGCACGCTGCTCCTGCTGACCGCCGTGGCGGGGCTCGCGGTGGCGGAGGCACGGGTCGCGGCGGTACGCAGGCGGGCGATGGCCACGGCGTGAGCCGGGCGGCTCGGGCGGCGGTGTTGTGGTAGTGGGGTGTGGCGGGGCCGGCTGTCCGGGGTCGGCCCCGTGCCCGGCCCGGGCCTCGCCGGAGGGGCCTGCCTCCGGCACGCGCCGCGCCGCCTGCCCGCCCGATCGGGGCCGCAACCCGACGGCGGGCGACGGCGTCAGGCCGCTCAGGCGAGTGTCGCCAGATAGGCCGGGAGAGGCGTCGACTCCGGGAGGTCGGGCGACGGGATCGGGGGGCCGTACGCGGCGGCCACCGGGATCACCCCCGTCCAGTGCGGCAGCGTCATGTCGTCGGGCTCGTCGTTCGGTCCGCCCGCGCGGCACTTCGCGGACACCTCGGCGAGGTCGAGGCGGACGACGGCCGTCGCCGCCAGCTCCTTGGCGTTCGCCGGGCGTGAGTCCTTCGACCGGCCCGCGACCACGTGGTCGACCAGCGCGTCCAGGGCCCTGCGCTTCTCGTCCGGGTCGGTGACCTGGTGCGCCGTGCCGTGGATGACCGCCGAACGGTAGTTGATGGAGTGGTGGAACGCGGAGCGTGCCAGCACCAGGCCGTCGACATGCGTGACCGTCAGGCACACGGCCAGTCCCGGATCGGTCTCGCCCGCCAGCCGCATCGGCCGCGAACCGGTCGAACCGTGGACGTACAGCGTTTCGCCGACGCGGGCGTAGAGGGTCGGCAGCACGACGGGCGCGCCGTCCCGCACGAAGCCGAGGTGGCAGACGTAGGCGCTGTCGAGTATCGAGTGGACGAACTCACGGTCGTACGAGGCCCGTTCCCGGGCCCGGGTGGGAACCGTGCGGCCGGTCGGTTCGTACGCGGTGGCGGCGTCCGGCTGGGCGTGGTCCGGCATTGCATCCTCCATTGCACTAGTGCATAATCTGTTTTGTGCTAGGAGACTATCGGATCACCGGACGGCGTGCATCGGAGATTGCCGGGAGCATCGAGCGCGCGGTGGGCGCGGGGGATCTCGAACCGGGGCAACTGCTGCCGCCGATGCGCGAGTTGGCCCATGGCCTCGGCGTCAATCCCAATACGGTGGCGGCCGCCTACCGCACCCTGCGCGAGCGCGGCGTCATCGAGACGGCCGGCCGCAGGGGGAGCCGGGTGCGCCCGCGCCCCGCGAGTACGCCCCGTAACGCCATCCGGGTCGACGCGCCGCCCGGCGTGCGCAACCTCGGCGAGGGCAACCCCGACGCCGCCCTGCTGCCGCCACTGGACGAGGCGCTCGCTGCCGCTGCCCGTCGCCACGCCGAGAGGCCCACGCTCTACGGATCAGGCCCGCTCGACCCCGAGTTCGCCCGCCTCGCCAGGGCCTCTCTCGATGCCGACGGGGTCCCCGCCGGGCCGCTCGGTGCCACCGCGGGCGCGCTGGACGCCATCGAGCGCGTCCTGTCCGCCCACCTGAAGGCCGGTGACACGGTCGCGGTCGAGGATCCCGGGTGGGGAAGCCTGCTCGACCTGGTCACGGCTCTCGGGCTCAAGGCGCTGCCCGTCGGGCTCGACGACGACGGTCCGCTCCCGGCCGATGCGGAACGGGCCCTCGCGGCAGGAGCCCGCGCGATCGTCGTCACCGACCGGGCGCAGAACCCCACCGGCGCGGCCCTCTCGGCCGAGCGGGCCGCGGAACTCCGCGCCGTCCTCGGCCGGTTCCCGCACACCCTGGTCATCGAGGACGACCACGGGTACGCGATCGTCGAGCAGCCGTTGCACCCGCTCGCCGGCGCCACCGCCAGTTGGGCCTTCGTGCGCTCGGCGGCCAAGGCGTACGGGCCGGACCTGCGCGTCGCGGTCCTCACCGGTGACCAGGTCACCGTCGATCGGGTGCAGGGCCGGTTCGGACTCGGTCCCGGCTGGGTCAGCACCCTGTTGCAGGGCGTGGTAGCCCACCTGTGGGCGTCCGACGCGATCGATCCCCGGGCCGTCGCGCGCTCGTACGGCCAGCGGCGCGAGGCGCTCATCGGGGCACTCGCCCGCCGGGGCGTCACGGCGTACGGGCGCAGCGGGATGAACGTGTGGGTGCCCGTGCCCGACGAGACCGGGGCGGTGGCGCGACTGCTGCACGCGGGCTGGGCGGTTGCTCCGGGGGCCCGTTTCCGGATGTCCGCGCCGCCGGGCGTGCGCATCACCGTCTCCGGGCTGACGCCCGGGGACGTCGAACCGATCGCCGCTGCGGTGGCCGCGGCGATCGGCCCCATGCCGACCCGAAGTTACGGCTGAGCGGCCGGGGCCGGGGGAGTCGCCGGAGCGGGCGCCCCTGCCGCATCCGCAGCGCGCGCCGCCGTCGCTCCGGCCGCTTCCCGGGGGTGCGCCGACGCCGCGACGGGGGCGGTGCGCGCGGTCTTGGCGCGGCTCTGTGTGAGGGCCGCGCCCGCCAGCACGATCAGCGCGCCGACGGGTGTGTTCCAGGCGAGCTGTTCGTCCAGCAGCGCCACGCCCGCCGCGGTGGCGATGACCGGAATGAAGTACGTGACCATCTGCGCCGTCGTCGGGCCGACCTCGGCGACCAGCCCGTACTGCATCAGCAGGGCCAATCCCGTCCCCAGCGCGCCGAGAGCGACGACCGCGAGCAGCGGCACGAGCGGGAAGGAAGGGGGCATGGTGGTGAACAGCGGGGTCACGACGGCGAGTTGGACCGTGGCGATGCCCAGCTGCGCTCCGGTGAGCGACAGGTTCGAGTGGCTCGAGCCCGCCAGCGTACGGCGCACATAGATCCAGCCGACCGGGTAGCTGAGGGAGGCGAGCAGCGCCATCGCCGTGCCGCGGAAGTCGAGGCCCGAGAAGCCCTGCCAGGCGCCGAGGACCGTGAGCACGCCGAGGAATCCGATCCCGAGTCCCGCGACCCGCCGCCGAGTCGGCCGGTCCTCGGACAGGGCGACCAGGGACAACACCATGCCCCACAGCGGCGAGGTGGCGTTGCAGATGCCGGCGAGAGTCGACGGGATCGTCAGCTCGGAGTAGGCGAAGAGCGAGAACGGCAGCGCGTTCAACAGGAACGCCGCTACGGCGAGATGGCCCCAGGTGCGCTGTCCGCGCGGCAGCCGTTCGCGCCGGAAGGCCATCGCCACGGCCAGCACGGCGGTGCCGAAGAAGAGCCTGCCGAGGGTGACCTGGAATGGCGCGTACGCCCCGGTGCCGACCTTGATGAGGAGGAAGCTGAAGCCCCACACCGTGGAGAGCACCGCGAACCTGATGCGCCAGTCGAGGGCGCTGCGGCGCGAAGCGGTGGGCGGAAGGGGCGAGCGGGCGTGGCCGGACGTGGCACATGCCGAGGCGGCGATGGTCATGTCCTCAACGGTCCCGGTTTTGACCTCGTAGGACAAGCGAGAAAATGTCGACCTGTTCGCTTAGTATTGCTTACATGTTGAACCTGGAGCGCCTGCGTACCCTCGACGCCCTCGCCCGGCACGGTTCCGTGAGCGCCGCCGCCGACGGACTGCATGTGACCACCTCGGCCGTCTCCCAGCAGATGGCGAAGCTGGAGCGGGAGGTAGGTCAGCGGCTGCTCGCCAAGAACGGGCGCGGAGTGCGCCTGACCGATGCCGGACAGCTCCTCGCCGACCACGCCGCCCGCATCCTGTCCCAGGTCGAACTGGCCCAGTCCGACATCGAGGCACAGCGCGGGCAGGTCGTGGGGGAGGTGCGGCTCGGCGCTTTCCCCACCGCCGCCCGGGGCCTGTTCCCCGCCGCCGTTGCCGCGTTGCGCGGCGCCCACCCCGACCTGCGGGTGCGCACCCGCGAGCTGGAGCCCGAGCTGGGCCTGCGAGCTGTCATTCGCGGCGACCTCGATCTCGCGGTGGTCCTCGACTGGAGCAACAAGCGGCTGCCGGTGCCGGGCGGCCTCACCCACGCCCAGCTCCTCGACGACGTGCCCGATGTCGCCATGCCGGCCGGCCACCCCCTCGCCGGCCGGGACGAGGTGGACCTGGAGGAGTTCGCGGACGACGAGTGGGTCTCGTGGCCGGAGGGGGAGTTCTGCCACGACTGGCTGGTGTTCACCCTGCGTTCCAAGGGCTTCGAGCCCAAGATCGCGCATCTGGCGGGCGAACACCACACCCAGCTGGCGCTGATCGCCGCCGGTCTCGGTGTGTGCGTCACGCCCCGGCTCGGTCGCGGACCCGTCCCCGAGGGCGTCGCGTTCGTGCCTGTACGGCAGCGGATGCGCCGTCATGTGTACGCGGCCTGGCGCATGGACGCCGACCGCAGGCCCTCCATCAGGGCGGCGGTCGACGCGCTCCGCGCAGCCGCGGGGTCACAGCGCTGACAGCTTCCTGAAGTCCCAGGAGGCGATCGCGTCGGGCGTCAGCCGCAGCCAGGCGTGCCGGCCGTCGTGCGGCATCGCGTCGAGACCGAAGTTCTTGCGGGCGAACAGCGCTTCCGGAGCCCGCAGTTCGGGACGGTCGTCGCCGGTGCGCGGGGCCTCTCCGACGAACACGGCGGTGCCGGAGAGCTCGACGCCCCTCAGCTCTTCGTACTCCTCGCCCTCGTCGACCACGACGGCGATGCGCGGATCGCGGCGCAGTTCGGCCCAGCGGCGGCTGCGGGTCAGCGAGTACAGCCACAGCGACGTACCGTCCCAGGCGAACCACAGGGCGCTCACATGGGGGCGGCCGTCGGATGAGACGGTGGCGACCCGACAGGTGCGCTGTTCGGCGAGGAAGGCGTCCACCTCGGCGGGGGTCATCATGATGCGCCGGCCACGGCGCTGGGTGACGGCCATCGCCTTTCCCTCCGGTAGCTGACTGTGTGTCAGAGAGCATGGCGGCACTTCCTCCGTCGCGCAATGGCGGCTACTCTCGCGCGCCCCGGGCCAGCGAGGAGGGACCGCGTCATGGCGTCAAGGGAAGAGCTTGCCCAGCAGTTGGATCCCGGCAGCACCGTGCTGCTCACCGTCGAATGCCAGGAGGGTGTCGTCGGCGCGCAGAGCGCGCTGCCTGAACTGGCGGCGCAGGCCCGCTCCTCCGGTGTGCTGCGCAATGCCGCGCGCCTGGTGGGAGCGGCGCACGAGGCGGGCGTGCAGGTGATGCACGCCGTCGCGGAGCGGCGGCCTGACGGGCGGGGCGCGAGCCGCAACGCCCGGGTGTTCCGGTCCGCCGCCCGGCTGCCCGTGCAGCAGCACTCCGGTTCGGCCGCGGTCCGCGTCGCGGCGCCCATCGATGTGGCGGACGAGGACTTCGTCGTCCGCAGGCTGCACGGGCTGTCCCCGGTTGCGGGCACCGAGGTGGACGCACTGCTGCGCAACGTCGGCTGCCGCACCCTCGTCGTGACCGGCGTCTCGGCGAACGTGGCCGTCCCGGCCGCCGTCTTCGACGCGGTCAACCTCGGCTACACCGCGGTCGTGGTGGCGGATGCCATCGCGGGGGTGCCCGCCGAGTACACCCCCGCGATGATCCGCAACACGCTGTCGCTGGTGGCCACGATCACCACCACCGACGCCGTGCTGGGTTGCTGGAAGCGGCCACGCCGGACACCGAACACATACCGGCCCGGCCCGGCCGCCTCCCACGCGTGACCCCCACGGCGGGTTCCGGCGCCTGACCCCGTGCGCCGGAACCGCCGTGTCACGCGAGCTTGATGGAATCCCCTTCCACGGTGATCGTCGCCGGAGGCAGCGGCGAGGTCGCGGGACCCGCCTTGACCGTGCCGTCCGACGCGTCGAATGCACTGTTGTGGCAGGGGCAGGTGATGACCCCGTTCGCCACGTCCTTGACCGCGCAGCCCTGGTGCGTGCACTTCGACGAGAACGCCTTGTACTCACCCGCCCGCGGCTGTGTGATAACCACGTCCCCGACGACCTTGCCGCCGCCCTCGGGGATGTCGGTCGTCTTCGCGACCACGGAGCCGCCACCCGCGCCGCCCGTCGATCCGCCGGTCGTGCCTCCGCCCTGGTCCGCGGGCTTGTCGGACACCGACCCGCTCGAGTCGTCCGAACCGCCGCAGGCAGTCAGGGCGACGGCGAGACCGGCGCCGCCCGCCGCGGCGACGACGGTGCGCCGCGCCACGGTCCGTGCGGTCCCCTGCGATCCGGTCATCTTGGCTCCCTCTCCACGGCCGGCCCCGTGCCGGCCGGTTCGTGATGTTGTACGGGGAACCCGGCGCCAGCGTTCAACGCTTCACCCATTTCTCGCGAGGCGTCGGGCCACGGGGTGAGGGCACGTACCAGAAACCCCGCAGGTCGCCCTGGCCTGCCAAGTTACTGTGGGGAAATGCTCTTTGAAGTCACAGCGACCCGCTATGTGACGCCCCTGCGTGAGGGCGGCTCGCTCCCGGGCATCGTCGAGGCCGACGATCTCGGCACGTACGTCATGAAGTTCACGGGCGCCGGGCAGGGCCGCAAGACCCTCGTCGCCGAGGTCATCTGCGGGCAGCTCGGACGGCGTCTGGGCCTGCGCGTGCCCGACCTCGTCACCATCCAGCTCGACCCGGTCATCGGGCTCCTTAAGAATGTTGGCGGTC
>NZ_JAGGOJ010000031.1:0-79970 GCF_018614575.1 Streptomyces sp. ISL-10
CCCCACCACCCGGAGGCGGCGTCGCACCAGGAGGCGCGGGCGGACCCGGCGGACGCGGCGCACCGGGCGGCCCCGGAGGCTGCGGAGCACCCGGACCCATCTGACTCGGATCAGCCAGCATCGTCGCCGCATGATGCACCCCACCACCCGGAGGCGGCGTCGCACCAGGAGGCGCGGGCGGACCGGGAGGCGGCGGCGTCGAACCGGGCGGTGCGGGCGGCTGCGGCCCGTCCGGGCCGAGCTGCGGGACGAGTTGCGTCGGCAGATAGCCGCCCGCGGGCGCGCCGGGAGCCCCTGGACCCGTCGGCGGCGGCGTGGCACCGGGCCGTGCGCCCGGCGTGCCCGGAGCACCGGGCGGCGGCGGAGGCGTCGCACCCCCGGCCGCCCCGCCACGCGCACCGCGCGGCGGCAGGACCGCCTTACTCGTCGCCGCGTCCGCGATGTCGGCCGCACTCGGACCGTGCGGCCCGGCGGGCGGCGTCGCCGGGGACGCGGGGGCGGGCGGAGAAGCAGGGGAGGAAGGAGAGGACGGGGAGGACGGGGAGGCGGCGGGCGGCTGCGCACCCGTCCCGTTCTGGGGATCGAGTGCCGGGGCGATCGCCGTACGCGGCAGCCGGCTGCCGCCCGACATCAGCGCCGTCGGCGCGTCGGCGCCCACGGGCGGCGGAGTGGCGTCGTCGTCCACCGACACCGGCGGAGCGAACACCGTCGCGGGCAGCGGCACGGACACATCGTCGCCGCCGTCCGCACTCGTGTCGGTCCAGCCCGTGCCACCCCCAGGGGAGGCCGGCACACCGTCCGACGCCGTCGGCTCGTGGTCACCGCCCGCGCTCGGCCACGCCGGGGCGCCGGTGCGTGAGGCGTCCGCGTCCGGCGCTGCACCGGAGTCCGGCCACGCGACCGAGCCGGCGGCATGCGAATTCGCCGTCGCCTGCGAGGCGTTGCCACCGATCGAACCGGAGACGTCCGGCCCGCCCGCGGCGGACAGCGCACCTGCGTCCGCATCCGCAGCGGCGGACGAAGCGGCCGACGAAGCGTCGCCCCCGGCAGCGGCATCCGCCCCGGCGCCGGTGCCCGCGCCGGACGTCGCCGCCCGACGGTCCGGGATGCCCAGCTTGTCCGCCGCCTCCTGCAGCCACTCCGGCGGACTCAGCAGGAACGACGTCTGGTTCAGATCGATACGCTGCGGAGGCTCCGCCGCTGACGGAGCCGCCGCGGCCAGCTGGGCCCCGTACTCCTCCTCGTACCGGCGGATCACCTCGCCCACCGGCAGTCCGGGCCACAGCGTCGCCTCACCGCTGTCCCGGGCGATCACCAGTCGCTGGTCCCCGCCGTCCGAACGCACGCCCCCGTCGCGGTCCTCGGCCCACACCACAAAGCCCAGCTCGAACTCGCGCACCCGCACCTCGCGGTGCTGGTACGCGGGCACATCGCCGTTCACCCACGCCTCGGCGCGCTCCTGCGCCTGCGCAAACGTCACCATCGGACCGTCACCCCTCGCCCGGAACCGGAACGGCCCGCGCGAAGCCGCCGTCCACCATCAGATTCGCCACGGTCTCCAGCTCCGGCGGATTGCCGGCGAGCCGCCGCAGGAACGCGTCGAAGTCCTCGCCGCACGGCATCAGCAGGCGCTCCGCCCGCTCCTGCACGGTCCAGCCGTCCTGGTCCCGGGCGTCGTCGTACGCGCAGAACCACATCGACCCGGTGGCCGAGCCCCTCACCTTCACGGCGAGAATCCCGCCCTGGACGAAGGCGACCCCCAGGTAATCCTTCGTCAGATGGTCCCGCAGGCACTTGTTGACGTACACCAGGTCATTGGCGCCGGCCTCTTCGCGCACCGTGAAGAACGGCTGGTCCACCAGCAGCCCCAGCTCGGCGTCCAGCGCCGCACCGACCGGCGCGCAACCGCCCGCCGCTTTCAGGAAGGAGCGGTACGGCCCCGGCAGCCGATAGCCCAGGTCCTCCTCCACCCCCTGCACCTGCTGCTCGGTCACCGAGACCGCACCCTTCGGCAGGCCGAAATGCGCGGGCCGCGTCTCCTGCAACGGGCGCGTGCCCCGCTTGCCCTGGTCCACCGGAGCCGTCGCCAGCCCGCCGTGATGCCGCAGCAGCGCCTTCACCTCGACCGGCACCAGTTCCAGCCGCCTGGTCCCCGGCACGTGGTGCCAGGTCCAGCCGTGCGGCGTCGCCACCGCGGGCACCGTGTCCCACAGCGCATGGCCGTCCGCGTGCAGAGCCGCGTTCGCCGACACGAAGTCGGTGAGCCGCAACTCGTCCACGCCGAAGCCCTCCGGCGGTTCGGCGATCTCCGCGGCCGCGCGCGCGTACGGCGAGAAGTCCGGGAATCCGTTGTCGTCGACGCGCACCCCGCGCGGATGACGCGCGGCCCGGACCGGGTCCGGGAAGTGCACGACCTGCCCGGCGTAGGCCGCATTCGGTGGCGCGGTACGCGCGCCGGCCCCGGGGCCCATTGCTGCCCCCAGGCCCTGCCGACCTGTCGTCATGGCGATTTGCCCCCTGTGGCGTCTGACTGGTTCAGCACAGCCTATGCGGTACGGCAAGAGAGGCGGCTGGCGCTCCGCTTCCGTGACAAACAGTCACTTTCGAGTGACCCAGAGCCCACCGGCGACACGTTTAAGCGACCCAGCTTCCCCACCACCCGCCCCATTTGGCAGGCTGTTCCCCTCGCCACTGGGGGGAGTGCACGGGAGGGACCGAAGCACCATGCACACAGCGCGACCACGCACCGACGGTGATCCACGCCTCAGCTGGAGCAGCGATGACACCGCGCGCCCGCCCGGCCTCCGCCACCGCCGCGACGGCATCCTGCCCGCTGTCGCGGCCGCGCTCTCCGTACGCGGCGAAACCCTGACCTGCACCGCCGGCAAAGGGGACCAGCCGCCCGCCCTCCACCCGCTCGTACAGGACTTCCTCGACACCCTCACCAGCGGACAGCGTGAACGCTTCACCGGCCGGTGCCCCGAAGCCATACTGCTCTCCCGGCACCTGAGCTCCGCCGAGAGCCAGCGCTCCAAGCGCGCCCAGCGCAAACCCCTCACCCACAGCGAGGCCAGGCGCGCCCTCAAGCAGTCCAAGCTCACCGCCCGCCGCATCCGCGAGGACGGCGACCCTCTCCACGGCACCTACGCGCCGCCCTGCCGTTCGTGCACCGCCATGCTGGACCACTTCGGCGTACGACCCGTCGACCCGACCGCACCCGAGAACGGCTGACACCCACAGCGATGCCCGACCACCTGAGCACGACCCGTTTTCCCGTCGCCGTCGACGCCGCGCTGCGCGAAGCCGGCTGGCAGCCCGGCCGGTGGGACATCAAGCAGGCAGAGCACTGGGCCGACAGCCTCCGCGCGCACGTCTCCCCAGGCGGACACCGGCACTGCGTCTTCCCCGCCGTGGTCGAGGCATGGGCCGAATTCGGCGGGCTCACCGTCACCGCGCCCGGGCCCGGGCGCCAGCACGCACCCGCAGCCCTGCACTTCGACCCGCTCTCGGGCCTCCACCTCGCCCGCACGCTCTCCGATCTCGGCCGCGCACTCGACACCGAGATCTCCCCGCTCGGCAGGGAGGGCGACCACCAGGCCGTCCTCGCGATGGATGCCGAGGGCCGCGTCTACAGCATCGACCACACCGGCGACTGGTACCTCGGCTCGGACATCGGTCAGGCGCTGACCACACTGGTCACCGGCACGCAGCCCGCCCGCCTCACGATGGAGTGACTCGCGGCGCCGCCGCTCCCGCCGCCTCGGGCCGCCTCGGAGCGCCTGCCTGCGGCCGGTCCGGCAGCACCGCCGAAACACGGAAGCCGCCCAGATCCGTCGGACCGGACACGAACACCCCGCCCAGCGCCGTCACCCGCTCCCGCATCCCCACCAGTCCGTTCCCCCCGCTCGGCAGACCCGCCGCGGACGCCGCGCCCGCCGCGCCCGGAGCACCGTTCTCCACCTGCATCGCGACCTCCGCCTCGCGATGCGCGAGCCGCACCATCACCTTCGCGCCGGCCGCATGCTTGTGGACGTTGGTCAGCGCTTCCTGCACCACCCGGTACGCCGTCTGTTCGACCTCCGGCGCGTAGTCCCGGCTCTCCCCCTGCACGGCCAACTCCACCACCACGCCCGCCTGCCGTGACTGGCCCACCAGCACCTCGATGTCCGCCAGAGACGGCCCGTCCCCCGCCGCGGCAGCCGCCGCAGCCGCGGCCGCGGCTCCGACCGCCGCCAGCGGCACGGGCTTGTCCGCCGGCCGCGGCTCCCCCTCGCCGGCCCGCAGCACCCCGAGCATCTCCCGCAGCTCGGTGAGCGCCTGCCGGCCCATGTCCCCGACCAGCGCGGCGTTCCTCACCGCCTTCTGCGGATCCTTCAGCGCCACCGCCTGCAACGCCGCCGCGTGCACCACCATCAGGCTCACCCGGTGGGCGACCACGTCATGCATCTCACGCGCGATCCGCGTCCGCTCCTCCTGCCGCGCCCACTGCGCCCGCTGCTCCGCCCGGTCCGCAAGCAGCGACAGCTCCTGCTCCAGGCTGTCCGCCCGCTCGCGCAAGCTCTCCATCAACCGTCGCCGCGCCCCTATGTACAGGCCGAAGAGCACCGGCGGAGCCGTCAGCCCCAGCGACATGAACCCGGCCATGAGCGGCACGTACCAGGCGCCGAAGTCCTCGCTCCGCAAGTCCTGGCGCACCCGCACGAACGTCACGATGAACGTCGCCGCCAGCGACATCCCCGCCAGCGTGGCCGTGATCCGCCGCGGCACCTCGGAGGCCGCGAGCGTGTAGAGGCCGACCACGGCCATCAGGTAACCCATCTCGGCGGGCGTCGTCGCCACCGAGACCAGCACCACGGCGATGGGCCACCGTCGCCGGACCACCAGCACCGATCCGACAGCCAGCCCGAACAGCACCCCGAAAGGCACCGGCAGCGCGGCCTGCTCCGCGAAGGCGACCCCCTGCAGCGCGCATTCCACGGCGGAAACGCCCGCCAACCCCACGTCGAGGACGGCACTGCGCCGCCGCCCCCACCACAGCCACGCCCGGGCGGTCGAACCCGCGGCGTCCTGCTCTGCCCCCGTTGCGGTCATGCGTCCCAGCCTACGGGCGGGCGCGAGTCATTTTCTCGTGAGTGCGGGGCGCGACCGCGCGCGCTCTACTCCGGGATACAGCGAGAACGCTCGAACTGGTGAATCGCCCAGAGTTTCGAGCCGGACGCCCGCATTCCGGACGGCGATCATTCCGCGTGGCCATCCACGGCACGGCCGACGTGTCAGGCGCCGAGCGCTTCCGGGCCGAGACGGCAGGCGCCGACGCGTCCACCTTCCGCAACGCGCCCCCCGAGCGGCACAGCCCCAGGACCACGCGCGAACACGGCCGACGCCTATCGCGGTTGCCTCGTCCGCCTATCGCGCGGGCCTCGACGCCTATCGCGGTTACCTCGTCGCCTACGTCACCAAAAGTCCCCATCCGTGCCGTCGCATGGAGGGCACCTGGTACGGCATAGTGTTGGGTGCCCAAGAGGCACCGTAATCGGATGTCCGATTTAGGTGCCTGTAGTCCCCTGTGGTGTAATTGGCAGCACTGAGGCTTTTGGTGCCTTATGTCCGGGTTCGAGTCCTGGCGGGGGAGCCCTTGCGTTCGGGTCCTGACCTTCTCGGTCAGGACCCGCGCTCGTTTCCTGCCTGAAACCCCCCGGTATCCTTCGGATGTCCACCACCCGAAGCCGAAGGGCATACCCGTGAGCGCCAATCGCCCGGCAGCCGTCGTCGTTCTTGCAGCGGGTGAGGGCACCCGCATGAAGTCGAAGACCCCCAAGGTCCTGCACGAAATCGCCGGGCGTTCGCTCGTCGGTCACGTCGTCTGCGCGGCGCGTGAACTGGAGCCCGAGCAGCTCGTCGTGGTCGTCGGCCACGCGCGCGAGCAGGTCGAGGCGCATCTCGGGGAGCACTACGCCGGCACCCGCACCGCGTTCCAGGCCGAGCAGAACGGCACCGGCCACGCGGTGCGCATGGGCCTTGAGGAGCTGGGCGGGGAGCTGAGCGGGACCGTGATCGTCGTCTGCGGCGACACTCCGCTCCTGTCCGGGGACACGCTGACCGCACTGGCCGCCACGCACGCCGCCGACGGCAACGCGGTGACCGTACTGTCCGCGGAGGTGCCGGACTCCACCGGCTACGGGCGCATCGTGCGCGATGCCGCGACCGGCGCCGTGACGGCGATCGTCGAGCACAAGGACGCGACCGAGGCGCAGCGGGCGATCAGTGAGATCAACTCCGGCGTGTTCGCGTTCGACGGGGTCCTGCTGACCGACGCGCTGAAGAAGGTGCGTACGGACAACAGCCAGGGCGAGGAGTACCTCACCGACGTGCTCGGGATCCTGCGGGAGGCCGGGCACCGGGTCGGGGCGTCGGTCGCCGCGGACCACCGGGAGATCCTCGGGATCAACAACCGCGTGCAGCTCGCCGAGGCGCGCCGGCTGCTCAACGAGCGGCTGTTGGAGCGGGCGATGCTGGCTGGTGTCACGGTCGTGGACCCGGCGTCGGTGCTGCTGGATGTGACGGTGACCTTCGGCCAGGACGTCGTCGTGCATCCGGGTACGCAGCTGCTCGGTGCCACGCATCTCGCGGAGGCCGCCGAGGTGGGCCCCAACTCGCGGCTGACAGACACCGTGGTGGGCGCCGGCGCCCGGGTGGACAACACGGTGGCGGACACGGCCGAGGTCGGCGAGGGCGCGTCGGTGGGCCCGTTCGCGTATCTGCGTCCCGGGACGAGGCTGGGTGCCAAGGGCAAGATCGGCACGTACGTCGAGACGAAGAACGCGACGATCGGTGAGGGCACGAAGGTGCCGCATCTGTCGTACGTGGGTGATGCCACGATCGGCGATCACTCGAACATCGGCGCGGCGAGCGTCTTTGTGAACTACGACGGCGAGAAGAAGCACCACACGACGATCGGGTCACACTGCCGCACGGGCTCGGACAACATGTTTGTGGCTCCTGTCACGGTCGGGGACGGTGCGTACACGGCCGCGGGTTCGGTGATCACGAAGGATGTGCCGCCGGGTTCGCTGGCTGTCGCCCGCGGCCAGCAGCGGAATATCGAGGGCTGGGTGGCTCGTAAGCGTCCGGGCAGCGCTGCCGCGCAGGCCGCCGCCGCGGCAACGGAAGGCGTCGCCGAGGACAACTGACCGGAAACGGGTGCGTCGAACTCGGCGTACCGTGATACGTGCACACAAATTCGGCTGGCTCGCGCCCAGGTTCTTCGCGGCCAGAGAACACGTCTGAGGAGACAGTGCTGTGACCGGGATCAAGACGACCGGCGAGAAGAAGCTGATGCTCTTCTCCGGCCGCGCCCACCCCGAGCTGGCCGAGGAGGTTGCACACCAGCTCGGTGTCGGCCTCGTCCCTACGAAGGCTTTCGACTTCGCCAACGGCGAGATCTACGTCCGCTTCCAGGAGTCCGCCCGCGGCGCCGACTGCTTCCTGATGCAGAGCCACACGGCTCCGATCAACAAGTGGATCATGGAGCAGCTGATCATGATCGATGCGCTGAAGCGGGCCTCGGCCCGGAGCATCACCGTGATCATCCCGTCGTACGGCTACGCACGCCAGGACAAGAAGCACCGCGGCCGTGAGCCGATCTCGGCCCGCCTGATCGCGGACCTGCTGAAGACCGCGGGCGCCGACCGCATCCTCACCGTGGACCTGCACACGGACCAGATCCAGGGCTTCTTCGACGGCCCGGTGGACCACCTGTCGGCGCTGCCGGTCCTCGCGGACTACGTCGGCGCGAAGGTGGACCGCAACAAGCTGACGATCGTCTCCCCGGACGCGGGCCGCGTGCGGGTCGCGGACCGCTGGTGCGACCGTCTGGATGCGCCGCTGGCGATCGTGCACAAGCGCCGTGACAAAGACGTCGCCAACCAGGTGACGGTCCACGAGGTCGTGGGCGAGGTCGAGGGCCGGGTCTGTGTGCTGGTCGACGACATGATCGACACAGCGGGCACGATCTGTGCCGCGGCGGACGCGCTGTTCGCGAACGGCGCCGAGGACGTGATCGTGACGGCGACGCACGGCATCCTGTCCGGCCCCGCCGCCGACCGGCTGAAGAACTCCAAGGTGAGCGAGTTCGTGCTGACGAACACGCTGCCGACGCCGGGTGAGCTGGAGCTGGACAAGATCAAGGTGCTGTCGATGGCGCCGACGATCGCACGTGCCGTGCGTGAGGTCTTCGAGGACGGTTCGGTGACGAGCCTGTTCGAGGAGCAGGCGTAGGACGTACCGACGTACCGGTGAGAAGGGCCGTCCCGCGTGTGCGGGGCGGCCCTTTTCCTGTGTCCAGCCCCTTTCCTGCCGTCCCCTTTTCCTGTGCGTCGTTCGCCTGTGTCCGCCGTGATCCATTTGGGCGCCCAGCCGCTGCCGCGTAGACTGTCGAAGTTGCTCGGCGAGGGAGGCCGCACCGGTGGTGCGGCGGTCCGTTATCGACGCGCTCTTCGTAGCAGGCCTGTCGTGGCCGGGTGACGGCCACCAGTTTTCTGTATCTGCTGACGAGGAGTGCACATGTCCGAGGTCAAGATCGCCGCTGAGCTCCGTTCCGAGTTCGGCAAGGGCGCCGCCCGCCGTGTCCGCCGTGACAACAAGGTCCCGGGTGTTCTGTACGGTCACGGCACCGACCCGGTCCACATCATCCTGCCGGGCCACGAGCTGCTGCTCGCCCTGCGTACCCCGAACGTCCTTCTTGCCCTCGACATCGACGGCAAGAACGAGCTCGCCATCCCGAAGGCCGTGCAGCGCGACCCGCTGAAGGGCTTCCTGGAGCACGTCGACCTGCTGCTGGTGAAGCGCGGCGAGAAGGTCAACGTCGAGATCCCGGTCCACACCGAGGGCGAGCTGGCCCCGGGCGCCTTCCTGCTGGAGCACGTGCTCAACGCTCTGCCGGTCGAGGCCGAGGCCACCCACATCCCCGAGTCCGTCTCGGTCTCCATCGAGGGCCTGTCGGCCGGTGACTCCGTGCTCGCCAAGGACATCACCCTGCCGAAGGGCACCACCCTGGCCGTCGAGGAGGACGCTGTCGTCCTGCAGATCCTGGCCGCGCAGGCCGAGGAGCCGGCCGCCGAGGGCGCCGAGGGCGAGGGCGAAGAGGCCGCCGAGGCCTGAGCCGTAAGCTCTGCTTGAGCTTGGACACGGGGTGGCGGGCTTCGGCCGGCCGCCCCGTTTCTTTTCCCGGCCTCCTTTTTCCCGCCTTCCGCCCTTCCCGCCTTCCGCCAACGAGGAGACGCAGCGCAGATGTCCGACGTGAACGCACCCTGGCTGATCGTGGGCCTCGGCAATCCGGGGCCCGGTTACGCCGCCAACCGCCACAATGTGGGCTTCATGGTCGCCGACCTGCTGGCCGAGCGGATCGGCGGATCGTTCAAGCGTGCGCAGAAGGCGCAGGCGCAGGTGCTGGAGGGCCGCATCGGCGCTCCGGGCCCTTCGAATCGCCGGGTGATCCTGGCGAAGCCCATGTCGTACATGAATCTGTCCGGCGGTCCGGTGACGGCGCTGCGGGACTTCTACAAGGTGCCCACGGCGAACATCGTCGCCGTGCACGACGAGCTGGACATCGACTTCGGCACGCTGCGGCTGAAGTTGGGCGGCGGTGACAACGGCCACAACGGACTGAAGTCGATGACGAAGGCGATGGGCCCGGACTACCACCGGGTGCGGTTCGGCATCGGCCGCCCGCCGGGCCGGATGCAGGTCGCGGACTTCGTGCTGAAGGACTTCTCGTCGGCGGAGCGCAAGGAGCTCGGCTACTTCGTGGACCGCGCGGCGGACGCAGCGGAGTGCCTGGTGATCGACGGCCTGGAGCGGGCGCAGGGGACGTACAACTCCTGAGTCGGGAGCGTGGCGGGGCCGGACCGTTCAGCGTGGCCCCGGAGTGGGCCGCTGTCGTGGCCATGCTCTATGTTGCAGAGGCAATGCGAGGGGGGTTCCGCATGCCTGGGGGACGGCAGCCGCAGACCGTCGCCGGCCGTGACGCTTCGACGGGCAGGAGCGCGACGGACGGCCCTGCGATGGGCGACTGAGGCGACGGAGCGACGGATGTCACGGGATTACGACAGTCAACTTCTGGAGTCGGTGGCGGTACGCCGGCGCCGCATGCGGGATGCGCTGCTCTTCGGAGCGCAGCGGACACGCCGCACCGCGGACGAAAGACTCGGGAAGTTGTTCGCGGGTATCGCGATAGCGGCAGTGCTGTGCGCCGGATGCGTTGGATGGTCCTTCCTCCAGCACACGTTGGAGAAGCAGAAGGCCGAGCAGAAGCGCCAGGATCAGCGGTACCAGCAGCCGGCGCAGTCCCCGGAGCCGGAGAAGTCGACGGGTGCCGGAAAGAGCTGACGACGACGCCGGTCATGCGCGACGAGTTCGCAGTGGCGGAGAGATTACCGGAAGAGGATCGGGGGATTCGGTGACGATACAGATCGGCGCAAAACGCCCAGGAGTTCGCTGCGGCGCGGTGATAGGTTCCCGCAAGTGGTGAGTACAGCAACGACTTCCCGGGCGCAACTGAGCAGGGTGACGCTGGTCGGCGAGCGACGCCGCGCGGACATCGTCCTGCCCTCCGACACTCCCATCGGTCAACTGCTCCCGGACATCCTCCAGTTGCTGGACGACCGGGCCGCGTCGCGTCCTATGACACGGCAGTTGCTCACCGCCGACGGCTCGGCGCTGTCGCACGAGAGCACGCTGGCCTCGGCCGGGATATCCGACGGCGCCGTCCTTCACTTGGTCAGGATTCACTCCGCCCCGCCTGCCCCGGTGGTGCACGACGTCATCGACCTGGTCGCTGACGACCTCGACCTGCAGACCTGGCGCTGGCGGCCGGGGGCCCGCCGTGCGGCCGCGGGGGTGGCCACCGTCGCGTTCGCGGTGATCGCCGCGCTGCTCGCCCGCCGTGAGATCGCGCTCGGCTCCCTGGCGGGCGCGCTCGGGGCCGTCATGCTCGTCCTCGCGACTGCTGGAGCGATCGTCGCCAGGATCGGACGGGGCAACCGCGGTCTGGCGACCGCTCTCCTGTTGACCTCCGGCGGGCTCGGCGTGCTCGCCGCGTGGACCGCAGCCGACGCCTACGGCTGGCCCGGCACCGCACGGCTTGCCGTCGTCGCGACGTCGCTGGTTCTGACGCTGCTGCTCCTCGGTTATTTCTCGCCGCTCGGTCGTGGAGGGCTCATCGGAGCCATGGCCACCGGTGTCGTCACGGTCGTGTGGGAAGCCGTTGCCGCCGTCCAGGACGAGCCGGCCCGGCTGGGCGCGGTCATGGCCCTCTTCTCCGTGGTGCTGCTCGGCGTGCTGCCGCGGATCGCCCTGATGGCATCGGGACTCACCGCCCTCGACGACCGCCGCTCGGGTGGCATTTCCGTCAGCCGCCACCAGGTGGACAACGCGCTCGCCGCCACACACCGCGGGCTCGCCCTCGCGACGATGGTCGCAGCGGTGTCGGCCGCCGCCGCAGGGTGGCTGCTCACGCTGGCCGAGAAACCGACCGTATGGACGGTGGTGCTGCCCTCGCTCGTCGCCGTGGTGCTGCTGTCCCGCGCGAGGGCCTTCCCACTGGTCGCTGAGGTGGTGGCCCTCTTCGCCGCTGCCGCGGCACTCGTGGTACGCCTCGTGGTGCTGTGGATGCAGCACACCGCGGGTGCCGGTCCGCTCGCCGTGTTGTGCGCGGCCGCCGTGGTGCCGTTGCTCGTCCTGGCGGTGCAGCCTCCCGAACATGTCCGGGTCCGGCTGCGGCGGACGGCCGATCTGGTCGAGTCGATCGGGGTGGTGGGGCTCTTCCCGCTCGCCGTGGGGGTGTTCGGCGCGTACGGACAGCTGCTCAACAAGTTCTGAGTCAACGCGAGGGCGCTCCGGGGGCGGGGCAGCAGGGCGGAGGGGACGGCAGGCATGCCGAACGGAGACAACTGGCAGCGGGATCTGCTGCGTGACCTCACAGGGGGTGAGCGGAGTCCGGATACAGCCTCGTCGCAGGGTAGTTCCACGCCCCGCCCGGCGGGCGGCGCCGGATCGCAGACACAGCCCGCCCATCAGCCGCAGCCGGGGCCGCAACCTCAGTCGCAGCCCCATCACGTCCCGACCCCGGGCCCGGTGGCGGGGAATCAGGCACCGCAGGCGCATCCGCACCCGGCCCCCACGCAAGGCAGCCCGGGCAACCACCCTCAGGTGCAGCCCCATCCCAGTCCCACATCTCCCCGGGCCGCCGGCCCCGCCGCCCGGCCGCGGCACAGCCCCGACTCACGGCCCGTCGTCAGCGCGGACGTCGCCGCGGCACGTCGCGGACCCCGCCGCGGCGAGTCCTTCGCCGCCCGCGCCGCCCGCGCCGTGGGCCGCATCGTCGTCTCGTCGGCCGCGCGTGAGGTCGCCGAGACCACCCGCACCGCGGAGGTTCTCCAGCAACCGGTGACGACCGGTCGCCAGATAGCGGTCACCTCCATACGCGGCGGCGCGGGCAAGTCGACCGTCGCCGCGCTGCTCGGCATCACGTACTCCCACTACCGGCAGGACCCCGTCCTCCTGGTCGAGGCCGACCCGGCGCTCGGCTCACTGCCGCTGCGGCTCGGTGCGGAGGCACTGCGCTGGACAATCGGCGACGTGGCAGACATCGTCGAGCCGCAGATGTCCCTGCTCGACGTCACCGGCTATCTCGTCCAGCTTCCGGGCAACGCCTGGCTGCTGCCCGGCAGTCAGGGTCAGATCGGCGCGATGCTCGACACTCGGGCGTACGAGCGGGTCATGGTGGCGCTGCGCCGCTATTTCGGTGTGACGGTCGTCGACTGCGAGACGCTGCCCGCCGAAGTCGCCCGCGTCGCGCTCTCCGCCGCCCAGGCCCGCGTCCTGACCGCACCCGCCACCCTGGAGGGCATGGCCAGCACGCATGAGGTGCTCCAGTGGATGCAAGGGCTGCCCCGGCACATGATCGAGGGCACCGTCGTCGTGCTGACCGAACTGGTGCCGCACACCGGGCTCGACCTGGGCAAGGCGGTCGCGCGGCTCGAAGCGACGGGAGCGGGCGTGCATGTCCTGCCCTACGACCGGCACCTGGCGGCAGGCGGTGCCATACACACCGGCCTGCTGGCCCGTTCGACCCGGCAGGCCGCCGCCCGTATCGCGGCCGACGTGTTCCAGCTCTCGCAGAAACGTCACTGATCCCATGCCGAGCCCGATGGTTCCCATGCCGAGCCCGACCGTGAACGACGACGGACGACGACGATGAGCACCCGACTGATACACCGCCCGGCCCGGACCACACGACCCGCGGCCGCCTCCGCCCCCCGCACCATCGAGGCCCCGCCGAACCTCCCCGAGGGGAAGGCGGGCAACATCGCGATGTCGCTGTTGCCCGTCGCCGGTGTCATGTCGTCCGTCGTGATGATGACGGTCGTACGCAACAGCCAGTTCGCCGCGCTCGGTGCGATCATCCTCGTCGTCACCATCGTCGGCTCGGTCGTGCTGGTCTTCTCGCAGCGCGGCAAGGCGCAGCGCACCCGCCGCACTCAGCGCGAGGCATACCTGGCCTATCTGGAGGAGCTGCGCGAGGAGCTTTCCGCCGAGGAGCGCGAGCGCCGTGAGCGGGCCGGCGTCCTCGATCCGCCGCCGCTCGCCCTGTACGACGTCGTCCGCGACCCCGCCCGCCTCTGGGAGCGCCGCCGCGTGGACGGCGACTTCCTGCGGGTGCGGCTCGGCGCCGGCGAGATGACCGTACGTGATCTCAAGGTCGCGGAGCAGGGCTCGTCCGTTCTCACTCCGCCCGACCGCTTCATGCTCAACGAGGCGTCGGCGCTCACCTCACGCTTCCGTACCGGCACCGAACTTCCGCTCACCGTCCCCCTCGACCGCGTCGGCAACATCAGCGTCGTCGGCCCCCGCGAGGACTGCCTGCGCGTGGCACGTGCCCTGATCGTCCAGGCCGCCGCCCTGCACGCGCCCGACGACGTGGGCATCGCGATCGCCGTACCCGGTGACCGGCGGCGCGACTGGGAGTGGGCGAAGTGGATGCCGCATCTGCTCGACACCGATCAGTTCGACGGACCGGTCGCTGCGCGGCGTATCGCCCCGTCCGTTTCCCAGCTCGCCCGGCAGATCGGTCCCGAACTGCGCCGTCGCGCCTCCTACGCCGCCGAAGTGCGGCGCGGCCTGTCCGGCAAGGACGCCCTGACCATGACGTCCAGACTGCTCGTCGTCAGTGACGGGCACGGCGAGGACGCCGTCGACCTGCCGCGCCCCGATGACGCGGTCGGCCTGCGCGAGATGGGCGTCACCGTCCTGCACCTGCTCCAGGAGAGGATCCAGGAGCCGGGCCACGTCGGCGTACGGATCACCGTCGACGGCGACCAGGTGGTCACGGAGGACCTGCGCGAAGAGGAGACGATCAGCGCTCACGGCACGGTGGACGAGGTGGGCATCGCGTTCGCGGAGGGCCTGGCCCGGATGCTGGCGCCGCTGCGGCTCTCGGCGGAGTCCCTCACCGACGCCCCGCTCGCCGGGCCGGTCGATTTCGCCGATCTGCTCGGTATCGAGGACGTGGCGGGACTTGATCTGTCGCAGCTGTGGGCGCCGCGCGGTGAGCGTGCCTTCCTGCGCGTGCCCATCGGCATCAGCGACTCCCGTGAACCGGTGCTCCTGGATCTGAAGGAGTCTTCCGAGCTCGGGATGGGCCCGCACGGCCTGTGCGTCGGCGCCACCGGTTCCGGAAAGTCGGAGCTGCTGCGCACCCTGGTCCTCGCTCTGGTGGCCACGCATCCGCCGGAGGACCTCGCACTCGTCCTGGTCGACTACAAGGGCGGTGCGACCTTCGCGCCGTTCGCGGACCTGCCCCATGTGGCGGGTGTCATCACCAATCTGGAGAACCAGGCGGGGCTCGTCGAGCGTGTCCACGCCTCGCTCGCGGGCGAGGTCAAGCGCCGCCAGCAGGTCCTCAAGGACGCAGGCAACGTCGCCGACATCGGCCACTACGCCGCCCTGCGCGCCGCGAAGCGCCCCGACCTGGAGCCGCTGCCGCACCTCTTCGTCGTGATCGACGAGTTCGGCGAACTCCTCACCGCCAAGCCGGACTTCATCGACCTGTTCCTGTCCATCGGCCGCATCGGCCGCTCCATCGGCGTGCACCTGCTGCTGTCCAGCCAGCGCATCGAGGGCGGCAGGCTCAAGGGTCTGGACACCTATCTCTCCTACCGGCTCGGCCTGCGTACGTTCTCCGCCGACGAGTCCCGCACGGTCCTGGACACCGTGGACGCCTTCCACCTGCCGCCGCTGCCGGGCTTCGGTTACCTCAAGGTCGACACGAGCCACTACGAGCGCTTCAAGGCGAGTTACGTCTCCGGCGCCTACCGCGGCCCCGTGCGGCGCGTCGAGGAGGACGAGACCGGCCCCCTCGCGCTGGAGTACGAGGCGTACAACACGCTGGGCTCACCCGACGACTCGGCCCCGCAGGAGCAGACGGTGCGGCGTCGGGAGACCGGCCCGACCGAGCTGGGCGTCGTGGTCGCGCAGTTGGAGAGCGCCGCCGACCCGGTGCGCCGGATCTGGCTGCCCCCACTGCCCGCTGCCGTCGCGCTGGACGATGTGGCGGGCCCGCTGGAGGTCGGCGGGCGGGGGACGCAGCTGTCGAAGCGTCGCGGACAGCTGATGGTGCCGATCGGACTGCTCGACGACCCGACCAAGCAGTGGCAGGGCCAGTGGTACCTCGACCTCACCGTGGCAGGCGGCCACGCCGCCGTCATCGGCGGCCCGCAGTCCGGCAAGACAACCCTCCTGCGCACCCTCGTTCTCTCCCTTGCCCTGACCCACACGCCGCAGGAGGTCGGCGTCTACGGCCTCGACCTGGTCGGCGGCGGGCTCCAGGCCCTCGCCGGACTCCCCCACGTCGGGGGCGTGGCGGGCCGCGCGGACCGTGAACGCGCGGCACGCACCGTCGAAGAGGTGCGGAACATGCTCGCGCTGCGCGAGGACGTCTTCCGTGAACACGGGATCGACTCCGTCGAGCAGCTGCGCATCCTGCATGCTGCGGGCCGGCTGCCCGAGCTGGCCTCGGCCGAGATCGTGCTCGTCATCGACGGTTTCGGCGCGCTGCGGGACGACTTCGAGGAACTGGACGACGCCGTCGTGGACATCCTCAAGCGGGGCGGCGGCTACGGCGTCCATGTCGTCGCCGGCATGCTCCGCTGGAACGACGTCCGCATCGCCACCCAGTCGAATTTCGGTACCCGCGTCGAACTGCGCCTCAACGACCCGAGCGAGTCCAGCATCGACCGCAAGCTCGCCGAGACGCTCTCGCCGGACGAGCCCGGCCGGGCGCTCACCGACGGCAAGCTGTTCGCGCAGGTCGCGCTGCCCCGTACCGACTCGCTCCCGGACGTCTCGGAGCTCGGCGCGGTCCTGGAACACACCGCGCGGACGATCCGTGCCACCTGGAGCGGCGAGGTCGCCCAGCCCGTACGGGTCCTGCCGCACGTCCTGGAGCCGCACCTCCTGCCCGGCCCGGCCGCCGAGCCACGGAAGGTGCCGATCGGCCTGGACCAGACGGCGCTGGCGCCGGTGCTGCTCGACCTGTTCGCCCATGACCAGCACCTGCTGATCATGGGCGACAGCGAGTGCGGCAAGACGAATTTGCTGAGGACGATCGCCGACGGCCTCATGGACCGCTATGGCGAGGACGAACTGGTCTTCGCCGTCATGGACCCGCGGCGCAGTTTGCGCGGCGCGGTCCCCGAGGAGTTCAACGGCGGCTACGCCTACAACGCCAAGCTCTGCGCCGGGCTTTCCGCGGGAATCGCCACCGAACTGGAGAAGCGGCTGCCTGACGAGAACGCCCGTCTGGAGGATCTGGAGCCGGGCAGCTGGGGCAGCGGCCCTCGGATCGTCGTCCTCGTCGACGACTACGACGTGCTGACCACGGCCGGCCAGTCGCCGCTCGGTCCGTTCCTGCCGTACATCCCCTCCGCGGTCGACATCGGCCTGCACTTCGTTCTGACGCGCCGTGTCGCGGGCGCGTCGCGCGGGATGTACGAGCCGCTGGTGCAGGGCCTGCGCGAATCAGGGGCGTCGGCGGTCCTGATGGCGGGCGACCGCAGCGAGGGGCAGTTGTTCCCCGGGGTGTACGCGTCCCAGCAGCCGCCGGGACGCGGGCTTTTCATCCGACGGGGACAGTCGAACCGCCTGATCCAGACCGTGTACACGCCACGGTGATCTGCCGCTTTCGCCAGGCGCTCACGGCACACCGACCGGACGATGCCCGACCGCACGATGCCCGACCCGACCGTGGCCGAACCGACCGTGCCGGGACCGGCCGCGCGACCATCCCAAGACCCAGGAGCAGGACGACCCCATGACCAAGGACGTCATCGCCCTCACCGACCGTATGCCCGACCCTTCGAGCGTGCTCGCCGGCCTGTCTGGGTGGGGCGACTTCGAGCGACTGGTGAGCCACCTCAAGGGGGCGCATGGAAAACGTCATCACGCCAAATCCCGTTTCCCCGACCGGTATTGATCGGTCTGGTGTGACATTGTCAACTCCGACTCGGAGTGTCGCGAATGTTGATTGCTTCTGTGGCGCGCGAGTTGGTAGGCATGAGCTTCGTACGACCATCTGAACGAACGGGGGAGTTCGATGAAGTTCGACATGGGCGCACAGACCCTTTCCAGCCTGACATCGCAGTCGCATGGCTCCAGCCGTGACCTGGGGCTGTTGATCCGTCAGCTGATCCAGGCGGCAGCTCCGCTGGAGGGCAGGTTCAACGGGTCGGGCAAGGCGGCGTTCGACCTGTTCAAGTCCCGCGCGGACGAGATCACGGCAGATCTGAACGCCTCGCTGGCGGCGATCCTGGGCGGCCAGTCCGGGATGGACGCGGCGTTCGGCTCCGGTGATCAGGAGCAGGACGAGAACGCGAAGACGCAGATGTCGGCGGCGAACTTCGACGCGGCGCGGTTCTCGGGTCGTAGCTGACCTGCCAGCGTGGCAGCAGTGTCCGAAACTTACGGGGAGTGATTGTGATGGCGGGTGCCGGCAGCGACCGTCGGTCGTACGACACGGGTGCGTCGAGCGAGGCGCAGGGCAACATCCAGGCGGTGATCGCACGTCTGGAGCTGGTCATGGCGGCGCGTGACACCCAGGTGAAGAACGCGATGAAGGACTTCGCGGCGGACGGCGTGGCCGACGAGTACCACGGCAAGGAACTGCGCTGGTACAGCACCTCGGAGGAGGTGCGGAACATCATCCGGCTGCTGAAGACGACGCTGGAGAAGAACGACGCCACCGCGCAGCAGACGCTGGCGCGGGCGAAGGCAGCGGTCGACGGCATCGGCTGAGACACCTCGTACACGGCCACCCCCGCCGGAGAACGATCCGGCGGGGGTGGCCGTGGCGTGCGGAGCTGTGGCCGTTCGAGCGGCGACAGGGGGCATCCATGACGGCGTGGGACATCAAACCGCACCTCGGGTGGGTCCGTTGGCGCCAGGGCCACGGCCGTCTCCGCTGATGGCACACCAGAAGGCCATGGGCCCGGTCGCGCTCTCCGAGTACGCGCAGAAGCGGTCGCCGGCTCTGAAGGGGATGGCCGAGCGTGTCCAGCGGCTGTCCTGGGCGCGGCAAAGGCCACCGGCGAGTACGTCGAGGGCGACCTGGCGGCGGCTCTGGAAGCCAGGACGCGGTACGTCAGGTACGTCTGGACCTGCTGATGCGGGACACCGGGGGGAGTCGGCAGTGAGCCCGGTCGACCCGTACGAGATCCCGCATTTCACCGCAACTTCACCGCGCTGGACCTGCAGGTGAAGGCGCTGTCCGGCGCGAGCACGAAGATCCCCGCCGCTGCCGGCGACGTCCACACGACCTCCGGCGTGCTGCGGCCTACTACGAGGCCCCCCGAGGTCGAAGCAGCTCTTCGCGGAAGGATTGGCGCGGCCGTAGCCAATGAGATGGACGGTGCCGAAGCGGTCGACGACGCCGTGGCACGGTGGCCCGGGCAGGGACACTGAGGCGTCGCCGTACTCGCGCCTGTGCTCGCCATCCTCCCCGAGCAGAGCGGCCGCCTGCTTGGTGTCGTACGCGGCCGGCCCTGTGTACGCGGCGAGGCGGCGCCGGTCCGCCACCGGGACCCATGACGAGGCCGACGGACCGGGGAGTCCTGTTGGGCGACCATCGGCGGCTTGTTGGAAGGCCGGCTTGTAGGCCAGCGCACCCCATGTGTCGGTGATCAGCTTCCGCCAGCGCCGCATTCCGTGCTCCCGGACCGTGGTTCTCGTAAGGGCGCCGGAGCCTAACGCCGACGGCGTTGCTGGGTTGCGGGCGGCGAGATGACTCAACCGGAAACGCGCTGGCGGCTCTGCAGGTGTTTGTTGAGGTGGTGGAGGTGGTGCCAGGCGGTGGGGTCGGTGCCGTCGCCGAGGGCGTAGTGCAGCGCGGGACGGGCTGCGGGGCCGAGGCGTGTCGGGCGCGGTAGCGGGACGGATTCGGCGTGGGTGCGGCCGACGGTGTGGACGGCCTCGGGGCCGAGGGTGAAGGAGGCCGGTACGGGGGGAGGCTCGTGGTGGGGCGGAGTGGTCACGTCGGCGCGGGCGGGGCGCAGGTGTACGAGCATCGAGGTCAGGTTGTGCCGGGTGGCGAGGGCCTCGGCCAGCTCGGGAAGCGCGTCGAGGGGCGGGGGATGGACCGAGGTGTGGCCGGTCACGAGGGTGATGTGTTCCTCGACTCCGGCGGGGCTGCGCGCGACGCGGCAGGTGGCGATCGCGGGGCTGTCAGGGGAACCGACTGCGACGAGCCAGGTGGGAGCGGCCTTCTGAGCGCGAGCGCGGGCCAGTTCGGTGAGCTGTCTGGGTGACCACGGGAGGTTGACGGGTTCGGAGGTCGCCCAGCCGGCGGGCAGGGTGCCGGTGAGCGTCTGCCAGGCAGCTTCCAGGGCGCCGCCGAGGAGGAGGCCGTTGGTGGCGGGGTGGGTGGTGCGGATGGAGAGGTGGAGTTGCCGTTCGCCTGGGGTGCTGGGGTGGGCGTGGAAGGCGTCGGCGATCAGGGTGTTACCGCCTGTTGCGGGCACTGGGGCGAAGCGGTCCTCGTACCAGTGGAGTACGGCGCCGGTGAGACCGTCGTAGTACCCGCACCCGGGGTCTTGGACGACCCAGCGGGCTGGGACGTTGGTCAGCAGGGTGCGGACGGGGAAGGTCAGCCGGGTGCCGGGCGGGGTGACGATCTGCAGCTCGCGTCCCGTGGGGATGCTGGTCTGCAGCAGGTCGGTGAGCCACGTGGTCGCGGCGACGACGGGCCGGTCCTGGAGGACCACGGCGGCGTGGCGGGTGAGTGCGTCCACGCCGAGGATCTCGTCACCCGTGCCGGGGCTGTCGTGCTCGGCTGGTGGGATGGCGACGACGTCGGTGTGCGCGGAGTCGGCCGGCCAGGTGCTGCCGCCGAGCAGTGTGGTCAGCCGCCCAGCGGTCGACCCGGCGAGCCGCCGGGCCTCCGACACGTCCGAGGCGGCCCGCACTTCCGTCCACCACACCGGCTCCTCGGCCCTGGCTTCCGCACCGAGCAACCGGCGCACCTCGCCCGGCACCTGGACGAGGACAGGTACCTCGACCGTCGCCACGTGCGCGCCGCCTGAGGTGCGCAGGTGGACGACGGCCCCGCCCGCGCTGCTGTCCATCCGCAGCTCGGGCCCGCCGGCGTAGAGCCCGGCAAGCATGCTGCGGGCATCCGGCATGCCCGGGGTGAGGGCGATGACGTCGTAGGTCATGTACTGCTTTCTGGTGGGGGAGGCGGTGCCCGAGGGTCGGTAACGGCCCGGGAGCTCTTGCAGAGCGTCCAACGACTGAGCGTCACATCCTTCGGGTCGAGCTCACTTCCTGCCCCACGGCAGAATGAGAGGCTTGCGGCGCCACCACCAACCGTATTCCTCCATATTGGCGAAAGTACCTGAGATTCCTGCCTCGATCACCCAGACATCATCCAGGTCAGTGTGCTTCCTGAACTCCTCGTCGAGTTGATCGACTGCCTTGTGCAGGAAGTCGGCCGCAGGCTTGGAGAGCTTCGCCGGCAGTTGCGCGAGACGGTCCCGCGCACGCAGGGCTTCGCAGTACAAATCGGTCGGATAGCGTCCGGTCGGCCGCCAGCCCGACTCCATGACCCGCACCATTCTCTCCCATTCCGCAAGGTAAATCCGGGAGTGGTACAAAGGGGTTCCTGGTTCATCGATGAGTGCTGGATCGGCAGGACCGTCCTGCGCCTGCCGGAGGGCGTCCATAGCGAGAGAGAAATCCGTGGTGGTCGGCGTAGCAACGTGCCGCTCGCGAACGATCTCCGGCAACTGCATGACGCGAACATGGGGAAGCTGAGGAATGGCATCTTCGACGGCTTCGATGGAGTATGCAGGGCGCTCGTCATCCGATGCCATGAGGCGAGCGCGGGTCACCAAACCAGCCGGAGTCACCAACCAGTATGCGCTGGGGATCTGTTCGGAGGCCGGATACAGGACGACAGTCTGTGTCGCTGCGGCGAAATCCCTGGCGAGGTCTGCTTCGCCCGGCCGATCGGGCACGGTCTCCTGGGCGAAGATGTCCAGAACCAGCGAGACATCACCAGGAACGTACGAGTAGTCACACAGGACAACCGCATCCCAGTTGCGGGCGTCCTGATCGCCGTCTACGTCAGCAACGTCGACCGCACTCGGCTCCACGCGAAGGCATGACGCCAGGGCGTCGTGCATTCGGGACGGCTGCAGCCGATCGACAGTGAAGAAGTTGTAGGTCATTGGTAAGTCCCGTTGTAGATGTCCAGCGCCTTCTGGACGGATTGCGGATTGTTGACGAACCTGGGGTTCCTCGTCAACTGAGGAGCGGCATCGATGTCACCCTTGGCCCTCGCCAGCTGCTGCAAGGCGGCATATTCGTTTCTGTCCAGGTTGACGATACCTGGCCCCGAATCGGGGTAGACCCGGCCGCCCGGCTCCACTCCGTAGGTCCGGCCATTGATTTCATACCGGTTATTATCGTCGGTGAGCCTTGCTCGCCCCGCCGCAATATCCGCAATGTCTTTGTCGATCTTGTCGAAGTATCCAGGGAGAATGACGCTGTTCTTCTCCTTGATCTCTCCCTTGGCGGACCCGCTGATCGTGTGTCGAGGATGAGGACGCTTGAGGTCCTCTCCGGCCGCTGGCCCGGGGATGTCGCTCCGGGCCGGCCACACACCCTTCTGGCTCGTTGAAGGCTGCCCGGCGTTTCCTCCGCCATCAGAGGAGGGACCGTCGGGTGTCCCAGGGGGATCGCCGTCCGCTCCGCCGTTGCCGCCGACCGGATCGTGCACGGGGCCTGTACCGCCTGCCGAACCGTCACCGGAGCCGTCGGCACCGCCGTGACGGCCTGCGCCCTCATGCTCAGCCGCGTGGCCCCTGCTGGATTCGCTGGAAGGGCCAGGCCCTCCCGGCACCGATCCCGAGCCCTCACTGCTCGCCCTTCCGGCGTCGTGCCGTGCCTGGGGCGACAGATCGTCGCCGACGCGGGCCGTGTTCTCTCCCGTGCGGGCACCGGCGCCGACCAGCTGGCGGTCGTCGGGCTGGCCGCCGACCACCCGGTCGGCGGCGGCCGGTTCGCGGGGGGCCGGGATGGTGTCGGGGACGCCCTTGTTGCCGGGAATGAACTGGCCGTCCTCGATGCGGAGCTGGGCACCGTTCGGATATTCGATGACGCTGTAAGCGGCGTCCGAGGCCGCTGCGGCGTCGGTGGCGGCGCGGACGCCGGCGGTGAGGTCAGCGACTCTGGGGAGGGTGCGGGCGGCGGCGCCGGCTGTCTTGGCGGCCGCGCCGATCGGGTCGAGGATCTCGCCGACCTTGGCCGCGGCTCCCGCGATGCGGGCGGCCGTGCCGGCTTTGCCGGCGCCGGAGCCGGCCTTGGAGGCTGCGCCGAGTGGTCCGGCGCCCAGGGTGAGGCCGTTGAAGATGACCGTGCCCATGGCCTTGCCGGGATTGGTGTCCCAGTCGTCCCAGCCCACGAACGCCTTGGCGAACTCCTTGGCGTACGGCTTGCTGTCGTCCATCAGCTTCTTCTGGGCCGGGGCGATGTTGTCGCGGTCCCCGTTCGGGTCGAGGAGGTACCC
Organism: Streptomyces sp. ISL-10; assembly: GCF_018614575.1. Taxonomy (GTDB): domain Bacteria; phylum Actinomycetota; class Actinomycetes; order Streptomycetales; family Streptomycetaceae; genus Streptomyces. The sequence continues at coordinate 23,117 of NZ_JAGGOJ010000031.1, forward strand.
CTCCGCGCCAATGATCACCCGGAGCAACCCTTCGCGGGCCGCGCCGCCGTCCTCGCCCGGGCTGAAGAGGTCGATCAGTCCTGTGACCGAGCCGACGGCGTTGTCGACGATGCTGATCCCCGCTTGTTCCAGGTGGTAGTCGATTCCGAAGGGGTAGATCTCGCGGTGCTCGGGCTCGCCCCAGGGCAGGGAGTCGGCCTTGGCCAGTTGCTCGGCGCTGAACCCGTATGGATTCTGTTGCTTGGGGCTGCCGTCGTTGATCTGCCACCGGGTGCCGCCGTCCACCAGCGCGGTGATCTTGTCGGCGCAGGTGACCTCGGCCGCCTGGAAGGCGGCCACCGCCGTGTTCACGCCGTCCCAGATCGCCTGGTGTTCGTCCACCTTGGCCTGGTCCTTGCGCCAGTTGTTCAGCGGGCCGTCCTGGTCGGCGACCGACGCGACGAACCTCGTCGCCTGAAAGCGCAGCAGATCCAGCTGCTTGACGATCTCGACGACCTCGAGCGCGTACGTCTCCAGTGCCCCGGCCACCGTCTCCAACCGGTCGGCGAAGCGGCCCGAGCCATCCTGCACCGCCTGCGTCGTCGAGAACAGCTGCCCCGCCTCCGGAGCCCGGTATGACGCGGCCAAGTGCTGAAAACGTGTATGGACGTCACCGCCACCGTCCCGGATTGCCTTCGCCGCCTGCCGCAGCGCGATGATCTCCCGTCCAAGCCCCGGCAGGTCTCCGGTGAAGACAGGTATCTTCTCCGGACTGATCACCTCTCGCCCGCCCTGCTACGGGCCGCCTGCAGCAACGCCGTCACATCAGGCGCGAGCATCGCCTGCCGCTGCGCGTTCCACGCCTGCTCCAGATTCCCGGCGACGTAGGCGTTGGTCGCCTCCACGGCACCGTTCGCCGAATTGCTCGCGCGCAGAGGCAGGAACGCCACGTCCGCCTCGGTGCCTTCGGCGAACTGACCCAGCGCCACCGCCACCAGCCCCCCGCCTGAGCCGCCCGACCCGGTGCTTCCGCCACCGACGGAGAGCGTGCCGGCCGACTCCATGGCCCCCTGCACACACGATCCGTAGAGCTTGATCCCGGCGTTCATACCGTCAGCAGCCTCTCGCACCCGAGAGACCACCGACTGCACCCCTCCGGGCGCGATGTCCCACCCCGTCAAAACAACCCCCGTGCATTCCCTGGCAGATAGGTCCCCTGTCAGCTGGGCTCAGTATCGCCCAGGCCGCCGACAACAGGATCTCCATGAGTATCAGCCTGGCGGTTGCAGCAGCAACGCAGTTCCGGCCAAAGGGTGCTGACTTCGCACAGCGTCCCCAATCGCGACGGGGTCTACGTTCCTACCGCCGCCATGAGATCCGGGGACTCCTCCTCGGCCTCAGAGACACCCACGTACGTCGTCATCTGCTCCTCGAGTACCGCGAACGTGCGCGGCGGGCCGGCGTGGCTGATGCGGGACTGTTCGTAGAGCATGGCCACCGGAAGGCCGCCAACGAGCTGCTCTGGATGCGTACGCGGCAGGGCTTGCCGGCCGACGCCGCCGTTCTCGCCGAAATGCGAGCGTGCTGCAACCATATGTTGCAAGGGCTGCCCAGCAGCCACGGCGCGTTCGCCGGCTTCCCGCTGATTGACGAGCACTGGATCCCCTGATGACTGCTGTAGTGCGAATCGACGTCGATGGTCCGGACGTCGACATGGACGTCGCTCAGCGCATCCTCTATCGAGGAGATCCCTTTACCGGAGAAGTAGCCGAATATCAGGGTGGGCACCTGATCAGCCTGGACGAGTACACCGACGGGGTCCTGAACGGATGGTCCCGTGAGTGGTACCAGGACGGAACCCTGCGTTCTGAGGGGTTCGTCCGGGAAGGCCATGCGGTGGGCGAAGTCAAGGAGTGGTACACCAACGGTGCCTTGAAGTCCCGAAAGTTCTTCGACAGCGCCCTCGCCTCTCTCCGCGAGGTGGACACGTGGGACGAGCGCGGTGTTCTGCTGCGCTCGTGGCGCCGCGACGAAGCCTGAACAGACCAACTCATGACCACGATTTATGCCAGCCCTGACCGAGGAGCGGACGGCCGACATCGACGGCACCCACTGCTCTGGGACCGGTGGTCATTTGGTGTACTTGGCCTACGACGAGGCTTCCGGTCGAAGTCGAGTCCAGTTACGTGTCCAAGTGCCACAGCAGACACCGCGCCGTGATCGAACAGATGGACCCGGACTTCCGGTACGACGTCCAAGAGCTCATCGACAAGCTCGACTTCGAGCACGACGAGTGGGAGAGCGCGACAAGGAACGTCGACTGGTACACCCAGGACACGCTCTTCTTCAAGCTCACGTGAACGGGTGGGGCCGGCTGGGCGGGTTCCCCACCTGACGGGCGGGGAACCCGGGTGTTGGCGGCGGCCGGAAGCCTCAGCCGGGGACGTCTTCGATTCGTGTGCGGTCGAGCAGATACGTCGGCAGGTACTGCCGCTTCGCCGCGACAGGGAACCCATAGTCGTACGCCAGGCTCGCCATCGCCAGCGGCCCGAGTGCCACCCGGGCGCGTGGCGCCGGTGAGTCGCCCCAGTAGGTCGCGTGGTGTGCGAGGGCTTCGGTCAGCGCTTCGGCGAAGGCGTCGTGGTCGCGGGTGATCAGGCGGTGGAAGAGGGCGACCGGCTGGTAGTCGATCAGGTTCACGAAGTTCTTCGGGGCCCGGGTCACGGCGTCGGGCGCGGAGGTCGTCATGGTGGCGAGCAGCTTCTCCACCACGTCGTCCATGGGGCGCTCGGCCCAGTAGGTCTGCAGCGTGTCGATCCAGTGCAGGACGTACTCGTCGATCGAGTCGTCCTGACGCAAGACCTCCAGCGGCACCAGGCGCAGCCGTTCGAGGCGGGCACTCTGCCGGCACACGACGGCGATGTAGAAGGCATCGAGCCAGGCGCGGGCGTCCGCCGGTGGCTCGGCAGGGACGGCGGGCAGCTGCCGCACGAGGTCGCCGAGATGGCACTCCTGCGGCTGCGCGCCCGTGAACAGCGCGGAGCCCAGCTGAACGGCGGTGGCCCACGCGTCCCAGGCGGGGAGGCGGTCCACGTCGGGGTCGACGGCGCAATGGGCGTGGGCGAGTTCGAGGGCGGAGGCGAAGGCGTCGCCGAGTCCGGCCCGGTCCTGGGTGAGCCGAGCTATCGCATCGGCGGTGGTATGCGTGAGCTGGTCGATGTCCGGCGCGTCGACTGGGGCGCGACCGGCAAGACGCCCCGCCCGGTCGAGGCGAACCAGGCCCTTCAGGATACCGAGCAGTTCCGGCGGAGGCTGGAGGGAGAAGGTGTTGGTCTCGGTGTCGATGACCGTGAGCGAGGTCAGGCCTCCTCGGTGCCACCAGTACACGCGAGGGGACAGCGCACCCGGTCCGTCCTGGTAGGCACCGAGGGCATACTGAGCAAGGTCGTTGATGGCGTCGGCCACGGACCCGTCGACGATCGGATGGAACGCCAGCAGATGCCGGGTCGGCACGACGACGAGCGCGCCGGCTTCCGGGAGTGCCTCGCCAGTGACCTCCCGGGCCAGTTCGGACAGGAACAGCGCCTTGCTCGCGACGAACGGGGAGTCGCCGTACACGGACTGCAGCAACGCCCGGCCCTCGATAGCCACTTCCTCATGCTCGACGGGTACGCGCATCAGGTTCGTATACGCCGCCTCTCCCAGCTCCTCCAGCCCTGCGCGCTCCACGTCCGGGTCGGTGAGGATCCGCACGGTGGCGGGCTGGTCAAGGGCGTAGGCGAAGACGAGCCCGTCGGCGACCACGCGCGCGTAACGCATGGCGCCGACGAGGTCCGGGGTGATCGACTCGGTGGGCAGCAGCCGTGCATGCACCCCGCTGAGCAGTTCCGCCGCGCTCTCGGCGCCGCGGCCCGCCGCCTGCAAACGGGCGAAGTGCGTCTCCACCAGCTCGGGCCAACGGTCCTCCGGTGCTCGGCGGCAGATGTGCGCCAGGTTCTGCAGGGAGTAGATGTGGCCGTTGCCGGTGTAGGGGGCGGCGAGTTCCCGCAGATGTGCTGCCTGTGCGGCGGTCAGCATCGGCAGGTCACGGTCAGGTGCGTCCGGCGTGTCAAAGGCGGCGTCTGCATTCACCGTTACGACTCTACGATCCGTGCGCGCGACGATCTGACACCGGGTCATGCGCTGCCCGGAAGCCTCCGGTCCTCAGTCCTTGGACGCGTACGTCACGAACTCCGCCCATGCGTCGGACGTGAAGCCCAGCCGGGGGCCGGGGAGGTTCTTGGAGTCGCGGACGTGGATCGTGCCGGTGGCCGCCGCGACCTCGACGCACTCGGGGCCGTCATTGGTGCTGTAGCTGCTCTTGACCCAGGTCAGCTCGGAAGCGCTTCCGGCCGAGGGCTTGCCACTCATGTCTCTCCCAACAGTTTCTCGATGAAGGCCCGCGACAGCCGAGGCGTGAGCGCCTGCGCCCTGATCAAGCCGTACCGCATCTCAAGGATCTGGACCTCCTTGGGGATGGCGATCACGCGGCTGGTGAGCTGAACCTCGTTGTGCCCCACAGCTGTGCCGTCACTCAGCTTGAGCACCTGATGCGATCCACCCAACCCCGCGTGCTCCTCCGTCTCCGTCGGCATAACCTGGATCTCGACGTGCCTCAACCCACCTAATTCCAGCAGACGTTCGAGCTGTCGACGCAGCACCATTCTGCCCCCGATGGGCCGTCGGAGGGTGGTCTCTTCCTGGACGAAGGTCAGCAGGGGCGCGGGCCTTCGCTCGAAGACCGCCTGTCGTGCCATGCGCGCGGCCACCAGGCGGTCGACCTCGTCCTCGGAGAAGGCAGGCCGACGCTCCCCGTACAGCGCACGGGCGTACTCCTCGGTCTGCAGCAGCCCGTGCACCACAACACTGGCGTACGCGCCGAGTTCGACCGCGTCCGCCTCCAGTCTCGCCAGGTCCCGGACCTTCTTCGGATACCTGGCCTCCGCCACGTCCTTCTTCATCGCGGCGAGTTTGCCGCCCGCGCCGAGGACCTCGTCCACTCTGTCCAGGAACTCCGGCTTGGGGATCCGCTTGCCGGTCTCGACCTTGTAGATCTGGTTCTCGCCGTAGCCGATCGCCGCGCCCAGTTCGGCCGCGCGCATTCCGGCCGCCTCGCGCCAGAGGCGGATCTGTCGGCCGACCGCCGCGATCACCGCGCCCGAGTCGTCCTCCAGGTCGATGTCCCGGTCCGGCTCGTCCGCCGTGCAGTCCCTGGTGACCTCAGCCGTCATACGACACCCGCCTCCGCCCGTGCCTGTACCGATTCGCGCTGGAAGCCGTACCGCGTGGACAGGCCGGGGCAACCGCTGGACAGTCGCTGTCCGTACGCGCGTCACTACTGTTCAGCGTAGATGTGAGACGGCCACGCTGAGTGATGTGAATCCGCAAATCACTCGAACCGAATCTTCCGCTCCCGTACGGAAGTTCACCGTGCTGCTCTCCCCTACGCGCCGAGGCGCTCGCCTCGCCCGACTGCTGACGGCAGCACAACTCACCCGGTGGGGCATTGAGTCGGAACCGGCGGTCCAGATCGTCGCCGAACTGGCTGCCAATGCCGCCCTCCACGGCCGCGTACCGGGGCGGGACTTCCGTCTCGACCTCGCCGTCCTTGACGACGGCAAGCACCTTCGAATCGAAGTCACCGACACCCGCGGCGAACATCTGCCGAGCAGGCCCGGTCCTGCTGGACCCGGCCACGCCTCCGAATCCGGACGCGGGCTGCTGATCGTGGAGGCACTCGCCGACCGCTGGGGTGTCACGCCAGGACCCGTGCCCCGCAAGACGGTTTGGGCCGATATCGGCCTGCTGCCATGACCTCGCCTCCGGGTCGCGGATTCCCGCGATGCGGTTCTCCGCGACGCGGCGGCGCGCGATGCAAAGGACTTAAAGAACTCCTTCAAGGACCGGGGAAAGAACCCACCGGACCCCACCCCACCCCACGCTCACCCCCGTCACTCGCACGGGTGACATTGGCCAATTGGGCTGGATTTGCGGTCGGTTGGCGGGCATATGCTCGCGGCGACAACCACAGACATGCGACGGCCCCCGGCCGGGACTGGCATCCCGATCGAGGGCCTGACCACCGAGGAAGTAAGGGCTTCCCGATGGATACCCAGCAGATTAGCGCGCCCTCGCGCGCCTCGTCCCGCGTTCCCGGCCGTGTCACCGCCTTCGGCGTGATCCACGTCAACGCGATCCACACCAGCCGCTTCACGATCGTCGGCAACCACCTCGCGCAGCACGGGCAGTTGTCGCTCACCGCGATCGGGCTCGCCGTGCACATCCAGTCGCTGCCCGACGGGGACAAGGTCGGCATCAAGGTGCTTGCCGACCGCTTCCCGGAGAGTGAGGCCCGGATCGCCGCCGCGCTGCGGGAGTTGGAGGACCACCGCTACCTGTCGCGCACCCTGGAGCGACTGCCCGACGGCAAGGTGGTGACACGGACGATCTCGTACAACCAGTCGTGCACCGCCGTCCCGGCCGCGACGCCAGCCCCCGCGCCCGTACCACCCCCAAAGCCGGAACCGGCCCCCATGGCTGAAGCCGCCCCGACACCAGAACCGGCCGTGGCGCCCGCGCCGCCCGCGCCCGCACCCATGCCCCCGCGCCCACCACTCCCCCAGCCGCAGGCCCTCGACCTGGAACGACACCGGGTAGCCACCGACCTCCTCGCCGGCCTGCGCCGTCACGAACCGCGGCTGCTGCTGGCCGAGCACGACATCCGCCGCCTGGCACCCGCCGTCGCCACCTGGCTCGAACGCGACGTCCACCCCGACGCCGTACACCACGCCCTCACCACCGACCTGCCCGAGCGCCTGAAGCAGCCCGCCGGGCTTCTCGCCCACCGCCTCACCGCACTGCTACCGCCACCCTTGCCGACCCTCGCCCCACCGAAAGCCCGCAACCCGCTCCAGAACTGCGACAAGTGCGACCGCGCCTTCCGCGCCCCGCTGCCGGGCCGCTGCCGCGATTGCCGCGCCGGCGCGCAGGCAGCTGCTTGAACCATCCTCACCCTCACAACCGAAGGCACACCTATGGTCAGTTCTCCCCACGAGGCGATGCACCGCATCTTTCAGGAGTATCCGGAGCTGTTCTCCCGCGTCTCCGAGGTGCTCGGTGTGCCCTTCCCGGCACCCGTCTCGGCCACCCTTCTGCCCACCGACCTCACCGAGGCCCGCCCCGTGGAACGCCGCGTCGACACCTTGTTACGCATCGACACCGAGGACGACGAGTCGTTCCTCCTGGCCATCGAGGCCCAGGGGAAGAAGGACCCGGACAAACCCGCGAGCTGGGCGTACTACCTGTCCTTCCTGTACACGAAGTACCGGACACCGCCACTGCTGCTGGTCGTCTGCCAGGACCGCGCCACCGCCGAATGGGCCTCGCGCCCCGTACCCATCGGTCCCCGGAAGTGGCCTGCGCTCACCCTGCGCCCCCTCGTCGCGGGTCCGCACAACATGCCGGTGATCGTCGACGTGGCGGAAGCCCGGAAGGACCTGGCGCTCGCCACGCTGGCCGCCATCACGCACGCCGGCGATCCGGACATCGGTGCCATACTGAAAACGCTGTCCGCCGCGCTGCGGGACGCACCGGAAGCCATTGCCGACCCCATCGTCGAACTCACCGCACAGGGCCTGGGCAACCGCCCGGCCGCAGATCAGTGGAGGAACCTGGTGGCCGTGGATCTTTCTTTCTACACGTCCCCCCTCTCGGAGGAGATCCGGGACGAAGGCCGCGCGGAAGGCCGCGCCGAAGGCCGCGCGGAAAGCCTCGCAGATGCCGTCCTTCTGGTCCTTCAGCAGCGCGGACTCGACGTTCCCGACGAAGCCCGCGAGCGGATCACCACCTGCGACGACACACAACTCATGCGCACGTGGCTCACCCGCGCAGTGACCGCCGCCACCGCCGAGGCAATCTTCAGCGAGGAGTAACCGCGGACACCGGCGAGCGCGCCCACTTACTTCTCTATCGTCGAACTCACCGCACAGGGCCTGGGCAACCGCCCAGGCCGAGATCGGTGGTGGAACCTGGTGGCCGTGGATCTTTCTTTCTACACCTCTCCCCTCTCGGAGGAGATCCGGGACGAAGGCCGCGCCGAAGGCCGCGCGGAAAGCCTCGCAGATGCCGTCCTTCTGGTCCTTCAGCAGCGCGGACTCGACGTTCCCGACGAAGCCCGCCAGCGGATCACCACCTGCGACGACACACAACTCATGCGCACGTGGCTCACCCGCGCAGTGACCGCCGCCACCGCCGAGGCAATCTTCACCGAGGAGTAACCGCGGACACCGGCGAGCACGCCCACTTGCTCCTCTCGGGCGCGCGTTCGCCTCGGTACCCATAGCGCGGCGTACCACGTGCGGTCTCGTCGTTGACCAGCGATGTTTGACCCCGCGCAGCCCCATGGCCAAGGATCGCGGGCCATGAAGCGGAACTCCCCCGGCCGGATACTGACCCACACGCGCAAGGCGGCCATGGCGCTCGTCGCCCTGCTGCTCCTTGTCGCCGGCTTCTGGACGTCATGGGGCACCGCGCAGCACATCCTGCTTTCCAAGGGCCGCGAGCACGGCACTCTCACGGTCGCGCGGTGCGACGACAAGGTGTGCACGGGACCGTACGTGCCCAAGGACCCGGCGCCGAAGCGCGACCGGGTGACGATCGACCGGTCCGTCGCGGTGAAGAAGGGCGTGACGCTCGCCGTCGTGCTGAAGCCGGGTACGGGCGAGGCGGTGCGGACGGGGCCTGCGGGCGGGCTCCATGCCTGGTTGCCCCTGGGCGGTGCAATGCTGCTGGCGGCGCTGGTGATCGGCGGCGGGCTGCGGCTGCCGCGGGTGGCGTGGGCGGTGGCGTCTGTGGGCGGGGCACTTCTGGTGGCCTCGTTCCTCGCCCTGTAGAGCCGTCAGAACCCTGCGGCCGAGCGCACGTTGACCTGATCGTTATCAGGACTATCGGGGCGAATCATGCCTCCTGGTACGGAAGCGGAGGAAGAGACCTTGACTGGCGCGTTGGTTCACAGGACGCTGAGCCGCCCCCCACGCCATCTTCCCTCTCTCACGATGGATTCCCATATGCGCATCCTTCGCTCCACCGGCGCCATGGTGGCCGCCGCAGCGCTTTCGCTGTCGGCCGCACCCGCCGCGTTCGCCACCCCGCCCGGCGACAACGGCAACGTCAAGATCCACGACATCGAGACGGGCGAGTACGACCCCCGCAACAACCCCAAGGTCTGCACCTTCTACATCGACGGCTTCAAGTTCGACGGTGCCCAGCAGGTCGACTGGGAGATCCAGGCGTGGGCGAACAACGACCTCGACAAGGGCGTGGTCGTCAAGACCGGTTCGCTGACGCTCGACGGCTCCGGCCACGAGCGCACCGACGAGATGACGCTCGCCGACGGCCAGTACAAGCTGTTCTGGACCTTCGAGGGTCAGAAGAGCAACGCCGCCAAGCACAAGGTCTTCAAGGTCGACTGCGACGACGAGGAGACCCCGGGCGAGGACAAGCCGGGCGACAAGCCCGGTGAGGACAAGCCGGGCGACAAGCCGGACGACAAGCCTGGCGAGGACAAGCCCGGCGACAAGCCGGACGACAAGCCGGGCGACGAGCCGTCGAGCACGCCCGACACCTCGGCCGCCCCCGCGCCGAGCGGTGACGACACGTCCGGCGACCTCGCCGAGACCGGCAACGGCGCGCCCATCGGCATCCTCGCGGGCGTCGCTGCCGCGCTGGTCGCGGGTGGCGGCTACCTGATGGCCCGCCGCCGTACGGCCCGTCAGCACTGACACCGAAGATGAGAATGCCCCCGCCTGGCTCCAGGCGGGGGCATTCTCATGTCGTCCGGCGTCAGCCGGTGTTGCGCAGGCCGGCCGCGACGCCGTTGACGGTCAGCAGCAGGGCCCGGGCCAGCAGCGGGTCGGGCTCCTCGCCACGCTCGGCCGCGTCGCGCTGGCGCTTGAGGAGCGCGACCTGGAGGTAGGAGATCGGGTCCAGGTAGGCGTCCCGGATGGCGAACGTCTGCTGGAGGACCGGGTTGGAGCCGAGCAGTCGGTCGTTACCGGTCACCTTCAGCACCTCGCTGACCGTGAGCGCGTGCTCGGCCTCGATGGCGTCGAAGACGTGCTTGAGGTGGTCGGGCACGAGGGTGTCGACGTAGTGGCGGGCGATCCGCAGGTCGGTCTTCGCGAGCGTCATCTCGACGTTGGCGAGGAAGTTGCGGAAGAAGTGCCACTGCCCGTACATCTCGTCGAGCACTGTGTCGAGGCCCGCCTCGCGCAGTGCCTTGAGGCCGGAGCCGACTCCGAACCATCCGGGCACGATCTGCCGCGACTGCGTCCAGCCGAAGACCCACGGGATGGCGCGCAGCCCGTCGAGACCGGCGCCGGAGTCGGGGCGGCGCGAGGGCCGCGAGCCGAGGTGGAGCTCGGCGAGCTGGTCGACGGGGGTCGCGGCGAAGAAGTACGCGGGCAGGTCCGGGTCCTCGACCAGCCTGCGGTACGCGGAGTGGGCCGCTTCGGAGGCGGTGTCCATGGCCGCGTCCCAGCGGGCGAGCGCCTCGTCGGACTGGCGGGGGGCGGTGTGCAGGGCGGACGCCTGGAGGGTGGCCGCGAGGGTCAGTTCCAGGTTCTCCCGGGCCAGGGACGGGATCAGGTACTTGTCGGAGATGACCTCGCCCTGCTCGGTGACCTTGATCTCGCCTTCGAGGGTGCCCCACGGCTGGGCGAGGATCGCGTCGTGCGAGGGGCCGCCGCCGCGGCCGACGGTGCCGCCGCGGCCGTGGAAGAGCCGCAGGCGTACGCCGTGGCGGTGCGCGACGTCGCGCAGCCTGCGCTGGGCGCGGTGGATCTCCCACTGGCTGGTGGTGATGCCGCCGAACTTGGAGGAGTCGGAGTAGCCGAGCATGACCTCCTGGACGTCGCCGCGCAGGGAGACCAGGCGCCGGTAGGAGGGGTCGGCGAGCATGCCTTCGAGGATGACGTCGGCGGCCTTGAGCTCGTCGGTGGTCTCCAGCAGCGGCACGATGCCGATCTTGGCCCAGCCGGCGTGCAGGTCGATCAGTCCGGCCTCGCGGGCGAGGACGGCGGCGGCGAAGACGTCGTCGGCGCCCTGGCACATCGAGATGATGTACGACTCGATGACCTCGGGCCCGAAGCGTTCGAAGGCTTCCTTGACCGTGTGGAAGACGCCGAGGGTCTTCTGTCCGGCGGCGTCCAGCGGCGCGGGCGTGGGCGCGAGCGGGCGGCGGGAGCGGAGCTCCTTGGCGAGCAGCTTCTGCCGGTAGTCGCGCGGCATGTCGGCGTAGCGCCAGGACTCCTCGCCGAGCCGGTCGAAGAGCTGCCCGAGGGCGTGGTGGTGGGCGTCGGCGTGCTCGCGTACGTCCATGGTGGCGAGCTGGAGGCCGAACGCGGACAGGGTGCGGATGACCCGGTCCATGCGGCCGTCGGCGAACAGGCCGCCGCGGTGCTCGCGCAGCGAGGTCTGGATGAGGGTGAGGTCGTTGATCAGCTCGGCGGTGCCGAGGTAGTCGCGGCCGTCCTCGTGCGGGGTGCCCTTGGCGAGGCGCTCGCGGGTGTTGATGAGCTTCTGGCGGATGCAGGTGGCCTTGAGCCGGTAGGGCTCCTCGGCGTTCAGCCGCTTGTAGCGGGGGCTGATCTCGGGCAGCCGCTCCAGGTCGGCCTGGAGCGAGGCGAGCAGCTCCTCGGTGGCGCCGGCGTAGCGGATGGAGTTCGACAGCAGTCCGCGGAGGTAGTCGATGACCTCGATGGCGTCGGTGATGCCGTGCTCGTGCTGGAGGATCAGCACGTCCCAGGTGACGGCGGGGGTGACGTTGGGGTTGCCGTCGCGGTCGCCGCCGATCCAGGTGCCGAAGGTGAGCGGGCGGGTGCCGGGCGGCAGCTCGACGCCGACGCGCTCCAGCTCCGCGGCGAGGTCTTCGAGGACGTCACCGACGGCCCCTGCATGCAGCTCGTCGAGGTAGTAGATCGCGTTGCGCGCCTCGTCGGCCGGCTCGGGGCGTACGACGCGCAGCTCGTCGGTCTGCCAGATCAGGTCGATGTGCTCGGCGAGCCGCAGGTCGTGGCGGCGGCGGTCGGCGGCGATGACCGGGTTCTCCAGCAGCTCGGCGATGCGGCGGAGCTTGTTGAGCACGGAGCGCCGGGCGGCCTCGGTGGGGTGCGCGGTGAAGACCGGCCGCACGTTGAGGTGCTTGACGGTCTCGCGCAGGTGTTCGGGGTCGGCGTCCTTGAGCCGGTCCGCGGTGCGGGCCAGCAGGCCGCCCTCGGCTTCGCGGCGCTCGCGCATCTCGTGGCCGCGGTGCACCTGCTCGGTGACGTTGGCGAGGTGGAAGTACGTGGAGAAGGCGCGGACGAGCTTGGCCGCGGTCTCGAGGTCGGTGTCACCCAGCAGCTCGGCTGCTGCCTCACCGTTGGTACGCGTCAGGGCACGGACCCGCTCGACGAGCTCCAGGAGCTCGGGTCCCTCCTGGCGGACGAGCGTCTCGCCCAGAAGATCGCCCAGTCGGCGGATGTCCGCGCGCAGTTCGGCGCTGGCGGTGGGAGTCTGGTCGGCACTGCTCACAGGTGCGGCTCCTTGCAGTGTTTGAGCACGTCTGGAGGGGTACTGGAGGCTGCGGACCGCGCTGTCCGACGAGACCCAGGATAGGTGTCCATTTCCCTGACGTTGTCCACAGGTCTCTTGCCGCCCCTCCGGGCACTGCCATACTTACGTCGCCGTAGGTTACGGGACCGTAGCCTGGCGGCATCCGTCCCCTCTCCCCACCCCCAGGGAACCCTCATGACCACGAGCCCCGATCTGCTGGACACCAAGAAGCCACCTGCCGACGCGCCGTCCGCCACGCTCGGCGGGGACAGCAAGCGGTCGATCGAGCAGATCGCCCTGCTGCTGTTCATCACCGTCCCCTTCCTCGCCCTGCTCGCGGCGGTGCCGCTGGCCTGGGGCTGGGGCGTGAGCTGGCTCGATCTCGGTCTGCTGGTGGCGATGTACTACATCGGCTGCCACGGCATCACGATCGGCTTCCACCGGTACTTCACGCACGGCTCCTTCAAGGCGAAGCGTCCATTGCGGATCGCGCTGGCGATCATGGGGTCGCTGGCCGTCGAGGGGCCGCTGGTGCGCTGGGTGGCCGACCACCGCAAGCACCACAAGTTCTCGGACGCCGAGGGCGACCCGCACTCGCCGTGGCGGTTCGGAGAGACGCTCCCCGCCCTGATGAAGGGCCTGTGGTGGGCGCACATCGGCTGGCTGTTCGACGAGGAGCAGACCTCGCAGCACAAGTACGCCCCGGATCTGATCAAGGACCCGGCGCTGCGCCGCATCTCGCGGGACTTCGTCTGGTGGACGGTGCTGTCGCTGGCGCTCCCGCCGCTGGTGGGCGGCCTGGTGACGATGTCGTGGTGGGGCGCGTTCACCGCGTTCTTCTGGGGCTCGCTGGTCCGAGTCGCGCTGCTGCACCACGTGACGTGGTCGATCAACTCGATCTGCCACGCAGTGGGCAAGCGCCCGTTCAAGTCGCGTGACCGTTCGGGCAACGTGTGGTGGCTGGCGGTGCTGTCGTGCGGTGAGTCGTGGCACAACCTGCACCACGCGGACCCGACCAGCGCGCGGCACGGGGTGCTGCGGGGCCAGGTGGACTCCAGCGCCCGCCTGATCCGCTGGTTCGAGCTGGCGGGCTGGGCGTACGACGTGCGCTGGCCGCAGAAATCGCGTATCGACGCACGCCGTGCGGACGCGGACGACGCCGATGCCCGCGGCAAGAGTGTCACCGCCGACGCGGCATGATGGACGACGTGGCGAGTGACGGCAGTACGAGCAGCGCGGACAAGACCCGGTCGCCCGGTGGCAGGCGGGCGCGACGGGTGCGGATGACGGGCGCGGAGCGCCGGGAGCAGCTGCTGGACATCGGGCGCACCCTCTTCGCCGAGAAGGGCTTCGAGGGCACGTCGGTCGAGGAGATCGCAGCCAAGGCAGGCGTCTCCAAGCCGGTGGTGTACGAGCACTTCGGGGGCAAGGAGGGCCTGTACGCGGTCGTGGTCGACCGTGAGATGCGCCAACTGCTGGACATGGTGACGGGCGCGCTGACGGCCGGCCATCCCCGGGAACTGCTGGAGCAGGCGGCGTTCGCGCTGCTGGACTACATCGAGACGTATACGGACGGCTTCCGCATCCTGGTGCGGGACTCGCCGGTGGCGCAGTCGACGGGGACGTTCGCTTCGCTGATCAGCGATATCGCCACGCAGGTCGAGGACATTCTGGGCCTGGAGTTCAAGAACCGGGGCTTCGACCCGAAGCTGGCCCCGATGTACGCGCAGGCGCTGGTGGGCATGGTGGCGCTCACCGGCCAGTGGTGGGTGGACGCCCGCCGCCCGAAGAAGGCGGAGGTGGCGGCGCACCTGGTGAATCTGGCGTGGCACGGCTTGGACGGCCTGGAGCAGAAGCCGCGCCTGATAGGCCACCGCAAGAACTGACACTGCGGCGGCCAGCCGTCGGGGCGGCGCGACCGCGTGCCAGGTCGGGGGGCCGGCCACCCGACCGAGTCCGGAGCCCTGCGCAGACCGCGGCCTGACGCCCGCGTGGGTCGGTTCAGCGCCGACGCGCGCCCCCCCCGACCGCATGGGTCCAGCGCCGACGCGCGCCGCTCGAAGGCCTGGTCCCGACCACCCTCGGGAGCCCGCGCAGACCACGGGCCTGACAACCGCTGGGCTCCAGCGCCGACCGATCCCGGGAGCCCGCCGGAAGCGAGGCACAGGCCACACCCAGCAGCCAGCGACAACCGGCCCCGGAGCGCACCGGAGAACCCAGGCCGACCACGAGGCCCGAAGCCCGCGGCCGACCGCCCTCGGGCTGGGCACCGACCCCACCCGAGAGCCGCCGGGGCGAGACGTCGGCCGACCGCCGCCCGCCGGGACTGGCGGCGGTCGGCCCGAGTGACAGCACGACCGGCCCGGCGGGACGCCGCTCTGCAGGCCCGGGCCGCCCGCGAACTGCCCGCCCCCTCGGGGCGCCGGCGCCGACGGCACCCGGAACGCAAGACCCACCCGACAGCCGGCGCCCGCGGACCAACCGCCCCAGGAGAGCACTGGGGGACGCAGGAGGCCAGCCCCGAGGCCGACGCCCGACCGCCCTCGGGCCGGGCACCGACCGCACCCGAGAGCCGCCGGAGCCCCGGCGCAGGTCGGCCCCAGACGCAACGACCGGCCCCCAGGGCCACCGCCCTGGAGGCCCAGAGACGCCTGCGAACCTGCCGCCCTCGGGGCGGGCACCGACCGCACCCGGAGCCCGCCGGGGCGGACACAAGCCGCCTCCGACAGCCGGCGCCTGCGGCCGGCCGCCCTCGGAGCGCACCGGCACCTGCGGCCGACCGGCCCCGGGAACCAGCGACGACCGGTCCCCGGCCCGCGGGGCCCGACCGCAGCACCCGAGAACCCGCCCCGGCTCCGGAGCCCAGCGCGGGCCCGCGGGTGCACCGGGCCCGGTGCCGACCGAACCCGAGAGCACAGCGGCCGGCGGCGACGCCCCCGCGCGGGGGGGCCGCGGCCGGAAGCGGCGCGGAAATCGACCGGTCCCACGTGCATCCCTTGATCCCCCTGAACCGTCTCTATCCATGCCCCGTCGATGGACGACGAGGCCGCAGGACACGACTTCCGGGACAAGTCCCCCGAAAGTGAGCAGAACGCCCTGTAGGGCTCGGACTGTGTGATCCCGGCTTCATGACCTTCCCCGGGGGGAATTTTGACTTCGAAGGAATCCGGCCGCCCTGCCGTCGTGCGCCACAAGGCGGCGCGGCGCATCACGGCCTGCACGGCGCTGGCCATCTCGGCGGGCATGCTGCTCGCCGTTCCGGCGCAGGCGGACGACCTACCGGTGCCGCGCGAGCCCGCGCCGCGCACCGCTCCGACCGTCGACAGCATGCCGAAGTCTCCGATCAGGCAGTCCGGCGCGGCAAAGGGGCCGTCGGCCGCATCGGCCGGCGCCGAGGACACGAAGCCGGCCCTGCCGCGCAGCGACATCGACGGCGACGGCTTCAGCGACCTGCTGCACCGCGCGATCGACGGCCAGTACTGGGTGACGCCGACCGGCAGCGAGGACACCTACATCTACGCGCTCGGCACGAGCGACGAGACGTTCAAGGACGTGTTCTCGATCGCGGGCATGGACACCGCCGAGCCGACCCGTCCCACGCACTTCACGCTGTCCGCCGACGGCCGCCTTTCCTCGTACCGCAGCCACGAGACCTCTGCCGAACTGCAGTGGTCCGGCACGGGCTGGCAGCAGTTCAACAAGGTCTTCTCGCCCGGCGACCTCACCGGCGACGGCGCCGGCGACGTCCTCGCGCGCAACTTCGCCGGTGAGCTGTTCCTTTACCGGGCCCAGCCCGGTGCGGCCGAGCCGTTCGCGCCGAAGGTGAAGGTCGGCTCCGGGTGGGGCCAGTTCGACCAGCTCGTGGGCGTCAACGACGCCAACGGCGACGGGATCGCGGACCTGTTCGCGCGCAACCCCGCCGGCGAACTGTTCTTCTACGCCGGCACCAAGGGCGAGCAGCCCTTCAAGCCGCGGGTCAAGGTCAGTGACGGCTGGGCCGAGTACAACCAGCTGTTCAGCGTGGACGACGTGAACCGCGACGGCTTCGCCGATCTGATGGCCCGCAATGTGTCGGGCACGCTCGACCGGTACCTCTCCACCGGCACGGGCTCCTTCCAGGCGAAGGTTCAGCTCGGCACCGGCTGGCACCCCGTCTCGCAGTTCGCCGGCTCGGGCAGCAACCCGTTCTGGGGCAAGAACGAGGTGCTGGGCGTCGACAAGTCCGGCACCACGTACTGGTACCACGGCATGAACAACGGCCTGCTCAGCGCCCGCGAGCACGGCTCGACCGGCTGGCAGGGCGCGAAGCTGTCGCTGGCCTCGTCCTTCGACAACAACGGTTTCGGCGACCTGCTCGATGTCATGGACGGCACGCTGTACAACTACGACGACTACGTCGGCGACGGCGAGATCGGCAGCGGCTGGGGCATCTACAACGCCCTCGTCGGCCCGGGTGACCTGTCCGGCGACGGCAAGGGCGACCTCATCGCCCGCGACAGCGCCGGTGTCCTGTACCTGTACCGGGGCAACGGCAACGGCTCGGCATTCGCCGCACGCCAGAAGATCGGCACGGGCTGGGGCCAGTTCACCGCGCTGGCGGGCGCCGGAGACATCGACGGCGACGGCCGCGCGGACATCGTCGCGCGCGCCAAGGACGGCAGCCTCCACCTCTACGCGGGTACCGGCGTGGCCACGGCCCCGTTCAAGGCGAAGAAGCTGATCGGCACGGGCTGGAACCAGTTCAACAGGTTCGTGGCGCCGGGCGACCTGACCGGCGACGGCCGGGCCGACCTCCTGGTCCGCAACGCGGACGGCGTGCTGTACCGCTACGACGCAGACGGCAAGGGCGGCTTCAAGGCGAAGGCCAAGATCGGCACCGGCTGGAACACCTACAACGGTCTGCACTGACCCGGAGGGTCCGGACGCCGGCCGGCACTGATCCCGGAGATCCCGGCCTGCGCCGGGCAGCCAGGCGCCCCACCGCGGTTCACCCGCGGCGGGGCGCTTCGCGTGTACGGGCCGCTCACTGCACGGGCTGAAGGAACTCCAGCCGGTTGCCCACCGGGTCCTCGGAGTAGAACCGCTTGTGTCCCGGCAGGTTCTCGTCCCAGACGACCGTCGCACCCAGCCCCTCCAGCCGCCGCGCGTACGCCTCGATGCCGGTGACGCGCAGCCCGGGGTGCGCCTTCCTGGCGGGATGGAAGTCCTGCTCGATGCCCAGATGCAGCTGGACGGCCCCGTCCACGAACCAGCAGCCGCCGCGGGCCGCGAGCTCCGGCGGCTTGGGGATCTCGGTCATGCCCAGCACCTCCCCGTAGTAGGCGCGCAGCGCGTCCTCGGAGCCGGGCGGTGCGGCGAGCTGGACGTGGTCGACGGCGGCGAGCATCAGGAGACCTTCCGTGCGACGGCGAAGATGCGGCGGAAGGGGAACACGGTGCCGTGCGGCCCCGGCGGGTAGGCCTTGCGCAGCAGGTCCCGGTACTGGCCCAGGAATTCCGCCGCCGCCTCCGGATCGTCGGCGAGCTCGGTGAGGACCGGACGCAGCGCCGTGCCCTTCACCCAGTCGAGCACCGGGTCCTCGCCGCCGAGCAGCTGGAGGTAGGTGGTCTCCCATGCGTCCGTGTCGCAGCCCAGGTCGGCGAGGCGCAGAAGGTAATCGGCGGGCTCCAGGATGTGGACGTAGCGCCTTCCGTGGTCGCCGAGACGGGTGCGCCACTGCGGGGACTCGCACAGCTCGCCGAGCAGGGCGTGGCTGGGGGAGCTGAAGTTGCCCGGCACCTGGAAGGCGAAGGTGCCGCCGGGTGCGAGTCCCTCGATCCAGACGGCGAAGGACTCGGGGTGGTTGGGGACCCACTGGAGTGCCGCGTTCGAGACGATCAGGTCGTACGGCTCGTCGGGTGTCCAGTGGGCGGCGTCGGCGCGGCGGAAATCCAGCCGGCCGCCGCCGGCCGTGGTGCCCGCGTGGTCCTTCTCGGCCCGGGCGAGCATCTCGCGCGAGAGGTCGAAGCCGGTGATGTGGGCGTCGGGCCAGCGGTCGGCGAGGAGGGCGGTGATATTGCCGGGGCCGCAGCCGATGTCGGCAATACGCGCAGGTCGGCTGCCGGAGGGCAGCTTGGGTATGCGGGCGAGCATGTCCAGGAAGGGACGGGTGCGGTGTCCGGCGTGGCGCAGGTACTGATGTGGATCCCAAGTGGGTACGGAATGCATGTTCGAGGCCCCCTTGCAGGAACGGAATGCCGAAACGGAGCGTGTTTCGGCCCGACCATGCCCAATAGTCAAGGAGACTATATCTTGACGTCAAGAGACTTCACATCGACAGACCATCTACACTGATCGACATGGAGGACGAGGTCGATCGACTGGTCGCAGCATGGCGCCGAGAGCGCCCCGACCTCGACGTGGAACCACTCGAGGTGCTCAGCCGCGTCTCCCGGCTCGCCCGCCATCTCGACCGCGCCCGCCGGCTCGCCTTCGCCGAGCACCAGCTGGAGCCGTGGGAGTTCGACGTGCTCACCTCGCTCCGGCGCGCCGGAGCGCCCTACCAGCTCTCCCCCGGCCAGTTGCTCACCCAGACGCTGGTCACCTCGGGCACGATGACCAACCGCATCGACAGGCTCGCCAAGAAGAATCTGGTCGAGCGGCTGCCCGACCCCAGCGACCGGCGCGGCGTCCTGGTACGGCTCACCGCCGAGGGCCGCGACCGCGCCGACCAGGCCCTGGCCGGACTGCTCGCCCAGGAGCGGGCGATCCTGTCCGAGCTGTCCCACGCCCAGCGCGCCGAACTGGCCGCACTGCTACGCCAGCTGACCGCCCCGTTCGACAACATCCCCGGCTAGCTCGGCCGGTCCGACACCCGCCCGTCGCGCCAGCGCCACCGCGGCGAGCGTGGAGTGCACGCCGAGCTTGCCCAGCACGTTCTGCATGTGCGTCCGTACGGTGTGCGGGGACAGAAAGAGACGCTCGGCAACCGCTTTGCGTCCCAGGCCCGCAACCATGCAGCGCAGTACCTCCTGCTCGCGCGGGGTCAGCGACTCGACCAGCTGCTCGCTCTCGGTGCGGTGCTTGCGGGCGGCCGTCAACTCGCGCAGGACGCCGGTGAGCAGCGCGGGCGACACATGCGTCTCGTCGCGCAGCACCCCGCGGATCACGGCCAGCAGCCGTTGCAGCGAACAGTCCTTGGCGACCCAGCCCGACGCCCCCGCCTGGAGCGCGAGCGCCGCCCGGGCGGCGTCGTCCTTCTCGGCGAGCACTACGGAGCGCACGGCGATCCGGTGCGAACGGACGCCCGCGACCAGCGAGATCCCGTCCACGAGCGCGTCGTCGTCGGAGCCGGCGACCGCCCGGGGCTTGGGCACCGGAGTGACGCCCAGATCGGCATCGACCAGCATGACGTCGAAGCGCCGCCCGTCGGCCGCGGCCCGCTCCAGGCAGCGCAGCGCGGCCGGCCCGCTGCCTGCCGCGGCGACCTCGACGTCGGGTTCGGCGGCGAGAGCCGCGGCGAGCGACTCGGCGAAGATTCGGTGGTCGTCCACGACCAGGACCCGGATACGAACCACATGCACCCCCAGTGCCGGAGGACGGATCGGCGCGGATACGGCGCCCGGAGCAGCGCGGTACAGAACATCGCCCGGCCGCCGCCGTGCTCTGACTGATACCCCGCCCCGGGCACCGTACCCAACGGTCTCGCCCCCTGATCGACACCAGCCCCCACCGGTGTCGACCATCAGAGTACGGACGGGCGGCCGCGACGGAAGGCTATTTGCAGAACTGACCGCTCCGGCCGCGGACGCGAGGACGCGTCCGCCGCTGCACGGCCACAAGGCGTGATGCGCCCAGTGGGTGTGAACCCTGCCCCCGGCCCGTGCGCGGCAGGCGACGGCGGCCGGGGGCGCGTTTCAGCTCAGCCGCCGCGCCCCCGCCGACGGCGACGCTGTGAAGACCCGCGGCGCGTCCAGCGACGCCGACGCGAACGCCTCCTGGACCGATTGCGCCACCAGGTGCGCCGAGGACGACTCGGTCAGCACGATCGCCGAGCCGCCGAAGCCGCCGCCCGTCATCCGGGCTCCCAGCGCTCCCGCGGTCAGCGAGGTGTCGACCACCAGGTCCAGTTCGCGGCACGAGACATGGAAGTCGTCGCGCAGCGAGGCGTGCCCCTCGGTCAGGAGCGGGCCGATCGCGCGGACCTCGCCCGCCTCCAGGTGCGCGATCACGCGCTCCACGCGGTGGTTCTCCGTGACGACATGGCGGACCAGGGACCGCACTTCGGGGTCGTCGAGGCGGGCCAGGGCGTCCTCGAGCGCGTCGTTCGGCACGTCCCGCAGCGCGTTCACGCCCAGGGCGGCCGCGCCGGCCTCGCAGCCCGCTCGGCGCCTGCCGTACTCACCCTCGCTGTGGGAGTGCTTCACCCTGGTGTCCACCACGAGGAGTTCGAGCCCGTGGGCCCTCAGGTCGAAGGGGACCTGACGCAGGGAGAGGGCACGGGTGTCCAGGTGCAGGGCGTGACCGTCGGTGCAGCAGGCCGAGGCCATCTGGTCCATGATCCCGGTGGGGGCTCCGACGTAGACGTTCTCTGCGCGCCGGCACAGGCGGGCGATGTACCGCCGTTCGAGGCCGAGTTCGTACAGGTCGTTCAGGGCGAGCGCCGTGACGACCTCGAGTGCGGCGGACGAGGACAGGCCCGCGCCGGCCGGGACGGTCGACTCGTAGTGGATGTCCGCGCCGCCGACCCGGTGGCCGGCCTCGCGCAGCGCCCAGACCACGCCCGCCGGGTAGTCGGTCCAGCCGCGCCCGCCGCCGGGCGCCAGCTCGTCGAGGCGCAACTCGAACGGGCCGGCGCCGTCGCCGTCGATGTCCGCGGAGTGCAGCCGCAGCACGCCGTCGTCGCGGCGCGCCACGGTGGCCACAGTGGTGTGCGGCAGTGCGAAGGGCATGACGAAACCGTCGTTGTAGTCGGTGTGCTCACCGATCAGATTCACCCTGCCGGGGGCTGCCCACACACCGTCGTTCATGACGCGTTCTCCCTCCTGCGGGCGAAGGCCCAGGCGTCGGACACGATGCCGGCCAGGTCGGCGCGGCTCGGCTGCCAGCCAAGGCGTTCCTGGGCGGCGGCTGCGGAAGCGACGAGGACGGCGGGGTCGCCGCCGCGGCGCTCGGCCACGATCTCGGGCACCGGGTGGCCGGTCACCTTGCGAACGGTCTCGATCACCTCGCGCACGGAGAAGCCGTTGCCGTTGCCGAGGTTGCAGATCAGGTGCTCCCCGGGCTTCGCCGCGTCGAGCGCGAGCAGGTGGGCCTCCGCGAGGTCCGCGACGTGGATGTAGTCGCGGACGCAGGTGCCGTCGGGTGTCGGGTAGTCGTCGCCGAAGACGGAGATGGACTCGCGCGTGCCGAGGGCGACCTGGAGGACCAGCGGGATGAGGTGCGACTCGGGGTCATGGCGCTCACCGCAGTCGCCGTACGCGCCCGCGACGTTGAAGTAGCGCAGGGACACCGCGGCCAGGCCGTGCGCCGCGGCCTCGCCGCTGATCATGTGGTCGACGGCGAGCTTGGAGGCGCCGTAGGGGCTGGTGGGCGCGGTCGGGTCGGATTCGGTGATGGGGGTGGACACCGGCTCGCCGTACGTCGCGGCGGTGGAGGAGAAGACGAGGGTGCGCACCCCGGCGGAGCGCATGGCGGCGAGCAGTTCCATCGTGCCGCCGACGTTGTTCTGCCAGTACTTCTCCGGCTTGGCAACCGACTCGCCGACCTGCGAGAACGCGGCGAAGTGCAGCACCCCGTCGTACGAGGCGTCGAGATGACGCGCGGCGTCCTGGATGCGGCCCTCGATGAACGTCGCGCCCGCCGGAACGCCGTCACGGAACCCGGTGGAGAGGTCGTCGAGCACGGTCACCCGGTGACCGGCCTCCACAAGGTGCTGGGCCACCACACTGCCGATATATCCCGCACCACCTGTGACCAGGTACTTCTTGCTCACTTAGCTCGCTACCTCTCGCAGTCGCTCGGCCGCGGCTTCCGGCGGCACGTCATTGATGAACACGCTCATACCGGACTCGGAACCCGCGAGAAACTTCAGCTTGCCGGGAGTGCGGCGGATGGTGAAAAGCTCGAGATGGAGGGCGAAGTCGTCCCGCCCGTCCACGGTGAACGGCGCCTGGTGCCAGGCCGAGATGTACGGGGTCGGCGGTTCGCCCGGGCCGAAGATCCGGTCGAAGCGCCTCAAGAGTTCCAGATAGATCTGTGGGAACTCTGTGCGCGCGGCCTCGTCCAGCGCTCGCAGGTCGGGGACCCGGCGCTTGGGGTAGAGGTGCACCTCGTAGGGCCAGTGCGCCGCGTACGGCACGAAGGCGATCCAGTGCCCGCCCTCCAGCACCACCCGTACGCCCTCGGCCAGTTCGCGCGCGACGACCTCGTCGAAGAGGTTGCGACCGGTCCCCGCCCGGTGCCCGGCCACCGAGCGCAGCATGAGCGCGGTGCGCGGTGCGACGAAGGGGTAGCCGTAGATCTGGCCGTGCGGATGCTGGAGGGTCACGCCGATCTCGGCGCCCCGGTTCTCGAAGCAGAAGACCTGCTCGACACCGGGCACGTCGGCGAGGTCGGCCGTGCGGTCGGTCCAGGCGGCGAGGACGAGACCGGCCCGCTCCTCGGTGAGGTCGGCGAACGAGGCGTCGTGGTCGGAGGTGAAGCAGACGACCTCGCACCGGCCGGCCTCGCCGGCGAGCGAGGGAAAGCGGTTCTCGAAGACGGCGACGTCGTAGTCGGTGGCCGGGATCTCCGCGAGGCGGCCGTCGCGCGAGGGGCAGAGCGGGCACTCGTCGGCCGGCGGGTGGTAGGTACGGGCCTGACGGTGCGAGGCGATGGCGACCGTGTCGCCCAGCAGGACGTCGTGCCGGATCTCGGAGGTGGTGGATACGGCGCCGAGCGGCCGGGTGTCGACGGCGTCGCGTACGGCGTCGTTCCGGGAGTCGTAGTAGAGCAGCTCACGACCGTCGGCGAGCCGGGTCGACGTCTTCTTCACGTGGAGCTCCTCACCACTTCCCCAACAGAACCGAACGCAACAAACCATAAGTCAACATCTCTCGTCAATGAAGGGCTCGTCCCGACGGGTCCGGTTGCACACGGAAGCGACCGGAGCGCATCCGGCGATGTCCGGAGATGTGTCGCGGGAGATCTGCGGTGGTCAGGCCTGCGACTCAGCGCTCGGCGGGCAGGGCCCCGTGGGCCGCCCGGTCCAGCAGCCCGGTCCGTGCGGCGAGCGCCGCGGCTTCCAGCCGGGAGCCGACCCCCGGCTTCATCAGCACGCGCTGCACATGCGTGCGCGCGGTGCTCGGTGCGATGCCCATGCCCGCCGCGATCAGTCGCGTGTCCTCGCCCTCCGCGACCCGCACCAGCACCTCGACCTCGCGGGCGGTGAGCAGCCCGAGGAGCCGCTGACCCTCGTCGTCGGGCTGCGCCGCGGGGTTGAGCAGCTCGGCGAACGCTCCCTGGAGCAGCTGCGGCGCCACGACCGCCTCGCCCGCACGAACCTTGGCCAGGGCGCGCTCCACTCCCTCGATGCGCTCGTCGTGGCGTACATAGCCGGACGCCCCGGCGGCGAAGGCGGCGGCGATCCCCCGTGGGCTGGGCACCGGCCCGAGGACCACGACGGCCACCTGGGGACGTTCCCGCTTGATCTGTACGACCGGGTCGAAGGCGCCCGGCGCGGCGGGCGCCTGGGTCCCCAGCAGGCACACATCGGGCGCTCTGGCGACGACCAGGTCGGCCGCGCCGGCGGCGGGGGCGGCGGCCGCGAGCACCCGGTGCCCGCGCAGCTTCAGCGCCGAGGCCAGCGCCTCCGCGAGCAGTCTGTGGTCATCGACCACGATGAGCCGCACGCCCATCGAGCAACCCTCCCCGTCGGAGCAGGCCCCCCGGCCCGCTGCCCCGGCAAGCTACACGCTCGTGCCGACGAGCGCTCCCCCAACCCGGCAGAAGCGGCCCAGAATACCGAATTCCTCGCCAAACAGGCCCACTTGTACGAGCCGCTGGTACTGGGCGCCGTATACCAGGCGCCGGGCGTCAGGGGCCGGGAACCAGGCACCACGCGCGGGGGAACGACCGCGGCCCGGCCCGTCGGGTGGACGGGCCGGGCCGGCAGGCGTTCTCGTACGCGGTCAGTCGGCCACGCTGAACGAGATCGCCAGGTACTTCTTGCCGAACTGCGAGTCGTTCTCGCGGGGCTTGCTCATCAGGTCCTGCGAGATGAAGAAGCGGCCCGCCGCGTAGCGGTACTCGGAGCCGTTCTCGGTGAAGCTCGTCTCGGCGTCACGCACCGCGCGGTCGGAGGGGTTCTCCAGCAGGACGGTCTGCTTGAAGGTGGCGCCGTCGATGCTCACGACCTGGCCGCCCTTGTCGTAGGGGGGCCATTTGTAGACGATGAGGTTGCCGCCGTCCATGCGCAGCGGCAGCGAGTGGTAGCCGTCGCCGGCGTCCGCGCGCTCGGGCGTTCCCTTGCCGGTCGCGAGGTCGAAGGCGACGATCTCGTTGGTGCGGCCCGCCTGACCGCCGCCCTCGTGCTCGGCGGTGGGCAGGTAGAGCCTTTCGTTGCCGACGAGCACGAACTGGCAGCCCTCGACACCGTCGCTCGCGGAGCAGCGGGCCACGTACTTGTCGCCGGGAGCCGCGATCTTGGCGCGCAGCTTGCCGGTCTTGCCGTCGACGGAGAAGAAGTCCGAGATGCCGAAGGTGCCCGTGTCACCGACATCGGCGGCGACGACCAGCGGATCGCTGGACACGATGCGGGCGTCCTCGACACCGGCCGGCAACTTGAACGACGACAGCGGGGTGCCGTTGTCGGGGTTGAGCGTCTGGACGGTGGTCGTCTGGTTGCCGTAGTCGCCGCACACGCGGACCGCGACGAGTGCCTTGCCGCCGCCGTAGCCGATGTCACGGCACTGCTGGGTGTCGACCTTGGGCTTCCAGCGGACCGCTCCGGTGGTGAGGTCGAACGCGGCACCGCCGTGGAGGCCGCCCGCCGCCACGGTGTTGCCGCTCAGGGTGACCTGGTCGAACCGGCTCTTGTCGTCACCGTCTCCGGCGACCGACTTGCTCCACACCAGCTGACCGGTGTTGAGGTCGAGGACACCCACCTCGGTGCACTGCTCGAAGAACTTGGGTGCGGTCCGCTTCTTCGCCTCGAAGAGGATCGCCGTCTTGTTGTCCTTGGTCACGTGCCGCGAGGCGCCGCAGACCTGCCCCGCGAGCGGGGTGGTCCACAGGACGCTGCCCTTGGCGACGTCGTATCCCACGACCGAGTTGACGCCCGGCTTCACATACGCCTTGTCGGTGACCCAGGAGCCGGGGACGGCCGTCAGATCCTCACGGGCGGGCTCGGGAAGCTGGAAGGCGACCTTGGCCTTGGTGTTGGCCCCAGCCTTCTCCTTGCCCGCCCCGTCCGGGGCGGGCTTGGCGTCGCCGCCGCCGTCCCCGCCGGAGGCACCGCCCGAGCTGTTCGTGGCCTCGTCCTTCTTGCCGTCGTCACCGGTGGTCGCGTAGACGATGCCACCGACGACGATCAGGACGATGGCGACGCAGGCGGCGATGATGATCTGCATCTGCGCGCTGAGTTTCCGGCCACCGCCGCTGCCGCCGCCGTGCGGCTGCGGGTAGTGCGGCTGCATGGGCTGCGTCGGGTAGCCGTAGCCCTGCTGCGGCTGGCCCGGGGCTCCCTGCTGCGGATAGCCGTACGGCGCCTGGCCCGGCCCCGGTGGCGGGGTCTGGGGCGGCTGCCCGTACGGCGGCTGGGCGGGCGGCGGGCTCTGCGGGTAACCGTACGAGCCGCCCTGCGGCTGCGGCGGGCTCTGCGGGTAACCGTACGAGCCGCCCTGCGGCTGCGGAGTCGGCGCACCGAACCCCCCCTGCGGGGGCTGGTTCGGCGGCT
This sequence comes from Streptomyces sp. ISL-10, assembly GCF_018614575.1. Taxonomy (GTDB): domain Bacteria; phylum Actinomycetota; class Actinomycetes; order Streptomycetales; family Streptomycetaceae; genus Streptomyces. The sequence continues at coordinate 49,641 of NZ_JAGGOJ010000031.1, forward strand.
GACCCGGCGGCGGGCCGGGCGGCTGGTTCGGCGGGGGCGGCGGCTGCGTCATGGGGTGCTTACCTCTGGGAGCGGTACGGCTGAAGGGCGGAGAGGGGATCGGGGGACGGTCGCAGTCACTGGCCGAAGGCCATCATGGTCTTCGTCTCCTTCTCCTCCTTGTCGTTGCTCGCGCTCACCCGCCCGCTGGCGATGAAGAAGCGGCCGTCGGCGTAGGCCGTCCTCGGCGAGTAGAAGGTGTTCTCGATCTGCGCGGTCGATGCCGGGTGCTGGAGCAGCGTCTTCGGCGCACCACCGGTGGCGGCGATCGTGGCGACCGTGCCGCCCTTGTCGTAGGAGGCGCCCATGTAGACGAGGACGTTGCCGCCCTCCATCCGCAGCGGCGTCATCTGGCGCTCGGCGGGGGCCTTGGAGCGCCACTTGGCCTTTCCGGTGCCGAGGTTGAAGGCGACGACCTCGTTGGCGGTGCCGTAGCCGGTCTCGGTGGCCATGTAGAAGGTGTTCGCGTCGGCGGCCACGCCGGTGCAGCCCTCGAGGTTCTGGCCGAAGACGACGAACGAGCCGCCGCAGCGCGGCTGGAACTTGTCCTTGCCGCCATCGATCTGCGAGCGGAGCTTGCCGTTGTCCGTCAGCGCGATGATCGACCACTTCTTCGGCTCACGCTGGGTGATGGAGACGACCAGCGGGCTCGCCGAGTAGACCTTGTCGACCTCCCACCCCTCAGGCGTGTTGTAGGTCCACTTGACCTTGCCGGTGGCCGGGTCGATCTCCTGGAGCTGCTGCTTGGGCTTGTCGTAGTCCGAGGTGGGGCAGCTGGCGCCGGCCAGCAGCCGCGGCCCGCCCGCGAAGGCGAACGGCTTGCAGTCGCCCGTCGGCTTGCCGAAAAGCTGCTTGCCGTCCGCGAGGGAGAAGCCGTAGGAGTTGCCGGTGCCGCCGACCGCGAGCGTGTTGCCACTGATGGCGAGCGTGAAGTCGGACAGCGAGCTGAAGGCGCCGGACGCCTTGGGGATCGACTTCTTCCAGCCGGCCTTGCCCGTCGTGAGGTCGACCATCTGCAGGTCCTTGCACTTGGCCTTGTCGGTCAGACCGTCCTCGACGCCGAAGACGATCTTCCCGTCGGCGGAGGCGTTCGCGGGCGCGGAGCACACCTTGGTGCTCACCGGCACGCTCCACTTCTTCTTGCCGTCGGTCACCGAGTAGCCGGCGATCTCGCGGTACATCGCCTTGACGACGGTGTCGCCGACGACCCACGGACCGAACACATCGGCGCCGTTGCGCGGCAGGTCGACCTCGTTCTTGGTCAGGAAGAGGACCTTGGCCTCGCCGTCCTGGCGCCCGGCGTTGAGGTCTTCCTCGCCGTCTTCGGCACCGCCGTCACCATTGCCGTCGCCCTGGTCGACGCTCGCCGAGCCCGTCGGCTTCGGGTCGTCGCTGGACTTGCTGACGCTCGGCTTGTCCTCCTTGTCGTCGCCGGCGACGGCGAAGTACGTGCCACCACCGACGACGAGCAGCGCGGCGGCCGACGCGGCCACGATGATGCCGGTCTTCCCCTTGAAGAAGTTCCCCGGGCCGCCGGACGGCGGAGTCGGCGCGCCGGGGTACTGCGGCTGCGTCGGGTAACCGCCGTACGGGCCGGGCTGGTTGTACGGGCCCGGCTGCTGGGCGTACGGCCCGGGCTGCTGGTACGGCCCCGGCTGCTGCGACGCGTACGGGCCGGGCTGACCCGCCTGCGGGTAGCCGTAGCCGGGCTGCGGCGCGGGGGGCTGTCCCCCTGGGCCCTGCGGCCCGGAAGGCGCCCCCAGCGGAGAGCCGTAGCCGGGAGCCTGGGGCGCGCCCGCGGGCGGCGCCGGCGGGGCCGGTGGCATCTGGGGCGGCTGGGCGGGCTGCTGCGGCGCACCCTGGGGATCCTGGGGAGCTCCGAAGCCCGGCTGCGGTGGCTGGTTCGGCGGCTGCGTCATGGCGTACTACCTCTGGAGTGTTCAGTGCGAGTAGGGGTGGGGGACGTCCGGATGACCCAGACCGCGTTCACTTGCCGAAAGCCATCATGGTGTTCGTCTTCTGCTCCGCCGTGTCGTCCAGCGCCCTGATCAGGGGGACGAGGAGGAAGAGTCTGCCGTCCGCGAAGACCGCGCGTGCCTCGGAGAAGCCTTCGGCGTCCGTTTTCGGGAGCTTGAGCAGGACCTTGCGCTCACCGCCGGCCGGGGCGACGGTCGAGACCGCGCCGCCCGCGTAGATCGAGGGACCGATGTGGTGCACCACCGTGCCGTCCTCGGCGGTCAGGGGCGTGATGCTGCGTTCGTCGCCCGGCGACGAACGCCCCGTGGCCCGGCCGGTGTCGAGGTCGAACGTCACGACCTCGTTGGCGCTGCCCTTGGTCGCGAGGTACACCGCCGCCCCGTCGGCGGCGGCGCCCGCGCACCAGCCCTGGATCTCGCCGCGCAGCAGAATCGTTCCGCTTCCGCAGCGGGGCTCGAACTCGTCTTTGCCGAACACGATCTGCGAGCGCAGCCGGCCGGCGTCGGTGAGGACCAGCACCTTGCGGTCGACGACCTCGCCCGCCATGTCCTCTTTGTGGGCGAAGAAGGCGAGCGGGGCGACCGAGAAGACCTTGTCGACCTTCCAGTCGGCGTCCAAAGCGTACCGCCACGCCGGCCGGCCGGTGACCGGGTCGATCCCCTGGATCTCCTGCCTGACGACCTCGTCGGCGGCCGTCGGACAGTCGGCCGCGGCGATCAGCCGGGAACCGCCGGCGAACGCGAACGGCACGCAGCCGGAGGACGACTTGCCGAAGAGCTGCCTGCCGTCGGTGACGGAGTAGCCGAAGGAGGTGTCGGTGCCGACCGCGGTGACCGTGTTCCCGCTGAGCGCGAGCACCAGGTCGGAGAGCGCGGTCATGCCCTTGGGCTTGGGCACGGCCGTGCGCCAGCCCGCCGTGCCCGTCTTGGCGTCGATCATCCGCAGGACGCTGCAGTCGGACTTCGACGAGTGGCCGTCGAGCACACCGATGACGATCTTGCCGTCGGGCGAGTGCTGGGGGGCGGCCATGCAGATGTCGGAGTCGAGCTTGACGGTCCACTTCTTGGCACCGTCCGTCACCGAATAGCCGGTCACCTCGCGGTACATGGCCTTGACGACGGTGTCGCCGACCACCCACGGCCCCTGTGCCCAGGCGCCGTCGCCGGGCACGTCGGCGTCGTTCTTCGTCACGAACAGGACCCGGGCCTCACCGGCCCTGCGCTGGGCGTTCAGGTCCTCGGCCGCGTCCTGCCCGCCGGACGCCGTGGGTGAGCCGGACGGCTTCGGGTCGTCTCCCGACGCGCCTGCGGTGGGCGAGGACTTCTTGCCGTCACCGCTCGACACCGCGTAGGTGACGCCGCCCGCGACGAGCAGTGCGGCCACCGCGGCGACGGCGATGGCGACGCGGCCCACCCGGCGCGGCCGACCCGTCGGGGGCTGAGGCTGGGGCTGGGGCTGCGTCGGGTACGCCCCGTAGGGGGACGGTGTGCCGTACGGTCCCGGCCCGCCGTACCCGTTCCCGTACCCGGGCGCAACAGGTGCTGGAGGGGTCTGCGGCGCCTGGGCGGGCGGAGGGGGATACGCACCCTGCTGCCCCTGATCCTGCGCAGCGCCGAACGCCCCCTGCGGCCAATGCCGATCGGACGGCTGAGTCATCAGCGCCTCCCCCCTGTCTCCTGCGGTCCGCTGCCGGGCTCCCCCCACGTCTTTCGGCGCGGTCGTACCCCCACCCCCGTGGTCCGGGCGGGCGCGGTCAAGCACCCCGACCCGGAGAGGAGTTGATCGGACGTTTTCCGTCGTATTGCATTCGGTCGAACTCAGTCGAGCGCGCTTCTTTGTATCACCCACGCCGAACGCGGAACGGGCTCGGTCCACCCCTGTTCCCAAGGGAGGACCGGCCCGTGATGCTGTTGTTACGCGGTTTCCACGGCTTCTCTACGGGTGGTGACCCCTAGGCGTCTTCCGCCAGCTCGAGCCAGCGCATCTCCAACTCGTCCCGCTCACCCGCCAGTTCACGCAACTCGGCGTCCAGCTTCGCCACTTTCTCGAAGTCTGTCGCATTGTCGGCGATTTGGGCGTGCAGCTTGGTCTCCTTGTCGGAGATCTTGTCGAGCTGCCGCTCGATCCGCTGCAGCTCCTTCTTCGCCACACGCGCGTCCGCGGCCGACTTCTCCTTGCCCGCGGCCGTCGCCGGGGCGGGCGGCGGCACGGGCGCGGACGCCTCGACCATGCGCGCCCGGCGCTCCAGGTACTCGTCGATCCCACGCGGGAGCATCCGCAGCGCGCCGTCGCCGAGCAGTGCGTACGTGCGGTCCGTCGTCCGCTCCAGGAAGAACCGGTCGTGGGAGATGACCACCATCGAACCCGGCCAGCCGTCGAGCACGTCCTCCAGCTGGGTCAGCGTCTCGATGTCGAGGTCGTTCGTGGGCTCGTCGAGGAAGAGGACGTTCGGCTCGTCCATCAGCAGACGCAGCAGCTGAAGGCGGCGCCGCTCGCCACCGGACAGATCACCGACCGGCGTCCACTGCTTCTCCTTGCCGAAGCCGAACTGCTCGCACAGCTGGCCGGCGGTCATCTCCCGGCCCTTGCCGAGGTCGACCCGGTCGCGGATCTGCTGCACCGACTCCAGCACCCGCAGCGCCGGGGGAAGTTCGGTGACGTCCTGCGACAGGTAGGCGAGCCGCACGGTCTTGCCGACAACGACGCGGCCGGCCGCGGGCTGCTTCTCGCCCTGCGTACGGGCGGCTTCGGAGAGCGTGCGCAGCAGCGAGGTCTTGCCCGCGCCGTTGACACCGACCAGGCCGATGCGGTCGCCGGGGCCGAGCTGCCAGGTCAGATGCTTCACCAGCACCTTGGGCCCGGCCTGGACGGTCACGTCGTCCAGGTCGAAGACCGTCTTGCCGAGCCGGGCGCCGGCGAACTTCATCAGCTCGGAGGTGTCGCGCGGCGGCGGCACGTCGGCGATCAGCTCGTTGGCGGCCTCGATGCGGTAACGCGGCTTGGACGTACGGGCGGGGGCGCCGCGCCGCAGCCAGGCCAGCTCCTTGCGCATCAGGTTCTGCCGCTTGACCTCCTCGGTCGCGGCGATGCGCTCGCGCTCGGCCCGGGCGAAGACGTAGTCGCTGTAGCCGCCCTCGTACTCGTACACCGCGCCGCGCTGCACATCCCACATGCGGGTGCAGACCTGGTCGAGGAACCAGCGGTCGTGCGTCACGCAGACGAGCGCCGAGCGGCGCGCCTGCAGATGCTTCGCCAGCCAGGCAATGCCCTCCACATCGAGGTGGTTGGTGGGCTCGTCGAGCACGATCAGGTCCTGATCGGCGATGAGCAGCTTGGCGAGGGCGATACGGCGGCGCTCGCCGCCGGACAGTGGCCCGATCACGGTGTCGAGGCCCTGCGGGAACCCGGACAGGTCGAGCCCGTCGAACAGCCCCGTCAGCACGTCGCGGATCTTGGCGTTCCCGGCCCACTCGTGGTCGGCCAGGTCGCCGATGACCTCGTGCCGGATGGTGGCCTCGGGGTCGAGCGAGTCGTGCTGGGTGAGCACGCCGATGCGCAGCCCGCCGCTCTGGGTGACCCGTCCGGTGTCGGGCTCCTCCAGCTTGGCGAGCAGGCGGATGAGGGTGGTCTTGCCGTCGCCGTTGCGGCCGACGACGCCGATGCGGTCCCCCTCGGACACGCCGAGGGAGACGGAGTCGAGCAGGGCACGAGTGCCGTACACCTTGCTGACTGCCTCGACATTGACGAGGTTGACGGCCATTTCTCTCCTGCCAGGGGGAACGATCGACCCCCCAGCCTACTTGTCACAGGCGGCTGCCCCGCCCGGCCCTTTCCACCAGCAGCCAGCCGCCGAGCGCCATGGCGACGGCCGCGGGCGCGCTGACCGGCACGGCGACCAGCACCGCGGTCCGTCCCTCCAGCAGTCCGCCGAAGCCGACCATGGACAGGCCGAGGATGCCGAACAGGCACAGCGCGATCCCCGTGGCGGCGATCGGACCGGTGCCCGGAACCGGTGCAGCGGCGGCCGGCCCCGGCCTCTCGAAGCCGCGGAAGAGGGCCACGAGCAGGGCGGTCACGACGACGGCCGCGGCGATCCGGAACGGGACCTCCGCCCACCAGGCGGCGGTCGCGGGCTCCGTCGGCTCCAGGCCCGCGGCCGTCGTCGCCGCGTACACGCCGAGCATGGCGGTCAGATGCCACAGGAACGCGGTCATGGCGATCCCGTTCGCGGCGACCACACCCCGCCAGACGCGAGGACGCCGCAGCAGGCGGGCACCCGGCCCCTTCAGCAGCTCGACGGCACCGACCAGCCAGAGCCCGTGGCACAGCAGGGCGAGGGTGGGCGGAGCCATGTTCGAGACCTTCTCGCCGGGCATGCCGACCATGGAGAGCGGATACGGCCCCAGAGCGACGAGCGCCGCGGCCCCGGCGAGACCGGCGGCCGCGAGCGCGGCGGGCGCGCGGAGGCGGCCGTCGGCCCGCAGGAAGCCGAGCTGATGGACGGCGAGCCAGACGAAGGCGAAGTTCAGGAACTCGACGAAGGGCACGTCCGCGGCGAACCGCAGCACATCCACGGCGGCCGCGGCCCCGGCGAGCGCCCCGAAGGCGCCCCATCCCCATCGCTCGTGCAACCTGAGCAGCGGTGGGGTGAACGCGACCATGGCGAGGTAGATCCCGATGAACCACAGCGGCTGTGCGACGAGCCGCAGCGCGACGCCCGTCATGCCACCGCCTCCGCCGAACAGCTGCACGACGAGCGCGGCGGCGCCCCAGACGAGGACGAAGGCCATGGTGGGCCGCAGCAGCCGCCGCAGGCGCCCGCGCAGGAAGACGGAGTACACGGACCGGTCCGGGTGCCGCCGCCGCAGCGACCGGTACGACAGCGCGTGCGAGAACCCGCCGACGAAGAAGAACACGGGCATGACCTGGAGGAGCCAGGTCAGCACCTGCAGCCGGGGCACGACGGCGAGCAGATTCCCGACGCCGTCGTCGGTGACGGCGGCCATGAGCCAGTGCCCCCCGACGACGACGCCGAGCGAGGCGACGCGCAGGAGGTCGACGTAGCGGTCACGGGTGACGGGGGTGCGCTCTGCGAGCACGCGGAGGTCTGTGGCCATGCAGGTCACGGTGCCGCCGGGGCCGCGCCGCACGGTAGGGCGCTCGTACTCAGTCGGGCGTGAGTACGGGGGCCGCCTGCGGCGGGCTTGCCCCGTCATCCGGGCCCGGCATGACTGTTGCCCTCGCCGAAGGGATGGCCTGCGGTGGTGTCACCGGGCCCGAGGGGGTGCTCTCGCCAGACGCTGATCAGAGGCCCGACCACCGCCCGGCCGGGCGCAGTGCCCGCCCGCGTTCGGGCGGCAGGCCTGCACAACGTGGATGCGCGCGAACGGGCCCACTGCCGAGGCCGGCCCCGATCAGCGTCCCCGCCGCCGTACGGCCTGGCGGCCGAGGGGCCCCGGCGAAGCCAGGGGGCGCCACCGGGGCTTCGCCCCACACCCGTATCACCCTCCGGGCGGTGTCCTCGCACTCCCCTGGCCTCCGGCCGGGGGACCAATCCCCCGGCCGCCGGCCGTAGGGGAGTGTGAGGCGCACGGGTTCGGCGGGTTCCGCCATGCCCGCAGGGCGCAGGGGAAGGAGCCCCCGTCACGGGAAAGAGCGGGGCAGGGAAACGGCCCCCTGCAGCGGCCGACCCTCAGGCCGCAACCACGGTCGCGCGGCCGACCCTCAGGCCGCGACCACCGTCGCCCCCGCCGCAGGACCCGTCGCCACCCGGGCCGCGCGGCACGTGCCCGACGACATCAGCGCCGATGCCACCGCCTCCGCCGCGTCCTCGTCCTTCGTCAGGAACGCCGTCGTCGGGCCCGAGCCCGACACCAGCGACGCCAGCGCGCCCGCCGACATGCCTGTCGACAGCGTCGCCGCGAGCGATGGGCGCAGGGAGAGCGCCGCGGGCTGGAGGTCGTTGACGAGCGCGTCCGCGAGCGCCGCCGCGTCGCCCGTGCGCAGGGCGGCCGACAGCGCGGGCGAGGCGACGGGATCGGGCACGGCGACACCCGCGTTCAGGCGGTCGAACTCCCCGAACACCACCGGCGTCGACAGCCCGCCGTCCGCCATCGCGAACACCCAGTGGAACGTCCCGCGGACCTCCAGCTCCGTGAGCTGCTCGCCGCGGCCGGTGCCGAGCGCTGCCCCGCCCACCAAACTGAACGGCACGTCGGAGCCCAACTCGGCGCAGATGGAGAGCAGTTCGTCCCTCGACGAGCCAAGTCCCCACAGCACGTCGCACGCCAGCAGCGCGCCCGCGCCGTCCGCGCTGCCACCCGCCATGCCGCCGGCGACCGGGATGTCCTTGGCGATGTGGATGTGCACGTCGGGCGAGATCCCGTGGCGGGCGGCCAGGAGCTCGGCCGCGCGGGCCGCCAGGTTCGTACGGTCCAGGGGGACCTGGTCGGAGCCGGGGCCGGTGCAGGTGATCGTCAGCGAGGGGGCCGGGCGGACGGTCACCTCGTCGTACAGGCCCACCGCGAGGAACACGTTGGCGAGGTCGTGGAAGCCGTCGGGGCGCACCCCGCCGACCGCCAGCTGGACGTTGACCTTCGCCGGCACCCGTACGGTCACGCTCACTGCTTCGCCTCCGCGATCCGCGCGAACTCCTCCACCGTCAGCGCCTCGCCGCGCGCCTGCGGCGAGACTCCGGCCGCCACCAGCGCCGCCTCCGCGGCGGCGGGTGATCCGGCCCAGCCCGCGAGCGCGGCCCGCAGGGTCTTGCGGCGCTGCGCGAAGGCCGCGTCGACGACCGCGAAGACCTCCTGCCGGGAGGCCGTCGTGGCGAGCGGCTCCTTGCGGCGCACCAGCGACACGAGGCCGGAGTCCACGTTGGGGGCGGGCCAGAAGACATTGCGGCCGATCGCGCCGGCCCGCTTGACCTCGGCGTACCAGTTGGCCTTGACGGACGGGACGCCGTACACCTTGTTCCCCGGGCGGGCGGCGAGCCGGTCGGCGACCTCCGCCTGGACCATGACCAGGGTGCGTTCGATCGTCGGGAAGCGCTCCAGCATGTGCAGCAGGACCGGGACGGCGACGTTGTACGGCAGGTTCGCGACGAGCGCGGTGGGCGGCGGCCCGGGCAGCTCCTGGATGTGCATGGCGTCGGAGTGGACGAGCGAGAAGCGCGACGCCTTCTCGGGCAGCCGGGCGGCGATCGTCGTCGGCAGGGCCCCGGCGAGCACGTCGTCGATCTCGACGGCGACGACCCGGTCCGCGGCCTCCAGCAGCCCCAGGGTCAGCGACCCGAGCCCGGGGCCCACCTCGACGACCACGTCGTCGGGCTCGACCGCGGCCGTGCGCACGATCCGGCGGACCGTGTTGGCGTCGATGACGAAGTTCTGGCCGCGCTGCTTGGTGGGGCGTACGCCCAGCGCGGCGGCCAGTTCGCGGATGTCGGCGGGGCCGAGGAGTGCGTCGGGATCAGTGGTGCTCACCGATACAGCCTACGGCCGCAGTGCGGCCACGGACTCGCCCCCCGTTGCACATACAGCTTCTTCGCCCGGTACGTCTGCTCTTCGGGAGAGGCGTCCTGTGGGCGTCCGCTGCCGCCCAGTGAGCGCCAGGTCCCGGTGTCGAACTGGTACAGCCCGCCGTAGTTCCCCGACGGGTCGACCGCGCCGGGCCGGCCGCCCGACTCGCAGTGGGCCAGGGCGTCCCAGTCCAGGCCGTCGGCGCCGCCCACGGACGAGGGGAACTGCCGGGTGCCGACCCGGACCCGCTCGGTGACCGGCTCGCGCACGACCTCGTCCGAGAGCTTGCGCGGCTTCTGGCGTACGCCGTTGACGCTGCGCAGCGCGTAGGTGATCCGGCGCACGCCCGGCGCGCCCTGCCGGACGACGACCTCGGTCCCGGTGAACAGGGACGGGTCGCGGGCCCTTTCGACCGTGTACGGGATGGGCTCCTCGCCCACCTTGCGGGTCCCGGTGATGCGCATGACGGTGATGGTCTGGCCGTCGCGCGGAAAGCTCTCGGGCGGTACGGACGTGGTGTCCTGGGCGCGCAGTTCGATGCCGGCCTGGGCGAGCGCCTCGCGCACGGTCGCCGCGTTGGTGCGGATGCGGTGCTCGCGCCCGTCGGCCATGAAGGTCACGGACCGCTCGGTGCGCACGTCGAGTGCGAGCCCGGAGCGTGGAACCGCCGAGGAGCGCGAGACGGACACGAACGCGCCCGCCGCCCGGACACCGAGCTGGCGCAGCGCCTCCTCGACCGTGCGGGCGGTGGTCCACACGGTGCGGCGGTGGCCGTCGAGGCTGAGGACGAGGGGACGGCCGTAACGGACGAAGACCTCGTCGCCGTGGTCGAGGTCCGCGCGCGGGCCGGGGGCGACGATGTCGTGCGGTCCCACGGCAAGGCCTTCGTCGTGCAGGAGTTCGTGGACGTCGTCGGCGAAGGTGTGCAGCTTGCTGGGTACGCCGTCGACGGTCAGCCGTACGGACTTGTCCGCGGCGACGAAGGCGGACGTCCCGCCGGCGAGGAAGGCGACGACGAGAGCCTGCGGGACGAGCCGGCGCAGGGTGTCGGGCCGCTCGGCGGGGCGCCGCCGCCGCCCGCGACCGCCGGTACCGGGTACGCGTCCGCCGGCGGCGGGAGCATCGCGCGGCGGCTCCGCCGCCGGGGACCGGCGCGGCAGCACGGGCGGCTCCGCGCCGGCGGCGCCGAGGTCCAGGTACGGCAGGGTCGGCGCGTAGGCGGCCGCGAGCCGGACGTCGACAGCGGTCGGCGCATAAGCGTCCGCGAGCCGGACATCGACGGCGGTCGGCGCATAAGCGTCCGCGAGCCGGACATCGACAGCGGTCGGCGCGTAGGCGTCCGCGAGCCGGACATCGACAGCGGTCGGCGCGTAGGCGTCCGCGAGCCGGACATCGACAGCGGTCGGCGCATGGGCGCTGTCGTACGCGCCCTGCGGGCAGGCGGCCGCCTGGCCCACCTTCCTCACCTGGCCCGTCAGGGGCGGCCCGGCCTGCACGGCGTCCCACGCGGCGGGTGCCTCCTTCCGACGGAACGCTCCACGGCCGCCGCGTGCGGCACGGTGACTGCCCTGCGCATTGCTCACGACGCTCCATGGGGTCCGGCCCGACACGTGGCAACGGACAGTATCGGAGCGTTCGTCACTCTCCAAAGCAGCGCGAACACACACAGTCGTGAGAAAACTCAGGTGCGCCCGATCCGGTCAGTAGCCGAATGCGCGCGCGGTGTTCGCGGCGATCGCCGAGGCCAGCGTGTCCTCGTCGAGTCCCTTGACCGCGGCCATCGCCCGCAGGGTGAGGGGAATGAGGTAGGGCGCGTTGGGCCGTCCGCGGTACGGAGCCGGGGTGAGGAACGGCGCGTCCGTCTCGACCAGGACGAGTTCGGCGGGTGCCACGGCGAGCGCGTCGCGGAGCGGTTGGGCGTTCTTGAAGGTCACATTGCCGGCGAAGGACATGAAGTAGCCCGCGGCGGCGCAGACTTCCGCCATTTCCGCGTCACCCGAATAGCAGTGGAACACGGTGCGTTCGGGCGCGCCCTCCTCGGCGAGAATGCGCAGCACATCCGCGTGGGCCTCGCGATCGTGAATGACGAGGGCCTTGTCGTGCCGTTTCGCGATCTCGATATGGGCGCGGAAGGAGCGTTCCTGGGCGGCCATGCCCTCGGGGCCCGTACGGAAGTAGTCGAGGCCGGTCTCGCCGACGGCCTTCACCTCGTCCAGGGCGGCGAGCCGGTCGATCTCGGCGAGCGCGTCGTCGAGCGCGGCGTCCCCGCCTGCCTCGCGGGCCCCCTGCCGGGACCAGCCTGCAGGGTCGCCGAGGACGATCCGCGGCGCCTCGTTGGGGTGCAGCGCGACCGCGGCGTGGACCTCCCGGTGCGCGGCGGCGGTCTCCGCGGCCCAGCGCGACCCCTTGATGTCGCAGCCCACCTGGACCACGGTCGTCACGCCCACCGCGGCGGCCCTGGCGAGGGCCTCCTCGACGGTGCCGTCCTGCATGTCCAGGTGCGTGTGCGAATCGGCGACCGCCACCCCGAGCGGTTCGGGGAGCGGCGGCGGTGCGGACTTCGAGCTCATGGGCGCGATCCTACGAGGCGCCCGCCCGCGGGCTCACATGCGGTGGCGGCTCACTTGCGGTGGTGGAACGGGTGCAGGAGACGGGAGGGGTGCCAGCGGTGGTGAGATTCGGCTGCCGGTGCGTCGGCCTGTGCGTCTGCCTTCGTCGACCCGGCCTCGGAGGTCTCCTTCACGGGCGTGTCCGCGTGCGCACGGGGGACGTCCCAGCCGGGGAAGGGTCCGGTGATCGAGACGGGCGTCCTGACGACGTGGGCCCCGCCCTGCCGCTCGTGCTCCGGTCCGTGGGCGGACGAGACCTGGCCGGCCTGCATGATCCGTACGACGTGTCCTCCGCAGTTGACACAGGTCGGGCTCGACAGCGGCGAGGGAACCCGCTGCCCGTCCGCCTTGTAGACGACGAATCCCTGGCCGGTGTTGTCGACGTGGTGCTCGATCTCGTACGACTGCTCCCAGCCGTACCCGCAACGCATGCAGGCAAAGGCGTACGCCTCGTGGACCTTGGCGGTGCCCGTGATCTCACTCATGCCAGCTCCTTTCCACTGGTCCAGTGGACGCCTCTTCCGGCGGGAGCGCATCAGCGCCTGTCGACAAATGGTGCGGGCTTTGGTATTTCCATGCACAACGAGGCAGGACACGGTCTGCGCTTTGCCTTTTACGATATCCCTTTACCCTCTCAAGAAGCCGGTCGAGCCGCATTCTTTGCCGCGACGACGGCATCGAACACCTCGCGCTTGGGCAGACCCGCCTCGGCCGCCACCGCGGCGATCGCCTCCTTGCGCCGCTCTCCCGCCTCCTCGCGCACCTGCACCCTGCGCACCAGCTCCCCGGCGTCGAGCTCGGCGGGCCCGGCCTCCGGAGCGCCCTCGACGACGACGGTGATCTCTCCGCGCACACCTTCGGCCGCCCAGGCGGCCAGCTCGCCGAGGCCGCCGCGCTTGACCTCCTCGTACGTCTTGGTCAGCTCGCGGCAGACCGCCGCACGCCGGTCGGCGCCGAAGACCTCGGCCATCGCGGCGAGCGTGTCGTCGAGGCGGTGGGGGGCCTCGAAGTAGACGAGGGTGCGCCGCTCGGCCGCGACCTCACGCAGCCGGCCGAGGCGCTCACCCGCCTTGCGCGGCAGGAAGCCCTCGAAACAGAACCGGTCGACCGGCAGCCCCGACAGCGCGAGCGCGGTGAGGACCGCCGATGGCCCCGGCACGGCGGTGACCTTGATGTCCTGCTCGACGGCAGCGGCGACCAGCCGGTAGCCCGGGTCGGACACGGACGGCATGCCCGCGTCGGTGACCAGCAGCACCCGCGCGCCGCCCACGAGAGCCTCGACCAGCTCGGGGGTGCGCGCGGACTCGTTGCCCTCGAAGTAGGAGACGACGCGCCCCTGCGTGTGCACACCGAGGGCCTGGGTGAGGCGGCGCAGCCGCCGCGTGTCCTCCGCGGCGACGATGTCGGCGCCCGCCAGTTCGGCGGCGAGCCGCGGCGGCGCGTCCGCCACGTCACCGATGGGGGTCCCTGCGAGTACCAGCGTTCCAGTCACAAAGCCATCCTCCCAGGACGGCAGGCACCACTCGCACAGCCGGGTTCCCTACGATGGCGCGGTGACCAGTACCGCGCCACAGACCCTCGAGGGCAAGGACGCCGGCCAGCCGCCACCCGGCTGGCAGCAGCGGCTGCGCCGTTTCGGCTACACGCCCCGGCCCGTGATCGGCCTGCGCGAACGCCTGGTGCCGCCGTACACCCGCCCCTCGGGACGGCTGTGGGCAGTGCTCGGCATCCGGCCGGGCGACGTGGGACCGCTGCTGATGATCGCCGCCTGGGCCGGCCCGATCCTGGTGGCGCTGCTGGCGGGCCTGCTGCGGTTCTGGAACCTCGGCACGCCGCATGCGGTGATATTCGACGAGACGTACTACGCCAAGGACGCCTGGGCGCTCGTCAACCAGGGCTACGAGGCGAGCTGGCCCAAGGACATCGACAAGACGATCCTCAAGGACGGGTCGGCCGTCCCGATTCCCGACGACCCCGGATATGTGGTGCATCCGCCGGTCGGCAAGTGGGTCATCGGGCTCGGCGAGAAGATGTTCGACTTCACGCCCTTCGGCTGGCGCTTCATGGTCGCCGTGCTCGGCACCCTGTCGGTGCTGATGCTGTGCCGGATCGGCCGGCGGCTCTTCCGGTCGACATTCCTCGGCTGCCTGGCGGGTCTGCTCCTCGCCGTGGACGGGCTGCACTTCGTGATGAGCCGCACGGCGCTGCTGGACCTGGTGCTGATGTTCTTCGTGCTCGCGGCGTTCGGCGCGCTGCTCCTGGACCGCGACCGGTCACGGCGCAGGCTCGCCGCCGCGCTCCCGCAGGACGCGGACGGAGTGCTGCGCCCGGACGCCCAGGTCGCCGAGACGCTGCGCCTGGGCCTGCGCCCGTGGCGGCTGACGGCGGGCGTGATGCTGGGCCTGGCGGCGGGCACCAAGTGGAACGGCCTGTACATCATGGCCGCGTTCTGTGTGATGAGCGTGCTGTGGGACGTGGGCGCACGACGCACGGCGGGCGCGGTGCGGCCGTACGCGGCGGTGCTGAAGAAGGACCTGGTCCCGGCGTTCGTCTCGACGGTGCCGGTCGCGCTGGCCACGTACATGGCGTCGTGGACGGGGTGGCTGGTCACCGACAAGGGCTACCACCGGAACTGGGCGAGCACCGGGGACGGCCGGGAGAGCAGCTGGGGCTGGCTGTTCCCGGACTGGTGGCGCAGCTTCTGGCACTACGAGAACCAGGTGTTCGACTTCCACATCGACCTGACCTCCGGCCACACCTACCAGTCGAACCCGTGGAGCTGGCTGGTGCTCGGCCGCCCGGTCTCGTACTACTACGAGGACCCGCCCGCCGGCATGCGCGGCTGCCCCGAGGGCACGGCCGACAAGTGCGCGAGCGAGGTCCTGGCGCTGGGCACGCCGCTGCTGTGGTGGGCGGCGTGCTTCGCACTCTGCTACGTCGTGTGGCGCTGGCTCTTCCGCCGCGACTGGCGCGCGGGCGCGATCCTGTGCGCGTTCCTGGCGGGCTGGGCCCCGTGGCTGCTGTACCAGGAGCGGACGATCTTCCTGTTCTACGCGGTCGTGTTCGTGCCCTTCCTGTGCCTGGCGGTGGCGATGATGATCGGCGCGATGCTGGGACCGCCGGGCACGGACGAACGCCGCCGCGCGGTGGGCGCGATCGGGGCGGGCGTGCTGGTGCTGCTGATCGTGTGGAACTTCATCTACTTCTGGCCGATCTACACGGGCACCCCGATCCCCATGGAGGACTGGCACGGGCGGATGTGGCTGGGCACGTGGGTGTAGCAGCGACGACGACGGGCCCGGCACCTCTCGGTGCCGGGCCCGTCTTGGTCGTCGATGTTGGTCGGCAGGCTCCTGGGGCGCCGTTCGGCGGCCCACGGACGGCCCGCAGGGCCGCTGGCGATGGCTCTGTGTGAGCCAGTGAGCGACGCGGCGACCGGTGTCCGTTCTCATGAACAGAGCCAGAGAGGGCCTCGGTCACGTGCCGACGTAGGCCGCGAGGTGCTCGCCGGTGAGGGTGGTGCGGGCGGCGACGAGGTCGGTGGGGGTGCCTTCGAAGACGATCCGGCCGCCGTCGTGGCCGGCGCCGGGGCCGAGGTCGATGATCCAGTCGGCGTGCGCCATGACCGCCTGATGGTGCTCGACGACGATGACCGACTTGCCGGAGTCGACGAGCCGGTCGAGCAGGCCGAGCAGCTGCTCGACGTCGGCGAGGTGAAGGCCGGTGGTCGGCTCGTCGAGTACGTAGACGCCGCCCTTCTCGGCCATGTGGGTCGCCAGCTTGAGCCGCTGCCGCTCGCCGCCGGACAGCGTGGTGAGCGGCTGGCCGAGGCTGAGATAGCCGAGCCCGACGTCGGCGAGCCGGTCGAGGATGCGGTGCGCGGCCGGCGTGCGCGCCTCGCCTGCGCCGAAGAACTCCTCGGCCTCGGCCACCGACATCGCGAGCACCTCGCTGATGTCGCGGCCGCCGAGGTGGTACTCCAGCACCGATGCCTGGAACCGCTTCCCCTCGCACTCCTCGCAGGTGGTGGCGACGCCGGCCATCATCGCCAGGTCGGTGTAGATGACGCCCGCGCCGTTGCAGGTGGGGCAGGCGCCCTCGGAGTTGGCGCTGAACAGCGCCGGCTTCACGCCGTTGGCCTTCGCGAACGCCTTGCGGATCGGGTCGAGCAGTCCGGTGTACGTCGCCGGGTTGCTCCGCCTGGAGCCGCGGATCGCGCCCTGGTCGATCGACACCACGCCCGCGTCGGCGGCGTCCCGCTGTCGACACAGCGACCCGTGCACGAGCGAGCTCTTGCCGGAACCGGCGACGCCGGTGACGACGACAAGCACCCCCAGCGGGACGTCGACGTCGACGCCCTGCAGGTTGTTCGCCGTCGCGCCGCGGATCTCCAACGTGCCGGTGGGCTTGCGCACCGTCTCTTTGAGGGCGGCCCGGTCGTCGAAATGGCGGCCGGTGATGGTGCCGCCGGCCCGCAGCCCCTCGACGGTGCCCTCGAAGCAGACGGTGCCGCCCGCCGTGCCGGCGCCGGGGCCGAGGTCGACGACGTGGTCGGCGATCGCGATCGTCTCGGGCTTGTGCTCCACGACGAGCACTGTGTTGCCCTTGTCCCGCAGCCGCAGCAGCAGGTCGTTCATCCGCTGGATGTCGTGCGGGTGCAGCCCGATGGTGGGCTCGTCGAAGACGTAGGTGGTGTCGGTGAGCGAGGAGCCGAGGTGGCGGATCATCTTGACGCGCTGCGCCTCGCCGCCCGACAGCGTGCCCGACGGCCGGTCGAGCGAGAGATAGCCGAGGCCGATCTCCGTGAACGAGTCGAGGGTCTGCTGCAGCGCGGTGAGCAGCGGCGCCACCGACGGCTCGTCGAGGCCGCGGACCCAGTCGGCCAGGTCACTGATCTGCATCGCGCAGGCGTCGGCGATGCTGATGCCCTTGATCTTCGACGACCGGGCCCCCTCGCTGAGCCGGGTGCCGTCGCACTCGGGGCAGGTGGTGAAGGTGACCGCCCGGTCCACGAACGCGCGGATGTGCGGCTGCATCGCCTCCCGGTCCTTGGCGAGGAAGGACTTCTGGACCTTGGGTATCAGCCCCTCGTAGGTGAGGGTCACGCCCTCGACCTTGACCTTGGTCGGCTCCCGGTGGAGGAAGTCCTGCATCTCCTTCTCGGTGAACTCGCGGATCGGCTTGTTCGGGTCGAGGAAGCCCGACTCGGCGTAGACCCGCACGGTCCAGAAGCTGTCCGACTTCCAGCCGGGGATGGTGAACGCCCCTTCGGCAATCGACTTGGAGTCGTCGTAGAGCTGGGTGCGGTCGATGTCGGAGACCGCGCCCCGGCCTTCGCAGCGGGTACACATGCCGCCGGTGCGGGTGTAGGTGGCTTTCACGGCCGTCTTGGCACCGCGCTCGACGGTGATCGCACCGCTCGCCCGGACGGAGGGGACGTTGAAGGAGTACGCGCCGGGCGAGCCGATGTGCGGCTGCCCGAGCCGGCTGAAGAGGATGCGCAGCATCGCGTTGACGTCGGTGACGGTGCCGACCGTGGAGCGGGGGTCGGCACCGATCCGCTGCTGGTCGACGATGATCGCGGTCGTCAGCCCGTCGAGTACGTCGACGTCGGGCCGCGCCAGCGTCGGCATGAAACCCTGTACGAAGGCGCTGTAGGTCTCGTTGATCAGCCGCTGCGACTCCGCGGCGATCGTGTCGAACACCAGCGAGCTCTTGCCCGAGCCGGAAACGCCGGTGAACACCGTCAGCCGGCGCTTCGGGAGTTCGACGCTGACGTCCTTGAGGTTGTTCACGCGCGCGCCGTGTACGCGGATCAGATCGTGGCTGTCGGCAGCGTGCGGCGCAGGCGACTGCGTGTCCGTCCTCGGGGCCATGCTCATCGTGTCTCCATCTGTCGGGCGGGGCCGCCTTCGCGGTCCCCGTCGGCGTCGCCTGGCTCGATCTGACCGGCTTCGAGCGTACGTCCGGTTCTCTTTCGCTTCGGCCCGTGGAGCCCCCCCGGCTCCGGCCACGCGTCGTGGACGGCGCGGCGTCGGACCAGCCAGCGGCCGTCTCGCATCAGATCGCGGCAGGGCAGCCCCGCGCTGGGCCTGGATGCGGCGCGGGAGATGCGGAACCAGCGGTACGGGGTGGCGAGCGTACGCGGGTCGAAGCCGGTGGGCGCTGCAAACCGGCCATCCCGCTCCCGCGGCAGCGCGTCGATCCGGAGCGTCGGGCCCGGCACGGTCGGGTGGGCAGAACTGATGGGCCCGGCCCCCGGCGTCGCGGTCCCATAACAACCCCCTCCCCCGTCGCTCCCGTCCCGTAAAGTGGCCCCTGACTCGCGATCTTGAACATGTTCAGGACGTGCACTCTGGGGAGGGGGCTGCGGTCATGCGCAGTGGAGCGAAGGTCGCCGTCATCGGCGGCGTGTTCGCCGTCGTGGCTACGGGTGTCGGCTACGGGGGATGGAATCTGTACAACGGGCTGACCGGCAGCGGCACCGACGACGGCGTCACCACCCGGTCCGCGCCCAAGGAGACCGGGCCGCCCGGCGCCGAGGATGTCGAGAAGACCGCGAAGGACTTCCTCGCCGCGTGGGCCGCGGGCGACGGGCCGACCGCCGCCCAGCTGACCAACAACGCCGCCGAGGCGGAGCCGTTACTCACCGGCTACAGCGAGGACGCCCATGTCACCGAGGCCGTGATCGAGGCCGGCGCGGCGGTCGGGACGAAGGTGCCGTTCACGGTCGAGGCGACGGTGGAGCACGACGGGGTGTCCAAACCCTGGTCGTACTCCTCCGAGCTGACCGTCGTCCGCGGGCTTACCACCGGCCGGCCGCTGGTGGACTGGCAGCCCTCCGTGGTGCACCCCGAGCTCACCAAGGGCGCCTCGCTGGTGACGCAGGAGGCGTCCGCCCCGCCGATCAAGGCGGTCGACAAGGACGGCGTCGAGCTGACGAAGGAGAAGTACCCCTCGCTCGGCACGGTCCTCGACGAGCTGCGCAAGAAGTACGGCGCGAAGGCGGGCGGCACGGCGGGCGTCGAGCTGGTGGTCACCTCCGAGGACCCGAACGTGCCCGACAGCACCCTGCTCACCCTCACCGAGGGGAAGGAGGGCACGCTGCGGACGTATCTGGACGCGGGAGTGCAGGCGGCCGCCGAAAAGGCGGTCAAGGCGTACGGCAGGGCTTCCGTCGTCGCGGTCGAGCCGAGCACCGGCCGGATCCGGGCGGTCGCCAACAACCCTGCGGACGGCTTCGACACCGCGCTCGGGGGCGCCCAGGCGCCGGGCTCGACGATGAAGATCGTGACGGCGGCGATGATGCTGGACAAGGGGCTGGTGAACGGTCCGGGCTCGTCCGTCGAATGTCCGGCGACGGTCACCTGGGAGCGCGAGTTCCACAACCTCGAGGACTTCTCGCTCGGGACCACCACGCTCCAGCGCGCCTTCGCCCGCTCCTGCAACACCACTTTCATCAAACCCGTCAAGCCGCTGGGGCAGGGCGCGGGTTCGGCACTGGGCGAGACGGCCCTGAAGTACTTCGGCATCGGCGCGGAGTGGCAGACCGGCGTGCAGACCTGGGACGGCGCCGTACCCGCGTCGGCGGGCGCGGAGACCGCCGCCTCGTACATAGGCCAGGGGAAGATCCAGATGAACGCCCTCAACGTCGCGTCCCTCGCCGCCACCGTGAAGGGCGGGGCCTTCCGGCAGCCGGTGATCGTCCCGCTGGCGCTCGACGGCCGTGAGCCGGCCACCGCGCAGCCGCTTCCGGCGGGCATGGCGCAGACCCTGCGGCAGTTGATGAGTGCCGCCGCCACGGGCGAGGGCACGGCTGCGCGCGCCATGGCCTCGGTCTCCGGCAGCAAGGGCGCGAAGACCGGATCGGCCGAGGTCGACGGGCAGGGCGACTCCAACGCCTGGTTCACCGGGTACGCCGGCGACCTCGCCGCCGCGGCCGTCGTCGACTCCGGCGGGCACGGCGGCGACGCGGCGGGACGAGTGGTCGCCCAGGTCCTGAACGCGCGCTGAACATGAGCGCGGTCGCATGGCCCGTACAGCTGCCGCTAGCGTGCGGGCCATGAGCTCTCAGGACACCTCAGACGCCCACCCCCGATTCGCCGAGGCCCTGCGCGAACTCGGCCTCGATGTCCCCGTACGCCGCTTCCCGGACGCCACGCGCAGCGCCGCCCAGGCGACCGAGGCCATCGGCTGTGACGTGAGCGAGATCGTCAAGTCTCTGATCTTCGAGGCGGACGGGGTGCCGGTGCTGGGGCTGATGGACGGCTCCTCCCGGGTGGACGTCGAGCGGGTGCGCGCGGAGCCGGGCGCCGAGTCGGTGGAGCGCGCCGACGCCGACCTGGTGCGGGAGACGACCGGGTACGCGATCGGGGGCGTACCGCCGTTCCGGCACCGCACCCGCACGAGGGTGCCGGCGGACCGGGGGCTGCTCGACCACGCCATGGTGTGGGCGGCGGCCTGTACTCCGCACGC
This sequence comes from Streptomyces sp. ISL-10, assembly GCF_018614575.1. GTDB lineage: Bacteria > Actinomycetota > Actinomycetes > Streptomycetales > Streptomycetaceae > Streptomyces. The sequence goes on from NZ_JAGGOJ010000031.1 coordinate 70,258, forward strand.
CGTCTTCCCGCTCGACCCGAAGACGCTGATCGCCCACGCGGGCGGCACGGTGGTGGACGTCCGAGAGCGCCCCGCGTGACGGTCCTCGTCGCCGCCGCGGTGCTCGCGGCGGCGGTCACCCACGCCGGCTGGAACGCCCTGGCGCACGGGATCAAGGACCAGGTGGTCGCGTTCACCCTGATCGCGGGTGGTGCCGCCGTCATCGGCGCGGTAATGGCGTGCTTCGCACCGCTGCCCGCGTCCGGCGCCTGGCCGTACCTCATCGCCTCCGTGCTGCTGCACGTCGGCTACCAGGCGCTGCTGATGCGGTCGTTCAGCCTCGGCGACTTCGGCCAGATGTATCCGATCGCGCGCGGTACGGCACCGCTGGTGGTGACGGTGGCCGCGGCGCTGTTCGTGGGCGAACGGATCGGCGGCTGGCAGCTCGCCGGGGTGGCGGTCGCGTCGGCGGGTCTGATCGGTGTCGCGCTGTGGGGCATCAGGGGCTCGGGCGCGCGCCCGCACTGGGCGGCGATCCTGGCCGCGCTCGCGACCGGGCTGTCGATCGCCGCGTACACGGTGGTGGACGGCGTGGGCGTGCGCGCGTCGGGCACCCCGATCGGCTACATCGCCTGGCTGATGATCCTCGAAGGCCTCCTGGTCCCCGCCTACGCCGTGTGCACCCGCCGGGGCGCCCTGCCGGCCCAGCTGAAGCCGTACGCGGGACGCGGACTGCTGGGCGCGGCGATGTCCATCGCCGCGTACGGCCTGGTTCTGTGGGCCCAGACCCACGCCCCACTGGCACCGATCGCGGCCCTGCGGGAGTCATCTGTCATACCTGGCTCATACCGTATTTGTCATGAGCCGATCTAAGAGCAAGGCGAGCGTGACGCCCGGCGACGACGCGGCCATCTACTGCCGAATCTCGCACGTGAAGGACGACGACCAAACAGGCGTGGACCGACAGGAGCGCATCTGCCGGGAGATCGCGGAGCGACTGCAATTACGCATCGCGCCGGAACACGTCTACGTGGACAACAACCGTTCAGCCTGGCAGCGCAACCGCAAGCGTCCAGGCTGGGACGAGATGCTCAAGACAATGAGCGAGGGAGCCATCCGCCACGTGATCGTTTATCACCCGGACCGGCTCATGCGGCAACCGAAGGACCTTGAAGAGCTCCTGTCCATAGCCGAGGACAAACGCGTCTTGTTGCACGGCGAGGCCAACCGTCGCGACCTGTCGGACCCGGACGACCGTTTCATCTTGCGCATTGAGGTCGCGCACGCGTGCCGCTCGTCCGATGACACGTCGCGACGGCTGAAGGACGCATTCAAGGACATGGCCAAGGCGGGCACTCCGCACATCGGCAATCGCCCGTACGGCTACACCAAGAGTGGGCACGCGATCGTCGAGGAGGAAGCCGAGATCGTGCGGGAGGTCTACCGCCGGTACCTGGACGGTGAGTCACCCATTTCGATCGCTCAAGACCTCCACTCTCGCAAGATCCCGACGTCCAAAGGGAAGCACTGGGAGGCGGAGAACGTACGACACCTACTGTCCTCCAACTACGTCGCCGGTATCCGTGTCCATCAGGGCGAGGAGATCGGGCCGGGCGCATGGCCCGCCATCATCGATCGCGGGCAGTGGGACGAAGTGCAGCAGCACCGAAAGCACCGGGCCGCGCGCATCGGGCAGCAGCGCAAGCGGCCTGATCGCTACTAACTCCTGCGAGGAGTGGCCACCTGCGCTTGCGGTATGCGCATGGCTGGCACGAACGGCGGCAGGTACGCGTACTACCGGTGCACCCGAGCGGCGCTTAACGGTGAGCAGAAGTGCGGTCGTTCCGTGTCTGCCGGGCCGCTGGAGAGGTTCGTGCGAGAGGTCGCGGTCAAGGGGCTTGCGGTGATCGATGTGTCCGGCCGCCCGCTCGTAAGCACGGTGCGTCCGGAATCCGACGTGCAGGCCGAAGAGAAAGACCAGAAGAAGCTCAGGGAGTTGAATCAACTCTGGCTCAGCGACGATCTCTCTACGAGCGAGTACCAGTCGATGCGCGCCGTCATCCTCAAGAGGATCAAGGAGCGCCAGCGCAGGACCGTGCAGCGGCCAGTGGCTGTGCTCGAAGGCATCGCAGGCCCGGATGCCGAGGCGAACTGGACGGAGCTGGAGAGGAGTGAGAACTACGCCCGCATGAATGCGATCTATCGATTCCTCTTCTCCGCCGTCATCGTGCACCCTCCCAAGACCAGAGGCCGAGGGTTCGATACAGACCGCGTCGAGGTCAAGCCGAACCCGCTCCCCTAACGATCAACCGGACCGGAGCCGAGGAGCCGCGCCAGGCGGGCAGCGCTCTTCGGCCCGATGCGTTTGGGGATCTTCGCCGCTTCTCGTTCAACGGCGCGTCGCCACTTCTCAGGATCCTGCCGCGCCATCAGTGTGCCGCCCGCTGGCTGATCTCTTCACGGGCGATCTCCCGGTTACGTGTGAGGTCTTCGGCGATCCCTGCGGCGATGAGGGCAGCCCCAGGCGTGTGGCCGGAGTCCATGTAGCGCCAGCGAGCCTCGGTGATTGTGTCGGGGCTGTCGGGGAGGTCGGCTCCGGCGGTAGTGCGTTCGTGGCCGGCGCGTTCGGCGCGCAGGGTGGAGTAGGTGGTGGAGTAGGCGCGGGATTTGGTGAGGATGTGGCCGCGGTAGCCGAGGGTGTGTGCCCAGGCCCGTAGCCGCAGGGACTCGAACTCCGGTAGGCCGCCGAGTCGCCAGCAGGCGCGCATGAGGGTTCGCAGGTGCGGGGAGACCGGCGCGGTTTCTATCTCGTCGGCGGAGGTCAGTCGGTGGTCGGTGCCGGCGGCTGTGTCGGCCGCTCCTTTGGTGACGTACTTGGCTACATAGGCGGCGACCGCGTCATCGGCGAGTCCGTCATCGTCGCCGAAGGCACGGAGTGGCCGGGCGTCGAGTTGGGCCCCCCAGCGCAGGGTGTGTTCCCCGGTGGCCGGACTGTATGGGGTGTGGACGGTGACCGCGCGAGCGGCAGTGCGTATGGCGGCGGTGAGCGCGTCGGCGGTTGCCCAGGGCAGGGGCGGGTCGTGGGGGCCGTTCGGGCCGTCGATGCGCACGACGGCGTGAATGTGGATGGCCGCGCGTCGTTGGTATTCGGCAACTTTGGCGAAGGAGAGTCGGGCGTGGTCAGGGAAGCGGGACTGTGCGATCCCGGCAGCCGAGGCGAGGGCGCGGCGCACGCTGCGGGTGAAGCGTGCCCATAGTTCGCCTGTGTGGGCGTGCCACAGGACGTGTCCCGCGTAGTCGTAGCAGTCGGGACATAGCGGCTGGCCGACGAGCCGGTTTGTGGCCGTGTGACGGGCGAAACAGCTGAGAGACCGGCCATGCTCGCAGTGCCCCGCGTCCCGGCGGGGGCGGCAGCGTTCTGTGCCGGTGGTGAGGTGGTGCACGGGGCCGAAGCCTGGGGCAGTGAGGGTGACGAAGAGCCGGGGGTGTTGGCGTACGTCGGTGGGGACGCTCTTGCCGCCGAGGAGTCCGGCGCGCACCAGGTGAAAGGTGTCTCCGGCGTGGAGGCGCGAGCAGGGCGGACAGACGGTGGCGCGCCGGTTGCGGCAGCGGACGAGGAGCCGTTCGCCCGGCTCCATGGTGGTGTCGTAGTGGTACAGGATCTCGCCGCTGTAGGTGTCGCGGACAGTCGTTGCGCCGGTGAGGTGGATGGGATGGGCGCAGCCGCCGGTCGCGGTGATCTGCTCCAGCCAACGGGCGAACTGGGGTTGCTGGGCCAGGCGGATGGCGTCTTGGTCGACTTCGGTGAGCTGACGCAGACGCGCCGCGCGGTCGAGCACGGCGCGCCTGTCAGCCGAAGTGGTCTCGGCGGTAATGGTGGGGACCTCCCTTGATGGGCCGCCGAAGCGGCACGGACGGATGGTGGGTGGGCTGGGTCCATGGCGAGCACTCCCTTGGTCGGTGGGTCGGTTGGTCAAGTCAGCGGGTGGTTCCGGTGCCCCGGCAGCAGCGGCATCGCCGCCGGTGTCCGGTGCGGGTCTTGCGGTAGCGCTCGCCCTTGCAGACGGGGCAGCGCACACGACGCATCGGCATACGGCTCCCTGTCAGGTATGGGTGAATCCGGAAAGGAACCAAGTGACGATGCCGTCCACGGTGAAGATCACCGGGGTCTGTCCGAGGTAGAGCCCGAACAGGCCGATCATCACGGCTTCCCACGCCTTCACATCCCGGGAGCGCACCAAGAGGACGGTGATGATCCCGAAGACCAGGGCGAAGGGAATCGAGGCTTCCTCACTCATGGATCTCACTCCCTGCGGTGGCTTTCAGCGCCTTGTTCACGCCGGGCAGTTCGGGCGTCATGCCCGCGTAGGCGGAGGCGGTCTTGCGTGCCTCCTCGGTCGTGGTGAGGTGGGAGCGGGCCCGGTCCCAGCCGCCTTCCGTCCCGGTGCACACGGCCACGCCCTTCTCCTGGGAGGTGATGGACTGGGCGACGGCTACGGCGTCCTTGTTGAGGTCGCCCAGGGTCATCTCGGCTGTGTCGGGGTCGTTGACGCGGTGGCAGATCCGTCCGGCCAGCTGAGCGCGCAGGGCGGTCACACCGGGCCCGAGGTCGGAGCCGACGCGCTGCCCGGCGACCACCAGGTGCACACCGAGGGCCGCGCCAAGCTGCCCGAGGCGCAGGAGGTAGGTGGAGCACTGCTCGGCTTCCGCCTTGCCCTGGCGGGTGCCGTCCGTCAGGTAGAGCTCGGCGAGCTCATCGATGATGACCACGATGGGCACCGGGCGCAGGTGGTGGGGAAGGTCCCAGATCGAGCGGGCCCCAGCCGCACGGCAGGCGCGCATCCGGTCCTGTATCTCGACCACGAGCGCGCCGAGTACGGCCGCCGCCTCTCGCCGGCTGGTGGTCAGCGCGGTGAGGCGATCGCCGAACAGACCGAGTTCCATGCCGCCCTTGCAGTCGATGCCGACCAGGGCGACCGGTTGCGGGGCGAGTTGGCATACGAGACGGGCAAGGAGAGTGGATTTGCCCGACTGGGTAGCCCCGGTGATCAGCCAGTGGGGAATCTGCCGGAGGTCCATCACCCATGCTCCGCCAGACTCCAGCACCCCGACCAGCGCACACAGCAGCCCCACGGAGGCTGACGCCAGGCCGGGCCGCTCCAGCGGGTCCCGGGCAGTAGCCGTGATCAGCACGGTTCCCCGCTCCGGTGAGGTCACCCGCACCCCGTGCACACGCCAGGCGTGCATGATCGCGTCGGCCGCTGCGATGAATGGGCCCGGCGTCTGGCCCGGATGGAGCCGCACCACCAGGGACAGGCCCGTTGGTGTGGCGCGCGGGAAGGAGATGCGCGGGGCCCGGGGGCGCACCGGCTCGCCCCGTACCTCCAGGTCACCCACAATCCGGCGGGAAGGTTTACGTGTGACGGTGAGACCGTTGAACTGCGCGACCCTGCGCCAGGTGACCAGCACCCGCACCGCGGTGACCGGGTAGCCCGTCAGATACCAGAACCACACGGGATGCCGCTCCCTCAGCGCGGACCCGGCAACCAGTAACCAGGCCAGTGCGGCGAGAGCGAACGCGAGCAGGACCGGGCCCATCACACTCCACCCGCCTTACTGGCAGAGCCGGTTATGGGGGTGATGGCAGCGGCACGGAAGCTGATCCCGTGCCGGTCGCCCATCGCCCAGGCGAATGCCTCCAGGCCCGTGACCCTGACCTCGGTGCCCTCGGTGACGCCCTTGGGCTCCCCGGTCACCGAAATCTCGATCACTGACACCCGGCGCCCCTCCTGACGGACCATGACGCCCACGGTGTAGATCGTGTTGCCGTCTCGGTCCTTCTTCACCTCCTTCGTCTCGAAGTTGCTGACCTTCGCTTCCGGCCCCACAGCGCACCGCAGTACGCCGAGCCGGGATGTGTCCACAGGTATGGACTGCATGGGTAGTCGGCCTCCCTGGCCGTCCAGACGCCAGCCTCTACCTGACGTCACTCGTACTGACGAGTGACAACGATGCCCTGCCTTGACGCCAGAAGGCAAGCACTTATGCTGACGAGTGACGTAACACGACGGGCGTCATCCGCCCGCACCAGCGCGCCCATGAGCGGAGGCCACAGACATGGCAGGCATCGAGCGCCCCGGACCGCTGTACCAACAGGTCGCCGCCGCCATCAGGCAGGGCATCGCAGACGGCGAATTCCCGCCCGGCACCCCGCTCCCCTCAGAGGCACAGCTCATCGAGCGCTACGAAGTCAGCCGGCCAACCGTGCGCAACGCGATCGCAGCGCTTCGATCCGAAGGGCTCATCGAGGTACGTCACGGCAAGGGCAGCTTCGTGAAGGGCATGCCCACGCCGCCGCTGACGATCGAGCGGACGATCACCCGCGCCGGGAAGACCTTCACTCCCGGTCACACCTCATGGGAACAGCCGCACGAACCGACCGTCTACCGGACCGAAACCACCAACACGACAGGCCCACTGCTCGAAATCAGCGAGGGCGAAGCACTCTTCGGCGTCGACCGCGTCCTGATCGATCCGGCGACCGGAGCCCGGGCACTGCACCGTGTGCTGATTCCCTTCGCCACCGCCGAGAATGTGCCCTCCCTCGCCGACGCCCCGGACACCGCGCTGGAGGAGATTTACACCGCTCTCACCGCGGGCGGACACAAACTCACCTGGTCCGAGACCGTACGCGCCCGCATGCCCCAGGCCGACGAGCGCAACGCCCTGGAGCTCCCCGACGCCACACCGGTCATCCACACGATGCGCGTCACCCACGGCACCGACCACCAGCCCCTCATCCTCGAAGAACTGCGAGCCAGCGGCAGCCAAGCTCAGCTTTCCTACCGCATCACCGCCGAAAGCCCCCGCGCACTCCGCGCCGTCCACAGCTGACAGGCGGGGATCGGTCCAAACCCTCTTCACTTACTCGAGCCAGCGGCAGCCAAGCTCAGCTTTCCTACCGCATCACCGCCGAAAGCCCCCGCGCACTCCGCGCCGTCCACAGCTGACAGGCGGGGATCGGTCCAAACCCTCTTCACTTACTCAAGGCGCCGCGCAAGCGCGGCGCGCCGCTGCCCCCGGCTCGGGGGCAGCCCCTGTCTTCGCCGGGCTGCCCCCGGCCGGGCGGCGGCGCACCGAGCGCGGACACCAACCTGTTAGAGCAACTGGGGCGGTCGGCTCCACGGCTTTAGGCAGCCACCATGGGGCGAGCCTCGAAGATCGGGGCCCACATCGGGCTTTAGCGGGCAGGTCCAGAGACTGCCCGAGTCGCGGCAAGCTTACGGGCCCCGATCTCTCGCCCCATGGCAGCTCCCGCCCAAAGCCGCTCCACCGACCTGTCGGATGGTGCTGGCCGCATGTCTGCGCCGATTCTTCATTGTCTGCGTGACAGCGTGTTGTTCCGTGCCAACATGTTGTGGATCGCATGGTGTTGGCAAGGGCGGGGGTCGAGATGCCGGTCGTGGTGCGGTGGATCATGGCGGTGACTGCTTCGGTCCTGGCGTTCTTCGTTGTCGCGGTTCCCTGGGCCACGCTGTCCGATGGGAAGGATCCGTGGGAGGTGATCGGTCCCGTCGCAGGTGTGGTTGCGGCTGGTGTTCTCGCTGCTCTTGGCTGGTGGGCTGCTCAGGCTGGTGCCGCCGTCAGCAGTGGGCCGACCCGGCGAGTATCGCAGTCGGCACGCGGGCGCAACATCAAACAGACGGCAGGGAACCAGAGTGCTCTTCCGCGTACCCGCAGTCTTTTGCGAGAGAAGATCCGGCAAAGGGCGCGCGGTAGTGGTGATGTAGACCAGGTCGGCGGCGACCGAACCTGACCGGGGGCGCAGCGGTGAAAGAGCACCCGGCACAGCACCGAACGCAGCAGAGTGCCCGTACCAAGGGCGACATCAATCAGTTCGCCGGAGGCACGCACTTTCATGCATCGCCCCCTAGGCAAGGGGTCGAGTGGCCGGTATGGGTGGGCGCTGTCCCGAAGCTCGCTGCGGCTTTTCAGCCGCGCGCCATGGCCCGCGAGGACATCGCTCAGGCCCGCGCCGAGGGTGGCAGCGTGGTGCTCTCACAGGTCCTGGCGGGCGACGGAGGGGTTGGCAAGAGCCAGCTCGCCGCTGCACTGGCACGTGAATTGCGCGACCAAGCGCGGTCGGAGGAAGGCAATCTGGATCTCCTGGTGTGGGCAAATGCGACCGAGCCCGACCAGATCATCACAGCCTATGCCGATGCCGCCGAGCGACTCGGCCTTCCGGACGGCACCTCCGGGGATCTCGTCGCGGCGGCGCAAGCGTTCTTGGCATGGTTGCCCACCACCGAACGGCGTTGGCTGATCGTGCTGGACGACATCACCGATCCGGCAGCCGTAGATGCCTTGTGGCCCGACGGAAGTCACCGCAACGGTTGGGTCCTGGCCACCACCCGGCGCACTGACGCCCTGCTCAGCGGCCAAGGCCGCAAGCTAATCCGCTTAGACATGTACACGTCAGACGAAGCCCGCGCCTATATCCGCCGTCGTCTCACCGATGCAGGACACCCGCACCTCTACGACTCCGATGAGGCCAGTCAGCTCGCCGAGGAACTCGGCCATCTGCCGCTGGCGCTCGGGCACGCAGCCGCCTACATGATCAACAAAAGGTGCGGCATCGGCGACTACCTTCGACGCTTCCGCGACACGGGCAACAAGCTGAACGATCTTCTGCCGCCGAACGCCGACACCGAGGGCTACGGACGGCCCGTCACCACTGCTCTCCTGATCTCCCTGAGCGCCGTGCAGACTGCCGACACCACCAGTCTCGCCCGCCCTCTGCTGGAACTCATCGCCCTCATGGACCCTCTCGGCCACCCTGCCGATCTGTGGACCACTCCTCCCGTGAGGAAATATCTGCGGACCTCACGCCCCGCCCGCCGGCGCTGGCTGCGCAGACGACGGCCGGCCGTCACCGAGGAGGAAATCCACGCCGCGCTGGACTGCCTGCGTACCTACGCTCTCATCTCACAGGACACCGCCCAGGCGCCGATCCGCGTCCACGCCCTGACTGCCCGGGCCATACGCGAGACACTCCCTGTACAGGTACTGCCAGCGATTGCCCATACCGCGGCTGACGCGATCCTCAGTCTCTGGCCCGACCTCGATCACAACGACCGAGACCTCTCCGCGGCCCTGCGCGTGAACGCCATGCTGCTGGATCACCACACTCATCCATGGTTGTGGAAGCCTGCAGCTCACGGGTGTATTTACAAGGTCAGCGCTAGCCTCACGGCAGTAGGCCTCTACGAGCAGGCTCTGGCATACGACCAGAAGACTGCTCAGCAGAGCTGCGACATCCTGGGCCCGGACCACCCCGACACCCTCTCCGCCCGCAGCTACCTCGCTGTCTCCTATGGTGACGCCGGGCGCAACCTGGAGGCCCTCGAACTAGAAGAGGGGGTTCTGGCCGACAGGGAACGTCTCCTGGGCCCGGATCACCCCGACACCCTTACCGCCCGGCAAAACCTCGCCGTCTCCTACAGTGACGCCGGCCGCAACGAGGAGGCCCTCGAACTAGAAGAGCGGGTTCTGGCCGACAGGGAACGTCTCCTGGGCCCGGATCACCCCGACACCCTTACCGCCCGGCAAAACCTCGCCGTCTCCTACAGGTCTGTTGGGCGCAACCTGGAGGCCCTCGATCTGCGTGAGCGGGTTCTGGCCGACAGGGAACGTCTCCTGGGTCGGGATCACCGCGACACCCTTACCGCCCGGCA
>NZ_JAGGOJ010000031.1:80023-80219 GCF_018614575.1 Streptomyces sp. ISL-10
GCCGCAACGAGGAGGCCCTCGGTCTGGGTGAGCGGGTTCTGGCCGACAGGGAACGTCTCCTGGGCCCGGATCACCCCGCCACCCTTACCGCCCGCGCAAACCTCGCCGTCTCCTACAGGTCTGTTGGGCGCAACCTGGAGGCCCTCGATCTGCGTGAGTGGGTTCTGGCAGATATGGAACGTCTCCTGGGCCCGGA
>NZ_JAGGOJ010000032.1 GCF_018614575.1 Streptomyces sp. ISL-10
GTCCGCGCCCTCCCGGCGCAAATGCCGTGATCAGCTTGCCGAACTGACGCGGGCTCAACCCGGTGAACGGGGCTGTCCAGGACGACTCTGACGCCGTGATCACACCAGCCACAGCAAGACCATCTCACCTCTGACCAGCAGTTACGGGACAACCCTTACAGTAGGACCGTCGTCGCCGGGGCCATTGGACGTGGTCGGTCTGGGTGTGTTGGGGGAGATGCCGCCGGACGGATGAAGCAGGCACCTTTGATGAGTTTGAGAATTGACGCTCCATCGCACAATGAGAATTCTTGGGCGCACCCAGAGAGCCCGCGTTCATCAGGCGAGGAAAAATGCAATCCATTTCGAAGTGGAGCGTGGTGGCAGCAACGGCGGTGTCGCTCGCGACTCTCGCCGGTTCCGCCTCTGCGTCTCATGAGCCGTATCCCCTGGACTGGGGCATGCACTTCAAGCGCAAGGAAGTCATCAGCCTGACGTCTACGGGTACCGGAACCACGGTGGTCGACAACGGCACACCTGGACGCGGGGTCGGTGATCAGATCATCATCACCGCGAACCTCTTTCGCGGAGGTGTCGGCTATGGCACCGAGGGAGCAGTGTGCACCCGAGTGGCAGCGCAAACCACTCACTGCACAGGTACTTTCAGCCTTCCTCGGGGGCAGGTGACGTGGCAGCACCTGCAGACCACCCCTGTCGGCGGCCCGCCCAGCGACTTCGAGCTCGCCGTCACCGGCGGCACCGGCGCGTACGCCACTGCTCGTGGTCATGCTCACGTCGCCAGCATCTCCGAGTCAGGTGGAGCCCTCACCCTCTATCTCGTGCACTGACCTGGGCTGTTGCCCGGGTCAGTGCAGGGACTTGGTGTGCTGGCGGTACCGGGACGTGCCCTGCCAGGAGCGCGGATTCCGTCACGGTGGCGCCTGGCGAGGCTCGACAGGATCCTTGGGGACGGTCGCTCCTGCCACAAGCCCCGCCAGCAGGACGACGACGTTCGTCCAAGGGGCGCGGATCTGCGGCCCGGCGGCCGACACGTCGGGCGCCGGGCCGGCTACGCGGGCGTCAGCGCACCGGGCACCTCTTCCAGGCGAAGTGGTACTTGGTCGTGAAGCTGCCGTCTGTCGAGTCCATCGCCATGAAGCTGGTGGTGTTGGTCGTGTCGGAGCGTCCTCCGTCCACGAGCAGCTCGGTGTTGATGTTGAAGTTCCGCTCCTCACCGCAGGGCTTGTGGACGAGGGCGTGGATGGCAGTTGCGTCGGAGACCTGCCAGTTGTCCTGGAGCGGGCCGTGGAACCGGTGGCTGCGGTACGACGTCCGGGACATGCCCTGGAAGTAGTAGCTGGCCCGCTGCGTGGCGCTCGCGCCGTTCTGCAGGCTGGCGAAGCCGCGATAGTCGGCCTTGGTGATGGCATAGGTGAAGCCCTGCGGGGCGTACACGTTCAAACCGAGCTGGCAGTTCTTGCGGAAGTCGGTCGGCTTGGCGCCCTTGCCGACCTGAGCGAGGTACTCGCTGTAGGTGATGGTGAAGGCCGTGTTGTCCGGCGCGACGGCCACGGTTGCGCTGCCGGGTCGGCAGCCCGAGCCGTTGACGGAGACGAGGTCGATCGTGACCTTGTTGGGCGGGGCGGGGGATTTCATGACCGCCGTTGTCCCCGAGGACGGGGTGAAGGCGGCGACAAGTGCCGCCGTGGCGCCACCGATGAACATTGTTCTGAACATGGGGTCCCTTCTGATCGCTCAGTGCGCCCGCTCGAACCACTTCGATGGGGCCGTCACCCATAGCGCACAAAGTCGACCATGATGTGACTCTGAGCCGCGGGACCCACGCCGAACAGCTGCCACGTGGGCTACTGAACAGGCTGTGGGTCTGCTTCGAGCGCGGGGAGAAGAACGGTGAGATCGCCGCCGAGTTGCGAGTCAGCGAGCGGTCGGTGGAGCGGTGGCGCCGGGCCTGGCGGGAGCGGGCCCACGTCGGGGTGCGGTCGAAGGGCTCGCCAGGCCGACCGAAGCTCAGGGAGGGCCAGGTCGCCCGATTGGAGCGTGAGCTGGAGCGCGGTCCGCTCGCCCACGGTGGGCGGATCAGCGGTGGACGTCGGGGCTGCACGCCGGTCGTGCGGGTGCGCGGTCGAGCCTTCGGGCGGGTCTCGATGGTGGGCATGACCTGCTACCAACCTGTGAACGATCTCGGCTGTTCTATGCGGTCCGGGAGTACACCGGGCGCAAGGAGCAGCCGAAGGGCTTCGGCCGGCGCGACTTGCGTGACCTGATCGTCCGCGCCCGCATCCAGCTCGGCGGCCCGATCGTGTGGGTCTGGGGCACCTGACCCGCCCACTGCGCCAGTTCACTGGCTGATGACTCCGACTGGCTCAGCGTCTTCCAGCTGCCCACCTACGCACCCGACCTCTACCCGACGCATATGCCGGGCAGGGCGATGTCTCCAAGCGAGGAGTACTTCTCCGAGCTGTCCTCCACATCGATGAGGAGGACGTGGCCTCGGCGGCTGAGAACCTCAAACCATGCGCTTGCCGGCTTGTTCATTGAGCTGGAACCGCCACCGCAGGGCCAGGACGGAGGCGCCCAGTGATCCCGTTGCCGACGCACCGTACGAAGGGACCGGGCGTACTCGGCACCACCGCCCCGGAGACACCGGACCGTGCAGACGCCGGCCCAACGCCGAAGGCGAGGAGCTGGACGGCGACGGACAGAGAGAGCAGGAGGAAGAAGCGTGGCCACCCACCACGGCAGCCCCCGGCGAGACGGACGTGGACACCGACGCACACGCTCGATCCGGGCGCGAGACCGAGGTGACGGCCGCCCCGGACGACGCCGGCCAGCCCCGCATTCTCAGCTTCACCTCGCTCCGGCCAATGGCCGCAGCGGCGATGCGCAGTCCGTTCGCACGGTGTGCATCGCCGCTCCGGGTGAGTCATCGTGACTCTGCTCTGTCAGCGCCGTTGGGCACTCACATTCGGTACGACGTGTACATCGCTGTCGCCCCGACGCCCCTCGGGCAATCGGCGTGGGCGTAGTTCGGCGTCCAGTACGGGGTGGCGTCGTACTTGCGTCCGTTGGCGCACGTCACCTGGACGCGGACATCGGCGCCAGAGCACGAGGCGTGGGCTTGGCCCCGATCGGTGTAGCCGATCCATTCCGAGCCAGAGGTGGGGCAGTTCGGATAGATCGTGGCTGCCGGTGCTGCGGATGCAGAAGGCCCCGCAGCGGCCAGCCCGCCAGTGGCGGCGAGAAGGCCAGCAGCGAGCATCATCACACCGCGTTTCGTCTTGATCACTGTTTCGAATTCCTCTTCAACTCAGCGCCGCCGGGCAGCGGCGACATTCCGATTCCGAGATGTTCGTCCTCCTGCCACGGCCGCCGTTCGGCCGCCGGGCGACACGGAGCTTTCTAGTGGCGGTACGTCAAAGCAACGGCGCCAGACTGTCCCGGACAGACGGGAAGTGTTCGGGCTGTTCAGGGCGTTGCCCGGGCGCTGTCCGGGACAGGAACGGCGGTGCCCGAGCCATTCAGGCTTTGTCTCGAACATGGAATGACGGCCCGTCGATGTGGGGCGTCGGGCGATTAAGGCCCGGTTCTCGTATGGCTGCGGCCAAGTGGTGCCACGCAAGCTGGTCGAGGGTGCCGCCTGGTGCCATCTATCGCGTCTCGGCACAGGTGGCGAGTGCGACCTTTTGGGGATAGGTGACACCGCGGGAGGCAAGGTCAGCCCGGCCGGCAGAGGTCCCCGCTCGAGGGGAGGACCGCAGCTGCTTCGCTGATCTCGAACACCCCAGAGATCATTTCGCCTACGCTGCCAGGGATCACGGATACATGGGGGAGGCAGGGAACTGTGAGACGCCCAACCACGCGGTTCGGTGCAGCCAGTCTGGCCATCTTGCTGGCGCTGTCAGCCGGTTGCTCATCTGCGGAGACTTCGTCGCCCGATGACGCGGCACCGAAGTCCCCTTCTGCGTCGGTGCCGGTCATCGCGACCGACGAGGCCAGGCAGGTCTTCGAGCGCTACGACCGTGCGACCGCGGCCGCAGATGCCGCGCTGGACGATGCAGCCATCCGCAAGGTCCAGATGGGCGTCCTGCTGAAGGAGTCACTCGCCGGGTACGAGATTCACCGTAAGGCGAAGACTGAAGACGGAGTCTTCCACCTGGTCCAGCCCCGCTTTCTGATCCCGGCCGTCGAAGCCGGCGAATCCTATCCTCGGTTCTTTGCTGTCTTGAGCAAGTGGAAGGGCCGGGAGAAGGACCGTTCCTCGCAGCTCCTGTACTTCATGCAGACGGAGGCAAAGGGGCCGTGGAAGGCCGCTGCTGCCGGATGGGTCGTGACAGAGCCCGCCAAGACACCCCCGTCCTCGGCGCCGGCTCCTTCTCCGGCCCCGACCAACAACGGCAAGACTTCCGTTCGTTTGCAGCCGAAGGTCCTCCCTGACCTTCGTCGCGGCGCTTCGGGAACGGTGCAGTTGTCGGACACCGCGCAAACCGACCGCACGGTGTGCGACAGCTTCGCCGACTACCTCAGCTTCACGCCCCCGCTCGGTCGCCCCACCGACGACCGCTTCACGGAGGGCGGGTTCACGAGCGATCTCGTCCGGTTCCACAACAACTGGGCGGATGCGAGAGCCGAGCGCAGCTTCTCCTACAAGGTGACCGGCGCCGACCTCCCGGCGTTCCGCCTTTCCACGGGCAGTTCCCTCGTCGCCTGCACCTTCGTGCGGGAGTACCGCGAGGCCGGTGCTCCCCCTCATGGAACAGTCCGGTACGACCAGGGGTCGGATACTGATGTGCTGCTCGGCGGCGGTGGAAAGCAATGGCGCAGGGTGGACGAGACGAGCAGCGTGACGGCCTTGATCGAGGTACCGGCGGGGAAGTCGTTGCCGCCCGCCACTGTCCTGGCGTGCGACTGCTATGACCCTCAGGCACTCTCGGCGACCGGCATCCGTCCCGAGTGACACGGTCCCAAAAGCGCACTGCCACACCATTGTCTCCCTGGCGGCTTCGTTCAAAGGGCTTGTTTCGAATGTGCTGGCCACAGCCACTCGTTGATGGCCGCGAGGAGGACCGTCGCGTCATAGTGGACGGCGAGCTTGTCGCTTCGCGTGGCCACCACGCGGTGCCTCTTGAGGCGGTTGATGCCGTATTCGACGGGTCTTACTCGTCGTCGAGCGCACGCCCGGCGGGGACGACGTGCCAGCGCTCCAGGCAGGTGCGGCAGCACGTCGCGGTGGCGTGCTGCGCGACGAACACGGGGGTCCGCAACAGGGCCTCTGGCGGCCGTCGTTGCGCGGTTCGGCCGGAGCCAGGCTGCGCTCGACCAGTTCCTACGTGGTGCTGCCCGATCCGGTGCAGCCTGTCATCCAACTCGTCCATCACCACGGGCGCAGGTGCTCGATCGTGACGCGGTGCTGCTCGGCCAATCGCTGGGCGATCAACGAGCGGTGGCATGCTTCTGGGTCGCGCTCGACACAGAACAGCGCTGCGATCCCACCATTTGACAACGCCGACACGATCGGCGTGAGGTCGGCGCTTTCGAGGATCTCGGTTGTGTAGCGGCGGGTGTACTCGGCAGCGAGCTCGCGGCGCGAGCGCTTGCCCACCCATCGGCGGTCGTCCTCGGCGTACTGGAGGTGGCGTAGTTCGGTGGTTGGGACGAGCTCGGGGTGGTGCTAGTAGGCGATCCGGGCATGGGCGAGGGCCGCCTGCAGCCGGAGCGAGTTCGCCCAGGCGTCCTCGGGTCCGCGGACACCGCGGCGCTGACGTACGTCGAGCAGAAGACGGACGTCTGCGTGCCGCAGTCGTTGCAGGAAAGAGTCGCCGTCGAAGCCATGGACGCCGATTGTCACCATTCTGAGCACCGGCATTCACCCATCTGCCTACTGCTCGTGCCGGTTGAACCGGCACGAGCAGCAGAGGCGGCGAGGTCGCATCACGCGACGGCGGTCCCCTCGAGCTCGACCGTCTGGCCGGGGATCGCCAGCCGTGTCACCCCGAGCATCGTGGTGGTCGGTGCCACCCCACGCTTTAGGGCACCGCCTGCTTGAGCGCGCCTAACGCGGCCGCCCGATGAAGCTGACACCGGTTGGCAAGGAGGTGGCCGACGCAGCGCGTAGGCTCCAGCGCCTGACGCCGGCACCTCGTCCCGAACCCTGTCGCACTGGGCAGGCAGAATCGGCGCATGCCTGAGACCTTCGTCGACCTTGGATCCGTCAATGCGCCGTCCGGTGTGCTGGTGCTCGGCATGGCCGGGTGGATCGACCACTGGCGGGAACTGGGTCAGTCCCTGTCCGAGCGCGCCAGGGCGGCGGCGTCGTCGGGAGGAGGCCATCTTCGTGAGTGGTTGTGCGAGGCGGTCGCGGTCCCGGCCGCCGACGACCGGTCGTTGAGGGTGAGGGCGAGCACTTCGCCGTCCCCGTTCGATGAGGAACTGACGATTGCGACCCTGGAGATCAGCCTCGGTATTCCGTGCTCCGAGACCGCGGAGCGGTCGGTGCCGGTCCGGCTTGGGGACCTGCCCGTCGACCGGTGTGGCATGGTTGTCGGCGACGCCGCAGGGCTGGACGCGTGGACGGGAATGGACGACGAGCCGGCCGACGGGCTCGCCGATGTTTCCTACTGGGGACGGTACGAGGACGACGCACACGCGCAGTTCGGCGGGGAGCGGATCGCGCAGTACGGCGTCGACGGACCGCACGGTTGGCTGGACCTCCCGGTGGCTGAAGCGGCCGCCCGCGCGGCCGAACTCACCGCCTGGCGCGACCGCCTCCACGGCAAGGGACTCATGCTCTCGATTGACAAGCACACCGATTTCCAACGCTTCCGGCGGGCCGGGTGGCACCATCCGCTCCACGTCGGTGCGATCGAGGTCGGCGGCTGCCAGGTGCTCGGCATCGAATGGGACCAGGGCGACCACTCGATCAGGCACCGCGGTGAGCGGGACGCCGGCCAGGTCTATCCGGTCACGCTCGAAGCCGACGAGGCGGGGGAGATGGTGATGCGATGGACCATCCCGCCCTACGACGTCGACGACGAAGGCGAGTGATGAGCCCAGCTCTGGGGATCCGCCGTCGTGGTGAGACTGATCAACACCGACAGGTGGTGAGACAGATTTGGGAGCCCCCAGGTCACAGCGGTGACCTGTGACACGAGCCGCGAGATCCTACAGCCCTGTGGGATCCACGACTTCGCTGGCAGTGAAGACAGTTCGTCAGCAGCGGATCAGCAAATCCGCGATCCCGTCGACAACGGCTACATTCAGTAGCGACCCCCTTCGAGGCTCTTTCGATCTTCGTTTGGTCCGCCCGCTGATCCAAGACGTGATGCCTAGGGGTTGTGTGCCCTCGAGGGCTGCGCTTTCAGCACGCGGAGCGTGGCGGTGCGAAGGCAGGCCGCCGCCTCGGCCACTCTCATGCGGCCGGCCCCCACCTCGCTGCCGGTGGCGTGTCCCAGGACGGTCACCGCCGCGACCAGCCAGGCAGCGGGCGGCTCGGGGTCGAACTCCCCGGCAGCTTGCCCCTTCTCGATCAACCGCGTCAGTCGAGCCGCGACGGGTTCGTGCCGCGCCCGGTCGGCTTCGGCATGTGCGGGGGCGGTACAGAGCTGGAGCAGCACGGGATGCCGCTCGAACAACCGCCACCCGATGTCCTGCGCGTGGCACCAGACGGCGGCTCGCCGGCGGAGCGGCACTCCTGGCGCTGATGTCCTTCCTGATCACCCGGCTCGGCAACGTCCCCATCAACGGCCAGATCAAGAAGTGGGCCGCTACCTCGGCTCCCCGACCACACGGAAATCCTCGCTCGCTGGGAAGCCTTTAACTACGCCCGCACAGGCGCCGCGTTCGCCGCCTTCTTCCTGCTGATCCTTCTTGCCCTGCGTCAGCACCGCACGGCGGCGTGATCCGAAAGGCAGGCCCCGGACGAAGCCCCGTGGCACACGGAAAGTAATGCTGGGGACCCCCGCGGAGGCGGGGATGGTCCCGCCGACAGGGACGTACTCGCCGAAGAATCCCGGCTGCTCCCCGCACGCGCGGGGATGGCACCCCGTCCCGACCTCGCTGCCTCGGTATCCGGGATATCGCTAGGACATCCGCGTCACAAGCCTGGGCGCCTGAGCGCCGACCGCGGCTACGACTTCGACTTCGACTTCGACAAGTATCGCTAGGTGTTGTGGAACAACTCGCGTGCTGCATCATCCGCCTGCGCCACCTGTCCAGGGGACACCACCGCGCCTCGCCCACCGAAGGAGAAACCCCTCCGTGACCTCCGCCGAGCCGTTCACCCGCATCAAGATCCGCGTTGCGGCAGCCCTTTTCAACGGCGACGAGATCGCCCTGATCCACCGCACCAAGAACGGCCAGGACCAGTACACCTTGCCAGGTGGCAACGTCGAACCCGGCGAACCCATGCACCGGGCCCTCGAACGCGAACTCGATGAAGAACTGGGCCTGGACCTCACAAAGGCGGGCAGCGTCCCGCAGGTGACCTGGATCCAGGACGCAATGGTCACCCGCCCCGGCAGCACCCCACCCCGTAAACTCCACCTCGTCTTCCGCGTCCACATCGCCAGCCAGACTCGCACCCGCCTGCGCACTGTCGAGCACGACGACACCGCTGGCGCTGGCCACCTCGTCTGGAGCCACTACAAAGACACGGCCGACAAAGCGCTGTTCCCACCGGTCCCGCTCGCCGAGCTCGCTACTCCAACCGCGCCGCTCGACGCTGCCCAGGCCTTCCTACCGGCTCTGGACGACACCAACTACAACTGGATCTGACCCGCTGCGGGCCACGGCTGAGCCCATCGGCCCCTTTCTGAAATCGCCTATTGGACAGCTCTCTCGCTTTGGTAGGGGGCGACAGCGCGGGGATGGTCCCAACTGGGGCGCGGAGTTCACCGGCGGCATGTTTCTACTCCCCGCACCCGCAGGGATCGGCGCCTGGTGGGTCTCGACGCGCTCGGCCGGTTCCACCGAGATGGGCGGCGTCCCCGCCTCTCATGACCACCGCCTTCCGAGGGTCGGCAAGGTCGCCCTTCCGAGTGCGCGAAGCCGCACTGGCGCGAAGGGACGCCTGAGCGCATACGTTCGTACGTGGTGGTGCACGATCAGTCGTATGCGGCTGGAGACGTGAAATGGTATGACGACGAGTCCGACTACCCGGCGGCCGGCAGCGAGATGACCACGATCACAGGCGTCACCGACGCAAAGGGGCGGCCCCCCGGAAGCGGGGGAGGGCGCGGCCCGGCCCCGGCCCGGAAGCGAGAGCCCCGTCTCCGCCTCCAGGCGCCCGGGGAGACCCTGTCAGGCGGACGCAGCCGCCGACTGCTCCAGGGTGATCACGACCACCACCGGAAGGTCGGTGTCCTGCTGGACGACACCGGCGGTCAGGACCCGGCCGTCCAGGGTCCACTTCCGCACCGCGATGAACGCGTCCTTGTCCGCGGCCGTTTGCTCGGCCTCGGTGAGGTGGCCGGCGAGCGGGGACTGCTCGATCTGGGGAAGGAACGCGGCCAGCGCCTGCTCGCCCTCCTCGTAGACGGCCTCCAGGTCGTCGAAGTAGCCCGACTCGTCGACGTCGCGGATCCAGACGGCGAACGAGACGCGGACCGCCCCGCTGCGGAACGTCTGGATCCACCCTCGGACGCCGTCCTTGCGCCAGGACGTCTCCACGCCGTCGCGGGGCTTGCCCCCCGGTGTCCACCCCTGGGCCGCGAATCTCTCCGCACCGCTCGCGGTGGTCAGCGGGACGAGGCCCCGGAGTTCTTCCAGCATCGCGTTCACTGCGGCCATGAACTCATTCCACTCATACCGTTGCCGCGCGCGTGATAGGCCCTGAGCTGCCCGCTGGCGTAGGCCTCCGGGAAGGCCATGGACGGCACCTCGTTCACATGCGCGGCACCCCATTCGTTGGACACCATATTGCGGACTCCCTTGCCGCCGAGATCCTCGTTGAGAGCGGGCAGCTTCTCGGCCTGCGTGGTGATCCGGCTCTCGTTGTAGAACTCGAAGTCGGGATTGTACGGCGATTTCTCCCACTCGCCGTGGTTGTCGCCGCCGGTCCACTTGGGACCGCAAAACAGGATGCGTGTCGCGGGGCAGACGGTTCTCGTAACGGGACGCTCGGGGCCGACCGCACGGCTCCCGCTGATGCGTCTCGTGTGCCTCAATCCCCGAACTTCCGCACCATAGCGCCTCATTGCTCCCGCGCGGGTGGACCGGGTCCCGGGCCCGGCAGTGAAGATCACCGTGTGCGGAATGACTCGCATGCCGACGGCCTGCCGGCCGCCTGGGTCACCGCGGACGAGGCCTACGGCCAGGACTGGAACTTCCGCCGCCTGCTCGAGCAGCTTGGACTGGGCTACGTCGTCGCGGTGCCCAAGTCCCAGCCGGTCAAGTCCTGACCGGTTCCTTGCGTATCGACCAGCTCGTCGACGAAGCCCCCGCCGGCGCATGGCGGCGGCTGTCCTGCGGCAACGGAGCCCAAGGCCCCCGCGTCTACGACTGGGTCGCGGCCGAACTGCCCGCCAACATCGTCTTCGACCCTGATCCGCCGACCCGTCACCCCTGGGTAGTGGCCCGCTGAAGTTTCTCCGACCCGGCCGGTATCGCCTACTACCTCGCCCTCGCGCCTGTTGGTACCGGACTGCTGGAACTCGCCAGGATCGCCGGCAGCCGCTGGGCGATCGAGAAATGCTTCCAGGCCGCGAAGAACGAGTGCGGCCTGGACGAGTACGAGGTCCGCCGCTACTCCGGCTGGTACTACCGGCGCATCACCCACGCCATGCTCGCCCACGCCTTCCTCACCGCCCACGCCTTCCTCACTCCCCTGGCCGCCCGAGCCGCCCACCAGGAAACCGCCGAACAGCAGTCGCCGGGTCCGCTTGGGTAGTACATCCCCGGCA
Source organism: Streptomyces sp. ISL-10 (assembly GCF_018614575.1). Classification (GTDB taxonomy): domain Bacteria; phylum Actinomycetota; class Actinomycetes; order Streptomycetales; family Streptomycetaceae; genus Streptomyces. Next base: position 10,896 of record NZ_JAGGOJ010000032.1, read on the forward strand.
GCGGTCCGGCGAGCATCTCCAGGACCAGGCCGTGCGGCGGTGAGATGGTCGGCGATCGCTTCCCGCCCGCCGCAGGGCTGCCCGCTCCTCTTCTGTGCCGTGCGCACCGGCCGGGCCCGTCCTATTCGCGGCTGGACACCGCAACGCCGGTGCTTTCGGCCCGCATCGCGCGTGGACTCCTGCCCGTCGGCCCGCTGCCGGCAGAGCCCGGCTGACCGCTCGCCGTCCCTGTGCGCCGGGTCCGCACCCCAGCAGCAGCCGAAACCCGTGCGCCGCGACTCACTCCGATGCGCCTGCAGGCACTCTCTGCCAGGTCGTGCGCCAGGCCGTCCCACCACCCCATGGGCAGTATCGGCTCGCCGCGTCATCGTGCCGACGGGCGAAGACGGGTTCGCCTGCGAGCCTCTGGCGCGATTGTCATGGGATCACTCAGTTTGCCCCTGTATCGACTGCTGCGACCACATGCAGGGCGATGACGACCCGGCGGCACCCACTGCCCGCATCCGCACTCCTTGGCCGCAACCCCGCCGGGCGGGGCCGGCGCCGACGCCGCCTGATCGGGGGTGGCGGGGATCGGCCTCGACGGTCATGGCCGGAAAGGAAACGGAGCCAGTGGTTCCGTGACATCCGCCACAGCCGTTTCAGGCACCCAGGAGGCTCGATAGTAGATGTCAGCCTTGGTGACATGAGGGTATTTGTCCACCTTGGTGCGGACATACCGCGCACGGCGTTCGGGAGCTGTCGGCCGGTTCGGCGAATGTGCCTGCCTGTCGAGCATTCAGGAATTTTTGACGGGGCGTCATGGCCCTCGGCAAGGTTCCCGCGTGCGGCCTGCATGCCCGCACGGCCTCGGCAAGGGCCGTTCCGCACTACGAGCGAGAGTAGTAGTAGACGCTCGTTGCCCTCCTCGTGCAGCGGTCCTAACAATGGCTGCCCGCAAAGGGGTCTCCGCAGGTCACGCACGGAACGGACCGGGCCAACCGCTCGCGGTGGCGCTCCGCGATGACGAATGAGGTCACACATGGGCAAGCACCGCAGAACGACGCACTACCGGAAGATGACCATTGCTGCCGTCGCCGTGGCGGCCGTGGGTGTGCCCTCTGCCGCCATGGCTTGTATGGACCCGCAGGGGACGCAGGACGGCCGGTCCCACGGCCGGTGGAAGAGTGCACATTCCGCCCAGCAGTGGCACGGGAACGAGTCCGGCCACCAGTGGCACGGAAGCGACCGGTGGTGGGACGGGGACAAGCGGGACCGGAAGCCGACTGCGACGCCGGGCAGCCGGAAGCCCGCCGCGCCCAAGCCCGCGGCACCCAAGTCCGCGGCACCCAAGTCCGCCGCGCCCAAGCCCGCGGCACCCAAGTCCGCGGCACCCAAGTCCGCGGCACCCAAGTCCGCGGCACCCAAGTCCGCCGCGCCCAAGCCGGCTGCGCCGAAGCCCGCTGCGCCGGCGTCGGGCAAGGTCGCCCGCATTGTGGCACTCGTCAACAGTGAGCGCAGCAAGGCTGGATGCTCCCCGGTGACCTTGAACGCGAAGCTGACCAAGGCCGCGCAGGATCACAGCAAGGACATGGCAGCCCACCGGAACATGTCCCACACGGGCTCCGACGGATCGGACCCGGGTGAGCGGATCACACGTGCTGGTTACGCCTGGAGTACTTACGGCGAGAACGTCGCCTACGGTTACGCGACCCCCGAGAGCGTCATGGCGGGCTGGATGGCCAGCCCTGGCCACAAGCGGAACATCCTCAATTGCGGGTTCAACGAGATAGGCGTCGGCCTCGCGCAGCCCGGCAATTACTGGACGCAGGACTTCGGCACGGCGTAACAGGCCGCACTGCGAAGGCGGGAGCGGCAGCGTGTGGCCCCTGCCGTGATCAGACGGCGGGGGCCTCGTCGTCTCTGCGGCCGGCGATAAGCCGCCGCCCGAGACACGGCCGACGGCCCGACTCTATGGGTGTTCAACACCGTCACCCATCCGGGACCTCACATGGCCCGCGTAGCATCTCACCAGGCCAGAGGATTCTGTCGGCGCCCTCGTGGGCGCAAGGCCGGTGATGAGGAGACACGGCGGGCGATCGAGGCCGCGCACGAGCGGACCATCCCCGTGGCGCTGGGGTGGATCGAGACGGATGTCGCCGTCCGCTACGGCGCCGGCGCTATTTACCGCAGTCGGCCTGGAGGGCAGCGGCGCGCGTCATCGAGCTCTTCGAGCGGTTCCGTCACGGCGAAGTTTCCCGGCCGGTGCCGCCGCGGCCGCCCGTACGGCAAGGGGGAGACGATCGCGAAGAACAGCGACGGCTGGGGGCACCCGTCCTGCGCGACGTCGGCTGCCGCAGCCGAGGAGTGGTGGGAGCAGGCCTGCGCGCGCGTGCCGCAACTGCTGGCGGCCGGCCCGGATCCGGAGACGGCCCGACTCGTCGAGGCGGTGTGTGCGATCGCCCGGCCCTGGTTCCCAGCTCGAATTCCACGGCGTCGCCCTTACGGTGCTTCTTGAAGCCCACCAGGAGCATGCGGTGTCCCATGCCGAGCTGCTTGGGGCCGATCCAATCGCGGAGCCCCTTCCATTCGGCGGCGTCGACGAGCTCCCTGCAGCGGGGGCGGGCACAGAAGCGGTCCCCCCGACAGGAAGCTGCCGCCGGGCGCAGAAGAGCGGGTGGACGCGCTGGCCCGGGAGCTGGAGGAGGCGAAGGCGCGGCAGCGGCGCGCCGAGCGCGGGCTGCACGCGGCGCGGGACCGGGCACGGGAGGCGGACCGGACCGCCCGGGACGCACGGCGCCGTGGGCGGAGGACGGCCGCGGCGGTGGAACGGTTGCCGGCCGGCGACAGTGAGACCGCCGGCCCTTGACCTACGCCGCGGGCTTCGTACGCCACCCCTCTTCGATGCCTCGCATCAGCGGGGGGTACACGAACACATGCCGGAACGGGGCGATGGCGGCCATATAGGCCCTTCCGGACAGTCCGTTCGGCTTCACCAGAACAGCCATCTGACCCCGGTGGCCCCCGGCGCCGTCCGGCACCCAGCTCATGTGCATCACCGCGTGCACCGTGCTGTTCGCCATTTCGGCCGCCCACTCGTCCTCCGTCAGATAGACCGGCCGGAAGGGCAGCCGTTCGAACTCCGGGCCGGCGGGGCCGTCGCGCAGATCGTCCGGCAACCGGTCGCGCAGCGTCGGCACCCGGGAACCGACGCCGGTGCCGGGCGAGTCCCAGCCGAGCAGCGCCCCGAGCTTCCAGCGGATCGCGAAGAGGGCACGGGCGATCCGGGACGGGTTGTTCGCCGTGTCGCCCCCGGCTGTCCGCTGCACCAGTAGCGGGAAGTCGTCGGGGCCTCCCGGCGTCGGCAGCGCCCAGACGTCGTAGACACGGAAGTCGGGCGCGATCTCGTGGATCCGCCACGGCCGGGAGGTGTGCGCGGTGTTCCGGAGCTTCATTCGTAGACCTCCACCTGGTCGTGACATGCCATGGGCCCAGGCACGGGCACGGGCACGGGCACAGGTGCCGGGTCCGTCCCGCCCGGCTGGGCCTGGATCCCTGTCGGTACCAGTGACCCGCACCGAAAAGTCTGCCCACCGCGATGGCCACGGGCGTCGGCCCGCGGGCTGATCCGTCCTCCCCCGCGCGGGCGAGAACGGCCCCCGGGACCGGTGCAACGCCGTACCGGCCCGCACGCGGCGTCCCGGTGTCCCCCGGGAGGGCACCGGCAGGCCGTGCGCCGGGCCGATCGGGTGGGACGGCAAGGTTTCTCCGGGGGATTTCGGGTCAGAGGGCCAGCCACACCCTGTAGTACGTCAGCCGGGCGGATCTTGTCACACCGAGTCGAGGGGCAGAGCCTTTCCCCGGGGCCGGGAGTAGGTGAACAAGCCACGGGTGAAGCTTCCGAATGGCCTGGGCCGGCTCATCTCCGCCGACGAGGTCGGGCCCGTACCGGAGACGTACAAGCTCCCGCTGATCTGCGAGTTCTGTGACAGCGCCGTCGGCCCGTCCGCGGCTACAAGAACGTGCCGAACCTCTCCCGCCTACTGACGGGAACACTTCACCAGCCCGGATGCGCCCTGAACTCCGCCGAGTTCATCCGGGGCATCGCTCACGGCTCCCACGGCATGGCCCTGCTGCCCATGCCGCACACCCCAAGGACACCAAGAGCGAGCTCCTTGCTGTCAGTGCGCGGTGAAGCCTGTGCAACTGATGAAGCGATTCGAGCCGTCGCCGACCGACCAGACAACGGTGTACGTACCTGGCGGGTAGAGAGCAACAGCGCCGGCAAGGTCCCCGGGCCACGTCATGCCCTGGAGCGTGGGGCGGTGGTGAACGGCATCTGTCTCCTCGTTGTCGTCGTGCGCCGGCCCGTTCCGCCGAGACCCGGCCGGGCGCCGGTCACAGGCTCCCCCTACCCGGTCCACCGCCACGGCAACATGGATGAACGGCCCCGCCGCCCGGCTGCCCGCCAGTAGCCTGGACAACTCAGATGTGAGGAAAGCGTGTTGTCCGCCCCGGGCGGTCCGACAGCACGCGTACGGGCGACGGGAGTAACGGAGCGGTGGCGTACCGGGTACGGGAAGTGGAGATCGGCGGCGAGACAGTCCTCGCCCGCGTGGAAACGCTGGACCCGGACGAGCTCGAACTGCGCAAGCGGCCCACCGAGTACGGCGAGGAGGAAGAAGTCACCGCGCTCGACACCCTGCTGGACCGGGTCGACAGCGTCCAGCGGGTGATCCGGACGGTCGGCACCTCCGTGCTGGAGGCCGCCCGGGACGCGGCGCGGCCGGACGAGGTGAGCGTCACGTTCGGTGTCGAACTGGCCGCCAAGTCCGGCAAGGTGGTCGCGTTCCTCGCCGACGGCGAGGCCAAGGCGTCCCTCAATGTCACCCTCACCTGGCGGCCGGACGACCAGAGCGACGGCACGGCCCCGGGTGCGCAGGTGCATGCCTGACCAGACCCCTCGCCTGGACCGGCTGGCCATGGCGGCGACCGCCGCCATCGGCGCGGAGGACGGCACGCACTGGGGGTCCGCCGGCCTGGTGGCCCCCGGCTGGGCGCTGACCGCGGCGCACGTGGTCCGGACCGCCGGGCCCGACCCGTACCGGGTGACCCTGTGGAACGGCCGCACGGTCCCGGCGAGAACCGCGTACCGGCTGGCCGGGGTGCCCGAGCGCGGCCCCGTCCCCAACGAGTCGGACATCGCTCTCGTACGGCTGCTGGAGGAGGACGTCGAGCACGGCTGTCTCTGGTTCAGCGACCGCGGCGACCCGCCCTCCCGCGATGTGCGGGCCTACGGCTGGTACAGCGCCGGCGCCGGGCGCGCGGGGGAGCTGCTCGAATGGAACGGCGTCTGTACGGTCGCCGGCAACGACGGTCCGTACAGCTTCCGTCTGGGCCCGCAGACGGAGATCCCCAAGGGGGCCTCAGGCGGACCGGTCGTCGATCTGTCCCTAGGCGCCCTGGTCGGCCTGACGAAGGCCAGCCGGCGAAGCTCCGAGGGAGACATCAAGGACGGCGGCAGAGCCGTGCGGGCCACGCTGCTGCGGGAGTTCGTCAGCCCAGTCGTAGTGGACGCCGACCACGTGCTCGCACCCGACCCCTACCACGCCCTGATCTGCGCTCACGACCGGTGGCACGCCGAGCGCGATCTCCGGGAGGGGTGGCCGGACGTACAGGGAGACCTGCCCGGAAACGGTTTGCCGGACAGCCCGGCCTCCTGGTCGCCCGGCGACCGTCTGGAGCTGTTCGAGCTGCTGGCCGCCCTGCCCGCCCCCGAGGATCCCACCCTGGTGAGGACCCTGTTGCGCGAGGTGTTCCATGACCGGGTGAAATTTCCGGCCGCCGCCTCGCTCCGGCACTGGCGGGACGGGCACGGCGAGATCCACCAGCACCGGATGCAGTTCCTGATCGAGGCCCTGCCCTATCTGCGGTACGCCAAGCTCGTCGCCCTCGCGGTCGAGACGACGGCCGCAGCGGCGCCCGTGGCGACGGAGCTGGCCCGCTGGGTCAGACGCCGCAAGCGCCGCCTCGGTCTGGAGACCGATGTGAGCGTCGACGGAGTCGCCCTGCCCCAGCGGGCCGAAGGCGCCTTCAACCTCATTGGCGGCCGGGGCAGTACGGGCACGCGTCGCGCCTCCACCGCCGCAACCGTGCCCCCGGACCCGCTCGAGGGCGTCGAGCCGCTGCATGTCAGTGCCCTGGACGCCCGGCCTGGCGACGGGCCCAGCGTGCTGCTGGAGCTCGAACCCGTCCTGTGGTCCGCGTCCGTCTCCTTCCACTGGCGCTTACGCGTCCTCGACCCCGAGCACGACGACGACGCCGTCGTGGACGCCGAGGACACCGGCGACGGGATCCCTCCGGACGAGCTGCCGCTGCGTTTGCAACGCCCGCTTGCCCGGCTCTTCCTGCAACTGGACACTCTGGAACGGCACGCACCGCTGGAAGTCGTCCTCCCTCCCGAGCACTTCGACCTTGCGGTGCACCACTGGCTCCCCCGGGCGGCCGTCACCGACCTGGACTTCTCCGACCCGGCCTGCTGGCCGCTGGGCGTGCGCCGCCAGGTCGTGGTGCGGGACGCCTCGCGCCGGGGCCGCGGCGACACCCTGTGGGAGATGCGCTGGAAGGACACCGCCGCGGCGGCGCCGCTGCGCGCGCTGCCGACGCCGCCACCCGGCCGGGTGCTGCGCATCGCCGGCCTCACCGGCGCAGAGCCGGACCAGGTGCCGGTGGTGTGCCGCCCTGCAACCGATGCCACGGGCCGGGAGGTTCTGCGCATGGCCCTCGAAAGCGGGCACGGCATCTGCCTGTGGAACGCCGGGGCGCACCCGCCGGACGGGTGCGACGACCACTGCCGCAGCTTCAGCGGCCACGCCGCACAGCTTCTGGCGGACGCGCGCTCCGCGGCCGAACTGCCCGAGCGGCTGCGGGTCCTGCGCGAGCGGATCCACCGCCGGGACCCGCACGCCTATTGGGCCAAACCTCTTGCCCTGATGTACGACGACGCCGACCGGCCCCTGCCCGCGCCCACCGGCATCCTCGATGCCCCCTGACGCCCCTGTCCCCTTCGCCCGAAACCCGCATCCAGCACTGAGGAGTACCGTGACCAGCGACTGGCTCATCTACCAGGGGCTGAGCGAACCCCACGACGGCATCGCCCGGCTGCCCCCGCCGCCGCCCTGGCGCGCGTTCGACGGCGAGCCCGCAGGGCCGCCGCCGCCGGTGCCCGGTCTCGACAGCGCATCCACCCGCCGGCTCGGGACGGCCCAGGGCCGGTTCGCCGCCCATGGCCCGCGGGACGAACTCGAGCTGATCAACGCGGCCCTGTACCTCCGCCGCCCTCTGCTGATCACCGGGGATCCGGGCACCGGGAAGAGCACGCTCGCCCACTCGCTCGCCTACGAGCTGGGGCTCGGCCGGGTCCTGCAATGGCCCATCGTCAGCCGCAGCAGTCTGCGCGACGGGCTGTACCAGTACGACGCCATCGGCCGTCTCCAGGACTCCCAACTGGCCGGCCGTACCGACACTGGAATCGGCCGCTACCTGCGGCTGGGCCCCCTCGGCACGGCCCTGTTGCCAGCCGAACGGCCGCGCGTCCTATTGATCGACGAACTCGACAAGGGCGACATCGACCTCCCGAACGACCTCCTGAACGTCCTGGAGGAGGGCGAGTTCAGCATCCCGGAGCTGGTGCGCTCCCGTCAGGAGGACGACGGCCGGACGGTCACCGTGCTCACCGACGACGGCACGTTCGCGACCGTCGCCGAAGGGCATGTCCGCTGCCGTGCGTTCCCTGTGGTGGTGATGACCAGCAACGACGAACGCGACTTCCCCGCGCCGCTGTTGCGCCGCTGCATCCACCTCGACATGCGCACACCCGGCGCAGACCGGCTCGCCGCGATGGTCCAGGCGCACTTCGGGAACGCCTCCGCGGACGAGAACGACGACATGATCCAGCGCTTCCTCTCCGCCTCCCCTGGCGGGTTGCGTGCTGCCGACCAGCTCCTGAACGCCATCTATCTGACGCAGCACAGCGCCCAGGAGGAACCCGTCAGCCGCGAGCGCCTCGCGGACCTGCTGATGCGGCCGCTCGGACCGGGACGGCCATGAGCACGGGGCCCGGGAAGGAGGAGACGAGCGCTCCGGGGCAGGACGGTACCCTGCCCGGCCGGCCGATGGAGGAGCTGGTGCGCAGGCTCGGTGCGGCCGGCCTGTCCGCGGCGCCCGATGCCGTGTCCGACGCACTCTGGCTCGCGCGGTTCGTCACCCCGTCCCCGGCCGCCCCGGCGGATCTCCCGGCGCAGGCGTCCCCCGCCCATCCGCGCACCAGCCCCCGGCAGGCCGGCCCGCCGCCCCAGCCGGCACCGGGGACCACCTCGCCGGGGGGCCCCCGGGTGGGTCTCCACGCGGGCACCGGCTCCGGGGGTGTCACGGCCGCCAACTCCGTGCACGTACCAGGCGGTACCACCCTGCCGGACACCCGGCCGCTGCGCCGTGCTCTGCGCCCGCTCCGGCATTACCGGTTGGCCACCCGGCCGGCTCGGGAGACGGCGGTCGACGAAGTGGCCACCGCCGAGCGTGCCGCCGAGACGGGCCTCCTCCTGCCCGTGCTGGAGGACAGGGAGCGGCCAGCCGCGCGCCTGAGGATCCTCATGGACGTCTCGACCTCGATGGCTCCCTGGCACCAGTTGCTGCGCGAACTCCGGCGCCTTTGCGGCCGCTCGGGCGCCTTCCACGACATCTCGGTGCACTACCTGCACGAACTCCCCGGGACGGGCATGCCGGTGGTCGCGAACTCACGCCATCTGGAGGCCGCCGCCACCACCCCCGTCGCTCCGCTCCGCGACCCGACTGGGCGGCGGATCACCCTGATCCTCTCCGACTGCACGGGGCCCCTGTGGCGCAGCGGCCACATGCAGCGGAACCTGCACCGCTGGGCTCAGGTCGCCCCCGTTGCCGTACTCCAGCCGCTGCCGCAGCGCATGTGGTCGCGCACCCATCTGCCGCCGGTCCCCGGCATTCTCCGGCGGCCGGAACACAGGGCACGCTGGGACTTCCGGCCCGTCCACACGGATCCGCCCGCCGTTTCGCTGCACGCGCTCGCCGTCCCGGTGCTGGCGCCGACTGCCGGGGCATTCGGCGCCTGGTCACGGCTGCTGGCAGGGAGCACCGCCGCCGCCCGGGGCGCGGCGGCCTGGGTGCTTCCCCGCCACCTGGCGTCGCGTGCGCCGCGCGTCGACGCCGCCGTCCAGGACGCCGCCGGCCTGCTGCGGGCCTTCCTCTCCGTCGCCTCTCCCGACGCGGTCCGGCTCGCCCGCTATCTGGCGACCGCGCCCCTCGTCCTCCCGGTGATGCGCCTCGTCCAGCGGGTGATGCTGCCGCACACCGGCCCGTCCGAACTGGCGGAGGTCCTGCTCAGCGGCCTCCTCACCCGTCATCCCGTGGTGTCGTCCGACGCCGAGAGCCTCGCCTTCGACTTCCAGGACGGGGTGCGGGAATTGCTCCTCGACCGCGTCGACCGCGGCGAAGCGGCCCTCGTCCTGCGCGAACTCTCCGATTATGTGGCGCAGCACTTCGGGCGCGGCACACGGAACTTTCCGCTGCTGGCCGCCACCTATCTCGACGGCACCGTCCGGCCCATGGGCGATGCCGGGCAGACGGGCGACGAGTACGCCCACCCCGCGGAGCCGATGTTCGCCGAGGTGTCGAGTCACGTGCTCCGGCGCTTCTACCCGGCCGCTGGCGGTGCGACGGATCTCGCCGGCGCATCGTCAGCGGAGCCCGTCAGGCTGCGGGAGGGGGAGTGGTTCGCTCACTTCCGGCGCGCCGACCGCCATCTTCACCGCTACGACGAGGACGGCGCCGTGCGCGACCTGGAGGAAGCCATCCGGCTGCTGCGGCTGCTGCGGGAGAGCCCCGTCGACAACATGCGGTCCACTTGGCTGTACGGGCTGCTCTCCGCCGCGCTGCTGCGGCGCTGGCGCGCCCTGGGCATGGCGGAGGACCTCACCGAGGCGGCGTCGACGGCGTTCGATGGCGCCCTGCGGCGCGACCTGAACCGCCCCACCGTGCCAGGGGACTTCGTCACCACCGGTGCCCTTGGAGACGCCCTCGTCGCGCTGGCCGGTGAGCACGACAGGACGGACGACTGGCTACGGCTCGTCCCCCCGGGGCTGCTGGACGTCCCGGCGCGGCAGTCCGGCCCGTCCTGGGCGGCCTACCGGCTGCTGACGCGGGCGGCGGATGCCTACGGGGTCGTGGCGCGCCACCCCGAGCAAGAGGCGTACGAGGAGCACACCGTCCGCAGGGCAGACGCGCTGGTACTCGCGGCCGAGGCGATCGCCCGCGCCTCGGCGGAGAGCGCCGAGTCCGCGGGCGCGGAGGGCTCGCCGGAGCTCGTCGCCGTCGAGTACCAGGGCTGCCTCACCAGCGCGCTGTCGCTGCTCGACGAGGGCACCGGCCGCGACCTCGCGCGCCGGGCGGAGGCGGCCATGAAGCTGGCTCGCCACTACTCCGGGGAGGGTTCGGTGACGCGCGTGGAACGTCCTGACCTGGCGGGCAGCTACGCGTACAAGGCCACGACCGCGCTGTCCGAGCTGCTGGCGGACCAGACCGGGCGTCTGGGCCCCAGCCACCGGGACACGCTCGCCACCCGCAGAAGACTCGCCCGCTGGAAGAGGTGGAACGAGGACGGCGGCATCCGGCTGGGCGAGCGTCCGGGTTCACTGCTCACCCGTCCCTCCGAGGGCGGCGACTCTGCCGAGGACGGCGGCGAGGCGCTCCCCCCCGGGCAGCGCATGGTGCCGGGATGGCCCGTGCGCCACTATGGACCCGTGCCGAAGTTCCGGCCCGAGCGCTGGGAGTTCCGCGTGTTCGGCGCCACGGCCTCCGGCGACAAGCACTGCTGGAACTTCGAGGAGTTCGCCGAGCTCCCGATGACGTCGATCGCGGCCGACCTGCACTGCGTGTCCGGCAAGAGCACGACGGGCCACGAATGGATGGGGATCGCCGCGGCCACCGTGCTGGCCCTGGCCCCTCCCGCTCCCGCCGTCACCCACGTGATGATCTGGGCGGAGTACGGCTACAGCGCCAATCTCCGTCTGCGCGATCTCGCGTCCGACCGGACGCTTCTTGCGCGCTATCGCAACGGGGAGGCCCTGACGCCGGAGCACGGCTTTCCGTTGCGTCTGGTGGTCCCGCATCTGTACGGCTGGAAGGGCGTCAAGTGGGTGCGCGGCATCGAGTACATGACGCAAGACCGCCGCGGCTTCTGGGAGGAACGGGGTTATCACAACATCGGCGACACCGGGCGCGAGCAGCGGTACAGCTACCAGGAGGAGCCGGGCGAGGGCCCCGTCCAGTGACGGCGGTCGGGACCCCGTGACGGCCGGGCGAGGGCACACCCGGTGAGGGCCGGCCGTAGCGCAGGGGACCCGCGCCTCTGACAGGCGCGTCGGAGCCTGCCTGCCTGCCTGCCTGCGTGAGTGAGCAAGCGAGCGGGATGCCGGTGGCGTCGGTGATCAGGTGGTGCCTGCTGCCGGTACTGCCCCGGTCGACAGGGTTTCATCCGATCTTGGATCCTCTCTCGACGCCCGAATGTACGAGCCGTCGACCACGCGCGGGAGAAGCCCAGGGCGTTCGCGCCGCGCAGCTTGGCAGTGCGCGGTATTCCCATGTTCAGGCTCTGCGACCCTGTGGCCAGGGATAGCCAAGCTGCCTGGCGAACTCCGCTGAGCCGCCACAGACTTCGGCTGTCTGACGTGGATCACCTCCCGCAAGCTGTTCAGCGAGTCTCGCGGTTTGATCAGCAGGGGCGTCACTGGAGATGGCGAGCACGGTCCGCAACTGCAGCCAGGGACGGTCTTCCTCAATGGCTGAGCGGCCCGGGTGGAAGAAGAAGAGGTTGATCTGGTCGGGTTCCCAGGGCCAGGCGGACACAGCTCCGAGTTCACATTCCCACCGTGCGAGCCAGTTGTGTTGTGGACCCGATGCCTTTGCGGGCGATGCGGTGGCGGATGTCCCGTAAGTGGAGCCATTGCCGCATGTGGTAGTAGTCGTAGACCTTGTCTGCGTGCAGTTTTGCGGGGCGGCGCCGGCGGGGTCCGCGGCGGGAGCGGATCGGCGGGATGCCGCGGACGAGGGGTTCGAGAGCCTGGCTGTCGTGGAGCTTCGCCCAGCTTGGCCCACACCCGCGCCTTGCTCCACTCGGTGAACCGACGGTGGGCTGTCGGCCCCGACGGCCCGAACGACGGAGGCAACTGCCGCCAGGTACAGCCCGCGTGGCCGCGAAGATGATCGCAGCCAAGACCTCGCGGTCTCCGTACCGACGCCGGCCACCGCCCTGCGGACGAGACGGAGCCGGCGGCACCACCCGCTCGAACAGCTCCCACAACTCATCCGGCACCAACCGCTCAACGATCCCCACGACACCAGACCACCGAACAGGGCCAAATGAGATGACCTCTAAAGGCGAGTCCCACAATGGTCAGTTGGGCATGAACAGGGTCACCAGCCTGCGTGTCCACGGTTCGGTGGATGACCACGAGGACGGAGTGCGGGTGGTCCGCATATGCTCTTGCCGTGCAGGAGCCTATAACCGTGGCAGTGGCCGACGGCAACCTGGTGGGTGCGTTCCCGCGGAACCTTGCTGATGAGGTTCGCGCGGTCCTGGCGGTCGTGCCGGAGACACGAAGCCCACCCGTGTCGCCGTTCTTGGTGGATATGAGCGGTGAGGTCGTCGCCATCCCGTATCGGATTTACCAGGATGAGCCGCCCACCGACGCGGTGCGCGCGCTTACGGCCCGGCAGCGGATGATCCTGCACTGCCTGTACTCGCGGCACAGCGACGGGCTGGTCCGCCAGCGCCACCTGGAGCGAGTCGTCAGTTCCGACCAGCCGTGGGTAGTGCCGTTCGTGATGCAACTGGTCGGCGAATACGTCTTGGAGATCTTGGAGGCCATCCAGCACGGCCTTTGCGACCTGCCCTCCAAACGGTCTGCCCAGCGGCTGCTCTATGGGGACTTCATCGCGCGGAATCCGGCGTTCTTCGCGACGATCGAGCGCCGGGTGGTGAGCTATTGGTCCTGCTACTACCGGTGGGACTTTCCGGTGTTTGGCACGTACCCGGGCTGCCGTCTGTTGGAGCTGCTGCGGTCTGCCGCAACCGACCGCACGGGCAGGCCATGGCCCCGCCATGCGGCAGCAGGGCTCATCCCCACCGCATCCTGAGATGAACGCTGCCGCCGTCACCCGGTGAGTGCGAGGTTGTGCAGATGGGCGATGCCGCGAGTATCGCGTGGTGGACGCCGTCGCCCTTCAGCTGGCAGTCGCGGGCTCAGCCCCGTGAACGGGGCTGTCCAAGACGACTCTGACGCCGTGATCACACCAGACACGGCAAGATCATCTCAGCCGCGACACCAGCAACCACTGCCACCCTGCTAGGTTCTGTCCGACCGATCATGTCCGGAGCCAGATGATGGTTGCCGCGACGGTGACGGTACCCAGGTAGACGTATCCGCGCTTGTCGTACCTCGTGGACACGGCTCGGCAGTTCTTGAGCTTGTTGATCGCCCGTTCCAGGTGTTGCGCTTCTTGTACCGCTCCTCGTCGAAACCGTGCGGGCGGCCCCCTGCCCGGCCCCGGCGAGCGCGGTTCACTGCCTGGTCACTCTTCTCGGGAATGACGTGGCGGATGCCTCGTCTCCGCAGGTAGCGGCGGGTCCGGCGGTTACTGTAGGCGTTATCGGCGCTGACGCTGTCTGGTGTAGTACGCGGGCGGCCCGGCCCGGCCCGAGGTGAGGCACCCGTATGCGCTCCATGACCGGCTCGAACTGCGTGCAGTCCGCCCGCTGGCCCGCCGTCAGCACCAGCGACAGCGCGCGGCAACGACCGTCGGCACTCAGGTGGACCTTGGTGGTGAAGCCTCCTCGGGACCGACCGAGCCCCTCACCTCCTGCACCACCTCCACCAGGCGGGCGCATAGTCTCACCCATGGTCTTTCGCTCTGGTGTGTCATAGCCGCCGCCCCTTTCGACGCAGCGGGTGGCGGGGCCTTCCGGGCGCCGGCGGCGTGCTGGTGGGCGCGGATCGAGGTGGAGTCAACCGAGACGTCCCAGTCGATCCCACTGGCGGCATCGGCCTGGGCCTGCACTTGCTGGAGCAACCGTTCCCAGGTTCCGTCGGCCGACCAGCGCCGGTGACGCTCGTAAATGGTCTTCCACGGCCCGTAGCGTTCCGGCAGGTCACGCCACTGCACGCCGGTCCGCACCCGGTGCAGGATGCCGTTGACCACCTGGCGGTGATCACGCCACCGTCCGCAGCGGTTGTTGCCTGTCGGCAGGAACGGCTCCAGACGTCGCCACTCCGCCTCTGTCAGATCCCTCCGGCCGGTCATACAACGGCCAACGAATCAGTGGGCGGCGTGAGCACGGTCAGTATCTGCGATGCCACCAAGCCAACTCCGGTTCTATCGTCGGCTCGTGATGCGTTCGCCCGAGGAGCACCGCGTCCAGGCGCTCCACCTGCACCCGGAGTTCGGCGGCGGCCCTTGGCGGAAGCATGAACAGAACCTCTTGCAGCTTGTCCCGGGCCCAGCCCTCGCCACAACAGGGGCAGGTGAACTCAGCCTCCCACCGCCTCCACCGGCGCCTAGTGCCGTGGACGCGCACGGACCACACGCTCAGCGCCACTGCCACGATGCCCGGAGACAATCGCTCCCGTTCGAGCACACGGACGGCGGCATTCGCCGCGCCCGAGAGACCTGGGACATCGCGATACCGCACCCAGGGTCTCCCCCAGCCGCGTTCCCGCGACCGAAGTGAAGCTGGTGTTCTACGCGGCACGGCCCCTTCGGATACAAGTCATGGACCGCATCCTCCCACAACCCGAGATCGACCGGACGGAACCTAGTCGGCCGCACCGCCTGCCTGGGAAACAGCGAAGTAACCACAAGCCCAACGAGCCTGCCGCCAGCAAGGATGTGGCCGGCTCGAAGGCCCTCGCCGAAAAGAAGTCAGACAAGCCGAATGTCGCCCACGTTGGCGACACCATCACGCTCAGCGGCAGCGACGAGAACCTGAAGGTCGACGCCACACTCAAGAAGTGGCTAGACCCCGCCAAGGGCGCTAACGAGTTCGGCAGGCCGCAGGACGGCAGGCGCTGGGTCGCGGCACAGTGGGAACTCGTCAACAAGGGCACCGTCGTCTACGACGACAGCCCCAGCAACGGCGCCCAGGTAGCCGACGCTGAAGGACAGAGATTCCAATCCTGGTACGGCGAGATCACCGCCGGGCCGCAGATGACGTCGGGCGCCGAAGTCCCGCCCGGCGAGAAGGTCCCCGGGTGGATCGTCTACGAAGTCCCTAAGGACTCGAAGACCGTCAGCGTCCAGTTCGCCCTCGACTCTGGCTTCGCCGATCAGACGGGTCAGTGGGTTGTGAAGTAGCCAACTGATAGGCCCTCCGCCCCGGTCGTTCTCGTCGGCGACCGGGGCGGACTCATACCCGCGAGGAGACTGCGTCATGCCCACCCAGCATCGCCGAGGGCAAAAACTGGTCCCTCCGGCTGGTCAAGACCTGGTGTAGGCCGCGCAAGGGACCGGATGCGTGGCTGCGACCGAGGCGAATCCTTCGGTGGCGCCGCCCTCACGTGTATCAACTCGCCCCAGGGGGCTCTGCGTCCAGTTCGGCCGCTGCCTCGGCCCGCACATGGCCGAGAGCGGTCGTCCGTCTCCCCCCGGGCCGGCCGTCAGAGCCATGTGACCAGCGGCGATTGGGCCGCCGGCGGCGTGCAGGGACGGTTCAGGGCTGGTTGGCGCGTTCCCATGCTTCCCGGATTTCCTGGGGGATCCGTCCGCGGGGCGGTACGTCGTAGCCGTTGGCGCGTGCCCATGAGCGGATTGCTCCGGTGTCGACGGGCTGCTCGTCGGAGACAGGGCCGGGTTTCCAGAGAGTGGGGCGAGGCGTGAACTCCGGCGGCGTCTCAAGGAGGCTGGGCGGGAACTGGGGGACCTGGTGGTGCCGGCTGAGGACGGAGACGAGGAAGGCCGTCAGGGTCCCGTCGTAGGTGAACCAGCGCGGGCCACGGGCTTCGTTGACCGCGATGTGCCAGCGGTCGGGGGCGGCCGCCGGGTCGGTGGCCCAGAAGAGATACTCGCCGTTGTCGGTCGAGCCGCAGGCGAAGAGCAGGTCGGGTTCGCAGGGGACGGGGTGCGTGCCCTGGTGGCGGTCCTTGCGCAGGTGGGCTCGGATCCGGCTGGGCATGGGCCCGGTGAGCTGGACGAACTTGGTCACCCCGTGGGGGTGGAAGAGGTGGATGTAGTCGCAGAACGTCCCGGGCCCGTACCGTTCGGCGAGCTGCTTGTAGTCCTGGGGCAGTGGCATGCCGAGCTCTGCTTCGACCACGTCCCAGCGGATGCTCACGGGCGAGTTGGGAGGCGGGCAGAGCCGCGTGAGGGTGGTGAGGGCGGTCATTGGATTCCTAGGCGGCGTCGGCGCTGCTGTGCTGCGTGGTCGGGGTTGGCGAAGTCGGTGTCGATGAAAACCGTTGGATCCGTCTGCCTCATGTAGATGCGCGACGGCATCGAGTCCGTCCTGTCGTCGCTGTACTCAAGGTAGACGCTGTAGTGAACGGTCTGAGCTTGTTCTTTAACCCTTCAACCGCTGTAGGGCGATAAGCGTCTTCTCGCGGCGGACGGTTTTGCCTACGCCATAGCGGGGTGCCCGGCGTGTGTTCCTGGTGCCGGGTGGTCGTCCAGGTCCCGGCCGGTGGGGTTTCGGTGCCCTGGCGGGACAGGGCATGTGCTGGCGGAGGTTCCGAAACGTCCGGCGGACCCGGGCAGGGGTGAGTCGGCTCGGTGCGGCCGGCTTCTCCCACGGGTGCCGCAGGTCGCGGGCCAGCGGGCGGGCGAGCCGGAGCTGGGTGTATGCGGAGATGATCAGCCAGGTCCATCGGTCGGCCGCCTCCGGCTCCCGCAGTCGAGGCTTCGTCCAGCCCAGGGTCTGCTTGAACAGCCGGAATGTGTGCTCCAGGTCGAAGCGTCGCAGGAACGCCTGCCAGACCCGGTCGACGTCTGCGTGGCTGGAGCCCGTCCTCGAGGACCACAGCCACACCGCCGGCGCTTCACGCTCC
Organism: Streptomyces sp. ISL-10; assembly: GCF_018614575.1. Classification (GTDB taxonomy): domain Bacteria; phylum Actinomycetota; class Actinomycetes; order Streptomycetales; family Streptomycetaceae; genus Streptomyces. The sequence goes on from NZ_JAGGOJ010000032.1 coordinate 28,001, forward strand.
TTCGATAGGTGCTCAACCTCTAGCCGGATCAACGTCCCCTCGATCAGGGGAAGTTCGCCTTCGTGGTCCAGCCAGGCGGCCCGGTGGGTCAGCCGCGGGTGGACCCGGTCCCACGCCTGTGTGACGGCCTTGCCGTAGTTCGTGGTGGCCGTGTGGGTGGTGAGCGCGGGGTCGGGCCAGGTCTCCGGTTTGGCGAAGCGGAACTCCGGACCGTGCTTGGGCGGTCGGCCGCCCTTGGGGTCGTAGACCCGGGGCGGCTTCGGTAACCGCATCACGCGGTCGCCGCGGATCCGCCCGATCAGCTCGACAGGCAGATCCCGCAGTACCCAGGCCAGGCGGGTCACGTCGTATCCGGCGTCCGTGACGATGACGATGTCCGGCTCGCCGGGCTGCCACTGCCCCGCGGCGATAAGCCGTTCGACGACGTCGCGGAGCTGGGCGGCAGTGACCGCCGTGGCGTCGTCGGCCGGGCCGAGCCGGACCGTGTCCAGGATCTGCGTCCACGATGTGGCGCCCATCTCCAGGACCGCGACGAACGAGTACGGCCAGCCCGGAATGAACTGCGAGGCCGTCTTCGCCCGACCATAAACATGGCAGAACAGCCGGTCCGGTGAACACGGCGCGTCCGACCGGAGCCACGGCGAGACGTCCACCGCCAGTACCAGACGGCCGTCCGGGAACCGGGGCAGCGGCAGGCCGGCAAGCAGCGACAGCAGCCGCCCGGTGTCGATCCGGCCGCGGTTCAGGGCGTCGTACATCGCGCCGTGCCCGCGCCGGTGCTCGGGCAGCAGCGTCAACTCCACCGCGAATGCACCGCACCTGGCGCACACAACACCGCATCCGACAGTTCGAACAGCTCGTCGCCCCGCAGGGTCAGACACGCGTACAACTCGTCCCGAAAGCGTGACGCTTCCGCGAACGCCTCGCCCGCAGCGGCTTCAGACAGCAGACTCACCCTCACGGCCTTCGTCGTGGTCAGTGCACCTTGGTCGGAGCACATGATCAGACGGAGGCCGCCTCGGCGTCCGGCACATGACCATGTGGGCGAAGCAGTTCGAGAGGCTGTTCGAGGCGTGAGGACCACTCAGTCGGGCAGCGCGACGGTGAGGTCCACCTCGACCAGCTGCCCTGCGAAGCCCAGCTGCGCAACCCCCAGGAGCGTGCTGGCGGACGTGAAGGCCGGACCGAGGGCGGAAGCGGTAAGCCGGTGCCAGGCGAGGCCCAGGTCCTCCCTGTCATCGCTCCGCACGTAGATCACCGAACGCACCACGTGCTGCGGCTGAGCATCCACCGCCGCGAGGGCAGCGAGTGCGTTCACGATGACCTGATCGACTTGCACGTCGAGGGAGCCCGCGCCGACGAGAGAGCCGCCCTGGTCGAGGGGACACTGCCCCGCCAGATAAGCCGTTCGGCCGGTCTCCACCACGGTGATGTGGTGGTAGCCCGGCGTTTCATGCAACTGATCGGGGTTGATACGCCTGATCTTCGCTCTCATGCCGCGAGTCTGACTACTCTGCCCCCGACACGCACCGAAATTTGCCCCACCGCGCGACTGTCCGACGCCGCGCGAGGTTAAAGAACAAGCTGGGTAGCTGTTGTCGTACCGAACCTGAGGACGGCGTTTTCGCTGGTCAGGCATAGGGGCGGTGTTTTCGTGGGAGCCGTGGCCTGTCGTTTTGTCGCTCCCTGGGAGGTCACGGATGCTGTCTGTCGTCGGACGACTGGAACAGCACGAACTGGCCGCTCGCCGTCGAGTCGACGGGCTGCGGGAGGAGGCCGACCGTATCCAGGCCGAGCTGGCCGTGGCCGTGCAGGAATGGCAGGAGTGGGCGATTGCCCGCAGGCGGGTCGATACGGTGCTGGCTCCGGACGGCGGCACCACCGCCGACACGGAGGTCACCCCGGATCCGCAGGACGCGGACGCGCAGGCGCCCCGGGATGCGGCGAAGCCAAAGTCGCAGGTGCCAATGTGGCGCCAGGGGCTGGCCTGGTCCGTGCTGTCGGTGGACTACCAGCGCATCCTCAAGGCGCTCGCGGACCGCCTCCGGCTCGGTCAAGGTCCGCTGACCTGCCAGGAGAGGGCCGCCGCGTTCGGTATGGACGTGGTGCCGGCGCGGGTGGAGGCATTGCGGTCGAAGGCGAAACGCCTGGTCGCCCGCGGCTGGCTGCTCGAGCTGGGGCCGGGCCGGTTCACGCTCGCCGAGGGCGTGGCCGGGCCAGGCGGCGGGTCATGAGCAGGATCATCGACCAGTAGACCATCGCCTCGGCGCCGGTGGCGCGTCGCTCATAGTCGCGTGCCAGGCGGCGGGTGCGCATCAGATGGGCAACGCTCGACGATCCACCGCTTGGGCAGCACCACGAACCCCTTCTGGTCGTCGTTGCGCTTGACGATCGTAAGGACCAGCCCGAGCGCGGCCAGGCAGTACTCGACGAGGCTGCCGGTGTAGCCGCCATCAGCCCATACCAGGGCCAGCAGGTGGTGGGCGTCGGCGACTTGCCGCAGCAGGACTTGGCCGGCGGTGCGGTCGGCGGTGTCCGCGGCGGTGACCATCACGCCCAGCAGCAGGCCGAGCGTGTCGACCACGACGTGCCGCTTGCGGCCGTTAGCTTGCCGCCGTCAAACCCGCGACTGTCCGATCCGACGACGGCATCCGCCTTGACCGACTGCGAGTCGATCACGCCGGCCGTCGGCTCGGCGTCCCGCCCCAGCTCCTCGCGGACCTTGGCGCGCAGTCGGTCGTGGAACTCCTTGACCAGGCGTGGTCGCGCCAGCGGCGGAAGAACGCGTATACCCGGTCCCATGGCGGGAAGTCCGCCGGCATCGCCCGCCACTTGATGCCGTTGTCCACGAGATACCGGATCGCATCGAGTATCGCCCGGTGGCAGTACGCCTCCGGCTGGCCTCCCCGGCCGCGCAGCCAGCCCGGCACCGGCAGCAGCGGCCGGATGGCCGTCCACTCCGCGTCCGTCATGTCCGTCGGGTAACGCGGCTGCCGGGACCCGTTGTCGGCGGCGTTTCCGAACCGGTGAGCCAGACAGTCACACTCCAGGGCGACCGAACTGGACTGTCCGGCCATCGACACGGAACACTGCGGCACCGGGGGCCTCCTGCTGCTGCTCGGTGATTCGACACCAACGAGCTGCTCAGGAGGCCCTTTCCTCACGCGTGATCGCCCACCAACTCATCCTGCCCAGGCCCCTGTTCGATCTGAAATGACCACGATCGGAAGCATGACTGCTCCTCAGCTCGAACGAGCAACGACCTGTCCGACGACGGAGAAGCGCCTTTCGCACTGTGGGCAGGTTGCCTCGCCGAAGGCATAAGTCAGGGCGTGCGCCACATCCTCGTGGCCGTCCGCCAGGGCTAGCTCGTAGAGGCGGCGGCCGAGGCCGTCGAGGGTGCGGGGGGCGGCCGTGTGGAGAGGGAGGGTTTCGGCGTCCTCGGAGAGGGCGTAGTCCTCCGACGTGCTGAAGAAGCCCCGCTCACCAACGATCACCCATACCACCGCGCAGCAATCTGGATCGGGACAATCAAGCTCGTACTCCTCGCTGACGATGCCCCAGATCAGGTCCTCTGCCCAGTGGATGTCGCCCTCCAGGTTCAGGACCGTCTCAAGCAGGTGGCAATAGTCGTTCCGGTCAGCGGTGGCCTGCCGCCACCGGTTCGAAGCGGCCAGCAAGCGTGCGACTTCGGGCGCGTGCTGATCCCGTAGTTTCCGGGTCTCGTATCGCTGGTCGGCCTGAACAAGGAGGGCACCGGCCAGGTGGAGGGCCGCAGCCGCCGTGTCGGCGTCGTCCCCCTCAGCCATGTCCATCAGCGCGGGCAGTACCAGCGGATGGGACACCTCGAGGGAACCGTTGTGATAGAGCTCCGTCCACAAGTCGCTCCAGGCCTGACCGTCCCGACCGGTGGCGGCACGGTCCAGCAGGGTGGTCAGGCGGCCGGAATCGGCGTCGTCTGCATGGGGAACCGGGGAACTCCTCGTCATCTCTGACATCCAAGCAGACTCCGGAGGTCCTGGCTTCATGCCCGTCGCGGCCGGAAATTACCCAATCGAGTTCCCGTACTCGAACCAATGCTCACTGTGATCGATAGAGCAACGGCTTCTCAGTGCCGTGAACGAACTCCGGCGGTTTTAAAGAGCGTTTTGTCCCTGGCGGGGGTGTTCGAGAAGTGGACGGTCGGCTGCCGTTTGGGATCGCTTCAAGCTGAGGAGGGGCAGCTCTGCCAAGATGGCGCCATGTTCGACTTCGGTATCGCGGACTATCAGCCAATGTGGTTGGGCGGCCTTAGCGCCGTTGCGCGGGAGCATGGGGACCGCCTGCGTGGTCTTGCCGGCCGGACGCTCACGAGAGTCTGGATGGTCTGGGACCTCCAGGATGACGAGTGGTTCTGCGACTGCCCTGTGCTGTTCGACTTCGACGGTGAACGGGTCGAGGTCAACCATCAGAAATTCGGCGATCTCTCCCTCACGTGGAACATGACTGACCCCACCAGTCCGGTCCTGTGGCCGGGCTGCGACCTGCAGTGGCGTCCCGAACCTCTTCCCGGACTCCATGCTCTGCGGGGGCTGCCGCTCAAGGGGGCCGAACTTCTCGAGTGGACAGGGAGAGACGTCGCTCAGGGCAGCATCGACGTCAGTTTCGCCTTCGAGACGGGCCGGGTGACCGTCTTCAACGCCCTCGACGAGAACGGGCTGAGCTTCGCACCTCCCGGTCCGAGCCAGCGGTCCCACCTGTTCCACTGACAGACTCGGCGTTCAGGTATCACGCCAGTCCGGGGTGGATTCCCTTGTGAGCCTGCGGCTTATCAGGTCGACCATCGCCAGCTTGATCATGGCTTCGGAGCGGTGAGGGTGGGTCTCGTAGTCGCGGGCGAGGCGGCGGTGGTGCATGAGCCGGCCGAAGGTCCGCTCGACGACCCAGCGCCGCGGGATGACTATGAACCCCTTCTGTCCGGGGTCCCGGCGGACTACGTCGACGTCGATGCCGAGGGTGGCGCCGTGGTCGATGGCCTTGGTGCGGTAGCCGGTGCCGGTCCAGGCCTTGGTCACGCACGGGTGGGCCTGTGCGACCTGCGAGAGCACCTGGATGCCGCCGGCGTTGTCGGAGACGCTCGCGGCGGTGACTAGCACGGCCAGGAGAAGGCCGAGGGTGTCGCCGCCGATGTGGCGCTTGCGCTCTGCGATCTTCTTGTCCGCCTCGACGCCCTGGCCGGCGGCCGGCACGTTGCGGAGGTCTTGACGCTCTGGGCGTCCCGCACGCACGCGGTCGGTTCAGCGTCGCGGCCCTCGGCCTCACGGACCAGTCGCCGCAGAGCCCCGTCGAGTTGGTCGAAGATACGACTCTGTCCGCCCGCTCCGAAGGCGTGATCCACCTCGCCATCACCGACCTCATGGCCCGCCGCCTCACCGGCGAAGCCGCCGTCTCCTAGCGCGACCCGACCTACCGGAATCAAACATCCAATTCCCGGATGAGACATCGGGCAAAAACGGCCTCTACGGCGTTGCTCGAATCGTTGAGCCGTACCGGCTACTCGGCTGCCCTCGCACGAACGCCGCCGCTCAGGCAAGGCACCTGGCCTCGCGTACCCGGACACCTGGAAATCCGTTCCCCGTCGCGGGGAGTCCCGCGGGGATGGCGATCCCCGCGTTCCGGGCATTCGTCAGCCGCGGTTCTGTCCTGCGTCTGGTGCATGCCCTTCCCGAACCCGAAGTGCAGACCCTGCGGGTCAGATGGGCGGCCCGTCCTCCGAAGGAACGCGCACGACCAGGAGGGCGACGTCGTCGTCGTTGTCTTCGGGACGGGCCCTTTCCATGAGGAGATCGGTGAAGCCCTCCAGGGGCCGGTGGGCCAGAGAGGCGGCATTACGGCGCAGCCTCTCCAGGCCTTCGTCCAGTGAACGGCCGGGCGATTCGATCAGGCCGTCGGTGTAGAGCACCAGAGTGGACAGCGGCGGCAGGACGACCGTTGCATCCTCGCGGGGCATGCTGATGTGGGTGCCGAGAAGGAGGCCGTGCCCGTCCGTGAGGTAGCGGCTCTGACCGTCGTGCGTGACCAGCAGAGGCGGCGGGTGGCCGGCATTCGTCCAGCGCAGCGTCCACTGTCCCATGGCGTCCGTCTCCAGCCGGCCGAAGATCATGGTGGCCATCTCGACCTCGGAGATGTGGGGAACGGCCTCGTCGACATGGCTGACCACCACGCTGGGCGGTTCCTGGTGCGACCAGGCATAGGCCCGCAGGATGTTGCGGAGCTGGGCCATGTCGGCCGCTGCGTCCAGGTCGTGCCCGACGACGTCGCCGATGACCACGGCGAGGGCCTGGTCAGGAAGGTAGAAGGCGTCGTACCAGTCGCCGCCCACCTGGGACGCGTGCGGCGCGGGCAGGTAGCGGGTGGCCATCTCGAGGCCCGGTACGCGGGGCATCTGGGGCAGCAGGTGACGCTGCATGGTCTCGGCGACCTTGCGCTGGCGCTGGTAGAGACGTGCGTTGTCGAGTGCCAGACCGGCGCGGCGGGCGATGTCCTCCAGCAGCGGGATGTCAGCGCCGGTGAAGGATTCTGGGCGGTCGGATCTGCCGAGGGTCAGAGCCCCGAGGACTTCTCGGAGGCCGCGGATGGGCGCGATGACCGCAGAGTGCATGTGCGTGCTGTCGAACAGCCTGCGCTGTTCGACGGCAATGCCGGAGTCGGGCGGGCCCTGGTACGTCTCGGGCGTCGCCAGGGTGGACCCCGCTCCCCGCAGCGCCCGGGACAGCGGCTGGGGAGAGGCCTGGGGAACTGGCGGCATGGCTCCCTCCAAGTCCTTGCGGCGCACCAGGCGGCCGCCCTCCTCGTGCGCGACCACGGTGCGCCAGACCTCGTCGTTGTCCCTGATCAGGTCGACGACCGCCCAATCCGCCAGCAGGGGAACGACCAGCCGAACCAGACGGTCAAGCGCCTCGTCGACATCCAGGGTGGAGGTGAGCTGGGTGGTGGTCTCGGCCAGCAGAGCCAGACGTTCCAGCTCCGACAGCAGCTCCACGCTGAGGGCCGGGCCCTGCAGCGACGACCCGGCGGAATCGTGCTCGTGGAAGACCACCAGGGCGCCCACTTCGTCGGCACTGATGCGCAAGGGGGTCGCCAGCCAGGACATCGCCAGCAACGTCCCGTCACCGCGCTCGAAGTAGCCCAGATCCTCCTGCCGGGTGCGTCGGGCGATGAAGGCTTCCATCATCGAGCACTCGCTCCTGGGAATGGTCATCCCGTTGCCGTCCCGGTGGAGGAAATCATGCGCATCCCGGCCCAGCAGGTCCTCGGCGCTCCGAGCCAGCAACGCCTCGGCCTCGCTGTTCAGCGCGACGATGGCGCCGCCGGCGTCCACCGCGTACGCGCCGGCCTTGAGCCCTGCCAGCCAGCTGCCGAGCCACAGTTGCAACGCAGCACCTTGTTCCCCGTCTCCCGCCCGACCACCACGTTGCGCGACCATTTCCCCGCACCTCCGCACTCGCGCCAGCGAGCTTGACTGGCTGCTTCCCGTGCCCGGGCCGGGCACCCGCACCGCTGTTGTCCTCGCCTGCCGGGATTAAGTACGCCGACGAACTCATCTCCTCGCGGCCACGAACCCGATCGACCTCGCTGCCAAAATACTCAACGACGCGATCACGGACTACTACAGGCGCAGCGTGAAGATCGCCGACATCGAGCACCTGGTGCCAGAGACGCCCCCGACCGCCTACCTGATGGAGCTGCGTCGGTACGAACAGCTCGAGGGGGCGATGGAGAAACCGGAGGTCGTTGCGCTGACGCAGGCCTTGTACCAGGCCCTGTACCTGCAGTAATCCGTGATCGCCGAGCTGTCGTACGCCCACATCCGCGCGGCTTCACGATGCCGGACGGCCGCATGGTCCCGCTGTCCGACGAGGACCTGGCGACGCACCTGCCGCTCCTGACGAAGCGCACCGTCGAGGTCCTCGGGGTTCGTCCCGGGACGCGACATCGACCCCATGAGCTACGCCAAGCCGTACTGGCGGGACCCGACGGCCCAGGCGCGGACCGCCCGTACGCCCTGCTCGTCGAGGCGCTCGCACGAACCGGCTACGTGGCCGTCGCCAAGATCGCCATCAGGAGCCGCGAGCGCCTGGCCCTGCTACGAACACGACACGGGATCCTCGTCCTGCAGGCCTTGCTCTGGGAGGACGAACCGCGAAAGCCCGGTGACCTTGCCCCGTCCGCACCGGTCACCGACCGGGAGCTGTCACCTGCCCAGGTCCTGATCGGGGAGCTGACCGGCATCGAGGTGCGCGACCTCCACGACGAGTACGCCCACGCCCTGGAGCCGGCTGGTCGCGGCGAAAGCCGCCGACACCGATCTGGCCCCGCTGTAGGAGGCCGCGCGGCCCCGGTGGAGCTGTTGGCTGCGCTGGGGGCAGCGTCCGGGCCGCCCGGAAGCAACGCGGCGGGCTGTGGCTGTGCGCTCGAGTTGGCAGTGCTCGCCAACTCGATGCACACCTCTGCCGGGCACCGATTACGAGCTGGGAGAGGCGGGGCGGCTCCTGGTCTCCGCGAGGTGCAGGTCGATGGAGCTGGTGAGGGTGAGTGCGTCCTGGGGGTTGTCCGCCTGGAAGGTGATGCGGCGGAGCGGGCTGACGTCGTCGAGGGTGACGCCTTCGCGGGCGAGGACAAAGATGAGGGCGAGGAACGCGGAGCGGGCGTTGCCGTCGTCGAAGGGGTGGAAGAAGCACACGTCCAGGTAGGCGCGTGCGGCGCGGGTGCTCAGGGGGAGTGGCGCGCTGTGCTCCTTGGCGCTCTCGGCCAGGCAGACGTCGAAGTGGGCCCGGGTGTCCGGGGCGATCCCGTAGCGCTCGCGGCCGCCCTTTGCGAAGGCGGGCAGGGTGCGGAACGCGGGCGGTTGCGGTGTGTCCAGGACGTGTTGCTGCCATGCCTGGAGCAGTGCGAAGTTCAGCCGGGTGCCGCGTGCCGCGTCGGCCCGGAGCCGTTCGAGTGCGGCGAGCAAGCCCTTGGCGCGCGCGGGGTCCAGAGCGCCGTCGAAGGTGCGGATGTCCTCGGCCGCGCCGTCGCGTGCCGGCGTCACCGGTCCTTCCCCGCCGCGGTCGGGGGCTTCGTGCCAGACCACGGTCTCGCGTACAGCGAGCCACCGTTCCAGGTGGTCGACGGGCGGCTGGGCGGACGACGGCGGTCGGTCGTCCGGCGGTAGCGCTCGCGCGAGGCGCTCGGCGACGTCGTCGATCAGCACGATGTCGGGGCTGGTCCAGCTGTGGAAACGCCCGCCGATTGCCTCGTCGACCAGGTCCTTCGCGATGTCCGGTGCGACTCCCCATCGGCTGAGGAACCAGGTGAGCACCTGTCGGCAGTGTCCGTACCAGCCGCTGCCACAGCCGGTGCGGTCGACGACGTGCTGGATCAGGTTCCGGGCGGCGCGCTCCCACAGGATCCGCTGTTCCTCGATGCCGGAGGGATCCAGGGGGTACGCCTCGAACCGCCCGGCGAGGCTCTCCAGCCACGCCCGCCACTCGCACAGCGCCGCGACGACCCGGTCGAGCGTCTCTTCCGGGGTGGTGATCGAGTCCCGCGGGCAGCACCAGCTCCCGACGGGCCCGCCGCCGAAGTCTCCTTCGTCGTGCGCCCAGCGCCAGCCCACGACCCAGCGGCCGTAGCGCTCCATCAGCGCGTACGACATGGCATCCGCCCAGATCTTGGCCTCGCCCCAGCTCCAGACGTTCATCGCCGGGTCGCCGAGGGGGAGGTCGGGGCGGCCCGGTACGCGCCGAGCCGGACCGAACGAGCGCACATCCCGCGCCGCCGCCGCACTGTCGAAGGGATGACGGGCGGGATCAACCTCGTCCCAGGTCAGGAGGCGAGGCCACAGCTCAGATATCACCGCGCAAGCCTGCCACGCGCCGTGCGCGCCCGGGCAAGCGGATTACCACACGCCTCGAAGGGCTCAGACCGGCGGCCACATGCGGCTATCAGCGCCCCAACTCTGGTACTCAAGGTGCCAACTCAGGAGCAGGTGCCGACTGAGACGCGCAGTCTCACGAACACTGTCCTGTGCCATCGAAGCTTGGCCGTCTGTCATCGAGAGCTGAATGGTCGGAGCCGGCGAGGCGCGCGGCATCGATCGGCGGCCCACTTTGAGGGACGGGCGACGTCCTGCTCGCCGTCGAATGGCAGGGAGTGGTGACGAGTTGAGCCTTCAGCGATGGAAAAGTCCTGATTTGTCTGCGCCTGGCTGATCGAATGCCGGTCGAAGTCACCGCCCGGCGCCGGATTCTGACGCTGTATCAGCACATGTGGTGGGCCCGGTGGCTCAGTGGAGGCAGAGGCAGAACGGATGGCCGGCCGGGTCCGCGTAGACCCGCCAGTTGGCCTCCGGGCGGAGCTGGTCCGTCCGCTCCAGCACGGTCGCGCCGAGGGCGAGTGCCCGCCTCTCCTCCCCGTCGAGGTCGTCCACGTCGAAGTCCAGGTGGAGCTGCTGCGGGTGCTGCTGGCCGGGCCATTCGGGCGGCCGGTAGCCGTCCACCCGCTGGCAGGCCAGCGGCGTTCCCTCGAACCCGTGCACCTCGACCCAGTCGGGATCCTCCGAGGCCGCGACCACCCGGCCGCCGAGCAGGTCCGCGTAGAACTCCGCGAGCCGTACCGGATCGGCGCAGTCCAGCGCGATTGCCTGCAGCTTTCGAATCACTTCCGACACCCCTCGTTCCGCGGCCGCTTCCGCGCCTCGCCCGTACGGGAGGGGTCGTACCCGCCGCCGCGGCAGGCATGCACGGCGGTACGCCGGCCCGCCGCGTGGCGAGTGGTGCTCGGTCATGGTGGCCCGTCCTGAGAGACGCGTTGTCGCCTGTCAACGGCGGTCCGCGTGTCTCATCCCACGTCGTCGTAGCGAACCTGCCGTTCGTGCCACTCAGGCTTCGCTGACACGGACTCGCATCCCTCAAGGTTCGCTGGCACACGCTCAAGGTTCAGTGGCGCAGGACAACAGGCACGACCAGCCGTAGCCGTAGCCTCCAGCGTGCGCGAGATCGGTGTGGCTGTGGCCCTCAAGAGCACCGGATCAGTCGTCTGCCAGCTGCGGCAGCTGGAACAAGCGGGCTTCCTCGCTCGTGACCGCTACGGAGAGGGCACTCCGCCTGAGGTGACACAGTCACTGTGGGCAGCCGTCGGGTGTGTCCGCCCGCCGCAGGGGGTCCCGGGGCGGTGGGGGAGGGCGCTACCGTGGTTCCACACGTCAACACCGGTCACCGGGGCCCTTGATGAGGGAACAGCAGACGCCCGCTGCCCAGCCGGCCCGTCGGTCGCCGGATGCGGGGGCCGCTGTCGGCGTTACAGGTGAACATGCTCGGTGAGGTGCAGCTGGACGGGCTCAGTCATAGACCTGCTGCGGCGGCACGCGGTGCGGCAGTGGCTGACGCCAGTCGCCCAACCGGGCGACGAGGATCCGGCGGGCCAGAGTTCGTACCTCGCCCCAGGCCACATCGGCAGTCAGTGCGTCGGCCCACCGGCCGGCGCGACCGCGGACGTCCATCTCGCCGAAGAGCCGGTCGATGGCCTTGAGGTCCCGCAGGGCTTCCGGTTCGAGAGCTCCCCGCTCCGCCATTTCCTCGGCCAGACGGAGGATGAATTCGACGCCATTGGCAACATTGACAGTCCTCACCTGGTGCTCGTTGGCCCAGGCCAGCTGATCAGAAGCGTCGGCAGCAAGGATGGCCAGCAACTTCGCTATCCAGCGCTCCCAGTAATCGATATCGAGGCTCATTCAAACAGGATCCCACTGAGCCCCTTCTGTGCCCATCACAGCCCACCAGCATGGGCACGTTCATCCGTCCTTCTGTGGGCACACCGGCCAGTACGCCGACAGCCGTCGACGCGGTCCGTGCCTACGCCGCCCGGGTCCGAGCCGATGCCGACCGCCTCGCCGCCGTCTTCGAGGACATCGCACCCTGGAACCCGCAGCGCCCTGAAGGCCGGACTCAACCCGTGAGCCTGTGAGGCGCACGCCCTGTTTTCCCTGGGTGGGACAGGCCGACCTGTGAGCCTGTGAGGAACCATCAGGCCACCGCGGAGCTCGCCCGCCTCCTGCGCCGGTGGGCCGCATTGTGCCGCTCAAGGCCGACATCGTCCGCCGGCTTGGCCGGCCGCCTTCACCCCGCCGCCGGACACCCTTGGACGGGCGCGCGCTTCTCGTCGGCATGGGGCTCACGCGAACCCCTGGATCCCGTCCTCGTGCGGCCCGAGTTGCTTACGGAAGTGGAAGTAGACAACGCCACCGACCGGGGCGCCTGGTGCCACCCCCTGCGGTTCGTTCGTCCGCGCCTGGATGTCACCGGTCGAAGTGTGGGATCCGCCGCCGCCTTCGCGGACCGCGCTGGGGCGATCGGCGTAGGCGGCGGCGGGGGTTTCAGCAGCACGTGCTCCTGAACCGCGTCTGCATCCGCTGACTCTGTTGCTGGTGGGGTGGGGTGGGGTGTCGGGAGGGCGAAGCCTTCGATACCCGACCGGGGTTGCCAGGGCGTCAGAGCATAAGCAGCAGCCGCGTGTTCGGTACGAGCTTCCGGTTCACGCTGGTGCTCTGCACGAAGATTGTGAAGTCGTTGTTGTGATCCGGTTTGACGCGGACTTCCACGTCCGGCAGGCCGAGCAGGGCTCGGGCCTCGGGCCCCGTGTATACCCGGTCCGTCTTCTTCTCCAGTACCGCGATCTGCTTCTGCGCCTGGACCTTCTCGGACTTGCTCAGCTGGTAGAACGCACCACCGGTACGGTAGGTGTGCCCGCATTCGATGACCCAGTCCCGGATCGCCGCGTCACGAGCCACCGGGATCAGCTGGTACTGCGACGGGTTCACCGGGGTGAGGCCGGCTGCCTTGATGGTGTCCTTGTTGACCGTCTCCGCACCCGTGGAGAACACCGCCCGCGATCCCCGGATGCCCTGGGTGCGGCCCATCATGAAGTTCTCGGTAGCCTGCCGGATGACCTGCCCGGCCTCCTCCAGCCCCTGTGTGCTCGTGGCGTCCCAGATGGCGATGTTGTCCTTGGGGAAACCGCACTGCATGGCCTCGCGCTTGCCCATCTGGTCCGGTACAAGGACGGCGAGGGTCCAGTTGTCCTGCTGTGTCTCGATCATCTGGGCCACGGCCGCGACCAGTTCACGCGGATCCCTGGTCGGGGCATCGGGGCAGCGGTGACTTGCGTTCTCCTGCCCGTCGGTGAGTACGAACGTCAAGAAGCTGTGGTCGCCGTACAGTTGAGCTGTCTGCGCCAGCTCCCGCTGTGACGTCAGTGCGGCCGCCAGCAGGGCCGTCATTCCACCGACCCGGTACAGCTGCTTCAGCGACGGCATCCGCAGCACGTCCTTGTCGTAGATGACGCACTCCACCTTGTCCGCGAAGACGTACACCGTGACGCGGGTTTCCTGGTCCAGTTCCCTCGATCGGCGGGCAAGGTAGGCAATCTGCTGGTCGGCGACTTCGACGACCTTGCGGGTCAGGTGCGACATGGACGAACTGGCATCCAGCACAAGGGCAACGTGATTGATGTAGTTCTGGCCTTTGGACATGACAGCTCCCCCTCTTTGGCGACTCGATGCTCCTACCGTCTCACCCACCACTGACAATCGATCTCGGCTCCCGGACTGGATGAAGAGCCCACCCGACGGGCGCGCAGCCGGGACGCAGTGCGAGGCCGGGCACTGTCACAGCCCGCGGTCTCCGGCTGCCGCCTCCAGCAGTGGTCAGCCGTCGATCTCCACCGCCCGCCCCTCTCACGTCTGCCACCCGCGGGCCGACGCCGCGTCGAGCAGGGCCCGGACGGCGCCCGGTTCGGGCAGGTTCAGGGAGACGCCCCGGACGTGCCCCACGTCCCCGGAGCCCATGGGGAACCCGCCCGTCGGCGACCAGCCGGCGGGGCTTCTTCGGATGGCGGGGCACGGAGCCGAGGGTACGCAGCCTGATCCACAAGAGCCGGACAACCCCCAGACCCTGGCCGGATCAACCGAAGACCACCCCAGACTCAGTGCGCAAAAGGTGTCCGGGACGTTCGCCCACCCCGCCCGCGCGGCCGCACCCGCCGCCAGCGCCATGGCCAACGCCGGCACCGAAGGCTCCGGCTCACCCGCCAAGTCCTTTCCCGGGCTGGTCGATTGGACCCTGCCCGAAGTAAAGCCAGGCGCACCCTGCCTCAGCCGCAACGGCAAGGACGCCGACCCGCTCATCGTCCTCACACCGGCCGCGGGCTGTGGGCCCGCATCTACCGCCCCGCCCAGGGCGGCAGGCGCGCGTGCCGGCAGCTGTGCATCCCGTCCTGGAACGCGCTCGATGCCGGTAGCCGGAACAAGGCCGGACAGCTGCCGGCGCCCGAACTCGCCCGCCTCCTCGGCGCCTACGCCACCGGGTCATGACCCCGCGCGGCTCGACCGCCGTCACCGGCCTGGAGCTGATTACCGCGCTGCACCCGCCCACCCGGGCGAGCGAACCGACGAGACCGGCCGACGCCACAGCGAGCGCAACCCCGGCTCCCTCGGCAGCGAGCCGGTCGACTGCGCGCCGTGCGAGGCGCCCGACGGCCACCCGCTCCTCGCCCCATCCGACCCGCTTGCTGCTGCCCCTCGCTTCGTTGCCCTGCTGTCGACTCATTTCGAGGTCGGGTTCGAGCACGAGTGAGCTGTCAGTTCAAGCAAGCGGAGTGAGAGGGTCGGTACACGCTCATGAGAATGTCCGGGTCACCGGAATGAGAGTCAGCACCATCTCGCCGGTGATCTCGTGCCGCCGCCGTACGCCGCTGGGCCGGGCCCACAGGCAGGAGATGCGTCTGGGATCCTGCCGGTCACGGGAGCGCACGGGCAGGTGCTCGCCGTCGGTGCTGGTGACGATGAGTTCATCGAGCGGGGTGGCGCGTTCCTGAGGGGATGCCAAGGGCGGGGAGGAACCAGCCGCTGTGCCACCCCGCAGGCGGTGCCGGTTTCCGGGCAGGGGCGTTGACCTGGGGGCAGGCACTTCCGGATGTGCAGGTGTCGTACGCCGTCACGGGTGAGCATGGCGAGACGGTGTGGTTCGAGATCGTCCACGGCGTGCGGCAACGCCCCGGGTGTGCTGACCTGGATGAAGTGGACGACGCGCGTCACGACCCGGGCCCGCCTGTGGGCAGGGCCCTGGCCCGCCCGCCCCGGCTCCCGCAGCCGTGGGCGACGGGCCGTGACAAGGAGGAGCCATGTCCGACCCAGTGAAGCCGTCCCGGCGCCAGAGCGGTATGCGCGACGAGCGCTACGGCGAGGTCCTGCTCATCTCGCCGGATGAGCGCGGCGGTCTCAAGGCGGCCGTCTACACCACCTACGGCCTCAACGACTGCCCCCTCGACAAGTGGAACGCGCTGGATGCGGGCGCCCTGGCGGCGGAGTTCGGTGTCCCCGCCGTGTTCCTGAACGGGCCCCGGTTCTGGACGATCGACGAGGTCACCACGTACGCCTGGGGCGACGTCGAGAAGTTCGACGGCCTGGAGGCCCGCTGGGCGGCCGAGGTCCGCATCCCGCCGGACGTCGACGTCACCGCGGGGCAGGGCAAGAAGCACTACGTGGCCACCACGGTGGACCGGGACACCGAGTACGTCCTGAAGGCCGGCAGGCCCGCGTACGCGCTGAGCGACGCCGAAGGCCGGACGTACGTCCTGCAGGCGTACTCGCACACCGTGGACGACAGCCAGACCCTGGACTCCCTGGCTTCCCTCGGCGACCGGCTGCAGCTCCCGAAGGGCTGGCGGTTCCGCACCCACACCCCCGCTCAGGACATGCACGTGCGGACGGTCGACAAGAAGGCCACCGTCGTGCAGGACGAGCTGGAGAACACCTACATGCTCCACGCCCGCTGAGCGACGCGGAGGGGCATGGGAGGCTCGGCAATCCGTGCGACCCGGCCGGCTCGCCTGGTGGGGACGGACCTGCTGCTCACGTTGCAGCCGCTGGTGACCTGTCCGCGCACTCGTTGCCCTGTTGTCGACAGTAGGTGTGCTGAGGGATCGCCTTGGCCGGCGACGGTGACCGGACGGCATGCGCCGAGGAGAATCGCTACATGCGGATTCTGATCACCACCGCCGGTTCACGGGGAGATGTCGCGCCCTTCACAGGCCTGGGGCGGCGCTTGCCGGACGCGGGCCATCAGGTCGCCGTGGCCGCTCACCCGTCCTTCGCCGCATTCGTCGGCGGTGCGGTCCCGACTACCGGCCTTGCCGGGAGACCCGCAGGGGCTGATCCGGGCCTGGTCCAGGGCGGCGTCGCCGGAGGAGGCCCGGGCGGTGACAACGGCGTACGTGCACGGGCTCGCCGATGGGGTGGCGGAGGCCGCGGCGGGCGGATCCGGGCTGGTGCTCACCGCCTTCTTCGGCCCGGCACCGCTCAGCCGGACGGTCGGCGAAGCCTTCGGCGTCCCCGCAATCGGCACCTACCTCGCTCCGGCGTTTGCCACCAGACAGTTCCCGCTGCCCGGCGCACGTCGCTGCCGTCGTAACCGGCACCGCCCGCCTGGTTGCCGCAGCCGCTCAACAGGCCGGCCGCCAGCCCTGCCGCGAGCGGGGTGGTCAGCCACTTGATACGTGCCTTCACAGAACCGTGCCGCTGATCTCTTGTGTCATAGGGCGGCAATGCGCCCCGCCGAATGCTACAAGTCAGACGGCTCCCCGGCCCGACTCCCACAGTGCCAGGTCCGAGCTGGAGTTGAGCGCCCCGGGCACGCGTGGTTCGGAAGAAGTCGGTCAGTGGTGCCGACCCGTTCGACTTGGCTTTGGGGCGCGGCTCCGTACTGGTAACGCGTTCGCGAATCGTGCGGTCGCTCGTACGCAGCGCCGTGGCGAGTTGGTCACGCAGCTCGTCGGGGAGCTTTCCTGCTCCGAGCGCGCACGCGTCCACGATGTCCCGGCAATTCTTCTGCTGTCCGTCGGTCGCGAGCGCGGTGAACAAGGGATGCGTCAGGCTCTCGCGGGCGGCGTATCCGTCGTTCAGGACCGGGTCACCCGTGGCGAGGGCGGCGAGGACGGCGACCTGGCGGCCGTCGAGCATGCGCTGTCCGATGCCGCGGTGTGCCTCGACGTGGGCGAGGGCTTCGGTCCAGCGGCCGGCAGTGGTCAGGGCGCGTGTGCCGTCGGCGAGGAGGACGCTCCACAGCCAAGTGCGGACAACTTGGCGGTCGTCGGCGTCCGCTACGAGGATTGCGGGTATGGCGATGTCCTCGACCTGGGCGGGGCTTCGAGTGGTGACGGCGTCGAACAGTGTCACGAGGCACTGAAAGGCCGTCCTCGGCCCGCCCGGCGCGGATTTGCAGGCGTGCGAGGTTGACGACGGGCTCGAGGGCGCGGATCGCGGCCCTGCCGGACATGGCGGGGTGCAGGTAGGCAGCAGCATGCTGCCGGCACATCGTGCGGGCATCACCCGGGGTACCGACGTCGGAGGCACAGCAGTTGGAGGCCGAGGGTGCCAAGCGGCGAGCGGCCTCTGTGAAGACTCACGCCGGGTCTGGCAGGTTGGGGGAGTCGGCGCCCACAAGGCCGAGTCGGTCTTTCTGCCCGCGCCGCGATCCGCGCCGGCGGGCTCCGAAATCGTCACTGCCGTGCATGACGATGAGCCGATCGTGCTCGAGGAACTGACCCGCGACCAGGTCCTCGACTGGCGAAGTCGCGCCGCGAAGGACCACCAGATCGTCCTCGACCACATCACCGAGCACGGGGAGCTCTCCGCCCGTCGCCTCTTCACGAGCACCTTCGTCGACCAAGTCCACCGCCTGCAAGGAGCACGCCACCTTGTACTGGGACACGCCATGTGGGGGCAAACATGAGCAGCGAAGTCTCCGGCGTTGACCTGGCGCGTGTTGCCCTACGTGCCGGCCAGGAGGCCGCGAAGAAGAGCGACGGCCGCGCGCGGGTTGTCCGTCACTCGGGCCGTCCCCAAGGCACCGTCTGCGGCGGGAAGTTGACCACACCGGCCCGCGGCGGGGCCCGCCTGCGCCGTGCACCCGCCGGCTGCCGAGCCGCCAGGCCGGCCTGCCCGGCGGCCCACCGGGCAGGCCGGCCGTGACGAGTGGTAGCCACGGCGGCGTACCGCCCGTGATACTTCCGCCCACCCGACGGAAGGAATCCCGTGTCCCGAATACGCACGCGCCTGGACGTGATCGGCGTCGCCCTGCTCGTCTCCGCTTCCCTCGCACTCACCGTGTCGCCGGCCGCCGCGGCGCAACCCGCCGCCGGTGCGCAGCCCCTCACCGTGGAGGAGCAGCGCCTGCAGCGGGCCGTTCCGCAGGAGATACTGCGACGCAGCGGATTCGACGGTGTGACGCCCGCCTTCACCCGCGCGCTCGCGAAGGCTAGGACCTACGGGCAGGCCGAGCGGACCGTCGTCCGGCAGGGCGCGGCGCTGTGGGCGCGGGCGGTGGACCGGGCGCAGGGGCGCGGATGGGCGCAGGGCGACCTGAGCCGTGACGACGACCGGCCGCTGTACTGGGCCCGGCTCGGCATGACGGCGCATCTGCGCCAGTGGGAGCCGTCGTTCGGTCTGAACGACGAGCAGCGGGCGCGCCTGCTGGACCGCCTGGAGCGCACCTCGCGCGGCCAGGACTCGATGGACTTCCCTGCCGGCAAGGGAATCAAGCGCATCGTGATGACGGGCTTCGACCCGTTCACGCTGGACCGGGACATACGGATCAGCAACCCGTCCGGCGCCACGGCGCTAGCGCTGGACGGCACCTGGATCCTTACGGCGGACGGGCCGGCGAGGATCGAGACGGCCGTCTTTCCGGTGCGCTGGCAGGACTTCGCCGACGGCACGGTCGAGCGCACGCTGCGGCCACGGCTGCCGGAGGCGGATCTGTTCACGACGGTGAGCCAGGGCCGGGTGGGCCGGGTCGACATCGAGCGGTTCAACGGCGCCTGGCGCGGCGGGTTCCCGGACAACGACAACCTGTCCCGTACGGAGACGGTGCCCGTCGACGACCCGGCCACGCAGCCCCAGTGGACGACGACCACCCTCCCGTACGCGGTGATCACCGCCGCGGACACGGGCCGTTTCCCGGTGTACGACAACACGTCGGTGACCGAGGTCCCGGCGGGCGGCGGTCCCGCGGTGGCGCGGCCCGGCGGGCCGACGCCCGGGTCGACGGCGCGCGCCGGGGGCGGCGGCAACTATCTCTCGAACGAGATCGCCTACCGCGCGACGCTGCTCCGCGACCGGCTGGGCCTGACGATCCCCGGCGGCCATGTGCACACGCCCGTGCTGCGGTTCGGGGCAGCGAACACGACGGAGGTCACCGACCCCGAGTTCGTACGCAACCGGCTGGACATCATCGCGCAGGTGCGGGCGATCATCCGTGTGACGGCGGAATCGACCGGCTGACGCCAGAGCCGGGCAACGGCCGGCCGGTGCGATCCCGGCTGCGGACGTCGTGCGTCATCGACGACACGGCGCCGCAGGTGAGCTGACCGCCGGCCGGCTTCTCCCGCGGAAGACGAGGCGGGGATGGGCCGCATGAAGATCGCAGCAGCACAGTTCCCGTCCGTTCTCGGTGACGTCGAGGCCAACGTCGGCAGCATGGCTGCCCTGATCCGCGAAGCGGCCGGGCGGGGCGCCCGGTTCGTGTGCGAGACCGGCCCACATTCGCACCGACATGGACTGCGCCGACATCTGCACCGCCACCGCGTCGGTGCTCTCCCGCAACACACGGGCTACGACGCCAACATCACCCGCGCGATGCTCCAGGCCTGCGCCACCGTTCGCAAGGCGTGCGCGGACGAGTGCGCCGACCACGCCGAACATGCAAGGACACTGCCGGGTATGCGCTGAAGCGTGCCGCCGCTGCGAGCAGGCGTGCAACGACCTGCTCGCCGCCCTCGGCTGACCACCGACCGAACGTCGGCAGCAGTGGCAGTGCATGGCCGAGGGCTACCACCTACCTAAGCGCCATGGCCGGCAAAGAGCCAGTCGAGCCCGTTCGGAATCCGGGCACGAGGACGGCCACCACCACTGAGCACCGCCCCTGGGCGATGACCCCTTCCGCGCGCGGCTCGACCCGCCGATGCGCGTCGCCTGCGCCTCCGTCGGCGGGAAGGCGACGTCGCCGCGATGTCTCGCGCAACGGCTCGGCAGAACCGAACGGGCCGGAACCACCGTGATTCCCAAGCTCGGAGTGTGTTCGATTCCCGTCATCCGCTCCACGAGAAAGCCCCGGGTCGAAGACCCGGGGCCTTCTTGTCGTCCGGACCGCTGCGCATTCCGTGCCCGCTCCACGGCCGGTCCCTGTCATCGGACCCGCTCGCCGCCCTGCCCCGTTCGGCAAGACACGCTCGAAGAACCGGAGGCGGCCACCCCAGACGCCCGAGTGGCCACCCCACGCCGGTCGGTTCAGTGCTTCTTGCGGCCCTTGCCCGTGGTCACCCCCGCGGACTTCACCGCGGCCGCGGCGTCCACGACGCCCCAGCCGTAGGCCGGGGAGTAGACACCCGTCAGGCCGGTGCCCGGCTGGCGGGCCGTGCCGAGGAGCGCGTCCTCGACGTTCGACAGGGTCCGCCCCTGGGCGAAGAGCAGGGCGGCGACACCCGCCACGTGCGGCGTGGCCATGGACGTGCCGGCGTAGTAGTCGTAGTCCTTCTGGCCGCAGGACACGGATCCGGTGCCGGCCGGCACGGTGGACACGATGTCGTCCTCGCAGGAGACGAGTCCCGCGCCGCCGGGAGCGGCGACGGCCTTGAGGTCGGGCTTGTTCGGGAGTTCGGAGAACCAGCTCTTCAGCTCGTTGCGGTCGGTGGAGGCGACGCAGATCGCGCCGGGCTCCCACGCCGGGGTGTTGCAAGCCGGGGTGGCGGAGTTCCCGGCGGCCACGATGACCGACGTGCCCTGCGCGTTGGCGTAGGCGATCGCTTCGGTCACCGACGACTCCAGACCAGTGATGGTGATGATCTGCGTTCCCGCCAGCCCGCCGAGGCTCATGTTGATCACGTCGGCGCCGTGGTCCACCGCCCACCGTATACCGGCGGCTATGTCCTCGAAGGTGCCGCTGCCCTCCTCCAGCACCTTGACCGGCATGATCCTGGCGTTCGGCGCGACACCGGCGACACCGGTGCCGTTGCCCGCGACGGCGGCCACGATGCCGGCGACGTGGGTGCCGTGCTCGTCGCCGTTGTTCTGCCCGTCCGGGCCGCGGAAGTCGCCGTTCCCGCACGGCCCACCCGCCTTGCCGCAGCCGGTGAACGTGGCGCCGGCCACCAGGTTGCCCTTCAGGTCGGGGTGGGTCAGGTCCACCCCGGTGTCGACGACGGCGACAACGGCACCCGTGCCGGTGCTGGTGGTCCAAGCCTGTTCGGCGCGGACCTGGTCCAGGCCCCACTGGTCGCCTCTCAGCGGGTCGCCGGCGCCGGCATGTGCGAGGCCGGCCGACGTGCTCAACAGGGTGGCGGCGCCGAGAAGCGACGTGGCCAGAGTGAATCTGCGGTTGGGGGACATGTGTTCCTCTCCTGGGTGACGGACGGGAGCACCGTTGGTCAGCCGGCCTGCCGCGCGGTGAGGGTGAACTGGTAGTCGGCGCCGTACAGGTAGAGCAGCCCGACGTAGGCCGCGCCTGGGGCGATCACGACCTTCTGGCCCGGCGTGGCGAAGTCGCCGGTGATCGGCTTGCACGCCGAGTCGTAGAAGAACATCTGCATCTCGCCGAGTTGGCTCTCCGGCTCGGTGTACGACGCCTCGTGCAGTCCGTCGCCCCAGCCGGCCGGCAGCTTCGTGATCCACGCGTCGGCGCCCTGAGCGGCCGGCGGGGTGCCGCAGGCCGCCTGCCACGAGGCCACGGTCGCGCCGGGACGGTACGGCTCGGTGCCGGGGAGGTACCACAGCCCCTGCGGCTCACCGGCCTGGATCGTCCCCGACTCGCTGACCGGCTCGTCCGGGGTGAACGGCAGCGGCTCGACGCCCGAGGCGTTGCCGAACACCTGGAGTTCGGACAGCACGGCGTACGTCTTCGTCTCGCCCTGGACGGAGTCGACGAAGACCCGGACGTGGCTCGCGGTGACGGGTGCGTCCAGCTTCAGCGTCTGGATCTGCATGTCCGGCGCCGTGGGCCGCGGAGCCTGGGCTGCGAACGTGCCCGCCTCGACCGTCTTCCACAGCACACCGTCCGTCGACGTCTGGACCGTGAAGTCCTTGGTCGCGTTGAACCGTCCGGCCGTGGTCGGCTTGAGCGTGCTGACCGCGACGCGGGAGACCCGTGCCTCCGTGGCCAGTTTCACCTCGGCCACCTGGTGCGCGCCCGCGCTGTACGGCTTGCCCGCGTCCTTGGTCTTCCACGCGGTCGCCTCGGTGTCGTCGATCAGGAAGCTCGCGGGAAGGCCGTCGTCCTGGCTGGACGTCTTCACGACGGTCGCGCCGTTGTGCTTCGAGGCGAGGTTCGGCGCCAGCTTGAGGGTCCGCGCGGTCGTCGTTCCCGACTGCACCTGAAGGCCCCGGAACTTCTGGATGCCGAAGCCGCGCGCCTGCACGGTCATCGTGTAGGTGCCGTCGACCATCGGCGCCGAGACGACACCGCCCGAGCCCGACATGCCGAGCGGTGTCACCCGGGCCTCGAACTCACCAATGATCACCCGGGCGCCCTCGACGGGTTCGCCGGTGGAGGCGTTCATCAGCT
Source organism: Streptomyces sp. ISL-10 (assembly GCF_018614575.1). Classification (GTDB taxonomy): domain Bacteria; phylum Actinomycetota; class Actinomycetes; order Streptomycetales; family Streptomycetaceae; genus Streptomyces. The sequence goes on from NZ_JAGGOJ010000032.1 coordinate 50,632, forward strand.
TGACGGCGAGCATCCCGTTGCGCGACGGGGCCGCGTGGTCGAAGCCCGGCTTCGGGTCGGTGTCGTCGGGACCTGCGGTCGCGGCCGAACGGCCCGCGCCGCGGCGGGCGAAGGCGGTCCAGATGGTGTCGGTGTTGTCGCCGTGGAAGCGGAGGGTGTCCGCGTCGAGGATGGCGTCGCGCATGTCGAGGAACGACGGAGACGGCGGGGACAGCGGCATGGCGTCGGTCACCAGGTGCTCGGCGATGTCGCTGCCCGCCTTGGTGCCGTACCGGTCGACCAGGGCGCGGCGCAGGTCCCACAGCATGGCGGTCCAGATCTCGCCGTCCGCGTGGACCTCGGGGCCCGTGATGTCGTAGCCGTAGTCGCCGTACGTCAGCGGGCTCTTGTCGTACGCCCAGTTGCGGATGCCCCGCTCGGCGTTCCCCACGGCGTACTCGCCGACCACGGCCTTGTCGTAGAGGCCCTCGCGGCCCAGGTGGTTGATGGCGTACCAGTCGCCCCAGCCCTCGCCCATCGCACCCGACTGCTCACCGCCGAGCGAGCCGAGTCCACCGCCGCCGACGTACCGGTTGGACAGGCCGTGGCTGTACTCGTGCTGGATCACGGTCTGGTCGAAGTTGCCGTCGGCGTACGGGCCCTCGAACGCGTCGTTGATCGGCTCCCACAGGTACATGCTGGAGAACGACGGGATGCCGTCGGGCAGGGTCAGCATGTTGGCGTTGTCCCGGCCGAGGTAGGTCGGGGCGCCACCGGTCGCGGCGCCCGAGTGCGCGAGACCGCTGATCGGGTCGCCGCCCTGGCCGCCCTTGCCGAAGTTGTTGACCTGGAAGTTGCCCGCGGTCTCGGTGAAGCCGAACTGGTAATACTCGTCGTGGATCCGGTTGTGGTGGTAGAAGAGGTTGGTCACCGCCGGGTCGCGGTCCAGCACGTACGACGGCGGCAGCGTCTGGCCCTTGGTGCGGGCCCAGTTGGCGCCGTACGCGTAGTTGAACTGCGCCGTCGGGCTGATGGGCCGGTTGTGCTGGTCGGTCGGCGCCAGGGGTGCCGTGTACTGCGCGAAGGTGTTGGCGTTGTTGCCGAGCGTGGTGGGGCCGGGCAGTCCCGCGGCGCCGCTCGGGTCGACCCAGCCGCCCGGTGACGGCGCGTTCGCGCCGAAGCTCTTGATGACCGGCCCGCCGCCCTGGGGGGCGCCCGGGAAGTTCTCGTAGACCGTGCCCTCGGGCTCCAGGGTGCCTTCGTGGTGCACCAGGGAGTGCCTGGCCAGCGTCTTCCCGGTCGCCGCGTCGACGACCACGCCCCATGCCTCGTCAAGACTCTTGACGAACAGCACGCTGTACGCCGGGCGGGCACCGCCGGCCGTCGGGAACGCGACCTTGCGGACGCGTTGCACCTGTGCAAACGGCCCCGCCGCGAACACCTGGTAGCCGGCCTGGGTCTCACCCGTCGGCAATGGCACGAAGTCGGACGACGGAGAAAGCCACGACACGACAGCGGCGAGTGCGTCGGCCGGGGACGTGTCGAACCCGGCGCGCAGGCCGCCGCTGCGCACCGGGTCACCGGCGTAGGACAGCACCCGGCCGTCCTCGGCCACGGTCACCGTCATCACGCCGCCGTGCACGGCCTCGACGCCGTCGAACGTCTGCGTGAAACTCACCACCCGGGCGCCGATGCCGGGGAGTTCGTGGTCACGCCGCACCGCGAGCGCCTCGACGTCCGCGGCCGACAGGCCGAACGCCGCGCGGTGCGCCTGCAGCCAGTCCCTGGCGATCGCGAGCGGTTCGCCGGCCTGAGGACCGGTGAGATATCCGCCGGGCGCTCGCACGGTCCGAGGCGTGCCGTAGGTGGTGTTCCAGGTGACTTTCGGCGATACGCCTTCCGGGGCGGACTTCAGCAGCGCCGCCACGGCCGCGAGCTGCTCTTCGGTGGGCGGCAGGCTCGGCAGGCCACGTCGTACGTCCGTGGAATCCTGCGGGACGTCACCGGCGACGGCCGACGCCGGGCCGGCCGGTGGGTCCTCGGTCGCGGAGGTGGCGACCGTCGGTGTCGCCATCAGCGCAGCGGTGAGCGCGGACACGACCAACTTGCGGGATGCGTTCATGGGCAGTCCTCGGCTGGAAGCGATGCGACGGCCACGGTCCGTCGACGCAAATGAAAGCCTCGGTTCCGCCCCCTGGACAATCCAAGAACTGCACCTATTCTTGCTTCAACCATGAACGACAATGCGTCCGGGGCGCGCCCGCTCCTTCCGGGGCCGTCCCATGCGTCCTTCGCCGAGAACGTATCGACAACCGTTCAGGAACAGGTTCACAACGCCGAGTTGGCCGCGCTCCGCGGCCGGGCCGACCTCGGTTTCGAAACGCTGCGCGGTGCCCTGGCGGAAGCGCCGCGGCTCGCCGACGACGACCGGATCGCCCTCGCCGAGATGGCCTCCATGCTCACCCGGTGGGGAGCGCCCGGTCCCGCCCCCTGGGCGCTTCTCGACGAGTTGGCCGCCGCGTGCCACACCCCCCGCGCACGCGGCGCGGTGTTTCTGGCACAGGCACGGGCCGCGCGGGGGAAGGCGATGGCCGAGTACGGCACCCGGGCCCTCTTCGAGTTCACCGCGGCAGGAGACATAGGGGGACAGGCGCTCGCCCTGAGCCGCATGTCCTTCCCCGCCGACGCCGGCCTGAGCCCCTCCTACCGGCGCGAGCTCGCCCGCCGAGCGCTGGCCCTGGCCCGGCAGTCCGGCGAGCCGTGGATCATCGCCCTCGTCGCCGGCATGCTCGCCGCCGGCGAGACCTACCAGGGACGCAAGCGCGCACCCCATCGCTGGCGGCAGGCCGCCTCGCTGCTGCCGGCCGACCTCGACGCGGTCACCGGCGAGATCGCCTCGCTCAACTACCTGAACTGGGCCCTGACCTGCGCGTACGTCGGGGACTATCCGACCGCCCTGGAGGCCGTCGGCCGCGGCCGGGTGGTGGGCCGAGGGCCCTGGGTGAACAAGTTCGCCGCGGTCGAGGCGCTCGTGCGTCACCGCACGGGACACCTCGACGTCGCGAGAGAGCAGGCCGCGGTCGCGATGACGGGCGCCGCACCGGGCATCCGGGAACTCGGCAGCGCTGTCGCCGCCGCGGTGACGTTCGAGACGGCCCGCCGCCTTTCGCACGACAACCTCGAGGCGGTCGTCGAGGTGGCGTATGCGACCTCGCCTCCGTGCGGCGCGAGTGCGGCAGCGACCCTTGCGTACATACGCCATGCGCGCCGCGAGCCGCGCCCGGCGCGCGGGCTGCCGCAGATCCTGCTGAAGGCTCGCGAGGCGGAGCACCACTTCGGCTGGGAGGACGCCCTGCTCGCGCTGACCGAGATCGCACCCGCCGCGGCGCGGAACGAGGCCGCCGCCATGTCCCGGTTCTGGTCGCCCTACCCGCGCGCCGCCGCGATCCGTTCGGTCGTCGAGGGACACCTCGCCGGCAAGCGCGGCTGGGTCTCTCTGATCGCGGGCGCTGACGCCCTCGCCGACATGGGAGAACCCATCACCGCCGGCCGCGCCTACCACGCCGCCGCCCGGGTAGCCCCCTCCACGCCCGAACAGGCCCGCGCCCGCGACCGCGCCGCCGAGCTCCTGGCCTCGGCGGGAGCCGACAGATCACTGGCCACGCTCGCCCGCGACCGCTGCCTGCACCGGGGCCTGCTCCACGTACCGGAAAACCACCGCCACCAGGTGAACGCCGGGCTTACTCCCCGCGAGCGCGACGTCGCGGTGCTCGCGGCCCAGGGGTTCACCGCGGTGGAGATCGCCGACCGTCTGGGCATCACGGTCGGCACCGCGCGCAACTACGTGATGAACGTCCGCCGGAAGTTCGGCTCGGTACCAAAGCGACGCCTGGCGCTGGTGCTCGGCATGGTCGGGGAGCCCGACTGAACCCGGCCGGGCTCGTGGATTGTCTCGGGTGGTGCGGGGCTGCCGGCGCACGGCCGCAGCCCCTCGGATGCGGTGTCAGCGGGTGCCCGATGCCTGCCTGCCACACCGCGACCGCGAGCGCCGCACAGGAGGTGATCGCGGCGAGGGACGGCAGCGGCCAGCGGGTGCGTTCCAGGGCGTCGAGGTGTTCCTCGTGGTCGACGAGCCTCTTGTGGGTCTGGTCGGCGCACTGGAGCAGCAGCGCCAGGTCGCCACGGGGCGTCGCGAATCCGACATCCACCGAGCGGCGCAGCAGCTCCAGTTCGGCGACGACGCTTCCGCTTCCGCTTCCGTCATGCTGCGGCCCCCCTTCCCGTGCGCGGCACCCTTAGCCGGTCCCAGCTGGACCGGCCGGGAGAGCCGTCGGCCGCGGCGACCGTATAGCCGAGCCTGCGCTGCCAGGCCGCGTACGAGAGCACGTCGGCGCGGCCCCACACCGGACCGTGGCCGACCGCGTACCGGCCGCAGCGCTCGGCCACGAGCCGCTCGCCGACGGGCGTGATCAGCTCGCTGCGGCGGCCGGGGACGAAGCAGGTGGCCCAGGGGAAGGGCTGTTGGGACGGAACGGGGGTGGTGTGCACCACCTGGTCTTCCTTTGCCAGGTCACCCCTGCCGTCCACCGCTGCCGCGCGGCCCAGTTCGGTCACCGCAGCCAGGTTCCGTCACCCGGTTCGCGCGTGGCGCGAAGTGGGCGGACAGCCCTGCCGGTGCGCCTGAATGACCTGGGAGAGACACCGTTTGCGAACGGTCACACTGAGCCCGGTGTTGCACGGGCCGACACGGGGATGGCAGCCGGGGCCGCCATCCCCACGTCACAAGCCCGATCAGCGGATCAAGGCGAGGGACTCACCTGCACTGTGGTCAGCCGACCGTCCTGGTGCTCCTTCACCACCGCAATCCTGGTCCCGGTGTCCGGCACCTTCACCCCGACCTGCGGCAGCTCCTCGTTCCAGTACACGCCCGTGTGGTCGTCGAAGACCGGCACGCCTGGGCGCTCCGGGATGATCACGGGCACACCGGCGCGGTGCAGCACGATCTCGTCACTCGGCCGGAGCGAGAAGGGCGCGTCGAAGGTCTGCGCCCGCGCGTTGGCCGGTGCTCCGTCCGTGAAACGCAGCGCCTGCGGCCGCGCGTCGATCGGCAGGAGCATGCCCTTGCCCGGGTGCGCCTTGGTGGTGTTGTCGCTGTACGCGGTGTCCCAGAGCCAGAGGAGCACGCCCTCCTGGTACGGGTAGAACTCCAGCGTCTCCTTCTTCTCGGGGTGGGCGGGGTCGCCCGTCCAGCCGAAGTTGTACGGGCCCGTTTTGAGGAAGGCGCCGTAACCTGTGTAGTGCCGGTTCTCCACCAGGTATGCCCGGGGATGCTCGGCAATGCCCGTGCGCCCCTGCGTACGCGACCACTTGACGGTGCTCCAGCCGTTCGCGCCCTGTTCGGCGCCATCGTGCAGCAGCTCGGTGCGGGCCGCCGTGATGTGGATGTCGTCGAAGGTGACGCCCTTGCCGTGGGTGTTGCTGTCGGAGGTCACCCGGAGCCGCATCTGGACGCTCCGGCCGGTGAACTCGTCCAGCGGCACGCTCAGCTCCGTCCAGCCCCCCGAGGAGCCGGAGACGCCGTTGGCCGGGATGGGCCGCCCGCCGACGGTGCCGGTCAAGGGGGTCCAGCGCACACCGCCGTCCGTGGAGGCCTCCACCGTCAGGAAGTCGTAGCCCTCCTCGGTGTCGTACCAGACCCTGGCATCGAAGCGGGCCGGGCCTGTCGTGCCGGTCAGGTCAACGGTGCGGGTCAGCGTGTTGTCCATGTAGTCACCGGTGCCGCTCCACCATTGACTGCCCCCCTCGTAGGGGGTGGTCAGATCAGTGGAGGTGGTGGACGGCGGCAGATGCACCAGAAGTGCCTGCGGGTCCTCGGTGTTGTAGCCGGACACACCCAGCAGGGCCCGGGTCTTGCGGCCGGCGTCGGCCTCGGTGTACTCCAGCCAGCCCAGTTGCAGCTTGCTCCATGCGTCGAGGTCGCCCGGATACTCGCCGGTGGTGTTGCGTCCTCTGCCCAGGTAGGAGGCGGACGACATCAGCGACCAGAAGTTGACGCTGTTGTCACCGTCGAAGCTGTACAGGTCCGGCAGCCCCAGGTCGTGGCCGAACTCGTGGGCGAACAAGCCGACCCCGCTGTTCTCCCCGCCGGTGAGATAGTCACCGGCCCAGATCCCGGACTCTCCGATGGGGGTGCCGCCGTTCTTGTTGCCCTCGGGGCCCGCGGCTCCGGCCTGGTTCCAGTACGCGAACCAGCGATGTGCCCAGACGGCGCCGGTGCCCTGCTTGCCGCCGCCCCAGGTCTGGTCCTTCCCCGCGTGCACGACCATCAGATGGTCGAGGTAGCCGTCGGGCTCGTCGAAGTTCCCGTCGCGGTCGAAGTCGTACCGGTCCCACACGTCGTACTCGGCGAGCTGCGCCTTGATCTCGGCCGGGGTGCGGCCCTTGGCGCGCTCGGAGTGGTACCACGCATGGGTGGCGTCGCGCACCAAGTCCCAGTTGGTGCGGCATTGGCCGGGCTCGGAACAGTTGTCGGTGCCGTAGCGGTTCTCGTTCCAGGGGAGCTTCACCCAGTCGGTGACGTGGCCGTCCATGTCGTACCGGCCGGAGGACTGCAGCCGGTAGTAGTTGCGCATGCTGACTGCGCCGGGCTCGTCGCTGAAGAACCGCTGCTGGTAGTAGACGCGGTTGAAGTCCTTGCGCCAGACCGTGTGGTTGTCGGCTTTTGCGGGTTTGTCGATGGTGTTGTGCAGCGGGCCGGGCTCGCCTCCGAAGCGGGGCTTGCCCTCGAACTCGGTCGTATTGTCGACCTGCTCGCCGAACTCGGCGAGGATGACGAAGACCTTGTCCTTGCGTTCCTGGGCGAGTTCCACATAGCGCTTGCCGACCTTGACCCGCTGCGGGAGACGGCCGTCGGAAGCTACGCCGATGCGTCCCGCCGCCACATGCTCCAGGGCCTGTCGGCGTACTGCCTGCTGCTGAAGTTCCTGGCGGCTGGGCGGTGGTGGGGCCTCGGCGCCGTGCCCGTGGACGGTGTCGTGCGTGTGGTCGGCGGCTGTCGGGGGAGCCGCGGCCGGTGCGGGGGCGGCGAACACCGGGGCACCGATTGCGGGGGCGGCGAGGAGCGCGAGGGCTATCGCTGCTCCTACCGCAGTGAGTTTGCGCGACATACAGTCCCTTCGAGTGAGTCGAGCCTGAGAGCGCGGGTAATATTTCACATGTGACAGGTGATGGATAGGCCCCTGGCTGGTCAGTGACATCCGGGCCCCCGCTGATACGTCGAGAGGCCGGGCGCACCGCGCGTAGCCGTCCCTCGTAGGGCATCAAATGCGGCTACATCTTCCCGGCACCGCTACCGCAGCAGCCCTGGTCACCTGGCTCCCCAACCTGACGGGCTCAGGCACCATCCTCGGCCGACCGCTGACGTCCCCAGGGAACGGATTGCCGTGTTCGTCGGGGGCCTCGGCGTCTTCCCCGAGTTCACCCACACCGAGAGGGCCCGCGTCTCCGCGGTTCAAGCGGCTGATCACCGCACATGCTCGAGCGGAGCAGCCTTCGACGCGCCACGTCGCCGACGCCGAACCCTCCGGACAGTCGCGGCAGCGAGCCGCGCGATCACCGGTCATAAGTCCTGCCCGCAGCCTCGTCGGCTGCGGCCCAGGCAGCGGGCAGGCCGGCCGCGAGGCAGCGGCGGAGATGTTCCGGGCCGGCTCGCCTTTGGTGGCAAAGCCGCGTTCATCGGGGATGTTGGCTGTCCGGTACCGCCAACGGTCGGAGGTCCAAGACTTCGGCAGGTACAGCTCCCGGTCGACCAGGGTCCGGCCATGGCTGGTGGCATAGGCGGCGAAGACCCCGATCTGGCAGTTGTCGATCAGCTCCGCCAGTTCCTCGGCGGTACGCCCGAGGGCCAGCGTGCTGCCGATGCATGCGCTGGCATCGTTGAGTACCTGCGTGCGCTTGGGCGTCCGGAACTGCTCGGTGGTGCAGTGCGGCCCCGGGACGAAGCCGGTCGCTGCCGTGATCGGCAGCGGGGTGAAGCGCTTTGGCGCGCGGACTTCCCCGGACCAACCTACGATGATTCGTGGATCACTCGGGGGCGAGCGACGGGCCGGCCAAGAGCCGGCAGGAAGCAGGCTCACATGGCTGAGCGGCTCAAGAGGTCGGAGTTGGTCGGCGAACTGTCGGCCGAGTTCCTCGGCACCATGATTCTCATCCTCTTCGGTTGCGGTGTGGTTGCCCAAGTGGTAGCGGGCGGAGCCCTCACGGACCCCGCGGGCGGCCTCGGAGACCACGACAGCATCGCCTGGGCATGGGGCCTCGGCGTCACCCTCGGCGTCTACACGGCAGCACGGCTGAGTGGTGCGCACATCAATCCCGCGGTGACCCTGGCCCTGGCCGCGTTCAAGGGATTCCCGTGGAGCAAGGTGGCGCCCTACGCGCTGGCCCAGACGGCGGGTGCCTTCGTCGCGGCGCTGCTGGTCCGGTGGAACTACAGCGAGGCGCTGGCGAAGGCGGACCCCGGCCACACCATCAAGACGCAGGGCGTCTTCTCGACGCTGCCGGCCAACGGCAACACGAATCTGCCGGTGTACGAGTGGGGCGCGTTCCGGGACCAGGTCATCGGCACCGCGATCCTGCTGCTGCTGGTCATGGCGGTCACCGACCTGCTGAACACACCCCCCGGCGCCAATCTGGCTCCGTTCATCATCGGCCTGATCGTCGTGGCGATCGGTATGGCCTGGGGCACCAACGCGGGCTACGCGATCAACCCTGCCCGTGACTTCGGGCCGAGGCTGGCGAGCTTCCTCACCGGATACGGCGGAGCGTGGCGAGATCAGTACGGGAACTTCTACTTCTGGGTGCCGATCGTCGGTCCGCTGATCGGCGGTCTCCTCGGCGCCTTCATGTACAAGTTCTTCATCGGCCGGTTCCTGCCGTCCGCGGAACCGGAGCTGCCCGGACGAGTTCCCACCCCCGAGAGGTGACCGGCCTCGCGTGAGGCCGCCAACTCCAGTCCATCCAGGAGAAGAGGCGAAAGGCCATGGCGGACTTCGTCGGCGCGGTGGACCAAGGAACCACCAGCACCCGGTTCATGATCTTCGACCACGTCGGCAACGAGGTGGCGAGGCACCAGCTGGAGCACGCCCAGATACTCCCGCGGTCGGGTTGGGTCGAACACGACCCGGTGGAGATCTGGGAACGCACCAACTCGGTGATCCAGAACGCCCTCCGGCACGGCAACCTGTCGCCGGACGACCTGGCAGCGATCGGCATCACCAACCAACGGGAGACGACCGTCGTTTGGGACCCCCGCAACGGCCGTCCGTATTACAACGCCATCGTCTGGCAGGACACCCGCACCGACTCGATCGCGGCCGCCCTGGAGCGCTCGGGCCAGGGCGACGTGATCCGCCGCAAGGCGGGGCTGCCACCGGCGACGTACTTCTCGGCCGGCAAGATCCAGTGGATCCTGGAGAACGTCGAAGGTGTCCGCGAAGCGGCGGACCAGGGCCACGCCCTGTTCGGAAACACCGACGCGTGGGTTCTGTGGAACCTCACGGGCGGGCCCGAGGGCGGCATCCACGCCACCGACGTGACCAACGCCAGCCGCACCATGCTGATGAACCTCGAAACCCTCGACTGGGACGACGAGTTGCTCGGGTTCTTCGGCATCCCGCGGTCGATTTTGCCCACCATCAACCCGTCCTCCCACCGGGAGGCGTTCGGCGTGACCCGCACCTCCCGGCCGCTGCGGGCCGCCATTCCTATCACCGGGGTCCTCGGCGACCAGCAGGCGGCAACAGTCGGGCAGGTCTGCTACTCACCCGGCGAGGCCAAGAACACCTACGGCACCGGCAACTTCCTGGTGCTGAATACCGGCACCGAACTGGTCCGCTCCGAACACGGACTTCTGACCACCGTGGCATACCAGTTCGGCGACAGCCCCGCGATATACGCCCTCGAGGGTTCCATGGCGGTCACCGGGTCTGCGGTGCAATGGCTGCGCGATCAGCTGAAGATCATCACTGACGCCGCCGACAGCGAGCGTCTGGCCCGCACGGTCGAGGACAACGGCGGCATCTATTTCGTCCCCGCCTTCTCGGGCCTGTTCGCCCCGTACTGGCGCTCCGACGCCCGCGGCGCGATCGTCGGTCTCGCCCGGTACAACGACGGCGGCCACTTGGCACGGGCCACGCTGGAAGCCATCTGCTACCAGAGCCGCGACGTGGTGGAGGCCATGGAGCAGGATTCGGGCGTCCACCTGGACGTACTCAGGGTCGACGGCGGTGTGACGGCCAACGACCTGTGCATGCAGATCCAGGCGGATGTCCTCGGCGTACCGGTCAGCCGGCCCCTCGTCGCCGAGACGACCGCGCTCGGTGCCGCGTACGCGGCAGGTCTTGCCACGGGATTCTGGCGGGACACGGATGAACTGCGTACCCACTGGCAGGAATCCAAGCGCTGGGAGCCCCAGTGGTCCGAGGAGCAGCGCGCGGAGGGATACGCGGGCTGGAAAAAGGCGGTGGAGCGAACGCTCGACTGGGCGAAGGTGGAATAGACCCGCCGGCTCATGGCGGGGTCGCACCGCGGGACACCACGCCGGTGCACGTGGCCCACGACCGCAGCACGAGGAGGTGAGAACCATGGTGAGCCCGGTGCCTCTCTCACCCCAGTCACGGGCCCGAGCCCTTGCCGGACTGGGCGGAGGAGAGCTGGACGTCCTCGTCGTCGGTGGCGGGGTCGTGGGCGCCGGGGCGGCCCTGGACGCAGCTACCCGGGGCCTGCGAGTCGGCCTCGTCGAGGCCCGGGACTGGGCCTCGGGTACGTCCAGCCGCTCCAGCAAACTCATTCACGGCGGTTTGCGTTACCTCGAGATGCTGGACTTCCGGCTGGTCGCCGAGGCGCTGAAGGAGCGCGGGCTGCTGCTGCAGTTCCTGGCCCCCCATCTGGTGCGGCCGGTGCCGTTCCTCTACCCATTGCGGCACCGGGTTCGGGAGCGTCCGTACGTCGGAGCCGGCGTTCTGCTCTACGACACGATGGCCGCAGCCTCCGGCAGGGCCCTCGGCCTCCCCCGCCACCGACACCTGCTCAAACGCCAGGCGCTGCGCGAGGCACCCGCGCTGCGCTCCGACGCCTTGGTCGGAGCGATCCAGTACTGGGACGCCCAGGTCGACGACGCCCGGCACACGATGTTCCTCGTCCGCACCGCAGCCGCGTACGGGGCACTGGCCGCCAATCGCGCCCGCGTCAGTCGCTTCCTGCGCCAGGGCGAGCGCGTGGTGGGCGCCGTGGTGACGGACCTGGAGACCGGAGAACAGACCGAGGTACGGGCCAAGCAGATCATCAACGCGACCGGCGTGTGGACCGACGACACCCAATCCATGGCCGGCACCCGCGGGCAGTTCCACGTCCGCGCTTCCAAAGGCGTGCATCTGCTGGTCCCGCGTGACCGGATCAACTCCCGCACCGGCCTGATCCTCCGGACAGAGAAGAGCGTGCTGTTCGTCATCCCCTGGGGACGGCACTGGATCATCGGGACGACCGACACCGACTGGAATCTGGACAAAGCCCATCCCGCACTGAGCGCCAGAGACGTCGACTACCTGCTCGAACACGTCAACCGCGTACTGGCCACACCGCTGGTCGCGGAGGATGTCGAGGGCGTCTACGCCGGGTTGCGTCCACTCCTGTCGGGGGAGGCCGCGGAGACCAGCAAACTGTCCCGGGAGCACCTGGTCGCGCACCCGGTCCCCGGGCTTGTGGTGGTGGCCGGCGGCAAGTACACCACCTATCGGGTGATGGCCAAGGATGCGGTCGACGAGGCGGCCCGCGGTCTGGACGAGAAGGTGGCCGCCTGCATCACGCAGCGCGTGCCGCTTCTCGGCGCGGATGGCTATCCGGCCCTATGGAACTCCCGGCACAGCCTCGCCCAGCGCTCCGGGCTGCATGTCGCCCGCATCGAGCATCTGCTGAATCGCTACGGCTCCTTGGTTCCCGAACTGCTCGACATGGTCGCCGCCGATCCTTCGCTCGGCGAGCCGCTGCCCAGTTCCGACGATTACCTCCGCGTCGAGGCCGTCTATGCGGTGACCCACGAGGGAGCCCGCCATCTGGAGGATGTGCTCGCCCGGCGTACCAGGATCTCCATCGAGTCATGGGACCGCGGCGTGGATGCGGCAGGCACCGTGGCCGGGCTGATGGCGTCCCACCTGAAGTGGGACCGGGCGCACCAGGACCGCGAGGTCGACCACTACCTCAAGCGGGTGGCGGCGGAACGAGAGGCCCAGCAGCAGCCGGACGATCAGACCGCCGACGCTGTACGGCTCGGTGCCCCCGACATCATCCCGGTGCGTTGAGCTTCTCCGGCCTACGCCTGATGAGGAAGGGACGCCCCCTAAACGAGCCTTACCGGTCTTCGGTGCCGCCGGAGGCGGCGCGCACGGCAGCGTACCTGGAGGGGACGTCGTTCCCGGACCGGTGGCAACTGCCCTCGTCCGCGTCGGATGAGGAGCTGCGGGAGCGCCTCGCTCAGTACCACGAGGACCTACAAGCGGCTACCGCAGGTCGGCGGAGCGGGGATGGGCGGTGGCACGCACTTTGCGTTTCTGACCCGCCCTCGGCCGCTCCCGAAGAGGTCTGACCACCAAGATCCCCCTCGCCTGCGACGGCCGCGGCAGACCACTGGCCATCCTCTTCACCCCTGGGCAACGCCACGACGGTCTGCGCCAAGCCGTTGCTCGAACGCATCCGAGTGCCCCGAACCGGCCTTGGCCAGCCCCCGCTGCAGACCGCGCCACGTCGTCGCGGTCCGGAGCGCTTCCTGGCGCACGTCGACGACGTCCAGGCCCGCCGCCTCCGCGGCGGGCCTGGACGCGATCGGGCACGTGCCCGCGTAGGTGGTGGTCGCCGGCATCGGGCGCGACACTGGCGGCTGAGGCCCCATCATGAACTCTCTCGCACCGAGCCGGAGCCGACATGCTGGGCCAGGTACACGCCATCCGGGCGCAGCACCGTCGCACCTCGTCCCAGCAGGTCACCGCGGGGTGGCGGCTGACCACCAGGTCGAACGAATCCTCCGCGACGGCAGGTCGGCTGCGTCGTCGACCTGGACGACGGTCGCCTCGAACGTCGCCGAAGTGTGGCGGGCGATCGCGACGTTCGGTGGCCAGGACTCGGTTGCCGCCAGCACCGGCGGGGCGACGGGGATCGAGGCCAGCAGCTCGCCGCCGCCCGTCTGGATGTCGAGGCCGGCTGAAGCCTTCGCCATCCGCTCGGCGAGCAGCCTCGCGTACCTCCAGGACGGCCTCTGTTCGCTGGCGCGACCGGCTAACCAGGAGAAGTCCCACCCCGCGGTGGGGACGGCCTTGCCTTCCTCCACGAGCTCTTCGAACGTACGCATGGCGCTGAGAATGCCGTGCGCCTCACGGAGCATGGCAGCGCAGGCACAGGTCTCCTCGGTGATCACATAGCGTCGCGCGGCGGACCCGCTGACCTGGCCGGTTTCTTGACCATGGACCTGGACTCCACCATTGTCCTTGTCTATGGACGGGCCAAGCAGGGCACCTCGTTCAGCTACATCAAGACCCGCGGCTACCACCCGCAGCTGGCCACTCTGGCGCACAGCGGGCAGGTCCTCTTCTCCCGCGTGCGCGGCGGAAGGGCCGGTGCGGCCCGTGGCGCGAAGACCTTCCTGACCGAGACCGTCAGCCGCACCCGCCACGCGGGAGCATCCGGGCAGCTGACCGTCCGGGCGGACTCCCCGTTCTACTCCAAGGACGTACTGCTGACCGCCCGCACACTGGACGTGCGCTTCTCGATCAGAGTCCGCCAGGGCCCCCAAGATCAAGGCCGCCATCGCCGCCATCCCCGACGACGCATGGACGCCGATCCCGTACTGGCTGTCCACCCCCGGAAGTCTCCGGCGCAGACGTCGCCGAGACCGCCTACACCTGCTTCGCGCACACCAAGACACCGGTCACCGTGTGGCTGATCGTGCGCCGGGTCCGCCCCACCCCCGGCTCCCAACTCGCCCTGTTCACCACCTATGACCACCAGGGTTCGTCATCAACCGGGCTGGAGACTTTACGGAGCTTGAGGCCGATCACTGCCCACACGCCGTGGTCGAGCAGACCATCGCCGAACTGAAGTCCGCCGGGTTGGCCCACCTTCCCTCAGGGCGTTTCACCGCCAACGCGGCCTGGCTCGCACTGGCAGCTATGGCCTACAACCTTGGCCGCGCGGTCGGCATCCTTGGCGGCCACGACCTGACACGGGCCACCGCCGCCACCCTCCGGCGCACCATGTTCACCGTCCCCGGCCGACTCGTGCACAGCCCCGGACATCTGCACCTGCGACTTCCCACCCGCTGGCTCTGGGCCGACGCGTTCAAACACGCCCTCACGACCATCACCGCACTGCCACGACACGGCTGACTCCACTGCCACTGTCCCCACGACCCAGGAATCCGGAGAAGCCGGCAGATCCCGCCCGCCCTCTTCCCGCTCAACACAACAGCACCCGACCTCATCGGACCGCAGCACACAACAACATCACCGACCGGTGGATCCGGGGTGCCCGGGGCGCTGGGACCTGGAGGAGCACTCCGACTCGGTGGAACTGCTGGTCAGCGAACCTGACCAACCGTCCGGAACGCGGAGCGGCCAGTGAACACCCTGACTGCTGCGTACGAGGTTTTCCGGTGCCAAGTCGGCGACGACTCACAACCTCTTCCTCCGTACCGCGACGGCCGCCGGCGCACCGCCGCCGAGGTCACCTCCTGGACGGCGTGGCAGCCCGTCGGAAATGACACCTGCCCAGCCGGCTGTGCCCCGGGACAGCTCCCACAACTCGGCCGCCACCAGAGGCTCGACAAGACTCGCCAGGCTCTGTCCAACGACGAGGACCAGCCATAAGAACCGACGTCTTGGTCCGGAACGCCGGAGGGTCACAGCAGGCGACGAATCGCCCGCGCCCGCGCACGACGTGACGCAGCCGCACTCCCGGACGCTGCCGAATCGTGCCGCTGACACGAATCGGCCACCACACGGTCCCAAATCCGGTAGAACGCGCCTTCGTCCAGAGTTTACCCACTCGAAGGGACTGTGTCGTATGCACCTACGTCCTAGACATTTCCGCCGAATCACCGCGCGTGCCGTCACGTTCGGGGCCCTGCTCGCGCTCACGGCGCCCGGGCTCGCGGTGGCGCAGGCACCGGTTGCGGGGGAGAAGTGCAGACCCTTCCCGCAGACGAAGGCAGGGTCGACGGACGACCGGACCCACGACGGGGCGCACTGCCTGGAAGTCGTGCTCCGGTTGTCCGAGGCGCCCGCCATCGGGTCGCAGGCCAGAATCGACATGGAGGTCGTCACCACGTCAGAGGACTCCGAGGTGCACCTCGACGTCGAACTGCCCGCTGGCTTGGTGTGGGTGGACACGCCCGCCGGCCTGCGCTCCTCGACGGCCGACTCGCCCGCGCCCGTGCATGGCGGGCGAGTGCACCGCGCCGACGGCAAGGGGCACACGGGCGCGGGGCGGCCGTGGCGGCTCAGCGGCACGGTGAAGGCGGTCGCCGCAGGACCGGCCGGAATCCGGGCGACGGCGTCGGCCGGAAACGACACAGATTCCGGCAGCGTCTTCCTCACCGTCGGCTCGCAGCGGTCGTCCTTCGGCATCGCGGTCAAGGATGTCAACTCCGTGGCACCGGCGGCCGGTCCTGCGACGCGCGCCCACGCTCACCTCGCGCACCGTCCCGCCGAGCCGGTGCCGACCAAGGCGTCCGAAACGTCCGCCGCGGGCACGGCGTGCGCCGGCGGCTCGTGGAACTACGTCGACCACACCGGCGCTCCCCGGGTGTCCGGGAACACCCGTGTGACCGTGTACGACGACGACGCCAAGGGCTCGGACGACCTGCTCGCCGCCGGCCTCACCGGCGCCGACGGCCGGTTCCAGCTGTGCTTCGACAACACCGACGAGGAGGGCGGTGGACAAGACGTCTACGTCGAGTTCGGCACTGAGAACCAGAACTGGGTCATACGCCACGGCAAGTCGCGGCAGCCGTATCGTTTCGCCACCGCCGTCCGTCCCGACGTGCCTTCCGGCGGCACGGCCGACATCGGCGCTTTCCAGCCCGCCGACGCGGCATTGATGCGTGGCGTCGAGGCGTTCGACACGATGAACGCCGGGTGGAACTGGAAACCCGGAACGTCCTGCTGGGACGCCAGGGACACGAGCTGCCGGCGCGGGATCGTCAACTGGGCACCGGACTCCACCGACGGCACGTACTACTCGACCCGGGGCAACGCCGTCCACCTCGCCGCCGAGGATCCGGACGCGCCCGTCCTCGTCCTTCACGAGTTCGGGCACGCGCTGATGGACGATGTGTACGAGGACGCCTTCCCCTACTCGCCGAACTGCAGCCCGCACTACATTCCCCGCACCAGCTCGGCGGGGTGCGCATGGACCGAGGGCTTCGCCACCTGGTACGGGGTCGTGGTGCTCGACGATCCCACGTTCCGCTGGCCGGGCGGCCGGACCCTGGACGTGGAAGGCCCGACCTGGGGCACCACTGGGTGGGACGACGGAGATTCCGTGGAGGGCCGGGTGCTCGGGTCGATGATCGATCTGGCGGACAGCACCAACGAGACGGGCGACACGTGCAGCGAGAACCCCGCCGGTCCGCTGTGGAACACCTTCCTCGACCATGTGTCCGGCACGTTCGCCCAGTTCTGGGCCCACCGCACGGCGGGTGGTTACGACGTGGGCGCGAACGCGCTGGGCTGCCTGTACCACAACACGATCGACTACCGCCGATAGGCGGCGTACGCGGGCGCATCACCACGGAACGAGGTGGTGCGCCCGCACGCGCAGGTTGGTACCTTGCCGACCATGGCGACGGCGAAGGTCGGCGAGGCCCTGAGACGGCTGGGCATCGGTGACGAGGCGACCCGGGTCTATCTGGCGCTCCTGGAACTCGCGCCCGTCCGCCTGAGCCGGATCGGAACGGCCGCCGGACTGGACGACACACAACTGGCCGCGGCCTACGGCGAACTGGTCGACGCGGGCCTGGCAAGTGCCCCCGTCGACGGCCGCGACGCGATCGCCCCGCTGCCGCCCGCGGCCGGCCTGCAGATCCTCAGCCGGCACCGCGCCGCCGAACTCGACGCGTCCTGCGTCACCGTGGCGGGCGCGTTCGACGCCTTCCGGCGGCAGCGACTGGCCGAATTCAAGGACGACCTGGTCGAAGTCGTGACGGGCGAGGAGATCGGTCCGCGGCTGCGCCAAGCCTGGGACAGCGCCCGAGAGCAGATATGCCAGTTCGACTCCCCCCCATACTTCCCGATCCCGACCGCCACGGACGAGGCGCTCGCCACCCTCGCCCGTGGGGTGACGCAACGCGTGGTGTATTCGCGGGAGTCGCTGGAGTTCCCCGGCAACCTCACCCAGAGCATCGAGCCGTGCATCGCGGCCGGCGAACAAGCGAGGGTCGTTCCCTCGGTTCCGGTGAAGCTCGTCATCATTGACGACGCATACGCCCTGGTGTCACTGTCGATCAAAGAGGTCGACGTGCACCACACCATGCTGGTCGTGCAGCCGTGCGGGCTCTTCGCCGCGCTGGTCGCCCTGTTCGAGCAGACGTGGCAGAGCGCGCTGCCGTTCCACGGCCCTCCTCATCGGCCCCATCGCCTGCTCCCGGCCGACCGCCGCCTGCTGTCGCTGCTCGCGGGCGGAGTGTCCGACGACGACATCGCCAAGGAGATCGGCATCAGCCGGCGCACCCTCTTCCGCCGAGTAGAGGTCCTGATGGCTCGGTTGGGCGCCGCGACCCGCTTCCAGATGGCACTGCAGGCCCAGCGCCGAGGCTGGCTGTGAGCGTCGCGGACCGCACGTCGCCAGGCGCGCGCAGCACTGTGGGAGTCGTTGTCGATTCCGTGGCCGGCCGAGGCGAAGGCTCGGATCGCGCCGCGCCAGTCGCGGCAGCATACGTACGGGCTGAACCGTGCTCTCCTCGGTGGCCCCTGGTCCGGACGCCGGCTCAAGGCCCAGGCGACGGCACGTCCCGCCGCGGCCGCGCGGTTGGGGACATCGAGTTGGCGAGGATGTGCTCGATGTGGGTGGCGACGGTGCGCGGGCTGACCGGAAGAGACGGTCGGCGATCTCCCGGTTGGTCCGTCCCTGGGTGAGCTCCGCCAGTACTTCCAACTCACGCGGGTAGAGGGCCGAGGGGCGGGCGACGGTACGGCACACACGACCGTCCCCCCGGGACACCCCAGCTGCGGGCAGTGCAGTGGCCTTTGCCGTCGGCGTGGCGAGCTGAGCGGAGCGCCGCGCGTGATCACGTCTGGGCAGGCTGGCGCGCTCGTGTCGGGGTCGGCCTGCGCACCCTGGTCCAAGGCGGCGCGGCCTACGCCCTGTCCGGGCGGGGAGGAGCGCCGGCACTCCTGGCGGCCTACGGGGAGGCGGGCCGCACCATCGGTCGCTGGGACCGGGAGAGCACGGCATCCGCGGCGGGACTGGCCGCGCCCCTGAGCCGACTGAGGACGGCCGTTGCGCCGTTGCTGGGGCGCAAGGAGCCTGGCCTCGCGGAAGCGGCGGAAGGTTGTTCACGGCGGCTGTGTAGAGCTACGGCAACGACGACCGGATGGCGCGGCGCTCGCTGCCTTCCAGGCGGCGCTGCGCCCCGAGCTGGGGCCACCCATCCCGCCCGCCGCTGGTGGCACCTCTGGCCGCGCCGTGGATAGCGCGGCAGCGTGCGCGCGGGCTCGCATCCGCCGTCTTGCCCTGTCCTGCGCCACCGTCGCCTCCGCGGTGCCAGCAGTGGAGCAGGTGTCCATAAACGATCGGCTCAGATGCATCCGCCGATCGTATGACGGCCAGGCCCTGGAGCAGCGACGGTCGGCGCCGCAACGGCAGCCGCTTGGGCGTCCCAGCGGGGTGGCCGGTCTTCCTACTGTGTCGGGACGCCGACATCTTTCGAAGGAGCCGCTTTCATGGGCGCAGGTGTGCTGGAGGTCAGGGAGCTGACCAAGCGCTATGGCAGGCAGACGGTGGTGGACCGGTTGTCGTTCACGGTGCACGCGGGAAGGGTGACCGGCTTCCTGGGGCCGAATGGCGCGGGTAAGACAACGACCATGCGGATGCTCCTGGGACTGGTCCATCCGGACTCCGGCAGTGCGCTGGTGGGCGGCAGGCCGTTTTCCGAACTGCGCCATCCGATGTGTGAGGTCGGTGCGGTGCTCGACGCCAGGGCGGCTCATCCCGGACGTACGGCGGAGGGGCACCTGATGGCGTTGGCGAGCAGCAACGCGATCGCGCGCCGCCGGGTGGGCGAGGTACTGGAGATGACCGGTCTTGCCGGCGTGGCCGGCAGGCGGGTCGGCGGGTTCTCGCTGGGCATGGCCCAGCGGCTGTCGGTCGCTGCCGCCCTTCTCGGCGACCCGGGGGTTCTCCTGTTCGACGAGCCGGTCAACGGCCTCGACCCGGAAGGTGTCCGCTGGATCCGGGATCTCATGAGGGGCCTAGCCGCGGAGGGGCGCACGGTTTTCGTGTCCAGTCATCTGATGAGCGAGATGGAGATGACCGCCGACCATCTGGTGGTGGTCGGCCGCGGCAGGCTGATCGCGGACCTGAGCATGCGCGAGTTCTGCGCGAGGAGTTCCCGCAACGCGGTCAGGGTGCGCTCCCCGCACACTGTTCAGCTCGTCGGGGCGCTTCGGCGGGCCGGGGGAGACATCGTCGCGGACGACGAGGGCACACTGCTGGTCACCGGTCTGGACTCCGAACGTGTCGCCGAGGCCGCTGCCGGGTGCGGGGCCATGCTGCACGAGTTGTCCGTCCAGCGGGCGTCGCTGGAGGAAGCGTTCATGGAACTGACCGGACACAGCGTGGAGTACCGGGGCACTACACCCCCACCGCTCTGACCGGCCTTCCTCGCTCGGGCACCGGCCCAAGATCCCTACCGCACCATCCAGCAGACAGGCATTCCCATGACCACTACCGCTGCCACGCCCCAGCCGTCCTTCCTCGACCTGGTCAGTTCCGAGTGGATCAAGATCCGCACCGTGAGCTCGACCGTATGGTGCCTGACCCTTTTCACGCTCATCACCATCGGCATCGCCGCCTTGGTCGGACTGAACCGCAACGCCGATGCGGCGACGCCGAACAGCTCGGTGGCCATCGACAGAGTGGTCACCGACGGCAGCATCGGTGTGGGCGCCGGGCAACTTGCCATTGTGGTGCTCGCCGCGTCAGCGATCGGTGGCGAGTACGGCTCCGGGATGATCCGCACCTCCCTGACGACCGTGCCTTGGCGCAGGCGATGGCTCGCTGCCAAGGCACTGGTGGTAGCCCTGATCGCGCTGGTCGCCGGCGCGGTGGTGAACGTCGTGGCTTTCGCCGTCGGCTGCGTCGTGGCGCGCGATGTCTCGGGGGCGCTCACGGACCCCGGCATCGCACGCGCGGTACTGGGTGGCGGGCTCTACCTGAGCGCGCTCGCACTGCTCACCCTCGCCGTGGCCACCGTCGCTCGCGGCACAGCCGGTGCCATCATCACCATGTCCGCGATGATCTATGTGATGCCGTTCTTCCTGCTCGGTCCTGGCTTCGACAGCGTGCAGCGGTTCCTGCCTGCGGGTCTTGGGCCTGGGAATGCCGGATGGGCCATCATGCAGCCCGGGCCGATGCTGGGCGGCCTCGCTCCCTGGAGCGGCTTCGCCGTGCTGTGTGCCTGGGTCGTATCGGTCATGGCCGGCGCGGTGTACGCCGTGGAGAAGCGCGACATCTGAACAGCCCGACGCTGGAACTCGCCCGGTAATCGTCCAGGCGGCCGCCCAGCGTCGGGCGGCCGCCGTCGAAGCCTGTTCTACGCCTTCAGCAGACCCGCGTCGTGGGCGACGATCGCAGCCTGGACGCGGTTGGCGCACCCCAGCTTGGCTAGCACCCTGCTGACGTGGGTTTTCACCGTGGCCTCGCTCATGAACAGGCACCCGCCGATATCGGCGTTGGACTGGCCCTCCGCCAGCAGCCGTAGGACCTGGCACTCGCGCTCGGTCAGCTCGGCCACACGGTTACGGGCATGTACCTGCCGTGAGGTGTCACGGCCGACGAAATCCTGGATCAGGCGTCGCGTCACCGACGGGGCGAGCATCGCGTCGCCGGCGTTGACGGTCTTGACCGCGCGGGCCAGCTCCCGCGGCGGGGTGTTCTTCAGCAGGAATCCCGTCGCCCCCGCCTGCAGCGCGGCGTGCACGTACTCGTCCAGATCGAAGGTGGTCAGCACCACGACTTTGGGCGCGTCGGGCAGCCGGGCGATCTCCGCCGTGGCGACCAGCCCGTCCATGACCGGCATGCGGATGTCCATCAGCACCACATCCGGCCGGTGCGCGCGCACCATCCGGACCGCCTCCGCGCCGTCGGCGGCTTCTGCCACCACCTCGATGTCGGAGTCCACCTGCAAGATCATGCTCATGCCGGACCTTACCAACTCCTCGTCATCGGCCAGCAGTACGCGAACGCTCATGGCGCACTCTCCTTCGTCGGCAGCACGGCGCACACACGGAAGCCGCCGTCGCCTCGTGGTCCGGCGTCGAAGGTGCCCCCCAGGACGGTAACCCGTTCCCTGAGCCCCGTAAGCCCGTGCCCGCCGCTCGGCAGGCGCGAGACCACCGGACCACTGGGGGCGTCGTTCTCCACGATCACGCGCAGTGCCTCCGGCTCGTACCGGACGGTGACCTGGGCGGCGGCATCCGCAGCATGCTTGTGCACGTTCGTCAGCGCTTCCTGAACAAGGCGGTACGCGGTGGGTTCGTGACTGGGCCCCAGAGAACGGCGGGAGCCGGACGTCGCCAGGTCGACTCGCATACCCGTGGCCCGGGACTGCTCGACCAGCGCCGGAAGATCATTCAGGGTGGGTTGGGGCGCCCGGGGCGCGGCTTCCTCATCCTCCTCCGGCCGCAGCACCGCCAGGACCTGGCGCAGCTCCTCCAGGGCCTGTCGGCCGATTTCGCCCACGAGCCTCGCGCTCTCCGCAGCCCGAGGGGGAACTTCCGCGGTGACTTCAAGGGCACCGGCGTGGATCACCATGAGGCTCACTCGGTGGGCGACCACGTCGTGCATCTCGCGCGCGAGGCGGGCCCGCTCCTCCATGCGCGCCCGCCAGGCCAGCAGATGCTGCTCCCGTTCCAGGCGCTCCGCCTTGTCCCGAAGGTTCCCCAGCGCCATGCTCCGCGTGCGCGTGAACAGGCCCAGGAGCAGGGGGACGGCCACGAAACCCGCCTCACTGGCCAGGTGCAGCAGGGCTCCAGCGAGCAGGTCCGACTCGTACATGGCGGCCCGGGCCACGGCGAGGCGCACCACCGCCGCCCCGGACAACAGCGCGAGGGCCACGCGGCTTCTGCCATACCGGGCCAGGGCGTAGAGACACACCCCCGGCAGGAGGTAGGTGAACAGCGAGGGCAGGAGGAGATGCACAGGCGTGGCGATGACAACGGCCGCGCAGAGCGCCGTCGGCCACCGGCGGCGTACCACCGTCGCCAGGCACAGCCCGAGGTACACGGCGAGCCACATCAGGACCCCAGGCTCCCCCGAAGGAACCAGTGTCATCAAAGAGATGAAGGCGCAGGCCAGGGCGACCGAGGCGTCGAATAGCACGCTGCCGCGACTGCCCCACCACAACGGACGGTCAGCACACAACGCCCATCCGCTTTGGCCCCGGCCCCTCTTACCCCTGATCATCTACGCTGTGTCTTCTTCTCCGAACCACCGGACGCTTCGTTCGGTCTTCTGCCGGGCTGCGATGCCCCGCCGCTCATCGCGCTCGCTGTCCTTGGTCGTCAACCCTGCGTGGTGAGTCGGCCGGAAAGGGGACGCCCAGCGCGCAGAGCGCTCGTGGCGACGAGCCTACCGCACCATCATGGCCACTCGGCCATCCCTTCCGGTCCCCGGCTCTCCCTCTCGCAGCAGGTGTGCAGTGGGGGCTGCGGCAGTCCTGGCACGCAGCAGCCGCGGTGAAGGCACCCGCTCCACCGCGTCCCCGGGCGGCGGCAGCATGCGGATACGAGCGCGCGCACCTTCCGCCGCGTCATCGGCTACCGCGCCGATGAACTCGGCCGCGCGGAGAGGTCAACAGGCACTTCACCGCACCGACGCCGAACCGGTTGTGGGTCACCGACCTCCCAATCATCTCCACCGGCGAGGGTCCGCTGTGGCTCTCCGCGATCGCGACGCGTTCTCCCGCCGGTGGTGGCCTGGGAGACTTCCGCGCGAATGGACGCCGACCTGGTCCTGACCACGCTGGAGTACGCGCTCGCCAGCCGCGAGGTCGAACCGGGAAAGCTCATACTGCGCGCCGTGCGAGGCACCCGACGGCCACCCGCTCCTCGCCTCATCTGCCCCGCTTGCTGCTGCCCCTCGCCTCGTTGCCCTGTTGTCGACTCATTTCGAGGTCGGGTTCGAGCATGAGTGAGCTGTCAGTTCAAGCAAGCGGAGTGAGAGGTCGGTACACGCTCATGAGAATGTCCGGTTCACCGGAATGAGAGTCAGCACCAAGTGACCGCATCCTGCACCGGGACCGGTTCTATGTGACCATCCTCTAAAGTCTTGAGTCCTCTGCCCAGGCCCCGGCCGGTGTCACCGGCCGGGGCTCGGCCACACCCGGATGTCGTACTGCTCCGTCTCGTCCGCGGATCGCCGCCACACCTTCACTTCGTAGATTCCGGAATCCGGCAGCACCAGAGACGGCCCGGGCTCCCGGCCCTCCACGTTGACCAGCGTCAGTTCACGTTCCGGCACGTCAATCCGGCAACTCCCGAGGTACACCCGGGCCCCGTCGGGCGGCGCCTCGTCCCATACCGACAGCGCAACGCCGATGCGCACCCGTGATGCCTGTGTCGGCACGCCCGCCGCCGTGCCGTGACCGGACACGGCATCGCCCTCAGGGACAGCGGATTCCACATCGCCGCGGTCACCACCTTCGGCAAGCACCCAGAACTGGCTGTACGAGACGGTGAGCTCGTCGAACGCAACGTCCCAGGGCTGACGATCAGGAAACAGGTCTTCGCTGGAACGGTTAGGTGACTTCATGGCAGCCACCGTAGCCAGTACCGCACCCCAGGAACATTGAGCTCTGCAATACGCCAGGGCGTCGGAGGTTTCGCGCACTGATTCCTCGTTGCGCCGGCGGCAGGACCCATCGCTTCCGCGCGTCCGGCCGCTCCCACGGGTGTCGTGGAAGTCGGCGGCGAACCGGTCGCGCACGTCGGCCGCGCCGGGCGAGAGGTCGTCCCGGCCGCTGGCGGACAGGGTGGCCCGTGTGCCTTCCGAGGAGCGTTGGCGGCACGTCGACCCAGGGCCCACCTCACTGGGGGAGTGCGAGGTGGGGCGGTCGCCGGGCGATGGTCAGATGTGGCACGACATCGTCGAACTGCCCACCGAGGGGCCGGTTTTTGGCCACCGGTACGCGATCGCCTCGGTGAGCCGGCGAAACGGCGCGTCCGGCTTGGGGTGCGTCGGACCGGCTGCGCGGAGGTGTGTCAGGCCGGCTGTGCGGAGGAGTTCAGCACCGGGGCGAGGACCGGATCCGCGGTCTCGAGGGCGTGGGGGAAGGAGGCCGCCCGGTGCTGGAAGGAAAGGATCTTCGGGTTCAGGATGAAGCCGTCGCGGATCTCGATGGCCTTTCCGACCGTGGGGTCCGCGTCCCATGCCGCCGGGCCGTTCATGACCTTGCGCAGGTAGGGCAGGAGCGCCTCGCTGATCTCCCACGTGGCCGAATTCCACAGGTGGGACGGGCTGTGGTCCACCCCGTAGTAGTGGCACCCCGGCCCGACCATGGGCATCGGATCGCCGAAGGTGGTTGGACGGGCCCAGGAGAATCCCATGCCCTCGTCGCAGGAGACGTCGATGAAGAAGGAGCCCGGCCGGAACAGGGCGAGTTCCTCGTCGGTGACGAACGTCAAGGGCGCGTCGGTGTCCTGCCGGACGCAGTTGACGATGATGTCGAACCCGGCGAGATACTCCGCGAGCGGCACGGGTCCCGCCGGGGTGAGTGCCTGTAGACGCGACGGATCGTCCTCGTGCTCCTCGAAGTGGCCCATCACGACCGACGGCATCGGGGAGGCCACCGCCGCCGCGGCGCGCTGGGTGAGCACCGTGACGTCGGAGACTCCCATGGCGCCCAGGCCCGTGACCGCTCCGCGCGCCGTGGCGCCGAAGCTGATGACCACGGCGCGCAGACGCCGCCCGTAGCTGCCGGTCAGCCCGCCGAGCTGCAGGGCGTGCAGCACCGAGCAGTAGCCCGCGAGCTCGTTGTTCTTGTGGAACACATGGACACTGAAGGCGCCCGTGGAGGTCCAGTGGTTCATGGCCTCCCAGGCGATGAGGGTCAGCTGGCGGTCGATGGCGAGCTGCGTCATCCTCTCGTCCTGCACGCAGTGCGGCCATCCCCACAGCACCTGGCCCTGGCTCAACGCGGCGACGTCCTCGTGCATGGGCTTGGGCAGCAGCAACACGTCGCACTCGTCGAGGAGTTGCTCGCGGGAGCGCAGTCCTGCCACGAGCGGTCGCAGCGCGTCGTCTGCGACGCTGAACCGTTCGCCGTAGCCCTCTTCGAGGAAGATCCTCTCCCGTACGTCCGGGGCGATCCGGCCGAGGTGGGCGGGGTGCAACGGCAGGCGGAACTCGTTCTCCTTGCGGGAGGAGGCGAGTACTCCGAGACTCAACAGGCTCATACGCTTCCTCATCACTTCGTTCGGGTCATTTCGTTCGCGTCGTACTTGTGGTGGCTGCCGGGTCCCGGATCAGGAGCCGTCGGCCCCGTGCCTGCGCACGCGCTCGGCCATCGGGAGGGGCGTCTCGTCCAGACCGTTGACCGACCCGCTCGCCATGCGCGCGCACGTGCCGTGGCAGGCGAGCAGTTGCTTGTCGTCGCGGTGGGAGACCACCACCACCTCCGGATCGGGAGCGTTCCGGTAGTCGGTGCCGCACATGAGGCAGGCCAGTCCGGAGAGCATCTCCGGCGTCGGTTCGGGGCGGCCGCGGCGGCGGCCGGAGATCGAGTCCTGTGAATACATGCGTCCGCATCCTCTTGATCGGTTCAGGGCCGTGCTCATCGGTTCGGATCGGTACTGACCGGGTCAGACGTACTGATCGGTTCAGGGTCGTACGCCAGATGCCGGAACGCCTCGGAGGCATCGTGTAGCCAGGAAATCCGCTACTGCGCTGCGCGGGACCGGATACGGGAGGAAGCGTGGCAGTACGAGCCAGGAGGCATGGTGCGGCTCTTTCCGGCCGGATCCGATGTGCGCCGGCCTGTGCCGTTCTCCGAGGGCGACGCCGAAACGGTGACGGCGTGCGAGGTGCGCTCGGTGCCGCAACCGTACTCCCTCCGGACCCCGCGTGTGCCGGGTCCGGACTCCGGAACCGCCCGCAGGGAGCGTCACCGAGCCCTTCCGGGCCCCGAGCGGGGGCCAGGGCCCAGGGCGATGTTCCCGACAGCGAGCAAGCTGCGCGACACTTCCTGCACTGGCTGGTCCGGATCAGGTGGTGCAGTCCTTGGTGGCCTGGTCCTTGGTGGCCTGGTCCTCGGCGGCCCGGTGAGGGATGTCCGCCGCAGCGGCGTCACGATCTCGGTGCCGACGATGTGGAGGTCGGGATTCCATCGCAGGACCCTCTCGATCAGTACCCGCCGGCGCTGCTCCCCCCGGTGGAAGCCGAGGACCGTGTTCTTCACGACGCCCCGAAGTAGCCCCGCTGCCGGCCCGGCTCCCAGGTGCTCATGTCCGGCCACTTGATCCAGGCCACCATGAGCGCGATCTGGACCAGGTCCTCGGCCTGAGCCTGGGAGAGGTTGCCACTGCGGATGCAGAACCCGATGGCCCGGGGGTACGCGTACCGGACGAAGTCGTCGTATGCCAGTGCCGCATTCGCCGGCAGGCCGGGCGGCATGTGTTCACGGTTGTTCTCCTCCTCGCGGTCCGGGGGATGTTCGGGGGTGTGTCTGGTCACATGCACCTGCTTCCTGTAGTTGCCATCAACCCGTCCTTGCTCGACCGGTGCCGGGGCGCGCAATGCCCCCTTAGCAAGGGGGTAGCTCCGGCATCTCGGGCCGTTACGACCCAGTGCGGAAAAATCTTCCGGCTGATGGCCGGGCGGGCACCCTTGAGCGCGCGGCGTCTCGCCCGCGAATCGACGCAGATCGGCGAGATGGCGAGATGGTGTCGCCCAGGGCGATGTGCGTCGGCTGCATGCAGGCTAGATCCAACCTCCATATCGATCACGCAGCGATGACCTGTTTCCGACCGGGCATCCGATGCGGTGGCACGTCAAGTGCCAGCGGATTCGGCGAGTTGGCAGCTTCGCCGCGGCTGGGTGTGGATGACGACATGTTCAGCGTGGCGTCGGTCTCAGAGGGTCGGACGTCGTGGCCGCTGCAGTTGTTCACTGCCGCCGGGGTGCGGCCGGTGGCCTTGGTGACCCAGGTCGGTGCGAGGGCGTAAGGCTGACGAACGCGGCTGAGGTGTTTGCCGACGCGGTGTGGGAGCGGCATTGCCCCAAGGAGCAGTTCCCAGGGTGCAGCTGTGGCCTGAGGGCTCAGGCCGGCTGGCCCGCTGCATGTCGGCACGCCGGTCGTGGCCGGCTGCGGAGTGCCTCCCGTCCTCGTGAACATCGACCCTGGACAGATCGGGCCGCCTCCCAAACTCGGGTTCTGGCTCAGGTTCTGTGGAGCGGTCACGGCGAGTGAGCGTGCCTCTGCCGAATCGGATGCGCTCGGAGCTGGGGTGAGGTGAGCTCCAGAGCCCGGTTGTCCTGTCCGGCAGCCATGTGGTCGAGCCATCGTTCATACCAGGCGAGAAAGTCCGAGGCCGAGGAGACGTTCGGGCCCCAGAAGCCGTCTGCGTTGCCGACGAGCATGCGCCCCGTGAGAGGGCCGGTTATGCCTATGAGGACAAGATCGCTGCACCCGCGTTCGATGACATGCAGGAACAGGTCACCACGGCGGGTGGGGCGATAGGCCCGGCTGAATCCTCTTGAGCCCGTGCTGGCGTCTCTGGAGTTCATTGTGAAGAGCGTGCAGTCCTTCAACGGGATCAGTCCGTAGTACGGAGACGCACCGGTGCCGCCCATGTTGGTGAGGAAGTCTCGGTAGGGCCGCGGGAGTTCCACGTCATGCTCGGCTTGAAAGGCGTCTGCCTGATCTTCGGTGAGGCGGGGGCCGAGACGGAATTCGTGCCGCTCCTCCCCAAAGGAGTGGCTTCGGCTGGGCGCGTAGGGGATGCGTGCCAGCTTGCGTCGCAACCGCGGGATGCGGGAGTCCATGCGAGCTCTTCTCTCGTGTCGCTCGCAATCTATCGCACGGCGCCAGAGCTCACCCTGCGAGCAGGACTCGCTTCCTCAACAGCTGGAAGCCGGCCCGGCCGAACATCTGGCGCTTGAGCATCTTGATCCGGTTGACGTGCCCTTCGACGACGCCAGAAACTCCAGGGCGGAGTGAGGCCGGCGATGACGGCGTCGCGGTCGCGGTCGGCGAGGGTATGGAGGCTGGGCAGGTCGTCCTGCCGGACGGCGTCGAACCAGTCGGGCAGGAGCTGGCCCTGGCGCTCGGTGAGCATGGTCGCGAAGGATCGGACGTGCCCGATGAGGGCGTCGAGTTCGGAGCAGTGCGTCCGGACGGCCTTGAGCTGGTGATGCTCGGTCTCGGTGAGGGTGTCCGGACGGCGGAGGATCCATCCGGCGACGGTCCGGGGCGAGGGCGGTCGGGCGGTCACCGGCTGCGGTGAGGTGCGCTTGTCGTGTAGATAGGCGCGAACGCGCTGGTAGCTGCCCTTGTAGCCGAGTGGCACGATCTCCTCCCACGGCTTCCAAGCGTTGGTGCAGCCCTCGCTCCAGCGGTCGTCCAGATAGGGCTTGTAGTCGTCGAGGACGGAAGGCGGGTTCTGCCACTGACCGGTGAACAGCTCCTCCGGCGTCGCGGCGTCGGCGAACTGCTTGACGGTGCGGTAGGTCATCCCGAGCTGCCGCTGGACCGAGCGCCGACTGTGTCCCGCCGTCAGCAGTGCGTGGACGGCGGCATGCCGCGCCCGGGTCCGATCGGCGAATCGGTGCCCGCGCGGCCAAGGAGAACCGGACGAGTCCGCGACCGGAACAGCCTCGGGTTCGGGTCCGGGCTCAGGGACGGTGGGGACCAGAGCGCGGAGGCAGCGACGGTGCTGGGCGACGCTCCGCTCGGTGGCCTCGCTCAGGTTGTGCCAGAGGTGCCACCGGTCCGCGACTTGGAGTGCCTGCGGCGCACCGGCGGTGGCGCCCTCAGCGAAGAACGGCGCCCGGTTCCGGCACACGACCTCGACGCCGGGCCGATCGGCGAGCCAGGCAGCCAGGCTCGATGCCTCCCGGTCGGGCAGCAGGTCGACAGGGCGGCGGCTTTCGACGTCGACGAGAACGGTGCCGTAGTGGCGGCCCTTGCGGGTGGTTTACTCGTCAACGCCGACCACACGCGGGGCGGGCACTTCCGGCTCGGGCAGGGCGTCGACCAAGCTGCAGGACCGTGCTCCGGCTGACGGAGACCCCAAGCACGGACTCAAACGGGCGCCGGCACGGCCCGCCAGCGCGAGACCGACCGCAGCCAGCATCGCGCGCAGCCGCTCGGTCCGCTGACCGTGCCCACGGGTCAGGCCGGGTATCTGCTCGACGAAGGTGCGGCGGGTGCACCCCGAGTTTCCGCAGAACCGGCGGACCCCCAGCTGGAGAACAACACTTCGTCCAGCGCTGGGCACATCAGCGGGAAACCGCAGGTAGGAACCATGGACCCGGTTCGACCAGGCCCCGCACGCCGGGCAAGCGGCACCGTTCGCAGTGCATTCCGTGTCGACCCGCACTATCGCGATGCTCACGTCCACCACAGCACCGCAACGTCCGCGATCGCCGGGAACAACAGCTCCTTCAACCGGAGCACGATCTCTTCCACTGCCCCGAACTGTCATCCCCACCGCCTTGACCACGGCTCATTTTCGGGCGACTTCACCTACTGCCCGGAGAAGCTAGCCGTCACTCAGCGTGGCTCCGTCACAGAAGCTGAGCCAGAACCCAAACTCGTGAACAACCGCTGTCACGACTCAGGTGGCTCAACTTCTGAGGTGCACCTACGCTCGGTGATTGCCGATGTGCCAGGTGCCCGTTACCTCGGACCGGGGGCACACCTACAAGCTCAGCGCGTCCTCCGGGTTGCCCACCCACGCAGTCACGGAATTCTTGTCGGGCGAGACATACAGGCCGGGAGTCGACGCCTTGAGCGGCGTCTGTTCGAGATCTGACTCGGTGTTCATGGTCATCGCAATCGAGTTCACGGCCTTCCCCCTGCCGTCGTTGGCGCCGCCCATGAGCCCGGCGTAGGCCGACTCGCCCGGCTTGAGCCTGATGGCGTCCTCGATACGGGGGGCCTCGCCCCGCTCCGTGGCCTGCCCGTCCAGATCGCCGAAGGTCACAACCGGATGGCCCAGTGCCTTGCACACCTTGGTGCCGTTGTTGGTGATCTTCAGCAGATAGCTGCTGCTCGTGGGTTCCGCCAAGGTAGCGGTGAACTTCACGTCGTACGTGCTGCAGGGGAAGACACCGTAGTCGGAGTCGGGCGACGAGTCGTCAGCGCCGCCGGATGAGCCCATGTCCGGTGCCGCCGACGGCTTCGACGGCTTCGACGGCTTCGACGGCGTCGCGGACTTCGTCGGGCTCACGGTAGGGCCCTCGGCCCCGCCCGCCGCGTTGTCTTCGGTGGGCCCACAGGCAGTCAGGCTCAGTGCAGAGACGGCGGCGAGGACGAGGACGGCTCTGCGTACGGTGCTCATTGTGTTCCCCCCAAATGAGAAGCGCGAGGTGCGCTGTGCTGAGCAAAAGTGTCCCGCAGAAGCTTCACAGCTTGATGACGGTGTCTTCCCGAGTCCACCACGGTTGCCGACCCGCCTCACGTCCGTCCGTCAGTGCGGGCTCGCCCCATGCCCACCCGCAGCACCACGGGCTAGATGAAGATCAAAAACGGCGGAGTGTTGATCCATCACAGAAGTTGAGCCAGAACCCGAGGACGGGAGGCGCCCCGCGGCCGGCCACCTCCCCCGTGCGGGGGATACAGCCGCGACCCTCGGACGATCCCCGGACACCGGATCGGTGGCGACGATCGAGACGCACGCCATCACACGTCCAGATCGGAGCCTTCTCGTGCTGAAGTGGACCCTGCGCGCTGTCGCCGTCCTCGCCATCGTCGCCGCCATCGCTGCCCCCGTCGCCGCCCCCGCCCCCGAAGCCGCCGTCGCCACGCCCGCTGTCGCCGTCGCCACGCCCGCATCCGGCCCCGGCACGCCGAGCGTCAAGCTCACCTCCACCATCAAGGGGAAGGCGAGGTCGGATTCCTCGTCGACTAGTTCCGGAGCCAGTCGCCGGTCCTAGATAGAGGGTCCCGAGCGCAGCGCAGGCGAAGGACCTGGAGGAGCGGGCGACGGTCACACTCGGCCAGCCACCCGGGACAGACCTGGGCCCTGCACCGCTACCTGCGCCGGCGCAACGCAAATGCCCGTCACCCCGACGTGCTCGCCGCCCAGAGGCGTGAACGCGCCCTCTGGGCCGGGGTTGCGGCCGACAGGTAGTGATCGCCCTCGACCTGCGGCGAGTGGTTCGGATCGATGGTCGCCCGCAGGGACCACTGCCGCTGGCCGCGCTGCGCGATGAAGGTCGTGCGCAGCCGCCTGCGGTCGAAGCGCAACAGTTCGCCGTCAACGCCGCGCAGACCGTGAGCCTTGACCCACCCGCGCATCATGTACTCCTCGAAGACCGCGCGGCCCGACCAGCCGCAGCGGCTCCTCCGGCCGAAGCACAGACCAGCGTGTGCGCCGCCGTTGATCCGGCCGCCGTAGAAGTCCGCCTCCTCCACCACCAGCGGCCTCATCCGCCGCCACAAGCCGCGCAACACCTCCCTGTCCAGGGCGATGTAGGAGTGCACCACCGCCAGCGCGGCGTAGCCGATCCACGTCGTGCGAAACTTGCGCCCGTTCGCACCCAGCTCCGGGACCGCCCACGGATCGGCACCTCGGTCGGCTCGGTGGGCAGTGGCGGAACCCCAGCCCCTCGTGCCGCACCACGGTCATCTCTGATGCACGGTGCTCAGTGGTCGTGGCGTCGGTGCTGCTACCTTCGCGCGACGGCGGACACGCCCGCCCCCTTCACGGGGGCGGGCGTGTTGCGGCTACATGGCCGCTCGTTCCTCGCGGATTTCGCTGACGCTGGCGAGGAGAGTGCCTTCCGACTGCTCATAGTGGGACAGGGCGAGGCCGAGGCCGAAGAAGGTCGGCGCCCATTCGCCAACGAAGATTCCCCACCGGTCGGCGCGGGCAATGCCGGCCCCGGGCTCGGCATTGAGGGACATCGCCCAGGTGGCGATGGAGAGGCCGATGGAAGCGAACGCGGCCATGTAGGCGTGCTCGCTTCGCATCCCCATCTCGTGCAGCTTCTTGATCATGGCTATCCCTGGGGTGTGAGGGGTCAGGATCTCCACCAGGGTCACCCGGATGGCGGGGGCGCGCATCCGGAGCCCTGCTCCCAGCACTCCGAGCTTCGTTCGGGGCGGTCGTTCACGCACGTGCCGCTCACCGTGGCCGGTCGTAGGCTGGGCTCTGCTCGGGGCTGCACGGGAGGTCTCGTCATGCCCCGCCCCATCTGGTCCGGAGCCGTCAGCTTCAGGCTCGTGACCATTCCTTGCGAGATCGTCAACGCCACCGAGGAACACTCGATCGGCTTCCGGCAGGTGCACCTCGTGGACGGCGGCCGCATCCGGTACCGCAAGATCCGCGAACTGGACGGGAAGCAGCTCGCGATCACGAGATCATCAAGGGGTACGAGGTCTCCAAGAACACCTCGTCCCGGGTGCGGGACGAGGAGCTCGACCAGATGCCGCTGCCGACGGCGCAGGCGATCGAGATCGTCGCAATCTCCGACAGGGACCTCGAACCACGCCGTGCTGCGGCTTCTCGAGCGGCGCGCTGCGGCCGTGGCCCGGGCCGAGTGAGGGGCGGTCCCGCGCGGGCTACGCGCCCAGCCGCATCGCGCCTGCCGGGGCGTCCAGCACCAGGCGGCCTTGGCGACCTGCGGATGCCCTCCGGGCGTCGCCGGCGCGCGGTGGATCGTGTAGGAGACGATCCGCGCGGGGTGGAAGGTGCGCACGTCGCCGCGCATCCGACACATGGCGCGGACGATGATGCGGCCCGTGTTGGCAGTGCGGATGTCGTAGTCCGTGCAGAGAGACGTTCATCGGCTGTGTGCGTGTCGCGTGTCCGTGCCCGGCTCCCGCGGGGATTTCGCGGCAGGATGGAGACAGGGCGAGGGCGCCTGCGGGCCGTCCGGGACCGTGTGCGTGGCGAAAGGTGATCCGGCCATGGAGCTCACTCTGGTGGTGCTCATCATCATCGTGGGGCTGACGTTCGACTTCACCAACGGCTTCCACGACGCCGCGAACGCGATCGCCACCTCCATCTCCACCCGGGCCCTCACGCCCCGCATCGCCCTGGCCATGGCCGCCGTGATGAACTTCCTCGGCGCCTTCCTGGGCACCGAGGTAGCCAAGACCGTCGGCAGCGGCATCATCGGTGCACCTGAGGAACTGTCGGGCCTGCTGCTGGTGATGTGCGCGCTCATCGGCGCGATCGGCTGGAACATCTTCACCTGGTGGCGGGGGCTGCCGACCTCGTCCTCCCACGCCCTGATCGGCGGACTGGTCGGTGCCGCCCTCGCCGCCTCCGCTACCGTGCACTGGACCGGCATTGTGGACAAGGTCCTGCTGCCCATGCTGCTGTCCCCGCTGGTCGGCGTGGCCCTCGGCTACACACTGCACACGATCATCCTGTGGACGTTCCGCCGCTCTGCCCCGCGCCCCGTCACCCGTCGCTTCCGTATGGCGCAGACCGTGTCAGCCGCCGCTATGGGCCTCGGGCACGGGCTGCAGGACGCGCAGAAGACCATGGGCGTCATCGTCCTCGCGATGGTGACGGCGGGATGGCAGGACGACTTCTCCGTACCCCTGTGGGTGATCGCGGCCGTGGCCGCGGCGATGGCCGCCGGCACCTACAGCGGCGGACGCCGCATCATCACCACCCTCGGTCGGCGCATTGTCCACCTCGACCCGCCGCGCGGCTTCGCCGCCGAGACCGCCGCCACGGCCGTCCTCTACACCACCGCGTTCGTCTTCAAGGCCCCGATCTCCACCACCCAGACGATCACCGCGGCCATCCTGGGCGCCGGCGCGACCCGGCGCATCTCGGCCGTGCGCTGGCAGGTGGCCCGTTCCATCGGCACCGCGTGGATCCTCACATTCCCCGGAGCCGGGCTGCCCGCCGCCGCCCTCTACCTGATCCTGCACGCCATCACTGGCCTGTGACCTCAGCGGAGGCCCACGATGCCCACCCCACCCACTCCCCAGTCGGGCAGACCACCACGCGCCGGACTCCCCGACGGCCTCCCCGTGCCAGGCCGCTTCGCCCATCTGCACCCCGACGACGGCGCCTGCCTTATGGAGGCGGCCTCGCTGCTGGCCACCGGCCGCTTCACCGACCGACCGCCCGGCACCCATCCGGTACTCGCCGCGCTCGCCCGCGCGGTCAACGACGCCGTCGACGACGCCACCCGCCTCACCCTGTGGCCGCTGGCCGCCGATCTCGCCAACGCGGACCCCGCCGACCGCGCCTACGGTCCGCTGCTGGTGGGCACGGTCGTGGACGCCGCCCGCCTCGTGCGGCCCGACTCTCGGCGCCTGAAACGCCGCAGCGCGGCCTGCCACGCCCGGGCCAACCGGCTCGCCCGAGCCCGCACCTCGACGACATCGGCCCGCGTCGCCGACATGCTGTGGTGGCACGGCCCCGGCCACCACCACTTCGAACACGCCCTCCGCGTCCTGCTCACCGCCCCCGACGCCGACCAGCGCCTGTCCCGGCTCCTTCACCGGGCCGTGACCGAGACCCGGGCCCAAACCACCAGGGAACAAGCACCCACCCACGCGGACACCTCCTCGCAGCGCGGATGAATCCCGGCCCCCAAGCCGGGCCGGCTGGGCATGGAGGGCAAGCCGAGGCAGACCACCAGCAGAGGAGTGCAGGCCAGCAGGCAGGCGCCGCGCGAGCAGTGGGCCGCCCGGCTGGCACCGCCTGCGTAGGAACGGGGTGGAGGGCGATCCGTTCCGACGTATACCGTTGCGTGGGGCGGGCCGCCGCCGGCCCGGTTGCCCGGGTGGACCGCCAGCTCCACGACCTGCGACTTCGGTCCCAGTAACCCCTCCGCGACCACTCCCCAAGATCTGAACCCCAGGCGTCGTTTGACGTCACCTGAGGGCTTGCCGTGGGAGCGTGGAGTGTCTTCTTCTGCCGCAGGGGACCGATCGGGACGCTGCAGTCGAAGGTCGAATCTGTACGGGCGATGGTGGTCCAATCCCAGTCAGGGGTAGGCAACAAGGTGCCGGAGCCCAAGAGTCCGTGCAGCCTTCGCGGCGGCTCAAAAGGGAGGATGGTCCGGACCCGACGCCGTCGTCGTTGACCGCACTGGACGGCCTTGAGTTCCTGCGAGCCACTGAGTGACATCACCTCTCAGCGACATTGATCATGCAGCCGCGGCCTGGGTGACTCCCGAACTCACGTCAAAGGGACATCCCAGGACAGTGACACAGCGACCGGCGCGCCCGAGGGCTTCGACGACGTCACCGACCTGATCGTCCTGGACGGCATCATGTGGTGTTCCCCGTCGCTCGATGCGGCCGCCCAAGCCCGGCACCTGCGACTCGTCCGGAGCTGACCCAACCTCCGGGGTGCAGCCGCTCGGCTGCGCCCCGGAGAGGGGCGGGTCTGGTGGGAGGTCGCAGACTCTTCGCCGGTCGGTTCGCGGTCTTCAGATGCGGGCGAAGACGTTGACCACGAGTCCGATGTAGAGAATGACGAGGAGAGTCCAGAAGGTGTAGACGATGCCGGGATGCCGGATGTAGAGAGGTATCCGGATGGTCGGGTAACGCCTGCGCAGCTCTCGTGGAGTCGGTAGGTCCCTTGGCTGCTGCTGCTGAAGAGCCGCATTGCGCCACACGCGGTTGAGTTCGGCTTCACGCCACTGCCGCGGGTTGAGCATCACGGCGGCATGGTCATCGCCCACGATGAGCACCTCGCCGGCGATTCCGCTGGAGTCGATGGGGGTCCGGACAAGGAAGCCGGGCCCTTCGATGACGGTCAGCCGGCGCGCCCAGTTACGCACCAGGACGGCGCCGTCCACGAGCGCCACGTACGAGTTCACGGTATGCAGGACTGCGTAGGTCACGTACCACAGGAACGGCAGCGCGACGAGAACGATGACCGCCGGTACGGCCGACGATCCGAGCCCCTCACTGGTGCCGCGCCCGCCGGCGAGCATGAGCGTCAAGCTGATGCCCGGGAGGATGGCGGCCGGTACGATCGCCCATGCCACGCGCCCGAACCTGCTCTTGTCCGGGGATACGACAAGTTCTGTGTAGCGCTCACTCACGGCTGATACCGCCTGCCTCGACAGACCGCGAGCAGATGCCTGCCGTCACTGACATCTCTCGCCCCCCGAACTGCGTTTCTTCTCTTCACTCCTGATCCCCCTTCATTGGATCCCGGGGACGTACCCACGTGCGATTGGCCACAACCGTCCGCCGTTCGGCGGCGCTGACGGTGCTGTACCGGGCCGGTGTGGGGACCAGGCGATGCGGACTGCTGCCTCAACGCCGTGAGCGGAGTCGCCGAAGTCCCCGCAGAGCCAGTGCCGGGCGAGTTGTACTGCCCGTACGTGAGAACGGCAGCGTCGCCACCTTGTTCCCCGTCCTGGCGCTCGGTCCTGCCGGAGTCGGGCACGGAGTACGCCGATGCCCCGCCCGTGTTGGCCTGCCTGCCCGGCTTCGGGGTGCGGCCGGTCTGGCTGCGCTCCCGGCCCGGGACCGGCGGCGTGATTTCCTGTTGTGGGGGTCGGCAGAAGGCCGGTCCGGCGCCGGCGAAACGCGAACTTGATCCGTATCAGACGGTGAGGACCAGTTTGCCGCGTGTGTGGCCCATTTCCCAGTGACGGATGGCGTCGGGGGCCTCGCTGAGGGGGTACGTCCGGTCGATGACCGGTGTGATGCTGCCGGCTTCGACGAACTCGGCCAGGGACCGGAGGATGTCCTCCTTGGGCTCGCTCACAAACGGTGCGCGAAGGTTCTGGCCCACGAACGGCGACAGAGCCAGTGCCCCGAGGGCGCGGTGCAGGCCGCCGAGCCATCGCCATCCCCCTTCGCCGCCGACGATGACGAGGGTCCCTCGAGGAGTGAGGGCCCGCCGGAGGTGGGACAGCGGCCGGTTGCCCGCGGTGTCGAGGATGAGGTCGTAGCGACGGCCGTCGGTGGCGAAGTCGTCACGGGTGTAGTCGATGACGTGGTCCGCACCGAGGGAGCGGACCATGTCCGTCTTGCCGGTGCTGCAGACGCCGGTGACCTCCGCTTCGAACACCGCCTTGGCCAGCTGTACGGCGTACGTCCCCACGCCTCCGCCCGCACCGATGACCAGGACCCGCTGCCCACGCTGTATCCGCCCCTGCTCCCGAAGCGAGTGGAGGGCGGTGAAGGCGGAGATGGGGACGGCCGCAGCCTGCTCGAAGGTGGATCTCGGCGGTTTCGCCGCCAATCTGTCTTCAGGGGCGCACGCGTGCTCCGCGAAGGAGCCTTCGCAGGTGCCGAAGACCTCGTCGCCGGGCTTGAACCGGGTCACGTTCCTGCCGACCGCCTCGACGTTCCCCGCTACGTCCCAGCCGCGCACCCGGAGCCTGGGTGTGCGCAGCCCGAAGCCCATGATGCGAATCGGGTACGGCAGGCCCGTCATGAGGTGCCAGACGCTCGGATCGACCCCCGCCGCGCGCACTCGTATGAGGACGTCGTCATCGCCGACCACGGGCTTGTCGATGTCCTTGAGTTCCAGGACGTCGGCCGAGCCGTAGGCTCCTCTTGAACCATTGCCTTCATGCCGTGTCTCCTTCTTCTTCGTCCACGTACTGGAAAACGTCGTCGAGCGCGACCTTGAACACGCGGGCGATCTGGAAGGCCATCTCCAAAGAGGGCGAGTAGCGGCCCTTCTCGATGGCGATGACGGTCTGTCGGGTCACGCCGATCCGGTCGGCCAGTTCCGCCTGTGTCATCCCACCGTGCGCGAACCGGAGGGCCCGGATCGAGTTGGTGACCCTGGTCGGTTCCCTCACCAAGGCTGAAAGCCCCAGCGGTATGCGGCGATCTTCGCCGCGCAACCGAGGATCGCCGAGAGGGTGAACCCGGCGTAGAGCACGTTGGCGATCCAGAACTGGTCCATCTCGGCCAGCGCCATACCCAGGGCCGCCACCCCGCCCAGGACGACGAACGACTGGCCTGTGTACTCACCGAACCGGTGGATCTCCCGGTCGCGTTGGTCCCTTCTGTTCGCGCCTTTGGGCCCGCCGATCGAGACGACGACGCTGAGCACGATCGATGCCGCGATCGAGATGCCCACGGCCCACAGCAGCGGCGATGCGTAAGGCACCTCGGCCACGGGGGTGTCAGCGGCTCGAACCAGGAGGACGGCGAGGTAGGCCGCGTACGTACCGACTGCGAGTACCGCGATGATCCACGCTCGCTTCTCTTC
Organism: Streptomyces sp. ISL-10; assembly: GCF_018614575.1. Classification (GTDB taxonomy): domain Bacteria; phylum Actinomycetota; class Actinomycetes; order Streptomycetales; family Streptomycetaceae; genus Streptomyces. The sequence continues at coordinate 89,259 of NZ_JAGGOJ010000032.1, forward strand.
GTGTGTCACACCGGGAATGTAAAGCAGACCTGACAGCATGTAAAGGATTCTTGACATATCCCGCCGTGACGGCCCGCTGGTCGAGGCGGCTTCACCACAGGTCGGCAGGCAACCCCCTTCGGATCACCCGTGCTTCCCGAGCCGAGGGCGCTCCTCGCTCCCTGCGCGCCTCAGGAGTCGGCGAAGGCCGCGCCGGAAGGGGGCAGTTGCGCTCGGGCGCCGGCTCTCGTCGACGTGAGTGGCTCGTCGGCCGCCGGGTGCCGAGGTGCGCGGGCGCGGTCAGCGCAGGGCCTTGACCCGGCTGAGCGCCGCCACGCCCCCCGCGGCGAGTGCGATCTGGAAGAGCCACTGGATCCAGTCGACACCGCGGGTGTCCGCCACGCCGAGTGCCGCGGCGAGAGCCGTGCCGACGAACGCGGCCACGATGCCGACGACGATCGTCCACAGGACGCCGATGTGCTGGCGTCCCGGCACGACCAGCCGACCCAGTACGCCGATGACGGTGCCGATCACGATCGCGCTGATGATGCCGGATATCTCCATGGGGCATCCCTCTCGAATTCTCCGTCCGGCGGATTCGTCGTCCGCCGAGCCGGCGTACGAGTGCCCCTCACGCGCAGAGTCACGCCTGCGTCGCGGGCACGCCGTGGTTCACCGTGGTCCACCGCGGAGCGGACCACCTGACGGATCGTCGGCCGGCACCGTGCGTCTTCGTACGCGTGCACACCCGATCGGTTACGACAGTGCGCCGGCCACCACGGCCGCCGCTTCCGCGATCAGCTTGTTGTCGGGCTCGGCGTCCTTGTCGCCGCGATTGGACATGATGGCCATGACGATGGGGGCCCTGTCCGGCGGCCATACCACGGCGATGTCGTTGCGGGCGCCGTAGCCGCTGCCGGTCCCTGTCTTGTCTCCGACCACCCAGCCCTTCGGCACCCCGGCCCTGATGAGCTCGTCGCCAGTGGTGTTGGTCCGCAGCCACTTCGTGAGCTGCGCGCGCTCGTCCTTGCCGAGGGCGTCACCGAGGACGAACGCGCGCAGGTCCTTCGCGAACGCCCGCGGCGTGGTCGTGTCACGCCTCTCGCCCGGGGCCCATCGGCTCAACTCCGGCTCTCGGCGCTCCATCAGGGTGACGTCGTCACCCATCGCTTCCAGGACGGCGTTCAGGCCCTTGGGGCCGCCGAGCGCGTCGAAGAGCAGGTTGGCCGCGGTGTTGTCGCTGTAGCGGACGGCGGCCTCGCACAGGTCGCGCAGGCTCATGCCGGTCCCGACGTGCTTCTCGGTGACGGGAGAGTGGGCGATCAGCTCGTCGGCTGAGTACGTGACCACCCGGTCCATGCCCTTCAGCGAGTACGTTCGCAGCACGGCACCGGCGGCCAGCGCCTTGAAGGTGGAGGCGTAGGCGAACCGTTCGCCGTCGTTGTAGGCGACCTCGTGCCCGCTGCCGGTGTCGACGGCGTACACACCGAGTCGTGCGTCGTACGTGCGCTCGAGGGCCCCCAGCTCATGGGCGAACGGCTTCGCATCGGACTCCGGTCCCGTCGTCCTCGCTGCCGGCGACGACGCGGCAGGGGAGGCGTCGTGGCCGCAGGCCGCGAGCGGGACGAGGACGAGGGCGGCGAGCGCGCCCACAAGGACGCGACGGGCACGGGTGTGGTGCACGGTCCGAACCTCCGAAGTGCCCTGCCGGGCAGGGCGAACAGGGGGACGGAGCGCCAAGGCCCCCGTCCCGGTACATGGTCGTGAATGCCGGGACCACCCTTACCGTCGGCGGAGGGTACGTCCAATGCGGACACGCGCTGTTCCATGCCGATCGGGAAGTCCGCCCGCACACCGCGCGACCGCCTGCGCCGGCTCCAGTCTTCGTGTTCCGAACGAAGGGACCGGGTGTTTCCTGGTCCGCCATGACGTGGGCAGAGTCCTCGCCACCGGCGAGGCGTTCAGCCGTCCCGCCCACCACAAAGTCGGCACGGAACCGAGTCGAACTTGGTAAATGACAAGTTGAGTGCCTGTTTCTGAACCCGCAGCACCAGGCTGATGTGCGGGTTCAGAGACAGGGTTCTCGTCCGGCTCTTGCCAGCGAAGTGCCCGAACGGCAGGGTGAAGTCGTGATCATCCCCTTCTTACGTGACGACAGGCAGGGCTCGCTGACGGTGACGGTGGAGCAGGTGGATGACCCCGCTGCGATCGGCAAAGAACCGTCAGCGTGTGGCTTCCCGAGCTGCACGGCCGTGGTGGACTACCCGGGAAAGGGGTATCGGGCCCTTTTCGGCTGGGTCCAACTGGTGCGCTCGACGGACAACTCCTCCGCCGGGGCCGCCTTCGACATGGACCCGTTCTACCTCTTCGAAGACGTGCCTTCGCCGTACGCGTTTTTCGGGATCAACCCCACCTTGTTTGACGCGCCTTCCCGCGCCAGGCGGGATCCCCTCAGCTGGACGGCCCATAGCTATCTGGCCTGGACACCCATGGAGGACAGCGAACGGCGAGTCCTGCCGCTGGCCGGCTTCTCCTGGGGATTCGATATGGACTCGGACAGTCGCATGACGCTGCACCCAGTACATGCGTTGCTCCCTGGGGACTGGGACGCTCATCTGCCATACTTCAGAACCTCTTATCCAGGCTGGGTGTTCGATAAGTGGCAGCCTGAGCTGTGAGTCCTGATCGGTGCAGAGCCGCCGGCTAGCGGTCTCCGGGTGGCGGTGGTGACCATCCCCGCAGGTGCGGGAACTTTTCAGTTGCCATCGACCCTTACGCCTACGCCCGCGCAGTGGCCATCCCCGCGGGTGTGAAACGTCATTGAAAATGCCTACGAGTGCGACAGTTTGGGCACCTTCGTGCCGACAAGATCGGTAAGCGTGCCTGCCGACAAAGGTCCGCCCGGCACCACGCCCCTGCGCGGATGAGCGCCGGTCGTGGCCGAGGTCCGTGCCGCATACCTCGGTGCCGTGCGCCTGGCCGGGAGAGGGGATACCCCGAGCCGACGGAGACCTACCACGCCACGCTGGAGCGCTCGCCGTACTCGGCCGTCGAGATGGTGCCGTTCGACCAGGCGGTGGTGCGCAGCGTGGAGGAGCTGATCGCGCTACAGCTGAGCAACTCGTCATCGACCCCGGCCCAGCTCGGGCCGCGGCGCGCGGCGTTCGCGGAGGACTTGCGCCGCGCGCTACTGGCGTACGACTCGTCGAGCCGGGACGAGGAGACCATCAGCACCGAGGCCCTGATCGCGGCCCGGCCGTTGGGGCATGCCGGACAGGCGTGGCTCGGCTACCGGCCCGGACCGCACCCGTACGCGGTCGTGAGGCGGGGCCCGCCACCTCAACCGTGAGCAGCTCGCCCACGTCGGCCACGACGGGATCGCCTGAAAACCGCAGTGATCACCAACGGGGACGACCTGCCCACGGTGCGCACCGGCTGGAGAACGACCTCGCCCCACCGGGTCGGCCGCACCCTTCGCCAGCGGATTCACCCCGGGGTCCGAGTCCAGCCGTGTACATCAAGGCGCGGCCTGCCTGCGCTCGTTCGAGCGGGTCAAGGACGCTTGGCTCCGTGCCGTGCACCTCAACGGCGACGGCGGCGGCCGCCAGCCAAGCCTCTTGCGTCGGTCGGATTCGGTCCCGTCAGCGGCCCCCTTCTGCCGCCCGGAGGGCGGCACATCCCTGACCTTTCACGAGGATCACGCGTTCCGCCTGCGGCATACCGCCCATCTGCTCGGGGCGCGGTCGACGCCGCCGGCGCCCGGCCAAGCTCCACGCCGACAAGGCTTATGACTATGACCACCTGGGCGGATGGCTCCGTCAACGCGGTATCCGCCACCGCATCGCCCGCAAGGGCGTCGAGTCCTCCACGCGACTGAGCCGCCATCGCTGGTGGTCGAGAGGACCGTGTCCTGCCCGGCTGCCTGCCGACGCCCGCACCGCCGCTACAAGGCTTGTTCTGATGCCTGCACCCCTCTTTTCATCGAGATGTCAACTGTGACATTGTACGGGCACACTTTCCGCGAGCATGACAGCTGCGAGAGTGCTCAACTCCCTTTCCATCACGGTCCGCACCCCCCACTGCCGTGCCCCACGCACGGCTGCCGACCGGCCTGGAGGCCATCGCTATGCGTAAACCCCCCACATTCAAGAAACTCGCCCAACTGCTGATACCTACCGTGGCCGCCGCCGGCCTGGGGCTCACCATGCTCGCCCCCACCAGCGGGGCGGCACCGGCCGGCGCCGAGGCACCTGAGCCCGCGCCGAGGTCGGCCCCCGCCTCACAGGCCGCCCCCGCCCCGCAGCCCGCCTCCGCCACGGTGCTCGCCGCCGATCTCGCGCCCGGGCACGCCGCCCACCCCGCGCGATCGGCCACGAAGGCCGCGCTACGCCCTCCGCTCCCCGCGGCCCAGAACGCCGCCGAGCGCAAGCGCGCCCGCTCTGCGGCGAAGGCCGCGGCGGACTGCAACGTCAACGACTTCACCTCGAAGACCGGTGCTGCCCTGGTCGAGCAGATCAAGCAGTCGGAAACCGCCTGCATCAACACACTGTTCAACGTGGCCGGTGAGGACTCCAAGGCTCTCTTCCGTGAGGAACAGATGGTCACGGTGGCGAACGCGCTCAGGGATGTCGCCACCAACTACCCGGGGGACAACAGCACTTCCGCAACCCAGGTGGTGCTGTACCTGCGCGCCGGCTACTACATCCAGTACAACCAGCCGGACAACGTCGGCGAATACGGCCCGACGCTGAAGAGCGCCATTCAGGGCTCCCTGGACGGCTTCTTCGGCTCGTCCCACGCCTTCGACGTCACCGAGGCGAACGGAGAGACCCTGGCCGAGACGGTCACCCTGATCGACAGCTCCGAAGAGAACGCCCGCTACCTCGACGTGGTCAAACGTCTGCAGAAGGACTACAACTCGTCGTACGACGAGTTCTACGGGATGATCGCGGCGGTCAACAACACCTACACCGTGCTGTTCCGCGGCCACCAGCTGCCGGAGTTCGCGGAAGCCGTGAAGGCCGACCCGAGCGTCCTCACCGGACTGCGTGACTTCGCCGTCGCCCACGACGATCTGCTCGGCACCGACAAGTCCTACCTGACCGGCAATGCCGGACGCGAACTCGGCCGCTTCCTGCAGCACGCCGGCCTCAAGGACACCGTCAAGCCGTTGGTCAAGGAGCTACTCGGCCGCAGCGAGATCACTGGGCGCACCGCCGCGCTCTGGGTCGGCCTCGCCGAGATGACGGATGAGTTCGACAAGGAGAACTGCGCCGAGTACGACACCTGTGACCTGCAGAACCGCGTGCGCGACGCCGTGCTGACGATCAAGCACGAATGTGGTCCGAGCGCGAAGATCCTCGCGCAGGAGCTGACCGCGTCCGAACTCTCGGCCACATGCGACAGCGTCCTCAAGCAGGACCCGGTCTTCCACGACATCGTCAAGGACAACGGCCCGGTCCAGGGCGACAACAACACCAGCATCGAGATCGTCGCCTTCAACTCCAGCACCGACTACAAGACCTACGCCGGTGTCCTCTTCGGCATCGACACCAACAACGGCGGCATGTACCTGGAGGGTGACCCGGCCGCTGAGGGCAACCAACCGCGCTTCATCGCCTACGAGCAGCCGGCCGAGAACGGCGCCTTCCAGATCTGGAACCTCAACCACGAATACACCCACTACCTCGACGGTCGTTTCGACATGTACGGCGACTTCGCAGCCGGGCAGACCACCCCGACCGTGATGTGGATCGAGGGCTTCGCCGAGTACGTCTCCTACTCGTACCGCGGCATCACCTACGACCGGGCGATCGAGGAGGCGGGCAAAGGCACTTACCAACTGAGCCAGCTCTTCGAGACCACCTACGACAACGCCGACACCACCCGTATCTACCAGTGGGGCTACCTGGGCGTCCGATACATGCTCCAGTCACACCCCGAGGATGTGGCCACCCTGCTCGGCCACTACCGCGCAGGCGAGTACGAGGCCGCCTATCGCCTGCTCCGCGACACCATCGGCACCAAGTACGACGCCGACTTCACCGACTGGCTGAGCAAGTGCGCCGACGGTGACTGCGGCCAACTGCCTGCCCGGAGTGTACGGTGACCGAGACCTCGGTCAAGAACTGAGCCGGCGTCCGCAGCGTCCGACCCCCTCCCACCAAGAGACGCACTGACCTGCGAAACGATGTTCTTGGCAGCAGGGCGTGTTGGACGCTGATGGGCGCTAAAAGACGCTCGCCTAGGGCCTGTTGTGAAATTGGATCGTCTGTCAGACCTGCCTGGGATGCTCCGGGCATGGAGATGACAGTGCAGCTGACGATCGACTGCTCCGATCCGCAGGAAATGGTGACGTTCTGGGCCAAGGCCCTGGGCTACGTGCCTGAGCCTCCGCCGGGCGGGCACGCCACGTGGCGTGCTTACTGGGCGGCGGTGGGGGTGCCCGAGGCAGAGTTGCCGGCCGGTGCCGGGGATATTCCGGAGTCGATCATCGATCCCGCGGGACGTGGACCGAGGGTGTGGTTCCAGCAGGTTCCGGAGCCGAAGGCCGCCAAGAACCGGTGGCACTTCGACCTGAAGGTCGGTGGGGGCCGTGACGTCCCGCTGGACGTCCGCACACAGCGGGTCAAGGCTACGGTGGAACGGCTGGTCGAAGCTGGTGCCACCGTGCTGCGGATTAAGGATGAGCCGGACATAGGGCTCTACGCCGCCGCCATGCAGGACCCCGAGGGCAACGAATTCGACGTCATCTGAGGGTCGTTGCGACGGTGCTGGTCACAGCCACTCGTTGATGGCTGCGACCAGCACGGTCGCTTCGTAGCGGACAGCGAGTTTGTCGTACCGAGTGGCGACGGCCCGGTGGCGCTTGAGGCGGTTGATCCCGCACTCGACCGCGTGCCGCTGCTTGTAGTCGTCCTTGTCGAACTTCGGCGGCCGGCCGCCGCGCGAGCCGCGCTTGAGCCGGTTGCGGACCCGGTCCACCCGCACCGGGATGGTGGCCTTGATCCCGCGTCTGCGCAGGTAGGAGCGGTTGCTGCGGGACTCGTACGCCTTGTCGGCCCGCATGCGGTCCGGCCGCTTGCGCGGCCTGCCCAGCCCGAGCCGGGGGACCCGGATCGCCTCCAGGACCGGCTCGAACTTGCCGGGGAGTCACCCCGTTGTCCGGCCGTGATAACCACCGTCAGGGGCTTTTGCCCCAGCTCGACCGCGAGGTGGATCTTGCTGGTCAGTCCGCCGCGGGAGCGTCCGAGACCGTGGTCGCCTGGTTCGACGCAGACACCGCCGGGAGTTCCTTCTGGTGGTCCCCCTTTTCGCCGCCCCGGCGGCGTGCTGGTGGCCAGGCAGACGGTGGAGTCGACGTTCACGTCCCGGGTGATCAGGCCCTTGGCGTCCGCCTCAGCCTGGAGCTGCGTGAGGATCCTCGCCCAGGTGCCGTCCCGCTGCCAGCGCCGGAAGAGGTCATAGACCCGGTCCCACGGCCCATAGCGTTCCGGTACGTCCCGCCACGGAGTACCGGTCCGGGTCCGCCACCGCATGCCGTCTATCAGCTGCCGCCGCGTCCACACCTGCGGACGGCCCGGCTTGGTACCCGGCAGCAACGGCTCCAGCCGGGTCCACTGGCGGTTCGTCAGATCCCCACGTCCCAAAGGGGCCCCGGTCGTCGCGGTATTCGATGCCGTTTGGCTCGAGAAGCTGTGGGCTCTGCCCGATGTTTGTGGCGGTATCGTGCCGAAGGTCAGGGGCTTCTTGCACGGTGCCGTTTACGCCAGATGGGGGAGGAAGCAGTGGTCCTGGACGGCAAGACGGGGAAGGATCGCGAGACGTCTCCTGGCGCGGCACCGTTCGAGATCGACCAGTACGACGGCCTGGTCGACCGAGTGGGTCCCCAGTCCTCTATCGCGCTGCCGGCCTGACCGGGACCCAAAGTTGCCCGCGCACAACGTAGGACAGGCGGGCCGCTGCTGGCCCAGCAGGGCTGCACCATCGCTCCCGGCCTTCGGCTCCGGACACTCGCCGAGGTGGTCGACCACGTCGGCGAGCACGAGAAGACCGGAAACATCGACGGCACCGCGATCCGCGTCCGTCGCCCGGCCGCCGGGCGCAAGGACCGGGACAGGTTCCTCTCGGGCAAGAACAAGCAGAACGCCGTCAAGCCCATGGTCCTCACGGACGCGGCCGGCCGTCTGCTGTACTGCAGCCCGGCCGAGCCCGGGAACTGCGCGGACATCACCCACGCCCGCAAGTCAGTGCTGGTCAGACTCCTGTCCGACAGCGCCGCGGTGGATATCCTCGCGGATGCCGGCTACCAAGTCCGGGTGCCCAGGCCGGCGGACGCGTGGTGACCTGGCCACACCGCAAGTTCAAGACGAGCAACGGCGCAAGGCCCACTCCTCACGCGGCATCCATGTCGAGCACGGTATTGCGTACCTGAAGAACCGGAGAACCCTCGCCCGCCACCACGGTTGGCGTGAGCACATGAGTGACACCATCCAGGGTGTCGCCGCACTGCTCTCTCACAAACAAGCGGTCACCCTCGCGATCGATGAACGAGTGTGAACACCGGGCCAGTCACGCCCCAGGACGTGCCACCGCCAACCATGCACGAGCTCTCCGACGACCCGATTCTCCACTTGGGGTCACAGGTGGACGCGGAGTCGTACCGCCGTCGCACCGGCGAGGAGAAGCCGCGCATCGCGGCGGAGTAGCGAGGTCACCCGCACGGGCCCGGCGGCACGATGGTGCTGCCGGGCCCGACGTCGGGAGCGGGTCAGTTCTCGGGGGTGGAGTCCGCGCCGGCGACCTCGCCGAAAGTGAGGCCGGTGCCGGTGAGATCGGCCCGTACGCCGGAACGTTCCACCACGATGTCGCGCAGCCGCACGTCCCCCGTGGTCCGGGGCAGTTCGAACGACAGGGACAGCCGGTCCGAGAGCTCCGGCGGGCGCAGTTCGAGCAGGGTGCCGACGAGATGCGGGTCGATGCCCGCTTTCTCCAGGAGCCAGGGATGCTCGATGACGAGGTCGACCAGATTGACCTGCATCAGCCGCTCGATGAAGCGCGGTGAACCGGTGAGGCGGCTGAGCTTTTTCTCGCTCCTGAGCGCGCGATCGATCTGGGCGCGGGGTATGCCGAGCCGTTCCACCACGGCGGGCAGCTCGAGCAGCGCCTTGGCGCGCGCCGCCTCCGAGGTGATGCGGCGGACAGCCTCCGGGTGCAGTCGCAGACCGGATTTCGCAGGGTCCCTGCCCGGGCGGAAGGTGAACAGGCCAGGGACGTCCAGGTGCATCGCCTTCACGGTGGTGGACACCGCACGGTCGCCGTCTCGCCTCAGGTGAGCCTCGGCGCGAATGCTCACCTCTCGCCCGGCGATCGGCAGTGAGCCCGCGATGCGGATGCTGCCGCGCCCCGCATCGGTGAACTCGACCTGGGAGGCACCAAGTTCGCGGCTGAGATCGTCGAAGGAGAGCAGGACGTCGCCGTCCATGCGGTCGATCACTCCGCCCTGGATCGCCGTCGGCAGATCGCCGACGATCCGCACATCGGTTGCCGTGGCGTGCACTTCGGCGAGCGAGACCTTGTCGGCGGCGACATCAGGGACGGTGACGTCCGCCCTGTCGATGCGGTGATTGAGTACCTGGGTGAGGAAAGGGAAGCCCTCGATGTCGACCTGAGGCCGGGCCGCCAGGCCCATCGACTGCTGGATCTTGTCCTCGGCCTTGTCCTCCGCGTATGCCACGGCGAGACGGTCGCCGGTCACGAAGAACGCGGCGGTGACGATCGCGGCGACGGTGAGCTTCACCGACACGGGCAGGAGCGCGAGGCGGCTCCTCCCGCGGTGGTTGGGGGGTGACCAGTCGTCCTCGTCGTCGTCCGAGCGGATGCCGAGCCGGTCGAATCCCGAGGAGGCGCCGCTGCGCCCGTCCGGCTCCGCGCCGTAGTCCGGTTCGGGGTCTGCCAGTTGAGCCAGTTCCTCGTACGGATTGCGTGTGGGCATGGAAGTGCGTGTGGGGGGTCGCATCGGCTCATCCCATCACGATCACCACTGCCGGACGCAAGCCGGACCGTGACGGCGGGACGAGATTTCGCCCACGTCCGGCGTCTCCTCGGACTTCGCGGCCGCCGGCGGGAACAGCCACGGTCCCGCGGCTGTTGGCTCCTGAGGGCGTCCGGCGGATCAGGGCAGGCATCCCCCGCGCTGGCCCACACAGCGCCATCGGTCCGTCCGGCCATCCGAGGAGAGCCCATGCCACCGGGGCACCGCATCACCATCGCGCACGTCTGCACGGCGGACGAGAAGCCGGCCGCTGAGTGCACCCGATGCCGCGCACCTGATGTGGCGGTGCGCACCGACGACGCACTGCACTCACGCGCAAGTGCACCGCACCCGGGCGGGAGTAGCACGGCATCGCCGGTGGCGATGCCGTGTATCCGCCTCAGAGCGCACGCACCGTAGGGGTCCGTAGTACCCGATGGTGGTAATCGGTCACGGTGCTCGGTGGGCTCTGTCGATGTAACCGCTGGTGGGCGGCGAGCCTGGGCAAGCCGGGTTCGGCCATGCGCAATTCTCTACAGCCACCCTCGGCGCCGGTGCTACTCCAGCAGCGCGGCCGTGCACTCCTCGGTGAGGTCCTCGGCGTACGGCGGCAGGGGCCCGCCGGCGCGCAGGTGACGGCGGACCATGGACAGCGGCAGGTCGACCAGGGCGAGGGCCACGCGCTCACGGCCCCGTTCGTCCGTGGCGCCGAGGGCCTCGGCGAGGGCGGCAAGGGAAGCGAGCACCCGCTCATTGCCCAGGTCGGCGCGCCGGGTGTGTTCCTCGGACCAGTCGGCGCGGCCGAAGTCGGCGGCGCCGTAGAGGAGGAGGGAGGCCTCGTCCGGGTTCCTGCGACTCCAGCCCACCACGTGCCGGGCGGCCGCGCGCGCCGCCTTGCGGGGGTTGCTCTCCCGGACGAGGACGGCATGGTAGCCGTCCTGGAAGCGTTCCACGGTCCGCAGCCACACCTCCGCCAGGAGCGCCGTGCGCCCGGCGAAGCGGTGGTAGACGGAGCCGCTGGGGGCGCCGACGGCGTGGGCGACTGCCGACATGGTGACGGCGGGCGGCCCGCCGGCGGCGGCGAGGCGGACGGCCGCGTCGAGGAGCTGGTCGGTGTCGAAGCGGGGTGGTCTCACCATGAATCAGAGAGTACTCTCCATTTCATTGGAGGGAAGTCTCTAATTGTGATGGAGGAGGACCCATGGCCGTCCACAACGTGCACGAGCGCCTGCTGGCCGCAGACGAGACCGAGGTGGGAGCGCTCATCGACACCCTGGCGAGCGGGGACCGCGACCTGCTGTGGCCCGGCCGCGACTGGTCGCCGATGGAGTTCGACCGGCCGCTGGGCCCCGGCGCGGTGGGCGGTCACTGGCCGGTGGGGTACACGGTGTCCGGCTACGTCCCCGGGCGCTGGATCCGCTTCGAGTTCACCCGGCCGCGCGGCTTCAACGGCTTCCACGAGTTGGCCGTGCTGCCGGTCGGCCCGGGGCGCGCCCGGATCCACCACACCCTGACCATGTCCACCAAGGGCCTGGCACGGATCACCTGGCCGCTTGCGTTCCGCCCCCTGCACGACGCCTGCCTGGAGGACGCCTTCGACCGGGCCGAACGCGCCTGCACCGGGACCGTCGCCCGCCCGGCCCGGTGGTCGCCGTACGTGCGTCTCCTCCACGTCCTGGCCGCCCGCGCGACGCGGAAGAAGCTCTAGCCAACAATCCGATCCCCGGCGGGCCACGACGCCCAACGCACCCCGGCGCCGACGGCTGACGGTTGCCGGAGGAATCCGGTGCTGTCGAAACTCGGATTCTGGCTCAACTTCTTTGGTGGGGCCACATTGAGTGACGGGATGGTCTCCGGGGGCACTGCGGGGTCCTTGAGTCAGAACGGTGGGCCTTCGGAGTAGCCGCCCGTCCAGGATTCCAGAGCGGCGACCTGACGGACGCGTGTCAGTGCGGTGGGTGTCGATGCCGCTGATGAGCGCGGGCCGGCTGATGTCTGCTCCTGTGACGGCGTGGATGGTCAGGGCTGTCGCGTGCAGGGGGTGTGCAACCGTGTTCAGCCGGGCGGCGAGGACGTCTGCTGGTGTGCGGTCATGCCCTCGCGCGGGCGGTGCGCCGGTCGTCGTGGAGTTGAGCTCGGGTGCGCCCGGGCACCCGGCGCGTTTCGGACGGTCTGTCACCACGCCGTCCGACCGTGGGGGAGAGGTGATCCACTGCCCGTCGTCCAGGTTGGAGGCTGGTTCGGCGGATCCTTGCTGTCCGGCGCTTCGCGTGCCGTCCGGTGAGTGTTCCGTGCGGTCCAAGACCGCACGGGCCTCGGGGAAGGTGGCGAGGAGGCGGTACGGGGCCGGTTCGAGAAGGGTCTTCGGAGCCGGGGGTGACCGGCCGGTGCCAGAGGAGGGTGAGGCGGATGCCTCACCGCTCGTGCAGCCTGATACCGTCCCGGGTTGGCGATAGTCCGCCGGATGTGACCGAACGCGCCGTTGTGTGAAAGCCGTTCACGGACGCTCTACCTGCCCGGCCTGTCCTCCGGCGACTTCGTCCCCGCGCTGGAGCAGTTCCTCGGCTCGCCCGCCGGACTCTCGCCGGCCACCGTCACCCGCCTCACCACGCAGTGGCAGGCCGAACATGCCGCCTTCAACGAGCGCGACCTGTCCGCGACCGACTACGTCTATGTCTGGGCCGACGGCATCCACCTGAAGATACGGCTCGAGCAGGCCAAGGCCGCCGTCCTGGTACTGAGCTTGTTCTTTATGGTCTGGCCTGGTCACGTTCGGCAATGGTCTCGGGCGGTCTGACTGTTTTGCCCACGTCGTATCGGGTGGCGGGGTGACGGTTCTTCGAGCCGAGCGGCCTGGCGGGACCGGGCCGGTTGGGTTTCGGTGCCCGGGCTGGACAGGGCAAGTTCGCGCGGAGGTTCCCGAACCCCCAGCGGACCCGGGCGGGCGTGAGCCGGCCGGGCTCGGCCGGCTTCTCCCAGGGCGACGGAGGTCAGCGGCCAGCGGCCGGGCGAGGCGAAGTTGGGTGTGGGCCGCGATGACCAGCCAGGTCCACCGGTCCGCGGCCTCGGGGGTGCGGAGCTTCGGACAGGTCCAGCCCAGCGTCTGCTTGATCATCCGGAACGTGTGCTCCAGGTCGAATCTGCGCAGGAACGCCTGCCAGCGCAGGTCGACGTCCTCGCCCGACAGGCCGGTGGCCGACGACCACAGCCAGACGGGGAGTGGGTCGTGGCCGCCTGGCAGGCGGTCGACTTGCAAGCGGATCAACGTGCCTTGGATGACAGGGAGTTCGGCGGTGTGGTCGATCCACGCGGAGCGGGTGGTCAGACGAGGATGGATGCGGTCGCAGGCCATCGCGCGAGCGGTGCCGTAGCGGTCGGTGACCTGCACGGTCGCGGCATCGGGCTCGCCCCAGGTGTCGGGCTTGGCGAAGCGCAACTCCTTGCCGTGTTTCGCCGGGCGCCCGCCCTGCGGCGGCGAGATCCAGGGGACCGGGACAGGCTTGCGCATCACTCGGTCCATGCGTATCCGCCCCAGGACCTCCACCGGCAGTCCTTCCAGTAAACAGGCCATGCGCGGAGCGTCGTAGCCGGCATCGAAGACAACCAGGATGTCGCGGTCGCCCGCGTGCCAACGGCCCATGTCGATGAGGCCCTCGACCACCCGGCGGGCCTGGGCAGCGGTGACCTCGGCGACGTCGTCGACCGGCCCCAGCCGCAACGCGTCCAGGATCTGGCACCACGACGTCCGGCCCGACTCCAACACGGCGACGAACGATAGGGTCAGACACTTCATGGCGACGTATCACCCGACCATGATCCATGACCCGAGATCACATTGACGACAGACCCTAGGCCCGGCCTGGCACAGGAGGCGGAACCGGTGGGACGGTGGGTCAGTCGTTCTGGCGCTGGTGGATGACCATGGGCATGCGGGTCGGGTGTGCCATGGAGGAAGTCGCCTCAGCGGGGGGCTTGCTGCCCGGGACGGAGCGGAGTCGCCAGCGCGGCAGGATGGTGGCCAGGGTGATGGTGGCTTCGAGCCAGCTGAACTTGTCGCCGATGCACTTGCGGTTGCCGGCACCGAAGGGGACGACGTGGTCGCGGGGTCGTGCGGCGACTTGTTCGGGCAGCCAGCGGTCCGGGTCGAAGCGGTCCGGGTCTGGGTACAGCTCGGGGCGGCGGTGCAGCGCGTAGAGGCTGATGAGTACTTCAGTATCGGCGGGAATCTCGTAGCCGCCGATGGTGACCGGTTCGATCGTGCGCCGCATCATGGTGACCACGCCGTGGAGGCGGATCGCCTCATCCAGGACCCGGGTGATGCCGGGCAGCTGCGGCACGTCGGCGAAGGTGACCGGACGGTCGCCGATTGCCTTGTCGATCTCCGCGAGCAGTTCCTCTTCCAAGTCTGGGCGCTGGCCTATGTGGTAGAGCGCCCAGGCGAGGGTGGAGGCCGTGGTCTCGGTGCCGGCGAACAGCATGGTGGCCAGTTCGTCGCGGATCTCCACGTCGGTCAGGCCGGCGCCGGTGTCGTCGCGCGCAGAGAGCAGCAGGGACAGAAGGTCGGTGCGGGCTTCCGGGTTGGAGGCACGCGTGGTGGTGATCACATCATCGATCACGGAGCGCATCCTGGCAGCGGACCGATCGAAGGCCCGCCAGATCGGCAGCCCGTCGAGGGCCTTGGGGGCGAGGGCCCGACGCAGCATGTCCTTCAGGATGACCGGTAGGTCCTCGCGGACGGACTCGACGGCGGGACGGCCGATGTCGGCGCTGAAGAGGGTGGCGGCCAGGGTCTCGATCGCGTAATTGCCCATGACCTGGTTGGCGTCGATGACCTGGCCGTCGCTCCAGGATCCGGAGAGAGCTTGCGCGCGCCCGCTCATCACAGCGGCGTAGCCCTCCAGGCGCTCCTTGTAGAACATCGGCTGGATCAGGCGCCGGTTGCGTATGTGCTGCGCGCCCTCCGAGTTTCCGAGGCCGTTGCCGACGAGCGGCCTGATGCGGTCGAAGAGTCGGCCCTTCCTGAACGATCGCCCCTTCTTCACCAGGACTTCGTTGACCGTGTCGGGGGTGGTGACCAGGATCACCGGCATGGTGCCGACGTCGATGCGTAGTACGGGCCCTTCGGCATGGAGGGATCGCAGGACTCCGAGCGGGTCGTGCAACAGGCGGGGCACGTGGCCGAGGCCGGGCACACGTCCCTTGACTCGGGGGATGGAATCCAGTGACACGGTGCGTCCTCTCGCGAGACAGACTCGCGCCGGTGCTCAGCTGCCCCGGCGTGATGGGTAAGGGTGGTCGGGTGCGCGCGAACAGTCGGCCGGCCGAAGCGGTCAAGTTCGCCGCATACTATTCGCCCTTGATCGTCTTCGGACAGGGCGCCATGGGCTACGGGGAGATCGACCCGAGCTGGTGATGACTCAACCACCCGTCGTGCAAGGTGGCTTGACGACGTGTCGAGCCGTGGTGCGCCGCCGATATGCTGTCCTGCGGCTGGCGATCTTGCTGCCTGAAGACCGGCAGCCGGTGCCGCATCCCGCGGTCAGCAGTGACGATCATGAGCGCCCCGGCCGGCCTTCGTGACAGGGTGCTCCCATAACCGGAGGCTCCGTGACTACCCCACCCCCGATACCCGCCGACGGGCTCGTGCCGCCGCCCGGGTGCCCCGCCCACGGCATGGCCCCCAATGCCCTCCGGCGTCTGGCGGAGATCACCGACCCGGCCCGCGCGTACGAGGAGCTGCGCCAGGAGCACGGTCCGGTCGCTCCGGTCCTGTTGCATGGGGACATCCCGGCGTGGATCGTGCTCGGCTACCGGGAGAACCTGGAAGTGATGCGCACTCCGTTGGTGTTCAGCCGGGACTCACGGCGCTGGAATGCCTTCCTCGAGGGGCGCGTGCCGGCGGACTCGCCGTTCCTCCCCATGGTGGCCTGGCAGCCGTTGTGTGTCTTCGCCGACGGCGCGGAGCACGCCCGCTTGCGCGGCGCGGTCGTGGACGGTCTGGCCCAGTTCAACCGCCGCGGCATGCGCCGGTACGTCACCCACTACACACGTGAGCTCGTCGCCGGCTTCAAAGCGGACGGCACCGCCGACCTCGTGCATGACTACGCCGAGCCTCTGCCCATGCTGGTCGTCAGTCGCCTGCTCGGCATGACCCCGGACAAGGGCCCACTCCTGGTCGAGCCGACACTCGACCTGCTGCGCGGCAGCGAGACCGCGGCAGCCAGCAACGCCGTCGTGACCCAGGTGCTGCAGGACCTGGTCGCCCACAAGAAGACAGCCCCGGGCAACGACCTCGCCTCAAGCCTCATCCTGCACGAGTCCCAACTCACGGACACCGAGATCGTCGAGCATCTGCGCCTGACCCTGGTGGCTGCGCATCAGGGCACAGTCAATCTGATCGCCCAAACACTCCGGCTGATCCTGACAGACCGCCGGTTCCGTGGCAGCCTCTCCGGGGGCCGCATGACCCTGCCCGACGCACTGGAACAGGTCATGTGGGACAACCCCAGCATCGGTGTGGTCCCCGGCCGGTGGGCCACCGACGACACCAAGCTCGGCGGCCGGCACATCCGGAAGGGTGACCTGCTCCTCCTCGGCATCGCCGCCGCCAATGTGGACCCGGAACAGCGGCCCGACCTCAGCGTGCCGATGCACGGCAACCGTTCGCACCTCGCACTGAGCGCCGGGCCCCACGAGTGCCCGGGCGGAGACATCGGCCGCGCCATCGCGGACACCGGGATCGACGAACTCATGGCGCTGCTCCCGGACGTGCGGCTTGCCATCCCCGAGACCGAGATCGGGATCACCGCCGACTGGCTTACCCGCCGTCCCTCCGCTCTTCCCGTCCAGTTCACCTGGCCGCGCTCCATTGGCTCGCAGCACGTTCCCCCCGCACCGGCGGCCGCCCAGCCGCTGCCGGAAGCCGCCCGGGTAGCGCCCGACTCGGTCACCGCCGCCGTGTCTGAGCCTCCCCGCTCGTGGT
Organism: Streptomyces sp. ISL-10; assembly: GCF_018614575.1. Classification (GTDB taxonomy): domain Bacteria; phylum Actinomycetota; class Actinomycetes; order Streptomycetales; family Streptomycetaceae; genus Streptomyces. The sequence goes on from NZ_JAGGOJ010000032.1 coordinate 106,253, forward strand.
GGCGATCGCTGCTGAACCGCTAACCCCCTTGAGCGTGACCGCCCGCCGCTGCTTCCCGGGGGCGCGCCAGGGCTGGTAACGAGCGCCGGGCCCGAACCAAGGTTCGGGCCCGGCGCTCGTCGATGCCCTGACCTGCGAGGACGCCGCAGCAGCCGTCTGGCGGCCCTCCGCGGCCACCGCTGCGCCCTTGATGCCGTGCAGGTGGACCGACAGGGAGAGGAGCCCCTGCTCCGAGATGGAGGCCATGCGCTGCGGCTCTGCGGCCAGCGTGAGATGCGGGTACCGGGTGAACAGTGCGCGCAGCGCGATCTGTGCCTCCAGCCTCGCCAGCCGGGCGCCCAGGCAGTAGTGCGCGCCGCGGCCGAAGGCGGTGTGTTCGCGGTTCGTGGATCTGGTGGTGTCGAACGAGTCCGGGTTCGTGTGGCGGGAGCCGTCGCGGCCGACGGCCATCACGCTCGCCATCACCGCCTCGCCCTTGGCCACGGTGACCCCGGCGATTTCGACGTCGTCGACGGCGCAGCGCAGCAGGATGTGACGCACGGGTGGTGTGTAGCGCAGCCCTTCCTCCACCACGGCCGCCCAGGCGGCGTCCGGGTCGGGCGCCTGCAGTGCGGCGGTGAGCATCTCCGGCGCATCCAGCCACACATCCGTCGGCGAGGGCCCTGCCCAGCCTGCCTTCCCGACGGCTCCCGCAGTGCGGATCAGCCGAGAGGTCATTCGGCAAGCAGCCCAGAGGCGACGGTACCCACCCGTTCGGCCTCGACCGCGGTCGGCGGAGGCCGCCGCCATCTTCGGGTGGGTACAGGGCACAGTGCGAACCGCCCCAGGTGAACAAGGGAAGACTGGTGGGCCTTGTCCGATCCGCCTCTGGTGACCTCCTGCCACAGAGGCTCCCTTGGAGGGTTGACTCAGCATCAGTAGCATGCGCTATTCGACTACTTAACGTGAGATTCCGGCCATGATTCGTGTGCACGCGCCGTGCTCGCGTACCGATGAGCTGAAAGGGCAGCACGGTGACTTCACCCCTGGCGATTCCGCCGACGTACGCACCCATCCCGTCCGCCATCCATCTGAGCCACGCCGCCATCGACGCACGGACCGCAGCCTGGGCCGATCAGTTCAACCTCGGGTCGCAGGAATGGCGCAGCCGGCTCGTCACCCAGGACATCGGCGTCTTCGCCTCGCGGATCCTTCCCGAGGGCCAGGAGGAAGTTGTCGCCCTGCTCTCAGACTTCGTCATATGGCTGTTCGCCGTGGACGACGGCTACTGCGAGGAAGGCGACCTGGGCGACAAGCCCTACGAACTGGCGGCAGTGCTCCACCGCCTGCTGCGCATAGCGCAGAACCCCCAGGCGCCCATGCTGACCAACGATCCACTGGCTGAAGGCCTGCGCGACCTGACACTGCGGGTGTCGCGCTGGGGGACCGCCCTGCAGGTCGAACGGTGGGTGGACACCCTGCGCGAATACTTCTTCGCCGTGGTCTGGGAGGCGGAGCAGCGCGCCGCGAACCGGGTGCCCACGTTGAACGACTACGCGCTGATGCGCCTCTACGACGGCGCGACCTCCGTCGTGCAGCCGTTCCTGGAGATGGGCCAAGGATTCGAGCTCCAGTCGCACGAGCGGGACAGCAAGGCGCTGCGGGCCGCCGCCGAGATGACCTCGTTCATCACGACGTGGGACAACGACATCTACTCCCACCACAAGGAGAGCCGGGGGACGGGCTATTACCTGAACGTCGTCCGCGTGCTGATGCACGAGTACGACCTGAGCCCAGAGGCGGCCCTCACCATGGCCGTCGCCCAGCGCGACCGCGTCATGTGCCTGTTCCTGAGCCTGCGCGCGAAGTTGGAGGACCAGGGAAGCCCGCAGATGCGGCAGTACCTGCGTGGTCTCTCCTCCTTCATCCGGGCCACCCAGGACTGGAGCATCAGTTCCCTGCGCTACACCACGCCCGACGACCCGGCCCTGCTCCCCAGCGCGTTCACCGACAGGCCGACCGACGACAGCACCGACCCGCTGGACATCGCGTCAATCTCCTGGTGGTGGGATCTGGTGCCCGCCTCCCGAACGGACCCCCTGCGCGGATAGGCCCCAGGCCACCGGACAGCCCTCCCCTTGCGATCCACCGCGGCGCCCGGCAGCACCACTGCCGGGCGCCGCTCGGCCGGGCGACCTCGCGCGGTGCATGGCTCCCGGGACGCCCCTGATGGTCGGGGACTCCGGCAGGAGCCCCGGACCACTCCGGTTACCGGCGGGGTGGACGCATGGGCGAATCCAGTTGCCGGGTGTCACGGGCGAGGACCCGCTCGGTGGAGGAGAGCCGGGTCACTGCCTTGTCGACTGGAGCTGAGAGCAGCGCCTCGGCCACGTGGTCGACGTCGGGGACATCCGCCGCTGGCTCGGCAGACCGAGGCGCAGGCAGGAGTGGGTGGCGGCGGTCAGTGGGGCGCTGGAGACGGATCGCACCATCGTCCTGTTCGTGGACGGGAGCGTAGCCGGCGTCACGAAGCGCGGTGATCACGGCGTCGCTCGGGAAGGGGCTCGTCAGCACGGTGGGGGCGAGCATCCGAAGGCGGAGTGAGACGAGCTGGGGGGACGCGGCGATCTCGCCGATCAGGGTGGCATCTGCGGTGTGCAGGACGCTGGCCGGGGTGGTGAGGCGGAGTCGGCCGTGCGCGTCGGCGGCGTGCTGGACGAGGACCGTCAAACGCTCGGGAAGTTTCGGGTCCTCGGCCATGTCCTGCAGGGCGTGGATGATCTCGTCGGATGTGGCCGGTATCAAAGGCGCGACGCAGTGAAGCCGAGGTGATGTGCCAGCTTTAGGAGGGCAGCCAGCCGAGGCGAGGGCATGCCGTCGACCACCGCGGTCACGTCCGGGCCGGTGGTGAAACGCACCGCCTCACACAACGGCGGAAGCAGCCGCTGCGCGCAGGCGACGAGTTCGGTCTCCTGGACGGCCGGGTCCATATCGACGTGCCGCAGAGGTGGGGACAGCGGGCTGAGCGCGCCCCTCGCCAGTACACCGAGCAGCTCGGCTTCATGAACCAGCGGCGCGAGCGCTGCCGTCTCGTGGTCGCGATCGCGTTCCCTCAGGTACGAGTGCTTCTCCGTGCAGGCGCAGAACAGGGCGCGGGGGCGGTGCCAGGCGAGCAGGTCGGCGAAGCCGACCGACCGGGTCGTCCGTCGTGTCAACGGCCTGCTGCGGGCCGAGCGCGGCCGCGCTGTCCAGGAGGGCAGTGCGCGTCGCCAGACAGCCGTCGCACTCGACCCGGGAGGCAGCAGGTCGCAGGAGCCCGGGTCCCGGTCGCCGACCGCGCCACCCGCTCCTGCTTCCACGCGGTGACCAGCGGCTCGATCAACGCCCCATGCTCGTCGGACAAGTCGGTTGCGTACGCCATCCGTTCCATGCCCCGCGATCCCATCATGTACACGCCATGACGGAGCGTGGAACCATCCCATCACCCACGAACGGGCGACACCACATCATCAGGAACGGGACTTGACGCCCTCTCAGATCACAGGCCCGGGGCTTTGTTGTTGTCCGACCCAGGTCGGATTGGGGCACGGGTATTCGGCCGCAATGCGAGGGCCGCGATGTCGTCGTCGAGCCGTCCGCCGCTGTACTGGAGCAGGTCGCGGTGAAGCCGGTCGAGCAGCTCGCGGGGCGACATCAGGCCCTGCTGCCCCATCCACTCCGGGAGTGGAAAGAACTCGCCCGCGCGGTCCCGGGTCTCCGTCACGCCATCGGTGTAGAGAAGCAACTGGTCGCCCGGGGCAAAGGCGACGGTGTCGACGCAGTAGGTGTCTCCGATGAGCGTCGCGAGGTTGAGGGGCGGCGAGGGGATGGAAGGCTCCAGGACGCGGGTCTCCCCGTGGTGCACGAGCAGTGGCGGAGGGTGCCCGCAGTTGATGAGTCTGACGTGGCCACCGCCACGCGGGACCTCCGCGATGAGAGCCGTAGCGAAGCGCTCCGGCAGGTCCGGGCCAGGGAACGCGGCGATGTGGCGGGTGATGCTCGTTTCCAAGCGCCGGGTGATGCTCCTCAGGTCAGGCTCGTCATACGCGGCCTCCCTGAAGGAGCTGATCACCGCCGATGCCGCTCCCACCGCCGACAGACCCTTGCCGCGCACATCACCGATGAGCAGCCGGACCCCGTACGGGGTGTCGGCCGCCTCATAGAAGTCGCCGCCGATCCGGGCCTCCTCTTGGGCCGCCAGGTACAGCGACTCGATCTCGATGTCATTGATGCGAGCCGGCAGGGGGCGCAGCAGCACCTTCTGGGCCGCATCGGCGACGAGCCGGATATGGAAGAGCGTCTCCTCCCGCTGGAGACGGTGATGGCTTGTGTAGGCGGCGGCCAAGGTGACCGCGACGATCGCAGCCCCCGTGTATGGCGTCCCCAGGTCGGTGTAGAAGAAGCTGAGGCTGATCATGATCAGCAGGCAGAATGCCCCCAGCAGGATCGTGGGGAGTACAGGCCACATCGCGGCGGCGAGGGCAGGCGCGGCGGGCAGGAGACGGCTGAAAGCGATCTCCCTCGGTGTGGAGAACGCCAGGCCGGCGATGAGGACCGTAAGGATCACGGGCGACAGCAGTGCAGCTTCCCACCTGCCGCCGTAGGGAAAGCGGCGGCGCCGTAGCCGACCAAGCGTGATCACGAAGCCATGATATCGGGATATAAAGGTTGGGATCGGTCCCGCTTGCCAGCCCGTTCGGCGATTTCCAAAATCCCCGGGAGCTATGCCCGGCTGTCCTCAGTGTCAAGGCGTACACCTGCTTGTCGTCGCAGCCGACGTACAGCATCCCGTCAACCACTGTCAGAGTGACGGGCGCAGCTGACGCCATCCGTACCACGCGGTCAGCGGCGCGTTGTCGACGTCCGCCGGTTTCCTGGGTGGGGCGCTGACCTGGTCGGGGAATGTGTTGTTCAGGCTCCGTAACCCTGGTCCAACTCCGCTCTCACCGCTGGGTGCAACGGAACTGCTCGGCGATGCCCTCGGTGCGGACGGCGGTCTGGTCATGCATCCCTCCGGGACGGATGGCCCGGCGCGGCCCTGGTCGTCGCTGATCGCGGTGGTCTTGATGGTGTTCTGCTTGCGCTTGCCGGAGACGAAGGCCCGTCTGGCGGGGCAGTGCGCCTTGGAGTGACGGACCTGGGTCTCGGTGCCGTCGATTCGCAGCGTGACATTCTCGGCCGCGGCGTAGGCGAACACGCCCTCCAGGGCGTGGCCGGGGCATGTCAGGTTTAGAGTCCACTCGCGCAGATCATGCACGACCTCGCCGAGAACGAGGTTCTGACGGTCGGTCGACTGCTGGTCGGTCGACACCCGCTTATAGACCAGGTTCGCCATGCCGCTCCCCGTTGTGGTGGTCGCATTCGACCCTAGCCGTCAGCAAACCCCGTCATCAGCCGCCATCGGATCTCATTGGATCGAGGCCCCGGAAAGTCTGGGTTCATTGGACGCCCGTTGGTCCTGTCGTCATTCGTTCGTTTGCCGACACTGGAGAGCCGTGGTGTCAGACGGCCAGGCGCATCGTCGGCGGCGAGTCGTCAGCGGCTGACGAGAAGGCCGTCCACCAGGGCCCGGAGCCCGTCCTGGTAGGTGTCCTCAGCGGTCAGCGGTGCCCAGCGATCCGCGGCCTGTGCCAAGCGGGGTAGCTCGCTCGGGTCGAGATCGGCGAAGACTTGCTCCCGGTAGGTCGCACGGTCATCGTCTGCGCGCCGTCGGGCAGCTGTAGTCCTGACCACGATCTCTCCGGCGGTGTAGTACCAGATCGCGCGGTAGCCATGCACGGCCCGGTCGGGGGAGAGGCCGCATTCGACCAGGCCGTCGACGATCTGCTCGACGAACCACAGCGCGGATGTGGACATCAAGTCGTCGGCGGTCAGCACCTCCACGATCCAGGGACAGGCGGCGAGTGCCTCGTGGATTGCGGTGGTGGCGACGATGATCCGCTCGCGGGGGTGGGCGGGCAGTTCGGGTCGGCGCAGTGTCCGCGCGGCGTAGTCGTCCAGCAGCAGTACGAGCAGTTCTTCCTTGTCGCGGACGTGGTGGTAGAGAGCCATGGGCGTACTGCCAACTTCCGTGGCCAGCCGCCGCATGGTCAGCCGGTCCACTCCTCCCTCAGTCACGATCCGGCGGGCTGTCTCGATGATCTCCTCGCGAGAGATACGGGGAGGTCGGCCCAGGGTCTTGCGCGGTGCGGACGGGTGCGGCATGCCCCCATCATCTCCCAGGTGTCGACAACGGCCACCTCCTGACGCTAACTTTTCGTACATGTATAAAAACACCCGAGAGAGGCCAGGCGTGGTGCTGGCGGCAGCCGCCGTCGCCCAGTTCGTCGTCGCTCTGGATATGTCCGTGGTCAACGTCGCGTTGCCCGCGATCCGCACCGACCTGGGATTCGCGCCGCTCGACTTGTCGTGGGTCGTGCACGTGTACGCGCTCACGTTCGGCGGGTTCCTGCTGCTGGGGGGACGCGCTTGCGACCTGTACGGCCGGCGTCGGATGTTCGTGCTGGGGCTGACCGTCTTCGGGCTGTGCTCGCTGGCGGGCGGACTCGCTCAGGCACCTTGGCAACTGATCGCCGCCCGCGCAGGGCAGGGCCTGGGCGCCGCCGCAGTTGCGCCGGCCGCGCTGGCGATGCTCACCACTACCTTCACCGAAGGCCCCGAGCGCGTGCGCGCACTTGGGGTGTGGAGCGCTGTGAACGCTGCGGGCGGCGCGCTGGGCGTGCTGGCAGGTGGGCTGCTGACCGAATACGCGGGCTGGCGCTGGGTCATGCTGATCAACCTGCCCATCGTCGTGGCGGCTCTCGCGCTCATCCCCGCAGGGGTGCCCGCCGGAACATCACCTGCCCGGCGCGAGAGGCTGGACGGGCTGGGCGCCGTCCTGGCGACAGGCGGAGTCGGGCTGCTGGTGCTCGGTGTCGTCCGCACCGACACCCTGGGCTGGGGCTCCCCGGTCACGTGGGCGACCCTTGCCGTCGCGGCCGTGCTGCTGGGCATGTTCGTCTTCGCCGAGTCAAGGGTCGCCGCACCGCTGCTGCGCCTCGGCCTGCTGCACAGCCGTTGGGTCGCTGGCGCGAACGTGCTGGTCTTCCTGGCTGCGGCAGGGCAGTTCACGGCGTTCTACTTCGTGTCTCTGTATATGCAGCAGGTCCTGGGCATGGGTGCCGCAGCGACCGGAACTGCATTTCTGCCCTTCTCTCTGGGCCTGGTTGCGGGAACCATCGTCGCGACCCGCATCACCGCGGCACGCACCCCCCGTGTGTCCCTGGTGCCTGGCGCCCTGCTGGCCGCCGCGGGCCTGGCCTGGTTCGCGCTCATCAGCCCCGACGGCAGCTTCCTTACCGACGTGCTCGGTCCGTCCCTCGTCACCAGCGTCGGCGCCGGACTGGTCCTGGCCCCGGTCGCCGCCGCCGCGACCAGCGGCGTCGCCCCGCATGAGGCCGGCATGGCCTCCGGCCTCATGAACAGTTCCCGTCAACTCGGAGGTGCCATTGGCCTGGCGGCCTTGGCCACTATCTCCGCGCACCACACCGGCACGACCACCGACCCCGCCGCGCTCAACGACGGCTACGCCCTGGGCCTGGCCATCGCCGCCGCCATTTTCGTGCTCGCGGCGGTCGTGGCCATCGGAGTGCTGCCGCGCCGCCGGACCGTCACACTTCGCCCGCAATCCACCGCTCTCGCAGACGATCAGCTGGAAGGAACACCGTCATGATGACGACCACCACCGTCGACCTGTTCGCCTCGGCGCTGCATTTCCAGCCCGACGGCGATGTCCGAGCCGTCGAACGGCAGATGACAAGCAGCGGCTCCGGCGTCTGGCAGATCGCCACGTTCCACGTCGAGACCGACGCCGACGTACACGCCGACCACTGGGAGATGCACCCGGAAGCCGAGGAAGCGGTGTGCTGCCTGACCGGCGGTGTCCGCCTCTACTTCCGTCCCGAGAGGCCCGGCGGCGCCGAGGACATGGTGCAGTTGCAGTCAGGCACCGCCATGATCGTCCCTCGCGGTCGCTGGCACCGGCTGGAGTTGGAGGCCCCCAGCGACCTGATGTCGATCACCCTTCGCAACGGCACCCGCCTCGAAAAGCGCACCGATACCCACTGAGCGGAAGTGGCCGGCAAAAGGGCCGCTGGGCCACCACGAACCCCGCCCGAGGACTTGGCGGCGCCTTGCCCGCCAGCACAAGGTGTTCATCGCGCTTGCCGGGGACATCGCGCACCCGACCGGACCCCACAAGGTGACGATCGTCCGGGGCGGCACCGTTGTTCACGCGTTCACGGTGTCAGCTGAGCCCTCAGCCCGTTCCATCACCCTGGAGCAGGGGCCGGTTCGCCCCTCGGCGGTGCGCGGCTGGGGCACGGGCCGGGCGGTCAGGTCCAGGTCAAGGCGTCTGTTCATGTCTAGCTCGAACCGGTCGTAAGGGTTCACGTGCGTCCAGAACAGAGGTGACAGTGTCGGCCGGTCCGCGTCGGTCAGGGGGTCGGCCACCGCTGTCGGCCGCCGTCCTCCGGCACGCTGACGGAACCGGGCAGCCTGCAGGTCTGGGCACAGAAGTCCGTACGCGGTGGTGCACGACGAAGTCGTACGCGACTGGGGATGTTCGCCCCGTACTTCCCTCGAGGAGGGGGAAGTACGGGGAAGACGTGCTCAGGTGGCGATGGAGGGTTCGGTGCGGGTGCGGTGGATGAAGTCGCGGACGGCCGGCTCGCGGCGCCAGGGGGCGAGGGCGGCGTTGAACTCGCGGACGGACGTAGTCCTTGGCCCGGGAGGACTGGACGCGGGCGAGGATGTCGACGGACCGGTTGCCCAGTTCGAGGCCCTGGTCGAGGTCGCGGGCCTGGAGGTGGGCGATCCCCACGATCGCGAGCCGCATTCCGACTGAGCGGGTGAACACCCCCGAACGAGGCCGTCGATATGGCCCAGGGCGCCTTCGAACGAGCCAAGGGCCAGGCCGCCCCGCGTGTCCTGGCGTTCACCAAGCTCATCGAGGCCCGTGCTCACGCCCGCGAGAACAACGCCAGGGCCGCCTCACGCGCTCTGGCCGCGTCCGAAGACCTCATCATCCAGGCCGACCAGAGCAGCGGCGACGAGCCGGCCTGGATCGACTTCTATCACCATGCCCGCCCCTCCGCGGATGCCGCCGAGGCCTTCCGCGACCTGAAGAACCCCAAAGCATCGCTCGCCTGGAACCAGCGGGCCGCCGCCACGCGCCAACCGGTCCCAGACGAAAATCCGTGCCCTGGTGGAGCAAGCCGTCGCCACTCTCAAGTCCTGGCGGCTCCTGCGCAAGCTCCGCCATCTCGACCGCCCGCCTCACGAGCCTCGTCCAAGCTGTCCTCACCCTGCATCTGGCCAGCTCAAACTGAGAATGGAAAGAGCTCAGTGTCTGCTTTTCCCTGACGGGAGCGAGGACCTGGGCGCGCTACGTCCGCCGGTGGAGTCGATGCTCGCTCAGCTTGCGGAGCCGCCTCGTGTGCGGACGACTCGGTCGCATAGTTCATTGCGCCGTAATGACGGTTGACGCGCCGGGTTGGCCTTGGGCTTCTTCTGCGCCTTCAGCCTCTCTAAATGTGCCGCCTGCTCTTCCGGCTTCCTGTTCCCGACTCGGCGCAGGAGCTCCGCCGGCTCCTCCCCTGAGACCAGCTTTTCCTTCAGCTCGAGTGGGACGACGATCCGTGCGGCGACGTCGACGAGCAGCGCGGGGATCCGCGGTTCGGCGTCGCGGAGTTCACCCCGTTGCGCTGGTGCGAGCAACCTCGGGTGCTGCTGTGTGTGGAGGCGGTGTGCGCCGAGGTCCGCCGCCTGCTGACTTGGGTCAATCGCAACCGCGCTCTGCTCGGGCACGTGAAGTCCTCGATGCCAGCTGACCTGGACGGTCAGGTGAGCGTGCCGGTCAGCGGTTGTTCGGTCCACACGGTCTTTCCCTCTCGGGTGTAGCGGGTGCCCCAGCGCTCGGCCATCTGGGCTACCAGGAAGAGGCCGCGCCCGCCCTCGTCGGTGGTGCGGGCCCGGCGTAGGTGCGGTGATGTGTGGCTGGCGTCGGTGACCTCGCACACCAGGCACCGTTCACGGATAAGTCGCAGGGTCGCGGGACCGCTGGCGTACCGGTAGGCGTTGGTGATCAGTTCGCTGACGATCAACTCTGTGGTGAACGTCAAGTGCTCCAGCCCCCAGTCGGTGAGCTTGGCGGAGGTCAATGCGCGGGCGCGGGCGGCACTGGCGGGCTCCAGCGGCAGATCCCAGGAGGCGACGTCGTCCGGTGGCAGCGCGCGGGTGCGGGCGATCAGCAAGGCGATGTCGTCGGTGGGGCGCGTCGGCACGAGCGCGTCGACAACCGTCTGGCACGTCCGTTCCAGCGCGTCCGCAGGGCGGGTGAGCGCTGCGCACAGCCGGGTCAGGCCCACGTCGGCATCGATGTGGCGTTCGCCGATGATTCCGTTGGTGTACAGGCAGAGCAGGCTTCCCTCAGCCAGTTCGATCTCCCGGGCCTCGAACGGCAGGCCGCCCAGGCCGAGCGGTGGGCCGGCGGGCAGGTCGAGTACGGCCACCTGCCCGTCCGGGGCAGTCACCACCGGTGGCGGGTGCCCGGCGCGCGCCGCGGAGCAGCGTTGGGCGACCGGGTCATACACGGCGTACAGGCAGGTAGCGCCGACGACTTGCTCGCCCACGGGCCGTTCGCCGACCGCCTCCTGTTCGGCTGCCAGCAAGTTGACCAGGTCGTCCAGGCGGGAGAGGACCTCGTCCGGTTCCAGGTCGAGGCTGGCGAGTGTGTGCACAGCGGTGCGCAGCCGACCCATGGTGGCCGCGGCGTGGACGCCGCGGCCCACGACGTCGCCGACGACGAGGGCGACCCTGGCCCCCGACAGGGGAATGACATCGAACCAGTCACCGCCCAGGCCCGGGGCCCCGCTCGCGGGCAGGTACCGCAAAGCCACCTCGACGGCCGACTGGTGCGGAACCGCCCTGGGCAGCAGGCTGCTTTGCAGGGTGAACGCGGTCTGCTGCTGCTGGGTGAAGCGCCGGGCGTTGTCGATGGAGACGGCGGCGCGCGAGGCGAGTTCGAGGGCCAGTGTGAGATCGTCCGCCTCGAACGGATCCGGGCGGCGTGAGCGCCACAGAGTCATCACGCCCAGCACCAGGCCCCGTGCGGCAAGCGGCACCACCATCAGCGAGTGGACGCCCAGGTTGGGAGCGTGGGCAGGCCGGCGGGGTTCCATTGAGAACCAGTCCGGCGGCAGAACCGGTTCGAGGAGGGGCCGCCCGTCGGCCAGGCACCTGGCCTGGGGTGTGTCTGGTGCGAACTCGACCGGCTCGCCCTGCGGGTGCGGCGGGACGGGTTCTTGGGCACCGACGCTGCAGATGCCCACCCGTACCACTGGCCCTGCCAGTGCCTGCGCCGGTTCCTCACCGCGCGTCACCGGCTGCAACAGGTCCACCGACGCATGGTCGGCGAGGTGCGGGACGATCACTTCAGCGAGTTCCCGTGCGGTCTCGCCCACGTCAAGGGTGGTTCCGATACGCGTGCTGGCTTGGCTGAGGAGGGCGAGGCGATGCTGGGCCCGCTGGCGTTCGGTGATGTCCTGGATCATTTCGGCCACGCCCAGGACCCGGCCGGAGGGATCCTCCATCCGGAAGGATGAGACCAAGGCGACCCGCTCTCGCGCCGGGTCCCGCTCCAGGCGAGCGTACTGCTCGGAGTAGACCATTGATCTTCCGGTCTCCATCACCTGGCGCACACGGTCCACGGAGGTCCGTGCGTCATCGGGGAGGAGCAAAGCGCCGGTGGGCATGCCTCGAAAGTCTGCGGCCGGGACGCCGGTGAACCGTTCGATCGCCCGGTTGACCCGCTGGATCCTCATCTCGGGGTCGTGGACGACCAGGCCGATCGGGCACTGGTGGTACAACCCGTCGAGTACCGCGCGGTCCCTCTGCCACTCCAGGACGTCGGTGGCGAGCGCTCCGGCAAGAAGCCACTCACGGACCCGGTCATCGCGGGAGATCTCATGGACGCTCAGCCCCAGCTCCACGCGCTGTCCGCCGCGGTGTCGTACCGCGAGTACCCCGAACCAGCCGCCGGCCCTCCTGCACCTGGCCGCGGCGTCCTTGGCGGCTGGCAGATCGCGGGGATCCACCAGGGCGTCGGATGCTGGACGACCGATCACGGCTGTGCCCGGGTGGCCGAGCAGTTCCTGGGACCGGCGGCTCCAGCCGACCACTGTTCCTCGGTCGTCGAGCACCGCCAGGACGGCGAGGTGCGCGGCGAACGGATCGTTATGGCTCTCGAAGAAGTCCGTCACCGGCTTGTCCACCGCTGGACACCCCCTCGTACGCGTTTGCCGTTGTTCTTGCCGTCTTCGTCCACGGCCGGTGCAGGATGACCTGCTGATGCCATGTCAGGCCATTGAATCCGTTCGGGATCCAGAGACCTCGCCGGCCGGGCGGCACGGCGTGGCGGCGGACTGCCGTTGTATGGCAGCGCCAGGCCATGGACGAGTTCCGCACGCTCCGCCCAGATCGACCCCACAGGGAAACGCAGACCGCTCAGCCCGCCCCGCGCGTGCGCAATCCGTTTGGCCGCCCGCGACCGACAGGCCCGTACATCCGGTCGTGGCCTGCAACATCCCACGATGTGCAGCGCGGTTGCAGGGGCTTGCCGCCGGCTTCACGTATCCACGCATGCTGATCGAGTCGGCGCAGCATGAGTTCGATCAGTTCACCACTCCTACAGGCCCTCGGCATCGCCGTCACGCGACCAAGACGCGGTCGACCACAGGCAACGCTTTGGCACCCCCAACTGGTCGCGCGGCTTTCCAGCACCTGCCCGTGTGACAGCATGCTCGTGATCGGCGACGAGATCATCGAGACGCCGATGGCACGGCCGTGGCCGGTGTTTCGAGACGGGCTCTGTCGCTGATCCGCCGCCTGGCGCGAACCCGACACCTTCGTTCGCCGACGCCGACGGCACCGAACTCCGCAGGGTCGGGGCCGTGAGGCGCGTTTGGCGCAGGATTCGAGGCCGCCCGCTGCCACTACTACGGCACAACTGCCGCCTCGGCGCCGTCTGGGGCAGATCGTCAAACGGCGGCTCATCAGCTGAGGATGACTGCGATGAAGATCATGCAGGCAGCGATGTTGACCAGCCAACTGTGGGAGTTCACCCACTGCCGCAGCCGAGGCATCATCCGCTGAGCGCGCTTGCCGAACAGCAGATAGAGCAGGAGCGGCAGCGCCGCGATCAGGATGGTGGCCCCGATGAAGGGCAGCGCCGCACCCAGGCCCACATCGTGCTGCTCCATGTGTGCGCCGACGGTCAGCATGACCGCAATGTCGGACGGCATCAGCAGAATCACGACCAGAGCGATCCAGAAAGCCCTGCTCGGACCGACGTCCATCAGCGTTCCGAGCCATTTCGGCGGCTCGGCCGTCTCGCGCTTCACGTATGTCTTCACCGCGGCGATCAGCAGCAGGCCGACCAGTACGAACTGGACGATGGTTTCCACCGATCCCTTGTCGGATGGCATGCTCGCCGAGCCCGCGTGGCCCAGGAGAGCGAAGATGCCCCGCGTGACTGCGACCCCCGCCGTCGTGGCGACCGCCACGCCGAGAAGGTACGCCAGGGACACGCGCACCGCTCGCGGGGTGGTTACGAAAATGATGAAAGGCCGTGGGTTCGAGTTTTCCGAAGGGGGCTCGTAGCCGAACTCGCGGGTGGTGCGCCCAGAACGGTACTGGGGCGGGCTCGGGTTCGTCTCGGCCCGCCGAACCGGGGGCCAGACCTCGACCTCGTACGAGTGACAGACAGCTGCGGCCGACACCGGGCCGGTGGGACACTGCGCCGGTGTTGGTTGGTTCTGTCAGTAGTTGGTGACGTCAGTTGTTCGTGAAAGCTGACGGCACCAGGTGATGGCCCAGAAAGATGTTCGCGAATTCTGCCGTCACCATCGGGGTTGCGGTGTCAAGCTGGATGTGCTCAGTAAAGGAGCACCCCCGATGCTGCCTGGCCAGTCGAAGGTCGAGTTGTACGCCGCGCTGCGGCGCGACTCCCGCGATGGCATGTCGAACCGGGCGTTGCAGTGCAAGTAGGGCTGCCTTTAAGGAAGCTGTCACCAGGGGCAAGGTAGCGCTCGGTGATGCTCTGGGTTACGTCACCGAGGGCGTTGCCACTTCTCCGGACGCGGGATGAGCGGCGTCGATAGCCTTCCCGGGTGAGCGAACAGCAGAAGCACCGGGACGAGACTCCGGCCACGGTAGAGCAGATCGCAGCGGCGATGTCCGCGCTGGGGATGTACCACGGGGAGAACACTCCCAAGGAACACGCGGAGGAGGCCGCCCGGCTCGGCGGCCCGGACGCCTACCGGGTGCGGATGGTCAACGCGCTGCTCGGGGTGGTGCAGACCGAGGCGGCGCTGGCCGATGGCGTGAAGCTGGACGACGACGCTCATCACGCCGCGTGGGAACAGCAGCTCACCGCCGCCGGGGCCGGACTGGACGAGGACCCGGCCAAGCGGGTCGAGTTCATCCGGTGGCAGGTGCTGCGGGCCGGGACACCGCTGCGGCTGATGGCGCAGAACCGGGAGGTCGGGCCGATCCCGCTGGCCGCCGCGCATGCCGCCACGGGCCTGCACACGCTGCTCGGGGTGATCGCCGCCAGCCAGGGCGCGGTCGCCACCGGCGACGTCGCCACCCTGGCCGCCCAGGTCGAGCAGCTCCAGGCCGCCCGCGAGGCGCTGGAGACGGCGATCGGGAACACCGATCTGCTGCTGGACATGCTCAAGTCGGTCGGTCTGTAGGAGTTGTTGATGACGCAGGCGCCTACCCCGGGTGATGTGCAGCAGGTCCGCGAGCGGCAGCTGAACGAGGCCGCGGCGAAGAAGGCCCTCAAGGCCCATCGGCGCGAGGAGAACGAGCGCAACCGGGCGGCCCAAGCTCGCGCGCCAGGCCCGGCTGGCTCTGCCGCCCGAGGAGCGGCTGGCCGCGACGGCCGCGAGCATCGACGCGAAGTGGGTCATGCCGAAGGCGCAGGTCGACGCCGAGGAGGTCAAGGCCGCGCAGCGGGCCGCGATGACCAGGGTCGAAGTGGTCGAGGTCGTACGTGAGATCACCGTCGAGGTTCCGGCGCCGCCACTGCCCGCCGGGTCGTACACCGAGTGCGAAGTGTGCGTCGGGCGCGGGATGCGCGACCGCTACGGGCAGGTGTCGGCCGCCACCGAGCGCCTGGTCCTCAACGACGCGGCGGGGATTGAGGTTGCCACGATCGAGACGTGTCCGACGCATGTGCCGTATGTGCAGGCCACCGCGCGCCGCCGTGGCTTCACCACGGCGAGCGGGTGGCGGCCCGTTGCCTGCTTGGGCGGTATTCCGGCTGACCGGTCAGTCCGAGGGTGCGGCAGGGCCGGGCAGCGCGGTCGCGGGCTCGGCCTCGGCGAGGGCCGCGCGACCGCCTTTGAGTTCGGGCACGTACTTGTAGATGGTATTGCGGGAGACGCCCAGGAGCTTCGCGATGGAGGCGACGGTGTTGTCCGGCTCGGACAGCAGTTGGCGGGCGTGGCGGATCTGCTCGGAGGTCATGGCCGGGGGCCGGCCGAGGCGGGCGCCGCGGGCGCGGGCGGCGTCCAGGCCCTCGTTGGTGCCCTGGACGATGAGTTCGCGGATGAACTCGGCGAGCGCGGCGAAGACGTGGAAGACGAGCCGCCCGCCCGGTGTGGTCGTGTCCAGGTTCTCGTGCAGCGAGGTGAAGCCGATGCCGCGCTTGCGCAGTCCGGCGACGAGGGCGATGAGGTCCTGGATGGAACGCCCGAGCCGGTCGAGGGCGGGCACCACGAGGGTGTCGCCCTCGCGGACGTAGTCGAGAGCCTTCCAGAGCTCTTCGCGTTCGGCGTTCTTGCCGGACTTCTTGTCGGCGTAGATGCGGTGGCACCCGGCGGCTTCGAGTGCGAGGAGCTGGCGGTCGAGGAGCTGTCCCTTGGTCGAGACCCTCGCATATCCGATCAACTTCCCATTCGGGATGGACGGGACGGGGGCGAGGAGGTCCGGTTCGTCGTCGAGTGGCAGCGGCACGGGTGGAAGTGTACGCAAAACGGGGGTGGTCAAGTTGTGGGACACCAAGACTTTCTGACACCGTTTTACGGACACGATCTCGGTATCGGGGCAACCACTTCCCGTGATCGTTGATCTTGCTCATCTATCGACCGATAGATGAGCAAGATCAACAAAGGTGGTCCGGTGGGCCCCGCTCAGCGCCCGGCCAGAAGATCGCCCCACGGCAGCGACTTCGGGTCGCGGTGGCGGACGAACATGCGCTCGCTGTCGTCGCTGCCGGTCTGCACCGCCGGGCCAAGGTGGTGCATCTCGATCTTCGCGCCGACCCCGAGCACGTCGAAGCCGTGGGAGCGGTAGAAGTCCTCCAGGTGGGGCGAGCCGACGTCGAAGGAGCCGTACAGGGTCACGAAGCCGAGCTGGTCGTAGACCTGCATGGCCCGACGCAGCAGGGCACTGCCCCAGCCCTGCCCGCGCGCCGTCTCGTCGACGGCGAGCCCCCGGATCTTGCCCGCGGTCACGGCGAGCGGATCGCCACCACATCCGGGATGCCCATGGTGCGCATCCGCACGATCGTTGACGCCGGCGGCAACACCTCGCACGCCCCGACGATCTGGCCGCCGCTGTCCTCGGCCACCAGGACCAGGGAGCACGGCACCAGTTGCTGGGCCAGGTCCTGGCCCTTGAGGGATTCCAGATAGTGCTCGTGGAACACCTGGACATCGGTGTTCAGTCCGTCCAGCAGCACGGTGCCCAGCGTGTTGTCGTCGATCGCCGCCCGCGCGAGCTCGTCCAGCTCGACCCCGGCGGCGGGCAGCAGCTCGTTCGCCCTGGCCCATTCCCCGGGGCGGATGCGCCGGATCGTCCCGCCCTGTTCGGGCCAGCCGTCGATGACGAGCTGCGCGGGGATACGCCGTACGCGGGGCTGAGCCCGCTTCTTGAGCCTCTTCGCCATCCGGCCACGCTATCCACCGGCTGGTCAGCCAGAGGGCTGAATACGGGAGTTGAGTAACGGCCCGGGTCAGAAGGGGTGAGTTTCGGACGGTGCAGGTTCCCCGGGTCGCCCGGTGTTCGCGGCCGGACTCGGCGCAGGGCCCGGCCCGGCCTGTCCAGCACCGCCGGGGCGGTAGGTCTTGGTGACCTTGGCAGTCGCGTACGTGAGGGAGGCGGCGATCTCCTCGGCGTCGATCTCGACGACGGTGCGGCGGATGCCTTCCTTGTCGTCGAAGGTGCGCTGCTTGAGGCGGCCGGTGACGATGACCCGGGCGCCCTTGACCAGGGACTGGGCGGCGTTCTCGGCGGCCTGGCGCCAGATCGAGCAGCGCAGGAACAGCGGCTCGCCGTCGACGAATTCGTTGCGCTCGCGGTCGAAGACCCTGGGGGTGGACGCGATCGTGAACCCAGCGACAGGGATACCTGAGTTGGTGTGCCGCAGTTCCGGGTCGGCGGTCAGGTTGCCCACCACCGTCACCAGCGTCTCGCCCGCCATCGCTGCCGCCTTTACCGTCGCCTTGCAGGTCAACCTCACCGTACCGGTGGCCACTGACACGGTTCGGCCCAACCGGTAGCCGCCGCCCGCCCCGGGCACGATCATGGCCGTATCTGCTGTCCTTTCGGAGGGGAATCCCATGGCCAGGAAGAAGCCGGCCCGCAAGCTGATGGCGGGCCCGGACCGCGACAAGGTCGCCGCCGACCTCAAGGCCCAGTACGAGAGCGGGGCCTCCATCCGCTCGATCGCCGAGGCCACCAGCCGCTCCTACGGCGGCGTGCACCGCCTTCTCGCCGATGCCGGGGTGAGGTTCCGTTCCCGCGGCGGCGAGCTGCGCAAGAAGGCGGGCGCCTGACCCACGGGCCTACTCCGTGCTGTCGTCGCTGTCCTCGTCGGCTTCGGCATTGGCGGCGGCCGGCCCGGGCGTGGTGGTGTCGGAGAGGCTGAGGCGGCTGGACATGTTCAGCTTCACCTCGCCATACGGCGTCATGTGGGTGGTGAACAGGGGTTGAGGCCGCGGCGGTCCTCGGGGGTGAGGACGTCGGCCCACTCCGGCTCGGCCAGAGCGTCTTGGATCATGAGGGTATTAATGTAGACAAGCGCGGCTTGCAGGACATGCAGGGAGCCGATAGCCAGCTCGTGCTGGTCACGGTGGTTGCTGGAGAGCTCGCCGCTCTTGCCGAAGAAGATGACGTCGTTGACGTCGTTCCAGCCCTCGACGACGTTGAGCCCGGAGTTGATCTCCCGCTGGAGCTCGCGGTCACGGAGATATTGGCACATAAAGATCGTTTTCTGTGCGCGGCCGAGTTCGAGCATGGCCTGGTAGACGGGGTGGGAGGCGTTGCGGGTGAAGCGGCGCAGGATGGCCTCGGTGGAGGCGGTGCCGACCCGGATGGCGGTCGCGTAGCGCACGAGCATGTCGTAGTTCTGCTCGATGAGGTCCCACTTGATGGGGCGGGTCATCGCCGGGGCGAGCCCGGAATAGGGGTCCGTGCCGTTGGTGGGGCCGGGGCGGTAGAGCTTGGCCTTGTTGATCTGCTTGATGCGGGGCAGTAGCTGGTAGCCCAGGAGCTTGGTCACCCCGAAGCCGATTTCCGACTGGCCATGGGAGTCCACGTAGTTCCCGGCGACGTTCATGGCGGTGCCGTGGCGCATGACGCCCTCGATGGCGGCGGCGACCTCGGAGGCCGAGCAGGTCAGGATCTTGGAGTGAATAACCATGCGGCCCTTCTCGATGTTCCAGTACACCAGAACACCCTGTGACCTGCGATAACGCGAATGCCATTCGGTGAAGATGTTGCGGTCCCAGGCCGCGAAGTGGGTGGAGTCGCTGGCCACGGTGGTGGTGCCCTGGCCCCAGATCGTTTCCTGGCGGGCGGCGAAGGTGGCGTTCGCGATGGCCACCGCCATCGCCTTCAGCCCGGTGGGGGTGAGGTAGCGCCGTGCGGTGTAGCGGATGTCCTCCTCGGTGTGCGGGTGGTCTCCCGAGGCGACCGCGCGCAGCCCGGAGTTGGTGCCGTAGCCGTAGGTGCACAGCAGCAGGCGCTCGGCCAGGACGGCCGGGTCGAGCCCGGAGCGGGTGCCCACCCCGGTCAGCTCGGTGAGCACGCCGGTGCGCAGGACGGCTTCCTTGAGGAACTCGATCAGCGGCGTGGTGCCCCAGCGCCCTTCGATGTACTTCTTCAGGCGGCGCAGGTTCTTCGGTTCGGGCACCGGCTCCAGCGGGGTGAGCTTGATGGCGCCGCCCAGGTGCTTCTCGGAGATCTCCAGCCAGGGCAGCTTGGGCAGCGCGGTGTGGAGCTTGTCGAGTTCCTCGCGCATCTCGCACCGTACGGCCTCGGTGTACTCCAGGGCCTGGTGCGGGAGGTCGAGCTTGGCGTAGTTCTCGTCGCGCTTGGCGTCGAAGTCCTGGGGGAGGTCTTCGTCGGGGTTGCGCCAGCGGTCGGCGCCGGTGACCCAGATCTCCTTGCAGCGCAGGCAGTCACGCAGGGCCTGTAGCACGCAGCACTCGTACACCAGCCGCACGATGCGCGTCTTGCCCTTGGGGTCGGTGTCCTGCGCGAACTCGCGCCACTCGGCCTTGACGACCTTCTCCAGGCGCACGTGGGTGCCGGGCGGGTAGTAGGTGGTCTTGGCGTCCGCGTGGGCCAGGATCAGCTCCAGGCCGTCCAGGACGGGGCGGTGGTCGTTGTTGTTGGAGCGGAAGTCCAGGACCCGCAGGAGCTTGATCAGCCCGGTGCGGTAGTGGCCGGTGTAGGAGGCTTTGAAGACGCGCTGCTTGTCGCGGGCGTAGCCGCCGCGCTTGGACTTGTACCCGTGCAGCGGGTCGGCGATCCCCGAGGTGCCGCCGAACACGGGGTAGATGGCGTCCTCGACCAACTCGCGCGGGGCTTCCAGGGAGACCTCGGCGATCCGGTTGAGCAGGGCGCCCTTGTTGCGGATCTCCTTGTAGCGCTTGGCGAACTCCTCGGTGAGCTTCTTCTCGGCCCGTGCGTTGATCTTGTGGACGATGGAGTTCAGCAGGTCCACGAGGGTGTCGGTGAGCTCGCGCTCGCGCTGGTGGACCAGGGCGGCCAGCAGCACCAGGCGGACCGGCCGGGGGTGGTCGCGCAGGTGGCTGGGGGACTCGACCGCAGCGCGGGCCCGCCACCCGCTCACCACCTTGGGGTGGATGCCGGCGAACAAGCCGGAGGGCAGACCGATGGCGCGGACCGCCTTCAGCTTGGCGATCTCGCTGATCATGGTGGCCAGGCTGGCGTTTCCGGGGCTGGCCTTGATCTCGGACAGCACATCGACGTCGGGCTCCTGGGCCTCTTCCCCAGCGTCGGCGGGCTTGGCCGCCTCGTTCGGGTCCTCGTCGTCGGCCGGGGCGAGGAGGGCTTCGAGGGCGGCGGCGGGCTCTGCTTGGAGGCGGGCGGCCGCGGTGGAGATGAGGCGTTCGTCGGCCTGGCGGATGCCGGAGTCGACGACCCGGGCGACCCGCTCCGCGGTCGGCGGCTCGATGCGCTCGGTGCGGCAGTGGGCCAGCAGCTGGGTGCGTACCTGCTCGGTGCGGCGTTCTTCCTGCGCGATGTGGACCGCGAGCCAGGCGGCGAGGGCCTTCTGGTCGGCGACGGTACAGATCCGGAAGCCGGTGGCCTTGCGGATCTCCTTGCGGTGGGCCTTGGCGGTGCGACCGGTGAAGTCGTAGAAGCCGATGTCCCCGGCCGGGGCCTTCGCCTGCCGGGCCAGATGATCGACCGCGTCGTCGGGCAGCTCGAACCGACCGCGAGGGAAACGGCCCTTGAACAGCAGGAACTTGAGCATCGCGGTGAAACCCAACCGGGTCGCCCCGGTCTTGTTCCGCAACAAGGCCAGCTCGCCTGGGTCCAGGGTGAAGTGTTCGACGACCCCGTCCAGCCCCAGATCCCGACCCACGCGGGCGCCCCCTGTGCTCATCCGCCCGTATCTCGCCGGGCCATTGCCGTGCATTCACTCGTTCAGCCCAACGAGTCGGCCCGGCGGCGGAAACGGCCGCCGGGTGACACGGGGTCCGCGACGGGGGAATGCCAGGCGCCCGGGCGGGGGCCGTCACTCTCCCCGCCCGGGCGTCTGGAGCGTACGGGCCGTCTCAGGGCCTGGGCAGCGGCAGGCCGGACATCTGCGGGTGCCGCAGGTGCTGCCCGCCGTCGTAGACGTGCAGGGTGAAGGTCTCCGGCCCCGGGGCGCTGGCCACGTCGTACGCGTCCAGGACCCGCTCGATGCGCTCCCACAACTTCACCGGGCCGCCCTCGCACACCCGCCAACTGCCGTCCGTCGGGGTGAGGGTGGCGGCGGAGCCGGTGACGACGTCGACCAGGTGCACGGTCTCGCCGACGGTGACCATCTGCGCGTCGGGTACCGCGCTCTGGGCCAGGAAGCGCAGGTGGAACGCTTCGTCGGTCGCGGCGGTGATCCGCTGGGGGCTGTGCCGGGCCGTGCGCGGCTTCACCGGCAGGCCCGCGGGCCAGTGGTCGGGGTTCCCGAACACCGGCGCCGCGTGGGTGCGGGCCGACATGAACGAGACCGTGCCGCCCAGCAGCTGCCCCTCGGCGGTGCCGTTGCCGTCGACCGTGAGCAGGACGCGCGCGTACCCGTAGAGCGGCCTGAGCGGCGTGCTCAGTGGCCTGCTGGGTGGCTTGGGCGGCAGTCTCGGCGGCCTGCTCGGCGGCCCGGGCGGCGACTTCGGCGGCGCGGCGGGCGGCCTGGGCCTGGCGTAAGGCGCCGTATAGGGCGAGGCCGCCGGCAAAGACCCCGGCGCCGGCGCCCCAGGAGCGCGCCCATCAGTTCGGGTTGCATGGGGCTGATGATGCAGGGCGCCCCGGCGGGGAAGGGGCGCTTCTGGCCGGGTGGTACAGAACCGCGACACCCGGTGACCGCTCGCACAACTGGCCAGCGGATCACCCGGCGGATCGCGGAGATCAGCTGGGTGACCGTGTCCTGGGTGGCCACCGCGTCGTCGAGCACCGTGGAGTCCAGCGCACGCCGCCGCTTCCCGCTCAGGATGCCGGTGGCGGCCACGACCTCCTTGACCCGGGTGAAGATCCGACCCGGGTCCGCCGAGCGTTGCAGGCGGCGCCGGAAGTGACCGGAAGTTCCCCGCGTAGGAGGGCGCGGCACCGCATGGCGCCGCACTCCCCATCACCCGTTGAGCAGGCGGTAGCGGCGTTGGGCCTTGACGTACCACGCACGAGCCGGAATTCGGCATTGGGCATCGGCCAGGATCCGGCAGGCCTCTCGAGGCAGCTTGCGTGACCGCACACACGGCCGCCGGCGTCGAGTGCGAGACGGTCAACGCGGTCTGATCAGAACGTTTTCGCACCAGTGTCGTTACCCCTGCTTATGATCAGCACTCGCAGCTGCGTCAAGCGGCTGTTTCAAAGGGAGGGACCACAACAGAATGAGTGATCGAAGAACGCCGCAGAGCCATGCGGCAGGCAGGTGGCTGAGAGCTAGCACTCTGCCCCGTATAGCCCTTGCGGTAGCCGGTCTGATGGCAGCCGAGGCGGCTCTTGTCGTCGGTACGACGGGCCAGTCTGTGGCCTTGCCTTCTCAGCAGCCGTCATTGCCCGCTGCTGAGGAGACCCGCTATCCGACGGAGGCTGCGGATCTGGCGTCTGCTCAGGTCGCGGCCCGGTTGTCGGGGAAGCGCGTCGAGGCGCTGTCGGAGCGTACGGAGTCGTCGACGACGTGGGCGAATCCGGATGGTTCGGTGACGCTGGACGCGGCCTCGGGTCCGATTCGGTTCCGTGACGAGGCCACCGGTAGGTGGCGGGACATCAACGTCGATCTGACGAAGACGGCCCAGGGGGTGGTGGCGCGGTCGCATCCGCTGGGTCTGAAGCTGGCGGGGAAGACCCCGACGGCGCAGGCGGCCAAGGTGCGCGCGTCGGGTGCGGCGGGTGAGGTGAAGACCTCGGCGGTGCCGCTGGTGACGCTGAAGGCCGGTGACGACAGGGCGATGACGCTGTCGTGGCGGGGCGTTCTGCCGGAGCCGTCGGTGTCGGGCACCACGGCACGCTACGCCGACGCGCTGACGGCAACCGACCTGATCATCGAGTCGACCCGTACCGGGTTCGAGCAGTACCTGGAACTGAAGAATCGTTCCGCTGTCGAGGCGAACGGTTCGGTCACGCTGACGCTGGAGGCCAAGGGCGTCAAGGCCCGGGCCAACGCGGACCGTTCGGTGACGTTCCTGGACGCGAAGTCGGGCAAGCAGGTCGGCGTACTGCCCGCGCCCATCATGTGGGACGCGACCGTGGACCCCCGGTCCGGCGAGCACACGCGCCGCGCCGATGTCGGACTGAAGATGACGCAGCGCGGCAGCTCCGTCGACCTGACGCTCACGCCGGACGCGAAGTTCCTGGCCGACCCGGCGACGAAGTACCCGGTCACCGTCGACCCCGCGGTCAACATCGGGTCGAGTTTCGACACCTTCGTCCAGCAGGGCTATGCGACCGATGTGTCGGCGCAGACCGAGCTGAAGCTGGGTAACAACGGCTCGGGCCAGATCGCGCGTTCGTTCCTGGCCTTCCCGATGGCCAAGATCGCGGGCAAGCAGATTCTGGGCGCGAAGCTCAACCTGTGGAACCACCACTCCTGGTCCTGCACGGCCAAGAGCTGGGAGGTCTGGGACACTGGCTCCGCCTCGACCGCCACCCGCTGGACCGCGCAGCCGGGCTGGAACAGGAAGTGGGCGACGTCGACCGCCACGAAGGGCTTCTCGTCCTCGTGCGCGGACGGCTGGGTCAACCAGGACATCACCACCCTGGCAGCCGCCTGGGCAGGCAACGGCAACGGCACCAACACCCTGGGCATCCGGGCGACGGACGAGGCGGACCCGTACGGCTGGAAGCGTTTCAACTCCGGCAACGCGGCCTCTAACACCCCGTACATGTCGGTCACGTACAACACCAAGCCGGGTGCGGCGACTCCCGTAGCCCCGCTCTCCGGGGCGGCGACGAACGACACCACGCCGACGATCACCGGTAAGGCGACGGACGCGGACGGCAACACCGTCCAGCTGACGTACGAGATCTGGACGTCCACCGGTACGGCAGCTCTCCAGACCGGAAAGTCCGCGTACGTCGCCTCGGGCGCGAACGCGCCGTGGACGCCGACGACCGCGCTGCCCCAGGGCTCGTACAAGTGGCGGGCCGCGGTCTACGACGGCTCGACGTGGAACGGGACCTGGTCCGCGTGGCAGACCTTCACCGTCGACACCACCGCCCCCGCCAAACCCGCCGTTTCCTCCGCCGACTTTCCGGCGAACACCTGGTCCGGCACCCCGGACGCGAACGGCAACTTCTCCGGTTCATTCACCTTCACCCCGCCCACCAGCGACGTGAAGACCGTGGAGTACAAGCTGGACACCGGCGCCTGGACACCGGCCGCCACGACGGGCGCGGCAGTCAGCAAGACGCTGTCGTTCCCGGCGGGCAAGCACACCGTGACCGCCCGCACCAAGGACGCGGCCGGGAACATCTCCGCCGAGACCTCGCACGTCTTCTACGCGGGCTCGGGTGCGGCGCTGCTGACCCCGGGGCAGGGCGAGCGCCCGGCCCGCCGTGTCGGCCTGTCGGCTGAAGGCCAGTCCTCCTACACCGGAGTGATCTACCAGTACCGCCGTGGTGAGACGGACACGTGGAAGGACGTCCCGGTCGCCGACGTGCGACAGGGCTCGGACACGGTCTCGGGCTGGCCCGTGCCGGTCACTGGCGGCAAGCCCGCCGGTCTGACCTGGAACATCACGGACACTCTGGCCGAGGACGGTCCGATCGAGGTCCGTGCCGCGTTCACGGACGGCACCACCTCGGCGTACTCCCCGGTGAACGAGATCACCGTGGACCGCAACGCGGGTACGGCTCCCTCGGAGGAGGCGGGTCCGGGTTCGGTGAACATGCTTACCGGTGACTTCTCACTGTCGGAGAGTGACGCGTCGCTGTTCGGTCTGTCGGTGTCGCGTACGGCGTCGTCGCGGCGCCCGGATGCGGGGGCGAAGCAGGACGGCCAGGCGCCGATCTTCGGTCCGCAGTGGACCTCTGGCACGACCGCGGAGATCACCGAGTCGGACTGGGCATATCTGAAGAAGACCTCGGCCACCTCGGTCGCGCTGGTCGATGTCAATGGTGAGGAGCTCGGTTTCACAGCCACCACGGGTGGTGGCTGGAAGCCGGAGCCAGGCGCCGAGAACATGACGCTGACCGGCTCGCTGACGGGGTCGTTCGCGCTGAAGGACACCGAGGGCACGCTCACCGTCTTCTCCAAGCCCGATGCGGCGGCCACTGCCTGGCAGGTGGCGTCCAGCACCAGGGAGGGCCTGGCGCAGTCCACGACCACGGTGATCTCCGAGACCGTGACCGTGGACGGCAAGAAGCTCGCCCGCCCGAAGCTGGTCATCGCGCCGACCTCGGCCGTCTCCGCTGCCACGTGCACGGCGACGCCGTCCACGAAGGGCTGCCGGGCGCTGGAGTTCCTCTACGCCACGACCACCACGGCGACTGCCACTGCCTTCGGTGACGTGGCCGGCCAGGTGAGGGAGATCCGGGCCTGGTCGACCGAGCCGGGTGCGGTCGCAGCGACGTCGAAGTCGGTGCAGAAGTACGTGTACGACGGATCCGGTCGCCTGCGGGAGACGTACAACCCACGGCTCAGCTCCGCGCTGACGACCTTCTACGGCTATGACGCGGCGGGCCGGGTCACCGACCTGACCCCGCCCGGCGAGCTGCCCTGGTGGTTCACCTACGGCAAGGCGGGCAACGCCGCCACCGCCGGTGACGGCATGCTCCTGAAGGCCAACCGCTCCGGTCTGCAGCAGGGCACCAAGGACGTCGAGTCCGGCACCGCGTCCATGAGCCTCGTCTACGACGTGCCGCTCACCGGCGGCAACGCCCCATACAAGCTCGGTGCCTCGGACGTCGCGGCGTGGGGTCAGACCGACGTCCCGACGGACGCCACCGCTGTCTTCCCCCCAGACGTAGTTCCTGCCTCGCACGATGGTGCCAGCCTGTCTGCTGCGGACTACCGTCGTGCGTGGATCACCTACACCAACGCATCCGGGCGCCAAGTGAACATGGCCACGCCGGGTGGGAACATCACGACCGTCGAGTACGACCACCACGGCAACACCGTGCGTGAACTGACGGCCGGCAACCGGGCCCTGGCGCTCGGCGGCACGGACGCCTACAAGGCGACCCTGACCGAGCTGGGCATCATCGGCCTGTCCACTCAGGACCGCGCTGACCTGCTCGCCACGAAGACCCTGTTCGACTCCAAGGGCATTCGCCAGACGGACAGGTTCGGCCCGCTGCGTCGCATCACGCTGACCACCACGGGTGAATCTGCCGTGGCCCGCTCCTGGATGGTCAACGAGTACGACGCGGGCCGTCCCACGGACGGCACCGCGAAGGTGGAACACCAGGTCACCAAGGTGACCGTTGGCGCACAGGTCCTCGGTACCACCACGCTCACCGACGGGCGGGCGGTGCAGACGGTCTACGACTGGGGCAAGGGCCTGCCGGTCAAGACGGTCAAGGACCCGGCCGGTCTCGCGATCACCGAGACCACCGAATACGACGACCAGGGCCGCGTCACCAAGCAGCTGCTGCCCGGAGCCACCGGCACCGACGCCGCGACCCGGGTCACCACGTACTGGTCCGCGACCGGAACCGGCACCTGCCAGGGCCGCCCGGAATGGGCCGACCAGGTGTGCACTACCGGACCCGCCGGCGCGATCACCGGCGGCGGCACCAACCCGGGTCAGCTGGGGGCCACCACCACTGAGTACGACTGGTGGGGCAACCCGGCCAAGGTCACCGAGACCGCGAACGGTGTCACCCGAACCGTCACGACCACCTACGACACTGCGGGCCGTCCGGTCACGTACGTCATGGCGGGCGGGCTCGGGCAGGCCGTTCCGGAGTCCACGACCGAGTACGACCCGGCCACCGGCCAGGCCGTGAAGACGGTCTCGCCGACCGGCGGGGCGATCACGAAGGAGTTCGACAAGCTCGGCCGGCTCGTCTCGTACACCGACGCCGACGGCGGCGTGACCCGGACCGAGTACGACCTGCTGAACCGGCCGGTCAAGACCACCGACACCGCCCCGTCCACCGTCACCTACGCCTACGACACCACCGTCGAACCGCGTGGCATGGTCACGAAGAGCGCCGACTCGGTCGCAGGCTCGTTCGAGGCCCGCTACACCGCCGACGGCTCCGTCGCTACCGAGAAGCTCCCCGGCGGCTACACCCTCAAGGTCGAGGAAGACACCACGGGCGCGACCACGTCCCGGGTCTACACCCGGGACAGCGACGGCCAGGTCGTCTACTCCGACACCGTCGAGGAGTCCGTCCACGGCCAGGTCACCGCACATGCCGGCTGGTCCTCGCAGAACTACACCTACGACGCCACCGGCCGTCTGACCGATGTCGCCGACACCGTCGGTGACGTCTGCACGCGCCGTACCTACGGCTTCGACAAGCGCACCAACCGCACCTCCCTGACCACCGCGGAAGGCGCCGCAGGCGCCGACTGCCCCACCACCGGAGGAACAACCACCACCCACACCTACGACAGCGCCGACCGCCTCATCGCCACCGGCTACGTCTACGACGCCTTCGGCCGCACCACCAACCTGCCCGGCAGCCAGATCGGCTACTACGCCAACGACCTGGTACACCAGCAGACCGCGAACGGCCAACGCCAGACCTGGCAGCTCGACGCCAACCAGCGCCTGCGCTCCTGGACCGTCGAGGAGAACACCGACGGCACCTGGAACCAGAGCGCGTCCAAGGTCAACCACTACGGCAGTGACAGCGACAACCCCCGCTGGATCACCGAGGACACCACCAAGGGCACCGTCAGCCGCAACGTCGACTCTGTCGGCGGCGTCGCAGCCATCACCGGCACCGGCGGCGGCACAATTCTCCAGCTGACCAACATCCACGGCGACGTCGCCCTCCAGCTCCCGCTGAACCCGGCCGACGCCCCCCTGGTGCTGGACAACGACGAGTACGGCAACCGCCGCACCGGCCAGCCCGCCGTCCGCTACAACTGGCTCGGCGGCAAGCAGCGCTCCAGCGAGACTCTTAGCGGTTTGACCCTGATGGGTGTACGTCTCTACGACCCCACCAGCGGACGGTTCCTGTCCAAGGACCTGATGTACGGAGGCAACGCCAACGCCTACGATTACTGCTTCGGCGAGCCGATCAACTGCACCGACCTGAGCGGAATGTGGTCGTACAGTACGTGGAGCAGGTGGTGGTCTCCCTACAGGCACATCTGGGTGTACCTGAATAAGAGTGAGACCCGATGGGCGGCCGCCGGTGCTGGGGCAACCGGGCAACTTCTTGGCGTTATCGAGAAGTGGATACCGGGCTGGGGCAAGCTCCTCGTCGGATACATGCGTCTGTACGTCTGGTACATCACATCGGTTGCGAGCTACGCCGCCCTGCGCGGAAAATGCCTTGGCCTCCATGCCTGGATGGCCGCCAGCTGGTATGGAGCTCCGTCCGCCTGGTCAAGGAGATGCTGACATGACGAACCCGTCAATTGCACAAAAGATCGTCTGTGTAGGGGAACTTGTATTCGCAGGAATTCTCGGCACTCTGGCGGTCGCATTCATGATGAAGGGTGACTGGTTCGCACTGGTTCCTGCCATTGCGTCCCTGTCATGCCTCACCGATGGTGTGCGCAGAAAGGGCAGTTGGAGCTGACTCGCGGAGGGGCCTCACGCACGTGTGGGGCCCCTTTCCCCATGTCGGGGGTCCTCTTCGACGTTGCCGGCAAGGTGGGTCGGTCGTGCCCGGCGAGGTGCGGGGGCGACGCCGGCGAAGGCCGCCAGAGCATCTGGCGAGTCGAATTCCTCCAGGCCGCCGCCGACAGCGGCGAGGAACTCCGCGCCGAGCACGGTGCCGATGCCTGGGACGCTCAGGAGGATGTCGGCGAGTTCGTGCTCGCGAAACCGGCCCTCGGTGAGCTTGTCGACGTCGACCCGGCGGCCGGTCAGCAACTTGAGCTCGATGGCGGTTTCGTCGCCGGGGCGGATGGGGCGCAGGTCGCGGCGCATCCTGGCCTGGTCGGCGATGACGTAGGCGTCGCGGGCGTCGGTCTTGCCCTCGCCGCGGTAGGCATCCGACGCCCGGTTTCACCAGCCAGCCAGGGATATAGAGAATCTCCTGGCCGTGATTGAGCAGCAGGGCCAGCAGCAGCGCGGGTTCTCCGCCGGTCATGTCGATGGCCCAGGTGACCTTCTCACCGTCGGATAGGTCCAGGACGTCGCCGATCAGCTTCAGCAGCTCCGGCTCGTCGTTGGCCACCCGGCGAGCAGGGTCTTGCCGTCCGCGTTCAAGGCCAGGCCGTGATGGTGGCCTTTGCTCGCGACGGCACGGAGCTGGGCGCACGAAACCCCGACAGACAGCCAATAAGTTACTCGCTGGTCACTCTGCCCCTGGTGACAGCCTCCTTAAAGGCAGCCCAAGTACGGCGTCACCTGGAGCACGGTCAACAAGGCCCTGACCTCGGCTTGGCCGCAGCCACGCACGACAACCGCTTCGGCGCGGCCGTCGAAGCTGGATCCGTTCACGCCGCTGATCGACGAGATCCTGCTCATTGATCTGGATGCGACCGGGAAACAGCGCCACACCGTCACCCCGGATCTACCGCCGTCTGATCGACGAGCACTCCTCGTCCGAGGCGTTGCGTTGACCACTTGAACCCGCACCGATGAGAGGGCGCAAGCGTCCTGCGAGCAACCGCGCGGTCCGGCCAGGGACTGAGAGTCCGGTGTTTATACCTTGCTCGCGACCACCATGTAGTTCTCGGCCTCAAGATCGAACGTGCTCAGTTCTGTCTGGAGTCCGACCCGGTGCAGCTCGACTTCGAGTTCCTCGTACCGGTAGGGCCAGCAGGACAGCAGTTCCGAGCGGACAAGAACCAACCCGGTCGCATCAACTTGTGCGATCGCAATCTCGATGTGGTGCTCCTCCTCCCAGTGCGG
This sequence comes from Streptomyces sp. ISL-10, assembly GCF_018614575.1. Classification (GTDB taxonomy): domain Bacteria; phylum Actinomycetota; class Actinomycetes; order Streptomycetales; family Streptomycetaceae; genus Streptomyces. The sequence continues at coordinate 136,315 of NZ_JAGGOJ010000032.1, forward strand.
CGCAATCTCCCAGCGGTAGACCACGACGGCATCGCGACCGTTCCGGCGGACGAGTCGGTCACTGATCTCCAGCCGGGAACCTCTGGCCCTCACGAGTTCCCAAGTGCGGGATGTGAGTACCAAGCGGCCGCCGGGGCGCAGAAGCCGTGACATCGACTCCAGAGCAGCACCCCTGCCTGTCGCGCCCGTGGCATGGTGAAGCGAGTTGCCAACGCAGAACACCATGTCGAACGTGTTGTCCTGGAAATGGTCGGGCAGCTCTTCCCAGTTCGCCCGTACGGCCCGGACGGGTGCCCCGAACTCCTCAGACAACTCTGCGGTCCGACGAACCATCGCCTCGCTGGCGTCAGTTGCGACAACCTGCATGCCACGACCGGCGAGGCCAACCGCCAACTGTCCGGTTCCGCACGAACAGTCGAGGACGTGAGCGTTCGACGGCAGGAGATTGAGGACGTCGTCGAACGACGCAGCGAACTCGGCTGGAGGCAACTTTGCATCCGAGATGAGCCATTCGTACACCTCGGCAAGCACGTCATAACCTGTCACAACCACTACCTCCGTCACGCGGCAGACTCACGGTAGGACGTCAAGTCCATCAGCGGAGCAAGCCGGGCACCAATGGTTTTCGCAAGGATGGCTCTGACGGCCGCCCCATGCCTGACGTGTCGATCTACGACCAGCTGTTTCCCAGCCGGCGAGCCGCCGTGGCCGCCGCTGGGCGCACGCCGGCCCCGAGACCTACCCGGGCCCCTTAAGGCCCAGCAAGATCATTCTTGCCGGGATGCGGTGCTGGTCCCGCGTTGCGGAGGCTGTACTCGATGAGGCCGGGCTGGTCGACGGTGCCGGTGTAGCGCAGGGCCGCGCCGACGGACAGACCGAACAGGTCGCAGATGCGGCGGGGGTCGCCGCCGGTGGCCTCGGCCTCGTGGAGGAGGCGGTCCTCGCGGAGCCGGCGGGCGGATATGCCGAGCACGTCGTTGATCCAGACGTTGCTGACCGGCTCGACGCCGCAGCCAGTGGTCTGAGAGACGAACAGGTGAGGGTTGGCAGTGCGGGGCCAGCGGTGGTTTCGGTAGTCCAGGTAGGTCGCCACGCGGGCGCGTACGGGCTCGGCGAGCAGGACAGTCCGGTCGGGCAGGAACAGGCGTCCGTCGCGCAGGTCAATGGTCTTCAGGCCGCGTAGTTGCCCGGAGGTGAGCGCGTGGAAGATGACCAGGGCGGCCAGGGCGGCTCGCGGCGCCTGCCGGTCGTGGAGGATTTCCCGGAGGGCGTCGACCTCGACGGGCAGGGGAATGGTGGAGGTCGGCATGCCGCAGAAGATCCGGGCGGTGGGGTCGGTGAAGATGATCCGCCGGGTCTTCAGCGGCCGCAGGATGTGCCGCAGGCCCTGGAGCATGTCCACGCGTGGGGTGCCGCTGTCGGGCAGGACGGCGAGGACGTCGGCACGGGTGACGGACCTGAGCGAGTTCTTGCCCTGATCCGCCCAGGTTCGCAGGGCGGGAAGTGCGTGTGTCACCATCCGCTGAATCCATCGGGGCGGACGCGCTTTGACACGCGGCGCGGTGGTACTGCCGGACAGCTTCAGTTCGAACCAGGTGGTGAGCTCGCCGAGCATCGGTTCGGGAAGGCCGACAGTGCGCTCGCGGAACCAGGTAACGACGCCGGGGGTGCGGTCGTCGTCCAGCATGCCGAGCTGTGCCAGCAGCTTCAGCAGAGGTCTGACCGGCAAGAGCAGGTCACTCAGCAACAGCACGTCGGACGCCCTGAACCGGGCGCCGGGCGTCTCCTGGATGCTCAGCAGCACACGTAGCCCGCGGTCCAGGCCCCAGGCGGTGTGATACCCCAGCCCGTGGCGTTGCGCGTAGTCATCGACGGCGGCCTTGAGCGCCGCTGTAACCTCGGGCGCATCGACCTCGGGAAAACCCCGCTCCTGGCCGCGCCGCAGGTCCCGGCCAGGTGGAGGGAACATGCCGAGCTGCTGGTGCTCCGCCGGTCTCAGCGGCGGCGGAGGCTGCGGAGCCGGCTCGGTCCGACGCCGTGCCCCCTTCGGGTTCAGCAGTTCCAGGCGCCGTCCCATGTTCGCGAAGTACAGCTGCTGCCCGTGCCGGTTCGCCCCTTCCAGATCCAGGGCCTGGCGGCGGGGCCGCAGCATCTGGGCCTGCTTCATGCACAGCCGGCACGCGCCGGTCTCGGCCAGATGCAGGACGCGCCCGCAGATCCGGCAGGGGCCGGTGCTCGGGTAGAGCCGACGCCACGCACGGCATCCCACGCACATCCGGCCGTAGCGCCGCAGCATCCCCCAGGCGAAGCAGTCCGGGCAGGACGCCGGACGCTCGGCTGACGAACCGCGGTAGCAGCCCCGGCACTTGAAAGCCGTCCAGTAATCCTCGGTCGACCCGCACTGACGGCACGGCGGCGGGTCGCACGGCTGCGGCCGGCAACGATGGCAGTACTTCGCACCTTGGCTGGACACGGGCCGCTGGCGGCACCGTGGGCAGGTCTTCGGCGGCGTCATCAGAGCGGCGGAAGGGTCCGGCCGCGGCCCAGCCGCGGCACCACCGACGCGGACCCGGTGGCCGCCTGCGGCTCGGCCTGTGGCCTCCTGGCCGCCGCCACCTCCGGCTCGTGCACGAGCAGGTCCGCCGTGGTGCACTGAAGCACCAGGCAGATGATGTCCAGGTCATCGAGCCGGACCGTCGTCGGCGTCCCCGTCCACAGCGCCGACATCTTGCCCGTGCTGATCTCCAGCCCGGCCTCCGCCAGGCGCCGGCGCATCTCGGTGGACTTCCAGATCCCCCGCTCGGCGGCCTTCATCCGCAAGTTCCAGCGCATATCCTCTTCCTCAGCCCAGGCCCAGCCGGGTCGAGACCCGCTGGTTCGCCGTCGCCCACGTCTGCTCGATGTGGTTCTCGTGTACGTGGATGTACCGGGTCGTAGTGGACAGCCATTCGTGGCCCAGAAGCTCTTGGACCGCCTTCAGGTCAACGCCTTGCAGGTAGAGCGAGGACGCGCAGAAATGCCGTAGGACGTGCGGTGTCAGGCGTCCGGCCCACGCGGGCAGAAAGTCCGTCACCGCTCCCTTCAGGCCCGACCGCAGCGCGTCGTCACCAGCCCGCAGGCAGAACCCGGTCAGAGGGTCGCGGCGCTCGCTGGGGAACATCGGGGCGTCGGGGTTGGCGTAGTCGTCGCCGAACTGGTGCCGCACGTCGCCGAGCCACCAGTCCATCAGGGCGTCTGTCGAGTTGATGGCCGGCACAAGGCGGCCCTTCGGCCCGCGCCCGCGACTGCCCTTGCCGTGCCGGACGTGCAGCTTGCCGAAGTCGCCCAGGTCCGGCCGCCAGTCCCGGATGTCCAGCTTGAGCGTCTCGGTCATGCGCGTCCCGACCCGTCGCCACAGCGAGGCGACCATGTAGTCCCGGGCCGCGGGCAGGAACTTCCTCGCGCTCCCCAACGACTCCCGCCACCCGTTGAACAGCTGGTCCACCTCAACCTCGGAGGGCGGGATGCGCTGGGTCCCGTACTCGCTCTTGGCCGGGCGGTTGAACTCGTCGATCGGCTGCACCAACACGTGACCGGTCAGCGCGTGGATGTCTCCCTGGTAGCGAGCGATCAGGAAGTCGAAGAACTGCGCGAGCGTCCACGCCTTGCTCTGGACCGTGCTGTGCGCGAGCCGTTTGACCTTGCGCTGGTCCGCGAGAAAACGATCGGCGTCCTCCGGACCGCTCGTCCATACCGGCTGACCGAGGAACCGCACGTACTCGAAGATCGCCCGCCGGTCGTCGGCGATCGAACTGTCCGCCATCCCGGCGCCGACCCCGGCGAGCAGGAACTGGTCGACCAGCTCCTGCTCGAAGTCCTCGTACTCCTGTGCTGTCGCCAGTCGCCGCGGCGTACCGATCGACCGGACGACCGCGAGCGTCATCGACGCCTCAGCTCACTGCGAACGACCATGCGTCATAGATAGCGGCAGAACGTCAGGAATCTCGACGGAACGTCGAAGTCTCCAGGCTATCGAGTGAACCCCCGCTCACCAGTGCCGCAGGTCAGAAGATGATGGGCCGAGCAGAACGAACTCGCGGGAGTCCCGACAGCGGCCATGATCTGTGGGCCCACCATCATGGTGACGGCGAGCGGGAGAATCCTGAGGTCCACCGTTCCCCTTCCGGCACCGAATCCGACGACGGACGCCGCCGCCTCTCTCCCATTGGTTCGTACCGGCGTCGGTACGGCATCCATTGGTGCGCTGTCCGGGTCGCTGCCGTCCGAACGCACCCGCTCCCACCGAACTGGGTCCCCGGCAGGGGGCCCGGCCGCGCCGCCCGCGCAACGCGCACGCCTCTCAGCTGCTGCGCGCCTGCCAGCCACACCCTGGCCTGCACTTCGGCGTTGTCGTCTTCACCGGCGCCATGGACTCCGCGACGGACGCGGTCCAGGGACTCACCGAGGACCAGGCCCTGATGCTGCTGGACCTCTACCTGCTGCGTATCACCGCCCGCGTATCGGGCGCGCGGCGCCATTGACACCAGGTCACCCAGGGGCCCCGGAGGAATTCCGGGCCCGCCGCCTCTGGAGAATCGAGAAAGGGAGAACCATGAAATTCACGATCGTCGGCAACCGGTACGACTGCTGGGATCTCGCCTCGACCTTCGCAGTCGTCACCGAGGGAGAAACTCTCGATGAGGCCAAGCAGAAAGCGGCTGAGGCCGTTCTGGGGCACTTCCCGTTACCGCGCCGAAGGCGAGGCGGGTGAGAGCCCCGAAACCTCCTGGGGCGGCGACAACGGCACCTACGTCGTCACGGCGTTCGAGGCGGACCTGAGCACCCAGACCATCGAGCTCGCGACGTTCGTGCTGATCGCATGACCGCCGCAGCCACCCAGACGTTCACCGTCATCGGCCTGAGCCTGGACGTCGACTGCGCCGAGCTGCTCATCGCCGCGGTCCTGCCCGGCCCCGTCGCCGACCAGATCGAGTTGCTCGCCACGAGCGAAGACGACTCCACCCGCTGGGCCGGGGAAATTCGACGCCCCGACCCCGATACGGCCGCCGCCCTCGCGTACGCGCACTGCCGCAGGTGGGGCGACGAGGACTGATCCAACCCGGTACGTGAGAGCGCCTAGCGCCCGGCCCACTGGCGACCAAGCTGCACCTGGCCATCGAACAGGGCCGGAAGCCCATGTCCATCGTGATCACGGCCGGGCAGGCCGCGTACCCGGCCAGGTCGGGTGCGCGCCGACAAGGCGTACGCCTCCCGGAAGAACCGCGCTCACCTGCGGCGGCGCGGGATCCTCTGCACCATCCCGGACAAGGCCGACCAGGCCCGCAACCGCAAGAAACGCGGTTCGCGCGGCGGCCGGCCGCCGAAGTCCGACCCGCAGGACTACAAGGCTCGGCACGCGGTCGAGTGCGGTATCAATCGCCTCAAGAGGCACCGGGCCGTGGCCGCGAGGTACGACAAACTCGCGGTCCACTACGAGGCCACTGTCCTCGTTGCCGCCATCAACGAGTGGTTGTGACGCACTGGTCCGACGACAGCTCGAACACCCGTACTCGCCGACCCCCGGTGGGATTGACCGTCTCACGGACCGGATGCATCCCCAGTTTGGTCATGATCCGTTCGGAGGCGTCGTTGCCCACTTGAGTGGTGCTGGCGATCCGCTCCAGCCCTCGCTCTTCGAACCCGAACCGTACAGCGGCCGCAGTGGCCTCGGTGGCCAAGCCCTGCCCCCAGTGGGAACGTCCCAGCCGCCAGCCGACCTCGTAGCACGCCGCGTAGTGGATGGTGCTCTGGAAGAGAGCTTGGCCGGACAGCTGCCAGCGCACGTTGACCGTGCACCACTCGTGGTCCCAGAGGCGGTACGCGCGGGCATCGGTCACCTCCCAGGGCTCAGCCACAACATCGTGGGGAAAGACCCATCCCAGGGCTACCATCCCGGGCACCGCCGCGACGAAGGAGCCCGGCTTCATGACCGCGGGGAAGCTTGCGGTTGCCGGGGCATGCTGCAAGTCACCCCACCGGGACAGCGCCTCGCCACGGGCATGCACTGCGTAGCGCGCAGCAGCTCCCACAGCGCCTCCTCGTCGACGGTGACAGGGGGCGCGAACTGGCTCAGTACGCCGTCCAGGTTCGTCAGGTGCACCGCGATGCGGGCATGGAACCTGGCTATCCCCTCGAACCACGACTCGACCTGCTCAACCGTCAGCTCATCGGCACACAGAAACACCAACGAGCCCCACACGACATCCGTCACGCAGATGCGGTTGCAGGATTAGGCTGACCGGATGACAGCTGATCGCACAGCAGCCAAGTACCGCCGCATCCTCGCCCTGGCCGGCGCGGCCGGGATCGCCCTTGCCGGGAGCGCCTGTTCCTCGTCCGGGAGTTCCGGCGGGGCCGCCTCGGGCGGTGAGAGGCTGTCCTACGACCGGGTCGCCTCGACGGCGAAGCAGCTGACGAGTACGTCGGCCTGCCCGTTCGGCCTAGACCCGGCGGCGGCGCTGAAGGCGGCCGGTGCCGAACGGACCGTCACCACGGCGGCGTCCGGCGGCGACCCCGCGGCTCAGGGGACCGTCGACCCGGGCCGGCCGGCTGAGGCCTGGCCCAGCGGGCAGCCCACGCCGTCCGGGCTCCCCTCCAACCCCGCCGTCCCGCCGCACACGTCCGTCGTCTGCAACTTCACGGCTTCGGAAGCCCCGGTGGAGATCGACCTCGTGGCCGCGTCCGAGGGCGGGGTGGCGGTGAACCTGGCGCTGCCGCAGATCGCCCGCCTCGGCACCCTCCGCGCCGACGAGGTGATGGCGTTCTCCAAGGACAGGCCCGGGATCGGCCAGACCAGGGTCACCCCGGGCCGGGGCACGGTCGCCGTCGCACGGGTGGCGGTGGCGGGCAAGGGCGACTTGGCGCTCGTGGTCTCCCAGGGATGGCCCGTCACCAAGGCGGACCCAGCCCTGGCCGGCGAGTCGCTCAGGAAGGTCGCCGAGGCACTCGCGGCCCAGCTGCGGCCCTAGGCGGCGCCGACAGGCGACCCGCCGCGCACGGCTCGCCGCCCGACCGGAGCGAGCCGGTGCGGTACCCGGGAGGGCCGAACCGGAGGTCGCCAGGGCCCGCGACCGGGGCCGCCTCGGAGCCCCGGGTGGCTCCGAACGAGTACCACGACTCGACCTGCTCAACCGTCAGCTCATCGGCACACAGATACACCAACGAGCCCCACACCACATCCGTCACGCAGATGCGGTTGCAGTATTAGTACTGCAACGGTCTTTGCCGTGACGGTTGGGCGGTTTCGGGTGGTGCGTGGCCGCGTCGTTTGTAGTGGCTGATGCGGGCTTGGTGTTGTCGTCGGCGGCGCCAGTGTGACCAGTGCAGGACGTGGTCGATGGGTGCTGGCCGGCCGCGAGTGAGGCGGTGGATCAGATTCGGGCCGGGCGGTTCGGATCCGCACGTCTGGTCGGCCTTGCCTCGTCGACTGCCGCGGCAAGGAGCGCGTCGCGTCGGTGCGGCGTTGCTCCGTTGGCTGTCATGCGTGGCGCCTATGTCACACCAGCGCCGCGCCGCCGTCTACCGCGAGTGTGGTGCCGGTGACGTAGGCGTTGGACAAGACCAAGAGATAGGCCGCCGCGGCTTCCTCGGCAGTGCCGACACGCCGCGTGAGCAGCTCGGACCCGGCGCCCTGGAGGAAAGCCTCCGGGTCCGGGACACTGCCGTCCCACAGCTCGGTGCGGATCACACCGGGCTGGATCACGTTGACGCGCAGAGGGGCGAGTTCGACGGCGAGTGCCCGGGACAGGGCCTCGATGCCGCCGGTGATACCTGCCGTGAGCGCGGTCCCGGACAGGGGGCGGATCGCGAGGACGCCGGAGCTGAAGGTGATCGAGCCGCCGTCGCGCAGTCGCGGTGCAGCGTACTTGGCGGAGAGGAACGCCCCCCAGAACCGGCGCTCGAAGACGGCCCTGGCCTCCTGCGGGGTGGTGTCGACCAACGGCTTGATCAGCAGAGATTCGCCCGCGGTGTAGACGAGGTGGTCGAACTCCCCGACCTGCTCGAAGAACGCGGCGATGGCGTTGCCATCTGCGACGTCCAGGCGGCGGCCTTCGGCCGGCTCGCCCAACCGCTTCGTCGCGGCGTCCACGCGGTCCTGATTGCTGGAGGCGACCACGATGTCCGCGCCAGCCGCCGCGGCCTGTTGGGCTACCGCGAAGCCGATGCCGGAGGTTCCACCGATGATCACGATCTTCTTGCCAGCCAGAGACATGGGATCCATTCCTTCGTCGATGCAGTGCCGGGGTTCGGCAACCGCCATGGCAAGAACGTACGCCTCCGCATCGAGACGGTGAATGACTTGAGATCTCGATTCCCTGTCATATCGTCTTGCCATGCAGGCACTAGAGTGGTGCTATGGACATCCTGAGCGACACACTCGAAGTCCTGCGGACGGGACGCCCTATGGTGACTCGCACCGACGCGCACGCCCCGTGGGCCCTGAAGTTCCAACCCATCTCAGGAGCCGGATTCCACGTGGTCGTGGAAGGACACTGCCACCTGCTGCCACCGCACGGCCAACCGCTCGCGCTCGGACCCGGCGACATCGTGTTCCTGCAGCGCGGCAGCGGACACACCCTGTGCGATGTGCCGGGCCGCGACCCGGTGGACTTCGTACCGGAGCGCGTGGACCGTTCCTCGCCGATCGGCCGGGTCACCGCGGACGGACCGGGGCCGCACACGGTGCTGGTGTGCGGCGCGTACGCGATCGACGTTGATCGCCCGCATCCGCTGTTCAGCGATTTACCGGAGGTCATCCACCTCCCCGCGGTTCCGGGCCGCCACCCGGTGCTGCGCTCGGCGGTCGATCAGCTGTGCGCCGAGTTCCACGCGCCGCAGCCGGGCTCGGACGCGGTCGTCACGGCGCTCATCGATCTGCTGCTGCTGTACATCCTCCGGTCGTGGTACGCCGAACTGCCGAAGGAGCGGACCCGGGGTTGGACGTCCGCGCTGACCGACCCGGCAGTCGCCCCGGCCCTGAAGGCGATCCACGACGATCCCGGCCACCCCTGGACCGTGGAGTCGCTGGGCACCCGCGCCGGGCTGTCCCGCGCGGCGTTCGCCCGCCGCTTCGCCTCGGTGGTCGGCGAGCCGCCGTTGACCTACCTGACCAACTGGCGGATGGCCACCGCGGCACGGTTGCTGCACCAATCGCCGGCCCCGCTGAGCACAATCGCGCAGCACACGGGGTACACGTCGGAGTTCGCCTTCGCCAAAGCTTTCAAACGACACTTCGGATCGCCGCCGGGGGCCTACCGCAAGCAGGTCAAGACGGCAGGCGACGAACCAGGCGGATACAACTGACGGTGAGGGCCAGGACATCACCGCAGCGGATTGGGAAGCGGTGGTCGCTGCCGATCCCCGGCCTCGCGGTGGCCCCGATGTGGTGGAGCGCCGGGCGGATCGTGTCCAAGAACCCAGCGATGCGGTGATCGCGACGATGCGCGAGGTAGGTTCTGCAGGCGAAGGTCCAGGTTGACGACGGCGATTACCACGACGCCTGATACGTGCGGCCATCGCGAGACAATCAAGGGTTTGTGTGGACTCTTGAAGATCGTGCGGTGGCCGCGGGCCGTAGCGTAGACCCTGCTCGATGGCAGGCGTTGTTCGACCACGTCACGGCTCGGATTGCGGGCCTGTTCGGTCGAGTGGAATCTCGGGCACCGCGGCCCGCGCCAATCTGCTCGGGTTGCTGTCCGGGGCCGAGCGCAAGAACTGCTGGCAGCTGGCGGAGCACGCCGGCCATAGCCGTCCCGGTCCGATGCAGCGGCTGCTGCGGTCCGCCTGTTGGAACGCGGTGCGGCGCGCGACGAGGTCCGCCGCTACGTCGTGGACCATCTCGGCGCCGGTGACGTTGTTTTGATCGTGGATGAGACGGGCTTCCTGAAGAAGGGTTGTGTTCGGCGGGTGTCCAGCGGCAGTACACCGGAACCGCCGGGCTGATCGAGAACAGCCAGGTGGGCGTCTTCCTCGCCTATGCCTCCAGTAGAGGGCGGGCGTTGATCGACCACCGTCTCTACCTGCCCGAACCCACATGGAGCCGGGACTCCGAGCGGCACCGCAAGGCCGGAGTACCCGAGGACGTCGTCTTAACGACCAAGCCCCATCTCGCCCTGCAGATGATCGAGCAGGCGTTGGACGCCGGAGTGAGCACGTCGTGGGTGACCGGCGACGAGGCCTACGGTCAGGACCCTGGCCTGCGGGCCGGGCTGGAGGCCCGCGGGGTCGGCTACGTGCTGGCGGTGTCCTGCGCGACCAGAGTGCGGATCAACCAGGGCCGCACGGCGATCCGCGCGGACGAGGCCGCCTTTCGCCTGCCCGCCTCGGCCTGGCACCGGCAGAGCGCCGGCTCCGGGGCGAAGGGGCCCCGCTACTACGACTGGGCCTGGGTGCACATCGGCACTGACGAGCACCGCCACCTGCTGATTCGCCGCAATCCCACCACCGGCGAGCTCGCCTTCCACCTGTGCTGGTCGCCCCGGATCGTGCCGCTGTCGGAGCTCGTGCGCGTCGCCGGTACTCGCTGGTGCATCGAAGAGTGCTTCCAGGCGGCCAAGGGTCAGGTCGGCTTGGACCGCTACCAGGTTCGCAACTGGACAGCCTGGCACCGGCACGTCACCCTGGCCATGCTCGCACTCGCGTTCCTTGCCGCGGCAGTCGACGACGCGAGGCCGACGAGAGACGTGCGGATCCGAACCGCCCGGCCCCAAGCGGAGACCCGGTCGACCTGACCGTCCCGGAGATCCGCCGCCTGATCGGCGCACTGTTCAGCCCGTCGATCACAGCCCTGAACGCACTCCTGCACTGGTCGAACTGGCGCAGAAGCCACCAAGCTTCGGCACGTCGCAGCCATTACCGGCAGCGGCTCTCCGCCCTCTCCAGCGCGTAGATCGCGAAGTCACGCTGGAGCATTATCTGCCAGTTCCGTGTCTGATCGGATTCGCAGGCGAGACGACCAGGCCGACCCCGCCTGCCGCATCTGGATGCTCCCGAGAGGGCGACCTGACCGGCGGCCTGACCGCTGGGATGGAGAACTGTCAAAGGTGCCGAGGCCGTTTTCGTCCGGTCCTTCGGGAGGCCAGGTCAGGCCAGGTCATGGCTCGGCCGGCCGCGGCGACGAGTTCGTTCGTTGCGGCGATGGCGGCCTCGCGGCTGGAGGCCAGGACGGGGTGGCGTTGCGCAGGTTGAACGCGGCCAGGGCAACTCGGCGAGCCGGCTCGGCGAGGGACTGTTCCAGGACGGAGACTGCGACCAGTGGCGATCCGTCACCCGGCTGCGGGGTGCGTGGCGACGCGGCTTTTCCCCTCACTGTCCCCGTCGAGGAGGGCAGCCGGTGTGAACCCCTTGACGATGAGCCAGACGGCAAGACTCACTTCCCATGCGAACACGGGGATCGCCGCGACCGACCCCGCCACGGAAATCTGCTCGTACAGCCCGAACATGACTCCGGTCGCCGACGCGCAGATCAACGCGCCCCCTACGATTCCCAAGACGGCGATGAACCGTGGGACGAGCCTGGCGCGGTACATCAACCATGCCAGGACCAGCGAGTTCGCTCCCAGGATGAAGTTGGGCCCCATGAGGAACGTCCAGTCATGGATGGCCACCAGGGTCTGGCCGGCTGTGACGAGCGAGGTGGCATCACTGTCCGCCGCTCCCTCGAAGTCCCGCCGCAGCTTCACCACCGACAGAACGCTGATGATGCCCACGATGATGACGGCGGCTTCGAGGAGGCGGGCGCACACATAGCCCAGCGCCGCCCCCTCGTTCTGCTTTTTGAGGACCGGAAACAGCACGACTCCCGTGCCCACGACGGCCGCCGCGAGGACGATCTCGAACAGTGCGCCGAGGAACACCCGCGTGTCGGCGCCGGGGCCGACGATGTAGCCCGCGTCCTGCAGAACGGGGCCGTACAGCGCGAGCCCGCCGATCGCGGCGACTTCTGTGAGAAGGAAGAACGCTCCCGCGACGACTGCGGTTTTTCTGGTTGGTACCACCAGGACCCACCCCCAAAGAAAGGTGTACGGCGTACACCGAAGGCTCACGGTAGGTGTACGACGTACACTCGTCAAGCGGTGCGCGGATATGGTGCGCGGAAACGGCGGATCACTGAGGGGGCTGGCGGCGATATGGCTCAGCGGGCGAAGGCGGTGCGCCGCACCCCTCTGACCAGGGACCGGGTGCTGCGGGCGGCTGTCGCACTCGCCGATGGCATCGGGATCGAAGCGCTGAGCATGCGCAAGCTCGCGCAGGAGCTGGGCGTGGTGCCCATGGCTCTCTACAAGCACGTCGCGAACAAGGAGCAGCTCTTGGACGGCATGGTTGATGTCGTCATGGGCGAGATCGATCCGGCGGTTCCGGGGTCCGACTGGAAGGGCGCGGTTCGCCAGAGGATCCTTTCGGCGCGACGTGCTTTCCTCGGACATCCATGGGCGGCTCAGGTGATTCAGTCGCGAAGCAGCCCGACGCCGGTCGTGCTCGCGTACATGGACTCTGTGATCGGTATGTTCCGGACCGGTGGGTTCTCCGTCGATCTGACGCACCATGTGATGCACGCTCTGGGCAGCCGGATGATGGGCATCACGCAGGAGCTGTTCGACGCTTCGCCCAGCCCCGATCCGCGAGCGCAGTCGGCCGCGCCCCAGGAGGGCGCGGGGGAGTTCCCGTACGTGATGGAGCTGGCCGGCGCGGTGGCTCATGACGAGGGGTCCGTGGTGGGTCAGGGTTGTGACGATCAGTTCGAGTTCGAGTTCGCGCTGGACCTTCTCCTGGACGGGTTCGAGAGGCTGCGGCAGCAAGGGTGGTCCTCTGCAGGCCGCTTGCAGGACAAGGGCCGATGACATCGGGCGGGCTGCCGGTTGTGGCGGCGTAGGGATGATTCTGTGACTGCTGGTGTCGGCGGTCGTTGGATGAGGCGTGAGTGCTCGTCGTCTATACCGCTGATGTCTCCGATGCGCGCTGGGCTTTGATCGAACCGGTACTTCACCGCCTGGCGAACCGGCCCTGGCACGACGGCCCGGGTGCACGATCTGTGGGAGCTCGTCAACGCGATCCTCTACGTCAGCCGCACCGGCATCCCGTGGGAGCACTTGCCGCGCGACTTCCCGCCGTACAAGACGGTCTACGCCTGTTACGCCCAGTGGGAAGCGGACGGCACCACCCAGCAGGTCCACGACCTGTAACGGACAAGCCCCGCCGAACTCACGCCCCGTTGACCAGTTGCCTCAGCACTCCCAAGAAGCCGTATCTCAACTGATCTTGGAACCTGCAAGTCGAACGGAGTTCCTGGTCGGATGATCTTCCGGCCGTACGCGCATGAAGGCAGGGCCCCCTGGTAGCTCGGGGTGCGACCCCATTCCGAGCGGTTCCCGGAGGCCCTGTTGTCGTTGTTGCACGCGCTCGAGCTCGTTCACTTCAACTCGCCCGCCGTGTCGTGAGATTGCCTCGCGCACGTGTACGGCAACGCGGCCGATCATCCGACCGGGTGCGCCGGTATCCCTCGGACATGACGGACGCAGAGTGGGCGGAGGACCGGCCTTTGCTGCCGGGTTCCGGCCTGGCTCCAGGGTAGAGGCGGGCAGCCCGAGGGCTATTGCCACCGCCAGATGCTGGACGCAATCCGCTACTTGGTCGCGGGCGAGGGCTCGTGGCGAGCGATGCCCGCGGACTTCCCCGCCTGGGGCCGCGTTCACGCCTTCTTCCGCCGCTGGCGTGAGCACGGGCTGATCGCCGCCTGGGGCCGCTTTTACGCCTGCTTCGAGTTCCATGAGCGGCTGCACGGGACGGACCGTGAACGCGAGGGCCGTGAGGCCGAGTCCACGGCGGGGATCATCGATGCGCAGTCGGTGCGGGCCGCCGCGACAGTCCCGGCCTCCTCACGCGGCTACGCCGGCGGGAAGAAGGTGCCCGGGCGAAAGCGGCACATCGTGACCGACTGCCTCGGCCTGCTCCTGGTCGTCGCGGTCACCGCCGGGGGCAGGAGCGACAGCACGGTGCCGAGCATTGGCCACCCACTCCAGACTCCTAGAGATGGGGATTGGCAAGGATCGACTGCCGGCGTACGTGCATGCCGACGGCTGGCCACATGGTGGGGAATGGGGCGTGCGGCGTCCCGGTCGAGGTCGCGGTGCGGACGCTCGCGGAGGGGGTCGAGACGTGTTCACACCGACGACTGCGCCTCAGTGCAGCTTGCCCCACTGCTGCCGGGGTGTCTGCCATGCTGAACTGCTCGGTAGTCGTGGTTGACCAAGGTCAACTGAGAATTGGTCACTCACGTTGAGGGCCTACACCGACTCCCGGCGGCCCGGCTTCGGTGATCTTCTTTCGGTAGGCGGGGTCAGTGCCCCAGACCGTCCTGGACTTTTGCTGGTGGTACCCGTTGGTGCACTCGCCGAGCCACATGCGGCCGATCCGCTCGATGCCACGGGACCAGGCGTCATGCCATAGGTAGGGTCCGGCGGCCGCGTCCTCCTCATTGCCGTATGCCGACTCCCAGCCGGTCCACAGCGCTGTCAGCTCGGCCACGACGGCGCCGGGCTCCCACCAGCAGGCATGCGGGAGTTGCTCGTTGGTCAGCTCATACATGTCGGCCACGCGGATAACCCACGCGGTGAACTCGCCGCACAACGCCTCGCGTTCGGCCTCCTGGACCTTGTGCCACGTGATCGGGGCGGCGGGGACGCGCGCGCTGTCGCTGCCTCCGTCCTCACCAGACGCGCCCTTCTTCGACGCGCCGCGCACGGCACCGGCGTTGTCAAGTCGGGCCAGGCGCACGGTGGATCCGTGAGTTCGCTGTTGATGGACTCGAGCGCATCGAAGAGCGGGCCAAGCGGATCGTCGTCCTGGCGGTGGGGCTGCGCAGGCCTGGGGGACGGGCCTTCCTCCAGGCGTGCAATACGCCGTGCGAGACTCACCAGCTCTTCGTGCATGGCCTGCAGGACGCCCTCGGGCCACTCAGCTGCCGGCGGCATGGCTGTTCACCTTCCTGAGAGCTTCCTTGGTGGCCTCGCTGATTTCCTTGGCGCGGGGGCCTTCGTGGATCCGCTCGAACTTGACCCGGGTGACCGGGGTGCGGCGGTGGACGACCAGGTCCTCGCGCTCCTTGATCTGCCGGATGTCGCCGGGCTCGAGTACTGCCCTGCGCCGGGTGGAAATGCTGATCGAGGCGCGGTCGCCGTCATCGCTGATCGACTCGGTGTCTTCCTCGAACTCGCCGGCCAGTTGGCTGTATGTCTTCAGCTCCTGCTCGTCCGAGACACCACCCAAAATGCCCTTGACGGTGGCGGCGGCGAACATCTTCCTGACGCCGAGCTCTCCCCATCTCTCGTGGGTTTGGGCAAGGTTCTGCAGCACGGCGACCACGAAGATGTTCTGGCTGCCGGAGACGGACACGAGCGAGGGGATCTGCGGCAAGGGGGGCCACGTTGGCTGGCTCGTCGCCGAGGAGCGCGAGCGGCGGGTCCAAGCGGCCGTTGGGCATCCGGGCCGCGATCACGGTGTCGAGGATGGCCCGGCTGAACGCCGCCATGATGGGCGCCAGGCTGGAGCCCTCGTCCTGCTCGCCGATGAGGAAAACGGTGCCGCCTTCGGTGAGCCACTTCGTAATGGAGAAGTTCTTCTCCTCTTGGGGGACTTGCCGAAAATCGCGGCGACCTTCTGGTAGCACAGGGCGAGAATGCTCTGCTCGGCGGTGCGCCAGCTCGCCGTCCGCTCCTCAGGCGCCGCAGCATGCTGGGCGGCCAGGGCGCGGGCGAGGTTGGGCTGGTTATGGGAGGACGGGATGTCGACCGGCTGTCGTTCGGTGGGGGCGGTGGCCCAGCGCAGGATGTCCTGATCACGCTCAAGGCCCTTACCTACGCCCCGACCGGTGGGATCGTCGCCGCGCTGACCAGACGACACCTCCCGACGGCGCCTGCACAAGAAGGCGCTACAGCTTCGACGACAACAGCAACCGGACCGCCCTGGCCACCGCCGCCAGCCACGTCGGCACAGCCTGCACCTCCACCGGAGCAACGGCTATCTCCAGCAGCTATGACAGCGTGGACCGGCTGATCGCCACGGGTATCGTCTACGATGCCTTCGGCCGCACCACTACCCAGGCCTCCGGTGCCACAGTCGGCAATTACGCCAACGACCTCGTCCGGCAGCAGACAGCGGGCACGAGCCGCCAGACTTGGAGCCTGGACGCGGCCGGACGCCTGGCCAGCTGGACCACGGAAACGGGCGACTCCGGCACCTGGAGTCCAACCGGCGCGAAGACCAACCACTACGGAAACGGCCGGCGACAGCCCCGACTGGATCAAGGAGGCTACCGCAGGCACCATCACCCGCAACGTCCGAGGCATAGGCGGCACCATGGCAGCTACCACCACTGGCACCGGCGCCGTCATCTTGCAGCTCGCCGACATCCACGGCAGCAACGTTCCCGTGAAACCGCCACCGGAGCCATCCTCATGGGCGTCCGCCTCTACGACAGCGTCGTCGTACGCTTCCTCAGCGTCGACCCGGTGTACGGCGGCAATGCGAACGCTTACATATAGCCAGCTGACCCGGTCAACAAGTACGACCTGGACGGTCGCCACGTCATCAAGAATTACAACAAGACCTCACTGAAGTGCGGCTACTGGAGCTGCACACTGAAGCTGAGTCGCACGAAGACAGAGCGATTCATTGACACCCTGAACGGTGCTCCAAATCTTGGGGCTATGGGTAGCGCCATCGCCGCACTCGTCGGAGGCATCAGCGTGGGTAGGGCTGCACTCATAGCAGGTGTCGTCTGGGCCGCAGCAGATTTCTACGCCTGGTACCTGGGATATCTACTGAAGTGGTATTCCGGGCGCGGAACCAAGATAGTCGCCACGTATTACTACGGGTCCCACTATGCATGGCATCAGTAGTCCGTAGTTCTGATCTCCAGGAGGTGTGTTGTGCCTAGAAGACCCATCCTTTCCTCACGGGCAGGGAAGCTATCTCTCCTTTCCCTCCTAACGGGTGTAGCGATTTGGTCCTGGGAGCTCATCCAAACGTGGTCGACCGGGCATGAATGCAATGCGGGCGGAGGAAGGCTCACCGATACGGGCTGGATGTTCCTGATCGCCGCTGGCTTGTTCGCCCACAAGCATCACTGGCGGAGCGTACGGCGGGAGTAACCCCCCGGCGAGACAGCTGAAGTATCACTCAGCGCGCGAACCCTGAGTTCGAACGCTGAGACATAAATCGTTGGCAGTGGGACGGAGACCTCCGTCTCACTGCCAACTATGGTTAACCCAGGCAACGCCGGACGGCTGAGTATGCGATCAAAACCTGTGAGATCTTGGGTCCCGATTCGTGTCACGCATTCTCGCTCGAGTGGCCGCCCGCCTGGTGGAACCGTCGAGCCTGCTTGGTTGATTGAAAGCGATCTGAGATGACTATGCGGCGACTGTCTGTAATAATCGTGATTCCCTTGCTACTTCTGTTGGGATGTTCGGAAAGCGAATCCGCACAGCGCGCTACGCCCGCTGGGACGCCGATGCCGTTCGCGACGACCTGCGTGCCTACGCCGTCGAACACCTCGGCACCGATGGTGGCGTGCTGATCGTGGACGAGACCGGCTTCGTGAAGAAGGGCCACGCCTCGGCGGGCGTGCAGCGGCAGTACACCGGCACCGCCGGGCGCATCGAGAATTCCCAGGTGGGTGTATTCCTCGCCTACGCCACAAGCCGGGGGCGGGCGCTGGTCGACCGTCGGCTCTACCTGCCCGAGCAGTCCTGGTGCGGCGATCCCGAGCGCCGCCAGACGGCCGGGATACCCGAGACGGACCGTTTGCGACCAAACCCCGCCTGGCCTGGGAGATGATCGCCGCCGCGCTGGAGACCGGGGTGAAGGCATCGTGGGTGACCGGCGACGAAGCCTACGGGCAGGACCCGCAGCTCCGTGCGCCCTGGAGACACGCGGCACCGGCTACGTGATGGCCGTCGCCTGCTCGATGCGGGTGCGGATCAACAACGGCCGCACCCCTGTCCGCGCGGACACCGTCGCCGGCCGCCTGCCCGCCACCGCCTGGCAGCGCCAGAGTGCAGGAAACGGCGCGAAGGGCCCGCGCCATTACGACTGGGCCTGGATCCACACGGGCACCGGCGAACACCACCACCTGCTCGTCCGCCGCAACCGCACCACCGGAGAACTCGCCTTCTACCTGTGCTGGTCACCCGCCACGGTCACCCTTGCGGAGCTGGTCCGCGTCGCCGGTGTCCGCTGGAGCGTCGAAGAGTGCTTCCAGGCCGCCAAGGGCCAGGTCGGACTCGACCACTACCGGGTCAGGCACTGGACCTCAAGGCACCGGCACATCACGCTCGCCATGCTCGCCCTGGCTTTCCTGACCGCCGTCGCCGCCGCACGGCCCCCAACCCGTCCGGCGATCCGCACCACCCCGCCAGCAGCCGCGACACGATCAAGCTGACCGTCCCGGAGATCCGCCGCCTGCTCGCAGCCGTCTTCAACCCACCAGCCCTGTCAGCAACCGGGCTGCTGCACTGGTCCAACTGGCGTAGACGCCACCAGGCAACAGCCCGACGCAACCACTATCAACGGCGGTCCCGCGACGAACCTGCTGGATAGATCACGAAACCGCACTGGAGTACTAATCCAACATCCCAAGCTCGGAGTCGGGTCGGCGGAACTGGCACGCCTCCACGTTCTCGGTGAGCAGCCGGCGTGCCTCGATCGTGGATACAGCCTTCGCTCGCTTCGCCATGCGGCGATCCCCGACGTGGACCTCGAACGGCCGGGGGTCCTGCCCGATGCCGCGGGAGATCACGAAGCCGGGATCCATCGGCTGCAGCCTCCCCTCGGGGCCGGGCCGCGGCCGCAGCGCGCCGCTCCTCCCCGGCGATCCGCCGGTCGGTGCCACTCGGCATCCTCGCCGCCGTCGCGTGCCAGCGGTTCGAGAAGCCGCAGCACGGCGTGCGCCTCTCCCGCAGTGAGCAGGGGCTCGCCGTCGCCGGGGAGGTCGATCAGCTGGTGGAGATCCGTGCCGGGTCAACGCCACGCAGATGGTGCCGGTCACGACGAAGCCGGCGGCCATGGGTAGCGGGAGCGCGCCTCCATCCGGGAAACCCCCGGGGGAGAGGAGGCGGGCGCGCCGGTCATCTCCAGCCGCTCGCTCTGTGCTCGAACCGAAGTCCTGCTGCCGCGTCGGCGGCGCCCGGAGGGCATCCGCAAGGGGCGGACGGGGCGATATCGGGTGCTTTTCGGCGGCCTTGGTGACCTCGACCGCTGGTGACATCGCTGGCTTCGTCTCGCTCTTGAGTGTCTGGCGGGCCTTGACGAGGTCTTCGCCGTTCAGCGAATCCCAGAAAGAATGCGTGGCGATGCGGATGGGCAGGTCGGTGCACTCCATCCGCAGTCGCTTCACTGCCTGCTTCTGCTCCTCGGTCCAGCCGGGGCTGTCCTCGCGGCCGCCCGCGACCTCGCCGGTGTGCGGGTGCTCCTGCCCGGCCATCCGGGCGTCGGCTCCACGTTCCACGGCAGCGTGCGGCACAGGGCAGCCGGCTCGGAAGTCGCCTGGTGGAGACGGGTCTGCGCGGCGCGCCGGTCGTCGGGGAAATCGCTTCCGGCCATGGTCGCAATCATATGTCCGTTCGATTCCGTGTGGCGGTCGACGCACGACAGGTGTGACGTCGATTGGGATTGAGCGCTTCACTTGGCGGCTGAGTGCTTCAGCTGGCGGGTGAGCGCCGGGTGGCGAGCCTGGAGGCGTACTCGCTGGGTCCGGCAGCCGCGCAGGTAGCGGCCTTAGGCGGCGGGCTCTCGAGCAAACGAACGGTGAATGCGAGCCGTCCGTCCTGCTTGCGGTGCTCACCGGCTGAAGGCGGTTGGTCGATGTGAGAGGCGATGGAGCCGAGGTGCGGCGCCCGGGGCACCGTAGCGCTGCGGGAGGTGTCGGCCCAAGGGCCCCGGACGCCCGGGGAGCGAAGAGTGGAACAGTCGACTTCAGCGAGGCAGGCTTGTACCCATGCGGACGCTCTTCCGCCTATCTCCTCCGCCCGGAGCGGGCGGTCATAGCCGGGCCCTTTTCCGAGTCGCGCAGTGCGTGCCGTTCGTGATCATACTGTTCGGGCTGGGGATCGAGCTCTCGCCTGCGCACGATATCTACACCGGCCCTCTCCTCGTCGCGATGCCGGCACTGGCTTCGCTGACGATGGGCCCGAAAGGCACCCTCTCGGCAGCGGCTGGAGCGCTGGCCGTCAGCCTGACTACCACCACGCTGCACGAGGCGTGGGGTGGCATGCTGATCTACAGCAATCTCCTGGGCCTCCTCGTGGTGTCCGTGGCCAGTGTCATCACGAGTAAGACTGTGCGCGCGCGCAGGCAGAGCGAGCTCGACCAGGTTCGCCGGGTCGCCGTGGCAGCACAAAGAGTCCTGCTGCGGCCCGTACCGGCCCGGCTGGGTCCGGTGCGGGCGGCCAGCATGTATCTCGCGGCTGAGACGGGAGCGCAGATCGGCGGCGATCTGTACGAGGCCGTACAGACCCGGTACGGGGTCCGGATGATCGTGGGGGACGTCCGTGGCAAAGGGCTGCCTGCTGTGGGTTTGGCTTCAGCCGTGCTAAGCGCGTTCCGGGAGGCCGTGCACTATGAGGACGACCTGGTGGAGGTGGTGAACCACTGCGCGGCTGCGCTGCACCGGGAGCGAGCTGCGCCGGGTGCAGTCGATCAGGACGAGAGGGAAGACCAGGCGGAGGATTTCGTCACTGTGCTCGTGGCTCAGGTGCCCGACGGCTTCGAAGTCCAGGTGGTCAATCGCGGACATCCGGCTCCGTTGCTGCTGCGCCAGGGCGAGGTTCACGCCCTGATGCCGAGCTCACCACTGCCACCCCTGGGCCTGGACGACTTCATCACCGGTCTTCCCGCCAAGGCGGAGAGCTTTCCGTTCGCACCTGGTGACCGTCTGCTGCTGCACACCGACGGCGTGATGGAAGCCCGCAATTCCGACAGGGAATTCTTCGCCTTGGCCGAGGCCATGGCAGCGGTGCCCACCTGCACGCCGCCGCAGTTCCTGGAACAACTCCACCGGGCGTTGATCCGTCACACCGGGGGCCACTTGGCGGACGATGCGGCGATGCTCGTCGTTGAGCGGCTCGACGAAGAAGCAGGCAACAAGCAGGCGGCGCAGCTGCTGCCTCCTGAAGTGACAGACCGCATTGATCTTCCGGACACGTCCTGAGCGCGGTGCTTGGCGAAACCCGCCGACTGCAGCGCTCAGTCACATCGATCTACGGAGTGCCGTTGCCGGTGGGTGGACTGGTCCTTGCGCGCGGCCCGGGCACCGGTGCGTGCGCCGGTGTGCGCAGGAGGCCGCATTTGACTTCCATATCGCCGGCCGCATCCTCGGCCACAAGACGCTGACCACCACCCAGGTATACCTCGCCGTCTTCCAGGACGAGCTGGTGCGGACCTACCGGGGCTTCCTGGACCGGCGCAGGGCCGACCGACCACAAGAGGAATACCGCGAGCCGACCGAGCAGGAGTGGCGCGACTGCCAGCAGCACTTCAAGCTGTGCAAGGTGTCCCTCGGCACCTGAGGCCGCTCCTACAGAACCCCCTGCAGGCAGGAACACGCCTGCATCCGCTGCCGGTCCTGCAGATCGGGCCCCGCCAACGACGCACCTCATCGAGACTGGGGAGCCGGTGGTGCGGGTGCCGTCGTCCTTCCCCGCGGGATCGTGCCCATGATCGGGAGTTACACCGAACGATTGGCTCTGGCCCGTAGTCGGTGGTGACGCCGGGTGTCCGTCAGGGCAGGAGGATGCGGTGGCGGAGGAGGTCGAATCTGGCGCGTCCGTGCATCTGTCTCATGATCCTCTTGGTGCGGGTGTTGACGCCTTCGGTGCGGCCGTTGTGGTAGGGCAAGGTGAGGCCGGCGTTCACGGCGGGCCGGTCGATTTCGAGGCCGTTGGTGAAGCTGCGCAGGTGGGGCAGGTCGACGGCACGGGCGGCCGTGATCCACTCGGTGAGTTTCACGTCGTTGCCCTCGCCCGGTTTCAGCAGGGCGGCGAAGCCGCCTACGAGAGACCCTGATTGAGGTAGCGGACCAGGAGGTTCGCGCTGCCGGTGTAGCCCAACTCCCGGATCTCTTCGAGGAGGTGGGTGACAGCAACTGCCGGTTCGGCCGCGCGGCGGGCGCGCAGATGGTGGCGGTAGGGGTCGACGAGGGTGGGCCGGTAGGCGGGGGCGATGCGCAGGGCCTGGGGTTCGGCCATGCGGGCATAGCGTTTGACGGTGTTCAGGGCCAGGCCCAGGCGGCGGGAGCAGTCGAGCAGGCCGACGCCCTGGCCGAGGAGGTCATGGATCTTGTTCCAGCGTTCGCGGGTGGTCTGCTCGCGTACTCCACCGGGGCGGGGCGGGTTGATGGTGGCCCAGCAGCCGGTGTGCGCGCGGACCTCGAGCTGGACTTTGTCACAGAGGCTTCTCCAGAGGTGCCATCGGTCGCTGACCTGCACCGTGTCGGGCAGGGCGCGGCGGATGGCCTCGGCGTAGGTGGCCGAGCCGTCGCGGCACACGACCTCGACACCAGGATGTTCGCGCAGCCAGGACTCCAGGGTGGCCCTCTCGCGGTCGGGCAGGACCGCGACGCGTCGGCCGGTTTCGGCATCCGTGATGATCGTGGCGTAGCGGTGGCGGCGGCGCAGGGCGAGATCGTCCACGCCGATCACCCGTGGGACCGCCTGCTGCGGCAGCGGCAGGCGTCGCAGATAGCGCAGTGCGGTACTGCGGGAGACGGGCACGGCCAGCAGGCCGGCGAGGCGTGCGGTCGCCCGGCCGCATAACTCCCGCGCCACCTGGGATATCTGCCAGGCAAGCCGCACCGTGCGGCGCTGATGGCGCTCCAGCAGTCCGGGAATCTGCTCGCGGAAGGTCTGCCGTCGGCAGCCCAGGACCGGACAGACCAGCCGCCGTACGCGCAGGTGGACGACGACCTGGCGGCCGTCGACCGGCACGTCCGTCACCGTCCGGCAGTGATACCCGTGCCCAGCGCAGGATCGCGTGCTGGATCGTGGTGCGGGGCTGCCCGCTGAGGACGCTGAGCTGGTCGATCGGGTCCAGGCGGCTGGACCTGGCTGATCAGCGCCGCCGACGGAACTGATGGGTCCGCAGGGTGAGGGCCGGCGTCGGGCGAATGATCGTGAGGCCCTGGCAGCGATCATCTTCGTGGCGTCGGGCTGCACGTGGCGCGGC
Organism: Streptomyces sp. ISL-10; assembly: GCF_018614575.1. Lineage (GTDB taxonomy): Bacteria > Actinomycetota > Actinomycetes > Streptomycetales > Streptomycetaceae > Streptomyces. Next base: position 159,571 of record NZ_JAGGOJ010000032.1, read on the forward strand.
CGCCAGAATCGGGGCCCCAAACTGCAGACGGGTGAGTAGGAGAGCCGAGGTTGCCTGCGAGCGTCGCACGGTCTGGCTTCAGGGGTGGGCGATCACGGCGACCGGTGAGGAGCAGTGGTGGATCACCGCGTGGGCGACATGGCCGATGTGCGGGGCCAGCGGGGAGCGCCGCTCGCGTCGGCCGACGACTACCAGTTCGGCGCCGGCAGCCTCGTGGATCAGTACGGTGTCCGCCGCGCCCATGACAGGGCGCTCCACGACGGTCACCGACGGATGGGCGCGGCGCCACGGCAGCAGTTCGGCGTGCAGTTCCTCGGTGACGTTGCGTGCCACCTCGGTCTTCAGCGCGACAGGAAGCGTCCAGCCATGTATGGCACGCAGCGTGCAGCCCCGCCGTTCCGCCTCGGCAAAGGCGAAACCGAGTACGGCGTCCTGCGGCTCGCCGAGATCGGTGCCGACCACAACATCACCACCGGGCACGGTTCCGTGCTCCCGTACGAGAACCACGGGCGTCCGGGCGGCCCCGACGGCTGCCATGCCCACGGACCCCATCAGGACACCCGAGACCGTGCCGAGCCCGCGCGATCCCAGCACCAACAGCTCCACCTCTTCCTCCGACGCTTCCACCGCCAGCGCGGCGGCGGGTCTGCCGGAAAGTCGGCGCGTCTCGACCCTGAGCCCGGGATGCTCTTGCCGCACTGCGTCGCCGACGCCGTCGAGAAGGTCGTCTGCCCAGCGGCGGTGATCCGCCCGGTCGATCGTCGGCACCGCCACGGCCAGCGGAAGCGGCCACTCCTCGACGTGCACAAGGCGAAGCCTGGCGTCCCGCAGGACTGCCTCCCACGCGGCCCAGCCCGCGGCCGCCCTGCTCTCCGCCGAACTGTCCACCCCCGCGGAAACGACAGCAGTCATGGTGCCCTCCTCCGTGACCCGCACCTCCAGCCTCCCGCACCGGTGCCGTTTCGGCGCCTGCATGCCGGACGGGGGGCTGCGGCGCCCGTCCGCGGGCCCATTCGGAGCCAGGTCCCGTGGGGGGAGGTGGGTGGCGCTGTTCCGCCGAGCATGCGGGCCCCGGCGTACATCCCGCTGAAGGGTGGACGGTGCAAGCCTTGACCGTCTCAACGCGCTGCGTCGCTCGGCACGGGGCGAAGTGAGTCCGATGACGGGGGCTGGCGGGGAACACGGCCGGTCATGAGGATGGAGTTCACCATCCTGATGGGCAGCACCGGTGTCCCGGGGCGCAGCGCCGCAGGGCAGGCGCTTGGGGTGCGTGGTGGCAGGCACTGGAGACAGCGTGCCGGCCTCCGGTGCGGGCCGACGCGGAAGCGGAGGAGGCGGTCATGCGTGCGAGGGATCTTGCTGAGCCCTATCCGTTTGTGACCACGGACGACGAGGCGATGGCCGCGGCCCGGTTGCTGGCCGAACGGTCCCTGCCGGCCCTGCTGGTCCTCGATCGGGACGGGCAACCGTATGCGATCGTTCCCGGCTCCCAGCTCATCCGCCAGCTTCTCCCCTCTTATCTCGTCGACGCGCCGCGGCTCGCCGCCGCCGTGCCCGTCGTCGGCGGCGAGCTGGCAGAGCGGCTGGCTGGCCTCACGGTTGCCGAGTGGATGCCGCGCCGCCTGTACCCGCCGCAGGCCGCCGGGCCCGATGCACAACCCATAGAAGTCGCAGCCCTGATGGCGCGCTCCCACAGTCCGCTGGTGGCCGTCATCGAACGCGACGGTGATCAGGTGACGCTGCTCGGCACGGTCACGGCTGCCCGCCTCATGCAGCACTTCATCCGATCGGCGTGAGCCCGATCTTCAACGTGCGCCGGAGCGGTTCACCCCGGACAACGCACCAGTCGTCATCTCACTCACTCGAAGGTGGCGCGCCATACTTTTGCGCTTCCCGTGGACCTTGGCTGTGCTGCCTTCAGATCGTGCAGGCCGCCGTGACCTGACGCTGCTGTCGGTAGCAGGATGCGTCGTAGGCAACGATCTGAACCTGCCCAGCCACCTCCCGGCGAGTTGGTTAGGGCGTGTCCGGCGGATCATGTGACGTCTCGCGCTCTAGCGCGTTGGCATGTTCATGGGGCGGGGAGATCTTACGAACGAGGAATGGGCCCGACTGAAGCCGCATCTGCCCAAGACCGGGCAGCGAGGTGGGCGTTGGGCCAGTCACCGCAGGATCATCAACGGGATCCTGTATCGGAACCGGACTGGGGTGCCGTGGCGGGATCTGCCTGCGCGGTTCGGCAAGTGGAAGACCGTGTACGAGAGGCATAGACACTGGTCGGCGGACGGCACGTGGGACAAGATCTACGGGGCCGTCCTGGCCGACGCGGATGCCGAGGGCCGCATCGACTGGTCCATGGTGAGCGTGGACTCCACCACCTGCCGGGCCCACCAGCACGCCGCCGGAGCACGCAAGAAACCACCGCGGGTGCCGGGAAAAGACGCACGCCCCGACAGCACCGCCCCGATGAGGGACTCGGACGCTCTCGGGGCGGCCTCACCTGCAAGATTCACCTCGCCGGAGAAGGCAGGCGCCGCCCTCTGGCCTTGCTGATCACTCCGGGCCAGTGGGGCGACGCCCCGCATCTCATCCCCGTCATGGAACGCATCCGTGTCGGCCGGCTCGGCGGCGGACGCCCCCGCACCCGACCGGACCACCTCGGCGGCGACAAGGCCTATTCCTCGCGGCGTAACCGCCGCTACCTGCGCAGACGGCAGATCAAGCACACCACCCCCGAGCCGAAGAACCAGCGGGCGAACCGCCAACGCCGCAGCAGTAAGGGCGGGCGGCCCACCGGCTTCGACAAGACGGTCTACAAGCGCAGAAACGAAGTCGAGCGGACGATCAACGCCCTCAAGAGCTTCCGGGCCGTGGCCACGAGGTTCGACAAGCGTGTCTATGTCTTCCAGGGCACCGTGACCGTCGCAGCGATCCGGCTCTGGCTTCGGGGGTAGATCCATTATCTCGGTGCCGGGAGGCGCCTGTCACCGTTCTCCGGAATGATCTTTACACCCGATTTGCACCTCTAGGCTTGCAGGCGGACACAGAGCACGGATCTGACCTGGGAGTTGAGAGTGGCGCACGACGTTGCCGCACTGACGACGGAACTCACGGATATGGCTGCGGCCGATCACCAGTCCGCAGTCCGCGCGAACAGCGACGACCCGGCCGAGCAGCTGGCCTGGCGGCGGCTAACCGCCCGTCATGGTGACCGGCTCGGCGAGATCATGGACGAGTACGGCTGGCCGACGGCGGAACTGGTCGGTGAGAAGGCCGCACGCGCGGCATGGCTGATCGCTCAGCACGCCGACCGACAACTTGACGTTCAGCGTCGTGCCCTCCAGTTGATGCAGCAGGCGGTGGCGGAGGGCTCGGCCAGCCCGCGCGAGCTGGCCTTCCTGCGGGACCGCACGCTGGTCAACGAGGGCCGCAAGCAGGTCTACGGCACTCAGATCGCCGGTGTGAAGGACGGGGCACCGGTTCCGTGGCCCTGTGAAGAGCCCGAGCGTATGGACGAACTCCGTGGGGAAGTCGGTATCGAGCCCTTCGACGAGTACGTCGCCAAGTTCTCCATGGTCTGACGCCCCGTTTCCAGTCGCGTCCGGCGGATCATTGCCCGGGCTCGCCTGCCGCAGGCAATGATCTGCCGGACACGCCCTAGTGTCCTGCGCCAGAGA
>NZ_JAGGOJ010000033.1 GCF_018614575.1 Streptomyces sp. ISL-10
CAACTGAAACGACGTCTAAAGACCTCATGGAGTGGTGGCCGGACTGGGCGCAGGACTACCGCCGCCGAGAGTTGAGCCTCACCCTCATTGAGGAAAACGCCCTATACCGGCGCTGGTCTGATGTGGCGCGAGTTGCGTACGGACTAGGCGTGCTGTGGCTGCTGTCCGGCTTGACGGTCTTGATGGTGCCCCCCGAGTGTCCGGCGCCCTCGATGTGGCGATGGGCCGCGGTGGTCGTGGGGTCGCTCGCAACGCTGGGGGAGCTCGTATGGGTGATTGTGAGCCTCAAGCGGCCAAGGTAGATGGGCTACGTGCACCGGCCTGCGACAGCGAGGACGCACACGGACGGCAGTCTTGCGAGGAAGGCACGGGTGAGGCAAGTGAGACGGAAACTGAGACGGAACAGCGCGAAGGGCCCAGTCCATCGGACTGGGCCCTTCGTCTACCAGCGGTAGCGGAGGGATTTGAACCCTCGGTGACTTGCGCCACACTCGCTTTCGAGGCGAGCTCCTTCGGCCGCTCGGACACGCTACCGGGAGAGAGCTTAGCCCAAGGTGGCCCGTACGCCGAAATCGGTATCCGGGCAGCGGCCGGCCGGGCGTCAGCCGCCTGCGGGGCGGTCCCGGAAGAAGGCAGTCAGCTGGGTCGAGCACTCGCGTTCCAGCACGCCGAGCACCACCTCGGGCCGGTGGTTGAGCCGCCGGTCCCGCACCACATCCCACAGCGAACCGGCCGCGCCCGCCTTCTCGTCGCGGGCGCCGTAGACCACCCGGTCCACGCGGGACTGCACGATCGCGCCGGCGCACATCGTGCACGGCTCCAGCGTCACGACAAGCGTGCAGCCGGTCAGCCGCCACGCGCCGAGACGGGCGGCCGCCCGGCGGATCGCCAGCACCTCGGCGTGCGCCGTCGGATCGCCCGTCGCCTCGCGTTCGTTGTGGCCCGTGGCCAGGACCGTGTCGTCCGCGGCCAGGACGACGGCGCCGACCGGCACATCACCGGCCCGCGCCGCGCGCTCGGCCTCCTCGAGCGCGAGACGCATGGGCGCCTGCCAGGGGCCGCGTACGGGGTCGTTCGGGTCTTCCATCACGTGATCGTCAGCGCACGGTCTCCAGGACCTCGCCCGCGCCGAGCGCCTCGGCGATCTCCAGCAGCGCGTCCGTGTCCAGCGCCAGCAACTCCTTCTCACCGAGTCCGAGGTCCATCAGGATCTCGCGGTCGCCGACCGGCCCGGCAGGGACGGTGTCGCCGGTCGCCAGCGCCCCGTCGTCGGCCGTGTCCTCGTCGTCGTCCGCTTGTGTCTCCCCGTCCTCGGTGCCGTCGAGGTCCAGGGCGTCCAGGTCGTCGGCCGGGTCGTCGTCGTCCCGGCCGAGCAGTTCGTTGGTCAGGATCTCCCCATAGGAGGAGCGCGCGGCCGCGGCCGCGTCCGAGACGAAGATACGAGGGTCCTCCTCGCCCTCGACGCGGATGATGCCGAACCAGGCGTCCTCCTGCTCGATGAAGACGAGCACCGTGTCCTCGTCCACCGAGGCCTCCCGGGCCAGGTCGGTCAGATCCGACAGGGTCTCCACATCGTCGAGCTCTGTGTCGCTCGCTTGCCACCCGTCTTGAGTGCGCGCGAGCAGTGCGGCGAAGTACACCGTGACTCTCCCACTGATCAGAGGTGTGACGACCGGCGGTGCGCTGATGTCTGCCCCGCCACTCGGAATCGTGGCAGAAACATCCGCGTTGCGAGAGGTCTTCCGTCGTTGCGTCGGCCACCAGTTCTGCGAGGCCGGCTCTGGGGAACGCCGCGGGGTCACCAGCGGAACGTCCGCATACGCATCTGCTGGCGCATCCGGGCCGCGCGGGCCCGTCGTGGCTGCACCCGGTCGCGCAGTGCCTTCGCCTCGTTCAGCTCGCGCAGGAACTGGGCGCGTCGCTTGCGGCGCTCCGCGTCGGTCTCCGGCTCCTCGTCGCGCTCCGGCTCGGGATCCGCCATCGGTCACACCACCCCACGAGTGCTCCGTATGCCCTCGTGCCCGTGGCCCGGGGGTACCCCACCACCTTCCCTCCGATAGCCCTGTTGATGCGAGTGCGGGCTACTGTGGGGCCCATGCGGATCCACGTCGTCGACCACCCGTTGGTGGCGCACAAACTCACCACGCTGCGCGACCGGCGCACCGACTCCCCGACCTTCCGGCGCCTCGCCGACGAGCTGGTCACCCTGCTCGCGTACGAGGCCACCCGGGACGTGCGCACCGAGCAGGTCGACATCGTGACGCCGGTGTCGGGCACGACCGGCGTCAAGCTGTCGCACCCGCGTCCCCTGGTCGTGCCGATCCTGCGGGCGGGCCTCGGCATGCTCGACGGCATGGTCCGGCTGCTGCCGACCGCCGAGGTCGGTTTCCTCGGGATGATCCGCAACGAGGAGACGCTGGAGGCGTCGACGTACGCGACCCGGATGCCGGAGGACCTGTCCGGCCGCCAGGTGTACGTCCTGGACCCGATGCTGGCCACCGGCGGCACGCTGGTCGCGGCGATCCAGGAGCTGATCAAGCGCGGTGCCGACGATGTGACCGCCGTGGTGCTGCTCGCGGCGCCGGAGGGCGTCGAGCTGATGGAGCGCGAACTGGCGGGCACCCCGGTGACGGTGGTGACGGCGTCGGTCGACGAGCGCCTGAACGAGCACGGCTACATCGTTCCGGGCCTCGGTGACGCGGGCGACCGCATGTACGGGACCGCTGTTTAGGGGCTCGGCTCTCCCCCTGGCTTCGCCGGGGGACCCCCATCGGGGCGCCTGACGGCGTCGACGGTCGATCCTGCTCGATCCACCCCCGGACTTCGTCCGGGGGTGGATCCACGTTCCTCGGGCCTCGGCGCGTTCTTACTCTCGACATCGCCGCGCCCCTTCGGCCTCCTCACCTCCTGCTGGAGGCCCTGCTCCGATTCACCGACAAGAAGGCGAGGGCGAGGGTGCGGGCTCCGCCATCGCGGCCAGGGCCACGTCGGCGTCCTTCTTCGGTGACAGGGTCGTGAAGGCCGTCCCGATGATCAGGTCGACGTCCGCCGTGCTGCGGGTGTCGGTCTTGAGCTGGGTGCCGGCGAGCTGCGTGCCCAGCACCCTGAAGTATCCCTCGTGGGCCGTCGGGCCGCCGAGCAGCACCGCGGTCCCGTGGACCTTCTTGTCGTACTCGGGCGTCGCGTTGCCCACCTTGCCGATGGTGAAGCCGCGCTTCTTCAGTTCGTCGGCCGCGGCCTTCGCCAGACCGCTGCGCGGGGTGGCGTTGTAGACGTTCACCGTGACCTGGCGCGGCTTCGGCGGGAGGGGTGCCGCGGAGACGACGGGGACGGGCTCGCAGTCCCGGGCCCGGTCGCCCGCCGTGGTCTTCTTGCCGCCGCCGGTGAAGGCGTCGATGAGCTGCATGGTCCCCCAGCCGGCCAGGCCGAGCGCGACCACCGCGGCCACCACTGCAAAGACGATTCTGCGGCGGCTCCGGGAGCGTCGCATACGTGGGTATTTGTCGCCCGTGATGCGGTACTTTCCGCCCATGCCGGGGGGAGTGAGCATGCTCATGGGCGCAGCGTAGTGCGGCCCGGTCGTTATGCCTACTAAACGATCAGTCCGTTGCGTCCGTACGGTGCCGATTTGACTCCGAAAGGATCAGTCGGCGCCCGAGGCCGCGGGGGTTCAGCCGAGCTCGAGCACGCGGGCGTGCAGCACCTGGCGCTGCTGCAGGGCCGCGCGCACGGCGCGGTGGAGCCCGTCCTCCAGGTAGAGGTCGCCCTGCCACTTCACGACGTGGGCGAAGAGGTCGCCGTAGAAGGTCGAGTCCTCGGCAAGCAGCGTTTCGAGGTCCAGCTGGCCCTTGGTCGTCACGAGCTGATCGAGGCGGACCGGGCGCGGCGCGACATCCGCCCACTGTCGGGTGCTTTCCCGGCCGTGGTCGGGATACGGCCGCCCGTTGCCGATGCGCTTGAAGATCACACGGAAAGCCTACCGGTCAAGAGGCTCCGGGCGCAGCCGCGGAGCGGCGGTGCGATCCTGTCGAAAACTGGGCAAAGCGGGAAACAGGGGTCTCTCATGACAGCTCAGGAACCAGTGCGACAGGGCGCCGCAGAGGAGATCGGGACCGCCGCGGCCCTTCCGCGGCCCGCCGTGGAGATCGCCTCGGCGTACTCCTTCACCGGCCCCGCGCTCGATCTGGGTGCCCTGCTGTGGGACGGGCAGTGCCTGCCCGGCGCGCGGATCCGCATCCCGCTCTCGATGCTCAACCGGCACGGCCTGGTGGCCGGGGCGACCGGCACCGGCAAGACCAAGACGCTCCAGCTGATCGCCGAACAGCTGTCGGCGCACGGCGTGTCGGTCTTCCTCGCCGACGTCAAGGGGGACGTGTCAGGGATCTCGGCCCCTGGACAGGGCGGCGAACGGGTCCAGCAGCGGGCCCGACAGGTGGGTCAGCGGTGGTCGGCCGCGGGCTTTCCCTGCGAGTTCTACGGGCTCGGCGGCATCGGCCCGGGCATCCCGCTGCGCGCCACGGTCACCGACTTCGGCCCGCTGCTCCTGTCGAAGGTGCTCCAGCTCAACCGGACGCAGGAGCAGTCCCTCGGGCTGGTCTTCCACTACGCCGACAGCAAGGGCCTGGAGCTGATCGACCTCAAGGACCTGCGGGCCGTCGTCGCCTTCCTCGTGTCGGACGAGGGCAGGGCGGAGCTGAAGACGATCGGCGGTCTGTCGACCGCCACCGCCGGGGTGATCCTCCGCTCGATCACCGCCTTCGAGCAGCAGGGCGCCTCGGGCTTCTTCGGCGAGCCCGCCTTCGACACCGCCGACCTGCTGCGTACGGCGGCCGACGGGCGGGGGCTCGTGTCCGTACTGGAGCTGCCGGCGGTGCAGGACCGGCCGCAGCTGTTCTCGACGTTCCTGATGTGGCTGCTGGCGGACCTCTTCCACGATCTGCCGGAGGCCGGTGACCTGGACCGGCCGAAGCTGGTCTTCTTCTTCGACGAGGCGCATCTGCTGTTCAACGGGGCGTCCAAGGCGTTCCTGGAGTCGATCACGCAGACCGTGCGGCTGATTCGCTCGAAAGGGGTCGGCATCTTCTTCGTCACGCAGAGCCCGAAGGACGTGCCGGGCGATGTGCTGGCCCAGCTCGGCAACCGGGTGCAGCACGCGCTCCGTGCCTTCACGCCCGAGGACGCCACGGCACTCAAGGCGACGGTGAAGACCTTCCCGAACTCCCCGTACGACCTCGAGGAGGTGCTGACCGGGCTCGGGACGGGCGAGGCGGTGGTCACCGTGCTGAGCGAGGGCGGCGCGCCGGCGCCGGTCGCCGTGACCCGGCTGCGTGCTCCGCAGTCGCTGATGGGACCGGTCGAGGCGGCCGCGCTGGACGCCGCGGTCGAGGGATCGCCGCTGTACGGGCGCTACGCCGAGGCCGTGGACCGCGCGTCGGCGTACGAGAAGCTGTCGGCCGGGCAGCAGGCGGCGGAGGCGGCGGCCGAGCGCGCGGCGCGGGAGGCCGAGCCGGAGCCGACACGGCGGAAGGGGCAGCAGCGGGAGGAGTCGCTCGCCGGGCAGGTCATGGGCAGCGGCGTCTTCCGGTCGCTGGCGCGCTCGGTCGGTACGCAGCTCGGCCGTGAGATCACACGCTCGCTGTTCGGAACGGCGCGCCGCAGAAGGTGATCCCCCGCGGCGCGCCGGTGTCCTGCCCTCAAGGGGCTGTTACTCGGTCACCTCGTGGTCATGACCGTCGTGCAGGCCGCCGCCGCTGCCCGCGTCACCGTCCGTGGGGACGGACTCGACCGGCTTGCGCAGCGAGCTCAGGTCGTGGGCATAGGTGCCGACGGCGTTGGCGATGACGCCGATGTTGATGGCGAAGGCGTCCATGTCGATGTTCTCGATGGTGTCGCCCTTGGCGTGGTAGTTCGGGTCGTACGCGACGCCCGCCTCGCCGCCGAACTTCTGCGCCTGTGCCTGCGTCTTGATGCCCTCGGCGCCCGTGAACGTGCCGCCGGACGGGATGCCGACCTCGATGAACGGGCCGTAGTCGGAACGGCCGGTGAAGTCGGTGCCCTCGTGCGGGGTGCCGTTGCGGTCGAGGAACGCGTTGATGTCGCGCTCCAGTTGGGCCGAGCCCGCGGGGCCGGGGCCCGCGCCCACACGGTCGGAGTCGTCGCCGTCGTAGACGAAGATGCCGTAGTTGGGCGAGGCGATCATGTCGAAGTTCAGGTAGAGCTTGATCTCCTTCTTGCCCAGGTCGCTCAGGTTCGCGACGTAGTGCTCGGAGCCGAGCAGCCCGTTCTCCTCGGCCGACCACCAGGCGAAGCGCACCTTGTTGGCGGGGCGCGGCTCCTTCTTGGCGAGTTCCTGGGCGACTTCGAGCAGACCGGCCGAGCCGGAGCCGTTGTCGTTGATCCCGGGCCCCGCGGTGACCGAGTCGAGGTGCGCACCGAGCATCACGGTGTTGGCCGCGTTGCCATGGCGGGTCTCGGCGATCACGTTGTTGGTGGAGCGCATCTCCTGGAGCTGGCGGATCTCGAAGGAGACGTTCACCGGCCCCTTCGCCAGGTCGGCGACGAGCTTCTCGCCGTCGGCCTGCGTGATGCCGCCGGTCGGTATCTTGCCCGATGCGGTGTCGCCGAGGGTGCCGGAGAGCACGCCCTCGGTGTTGTTGTAGACGATGGCGCCGGTCGCTCCGGCACCGGCCGCGGCCGCCTGCTTCTCGGCGAAGGTGCAGCCGCCCCGCTTGATCAGCGCGATCTTGCCCGTGAAGGTCGAGGAGGCGTAGTCACTCGCGGTGCAGCCGGTGGTGTCGTCCACCGGCACGGCGGCCAGCGCGGCCGTGACACCGCCCACCGGAGTGGACTTGGTGTACGTCATCGCCTTGATGGTGAGGTCGCGCGGCGACGGCGAGAGAACCGACAGCTTCTCGGCCAGCGTCTGCGTGTAGACGAACTCGAACTTCTCGTACGAGACGTCGTACCCGTACTTCTTCATCTGCTGGTACACATACGCGGCCGAGGCGTCGTGCCCGAGCGAACCGGCGGCGCGATGGCCGTCGGCGGAGTCCGCTATCTGCTGGAACTTCTCCAGGTGTGCGAAGGCGTCGTCGGCCGACGCCCGGGCGACCAGCTTCCTGGCCAGCTTCGCCGCGTCCTTGGCCGCCCGGTCGGCGGGGTCGTGACGGTGCGCTGCGGAAGGGGAAGCGGATGCCAGCAGGAGCGGGGTCGCGAGTGCGGCTGCGGCCAGGGTGGCCGCGGCTCTGCGATGGGTTGCGTTCACAGAGGTCCTTCCCGGTGCGAACTTGGTGAAAGGGAAGCTAGCGATCATCTGCGTTTCTGTGAACACTTCCGCCACAACTCACGGCGCATTTAGGACCATTGACACCGGACGTATTCGTTCCGCCTCCGTGCGCCCCCATCAGGGCTTTTCCGGGGCCGTCTTCTTCGCCTTGGCCGCCGCCTTCTTCTCCTGCTTGTACGCCCGCACCCGGGCCAGCGAGTCGGGACCGGTGATGTCGGCCGCCGAACGATAGGAGTCCCTCTCGCCGTACGCCCCGGCCGCCTCCCGCCACCCCTCGGGCGTGACGCCGTACTGCTTGCCCAGCAGCGCCAGGAAGATCTGCGCCTTCTGCTCGCCGTAGCCGGGCAGCGCCTTCAGCCGCGTCAGCAGCTCGTCGCCGCTGCGCACGTCCCGCCACACGGCGCTCGCGTCGCCGTCGTACTCGTCGACGAGGAACCGGCACAGCTCCTGCACCCGTTTGGCCATCGACGCCGGGTAGCGGTGCACGGCCGGTTTCTGCCGGAGCAGCTCGCCGAAGGCGTCCGGGTCGTAGGCGGCGATCTGGGCGGCGTCCAGATCGTCGGCGCCCAGGCGCTGCGCGATCGTGAAGGGGCCGGTGAACGCCCACTCCATGGGGATCTGCTGGTCGAGCAGCATGCCGACGAGGGCGGCGAGCGGGCTGCGGCCGAGCAACTCGTCGGCCTCGGGCTGCTGGGCGAGGTGAATGGTGGCATCCATGCCCCGATGATCGCCCGGCGGCGTACCGGCCGCCAGCGCCGTGGGCCGTATGTCAGGGCGTCAGCCGGGCGGCCCGCATCTGGAGGTAGCGGGCCTCCGGGAGGCTGAGCGTGTGCCGCGCCGCCGACTGGTAGGCCGCCAGGGCGCCTTCCCTGTCACCCGCACGCTCCAGCAGGTGCGCCCGTACGGCGTCCAGCCGGTGATGGCCCTTCAGACGATGCTCCAGCTGTGCCACTTCGCCGAGTCCGGCACGCGGGCCGTGCACCATCGCCACCGCCACCGCGCGGCCGAGCTCGGCCATCGGCTCGGGGAAGCGGCCGACGAGGACGTCGTACAGCGCGAGGATCTGCGGCCAGTCGGTGTCCTCGGGGCGGGCCGCCTCGTCGTGCAGGGCCGCGATGGCCGCCTGGATCTGGTACGCGCCCGCCGGGCCCTCGTGCAGGGCCTCCTCCACCAGGGCGGTGCCCTCGACGATGGCGTCCCGGTCCCAGAGCGTGCGGTCCTGTTCGTCGAGCGGGACCAGTTCCCCGTGCGGGCCGGTGCGCGCCGGGCTGCGCGCCTCGGTGAGGAGCATCAGCGCCAGCAGCCCGGTCACCGCGCCGTCGCGCGGCAGCAGCCGGCGCACCGCGCGGGTCAGCCGGATCGCCTCGCGCGCGAGGTCGGCGCGGTGCAGTGCGGCGCCGGACGTGGCGGTGTACCCCTCGTTGAAGATCAGGTACAGCACCTGGAGGACCACGGCGAGCCGGGCGTCGCGGTCCTGGGGGCCCGGCCGGCGGAAGGGCAGCCCCGCGATCTTCTGCTTGGCCCGGCTGATCCGCTGCGCGATCGTCGCCTCCGGCACCAGATGCGCGCGGGCGATCTCCGCGGTCGTCAGGCCGCCGACCGCCCGGAGCGTGAGCGCCACCTGCGCGGCAGGAGTCAGCGCGGGGTGGCTGCACAGGAAGAGCAGGGTGAGGGTGTCGTCCTCGGCCGGTGCGCGGCTCTCACCGGGCGGCGGCGCGGTGAAGGCGTCCCGGGGAGCGAGCCGCACGGCCGTCTCCTCCCGGCGCCGCCGTGCCTCCTCGGCGCGCAGCAGGTCCGTGAGCCTGCGGGAGGCGACGCGGATCAGCCAGCCGCGCGGATTGTCCGGCACCCCTGCGGCGGGCCACTGGCGCGCCGCCGACAGCAGGGCCTCCTGCACCGCGTCCTCGGCCAGGTCGAAGTGGCCGTAGCGACGCACGAGCGCGCCGAGGACCTGCGGCGCGTGGCGGCGCAGCAGGTCCTCGGTGCCGTTCGCGCGGTTCAACACACATCGCCTCCACCGTCGAGGATGGGACGGATGACGACCGGATACTGGGTGGTGCCCTCCGGGGTGGGGCACTGCGCCACACGTGCGGCGATCTCCGTGACCCGCTCCAGGCTCTCGCAGTCGAGCACCCAGTACCCGGCGAGCAGCTCCTTCGTCTCGCCGTAGGGGCCGTCCGTGATCACCGGACGGCCGTCGGGGCCCGCGGTGACACAGCGGGTCTGCGCGGGCTCGGCGAGCCCCTGCCCGTCGACCAGCTCGCCGGACTCGGCCAGGTCGTCGTTGACGGACTGCATGAACGAGAACATCGCCTTCAGTTCCTTCTCGCTCCACGCGGGGGCTCCAGGGGACCCCTTGCCGCGCATGGCCTCGTAGTCGGCCTGCGTGCCCTGAATCATCACCAGATACTTCATGGTCTCGCTCCCTCGTGCCCTCGTGCGGGGCCTTCGCCCCTCGGTGCCGCCCGCTTGTGGGCAACTCTCACGGGGGACGTCGGAGCCGATGACGCATTCTCGACAGGCGCGCCGGAACTCTTCTCAGGGTCGGCGCGGCGGCGGCCCGGACGAAGCCGCGATCCGTCGGCGTAGAGGGCTGCCGGGAGCGTCTTGTCGCGCGGTTCACGAACGCCGGACGCCGGACCGCCGGACGCCGGGGGCCGGACGCCGGAGCCGGGCGGCGCGCTCAGCGCGCGGCGCACGCGCTTCGACGACCATGCGTCACACCGGGCGTCGCCTGGACGCGCGGTGCACGCGTTTCGACGACCGGGCGGCGCACTGCGGCGGCGACGGCGGCTGGCGGACACGGCGTCACACCGGGGCGCCGTGCGTGGTCACATCGGCGAGACTTCACCGCGGAGACATGTGACCCATGGACGACAGCGACTTCCTGGCGGAGCGTTTCGAGGCGCACCGGACACGGCTGCGGGCCGTGGCATACCGGCTGCTCGGCTCGGCCGCTGAGGCGGACGACGCCGTGCAGGAGGCGTGGCTGCGGCTCAGCCGTACGGGCAGCGGCGAGATCGAGAACCTGGGCGGCTGGCTCACCACGGTCGTCGCCCGGGTGTCGCTGAACATGCTGCGCTCGCGCGACACCCGGCGCGAGGACTCCCTCGACGCGTCCCTCCCCGAGACCCCCGGCGCGGGGCCTGACCCGGCGCAGCAGGCCGAGCTCGCCGATTCCGTCGGGCTCGCGCTGCTCGTGGTGCTGGACACGCTCTCGCCCGCCGACGTCTCGCGTTCGTGCTGCACGACATGTTCGCCGTGCCGTTCGACGAGATCGCCCCTCTCGTGGAGCGCAGCCCCGTCGCGGCCCGTCAGCTCGCGAGCCGGGCCCGTCGCCGGGTGCAGAGCTCGGGGGTGGCCCCCGAGGCGGCGCCGGAGCGCCGGCGCCAGGTCGTCGAGGCGTTCCTCGCCGCGTCGCGGGGCGGGGACTTCGAGGCGCTGCTCGCGCTGCTCGATCCGGATGCGGTGCTGCGGGTCGACGGCGCGGCGGCGCTGGCGGGCGCGGCCGGGGCGCACGGGGCGGCGGCCGTGGCGCGGACCTTCGCGGGTCGGGCGAAGGCGGCCCGTCCCGTGCTGGTCGACGGCGCGGCGGGACTGGTGTGGGCGGTGGGCGGCACGCCGCGGGTGGTCTTCGACTTCACGGTCACGGACGGCCGGATCGCCGCGATCGACATCCTGGCCGATCCGGAACTGCTGTCCGCGCTGGAACTGGAGTCGGTGGGCGAGTGAGGTCCACCGAGGGGCCGGCCCCGGGCCTGCCCCTCGGAGCGGTGTCGGTTCAGGCGGCCGGTGCCTGCGCTAGGCCGATGATGTTGCCGTCGGCGTCCTTCACCATGGCGGTCAGTTTGCCGCCGCCGACGTCCCGCACTCCCTGCAGCGTCTCGCCGCCCGCGTCGGTGAGTGCCTTGAGCCGGCCCTCGATGTCGTCGACGTCCCAGAAGCAGACGGGACCGGTCATGCCCTTGCCGTGTCCGTTGGGGTCGAGACCGAAGTGCTGTCCGGCGACGGCGAAGGCGGCGTAGTACGGCTCGTCCATGGACGGATCGACCCCCAGCAGCGCCCTGAACAGGGCCTTCGCCGCCTCCAGGTCGCGGACTGGGTAGATGACGGTCCTCATGGCCTCGGTGGTGGCGCTCATGGCGTGCTCCTCGCTGGCGGGTCGTCCCAGTGGGCCTTCACTGTGGTGACCCGGCCCGCGGGGAGTGTGTGACCGCCACGCCGGATTTCTCGCGTACGCCTTTCAACGATGAGGCCTGCGGGCGCCCTCCAACGCAGCCCGTGTCTGCGGGCGCCCTCCAACGCAGCCCGTGCCTGCGGACCCCGTTCAACGCAGCCCGTGCCTGCGGCACCCCTCAGCGCAGCCCGTGCCTGCGGGCCACCATGCGCTCGACGGCCGCCCGCGGCAGCAGCCTGCGCAGCGCGAACACCACGGGCGCGTTGCTGCCCACCGCGTAAAGCGGCCGGGGCCGGGCGGCCTCGATCGCCCGCACCACCGTCGAGGCGACGCGTTCCGCGGGGATGCCCCTGGATTCGTTGGCATTGAGCGCGGCGAGCATCGTGCGGTACTCCGCCAGGAACGGCGAGTCCTCGGCCACGTACTGCGTGCGGCGCTCGCTGATGCCCGTGTTGATCGACCCGGGCTCGACGGTGGTGATGCCGACGCCGTACGGGGCGACCTCGCGCCGTGCCGCGCTCGCGAAGCCCTTCAGCGCCGCCTTCGAGGCGACGTAGGAGGACCGGTACGCGAGCGGGAAACTGGCCAGCATGGAGCCCACCATGACCACCCGGCCGCGGCGGCGGGCCCGCATTCCGGGCAGCAGGAGCTGGGTGAGCCGTACGGCCCCGAACACATTGAGCCGGAACAGCCGCTCCAGCGCCTCCATGGGAAGCTCCTCCAGCGGCCCGTTCTGGCTCTCTCCCGCGTTGTTGACCAGGACGTCCACCGCTCCGGCCGCCGCGGCGCACGCCTCGATGGAGGCGTCGTCGGTGAGGTCGAGCGCCAGGTACTCCACGCCGGGCACGGGGGCGGCGACCGACGCCGGATCGCGGCTCGTGCCGTAGACGCGGTAGCCGCGCCCGACGAGCGCGGCGGCCACGGCGGCGCCGATACCGGACGACGCGCCCGTCACCAGGGCCGTGCCCCGGGCCGTCATGCCAGCCGCCGGGCGATCGCGAGACCGGCGGCACGGCCGGAGAAGACACAGCCGCCGAGGAACGTGCCCTCCAGCGCGTTGTAGCCGTGCACCCCGCCGCCGCCGAACCCGGCGACCTCACCGGCCGCGTACAGGCCGTCGAAGGCGGATCCGTCGGGGCGGACCACCTGGGAGTCCAGCGTCGTCTCCAGGCCGCCGAGCGTCTTGCGGGTCAGCAGGTGCAGCCGTACGGCGATCAACGGCCCCTGGTCGGGGTCGAGGAGGCGGTGGGGCCTGGCCACGCGGGTGAGCCGGTCGGGCCAGTACGCCCGGGCATTGGTGACGGACATCAGCTGGAAGTCCTTGGAGTACGCGTTGCCCACTTGGCGGTCGCGCGCCAGGACTTCCCGCTCGACCTGCGCGAAGTCGAGTTCGCAGTCGGGCGAGAGGGCGTTCATGCCCTTGACGAGCTCCTTGAGGGTCGGCCGTACGACGAAGTCCTCGCCGTGGTCGAGGAACGCCTGCACGGGCCCGGGAGCGCCCTTCTTCACCCGGGACAGCACCAGCTTCAGGTCCTTGCCGGTGATGTCGGGGTTCTGCTCGGAACCGGAGAGCGCGAACTCCTTCTCCACGATCGCCCGCGTCAGCACGAACCACGAGTGGTCGTGGCCGGTGCTCACGATGTGCTTCAGCGTGGCGAGCGTGTCGTGGCCCGGGAACAGCGGCACCGGGAGCCTGCGCCCCTTCGCGTCCAGCCACAGCGAAGAGGGGCCGGGGATGATGCGGATCGCGTGGTCGGGCCAGATCGGATCCCAGTTCTTGATGCCCTCGGTGTAGTGCCACATCCGGTCGCGGTTGACGATCGAGCCGCCCGCGCCCTCGGTTATCGAAAGCATCCGGCCGTCGACGTACGCGGGAACGCCCGTGATCATCGACCGTGGCGCGGGCCCGAGCCGCTCCGCGGGCCAGCTGTCGCGGACCAGCTGCTGGTTGCCGCCGATGCCGCCGGAGGTCACCACCACGGCCTGCGCGCGCAGTTCGAACTCGCCCGCAGGCTCGCGGGACGAGGCGACGCCGCGCGGCTCGGCGGACGGTTCGAGCACCGTGCCGCGCACGCCGACCGCCGCCCCGTTCTCGAGGACCAGCCCGTCGACGCGGTGACGGTGGCGGAACGTGACCAGCCCGCGCGCGGCGGCCGCGAGCACGGGCTCGCGGAACACGCGGACCACCTCGGGGCCGGTGCCCCAGGTGATGTGGAACCGCGGCACCGAGTTGCCGTGCCCGGCCGCCGCACCGGCGCCGCGCTCGGCCCAGCCGACCGTCGGCATCACATGCAGCCCCAGGCGCTGCAGATAGTCCCGCTTCTCACCGGCGGCGAAGTTCACGTACGCCTCGGCCCACCGGCGCGGCCACTGGTCCTCGCGCTCCCGGTCGAAGCCGGCCGAGCCCAGCCAGTCGGACAGGGCCAGTTCGACGGAGTCCTTGATGCCCATCCGCCGCTGCTCGGGGCTGTCGACGAGGAACAGCCCGCCGAGCGACCAGAACGCCTGACCGCCGAGATTGGCCTCGTTCTCCTGGTCGACGACCACCACCCGCCGCCCGGCGCGGGTGAGTTCGTACGTCGCGACGAGACCGGCCAGTCCCGCGCCCACGACGATGACGTCGGCGTCCTCGCTCACGCTGCCTCCTCGGTGACGGGCGTGCTGTACGCCTGCAGAACGACTCTGAACAGCTCCTCGCGGCGCCGGTGCGGCACCTCGCTGCCCGGTTCGAGCAGCACCTGTACGGCGGTGCCGTCGTGCACGGCGACCAGGGCCTGCCCGAGGGCGACCACGTCGGGGACCCGCCGCCCGGTCCGCCCGAGCGCGTCGACGACGACCGGCAGGATCGTGTCGAGGATCGCCTGCTCGCGGGCCGCCATCACGCGCCGCAGCGGGGGATTGCGCAGCGCGTGCGCCGTGAACTCGGCCGTCACCCTGTACCAGGCGTCGTCCACGGGAATCGCGCGGAGCGCGGCCCGCAGCGCCTCCTCGGGCGCCGCGCCGGAGACCTCGGCCAGGGCCTCGCGCAGGTCGGCGAGCATGCGCTGCGAGCGCTCCTCCCACATGGCCAGGAACAGCTCGTCGAGGGAGGAGAAGTTCGAGTAGAAGGCGCCGCGTGTGTAGCCGGCCCGCTCGCAGACGCGCTCCACGGTCGAGCGGCCGAAGCCCTCGTCCGCGAACACCTGGAGGGCGGCGTCGAGCATGCGCTGCCGCGTCTGGGCGCGGCGCGCGGTGACACGTCTGGGTGCGGATGCGGTGGTGGTCGTCATGGCCGGTCCCTTGTTCGATGCGCGAACGTATCGGATGCATTCACGTATCGACAAGGGTGCGGACGCAGCGGGGCGAGGGTGCAGGACGGGCGGGCACCGTGGGCAGGCGGGGCCCGGACGGGCGGGGGCGCAGGACGGGCGGGGCCCGGGCAGGCGGGGCCCTGGCGCTTATGACCTGGTCGGTTCGACCGCGTAGCGGACGAGCACGAGCCCGGAGCCGTCCCACGTACGGGTGCCGCGGCGGGAGACCTCCCGCTCCAGCGGTGGGGCGTCGGAATCGTCGGCGATCGTCGGCCAGTAGCTCCGGAACCCTTCGTGCGGCGTGCGGCCGAGCAGCAGGGTGTCGGCGGCCCGCAGCCGCTCGGCGTGGTAATCGGAGAACCCGTGGTCGAACGGCATGGCCATGACGTCTTCGCCCGGGCCCTCGAAGTAGCCGTCGAGCGAGATGACGTTGCAGACGATCAGCTTGCGCATCGTCGGCGCCTCTTCCGGGCGGGCGTGGCGGTGTTCGGTCCTGCAAGGGCAGACGGCATCCGCACCCTGAATTCATTGGACACGGCACTTTTGGACCACCTGCACCACGAAACGGCCAAGAAGCAGACATCTGGCGACATTCGCCCCAGCTTTCCCCCTGGTCTGGTTCGTCACGAATAGGCGGGCAGACGTGCAGGTCAGTTGTCGTTGTCGTGAAGAAGTATTCACCGTCAAAACCGGAACGTTGGTTGCTAGTTGGTCTTCCTGCGTGATCTCATCCTGGGGTGCGGGAGTCGTGATCATTGACACCCGTTCCAGGCGTCGGGCGCGAATTTCCGCCGGCCTGTTTTCCATGATGCCCATTCCATCGGCATCGGTTCCGGAATTCCCCCAGCATGGAAAGGGAGAGAAAGTGCGTAACGACTTCACCCCTGTTGAGACCGCCGAGATTTCCGACAGCGAGCTGGACAGCATCTCCGGCGGTATCGCCAGCGCCCACGCCGGTGCCAACGGCTACGGCGCTGCCGTGAACGTCGGTGACGTCGTCGGGGCCGCCCAGTCCCTCGCGTCCGTCGTGCCGGCCTCCGCGGTCACGAGCGTCGTGTCGGTGCACACCACCGGCGTCTGAGAACGCCCTGCCGCACGGCCTTCCCGGCCACGCGCACTCCCGGCCCCGCCTGCGCATCCTCATGCCGCGAGGGCCCGGACAGGACCCCGGAATTTCCAGTTCCGGGGTCCTGCGCGTGTGCGGAGCCTGAAGGGGACGTGCCCCTTTTCCAACGCCGCTCGACGGCGACGACGGCGACGACGACGGCGGCCGGCAGCAGTCCGGCACCCCGGGTGGCGAAGGTCCCCGTGCCCTCGGTGTGCTGTGACCCGGTGTGCGTGGCGCGCTCCAGGCCGAGGGCGAGCAGGACGATGGCGGCGGTCACGGAGGGCACCCGTGACTGAGCGGTACGCGCCGTCGTCCGCACGGCCCACGAAGCGGCGGGAGCGCCAAACCTGAGAGTTGCTCAGCCCGGAAGCTCCGTGCGCTCCCACCATTCGTAGACGGGCAGCGCCCCCTCGGTGGTCTCCTGCTGCCGCGCGGTGGCCTTGAAGTGCTCGTAGCCGCCTCGGAACGGGATCTTGAGATCGCCTCCGGTCGTGGAGAGGTCGACGATCCGCTCCGGAAGATCGTCGGGTCCGCCTTCGAGGACTGCTTTCGTGGTGTCGTTCATGGCGGAAGTGTCCCCAAAGCCCGGTATCGGCTCGCCGCTGACGCGCCGGTGAGCCCACCGCCACATGGGAGGTCGGCAGGCGTCCTGTTCCGCCGAAGGGCCCCACCACGAACGGTGGGGCCCTTCGGTTGATCGCGACTCGCGCGGTCGGGTGCTCTTGCGGTTGTTCTCAGATGCCGGCCGGTGCCGGGGTAGGTGTTGCCGAACCAGGCGATACGACGGGTGAGTTCGTCGGCGATGCCGGCGAGGGTGCGACTCATGTCCTCGTGCTGTTCGCGGAGCAGCCGGGGTTGGCCATGCAGACCTCTCGTGGTCGTGTGTCCAGGGGGCGGGCACCGTCAGGGGGTCCCGTACCCGGCGCGGTCGTTCAGTGGAGCGCTGCTCGGTGCCTCCGTACAAGTGACTGTGGCGTGGGCGCGCACCGGTGCCGGTGCGCGCCCACGCCATGGTGAAGGTGACCCGCCGTCAGAAGGACGTGAGTTTGAGCAGACGCTCCTTGGTGGTGTCGCCGTCCTCGGAGGGCCAGGTCCAGTCGACGCCTCCGGCGGCCTGCAGAGCCGTCTTGACGCTCTGGGGCAGTGCGCCGGGGTGGGTGGCCCGGTACAGCGCTGCGCCGCCCGCTACGTGGGGCGCGGCCATCGAGGTGCCGGACAGCGTGGTGTAGCCGCCGCTGTTGGAGGTGGAGCGGATGCACACGCCTGGCGCGATCAGATCGACATCGGAGCCGTAGTTGGAGAAGTCGGCGAAGGTGTCGTCCTTGTCGCTGCGGCAGGTCGGCTGGCCGAGGCCTCCCGGCTTGCCGTCGAAGTCGGCCAGGGCGCTGACGGTGATCACCTCGTCGTACGCGGCGGGGACCATGTTCTTGGCGTCGCCGTGGTCGTTGCCGGCCGCCACGGTGTAGGTGACGCCCTTTGCGACGGAATTGCAGATCGCCCGGTGCATGGCGTCGTTGTTGCTCTTGCCGCAGTTGCCGTCGTCGGTGCCCGAGCCGCCCAGGCTCATGTTGGCGACCTCGATCTCGTCGGCGTGCTGGGTGACGTGGTCGATGCCGCAGATGACCGCCGCGGTGGTGCCGCTGCCCAAGGGGTCGAGCACCTGTACCGGCCAGAGCCGGGCGCCCGGTGCCGTACCGACCACCCCGGTGCCGTTGTCCAGGGCGCCGATGGTTCCGGCGACATGCGTACCGTGACCGTGCCAGTCGGAGGGGGGCAGGAAGGGCAGCCAGCAGTTCTTGCCGCCGGCCCGGTACACATTGAGGTCGCTGTGGCTCGCGTTGATCCCGGTGTCGATGACGGCGACATCGGCGTCCACCCGGGTGTCGACGCCGTCGATGGCCGCTGTGGGGCTCTTGTCGGCCTCCACCCGGTCCACACCGGTCGGGACCGACTGGGCGGTGGCCTGTACGCGCCGGTTGGGCTCCACCGAAAGCACCCGCGGGTCGTCGGCGAGCTCGGCTGCGACGTTCGCGCTCATGGACGCGGCGTAGCCGTGGAGTGCGTGGCGGTACACGTGCTGCACATCGGCACCCAGGGTGGTGGCCTGCTCGACAGCCGCTTCCACAGCCGCGTCCATGCCGCCACCCTCGGGAGCGGCTGTGTCCTTGAGGGTCACGATGTACCCGCCGGGGATCAGGTCGGACCGCGGAGGCGCCTCGGCCGCCGCCGGGGTCAGCGGTGCGGCCGCGAGAACGAGCGCGAGGAGGGCGACGGGGAAGATTTTGCGCATCCCAGACCTTTCTTGAGGACACTGGAAATGAGAGTCAACGAGGTGTTTCCAGATAAGTTTTCGTAGCGTGTACGCTTCGCTACTGCGCTCACAGCTAGCAGGTTCGCGACGGCGGCGGCAGGACGACATCCGGCGTTCACCGGATTCCCTGACCATCTGTCAACCATGTGGTCCTGTGCGGCCCTCGCTCCCGGTCGCAGCCCGCCACCCTCAGCCTCGTTGTGAGAGCCCTCTGCCCACGGCGGCGTCGACACCGCATGTCATGGGCTACGTCTTGTATCTGGTGCGCTCGCTTCAGCCGCGCGGCCGGCGGAGGCGGCGACCGTTCTCACGACGTCCGGGACGCCGACCCGCCGAAGGGGCAACTGAGACGGAGAACCTCGAAGGGCCCCACCGCGAACGGTGGGGCCCTTCGACCTCGTGCCCGGTGAGGCACTGGCGGAGGATGCGAGATTCGAACTGTGAGTGGCGCTCCTTGCCTCAACGCGGGGCGCGCCCCGCTCTCTGCGGGGAGGTGGGGAGCCTTCTCACTGACTGTCACACCACTACGTCCGCGCCGCCCAACCCGAAATGTTTCACCATCGACCCCACCCAGGCGTGAGCCTTACCGACGCCGCTGGCCAAGGACACAGAACTCATTACCTTCGGGGTCTGCCAGAACAACCCACGATTGATCACCCTGGCCAATATCAACACGCTGCGCGCCATGAGCCACCAGACGAGCCACCTCGGCGTCCTGGTCATCAGGCCTGAAGTCGAGGTGCAGGCGGCTCTTGACCTTCTTGCTCTCATCAAGCCGGACGAAGTCCAACCCCGGCAGGCGATCCGGCTCCGGGCGGATCTCGAACTCCTCATCGGAGGAGTGGACCACAACCCAGCCAAGAGCCGTAGCCCACCACTGCCCCAAGGCCACCGGATCTACCGAGTGAACGATTACCTGTTCCCATTCCAAGGTCATCCGCCGAGCCTAGACCTGCCAGGGCTTCGAAAAACAGGCGCTCGGGCCTCCCTCATCGGGCTGAACCCGAGCGCCTTCCCCCTCGCGGAGCCACCGCCACCCGCGGGTTCGGCACCCACCAGCGTTCAGATTCCGCGAACCCGCTGATTTCGGTGCACCGGTGGCGGCTCGCTCCGGACGGCTACGCCCCGCCGCGACCTCCGCGCCCTGGGGCTGCGGCCCGGTGCTCCCTGGTCGCGATGCTCCAACGAGCGGTCTGCCGACCCTGGACCGCCGTGCCTGAGCTGCCGCCCGTCCGCTACTGGCGCCGGAGCAGGGTGATCGCGCCCGCCGTGTCCTCGTCGGCGTGCGCGGCCCCGTCGGCGGCCAGGCGGCGCCGCATCAGCTCGAAGTAGGGGCTGATCAACTCCGTGCTGACCCCCTGCTCCTCCGCGGTGCGCAGCAGCGTCCCGGTGGCTGCCACCTGCATGGCGAGGTTCGACGCCACACCGGTGGCGAAGTCGCCCGAGGTCAGCCGCTCGGCCGCGTTGCCCACGAAGAAGCCCATCGCGCGCAGCCACTCCGACAGCAGCGGGGCCAGGTCCTTCGGGGAGATGTCCTCGCCCTCGATGAGCGCGAAGGCGTGCGAGATGCCGGCGAACATCCCGTACATCCCGCTGAGCAGTGCCACGTCGTGCAGGGCGGCGTGGCCCGGGTTCTCGCCGACGAACCGGGCCGGGGCAGGGACCTCCAGCACGGCCCGGTGGGTGTCGAACAGGGCCCGGGAGCCACTGTAGAAGACATAGCCGCCGGCTTCGGGTGCGCCGACCATCACCGGGGTGGCCATGATCCCGGCGTCCACGAAGCGGGCGCCGCGGGCCTCGGCCCAGGCCGCGCGGGCTCGGCCCTCGCCCGGGGTGCCGGTGGTGAGGTTGACCAGGTCCTTGCCGGCCAGGTCGGTGCCGTCCAGAGCCGAGCCGACGCTGGCATCGTCCAGCAGGCACACCACGACGAGGTCGTTCGCGGCCACCGCCTCGGCGGGGCTCGTGGCGATGAGGGCGCCTTCGGTGGCGAGGGCTTCGGCCTTGGCGGCGGTGCGGTTCCAGACGGTCAGGGAGTGGCCGGCGGCGAGCCAGGTGCGGGCCAGGGCGGTGCCCATGTCGCCGAGGCCGAGAAGGGTGAGGGAGCGCTGTGCAACGTTCGTGTCGGTCATGACGTTCAGACTGGTAGCGGGCCGAAAGGTCCTCAAGTACGCACTATGGAGTGGGTGGTTACTTCAAAGTGAGTGAACACGTGGGGAGGGGTGCGTGATGGCGGGAACGCGGAGGCCCGGGGCGGACCACTGCGGTGTGGCCGCGGCGATGTCCGTGATCGACGGCAAGTGGAAGGTGTCGCTCCTGTGGGAGCTGGACCAGCGGCCGCGCCGCTTCGGTGAACTGCGGCGGCTGGTCCCCGGGGTGTCGGAGAAGGTGCTCGCCGCCCACCTGCGCGAGCTGGAGACGGACGGCCTGGTGCACCGCGAGGCCTACGACGAGGTTCCGCCGCGCGTGGAGTACTCCCTGACCCCGCTGGGCCACACCCTCAATACGGCCCTGGAGCCCCTCGGGGAGTGGGGGAGCAGGCACCTCCTCCCGGGCGGGGCGGCGTCCGCCTAGCCAGGCCCCCTTGGCTTCGGATCGGGATGTCGGTGACTGGGGGTACCTTCCTGCTCGGATGAGCCGGTTCGAAGTTCCCGACGAGGTGCACGGCGACCAAGGGGGCCAGATAGGGGTCCCCGGATCCTCGCGTTCCCTGGATGCCGAATGGCTCCGATCCACCCCTCTCACAACCTTCTGATCCGCAGCTAGCCGGATCGGTCAGCGACGGCCACACCGGCCGCTACGAGGCCCGGAGGGCCGGTAGCGGCCGGGGCGGTTGCTGGGGTTGCGGTAGGAAGCTGCTGTGCCGGGCGCGGTAGCTACCCCGCTCGTTCGACGGTCAAGTCGCTGCGAGCGGGTTCGGCTTGCCACATCGCGGCCGCTGAGGGTAGGACTCGATGAAGCGACGCATCTCTCCGAGCGCGGCAGTCCTTGAAACGCCGATCTCGTCGTAGTCGAAACCGGTGTCTTGAGGTCGGCGACGCGCTCTGGGAGTCGCCGAAGACGAGCTGAGACGGAAACTGAGACGGACAACGTCGAAGGGCCCCACCGCAAGCGGTGGGGCCCTTCGACTTCGTGCCCGGTGAGGCACTGGCGGAGGATACGAGATTCGAACTCGTGAGGGGTTGCCCCCAACACGCTTTCCAAGCGTGCGCCCTAGGCCACTAGGCGAATCCTCCGCCGCAAACAATACAAGACGTTGAGGAGTGCTCGCGAACCCGTTCCCCTCGCCTCGGGACCGGGGCCCGAGCACCCCCGTCCATCGGGTAACCTGGGCGCAGCCCCTCACGTGGCGCTATCTGACTGAACTCCCCCAGGGCCGGAAGGCAGCAAGGGTAGGTCGGCTCTGGCGGGTGCGTGGGGGGCGCTTGCGTGTGCGGGTGGTGGTGCGTGGTCGCCCCGGAGCGCAGGCCGTCGCCGGATCTCGGGGCGGCTTCGAATGTCGGTGGGCCCCGATAACCTCGTAAGCGTGTCGTCCCTTGCGCTGTACCGCCGCTATCGCCCCGAGTCGTTCGCCGAGGTCATCGGGCAGGAGCATGTCACCGACCCGTTGCAGCAGGCCCTGCGGAACAACCGGGTCAATCACGCGTACCTGTTCAGCGGACCGCGTGGCTGCGGCAAGACGACCAGCGCCCGCATCCTCGCCCGCTGTCTGAACTGCGCGAAGGGTCCGACGCCGACGCCCTGCGGTGAGTGCCAGTCCTGCCTCGACCTCGCGCGCAACGGCCCCGGTTCGATCGACGTCATCGAGATCGACGCCGCATCCCACGGAGGCGTGGACGACGCCCGTGACCTGCGCGAGAAGGCGTTCTTCGGGCCGGCGAGCAGCCGCTACAAGATCTACATCATCGACGAGGCCCACATGGTCACCTCGGCGGGCTTCAACGCTCTGCTGAAGGTGGTCGAGGAGCCTCCGGAGCATCTGAAGTTCATCTTCGCGACGACCGAGCCCGAGAAGGTCATCGGGACCATCCGGTCAAGGACGCATCACTACCCGTTCCGCCTGGTGCCGCCCGGCACGCTCCGGGAGTACCTGGCGGACGTGTGCGGGCACGAGGGCATCCCCGTCGAGGACGGCGTGCTGCCGCTCGTCGTGCGTGCCGGAGGCGGGTCGGTGCGTGACTCCATGTCCGTCATGGACCAGCTGCTGGCGGGCGCGGCCGAGGACGGTGTGACATATGCCATGGCGACCGCTCTCCTCGGCTACACGGACGGGTCGCTGCTCGACTCGATCGTGGACGCCTTCGCCTCGGGTGACGGCGCCGCGGCCTTCGAGGTCGTCGACCGCGTCATCGAGGGCGGGAACGACCCGCGCAGGTTCGTCGCCGACCTGCTGGAGCGGCTGCGGGACCTGGTGATCCTGGCGGCCGTGCCGGACGCGGGGACGAAGGGCCTGATCGACGCCCCTGTCGACGTGGTGGAACGCATGCAGGCGCAGGCGTCGGTTTTGGGCGCGGCCGAGCTCAGCCGCGCCGCCGACCTGGTGAACACCGGTCTGACCGAGATGCGGGGCGCCACATCGCCGCGGCTCCAGCTGGAGCTGATCTGCGCCCGCGTGCTGCTGCCCGCCGCTTTCGACGACGAGCGGTCCGTGCAGGCCCGGCTGGACCGGCTGGAGCGCGGCGCGACGTTCTCGACGGGCGGCCAGGGGCCCGCGATGGGGTACGTCCCCGGGCCCGATGCGCAGGCACATGTGCCCGCCCCGACCGCGGGCGGCCCGGCCGCGGCGCGCGCCGCCGTACGGCCGGAGGCCGTCCCAGCTGCCCAGGCACCGGCCCAGGCACCCGCCCCGGCCCCGGCACCCGCCCCCGCAGCCCAGGCCTCCGCGCCCGAGCCGGCCGCCCCGGAGCAGGCCCCGCAGCCGCCCGTGCCGGCCTCTTCCGCGCCCGCCCGTCCCGGTGCCTGGCCGGGCTCGGCCGGTGCCGGCGGAGCGCAGGAGACCCCGCGGCGGCCCGGCGGCTGGCCCACGACCTCGGCCCCCGGCCAGGGCCAGGGCGCACCGCCCGCCGCGGCGCCCCAGGCGCCGGCTCCGCAGCCCGCGCCCGCCGCGGCTCCCGCCGCTGCCGCGCCCGCGCCGGGACCGGTCATGTCCCAGGGCGCCGGCCAGGTGCGGAACATGTGGCCGGACATCCTGGAGGCCGTCAAGAACCGCCGCCGCTTCACCTGGATCCTGCTGAGCCAGAACGCGCAGGTGGCGGGCTTCGACGGCACGACCCTCCAGCTCGGCTTCATCAACGCCGGAGCCCGGGACAACTTCGCGAGCAGTGGAAGCGAGGAGGTCCTGAAACAGGCGCTCGCCGAGCAGTTCAACGTGCAGTGGAAGGTCGAGGCGATCGTCGACCCGTCCGGCGGCGTGGGCGGAGGCCCGGGCGGCGTCCAGCCTCCCGGCGGCTCCGGAGGTTACGGCGCGCAGCCAGGCCCCGGCGGCCAGTCAGCTTCCGGCGGCTACGGCGGTCCCGGCGGCAGCGGCCAGAGCGGCTACGGTCAGGGCAGGCCGCCCGCCGCCGCGCCGGCCGCGCCCTCCCCGGCAGCTCCCGCACCCCGGCCCGCCCAGTCGGACCGGCCCGGGCAGGCACCCGCCCAGGCGGCCTCGCCGCCGCACCCCGCCCCCGAGCTCGCACGCCCGGCGGACACGTACAGCCCGCCCCCGCCCACGCCGGTCTCCCTGGAGGACGACGTCCCGGAGGAGGACGATCCGGACCTCGTCGACTCGGCGCTCTCCGGGCACGACCTGATCGTGCGCGAGCTCGGCGCCACGGTCGTGGAGGAATATACGAACGAGTAGCGGGCCTGCCCTCGGAGGCCCGTACGACGACTTCCGGCGGACGGCGGTTAGGCTGGCGCCCGTGAAGGTCCTCGTCATCGGCGGCGGCGCCCGCGAACATGCCCTGTGCCGCTCTCTGTCCCTCGATCCCGACGTCACCGCTCTGCACTGCGCGCCTGGAAACGCCGGTATCGCCGAGGTCGCCGAGCTGCATCCGGTCGACCCGCTGGACGGCCCGGCCGTCGCGCGGCTCGCCGCCGTTCTCGGCGCCGATCTCGTCGTGGTCGGCCCCGAGGCGCCGCTGGTCGCCGGTGTCGCCGACCATGTCCGTGCCGCGGGGATCCCCTGCTTCGGCCCGTCGGCGGCTGCGGCGCAGCTGGAGGGCTCGAAGGCCTTCGCCAAGGACGTGATGGCCGGGGCCGGAGTGCCCACGGCCCGCAGCTACGTCTGCACGACCCCGGAGGAGATCGACGAGGCGCTCGACGCCTTCGGCGCCCCGTACGTGGTCAAGGACGACGGGCTCGCCGCGGGCAAGGGAGTCGTTGTCACCGGCGATCTGGCGCAGGCCCGCGAGCATGCGCTGGCGTGCGGCCGGGTCGTCATCGAGGAGTACCTCGACGGGCCCGAGGTCTCCCTCTTCGCCGTCACCGACGGCGAGACGGTCGTTCCCCTGCGGCCCGCCCAGGACTTCAAGCGCGCTCTCGACGGTGACGAGGGCCCGAACACCGGCGGCATGGGTGCGTACTCCCCGCTGCCGTGGGCCGATCCCAAGCTGGTCGACGAGGTCATGGCGACCGTTCTCCAGCCGACGGTCGACGAACTGCGCCGCCGCGGCACGCCCTTCTCCGGGCTGCTGTACGCGGGCCTCGCGATCACGTCGCGCGGTGTGCGGGTCATCGAGTTCAACGCCCGCTTCGGCGACCCGGAGACCCAGGTCGTGCTCGCCCGGCTGAAGACTCCGCTGGCCGGGGTCCTGCTCGCCGCGGCGAACGGCACGCTCGACACTTTTCCGCCGCTGCAGTGGCGCGAGGACGCGGCCGTGACCGTCGTCATCGCCTCCCACAACTATCCGGACACGCCGCGTACCGGCGACCCGATCGAGGGCCTGGACGAGGTCGCCGCCGAGGACGCGCCGCACGCGTACGTGCTGCACGCCGGTACGAAGCGGGACGGCGACGCGATCGTGAGCGCGGGCGGCCGCGTGCTCTCGGTGACCGCGACGGGCAAGGACCTGGCCGAGGCCCGTGAGCGCGCCTACCGGGCGGTGTCGCGCATCCGCCTGTCCGGCTCCCAGCACCGGACGGACATCGCCCGCGCGGCAGCGGAGGGCTGACGACAGAACCGGCGGGCCGGCCGGTCCCTTGGCGCCCGCACACGACGCACCTTCCTTCCGGACGGGGCCCGACGCACTCCGCGCCGGCCCCCGTCCGCGGCCGTACGCCCGGCCCCCTAGGCCCGGGAACCGGTCGGGCCGGCTCATCCTGGACCCGTAGGCCTACGGGTCCGGGCCCGGGACCCGTACGCCCGGACCGCGTCCATACGCCCCCGGAAACCGGCCGATCCTTTGCCCAAAGCCATTCCATCGAGTGATGGCTGAGCCATCCGGATGACGGTCGCCGAAGCCCCAACTAGGGTGCGGCGCAAGGGTTCCGGCACTTGGCCCACCGGCATTGCGATGTCAGTGGGCGGTGCCACAGTGGGGGAGTGACCAACACCGTCGCAGGGCAGAGGGGGTGACGTCCGGTCGTGTCCGGTACCGCTATCGGGGAGTCGGTGGGCGCTCGGGGCGCCCGTTCCAAGGCCCTCGCCGTGCTGCGCGTCCGCAGTTGGGCGACCGCCGTGGCGCTGCTACCGGCTGCCTCGGCCGTGGTCCTGCTCGCCGGCGGTGCCATGGGGCGGATGACCGGTGGCGGCTGGGACGTCGCGCGCTGGACCGTGACGGTCTGGGCGGTGGTCGTGCTGCTCGCGACCACGGTGGTCGCCGCCGTCATCACCCGGGCGACCCCCGCGCTCAGCCCCACGGTGGAGCTTCCGGAGCGCTCGGCCCCCGATCTCTACCGGCTGGTCCATGACCTCGCCGAGCGTCTCGACGTGCCCGCGCCCTCCGCCCTCGCCCTCACCCCGGACTGCGACAGCTGGCTGGAGGACCGTACGCACCCGGCACACTCCATGTCCGGGGCAGGGCGGCGTTCGGGCAAGGCGCCGGTCCTGGTCATCGGCTCACCGTTCCTGTGGTGGATGCGGGTCGCCGAGCTGCGGGCCGTACTCGCCCCGGTCGTCGCCGGCACCGGCCTCGCCGCCGATCCCGACATAGCCGCCGCCCGCCGCTTCGTGCGGGGCCTGGACGCCGCGGTCGCCGACGCCGCCGACACAGGGCAGAGGTCCATACGCAGGCCGCTGTCGCTGCTGACCGGCCGGATAGCCCGGGTCCTGCTGCGCGGCTGTCAGATGCCTGCGGCCGAGATGGAGCGCTGGGTCGCGGCCGCCGCGTCCGAGCGTGCACAGGATGTGGACTACGGCCTGCGGATCGTCGCCCAGGAGCAGGTGGGCCTGGCCTACGCGGGCTGGGACCGGCTGCTGACCAGGGTCGCGCTGCCCGCCTGGCGCATGGGCCGCTGGCCCTCGCGGCTGGACGCGGGCGTCGTGTCGGCGCTGACCGAGCTGTCCCGGCGCGACCGTCTGGCCGAGGGATTCACCTCGAGGCTGGGCGAGCGTCCGGCCTGTGACCTGCTGGAGGAGCCGGGGGCGGTGGACGAGGCGGCGTCGCTGCTGGCGGCGAGGCTGTTCCACGGCGGCCCTGCCGGGGGCGGCCCCGATTGGTCTCCGGTGGACTGGCAGCAGTATCCGGACGAGGTCGTGGACCGTAAATGGCGTACGGAGGCCGCTCGTATCCACCGGGTCCTCGACGAGCTGGGGGTGCCGCCGTCGACCGGGCCCGATGGGCCGACACTCTCCCGCGTGATGGAGCACCTGTCGCAGCGGCCCGGCGGTGGTGCGAGTGACGACCTGGCTGCCGCGCTCACCGCCCGTGCGGCCCGGGAGGAGGCCGGCCGTGAAGCGGGGTGTCAGACCGGCGCCGCCGGCCAGTCCCATGCCGCGCGGGAGGGTGTGGGTGACGCACTGGCCCTGTGGGGCGGCGATCCGCTGCCCCTGTGCCCGCTCCAGCCCCCGCGCACCGGCCGTGAGCTGCTCGCGGACCATGTCGTCGCGATGGTGTGCTGCACCGCGGTCGACACCGTGGGCGCTGCGCCCGGCCTGGACTGGCTGGACGGCCCGGCGCTGCTGATCCATGGCGAGCGGCGTGGCGATCTCATGGCACCGGTGCTGAGCCTCGTCGAGGACGGTGACGCGCAGCCTCTGCGGGTGTGGCTCGGCTCCCTCGGCGTACGGCCGGAGAAGCCCGTCCGCCTCGCCTGAGCCGCACGCCGCTCGCCCCGCGTCCGCAGGACCGCGGGCCCCGCCCGCGAGGTCCGCATCCCCGCGACGAGCCGCGTCCCACGCCCTATCCGGAACGATCTCTTCCCCTTCGCGTCAATTCGCGACGAACGGTGACGGAGTGAGTGCGTTATGTGATGTGCTGGAGACCGGCGCTGAACAGGTCGGCGCGAGACCGTGGACCCGGGGGCACCGAGGGAGGGCGCAGCATGGGGGCGGAGCAGATCCGGCGATGGGAATCGGGAGCCCTCGCACACGCCGTCAGCGACCCCTTCGGGCAGGGCCCGCTCCCCTGGCTGCGCGGCGGTGAGCACTACTTCGGCGACACCGGCCAGGTCGTCCCCTGGTACGCCGACCCCACCCTTGCCCGCGGCGGCTCCGGCGGCCCGCGTACGGCGGATGACGTGCACCGCCAGATCAAGGGGTTCGTGTCGCCGGGGGCGGCCACACCCGGCGAGGCGATCGATTTCCACGTCACCGTGGACCCGCCACAGCAGTTTTCGGTCGACATCTATCGCATCGGGCACTACGGCGGCGACGGCGCCGCCAAGATCACCACGAGTTCGCGGCTGTCCGGCATCGTCCAGCCGCCCCCGCTCACCGCCGACCGCACGGTCTCCTGTCACCACTGGTGGCTCTCGTGGCGGCTCCAGATCCCCTCGTACTGGTCGATCGGCGCGTACGTCGCCGTGCTGACCACGCTCGACGGCTACCGGTCCCACATCCCCTTCACGGTCCGCGACGACCATCCGGCCGACCTGCTGCTCCTCCTGCCCGACGTCACCTGGCAGGCGTACAACCTCTATCCGGAGGACGGCCGCACCGGCGCGAGCCTGTACCACGCGTGGGACGAGACCGGCCGCCTCCTCGGTGAGCAGGACGCCGCCGTCACGGTCTCCTACGACCGCCCCTATGCGGGCGCCGGCCTGCCCCTGCACGTCGGCCACGCCTACGACTTCATCCGCTGGGCCGAGCGCTACGGCTACGACCTGGCCTACGCCGACACCCGCGATCTCCACGCGGGCCGCGTGGATCCCTCCCGCTACCGCGGCCTGGTCTTCCCCGGCCACGACGAGTACTGGTCGGCGCCCATGCGTCACGCCGTCGAGACCGCCCGCGACCGGGGCACCTCGCTGGTCTTCCTCTCCGCCAACACCATGTACTGGCGGGTCGATCTCGGTCCGTCCCCGTCAGGGATGCCCGAGCGCCTGCTGACCTGCCGCAAGCGCCGCGGCCCCGGCAAACCGGCGCTGTGGCGTGAGGTGGACCGGTCCGAGCAACTGCTGCTCGGCATCCAGTACGCGGGCCGTGTCCCCGAGCCCTCGCCCCTCGTCGTGCGCAACGCGGACCACTGGCTGTGGGAGGCGACGGGCGCGGGCGAGGGCGACCAGCTGCCCGGCCTGGTCGCGGGCGAGGCCGACCGCTACTTCCCGCGCACCGCGCTGCCCGAGCACGTCGGCCGCATCCTGCTCGCCCACTCGCCCTACGAGGACGGCGACGGGGTGCTGCGCCACCAGGAGACGTCGCTGTACCGGGCACCGTCGGGCGCCCTGGTGTTCGCCTCCGGCACCTTCGCATGGTCACCCGCCCTGGACCGGCCCGGCCACGTGGACCCGCGCATCCAGCGCGCGACGGCCAACCTCCTGGACCGCATCTGCAAACGCGACTAGGCCCGCCTGGTCCGGCACGTCCGGCACCCCTGCCCGGGAGAGTCCTGCCTGGATACGGGACAATCGGATCCGTTGTACGTAACCACGCGGAGGAACCGTGTCCGGATTCGTCGAAAAGCCCGAGCCGACCCAGGTGCCCGGCCTGGTGCACCTGCACACCGGCAAGGTGCGCGACCTGTACCGGAACGAGGCGGGCGACCTCGTGATGGTGGCCAGCGACCGCATGTCCGCCTTCGACTGGGTGCTGCCCACCGAGATCCCCGACAAGGGCCGGGTCCTGACCCGACTGTCCCTGTGGTGGTTCGAGCGGCTGCAGGACCTCGTCCCGAACCATGTGCTGTCCACCGAGTTGCCCGCCGGCGCCCCGGCCGACTGGGAAGGCCGCACCCTGGTCTGCAAGTCGCTGAACATGGTGCCGGTCGAGTGCGTCGCCCGCGGCTACCTGACCGGCTCCGGCCTGGTGGAGTACGAGCAGACCCGTACGGTCTGCGGTCTGGGGCTCCCCGAGGGGCTGCGCGACGGCTCCGAGCTGCCCGCCCCGATCTTCACGCCGGCCACGAAGGCGGCCGTCGGGGACCACGACGAGAACGTCAGCTACGAGGAGGTCGCCCGCCAGGTCGGCGCGGAGACCGCCGCCCACCTGCGCCGCACGACTCTCGACGTGTACGCGCGTGCCCGCGACATCGCCCGGGAGCGCGGCATCATCCTGGCCGACACCAAGTTCGAGTTCGGCTTCGACGGGGACACCCTGGTCCTCGCGGACGAGGTGCTGACCCCGGACTCGTCCCGCTTCTGGCCCGCCGCCTCCTGGGAGCCGGGCCGCGCCCAGCCGTCGTACGACAAGCAGTACGTACGCGACTGGCTGACGTCGCCGGCCTCCGGCTGGGACCGCAGGAGCGAGCAGCCGCCGCCCGCGCTGCCGCAGGACGTCGTGGACGCGACCCGGGCGAAGTACCTGGAGGCGTACGAGCTGCTGACCGGGACGACCTGGAGCTAGTGCCCCCCGGCAGGCTTTGCCCTGCCGCGCCACCCGGCCCCCACGGCCTCCGTCGGGGAATGACCCCCGCAGCCCTGCGGGCACGGGGAGGGCGCCGTGCTGCATTGGCCAAAGGCCCAAGTGGCTCCGCTGCGAGGGCTTCCGGCGGCTTGCCGATCTCCCCCGTGGCCCTTCGGGCACGGGAGGAGCTCCCAGCCATCGGACGATGCTCGTCGGCGGGCACCCACGGCCTGTGCGACACAAGAAGCGCACGAGAAAGCCCCCGGCGAGATCGCCGGGGGCTTTGCGCTGAGCGGACGACGAGATTCGAACTCGCGACCCTCACCTTGGCAAGGTGATGCTCTACCAACTGAGCCACGTCCGCATGCGCCGTAGCGCGGGGACCACTATACCCAAACTCGGACGTGGATGAGACACACGGCCGTACAGATCTCCCGGACGGGTCTCCGCCGGACCCGCCGGAGCGTGGGACCCGCCGCGGGGGGCGGCCCGGGATACGCGGGGAGCAGCACCCTGTATGCGGGGATTCCTGTGGCAATCGTCACAGGCGGCGGATATCCGACACCGGAGAACGACGAAGGCCCCGGTCATATCGACCAGGGCCTTCGCTCTCTGAGCGGACGACGAGATTCGAACTCGCGACCCTCACCTTGGCAAGGTGATGCTCTACCAACTGAGCCACGTCCGCATTGCTGCCGCTCGGCTCTCACCGGGCGGTGCGTTGACCACTGTACCTGATCCACATCGGTGGACGGTAATGATGGTGCAGAGCGGGTGACAGGAATTGCACACTGCGCCTTCCCCCTGGAAGGGGGATGTTCTGCTACTGAACTACACCCGCATGCTCGCTGGGCCGGGCCTTTCGGCCTTGCCCCTCGGCGTGCTCCAGACTCTAGCCGATCACCGGGGGTGCGGTGCAACTCGGTTCGCCGCGGCCCTCGCGCGCGGGCCCGGCTCCGGCGCCGGGGGGCCGGCCGCTCAACTGGCCTCGCGGAACGCCTCGTAGACGCGCTTGGGGATACGGCCCCGGGCGGGCACGTCCATCTTGCGGGACTGCGCCCAGGCGCGGATCGCGGCCGGGGACGGTTCGAGCGAGGTGTGCCGGTACGAGATACGTGCCTTGTCGCGCTTGGTGACGTTCGTCAGCTTTCGGCCTGCGGCCATGTACGGAGCCAGGGCCTTGCGCAGTTTCTTTGCATTGGACGTATTGAGGTCGATCTCGTACGACTTCCCGTCGAGGCCGAACATGACCGTTTCCGCCGCTTCTCCGCCATCGATGTCGTCGGAGAGCGTGACCACTACTCGCTGAGCCACGGATATCGGTCCTTTCCCTGCGGTATCACCGGTTCTGACGTGCGGCGATACCGGCTTTACGGCCGTTGAGGGGCAATGCTGCTTTCCTCTGTATTCCTTTGTACAGCGCACGACCACGCATTGTGAAGCCCCGGCAATTTTCCGCGAGTCTCCGCCGCAAAGGTCGCAGAGATTCTTTCCCGGGATTTTCGGCGGGTGCGATGTATATCTACTCGCGTAGATTTTCGGGACGGGTACGCTGAGGGAACCGCCCTCGCAACACACCACCGGGAGTGCCCGTGGCTCGCGTCGTAGTCGACGTCATGCTCAAGCCCGAGATCCTCGACCCCCAGGGACAGGCGGTGCAGCGTGCACTGCCGCGTCTGGGATTCGCCGGGATCGCGGACGTCCGTCAGGGAAAGCGCTTCGAGCTGGAGGTGGAGGGGCCGGTCGACGACGCCGCCCTCGCCCGCATCCATGAGATGGCCGAAACGTTCCTCGCCAACACCGTCATCGAGGACTTCATCGTGAAGGTGGAGTCGTGACCTCTCGTATCGGAGTCGTCACTTTCCCCGGAACGCTCGACGACCGGGACGCTCTGCGTGCCGCCCGCCTCGCGGGCGCCGAGGCCGTTCCGCTGTGGCACCGCGACAAGGACCTCAAGCAGGTCGACGCGGTCGTCCTCGCCGGCGGCTTCTCGTACGGCGACTATCTGCGCGCCGGCGCCATCTCCCGCTTTTCGCCGGTGATGGGCACGATCATCGAGCAGGCGAAGGCCGGTATGCCGGTTCTCGGCATCTGCAACGGTTTCCAGATCCTCACCGAGGCGCATCTGCTGCCGGGCGCGATGCTGCAGAACAACCACCTGCACTTCATCTGCCGCGACCAGAAGCTGCGTGTCGAGAACGCGGACACCGCCTGGACCGCGGACTACGAGGCGGGCCAGGAGATCTCCGTCCCGCTGAAGAACATGGACGGCCGGTACGTCGCCGACGAGCGGGTGCTCGACGAGCTGGAGGCGGAGGGCCGCGTCGCCTTCCGCTACCTCGACGTCAACCCCAACGGTTCACTGCGCGACATCGCCGGCATCACCAACGCCGCGGGCAACGTGGTCGGTCTGATGCCGCACCCGGAGCACGCCGTGGAGCCGCTGATCGGTACGGGGCGTACCGACGGGCTCGGATTCTTCACCTCGATCCTGAAGAAGTTGGTCGCAGCATGACTCTGGACACCGTCAAGCACGCGGGCGAGACCCCGGATGCCGAGCAGCCGTGGAAGGAGCTCGGCCTCAAGGAGGACGAGTACGCGCGGATCCGCGAGATCCTCGGCCGCCGTCCCACCGGCGCCGAGCTCGCGATGTACAGCGTGATGTGGTCGGAGCACTGCTCGTACAAGAGCAGCAAGGTCCACCTGAAGCAGTTCGGCGAGAAGATCCCCGAGAACGACGCGATGCTCGTCGGCATCGGCGAGAACGCGGGTGTCGTCGACGTCGGCCAGGGTTACGCGGTGACCTTCAAGGTCGAGTCGCACAACCACCCGTCGTACATCGAGCCCTACCAGGGCGCGGCGACCGGCGTCGGCGGCATCGTCCGCGACATCCTCGCGATGGGTGCGCGTCCGGTCGCGGTCGTGGACCCGCTGCGCTTCGGTGCGGCCGACCACCCCGACACCAAGCGCGTCCTGCCGGGCGTGGTCGCGGGCATCGGTGGCTACGGCAACTGCCTGGGCCTGCCGAACATCGGCGGCGAGGTCGTCTTCGACGCGTGCTACCAGGGAAACCCGCTGGTCAACGCCGGCTGCATCGGTGTGATGAAGCACGAGGACATCCACCTCGCCAAGGCGTCGGGCCCGGGCAACAAGGTCATCCTGTACGGAGCCCGGACCGGTGGCGACGGTATCGGTGGCGTCTCCGTGCTGGCCTCGGAGACCTTCGAGTCGACCGGTCCGGCCAAGCGGCCGGCGGTCCAGGTCGGTGACCCGTTCCAGGAGAAGCTGCTGATCGAGTGCACCCTTGAGATCTTCAAGGAGAAGCTCGTCGCGGGCATCCAGGACCTCGGCGGCGCCGGTCTGTCGTGTGCCACCTCCGAGCTGGCGAGCGCCGGCAGCGGCGGCATGCGGGTAGAGCTGGACACCGTGCCGCTGCGCGACGCGACGCTCTCGCCGGAGGAGATCCTCATGAGCGAGTCGCAGGAGCGCATGTGCGCGATCGTCGAGCCGCGGTACGTCGAGCGCTTCATGGAGATCTGCGAGAAGTGGGACGTCACCGCCACCGTGATCGGTGAGGTGACGGAAGGCGACCACCTGGAGATCTTCTGGCACGGCGAGCTGATCGTGGACGTGCCGCCCGGCACGGTCGCCCACGAGGGCCCGACGTACCACCGTCCCTTCGCCCGTCCGTCGTGGCAGGACGCCCTGCAGGCCGACGACGCGAACAAGCTGCCGCGCCCGCAGACCTCCGAGGAGCTGCGCGAGCAGGTCCTGAAGCTGGTCGCCTCCCCCAACCAGGCCTCCAAGGCGTGGATCACGGACCAGTACGACCGGTTCGTGCAGGGCAACACCGTGCTCGCCCAGCCCGAGGACTCGGGCATGGTCCGGATCGACGAGGAGACCAACCTCGGCGTGGCCATGGCGACGGACGGCAACGGCCGGTACGCCAAACTCGACCCGTACGCGGGTGCGCAGCTCGCGCTGGTGGAGTCGTACCGCAATGTCGCCGCCTCCGGCGCCAAGCCGCTGGCCATCTCCAACTGCCTGAACTTCGGCTCCCCCGAGGACCCGGACGTGATGTGGCAGTTCGCCGAGGCCACCCGCGGTCTCGCGGACGGCTGCCTGCAGCTGGGCACGCCGGTCACCGGCGGCAACGTCTCGCTCTACAACCAGACCGGTGAGACGGCGATCCACCCGACCCCGGTCGTGGCCGTGCTCGGTGTGATCGACGACGTCAACCGCCGTACACCGATCGCGTTCGCCGAGGAGGGGCAGCTGCTCTACCTGCTCGGTGACACCCACGAGGAGTTCGGCGGCTCGGCCTGGTCCCAGGTCGTCCACGACCACCTCGGCGGTCTGCCGCCGAAGGTCGACCTCGACCGGGAGAAGCTGCTGGCCGAGATCCTGATCTCCGCCTCGCGCGACGGCATGATCGACGCCGCTCACGACCTCTCGGACGGCGGCCTGATCCAGGCCGTGGTCGAGTCCTGCCTGCGCGGCGGCAAGGGCGCACGCCTGGTCGTCCCGGACGGCCTCGACGCGTTCACCTTCCTGCTGAGCGAGTCGGCCGGCCGTGCGGTCGTCGCCGTCCCGCGCAGCGAGGAGCTCCGCTTCACCGACATGTGCGGTGCGCGCGGCCTGCCCGCCACCCGCATCGGCGTGGTCGACGGCGACGCGGTGGAGGTCCAGGGCGAGTTCGGCATCCCGCTGAGCGAGCTGCGTACGGCGCACGAGGAGACCATTCCGGGTCTGCTCGTCTGACACACGCGTCGCCCGACAGACGCGCTTCGAAGCCCCCTCCGGCCCGACCGGACGGGGGCTTCGGCGTTCCCGGGTTGCGCGAGATTACGTAATTACGTAATCTCGTTTCCCATGGATCTGGAAGAACGGGTCACGGCGCTCGAGCGGCGGCTGGCGGCACTGGAAGAGACCCCGTCCGTGGCGGCGATCCCGGCCGAGGGCGACTTCTGGGCGCTGGAGGGGCTGAAGCAGCAGCTCGCCCCGGCCGGCGAAGCGGCGGCGGACGGCGGCGTGCTGTTCGCCGGGGCCGTACGCCTGCCGACCGGGGAGCGGTACGAGTGGCAGTACGGTGCGCTCACCGCGGGGCTCCTCGGGGAGGACGCCGGCGACCCGGGGCGGACCGCCGAGTCGCTGGCGGCTCTCGGCCACGCCGTGCGCCTGCGCCTGCTGCGCGAGATCCTCGGCGGCCGCCGCACCGCCGCCGAGCTGGCCGAGCTCGAAGGGCTCGGCACGACCGGCCAGATCTACCACCATCTGCGCCAGCTGACCGGTGCGGGCTGGCTGCACACCACAGGGCGCGGCCGCTACGAGGTGCCGGGGGCCCGTGTGGTTCCGCTGCTCGTGGTGCTGACCGCCGCGTGCCCTTGACAGAGCTCGTGACGCAGCGCCCGTGACAGAGCGAGGGGGAACGACCATGTCCGTCCGTAAAACACTCCTGATCATCTATCGGTCGAGCTGGGTGGTGTTCTTCGCGCTCGTCGTCCTCGGCGTCCTGGCCGGACTGCCGTTCGCGTGGTTCTGGGTCTGGCTCCCCGCGCTGCTCGCCCTCGCCATATTCGTGGCGGGTTCCGTCCGCACCGCCCGGCTCGTGCGGCGTCAACAACCGCGCGAGGCCGTCGAGGTCGATGCGCCGGTGCGCGGTCGCTGGTCCGCCCTGAACAGCCCGGCCGACCGGACGCCCAGCCACGGAACCCACGGCTACGGGCAGACGTACGCCATCGACCTCGTGGCCGAACCCGCGGAGGGCGCCCGGCCCGGCTTCAGGGCCCTGTGGCCGCTCGTCCGCCGCAGCAGGGACTTCCCGGCCTTCGGCGAGCCGCTGTTCGCCGTCGCCGATGCCACCGTCGTCCACGCCGATGACCGTCAGCGCGACCATCTCAGCCGCAACTCGCTGCCTGCGGTGCTCTACCTGCTGATCGTCGAGGCGTCGTTCCGGGACCTCTGCGGAGTCCGCGGGATCTTCGGCAACCATGTCGTCCTGGACCTCGGCGACGGAGTGTTCGCCGCGTACGCACATCTTCAGCGCGGCTCGCTCGCCGTCCGGCGGGGAGACCGGGTCCGGGCAGGCCAGCTGCTCGCCCGGTGCGGGAACTCGGGCAACTCCTCCGAACCGCACCTCCACTTCCAGCTGATGGACGGCCCGGACGCGGACACGGCGGTCGGGATCCCGTTCCGCTGGCGCGGCCTCGAAGTCCCCGGGAACGGCGAGCTGTTCACTGCCGGTGAGACGGTGCCCGGCAGTATGCCCACCCCGTAGGGTCGGCCCCATGCCGCCCGCGAAGAAGCGCCTCCGCTCCTACGACCCCGTCAGGACCCGTGCCGCCGTGCTCGCGCAGTTCCAGCAGGTGCGCGAGGTTGTCGGCGGCCTCGGCGAAGAGCAGCTCGCCCTGCCCACCCGGCTCGGCGAGTGGACCGTGCGGGAGCTGGCCGCGCACATCGCCATGGCGGTGGCGGCCGTCCCCCGGTATCTCGCGATGCCCGAGCCGGCGCACCAGGAGGTCGCGCTGCTCGACTGGCCGTTCGCGACCGTCACGGCCGCCGGGCAGGTGGACGAGGACACCCGGGAGTTCGCGGCGAGCGCCGGTCTCGACGAGATGTACGCGCGCACGGCCGAGCGTGTCGGGGAGCTGCTGCCCCTGGTGCCGGACGACCGGCTGGTGCCGACACGGTTCGGGGCCATGCGACTCGGGGACTTCCTCGTCACCCGGACCGTCGAGCTGATCGTCCACACCGACGACCTGGCCGACGCGACCGGTCTGGACATCCCGTACGACCGGCAGGCGCTCGCCGCCTGCACCCGGCTGCTCGCCGACGCGCTCGCGGTCAAGGCGCCCGGGGCGTCGACGGAGGTCAGGATTCCGCCGTTCGCCGTCGTCCAGTGCGTGGCGGGCCCCCGGCACACCCGCGGCACGCCGCCCAATGTCGTCGAGACCGATCCGCTGACCTGGATCCGGCTCGCCACCGGGCGCACGGGCTGGCCGGAGGCGGTGGAGGCCGCCAAGGTCAGGGCCAGTGGGGAGCGTGCGGACCTGGGCGCGCTGCTGCCGATCCTCGGCTGATCGCGACGGGGCCGGGTGTCGGGGCTCCGGGCCGTACCGGCCCCTGGAGAGGGGGAACCGCTGCCGGGGCCGTCCCGTCCCAGGGGTATGCGTTACCAGCTGAGCATTCCTGTCACCGCCGTGGCCCTCCTGGCCCTGTCCGCCTGCGGCACGGAGTCGCAAGGCGGCTCCGGTAACTCCGTGGCGCCCGACGTCCCTCTCACCGGAGTGCGCTGGTCCGTGGACAGCGTGAGTGTCGACGGCAAGAAGACCGCGGCGCCCACCGACGCGTATGTCGAGATCACCGACAAGGGCCGGGCCATGGGCAACTACGGATGCAACCACTTCGGCGCCGACATCACGATCAAGGGCGACACCGTCACGGTCGGTCCCGGCGAGATGACCGAGATGGCCTGTGACAAGAAGGTCCAGGGCTTCGAGGACACCCTGCGCGCCGCGTTCTCCGGCAAGCTCAAGGCGAAGCTCACCGACGGCAGGCTGACCCTGACCACCGAGAAGGGCGACGCCATCGCGATGACCGCCGAGCAGCCCGCCCCGCTGATCGGCACCAGGTGGACCGTGGACTCCCTGGTGTCGGGTGAGACCGCCACGTCCCTGCCCGCCGGCACGGAGGGCAAGGCGCACCTGACCATCGCCGAGGACGGAACCGTCGGGGGCAGCCTCGGCTGCAACCGTTTCTCCAGCACCGCGAAGGTCTCCGGCGACTCGATCACCCTCGGCCGTCTCGCCTCCACCCGGAAGCTGTGCCCGGGTCCGGAGATGGATCTGGAGCGTGAGCTGGTCAAGGTCCTCAGCGAGGGGACGGTGAAGTACGAGGTGAAGCACCGCACGCTGACCCTCACCGCGTCGAACGGCAAGGGTTTGGCGGCGTTCGCGGACATGCGCTGATCAGACGCGGGCATACCCACCTGAATCGGATGCGGCGAGGGCTCTTCGAGGCGTTGCGGCATGCCCGGAATGCACCGAAATGGGGCCGCCCGTCGGCAGTACCGGGTGTGAACTGGCGCACGCACCCACAGGCGGCGCTCGCCCCGCCGAGCAGGGTGACGCGACGGCACTCCACGCGCGTGACGGCACGGTCGCGCAGGGCCGTGCCGACCGGGAGCCCGGCCCGTCCCGGCCAGGTGGGTCGACGATCGTCCCAGGATGCGGACGGGTCGACGGACACGTTGCCGATCTCCGTGCAGCGTCCGTACGGCCGCCGGAGCCATGCGAATTCTTGCCTTCGGCGTGTCATGAGCGCCGCAACCGGGCTCTTGGAAACCAGTTGCGCGGCATCCCCAATTCGGACCAGTGGTCGATCTCGCCTACACTCGGTGGCGTGCCACGTGGTGACGGACGACTCAACCACGACCTGCTCCCCGGCGAGAAGGGCCCCCAGGACGCTTGCGGCGTCTTCGGTGTCTGGGCTCCGGGTGAAGAGGTCGCGAAGCTCACTTACTTCGGGCTCTACGCCCTCCAACATCGAGGCCAGGAATCCGCGGGAATCGCGGTCAGCAATGGCTCTCAGATCCTCGTCTTCAAGGACATGGGCCTGGTGTCCCAGGTCTTCGACGAGACCTCTCTCGGCTCCCTGACCGGTCACATCGCGGTCGGTCACGCCCGCTACTCGACCACGGGCGCCTCCGTGTGGGAGAACGCGCAGCCGACCTTCCGGGCCACGGCCCACGGCTCGATCGCGCTCGGCCACAACGGAAACCTGGTCAACACGGCTCAGCTGGCCGAGATGGTCGCCGAGCTCCCCAAGGAGAACGGCCGGTCCACCCAGGTCGCCGCGACCAACGACACCGATCTGGTCACCGCTCTGCTCGCCGGGCAGGTCGACGACGACGGCAAGCCGCTGACGATCGAGGAGGCGGCCGCCAAGGTCCTTCCCGAGGTCCAGGGCGCCTTCTCGCTCGTCTTCATGGACGAGGGCACCCTCTACGCGGCCCGCGACCCGCAGGGCATCCGCCCGCTGGTCCTCGGCCGCCTCGACCGGGGCTGGGTCGTCGCCTCCGAGAGCGCCGCTCTCGACATCTGCGGCGCCAGCTTCGTCCGCGAGATCGAGCCCGGTGAGCTCATCGCCATCGACGAGAACGGCATCCGCACCTCTCGCTTCGCAGAAGCGAAGCCCAAGGGCTGTGTCTTCGAGTACGTCTACCTGGCGCGTCCCGACACCGACATCGCCGGCCGGAACGTCTACCTCTCCCGGGTCGAGATGGGCCGGAAACTGGCCAAGGAAGCTCCGGTCGAGGCCGACCTCGTCATAGCGACGCCGGAGTCCGGCACGCCCGCCGCGATCGGCTACGCCGAGGCGAGTGGCATCCCGTACGGCTCCGGCCTGGTGAAGAACGCCTACGTGGGCCGCACCTTCATCCAGCCCTCGCAGACCATCCGCCAGCTGGGCATCCGCCTGAAGCTGAACCCGCTCAAGGAAGTCATCCGGGGCAAGCGGCTGGTCGTCGTCGACGACTCGATCGTCCGCGGCAACACCCAGCGGGCCCTGGTCAAGATGCTCCGCGAGGCCGGTGCCGCCGAGGTCCACATCCGGATCTCGTCCCCGCCGGTCAAGTGGCCCTGCTTCTTCGGCATCGACTTCGCGACACGCGCCGAGCTCATCGCCAACGGCATGTCGATCGACGAGATCGGCAAGTCCCTGGGCGCCGACTCCCTCGCGTACATCTCCATCGACGGCATGATCGAGGCGACCACCATCGCCAAGCCGAACCTCTGCCGCGCCTGCTTCGACGGCGAGTACCCGATGGAGCTGCCCGACCCCGAGCTGCTGGGCAAGCAGCTTCTGGAGACCGAGCTGGCGGGTGGCGCCGATGCCGCCGACGCCCTCCGTCGCCCGTAATCCCTG
Organism: Streptomyces sp. ISL-10; assembly: GCF_018614575.1. Classification (GTDB taxonomy): domain Bacteria; phylum Actinomycetota; class Actinomycetes; order Streptomycetales; family Streptomycetaceae; genus Streptomyces. Next base: position 40,016 of record NZ_JAGGOJ010000033.1, read on the forward strand.
CAGTACGACACGAAAGCTCTCAACCTCATGAGTGAGACTCCCAGTGCCGAGGGCGGCGCCAGCTACGCAGCCGCTGGTGTCGACATCGAAGCGGGTGACCGCGCCGTCGAGCTGATGAAGGAGTGGGTGAAGAAGACGCAGCGCGCTGAAGTCGCGGGCCTCGGCGGCCTCGGCGGATTCGCCGGCCTCTTCGACGCCTCCGCCCTCAAGCGCTACGAGCGACCGCTGCTCGCCTCCGCGACCGACGGCGTCGGCACGAAGGTCGACATCGCCCGCCGGATGGGCGTGTACGACACCATCGGCCACGACCTGGTCGCCATGGTCATGGACGACATCGTCGTCTGCGGCGCCGAGCCGCTGTTCATGACCGACTACATCTGTGTCGGCAAGGTGCACCCCGAGCGGGTCGCGGGCATCGTCAAGGGCATCGCCGAGGGCTGTGTGCTCGCCGGTACGGCGCTGGTGGGCGGCGAGACCGCCGAGCACCCCGGCCTGCTGGGCCCGGACGACTTCGACGTCGCCGGGGCGGGCACCGGTGTGGTCGAGGCCGACCGGCTGCTGGGCGCTGATCGCATCCGTACGGGTGACGTGGTCATCGCGATGGCGTCGTCGGGGCTTCACTCCAACGGGTACTCGCTGGTGCGCCACGTCCTGTTCGATCGGGCGAAGATGTCGCTGGAGACGCAGGTCGACGAGCTCGGCCGGACGCTCGGCGAGGAGCTGCTGGAGCCCACCAAGATCTATTCGCTGGACTGTCTGGCGCTCACCCGGACCACCGAGGTGCACGCGTTCAGCCACATCACCGGTGGCGGGCTCGCCAACAATCTGGCCCGCGTCGTACCGGACCACCTGCACGCGGCGGTCGACCGCTCCACCTGGGCACCCGGCGCCGTGTTCGATCTCGTGGGCACGGCCGGCCGGGTCGAGCGGCTGGAGCTGGAGAAGACCCTCAACATGGGCGTCGGCATGATGGCCGTCGTCCCGGCGGCCTCCGTCGACGTGGCGCTGACCACCCTCGCGGACCGCGGTGTGGACGCCTGGGTCGCGGGCGAGATCATCGAGCGCGGCGACCATGGCACGGGTGCCGCGCTGACGGGTGACTACGCGAGCTGAACAGCACAGAACCCGGTCCGGGGCAGGCCCCGGACCGGGTCGGTGAGTACTGCGTCAAGCGCCGCGGCGCTGTGACGACGGACCGGACTCGTCGTCCTCGTCCTCGTCGTCGTTGTACATGTCCGCGTACCGCGCGTACGGGTCGTCTTCCTCGTCGTCGTCCTCGAACGGCTCGCCGTTCGGCGGCTGGCTCGAAATCGGACTCGAAGTCGATGCGCCCAGCTCGTTGGCCAGACGCGACAGGTCAGTCCCGCCGCTGTTGTACTTCAGCTGGCGGGCGACCTTTGTCTGCTTGGCCTTGGCCCGGCCGCGCCCCATGGCTCGACCCCCTCGGTGACGGGGCTCGACGGCCCCAGAGTCTTGACACGCGTTCATGAGTCGGAACGGGCTCTCCGTGAAGAGCTCGGTCCGTAGGGCTTCAACGGTACCTGCTTCCGCGGCCATACGGTACGCCGCCCGCATCAGGTGCCGCTTCACACAACCCGCGAGGAGCCCCGTCCTCGCTGGTCAACTGCGATTTTAACCTCTTCCCGGCGTCCGACCCGCCGACCGGGGTGAGTCTTGTCTCCCCGGACGGGCGGGCCGGACGGGCGCCCGGCTCAGCGACGGCGGGCGTCCGCCATGCGCTGCTCGGCGATCCGGTCGGCCGCGGCGGCCGGCGGAATACCGTCTTCCTTCGCACGTGCGAATATTGCCAGGGTGGTGTCGAAGATCTTCGACGCCTTCGCCCTGCACCGGTCGAAGTCGAAGCCGTGCAGCTCGTCGGCGACCTGGATGACGCCGCCGGCGTTCACCACGTAGTCGGGGGCGTAGAGGATCCCGCGGTCCGCGAGGTCCTTCTCGACGCCCGGGTGCGCGAGCTGGTTGTTGGCCGCACCACAGACGATCTTCGCCGTCAGCACCGGCACGCTGTCGTCGTTGAGGGCGCCGCCGAGCGCGCAGGGGGCGTAGACGTCCAGGCCCTCCGTGCGGATCAGGGCGTCGGTGTCGGCGACCGCGGTGACCTCGGGGTGCTTGTCGAGGACCCGGCGCACGGACTCCGTGCGCACATCGGTGATCACGACCTGGGCGCCGTCGGAGAGCAGGTGCTCGACCAGGTGGTGGCCGACCTTGCCGACACCGGCGATGCCGATCTTGCGGCCGCGCAGCGTCGGGTCGCCCCACAGGTGCTGGGCGGAGGCGCGCATGCCCTGGAAGACGCCGTAGGCGGTGAGCACGGACGAGTCGCCCGCGCCGCCGTTCTCGGGGGAGCGGCCGGTGACCCAGCGGCTCTCGCGCGCGACGACGTCCATGTCGGCGACGTAGGTGCCGACGTCGCAGGCGGTCACGTAACGGCCGCCGAGGGAGTCCACGAACCGGCCGTAGGCCAGCAGCAACTCCTCGGACTTGATCTGCTCGGGATCGCCGATGATCACGGCCTTGCCGCCGCCGTGGTCGAGACCGGCCATGGCGTTCTTGTACGACATGCCCCGGGAGAGGTTCAGCGCGTCGGCGACGGCCTCTTCCTCGGAGGCGTACGGGTAGAAGCGGGTGCCGCCGAGGGCCGGGCCCAGGGCGGTCGAGTGGATGGCGATGACGGCCTTCAGGCCGGACGCGCGGTCCTGGCAGAGCACGACCTGCTCGTGCCCTCCCTGCTCCGATCGGAACAGGGTGTGCAGGACGCCGTCTGTCACATCGGTCACGGTGGTGACTCCCAAGTACGAAGCGGCGGATGCGGGCCTTCCTGCGGGTGGGGAAGGTCCGTCTGGGCAAGAGAGTAAGTCCTACGCGTGCGTAGATCCGACCTGGTGCCGGAGATCACCCCCCGGCGGAGTACGGGCATGGAAGGATTTGCGGCATGCCAGCGCTGTCCTCGGTCCTTGTCCCGTACGCGGCCTATCTGCGGATCTACGAGCCCCTGGCGGCCTTCCCCGAGCCCGAGCGCAGCCACTGGGCGCGCTACGCCCACAGGGACGACACCCCGACCGCACAGGACGAGCTGCGACGGTCGCTGGCCGACTTGCTGCCCACGCCCCCCGTCCCGGTCCCCGTCCACGAGAGCGCGGACGCCTTCGTGACCGACGTCGACGGTGTGGTGTGCGTGTGCCCGTGGCGGACCCGGCTACGGGGCTGGCTGGCGCTGGAGGAGCTGCCCGACCAGTTGCCGGCGCCGCTGCTGGACGCGGTGCTGCCACCGGTCGTGCGGGGACAGGCGGCCGCTGATTTCGAGCAGTGGCGCGAGCGGAATCCGGACGCCCGCCCGTGGATCAGGACGGCGGTGTGGGGCGTGCCCGTGGGATGGTTCGTGCTCTTCGCCGACGAGGAACGCGAGTACACGGCGACGGCTCCCTCGCTGCGCTACCGGACGCCGATGGTCCAGGCCCGCCGACGGCTCGCCCGGGCGCTGCGGACGCTGCGGGAGACGATCGACGAGGGGCCGCTGACCGAGAGCCTGGTGGACGTGGGGCGCTGGCTGGAGGAGTTCCATCCGCGCTCGCTGGTCGAACTGGACTACGGCGGTCTGGTGCACGCCCTGCCCGGCGATCTTCTGGCCGAGGACCGGTCGGCGGCCGACGCGGCGCAGGGGATCGCGGCGCTGCGGGCCGGGGACGGCGAGGGCGCGGCAAAGGCGTACAGGCGTCTGACGGATCGTTGGAGAGCCGTGAAGGATCGTCAGTTCGCCAATTGACCAAGGTGTGCGGCGGGGGCGGGAGCAGAGGAGGGGACGTAGGTCCCGATCCGGGCGATTGCCCCAAGCGTGACGGATAGCACTAACCGCTCCCTTGCGCCCATCACCTACCCTCGTGTCAAAATAGGACAAGGAGTCCGGGGAGGGTTCCTTCCGTCCAAGTAAGGGCGGATCACTCAGCATTGCACGCTATGGGGGGTCTGAGGACTCCTGATCGCTCTGTGACTGATCGTCACTGTGACGTGACTGTCCGTTATGGCATGGTCCATCGGCCTTCCGCCGTTGATGGACACCTGAGAGGGCAATTCCATCGGTTTGGCCGACGTGGCTGGACAGATGGTGTAGTTGTAGTGCCGAGGACAAGCCGTTCGTCCTATAACCGACTCGGCCCGCGTCCGCCATTTCGGGCAACGTGGGTCAAGGTGCAGAATTTAGAGGAAAGAACCGAGAAGGTTCGGTTCTCCCGAGGAGGCCGCTCATGACCGCTCGCACCCCTGATGCCGAGCCGCTGCTGACCCCGGCTGAGGTTGCCACGATGTTCCGCGTGGACCCGAAGACGGTCACCCGCTGGGCGAAGGCGGGCAAGCTCACGTCCATCCGCACGCTCGGGGGGCATCGCCGCTACCGCGAGGCAGAGGTCCGTGCGCTGCTTGCGGGTATTCCGCAGCAGCGCAGCGAGGCCTGAACACCCCGTCTGACCGGGCATTTCCGGGGCCCCCACCTCGGATGAGCCCACCACCTGCTCCACAGGCGCGCGTCTGCCCCAACAGGCCTTCGTCTTCGATCGCGCTGGACTCCGCCGGGTCCAGCGCGATCTTTTTGTGCCCGGAAGCGTGGTGGGGGGCGCCGGGGCCGGCAGTCGGCGGGGCCGGGGGGTGACATCGCTGTCGACCTACGGGGCTCCTGGGGCGGCGGTGCAATGGCACATATTAAATGGGGGGCTTGTAGGGAGGGGTTAAGTTCAGCCCTTCCCGAAACCTGTTCGGTGACACCCGTCACAGTGCGCGCGTCTTGCCAAAAGCCGGCCCGTCACCGAAAGGGGCACGATGCGCCGGGTGTTGGTCACTCGCGGGAGAGTCCTTCGTCCCGGCCCGGGGCAGGCGTGTCGGCGGCGGGTGGTGTCGGCGGTCCGGCCGGTGGAGTACCGGCGGCGGGCGCGGCCGGTGGAGTGTCGGAGGCGGGTCCAGCCGGTGGAGTGTCGGCGGCGGGAGCGGCGGGAGCGGCGGGAGCGGCCGGCTCGGCGGCTGACGTGGCCGACGGTGCGGTCGGCTCGCGGTCGGGGCGCTCCATGGCGAGGCGCAGGAGCCGATGGCAGATGGGGCAGGTCCTCGTCAGATGGCGGTAGCCCGTGGCGGCCGCCAGGTGGGCGCGCAGCAGCGCGCGCGTCTCGTACCGTCTCGCCGTCGACGCCGCCATGTACGTCACCCCCTGGACCCTGGGTACCGGTGGCCGATGGCGCCGTCAAGACGGCCTGCGCGCGCAAACGACGAAGGCCCGCATCGTGATGATGCGGGCCTTCGTCATCTGGCGCGGTCCTGACGGGATTTGAACCCGCGGCCTCCACCTTGACAGGGTGGCGAGCACTCCAAACTGCTCCACAGGACCAGGTTTCGCAGCCGATGTTCCCTGGCTGCGAGAGAGACTGTACAGCAGGTCTGCCGACCGGGTCGAACTCACCCAGGGCAACGGGGCCGTCACGGTGCCGCCGCGTCGATCGCCTTCACGATCCGCTTGTCCGACACGGGGTACGCCGTGCCCAGCGCATGCGCGAAGTAGCTGACCCGGAGCTCCTCGATCATCCAGCGGATGTCCAGGACCTCCTGTGGCACCGGCCGGCCCTGGGGCAGCTGCTCCAGCAGCCAGGCGTACTCGTCCTGCATCTCGTGGACCTTGTCCATGCGCGTGGTGTCCCGCTGGACGGCCGTTGGCATCTGCTGGAGCCGGCGGTCCACGGCGATCAAGTAGCGCATCAGGTCGGGGAGCCTGCGCAGGCCCGTGCGCGTCACGAAGCCGGCCGGCACGAGGGCCGCCAGCTGCTCGCGCACGTCCTGGACGTTGTTGATCAGAGTCAGGCTGTTCGTGGCCTTCAGGCGCCGCTCACAGGCCTGCCAGGCCGCCAGGATCTGCTGCACCTGATCGACGGTCCGGACGGTCAGATCCACGAGGTCCGAGCGGACCTTGTCGAACAGCTTCCGGAACGATTCCTCGTCCCACGCCGGGCCGCCGTGGTCGGCGATGAGCCGGTCCGCCGCCGCCATGGCGCAGTCGTCGAACAGCGCCTGGATCGAACCGTGCGGATTGCGGGACAGTGCCAGCTTCTGTTGGTTGGTCAGCCTGTCGGAGGCGAACTTCGCCGGGTTCACGGGGATGTTCAGCATGATCAGGCGACGGGTGCCCTGCCACATCGCCTGCGTCTGCTCGGCCTCGGTGTCGAAGAGCCGTACGGAGACGCTGTCGCCCGCGTCGACGAGCGCCGGGTACGCCTTGACCGGCTGGCCGGCCCGGCGTGTTTCGAACACCCGCGCCAGCGTGCCGATCGTCCAGTCCTTCAGGTCCGTGCGCTCCAGCGCCTCACCCGACGGGCCGGAGGAGGCGGCGGCCTTGGACAGCGCCTGACGGGCCTTCGGCCGCAGCGCCAGCCGCAGCGCCTCCAGGTCCTTGTCCTCGGCGAGCTTCTTGCGGCGCTCGTCGACGATCCGGAACGTGATCTTGAGATGGTCGGGGATCCGGGAGAGATCGAAGTCGTCCGCCCGGACGGGAACGCCGACCATCCGCTGGAGCTCACGCGCCAGGGTGACGGGCAGCGGCTCCTGGAGGGGGACGGCCTTGTCCAGGAACGCCTTCGCGTAGTTCGGCGCCGGCACGTAGTGGCGGCGGATCGGCTTCGGGAGGGAGCGGATCAGCTCGGTGACGACCTCTTCGCGCAGGCCGGGGATCTGCCAGTCGAAGCCCTCGTCGGTGACCTGGTTCAGCACCTGGAGCGGGATGTGGACGGTGACACCGTCGGCGTCCGCGCCCGGCTCGAACTGGTACGTCACCGGGAACTTCAGCCGGCCCTGCCGCCACGAGTCCGGGTAGTCGTCCTTGGTGACCGCCCCGGCCTTCTCGTTGATCAGCATCTCGCGCTCGAAGTCGAGCAGTTCGGGCTGTTCGCGGCGCTTGTGCTTCCACCAGGAGTCGAAGTGCGCACCGGACACGACGTGGTCGGGCACGCGCTGGTCGTAGAAGTCGAAGAGGGTCTCGTCGTCCACGAGGATGTCGCGGCGGCGGGCCCGGTGCTCCAGCTCCTCGACCTCGGTCAGAAGTTTGCGGTTGTCCGCGAAGAACTTGTGGTGTGTGCGCCAGTCGCCCTCGACGAGAGCGTTGCGGATGAACAGGTCGCGGGAGGTCTCCGGGTCGATGCGCCCGTAGTTCACCTTGCGCTGGGCGACGATGGGCACGCCGTAGAGCGTCACCTTCTCGTACGCCATGACGGCGGCGGCGTCCTTCTCCCAGTGCGGCTCGCTGTACGTACGCTTCAGCAAATGCTGGGCGAGCGGTTCGATCCACTCCGGTTCGATCTTCGCGTTGACGCGTGCCCACAGGCGTGAGGTCTCCACGAGCTCGGCGGACATCACGAAGCGCGGGGGCTTTTTGAAGAGGGCGGATCCGGGGAAGATCGCGAACTTGGCGTTCCGCGCGCCCAGGTACTCGTTCTTCGCTGTGTTCTTCCCGCCCTCCGCCCCGGCGTCCTTCACGTCCTTCATGCCGACGTGCGAGAGCAGGCCGGAGAGCAGGGAGACATGGACGGACTGCTCGGGGGCGTCCTCCTCATTGAGGTGGATCCCCATCTGCTTCGCCACCGTGCGCAGCTGGGAGTAGATGTCCTGCCACTCGCGGATGCGCAGGAAGTTCAGGTACTCCTGCTTGCACATGCGGCGGAAGCTGGACGAGCCGCGTTCCTTGTGCTGTTCGCGGATGTAGCGCCACAGGTTGAGGAAGGCGAGGAAGTCGCTGGTCTCGTCCTTGAAGCGGGCGTGCTGCTGGTCGGCCTGCGCCTGCTTGTCGGAGGGGCGTTCGCGCGGGTCCTGGATGGACAGCGCGGCCGCGATGACCATGACCTCGCGCACGCAGCCGTTCTTGTCGGCCTCGATGACCATCCGGGCGAGCCGGGGGTCGACCGGGAGCTGGGAGAGCTTGCGGCCGAGCTGCGTCAGCTTCTTGCGGGGGTCCTTCTGCGCCGGGTCGAAGGCGCCCAGCTCCTGGAGCAGCTGTACGCCGTCGCGGATGTTGCGGTGGTCCGGCGGGTCGATGAAGGGGAACTTCTCGATCTCGCCGAGCCCGGCCGCGGTCATCTGGAGGATGACGGACGCGAGGTTGGTGCGCAGGATCTCCGCATCCGTGAACTCCGGGCGGGTGAGGAAGTCGTCCTCGGAGTACAGCCGGATGCAGATGCCGTCGGAGGTACGGCCGCAGCGGCCCTTGCGCTGGTTGGCGCTGGCCTGGCTGATCGGCTCGATCGGCAGCCGCTGGACCTTGGTGCGATGGCTGTAGCGCGAGATACGGGCCGTGCCCGGGTCGATCACGTACTTGATGCCGGGCACGGTCAGCGACGTCTCGGCCACGTTCGTCGCGAGGACGATCCGGCGGCCGGTGTGCGGCTGGAAGACCCGGTGCTGCTCGGCGTGCGACAGGCGCGCGTAGAGGGGGAGCACCTCGGTGAATCTGTACTGCTTCTTGTTGAGCGCGTCCGCGGTGTCGCGGATCTCGCGCTCGCCGGAGAGGAAGACGAGGATGTCGCCCTTGCCCTCGCCCATCAGCTCCTCGACGGCGTCGGTGATCGCGGTGATCTGGTCGCGGTCGGAGTCCTCGGAGTCGTCTTCGAGGAGCGGGCGGTAGCGGACCTCGACCGGATACGTCCGGCCGCTGACCTCGACGATCGGGGCGTCGCCGAAGTGGCGGGAGAACCGCTCCGGGTCGATCGTCGCGGAGGTGATGACGACCTTGAGGTCGGGGCGCTTCGGCAGCAGCTGTGCGAGATAGCCGAGCAGGAAGTCGATGTTCAGGGATCGCTCGTGCGCCTCGTCGATGATGATCGTGTCGTAGGCGCGCAGCTCGCGGTCCGTCTGGATCTCGGCGAGCAGGATGCCGTCCGTCATCAGCTTGACGAAGGTGGAGTCCTGGTTCACCTGGTCGGTGAAGCGGACCTTCCAGCCGACCGCCTCGCCGAGCGGGGTCCGCAGCTCCTCCGCGACGCGCTCGGCGACCGTACGGGCCGCGATACGGCGGGGCTGCGTGTGGCCGATCATGCCGCGCACACCCCGGCCGAGCTCCAGGCAGATCTTGGGGATCTGGGTCGTCTTGCCGGACCCGGTCTCGCCCGCGACGATCACGACCTGGTGGTCCCGTATCGCCTCGAGGATCGTGTCCTTCTTCTGACTGACCGGGAGCTGCTCCGGGTACGTGACCTTGGGCACGCGCTCGGCACGCCGCGCGTTACGGGCCGCGGACCTCTCGGCCTCGGCGGCGATCTCGTCCAGCACGGCCTGCCGCGCGTCGGGCTTACGGATGCGGCGGGCGCCCTCGAGACGGCGGCCGAGCCGGTGGGCGTCGCGCAGGGACGCCCCGGCCAGCAGGGTCTGGAGGTCGGCGAAGGAAGTAGACATACGGAGTCCAGGATCGCACCCTCCGGAAAGCACTGGCGAACCCATTTCGTCAGCAAGCTGGTGCAGTATGGAGCGAATCGTTCATGCCTCCCGTAATCCCGCACGTCCCGAACGTCCCGAGGGGAAAAGCGCGCCATGCACAACGGCGGCGACCGCCGACACCGTGTCGCGGTGACCGCGAGCCTGCTGCTCGGACTGCTCGGCGCGCTGTTGGGATGCGCGACGGGCACAGCGGCGGCGGACATCCTCCCGGCCGCGACTCATGCTGCCGACGGCGCGGGTAGGGGGGCGGGCATCGGTCGCGGTGAGGCTCTCGCGGGCGGCGCCGCCGGCGGCCGCGCCCCGGCCGAGGCCGTCGGCACCGGGGACATGTCGCCCGCAGCGGTGGATCCGGCGCCCCGGTCCGGGTGCGGGAAGCGCACCGGGGGCGAGGGCAGCGGAGCGCACCCCGGAGTACCGCCGCGCGGCGGATCCGCGTACGAGCTTCTTCCCGCCCTGCACCAGGCCCACGGCCCCGCCGGCTCCGCACTCGTCTGCGACCAGGCCGTGCCGGCCGTGACGCCCCTGCGCGGACCGCCACCACTCGCGCCGCCCTCCGCGGTCGACCTGTCCGTCCTGCGCGTATAGGCCCGCCGGTCCCTTCCACCGGCATTCCTCCCGTCAGGCCTTCTCGCTCAGGAGCTCCTCCATGTCTTCCGCCACGTCCCCCTCAGGCAAGCCGCTTGCCATCGGCGCGGGTGTCCTCGTCGCCGCGCTGCTGCTCGGCTTCGCCTCGTACACCGCCACCGAGCCCGACCCCGCGCCGTCGGCCGGCTCCTCGTCCGTGGCCGACGTCTCCGCCGAACCGCGGGCGGGCACCTACCCCGAGCTGGAGAGGCTCGCCCGCCGGGAGGCCGGTGACCCCCTGGCCACGGGCCGCGCGGACGCGCCCGTCGTGATGGTCGAGTACGCGGACTTCCAGTGCGGCTACTGCGGGAAGTTCGCCCGCGACACCGAGCCGCAGCTGGTGAAGAAGTACGTCGACGCAGGCGTCCTGCGGATCGAGTGGCGCAACTTCCCGATCTTCGGCGAGGCGTCCGAGGCCGCGGCACGCGCCGCCTGGGCGGCAGGGCAGCAGGGCCGCTTCTGGCAGTTCCACGCGGCGGCGTACGCGGCCGATGCCAAGGAGAAGGGCTTCGGACCGGACCGCCTCACCGCGCTGGCCCGCGAGGCCGGGGTCGGCGACCTCGACCGCTTCGCGCGTGACCTGGACAGCGATGCCGCGCGCCGGGCGGTCGCGAAGGACCAGGAGGAGGGCTACGGTCTGGGAGCCACGTCGACCCCGTCCTTCCTGGTCAACGGCCGGCCCATCGCGGGGGCACAGCCCATGGAGACGTTCACCGAGGCCATCGAGGCGGCGGCCCGGGCCGCGAAGCAGGGCTCGTGACGCACGACATCGGCTATCTGGCGGCCTTCCTCGGCGGCCTGCTCGCCCTGATCAGTCCGTGCAGCGCGCTGCTGCTGCCCGCGTTCTTCGCGTACTCGATCGACTCCACGGGCCGGCTGCTGGCGCGTACCGGCATCTTCTACGCCGGCCTGGCGACCACCCTGGTCCCGCTCGGCGCGGCCGGGTCCTTCGCGGGGCGGCTCTTCTACGGCCACCGTGACCTGCTGGTCTCGGCCGGCGGCTGGCTGATCGTCGCGCTCGGGGGCGCGCAGATCCTCGGGATGGGCTTCGCCTCGCGCCGTATCGCCGAGGTGTCGGGCCGTATCCGTCCGACGACGGTTTTGTCGGTCTACGCCCTGGGCCTGGTCTACGGGCTGGCGGGCTTCTGCGCGGGCCCGATCCTGGGCAGCGTGCTGACCGTGGCGGCCCTGAGCGGCAGCCCGGTCTACGGCGGCCTGCTGCTCGCGGTCTACGCCCTGGGCATGGCGGTCCCGCTGTTCCTGCTGGCCCTGCTCTGGGACCGCTTCGATCTGGGCGCGCGCCGATGGCTCCGCGGGCGCGAACTGGGCGTGGGCCGGTTCCGGCTGCACACGACGTCCCTGGCGTCGGGAGTGTTCTTCGTCCTGCTGGGTGCCGTGTTCCTGGTCTTCGACGGCACGACGGCCCTGCCGGGCCTGCTGTCGGTCGACGACTCGTTCGCGGTGGAGGAGTGGGCGGCGGGCATCGGCAGGGCGATCCCGGACTGGGCGCTGCTCGTCGTGGTGGTCGCGGTGGCGGCGCTGATCCTGGGCGTGCGCGGTTGGCGCCGGGGAGAAGAGCGGGAGAAGGCGTAGCGCGGTGCGGGCCCCCGTCCACCGGACGGGGGCCCGGCTCACGCTTCCGGGGGGCGGGGCCGGGAAACGGCGAAGGCCCCGATCCGGGGATCGGGGCCTTCGTACGGTGGCTGGGGCCGGGGTCGAACCGGCGACCTATCGCTTTTCAGGCGATCGCTCGTACCAACTGAGCTACCCAGCCGAGAAACTCTTCCGAGCTCCAGCGGTCCTGACGGGATTTGAACCCGCGGCCTCCACCTTGACAGGGTGGCGAGCACTCCAAACTGCTCCACAGGACCAAGCGTGGTGCGAGACAAGTCTCGCACACGGTGATGCGTGCCCCCAACGGGATTCGAACCCGTGCTACCGCCTTGAAAGGGCGGCGTCCTGGGCCACTAGACGATGAGGGCTAAGGGCCCGCCTGGGCGCTTCGCAGCGCGTCGGGGACGTGAGAAGCATATGGGATGCGGGGAGCTATCGCCAAAACGCTTTTCGGGGCGCCCGGTCCCCGCCCGCCGCACGCCCCCTACGGAGACGGCGTCGGCGAACCCGGTGACGGCGAGGGGGAGGACGAGGCGGCGGGGTCCGGTGGCCGGGCGACATGGCGGCTGACCTCCGCCGTGGTCAGACCCAGGCCGCCCAGCGTGATCTCGTCCCATGCCTGGAGCTGTCGGTTCGTCCGGTCGAGGTAGAGCACCGAGGCGCGTACCTTCTCCGGCTCCTGGTTCTGCACCGCGCGCAACCCGCCGCCGCCCGTCGACCCCTCGATCTTGACGCGGGTGCCGTGCCTGAGCACCTCGGTGTGCCGTTTGTGGATGTGCCCGGCCAGGACCAGCGGCACGGTGCCGTCGGTCTCGCGGGCCGCCACGGGGTTGTGGGCGACCGCGATGTCGACCGGCGTCCCGGCGCTCTTCTGGTCGCGCAGGGCGGAGGCGAGGCGGATGCCGGTCATGCGTTCCGCCGGGTCGCCCTGGGCGACGACCGACCGGTCCGGGGTGAACTGCGGGTCGCCGGTGCCCGCGATGCGCAGCCCCGCGACGGTGACGGCCCGCCCTTCGTCGAGGACGTGGACGTTCTTCATCCGGGACAGGTACTCCTGCGTCGAACGCGAGTCGTGGTTGCCGCGGACCCACACATAGGGCGCGCCCAGGTCGCGGATGGGGTCGAGGAAGCCGTTCTCGGCGGACGAACCGTGGTCCATGGTGTCGCCGGAGTCGATGATCACGTCGATGCCGTACTGCTTCACGAGGGAGCCGATGATGTGCCAGGCGGCCGGGTTGAGGTGGATGTCGGAGACGTGGAGCACCCGCATCGTGCCCGGGTCCGGCCGGTAGGCCGGGAGCGTCGACGTCGCGTCGTACAGCTTGGTGACGTTGGTGACCAGGCGTGCCAACTCCTTCTGGTAGACGTCGAATTCGGTCACGATCGAGCGCGCGTTGCCGACGACGGACGGCGCGGAGGACAGCAGTCCGGAGAACTTGGGCTCCAGTACGGACTTCGGATTCCAGGTCGCGGCCGCCGAGACGCCGGACGCGGCGAGGAGCGCGAGCGCGAGCCCGCCGGCGGCTAGGGCGCGACGGGGGCGGCGGTAGACGGCCAGGCCCAGTGCGGTCGCGCCGGAGACGACGGCGACGCAGGAGCGCACCGCGAGCTCCGTGGTGCCGTCCTGGACATCGGTGGAGATCTCGTCCTGGAGCCCGGACAGCCGCTCGGGGTGTTCGACCAGGGCCCGGGAGCGGTCCGGGTCGAGGCGGTCGACGTCGACGTCGAGGCGGACGGGGGCGACGTGGGAGTCGAGTTCGAGGGCGCCGAGCGGGGACACGTTGATCTTCGTGCCGCCGCTGAAGGAGGGACGCAGCGTCATGGTGGTGTCCATCGGGCCGACCGGAGTACGGACGTTGCCGACGATGAGCAGGCCGAGCCAGGCTCCGACGAGGACGACGGCCGTCAGGCCGAGTGCGCGGGTCCAGGGCCGCGGGGTGTGCGAAAGTGCGGTGGCCTGCACAGTCGTGGGGCCGCCGCGCCGCAGCGCGGTACGGATCAGGCGGATCGGGCGGGGCAAGTGGTTCGATTCCGGGGCTTCGCGGGCCATTGGTGCCGTATGCCCCACGCGACCGGTCACCATGCCGGGGCGGCGCGGCGGGCTCGGCGTGCGTGACAATGGCCAGGTGCTGGAGATGACGCGCGAGGAGTTCGAGGAACTGGTCGCCGAGGCCCTGGACAGGATCCCGCCCGAACTGACGCGGCTGATGGACAACGTCGCCGTGTTCGTCGAGGACGAACCCACCCTGGACGATCCCGAGCTGCTCGGGCTCTACGAGGGGACTCCGCTGACGGATCGCGGCGAGTGGTACGCGGGTGTGCTGCCGGACCGCATCACCATCTACCGGGGGCCGACGCTGCGGATGTGCGAGACCCGAGAGGACGTCGTCGCGGAGACGGAGATCACCGTGGTGCACGAGATCGCCCACCACTTCGGGATCGACGACGAGCGGCTGCACGCCCTGGGGTACGGGTGAGCTCCGGCCCGAACGGCCTCCCGGAGGCGATCGATCCGGACGTCGACCTCCATGTGCCGGCCCAACGCGCCGAACTGGCGGGCGCACACGGGTTGGCGGTGCTCGCGGCGATCTCGGCGGGTGGCGCGGCGGGCGCGTCGGCCCGCTACGGGGCTCTGTTGCTGTGGCCCGCTCCTCAGGGGGCGTTTCCCTGGGCCGTCTTCTGGGTGAACGTGCTCGGCTGCGCCCTGATCGGCGTACTGATGGTGCTGGTGGGCGAGCGCGGCCGCACCGCGCACCCGCTGGTCCGGCCGTTCCTCGGGGTGGGCGTGCTCGGCGGTTTCACGACGTTCTCGACCTACGCCCTCGACTTCACCGAGCTGCTGGAACGCGAGGAGGCAGGGGCCGCCGTGGCGTACGCGGGTGGCACCGCCGCCGCTGCGCTGGCCGCCGTGTGGCTGGCCGCCTCCCTCACCAGGGCGGCCCTGGACCGCTCGGCGCGGGCGGCCCGGGCAGGCGCGTGATGAACTGGCTGCTGGTCATCGCTGGCGGGGCGGTCGGCGCCCCCTTGCGCTATCTGACGGACCGTGCGGTACAGGCGCGGCACGACTCGGTGTTCCCGTGGGGGACGTTCACGGTGAACGCTGCGGGGAGCCTCCTCCTCGGTGCGCTGGCCGGAGCTTCGGTGTCCTCGGGGACGTACGCGCTGCTGGGCACGGGGCTGTGCGGGGCGCTCACGACGTACTCCACGTTCTCCTACGAGACGCTGCGCCTGGCCGAACGCGGCTGGAAGTTCCTGGCCGTCGCGAACGTGGCCGCCTCCGTGCTGATCGGGCTCGGATCGGTCTTCCTGGGCGTGGAGTTGGCGCGCGGCATCGTGGGCTGACGGGTCGAGGGGCGGGTCCGGTGCGGCGCGGGGGTGTCGTGCGATGGCTGCGGTGCCTGGGTCCCGTACGTTCCCGTCGCGGCTGGCGTGTCGCGCTTTGGCCGGGGGTTTGCCGGGTCCGGTCCGTTCCCGGGCGCGGCGGGGTGCGCGGGACGGGTGCGTCGAGGGCGTGTCCCCGGCGGGGCGACGGGAGTTGGGCAGGGCGACCCGCATGCCCCCTCGTCCCGGAGGTGCCCCCGTGCGCCAGTTGTCAGCCCCCGGCCGGAAGGCCGTCTGGATCGTCGCCTCATGGGCGGTCTGGCCTCGACAGGCTGTATGAGCGTGAGCGACGACGCGGGCAGGAAGCCCGCGCCCAGCATCTCGGCGGAGCGCGGGGTGGCCGCGGAGCCCGACGGCGGCCACGGCGTCCCAGGCGGTGCGCAGCGCGGGGCGGCCGAGCACGGCCGGGACGGGCGGGACGGGAAGGACGCCGAGGAGGCCGACGCCGCCGGGAAGGAGAAGGGCAAGCGCGCCGAGGGGATGCCGAGCACAGGGGCGGACCCGGTGCCGGGCGGGAAGCCCCTGAAGCCGGGGACGAGGCCGACGCCGCCCCATGGCGGCGGTTCGCCGTCCCCGACCCAGCAGCACCCGACCCTGCCGCCGTCGGAGCCGACCCCGGAGCCGCCCACGAGCCCCACGCCGCAGCCGAGCGAACCGACCGGCCAGCCGTCGGCCTCCTCGGCGCCCGAGGTGCACGTGGGGGCGAGGCGGGCCGCCGGGGCCTTGGGGAACGGCGAGCCCGCCGCTTCGCCCCAGGACCGCCCGGCGTAGGGCGTCCGGGCCGGGGCCGGAGGTCCGGACGCCGGGGATGTAAGCGGGGTCACTCGGGGGCGGTTTGCCTTTACCGGGGGGGGGTGCGTATGGTGGTAGATCGTTTGATCCCATTGCCCGGCGCCGAAACGGAAGCGCGCCGCGTGGCGCGTATTTCCCTAGCCGTGGCTGACCGCATCGAGGCGGTCGAATTGCGAATTCACGGAGTTTGGGCGCGTGCCGAGACTCCGGAAGGTTTCGCATTTCGCATGTCCACTTTCAGTACTGATCACGCCGTCATGCCCGAGAACGACACGTTCGACGAGGCGGTCGCAGAGGTCGTCGAGGTCGTCGAGACGGCGGCCGAAGAGCCCCAGCAGCCCCAGGTCACGTTCGCGGACCTCGGTCTGCCCGAGGGCGTCGTCCGCAAGCTCGCGCAGAACGGCGTGACGAGCCCCTTCCCGATCCAGGCCGCGACCATCCCGGACGCCCTGGCCGGCAAGGACATCCTCGGCCGCGGCCGCACCGGCTCCGGCAAGACGCTCTCCTTCGGTCTGCCGACCCTGGCCACGCTGGCCGGCGGCCACACCGAGAAGAAGAAGCCCCGCGCGGTCATCCTCACCCCGACCCGTGAGCTCGCGATGCAGGTCGCGGACGCCCTCCAGCCGTACGGCGACGTGCTCGGGCTCAAGATGAAGGTCGTCTGCGGCGGTACGTCCATGGGCAACCAGATCTACGCCCTGGAGCGCGGCGTCGACGTCCTCGTCGCCACCCCGGGCCGGCTGCGTGACGTCATCAACCGCGGCGCATGCTCCCTCGAGGCCGTCCAGGTCGCCGTCCTCGACGAGGCCGACCAGATGTCCGACCTGGGCTTCCTGCCCGAGGTCACCGAACTGCTCGACCAGGTCCCGGCCGGCGGCCAGCGGATGCTGTTCTCCGCCACGATGGAGAACGAGATCTCCACCCTGGTCAAGCGCTACCTGACCGACCCGGTCAGCCACGAGGTCGACAGCGCCCAGGGCAACGTCACGACGATGACGCACCACGTGCTCGTCGTGAAGCCCAAGGACAAGGCGCCGGTCACGGCCGCCATCGCCGCCCGCAAGGGCCGCACCATCATCTTCGTCCGCACCCAGTTGGGCGCCGACCGCATCGCGGAGCAGCTGCGCGAGTCGGGTGTGAAGGCGGACGCGCTGCACGGCGGCATGACCCAGGGCGCCCGTACGCGCACCCTGGCCGACTTCAAGGACGGCTACGTCAACGCGCTCGTCGCCACCGACGTCGCCGCCCGCGGCATCCACGTCGACGGCATCGACCTGGTCCTGAACGTGGACCCGGCCGGTGACCACAAGGACTACCTGCACCGCTCGGGCCGCACCGCCCGCGCCGGCAAGTCCGGCACGGTCGTGTCCCTGTCGCTGCCGCACCAGCGCCGCCAGATCTTCCGCCTCATGGAGGACGCGGGCGTGGACGCCTCGCGTCACATCGTCGGCGGTGCGGGCGCGTTCGACCCGGAGGTCGCCGAGATCACCGGTGCGCGTTCGCTCACCGAGGTCCAGGCCGACTCCGCGAACAACGCCGCGAAGCAGGCGGAGCGCGAGGTCGTCGAGCTGACCCGCCAGCTGGAGCGCGTGCAGCGCCGCGCGGCCGAGCTCCGCGAGGAGGCCGACCGCCTGGTGGCGCGCGCCGCCCGCGAGCGCGGCGAGGACCCGGAGGCCGCGGTCGCCGAGGTGACCGAGGCCGCTGAGGCCGAGGTCGAGGCAGCGGTCGAGGCAGCGCCCGAGCCGGAGCGCCGCGAGGAGCGCCGGGACGACCGGGGCAACTTCGAGCGCCGCGGCAACGACCGTGGCGACCGTGGCGGCTTCCGTCGTGACGACCGCCGTGACGGTGACCGTGGCGACCGTGGTGGCTTCCGCCGCGACGACCGCCCGTCGGGTGGCTTCCGCTCCGGCGGCGGCGACCGTCCGTTCAACCGTGACCGCCGTGACGACCGTCCGTCGGGCGGCTTCCGCCGGGACAACGACCGTGGCGGCTTCAACCGTGACCGTGACGACCGTGGTGGCCGTTCCTTCGAGCGTCGTGACAACGACCGTGGTGGCTTCCGCCGTGACGACCGCCCCTCGGGCGGCTTCCGCCGGGACAACGACCGTGGCGGCTTCAACCGTGACCGTGACGACCGTGGTGGCCGTTCCTTCGAGCGTCGTGACAACGACCGTGGTGGCTTCCGCCGTGACGACCGTCCGGCCGCCCACCGTGGCAGCGACCGTCCGTTCAACCGCGACCGTCGCGACGACCGCCCCTCCGGCGGCTTCCGCTCCGGCGGCAGCGACCGCCCGTACGGTCGCCGCGACGACCACCGCGGTGGCGCCGGCTCGAACACCGGCACCAACACCGGCTCCTTCGGCGGCCGTCGTGACGACAAGCCGCGCTGGAAGCGCAACGGCTGACACGCACTGAGCACCTGATCAGGGCCCGTACGACACCTAGGTGGCGTACGGGCCCTGCTGTTACCCTCGGCGCACACGAGGCGGCTGTGACGCGCGCGCCCAGGGGGGCCTGAGAGAACGCCGCGCCCGTCTCCACGGACATCAGGTTTCCTGGGGAGGAGCCTCACTTGCTGGGAACTGTGCTGGGGCGCCGTCGTGCTCGCCCGGCTGCCGCCGTCGATGTCGTGGCGGCACTCCCATCCGCCGTTCCGCTCGCAGCCACGCCGGCGGTGGCAGCGGAGCCGCCGCTTTCACCCCTGATTCCCGCCGAGCACGTACTCGACCGCGATGCGGCCGACGTGCCGGCCGCGGGCGTACCCGGCTTACTCCGCGGCGACCACGACGCGAGTTGCCTTTACGTCTCGTACCCCTGCGTCTCGTACGCCGTTGGGTCGCAGAAGCCGTACGTCGCCGACGGCACTCACTCGCTGCACGGCACGTGGTCGGACACCGTCGCTCGCCGGCACAGCTCGCTCCGCACGACGGTGGTCGGCATGGGCGACATCACCGGTGACGGCAGGCCGGACCCGGTGGTGCGTGACACGGCCGGGAAGCTGCTCCGGTTCAGCGGGACCGGGACGGGCATGCCGGCCGGGCGGGTCCGGATCGGCACCAGCGGCTGGGCTGCCTCAACGGGTCTGCACTGAGCGCTCCCACCTACCGCAACGACTCACTCGCGGCAGCCTTCCGGCCGTTGCCGGAAAGCTGCCGCGCCCGCGCTTCCCCATGGGGAAGTGCTTCCTTTCCCGAAGAGGAGATACGTGTACGGCAAGAGACCCCTGGGCGGCTTCGTCGCCGCCGCAGTGGTGCTGGGAGCGGCTGTGGCCATCGGCCCGGCGTCCCCAACGGCACAGGCACAGCCGACGCCTGAGGTGGTCATCCCCGGGGTGACCAGCGAGGTTCCCGTCCACAGTTACGTGGTGAACGCGGGCCCGAACGGATATCTGCGCATAGAGGAGGGGCGGGGCGCGATCTGGCGCTCGTACGGGGGTGTCTCGGACGTCGAGGTCGACGCCGAGGCGAAGCCCTGGCCGTCGTACGAGTGGGGCTCCGGGTCGGACGTGGTCGCGCGCCACCAGGAGGCGGCGGGCACCGTCGCCCTGCGCGACATGGTCACGGGCCAGACCGCGACCGTGCAGCTGCCGACGGGGCACACCTACCTCAGGGCGCTCGGCTGGAACGTCCTGACCCGCACCGGGTCGGGGTCCGAGACCCGCTTCCACGTGCTCGACGTGCAGACCGGACAGCTGCGCGACCGGCTCGTCGAGGGGCTGCCCGCGGGCAACGGCGCGAACGGTGCCGGCGTGGGCGACGCCGAAGGGCTGGTGCTCGGCTGGAGCGGCCAGTACTTCTGGCTGGACGTGACGCAGCAGCGCGCGTTCCCCATCGGCGTGGACGCGTCGACGACCGTCGGCGAGATGGCCCTGACACCGGACCGGCTGCTGGTCCGCGGCTACGGCAAGGTGTCCGTGTTCCGGCGCGACGATCTGACGAAGCCCGAACTCGTCCGGCCGCTCACCGGCGACGCCGACGTCCGGCTCCTGGGCCTGGTGGGCAACGAGCTGATCGTCGCCCGGCACGACCCGGCGCTCGGAGTCGGCACCTGGGACATGCCCACCTGGCGCGTCGACGCCGAGCCGCTGGACGGCTCGCCCACCCGTACGCTCCTGGCCCGCACGAAGGACCTCGCGACCGCGACTCCGAGCGGCGGTCTGCTGGTGCACGGCGGGCCGAGCACCTCCGAGTGGGGTGTCCAGCGGATCGAGGCGGACAGCACCGGGCGGGCCGTGGTCGGCCCCGACACCCGGGTCGCGACGCGGATCGTGCCGAACACGGTGAACCGGCTGTCGTTCCACCAGGGGCGACTGACCAGCCTGGAGAGCGTCGCGGCGGTCGGCCGGACGGGCATGTACACGCGCACGGCGGAGCCCGAAGGGGGCACGGTCGTCCACGGCGCGCGCCAGGACCGCGGCTGGCTGCCGCCGCTGCCCGACCGGTGCTCCCTCATCATCTGCCCGAGGGTCGACGAGACCGGCGACGGCCGCATCGTCTACGGCGGCCCGCTGGGCACCGGCCCGAGCCAGGGCGTCCTGCCGATCCACCGGCTGGACGAGGGCCGGCAGCTGCCCGGCACGAAGTTCGACGTCGGCACGCAGTCGCAGGGCATGATCGGCAGCTGGGGCCGCTGGACCGTCGCGTACGCGATGCTGTCCGACGGCTCGCCGGAGACGCGGATCGTGGACACCGACACCGGCCAGGTGGTGCGGAAGCTCCCCGTCCAGCCGAGGTCCCTGTCGGGGACGACGCTGTGGGCGCACGGCCAGGGCCACGGCACGATCGCGGGCTACGACATAAGGACCGGCGCCCGCGTGAAGGAGCTGTACCTCTCGGGCTGCTTCGTCGAGGGCGCCGAGTCGGTCGGCCGCTGGCTGCACTGGATCTGCTCCGGGTCGCGGGACGACGAGGGCGTGCTGGACCTGGAGACGGGCGCGGTCACTCCTCTCGGCATCGGCTACGGCAACCGCGCCAAGCTCGGCGACGGCTTCGTCGCCTACCCGCAGGACGGCAAGCTCAAGGTGAAGGACCTGCGCGACGGCGGCACGGTCCACGAGATCGACGCCAACCTGAACGCCATCGACGCGGCGTGGGACATCGACCCGGCGACGAACACGATCGCCTGGGCCGACGCGAAGGGCGCGATCCACCTCGTGGGCAGCGGCGTCGCCACGTCCGCGCTCACCGTGGCCGACTCCGCCGCCGCTGCTTCCGTGAACGTCAAGAGCGCTGCCTGGAAGCCGCGGTGGTGGCTGTCCGAGCCCGCCGCCTCCTGGACGCTGACGCTGAGGAACAAGGCGACCGGCGCCGTGGTGCGCACCCTCTCGGGCGCCAAGGCGCGCGGCCTGGTGAGCCCCTCGTGGGACGGCAGGGACACGGCCGGAAAGCTGGTCGCGAACGGCGCCCACACCTGGACGCTGACGGCGAAGCCTGCCGACGGCCAGGGCGCGGACGTGAACGTCTTTGGCACGGTGTCGGTCACGGGCGCTGCGCCGGTGCGGCGCGACCTGGTCGGAGACGACGGCTTCGGTGACCTGCTGGTGATGGACTCGACGGGTCTGGTGTCGCTCTACAAGGGCACGGGCACGGGCGGGTTGTCGTCGCGGATCGCGGGTACGGGGGCGAAATTCGCGACGAGCGCGGTGCTTGTGCCGTCGGGTGATGTGAACGGTGACCGCTGCAACGACGTGCTGGTCCGCCTCGGAAACGAGCTGCGGTCCTACCGGCCGGGCTGCGGCAAGATCGTCTCCGCTTCCTCGCCGTACACGTCGATCGGCACGGGGTGGGGTCAGTACGACGTGTTGACGACTTCGGGTGATGTGAACGCCGATGGCCACATCGATCTGATCGCACGTCAGACGACGTCGGGTGACATGTACTTCTACGCGGGGACGGCGGATCACCGGTTCAAGAGCCGGGTGAAGATCGGCACGAACTGGAAGACGTACACGAAGGTCGTCGGCGCGGGTGACCTGAACGGCGACGGGCGCGGTGACCTGCTGGGCGTGGACAAGGCGGGTGCGCTGTGGCGGTACCACGGCACGGCGACGGGCGGTGTCACCTCCCGTGTGAAGCTGGCCGACGCGTGGGGTTCGGCCTACACGACGGTGGTCGGCATGGGCGACATCACCGGTGACGGCAAGCCGGATCTGGTGGCGCGTGACACGGCCGGGAAGCTGTTCCGGTTCAGCGGGACCGGGACGGGCACGCTGGCCGGGCGGGTCCAGATCGGCACCAGCGGCTGGGCCGCCTTCAAGGGCCTGTACTGACCGTTTCCCGTTCGGCTCGCCCGCCCGGCGCTGCGGGCGAGCCGAACGGGACGGGGCCGGAGTCGGATACCCGATCGGTTCCGGGGATCTCTTTGGTTATGCTCAGGGGTGTTGCGCCGAGGGCCGTTAGCTCAATTGGCAGAGCAGCGGACTTTTAATCCGTTGGTTGTGGGTTCGAGTCCCACACGGCCTACCACTCAGCCCCAGGTCAGAAGCGTTCTGGCCTGGGGTTGACCTTGTTTCGGGAACTCGATCGCGGTCCTGCCGGCCCGAAGGGCAGACGAACGGCTCCCCGGCTGGGGAGCCATGCCACGATTCCGGCGTGATCAGGGGCGCGGCGACGGAGACGTGTCACGTCCAGGACAGCCCGCGCACCTGCGCCGAGGTGATGACGGCCGGTGTGGAGTCCGTCGGTGAGGCCGGGTAGTAGACCACCTCGAAGCGGACCCTCTCGTCGGCGGCGACCGAGCCGCCGTGCGGGAAGTCCGGGAAGCTGGAGCCGGCCGTGGTCAGGCGTTCCACGATCGGGCCGGTCCAGCGTGAGCCGTTGGGACGCAAGTGGTAGAAGCGGCCCTGGAGCGTCCCGCCCGCGGGGGCCGTCACCGTCAGGTGCATCGCGCCGGTGTAGCGCACGGAGGATGTGAGCAGGTCCGCCGAGCCGACGGGGACGGGGGTCCAGTCGCCCGGAGGCAGCGTCGTGTCGGTGCCGGAGGCGAGATTCCAGTTGTCGGGCATGTCTTCCTCCTCGGACGGCGGGGCGGATGCGAGACGGTCGGCGATGCGTTCGCGCATCGAGCCCATCGTGAAACCGCGCGGGTCGACCTTCCCCGGCTGCCACTCGAGGTGTCCGATGACGCTGCGGTGGGTCCAGCGGTGCGCGCGGCAGATCGCGGCGGCGGCCTTCTCGATCGCCTCGAGCTGGGCGGCGGGCCACGGATCCTTGCCGTCGCCGAGGTTGATGCACTCGAAGCCGTAGAAGTGACGGTTGCCGTCGGTGTTCGCCTCGTCGTCGGGAGGCAGCGCGCTCTCCTCGATCACGGCGCGCAGGACGTCGTCGTCGCCCAGGCCGGCGTGGTTCGCCCGGCCGTTGCCCACGAGGTAGACCGTGCCGTCCTTGGCGATGACGCCGTGGCACAGCGGTCCGGGCAGGTTGGCGTAGCCGTTGTAGCAGAGCTCCACCGAGGACTCGGTGCCCGACGTGACGGTGTGGTGGATCATCACACCGTGCACCGGGGCCCAGGGGCCCACATGGTTGCGGTTGTTGGTGCGCCAGCTGCGGTACTCCACCACGCGCAGCCCTTCGTTGCGTAAGGCTGTGAGCAGTTGGTCGGCGGACAGCGGTTCGGCCATCGGGTCTCCTCTCGGTGTGCGTCACGGTGTGGTCGCGCAACGATCGGTGGTCAGAGCTGGGATACCCAATGGGCGTACGGTCCACCCGGGTTGTCGCGGCGGCGGAGGCCCACGACCGGGTCGAAGGCCGCGAGGAGGGGTCGCGAAGCCGCCGCCCCTTGCCGCCGTGAGGAACGCGTCGACGACCTTCCGGCGGCGGGCGGGATACGGGTCGGGCGCGGGTGCGCCGCCCCGGACGGGGCGGCGGGGGTCGGCGAGCCGGTGGGCGGCCGGCGGCCTACGGAGCGCAACGGGCGCGATCTCCCCGGACGGACACCCCGAACCTGATGTGCCCCGCTTCTCTCGTCGTCCCGCCTGTGCACAGGACTGACGTGCGGAACCGAACCGATGTGAGGCTCCGGGTAGCTCACGCGGCCGGATCGGTCGCCGGAACGACCGGATCAGGGGCCGGACAGGGGGCAGGATCCGGGCCGTACGGGGGCCGGATCGGGCGGGCGGAACGAAAAAAGGGAGGTCGGAGCGGAAAATGGAGTGGATCTTGCTCCGGATGGCGTAAGGTTGTGTTCACCGACGCGGGGTGGAGCAGCTCGGTAGCTCGCTGGGCTCATAACCCAGAGGTCGCAGGTTCAAATCCTGTCCCCGCTACTGAAGACGACGGCCCGGCAATCGAAATGATCGATTGCCGGGCCGTCGCCGTTTCCCGGCGACTTTCACCTCGGATTTTGTGCGGCCGGACGTGGCAGGTCGCCGCTCGCCGCAGGGGCGCGCAGCATGGGAGATGCATGGCGGCGGTCAGTGGCCGTGGGCGGAGCGGCAGGGAGAACACCTGTGGGGCGAGAGCAGAGCAGGAGGTACGTTGCGCCGTGGCTTGTGCGCCTTCTGCCCGCAGCGATGATCCTCGGCGGTGTGGTCTTCGACCTGCTGACGCCTCCCCGTTTCACCGCGGTGCCGCTCTACGCGGCGGCACCGCTCATCGCGGCGCCGATCGTCACATGGGGCATGACGCTGCTCATCGGTATCGCCGCCGTCCTGGCGACGAGCGGTATGCACGCCTACAACAACACCTACGCCCAGATCACCGCGGTCACCGAGACGAGCACGGTGTTCACCGTGGCGGCCTTCGCGCTGCTGATCAACGGAATCGTGGTGCGGGGCAGCGCACGACTGGCCTCGGCGCGGGTGATCGCGGAAGCGGCGCAGCGTGCCGTGCTGCCCACCCCGGCTGACCGGATCGCCGGACTGCACGTCGCCGCGCGGTACGAGGCGGCTCAGGCGGACGCGTTCATCGGCGGCGACCTCTTCGCCGTGCAGGACACTCCGCACGGGGTGCGGCTGATCGTCGGCGACGTGCGCGGCAAGGGCATGGAGGCGGTGGCGGTCGTCGCCGTGCTGATCGGGGCGTTCCGGGAGGCCGCCGAGCAGGAGAGCTCGCTGGAGGGCGTGGCGCAGCGGCTGGAGCGGGCGCTGAAACGTGAGGGCATGCGGCGCGAGGAGGCGGACGCCATGGAGGGGTTCACCACCGCCGTGCTCGGTGAGATCCCGCCCGGCGACCGGGCGGGAGACGGGACCGTACGGCTGGTGAACCGCGGCCACCCCGACCCGCTCGTGCTGCACGCCGACGGCGCTCTGGACGTGCTGGAGCCGTCCGAGGCCGCACTGCCGCTGGGGATGGGCGACCTCGCAGCGTGGCCGGACCACGCGCAGGAGTATCCGCTGCCCGCCGGGTCGACGCTGCTGTTCTACACGGATGGCCTGTCCGAGGCGCGCGACGCCCGAGGCGTCTTCTACGACCCGGGCGAACGGCTCCGGGGCAGCATCTTTCCCGGTCCCGAGGCACTGCTCGATGCGCTGGTCGACGATGTGCGCCGGTACACGGGCGGCGGGTCGACCGACGACATGGCGCTTCTGGCGGTCGGCCGGCCGGGGGAAGGGCAGCCGGAGCGGCGGCGAACGGTTCCGGTCGTGGCCTTCGAGGACGAGGGCGGGGCGCATCGGCGGCGGGGGGCGACGGCGCGAGCGGGCGGTACGAGCGGGAGCCGCCGGCCCGGCCGAACGGGGTGAGGGGCGGCCGGGCCGGTGGGTGGCGGCTGGGGGGTTGCGCAGGGCGCGCGAAGGACGGGCAGTGGGTAGCCGCTGGGCGGCCGCTGGGCGGGCAGGCAGGGGCGCGGAGGACACGGGCGGAGGACGCTCGCAGCGCATCCGTACGGTGCGTAGTCGGAGCGTGCCACTGTGCATAACATTTGACGCAACGTCAGAAACGGTAGTCGATCCGCGGGTTGATCAAGTCGCCCGATTCCGCCACCTTCTGTCCCGGTAAGTCTCGGCCATGGCCCTTAATGATCACTCGGAACAGCTTGGAATACGGCCCCGCCGTCTATTAACGTTCGATAACGCAGCGCGGTTGTCCCAGTCGTCGCAAGAGGCGGCACCGTGCGCACGCGCCGAATCCCGCAAGGGAACCGGGGAACCACCAATTGGGGTGAATCGGGCGCCTTTTGCCGCTCAGTCCGCGGCCGAAGACGCCTGTAGGAGACCTTCCTGCTCCGAACCCGTCAGCTAACCCGGTAGGCGAGAAGGAAGGAAAGGAGTACGCCTTCGTGGCGTCCAACATGCCTGCCCCCGAGGCCCCGTTCGCGCCCGCTCCCTTCGGCGGCGACGCCGCGGAGCGGACGTGGGAGGAATGGAATCCCACCGAGGAATCCATCCGTCCGGTGCGCGGCCGGCACCGCGTCGTCAAACAGCGCGGCGGGCTCGCCCGCAGCTCCACCGTCCTCGGCGTCGGCGTCTTCGCCGCGGTCGGCGCCGGTGGCATAGCGACCGCCCAGGACAAGCCCCCGGTCTCCATCTCCCTCCCGGACTCGATCGCGGACAACCTCCCCGACGCCAAGTCCCTTCCGGGTGTGGGCTCCCTCATCTCCGACGACGCCGGGTCCGAGGGCTCCCAGGCCGACGCGCCGCTCACCGCGATGAGCACCGGCGCCGGCGATGGAACGGCCACCGGAGAGCAGACCGCCGGCGAGGCGCTGCGCGCCCGCATCCTCCAGCAGGCCGAGCAGCAGCGGGCCGAGGCGGACGCCGAGGCGAAGGCCGCCGCCGAGAAGCTGGCCGCCGAGCAGGCCGCCGCCGCGGCGGCGAAGCAGCAGAGCGAGGCCGAGGCCGAGGCGGCCGAGGCGAAGCGGAAGGCCGAGGAGGCCGCGCGGGCCAAGGCGGAGGCGGAGCGCCTCGCCAAGCTCGCCGCGAGCTACGCGCTGCCCACCTCCTCGTACACGATCACCTCCACGTACGGCGAGGCCGGCTCCATGTGGTCCTCCGGCCAGCACACCGGTCTGGACTTCGCCGCCCCCACGGGCACCCCGGTCAAGGCCGTGCACGGCGGCACGGTCAAGTCGGCCGGCTGGTCCGGTTCGTACGGCTACCGCATCGTGCTGGAGCTGGAGGACGGCACCGAGGTCTGGTACGCGCACCTGTCGTCGATGACGGCGAGCGCGGGTCAGAAGGTCGCCACCGGCGAGACCATCGGCCGCGTCGGCGCGACCGGCAACGTCACCGGGCCGCACCTGCACATGGAGGTGCACACCGCGGGCGGCTCCGGCCTCGACCCCATGGCCTGGCTGCGGGACAAGGGCCTCACGGTCTGAGCGACCGAGGGACAGGGCGCCTGCGGGCGGACGACCCAAGGCAGAGCGAACGCAGGGACTGACAGGCGCGCGGTACGGAGCTTCCGTGCCGCGCGTCCCCATGTCTCCGCCGGCCCTGGCGCACACCCCCCGACGCCAGGGCCGGCGGAACCGCGACGCCCCGGCGACAGGGGCACGAGGGTGGAATACCCCCGGCCGGATGTGCCGTTGATCGACTCATGACTTCTCTTCGCACGCTCGGTTCGTCCGACCTCGCCGTCTTCCCGCTGGCTCTCGGCGGCAACGTCTTCGGCTGGACCGCCGACCAGGACCGGTCCTTCGCCGTGCTCGACGCGTACGCCGCCGCCGGCGGAAACTTCGTCGACACCGCCGACAGCTACTCCTCCTGGGCACCGGGCAACGAGGGCGGCGAGTCCGAGACCGTGATCGGGAACTGGCTGGCCTCGCGCGGCAACCGCTCCGAGATCGTCCTCGCCACGAAGGTGGGCGCCCACCCGCAGTACAAGGGCCTGTCCCCGGTGACCATCAAGGCGGCGGCCGAGGAGTCCCTGCGCCGGCTCCGCACCGACCACATCGACCTCTACTACACGCACTTCGACGACCCGTCCGTCCCCGTCGAGGAGATCATCACGGCCCTCGACCGGCTGGTGAAGGACGGCAAGGTCCGCGCGATCGCCGCCTCCAACCTGAGCGCCGAGCGCCTGCGGGCGTCGCTGGACTTCTCCGAGAGCGAGGGCCTGGCCCGGTACGTGGCACTGCAGCCGCACTACAACCTCGTCTCCCGCGACACCTACGAAGGCGACCTGCAGGACACGGCCGCGCGGGCCGGTCTGGCCGCCGTCCCCTACTACGCGCTCGCGTCCGGTTTTCTCACCGGCAAGTACCGTCCCGGTGCGAGGGTCGACAGCGCGCGGGCGCAGGGCGCGGGCAGGCACCTGGAGACGGAGCGCGGCCTGAAGGTGCTCGATGCGCTCGACCGGATCGCCGGGGCGCGGGGCGCCGAGGTCGCCACCGTCGCGCTCGCATGGCTTGCCGCGCAGCCGACCGTCGTCGCGCCGATCGCCTCCGCCCGTACGGTCGAGCAGTTGCCGGCCCTGGTCGCGGTCGGCGAACTGGAGCTGACCGAGGAGGAGCTCGCCGAGCTGACGGCCGCGTCTGTGGAGGGGCGGGTGTCGGCCGAGGCGTGATGTCGGGCCGCACGGCGGGTGGCGCACGGGGCAGGCGCGGGGCCCGGACGTGGTTGTCGGGCGCGCGGCGGGCGGCGCAGGAGGGGGCTCGGGCGTCGGCTTGGACGGGGGCTTGCAGCGGTCCCGGTCAGCGGCGGTACGGGTTGTAGCCGCCGTAGTCGCGGTGGGGTGGCGGCGCGACCACCCGGCCCGTCGCCTGCGCCGCGTACACGAGCGCGGGCGCGGCCACGTCCCTGCGACGCCACAGGTGGTGCAGCAGCTCGCGCTCGCGCTCCGCGAAGTCCGGGCCCGCCGCGCCGCGGTGGGCCCGGTGGCGGAGAAAGGCGAGCGACGTCGCGAACGACTCGTACTCGGTCACCGCGTGGCCCGCGGCCGGTCCGTACGTACGGCGGGCGAAGTCGCGCGCCATCGTGCGGGCGCGCATCGAGGACAGGGCCCGCGGCTCGGCCGCCGCCAGCCAGCCCGCGGCCGCGTAGGCGGGCAGCTCATGGGAAATCGTGCGCAGCTCGCGCTGCCGGGTCCATATGGTCAGCCACGTCAGCAGCCCGAAGGCGGGCACCATGAAGGCCGCGTACACGCCGTAGAAACCCCACGGGCTCAACAGCGACGCGGAGCCGTTCCACAGGGCGTGCATGCCCATCGCGAGGGCCAGGCCCAGCAACGGCAGCGCCATGCGCCGTATTCGGTGGCGCTGCGCGGACAGTGCGGCGACGCCGAAGCCGATGCCGGTGAGCACCGTGAACAACGGGTGGGCGAACGGCGACATCACGATCCGCACGAAGAACGTCGCCGCGGTGACCGATGCCAGGCCGGAGGTGCCGAACGCCTGGTCCTCGCCGAAGGCGTTGCCGAGATACAGGATGTTCTCCGTGAAGGCGAAGCCGGTCGCAGTGAAGCCCGCGACCACGACCCCGTCGACGAGGCCCGAGAAGTCCCGTCTGCGGAAGACGAAGAGCAGCAGGATCGCCGCCGCCTTGGCGCTCTCCTCGACGATCGGCGCTATCACGGTCGCGCCCAGGGTGTCGGCGGAGGTGGGATCAGCCGTGGCGGTGGCTATCCAGCGGGTCGCGAAGGAGTTCGCGATGATCGCGATCAGGGCGGCGGCGCACGCGCCCCAGGCGAACGCGAACAGCAGATTCCGCCAGGGGCCCGGCTCGACCCGGTCCAGCCAGCGGAACGCCGCCAGCAGCAGCGGCACCGGCAGTGTCGCGAGGCCGAGGCCGACCAGGAAGCCCTGCGTGCCGGTCTGTTCCCGGACGAGTGCGAGGATCACCAACCCGCACAGCGCGAGCAGGGTGATCAGCACGCCCGCGCGGACCGCACGGCTGCGCCACAGCCGGGCGGCACGCAGCCGGTGACGCCGCCCGGTGCTCGGCGGCATGCCGCCGATCGGCCCGGCTCCCTGCTCCTGCCGGCAAGCGGGCACCACCGGGTGCGGCGGGCGGCTCGCCGTGGGGTGCTGCGCGGACGACTCGGACACCCGTCGACCCTAACGAGAGGGACTGACACCTGGCGACGGTGCGCGGTACTTCGCGGTAATTGGCGGGGCGGCGCGGCTCTGCACCGTCGTGACGCTTCGCGTCGTGATGCCTTGACCGTCATGCCGTGGTTGTGACGCTCCGCGCTGTGATGCCTTGACCGTCATGCCGTGGCTGTGACGTCCCGCGCTGTGACGTCTTGACCGTCATGCCGTGGCCGTTGTGCCTCGGTCGCGCCGCCCTTGGCCGTCAGGCCTGCGGCTGTGTCCGGCGGAACAGCAGGTCGTGGACCTGGTGCCCCTTGTCCAGGCCTTGGCCTTCGAAACGGGTCAGTGGACGGAATGCGGGGCGCGGGGCGTAGCCGCCGCCCGGGACGGTGTTCTCGAAGTCCGGGTGCGCGGTGAGGACGTCGAGCATCTGTTCCGCGTACGGCTCCCAGTCGGTCGCGCAGTGCAGGACCGCGCCGGGCTTCAGACGCCGGGCGGCGAGGGTCAGGAACTCCGGCTGGATCAGCCGCCGTTTGTGGTGCCGCTTCTTCGGCCACGGG
Organism: Streptomyces sp. ISL-10; assembly: GCF_018614575.1. GTDB lineage: Bacteria > Actinomycetota > Actinomycetes > Streptomycetales > Streptomycetaceae > Streptomyces. Next base: position 70,363 of record NZ_JAGGOJ010000033.1, read on the forward strand.
TCCGGGAAGTAGACGCGTATCCCGTCGAGCGAACGGGGCGGCAGCATCTCGCGCAGCAGGATGATCGCGTCGCCGTTGGCGACCCGCACGTTGGTCAGGCCGTTGCGCTCGGCGAGGCCGAGGAGGTTGCCCTGCCCGGGGGTGTGCACGTCGACGGCGAGGATGCCGGTGTCCGGGTCGTCGGCGGCCATCTGCGCCGTGGCCTCGCCCATCCCGAACCCGATCTCCAGGACGACCGGCAGGCCGCCGAACATCTCGTCGAGGTCGAGCACCCGGTGCCCGTCGATGTCGAGGCCCCACACCGGCCACAGCCGCTGCAGCGCTTCGCCCTGCCCGGCCGTCACCCGGCTGCGGCGAGGCTGGAAACTGCGGATGCGCCGCTCGTGGTGCGAACCGGCCGGATCGGCGGCGGGCCCGCCGGGGAAGCGCGGCTCGCCCTTGGCACGGATCACCGGCCGGGTGGCGTCGGGGGTGGTGTTTCGAGACTCAGACACAGTGCCTCGATTCTACGAGGCCGGGCGACGGGCCCTGCGGGTGTCGCCGTTCACGGGCGACGGGCCCTGCGGTGTCACTGTTCGCGGGCGACGGGCCCTGCGGTGTCACCGTTCGCGGGCTGGCGGCCCTGCCTCGTCACCGCTCCGGAGCCACGCCCTGCGCCCCCGTCGGGTGCGCGCGGTCCGCCGCCAGGGCTTGGAGGGCACGGCGCGCCACCTCCCGTCCGATCGGCAGCGACGCCGTCGCCGCCGGGGACGGCGCGTTCAGCACATGGACCGTTCGCGGCGCCTCGCGGATCAGGAAGTCGTCGGCCAGCGTCCCGTCCCGCAGCACCGCCTGGGCCCGCACTCCCGCCGGGGCCGGACGCAGGTCGTCCTCCGTCACCGCAGGGAGCAGCCGGCGCACGGCCTGTGTGAATGCGCGCTTCGACAGGGAGCGGTGCAGCTCGCCCGCCCCGTAGCGCCAGTGGCGGCGGGCGATCCGCCACGAGCCCGGCCAGCGCAGGGTGTCCGCGAGTTCCAGGGGGTGCACGGCGGACCAGCTGTAGCCCTCACGGGCCAGTGCGGGGACGGCGTTGGGACCGACGTGGACGCCGCCCTCGATGCCGCGGGTCAGATGCACGCCGAGGAACGGGAACGCCGGGTCCGGCACCGGATAGACCAGGCCGCGCACGAGTTCGGGGCGGACCAGGTCGTAGTACTCGCCGCGGAAGGGGACGATCCGCATCCCTGGGTCGTCGCCCGCGAGCCGCGCCACCCGGTCGCAGTGGAGGCCCGCGCAGTTCACCAGGGCCCGCGCCCGCACCACCGTCCCCGACACCGTGCGCACCGCGACGCCCCAGGGCCGGCGGTCGATCTCGGTGACCTCCTCGCCGTACCGCACGTCTGCGTCGGACGCGAGCGCGAGCTGTGCCGCCACCGCGCCGTAGTCGCACACGCCGGTCGTGCCCACGTGGATCGCCGCCAGACCGTGCACCTCGGGCTCGTACTCGGCGATCTGCGCCGGGCCCAGCTCGCGCACCGGAATGCCGTTCTCCCGGCCGCGCTGGACGAGGGCGTGCAACCGGGGCAGCTCGTCGCGGTCCGTGGCGACGATCAGCTTCCCCGTGACCTGGTGGTCGATGCCGTATTCGGCGCAGAACTTGACCATCTCGGCCGCGCCGCGCACCGCGAAGCGGGCCTTGAGGGATCCGGGGCGGTAGTAGATCCCGCTGTGGATCACACCGCTGTTGCGCCCGGTCTGATGGCGGGCCGGGCCCCGCTCCTTCTCCAGGACCGTCACCCGGGTCCCGGGCGCCGAGCGCGTGAGGGCATACGCCGCCGACAGGCCGACGATCCCGCCGCCGACCACCAGCACGTCACAGTCGAAGCTCCGCCCGGACGCCGTCACCGCGTCACCTCCCACCCCGATAGTGCACTGGCCCACCGACCCTGTGCTTAAACCAGCGTCCGGCAAGGGGCGCGCGTCACCCGCCCCGATGCCCGTCCCGCCGCGGAAGGCCCGACGACCCGCCGCGGAAGGCCCGACGTCCCGCCGCGGAAGGCCCGACGTCCCGCCGCGGAAGGCCCGACGTCCCGCCGCGGAAGGCCCGACGACCCGCCGCGGAAGCAGCCGATGACCCGCCGTCGACGCACCCGATGAACCGGCCGGTGGCGCACCCCCGGTCCGGCCGACCACCGCGCCTGGACCACCGCGCCCCGGCGCGACCGGTTCCGGCCGCCCCGCTACGCCGGCGCCGCGAGCAGAGGGCGGGCCCGCTCCCGCAGCTCCATCACCTGGGGCTCGTCCCCGTAGGGCTCCAGGCGGTGCAGCAGGTCCCGTACGTACTCGGTGGTGCGCGCCGAGGAGATCCGGCCGGCCACCTCCACCGCCCGCGTGCCCGCCGCGCACGCCGCGTCCAGGTTCCCCGACTCCAGCTCGGCGACCGCCGAGACGACCAGGCGCAAGCCGTGCGACCGTACGAACTCCTCCGTCGGCCGCGACAGCGCCTGCTCGGTGAAGCGGCGCACCTGGCGGGGAGCCTTTAGGTCCCGGTAGCACTCGGCGGCGTCGGCGGCGAAGCGGTCGTAGGAGTAGAAGCCGAGCCACGACGGGTCGGGGTCGCCCTCACGGGAGCGCTCCAGCCAGCCCTCCGCGGCCCTCAGCGCCTGACCGGCCGCGGCGGCGTCGTTCGCCTTGGCGTGCGCACGGGCCTCCACCAGGCGGAAGAAGCTCATGGTCCGGGCGGTGGCGAGGCCGCGGTTGCGCTCCAGCGCGGCCTGCGCGAGGTCGACGCCCTCGTCGGCGAAGCCCCGGTAGGTGGCCTGCAGCGACATCGAAGCGAGCACATAGCCGCCCAGCGGCACGTCTGCCGCGGCGCGCGCGAGCCGCAGTGCCTGGATGTAGTAGCGCTGCGCCGCCTCCTGCTGGCCGGTGTCGAAGGCCATCCACCCGGCCAGCCGGGTCAGTTCGGCGGTGGCGCCGAACAGCGCGCGGCCCACCTCGTCCGAGTACGAACCGAGCAGCAGCGGGGCCGCGTCCACGCGCAGGCACTCCGGGACCATCGACGAACGCCAGTCCCCGCCGCCGTACTTGGAGTCCCAGCGGCGGGCGTCCTCCGCCGCCTCGCGCAGTTTGGCCACATCGCTGTGGCCCACGCGCACGGGAGTGTCGGCGCCGTCCGGCGTTTCGGGGGCGACCGGTGCGGATCCGCCGACGGGGGCGGCCTGCGCGGCAGCCGCGGGGGCGCCGACGAGCCGCTCGACCGACGGGTCCGCGGGGGTTATCAGCCAGCGCGAGGCAGGGGTCGCGTACGCGCTCACCGCGAACGAACCGGCCAGCGACTGCCAGATGCCCCCGCCGCCCGCCCGCCGGCCGGCAAGATCCAGGCGGTACAGCTCGGTGGCCGATTTCACCGCCTCGCCCACGTCCCGCGGGAAGGCCAGACCGACCTCGGGGGCCGGGTCGGCGTCCGCCAGACCGATCTCGTGCAGCGGCACGGGACGGCCCAGCTTGGCCCCGATGGCAGCGGCGATGAGATGGGGCGCGGAGCCCTGCGGCACCATGCCCTTGGACACCCACCGCGCCACCGACGTCTTGTCGTAGCGGAGGGTCAGACCGCGCTGCGCCCCGAGGTCGTTGACCCGCCGGGCGAGGCCGGCGTTGCTGATTCCCGCGAGGGCGAGAACGGTGCCGAGCTTTTCGTTCGGCCCGCGTTGCTCCCTGGACATGCGCCACCCCTCGACACACAGACAGCTGCCGTGACGCCCGCGGCGCACGGCATTCGTGCTGTGTCCTCCCGGTTCGCACACCCCCCGCTCCCGAGCGGTCCCGGCTGCAAAAGCAGGTGGCCGAGCCCTTCGGAATATGCGCTCCTGCCGAGGACAGCAGTAAACCCAGCGTAGTTCGCCACATCCCTACCGTTAAGAGGCGGTGTTCCGTATGGCGGGATTGTTGTGCGGGCGGGAGCGCGGCACCCGGCCACCGTGCTACCGCCGTGTGGCCGTGCGCCCGTCCGTGCGCTCTGGCCGAGGAGATTCTCGGCGGGCTTCCATGAGTACCGCGTGGGTCGGCCCACTGCGTACTGGAACCAGTGGGCTGGGGGAGACTGCCGCCTCAATCCCCGCGGGCGGCGGGCCGGTCCGGGAGGCGAACTCCGCCTCCCGGGCTGGAAGTTGGGACCAAAGTCGTCACTGAGAATGGCCGAATGCCGTCTGTTCCGGGGAGCCTCCCGAGCCCCCGTCCGGCCTTGCGCGAGGCTTCGGGCGGCCGGCCGGCCGTCGGTAAATCGCCCATGCCAGGGGCGTGTTCACTTTTTGCGCGCGCTACCAGGGCCCACTCCTGCGCGCCTCCTTCGTGGCAGCATGTTCCCGAACGGCTTCGGGAAACGGTGGAGGCGGGGATGCGGTGGCTGGTGGGGTGGAGCAGTATCGCCGCGAACTTCGGCACCGCAGGGGTCGTCGGAGGCATCGACGGCCTTGACGAGCTCGACGGCGACGGCCGCACCGTCCACCCCGTCGGAGCCCAACTGCTGTGGGGAGACCCCGATCCGCTGTGGGCGGTCGGCGACTGGCGGCCGGACGAGGTCCGGGTCGTCACGGCCGAACCGCCCGTGCGTTCCGTGCCCGGCGGGGGAGCGCATCCGCCCGCCATCACCCGGCTCGCCGTCCTCGGCTGCTGCGCCGCCAGTGACGAACAGCTGCGCGTCGGGCTGTTCGCGGCGCGCGGCGGCGCACTGAGGCATCTGACCGCATGGGCCGGCAGCTACACCGTCGTCGTCCAGGCGGGGCGCCGCATCACCGTCGTGGGCGATCTCGCGGGCGCCCGCCCCGTCTTCTACACACCATGGGCCGGCGGCACCGCGTACGCCACCGCCGCGCTCCCCCTCGCCGACCTGATCGAGGCCCAGCTCGACATCGGGCACCTGGCCGCGCTGCTCGCCTGCCCCGAGACACCGGAGGCGCTGCGCGACTCGACCCCGTACGCGGGGGTCAAGCGCATCCCGCCGGGACACGCGCTGATCCTGCGGGAGGGCTCGCGGGAGATCACGGGGTACGAACCGGTGGCGTCCCTGGCCGTCGCAGGGCCGCAGATCGATCCGGCGCAGGCGGTCGAGGGGGTGCGGGACGCGCTGGTCGAGTCGGTACGGGCGAGGCTCACCGCCCCGCGGCACGCACCGGAGACACTGCCGCCCGACCCGGGGCCCGTGCCCGGTATGGGGCCCGCCGAACGCCGTGCCGCGCGCGGGGCGCCCGCCCCCGGCATCGGCGCCGACCTGTCCGGAGGCAGCGCCTCCAGCACGCTGGCGCTGCTGGCCGCCGGGCTGCCCGGTGTGCCCGGCACCGTGCTCGGCCACGGGACGGGCGCGGGCGAGCGGCTGCTCGCCGTGACCTTCAACGACCTGGTCACCAGCGGGCGCGAGGCGAGCGAACCGGAACTGGAACGCGCCCGCACCATCGCCGCCAACCCCCGGCTGCACCACGTCGTCGTTGCGGCCGGGGAGGAATCCCTGCCGTATGCCGGGCTCGAATCGGGGCCGCTCACGGACGAGCCCGCGCCGTCCCTGGTCACCGCCGAACGGCACCGCAGCCGACTCGCCGCAGGCAGCGCCGACCACTTCACCGGAGCAGGCGCACGGCAGGTGCTGGACGCGCATCCGGCGCGGCTCGCGGATCTGCTGATGGACCGGCGCCGGCGGCATCTGCTGCGGCCGGTCACCGCGCTGGCCCGGGCCGACGGGGCGTCGCCGCAGTCGCTGTTCGTGCCGCTCACGGTGTACCGGGCCGCGCGGCGCCTGGCCCGTACGCCCTACCGCGCCGGAGTCGAGGCCGCTGCCGACCGGCTGCTCGCCGCCAACCGCACGGGCGCTGTCGGCCTCAACGGCGCGGTGGGCGCCTCGCTCGCCGCCCTGAACTGGGCGCGGCCCGGGCCCGCGGCGCGCTGGCTGACCGGCGAGGCGCTCGCTGAAGTATCGGTTCGCCTGATGGAGGCGGCGACGCGGCCGACGTCCGTGCAGCGGCCCGGCGAGGCACGTGCCCGGGCGGCGCTCACCCGTCACGCGGCGGACCAGCGGATCCTGGAACAGGCCGCCGAGATCCGCAGCCAGCGGCTGCACGCACCCTTCCTCGACAACCAGGTCGTACGCGCCAGCCGGGACCTCCCCGAATCGCTGCGCGTCCAGCCGGGGGCCCGGGCATCGGTGCTGCGCACGGTCCTCGCCGGAGCGGGCATCCACGATCTCCCGCCGGGCTGGGGCGCCACGACGCACGCCTCGCACACGGCGACGGCGGCGGCCCGGACCGGTCTGCGGGCCGCACTCCCGCACCTGATGGCCCTGTTCGACGCTCCGCTGCTCGCGGACGCGGGCCTGGTCGAGGCCCGTGTCGTCCGCAAGGCGCTACGGGCCGCCTCGGAGGGCGAACCGGTCCCGCTGGACGGCCTGGCCGACCTGGTCTCCACGGAACTGTGGCTGCGCCGGCTCCTGTCCCGCCGCGGCACCTGCTGGACGGGCACGGCGGCCCCCCGCCGCCGCGCGGTGGCAGGCGGCGTCCCCAAACGCCGGACGCTGCAGGCGTAGCGGCGGGGCCGGGCCGGGGTCCCGCCCCCGCCGCCTGCCCCCGGCCCGTGCCTAGCGGCAGGTGATCCGGGACTGTGCCCAGTCCGCCAGTGCCGCTGTCGCCGGCGGGTCCTCCGGTTCCACGACCAGGCGCAGGGTCTCGTGGCCGACGAGCGGCACATGCACCGGCACGGCCGCGTCGCCGTGGCGGACCGCGGGCGAGCGCCAGAGCCGTACGCCGTCCCCGTACACCGAGAAGCGCACCGAACGCAGACCCGGCGTCAGGTCGTCGACGCCGACGAACGCGTCATAGGCGGTGCATTCGCGGTTCAGGTCGATGGTGACGGACGACCTGCCGTGCACCGTCACCCCGTGCCCGTACTGCTCGCCGCCGATGGACATGCCCCAGCGCCGCCACATCCAACTGCTCTCGTTGTGCCGCACCTCGGGGCCGGTGTGGTCACCGACGATGCCGTAGTCCAGGCGGTTGACCTGGTAGATCTCGGGCGGTGACGTCGGAGGCGGCGTGGGCTTGGGGGCCGGCGTCGCGGTGGGCGTCTGCGTCGGTGTGGAGGAGGGCTTCGGCTCGGCGGGCTTCGGCTTCGGAGTCGGAGTCGGAGCGGGGGGCGTGGTGGGGGCAGGAGGCGGCGTCGGCTTCGGGCTGGGCTGCACCGGCGGAGCAGCGGGCGGGGCCGGCGCCGACGGTTCCGGCTCAGGCCGAGGCGCGGGCGGCTCGGGTGTGACGGGCTGGGCGACCGGGGGCTTGGCCACCGGCTTCGGGGCGGGCGCGGGGTCGCCCGCGAGCGTCCATACCAGCCCGGCGGTCGCGGCGACGGCCGCGGCCACCGTGATCCCCGCCTTCGCGGGGACGCCGAGGCCCTTCGCCGCGGCTCCGCCTGCGGCCCCGCCCGATGGGCCTCCGGTGGCTGCCGCGGCGGCTCCGGTCCCAGCGGCGCCCGCCGCCCCGGCGGCGACCATCCCGGCCGCCTTGAGGGAGTACCCGGCGGCGAGCCAGCCGATGACCGCGACCGGCAGCAGGGCCGGGATGCCCGCGTTCACATGGGCGAGTTCACCGGCGGCCAATCGGCACTTGACGCACTCGTCCAGGTGCTTGCGCAGGCCGCGCTCCGCCCGCATCCGCAGCCCGCCACGGGCGTAGGCGCCGAGCCGGTCGGCGTACCGGGCGCAGTCGCCGCCCGCGGTGAGCGTCGTGCTCACATGGGCCTGGAGATACGCCTGCTTGAGGCCCTCTCTGGCCCGGTTGGCCAGCACCGCCGTCGCGTTGGCGGTCAGGCCGAACAGCGGAGCGACCTCGCTCGGTGACTCCTCCTCCACGGTCGTGTGCCACAGCACCGCCTGCCAGCGCTCCGGCAGGGACCGGAAGGCCTGCATGGCGAGCGACTGCTCGGCCTCGTGCATGGCGCGCACGTCCGCCCCGAGGTCGAGCGTGCCGTCGGTCGCCGCGTCCGTGCTGCGGGAGGCCTCCGCGACGAACACCGCGAAATCGTCGACCAGTTGCTCACGTTTCGCCGTCTTTGCCCAGGCAGCCGCGACCCGGCGGACGGTCGTGAGCAGATACGCCCGCACCGCATGCTCCGGCCCCGCGCCGCCGCGTACCGCCTGGAGCGTCCGAGCGAAGACCTCCGCCGTCAGATCGTCCGCGGTGTGCGCGTCGCGGCAGCACGTGCCCGCGTACCGCCGGACGGCGTCGGAGTGGCGGCGGAACAGCTCCTCATAGGCGCTGTCGTCGCCGTCCCGCATGTGCCGGATCAACTCGGCGTCCGACAGCGGCAGCTCGCGCGGCGGCGACAGCACGGAGCCGAGTCTGCCGCCGCGCTGCCGCGGAACGGTGTGCGCCACCGTGCCCGCGTCCGCCGGACCGGGCTCGCGCAGCACGCCCTCGTCGGCGGCCCCGCCGACAGCCGGGCGCGCCGCCCGCGCCGCGCCGCCCCGACCGCCCTGGCTCGGCACGTGCTGCGGCGGCCCGGCCGTCCCGGAGGCGCGGGTATCGCCGAGTGACTCGTCCTGATGGTCACCGCTCATCGCGGAAGCCCCCGTAAGCACTTCAGACCCGAATGACCGGGCAAGCGTGCCACAGGGCGGCTGTACGCCGGACCCTCGCGCACCGCAACCACTCGTCCCGGCGACTCCCCGGAACCCCGCACCGCCGGTCATCCGAACGGGCAGGACCAATCGGTCGTACGGACATGACCGGTCGACGACGGTGCCCCGTTGCGCATGAGCCCCGTGCAGGTGCGCGCGTCCCCGTGCGGAAGGTCACGCGGATCGCGGCCGCAAGCCCTCCAGCAGGATGTCCAGCAGCCTGGCCGACGCGGCCTCCTGCTGAGCGGCATCGGGCAGCGACGGTGCCGCAGTGGCGATGACCAGCAGCACATCGGCCACGGTCACGTCACCGCGCAGCTCACCCGCGGCCCGCGCCCGCTCGACGAGCTGCCCCACGACCTCCAGCAGGTCCGCCGCACCCGCGTCGTCCTGCTCCTCGGCCGGTATCGGGCGCGGCCCGACCACTCGCAGCCCGGACGGTGCGCCCGCCCGCTGCTGCGGTACCCGCAGCTCTTCCCGCACGTCACCGGACAGGTCGTCGACGCCGCCACCCGCCGCATCCTCGCCGTCCACCCGGACCCGAAGCACCTGCGGCGGAAGCAGCCGCCCCGCACCGGAGGCCACCGAAGTGCGCAGGAACCGGGAGAGCGCCGACCACGGCTCCTCCTCCTGCCCGAGTGCCGTCCGCGCCTGGTCTGTCAGCCGCGAGATCTCCTCGGCGGCTATGCGCCGCACCAGCACGTCCTTGCTGGGGAAGCGGCGGTACACCGTGCCCACGCCGACGCGGGCGCGGCGCGCCACGTCCTCCATCGGCGCGCCGTACCCCAGCTCGCCGAACACCTCGCGCGCAGCGCGCAGTACATGCTCGAGATTGCGCTGCGCGTCCACGCGCAGCGGAGCCGAACGGCCCGTCCCGAGCGGACCCGTCGGTCCGCTTCCCTGGCTGTCGGCCATCGATGCCGGCGCGACAGCGGTCTGCCAATGCGAATCCTGGATGTGCATAAGCGTTCCCCCGGTCATGTCGTCTCCCCCCGGAGACATCCCCGCCCTGGTCTGCCGGGCGCGCCGTACCCGGCGCCCCGACCGCCTACGAACATAGTTGAGCCGGGGTCAATTCAGAAGGGGGTACTTCGCACAGAGCGCCCCCCGATCGGAGCAAGGCCCGGAAGGGTCCCTATTCCGCCCCCTGCCGCGCCCCACCTCGTCCGCCTGACCTGCGTGCCTTCCGTTATGCACCCAACTGTGCCGCGGTAGGGACGACGACGTCTTCCGGTCACACAATTCGCCGGGCCTGTGGACAAACGACCGAGGCCGTTGCGTCATGGGATGGTGAAGGCTGCAAACACCCGGGGCTCGACCTCCGGCACCTCGCCGCGCACGCGCATTCTCGTCGTCGGCGGAGGCTACGTCGGGATGTACACCGCGCTTCGCCTCCAGCGGAAGCTGAAGCCCGAGCTCGACCGCGGTGACGTCGAAATCGTGGTGGTCGCTCCCGACCCCTATATGACGTATCAGCCGTTCCTGCCGGAGGCCGCGGCCGGTTCCATCTCCCCGCGCCATGTGGTGGTCCCCCTCCGCCGGGTCCTCGGCAGGTGCACGATCGTCATCGGGGAGGCCCGGTCCGTCGACCACGCCAAGCGCACGGCGACCGTCACCACCCTGGCCACCGAGGAGGAGGGCACCGGGGCGGTCGAGATCACCTACGACGAGCTGGTCATCGCCCCCGGCTCGATCTCCCGTGCCCTTCCGGTCCCCGGCCTCGCCGACTACGGCATCGGTTTCAAGACCGTCGAGGAAGCCATCGGCCTGCGCAACCACGTCATCGAGCAGATGGACATCGCCTCCTCCACCCGTGATCCGGCGATCCGCGATGCGGCCCTCACCTTCGTCTTCGTCGGCGGCGGTTACGCGGGTGTCGAGGCGCTCGCCGAGTTGGAGGACATGGCCCGCTACACCTCGCGCTACTACCACAACGTCAAACCCGAGGACATGAAATGGATCCTCGTCGAGGCGGCCGGACGCATCCTGCCCGAGGTCGGCGAGGAGATGGGCCGTTACGCCATCCGCGAGCTGCGCGCCCGCAACATCGACGTACGGCTCGACACCCGGCTCGAGTCGTGCGAGGACCGCGTCGCCGTGCTCAGCGACGGCTCACGCTTTCCGACCCGGACCGTCGTCTGGACGGCCGGTGTCAAACCGGCACCCCTGCTCGCCGCGACCGATCTTCCGCGCGACGACCGCGGCCGACTCACCTGCACCGCGCACCTCACCGTCGACGGCGTCGCCCACGCCTGGGCGGCGGGTGACGCGGCGGCCGTCCCGGACGTCACCTCCGACAAGCCCGGCGCCGAATGCGCCCCCAACGCGCAGCACGCCGTTCGCCAGACCAAGGTCCTCGCCGAGAACATCGTGGCCGCGCTGCGCGGGCAACCTCTGCACGAGTACGCCCACACATACGCCGGTTCGGTCGCCTCCCTCGGACTGCACAAGGGCGTCGCCCATATCTACGGCCGCAAGCTCAAGGGCTATCCGGCCTGGCTGATGCACCGCGCGTACCATCTCAGCCGGGTCCCGACCTTCAACCGCAAGGCCCGGGTGCTCGCCGAATGGACCCTCGCCGGACTCTTCAAGCGTGAGATCGTCTCCCTCGGCTCCCTGGAGCACCCCCGCGCCGAGTTCGAACTCGCCGCGGGCGGTAGACGCAACGGAAAGGACAGTGGCCCGCCGCGAACCGCCGCCGAGGAGTCGGCGGACAGCTCCCCCGACGGCCCGTCGGGCATCTGACGCCGCCGATGGGAGCTGGGCGAAAAGGACTGTCAGTCCGGTCGGCCACACTGGACGTGTGACCATAGGTGGGCTCACACCTGCACAGAGTGACCCTTGGCGACGACCCCCATTGAGGCTAGAAAGTCAGTGAACTTCACGCGTTGGAGCCCCAGGCTCCCCGGTACGCAGCGTCGCGCCGCAGCACGGAGGACCGACCAAGGGCTCTCGCCGGTGCAGCGGGGCGAGGGCTCCGTGCCCGCGGCCCGCGGTGAGTCCGGCGGGCCGTCGGAGCCTGCCGCCGCCGTTCCGGCACTGGAGGACTTCTCCGTGCCGGAGATTCTCGGCCGTCTCCCCGCCCTGGTCGCCCTTGTGTACGGCCCCGAGCACCGCATCGCGTACGTCAACGAGGCCTATGCCGCCGCCTTCGGTCACCGCACGCCCGGCACCACGGCCGCCGACAGCTGTCCCGAGCTCGCCGAGCTGGGCCTGCTCCCCCTCATGGACCAGGTGCTGCGCAGCGGCAAGCCGCGTACGGTCAAGTCCCGCAAGATCCACGGTGGAGGGTCGTACACGGTCACCTGCCTGCCCGCCGAGCGGACCGACGGCTCCGAGGAGATTGAGGGCGTCCTCGTCTTCGCGGCCGACGTCACCGACCACGCCGAGGCCGCCGAGCGGCTGCGCGCCAGCGAGCGGCGGCACCGCGAGACCGCCGTGACCCTTCAGCGTTCGCTGCTGCCGCAGGAGTTGGAGCAGCCCGACGACCTGCGGTTCGCCGCCACCTACCAGCCGGGCGGTACGGACGCGGCGGTCGGCGGCGACTGGTACGACGTGATCACGCTCGGCGCCGGCCGCACGGCCCTGGTCATCGGCGACGTGATGGGCCGCGGTGTCCGCGCGGCCGCAGTGATGGGCCAGTTGCGCACCGCCGTACGGGCCTACGCCCGGCTGGACCTGCCGCCGCACGAGGTGCTCCAGCTGCTCGACGGGCTCGCCGCCGAGATCGATCCCAGCCAGATCGCCACCTGCGTGTACGCGGTCCACGACCCCAACGAGGGCCGTCTGGTGTACGCGTCGGCCGGGCACCTGCCGATCCTGGTACGCGACGAGGACGGCACGGTCCGCCGCGCCGACGAACCCACCGGCCCGCCGCTCGGCACCGGTGGCTATCTGCACACCTCGGGCTCGATCGACCTCCCGCCCGGCTCCACCGCCGTCCTCTACACGGATGGACTGGTGGAGCGCCGGCGCGAGGACATCGACGAGGGCGTGGCCGCGCTGGAGCGCGCGCTGTCCGGGGCGAGAGGCACTCCACAGGTGGTCTGCGACCGGCTGATCCGCTCCCTGGGGGTGACCGCCGAGCACGACGACGACGTCGCCGTCCTCGTCCTCCAGCACCCGTCCCGCGAGGGCACCGAGGCCGAGCTCTTCCACAACGCCGCGCTGGATCTCCTCGGCGGCATCGAGGCGGCGCCCCGCGCGCGTGCCTTCGCGTCAGGGGTGCTGGCCTCCTGGCGCTTCTCGCCCGAGCTGCACGATCTCGGGGTCCTGGCCGTCAGCGAACTCGTCGCCAACTCCCTGCAGCACGGCTCCCCGCCCATGTGCCTGCGGCTCCGCCGCACGGACCGCCGACTGATCGTGGAGGTGACGGACGGCGACGAGCACCTGCCGCGCCGGCGTCGGGCGGAGTCGGAGGACGAGGCGGGTCGCGGGATCTCGATCATTGCGACGATCGCCTCGTCGTGGGGAAGCCGGCGCACGCCGGGCGGGGGCAAGGCCGTCTGGTGCGAGTTCGCCCTGCCCTGATTCGCCCGGCAGCGGCGAGGGGCTGCCCGGCTCGTCGTGGCAGGGGCCATGGCGCTCCCCCACAGGAGGTCTCCTGAAGGGGGGAGCCCCAGGAGACGGCTGCGTTGCCGGAGTGCCCGAACAGCTCCGCTATGAGGGCACCCCGGCGCCTTGCGATGCTTCCCCCCGGTCCCGGGGAGACCCCATCCCTCGGCACCTGCGGGCCTGGAAAGACCCCATCCACCAGGTGCCGCGGTCTGTTGGGCCCTGATCCGCCGAACACCCGCTAGTGTCCTGCGCCAGAGA
>NZ_JAGGOJ010000034.1 GCF_018614575.1 Streptomyces sp. ISL-10
TAAGAAACGATGTCTTAGGAGTCACCAAGTGTTGGCGCGCCCAGAACATGGCTTGAACTGTGAAGATGAGGCTAACCGCAGCAAGCACAAGCAAGAGCAGTGCCGCCTCACGCCAACGTGTCGCGCCAGGTTGCAGCGAGAGCGTTTGAACCGATACGGCCAAAGAGAAGCCTGCTAAGAACGGAGAGGCGACGTTACCCATACTGTTCAGCGCATCGAAAACACCGTAGCGCTCGGGGACTGCGCCGCCCTCCCACCAGGGCCCCTGATTGCCAGGCGGCCTGGGATCCGCTGCAGTCGGCCTGGCGACCAACTCGCCAGCCGTTGATCGTTCCATTTTTTGACGTCGCTGTCGCCACTCCCGAAGGCTCCGTATTAGCCCCATATGATCACTATTGACATATACGGTGCTTTAGTACCAGTTGATGCAGAGCGTTAGAGGACTGCGAATGGCTTCTGCGGATTGGCTTGGCAGCGTCAAGAGGCGGGTCCGGCTGGCAGTACGGTCGGCTGGCCCACCCGGGTTCCAGCCTGGTCGGTACTGCCCCTTTTGCGGTTGCCGGTTGTCAAAGGCGCGCCACCATCCCGCCTGTCCGGTCGCCAGTGAACCCGGGGCATTGCTCAATGCTCTGCTGCGCCGTCCCGCGATCGCCGCCGAGACGGAGCGTTTGCTCCGCCCCGGCCTGCGCTCTTACAAGGGAAGAAGGCTAGCCAAGAGCCTGATCATTTGGGCTGCCGCTGGAGGGGCAGCCTTCGCGGCTTGGCAATGGTGGGACAAGCAGACCAACCCAGATTGGCTGGTTGAGCCTCCGGGCGATAGGGAGATCGAAGACCACCAAGAGGCCGAGGCGGATCTCCCGTACCGCAACGATTGAGACCGGCCCCGACTGCCGTGCCTGTTAGCCCGACAGCCCTAAGGTTGTGCGCTCGCTGGGCCTTTCTCGACGTCCCAAATTAGTCCGTCGACCTGTCGGGCGATGTCTGTGCGGACCGTGTCGACCATGTGCTGGTACCGCGCGGCCATGGCCGTGGACGACCAGCCCATGAGTCCCATCACAGCCCGCTCCGAGATTCCCAGAATGAGCAGGACTGTGGCGGCCGTATGCCGAGCGTCATGCAGGCGGCCGTCCCGCACCTTCGCGTCGGCCAGAAGCCCCTTCCAGTCGTCGTAGTCCGTGCGCGGCGACGTGCCCCGGCCGGTCTCGGTGGGGAAGAGCCAACCCTCATCCGTCCACTTGTCGCCGGCCGCCGCTCGCTCGGCATCCTGTCGCTTTTTGTGCGTCCGCAGCAGATCCACAAGCTGTGGAGGAAGTCCGACGGCGCGGCGGCCGGCGCGGGACTTCGTGTCGGCCGTCTCGGGGTTGGTTCGCTTGCGCTGCGGGCAGTACCCGGCCTTCCGGCCGCAGGTGTCACCGCACCCGTGGGCATACTGCGGACGTCGACGGCTGCGACGGACCATCAGAACTCCCCCATCCAGGTCCACATCGGTCCACTTGAGACCTAGCGCCTCGCCCTGCCGGAGACCGAGTGAGAGGGCGACGGCCCACCGTGCCGAGTTCCGGCGCTTGTCGGCGGCGCGCAGCAGCCTGCGGACCTCTTCGACGGAGTACGGCTCGACTTCGTCCTCCCGCACCCGCGGGGCCTTGGCCAGCCGGACGGGATTCTGCCCCAGGTGGCCCCGCCGCACCGCCTCATTGAGCGCGGTGCGGAAGGTGCGGTGCGCCTGGTGGGCGGTCGCGGGCTTGCTGCCCTTGGCCTGCATCGCGGCGTAGAACGTCTCGATGTGCTCCGGCTTGAGCCGGTCAAGCCGATGTGCACCGAGCCCAGGGATCAGGTGCTTCCGTACGGCCGCGCCGTACCCCACCATCGTGTTCTCGTTCACCCCGAGCGGAGCGATGTTCTCGATCCAGTGCGTCAGCCACGTCTTGACCGTCCAGGGCTTGCCCGGCTTGCGTACGGTCTTGGCATCGCGCTGTCGCTCCAGCTCGCGCACGGCCTCCGTGACCTCCGCGCGGGTCTTGCGTTCGACGTGGCGGCGGTCCGGCTTTCCGTCGTCGCGAATGCCGACTGTCACGCGGCCGTGCCACTTCCCGTCCTTGCCGAGGTAAATCGAGGATCGGCCGTTGGGCTGGCGGGTGCGCTTCTTCTCTTCCACAGGGGTCCTTTCAGGCGGCGGCAGCAGGCTTGTTGGCCGCGCGCAACCGGTTCACGTACTCCGGGATGGCGGCGGCAGGTACACGGCGGAGTCGGCCGACGGGAACGGACTCCAGCTCTCCCGTGCCGATGAGCCGGAAGCAGAGCGTCCGCCCGATGCGGAGCCGCCGGGCAGCCTCTTCGACGGTGAGGAGGGCCAGCGTGGGGTCATCCGACACATCAAGTTCGAGCGCATTCATGGGTGTGTCCTCCATGCGTCATGCGGTTTCTGTGGCGCAGGGGCCGGAATCGCTGACAGAACTGACAGAACCTGCCTTGCAGGGCGCTGACCTGCGTATTCGGTTGCTGGACCGGTCGTGACAGAACTCGCGAAAACTCCGACAGAACCCCCAGGCGGAGAGTTCTGTCACGACCGGCCGCCCGGGGGCGGGTGGGTTCTGTCGGAGTTTCCAGAGGTTTTGTCACAGCGGCCGATCGGGCCGTTAGTGCAGGTCAGCGCAGCATTCCGGGGGTTCTGTCAGTTCTGTCGGTCCGGCAGGGGTTCTGTCACGCGCTGCGGATCAGGCGCGGGTGCGCCTCATAGCGGGGCGAGGGCGGCCGGCCGCCGCGCCCGGTACGCGGGGGCGGCGGCAGCTGGCGGACCCAGCCGTGTTCCTCAAGCAGCGCCAGAGCCGGATCGAGGTCGGCGATCGCGGGGAAGTCGCCGCGCGAGAGCTGCCGGAACAGCTCCCGCTTGGTGAACCCGCTGAACCGTGTGTCCCGAAGGTGTGCGAGCACCTGGTGGGCTGCTTCCTGCGCGGGGTCGGCGCCCATGGCGTCGAACACGTGCTGGGCGTGGGCAGTGAAGTAGTCGCCCAGCTCGGTCGCGGCGGCGAGTGTCGCGGCCTCGATGGGGCGCTGCCATCCGCCATCGGGGTGGGTGGCCAGGTGCAGCAGTCCGGCGATGCGGGCCACGGCTCCGTCACGCTTGCTGGCCCATTTCACGATGGCCGCGAGTGCCCCACCCTTGCCGATGCGGGATTCTGTGACCTTCTGGTAGGCGAGCATGACCGCGTCCGCTTCCGGCGTGAGCGTGAGCAGCACGGGGTCGGTCCAGCCGTTCATGGCCATGGCCAGTCCCCCGAGACGCTGCGCGTAGGTGCTCGCCACGTTGTCCGGGATGAGTTCCGGGGTGAGGTTGCGGCGGCCGACGAGCGATTCGGGCTGGGCGTACAGGAACCGCGCGAGGAGTCCCCGGCCGTCGGCCCCCTTGATCTGCCCGATTGATTCGAGGACTTCCGGCTGCACCGCGAGGCCCATGGTCACGGCGGGGCGCTCGATGTGCTGGGCGTCGCGGCCCTGCCGGTTGACCCGGACCATGTCCCCGGCGTGGCCTTTGAGGAAGACCTCCATGTTCGGCGCGCCGCTGTAGCGCCCGGCGATGATGTCGAAGATGCCGCCCTCAGGCGACAGCACCGAGATCCGCCCCTCCTGTTCCGTGAGGAGGGTCGCCAGGTTCTCCGGCGTCACGTCGTCCGCGACAAGCTGCGGCTTGCACGGCACCTTGATCTCCTCGGCCGCCTGGGCCAGCGCGACCGCTTCCGCGGTGAGCTGATCCCGCATCCCGGCTTCCGCGTTCGCGGCCTTGGCCGCTGCCTTGTCCGCGGCTGCCTTGGCCAGGCGTGCGGTCGTCTCGGCTTCCGCGCGGGCAGGCCCGGAGAGTTCCACGAGGGTCTTCTCCACGGCCATCAGCGGCTCGGTCATGAGCGCGAACACGGCGCTCTTGCGGTTGCCCGGGTCGAGCGCGACGGCGGTGTACAGGTTGACCGGCTCGCGCCACCGTCCACGGACGCAGACCATGGCACGGCCGCCGGCCGCCGTGGCGACGACCGCGAGGGCCAAGCATCCGGCGAGGTCCGCCGGGGTCTGCGTCTCCTCCGCGACGGCAGCGACCATGTCCCCCAGCCATGCGGGCAGGGCGTGCACGGGGAAGCCGGGGAGGTCCCGGCGGGCCGTGAGCGGTACCGGCTCGTCCCAGACCGGTCCCGTGATCTCTTCGACGGCGAGAGGGTCGAACCCCTCCCACAGGTCCGTATCCGCGCTCATGCGACGTTCCTCCTTCCGGCCCTGCTGGCAGTGGTCGAGTGCGGGTCAGGACGAAGAGCCGAAAGGGCGCCCTGACGGGCGGCGACTTCCGCGCCCAGGGCGGTGGGGGCGTCGGTGACATTGGCGGCGTCTGCATGGGTGGTCACGCCGACCTCCCAGGGGCGTTCAGGCCGTTGGCGACCGCGCGCCGGGCGTAGGGCTCGGGTACGCCAACCGAGAAGGCAGCAGCGACGATCTGGTGCCCAAGCGCCTCCAGCCCGCAGGGGCCGGGGCACTGCGCGTGCTGGGCTCCCAGGAAGTGCGCGACGCCAAACGCCTGCGATCCGGCACCGGACTCGGTGCGGCTTCGCACCATGGCCAAGCCCCGCTCCAGGCCGGTGCGCACATACGCCTCTGTGTGGCGGCATCCGGTGGCGACCGCCCGGTCCCACTCCGCGCGCTCCGGGGGTGAAGAGACCACGCCTCCGCGGCCGGGGGTGGTCTCTTCCTTCTCAACGAGGGTGCGGACGCCCGACGGCAGTTCCGTAAGGGTGCCGGTGCCCAGTCCGAGCCAGCGGGCATAGGCCATTCGGGACTTGATGTCGACACCCGGCCGGACGGAGTTGGCTGACCGCATGGTCCCCCGGTAGATCCAGTGCTGGCCGCGCGTCGTCGGCACCGTCCTTGTGGCGGGCAGCGTCTCGCGGGCCCAGGCGACGGCGTGAGCGTCGTCCAGATCCACGACGGTCAGCCCGGCCCCTGCCGGGTGATAGGCGACGGCCGCGGCCCTGTGCCACATCAAAGCCCAGGCAGCGGAGGTGATGACCCTGGTGTCCGTGGTGGCGGCAGCCCAGCCGTGGCATACGCCGGGGCAGCGGCAGGTTCCGGCGGTCTTCATGTGCGGTCGGCCGCCGCACGCGCCGCCCGCACAGGCGGGGCAGTTCCCGAATGGCACCTTGCCCTCCCGCAGAGGCAGCACGGGAACGCCTGCCTCTGCCAGGGTCAGCGCGGTCCGCAGGTGCCCGTTCGGGACGAGGAGGCTGGGCCGGTGGCCGGGTGCTCGCCGGATGGGTGTCGGTTGGGTCATGCTGGGGGTTCTCCTGTTTCTTTCGGAGGGACGGAGAGCCGGGGCGGTCGCGGTCTTTGGAGAGAGGCGACCGCCCCAGGCGTAGCTAGTGGTTCTTGGCCCAGTGGGCGTACTGCTGGCGGACGTAGTGACGCGGGTCGCGCGTGACCGCGGCGGCGTCGGCGTTCACGAGACGGCGGGCCGCTTCGGTGGCGAGCTCTGCCGCGTCGCTGCGGATGCCCTCGTGTTCGTCGGCGAGGGCGATGTGGTCCAGGAGGGCCGCCTTGCGGAGCCAGAACTCGCGCCCGATGTCCTCGCCGAACGGCTTGTCGGCGACCGCTCCGGCGGTCCAGCCGATCTCGCTGATGATGCTCGGGGCGAGCGCGTACGCCTCTTCCGGCGTCGGCCAAGGCTCGCTGTCGGCGCGGTGTTCGGCCGTGATGTAGAGGCGGGTGCGCTCGGTGTTGCGGCGGTTGGGGTACTGGCGGGCGGCTCCAGTGGTGAACGTCTGGGCCAGCTTCTCGGTGATGTGGTCGGCGTCGGCGGGGTTGCAGATGATGCGGATCTCGAACATGGTCAGTGCTCCTTGGTGGTGTCGATGGCGGGGAGTTCGGGCAGTCCGGCGCGGGTGAGTTCCACCGGGTCGAAGCCGGGGAGTGCTGCGCGGGCGGTGAGGGCCTGGGCGAGGGCGGTGGCGTAGGCGGCGCTCTCGCGGGCGACCTCGATCTGTGCTCCGGCGCGCAGGGCCTCGATGCGTTCCGCGTGGGCGTGGTCCTCGCGGTGTTCGATGGTGCGCCGTTCGTACGCGACCGCCTCGCGGCGGTCGGTGCGCCAGTAGCGGGCGGCGAGCCCATAGGCGACGGCGGTGGCGAGTGCCCACAGCAGCAGGGGCAGGGAGATGCCGTCGGCGTATCCGGCGACTCCGGCGAGTGCGAGTCCGCCGGCGGCTGCGAACGC
The DNA here is from genome assembly GCF_018614575.1 of Streptomyces sp. ISL-10. Taxonomy (GTDB): domain Bacteria; phylum Actinomycetota; class Actinomycetes; order Streptomycetales; family Streptomycetaceae; genus Streptomyces. Next base: position 6,242 of record NZ_JAGGOJ010000034.1, read on the forward strand.
AGTTCCGGCGATGACGCTATCCCCGCGTCGTCCGGCGGAGGCGAATGCGCCGGCCGCCGCGGCTCCGGTGGCGAGCACGACCATGAGGGCGGCGTTGCCGACGGAGTGTTCGGCCCCGTTCGCGTTCCAGATCCGGCCGAGGATGAGCACGGTCGATGTGGCGATGGCCGGGGCGGCCTTGGGCAGCGTGAGGGCGAGTGAACTGCGGGCAATGAGGGGTTCGTTCATCGCGGGCTCCCTTACAGGTTGCCGAGGGCGTCGATGACGGCGGTGGCGAGCTGGTTGATGGGTCCGGCTGCGCCGGTGGAGGCGAGGAAGAACCCGAAGCCGGTGGCGACGAACGCGGAGCCGTAGCCGAGGTTGTTGGAGCGCAGGAGGAAGAACAGGACCAGTCCGAACAGGGCAACGAGCGAGAGAGTGACGGCCACGGTGGCTATCCCTTCTGGGCGGGGTGCTTGGGGGCGGGGGTGGTGGTGCCGCGGCGGTAGGTGCGGGCCCACAGGTTCCACAGGTGCCGGCCGCGGCGTATGCGGATGCCGTGGCCGTTGCAGCGGCGGCAGTGCTTGCCGCGCTTGGGCCGTCCCTTGCGGTCGTGGGTGAGCTGGAAGCCGAGTCCGTCGCACTTGTTGCAGCGGCCGAACGGTTGGGCGGCACACACGAAGGCGTAACAGAGGGAGAGAAGGATCAGTAGGGCGCTAGCGAGCGCGGGCAGGGTCACGAGGGGCCTCCAGGGCGCGTTTCCGGGGTTTTCGCAGGTGGCTCGCTAGGCGCTAGCGGCCTGATCAGGGCGGGTTTCAGTCGCTAGCGAGGTTGCTAGGTCTAGCGACGTGGCTTGCTAGACCTAGCGACCGTTCGCGGCTACTTCGCGGCCCGCTTCTTGTTGCGCTCCGTGACGGCGTCGATGATGTGCTGGCGCTCGATGCCGCGGCGGTTGGCGCCCTTGCCGGTCTCTGTCTTGCCCCACACCTGGTCCGTCTTGATGCCGTAGGGCTTGAGCGCGGCGGCGAGCTGGTCGGCCTTGGCGCGGCCCTCCAGGGCGGCCCACTCGCCGTACGCCTCCGGGTTCAGCTCCGCGAGGCGGTCGACGACGGTCTCGGACCAGACCTTGTCTTCCTTGCGGCCCAGCACGGCGGCCACGTCGTTCAGGATCGCGTCGGCGTTGCGGGCGGCGGTGACCTCTCCGGCAGCGTCGCCGGTCAAGGTCCCCTCGTCCTCGCGCAGCGCGCGGGCGCGGGTCAGGATGCTGTCGGCGTCGCGGCCGTCCGCGAGATACGTGCGCACGATGCCGGAATCATCCGACATGCCCTTGAGCAGCCCCACGCCCTTGTGGGACTTGAGCAGGCGGGATGCGTCCAGGCCTTCGCTGTAGGAGCCCGCACCGAGGACCACGTCGGAGACCTGCCAGGAGCCGACCCGCAGGGAGAAGCGGGCCTGGTGCTGGTCGCGGAGGACCGAGGGGCAGGCGGTGTCGTCCGGCTTCTGTGTGGAGTTCATGACCGAGACGCCGACGGCCGGCGCGACGCGGGCGAGGTAGACCAGCAGCTCAAGGATGGTCTTGCCGTGCACGGGGTGCTGCAGGTACTCCTGCACCTCGTCCACGACCACCAGCGTGAGCGGCATGTTCAGCTTCTTGTCCCGGCTGATCTCCGGGGTCAGCTTGCCCTCCGGGCAGATGTGCAGCGGCAGTTCCGACAGCCGGTGGTAGCGGTCCTCCACATCGGCCTTCAGCTCCATCAGCGCGGACACCATGTGCTCCACGGGATCGAAGCCGTTGCGGGGCACGATGCCGAACCCGATACGGTGCGCGACCTTGGTGAACGCGCGCCAGTCCGGCGACGCCTTCCCATCGAACACGATCAGCCGCACGTGCGGGTCCAGCGCCGCCGCGAGGGCGATCGTGCGGGCGGAGAACGTCTTGCCCTGCCGCGGAACGGCACCGACCAGCAGCGACAGCCACAGCATCGTGGCCATGACCGGGTTTCCCCGCTCGTCCACGCCCCACGGGAACGGCTTCCAGAAGTCGACCCGCGTCGCTCCGAGCAGCGGCGTACGCCCGGCCGGGACCGCGAGCGGGTCACGGTCGGCGATCCAGTAGGACACGCGCCTGCCGCTCGTCTCGTCCTTGTCGAGGAAGAGCTGCGTGGGGGCGATGTCCAGGCCCGACGCGAGGCGCGTACGGGCGGAGACTGCGTCCTCGAACGTCTTTCCGTACGGCAGGTCGACCACGACGCGCCAGCCGTCCCCGTCGCGGCCGATCGGCCGCGGGAAGGCGATGGACTGGTCCTTGCTGGTCAGCTTGGCCGCGTCGTGGGCGCGGATGACGATGTCCGAGGACAGCTTGCGCTTGCGGAACGTCACCTTCGCCCGGTCGATCAGCGGCCGGTCGGCCGGCGCCCCCGCGATGCCGAGAACGGTCGTCAGCGTCGCCACCGAAAACAGCAGCAGCCACGACGGCGCCATGACGTACAGAGTGAGAGCGGCAACCAGGCCAATGATGCCGCCCACGGTGGCGATGATGCCGCGCAGCTTCACCCGCGCGTCCCGCTGCCGCGAGAGCTTCAGGTACTCGCCCGCATCTTCCGTACGCACGGCCGCAAGGCGCAGCGCCTTGCCCTCGGCGTCGGACACCCATCGGCCGACCGCAGTCGACCAGCGCCACGCACCGCGCGGCGAGTAGGCCAGCAGCTTCGGCGTGTAGACGCAGGGCAGGCGCAGCGCGTGGTACCCGACCATCGTCGAGTAGTGCCGCACCGCCCACCGCCGGACTGCCTTGCGCTGGTCGGGCAGTTTCACCCAGTCCGGCAGCACCGTCGGGCGGGCCTTGTCCTTGGCCTCCATCCACTCGCTGACGGACGGCGGGTACTTCTCGCGCGGCGGGTCGACCGGATCGCCCTCGGCGACCTGGGCGTCGTCCTCTTCGGCGTCGTCGGGAATCTGCGCTTCCCACTCGCCGGGCTTCACCTCGCCCAGCGCAGGCGGCTCGCCCGCAGTCGCCTTGCGGGCAGGGAACGGCAGGATGGCCGCCGTCTCGCTGCTGGTCTCGGTGCCGTCCGGCTCTTCCGGCGGGTCGATGGTGGGGATCTCGGACACGGTGGATCACTCCTTTCACAAGGTCAGGCAGCAGTCGTCTGGTCTTGCGGGTAGGCGCAGGTCACGCACATGCCGAGCGAGGTCGGGATGCAGTAACCGGCATCGATCGAGCACTGCGGGCATGTGCGCCGTGCACTCATCGCCTTGGCGAGCGCGGCGGCGCGACCGGGCGTCATGGGCCGTACGGGCTTGGCCTGGTCGATCCGGTAGAGGTAGGCGACCAGCACCCCGGACTTGCGCCGGCGGGCGCGGCGCATCACCTGCGCGGCGATGGGCTGCCCGCCGGGCCGTAAGCCGCGGGCCCGGAGTTGGCGGCGGGTGGCGTAGCCGTCCGGGGCGAACTTCCACGGGAAGGTGGGAACGCCGAACGTCGTCCCGTCCGGGTCGAAGCACTTGCCGAACGAGGGAGACATCAGGCAGCCACCTCATCCAGCCCGTCACCGGCGGCGCGCTCAGCCTTGAGCGCGTCGCGCAGCATGCGGCCGTTCGCAGACGACGTGCGGACCGCCTTGCGAATCCCCTCGGCCGTCAGCTCGACGTCCGACCAGTCGGCCGTAGCCGACCGGGCCTCATCGAGCAGTTGCTCCGGGGTGCGGACCAGTCGGGGCGTACGCGCCGACTGAGGTACCCGACCGGTCGCCCGGCGGGGAGCCGACTCCACAGCGGCAACCGCCCGCGCCGGAGCCGACTCGGCCGGATCCGTGGCTGCTACCGGGTCGGCCGACTCAGCGGCGTCGACCAGCTTGGGGTCGGCCGACGGGAGAGCGGGAAGCGTTGCCGCTTCCGCTACCGGCTCGGGGGCCGACTTTCGCAGGTCAGACCCCAACCGATTTACAGTAGAGTCTTGCGCTTCGTCCTGGTATGCGGGGGCGGTGAACATGGCCGCGAGGGCGGCGTCCGCGCCGCCGGTCACGCGCTCGCGCTGGATGTCCAGCAGTCGCACACCGAGGGACGCATCCCCCAAGCCGACCTTGCGGGCCAGCCTCCAGGACTTGCGTTCCGACGCCTTCTTGACCCGCCGGTCGGGGTGGTTCGCCGCGCGGGCCCGGTGGTAGGCGAGCGCGCGCACGACGGCGGCCGCCTTCACCTCTGCCTCGATGTCGCGCCCGTCCTGGTGGACCACGATGCGGCGAGCCAGGAACGCCATGCCTTCCGCCGACACGCACATGCCCATCGGAGTCACGGCGTAGATCACGGTGCGGCCCGGATCGTCGGCGGCCATGGCCGCCATCACCGACGCCGCGGCGGGCAGCGCCCACAAGCCCAACCGGACGATCACCGGCGAGGACTGCCCCAGCATCGTCAGCCCGAGCAGCACCAGCGCCAGAACCGCGGTCGCGCCCTCACCGGCCGCTACCGCACCCAGCGCCGTACCCGAGCCGTAGGCGCGGCTGATGTTGCTGAACGTCCCCACGCCACCGGCCACACCAGTGGCGAGCATGGGCACGAACGCGGCGACTAGAACAACCTTCTGTGCCTTCGTCAGCATCCTGCGCTCGTTCATCACGCCGCTTCCCCCGTTCCGGAGAAACGGCCGGCCGCGCGAGCCGAGCGCAGGAACGGCACCGTGCGGGTCAGCGCGTCGGCGTACAGGGCATCCCACGCGGCAACCTCGTCACCCCCCTCGCCCTGCGCCGCGAGGTCGGCGATGACCTCGCGAGCCACGTCCAGGCGAGCCGCCCGCTCCTGCGGGGTCTCGGGCCCCAGCGGACCGCGGAACAGGTCCACGTCGATACCGGCGGGCAGCTCGTCAAAGCCGAGCGCAAGCTCTTCGAACTCAGCCGCGTTCGCAGCCTCGTGACTACCTATGTACGTACGCATGCGGATCTCCCAAGTCGGAGGGACGGAGATGCCGGGCAACGGTCGCGGCCTTGGAGAGAGGCGACCGACCCAGCGTTAGAGCCCTGTGCATCCGGCTCCCCTCAGCCCCGCCCGTACGGCTCAAGCACCGGACGGGCGAGGGGGCCACCGGCCGCAGCGCCGAAGCGCTGCGGTGGGGTTGTGGTTGCGCTGTTCATCACGCGGGCCAGGTGGTCCACGCGGCCGCCTACTTGGCCGAGGAGAGGCGGCGTGATCCCCATTCAGTTGTCAAGGAACAGACGCTTCCTTCGGGCCCGTTTCACGGGGCCTTCCGGGCGCAAGTGGTGCAGGGTTCGCGCGGCTCCGTCGTCGCAGACGGGCATAGAGCGAGAGCACGGGACACTCCATAAGAGATCCTGTCCTCAACTCCTCTTAAGGAGTTGCTCCGACTATGGCGGACGCGCCAGGAGTCGTCAACTCCTCTTGAGGACTTATCCTGAGACGGTCAACAAGCAGGGATGGTGAGCCCCCGATGGCTAAGCAGTACGAGCGGATTGCCGAGCAACTGCGCGAGCGCATCCGCGCTGGTGAGCTAAAGCCTGGTCAGCGGCTGCCCGCTGAGACGGCGCTCGCGAAGGAGTACAAGACGAGCCTGCCGACGATGCGCGACGCGCTCGCGCTACTGCTCTCAGAAGGGCTGATCGACAAGAAGCATGGGGTGGGCAACTTCGTGCGGAAGCCTCGGAAGCTGGTGCAACGCGACAACGCCCGCCACCAGTGGGAGAAGGATCGCGCCCGCGTGTCCCGGGAAGAGCGTCAGGCTACGGGGGCGACTGAGCACGACACCGGGCTTACCGTGTCGGATCTCATCTTCAGTGCGACCTACAGCGACGTGCCGGCCAACGAGGACCTAGCGGCTCAGTTCGGGGTGCCGGTTGGGACACTCCTGCTTGAGAGGGTCTACCGCACCAACCACCGCGAGGAAGATTCGCCCTTCAACATCGCTCGCTCGTACCTGGTGCGAGACATGGTGGCTGCCAACCCGGACCTCCTTGACCAGTCGAAAGAACCCTGGCCGGGCGGAACACAGAATCAGCTCCACACGGTCGGCATCGAACTGGACCGCATCGTCGAGCGCATCACCGCGCGTCCGCCCACAGTGGAGGAGAGCGAGGAACTGGGACTGCAAGGTGGTGTGGCCGTGGTCGTCCTCCGGAAGACTTCGATCGACACGCAAGGCCGAGTAGTGGAGGTATCAGACGTGACACTCCCCGGCGATCGGACGGAACTGATCTTCAGGACTCACCTGGCCAGGTGGTGAGGATGACCCGTCGCATCTCTGTCATCACTGCTGTACACGCACCGGCAGCTCATCACCTTCCGGACGCCTACAAGTCGCTCTGCGAGCAGCAATTGCCCGACGGGTGGGACTGGCAGTGGGTCATCCAAGAGGATGGGGAAACCGACGCCGTCGCGCCGTATGTACCGGATGACACCCGCATCAGCTTTGGCCAGGGCCGCCCCGGCCGTGCCGGCGTAGCCCGGACTCTGGCGCTCTCCCGCGCAACGGGCGAGTTCATCAAGGTCCTCGACGCCGACGACATGCTGACTCCCGGCGCCCTCGCCCGAGATCTGGCCGCCCTCACTGAGACTCCATCTCTCGGCTGGGCTACCTCGCGGGTGCTTGACCTGCTGCCCGACGGCTCGACCGTGGGGTTTGACCAGGATCCTCCCCAGGGCCCCATCGAGCGCGGAGCCGTCCTCAGCCATTGGCAGGCTCACGACTTCCGCGCGCAGGTGCACCCGGCCACGCTGTTCGCTCGCCGTGACCTGGTCTTGGCCCTCGGGGGGTGGATGGCGCTCCCGGCTTCAGAAGACACTGGGCTGCTACTCGCGCTGAGCGCGGTATCCCGCGGCTGGTTCACCTCGGAGACGGGGCTCCTCTACAGGAAGTGGCCTGGCCAGGTGACCAACCATGCCTCGCACACCCACGAGGGTGAGCGAGCGGCCCGCATGGCTGTCGTTGAAGCGCGCGCCACTGTCCTCGCGGGCCTCACCGGTTGGCGATTCGGCGAGGACTGATCAGGGCTCCAGTTCATCGCGGGTGCGCGGGAGTACCAGGTCCCGCGCCCCGTGCTCCTCCCCGTGGAAGTTGCCGCTCACGCCCAGATCATCCCGAGCCGCCTCATGGAAGCGGTTGATGGCCTGAAAGGCGGTCTTATGAAGCTGACGCCATTCCTCCAACGACCCATCGGTAGTGCCCCTCGCACGCCAGTCGATGGCGTGGGCAGCGGCGTTCAACTTGTGAGCCGCCTCGACAACCCCGTCCTCGGCGAGCAGCATCACCCGCTCGAAGGCGCGCCCGCGACTACCTTCGGCATCGGCAAGAGCAAGCGCCAGCTCTCGCTCGCTCCGCTCGATGTCACGCATACCCTTCCGCACCTCGTAGAGGAGGACGGAAGCGTAAATGCAGGTGCGCACCCGATCGACGTAGTCGGCGTAGGCATCGAGCTTTCGCTCATCCCACCGCGTAAGCATCGTGTACCGGGTCCGCTGACGCTCCATCCGATGGTTCGTGAAGTGCGTGGTTAAACCGCCCAGCAGCACAGCCGCGATGGTCACGAGCTGACCCGCGATGTCCATTGATCCCCCAGCTTCAACAGCGTGACCAGCGGATCATAGGGCGATCAAGGAAGCCATGGACACATCACCTAAGAAGTCATCTCATTTGGAACGTACCGAGCTGCGCGGGCCTTCGTGGTGCGGTCGTGGCCCTGCCTCGGGTTGAGGTCAGGGCCACGAGTCGTGAAGGAGGTGACATGCCCTGGTGGGGCATGTTGTAGGGGTGATCAGTTGCGGGGTTGCGGGAGGCGGGGATCTGCCGGGGCTTGGCCGCGCAGGGTCACGTTCATGTCCTGGCGGCCGGCGTGAGTGCCTGGCCGGGGATGACGCTCATGCCTTCCGAATTCTCCGGTTCTGACGGCCATCCGGACCTGCTGTGATCCGTGCAGACGGTGGCGGTGGCGGGTTCGTGGGTGTCGTCGCCGGCGAAGGTGGCGGTGTAGCAGGTGTCGTTGTCCTGCTTGCGCGGGACCTTGCAGGTGGCCTTGCCCCTGCTGTCGGTGGTGTCGGTGCACAGCAGGACGGAGTCGGTGGTGAAGTCGATGGGCTTACCTGCCAGGGGCCGGCCCTCGGCGGTCAGCTTGGCCTGCAGAGTGAGGCCATGCCTGCCCCCGGCGCCCAGGGCCTCCACGGCGTCCTTCCCCTTCTTCTTCTTCTCGGCCCTCAGGGTCAGCCTGGTCGGAGTCCGCTCAGCGGCGACGGTCCCGATCGCCACCCCCTCGGGGCCGTCGCCCACGGGGACGGTGGCGATGACCGTGTTCGTGGCCGTGTCGATCACCGACACGTTGTCCAAGCCGGCGTCGGTGACGTAGACGCGGGAGCCGTCTGGAGTGACCGCCACGCCGAGGGGGTTGGCTCCGACGGGGACGGTGGCCACGACGGTGTTGGTGGCGGTATCGATCACCGACACACTGCTCGAGGAGAAGTTGGCGACGTAGACGCGGGTGCCGTCCGGGGTCACCGCCACACCCTGGGGGAAGTCGCCGACGGGGACGGTGGCCACGACGGTGTTGGTGGCCGTGTCGATGACCGACACGCTGTCCGAGCCGACGCTGGCGACGTAGACGCGGGTGCCGTCCGGGGTGATCGCCACGCCCAGGGGTGCGTTGCCCACGGGGATGGTGGTGATGACGGTGTTGGTGGCGGTATCGATCACGGGCACGCCGTCATCGCCGGGCTGGGTGACGTAGACGCGCGTGCCGTCCGGGGTGATCGCCACGCCCACGGGGGCCGCGCCAATGGGGACGGTGGCTACGACGGTGTTGGTGGCTGTGTCGATGACCGACACGCCGCCCGAGCCGCTGGTGACGTAGGCGCGGGTGCCGTCCGGGGTCACCGCCACGCCAATGGGGTTGGCTCCGACGGTGACGGTAGCGACGACGGTGTTGGTGGCGGTATCGATGACCGACACTGTGGTTGTGTTGTTGTTGGCGACGTAGACGCGGGTGCCGTCCGGGGTGATCGCCACGCCCCGGGGCTGGTCGCCGACGGGGACGGTGGCCACGACGGTGTTTGTGGCCGTGTCGATCACCGACACGTCGTCCGAGAAAAAGTTGGCGACGTAGGCGAAGGTTCCCGTCTGCGCGGCGGCGGGCGTCGCCACGGCGAGCGGGACGGTCAGGCCAGCCAGCACCGCTAGTCCCGCCAACCAGGCCCGCACCACGACCCACCACGAGCCCCCGCTCCCGCGACTTCGCCCCGTACTCCCCCGCCCCGGCGCCCCCGATACTGCGATACCGGACATCAAGACCTCCTGCAGTGCACGACACCGAAGTGCGTTCCAGTGCCCGAACGAACTCGGCGATCGATGCCCCGCCGTGGACGTCGGGCGTCGCCGCGGCACTGAAGATCGCCGCGGCCGACGCTAAGCGCCGTGCTCAGCACACAGCCCCACACCACCCCCAATGCGGGCCGTATGGACGACTCCGATCCCCCTTCGGAACCCGCCGCACTCCGCCGCTCCTCACCGAATCCCCCGCTTCACCCGGCCCAGCCCTGTCACATCGGCCGGACCGGCCCCCGACCGCTCCAGCGCGCCGCCCGCTTGAGCGGGCCGCCTTGATGCAAGGGAGAAGCTTCCACCGCGGTCGGCAGCGGGTGGGGCGTCACCGCTGGACCATCGAGCGCACCATGGCGTGGGTCGCCGGCTGTCGCCGCCTCCACCTCCGCTACGAGCACAAAGCCGAACACTTCCTCGCCTGCACACTCATCTGCTACGGCAGACTCGCCAAATGAGATGACTTCTAAGGCACTACTGACGACCCGTCAGCTTCACCGCTACGCTCGTGTCACCTACCGGCCATCCGAGGAGTGAGCCATGGGGCCAGACATGTGCATGTCGACACCGCCAGACGGACGCCCACGATTCGTCGCGGTGTCCCTGTCGGCCGAGGGAGCCCGGCGAGCGGTCGCCGAATCGCCTTCCCGAGAACCGGTTGATCACGCGGTTACTGAGATGACGCTCACGGTCCAGGCACGTGGGGGCGCTCCGACGTTCGAGATCTGGGGCCCGACGACCGACGGCAGTGGGTGGCAGCACCTCGACACCATCTCACCGGGGCCTGGCGTCACCACTACTGTCGCGGATGCCGCCGAGGAGCCAGTCCGCAGCGCCCGGGAGGAACGCCTCAGAGACCGCCGGCACCAGGTATTGACCTCCGCTCTCGTCAGCGCGGGGGTTCCGATTGGGCAGCCGGAGGACGACACTGCCGCCAGGCGCTTGATCGACGCCGTAGACGAGGGCACGATCCGTCGCCTGGCCCACTGGTTCTCGCAGGCCACGGCGCAGAGCTGACCCAGCCGCTCCGTCTCACTTTCCGTCTCGTTCATAGCCGTACGCCGACGTTCGCCACGGTTCACGCGAGTCCCAAAGGATGGCCGCATAGCCCGTCCCGTACGGCAGTGAACGACGATGAACGGTGACCTCACCAGCACGAACAGACCTCGAAAGCGAGTGTGGCGCAAGTCACCGAGGGTTCAAATCCCTCCGCTACCGCTCTTGTCGAAGGGCTCCGGTGCGACAGCGCCGGGGCCCTTCGTGCATGGTCCGTGGCCCGGGTGGCCGGAAATACAGCCTCGGTTAGACTCACGCGACGCACGGGCAGCGACGGGGCCGGCAGGGGAGACAGGGGCCGAGGGTGGAAGCGAAGAAGGTCGCTCTTTACATAGTCGTGGTCTTTGTCCTGTATACGATCATCACCTCTCCGGAAAAGGCCGCCGACCTGGTCGGGATAGGGTTCGAGGGCATATCGGACGCCGCGCAGGGTGTCGGACAGTTCATGACCGAGCTCGTCAACTAGACCGGCGCGCATCCCCGCTCAGGTTCCCAGTCCCCCAGGAGTGCCCCCTTGATCCGCCATCTGGTCCTCTTCAAGCTCAACGGCGGCGTCGACCGCGACGAGCCGCGCGTGCTGGCCGGCGTGAAGGCCTTCCAGGAGCTGGACGGGCTAATCCCGGAGCTGGAGTTCTGGGAGTGCGCCTGGAACATCACCGACCGGCCCATCGCGTACGACTTCGCCATCAACTCCGCCGTGGCCGACAGCGACGCACTCAAGCGCTACATCGAGCACCCGGCCCACCAGGCGGCCGCCGCGCAGTGGCGTGAGTTCGCCACCTGGGTGATCGCGGACTACGAGTTCTGAGCGCCCCCGCACCCCCGGACCCCTCGCCGTGACGGCGAGGGGTTCTTGTGTTTTGCGGCTGATCGGACGCCAACCCCACCGTCAACACGGCGTTATCAGGTGCTTGCACACAGTGGACATGTCTTGTGATGCTATGACCGCTTTTGACGGATGAGTTGACCGAAATCGACCGCAAAGGGGTGGCGTGACCGTGCCGGCCAGTACTGCGCCTCAGGTGCCACCTCAGAACGAGCGGCCGGACGAGACCCCCGCTGTGACCGCCAGGCCGCCCGGCAGGGGCGCCGACACCAGGGCTCTCACCCAGGTCCTCTTCGGCCGCCTCAAGGCCCTGGAGCCGGGCAGCACGGAGCACGCCCGGGTGCGCTCGGCGCTCATCGAGGCCAACCTGCCGCTGGTCCGGTACGCCGCCGCCCGTTTCCGCTCCCGCAACGAGCCGATGGAGGACGTCGTCCAGGTCGGCACGATCGGGCTGATCAACGCGATCGACCGGTTCGACCCGGACCGGGGCGTGCAGTTCCCGACGTTCGCGATGCCGACGGTCGTCGGCGAGATCAAGCGCTACTTCCGCGACAACGTCCGCACCGTGCACGTGCCGCGCCGGCTGCACGAGCTGTGGGTCCAGGTCAACGGTGCCACGGAGGACCTCACGACGGCCCACGGCCGCTCCCCCACGACGGCGGAGATCGCCGAGCGACTGAAGATCGGCGAGGACGAGGTGCTCGCATGCATCGAGGCCGGCCGCTCGTACCACGCCACGTCGCTCGAGGCGGCGCAGGAGGGCGACGGGATGCCCGGCCTGCTCGACCGGCTCGGCTACGAGGACCCGGCGCTGGCGGGCGTCGAGCACCGCGATCTCGTACGGCACCTGCTCGTCCAGCTGCCGGAGCGCGAGCAGCGGATCCTGATGCTCCGTTACTACAGCAACCTGACGCAGTCCCAGATCAGCCAGGAACTGGGCGTATCGCAGATGCATGTGTCAAGGCTGCTGGCCCGAAGTTTCGCGCGACTTCGATCCGCAAACAGGATCGAAGCGTAACCAGAACGGGTAGACCGCCCTCGACTTCCTGAGTGTCACTCAAAAGCCTTACCCCTCTGGCTTCCTGGCCACTTTCACCCGATACTTATCGACATGTCACTACAGCGTGTTGCCGACATGTGACATTCTGCGGGAACCGCGTTTGCCGCAGGCCCGCCGCCGGTATTCAGGTGGAGGCTGCGTTCCTCAGTCGGTCGTGGCCACCGCGACCGTCCGCGACCTCAAGGGGGTGGCATGTCCGCAGAACAGGGCAGCTCGAAGGTGCTCACGCGTGCGCCCGGCGCACCCGCACCCGTCGTGTCCGACAGCTCGGAAGCCATCGACACCCGCACTCTGTCCCGCTCCCTGTTCCTGCGGCTGCGCGCGCTGGACAGCGAGGGGGCGGCCGACGACAGCCCGGAGCGCACCTATGTGCGCGACACGCTCATCGAGCTCAACCTCCCCCTCGTGCGGTACGCGGCGGCCAGGTTCCGCAGCCGCAACGAGCCGATGGAGGACATCGTCCAGGTCGGCACGATCGGGCTGATCAAGGCGATCGACCGCTTCGACTGCGAACGGGGCGTGGAATTCCCGACGTTCGCGATGCCGACGGTCGTCGGTGAGATCAAGCGCTTCTTCCGTGACACGTCGTGGTCGGTGCGGGTGCCGCGCCGGCTCCAGGAGCTGCGGCTCGCGCTCACCAAGGCCAGCGACGAGCTGTCCCAGAAGCTCGACCGCTCCCCGACCGTTCCCGAACTGGCCGCGGTGCTCGGGGTGTCGGAGGAGGACGTGGTCGACGGCCTCGCCGTGGGCAACGCCTACACCGCCTCGTCGCTCGACTCTCCCTCGCCCGAGGACGACGGCGGCGAGGGCTCCCTCGCCGACCGCCTCGGCTACGAGGACAGCGCGCTGGAGGGCGTCGAGTACCGCGAGTCCCTCAAGCCGCTGCTGGCCAAACTGCCGCCCAGAGAGCGGCAGATCATCATGCTGCGCTTCTTCGCCAATATGACGCAGTCGCAGATCGGCGAGGAGGTCGGGATCTCGCAGATGCATGTGTCCCGCCTGCTGACGCGAACGCTGGCGCAACTGCGCGAGGGGCTCATCGCGGACTGAGCGGCTCGAAAGCCGTCCTGGCTCTTCTGCATTGACGCCCCGTCAGCGACACTGCCGCCATGCGGCGACGTCGACGGACCGGGATCGTCGCGGTGGCGCTCTGCCTCGGCGGGGCGCTCACCGCGTGCTCAGGCAGCAACGGCGGCGGGCGGGTACCGCTCGGCGCGGCGGGCTCCGGCCCGTCGCCGACCGCCGCGGTCCCGCCCGAGGGCGGGGTCGTGCTGATCCCCCTGGACGATCCGGACTCCTCCGCTGCGCCGCGGACTCCCGGCGGCGCACCGTCCGCCCCGCCGCTCCACGACGGGCCTCCACGGAGCGAGACGCCACCCGCCGCCGAGGCGCCCGCCCCGGGCCCGGGCGACTCGCCGGACGCTCCGAGCGGTCCCGGCGGTGACACCGACGCGCCGCCCGCCGGACCGGCCCCCGCGCCTCCGTCCACGCCTCCGTCCACGCCTCCGTCCGACAGCCCCGCACCCCCGGCGGGCCCCGCCCTGCTCCAGCTCACGGAACCGGTCCGCGAGGCGCTGGACCAGCGCTGGTGCGAGCGGGCCACCGTGGAGTTCCGCAACACCGGTGGAAGGGCGGCGATTTCGGGCACGGTCACGTTCGCCACGCACATCATCGGCGCGCTCGGGATCGACTGGGCGACGATCGAGTCCAGCCAACCCCTGCCCGTGCCGATCGCGCCCGGGGCCGTTCGGAAGAAGGCGTACACGGTGTGCGTCGATGCGTGGCGGGTGCCGCTCGGAATGCACATCGAGACGCAGGACGTCACGGCCGAGTGGAAATGACGGCCGGCGCGGGGGCGCGCCTGGGCGTCTCGGGGGTGATGACGGGGTGCGGGGCCCATTCGCCTCGGAGAGCCGGCTCTCTTTGAGGGCAGTTCGTACGGCTCCTCGGTCCTGCCGTCGCCCGCCCGGACGCCCTATGCCGGCGGCGTCGTGGCGCGCTCGGCGGCGGGCCGGCGCCGGTCAGCGGGGCGGGGCAGCGATACGCCTCACCCCGCCCTACCGCAGGCGGCGCCGCGCGGAGCACTCAGCCGAGGGCGAGCCAGGCCACCGCGCCGATGACGACGATCGCCGCGATCACGCCGACGACCAGACCGACCCGCGAGGAGGACGACCGGGCCGGGGCCGCCCCCGCGCGGCCCTGGGGTGCTCCCTCGTCGACGAACGCGCGGAACATCTGCGTGTTGCCCGCGGGGTCATGGGTGCCCTCGGGGCCCTGGCCGTGGGGAGCATGGGGGTTGTGTGCCATGAGGCAGGACCCTAGCGAACGCGGGGGTCGGGCCCAACCCCGGGCAGCCGCCGGACGTGCTTCCTTCGCGACATGTCCGCACCGTGACTCCGCCCATGCGAAGCCTTTTGGGTTCCTTTAACCACTGAGGCCCTTTTTCGTTTGCCTGTAGCAACCAATCTCTTCTATCGTTGCCCTAAGCAACAAGATGCCCCGGGAGGGTCCATGGCCGAACGGAGTCGGTACGAGGAGCTGGCCCGGCAGATCAGCGCCATGGGCGCCGTGAAGCGAAGCCTCGCGCGGGTGCTTCCTGTCGAGTGCCCCTCCGGATCCGCCGCCGTGCTCTCCCTCGTCGGCCGGTACGGCGAGATGCGCATGAGCCGCCTCGCCGAGCTGCTCGCCGTCGACATGTCGGTGACCAGCCGGCACGTGGCCCATGTCGTCGAACGCGGCTGGCTCGAGCGCTCACCCGACCCGGACGACCGGCGCTCCCGCATCCTGCGGCTCACCCCGGCGGGGGCGGACCTGCTCGTCGACCTCGGCCGCCGGACGACGGACATGTTCGCCCACTACCTGAAGGACTGGTCCGACGACGACGTCGGACAGCTGAACGCGATGCTGGCCCGCCTCCGGGATTCCGTCGGGGACTGCCGGGCCCATGCCCCCCGTACACCCGCGCAGATGACGTAAGGGAAGTTCATGGCTACGACCACACCGACCGGTGTGCGGGACGGCAACGCCGAGCACAGGGGCCGGCATGCCCCCGCCGGCGGCGCGCCGATGACACACCGGCAGATCATGGAGGCGCTGTCCGGGCTGCTGCTCGGCATGTTCGTCGCGATCCTGTCGTCGACGATCGTCACCAACGCGCTGCCGGAGATCATCAGCGATCTCGGCGGCGGTCAGAGCGCCTACACCTGGGTCGTGACCGCCTCGCTGCTGGCGATGACGGCGACCACGCCCCTGTGGGGCAAGCTCGCGGACCTGTTCCCCAAGAAGCTGCTGGTCCAGATATCGCTGATCATCTACGTGGCGGGTTCGGTGGTCGCCGGTCTGTCGCAGAACGCGGGCATGCTCATCGTCTGCCGCGTGGTCCAGGGCATCGGCGTCGGCGGTCTTTCCGCCCTCGCACAGATCGTGATGGCCGCGATGATCTCCCCGCGCGAGCGTGGCCGCTACAGCGGCTACCTCGGCGCCACGTTCGCCGTCGCAACCGTCGGCGGCCCGCTGCTCGGCGGCGTCATCACCGACACCGACTGGCTCGGCTGGCGCTGGTGCTTCTACGTCGGCGTGCCGTTCGCGGTCATCGCCCTGATCGTCCTGCAGAAGACCCTCAAGCTCCCCTTCGTGAAGCGCCAGGTCAGGGTCGACTGGTCGGGCGCGTTCCTCATCAGCGCCGCGGTCTCGCTGCTGCTGGTCTGGGTCACCTTCGCGGGCGACAAGTACGACTGGGTGTCCTGGCAG
This sequence comes from Streptomyces sp. ISL-10, assembly GCF_018614575.1. Lineage (GTDB taxonomy): Bacteria > Actinomycetota > Actinomycetes > Streptomycetales > Streptomycetaceae > Streptomyces. The sequence continues at coordinate 22,223 of NZ_JAGGOJ010000034.1, forward strand.
AGCTGCGCGATGGTCGGCGGTTCCGTCGTCCTCGGTGCGCTCTTCCTCCTCGTGGAGGCCAGGGCGAGCGAGCCGATCATCCCGCTGCGGCTGTTCCGCAACCGCACCATCACGCTGGCATCGCTGGCCTCGCTCTTCGTCGGTGTCGCGATGTTCGCCGGCACGGTCTTCTTCAGCCAGTACTTCCAGCTGGCGCGGGACAAGTCGCCGACGATGTCCGGTGTCATGACGATCCCGATGATCGGCGGTCTGTTCCTCTCCTCCACTGTGAGCGGCCAGATCATCACCAGGACGGGCCACTGGAAGGCATGGCTGGTCGGCGGCGGTGTGCTGGTGACGGCGGGCCTCGGTCTGCTCGGCACCATCCGCTACGACACGGACTACTGGCAGATCGCGCTGTTCATGGCGGTCATGGGCCTCGGCATCGGCATGATGATGCAGAACCTGGTGCTGTGCACGCAGAACCAGGTCGCCCCCGCGGACCTCGGTGCGGCCAGCTCGGTCGTCACCTTCTTCCGTTCGCTCGGCGGCGCGATCGGCGTCTCGGCGCTCGGCGCGGTCATGGCCAACCGGGTCACCCACTACGTCAAGGACGGGCTCGCCGAGCTCGGCCCGCAAGGCGCGGCCCTGGGCCACGGCGGCACCGGCGGCGGCTCCATCCCCGACCTGGACGCCCTGCCCGCCCCCATCCGCACGGTGATGGAGACGGCCTACGGACACGGTGTGGCGGACGTCTTCCTCTACTCCGCGCCCTTCGCCCTGCTCGCCTTCCTCGTCACCCTCTTCATCAAGGAGGTCGCTCTGAAGAGCCACTCCTCCGACGAGGTTCCGGCCCCGGCCCCCGAACCGTCGGCCGATCGCCCCGCCCCGGTCGCACCGGCTGCCACGGCGGTCGCGGCGCGCGCCGAACCTGGCGCCGGCCGCGGGGTCGACGGCCACGACATCGGACTCGCCCACCCGGGCGAGTAGTCCGAAAGCCTCCGGGCGGCTGCTCGTTCCCAGCGGAAACGAGCCACCCTCCCGGCGGAAGCGGGCCCCGGGGACAGAGGACGGCAGGCAGGGGACGGCCGGCCGCCCTCCACCCGGGGCCCGAGCACGTCGACAGCCCGGCAGGGTCATCTCCGCCATCGGGACGACGCTGCGGGCGGAGCTGGACGTCCAGCCAGTGCCGGGTGAGCAACTGCCACAGCACGACTGGAGACGGCCAGGCCCTCGCCGAGCGCTCCACCATCGCCTCGATGCCGGCCACCAGCAGAACGAGGGCGAACACGAAGTCCCGCTCCCGCATCTCCTCGACCATGTCGCCGCCGCGCGCTTCCATCGGCTCCGCCGCGTGCTCGAAGTCCCCCTGAACTGCGGTGGCTATTTCGCCGCGGTCAGGTCGTACAGGGTGATGCCGCCCACCGTGACCTCGGTGAAGTTCTCCTCGACCCAGGCCGTGATCTGCGAGCTCGTCCCCCCGCCGGGGCCGCCGCCCATGCCGCCGCCCATGCCGCCGCCCGAGGAGACGAACCAGTGGATCCTGCCGTCGGCGACGTACTGCTTGAACTGCGCGAGGGTCGGCGACGGGTCACTGCCGTTGAAGCCGCCGATCGCCATGACCGGCTTCCCGGTGGCCAGTTGGTAGCTCGCGGCGTTCTGGGAGCCGATCGCCGCGGCGGCCCAGGTGAAGTCCTCCGCATCCTGTCCGATCCTGGCCGCGGTCCCGGCGTCGGCATTCGCGCCACCCAGCAACCCGCCCATACCGCCCTGGGCACGGGAGGGGCCGCCACCGGGCAGCTGCCCGCGACTCTGGCCGGGTGCCTGGGCCGGTCGCTGGCCCGGTCCCTGCCCCTGCCGGCCCTGCCCCTGCGCGGGGTTCTGGCCACCGGCCTGGCCCGGCTGCCCGGGAGGCTGCATCCCGCCGGCGTCGCCCCGCCCGTTCGCCTGGCCGGCGTCGCCCTGGCCGCGTGGCTGCATCCGGAGTGCGCCCCCGGCGCTTCCGGGTCCGCCGGGTCCGCCGGGTCCACCGCCCGGTCCCCCCCGGCCGCCCGACACCGCCGGTCCCGCCGTGACGATCGAGCCCGTGTGCCCCTCGCTCAGGGTGGTGAGCGCATACGCCGCCGGACCCGCCAGCGACGCCGCGAGGCCCAGCCCGGCCGCGGCCAGCGCCACCGTGCGCCCGGCCCTCACCGACAGCAGCAGCCCTGCCGCCGCCACGAGTCCGCCGACCAGCACCGCCGTACGAAGCCACGGCAGATAGTCCGCGCTCCGGCCCAGCAGGACGTACGACCACCAGGCCGTCAACGCCACCGTGCCGCCCAGCACCGCCGACCACCGGACCTTCGCCCGCTCCTCCCACAGCATCGTGGCGCCCATGCCGACCAGTGCCGCGATGTACGGGGCGAGGGCCACCGTGTAGTACTCGTGGAAGATCCCCGCCATGAAGCTGAAGACGGCCGCGGTCGTCAGCAGCGCGCCGCCCCACACCAGATACGCCGCCCTGACCGTGTCCGTGCGGCCGGCGCGCCGGGTGAGGACGAGCCCCGCGATCAGCAGCACCAGCGCCGCGGGCAGCAGCCAGCTGATCTGGCCGCCGATGTTCCCGGCGAACAACCGGTCGATGCCGGTCTCCCCCCAGCCACCGCCGCCCCGGCCGCCGCCCCCGCCGACGCTGCCGGTCTCGTTGCCGTTGATCCGGCCGAGACCGTTGTAGCCGAAGGTCAGTTCCAGGAAGCTGTTGTTCTGGGAGCCGCCGATGTACGGACGCGAGGACGCCGGCCACAGTTCGACGACCGCCACCCACCAGCCGCCCGACACCACGAGCGCGAGCCCCGACAGGGCGAGTTGGCCGAGCCTTCGCACCAGAGTCGTCGGCGCGCACACCGCGTACACCAGCGCCAGCGGCGGCAGGATCAGGAACGCCTGCAGCGTCTTCGTCAGGAACGCGAGGCCGACCGCGGCACCCGCCCACACGAGCCACGCGGTGCGGGCGCCTTCGAGAGCGCGCAGCACGCAGTACACGGTGACCGTCATCAGCAGGGCGAGCAGCGCGTCCGGGTTGTTGAAGCGGAACATCAGCGCGGCGACCGGCGTCAGTGCCAGCGTCCCGCCCGCCAGGAGGCCCGCCGCCGGGCCGAAGCGCCGCCGGACGGCTGCGTACAGCACCGCCACGGTCGCGACGCCCATCAGCACCTCAGGCACCAGGATCTGCCACGAGCCGAGACCGAAGAGGCGTACGGACAGGGCCATCGGCCACAGGGCGGCCGGGGGCTTGTCGACGGTGATCGAGTTGGCGGCGTCGGACGAGCCGAAGAAGAAGGCCTTCCAGCTCTCGCTGCCGGCCTGGGCGGCCGCGGAGTAGAAGGAGTTGGCGTAACCGGACGCGCTCAGGTTCCACAGGTAGAGCAGCGCGGTGGCGAGCAGCAGGGCGAGGAACGCGGGCCGCACCCAGGGGCCGTCCGCCTCCCGGCCGCGCAGCAGCCGCCCGAGCGGGCCGCGACGTGCGCGGGCCTGGTCGGGGGTCGGGAGGGGGGCGGGGACGGGGCCGTCGGGGGTGGCGAGCCCGGCGGGGAGGGCGGTGGTCATCGGGTGTACCTCATGTCGTCGTGGCTCCGCGGGGCTTCGTGGCCCCGCACGTCGTCGTGGCTCCGCGGGCCTTCCTGGCCCCGCACGTCGTCGTGGCTCCGCACGTCTTCGTGGCTCGGCATGCCGTCGTGGCTTCGCCGTTCGGGGAAGACCCAGGCGCGGAAGAGCAGGAAGCGCAGCACGGTCGCCGCGAGGTTCGCCGCGATCAGGACGGCCAGCTCCGTGCCGTGGGAGGGACTGCCCGCCGCCGCGTCGAGGGCCGCGAGCGAGCCGCTGGTCAGCGCGAGCCCGATGCCGAACACCACCAGGCCCTGTGCCTGGTGGCGCATGACGCGGTCACGGCCGCGCACCCCGAAGGTGAGCCGCCTGTTCGCGGCCGTGTTCGCGACCGCGGAAAGCAGCAGGGCCGCGGCATTCGCGGCCTGGGGGCCCGTACCGGCGCGGAAGAGGGAATACAGCAGCAGATGGAGCAGCGTGGAGAACGCGCCGACCACACAGAAGCCCACCAGCTGACGGGTCAGCCCTCTGGGCACCCCGGCGAGCCGCCGGTCGCGCGGGTCGTCGCCGAAGGGCCGCGCCAGACGGTCGAGCGGCAGCGCGCCGACGGCCAGCCCCCGGCCCACCCGCCAGACGCCCTTGAGGTCCTCGGTTGCCGTACTGACGAGGTGCACGCTCGAATCCGGGTCGTCGACCCAGTCGACGGGGACCTCGTGGATACGCAACCCCGCCCGTTCCGCGAGCACCAGCAGCTCGGTGTCGAAGAACCAGCCGGTGTCCTCGACCATCGGCAGCAGCCGCTCGGCGACCTCCCGGCGGATCGCCTTGAACCCGCACTGCGCGTCCGAGAACCGCGCTGCCAGCGACGACTTGAGGATCAGGTTGTAGGCCCGCGAAATGAACTCCCGCTTCGGCCCGCGCACCACACGTGAGCTGCGCGCCAGCCGGGACCCGATCGCCAGGTCCGAGTGCCCGGAGATCAGCGGGGCGACCAGCGGGAGCAGTGCGTTGAGGTCGGTGGACAGGTCGACGTCCATGTAGGCCAGCACGGGCGCGTCCGAGTGCAACCACACCGTGCGCAGCGCCCGCCCCCGCCCCTTCTCCTCCAGCCGGTGCGCCCGCACCTCGGGCAGGCGGTCTGCCAGGCGCGCCGCGACCTGGGGCGTGCGGTCTGTGCTCGCGTTGTCGGCGATGGTGATCCTGAAGCCGTACGGGAAGGTCCTCGCGAGGTGCCCGTGCAGCCGCAGCACGCACCGTTCGAGGTCGGCCTCCTCGTTGTGGACGGGGACCACGACGTCGAGTACGGGTGTACCGGCCGGGCCGGCGAGCAGATGCTCACGGGCCGGAAGGGTGCCGCGTGGGGTGTCGGTTCGCATACGACGACCCTCGGCGGGGCCGCTGTCACGGCTGTGTGATCAGCCTGTGGTCCGTCTGTGAGTCGTGTGCGACGGCCGGGGCGGCCGGGGCCGGGGCCTGGCCGACGGGTGCGGCCGGGTCGACGGCGGCGGGCGGGTCGACGAGCACGGCCGGGTCCGCTGCCGGGATCGTGACCGCGAACACCGTGCGGCCCGGATCCGACCGCACGCTCACCGTGCCGCCGTGCGCCGTGACGACGGCCTGCGCGATGGCCAGCCCCAGCCCCGTGCCGCCCGCCTGCCGCGAACGGGAGGCGTCGCCGCGCGCGAAGCGCTCGAAGACGTGCCGCCGGAGTTCGTCGGGGATGCCGGGGCCGTCGTCCTCGACCTCCAGCAGGACGGGCCGCCCGGGCGGGCATCCGGCGCCTACGAAGGGCCCGGTCGCGCACCCGGGGCGCACCCGGGCAGTCACGGTCGTGCCCGGAGGCGTGTGCGTACGGGCGTTGGCCAGCAGGTTCACCAGGACCTGTTGGAGCCTTTCCCCGTCCGCGCGTACGGTCACCGGTTCCCCGGGCAGCTCCAGCCGCCATGCGTGGTCCGGCCCTGCGGCGCGTGCGTCCGCGACCGCGTCCACGACCAGCGAGGACAGATCGGTGCACTCGTACGAGAGTGGGCGGCCGGCGTCCAGTCGGGCGAGCAGCAGCAGGTCCTCCACCAGGCCTGTCATCCGCACCGCCTCGCACTCGATCCTGCGGAGCGCGTGCCGGATGTCCGGCGAGACCGCGTTCCGTTCCCGGCCACGCCGCGTCAGCTCCGCGTAGCCGCGGATCGAGGCCAGCGGCGTGCGCAGTTCGTGACTGGCGTCCGCGACGAACTGACGTACCCGCGTCTCGCTCGCCTGCCGCGCGGTCAGCGCCGAACCGACGTGCCCCAGCAGCCTGTTGAGCGCGGCCCCGACCTGGCCGACCTCGGTGCGCGGATCGGCCTCGGAGTCCGGCACCCGCTCGTGCAGCGCCACCTCACCGCTGTGCAGCGGCAGTTCGGAGACGCGCCGCGCGGTCGCTGCCACCCGCCTGAGCGGGCGAAGCGCCACACCCACCATGGACACACCCGCGATGCCCGCGGCGGTCAGTCCCGCCCCGGTCACGCAGACCTCGACGACGATCAGTGTCCGCAGTGCGTCCTGCACGTTCTGTGTCGGCACGCCGACCAGGAACGAGCCGCGGATGCCGTCGGCGTACTCCACCCGGTAATCGCCGCGGCCCGGCAGCTCGACCGTATGCGGTTCGCCGTCCCGCGCCACGGAGCCGAGCGCCTCGCGCTGCGCCACGGTGAGCGGGTCCTCGGTGGGCCCGAGCCCGTCCGGCTCGTGCTGAGCGCTGGCGACGGCCACGGAAACCGTGCCGTCCTCGCCGAGCAGTGCCCCGACCGTGCCGACGGGAGCGCCGCCGCCCGTGACGAAGTCCAGCGGGGCCTTGTGGGGCAGGCCGTCCGGCGGCCGCTCGCCGGTCGGCATCGGGGGGCCGGCGGCCCGCATCGCCACAGCGCCGAGTTGGGTGTCCAGCTGCCCGTACAGATAGGTGCGGAACGCGACGGTCGTGACCGTCCCGATCACCGCGCACACCACGGCGATCAGCAGCACCGCCGAGACCACCAGCCGGGTCCGCAGCGACCACGGCCGCCCGCGCCACCCCGCCGGCCCATCCCTCCCGACCAGCCCGCGCCACCCCGCCGGCCCCGGCCGTCGCCCGGTGCCCGGCTGCTGTGCGGCCGCCCCCACCTCACTCACCGGGCTTGATCAGATATCCCGCCCCGCGCCGGGTGTGGATCATCGGCGAACGTCCCGCGTCGATCTTCCTGCGGAGGTACGAGATGTACAGCTCGACCACGTTCGCCTGGCCGCCGAAGTCGTAGTTCCACACCCGGTCCAGGATCTGCGCCTTGCTCAGCACCCGCCGCGGATTGCGCATGAGATAGCGCAGCAGCTCGAACTCGGTCGCCGTCAGATGGATCGACTGCCCGCCGCGCGTCACCTCGTGACTGTCCTCGTCGAGGGTGAGGTCACCGACGACGACCAGGGACTCACTGCGCACCGCCGCCGCCTTCGACCGTCTGAATCAGTCCGCGCAGCCGGGCCACGACCTCCTCCAGCGAGAAGGGCTTGGTCACGTAGTCGTCGCCGCCGGCCGTCAGCCCGGCGATCCGGTCCTCGACCGCGTCCTTCGCGGTAAGGAAGAGGACGGGCACGTCGGGCGCCTCGCGGCGCAGCCGCCCGAGGACGGCGAGGCCGCCCATGTCGGGCAGCATCACGTCCAGCACGACGGCGTCCGGCCGGAACTCGCGCGCCGAGCGCAGCGCGCCCGCGCCGTCGCCCGCGCTGCGCACCTCCCACCCCTCGTACCGCAGGGCCATCGACAGCAGTTCGCTCAGCGGCGCCTCGTCGTCCACGACGAGCACCCGTACGGGACTGCCGTCGGGCCTGAGCAGTTCGGTGCGCCCCTGGGGCGAGAGGGTGGTCATGCTCACCACCCTGCGGGCCCGCCCTGAGAGCCTTCTTGCCCGAAGCTGTGAATTCCCTGAGAAACCCGGGCCGGTGCGAGGAGCCGTGCGCCGTTGTCGTGGCAGACGGCCCGCAGCCAGTCGTCGCCGAGGCCCAGCCGTTCGAGGGCCCGCAGTTGGTGGACGTAGGGGTACGGGATGTTCGGGAAGTCCGTCCCCAGCACGACCCGGTCGGCGAGGTCCGCGAGCCGTCCTCGCTCCCGTACCGGAAACGGCACCGTGGCCTCGCTGAAGTCCGTGAACGCCATCGTCGTGTCGAGGTGCACGTGCGCGTACCGCTCGGCGAGGTCGAGGAAGTCGGTGTACTCGGGCATGCCCATGTGCGCGACCACCAGCCGCAGCCCGGGATGGCGGGCCAGCAGGCGGCCCACCGGCGCGGGCCCGGTGTGCTTTCCCGGCGCGGGCCCCGAGCCGGCGTGGATCACGACGGGCACTTCCGCCTCGGTGAGCAGTCCCCACGCGGGGTCGAGCAGGGGGTCACCGGGGTCGTACGCACCGACCTGTACATGGGCCTTGAAGACCCGCGCCCCGCCCTCCACCGCCTCCCGCACATATGCGGCCACGCCCTGCTCCGGGAACAGCGTCGCGGTGTGCGCACAGTCCGGCGTGCGCGCCGCGAAGCCGGCCGACCAGCTGTTCAGCCACGCGGCCATGCCCGGTTTGTGCGGATAGAGCATCGAGGTGAAGGTCCGCACCCCGAACTCCCTCAGCAGCGCGACGCGTTCTTCCTCGGCACGCCGGTAGGCGATCGGCCAGTCCCGGCCGGTGAGGGGGCCAGCCGCATCGAAGTACGCCCACACCTTGCGCAGGACGCGCTCGGGCATGAAGTGCGTGTGGACGTCGACGAGCCCCGGGAGCCCCAGCCGTCCCCAGAACTCCCGTACCTCCCGTACCTCCCGCGCCTCCTGGCCGTCAGCCGCGTCAGGCACGTCTGCCGCGTCATTCGCGTCATTCGCGTCATTCGCGTCAGGCACGCCGGCCCGGTCAGCCGCGCTCAAAGCCGTAGCTCCGCTCGACCTTGGCGACGTGGACGCTGTAGCTCTCGTACCACTCGGCCCGCCCTCGTCGCTGCGCCTGCTGGTGCTCCAGGTTGCGCTGCCAGGTGGCGATGGAGTCGGTGTCCCGGAAGTAGCCGACGCTGATGCCGAGCCCGCCGGGCGTCTTGGCCGACTCGTACCCCAGGAAGCCGGGCACTTCCCTGACGAGTTCGTTCATCCGCACGGCGGTCTCGGCATATCCCTGGGGGTCGTCGCGGCGGACGGAGGTGAAGACGACGGCGTAGTAGGGCGGTTCTATTCCGCCGACAGGTTTGATGCTCATGACAGTCACCCTCCGGTCCGGCCGCCGGTGCTGTCCACCGTCATTGCCATACGGGATCCGAAAGGGATCCGTTCCTTTGCCGTACGGCGCCGGCGTCGGTCAGAACAGACCGTCCTGCTCGCCCCCGGCCCGCGTCCAGGTCACCGGGACACTCATCCCTGCCGCGGGGTCGGCGCCCACCAGCGACCACCCGGTCATCAACCGGGTGTCGAGCACGACGACCTCGTCCCCGGCGGTCCTCAGATGCAGATCGGGCCCGGCCGCGGCCAGCAGCCGGCCCGCGACCACTCCCCCGCCGGTCAACCCGCGCACTACGCCGGTCGCGGGCGGCAGCCCGTCGAGCCCGAACACGGCCGCGTGATCGACCACCTCGCAGGCCATCCGCTCCAGGGAACCGGCCCACCCGCCGAGGGCGACGGCCCGCGCATGAAGCTCCGCGACCTCGGCGACCCGCTCGCCGGCCGGCGGCAACGCCGCACGCACCGCCCGCTTCCTGCCGTACGGGATCCGGTCCGGCACCCCCAGCGCGGCCCGCAGCAACTCCTCTGTCCGCCGTGCGGCCATCAGCGGCCCGCGCCCCAGCCAGGTGAAGGCCACGGCCCCCTGCTCCAGCAGCCGGGCAGCGCCGCGCTCCTCGGCGGTGATCCCCACCTTGACCATCCCGGGCCCGAACCAGGCCAGGTACACGCGGTAGGTCCGAGGGTCGTCGGGCACGCCGTCGGCCGCGACGGAGTGCGCCCGGTCCAGCCGCGCGCACTCGTCACAGCGCGCCTGCGTCACCCGCGCGGAGACCGTGGCCCGCACCGGACAGGGGTTCCCCCGCGCCCCCACGCAGCGCCGGTCGCCCTCGGCCCGGAAGCCGATCTCCCGGCCGGCCCCGAGTGGACTGACCCGCCCGCCTTCCCAGCGCAGCACCGCAACCCGCGCCCCGACGGGCCACGCGACCCCCGCACACCACCACGCCACGCTCCACACCTCCGGCGACCAGCTGCCGTACACACCAGAGGCCCCCGGATCATCTCCGGGGGCCTTGGGACTGCTGTGCACTCGGCAGGATTCGAACCTGCAACCTTCTGATCCGTAGCTCCAGCCGGATCGGTCGGCGACGGCCATCCGGCCGCTACGAGGCCCCGGAGGGACGGTATCGGACGGGGACGGTTGCTGGGTCGCGATACGGCGCTGCTGTACAGCCACATGCCACGCGTCTCCGAGGTGGTGGCTCCCGTGGGAGCATGCCCTGCATGACGCTGATCCGTGCGGTGGCGATCGGCCTTCTCGCCGGGAGCCCAGGAGCCCTGATCTTCGACCCCAGGGGCGAGGGGCCCAACCATATGCGTCTCGCCATGCTGATGGGGTTGCTGGTCGGTCAGCTCCTCACGGTCCCGGTCTGGCTGGTCGGTGGGGTCGTCCGGATGCGCGCACGGAAGGGGAGGCCGGTTCGCCCTTACCCGTTTCCTCTGGGCGCCTTGCTTCTGGCGTCGGGCGTTTTGGTGGTAACCCAGACGCGAGCAGTGCTGAATTGGCTGAGCGTCGAGCCGACTCCCGGTGGCGTGGGCGATCCCGACGGGGAGACATCCATAGCATTGCTGGCCGGCCTTTCCGGATGTCTGATGGTCCTCGCTGGTCTGGCGCTGCTGGCGAACGGCGTCTGGACGAGTGCTCGGGCGCGTGAAGGACAGGCTCCTATGGAGCCGTCTCAGGACTAGGGCTTGTCCGGCGAATCCTTCCGGTCGCCGGCTTTACCCTTCTGCAGTGGAGCTCTACTTCGATCCGGTGCCACTGCTCGGTGATGCGCGCGAGTCGTTCCGTGGGCACTGGACGCACCGGAATTGGCTCAACGTGCCCGGACCCTTTTACGCGGCCGACACCGACAACTGCGGTACCGGCCGAATCCACGCCCCAGGGCTCGTGCTCTACGAGGGCGATCACTTCACCGAGTACGTCTACCGCCAGCCCCGAACGACGGAGGAACTCCGGCAACTGGTCGACGCTGCCGAGGCGGAGTGCCTCTCCGGCTACGGCTGTGAGGGCGACGAGCACTGGACGGCGGCGGCGGTTCGGGAATGGTGGCGCGATCGAGGCCGGATCCGGGAGTACTTGGCCGACCGGGCCGGCGCATGGGTGGCCGACGACATGAAGTCGGGACAGGGTACGGCCGCCGCCGCCCGCGACTACGCCGCCAACCTCGACGGCGAACTGGCCGCGCACCTGCGCGTCTACCTCTTCTGGCTCGACCAGCGGCGCTCCCCGATGCTGACAGACCGACTTCCGGAGCTGTAGCCGTGCCCGTGAAGCGTCAGTCGGAGGCCAGAGGCGAATCACCGCGACAGTGACGGTGCCCTGGTGGACGTAGGCGCTGGGTGGCCAGGCCGCGCCACTGTTTGAGCTTGTTGATGCACCGCTCAACGGTGTTCCGCAGCTTGTACGCCTCACATCGAAAGCTGGAGGGCGTCCACCGCGGCTGCCCAGCCACTTGTGGTTCGCGTCCTGGTCGGCGGGCTGAGGGATCACCGCCCGGATCCCGCGACGCCGCAGGTGGGTGCGGATCGCAACGGAGGCCTTGTCCGCGAGGACAACGTCGGGCGTCGTTCGCGGTCTGCCGACGGCCGGGGCGATGAGCGAGAGCGTCGAACGTGTCACCTCCGACGATCTCAGGCAGAACTCGTTCAAGCCTCCCTGGCGTCGTCATGTGAGGGACTCTCCCACGCCGAGCCGACACCCAGGCCGCTGCTGAAGTGATCCAGGAAACGCCCACTGCTGTGACCGGAGGCCGCGCCCAGCGGCGGACCTCCGCGACCGATGAGCCGCCGCGGCCTACGGGTCACCCGAGCGCACGTACACTCGGCCTATGAACCGCACACGACGCGTCACGGGAGAGTGCCTGCCACAGGCCGACCCTGCCGCGCGTGCGGCCTCCGCGGGCCGGACGGGCGTCAGCCCCCGGACCGCCGCCGACGGCCGGGCCCCCACGGTCGGCCGCGGCGTCCTGCACGGCCACGGCTAGCGCTTCCCCACCGCGCCCGGGCCCACTCCCTCCCGCCGCACTACCTTCCGCGACGGGCCCCGCCCCGGGAGCCCGGTCTGATCACCGCGCCCCGACCGGCCCCGCCGCCTCGAGAGCGACGCATCTCCCTTCCCACCCCACCACCGCAGTCCCGACGCTCCGTCGACGCTGCCGCCAGGCGAGGGCCGCACGCCGGGCCGTAGCCGTCTCCGAAGGGACCACCGTGAAGTTGAGCGGGTTGTTGACCGGCCATGAGCACCACGTCATCCAGGGCGACACCGAATCGACGGGGATCACCGCGGGCACCACCTTCGACGTCGACCGGGTGGTGCCGGGCTCGCTCTTCATCGCCGTGCCCGGCCACCGCGGCGGCGGCCCCGCCTCCATCGGTGCGGCGCTCGCGCGCGGGGCGGTGGCGGTGCTCGTCGACGCGGCGGGAGCCGCCGCCGCGCCCTCCGGACGGGAGCTGCTGCCCGCGGTGTGTGTCGTAGGGGTGCTCGACACCCGCAAGGCGGCCGCGGTCGTCTCCTCCCGCTACTTCGGCGAGCCGGGCCGGCACATGGACCTGGTGGCCGTCACCGGGACCAACGGGAAGACCTCCATCTCCTACATGGTCGAGTCGCTGCTGAGGATCTCCGAGGGCGCCTCGGTGGGCGTGATCGGTACGGCGGGCAGCCGGATCGGCGACGAGATGATCCCGATGCCGCCCTCGGTGCTGACCACACCGGAATCGCCCGACCTGCAGTACCTCCTGGGCCGCATGCGGGACCAGGGCACCGGCAGCGTGGTGCTGGAGGCCACCTCGATGGCCCTGCAGACGTACCGGATGGACAGGACCTTCGTCGACGTCGGTGTCTTCACCAACCTGACCCAGGACCACCTGGACGACCACGGCACGATGGCCCATTACACGGACGCCAAACTGCGGCTGTTCCAGGGGCTGTGCGGACACGCGGTGGTCAACGTGGACGACGCCGTGGGAGCCGGCATCCGCGCGATGATGCCGGACGCGGTGACGACCTACGGCCTCGACGAGGAGGCGGACTTCCGGGCCACGGACCTGATCGCGGACGCCTCGGGCACGCGATTCACGCTGTGCCACGCCGGCCGGGCGTACCCGGCGGCGATCCCGGTCCCGGGCCGCTTCTCCGTGTCCAACGCGCTGGCGGCCGTCGCGGCCTGCCACGTGCTGGGGCACGACCTGGACGGACTGGTCGCCGCGCTCGCCCAGATGCCGCCCGTACCGGGCCGGTTCGAGCGCTTCGTGACCCCCGGCGGCACGTCGGTGATCGTGGACTACGCGCACTCTCCCGACTCCCTCGACAAGGTCCTCACGGCCATCCGCGGCTTCGCCCGGGGCCGGGTCATCACCGTGTTCGGCTGCGGCGGGGACCGCGACACCACCAAGCGCGCAGAGATGGGCCGCATCGCCGGCACCCACTCCGACCTGTGCGTCCTGACCTCGGACAACCCCCGCACCGAGAACCCCGAGGCGATCCTGGACCAGATCGCCCCCGGCATTGAGGCCACCGGCACGCCATACGAACGCTCCGCCGACCGCCGCCGGGCCATCGCCCTCGCACTGTCCGCGGCTCAGCCGGAAGACATCGTCCTGATCGCCGGGAAGGGCAGCGAACCCCACCAGATCGTGGGCGAGGACCTGCTCCCCTTCAGCGACATGGCAACCGTCCGCGACCTGGCCTCCCGCCTGCTGCCCTGAACCCGGAACCCTGAACCCGGAACCCCAACCCGGGCTTCGCAACCGGGGCTTCGCCCTACAAGTGCGTCTACCTCACCCTCCCCGACGAACCACCACCGCCACAGCCTGCTGCCCCCTCTGGGCCGCAAGGTGATCCCCAGGAAACGGCCTGGTGTGTGCTCGCGCAATGCGGCGTTTGTGGGACGCGGGTGACGTCGGTCAGTTGTTCCAGTAGATCAGCCAGAGCGCATAGGCCAGTGCGTTGTACGCGCTCGGGTTGATGGCCTTACTGCGGGCGTTGAACTGGGGCACCGGCCCCCTCCTCCACACGCACTGTTACCGAGCCATCACGGTACCGCGCAACCAGCCGACGATCAGCCCGTATGACAGCGCTTGATCCGAGCTGGCGTGAGCGGCACCAGACCCACCGATGGCGATCTCGTCACTCTGACGTGAATGTTCTCAAGTCAACTCAGCATGCCTTGTTGGTCTGAGATCCTGGAGACCGATCGAGAGGGGCCGCAGGTATGGAGTGGAAGACCCACGGTGAGCGACAGATCTACACGAACCCCTGGGTGAATCTGTGTCTGGTCGACGTCCAGCAGCCTGACGGGCGCAGGTGGGAGTACCACGTCGTTCGCCTCCGGCATCTGGCCGTGGCCGCCGTGGTCAATGATCGCCAAGAGGTCCTGATGATGTGGCGGCACCGCTTCATCACGAACTCGTGGGCCTGGGAGTTGCCCATGGGCCTGGTCGAAGAGGGCGAGACCCCGGAAGAGGCGGCGGCCCGCGAAGTCCTGGAAGAGACGGGTTGGCGTCCTGGCCCCATCAAGCCCCTGATCTACGCCGAGCCGGCCAACGGGATCACCGACTCGCAGCACCACGTCTTCCGCGTGGATGGGGCAACCTACGCCGGGCCGCCGACGGAGAAGAACGAGTCCGACCGCATCGAGTGGATTCCCCTGACAGAGGTGCGGAGCATGATCGACCGCCACGAGATCGTGAGCAGCGGATCGCTCGTGGGCCTGCTGTACCTGCTCATGGACGAGGCGATCCGCTGACCGATGGGACGAGCTCCCGTAGCCGCGCCTCGAAGGCCAGGGCTACGGGATCCTGTCTGTGCGATGCCAACTGGTCGTAGAACTCCCGCAGATGACCCGAAACGCGTTCGGAGGCCACCGCCGACGCGGGCCCCAAAGCTTGCGTGGCGGTGTGACACGCCTGATCCAGCTTGCCCTGATCCAGCTGAATGCGAGCGAGCCAGAACGAGTGAAACGCACGGCCGCGCTGGTTGGTGCGGTCCTCTCGCCGCAAGGCGTCCGCGATCAAGGGTTCTGCGGTCGCTGCTTCGCCCAGTCTCCCGTGGGCAATGCCTGTGTCCACGATGAGCTTCGGCTCGTCGAAGTAGGTCACCCATGATGGGTCCGGGTCGCTCGCCCGGATCTGCTCGAAATGGCGATGTGCCTCTCCGATCGCCCGGTGCGTGGAGTCCCGGTTGCCAAGAGTGGCGTGAGCGAAAGCTTCGCGCATGGACAGCATGGACAGGACCCGTGGGGTGGTGTCGAGCGCCGAGCGCGCCTGGTCCTGGGCAGCGGTCACAAGCGCCAAGGAGTCCGCGGGCCTGTCCTGGTACGTGCCCTGCAAGCTCATGCAGGCCAGGACGTTGGCCATGAATTGGCGGTCGTCTATTTCCTTGGCCAGTTGCAGTGCCTCGGTGAAGTAGGCGCGGGCCTGGTTGTACTGCCGGGCGTCGAAGTAGGTCCAGCCGGTGAGGCGGGCCAACTCGGCAGCGATTCCGTACAGGCCGTTCTGGATGGACGAAGGCCGGTTCTCCTTCAGGAGACCAACGACATATCGGAGCTGGCCGACGATGGCCGGCCTGAGCGCCTCGCCGCCGTGCTGGTCGTCCCGTCGCCAGTAGTCCTCGATAGAGGAGCGGAAGGCTTCAAGTGTGGCTGCGCTCAGACTCGTTCGCGTGGCCAGGGCCAGGATGTCATCGACATCTGGACCTGGCAGAGACGAGGGGGTCTGTTGCTCGGGCTCTGGCACTTGAGGCACTTCGCGCTCGGTGGCGACAAGGACCTGAGGCGTCTCCCATGGTCGGCGGGCAAGACCGAGCATGCCCCCTGGGATGCGCAAGCCGTCCGCGATGCGCTCGATGACGTCCATGTGCTGCAACTGCCGCCGACCTTGGATCACTTCGCCGACACGACTGGGGGTCAACTCACAGCGCCTGGCGATCATCGAGGAGTAGATGCCCGCTTTGGTCCTCACCAGCCGGAAGACTCTGGCGAAGTCCCGTACGCGACAGGCATCGATCATCTCTGGATCGGTGAGCAGCCTTACAGGCAGTTCCTGCGGCCGGTCGGCGTCGGGCATTGGGCAGGCTCCCCACTGCGAGGGCTACGCAACGTCATTGGCACTCTACTTGCAGCGATGTTACCCAAGTTGGGTAATCAGCCTGACCTTTTGGCGGCGGCACCCCGATCGCGATGCTCCTGTGCATGGCGAGCAACCAGCAGACCAGACCAGGCATCGGTGAACTGGCGAAGGACAGCGCCAGTAGCCGTATCGGCGTCGTCATGGGTGAGGTCGGCGGCCGTGTGCAGATAAGGCCGATCGGCGGCGGCACGGAGTGGGATGCCATGCCGGACAACGTGGTGGCGCCGAGTGCACGCGAGGAACTGAGTGCACGCCTGGCTGTCCGGAACGGCAACAGTCGGGACGGGCTGTGATGCGCGCCGTCAGCCAATATGCGGGAGTCCTGTACATCGCCATGATCGTCGGGTCGTGCGGCCTGGTGATCGGCATGGCTCTCGCCACAAGCCAGTAGACCGGCCGCCCCGAACGGGTGCCAACTACGGCTCCCCCGTCCCCGGGGCCGGCCACTCAAGCCCGCTCCCTGGTCGTCTATGAGCTGAGCTCGACGGCCAGGGGGCGGGAGGTAAGTGCCCTGCACCGCCTCATACAAGGAGATGTACGCATGACGGCAACGGTGAATGACCAGAAGACCGGCCGCGCGGTGGCTGGTGAGGTGCTGTTCGAAAGCCTCGCCCGCTTCGTGGTCGTCCACGACGGACAGGCGCCCGAGCGGGCCGAGCGGATCGCGGATCAGGCCGTGGCTTTCTTGGTGACGGCCGCCACGGCCACCGTTCCCATGGTCCCGTCCGATGACGTGGATCTCGGGCTTCACGCACTCATCCTGCACACGAAGGAGTACGCCGAGCTCTGCGAGGAGTACGCGGGCCGTTTCCTGCACCACAACCCGAAGCCGGGCGGGGGAGCACGTGACCCGAAAATGGTGGCCGCCTCGGCCCACGCGATGAAAGCCGCGGGGTTCATGGTCTTCGACGACCTGTGGACCGTGAACGGCGAGAACCTGGCGCAGTGCGACTCGGACTGCGGCCGTCCCTACGGTCAGGCGTAGTCCGCGGTGACCGTGTGCGGCCGACCGCTGCTCGAGGCCGGCCGCGCCCATGAAGGGAGACAACGTTCTTGTCCGGTCTGACTCCAGAACTGCCGATCGTGGTGCTCGACGCGCTCATGCCTACGTCTCAGCGTCTCGTGCTCAACCGCCGTGGGTCCTCGGTCTGGGACGTGGAAGGCGATCGCGGCCGGTACGCGGTGAAGCTCGGGTATCCGATCGAGGCCACCACCGAGTGGCCGGGCCAGCCTTGGACCGCTCTCGCGCCGGCCCGTGAGGGCTCGGTTCTCCATCGCCTCGGTGTCGATGACATTGCCTACGGGGAGTGGCAGCGCGGAACGTGGAACATCCAGCCGTGGCGTGAGGGTCCGGACCTCTACCGGCTGTGGGAGCCGTGCCGTGTGGACGGCTCGTCCGTCGAGCCGCACACGAGTGTGGTCATGGGGTGCGTGGAGGCCCTGGCCGAACTGCATGCGGCAGGCTGGGCCCACGGGGATGTGCAACCGGCTCACTTCATCGTCGGGCCGGAGCGAACACATCTCATCGACCTCGCGCTTGCGCGTGGAGGGCACGTTCCAGCGGGCTTCGACTTCCCGTTCCGGGGCTGTCTCGTCCACTATGAGGCACCGGAAATCTCACGCAGCGTGCTCGCCACCGGAGAAGCCGAACCGACGCAGGCCGCTGACATCTACGCCCTCGGCGCGTCCCTGCTGATCTCCGCCACCGGCTGGCGGGCGGTCGAGTATCCGGACGACGCCCCGCGCCCGGTGCAGCGGCAGGCAATCGCGGACGGACGGCGTCGTCCCGTGACCGTGCCCGGGGAACTGGGCGGCCTGATCGAAGCAATGCTCAGCTTCATGCCTGAGGACCGGCCAACCATCTACGAGGTGGGCAAGGCCCTGAGCTGAGCGCGCCGCTGACGCCACTCGTGGGTTTCTGATGCGCAACAACCGAAACCGGATCACCCCTGAGCCTGGACAGCGGGGGGTGGCCCGGTCGCAAGAGCCCTGATCAGGACCCCGGTGTCGATGATACCGGGGTGTTCGTCGTGCCCGAATGCGGGCGCAACCTCGATGCGAACTGGTCGAGTTGGAAGGACAGAGCGGTTTGCGGTGTGGCCGGCGGGGTTGGCTTGCTGTGGTGGTGGGTGGCGCGATCGTCGCGCCCAAGACACAGCGCTCGGCCCTTCGCGTGGCCCTGCCGGCCGAGTGCGTGACCGCGCTCAGGGCCCAGCGCGCCCAGCAGATTGCTGACTGGAAGGAAGCGGGCAACAGCTGGAAAGGGGACAGGGCACGGTCTGGTCTTCACCACCAGGAACGGAACACCCATCGAGCCACGCAATCTGAACCGCTTCTTCGAGGCGCTGTCCATCCGGGCCGGCGTCCGCAAGGCCCGCTTCACGACCTACGCAACACCTGCGCGTCCCTCCTCCACGAACAGTGTGCCGACGCTCGCGTGATCATGGAAGTCCTCGGCCACAGCTCGATCCGAGTGATCACGGACATCTGCACCTTCGTACGGCTCGACTCCCAGCGCTTGGCGTTCGATCGCGCCGGGGACGCCCTGAAATAGGCAGAGATCTCACGCCGCCTATGAGAACCCGCGCCGAAGCAACACCGGCGCGGGCCCTTGCGTCCTACCGGCAGCCCCCGGGCGGACACGGGTTGTAGCAACCGCCAGGCGGGCATCCACCCTTCTCACCGGGGTAGTAGTCCTCATCGCTACTCCCGCTGTCCCCACTGCTGCTGTCGTCTTCAGACCATCCATCGTCGTGATCGACGTAGTCCGGATCGTTCGTGGGGTCCTTGTAAAGACCCTTCGATGACGGACATGCCTCGCCGCTCTCCACCGCGTGCAAGGTGACATCTGGTTCATACTGCAGGGCAGTCCCGGCCTTGACGCTCTGGAAACACACCTTCCAGTTCGCGTAGTCACCAGCTTCGTTGTTCGTGTCATAGGCCGCCTCGTCCTCGTAGGCGGCATCGAGGGCTACCTCGCCAGCGGCGTCCCCCAACCTCTCCACCGCCTTGGCGTACGTGGTGCCCTTCACGTTCGGCATCTTGGGCCAGGGGATGCGTTGACCATCCTTCTTCGGACACGGTGCCCCGTCTGGCACGGCGGCGAAGTCGACCTTGCTCAAGGTCGCCATCTCGAAGCACACCGTCCAGTCCCCACCCGGAGCCTCATCCCGGTTGCTGGCGTCGTGGACCGCAACGCTCAGCCCGGTCTGCCGTGCTCGCTCCGTCGATCCCCGGGAGCCCCACCGGGGGTGCGGTATCGCTGTCATCCGACGGCATCCCCGCATTAGGACAGCGTGAGCACGTCACCTTCAGCAGCGGCCAGCGGATGACGATCCGTGCGTATCGGGTTCTATCGGAGCGAGAGAGGTGATGGCAACAGATCGGACGAAAGCGACAGTAGAAGCCGTACTGCCACGCGATCAACGGTTCCGTCAAACACTGCCGTCAACGCAAAAGCCAGAGGCCCTGTGGATCACTCCAAAGGCCTCTGGCCTGCTGTGCACTCGGCAGGATTCGAACCTGCAACCTTCTGATCCGTAGCTCTAGCCGGATCGGTCAGCAACGGCCATACCGGCCGCTACGAGGCCCTGGAGGGACGGTAGCGGACGGGGAAGGTTGCTGGGGTTGCGGTACCGGACTGCTGTACCGGGGGCGGTAGCTACCCCGCTCGTTCGAGGGTCAAGTCGCTGCGAGCGGGTTCGGCTCGCCACATAGCGGCCAGCCGGGGGTAGGACTCGATGAAGCGACGCATCTCTCCGAGCGCGGCAGTCCTTGACGCGCCGATCTCGTTGTAGTCGAGCCCGGTGTCCTGATGTCCCAAGCTGTCGAGATCAGCCCATGCCGGGTCCTCGCCGAAGATGAGCTGCAACTCCACCTTCCAATACTCCGGCTGCCAGTGGGGATCGTCACGCTCCCCGCCATCGTTGACCGCGAGCAGTCGCCCGAAGGACAGCGCAGGCTGGTCATCGTTCCAGTTCCACATGCCCCACTCGGCGATGAAGCCGTCGCCATCGTTCTCGGGACTCTCGACCCCTGCGATCTCGATCTGGAGAAACTCGGCGAAGGTGTCCCACGCAGCGTTGACGTCGCACACGGCATCGGGCTCGATCCCACGCTGCCTCAGCATCTGCGCGAACACTTCGGCGCTGGCTCGCCATGGAATGGGCATGCGGGATGCTACCGCAGTGGCAGGCATTGGTCCTGAAGCACCTGTTTGGAAGACGCCGTACGCGGACGCTCGCTGAGCTGCGGGGGACTCTGACCTGGGGCAGAGGGGCTACATCGCTCTGGCTGCCCGTGGTTCCCCGTCCTTCCCCGCTCGATCGGGCACGCAAGGGGAACGACTGGCCAGCCGGCTGTCCTCAGTAGTGCCCTCGTTGCTTCACGGTGCGGATCGTGGCCCACCGCCGCCGCAGCCGGTCACCGAACTCCCCCACGGCGATCACGAGCACAGCGCTCGCCGCGCACCCGATGAGACTCGTCGGCTGATCAAGAACCTTGCCCAGAAGCCAAAAAGCGGCGGTGACAAGTGCCCACCACGCGATCCACTGGCCGAGCACGGTCCACCAATGACGTCTCTTCACGACCTCACGATACGTCCACCGCTCTACGTCTGACCGCGACTGGATTATGTTCATGAGAACGGGTTCTGGCTCAACTTCTGTGGTGAAGACCCGATGCTCGCCGGATCGGGTCGGCGAGCAAGCCGAAGCGGCACGTCAGCGGGCTGGCCCTACACGGCGACGAGCCCGGCGCGACGCAGCTCCACAGAAGTTGAGCCAGAACCCGAGTATCGACAGCAGTTGTTCACCGTCTCGGGAGGCACCCAGATGCGCCCTGAGGCGATGTTCATGAGAACGGGAGGCACCGGAAAGTCCGGTTGAGCCACCGTGATTGACCCTTCGCTCCGGGGTCACGGCCCTTCCGCCAGCCGCCGGAGTGTCCGCCAGCGTGGTGCCTCGTCATCCGGGACGTCCGGGGAGGCGAAGTGAAACGGCACACCAAAATGGTCGGCCAGCGCCCGGCCTGCCTTGGCGACGGCAACGCCAGGCGGAGAGCCGTCAGGGTGGTGGTAGACGGTCGCCAGGTGGCTCTCCCCGTCTGGGGAGTCCAGGACCGCGACCAGGAGCACGAACCAGTCGTGCACGGTATCGCCGTCCCAAAACGCCTCCACCGCCACCACACGGCCCGGGAGGGCTGCGGCGCGCGCTGCGAGTGACGCAAGGTCGAGCGGATCGGGCGGTGTGCGCTGCACTCGGTCGCCGAGGGCCTCGTATCGCGCGTGAACCACCCGCTCGGCCTCGTGCAGGCCTACCCCCAGCGGACGCAATGCCTCCCAGACGGACCTGACCGCCGACAGCCGACGATCCCGCAGCACGTCGGCGTCGACCTCCCGACAGGTCCGTTCCTCCAGGTAGGCCCACCAGCCGCTCACTGGGCCACCAGCCGGGATTTCAGGGTGCGTCATAGGCCCGAACGTACGTCAGGGCCCGGAGCCCGACCCAACCGCCCCTTGGTGCTGTCGAATCTCGGGTTCTGGCTCAACTTCTGTGGTGAAGACCCGATGCTCGCCGGATCGGGTCGGCGAGCAAGCCGAAGCGGCACGTCAGCGGGCTGGCCCTACACGGCGACGAGCCCGGCGCGACGCAGCTCCACAGAAGTTGAGCCAGAACCTGAGAACGGACAGCAGATGTTCACCACTTCGGGAGGCACCACCGTCTGGCGCTGTTCGATTGCGGAGGCATGATCACCCGACAGCCCGCCCAAAGCCGCTGCACCGACCTCGCGCTGGTACTCGACCGACACCGAGCCGGATGGACGGCTCCGCGTCGCCTGCGGCAACCGCCGCGCCTCCCGCTGCCCCACCTGCGCCTACACCTACGCCGGGGACACCTACCACCTCATCCGCGCGGGCCTGGCCGGAGACGAGACCAAGGACATCCCCGCCACCGTCCGCGACCACC
Organism: Streptomyces sp. ISL-10; assembly: GCF_018614575.1. GTDB lineage: Bacteria > Actinomycetota > Actinomycetes > Streptomycetales > Streptomycetaceae > Streptomyces. The sequence continues at coordinate 44,132 of NZ_JAGGOJ010000034.1, forward strand.
CCCGCGTCTTTGCCACCCTCACCGCACCCTCGTTCGGCCCGGTCCACAACCGGCCCGACCGTGGCGTCTGCCGCTGCGGCACCCACCACGCCGAGGACGACCCCGCCCTGGGCACCGCCCTCGAACCGGCCACCTACGACTACGCCGGGACCGTGCTGTTCAACAAGCACGCCGGGCAGCTCTGGCAGCGCTTCACCACCCGGCTGCGCCGCGAGATCGCCGCCCGCTCCGGACTCACCCAACGCGAACTCAAAGACGTCCTGCGGGTCTCCTACGGCAAGGTCGCCGAGTTCCAAAAGCGCGGCGCGATCCACTTCCATGCCGTCATCCGCCTCGACGGACCCGACGGACCCGACACCGCCCCGCCGTCCTGGGCCACCGTGCAGCTGCTCGACGCCTCCATCCGTGCCGCCGTCTCCCACTCGTACACGTCGATCACCGTGCCCGCTGTCGGGGACCAGCCCCGCCGGCCTTTCCGCTGGGGCCGAAAACTCGACATCCAACCCATCAGAGCGTTTGGCAACGATGACATCACCGAGCAGAAGGTCGCCTCCTACGTCGCCAAGTACGCCACCAAAGCGGCCGAGTCGACTGGCAGCCTCGACCGCCGTATCGGGAACCGGGAAGTCCTCGACCTCCTGGACGTGCCCGACCACCCGCGTCGGCTCATCGAGGCCTGCCTCGACCTCGCCCCGCTCTACCCCGACCGGAAGCTGGGGGCCTGGGCTCACATGCTCGGCTTCCGCGGTCACTTCTCCACCAAGTCCCGCCGCTACTCCACCACCCTCGGCGCCCTCCGCCAGATCCGCGCCGACTACCGCGCCGCCCAGGAACAAGACGCGCTCGGCGACCCGGACACCGTGCTCGTCCTCGCCTCCTGGCAGTACGCCGGACACGGCCACACCCGCGGCGAATCCGCACTCGCCGCCAGCATCGCCCGCGACATCCAGCTCAACCGCGAAACCGCCCGCGAAGCCCTGCAAGACCAACTCGCCCTGGAAGGAGTCACCGCATGACCACCACCGTGATCGAGCGGAAGTGGCACACCACCGCCGAGGTCGCCGACATGCTCGGCTTCGGCCTGTCCAAGACCAAGATGCTCGTGCTCACCGGGGAGATCCGCTCCGTGAAGGTCGGCCGTAACCGCCGCATCCTTCCGGCCTGGGTCGACGAGTACGTCGAGCGCGTCGCCTCCGGCGCTGGAGGGCTGGCGGCATGAGCGGCAAGCGCGGCAATGGTGAGGGCTCCATCTACCCGTACAAGAATGGCTACGCGGCCTACGTCTGGGTAACCAAGCCTGATGGCAAACGGCCCGGAAGTACGCCTACGGCAAGACCCGCGAAGAAGTCCACGAGAAGTGGCTCAGCCTCCACGCCGAGGCGAAGAAGGGCCCGGTGGCCACCCGACACCGGACGCTCGCCGCCTTCCTCTCGTACTGGCTCGACTCGATCGTGAAGCCCAACCTCGCCCCGTTGTCGTACGTCTCGTACGAGGGTTACGTCCGGCTCTACATCGCGCCGCACCTCGGCACGAGGCGGCTCGACAAGCTGACCGTCCGGGACGTACGCGAGTGGCTGACCAAGCTGGCGACCGTCTGCCAGTGCTGCACTCGGGGCAAGGACGCCAAGCGGGACCGCGCCCGCCGGAAGTGCTGCGCGGTCGGGGAGTGCTGCGAGTCCTACGCGTCCCGCCGGGTGATCCAGGGCTCCCGCGACGCCCTGCGGGCCGCGCTCACCCATGCGGTCGCCGAGGAAGAGATCAGCAAGAACGTCGCTTCCCTCGTCAAGGTGCCCAAGCCTCGCCGTCGCCGGATCAAGCCCTGGTCCGTCGCCGAGGCGGGCCAGTTCCTCACGGACGCTGCCGCCCGTGATGACCACCTCTTCGCGGCCTGGGTCCTGGTGCTCTGCCTCGGCCTGCGCCGGGGGGAGGTCCTGGGCCTGACGTGGAAGTCCGTCGACTTCGAGACCCGCGAGCTGTACGTCGATCACCAGATCCAGCGCGCCGGGCGCGAGATCCTCCACCGCGAGACAAAGACCGAGGACTCCGACGACTTCCTGCCTCTGCCGGCACTCTGCCTCAAGGCCCTGAGGATGCGGCGCGCCCAGCAGCTCGGCGACCGGAAAGCCGCCGGGGAGCTCTGGCAGGACAGCCATAACCTGATCTTCACGACGAAGTACGGCACCCCGATCGAGCCGGGCAACCTCACCCGCATGTTCGCTCTGCGTGCCCGCCGCGCCGCTCTCCGCGTGATCCCGCTCCGGAACACCCGGCACACGTGCAGCTCGCTCCTGGTCGCCCTCAAGGTCCACCCGAAGGTGGCACAGCGCATCCTGCGGCATTCACAGATCGCCATGACGATGGAGGTCTACGCCGAAGCGAGCGAGGAAGCTGTCCGCGCCGCGATCGGCAAGCTGTCCGACGCGATGGGCGGCACCGGCTGACAGCGGTCGGCGCGGTTGCTGTACTTCGCTGCTGTACGGCCCCAACGCAAGAGGCCCCCGGATCTCTCCGGGGGCCTCTTACCTGTGTGCACTCGGCAGGATTCGAACCTGCAACCTTCTGATCCGTAGGCGCGTGCACCCCGGATGTGGCGCCCGAGAACGAGCCTACGCGTGCCCGTGATCCTGCGGAGCGCTGCGTCAACCGTCCGCGTCTGTTCGCTGGTGTGCGTCTACGTTGATGTCAGTTGTTGATGTCAGAGGAACCGCTCGCGACTTCACGATCCACCCGGTCGGTTCGTAAGGGCAGCGGTCACGAGCAGTGCGAGGTAGACGCTGCATATCCAACTACCCAACTGGATAACCTCGGCGTAGCCCTCGCGGATGGCGGACGGAAGGGGCTGCCCAGACTGACTCTCGTAGCCTCATTACTCAGCCGCTTTCAGCAGTTGAGTAATTGGTTGATCCGTCCCAATCCACATGGTCTTCATGCCGAACGGCTCCTGCTCCGACTCGCTGAGCAATTCCTGCCCTCCAGGATCTCGGGAAATGTGGACCGACAAGTATGGGGATGTGTCTCCTTTCGCGAAACCCGCTTGCTCATTCCATTTAGGCGTTACCCACCACATATCGGCATAGTAGGGGGCTTGCGTGAGATTTAGAATCTCACTGCCGCGATAGATTCTCGATCCATAGTGAATGAAGTCGTCGCCTGGATTTGCGACCCACTTTGGCGCATCTCGCAGATGCTCGTGGCCCTTGGATTCCCGATTCCATGAATATTGAACCGACTGAGCGTAGCTGTTGCCTAGCTTGCACCTGTCGGCCCTAATGTAAGACACGGCTGCGTAGACCGTGACCCTATGAAGATCGGAATTCAATGGGACTGGCACATTTATGTCAGCAGAGAAGTCATCGCCAGGGTCAAGTCGAGAGCCCGCATTCACAAATTCACCAGCCCCCAGCATGCGGGAAGGGGCATGGCTCTCGTGCCGATAAATCCAGCGGCGATACGACAGTGCATCCTTCCAGTCTATGCGCCCTGTGCCTTGCTTCGTCGTAGTGGCCGGCACCCCTTCGACTGCCCAAAGAGTGCCCACTACATAAATACGGACCGATCCCGTATTGCGAAAAGTCACGCGTGCTGGCACATAGAGGACCGTTCGCTGGGAATTGACCGTGGGTTTCCCGAACGATGCCTTAAAGGGCACCTTTTCGGGAGTGGTGTAGGGCACGTACATTACGGAGTATGCCACGCTTGCGGCGCCGACGGCTGTGGATATCGCCACCCCGAGGGCGAAACTCTTGGGATATGGAATGGTTGCCCATATCCTCTGGCGGCTCAATACCTCGATTACCCACCCAGACCACAGCACCAATCCAATCCATATCCAGAGGTACGGAGTATATTCGCCGCCCTTGATCTGAAGAATGAGGAACATTAGGTTCGTAGCTGCTGCAGCTATCGCGCCCGCCAAGACGCCCTCGCCCGAATACTTAACCCTCCTCTTTCCGTAGTAATCAAGGAGGGCGACCACGGCAATAAATTCGACAACGGCAGCCAGCAGGATGGCTACGCCTGTCATTCGCCCACCGTACGTCAGGGATCCGAAAGTATCCGCTACCCCAACCCTAACAAGAATAAAAAGAGAGACTAGCAGCCCGAGAGCCGCAAAAGCAGCAGTAGCACGCCTCTGCCAAGGTTTATCTGGCCAGCATCCTGGATGTTCCAGCCAGATAACCTGTTTTCTATCGCTAAGATTGATATCCTGAGGTAGGCCAGCCCGCCGCAATACCCTTCGCAGTTCTCGAAGTGACCACACTTTATTGACAATTTCGCTTCGAATGCTCACTGCCCGAAGACCACGCTTATCGGGGGCATGTATGATGACAAGCGGCTGATTTTCCACGTGATTAGCATCGCGGCCCTTCGGGTGCCATGCAATCCTGAGGCACCCATTAGTGGCATCGTGAAGGTGATCGGCTTGGCTCACTGGGCACCAGAGGAGATCCGGGGATATCAGCGGCTACCGCAATTGGCTGAGTCGTGCGGTGGTGGTGCGGGTGTAGGCACGCCGTTCCTACTGAGGCTGAACGATCCGTGCGGTCACTGTCCAGGCCCGTGCGCTGGGGTGCGACCTTGATCGGGGACTGATGTCACGCCGTGGCGATTGATGCCGGGTCCGCGGTGCGGTCGGTCAGGCTGTGGCTCGTGTCGGGACGCGCTGGCCGCTGTGCAAGCCACCCGGAGACTCGCGGCCCGCCGTTCACTGCCCCGCCTTCCATGACCGTGCGGACGTACTCGAATCCGTGAGTCAGGTAGTAGCGCTGGAGCGCTTCGTTCGTCGTCCAGGCGTCGAGGCGGAGCCATCGGGCGCCGGACCGATACGCACGGTCGCCCGCCCAATCGAGCAGCCGTCCCCCAAGATCGTTTCCGGCATGGGTCCGGGCCACGGTCAGCTTGTTCACGAACATCGAGGGCTCGGCAATTTCCCCATCCGTCCAGAGCCCGTCTTCAGCATCCGGCGTGAGCGTGATGGTTGCTGCCGTCGTGTCACCGTCACGCACCATGAAGACGGTCCCGGCCTCGATCGTGGCGAGCAACCGATCCGCCGGGTACGGACGACGCCACTGGTCGCTACCGAGTGCACTGAGCCACGCGGCCGCCTCCTCTCGAAAGGCGAGCAGCATGGCCAAGTCGTCCGGAGTCGCGTTCTCGATGATCACTGCGGCTCATTCCCTCGTGCGGACAGGTTGCCGATCTCGTAGTTCATGCGGTTCAGGTCCCCCCGGAAGGTGGTGACCGTGCACCGGATCGGCTTATCAGCCGAGTAGCCGGTGCGGGTCCAGAGCAGCACAGGCACACCGGCACCGATGTCCAGCAGCCGAGCCTCATCCGGGGTGGGCATCCGCGTGGCGATTTCGTCGAAGTACCCGATCTGCTCGATGCCGACGCCCGCGAGGTAGCGCGTCGTCCCCTCTGCGATGTCTCCCGGCTCGGTGAGGCGCGGTGCCTGCTGGGCGAGCCACTCCGGGTAGTACGTCGCCTGGGTCGACCACGGCACCTCGTCAACGAACCGGTGGCAGAACCGCAGAACCGCCGTGGACTGGCCATCCACCCTGAGACGTTCCGCCACGTAGTCGTTCGCAGGCGTCAGCTCGACACGGAAGGTCTGAGTCGGCCGGCGCCCGGCGTTGGTGACGTCGGTGTTGTAGGCGTCGCCGTTCTGCGGGAAGGTCAGGTTCTCGAACCGCGAGGCGTTCAACTCGAAGACCTCATGCTTCCGAACCTCGTAGCCGAGCCCTTGGCTGGACGAGATTAGCCCCTCGCTGACCAGCATGTTCAAGCCCGAGCGGACCGTGTTCCGTGACGCGTCGAACCGGCCTGACAGCTCACTTTCCGAAGGCAGCCGTGAGCCCGGCGGGTACGTGCCGCTGTCGATCTCGCGGCGGAGGGCGTCAGCGACCTGCCGGTACTTCGGCTGCTTATTCATGAGCCCATCATGACGCACTCGGTCAACTTGTTGGTACATGTTGGCCCTGATCTCTTGACGTCTCAATGTTCGGGGGTGCAGCATCACTGCATCAGCTTGTACCAACAAGTTGACCAAGTGGTGCAGCTCTATCAAGCATGCCCGCTTGCGGCGGTATTCCCGCGAGGGAGTACCGGCACTGCACGTCAAAGGGGCCCGGGACAGAGCGGGCCGAGGGCACCCGGGTCCTTGTCATTCACCGGAGGGCTTGAGACCGAAAGGTCACGTCTCCATACGCCTGCAACGGGAGCTCGCGTTCTCGAAGGAGACATCTGCACCACCACAACATTCCGCAACGCCCTTGAGCGCTGCGGCCGGTTGCCTGCCCTGCCCGTCCGGCCATGAGCCGTACGGGCAGGGCCGAGGGGAGCCGGGTTTCTGGTTCTAACGGCGCGCGCGCCCGGTGCTGGAACACCGGGGGCGCTGTTCGGGCCGTTCTGCTGCTAGGGAGACACGACCCATGAATCACATCGGTGCTGTTCAGGCGGTTGTTACCGCCACCTCGTACGCCGAAGAGCCCACGACCGCGGAGCTGGACGCGATCGAGCACGAGATGCCGCTCATCACGGCGGAAGTCGAGCTTCTGGACGCCGTGATCATGACGATCGACCGTCCAGCCAATGAGCTGGACATGCGCCGCGTGCGCCGTGCCCGGAACCGGGTGCTGGCGGCGCGGCGCGACCTGACGAACCGCGCGGCCGACACAAGCATCCCGCGAGGTGCCGCATGAACCGAGTTGGCAAAGCGCTGCTCGTGCTGGCCCTGGTCGCCGTTGTCGGCATGGCGTTCCGGGTGTCGTGGAACGCTCTGCGGGACGTGGCCAAGGCGATCGGCGCGGACGGTACGGCCGCGACGCTGTACCCGTTCGTGGTCGACGGCCTCATGGCCCTCGCCCTGGTGGCCACGCTCGCACTGACCGGCGACGCCAAGCGGTTCGCGCTGCGGGTGCTCGCCACCTACACGATCGCCTCGCTCGTCCTCAACTACGTGCACGGGCTTGTACCGGAGCTGCACGGTCGATCGGTCGACTGGGGTCGACTGGCCGACTGGGACCCCGCCAATTGGGCTCTCGTGCTGCTCGCCACGTCGCTGCCGGTCGGGTCGATCTACTTCGGCTCAGACCTGGTCGCCAAGGTGCTGCACCACCAGCCGGACCCAGCACCGGCTGCCGCCGAATCGGCAGAAACATCAGCAAATCGGTCTACGGCTGACCTCGGGGAACGCCCCGAACCCGCCGCCGTGTCGATCGAGCAGCGTGCCGTCCCGGCGATCGAGCCGGTCACTGTGGCGGTCGAGGGCATCGAGCCGACTCCCAACCGCGTGCCGGTCGGGGCAGTCGCGGCGGAGCAGTCGCGTCCGCGTCGGACGACCGGTCGGGTCCCTGAGGTTGCCCGATCGAGCCGACCGATCCGCACGGCCGAGCAACTGCTGATCGAGGCTCGCACCACGACTGAGGACTGGCCGGTCGAGGAGCTGACGGCCGAGGGGATCCGCAAGGCCGTGCGCACCTCGCCCGCGAAGGCGCGGGTCCTGCGTGAGACGCTGCGCGCCGAGCGCACGGCTGTCGGACAGCCGGTCCCGGTGTCTGAGGCTGTGTGATGCGGCTGACGCGTGCCGACTGCTTCGACCCCACAGGTGAGCGGTTCGGCATCCCGACGTTCCCGTGGCGCATGGCCCCGGACGGCTACGCCACCCGCCGCCAGCTCCGTGCCGCTGGGCTCCGCCCCGGCGGTCAGGGCGTCGCCGCGCAGTGCCTCCGCCCGCGCCGCCGGCGCGGCCCGCTCACCGCGTTCCTGTACCGCGTCGATCGCGCTCTCCCGGTTCGCCCTATGACCCCCGCCCGACGGGCGGCGCTAGCCCGCGCCATGCGAGCGCGCCGCATCTGCCCCGGCTGCGGGGCGGACGCGGGATACGTCATCCCCTCTTCGCTCGGCACCTGCGTGCCCTGCGCCTATCCCGAAGGGACCACCGATGGAATCGCTGCCTGAGCCCGCCCGGGTGGTGCAGCTCCCGGACGGCACCTACACCTACCTCCAGACCGGCCAACTGCCCGCCACGCAGCAGTACAGCGGCCCGCAGGTCGTCCACCAGCACGTGCACCACGCCCCGCCGGACCGCACGGTGCAGCGCATCGCGCTCGGCTCCGGAGTTGGTGCGGGTGCGGTCGCCGCCGGCGTGTACTTCGGCCCGCTGCTGGTCGGCGTGCTGACCGCCATAGCCGCCAACTTGGCGCTGCTCGCCCTGATCGCCGCCGTCTGCGCGTGGGGCGTCGTCACCGTCGTCAAGAGCGTGGGCGGTACGGACGGCAAGGCTGCTGCGAAGAACATCGCCAAGGCCCGCGGCCGTCGTCGCTGACGGCTGCCTGCGGTCCCAGACACCGCGCCGGGGCCGTGGGGAGTCGGACAGTCCGGCCCCGGACGGGAGCAGAAGTGACCAGCCAGGAGTACCGCGAGCGCGCTGTGAGCGTGCTGCGCCCGATCAACCACAGGCCCCTCACCGCCCAGGACATCGCCGAAGCGGCGGTGTGGGCCCAGCTCGCCACCGCCGCCGCGATCGAGGAGCAGGCAAAGGGAGTGCGTGATGGCGAGTGAGCCGAAGCTGACCGCCGCCGAGAAGGCCCAAGTCGCCTGGTACGTCGCACGGATGGCCAAGCGCGGCATCGCCGGTGAGCACGTCTACCAGCGCGACCTGGAACGCAAGGTCGAGCGGGTCATCGAGCGGGCCCGCAAGCGCGAGGAGCGCGACGCGAAGAACGACCGCACGTAGCTATGCCCCAGGGGCGGCCATCCGGCCAAGGATCCCGGCCGCCCCTGGGCCCCTGACCACCTTTCGAGTAGCAGGAGAGAGACCAGCATGACCGAGAACGTCGTTCCCTTGTTCAAGGCCCCGGCCCCCGACGGGGATCCTGCCCCGCCAGCCGCGTCTGCGGCGCGGCCGGTGCCGCTGTGGGTGCGCTCCGGTCGGGCAGCCCGCCGGGCGGTCACGCACGAGCGCACCCGGGCCACCGGCCGCGCCATGGTCCGGCACGGCTCCTACGTCCTGGGCGGCACACGCATCGTCGCGCGCCGCGCGTGGGACGGCCGCACGGCCGCCCGCTACGAGCGGATGATCCGCGCCGCCGAGGCGTCCGGGAACTACGAGGTCGCAGCCGAGTGGGAGACCCGCGGCGCCGCGTTCCGTGCCGCCCGGCACAAGCGGCGCATGGACCTGATCACCTCCCCCGAGCGCATCGCGAAGAACGCCGCCTACGGCGCGGGCGGCACCGTGGGTGGGCTGCTGCTGCTCGGCATCGCGCTGGCCATCGCGACCAAGCAGCCGGGTGACGTCGTCACGCCGCTGATGGCCATGGTCGAACTGATCCATTGGCTCGTCATCATCGTCACCGTCGTGTGGGGCCCGCTGATCGTCGTCGGCCCGTGGCTGGCGCTGCTCGGGGTGTGGGCGGTCGGCCGTCACCGGCAGGCCGCACCGAACTGGGTCCTCCCGGCGAAGGCACGTTCCGGTGAGGGGGAGCCGATCACACCGTCGATCGTGGTCAAGGCCCTGCGTGACCTCGGCATCGCGCCGCTGCGGAATGCCATCAAGGAGATGGGTGACGCCGGCGCCTCGATGCTCGGGCCCATCACGATCGCCGGATGCGGTGTCGAGGTCGACGTCACCCTGCCTTCGGGAGTGTCGACGGACGAGGTGCAGAAGCGGCGCCGAAAGCTCGCGGAGAACCTGTCCCGACACGAGCACGAGGTGTTCATCACCATCCCCCCGGCCGCCCGCACCGTCCGGCTGTGGGTCGCGGACTCCGGCGCGCTGGACGAGCCGATCGGTCCCTCCCCGCTCGTCACCGACGACGAGACCCTGACCGCGAACTACAAGAATGGCCGCGCCCCGTGGGGACAGGACCTGCGTGGCGACGCCGCCCTGATCAGCCTGTATCAGCGGATGCTGCTCATCACGGGTCTGTCCAACCAGGGCAAGACCGCCGCCCTGCGTGCGCTCGCACTGTGGCTCGCGCTGGACCGCACCGTGGAGTTCCGTATCGCGGACCTCAAGGGCGTGGGCGACTGGGGCATGTTCGACGGACTCGCGACAGTGCTCATCCAGGGGCCGACCGATGACCATGTCATCCAGGCCACCGAGATGGTCGAGGGCCTGGTCGCGGAGATGGAACGCCGGATCCAAGCGCCGCCCGGGACCGTGTTCACGCCGCTGGTCGGGATCGTGGACGAGGCACAGGTGGCCTTCATGTGCCCCGTGGTCGACGAGGACAAGCGGCCCTACGGCGGCTCGAAGGCAACCTCCCGGTACTTCATGGCCGTCCGGAAGATCCACAACCAGGGACGCGCGGTCGACGTGATCCTGTGGGAAGGCACCCAGGACCCGACCGACCAGAACCTTCCCAAGCTGGTGCGCGAGGGTGCCCACACCCGCGCCTCGCTGGTCCTGGGCACCGAGTCGCAGGCCCGCATGGCCCTCGGGGACAAGGCCGTCGACGGCGGCGCGGCGCCGCACCTGCTGCGTCAGGGCCTCGACAAGGGCACCCTGGTCGTCGCCTCCGACGGCATCGATATCCCCGCCGGCCAGGCGTCCATCACCGTGCGCACCCACTACATCGACACCGACCAGGCCGCAGAGGTCGCCGACCGCGCCAAGGCCCTGCGCGACGGCGTCACCACGCTGACCGTCATCGACCACGGAGAGGAGCGCGACCCGCTCGCCGACATCGCCACCGTCCTCGGGGACGCGCCACGCGTCCTCACGCAGGACGTGCTCAAGCGGCTCGCCACGCTCAACGAGCAGGCATACGGCGGCTGGTCGTTCGTCGACCTCAAGCGCGTCCTGGACGGCACCGGAGCCGAGCCGTACAAGTCCGACGGCCGCATGGTCATCAGCCGCGACCGCCTCGCCCGCGCCCTCGCCAACCGCCCCCAGGACGGTTCCGCTTCCGCCCACGGATAGAGAGAGCCGACCCCCGCCCGGGTCAGGGAGGCAGGGAGAACTCCCTGAACCCCTCCCTGACCCGCCTCCCTCGCCCTGACCTGTGCAAAAGATCTATCAGGGAGGCAGGGAGGACCCGCAGGTCAGCACCCCGAAACCCCCTCCAGCAGCCTCCCGGCAGGGGGTGCCTCCACCTCCCTGCCCGGCACACGGCAGGGATTCCGCATACGCCGAGAGCGGCCCCCTATTCCGCCAAGAACCGGGGCCGCTCTCGTCTGCCAGCACTCACGAGAACTGGAGGCATCCAGCATGACCCAACCGACCACGAACGACCACCTCCGAACGGCGCTGAGCCTGGCCGCGGCGGGCATGCCCGTACTGCCGCTGCGGAGGGGGAAGGTGCCGTTCGGGAACTGCCCCGCCTGTGCGGGCAGCGCGTGTGGCGACCGGCCGCACATGAAGGCCGCCGGCCCCTGCCGGTGCCCGCGTGTGTGCCATGGGTGGGCCGCAGCCACCACCGACACCGCCGTCATCACCTCGCCCGCGTGGGCCCCGATGTGGCGCACCGCCGCTGCCGTGGCCTACCACCCGGCCGGGGCCGGGCTGACCGTCGTGGACCTGGACGACGCCTCTGCGGTCGCGTGGGCCCGCACGACACTCCCCGCCACGAGGACCGTGCCCACGACGCGCGGCGAACACTGGATCTACCAGGGCACCGTCCGGTCGGCGAACTCCGTCCGTCCCGGTGCAGACGTCAAGTCCCGCATGGCGTACGCCCGGTGGCTCGGGCCCGGCACCGGGACGATGACGGACCTGCCGTCCGCCATCCGCGCGCTAGTGGACAGGGAAGAGACCACCCCCGCCCGGCGCGGCGTGGTCTCTTCACCCCCAGAGCGGGCGGCGTGGGACCGGGCGGTCGCGACCGGGTGCCGACACACCGAGACGTACGTGCGCACCGGCCTGGAGCGAGGCATGGCAATGGTCCGCAGCCGGACCGACTCAGGTGCCGGTTCCCAGGCGTTTGGCGTTGCCCGGTACTTGGCCAAGCAGCACGAGCAGTGCCCCGGCCCGTGCGGGCTGGAGTACCTGGGCGAGCAGGTCGTCACCGCCGCCGTGTCGGTCGGCGTTCCCGAGCCCTACGCCCGGCGCGCGGTCGCCAACGGCCTCACCCTGCCCGGCAGGGCAGCATGAGCGCGCCCACCGAGCAGCCGGTCGTCATCACCGGCATCGCGCCGGGCCTCCACGTCCGCTTCACCAGCCCGCCGGTTGCGGACTGGCTCTGCCGCTGCGGCCACCACGAACGCGCCCGCGGCCGCGCCGCCGTCATCGAACTGACCACCCGCGTCCGCGTCGGCCACTGCCCGCACGCCGCCGACGCGGCAGACGCCCCCACCACCGAGGGCGCGGAAGTCGCCGCCCGTCAGGGCGTCCTTTCTGCTCTTCGCCCTGACCCGCACCCGACCACCGCCCCTGCGGCGGACAGGAGGACCGCCGCATGACCAGCACCCAGACGACCGCGCCCGCCATCGACGGCGCCGCGCTGCTCGATGAGGTCGAAGCGTTCCACCGGCGCTTCAACGTCTTCCCCTCCGAAGCTGCCTACGTGGCCGTTGCTCTGTGGGACGCCCACACCCACCTGCTCGACTGCTTCGACTCCACCCCTCGGCTCGCGTTCCTCTCCCCGGAACCGGGCAGCGGCAAGTCGCGTGCACTGGAGATCGTGGAAACCCTCGTACCCCGCCCCATGGTTGCGGTCAACGCCTCCGCCGCCGCGCTCTTCCGCGCCGTGTCCGGCCCGGATGGAAGGCCGACGATCCTCTTCGACGAGATTGATACGATCTTCGGCCCGAAGGCAGGTGACAATGAGGAACTGCGCGGGTTCCTCAACGCCGGACACCGCCGCACGGGCGTCACTTACCGATGCGTCGGCGACAGCCAGACCGTGACGCCGTTCCCGTCCTACACAGCCGTGGCCGTCGCCGGTCTCGGCTCACTGCCGGACACGATCCTGACCCGCTCCGTCATCATCCGCATGCGCCGGCGGGCCAGGAACGAAAAGGTGGAACCCTTCCGCGCGCGACTGCACGAAAAGGAAGGCGTCGCCCTGCGCGAACGCCTCGCCACATGGGCCCAGCAGGCCCGCGGCTGGGTCACGGGAGCGTGGCCGGAGATGCCAGAGGGCATCTCCGACCGACCCGCCGATGTGTGGGAACCGCTGCTCGCCGTCGCGGACGCTGCCGGGGGCGACTGGCCCCTGCGGGCCCGCGAGGCATGCGTGACCCTGGTCAAGGCGTCCCAGGCCAACGACAAAGGCAGTCTCGGTGTCCGGCTGCTCACGGACCTTCGCGATCACGTCCTCATCGGCGTGGACCGGCTCCCCACCATCGCCATCCTCGATCGCCTCAACTCGCTCGACGACGCCCCATGGGCGGACCTCAACGGCAAGCCGCTCGACAACCGGCGTCTCTCCCGAATGCTCAGCGACTACATGACCGCCGACAACGAGCCCATCGCCTCCCGGAACATCCGCACCACGGGCGGGGTCCTCAAGGGCTACTACAGCGAAGACCTCGCCGACGCCTGGCAGCGCTACTGCGCACCCGCTCCGGAGAGTCCGCTACTCCCGCTACAGCCGCTACACCCCAGCTCACAGGCACAAAACCTGTAGCGGCGGTTCTCGATGTAGCGGCTACGGCCTGCGCACCACGAAACGGCCGTAGCCGCTACATCCCATCTCTCCGCTACACGAAACACGCCGCTGACCTGCGATGTAGCGGCGTAGCGGATGTAGCGCACCTCAGAGAAGGGGCCCGAAGGCCCCTCCCGCCACCCAGGAGGCATGCCCATGAGCACCGCCGTGCCCAAGGTCGACACCGTCACCGTCCCGGAAGTGATGACCGCCCTGCGACTCAGCAGGAGCAAGGTCTACGACCTTCTTCGCTCGGGTGAGATCCGAAGCTTCACCGTCGGCCGGTCCCGTCGGATCCCCTCCGACGAACTGGCCTCGTTCATGCAGAACCGACTTGAGGAGTGCGCCTGATGGCCAAGCGACGCGCCAACGGTGAAGGCACCATCACCAAGCGCAAGGACGGCCGCTACCACGCCGCCGCGTACGTCTACCGGCCCGACGGCACCCGAGTACGGAAGTTCGTCTATGGCAAGACCCGGGAGGAAGTGGCCAACAAGCTCACTGAACTTCAGGAGAAGACCCGTCAGGGAATCCCCGCTGCCACGTCCGCGATGGCGTTCGGGGACTACCTGACGTACTGGCTCGCGGCCATCGCGCCGAACCGGCTCAAGCCCGCGACGCTCAACAGCTACGAGGGGCTGTCGCGCCTCTACATCCGCCCGGCACTCGGTAAGAAGAAGCTCAACCGGCTCTCGCCTGCGGACATCCGGCTCTTCCTCGCACAGTTCAAGTCCGGGTGCCTGTGCTGCCTGCGCGGCGTGGACGCGGCCCGGGCCGAGGGAGAGCGGACGTGCTGTGCGGTGAACCGCTGCTGCAAGCGCCGGCCTTCGGCTCGGACCGTCCAGTACATCCACGCCGTCCTGCGGTCCGCGCTCCAGCAAGCGGTCCGAGAGGAGCTGATCGCGCGCAACGTCGCCCGGATCGTCGAAACGCCCACCGTCGAACGTCAGGAGGTGCACCCCTTGGACGCTGGGGAGGCACGGCTGCTGCTCAAGACCGCCCGGCCGCACCGCCTGTACGCCCTGTGGCTGCTGCTGATCTGCACCGGCCTGCGACGCGGGGAGGCACTGGGGCTCACCTGGTCGGACATCGATCTGGAAACCGGGCAGCTCCGAGTCCGCCGAAATCTCCAGCGGATCAAGCGGGAGCTGTTGTTCGGCACGCCGAAGACCGCCCGATCCATCCGGACCGTCTCCCTGCCCCGGCGGTGCGTGGACGCGCTCCGCGCCCACCTGGTGCAGCAGGCGAGGGAGGAGAAGATTGCCGGGAAGAAGTGGCAGCCGCCGACCGACCAGCCGAAGGGGCTGGTCTTCACCACGGCCACCGGCCGCGCCACGGACCCGCGCAGTCTGAACCGGATGCTCACGATCCTCTGCCGGGATGCCAAGGTGCGGCGGGTGCGGGTGCACGATCTTCGGCACACGTGTGCCTCGCTGCTGCTCGCCCAGGGGGTCGACGCCCGCACGATCATGGAGACGCTCGGGCACAGCACGATCACCATGACGCTCGACACCTACGCGCACGTCATGCACACGACCCTGCGCGCGGCTGCGGAGCGGATGGACGACGCGCTCGGAGGAGAGGACCCGGACGAGATTGACGGGGGTGAACCCGAGCCGGACGCCGCCGCCTGAGTCCGCCGGCGGGGACGTTGATGTCACCCGCTGATGTCAGAAGCCCCTCGGGATGATCCCGAGGGGCTTCTGAGCTGTGTGCACTCGGCAGGATTCGAACCTGCAACCTTCTGATCCGTAGTCAGATGCTCTATCCGTTAAGCTACGAGTGCTTGTGCTTCCCGGGCTTTTCTGCCCGGTCGGCGTTGCGGGAACAACATTACATGACCTGCGCCGCCACGCGAAATCCATTAGCCGCACCCCACCTGACCTGCATAAACGCCCGAATGGGCGGCGCGGGCGCGTGTGGTGGGGGCGGGGGCCGGATGGGTGGGAACGACCGAAGCCCCGGCCGTCGGGCCGGGGCTTCGGTGATCAACTGGCGGAGGCGGAGGGATTTGAACCCTCGATGGGCTTTAAGACCCAAACCGCATTAGCAGTGCGGCGCCATAGACCGGACTAGGCGACGCCTCCAGCACACCCGCGCGGGCGCGAGTGGTGCGTGCAGATGATGACACAGCCCAGCGGCCTGTCACCAATCGCCGTCCACGGTACTAGCCCCGGGGGCGGTAGAGCAAAGCATCTTCCGGTTGCGCAACGGAGTGGCGTGCGCAGCGTTAGAGATGCCGGGGCCACCCGGCCGTCCGGTCGGGACCGGCCTGTCGGCCGCGGTCCCCGAACAAACCCGTAACTCTTCAGGAGCCCTACATGCTCAGACGCCTCGTCCTCACCGCCACCGTGTCCGCCGCCGCACTGGCCTGCGTCGTGCCCACCGCCGGGGCCGTGACGTCGCCGCTGCCGCTGCCCGTGCCGCTTCTGGACGCACCCGACCGGCTGATGGTCGTGGTCTCCGAGACCGGGAACACCCGGACGGACGGACGGTACGAGCTGAAGTGCCGCCCCGCGGGCGGCACCCACCCCTCCGCGCGCTCCGCCTGCGACCGGCTCGACGAGCTGGCCCGCGAGAACCACGACCCGTTCGCGCCGGTGCCCGAGGGGCAGATGTGCACGCAGCAATTCGGCGGGCCGGCCACCGCGCGGGTCACCGGCACCTGGCAGGGGCGCCGTGTCGACGCCACCTTCACGCGGTCCGACGGCTGCCAGATCTCGCGCTGGCAGATGCTGGAGCCGGTGCTGCCGAACACCAGGTCATAGGCCGAAGGCGTACGCAGTCCGCACACAACCTTGGTGAGAGCTCCCCCTCATCCGCCGTCCGGGCGTGTGCCGCTGCCCTTAGACTCCCTCAGTGACAGGCCGATGCCAGAGGGGCAAGATGGGATCGGCCGTCCGCAATACGCAGTAGGTCAGGGAGGAACCGTCGTCGTGAGCAGCAGGCCATCCCGAGGCGCTGCTCGCCTCGCAGCCATACTCGACGCCCTTCCCGACGGGCTCGTGCTCGTCAATGCCAACGGCACGGTCGTCAACGCCAACACCATCGCCCTCGAGCTCTTCGAGTCGCCGGGCACCGCTCTCGTGGGCCGGGGTCTGCTCGACCTGCTTCCCGAGTTCGACTCACGCCTGATCCCCGGCTCCATGCGCCGCCCCGACGGGGCCGACGAGCGCGGGCGGACCAAGCCCACCCGGATGATCGCGCGGCGGACGGACGGCAGCGAGTTCCCTGTCGAGGTGACCAGCGCGAGCCTGGACGGACGCGAGGCGTACGACTCGTACAACGGCTACACAGGCGACGAGCTGCTGATGCTGGTCGTGCGGGACCTGTCGGGGACCGTGGACACCGAGGCGGAGCTGGCACGTTCGCAGCGCCAGACCGAGATGATCCTGCGGGCCGCGTCCGAGGGCGTCGTCGGCACCGACACCGACGGCCGGGTCGTCCTCGTCAACCCGGCCGCCGCGCAGATCCTGGGCTTCCGCGCCAGCGACCTCGGCGGCCAGGAGCTGCACCCGCTGATCCTGCATTCGCGCGCGGACGGCGAGCCGTTCCCGTACGAGGAGTCCCCGCTCGCCGACACCCTCAAGTCCGGGCGCAAGCACCGGGTGCGCGGGCAGGTGCTGTGGGCGAAGAGCGGAGCGAAGATCTCCGTCGACCTGACCACCGCGCCGGTGCGCGACGGGGACCAGCTGGTCGGCGCCGTGATGACGTTCACCGACCGGCGGCCGTACGAGGAGCAGGTCCACAAGCACGCGGCGGAGCTCGCGGAGACGACCGAGCGCCTGACCGGCGAGCTGGAGCGGGCGACGGAGCGGCTGACGGCCGAGCTCGCGGCCGCCACGGAGAAGTACGAGGCCGAACTGGCCGACAAGGCCGAGCGGTACGCGGCCGAGCTCGAGGCGGGCGCCGAGCGGTACGGGGAACTGGCCGCCCGGCACACCCAGCTCACCGCCGTGCTCGGCGAGTCGCTGCGCGGACCGCTGGAGGAACTCCGCCGCGAGCTGGGCACCCTGGCCGCCGACCCGGCCGGGCAGCTGTGGCCCGAGGCGAACCAGATCCTGCACCATCTGGCCGCGGGCTATGCCCGCATGACGACGCTCGTCGACAACGTGCTCGGCTATCAGCGCCTCGACACGGGAGCGGAGGGGCTGGCCAAGTCCAAGGTGCTCCTCGACGCCGTCGTGGCGGCGGGTGTCGACGGCGCTGTCGAGCTGATCGGCCCGGGACGCGCCCAGTTCGCGGTGCACGCGCCGCCGATAGAGGCCGAGGTGGACGGGGCGCGGCTGGCGACGGCGCTCGCGCACCTGGTCGCGGATGTCGCGGGCGTCGACTCGACGGGCAAGGCGAAGGTCGTGCCCGGCGGCGGCTACGTGGACTCGACGGTCGTGGTCGCCGCGGCACAGCGCGGCGACGTCGTACGGATCGAGGTCCGGGGCCCGTTCACCGGCGGGGACCCGGTGCACGAGCCGATCGTGCGCGGGATCGTCCGGGCGCACGGAGGAGTGCTGCAGACGCACGAGGTGCCGGGGATGAGCGGCAGCGCGTACGTGCTGGAAGTGCCGCTCGGCGAGGGAGCGGGGACGGTGGCCCCGCCGCCGGCCGCCGAGCTCGCCCTGCCCGCGCAGGCGTCGTCCGAGCCCGGCCCGGTCACGACCGGCGGCGGACGGCGGCGCGCCCGGCGCGCCTCCACGGACGCGTTCCTGGAGAGCCCCGTGGCGATGGAGGACCCGGTCGCCGCACCGCCGACCGGACGGCGCCGAGCGGCGCAGGCGGACCGGGCCGCAGCGGAACGGATCCCCGCCCAGGACAACGGCGAGACCTCCGGCAACGGGGCCGTGAACGGAACCGGCCTCGGGAACGGGGCCGGGAACGGGAACGGCGACGGAAACGGCCGTGGCGGGACCGGGCGCCGGCGTGGGCGGCCGAGCCCCGCCGAACAGGCCGAGGCCCCGCCGCAGGCCCTGCCGCAGGCCGCCGAGGGCTCGGTGGTCATGGCCGCCGAGGGCGCGAGCGGGCGGGCCGCACGCGGTGAGACGGTGCCGCCGCAGGGCGTGCCGGTCGACGCCCACGGACTCGCGGGCGCCACCTCGGGTCGGCGTGCCCGGCGAGCCGTGGAGAGCGGGCTGCCCGGGCTGTCGGCCGCCCCCTCTGCCGGACCGCCCGCCGCACAGCCGACCACCCAGCCAACCGCCGAACCGACCACCCAGCCGACCGGGCGTCGCGCCCGGCGGGCGCTCGCCCCCGCATCGGCCGAGGCAGCCGGTCCCGCGCGGACCGCCTTCGCGCTGCCGCCCGCCGAGGCGGACCGGGTGCAGCCGGCGCCCGACCCCGCGTTGCCGGCCGAGCAGCACGACGCCGTGGCCGCTGCCCCCGGCAGCGAACACCACACGCCGCCACAGCAGCATCCGGCGCCCACGGGCCGTAGGCGCGCCCGGAACCAGGCGCAGCCGCCCGGCGGTGAGGCCACCGTGCAGCAGCCCGGACAGCCGGCTCCGCAGGAAGCGGGCGCGGACAGCACGTCCGGCGGCACAACCGACAGCACAACCGACAGCGGATCCGCGGCGCAGGGCTCCGCGGACTCGACGGGACAGACGCCCGCGGTTCCCGCGGCCACGGACGCGACAGGACAGACCGCCGCCGCTCCGGCGGCCGAGGCCGAGGCCGTACCCGCGCAGGGCCCGGACACCGGTTCCGTGTCCGTACCGCTGCCGCCGGCGCTCCCCGTGTCCGAGCCGGCCCGGCCCGCGGGGCCCCAGTCGGCGGCGGGACAGGCTGTGCCCCGGGCACGCGCCGCCCAGCCGCTGCCCGCCGAGGAACCTGCCACCGCCGACTCGACGCAGGGCCGCGCGTTCAGCGTGCGCACGCTCGGGCAGGGGGTGCCCTTCGCCCAGCACCTCACGCAGCAGCAGAACCAGACGCTCGGCTCCGGCCGCAGGCGCAAGCTGGGGACGCGTCCGGACAGCGACCTCCCCGAGGCGGCCGCCCGCCCGCATCCGCAGCCGCAGGCAGCACCGGTCCCCGCTCCTGCCCCCACCCCCGGTCCGATGCCCGCCCCGGGCGCGTCGCGGCTGCCGGCCGCCGACCGCTCGGAGGGCCGTGCGTACGCGATCGGAGCGCCCGACGAGGGTGCGGAGGGTCCCGAGCCGCTGGACGGTCCCGGCGGTGCGGTCGAGGTCGCCAACCGGCCCCAGCCACAGCCGGTCGACGACGAACTGCCGCCCGAGCCGCTGGACAACCCGCGCAGGCTGCTGGTGTGGCCGGCGCCGGACGTCTCCACGCAGCAGGCGCTGAGCGACCGCGGCTACCGGCCGGTCGTCGTGCACTCGCGTGAGGAGGTCGACGCGCAGATC
Organism: Streptomyces sp. ISL-10; assembly: GCF_018614575.1. Classification (GTDB taxonomy): domain Bacteria; phylum Actinomycetota; class Actinomycetes; order Streptomycetales; family Streptomycetaceae; genus Streptomyces. Next base: position 64,077 of record NZ_JAGGOJ010000034.1, read on the forward strand.
GCCGCGTTCCCGGCGGCCCTGTTCGTGGACCCGCTGACCGGGCCGATCACCCGGACCGCACTGCAGTCGCTGCGGCAGGCCGCCGTGGCCGCCGAGGTGCCGGTGCTGGTGACCGCGGGACTCGGGCAGGCGACGCGGGAGGCGGCGTACGGCGCCGATCCGGCCGTCCTGCTCAAGGCGCTGGCGCCCCGCGACAGCGAACAGCACCCTTCGCGTGTGCTGCTGATCGAGGAGCAGGAGGAGATCGCGCTCGCGCTCACGACGACACTGGAGCGGCGTGGCATGCAGGTGGCCCGGGCGGGCACCGACGCGGACGCGGTCACGCTGGCGACGCAGATGCGGCCGAACCTGGTGGTGATGGACCTGATGCAGGTGCGCCGCCGGCGCGCCGGGATCATCGACTGGCTGCGGGCGAACGGGCAGCTGAACCGCACCCCGCTCGTCGTCTACACCTCGGCCGGTCTCGATCCGGCGGAGCTGCCGCGCCTGTCGTCGGGGGAGACGGTGCTCTTCCTCGCCGAGCGCTCCACCAGCGGCGAGGTCCAGGCGCGCATCGTCGACCTGCTCGCGAAGATCGGCACCAACTGACGTACCCACGCACGCCGACGTAGGCACGCGAAGGGGCCGGCGGTCGTGACCGCCGGCCCCTTCGCTTTCCACTTGGCTTTCGGCTTCGTTTCCGCCTCAGCCTTCTTTTCGCCCCAGCCTTCGTTCTCGCCTCAGCCTTCGCTTTCGCCTCAGCTGTCGCTGTCGCGTTGCCTGTGCCGCTACAACTCGGTGACGTCCAGCTCCCCGTCGGCGTACTGCCTGCGGATCACCTTCTTGTCGAACTTGCCCACGCTGGTCTTGGGCACCGCAGGGACGATCGCCCAGCGCTCGGGCAGCTGCCACTTGGCGATCGACTGCGCCAGGAAGTCCCGGAGCGTCGCGTAGTTCGCCGTGGATCCTTCGTTCAGCACCACCGTCGCCAGCGGCCGCTCGCCCCACTTTTCGTCCGGGACGGCGACGACGGCCGCCTCGGCGACCTCGGGGTGCGCCATCAGGGCGTTCTCCAGCTCCACGCTGGAGATCCACTCGCCGCCGGACTTGATCACATCCTTGGCCCGGTCGGTCAGCGTCAGGTAGCCGTCGGGACTGATCACACCGACGTCGCCGGTCTTGAGCCAGCCGTCCTTGCTGAACTTGTCCTCGGGGCGGAAGTTATCGCCACCCGCTCCTCCGTAGTAGGCCCCGGCGATCCAGGGACCGCGCACCTCCAGCTCACCGGCCGACTCACCGTCCCAGGGCAGGAATTCGCCGCCGGGACCGACCAGCCGTCCTTCCACACCGGTCGGGAACCGGCCCTGCGTGACGCGGTAGGGCCACTCGTCCTCGGCGCTCAGCCCGCCCGGCGGGTTGGCCATGGTGCCGAGCGGCGAGGTCTCCGTCATGCCCCAGGCGTGGCACAGCCGCACGCCGAGCTTGTCGTACGCCTCCATGAGGGAGGGCGGGCAGGCGGCGCCGCCGATGGTGACCTGCTTCATGGAGCTGAGGTCGCGGGGGTTCGCGGTGACCTCGGCGAGCAGGCCCTGCCAGATGGTGGGGACGGCCGCGGCGTGCGACGGCTTCTCTCGCTCGATCATCTCCGCGAGCGGCGCGGGCTGCAGGAAGCGGTCCGGCATCAGCATGTTGATGCCGGTCATGAAGGTGGCGTGCGGCAGTCCCCAGGCGTTCACATGGAATTGAGGCACGACCACGAGGGTGGTGTCGCTGTCGGTCAGGCCCATCGACTCGGCCATGTTGACCTGCATGGAGTGCAGGTAGATGGAGCGGTGGGAGTAGACGACGCCCTTGGGATCGCCCGTCGTGCCGGAGGTGTAGCACATGGCCGCGGCCGAACGCTCGTCCAGCTCGGGCCAGTCGTACGTGGTCGGCCGGCCCGCGATCAGCTCCTCGTACTCGTGCACCTGCGCCTCGGTGTCGGCGAGCAGCGAACGGTCACCGGGGCCGGAGACCACGATGTGCTCGATGGTCGGCAGGTGGGGCAGGAGCGGGGCGAGCAGCGGGAGCAGGGAACCGTTGACGATCACGGCGCGGTCGGCGGCGTGGTTGACGATCCACACGAGCTGCTCGGCGGGCAGGCGCAGGTTCAGTGTGTGGAGCACGGCGCCCATGGAGGGGATCGCGAAGTATGCCTCCACATGCTCGGAGTTGTTCCACATGAGGGTGGCGACCCGCTGGTCGCCGTCGATCCCGAGCTCGTCGCGCAGGGCGTTGGCCAGCTGAGTGGCACGCAGGCCCACCTCGGCGAAGCTGCGGCGGTGCGGTTCGGGCTCGCCTGTCCAGGTAGTGATCTGCGACTTCCCGTGGATCGTCATCCCATGCTGAAGGATGCGGGTCACAGTCAGCGGTACGTCCTGCATGGTGCTCAGCACGGCGTCCTCCCGGTGGGCGCTGGCGCTACGTTGCGGCAAGTGGCAAGATTCTGCGCACATACCAAGCGGTATGTCACTACCCGGGAGTAACGAATCCCGCACATCACCGCACAGCACCGCACATGGGTCACACACCGAGTAGGAGCGGGGCCCACACGGTCACGGAGAGTGGGCCCCGGTCAGCGCACGGGCCGACGGGGAACGAGGTCCGGTGCGGACCGCCCGACGGGCAGTGGGTCCGGTCAGCGGACCGGCGTCAGCTCCGGGTCGTCGCGCAGCTTGCCGAGAGCCCGTGACACCGCGCTCTTGACCGTGCCGATCGAGACCCCGAGCACCTCTGCCGTCTGCGCCTCGCTCAGGTCCTCGTAGTACCGCAGGACGACCATGGCCCGCTGCCGGTCCGGCAGCTTCATCACGGCACGCCACATCGCGTCGTGCAGCACCTGCTGCTCGGCCGGGTCCGTCGCCGGCACGGCGTCCTGCTCCGGCAGCTCGTCGCAGACGAACTCGTCCACCTTGCGCTTGCGCCACTGCGAGGTGCGGGTGTTCAGCAGAGCCCGGCGCACATAGCCGTCGAGCGCACGGTGGTCCTCGATCCGGTCCCACGCGACATACGTCTTGGTGAGCGCGGTCTGCAGCAGGTCCTCGGCATCGCTCGGGTTCGCGGTGAGCGACCTGGCGGTCCGCAGCAGCACGGGCCCCCGCGCCCGTACGTACGACGAGAACGATGAGTAAGGCGTGTACGACGGCACCGGCGCGGCGGCCTGGGAGGCGGTCGTACAGACTGGCGTGGTCATGTCTCCACGCTAGGAGCGAGCCCGCCGCGGCGGATCGGCCCCAGGGACCGAAGCCGTGTCCCCCTCAGGTTGTAGGGCCTGCGCGGGCCGCACCTCCTGAAGGTGGAGGACCCCCTCAGGGGCTACGCGCCGTCCACCCCGAGGACCAGTGCGGAGGTGGGGACTCCGGTGCCCGCCGTGACCAAGGCCCTCGTGGCACCCGGCGTCTGGTTCACCGACGTGCCGCGCAGCTGTCCGACGGCTTCGGCGATCCCGTTCATCCCGTGCAGATACGCCTCCCCCAGCTGACCACCGTGGGTGTTCAGCGGCAGCTCGTCCGCCGCCACGAAGGCGGCCGCCTCTCCGGGCCCGCAGAAGCCGAACTCCTCCAGCTGCATCAGTACGAACGGTGTGAAGTGGTCGTAGAGGATCGCCACGTCGATGTCGGCCGGGACGAGCCCCGAGGTGCGCCACAGCTGCCGGGCGACGACGCCTGCCTCGGGCAGCCCGGTGAGGTCGTCCCGGTAGAAGCTGGTCATCTGCTCCTGGGCGCGGCCCGCCCCCTGCGCCGCGGCGAGGATCACCGCGGGCGGACGGCGCAGGTCGCGGGCGCGCTCGACGCCGGTGACGACGATCGCCTGGCCGCCGTCGGTCTCCTGGCAGCAGTCCAGCAGCCGCAGGGGCTCAGCGATCCACCGCGACGCGGCGTGGTCCGCGAGGGTGATCGGCCTGCCGTGGAAGTACGCGGCCGGGTTGGTCGCCGCATACCGGCGGCCGCTCACGGCGACATGGCCGAACGCCTCGGGCGTCAGCCCGTACGCGTGCAGATAGCGCTGCGCGGCCATCGCCACCCAGGAAGCGGGGGTGAGCAGTCCGAAAGGCAGGCTCCAGCCCAGCGCCGCGCCCTCCGCGGACGGCTCGCGGTGCTGGACGCCGGAGCCGAAGCGGCGCCCGGAGCGCTCGTTGAACGCCCGGTAGCAGACGACGACTTCGGCCACGCCCGCGGCGACGGCCAGCGCCGCCTGCTGCACGGTCGCGCAGGCGGCTCCGCCTCCGTAGTGGACGCGCGAGAAGAAGGACAGCTCGCCGATGCCCGCGGCCTGGGCGACCGTGATCTCCGGGCTGGTGTCCATGGTGAAGGTGACCATGCCGTCGACGTCGGCGGGGGAGAGTCCGGCGTCGTCGAGCGCGGCCCGCACGGCCTCCACGGCGAGTGTCAGCTCGCTGCGCCCGGAGTCCTTGGAGAACTCGGTCGCGCCGATCCCCGCGACGGCCGCCCTGCCACCGAGCACGTCCTTCGCCCGGATGCTCATTCGCCCGCATCCGGGACGGTCACGGTCACGGCACCCGTCACGTGGGTGCCCAGGCCGTTGACGCCGACGACCCGTACCTCGGCGGTCCGGCCGTCGAACGCGTCGACCGTGCCCGTCAACACCATCGTGTCCCCCGGGTAGTTGGGCGCACCGAGCCGGATCGCGACCTTGCGCAGGACGGCACGCTCCCCGAAGTGGTCGGTGATGTACCGCCCGACCAGGCCGTTCGTCGTCAGGATGTTCATGAAGACGTCCGGGGACCCCTTCTCCTTCGCGAGCTCGGCGTCGTGGTGCACGTCCTGGTAGTCGCGCGAGGCGATGGCTCCGGCGACGATCAGCGTGCGCGTGACGGGAATGGCGAGAGGTGGCAGCTCCGTGCCCACGGCCGGGACCGGAGTCATACAGCCTCCTGCGGTTGCGGGGCGGCAGGGGTGTCCGGGCTCATACGGCCTCCTCCAGCTGCCGTTCCGCCATGGCGTCCGGGCTCATGCGGCGATACGGCCTCTCCGGCCGCGGCGCGGAAGACCGGCAGCTCCAGACCGTCGTCCACCCGCAGGAACTCCAGATCCACCGGCATCCCGATGCGCACCTTGTCGCAGGGCACTCCAACGACGTTGCTGACGAACCGCACCCCCTCGGCGAGCTCGATCAGCCCCACCGCGTACGGCGGGTCGAACGCCGGGAACGGCGGATGGTGCATCACCACGTACGAGAACACGGTGCCCGAACCACTCGCGGCCACCGTGTCCCAGTCGGGCGATCCGCACGCACCGCACCCCGGCAGCCAGGGCAGCCGCAGCGTCCCGCAGCCCCCGCACCGCTGGATGAGCAGCCGGTGACCGGCCACTCCCTGCCAGAAGCCTTCGTTGTCCCGGTTGATCACGGGGCGCGGCCGGAGGGCGGGGGCCGGCCTGGAGGCGGACGTGTGCTGGGCAACCGGGACCGTTGCCGGCTGGGCTGACAAGACCCGTGCCAGCTGGGCGGCCGGCGCGTATTTGAGGATGCGGAAGCGGTGCGTACCCACCGTCCGCCCGCCGGTCCGCACCTCCGTCCGCGTGGTGATGAAGTACCCCGTACCGAGCTTCGTCGTCTTCCTCGGGGACACCGACTCGATCACCGCGTCGAAGGTGATGCGGTCACCGGGGCGCAGCGGCCGCAGGTACTCCTGCTCGCAGTCGGTCGCCACCACCGAGCGGAATCCCGCCTCGTCGAGCAGGGCGAACAGCTCGTCCTGGGCAGGTGTCCGGCCGCCGTGTCCCGAAAGACCACCCATGGTCCACGCCTGCAGCATCGTCGGCGGCGCGATGGCGTCCCGCCCGCGGTACGCCGCGTTCCTGTCGCCCATCGCCTCGCACCAGTGCCTGATCATCGGCGCGTTGACGGGGTCCTTGCCTTCGCAGGAGACGACGGCAGGCCGCCCTTCGTACGTCGTGAGCTGTGCGTAGAGCTCGTCGGCCACCCCGTCCCCCTCCGCCCGTCCACTCCTCCGGGACGAATCTGACTGTCCGTCAGCTCTGGTGTGGTGTCAAGGCCACCGCCACGATCACCGCAGGCGGCGTCGAGCCTGCCCGCAGACGCGCGCCTGCGCGGCGGTGCCGGAGCACCGCCGCGCAGGCGGTCGTTCACCCCCCGCAGGCCCCCCTCGGGCCGGTCGTCACCAGCGCAGATGCGTGATGTCGACGGTGATGTTGTCCTGATCGACCACGGTGAGGCCGGAGCCGTTGACACTCGCCGTGTTGTTCCGGTTGGGCGCGGCGGCACCGGTGACCACCTGCTGGATGGTGGTCGCATTGCCCGGGTGGCCGCCCGCGACACCGCTGCCGGTGATCGTGGCCACCGAGGCGTTCGACCCGTCGTCCGCGCAGCCGCCGCTGCCGACCTCGGTCACTCCTGCGAAGAGCGACGAACGCGAGGGGCAGGGCGGCGAAAGCGGCGGCGGTGCGGGCGGAACGGATGCTTACCATTTCGTTTCCCTCCATGGACCGGGCTGCTCAAGTGCTGCGTCTTTCCCGGCAGTCGGCCGACCACTCGGGATCTGTTCCACGACGTCGCGAGATCAGAATTGCCCACCGAATCCCCGGCGAACCACCCCGGACCGGGCTATTCGCTCGCAAGCGTGATGACAAGTCGATAAACCCCTTCACGCCCGCGGACTCGCCTTCGGCGCACGCACCCCCCGCCGCATCGGGCTCGCTGTGCGGAATGAAGCGTTGCACCACCTTTTCGGCCGACACCTCCCCCTTCCTTTCTTCGAACGTGTGTACGAACATAGAGTCATGGCCATTCCCGACCGGCAGACCGCCAGCCTGGCCCTCGCCCACGCCCTCACCGCCGCGGAGCGCGGGCTCCCCGTCATCCCCCTGTCCCCCACCAAGCTCCCGGCTCTGCGCTCCCCCCACCGGGACGAGCCGAAGCCGTCCCTCTGCCGGGGGGAGTGCGGCCTGCCCGGTCACGGCGTGCACGACGCGACCACCGACCCCGCCGCCGTTCGCGCCCTGTTCGCCGCCGCGCCCTGGGCGACCGGGTACGGGATCGCCTGCGGGCGCCCGCCGCACCGGCTCATCGGCATCGATCTCGACACGACGTCGCAGACCGACTCCGTGGCGGAACTCCGGCACCTCGCCCTGCGCCACCTGTTCACCATTCCGGAGACCGTCACGGTGCTGACGCCGAGCGGTGGCCGCCACCTGTGGCTCACCGGCCCACCCGATGTGGTCGTCCCCAACTCCGCGGGCCGGCTCGCCCCCGGCATCGATGTGCGCGGCGCGGGCGGTTACCTCGTCGGCCCGGGCTCCGTCACCGCCCACGGCGCGTACCGCCTGGCCCCTGGCACGGCGGACCTGCCCCCCGCACCCTGCCCGCGCGCCCTGCTGCGCCTGATCGCACCTCCCGCGCGCCCCCGTCACGCCGCGCCGCCGCGGCACTCCGGACACCGCCAGGACGAGACAGCAGACAGGACGCACCAAGGGCAGGGGCTGGTCCAGTTCGTGCGCGCCGCACAGGAGGGGCAGCGCAACACCCGCCTGTTCTGGGCCGCCTGCCGCGCCTACGAGCACGGCTTCGGCGATGCGCTGGCGGACGCCCTCACTGACGCGGCGGTCCGGGCGGGGCTCACGGAACGGGAGGCACGCGCGACGATCGCGTCGGCCGCCCGGCTCGACGCCGGGCCCCGCGGATGACATGGATCACACAAGAGGTCGCCGCATCAGGGGCAACTGCGGCCTATCCACCGGTTTGCCTTCCCGGTGAGCGCCCGCAGCCCTGCCTCGTACCTCCTCAACGTCCTTCCTTCTCCCCCATATCCGGTCATACGATCACTGGGCAGCCGCACTGCGTGAGTGCCACCGCAGCGGCTGCCCTCTGCTTGCTCGACCTGCTCGACCTGCTCGACACCTGGCCTGACCTGATTCAGACCTGTTCAGGCCTGCTTTGACCGCGCCTCGGACCTGAGAAAAAGGGCTCTCTTGAACATTCGCCGCATGCTCGCCACAGCGGTCGTCACCGCAGTGACCACTCCCGCCGTGCTGCTCACCGTCACCCCCGCGTTCGCCGACACCAAGCCCGGCACCGGGCAGTCGGCGGCGCAGAAGGCCGCGGCGGAGAAGCCGACCATCGAGGAGCTGGAGAGGGCCGCCGAGGCGGCGCAGAAGGCGTACGACGCCGCCGTCGAGACCCAGAAGGAGGCGGAGGAGGCCAAGGAATTCGCCTTCTCCGACCAGGCGCCCCACGCCCTGGAGGCCAAGGAGGCGGCCGATGACGCCGCCGCCGCCAAGGTCGCCAAGGAGGGGGCCGACATGGCGCTCGCCGAGGCCAGGGCCGACCTGGACGCTCTCCCCGAGAACGCCTCGGAGGAGGAGAAGGCCGCCGCCCGGCAGAAGGTCACGGACGCCGAGGCCGCCGCCGAGGCCGCGGCGACGACCCTGGCCGCCGCAGACGAGAAGGCGAAGAAGACGGCCGACGCCGCGGACGAAGCCCGCGAGGCCGCCGGGCAGGCGGTGGCCGAGGCCGAGAAGGCCACGGCAGCGGCGCTCAAGGCGAAGGAGGCGGCCGACAAGGCGCTCGCCGACGCCAAGGCCGAGGAGGACGAGGACGACGGAGACGAGGACGGAGACGGTGACGAAGAGCCTGCCTGCGTCCCCGAGAACAAGCTGACCACCGTCGCCCACGGCCTCCCATCGAAGATCGTCGCCGGCACCACGATCGACTTCTCCGTCCGGGTCACCAACGGCACCGACAAGACCTTCGACGAGGTCCGGCCGTTCGCGTACTTCCACGCGACCGACAAGAGCGGCTACAACGTCGTCGACGAGTACTTCGACCTGCAGTGGTGGTCCACCGGCTCCTCGCCGAAGTGGACGGATGTCGTGGACGGCGGCTACGCCGGATCCATCAGCCCGCTGAAGGCCGGGGCCCACGCCGACATCAAGCTGCGCCTGACGGTCGACGCCAAGGCGCCCGCCGGGAACGGCGTCGCCTTCGTCGCCGGTGACTACGTCAACGACGACGGCACCTGCGGCGGAAACTTCTTCACGGAGTACGACTTCGACGTCCTGGCCGCGGGCACCGAGCCGGGCAAGGTCGACGACGCCAAGCCCGGCAAGACCTCCAAGACCAGGCCGGCCGCCGTCCCGCAGGGCGGCACCACCGGGACCCTGGCCAACACCGGCTCCGCGTCCGCCCTCCCGCAGCTCGCGGCAGCTGCCGGAACGGCCCTCGCCCTCGGCGCGGGCGCCGTACTGGTCGTCCGCCGCCGGAAGGCCGACTCCACTTCCTGACAACCACTTGGGATGCGGCGCCGCCTCGGCCCACTCGGGCGGGGGCGGCGCAGTCGCGTGGCCTGGCGGAGCCGACGCCAACCGCGTTCAGCCCCCGGCTGCGGCAGAAGAGGCAAGGCCACCCAGGGCGTCCTTGCGGACCACAAGTGCCCACCGGTAGCGGCTCGGACACGTGATTGCCGATTACTCCAAAGCCCGCAAGCTCTTCTTGATCTGGTTGGCCGGCGGCCTCTCAGTTCATGACGGCCGCCCGCCGAACTGCCAGTTGTGTACCTCGATGTCGGCATACACACCCAAGGTCAGCACGGCGCGTGCCGTGTCCGGGTCCGGTGCCCGGACCAGCACCGCCGTACCCAGCCAGGTGGTGCCGTCGTCGGACAGCAGGGGCCCGTACGCAATCAACTCGTCCCCGTCGGCGGGCACGGCAAGGTCGGCACCCTGCCCCGTGCCGAGGCCGAGCACCAGGTACCGGTTGCCACCGGTCCGGCCACCGGGGAAATCCCACATGGTGCGCCCCAGCATGTTGCGCCACCGGCGCAACAGCACGTCCCGGTACACGCCGGCCTGATAGCCGGGCTCCTCGAAGGCAAACGCGCGTGCGGCGGCGGGATCCGGCAGATCGACGATGTGCACACTGCCGGTGGGCATGTCACCGTCACTGGTCAGAGTCGGGCCGCGGGCGATCATCTCCTTCTCGTACCGGTCCATGTAGGACCAGTGCTCTTCCAGCAGGTCGTGGCGCAGCGCCACGGAGCCGGGCCGATCGCGGTGGTAGCAGAAGAACTCCATGCCCACACTCTCCACCACCGTGCGCCGCGTCATCTCGGCCCCCGGTCAACCCTCCGGGCGACGCCGGGCGTTCTCTGGTGAGCGCTGCCCTCAGCTCGCGTCCTTCTCGATGACCTCGAAGATGTCGGCGTCCGTCTCCTGCTGCCAGGCCGGAAGGTCGGCCCAGTCGGCCACGTAGCGTGCTTCGCGTCCCCGAATTGCTTGAACGTCTGTGCCGTCCAACACGTCGCGACGAACTGGCTCTTCTGCTCGCGGTTCAGTCGCGCCGTGTGGCCATCGCTGAGTTCGATGAAGGGCGGACCAGTTCGTAGACGGAGCCCGCGGCCTCGTGCCCCCAGTGTGGGGTGATCGGCCCAGGGGGTCACGTAGCCGGCCTTCGGCTCGCCAGGGGAGCGCTGGTGCACCCCCGCATCGGCCGGCACCAAGGCGCATCCGCCGCCCACAGCGCGGCGTCGCGCGGCCCGGCGGTACGGGCAGTCCTGCGTCCGAAATCCGCGCAAGATATTTTTGTATGGAGTTGAGGATCTCGTCGGCGGACACTCCAGCCGGGGGGACAGGTGGATGTTCGTGCGGGACGAGAATGCGCTCGTGCGTGAGAAAACGGCTCAGGGCGAGATCGCGGACGTTATTCGGGGCGAGGACTACGACCGAGAGCACAAGCCTCAGTGGGGGGTCAGTTCCTTCGTCAGCTGATGTTGGGCCTGGTTGAAGGTGGGCAATCCTTGTGCCCGGCGTGCGGATCAAGGGGACGAGATTCCAAAGCACGAACGAGACCGACTCAGGCCAAGACCTGCTCGACTACTGTCATCGGGATGCGCTGGAGATGGTCAGGTCGGTCGAGACTTTGGAAGGCCTGGCCCAAACTGCTCCATGACGCGGCCGGCTTGGGCTGACAAGCCGGATGACTACCTTCTCGGCTCATACCGCATCGCCACCGCCCCCGAGCCGAACTCCAGCCGGCTCACGAGCTTCAAGTCGACACGCTTCGACAGCCCCGCGAACAACGTCGGCCCGTGGCCCACAAGCCTGGGCTGCACCACGAACTCGTACTCATCGATCAATCCCAGCTCCGCCAACGCCAGCGGGAGCTTCACGCCTCCCACGAACAGCCCACTACCCGACTCCCGCTTGAGCTGCTGAACGGCCTTGCCGAGATCCCCGCGTACGAGCTCGGCGTTCCAATCGACCCGCTCCAGGGTGCTCGACACGACGTACTTCTTTGCCGCGTTGATCGTCCGGGCGAAGGATTCCATCCAATCAGGTCTCGCTCCCGTCTGTGCTGGCGGCCGCCACGCTGCCTCCATCAATTCGTAAGTCACCCGGCCAAAGAGGAGGGCGTCGGCCTGTTTGAGGTTCTCGACCGCATGGCGATGCAATTCTTCGTCCGCGAACGCTTCACGATGGTCGCAGCACCCGTCCAATGTGACGTTGATGGAATACCGAAGGGGTCGCATTTCGCAAGAGTACCGCCGACAAACCTTCAGCTGCTGTGCGAGGGATGCAACAGCAGGAAGTCCGATGGCTGGGAGCCGGCCAGCTCGTGGGGCGGCTCCAGCGCGGGGGCCTGCGATCTCGCCGCGCCCAGGCTTCCCGGTCATGCACGGAAACCACTTGACCGAAATGAGGTGGCGCTCCGTGGAACGGCGCGTTGCCGGTCGCGCGTCACGAACGTCGGCGATCCTTGTGCGGCCATGTGGATGCTGCTCTTGGCCGTCGTGGTGCTCGCGGCCGCGAACGCGCTCAACGCCCTGCTCGCACCCGGTTGGTACGTGCCGGTCTGTGTAGTCGCGGCCGTGCTGCTTGTTCTGATCGCCCGCCGGTCCGGCCTGACTTGGGACGATCTGGGGCTCGGCAGGGCCGCGGCCCGCCGCGGTCTGCGCTGGGGCCTGGTCCTGGCCGGAGCCGTTCTCGTGGTCTATCTGGTGGGCCTGGCCCTGCCGTTCACCCGGGAGGTATTCCAGGACGAGCGGGCCGCGGGTCTGTCTCCCGGAGAACTGGTGTACCGCGTGCTGGTCCGCGTACCGCTCGGCACGGTGCTGCTTGAGGAAATCGCATTTCGTGGCGTGTTGTGGGCCATGGTTTGGCGACGGTCGGGGCATGTATGGGCCACCGTCGCTTCCTCGGTGCTCTTCGGGCTCTGGCACGTACAGCCGTCACGCGGGCTCACGCGCGCGAACGCGGCTGCCCAAGCGGTCTTCGGAGTCGGCCAGGTCGGCGTCGCCCTGTCCGTGACAGCGGCGGTCGTCGGCACTGCCCTCGCCGGTGTGCTCTTCTGCGAGCTCCGGCGCCGCTCCGGCAGCCTCATCCCACCCGTGGCGCTGCACTGCGCCCTCAACAGTCCGGGCTACGCGCTCGCCTGGGCGGCGAGTCGCTGGTTGGCCTGATCGGCGCGGGCGCACGTCGGTGCGTCAACGGCGCACTGGCCCTCGTAGGTCCATGACTGGTGCGAAGACCGGTGCGAACCGCTGTCAGAGAGCGGTCCTGCTGGGCATGCCTCTCGCGACAGACGCCCCACGCAGCGCCCCTCCGGGTACTGCGTGCCACCTCGTGCCTTAACGGGCAGGTTCACAGACCGCCCGACTCGCCGACAGCTCAGGGGGGCCATGATCTCTCGCCCCATGGCAGCTCCCGCCCAAAGCCACTACACCGACCTCGACACATCGTCCCCGCTCACCCGCTCAGCTGCTCCCTCCCAGCCGTTCGAGTTCGCCAGTAGGCCATGGCCTCTGCGCCCAGGCCAGCCGCCACGAATACGCCCGCCAGCCAGAAGAGCGGCGTCTTCTGCCACTCCAAGCCGTCAAGCAGCGCCGGCACAGCGAGGGACGGCAGAAAGTGCGCGACAGCGGTCCACCACTGGCCCTTGCGAGCTTGGACAATCGCGGAGGCCGACGAGAGCACGAAGAGCAGCGTCGTCACTGCCACTGGTATCCACATGGCGGCAGTCTGTCGTGCCCTGGTCGGCCCCATGCCCCCGCCCCGCAAATGAGGCCATCGCATGCACTCGCATGCCCTGTGTGGCCGGGGAAGAGCGGGGAGACAGGTACGCCGCGGGGGCGGACATGAAAGCGGCTCCTGACCGTACTGCCTGGTCAGAAGCCTTTTCGCCTGGCGGTGGGTGTGGGATTTGAACCCACGGCGACATCGCTGCCACGACGGTTTTCAACAGGATCCATCCCCGAGCCGTACCAAGCCTTGACCTGCGTCTTCGCCTCTCAGGTCGGCGAGCATGCCCCAGTTGGGCCACGGCCGCACAACCGCGCCGTACCCCAATCCGACGAGGGGCGGAACCTTCCCTACTTCCATCAAGGCGGCTCGCTCCGCTCACCGCGCGGCCCCGGCTCCAGCGCCGGGCAGCGGACTACCGTCCACGGCATCTTGTGTATTCGCTCCAGCCGCGCGGTCGGCGGAGCCGGGCTGCTGCTACCTAGAGGTCCGCCTACAGAGGCATGCCGCAGTACAGGCCGCGTTGCCCGGCATCGCGGACGAGGCCGGGCATCCGCAGGAAGTCCGCCGCTGCTCGGCTGGGCACTCCTGGAGCTGCTGGAACGATTCGCCCCACGGCGGGCCACCCTCATCTGGGAGGCGCTCACGGCTCTGGTGCTCGTCGCCAGCCTTCCCTACAACGGGGCCGGCATCACAACGTCCGACCAGCTCCTGCTGGCCCTGATGCACCTGATCGTCGGCGCGGCGGTGATCCCGGCATTCGTGATCACGTCGCTGCGCCGATCCTGACGCCCGGCTCAGGCTGTCCGAACTGCTCGTGGCGCCATCACCGGTGTGACTGACGGCGTCTGGTTCATCAGGACCCTGCTTACTGGCACCCGTGCACATCTCCGTCGCCTACAAGCCGACCACCTCAACGCAGACGCTGCTGCCCGGCGGCGCTGCCTGGGTTGCGATGGCTCACCACCCCACCGTCGCCCGCTGCGGGAAGCGGACTTTCCCGCAGCATGGCGACCGACACGAGGCGACTGGCCGCTTCGCCGACAGCACCTATGGCGCCTGCTACCGGACCCTCACGCCGGAGGACCGGGAGCGCGCCTTCGAGCACGAGCAGCCGGAGCTCACCAGCGAATAGCCCCGGAAGGCGGGGCCCCACCACACCGATAGGAGGCCCCGCCATGGCCAACCTTGCTCTCCTCTACCCGATCGGCGCCGCTGTCGGCGCTACGTACGCGGCCGCCGCATGGGCCTGGCGCCGCTTCAAGACCGCAGCGTTGGACGGCGTCTACCCCGGATCCCCGCAGCACCAGGCCGCGCTCCGGTCGGTCAAGGACGGGTCTGATGCAGGTTCGGGTGACAGGTCCGGTCACGCGGCCTGGAGGGCCGGCGTGGTCATGACGGTCTCGAATTCGATGGGGGTCAGCCGGCCGAGTGAGGCTTGTCTGCGGCGTCGGTGGTAGGTCCGCTCGATCCAGGTCACGATCGCGATCCGGAGTTCTTCGCGGGTGGCCCAGACACGGCGGTCGAGGACGTTCTTCTGCAGCAGACTGAAGAAGGACTCCATGGCCGCGTTGTCGCCGGCAGCTCCGACCCTCCCTATCGATCCGGCCATCCGGTGGCGGTCGAGCGTCCGGACGAATTTCCGGGAGCGGAACTGCGATCCGCGATCGCTGTGCAGAATGCAGCCGTCGACGTCTTCACGCCGGGCCACGGCGTTGTCCAGGGCGGTCACGGCCAGGCGGGACTTCATCCGCTCGTCGATGGAGTAGCCCACGATCCTGTTGCTGAAGGCGTCCTTGATCGCACAGAGATAGAGCTTGCCTTCGCTGGTGGCGTGCTCGGTGATGTCGGCGAGCCACAGCCGATTCGCACAGGCTGCGGTGAAGTCACGGCGGACCAGGTCGTCGTGCACCGGCGGGCCGGCCTTCTTGCCCTTGCCGCGCTTCTTGCCGAACACGCTCCACCAGCGGTCGTCCCGGCAGATCCGCCAGGCAGTCCGGTCCGCCATCACGGTCCCGGCGCCGCGCGCTTCGCCGGCCAGGAAGCGGTAGCCGAACTCCGGGTCGTCACGGTGCGCGTCGAACAGCGCGTTCGCGCGATACCCCTCCTCCAGCATGGCATCGGTCACCGGCTGGTCCAGCCAGCGGTAGCAGGGCTGTCTGGCGAGCT
>NZ_JAGGOJ010000035.1 GCF_018614575.1 Streptomyces sp. ISL-10
GCCGCCGGACACCGGCCGTCCGTGTGTCTGTGCGCGTGCTCCGGATCAGACGTCGCTGCCGCGGGCCAGCTCCCACAGCTGAAGGTCGGAGCTGGTGTTGAGCGCCCACTCGACGCCGGTGATGTCGTCCCGTGCGGCGACGTACTGCTTGCCCTGCCACAGCGGCAGCACCGGCACGTCGTTGGCGACGATCTCCTGGATCCGCTTGAAGGCGGGCGAGGCCGCGGTGCGGTCCGCCTCACGGCGCGACTGCGGGATGAGCTTGCGCGCCTCTTCGCTCACGTAGGGCGAGTTGAGGAAGTTGCCCTCGTCGAGGAACGGAGCGGTGTAGTTGTCCGGGTCCGGGAAGTCGGGGAACCAGCCGAGGCCGTACACGGCGTAGTCGCCGCGCTTCTGCGCCGGGCGGAACTTGGACCACTCGGTGCCCTTGACGGTGACATCGAAGAGCTTGCCGGCGTTCAGCTGATCGCGGATCGCCTCGAACTCCTTGGCCGTGCCGTCACCGTACTTGTCGGTGGTGTAGTTCAACTCCAGCTTGACGGGGGTGTCGATGCCCGCGTCGCTCAGGATGGCCGCGGCCTTCTTGCGGCTCGGCTCGCCGTACTTGTTGTAGAACGAGTTGGTGTGCGCGGCGATGCTCGTCGGGATCAGCGAGTAGAGCGGCTCGGCGGTGGAGCCGTAGACCTGGCCGGCGATCTGACCGCGGTCGATGACGGCCGCCATGGCCTGGCGCACGGCCTTGTCCTTCACCGACGGGTCGTCGGTGTTGAAGGCGAGGTAGCGGATCTCCAGGCCGGGGACCTCGG
Source organism: Streptomyces sp. ISL-10 (assembly GCF_018614575.1). Classification (GTDB taxonomy): domain Bacteria; phylum Actinomycetota; class Actinomycetes; order Streptomycetales; family Streptomycetaceae; genus Streptomyces. The sequence continues at coordinate 807 of NZ_JAGGOJ010000035.1, forward strand.
TGAGGGTGATGCCCTCCTTGGGGCTGGCGGACAGCTCCTCGATCTGCTCGGGGGACATGGCACGGGTCATCAGGTCGATGTCACCGGACTCGAGCGCCTTGCCCATGGCGTCGGCGTCGGCGAACGACCGCAGTTCGACCTCGTCGTTGCGGAGCTTGATGTCGCCCTTGTAGTGGGGGTTCTTGGTGAAGACGATCTTGGAGACGCGGTCCCCGTCCGTCTCGGCCCTGGCGGTGTACGGGCCGCTGCCGTCGACCTGGAAGCCCTCGCGGAGCTTCTTCCCGTCGTACTGCTTGGGGCTGACGATCGCGGCGACCGGCGTCGAGAGCTTGTACGGGAAGGTGGCGTCGGGCGTGGCGAGGTGGAAGATGATCTCGTCGTCGCCCTTGGTCTCGATGGTGTCGATGTTCGACAGAAGGGCGGCGGTGCCGTTGTCGGCGTCGATGTCGAGCACACGCTGGATGGAGAACTTGACGTCCTCGGCGGTCACCGGGGTGCCGTCGGCGAACTGCAGGCCGCTGCGAAGCTTGCAGCGGTAGCTCTCGCTCGCGTTGTCCGTGAAGGTGCAGGACTCGGCGGCGTCCGGGACGGGCTCACCGCCGCCGCGCGGCGGGTGCATCAGCGTCTGGAAGGTCTGGCGCAGGACGTTCCACGCGCCGGTGTCGTAGGCGTAGGCCGGGTCGAGCGGGGCGGGAGCGTCGGCGTTGGCTTCGAACTGGTCCGTGGTGCCCACGACAATGGCGTCACCGCCGCCCGACCCGCCGTCCGTACTGCCGCAGGCGACGAGCACAGGAGCGAGCAGGCCGATCGCGGCCAGCGGCACCAAAGTCTTGACGTTCATCGTGGACGTACTCCCTCATCCATCCGGCACTGGGATACAGCGATCTGTGGCGGTCACTCCGCCATCTCCGCCCGGTCGGGGCGGCTCGATCGGGCCGGGGATACAGAGCGATCGGTCCTGTGTTTCCGACGGCTTGATGGGCGGCGGGACACGAGGGTGAGGCGACGAAGTTCTCGCGATGAGATTAGTCGGCGACGCCAGGAAAGCGTGACCGGGACCGAGTTGGGGCGTAATCGCTGAGTGATCAGAGCGTCTGCGCGTAGTCGATCGGGACGCGGAGGATTCATGCACTCACAAGACAAACCGAACAGGCCGGGACGCCCGATCCCGGTCGAAGGGGACATCGGGCACCCGTCGGCTCAACGGCAGACAGCACTCACAGTGATCAACGTCACGCACGGGAACGCTTTGCCGATTACTGACCGGTCATACCAACGGTCACCCAAAAAGCACGGGCGACTGCTCTGAGTTTCCGTTCATTCGAAAAACACGGACCGTATACGCATCAGTTCGGTGATGTGATGAGGGTGCGCAGGAAAAGCAGGTCGACTTCTTCGAGTGACCGAACGACGAGTCTGCCCGCGGCAGGCGGGATCGGCGCCACCGAGGGCACGGCGACGACCCGGCAGCCCGCCGCCTCGGCGGCGGCCACTCCGGTCGCCGTGTCCTCGACGACCGCGCATCTCATCGGCTCGGCGCCGAGTCCCTGGGCGGCCAGCAGATAGGGGTCGGGGTGCGGCTTGGTGCGCGGCACCTCGTCACCGGCGACCGACAGCGCGAAGTACTGGGGGCCGAGCGAGGCGAGGACGCGGTCGATGATGCGGCGGTGGGAGGCGGAGACCAGCGCCGTGGGCACATTGTGCGCGGCGAGCTCGGCCAGCAGCCGCTCCGCTCCGGGCATCATCGGCACGCCGCGGGCGATCCGGTCCTCGAACTTGTCGTTGAGCAACACGGTCAGTTCGGCGAGGCTGATGTCGGCGCCCGTGGCCTCGATCAGGTACCCGGCACTGCGGGTCATGGGCCCGCCGACCACGACGTCGCGCCACGTCTCGTCCAGCCGGTGCCCGAGGTCGGCGAAGACCTCCACCTCGGCGTCCCACCAGAAGCCCTCGGTGTCGACGAGTGTGCCGTCCATGTCGAGGAAGACGGCCTGGAGCGCCGCCCCATCGGCCATACGGGTCAAGGACGCGGGGACCGTGCTGGTCATCGGCACACCTCCGGAAGGGACGAGCAGGCCGGCCACCTTTCCCCGCGGCTCTCCCGCAAGAACTGGTGACCGGCCTGCACTGGACCGACCAGTGTACGACTCGTCCGATCAGCGTGCGTTGAAATACTTTGCCTCGGGGTGGTGAATGACGATCGCGTCCGTGGACTGCTCCGGGTGCAGCTGGAACTCCTCGGACAGCTGTACGCCGATCCGCTCGGGCTGCAGCAGCTCCGCGATCTTGGCGCGGTCCTCCAGATCGGGGCAGGCGCCGTAGCCGAGGGAGAACCGGGCGCCGCGGTACTTCAGGGCGAACATGTCCTCGACGTCCGCGGGGTCCTCACCGCCGAAACCGAGCTCGGCGCGGACGCGGGCGTGCCAGTACTCGGCGAGGGCCTCGGCCAGCTGAACGGACAGCCCGTGCAGTTCGAGGTAGTCGCGGTAGGAGTCGGCCTCGAAGAGCTTGGCGGTCTCCTCGCCGATCCGGGAGCCGACGGTGACCACCTGGAGGCCGACGACATCCGTCTCACCGGACTCCTCGGGGCGGAAGAAGTCCGCGAGGCACAGCCTGCGGCCGCGGCGCTGGCGCGGGAAGGAGAAACGGGTCCGCTCGGAGCCGTCCTCGTTCAGCAGGATCAGGTCGTCGCCCTTGGACACGCAGGGGAAGTAGCCGTAGACGACGGCCGCCTCCAGCAGGTTCTGCGTGTGCAGCTGGTCCAGCCAGCCGCGCAGCCGCGGCCGTCCCTCGCTCTCCACGAGCTCCTCGTAGGAGGGCCCGTCGCCGGTGCGGGCCTGCTTGAGCCCCCACTGGCCCTTGAAGAGTGCGCCCTCGTCCAGCCAGGAGGCGTACTCCTTGAGCTGGATGCCCTTGACGACGCGAGTGCCCCAGAACGGCGGCTCGGGCACCCGGTTGTCGGTGGCCACGTCGGAGCGGACCGCGCCTTCCTGGGCGGGCTCCTCCACCAGCGCGGATGTCGTGGCACGCACCCGGCGCTGCTTGAGCTCGGGCAGGGCGGCACCGGGCACACCGCGCTTGACCGCGATGAGGGCGTCCATCAGGCGCAGGCCCTCGAAGGCGTCGCGGGCGTAGCGGACCTCGCCTTCGTAGATCTCGTGGAGGTCCTGCTCGACATACGCCCGGGTGAGGGCCGCGCCGCCGAGGATGACGGGGTAGTCGGCGGCCATCTTGCGCTGGTTGAGCTCCTCCAGGTTCTCCTTCATGATCACCGTGGACTTGACGAGCAGGCCGGACATGCCGATGACGTCGGCCCTGTACTCCTCCGCCGCCTCCAGGATCGCGGAGACCGGCTGCTTGATGCCCAGATTGACCACGTTGTAGCCGTTGTTGGACAGGATGATGTCGACCAGGTTCTTGCCGATGTCATGGACGTCGCCGCGCACCGTGGCCAGGACGATGGTGCCCTTGCCCTCGTCGTCGGTCTTCTCCATGTGCGGTTCGAGGTGGGCCACCGCGGTCTTCATCACCTCGGCCGACTGCAGCACGAACGGCAGCTGCATCTGGCCGGACCCGAAGAGTTCACCGACGACCTTCATGCCGTCCAGCAGCGTGTCGTTGACGATGTCGAGAGCGGGCCGGTCGCGCAGCGCCTCGTCCAGGTCCGCCTCGAGGCCGTTCTTCTCGCCGTCGATGATGCGCCTCTTGAGGCGCTCGTCCAGGGGCAGGGCGAGCAGCTCCTCCGCCTTTCCGGCCTTCATCGACTTGGTGTTGACGCCCTCGAACAGCGCCATCAGCTTCTGCAGCGGGTCGTAGCCCTCACTGCGCCGGTCGTAGATCAGGTCGAGCGCCGTGGTGACCTGCTCCTCGTCGAAGCGGGCGATCGGCAGGATCTTGGAGGCGTGCACGATCGCCGAGTCCAGACCCGCCTTCACGCACTCGTCGAGGAAGACGGAGTTGAGCAGGATCCGGGCGGCCGGGTTGAGACCGAAGGAGATGTTCGACAGACCGAGCGTGGTCTGCACCTCGGGATGACGCCTCTTCAGTTCCCTGATGGCCTCGATGGTGTTGGCGCCATCCTTGCGGGACTCCTCCTGGCCCGTGCAGATCGTGAACGTCAGCGTGTCGATGAGGATGTCCGACTCGTGGATGCCCCAATTGCCGGTCAGGTCGGCGATGATCCGCTCGGCGACCGCCACCTTGTGCTCGACGCTGCGGGCCTGGCCCTCCTCGTCGATCGTCAGCGCGATCAGCGCGGCACCGTGCTCCTGGGCCAGGCGCGTCACCTTCGCGAAACGCGAATTTGGACCGTCACCGTCCTCGTAGTTCACGGAGTTGATGACGGCGCGCCCGCCCAGCTTCTCCAGGCCCGCCCGGATGACGTCGACCTCGGTGGAGTCCAGCACGATCGGCAGCGTCGACGCGGTGGCGAACCGGCCCGCCAGCTCCTCCATGTCCGCCACGCCGTCCCGGCCGACGTAGTCGACACACAGGTCGAGCATGTGGGCGCCCTCGCGGATCTGGTCGCGGGCCATCTCCACACAGTCGTCCCAGCGGCCTTCCAGCATCGCCTCACGGAACTTCTTCGAGCCGTTCGCGTTCGTCCGCTCGCCGATCGCCATGTACGCGGTGTCCTGCCGGAACGGCACCGTCTGGTACAGCGACGCGGCACCCGGCTCCGGTCGCGGATCACGGACCCCCGGCTCCATGCCGCGCACCCGCTCCACAACCTGGCGCAGATGCTCCGGCGTCGTACCGCAGCAGCCGCCGACCAGCGAAAGGCCGTACTCGCGGACGAACGTCTCCTGGGCGTCGGCGAGCTCGGGCGCCGTCAGCGGGTAGTGGGCCCCATCCTTGCCGAGGACCGGCAGCCCCGCGTTCGGCATGCAGGACAGCGGGACGCGGGAGTGGCGGGCGAGGTAGCGCAGGTGCTCGCTCATCTCGGCCGGCCCGGTCGCGCAGTTCAGGCCGATCATATCGATGCCCAGCGGCTCCAGCGCGGTCAGCGCCGCGCCGATCTCCGAGCCGAGCAGCATGGTGCCGGTCGTCTCGACCGTCACGGAGCAGATCAGGGGCAGGCTGGTGCCCGTGGCGTCCAGCGCGCGGCGGGCACCGAGGATCGCTGCCTTGGTCTGGAGCAGGTCCTGGGTCGTCTCGACGAGCAGGGCGTCGGCGCCGCCGGCGATCATGCCCTCGGCGTTCTGCTGGTACGCGTCGCGCAGCGCCGTGTAGGGCGCGTGGCCGAGGGTCGGCAGCTTGGTGCCCGGGCCCATGGAACCCAGTACCCAGCGCTGCTGCCCGGTCGAGGCCGTGAACTCGTCCGCGACCTCGCGGGCGAGGCGGGCGCCCGCCTCCGACAGCTCGAAGACGCGCTCGGGAATGTCGTACTCCCCCAGCGCCGCGAGGTTCGCGCCGAAGGTGTTCGTCTCGACGCAGTCGACGCCGACCTCGAAGTAGGCCTCGTGGACCGAGCGGACGATGTCGGGTCGCGTGACGTTGAGGACCTCGTTGCAGCCCTCGAGGTTCTCGAAGTCCTCAAGGCTCGGGTCCTGGGCCTGGAGCATCGTGCCCATCGCACCGTCGGCCACCACCACGCGGGTGGCGAGCGCGTCGCGCAGTGCGTCGATTCGGGTCCGGCTGTCAGCGGAAGGGGTCGGCGACGAGGCCATGGAATGTGCTCCCTGGGATGCGACGGCTGTCGGCTTTGCGACTTCCGGTGGAAGACGCACCCAGCCAGAGTAGCCGTGCGCCCCTTCCCGCGCGGAGGTGTCCCACGACGCGGACGAAACCGCACCATCCGGGTTTTGGTCGGTAGACCGGTGGGGGGATACTCACTCTGCGATGACCTAGGTCGGCATGGACCGATAGTGTTCAGCATTGTCGAATCCCGCTTGTCGAACCCAGCTCGTCGAGCCGCAGTGAAGAAGGGCCGATCCGATGGCGAAGAACATTCAGTCCCTGGAGCGCGCCGCGGCGATGCTGCGGCTGCTCGCGGGCGGCGAGCGCCGGCTGGGACTGTCGGACATCGCTTCCTCACTGGACCTGGCCAAGGGAACGGCCCACGGCATACTGCGCACGCTTCAGGCAGAGGGCTTCGTGGAGCAGGACACCGCCTCCGGCCGTTACCAGCTGGGAGCAGAACTGCTGCGGCTCGGCAACAGCTACCTGGACGTGCACGAACTACGGGCGCGCGCCCTCGTCTGGACCGACGACCTCGCGCGCTCCAGCGGCGAGAGCGTGCATCTCGGTGTACTGCACCAGCACGGCGTCCTCATCGTCCACCATGTCTTCCGGCCCGACGACAGCCGCCAGGTGCTGGAGGTCGGGGCCATGCAGCCGCTGCACTCCACGGCTCTGGGCAAGGTGCTCGCGGCGTACGACCCCGTGGCCCACACCGAGGCGATCGAGGCCGAGCGCAAGGCGTTCACCCCGCAGACGGTGACCGCGCCCGACGCCTTCGAGACCGTACTGGACCACACAAGGGCCCGCGGCTGGGCGGCCGACGTGGAGGAGACCTGGCAGGGCGTGGCCGCGGTGGCCGCCCCCATCCACGACCGGCGGCGCATGCCCGTCGGCGCGGTGGCCATCACGGGCGCCGTGGAGCGGGTCTGCGACGGCCCCGGCGAGCTGCGGTCCGAGCTGGTGGCCGCGGTGCGGGACTGTGCCCGCGCGGTCTCGCGCGACCTCGGCGCCGGGCGCTTCTGAGCGCCTGCGCGCATCATCGGGTAACGATCCGGTTTTCGGCCAACCCAACTCTTGACGTCGTGTTAACGGGGGACAAAACTGCCGTTCACCGGTCGGCATTGTCGAACACCAAACGGCAATAAACGCTAGGGTGTGACAACGCCAGGCCGGAAAACGCCCTCACCTGAGGGCGCGGACCACCGGAGGGACCCGGGGTTCGCCTTCCCCTGGACGAAGGACAAAGGAGTCGCGGGTGTCCAACTCCGACATCTTCATCGGCGAGATCATCGGTACCGCCGTACTCATCCTGCTCGGTGGCGGCGTGGTCGCCGCCGTCGTACTCAAGCGCTCGAAGGCGCAGAACGCCGGCTGGCTGGCCATCACCTTCGGGTGGGGATTCGCGGTCATGACCGCGGTCTACATGACGGGTGCCCTCTCGGGCGCCCACCTCAACCCGGCCGTCACCCTCGGCATCGCGATCAAGGACAACGACTGGGGCAACGTCCCGGTCTACATCGCCGGACAGCTGCTCGGCGCCATGATCGGCGCCACCCTGGTCTGGATCGCCTACTACGGCCAGTTCCAGGCGCACCTGACCGACCCCGAGATCGTGACCGACCCGGCCGAGAAGGCAATCGAGGGGCCGCACGACGGGAGCGCCGCCAAGGCCGGCCCTGTCCTCGGCGTCTTCTCCACCGGCCCCGAGGTCCGCAGCGTCTGGCAGAACCTCGCCACCGAGATCATCGGCACGATAGTGCTTGTCCTTGCCGTGCTCACCCAGGGCCTCAACAACAGCGGCAAGGGCCTCGGCCCGATCGGCGGACTGATCGTCGCCCTCGCCGTCGTCGGCATCGGTCTCTCGCTCGGCGGCCCCACCGGCTACGCCATCAACCCCGCCCGTGACCTCGGCCCGCGCATCGTGCACGCGCTGCTCCCGCTCCCGAACAAGGGCGGCTCCGACTGGAGCTACGCCTGGATCCCCGTCGCCGGTCCCCTGATCGGTGCGGCCATCGCCGCGGGTATCTACAACGTCGCGTTCGCCTGAGCCGTATCAGCAGCACGAGCCGTATTCCCCGAGACCTGAGCAGGAGCACACCGTGACCGACGCACACACCACCGGCCCGTTCATCGCGGCCATCGACCAGGGCACCACCTCCAGCCGCTGCATCGTCTTCGACAAGGACGGGCGCATCGTCTCCGTCGACCAGAAGGAGCACGAGCAGATCTTCCCCAAGCCGGGCTGGGTGGAGCACGACGCCGCCGAGATCTGGACCAACGTCCAGGAGGTCGTGGCCGGAGCCATCGACAAGGCCGGCATCACCTCCGCCGACGTCAAGGCCATCGGCATCACCAACCAGCGCGAGACGACGCTGCTGTGGGACAAGAACACCGGCGAACCTGTCCACAACGCCATCGTCTGGCAGGACACCCGCACCGACGCCCTGTGCAAGGACCTCGGCCGCAACGTGGGCCAGGACCGCTTCCGCCGTGAGACCGGCCTGCCGCTGGCCTCGTACTTCGCCGGGCCGAAGGCCCGCTGGCTGCTCGACAACGTCGAGGGGCTGCGGGAGCGCGCCGAGCGCGGCGAGATCCTCTTCGGCACCATGGACTCCTGGGTCATCTGGAACCTGACGGGTGGAGTCGACGGCGGTGTGCACGTCACCGACGTCACCAACGCCTCCCGCACCATGCTGATGAACCTGCACACCATGGAGTGGGACGAGAAGATCCTTCAGTCCATGGAGGTGCCGGCGGCGATCCTGCCGGAGATCCGCTCCTCCGCCGAGGTCTACGGCCTCGCCAAGGGCGGCGCACTGGACGGCATCCCGGTCGCCTCCGCGCTGGGCGACCAGCAGGCGGCCCTGTTCGGCCAGACCTGCTTCTCGCAGGGCGAGGCCAAGTCCACGTACGGCACCGGCACCTTCATGCTGATGAACACCGGTAACGAGCCCGTCAACTCCTACAACGGCCTGCTGACCACCGTCGGATACCGCATCGGCGACCAGAAGGCGGTGTACGCCCTGGAGGGCTCGATCGCCGTCACCGGTTCGCTGGTGCAGTGGATGCGCGACCAGATGGGCCTGATCAACTCCGCCGCCGAGATCGAGACCCTCGCCTCCTCGGTCGAGGACAACGGCGGTGCCTACTTCGTGCCGGCCTTCTCCGGTCTGTTCGCCCCGTACTGGCGCTCCGACGCTCGCGGTGTGATCGCCGGACTGACCCGGTACGTCACCAAGGCGCACATCGCGCGCGCCGTTCTCGAGGCCACCGCCTGGCAGACCCGTGAGATCACCGACGCCATGACGAAGGACTCCGGCGTCGAGCTCACCGCGCTCAAGGTCGACGGCGGCATGACCTCCAACAACCTGCTGATGCAGACCCTCTCGGACTTCCTGGACGCCCCTGTGGTGCGCCCGATGGTCGCCGAGACGACCTGCCTCGGCGCCGCCTACGCCGCCGGCCTGGCCGTCGGCTTCTGGCCGGACACCGACGCGCTGCGCGCCAACTGGCGCAGGGCCGCCGAGTGGACCCCCCGCATGGACGCTGACAAGCGTGACAGCGAGTACAAGAGCTGGCTCAAGGCCGTGGAGCGGACCATGGGCTGGCTCGACGAGGAAAACTGACGAGGAGCAATGATGACCACCCTGCAGAGCGTCCCTGACCACGGGACGCACCCGGCCTCCGGCTCGACGGTGTCCTCCTTCAAGGCAGCGAGCCGCGCCGAGACCCGGGAGCAGCTCTCCACGGCGACGTACGACCTCCTGGTGATCGGCGGCGGCATCCTGGGCATCTCCACCGCCTGGCATGCGGCGCAGTCCGGGCTGCGGGTGGCTCTGGTGGACGCCGGCGACTTCGCCGGCGCCACCTCCTCCGCCTCCTCCAAGCTGCTCCACGGCGGTCTGCGCTACCTGCAGACCGGCGCGGTGAAGCTGGTCGCGGAGAACCACTTCGAGCGGCGTGCGGTCTCCCGCCAGGTGGCGCCGCACCTGGCGAACCCGCTCACCTTCTACCTGCCCGTCTACAAGGGCGGCCCGCACGGTGCCGCCAAGCTCGGGGCCGGTGTCTTCGCCTACTCCGCGCTCTCCGCGTTCGGTGACGGCGTCGGCCACCTGCTCGGCCCGGCGAAGGCCGCGGCGGACGTGCCCGAACTGCGCACCGACAACCTCAAGGCCGTCGCGGTCTACGGCGACGACCAGATGAACGACGCGCGCATGGCGCTGATGACGGTCCGTGCGGCCGTCGAGGCCGGGGCGACCGTCCTCAACCACGCCGAGGTCACCGGGCTTCGCTTCACCCGTGGCCGGGTCACCGGCGCGGAGCTCAAGGACCGCACCAACGGCACCGAGTTCGGCGTCGACGCCCGCCTGGTGCTCAACGCGACCGGCCCGTGGGTCGACCACCTGCGCCGGATGGAGGACCCGAACGCGGCTCCCTCCATCCGTCTGTCGAAGGGCGCGCACCTGGTCCTCAAGCGCACCTCCCCGTGGAAGGCCGCGCTCGCCACTCCGATCGACAAGTACCGCATCACGTTCGCCCTGCCCTGGGAGGACATGCTGCTGCTCGGTACGACGGACGAGGAGTTCGAGGGCGACCCGGCGGACGTCGCGGTCAACGAGAAGGACGTCACCCAGATCCTGGACGAGGCCGCGTTCTCGATCCGCGACCAGCAGCTGTCGCGCGATCTGATCACGTACTCCTTCGCCGGTCTGCGCGTCCTGCCGGGCGGCCCCGGCGACACGTCCAAGGCCAAGCGGGAGACCGTCGTCACCGAGGGCAGCGGCGGCATGCTGTCGGTGGCCGGCGGCAAGTGGACGACCTTCCGCCACATCGGCCGCACGGTGATGAACAAGCTGGCCGAGCTGCCGGGCAGGCCGCTCGCGGAGGACATGGAGCCGATCGCGCAGCTGCCGAAGAAGCTGCCGCTGCCCGGCATCGCCAACCCGAACGCCGTCGCGCACCGTCTCCTCGTCGACGGCGGTACGCCCGGCCCGCGCATGGCGGCCGACACCGCCCGCCACCTCGCCACGCACTACGGCTCGCTGTCGTTCGACATAGCCCGTATGGCGAGCGAGGACCCGGCGCTGGCCGAACGCATCCACCCGGACGCCCCGGAGATCTGGGCGCAGGTCGTGTACGCGCGTGACCACGAGTGGGCCGAGACGGCGGACGACGTGCTGCGCCGCCGTACGACGCTCACGATCCGGGGACTCGCGACGGACGAGATCCGCGGAAGGGTCGAGGACGTCCTCGGCAAGAAGTAGCCACACGGCACATGTGGGGGCGGCGCACCTGAGGTGCGCCGCCCCTGCCGCTGTCAGGAGTTGAGCTCCTCCAGCGTTCTGCCCTTGGTCTCGACGGCGAGCAGGGCGACGACCGCGCCCACCGCCGCAACAGCGGCGAACTGCGCGAAGATCAGGCTCAGGCTGCCGCCCGCGCCGAGGATCGCTCCCACGGTGACCGGGCCGAGGATGACCCCGAGGCGGTTCCACAGACCGCCGAACGCGGCGCCCTTGGCACGGTTGCGGGTCGGGTAGAGCTCGGGCGAGTACAGGTAGAGCCCGGTGTTGACCGCGTAGAGGAAGAAGGTCGTGCCCGACGCGAAGAGCGCGACCTGGGAGCCGGAGGTGCCGCCGGCCAGGGCCAGCGTTCCGAGGACGACCGTGCTGCCGCCCAGCGCGGCGACGAGGGCCGGTCTGCGACCCGTCCGGTCGATCACCAGCGCGACGAGGAGCGTGCCGAGCAGCCCGGTGACGTTGCTCAGCAGGGTGTAGCCGAGGGCGGTGGACAGGTCGAGGCCGAAGTTCTGGGTGTAGAGGGACGGCAGCCAGGTGGAGATGCCGTGGTTGACGTAGTACGCGACGAACCAGAGCACGGAGACGACCGCCGTCCGGCGCAGGTAGCGGCCCGCGAACAGTTCACGAAGGCGCCCCTGCGAGGACTCCTCGGCCTGCACGGCGAGCACCGGGGCGGGCAGCGGCCCCCGCGTGGCGTGAACGACCTCGGCCTCGATGCGTGCCATGGCCCGCTCCGCCTCCTCCACGCGGCCCCGGGCGAGCAGCCAGCGCGGGGACTCGGCCACGTGCCGCGGCAGCAGTGCGGCGAACAGGACGGGCACGGTGCCGATGAGGAACATCGCACGCCAGCCGAGATGGGGCACCACCCACACGGCGACGAGGGTGGCCGTCGCCAGGCCGGCCGGGAAGACCGCCTCGTACAGGAGCACGAACCGGCCGCGCCTGTCGGAGCGTGCGATCTCGTTGATGTACGTGGCGGCCACGGGGACGACGCCGCCGATGCCGATGCCCTGGACGAAGCGGAACAGCGAGAAGATCTCGACGCCGCCGGCGAAGGCGACGGCCAGTGAGGCGAGACCCGTCACGGCGACTCCGAGGGCGACCGTGCGCACGCGCCCGATCCGGTCGCCGAGCCAGCCGGCCACGAGCGCGCCGATGAGCATGCCGACCGAGGACGCCGTCAGCGCGACGGTGGCCTGTCCCGTCGTCAGGTGCCACTCGCTCCTCAGGGCGGGGAGCGCGGAGGCGGCCAGCAGTTGGTCGAACGCCTCGAAGAACGTGACGGCTCCGATCAGGAACCGGACTTTGACGTGCCAGCGCGAGTGAGGAAGTCGCTCCAGCCGCGCGGCTGTCGAGGAGGAGGCAGGCGCGGCGGCCACAGTCGTCATGAGGTTTCCTTCCCCCAACGGTGAGGCGCGGGACAGGGAGGCAGCGGACTTCGTCACCTTCTGGCGACGGCCCTGCCGACCGGCGGACGACCGGGCGGGGAGAGGCCGTGCCCAAGGATGGTCGCAGGCGGCATAATCGGTCTATACATCGGAGGTATGGAGGTCCCCGTGGCTGTCACCGACGAGGCCATCCAGAAGATCAAGGGGATGATCGTCTCCGGCGCGCTCCGCCCGGGCGACCGGCTCCCCAAGGAGAGCGAGCTGGCCGCGGAGCTGGGCCTGTCGCGGAACTCGCTGCGCGAGGCGGTGCGGGCGCTCTCCCTGATCCGCATCCTCGACGTGCGACAGGGCGACGGCACGTATGTGACGAGCCTCGACCCGCAACTGCTCCTGGAAGCACTGAGCTTCGTCGTCGACTTCCACCGGGACGACACGGTGCTGGAGTTCCTCGCGGTGCGGCGCATTCTGGAGCCGGCGGCCACAGCAATGGCGGCGGCGCGGATCAGCGAGGCCGAACTGGACGCCCTCGGCGAGCAGTTGGACGCGCTGGGGCCGCAGCCGTCGGTGGAAGAACTGGTCGCGGCGGACCTGGAGTTCCACCGCGGCATCGTCCAGTCCTCGGGGAACGCGGTGCTGTGCTCCCTGCTGGACGGCCTGTCCGGCCCCACGACCCGGGCCGGCATCTGGCGCGGCCTGACCCAGGAGGACGCGGTGAGCCGCACGCTCCATGAACACCGCGCGATCCTGTCGGCCCTGCGGGATCGCGACGCGGAGGCGGCGCGGTCGTGGGCGATGGTGCATGTGGCGGGCGTGGAGCAGCGGCTGCGGTCGACGCTGTAGCGCGCTTCCCCACCGGGGGCCGGCGCCTTGATTTCTCGTTGAGCCCGCGACGCGGGCGGCGTCGATCTCCACGAAGTCGACGGCCCCGGCCTGCCCTATGGCGAGAAAAACATCGGACCTCCCATGAACATCGGACGTATAGCGTTGCCATGACGACGCAGTCCACGGTCGGGGCACGATTTCCGGCGCACAGCTCGGATGAATAAGTGGCCTGATGTTCGCACTCCCCGGCATCTGCCCCGTTCCGAGAAGTTCACCCGGGCGTGCAAGGGGGCTGCGGGCGGGCACCCGGTAAGCCGTAAGGTTGGGACGTACTAAAGGGAACTTCGGAAGGAGGCCTGGGTGATCGAGCTCGAGGGGGTACCCGAGCTGATCGACCCGGTCATGGTGGCCGCGTTCGAGGGCTGGAACGACGCCGGCGACGCCGCCTCCACCGCGGTCGCTCACCTGGACCGGGAATGGAAGGGCGAGGTGTTCGCGGCGCTCGACGCCGAGGACTACTACGACTTCCAGGTCAACCGGCCCACGGTGTGGCTGGACAGCGGCGTACGGAAGATCACCTGGCCCACCACCCGGCTCTCCGTCGTCCGCATCGGCGGCGACAAGCCGCGCGACCTGGTCCTGGTCCGGGGCATCGAACCGTCCATGCGCTGGCGTTCGTTCTGCAACGAGATCCTGGGGTTCGCCCACGAGCTCGGCGTCGAGATGGTCGTGATCCTCGGCGCGCTGCTCGGCGACACCCCGCACACGCGGCCGGTCCCTGTCAGCGGCATCACCTCCGACCCGGAGCTGGCGCGGACGATGGACCTGGAGGAGACGCGCTACGAAGGGCCGACCGGCATCGTGGGCATCCTCCAGGAGGCGTGCACCCACGCCGGCGTGCCGGCGGTGAGCCTGTGGGCCGCGGTCCCGCACTACGTGTCCCAGCCGCCCAACCCCAAGGCCACGCTGGCGCTGCTGAACCGCCTGGAGGACCTGATCGACCTGCGCATCCCCCTGGGCGAACTCCCCGAGGACGCACGGGCCTGGCAGCTGGGCGTGGACCAACTGGCCGCCGAGGACAGCGAGGTGGCCGAGTACGTGCAGACGCTGGAGGAGGCGCGGGACACCGCCGAGCTGCCCGAGGCGTCCGGCGAGGCCATCGCCCGCGAGTTCGAGCGCTATCTGCGGCGGCGCGACGGTGGCCCCGGCTCCGGCCACGCCACCGACGGGGGCGAGGGCAGCTCGTACCTGCGCGACACCTCCAGCGGGCGCACCCGCCCGCCGGCGCCGCCCCGGTCGGAGCCGGGGCCCGCGGAGCCCGGTGCCGAGCCGCCGGAGGCGGACCGTGAGGACGACGACGGCGAGGCGACGGGGTCGTCCGAGGACTGAGGGACACGCGCAGCGGGGTGGCACCGGGCCGGTGCCACCCCGCTGCGCGTTGCGCCGCTCACACCCGGTCGACGGCCACCACGTCGTACTCGGTGTCGTCGACCGGCAGCCGGTGGAGCTGGGGCTGCACGGCCGAGGGCCTTACAGCGCGACGCCCAGCAGAGCGTCGACAGCGCGGGACGCCAGCCCGGGAGCGCCTTCGTCCGTGCCGCCCTCGGACTGCTGGCGTGCTGCCCAGCGGTCCACCGCGGCCAGCGCGGCGGGGGCGTCGAGGTCGTTCGCGAGCGCCTCGCGGATCTCCTCGACCAGGGTGTCCGCGGACGGGCCGTCGGGCCGCGAGACGGCCGCGCGCCAGCGCCCGAGCCGCTCGACCGCGTCCCGCAGCACGCTGTCCGTCCACTCCCAGTCGGCCCGGTAGTGGTGCGAGAGCAGGGCGAGCCGGATCGCGGCGGGGTCGACGCCGTCACGGCGCAGCGCGGAGACGAAGACGAGGTTGCCCTTGGATTTGGACATCTTCTCGCCGTGGAGGGCCACCATGCCCGCGTGGACGTAGGCCTTGGCGAAGGGGTGCTCGCCGGTGAGCGCCTGCGCGTGCGAGGCGCCCATCTCGTGGTGCGGGAAGGCGAGGTCGGAGCCGCCGCCCTGCACGTCGAAGCCCATGCCGAGGTGGTCCAGGGCGATGGCCACGCACTCGATGTGCCAGCCGGGCCTGCCGCGACCGAGACTGGCGCCGTCCCAGCTGGGCTCGCCCTTTCGGGCGGCCATCCACAGCATGGGGTCGAGGGGGTTCTTCTTGCCCGGGCGGTCCGGGTCGCCGCCGCGCTCCGCGGACAGCAGGCGCATCGCCTCGGCGTCGAGGCGGGAGACCTCGCCGAAGTGCGGGTCCGCCTCCACGGAGAAGTAGATGTCGCCTTCGAGTTCATAGGCGGCGCCGGCGTCCCTGAGCCGTTCCACCAGCGGAACGATGCCCGGTATCGCCTCGACGGCACCGATGTAGTGCTGCGGGGGAAGCATCCGCAGCGCGGTCATGTCCTCGCGGAACAGCGCCGTTTCGCGCTCGGCGAGCTCGGTCCAGTCGTGCCCGTCGCGGATCGCGCGCTCGAGCAGCGGATCGTCGACGTCCGTCACGTTCTGGACGTAGTGAACCTGCCGCTTGGTGTCGAGCCACACGCGCTGCACAAGGTCGAACGCGTTGTAGGTCGCCGCGTGACCCAGGTGGGTCGCGTCGTACGGTGTGATGCCGCAGACGTAGATACGGGCGACGGGACCGGGGTCAAGGGTCACCAGACCGTCGGTCGCGGTGTCGTGGATCCGGAGGTCGCGGCCCTTGCCGGGCAGGGCGGGGACCTCAGAAGCGGGCCAGGCATGCATGCCACGAGCCTAACCGGACGCATGTTCCGCATACGAACCGGATCACTGCTCTTGGCCGGTTGGGCACCCTTGCGATCGAACCCGAGGTGTGCCTGCCGGGGCTTCTACACGGGCGGCCAGGGAATCGCAGGCCACTCGCCCGACGGCAGGGGATGGGTCCCGGAGCTCAGCAGGGCCGCCACACGGTCCCTTACGGCGGCGACCTCGGCGGGAGTGAGCAATTCGGCCAGACGGGCAGCGAGCGCCGCCCCGTCCACGAGTGCGGCGGCCACCGACGCGAGCGCCCGGGTCGCCTCCTCGGGCAGCGGCTCCCCTGCCCAGCCCCACAGGAGCGTTCGCAGCTTGTCCTCGGCGTTGAACGTGACACCGTGGTCGATGGCGTACAGCGCCCCGTCGGCCGTAGGCAGCAGATGGCCGCCCTTGCGGTCACCGTTGTTGATCACCGCGTCGAGCACGGCAAGGCGGCGAAGCCGCGCGTCGTCGGCGTGGACGAGCAGGGCCGTGCGCCCTTCGCCGACGTCGGCGAAGCCGACCGCCTTCCAGCCCTCCCCCGGCTCCTCGTCCTCGACGAGCGCGAGCAGCGCGGCCTCGGGGTCGGCCTCGATCCACAGCTGGACCATGCCCTGGCCGTAGGGCCCGTCACGGAGCACGGTGGGCGGCACAAGCCCCCAGCCGGTGGCTTCGGAGAGCTCGTACGCCGCCACTTCGCGCTGGGCGAGGGTGCCGTCGGGGAAGTCCCACAGCGGGCGTTCGCCGGCGATCGGCTTGTAGACGCAGTGGACCTCGTCGCCCTCGTACGCCACGGAGCAGAAGAGCACCGCGTTGGACGCCTCGCGCACCTGGCCGCGGACGGTGAGCTCACCCTTCGTCAGGAGCGTGAGCACGTCGCCCGCGCTCACGCGCCCCGTCGGTATCCGTTCTGGCGCGGGCATACGTGTCCTTCCGGATCGAGCGGCAGGCTGCACAGCGGGCACGGCGGGCGGCCGGCGTTCACCACGTCCAGCGCGCGCTTGGCGAACGCCCTGGCCTGGGCGCCGGTGAGCCGGACGCGCAGCATCGGGGGGCCGTTCTCCTCGTCCTGGAGCAGCCGCTCCTCTGCCTCCGCGAGGTCTTCCTCGGAGTCCGCATCCAGCTCGACCAGCGCCTGTGCCTCGACGATCATGCGCTGTTCCTCGCCGTCCCATGCCAGCGCCATCGTGCCGACACGGAACTCCTCCTCGACCGGGATGTCGAGCGGCGCGGTGTCGGCGACATCCGCAGGGGCCATGGCCGGCACGGGCGCGTTGCCCCCGGTGCGACGCACCACCTCGTCCAGAAGCTCGTCGATCCGCTCGGCCAGCGCGGCGACCTGAGTCTTCTCCAGAGCGACGCTGGTGACGCGCCCTGCGGCGGAAGCCTGCAGGAAGAACGTACGGCGTCCAGGCAACCCGACCGTGCCGGCCACAAAACGCTCCGGCGGGTCGTAGAGGAACACCTGACGGGACACGTCCTGTCTCCCTTGGGATCGGTCTTCGGATCGGTCTTTCGGCCCGTCCACCCTACTGCTCCACGCGATCACGGTGCGCCCGCGCCGCCCCCGACGACCGCGCGCCCGCTCTCCTCGCTCTCCTCCTCCCCACTCGCCCGTGGCACGAGGGAGCCGAAGTCCCCTGTGTCGCCGAGGCGCAGCAGGAAAGGGCGGGTTCGGGTGTAGCGGATCGCGGTGACCGAGCACGGCTCCACATGGATCCGCTGGAAGAGGTCGAGATGCATCCCGAGGGCGTCGGCGACCAGGGACTTGATGATGTCCCCGTGCGAGCACATCGCATAGACGGCGCTCTCGCCGTGCTCCTGCTCGATGCGCGCGTTCCACTCGCGGACGGCGTCGACGGCGCGGGCCTGCATGGCGCGCATCGACTCGCCGCCGGGGAAGGCGGCTGCGGACGGGTGCTGCTGCACGACCTCCATCAGCGGCTCGTCGGTGAGTTCGGCGAGTTTGCGGCCCGACCAGTCGCCGTAGTCGCACTCGCCGATGCGGGGGTCGGTCTCCAGTGTGAGCGAGGGCCGCGCGTCGAGCAGCGGCTGCAGCGTCTCGCGGCAGCGCTCCAGCGGGCTGGAGACGGCGACGGCGAGCGGTACCCCGGCGAGGCGGGCCGGCAGCCGCGCGGCCTGGGCGACGCCGCGTTCGTCGAGGTGGACGCCGGGCGTCCGGCCGGCGAGCACCCCGGCGGTGTTGGCGGTGGAACGTCCGTGGCGTACGAGGATGAGCGTGGCCATGTCGGCAAGCCTACGGCCGTCCCGCGCCATACCGGGGGTGTGCCCGGGGCGTGGGCAGGGAAGAATGCGCGCCGTGATTGTGGACTGCGCCATTTACCGTGACGGACGCCGCACCGAGGGCCCGTCGGACTTCTCCGACGCCCTGGACGAGGCACGGGCCACCGGTGACGCCTTTTTGTGGATCGGTCTGCACGAGCCGACGGCGGACGAGTTCGACCATGTAACCGACGAGTTCTCGCTGCATCCGCTGGCCGTGGAGGACGCGCTCAAGGCACATCAGCGGCCGAAGCTGGAGGTGTACGACGACTCACTGTTCGTGGTGTTGAAGCCGGTGGTCTACGAGCCGGAGAGCGATGCCGTCAGCACCGGTGAACTGATGGTGTTCATAGGGGACTCGTTCGTGGTCACGGTCCGCCACGGTGAGGGCGCCCCGCTGCGCAGCGTACGCGAACGGCTGGAGGCGGAGCCCGCCGTCCTGCGGCAGGGACCGACCGCGGTGCTCTACGCGATCAGCGACGCGGTCGTCGACCACTACATCGACGTGGCCGCCGAGTTGCAGGTGGACCTGGAGGAGATGGAGGCGGAGGTCTTCGCGCCCGGTGGCAAGGACGCCAAGAACACGGCGGCGCGGATCTACACCTTCAAGCGGCAGGTGCTGGAGTTCCGCAGGGCGGCCGGTCCGCTGGCGGCACCGATGGCCCGGCTCGCGGGAGCCGGCGTGCCCTTCGTCCATGAGCAGGCGCAGCCGTTCTTCCGGGACGTCAGCGACCATCTCACCCGGGCGAACGAGCAGGTGGAGGGGTTGGACCGGCTGCTGTCGGACATCCTGTCCGCCCACCTCGCACAGATGGGAGTGCGGCAGAACGACGACATGCGCAAGATCTCCGCGTGGGCTGCGATGGCGGCGGTCCCGACGATGGTCGCGGGGATCTACGGAATGAACTTCGATCACATGCCGGAGCTCAACTGGGTGGGGGGGTACCCGGCGGTCGTGCTGCTGATGGCGGCCGCGGTCGTTGGGCTGTACCGGCTGTTCAAGCACCGGGGCTGGCTGTAGGAGCGGGCGCGGCGGCCACTCGGACGGCAGGGCAGGCGCCTCGCCTCAGCAATCACACGGCAAGTACGGGCTCGGCGGTCCTCAGATCGCGGGCGCGGGGGTGGGCGGGCCGTCGAGTACGCCGCGCCGCTCCGGCATCGTGAGCGAGACCATGCGGCGCCATCCGACGAGCCGCTCGTACGCGTACATCCCCTGGATGCCCGCGGCGAGCGCCGCGGACTTGGCCTTCGGCCACCCCAGAAGCCGGCCCATGTGGCCCATCACCGCCAGGCTGACGTCGCGGTAGACCTTGATCTCACTGAGTGAGCTCTCCCGCAGCACGCGCTGGATCAGGCGTCCGTGCCCGGCCGCGGCAAGGCGGAGCAACTCCTCGTGACAGTAGGCCAGATGGTTGCCCTCGTCGGCGGAGATCATCCTGATGGCCTTGCCGACCTCGGGGTGGTCGGCGAAGTGCTTGACGAGCATGATCATCTGGTCGGCGGCCCGCTGCTCGGTGACCCTGCTGTGCGAGAGGTAGACGACGATGTCCTCTTCGGTGAGCGGCTCGTCGCGGCGCAGCTTGTCGTGGGCGAGACCGATGCCCGACTTCTCCAGGAGCATCGTGTAGTCCGTCTCGGGCGGCACCGGGACGGGATCCAGCTGCCGCTTCTTGAGCAGCGCGTTGAAGATGCGGCCGTGCTTGTCCTCGTCCGCGCCGTGCCGGGTGATCTTGGGCACCAGATGGCGCATGCTCGCGGGGACGAGGGCGGCGATGCGCGCGTTCTCCCAGCCGCCCTGGGTCTCGCCGCTGGCCGCGATGGAGCAGAACAGCCGGTAGGCGTCATCGCTGTCGATGATTTCCTGAAAAATGCTTCGGGCCGAGAGCATGCGTGTGCCACCTCCGTGAAGGCCTCCGCAAAGAACGAGTCAAAGGCGGGACGCCGGAAGTGGCAACAGGTGGCGCACCCGACTCGTCCGAACGGACGGCACGGCACGCGGCCCCACGGGAGTAACCGCCGCGCGGGTCGCGCGTTGTACCGCGTGACGGCCGTGGCGGGGAAGACCCCCGAGCCCCCACCACGGCCGCAGACCTCCTCGTCAGGCGACGCCGGACAGCTCCAGGGCCTCGGTGCCTGCGCGCAGCGCGGCGATCCGCTCGTCGAGCGTGAAGCCGGCCGGGGACAGGGTGAGGGTGGTGACGCCGGCCGCGGCGTAGGCGGCCATCCGGTCGGCGATCCGCTCGACGGACCCGAGCAGCGTCGTCTGGTCGATCAACTGGTGCGGCACCGCCGCGGCCGCGCCCGACTTGTCGCCGGACAGGTACTTGTCCTGGATCTCGGCGGCCTCCTTCTCGTACCCCATGCGCTGGGCGAGCTGGTTGTAGAAGTTCTGCTTCCGGCTGCCCATGCCGCCGACGTACAGCGCGGTGTACGGGCGGAACATGTCGGCGAGTCCGGTGACGTCGTCGCCGATCGCGAGCGGCAGCGTCGGACAGACGTCGAAGCCGTCCATCGTCCTGCCGGCCCTCTCGCGGCCCGCGCGGAGGTGCTTGACCGCGGTCTCCTCCAGATGGTCCGCGGAGGGGAAGATCAGCAGGGCGCCGTCGGCGATCTCGCCCGTCTGCTCCAGGTTCTTGGGGCCGATCGCCGCGATGTACACCGGGATGTGCTCGCGCTGCGGGTGGACGGTGAGCTTGATCGGCTTGCCCGGCCCGTCGGGGAGCGGGAGCGTCCAGTGCTCGCCCTCGTACGTCAGACGCTCGCGGGCCATCGCCTTGCGGACGATCTCGACGTATTCGCGCGTGCGGGCGAGGGGCTTGTCGAACTTGACGCCGTACCAGCCCTCCGAGACCTGCGGGCCGGACACTCCGAGGCCGAGACGGAAACGGCCGCCGGACAGCGAGTCCAGGGTCGCGGCGGTCATCGCGGTCATGGCGGGCTGGCGGGCAGGAATCTGGAGGATCGCGGAACCGACGTCGATGCGCTCGGTCTGGGCGGCGACCCAGCTGAGCACCGTGGGGGCGTCGGAGCCGTACGCCTCCGCGGCCCAGCAGACGTCGTAGCCGAGCCTGTCGGCCTCCTGCGCGACGGCGAGGTTGTCGCCGTCCATCCCCGCACCCCAGTAGCCGAGGTTGATGCCGAGCCGCATAACCGCTCCCTCTTACTGATCAGTAACGCCTGTTCCCGGGACTTTAGCGCGGGGACCGGGGATCCGGCAGGGGACGTTGTCCACAGGCTCTCTCGGCGTGGGCGCGTGGCCACTAATCTCAGCGCCCATGGAGCAGAGGCATCTCGGCCGCACCGGCCTGCGCGTGTCCCGCATCGGACTCGGCACCCTGACGTGGGGCAGGGACACCGACGAGCACGACGCCGCCGACCTGTTGAAGGTCTTCTGGGAGGCGGGCGGGACACTCGTCGACACGGCCGATGTGTACGGCGGAGGGGACGCGGAGTATCTCCTGGGCCGGCTGGTCGAGCGGCTCGTGCCGCGCCGGGAGCTGGTCATAGCCACGAAGGCGGGCAGCGTGCCCGACCCGGACCGGCGCTTCGACGGATCGCGCGGGCATCTGCTGGCCGCGCTCGACGCGTCGCTGGAGCGGCTGGGGACGGACTACGTGGACCTCTGGCAGGTCCACGCCTTCGACCCCGGAACGCCGCTGGACGAGACGCTCCAGGCGCTCGACATCGCGGTCGCGAGCGGCCGGGCGCGGTATGCGGGGGTGTCCAACTTCTGCGGCTGGCAGCTGGCCAAGGCCGCGACCTGGCAGATGTCGGTGCCCGGGGTGCGGACGCGGCTGGCGAGCACGCAGATGGAGTACTCGCTGCTGCAGCGCGGAGTGGAGCGGGAAGTGCTGCCGGCGGCGCTGGACCTCGGCGTGGGGCTGCTGCCGTCGTCCCCGCTGGGGCGGGGCGTGCTCACCGGCAAGTACCGCACGGCCACGCCCGCCGACTCCCGTGGCGCGTCGCAGCACATGGCGCCGTTCGTCGAGCCGTACCTCGACGAGGCGGCGAGCCACATCGTGGACGCGGTGGCGACGGCGGCCGACGGTCTGGCGGCGACGCCGCTGGAGGTGGCGCTGGCGTGGGTGCGGGACCGGCCGGGCGTGGTGGCCCCGATCGTGGGCGCGCGCACCGCGCAGCAGCTCACGGCGGCGTTGTCGGTGGAGGCGCTTAGTCTTCCTGACGAGATCTGCCAGGCGCTGGACGACGTGTCGGCGCCCGTGCACCGCTATCCCGACCAGGACTGGAGCACGCTGTGACCGCGCCCACCCCCGGGACGCCCCCCGGCTCCCCACCCGCCGCCCCACCCGCCGACGCCGCGGGCCCGCACCCCTCGGCCCCGGCGGACGGCTCGGCGCACGCGCGTGAGGCCAAGGGCCCGGCGCACGGGGCGGCCGCGGCGAGCGGCGACGCCGCGCGGGCGCAGGCGCACGGCCCGGCGGACGGTTCGGCGCACGCGCGCGACGGCCAGGGCCCGGCAGGCGAGGCGCAGGGGCCGGAGGGCCCTCCGGCGGACGGCGGCCACAGAGCGGACGACGCAGCCCCCGACGCGGCGGACCAGGACCGCCCGGCGGGCGCGGCGCCCGGGACGAACGCGGGTGGCGCGGGCGCGCCGACACCTGGCTCGACAGCCGCCACTGGCGACGACGCCGGGGGGCCGGAGATCGCAGACCCCGTCCCGAAGGATGCCGACCACGGAGTGGACGACGCAGCCGCCGAAGGGGAGACGGACGGGGACGGCGACGACCACGGCCCGGCGGACGGTTCGGCGCACGGGCGCGACGGCCAGGGCCCGGCAGGCGAGGCGCAGGGGCCGGAGGACCCTCCGGCGGACGGCGGCCACGGCACCGCAGGCAATGCGGGCGACGACGCCGAAGGGGCACAGGCCCCTGGACCGGCGGACGGCGGCCACGGGGTGGACGGCGCAGCCGGCGACGACAGGGAGGGCACCGCCGGCGACGGGGCAGCGGCCGCAGACGGGCGGGACGGGGCCACCCCCGAAAGCAGTGAGGCGGAGGCCGAGATCGCCGCGCAGCGGGAGCTGCGGGAGCGGATCGAGCAGCGGAAGTCCGAGCGGGGCGGGCCCATCGAGAGCGGGGCCAAGCTCAGCGGGAAGGCGGCGGACCTGCTCGCCGCCGTGCGGGCCGTGGAGAGCGGCGACGCCCCGGGGACGGCGTTCTTCGACGCGGCGCCGGCCGAGCCCCGGCGGCCCGCGCCGACGGCCGCGCCCACCGCCCCCGTACGGGCCCCGGCGCGCGCGCCGGAGGTCTCGCCCGAGATCGTGGCCGCCGTGCGGGCCGTGCTCGCCAGGGGCGGTGCGCCCGAGGCCCTCGCCGGTCAGGTCGGCGAGGTCCTCGGGGAGTCCGCCGCGGATCTGCTCGCGGACAACCCCTGGCAACTGCTGTCCGTGCCGGGCGTCCGGCCCGAGCAGGCGGACGGCTTCGCACGGGCCCTGCTCGGCGACGAGTGCGGACCCGCCGACGAGCGGCGTACGTCGGCGCTCGTGAGCTGGCTGCTGGAGCGCGCGGCGCTCCAGGGGCACACCGCCCAGAACGCGTCCGCGGTGCGCGCCGCGCTGGCCGAGTGGAAGGTCCCGGATCCCGACGAGGCCGTCCAGCAGGCCGTCGCCGACGGAGCCGTACTGGTCTTCCAGGAGGGCCTGGCCGAGGAGGAGGCCACGGAGCCGGTCACCGTGCTTCTCGGGCTCGACCGGTACGCCATGGCCGAGGAGAGCCTGGCCGACGGGCTGGCCCGGCTCGTCAGGACCGGCCCCGCCGACGACTGGGAGGGCCCCGAACTGGTCCGGGCCACGGGTGCGCACGGGCTCGTCGTGCACACCGGCGGCGAGGCGGCCCGCGCCGAGCCGGTCGCTCTCGCGGCACGGGCCCGTGAGATCGGTCTGCGCGCGGTCGTGGCCACGCACTCCGAGAACGGCACTCGCAGGCTCGGCGCCGAAGCCGGTGCCGTCACGGTTGCGGCGCTGCTCTCGGGCGCGGCCGGGCCCGGCCGGGACGAGGACGGCGCTCTGGCACTCGATGTCCTGGTCGTCCTCGACGCGCCGCAGCTCGACGTGGAGACCGCCGCGATGCTGGTCGAGTCGATGCCCGACGGCAGCCGCCTCGTGCTCAGCGGTGACCCCGCGGTGCTGGGGTCGGCCGGTGCGGGCCGGGTGTTCGGGGACGTCATGGCCGCCCGGGTGTGTCCGCAGATCGCCTCGCGGACGCCCGACCCTGGTCCGCTCGGCGAGCTGGTGTCCGGCATCGGCGTAGGCGAGCTGGCCCAGGTGCCGGCGCCGGACAAGGAGATCGTCATCGTGCCGGTGCGGGACGCCGGCGAGGCCGTCCACCGCACCGTGCAGCTCGTCGCCGACTCGGTGCCTCGGGCGATCGGCGTACCGGCCGAACGGACCCAGGTGATCACGGTCGGGCACGGCGGCTCGGCCGGCTCCCGCGCGCTCAACGCGGCGCTCAAGCAGCGGCTGAACCCCGGCCCCGGCCGGTTCGGCGGCTTCGACCCGGGCGACCGTGTCGCCTACGCTCCGGCACTCGGCCGGACGCTGACCGGCACCGTGGTCTCGGCGGACGCGGACGGTCTGCAGCTGGACTGCGAGGGCACGCGGACCGTCGTGCCCAGGGAGCGGGTCGAGTCGGCGGTCCGCCACGGCTGGGCCCTCACGGCGCACCAGGCCGCCGGCATGCGCTGGCCGGCCGTGGTCGTGGTGCTGCCGGGGGACGCAGCGCAGGTGCTGAGCCGGCCGTGGGTCTACACCGCGTTCGGTCGCGCCGAGCGCCATCTGTCCGTGGTGCACGGCGTCGACCAGGCGCTCGCCCGTGCCGTGGGCGAGGTCCCGGGTACGGAGCGCGCCACCCGGCTGCGTTCGCTGCTGGAGGGTCTGCTGGCGCCCACGCCGCGGCCCGCGCCCTAGGACCGGCCGCGGCCCTGGACGACGCGATGGCATCGTCCAGGGCCGCATCGGCCTGCCGGGCCCGCATCGGGCCTGCCGGGCAGCGTCAGTGCGGGCGCAGCGGCGCCGGCGGGGCGGCGGCGCGAAGCCGCTCAGTGTCGGGCGACCGGCCTGCCGGGGCCGGTGGCCGTCACGACTCCTCGTCGAGGTCCTCCAGATCCTCCACGAGGTCCTCCTCGTCGAAGACCGAGCTGACGTCGAAGCGGCAGACGACCCGCTCGGGGTCGGCCTGGTCGAAGGGGGCGCTGAGCCACTCGCCCGGTTCTGGCAGTTCGTCCGCGGCGGACACCCAGAGTGTGGAGTCCCCCTCCGCAAGGCCGAACTCCTTGTGCCGAGAGGCGATCTCGTCCGGTTCGAACTCTCCGAAGAGCACGCCGAGCGCCGCGTGCACGCTCGCGCCGACGATCGGCGCGTTCTCGGGCCGGTCCGCCGCGTCGGGGTCGAGATCGGCGATGCGCTGCGCCTGGGCGAGCAACCGCTGTGACTCGACCACGGCGTAGTCGCGCCGGATCAGCACGCTGACGGCGTTCGGCTGCTCAGGGCCCGCGTACGGCGGCAGTGAGTCGTCCGCCCCCGGGATCTCGAAGGGTGTCACCTCGTCGTAGCGGTCGTAGAGCCGCTCGTCGTACGCCTCCGCCGCCGCGGCGAGCGCGTTGAAGGCGTCATAGACGGCCGGGTCGTCCTCTCCCGTGCGGTTCTCGACCGCCTCGAGGTGGCGGTCCAGTGCGGCTTTGACCGCCTCTGCGGCGGCACGTACCTCGGCAGCGGTGGGCTGCGCAGCATCAGACATAGTGCAGACGCTATCCGTACCGGGCCGCTGCACGCACAATAGATGCGATGCCGGAATACGAATTTGTCGACGTGTACGTCCCGCGCGGGGTCTCCCGCAAGGACGCGACCCGTCTGCTGACCGACCATGCCGAGTACGGACACTGGGAGTTGGACCGATTGACGCTGCACCGGGACGGGAGCCGCCGCGTGCGGTTGCGCCGGCGCATCATCCGCCAGGTACGCGCCACCTGG
Source organism: Streptomyces sp. ISL-10 (assembly GCF_018614575.1). Lineage (GTDB taxonomy): Bacteria > Actinomycetota > Actinomycetes > Streptomycetales > Streptomycetaceae > Streptomyces. Next base: position 27,035 of record NZ_JAGGOJ010000035.1, read on the forward strand.
TGAGCTCGCACGGCCGAGCTCACCGGGAAAGGAGCGGGCCCCCCGATCGCGAGGGCCCGCTCCTTCCGTGCACCGGAACTGTGCCGGCTTATGCCGCCGCTCGCGCGCGGCGGTAGAGCAGGGCACCGCCGAGCAGCAGGCCGGCCCCGGCCGGCGCGAGCAGGCCGAGCGCGTCGACTCCGGTCTCCGCCAGCTCGCCGCCCGTGGACGGTGTGACGATCTGCGCACCGGGGGTGTTCGAGTCCGGGGTCAGCGGAGTGTTCCGGCCGTCCGGCGTCTCGGGCGTGCTGGGGGTGCCGGGCACCGTGGGGGTCTCCGGGGTCCCCGGGTTGGTCGGAGTGCCGGGGGTGTCCGGGGTCCCAGGGTTGTCCGGAGTCCCCGGGTTGTCGGGGGTCCCGGGGTTGTCCGGAGTCCCCGGGTTGTCCGGGGTCCCCGGGTTGTCCGGAGTATCGGGGTTGTCCGGAGTATCGGGCGTCGTCGATCCGCCCGTCCCGCTCCCGCAGTCATTGCCGAACGACGGGTTGAGCAGCCCGCCGATGGTGACGCTGTTCCCGCAGGCGTTGACGGGAAGGTCGACCGGCGCCTGGACCTGGTTGCCCGAGGCCACACCGGGAGAGTTGCTCGCGTCGCCTTCGGCTTGCGAGCCGCCCGCTTGGCCGGCCGACCCGGAGCCCGACCCGGACGCATTGGTGCAGGTGTTGCCCATGGAGGGATTGAGGAGTCCGATGACGTCCACGGTGTTCCCGCAGAGGTTCACCGGGGCGTGCACGGGTGCCTGGACCGAATTCCCGGACAGAATGCCGGGCGAATTCGAAGCCGCACCGGTGGCGCCTGATTCCGCTTGTGCGTAGCCCCCGCCGAGCGCGAGCACGCCGCCCGCGGCCGCCACGGTGATCAGGCCTTTACGCGTGACCTGTCGCATGTCTTGATGCCCTGCCTTCCAGCTTTCAGGAATGCCCCGGCGTGTTTCCCCGGGGTGGAAGCATCGGGCGGCTCCGGAGTGCGTGCGCACTCGGGAGCCGCCCGGATCGAACCCGGACCTCTCGGGTCGGGTCAGAACGTCACGCGTTGGCGCAGGTGTTGCCGAAGGCGGGGCTCAGCAGCCCGATGACGTCGACCGTGTTGCCACACAGGTTCAACGGCACGTGGACGGGCGCCTGGACGACGTTGCCCGAGAGCACGCCCGGGGAGTCGGTGGCAGTGCCCTGGGTGCCGGCGTCGGCCATGGCCACCCCCGCACCCGCCAGCACCAGACCACCGGTGGCAGCCGCAGCAGCGACGACCTTCTTGATCATCATTCCTCCTTGTTGGCAAATACGATCCCAGCCGCGGACCGCATCACCTGTAACGAGGAGGAAGCAGGGGGGCTACGAGCCGAAACCCCCATTCACTCTTTCCGGTCAGGAGTGCACATGCTGACGATTAATGGCAGCGTCCCTCGATCGACCCGGTTCCGGGGCATTCAGCAGTGGTCGAGGAATCGGTCGAGCACACGGACGCCGAACTTCAGGCCGTCGACGGGAACCCGCTCGTCGACCCCGTGGAACATGCCCGCGAAGTCCAGCTCCGGCGGCAGCTTCAGCGGCGCGAAGCCGAAGCAGCGGATGCCGAGGTCGTCGAAGGACTTGGCGTCGGTGCCTCCGGACAGCATGTACGGCACGGCACGGGCGATCGGATCCTCGGCCTTGAGTGCCACCTGCATGGCGTCCACGAGGGCACCGTCGAAGCTGGTCTCCAGCGCCTTGTCGCCGTGGACGTCCTCCCGCCGGACCCGGGGGCCGAGCAGCCGGTCCAGGTCGGCGAGGAACTCCTCCTCGTAACCGGGCAGGAAGCGCCCGTCGACGTGCGCGGTCGCCTGGCCGGGGATGACGTTCACCTTGTAGCCGGCGCCGAGCATGGTGGGGGCGGCCGAGTTGCGCAGGGTGGCCCCGACCATCTTGGCGATGCCGCCGAGCTTCGCGAGCGTGGCGTCCATGTCCTCGGGGTCGAGCGGGGTGCCGAGCGCGTCGGACAGCTCGTCGAGGAAGGAGCGGACGGTCTTGGTCATCCTGACCGGCCAGTGGTGGCGGCCGAGCCGCCCGACGGCCTCGCACAGTTCGGTGATGGCGTTGTCGTTGTTGGTCATCGAGCCGTGGCCCGCCGTGCCCTCGACGGTCAGGCGCATCCAGTGCATGCCCTTCTGCGCCGTCTCGACCAGATAGAGGCGCAGATTCTCGTTGACGGTGAAGGAGAAGCCGCCGACCTCGCCGATGGCCTCGGTGACGCCCTCGAACAGGCCGGGGTGCTTGTCGACCAGGTGGCGGGCGCCGTACGTGCCGCCGGCCTCCTCGTCGGCGAGGAACGCCAGCACGATGTCGCGCGGCGGCTTGCGACCGCTGCGCAGCCTGTCGCGTACGACCGCCAGCGTCATCGCGTCCATGTCCTTCATGTCCACCGCGCCCCGGCCCCAGACGCATCCGTCGGCGATCTCGCCCGAGAACGGGTGGTGCGTCCAGTCGGTGGCGTTGGCGGGGACGACGTCGGTGTGACCGTGGATGAGCAGCGCGGGCCGGGAGGGGTCCTCTCCCTCGATGCGGGCCACGGTGGAGGCCCTGCCCTTGTGCGACTCGAAGATCTGCGGCTCCAGGCCGACCTCGGCGAGCTTCTCGGCGACGTACTCGGCCGCGGCGCGCTCGCCGGGTCCCGAGTGGTCGCCGTAGTTGCTGGTGTCGATCCGGATCAGCTCACGACAGAGGTCGACGACCTCGTCCTCCCCAGAGACGGCCGGGCCCGTGTTGGACTCGCTCACGCTGATTCCTCCCACTGTCGCTGCTGCTGGTCCGTCCTCATCCTCCCGCCCCGGTGCTCATTGCCCAAGGGCGGCTCCGGACGTCATGGGGCGTTCACTGGGCCAGGGGTGTGATCGAGGGGGGCCGAATGTTTGCTATGGTTTTCCACGTCGGAACGGCCTAGGGCCGAGAGACAGACACCTTGTCCGGGTGGCGGAATGGCAGACGCGCTAGCTTGAGGTGCTAGTGCCCTTTATCGGGCGTGGGGGTTCAAGTCCCCCCTCGGACACCAGCAAGATCCCCACGGTCCGCCGTGGGGATCTTTGTTTTTCCGGGGTGCCATGAGGCTCTTCCGGGTGCCGTGGCGCCAGGTCGGCCGGGCCGCACCGCAGGTCCTGCGTGGGCATACAGTCTCGTCGGTGAGACGCAGACACAAGGCACCGCCGTCGCCCCTCCCGCAGCGCGACGGCATCGACCCGGTGCGGCTGCGGCTGCCCGCCGATCCGGACGGGCTGTGGGCCACCGTGCGGGACCATCTCGTGGAGCGGTACGCCAACGCCATCGGCGCCGAGCAGGTCGACGCCATGCTCGATCAGGGCCGTGTCGTCTCGGCGGACGGCCCCGTCACGGCCGACGAGCCCTACGAGGCCGGGCGGTATCTGTTCTTCCACCGGGATTTCGCCGCCGAGGAACGGGTCCCCTTCGAGGTCGGCATCGTGCACCGCGACGAGCGCGTCGTGATCGCCGACAAGCCGCACTTCCTCGCCACGGTCCCGCGCGGCAGCCACATCACCGAGACCGCGCTCGCCCGCCTGCGCAGGGAGCTGGGGCTGACCGAGCTCCAGCCCGCGCACCGGCTCGACCGGCTGACCGCGGGGCTGGTGCTGTTCGTCGTGCGGCCCGGGGACCGCGGCGCCTACCAGACGCTGTTCCGGGACCGGCGGGTGCGCAAGGAGTACGAGGCGATCGCGCCGTACGACCCGGGGGTCGCCCTGCCCCGCACCGTACGCAGCCGGATCGAGAAGGAGCGCGGCGTGCTCGCCGCCCGGGAGGTGCCGGGCGAGCCGAACAGCGAGAGCCGGATCGAGCTGATGGAGGTGCGCGGCACGCTCGGCCGGTACCGGCTGCTGCCGGCCACCGGCCGCACGCATCAACTGCGGGTCCACATGAATTCCCTGGGCCTGCCCCTCCTGTACGACCCGGTCTATCCACAGGTGCTGGGCCCGGGGCCCGAGGACTACTCGCGTCCGCTTCAGCTCCTCGCCCGCAGCCTGGAATTCACCGACCCGATGTCGGGTGAGCCGTGCCGTTTCGAGAGCCGGCTGCGGCTGTCCGCCTGGTGATCACAGCAGGACGACCGAACGCAGGACATCGCCCTCGTGCATCCGGGCGAAGGCGGCCTCGATGTCGCCGATGGCGATGGTCTCGGTGACGAACGCCCCGAGGTCGATGCGGCCCTGCTGGTGCAGGTCGATGAGCATGGGGAAGTCCCGGGAGGGCAGGCAGTCGCCGTACCAGGACGACTTGAGGGCGCCGCCGCGGCCGAAGACGTCCAGCAGGGGCAGTTCCAGCATCATGTCGGGGGTGGGTACACCGACGAGGACGACCGTGCCGGCCAGGTCACGGGCGTAGAAGGCCTGCCGGTACGTCTCCGGGCGGCCGACGGCCTCGATCACGACGTCCGCGCCGAAACCGCCGGTGAGTTCGCGGATCGCCTCGACCGGGTCCGCGGAGCGCGAGTTGACGGTGTGGGTGGCGCCCATCGTCCGCGCGGTCTCCAGCTTGCGGTCGTCGATGTCGACCGCGATGATCTTCGCTGCGCCCGCGAGCCGTGCGCCGACGACGGCCGCGTCACCGACGCCGCCGCAGCCGATGACGGCGACCGTGTCGCCGCGGCCGACGGCGCCCGTGTTGACGGCCGCACCGATGCCCGCCATGACGCCGCAGCCGAGCAGTCCGGCCACGGCCGGGGACACAGCGGGGTCGACCTTGGTGCACTGGCCGGCGGCGACGAGGGTCTTCTCGGCGAAGGCGCCGATGCCCAGGGCGGGTGACAGCTCGGTGCCGGAGGCGGTGAGCGTCATCCGCTGCCCGGCGTTGTGCGTGTCGAAGCAGTACCAGGGCCTGCCGCGCAGGCAGGCGCGGCACCGGCCGCACACGGCCCGCCAGTTGAGGATCACGAAGTCGCCCGGCGCGACGTCGGTGACGCCGTCGCCGACCGACTCGACGACGCCGGCCGCCTCGTGGCCGAGCAGGAAGGGGAACTCGTCGTTGATCCCGCCCTGCTTGTAGTGCAGATCGGTGTGGCAGACGCCGCATGCCTGCACCTTCACGACCGCCTCGCCCGGCCCAGGGTCGGGGACGGTGATCGTCTCGACCCGCACCGGCTCGTTCTTCCCGGGTGCGATCACGCCTTGCACCTGCTGGGGCATCGCTGGACCCGCCCTTCCTCGACGTGGCGTCTTCACCGCCGCGGCTGTCACGGCGGCGCGCCGCGATGGCTCGAACGGTATGCCGAAGACGCCGTCCAAGAGGACGATTTCGGCCAGAGGACACGGATACGGCAACTACGGAGGGAGGGACGGAGTCCTACCGGGTGCAGGAGGGGTTCCGCGCAGAAGAGCTGTACGGGGGAGAAAACCTTGACCGAGATCATCGAGCGCGCCGCCGCTGCCGAAGCGATGGAGGAGGCCGGGCGCCGTCCCGGCCGGCCCGGCGCGCTGACGCCCTACGCCGATCCGCTGACGATTCCGCCGGTGCTGCGGCCCGACGTGGCCGATGTCCGTCAGGAGATCGAGATCGCGCTGCGCCCCACCTGGGTGCGGATGCACTCCCAGCTGCCGCCGACGCTGATGTGGGGGTACGAGGGCAGCGTCCCGGGGCCCACCATCGAGGTGCGGCGCGGGCAGCGGATCAGGATCGCCTGGACCAACCGCATCCCGCCGGGCAGTGCCTATCCGGTCACCGCGGTGGAGGTCGGCCCCACGCCCGCGGGACAGCCGCTGCCGCACAACCGGCCGGGGCGCGAGGGCGTGAAGCCGGACGAGAACGTGGCGGCCCTGCCCGCGTGGTCGGTGACGCATCTGCACGGCGCGCAGACCGGCGGCGGCAACGACGGCTGGGCGGACAACGCCGTCACCTACGGGGACGCACAGCTGTCGGAGTACCCGAACGACCATCACGCGGCTCAGTGGTGGTACCACGACCACGCCATGAACATCACCCGGTGGAACGTCTACGCCGGTCTGGTGGGCACGTACCTCGTCCGCGACGACGAGGAGGACGCGCTGGGGCTGCCGTCCGGCGCGCGTGAGGTGCCGCTGATCCTCGCCGACCGCAACCTCGACACGGACGAGGACGGGCGGCTGAACGGCCGCCTGCTGCACAAGACATCAGTGCTGATCGCGAGCCATCCGGAGACGGGCAAGCCGGTGTCGCTGCCGTTCTTCGGGCCGTACTCCACGGTCAACGGGACGATCTGGCCGCACCTCGACGTGGACGACGCCTGGTACCGCTTCCGGCTGGTGAACGCCTCCAACGCCCGGATCTACAACCTGGTGCTGGTGGACGAGCACGACCGTCCGGTGCCCGGCGTGGTGCGGCAGATCGGCAGCGACGGAGGGCTGCTGCCGCGGCCCGTGCCGGTGGACTTCCCCGGCGGGCAGCCGCTGACCATCGCCCCCGCGGAGCGGTTCGACCTGCTGATCGACTTCCGGGCGCTGGCCGGACGTCGGGTGCGGCTGGTGAACAAGGGGCGCAACGCGCCTGCGGGCGTGCCGGACCTGGCCGACAGTGTGCCGTATCCGCAGGTGATGGAGTTCCGGGTGCGTGAGACGTGCGAGCCGGATCCGTTCGTACTGCCGCCGGTGCTGTCCGGGTCGTTCCGCCGGTTCGACCATGCTCTGGTCGACCACGGGCACCGGCTGATCGTGCTGACGCCGCCACAGACGGTCGGCGGCGGTGGTCATCCGGAGATCTGGGAGATGACGGAGGTGAAGGACTCCGGCGTCCGGGTGCCGGCGGAGGGGGTGATCCAGCTCCGGGGCCCGGACGGCACGGTGCGGACCTACCGGCGCACCTCACGGACGTTCAACGACGCGCTCGGCTTCACGATCGGCGAGGGATCGTACGAGCAGTGGTCGTTCCTCAACCTGGGCGCGCCCGTGCACCCGATGCACATCCACCTCGCCGACTTCCAGGTCATGAGCCGGGAGGCGTACCGGGTGGACGGCTTCGACCCGGAGCTCGGCGGTACGCGGACGCCGGTCGCGCCCGACCCGGACCGCACGCTCGGGGTACCGGCGAACGAGCAGGGCTGGAAGGACGTCTTCCGGGTCGCGGAGGCGGAGCTGGTGAAGGTGATGGGCCGGTTCGACGGGGCACACGGGCGGTTCATGTACCACTGCCATCTGCTGGAGCACGAGGACATGGGCATGATGCGCCCGTTCGTGGTCATGCCCAAGGAGGCGCTGATGTTCGACCACGGCGCGGGCCACGGCGGCCACCACGGCTGAGGCACGGCGAAGGCCGGGCCCCGCGGGATGTCCCGCGGGGCCCGGCCTTCACTTGCGGGCACGACCTAGCGCTCGGCGGCAATGCTGCCCGCGCGCTTGCGCACCAGGTACCAGCCGCCGACCAGCGCGGCCGCGATCAGCGGCAGGCAGTTGACGGTGGTGCGGCTGATGCCGCCGTCCATCCACATCAGTACGAGGACGGAGGCGAGGAAGAACAGCGTGACGAGCTGGGTGTAGGGCGCCCAGGGCAGCTGGTAGCCGGGGCGGGTGACCCGGCCGTCCTTGGAACGGTGCCAGAACAGCAGTGAGCAGACCATGATCATGGCCCAGGTGCCGATGATGCCGATGGAGGCGAAGTTCAGCACGAGCTCGAAGGCGTCGCCGGGCATGACGTAGTTCAGGACGACGCCGAGCACGCCGAAGGCCGCGGTGAGCAGGATGCCGCCGTAGGGCACACCACCCTTGTTCATCACGCCGGTGAACTTCGGCGCGGAACCGGACATCGACATGGAGCGCAGGATGCGGCCGGTCGAGTACAGGCCCGAGTTCAGGCTGGACAGGGCCGCGGTGAGGACGACGAGGTTCATGACGCCGGCCGCGCCCGGGATGCCGAGCTTGTCGAAGACGGTGACGAAGGGGCTCTCGTCGCCGGAGTACGCGGTGTACGGCAGCAGCAGAGCGAGCAGCACGACCGAGCCGACGTAGAAGAGACCGACACGCCACATGATCGAGTTGATCGCCTTCGGCATGATCTTCTCGGGGTTCTCGGTCTCGCCGGCGGCGACACCGCACAGCTCGACGGAGGCGTAGGCGAAGACGACGCCCTGGATCAGCAGCAGCATGGGCATGACGCCGCTGGGGAAGATGCCGCCGTTGTCGCCGATGGTCGCGAGGCCCGGGGTGTGGCCGCCGATGTCGTGCGAGGTCACGACGAGGAAGATGCCGACGAGCATGAAGACGACGAGCGCGGCGACCTTGATGATCGCGAACCAGAACTCCATCTCGCCGAAGTACTTCACCGAGATGAGGTTGGCGGCGAGGACGACGGCGAGCGCGATCAGGGCGAGGACCCACTGCGGGACGTCGCTGAACATGGCCCAGAAGTGGGCGTAGGTCGCGGCCGCGGTGATGTCGGCGATGGCGGTCGTCGACCAGTTGAGGAAGTACAGCCAGCCGGCCGTGTAGGCGCCCTTCTCGCCCATGAACTCACGGGCATAGGAGACGAAGGCACCGGAGGAGGGCCGGTAGAGCACCAGCTCGCCGAGCGCGCGGACGACGAAGAAGGCGAAGACGCCACAGACCGCGTACGCGATGAAGAGGGACGGACCCGCGTTGGCCATACGGCCGCCGGCGCCGAGGAAGAGCCCCGTACCGATGGCGCCGCCGATGGCGATCATGTTGATGTGACGCGATTTGAGGTCCTTGCGGTACCCGGCGTCACCGGCGTCTACGTGGGGGGCGCCCGTCGCGGCGGCGACAGGCGTATCGGCCGCAGCCATGGTGCGGTCAAGCATTGAGGTGTTCGCCTTCGTGAGGGGATGTGCGGTACCCGGCCGAACTGCCGGCGGCCTTCCCTGGTGGGGAGGGCGGTCGCCGGGGCATGGCCTCGAAGCCCAGGGGGCCTCAATGGCTCATGGTCAGGGCAACCCTGGGATTCTGGCAGTGGCCAACCTCACTCAGATACATATCTGAGGTATTTCAGAGGTTTCGACAAGGTGAAGCAAGGATGCCACGGGCTCAGGCAGCCAGCCCATCCAGCTCTTCCAGCGCCCCCGCGGCGATCTCTCTCGTCAGGTTCCCCGCCCGGGGCGCATCGCCTTCGCGAACGGCTTCGGCGAGCCGCGCATGGAGCGTCACGGCCGCCGGGTCGGGGTCGTCGGACATCACATGGTGGGGGGGTCCGGCCGGCCAGGACCTCGGCGACGACGTCGCCGAGCCGGGCGAACATCTCGTTGCCCGAGGCATTGAGCACGATCCGGTCGAAGGCGATGTCGTGCTGGAGGCAGCCCTGAAGCTGGTGGCCGCCTGTGTGTGAAGCCCTCGGCCTTCTGTGGTCATGGGGAGCGGGTACGGATGCCCGGGACAAAAGCGTGACGCCCAAATCTCAGGATCTTGAATACGTCGTACTTCATCGGTTTCATTGACGCAATGCCGATGAAGACAGCGAGGCACCCATGAGCACCCCCCACGTGGTTGTGGTGATGGGCGCGGCAGGGACCGGCAAGACCACAATCGGGCGCCTGCTCGCCGAACAGCTCGACGTTCCCTACGCCGAGGGCGACGACTTCCACCCCGAGCCCAATATCGCCAAGATGTCGGCCGGTGTCCCGTTGAACGACTCGGACCGGGAGCCCTGGCTCGACGCGATCGGGCAGTGGGCGCAGGGCAGGGCGGGCCTCGGCGGAGTGGTCTCCAGCTCCGCGCTCAAGCGGGTCTACCGTGACAGGCTGAGGTCCGCCGCCCCGGATGCCGTCTTCCTCCACCTCACTGGCGACCGTGAGCTGATCGAACTGCGAATGCATGAGCGCAAGGGCCACTTCATGCCGACCGAGCTGCTGGAATCACAGTTCGCCACCCTGCAGCCGCTCGAGCGGGACGAGCCGGGCGTCGCCGTCGATGTCGGCGGCACCCCGGAAGAGGTCACTGAGCGGGCTCTCGCCGCGCTGCGCCGACTCGGCGAGAGTCACTCCTGCGGGTGACGTGCTGACCTGTTGACCTGTTGACCTGTTGAGCGTACGGACACGATTACGGACGCAGCGTGGCCGTTCGAAACCGGTCGTCTTCCGAGCGAGGTCTGGGCGGTAGGTTCACTGGCAGCCCGGACCAGCTCAAAATGCTCACCCGGTATCGGCGAGGCGAGTCGGACCTGGTGTGCCGGAACGGCAGGTGGTTCCTGATCGCGACGTGCGAGGTGCCGGAGCACCCCAGAACACAATCCGGTGGACTGGACTGGAACGGACCGCGGGATCGTGAACCGGCCCCCACCTCGGACGGGGACAACCACTCCGGACGCCGCCTGAGCCGTTACCGCGATGTCACTCGTCCTTCAGCCACCTGGAGTGGTGGTCGCGGGCCCACCGGCGCTCGACCGACCCGGTGCGCATGCCTCGGCGTGCCTCCGGGTCGGCGAGCGCCATCGCGATGTGTCCGGCCAGTGCGATCCCGACCGCCAGCGAAAGCCAGTCGTGCACGAACGTCGCGCCGGTGCGCCACACCAGCGGGGCGAGATCGGTGAACCCCATCAGAAGTCCGGTGCCGAGCATGACCAGGATCGCGCCCGCGATCCAGGCCGCGTAGATCTTCTGTCCGGCGTTGAACTTCCCCGCCGGGCGGGACGCGGGCCGGTGGTCCCGGCGGCGTACGGCACGCAGCCAGGTGCGGTCGTGCGGGCCGAAGCGGTTCAGCCGGCGCAGGTCCGCGCGGAACGCGGGCGAGGCGAGGCCGAACAGGAACGGCACCGGGAGCAGAACCCCCGCCCACTCATGGACGGTGACCACGAGGTGGCGGCGGCCGACGAGTTCGGCGATCTGCGGCACGTACAGGGCGGCGGCGGTCACGACGCAGGTGAGCATCAGCGCGGCGGTGGTGCGGTGCACCCAGCGCTCGGCGCGGCTGAACCGGCGTACGCGGACGGGTGGTTCAGCCGGTGGGGGTGTCGCTGCGGCCGTTGGACCGGCCGACCCAGGCGTCGACGTCATAGCCGCGCTCCTCCCAGTAACCGGGTCGTACACGCGAGGTGACGGTGATCCCGGAGAGCCATTTCGCCGACTTGTAGAAGTACATCGGCGCGACATAGAGGCGGGCGGGGCCGCCGTGTGCATGACTGAGCGGCTTGTCCTGCATACGCAGGGCGACCAGCACGTCGTCGCGGCGGGCCTGCGGGAGGGTGAGGCTCTCGCTGTACGTGCCGTCGAAGCAGGTGAACCGGACGGCCCTGCCCTCCGGGCGGACCCCGGCAGCCTCCAGCAGCAGCGACAGCCGCACGCCTTCGAACGGTGTGTCGGGCACACGCCAGCCGGTCACGCACTGCACATCGCGAACGATCCGGGTCTGCGGGAGGGCCCGAAGGCCGGCGAGGGTGTAGGTGGCGGGGCGTTCGACGAGGCCGTCGACGGCGAGGCGGTAATCGGCGCCGTCCCGGTGGGGGACGGATGAGGCGACCGAGTAGTAGCGGAAGCCTCCGCCGTTGGGCAGCAACTGGGTGAGACCGGTGGGGTCCCTGTCGGCCGCGGAGCCGAGGAACGATTCGAGCCCGCGCTGGAGTTGGGGCGCGGCGGCGACCGATGCGGCGCCGAGGCCGAGCATGCCGAGCACCAGGCGGCGACCGACGGGCGTGCCTGTCGTGCCGTCGGCATCCTCGCCGGGCCGGGCGCGATCGGGGTCCCCCTCGTGTGTGGTCACCCTTCGATTCGAGCACGTCGCCGGCCCAGGGGCCAGGGGATCACGCGGTACGTCAGACTTCCGTCACACTCCTCCCGTCGGCCGGGGCGTGTCGGCTCGGGTGTGGGCGGACGGTACGGGAGGGCCTCCTCCCGGCCGCCCGGAGTGGGAACCTCCGTTTCCCCTCCGACCTCTCGTATGCATGCCACCTCCTCTGCTACGTTCCGGTCTGCCTCCCGGCGGCACGGCGCGGGCCACCTTCCGCTGACGTCCCGCGAGGCCGCACCCGCCGCACCGGTGCGGCCTCGCGCAGTGCTTGGATGGCTCCATGGCTCCGGCAGACAATCCCGCGGAAGAGATCCTCGACATCGTCGACGAACAGGACCGGGTGATCGGACGGGCCCCGCGCGGCGAGGCGTACGCGCGGGGCCTGCGGCACCGGTGCGTGTTCGTCCTCGCACGGGACGGGGACGGGCGGGTCTTCGTGCACCGGCGCACCGCCACCAAGCTCGTCTTCCCCTCCCTGTACGACATGTTCGTCGGCGGTGTCGTGGGCGCGGGTGAGACGTACGACGACGCCGCGCTGCGCGAGGCCGAGGAGGAGCTCGGGGTGAGCGGCCTGCCGCGCCCCGTACCGCTGTTCACGTTCCTGTACGAGGGGTCCGGCGACCCCGTGCAGACCTGGTGGTCGTACCTCTACGAGGTGCGGTGCACCCTCCCGGTGAATCCGCAGGTGGAGGAGGTCGCCTGGCACGGCTTCCTCACGGACGCCGAGCTGGAGGCACGCCTGCGCGAGTGGGAGTGGGTGCCGGACGGCCTCGCCGCGTACGAGCGGCTGAGGGCCCACCGGGCGGCGTGACGCCGCGGGTAGGGTGCCGAGCGTGAGCGACTTCGTACAGAGCCTGCGCCTCTGGTTCGCACCCCGGCGGATACGGGAGGAGGGCGAGACGCCCGACTACCGCTTCTCGCTCGCCAACGAGCGGACGTTCCTGGCATGGATCCGCACGGCCCTGGCGCTCATCGGCGGCGGCTTCGCCGTCGACCAGTTCCTGCCGGATCTGCGCTGGGGCGTCCGGGCGGGTCTCGCGCTCGCGCTGATCGGGACGGGCGCAGCGTGCGCCGTGCGCGCCGTGAACCACTGGGTGCGCTGCGAGCGGGCGATGCGCCGGGGCGAGGACCTGCCGGTGTCCCGCTTCCCGGCGCTGCTGGCGCTGCTGGTCGCGGTCGTGTCCCTTGCCATGGTGGTGGTCGTTTCCTGGGGCGACGTGTGACGGCCCCTGAGCGGGATCCGGGGCTGCAGCCTGAGCGGACCCGCCTCGCGTGGCGGCGGACCACCTTGGCCTGCACGGTAGTGGCGGTCCTCGCTGCCCGGCAGGCCACGGGGGACGTATGGCCGGCGGCCGGACTGAGCGTCGCCGCGTGGCTCGGTTTCCTGGCGGTGGCGCACCGGCGCATCGGGGCGATGGACGCCGCCCGGCCGCCCGCGCTGTCGCTGCGGGGCGCGGTCGCCGCGGTGGGGTGCGTCCTGGCGCTGGCCGCGTTCGCCGTCGCGATCGTGACCTGAGGGCCCGGAGCGCGCGGTGTCCGGCCCCGGGCGGGTTCGGTGACGCGTTCGTACGGCCCGTTGTCCGGCCCCGGGCGGGGGGCGGCGACTAGCCTGGAATGTGCAGATCACCGCAAACCGGACTTCAAGGGGAGCGCCATGACCGTCCTCCACCACGAGCACCCCACCCACGAGCACACACACGGGCCGTCCTGCGGACACACCGAGGTACCGCACGGCGACCACGTCGACTACGCGCACGACGGACATCTGCACCGCGAGCACTCCGGACACTGGGACGAATGCGAGCCCGGCGAGCACGTCACGCACAGCGGCCACACCCATGGGCACGGCGCCGACTGCGGGCATCCCGCCGTGGCGCACGGGGACCACGTCGACTACATCCACGACGGGCACCGGCACGCCGAGCACGACGGCCACTGGGACGATCACTGACCGACGTTCGACTGTTCCCCGGACGGGCGCCCACTGGCAGGCTCTGAACGTCACTTCGACCAGTCCGACAGGGGGGTCCAGGGTTGCCTGCCACTGAGCCGTACACCGTCCAGCTCGCACCAGAGGTCCACGCCTACGTCCAGCCCGACGGGGGCTGGTGCCTGAACAACGCGGGATTCGTCACCGACGGGGAATCGACCCTCCTCGTCGACACGGCGGCCACCGAGCGGCGTGCCCGCGCCCTGCGGGAGGCGCTGCTGGCGACCGGCGCGCCGCTCCCCCGCACCGTCGTCAACACCCACCACCACGGCGACCACACCTACGGCAACGGGGTGTTCCTGCCCGAGGCCGTGGTGATCGGGCACGACGCCTGTCGCCGCGAGGTGCTGGCCGCGGGCCATCAACTGCATCTGATCTGGCCGCAGACCGATTTCGGCGACATCCGGATCACCGCGCCCACCGTGACCTACCGCGACCGGCTCACCGTCCACGTCGGGCACATCGAGGTGCGGCTGATCCACCCGGGCGGTGTCGCCCACACACCGGGCGACACGGTCGCGCATCTGCCCCGGCAGAAGGTGGTGTTCACGGGCGATCTGATCTTTCAGGGCGGCACGCCGTTCATCCCCATGGGGTCGCTGAGCGGTTCTCTGCGGGCACTCGACGTGCTGCGCTCCCTCGACGCGGAGACGGTCGTCCCCGGGCACGGCCCGATCACCGACCCGTCGGCGTACGACGCGACCGAGCGCTACCTCCGGTTCGTGGCCGAGCTGGCCGAGGAGGGGCACGCCGAGGGACTCACCCCGCTGCAGACCGCGCGCGGGGCCGATCTGGGCGCGTTCGGGGAACTACGCGAGAGCGAGCGGCTGGTGGCGAATCTGCACCGGGCGTACGCCGAGCTCGACGGACTCCCGGAGGGCTCGCCGCTCGATCCCGCGGTCGTCTTCGCGGACATGGAGGCGATGAACGGCGGGATCGCGGTGGCCTGCCACGCCTGACCGCGCCCCCGGCCTCGCCGGACGCGCCCGGCCCGGGTATGCGCCCCGGCCCGGGCGCGCCTTTGCATGTGATCCACGCATCGGTTCAGCGGGCGCACTGGACGACATACCGACTGGTCGGTCATCATGAACGCGATCGTCAGGACGACGACCAGGACCGCCTCCGGAGGTGCGCACCATGAGCCCAGCCCCACAGGGCCTCGATCCCGAGCAGCTGCGCGGGCATCTCGACCGCGAGCGGCCGGGGCTGGTGAGCGGACCGCTCAGCGCGCGACTGATCCAGGGCGGCCGCTCCAACCTCACGTACGCGGTCACCGACGGCACCGGCCGCTGGGTCGTACGCAGGCCGCCGCTGGGCCATGTCCTGGCGACCGCCCATGACATGAAGCGCGAGCACCGGGTGATCAGCGCGCTCGCGCCGACCGGGGTCCCTGTCCCCCGGCCGGTGCTGCTGTGCGAGGACGAGTCGGTCATGGGGTCGCCGTTCTACGTGATGGAGTTCGTCGAGGGCACGCCCTACCGCACGGCGGACCAGCTCGCCGCTCTCGGCCCGGCCCGCACTCGTGACGCGGTGCTCTCGCTCGTCGACACGCTCGTCGACCTGCACGCCGTCGAGCCCGACGCGGTCGGCCTCGGCGACTTCGGGCGGCCCGAGGGCTTCCTCGACCGGCAGCTGCGCCGCTGGGGCAAGCAGCTGGACGCCTCGCGCAACAGGGAGCTGCCCGGCATCGACGAGCTGCACGCCGCGCTCGGCCGCGCACTGCCGGACTCTCCCGCGGCCACCGTCATCCACGGCGACTACCGCCTCGACAACGTTCTGATCGGCGAGGACGACCGGATCACGGCCGTGCTGGACTGGGAGATGTCCACGCTCGGCGATCCACTGACGGACCTCGGCCTGCTGGTGATGTACAGCCACCGGCTGGACCTGCCCGGCTCCCCCATCAGCACCACGGCGGGCGCCCCCGGCCATCCCTCTCCCGGGGAACTGATCGAGCGCTACGCGACGCGTTCCGGCCGGGACGCGTCGGCGATCGCCTGGTACACGGCGTTCGCCTGGTTCAAGCTCGCCGTGATCCTCGAGGGCATCCACTACCGCTACACCCTCGGCCAGACCGTGGGCGCCGGATTCGACCGCATCGGCGATCTCGTCCCCCTCTTCATCGAGCACGGCCGCACCACTCTGCAGGAAGGCTGAGAACCTCATGGACTTCGCATTCGACGCCCGCACGGAAGAGCTTCGCGCCAAGCTGCTCGCGTTCATGGACGAACACGTCTATCCGGCCGAGCAGATCGAGCACGAGCAGCGCGCGCGGCTGGCGTCCCCGTGGGACACACCGGCGATCGTCGAGGAGTTGAAGGCCGAGGCGCGCAAGCAGGGCCTGTGGAACCTCTTCCTGCCCGACGCGGAGCACGGCGCCGGCCTGACGAACCTGCAGTACGCGCCGCTCGCCGAGATCACCGGCCGCAGCCCTCACCTGGCGCCGACCGCGCTGAACTGCGCCGCCCCCGACACGGGGAACATGGAGGTCCTGGCGCAGTTCGGGAACGACGAGCAGAAGAAGCAGTGGCTGGAGCCGCTGCTCGCGGGTGAGATCCGCTCCGCCTTCGCCATGACGGAGCCCGAGGTCGCCTCGTCCGACGCGACGAACATCCGGACCCGGATCGACCGCGACGGCGACGACTACGTCGTCAACGGCCGCAAGTGGTACATCTCCGGCGCGATGAACCCGGACTGCAAGATCTTCATCGTGATGGGCAAGACCGACCCGGACGGCGAAGACATCCGCCGCCAGCAGTCGATGATCCTGGTCCCGCGCGACACCCCGGGCGTCGAGGTCCGGCGCGCCATGCAGGTGTACGGCTACGAGGACCACTCCCACGGAGGCCACGCCGAGGTCGTCTTCACCGACGTCCGGGTGCCCGCGTCGAACCTCATCGACGAGGTCGGCAGCGGCTTCGCCATCGCCCAGGCGCGGCTCGGGCCGGGCCGGATCCACCACTGCATGCGGCTGATCGGCATGGCCGAGCGCGCGATCGAGCTGATGTGCCGCCGGGCGGTGTCCCGCGAGGCGTTCGGCAAGGCGATCGCCCAGCAGGGCGTCGTGCAGAACTGGATCGCTGACGCGCGGGTCACGGTGGAGCAGCTGCGGCTGCTGGTGCTGAAGACCGCGTGGCTGATGGACACGGTCGGCAACCGGGGCGCGCACACCGAGATCCAGGCGATCAAGATCGCGACACCGCGCGCGGTGGTGGACATCCTGGACAAGGCGGTGCAGGTCCACGGCGCGGGCGGTGTGAGCCAGGACTTCCCGCTCGCGGAACTGTGGGCGGCGGCGCGGACGCTGAAGCTGGCGGACGGACCGGACGAGGTGCACCAGCGGTCGCTGGCGAGGCGGGAGCTGAAGAAGTACGTGTGAGGCGGGGGGCGCGCGGGGCCTCCCCCGTAACTGGGGACTCCGCCCCCAGGCCTCCGCGCAGCGGGCGACTCAGCCCAACCGGGGACTGAGGCGCGGGCTCGGGGCGAAGCCCGGATCCCAGCCTCGCCGACGGCGAGTGGGGCACGGGGGCCAGCGCCCCAGGCAACTCAGCCCCGTCGGCGTTTGAGGCACGGGGCTTGGGGCGGAGCCCGGAAAACCAACCCCGCGGACGGCGATTGGGCCGGCGAAGGACAGGGGCAGCACGCCCGAACAACAGCCCCGCCGACCGAGTGGGCCGGCGGAGGCACGGGCGCAGCGCCCCGGAAACCTCAGCCCCACCGGCGACTGATCCGCGGGGTCTCGGGCGGAGCCCAGACATCCAGCCCCCCCCGATGGCGATTGGGCCGGCGAAGGACAGGGGCAGCACCCCTGAACAACAGCCCCGCCGACGAGTGGACCGGCGGAGGCACGGGCGCAGCGCCCCGGAAACCTCAGCTCCGCGGGCGTGCGGCCGCGGACTTGAGGTGGAGCCCGGACATCCAGCCCGCCGACGATTGGGGCGCGGGGCTCGGGCGGAGCCCGGACATCGCCGGCGATTGAGGCGGCGGACGCACGGGCACCAGCGCCCCAGGCAACTCAGCCCAGCGAGCGATCGAGGCGCGGTGCCCCAACGGGAGCGTCACGGACAAGACGCCCCGGCGGCGATTGAGGCGGCGGGCGCGGGGCGCACGGGCGCAGCGCCCCCCAGGGGGCTACGGGCGCAGCGCCCTCAGCAGCAGGTCCGCCAAGTGGTCCGCCACCTCTTGCTTGGTCATCGGCCCGTCCGGGCGGTACCACGTCGACAGGTGGTGCACCGAACCGAAGTGGTAGTCCACCACAAGGTCCGCCGGGGTCGCCGTGGAGAAGACGCCGCTCTTCTGTCCCTCCTCCACCAGCGCCCGGAACCGCTCGTGGTAGCGGCGCCGCTCGGCACGCACCTGCTTGTGCTTCTCCGGGCTGAGGTGGTGCATGGAACGGAAGAAGATGGCGGCGTCGTCCAGGTTGTCGATGGTGGTCACGACGACGTCCGCAGCGGCCCCGCGCAACCGGTCCTCCACGGGCTCGTCCGCGTCCGCGAAGGCGTCGAGCCGCTCCTGCTGGACGCGTAGCACCCGCGCGTAGACCTCCTGCAGGAGGTCCTCCTTGGAGCCGAAGTAGTGGTAGAGCGCGCCCTTGGTGACGCCGGCCGCCTCCACGATCTCCTGGACCGAGGTGCGGTCGTAACCGTGCTCGGCGAACAGGCGGGTGGCGGCGGCAAGCAGCCTCTGCGGTACGGGGGTCGCCTCCCCGTCCGTCGTCCTGGCCATCGCCGACACCCGCCTTTCCCGCAGAGTTTCCTTGTCCTACACCTGGGAACGCAGTTCCCGTCTGAGGATCTTCCCACTTGTGGTCTTCGGGAGCTCCGGCAGGACCGCCACTTCCCGGGGGTATTTGTAGGCGGCGAGCCGCTGCTCACAGTAGGCGGAGAGCTCGTCGGGCCCGACGGATGCCCCGTGACGGAGACTGACGTACGCCTTGACGGTCTCGCCGCGGTAGGAGTCGGGCACGCCGACGACGGCCGCCTCACGGACCGCCGGGTGCGTGTAGAGGACGTCCTCCACCTCACGCGGCCAGACCTTGAACCCGGAGGCGTTGATCATGTCCTTCTTGCGGTCCACGACGTAGAGCCAGCCGTCGGCGTCCATGAAGCCGATGTCGCCGGTGCGCAGCTCGCCGTCGGGGAACGTCTCGGCCGTCGCCTCCGGCATGCGCCAGTAGCCGGGCACCACCTGGGGCCCGCGGACCGCGATCTCGCCCTGCTCGCCGAGGGGCACGTCGTCGCCGTTCTCGTCGATGATCCGCACCATCGTGTCCGGTCCCGGCAGGCCCACGGAGAGGGTGCCGGAGGCCGGGTCGACCGGTGCCTCCTTCTCGGGGGGCACGGAGGCGCAGGGCGCGGTGCACTCGGTGAGCCCGTAGCCGTTGCGGATGTACGGGCCGAACCCGGCGCGGAACTTCTCCACCAGCGCGGGCGGAACCGGCGCTCCGCCCGAGGAGATCACGTCGAAGGAGGCGAAGTGCTCGCGGGTGGCGGAGGGATGGGCGGCCAGTGCCATGAAGGCGGTCGAGGGGCCGACCGTGTACGCCGGCCGGTGCTCGGTGAAGGCGTCGAGGACGACGCCCGCCTCGAAGCGGTAGGCGAGGGCGAGAGTGCCCGCGTTGGCGACGCAGGCGGCGAGCTGGCAGACCATGCCGGTGATGTGGAACAGGGGCGCGAGTGCGAAGTAGCAGGCGCCCTCGGGGACGGGATGACCGGTTCGCTGGCGTTCGGCGTTGTAGGTGATGCCGCCGTGGAGGTTCATCGCCCCCTTGGGGGTGCCGCTGGTGCCCGAGGTGTAGCTGATCAACGCCACGTCGGCCGGGCCGAGTTCACGGTCGGCGGGTGCCGGGAGGCCCTTCCGGGCGACCGTGAGCAGGTCGTCGGCGTCGGCCGCCTGCGGCAGCCGCTCGAAGGCGAGGACCCGCTCGTCGTGACGGGTCTGGAGGTCGAGCTCACAGGCGGTGAGCGCGATGCGCACGGACGAAGCCGCCGCGCAATCGCGCAGATACGCCTCCCACGCCCGGTCGGAGCAGATCAGCGCCGCGACCTCGGAGTCGGCGAGGACGTGGGCGACCTCGCCCGACTTGTACATCGGGTTCAGCGGGACGACGGTCGCCCCGGCCTTCCACGCGCCGAGCAGGGCGAGCACGAAGTGCGGGGTGTTCTGGAGCATGATCGCGACGCGGTCGCCGCGGGCCACACCGCGGTCCGCGAGGTGGGCGGCGACGGAGTCTGAGAGCGCGTCGGTCTCCCGGTAGCTGAGCCGGCCGTCGAAGTAGGCGAGCGCGGGGTGTTCCGGGGCACGGGCGACGGCGGCACGGAAGGAGTGCACGACGGTCGCGGCCGGGGTCACCGGGGCGCGCTGGGCGTCGGTCAGCTGTCCGAGCCACGGCTGTGCGGCGTACACGGAGCTCATCGGCGCGTCTCCTCCCACTTCCGCTGGAGGTGGTTCATGCCCTCGAGCCAGCGGTCGGGCTCGCCGGCCCGCGCCGCGTAGAAGTCGGCGACCTCGGGGTGGGGCAGGACGAGGAAGCGGTCCGCCTCCATCGCGTCGAAGAGGGCTTCGGCGACGTCCTCGGGCTCGATCGCGGTCGGCTGGAGGACGATGTCGCCGGCTGATCCGCTGGCGGCGAGCATGTCGGTCCGTACGCCCTGCGGGCAGATGGCGTGGACCTTGAGGCCGCGGTGGCGGTAGGTCAGGGAGAGCCACTCGGCATAGGCGAGCGCTCCGTGCTTGGTGACGCTGTAGGGGGCGGCGCCGATCATGGTGAGCAGTCCGGCGGCGGAGACGGTGGAGACGAAGCGGCCGCTGCCGCGCTCCAGCCAGTCCGGCAGCAGGGCGCGGCTCGCCCGGACGTGCGCCATGACGTTGACGTCCCAGGCCGAGGCCCAGATGTCCTCGTCCGCGAAGGCGTTGCCCGGCGAGGCGAGGCCGGCGTTGGCGCAGTAGACGTCGATGACGCCGTCGAGCGCGTCACGGGCCTCGTCCACGACAAGCGAGGCGTCGCCGGGCACTGCGGTGCCGCCGATCTCGTCGGCGACCGCCTTGGCCTTGCCCGCGTCGATGTCGTTGACCACCACCCGGGCACCCTCGGCGGCGAACCGGCGGGCAAGCGCGGCGCCGATTCCGCCGCCCGCGCCCGTGACAACAACCCGTGCGCCCTGCACCGTACTCATCAAGCTCCGCCTTTCGCAGCGTCCCGGCCGTGCGGGCAGACTAACCGGTCGGTATGTGCCGGGGGAAGAGGGCGGCGCGATGGTCGCGCCGGGGTCGTTCCCGGCGGGCGTCAGGAGCGCTAGCCTGCGTGGTCATGACAGACAGCGATCACGGAGGTAGCTCGATGAGCCTGTCCAGACGGGGTTTGCTGGCCGCCGGCGGCGCGGTGGGGGCGCTGGCCGCGACATCCGCGGCACCCGCCGCCGCGCATACGGGCCGCGGCCGGGCGCGCACCGGTTTCGAACGGCTGGCCGCCGACGGGTACGCCCTCCTCGCAGGCGAGCGGGTCGGCGTGGTCACCAACCCGACCGGCATCACGCGCGACGTACGCCACATCGTGGACGTCATGCACGCCGACGACCAGGTGAACCTGGTCGCGGTCTTCGGACCCGAGCACGGCTTCCGCGGCACGGCGCAGGCGGGCGGCTCCGAGGGCCGCTACGACGACCCGGCGACCGGTCTGCCGGTGTACGACACGTATCTCAAGAGCGGCCGGCCGCTCGCCGACATCTTCAGCGCCTCCGGCGTCGACACGATCGTCTTCGACATCCAGGACGCCGGAGCCCGCTTCTACACCTACATCTGGACCCTCTTCGACTGCATGCAGGCCGCCGAGCTGGCGGGCAAGCGGTTCGTGGTGCTCGACCGGCCGAATCCGGTGACGGGCCGCGCGGCTCTCGGGCCCGTTCTGGACAAGGCGTTCGCGACCTTCGTGGGCCGCGAGCCGATCTCACAGGCGCACGGTATGACCGTCGCCGAGCTGGCCCTGCTCTTCAACGGGGAGTTCCTGGCCCGGCCGGTCGAGCTGACGACCGTGACCATGACGGGCTGGCGCCGCTCCGACTTCTACGACGCAACGGGGCTTCCCTGGGTCCCGCCGAGCCCCAACATGCCCACGCCCGACACCGCCCTGGTCTACTCCGGCACCTGCCTGTTCGAGGGCACGAACCTGTCCGAGGGCCGGGGCACGACCCGCCCCTTCGAACTGCTGGGCGCCGAGGGCATCGACCGCCGCTGGGCCGAGGCCGCGAACGAACTGCGCCTGCCGGGGGTCCACTTCCGTGAGGCGTACTTCGCGCCGACGTTCTCCAAGTTCCAGGGAAAAACCGTCGGCGGGGTCCAACTCCACGTCCACGACCGGGAGTCCTACGACCCCGTCCGCACGGGCATCGCCCTGCTGGTGACGGCGAAGCGCAGCTGGAGCGGCTTCGCCTGGCGCGCCGACAACTGGATCGACAAGCTGACCGGATCCACGAAGGTGCGCACACTGATCGACGCGGGCGCGGACACCGACGAGGTGGTGGGGGCGTGGCGGGACGAACTCGCCGCGTTCCGCGCCGTACGGCGGCGCTATCTGCGGTACTGAGCATCGTCGTTGGCGGGGCTCGCCCCACCGGGAAGCGGGGGCCGGCCGACTGGCCGTGCCCCCGGGCGCGCGGACACGCTTGATCCATGACTCACCTCGAACGGCCTCCGTTACGGCATCTGCTGCTGCTCCTGCCGGCCCTCGCCGCCATGGCGGTCACCGCGCCCGCCCGGGCCCAGCAGCACACCGACGATCCGGTCCGCGCGCTCGCGCGAGGCGCCGAACCGCTCGCGGACCTGCGGCCGCTGGAGCGCATGGTCGGCTCCGCGACCATCGTCGGCGCGGGCGAGGCCACCCACGGCTCCGCGGAGTTCTTCACCACCAAGCACCGGATGTTCCGCCACCTCGTCGAGCACAAGGCTTCACCACGTACGCCCTGGAGGCGAACTGGAGCACCGGCCTGCGGCTCAACGACTACGTGCTGCACGGCAAGGGTGACCCGGGCACGATCATGCGGGAGGAGTTCCAGGAGTCGTACCTGATCTGGCACACCCGTGAGTACCTGGGTCTGATCCGCTGGATGCGGCAGTACAACCTCCGTCATCCGCACCGCCCCGTCCAGTTCATGGGCAATGACCTCGCCTACGCGGGACCCCGCCTCTTCGACGAGGTGACCGGCTATGTGGGCGAGCACTACCCAAGGCTTCTGCCCGAGTTCGAGCGGCTGTATCAGGCGTCCCGGCCCACCGGCAGCGTCCACGACGCCATCAAGAGGTATCTGTTCCGGCCGCTGCCCGAGCGGAAGGCCATGGCCGAAGACGTACGGCGGGCGCTGGCGCTCCTGGAGCGGCAGCGGCCCGGGCCGGACCGCGAACGGCACGCCTGGGTGGTCCAGCACGCCCGGGCCATCGCCCAGACCGGCACCGAGTTCTCCTACGATCTGTTCGACCCGGCCCAGGTGGGTGCGGCCATGCGCTACCGCGACCAGGTGATGGCCGAGAACACCGTGTGGTGGCAGCGGCACACGGGACACCGAGTGCTGGTGTCCGCCCACAACGGGCACGTCCGGCTCGTGACGACCAGCCCGGAGCAGTACCCGAAGGTCCAGGGCACGTTCCTGCGCGAGATGGTCGGCGACGCCTACGTCAGTGTCGGCTTCACCTTCGGCCGGGGATCGTTCAACGCGCTCGACACCACCGACCCCGCCGAACCGCTGCGCACCTTCTCGGTGGGCGCGCCCGAGCCCGGGAGCAATGAGGACACGCTGCGGCGGGTGGCGCGGAAGGACTACTACCTGGACATGCGCACCGCGCCCCGGGCGGCCCGCGAGTGGCTGGGAGTGACCCGTCCGACGCGGGACATCGGCAACGCGTGGCCGGCCGAGCCCGAACCCGTACGCCTGGTCACGTCGTATGACCTCCTGGTCCATCTGCACCGGGTCGCGGCAGCCGACAGGCTCTGACCGCTCCCGGGGTATGGCCGTTTCTGCCCTTGCGCAGGATCCTGGGGTCAGGGGCCAAGGGGAGGGACAGGCATGTCGGGGACGGGTGTGCGGCCGTACGGGGAGATCACTTTCGACGCGGACGGCGATGTACTGGGGCCGTACGGCGGTCTCGTGGACCAGGACGTCACGGACCTGGTGATGTTCGCCCACGGATGGAACAACTCTCCGGGGACGGCCCGGCGGCTCTACGCGTCGTTCTTCGCGCCCTTCCCCAAGCTGGTGGCCCAGACCCCGCAGGCACGGCTGGGATACGCGGGCGTCGTCTGGCCCTCCATGCGGTTCTCGGACGAGCCGATCCCCGACGTCGAGCCGCCGGCCGCGGGCGCTCAGCCGTCGGGCCCGGGCCTGGACGGGGCGACGCGTGCGGTGCTCGCGGAGCTGTTCCCCGGCCATCGCGACACCGTGGACAGACTGGCGCTGCTGCTGGACGAACAGCCGGAGTCACGTGCCGCGTTCGCCGAGTTCGGCATGCTGGCACGGCAGTTGGCGGCCGCGCCCCCGGGCGGTCTGGAGACGGGCTTCGCCGAGGACCTGCCCCACGACGAGCAGAGCCCGCCCGCGGTGCTGTACGAGGACACGCTCACCCTGTGCCGCAGGCTGGCCGCCGCGCTGGACGCGGAGTCCGGCTCGCTGTACGGCGCGATCCCGTTCGGCGGCGGGCTGCGCTCCGCGTGGCTGGGCGCCAAGGAGTTGCTGCGGCAGACGACCTACTACGCGATGAAGCGCCGCGCGGGGACGGTCGGCGAGCTGGGGCTCGGCCCGCTGCTCGGCCGGCTGGCCCGCTCGGCGCCGCGGCTGCGGGTGCACCTCGTCGGACACAGCCAGGGCGCACGGCTGGTGGCCTTCGCGCTGCGTGGTCTGCCGGAGGGCGCGGACAACGTGAAGTCGGTGACGCTGCTGCAAGGGGGCCTGTCCCACTACGCGTTCGCGTGTGGGCTGCCGCACGCCCCGCACAGCGCGGGCGCGCTCGCCGCCGTGCAGGAGCGGGTCGACGGGCCGGTCGTGGCCTGCTACTCACGCCACGACAGCGCGCTCGGCGTGTTCTACCCGCTGGCATCCGCCCTTGCCGGGGACTCCGTATCGGCCGTGGGCAGCGACCGGCGGTGGTGGGCGATGGGCCACGACGGCATACAGGCCGTCGACGGCACGCCGCGGCTGACTCTGGAAGAGGCGCTGCGCGACGGCCTGCCGGACTCGGGATGCGTCAGCGTCGACGCGGCGCAGGTGGTGCGCCGCGGTGGCCCGCCTGCGGGTGCGCACAGCGACATCTGCCACGAGGAACTGGCCCGGGTGGTACTGGCGGCGGGCCGTGTCGGCCGCTGAAACGGGGGCGTGATCCGGTCGACATCACCGCTCGCGATTTTGGATGGAGCCGAAACGGGCACTCCTACGTCCATTCTTCAACGCCGATGTACCAGCGACGGAGGTGTCGACGCGATGGCCGGTTTCCGAAGTCTTGCGAGACAGGTGCGTGACGCGCGGTGTGACTTGGCGCTGCGGCGCTACTCACTGCGCAAGTGCCTGGAGAGGTTCGCCCCTTACGGGCACAGGGCCACTTGGGATCATCTGTGCGCCAGGCACAGCATCGAGCCCGAGGACAGGGCCCCGGATCCGGCGCGGCTGGTGGCCGCGCTTGAGGAGTTGGAACAGGCGCGGGCGGTATGGCTCGCGTACGAGGAGAACTTCGCGGACCGCCGCAAACGGGAGAAGCACGAGGGGCTGCGGCGGCCCGGACACATCGACGACTGGCATCGCCGGACCTGGGGCGGGAACGGGGTCGCCCGCTGCGACAGCCCCGCCACACATCCCTCCGAGCCGCTGGACGAGGTGCTGCGCCGACTGATCGGCGCGCTGGAGGCGGAACCCGGGGATGCCTGCCCGGTGTGCAGGGGAACGCACATCGTGTGGCGCCAGGACCTGGAGCACGAGCCGTGGTTCGGCCCGGTCTGCACCGACTGCGGGATCGTGGTGCCGCAACCCGTCCTGACACCGGAGGCGGTGGCCGCGGCGAAGCGCGCGGGGTCCCGGGAGCTCGCGTCGGTCGCGTGAGGGACACGGGGTTCCGGGTCGGGGGCCCGGGACCTTTCCGTCGGCGCGCGGGCGGTGTTGCGTCCCACGCGGCGTCGGTGACCCGCGGTCCACCTCGTGTGCGTACATCCGCGGGACGTCGTCGGGCAGTTCCGCGTCGGCCACGCGCAACAGCGCCGTCTCCTCGGGGAGATGACAGCCGCCGCAGCCCGTCTCGTGAGGGCTGGCCATGCCTGCGAAGACCGTGCGAACGCGGTCCGCCGCCGCGGTGAGTGCTGGGGAGGCCATGTGCGCCACGTCCCGTCAAGGGCTCGCGGCTCGCGGCTCGCGCCGGCCGAAGATCCCGACGCTACCAGAGGCCAAATCCCGTGGCCCAGCAGGATTACGGGGCCGACAGTAGAGGGCGAGTAGGACCACGACCGAGGAGCCCTGATGTCGACGCTGCGCGTCACCGCCGAAGTCCTGACCGTGCACGAGCACCCGAACGCCGACGCCCTGGAGCTGGCCCAAGTGGGCCTGTACCGCGCCGTCGTCGCCAAGGGCGTCTATCGCACCGGTGACGCCGCCCTCTACATCCCCGAGCAGGCCGTGCTCCCGACCGGGCTGATCGACGAGCTCGGCCTGACCGGCCGGCTCGCGGGCGGCGAGGCCAACCGGGTCAAGGCGGTCCGGCTGCGCGGCGAGCTGTCGCAGGGCATCGTCTGCCGGCCGCGTGCGCTCGCGGACGTGGACCTGGCGCAGGCGGCCGCGGACGGCACGGACTTCGCCGAGCGGCTCGCGATCACCAAGTGGGCGCCGCCGATCCCGCCCCGGATGAACGGCGACGTGGAGGCGGCACCGGACCTGCTGCCGTGGGTGGACATGGAGAACCTGCAGCGCTACCCGGGCATCTTCGAGCCCGGCGAGCCGGTCGTGCTGACGGAGAAGCTGCACGGCTCGGCCTGCCTGTTGACGTACTCCGCGGCTGAGGGCGGAAAAGTGCAGGTCTCGTCCAAGGGCTTCGGTGCCAAGGGCCTCGCCATCAGGCAGGACCCGAGCAACCTGTACTGGCGGGCCGTCCTGACGCACGACGTGCCGTCGGCCGCCGCGCGCCTGGCCGAGAAGCTGGGTGCGAGCCGGGTCGGCGTCTTCGGCGAGGTGTACGGGGCGGGGGTGCAGGATCTCGCGTACGGGGCGAACGCCCGCGCCGAGGACGGCCTGGGGTACGCCGTGTTCGATGTGTCGGCGGAGATCGACGGGCGGCTCCGCTGGCTGGACGCGACCGCGCTGCTGGCAGGCGAACTGCCGCTGGTACCACGGCTGTACGAGGGCCCGTACGACACCGACGAGGTGCTGCGCCTGGCGACCGGCCGGGAGACGGTCTCGGGGCGCGAGCTGCACCTGCGCGAGGGCGTGGTGATCCGCCCGGCGGTGGAGCGCTACAGCCCGGTCGTGGGCGGCCGGGCGATCGCCAAGGCGGTGAGCCCGGCATACCTGACCCGCAAGGGCGGCACGGAGTTCGAGTAGGCGGCGGTGGCGGGAGCGGGCGTGGTCCGGTGCGGGGCGGGGCGGGGCGGGCGGTGAGGCAAGGCCCGCGCGCCCGGGGCCGGGCCCGTTCCCGGCGGGCCCCGCGGTGAAAGCCGTCGGCCCCGGCCCCGGCCGACGTCCGACGCCCGACCGACGCGCAGGCACCGCACGGCATGGGCGCGGCGGGCACCGCCCGCCGAAGACACCACCGACACACGGCGCGGTTCGCGCTCGCACCATCCCGCCGGACGCGGCCCGCACATCCCACCGAACCGGCGCACGCGGCACGACACCGGCACAGCCCCCGAGTCCCATCGCCCTTCAGGCGGCAGGCGACGCGGTCCGCCGCGCCCGGCGCGGTCCGTACCCCGCACGGACCGCGGAGGCACCGCCCGGGCGTGAGGCCCGGTTCCGCCGGGCGTCGCCCGGCTCAGGTGCCGGTCCGCCCCGCGCGGCGTCGTTCCGGTAGCAGGCGGGAGCCGGTCAGTTGGTCGCCGAAGACATCGTCCGGGTTGGAGAGCACACACGTCTCCAGGGACAGACAGCCGCAGCCGATGCAGTCGGTCAGGTGGTCGCGGAGCCGGCCGAGCTGTTTGATCCGCTCGTCGAGTTCGCCGCGCCAGGCCACCGACAGGCGGGCCCAGTCCTCGCGGTCGGGCGTGCGCTCCTCCGGCAGCTCGGCGAGCGCCTCGCGGATGGTGGCGAGCGGAATGCCCACGCGCTGTGCGGCCCGTACGAAGGCGACGCGCCGCAGCGCGTCCCTGCTGTAACGGCGCTGGTTCCCCGCGGTGCGGCGACTGCTGATGAGGCCCTTGGACTCGTAGAAGTGCAGGGCGGACACGGCCGCGCCACTGCGCGCGGAGAGCTGGCCGACCGTGAGCTCGTGGATCTTCTCAGGAATCTGTGGCACTCCTCGAACCCTAGCGGCCGTCCGTTGACAGGAGCGCCTACGCCCACCATTCTGAGCAAGCGCTTAGACATTGGGCGTTCGACAGATGTGAGAGGCAGGGACCAGGGACATGGCAGAGCCGAGGATCTTCACCTCCCCCGAGGAGCTGCGCGCCGGGGTCGGCGAGCAGCTCGGGCACAGCGACTGGCTGGAGGTCGACCAGAAGCGGATCGACCTCTTCGCCGACGCCACCGGCGACCACCAGTGGATTCACATCGATCCGGAGCGCGCGGCGAGCGGCCCCTTCGGCACGACGATCGCCCACGGCTATCTGACGCTGTCGCTGCTGCCGGCCCTGGTGCCGCAGGTGCTGCGGGTCGAGGGCATGAAGATGGGCATCAACTACGGCACCAACAAGGTGCGCTTCCCCGCGCCCGTCCCGGTCGGCTCGCGGCTGCGCGCCACGGCCGTGCTGCAGAGCGTCGAGGAGGCGGGCGGCGGCGTGCAGGTGACCGCCCTCGTCACCATCGAGCGCGAGGGCGGCGACAAGCCGGTGTGCGTGGCGGAGTCCGTGTCCCGCTAC
The DNA here is from genome assembly GCF_018614575.1 of Streptomyces sp. ISL-10. Taxonomy (GTDB): domain Bacteria; phylum Actinomycetota; class Actinomycetes; order Streptomycetales; family Streptomycetaceae; genus Streptomyces. The sequence continues at coordinate 55,766 of NZ_JAGGOJ010000035.1, forward strand.
TTCTTCTGAGCGCCCACCATCCGCAGGACGAGGTCGGCGTAGAACACGCCGACCTCGTCCGGCGTCCGCCTCCCCTGGGTGTTGAACCACCGGGCCACGTCGATGCAGAGCGACAGCACGGCGACGGCGGTGCCGGGCACGTCCGGCACCTCGAACTCGCCGGCCGCCACGCCCTCTTCGAGGAGGCGGCGCACCACGGCGTCCGTCTCGCGCCGCAGCTCGATGATCTCGGCACGGTGGGCCTCGCCGAGTGCGTCCAGTTCGTACTGCACCACCCGCGCCGTGGTGTAGCGGCCGGCGTGCCAGCGGACGAAGGACCGTACGGCGCCGGCGAGCCGCTCGGTGGGGGTGCCGTCGGCCTCGTAGGCGGCGGAAAGGATCTCCAGCGCCCTGTCGTGGCCGATCCTGCTGATCCGGTGGAGCAGCTCTTCCTTGGTCTTGTAGTGGATGTAGAGCGCGGCCGGGCTCATACCGGCCCGGCCCGCGATGTCACGTGTGGTGGTCGCGTGGTAGCCGCGCTCTGCGAACGCCTCGACCGCGGCGACCAGCAACTTCCGGGCCGCCTCCGGGGTGACCTCGTCCCACGGCTTGTCCTCGTCGGCCGTCTGGTCCGCCGCAGTCATCGCTCGCCCCTTCCCTGGTCAGGACGAACACCATACCGTGACGGTGAGCGGTCGCTTAGAGCTTGTGGAACGGGTCGTGCTCGGCGAGCAGCTTCTCCAGCCGGGCCTGGTCGACGCGGCTGACGATCTGCCCGGCCTCCTGCCGGTCCCTGACCACCTTGGCGAGCGTGAAGGCCGAGGTGGTCAGGTACAGGACGGCGATGCCGAGGAAGGCGCGCACCCAGGCGTCGGCCTCCATGTTGAAGATCCCCACGGCGACCGCCCCGATCGCGATGGCGAAGGAAGCGACGGCCTGGCCGTAGTACGCCGCGGTGTTCTGCTGCTTGACCGGTGTCTCACTCATGCGCACAGCGTCGCGCCCGCGCCGGCCCCTGGCATGCGCGCTCGTACTCACCTTGCGTACTCAGCCACCGTCCGCGGCCCGGCTCAGAAGGCGGAGACGCCGGTCAGCGCGCGGCCGATGATCAGCTTCTGGATCTGGCTGGTGCCCTCGTACAGCGTCATCACCCGGGCGTCGCGCAGCAGTTTGCCGACCGGGTACTCGTCGATGTAGCCGTAGCCGCCGAAGACCTGGAGGGCGTTGTTGGCGGCACGGACGGCGGCCTCGGAGGCGAAGAGCTTGGCCTTGGAGGCGGCGGTGGCGAAGTTCTCGCCGCGGTCGACGAGGTCGGCGACCCGCCAGGTCAGGAGCCGGGCGGCGTCCACGTCGACGGCGATGTCGCTGATCAGTTCCTGGACCAGCTGGTAATGGGCGATGGGCTTGCCGAACTGCTCGCGCTCGCCCGCATACCCGACCGCAGCGTCCAGCGCGGCCTGCGCGATGCCGACGCAGCCCGCGGCCACCGACATCCGGCCCTTGGCGAGCGCGGACATGGCGATGGAGAAGCCCTCGCCCTCGGGCCCGAGCAGGGCGCCGGCAGGCACCCGGACGCCGTCGAGGACCAGCTCGGCGGTGGCCTGGCCGCGCAGTCCGAGCTTCCCGTGGATCGTGCGGCGGGTCAGTCCGGGCGTGTCGGTGGGGACCAGGAAGGCGGACACGCCCCGGTGGCCGGGAGCTTCGTTGGTGCGGGCGAAGAGCAGCACCACATCGGCCCAGGTGCCGTTGGTGATGAACATCTTGGCGCCGTTGATCACGTAGTCGCCGCCGTCGCGTACGGCCCGGGTGCTCAGGTTCCCGGCGTCCGAGCCGGTGCCGGGCTCGGTGAGGCCGAAGCAGCCGATGGCCTCGCCCGCGGTCAGGCGGGGCAGCCAGTGCCGTTTCTGCTCCTCGGTGCCGTATGCGGCGACGGTCTTGGCGACCAGGCCGAGCGAGACGGAGACGATGCCGCGCACGGAGGAGTCACCACGGCCCAGCTCCTCGGTGACCAGGCAGTACGCGAGGTGGTCGCCGCCGGAGCCGCCGTACTCCTCGTCGACGGTGAGCCCGAGGAAGCCGAGCGCGCCGAGTTTTTTCACGATTCCCCGGTCGACGCTCTCGGCGCGGTCCCACGCGACGACGTGCGGGGTGATCTCGCGGGCGACGAAGTCCCTGGCGAGCTGCCGTACGGCCGTCTGTTCCTCGCCGAGTTCCAGGTTCATCTGCGGCCACCCCTACTTTAACTATCACTGCTAGTTTCTCTTTCGCAGCCCTACTATGTGCCGCATGGCCCGACCGCGCAAGCCCCTCCTCAGCAGAGAACTCATCGTCGAGACGGCGAGCGCGCTCGTGGACGCCGAGGGACTCGACGCGGTCTCCACCCGGCGCCTCGCGGCCGAACTCGGCGTGAGCGGCCCCTCGCTGTACAACCACTTCCGCAACAAGGACGAGATCCTCGACGCCGTCGCCGACGCGGTCAGCGCCCAGGTCGATCTGTCGATGTTCGCGGAGGACGACCCCCGCGACTGGCGCACCGCACTGCACGACTACGCGGTCTCCTACCGTGCCGCGCTGACCGCCCACCCCCACACGGTTCCCCTGCTCGCCCACGGCCCCCGCCGCCGCCCGGCGGGACTCAGGGTCGCCGACGCCGTCTTCGGCGCGATGGTCCGCGCGGGCTGGCCCCCTGCCCAGGCCACGCACATCGGCGCGCTGATGCGGTACTTCATCACCGGCTCGGCACTCGGGTCCTTCGCCCGGGGCTTCGTCGACGACGCGGCGGCGTACGACCCGGCCGACTACCCGCACCTGGGCCAGGCCCACCTGCTGGCCGACCGCCAGGAGAAGGTCGACGAGGGAGCGTTCGAGACCGGTCTGAGCGCCCTGCTCGACGGTCTCGCGCTCCAGTACGAGACACTTCGGCCGCCGCCGAACCGTCGCTGACGCATCCTGGGGCCATGACCCCCATGACCTCCTCCCGCGACCTCGCCGAGTTCGCCGCGCTGCTCGCCGACGAGACCCGTGCCGGGATCTGCCTCGCGCTGCTCGACGGGCGGGCCTGGACCGCGGGAGAGCTGGCCCGGCATGCCGGGGTCGCCCCGTCGACAGCGAGCGAGCATCTCGGCAGGCTGGTCGCCGGCGGGGTGCTCACCGAGGAGCGCCAGGGCAGGCACCGCTACGTGCGGCTCGCCGGGGACCGCGTGGCGCATCTCGTCGAGGAGCTGGCCGCGTACGCCACCCCCGCGGGGCCCGCACGGCCGCCGCGCGGTCTGCGCGAGGCGGGCGTCGCCGCCGCCATGGCACGCGGCCGCACCTGCTACGACCATCTCGCAGGGAGGCTCGGCATCACGATCACCCGGGCCATGACCGTACGGGGCCTGCTCAGCCAGGACGCCGGATTCGCCCTCACCGAACGGGGCGCGCGATGGTTCGACGATCTCGGGGTGTCACTGGAGCGCACCGGGCGGCGACCTCTGGTCCGCGGCTGCCTGGACTGGACGGAGCGCAAGCCACACCTCGCCGGACTCGCGGGTGCGCGGCTGTGTCGCCACGCGCTGGACGCGGGCTGGTGCGTACGGATCGGCTCGGAGCGGGCGGTGAAGGTGACCGGGGATGGGGAGCGGGCCCTCGACCGTCTGCTCGGCATCGAGCCGGGGCTGCTGCGGTGAGGGCCTGGGCGCGGACGATATTGCGGTGAGCGCCGAAGGATCCGGGCCGTACGGTCGGCCCATGACGAACCCGATACGCAACTCCCGGTGGCCCGCTCTGGTGGCCGCGGGCGTCACCGTCGCGCTGTGGGCCTCCGCCTTCGTGTCCATCCGCAGCGCGGGCGAGGCCTACTCCCCCGGCGCACTCGCGCTCGGCCGCCTGCTCGCGGGGTCCCTCGCGCTGGGCTGCGTCCTGCTGGTCCGCCGCGAGGGCCTGCCGCCGCGGGCGGCCTGGCCCGGGATCGCGGTGTCCGGGCTGCTCTGGTTCGGCGTGTACATGGTGGTGCTCAACTGGGGCGAGCAGGAGGTCGACGCGGGCACGGCCGCGATGGTGGTCAACATCGGGCCCGTCCTCATCGCGCTGCTCGGCGCGCGACTGCTGGGCGAGGCCCTGCCGCCGCGCCTGCTCACGGGGATGGCCGTGTCGTTCGCGGGGGCGGTCACGGTGGGCCTGTCGATGTCGGGTGAGGGCACCGCGTCCACGCTGGGCGTCCTGCTGTGCCTGCTGGCGGCGGTGGGCTACGCGGGCGGAGTCGTGGCGCAGAAGCCGGCGCTGGTGCACGCGAGCGCGTTGCAGGTGACGACTTTCGGGTGCCTGGTGGGAACGGTCGCGTGCCTGCCGTTCGCGGGCCAACTGGTGGACCAGGCGGCGCACGCCCCGCTGCCCGCCACGCTGAACATGGTCTATCTGGGTGTGTTCCCGACGGCGCTCGCCTTCACGACCTGGGCCTATGCCCTGGCGCGTACGACCGCGGGACGGATGGGCGCCACCACGTACGCCGTGCCTGCCCTGGTGGTGCTGATGTCCTGGCTGGCGCTGGAGGAGGTGCCGGCGCCGCTGACGCTGGCGGGCGGTGCGCTGTGTCTGGCGGGTGTGGCGGTGTCGCGGTCCCGGCCGCGGAACGGATCCGCGGCCGGGGGCGAGGATGTCATTCGGCAGGCGCGGGTTCCTTCACGGCAGGCTCCGCCGACGCGGCCGCCTTCGCGGCCCGGGTGGCGAGAACCTTGATCGAGAACAGCGCGATCACGGCGAGACCGATGATGTAGGCGGAGACGGCCATCGACGTGCCGGTGGCCTCCAGCAGCAGCACCATCATGAACGGCGCCAGGCCGCCGCCGAACACCGCGGCGATCTGGTAGCCGAGCGAGGCGCCGGTGTAGCGCATCTCCGCGGTGAACAGCTCGGCGAACAGGGCGGCCTGGGGCCCGTACATGATGCTGAGGAAGCAGCTGGTGACGAACGTGCCGACGCCGAGCCACAGCAGCGAACCCGTGTCGATGAGCAGGAACAGCGGAACCGCCCAGAGCAGCAGGCCGATCGCGCCCGCCGCGTAGATGCGCAGCCGTCCGATGCGGTCGGACAGCGAGGCCGCCGCGGGTATCAGCACGAGCTGGGTGAGGCTGACGCAGAGCGAGACGGCGAGGACCGCGCTGCGCTTCATCTCGAGTTCGCGGGTCGCGTAGTCGAGCACGCCGGTGATGATGATGTAGAAGGTCGCGGTGTTGACGGCGAAGGAGCCGCCGGCCAGGAAGACGGTGCCGAGGTGGCTGCGCAGGATGGTGCGCAGCGGCGAGCGCCGTTCGGACTTCTCCTGCGCCGCCAGAGCTCGCTCTGCCTCGCGGAACGCGGGTGTCTCCTCGACGCGGGTGTGGATGTACCAGGCGAGGCCGAGGACGAGGAAGCCGACGAAGAACGGGACGCGCCAGCCCCAGGAGGCGAAGGTGCTCTCGCTGGTGAGGGAACCGGCCACCAGGAAGACGGTGTTGGCGGTGACGACGCCGATCGGGACACCGAGCTGGACGAGGCTGCCGTACAGACCGCGCTTGCCCTCGGGGGCGTACTCGGTCGCCATCAGCATGGCGCCGCCCCACTGCGCGCCGACGGCGATGCCCTGGGCGACTCGCAGGAGCACCAGGATGACGGGTGCGGCGATGCCGATGGTCTCGTACGTGGGGAGCAGCCCGATCCCGGCGGTGGCGACGCCCATCAGGGTCAGCGCGAGGACCAGCATGGGCTTGCGCCCGCGCTTGTCGCCGAGCTGCCCGGCGATGATGCCGCCGATGGGGCGTGCGAGGAAGCCGACGGCGAACGTCGCGAAGGCGGCCAGGACGCCGGCGGAGGAGCTGCCCGCGGGGAAGTAGAGATCGCCGAGGACGAGGGCGGCGGCGATGCCGAAGACGAAGTAGTCGTACCACTCGACGGCGGAGGCGAGGGCCGCTGCGGTGGCGACGCGCCGGCGGTTCGGCGCCGATCCGGTGGCCGGGGCGGCGGGGGACGGAGGTGCGGTGTCCATGCGTGCACTCCAGAGGTGCGGGGACGAGGAGTGCGGGGAACGTACCGACCGGTGGGTATGGAGTCAACGGGTTGCGCAGCGGGGATTTCCCGGGGTGGGCCGCGGGGTACTGCGGGAGCGGGCAGCCCGAAGGGCCCGGGGGCGCGATGGCCCTCCGGGCTGGACTTTCCCCTCCCCGCCCCTGCCCCCGGCCGGGGGCGCTACCCCCGAACCCCTGCGCCTCGAACTCCCCTACGGCCCGGCGGCCGCGGGTGGGGTCCCCCCGGCGGATCCACGGGAAGTGGCCCCGGCGGGGCTGCTCTGCGGCTCGTCCGAAGGTCGAGGACACCCCGCGAAGCGCGACACGGGTCCGGGGCGGAGCCCCCGGTCAGGGGAAAGGTCAGAACACCACCAGGGCGCGGCCGCCCCGGCCCTCGCGCATTGCCGCGAAGGCCGCCGGGATGTCCTCCAGCCCGATGCGGTCCGTCACCAGCGCCCCCAGGTCGAGCCCACCGTCGCGGATGTGGGCGGCCAGGACCGGGAGGTCCCGCTCCGGGTCGGAGTTGCCGTAGACGCAACCCGACAGGGTGCGGCCCCAGTGGAATATCTCCAGGGCGTTGAACGTGACCTGCTGGTCCTTGCCGCCGATGCCGACGACCGTGGTGCGGCCGCCGCGGCGGGTCGAGTCCCAGGCGGTCCGGATCGTCGCGGCGCGGCCCACGCACTCGATCGCGACGTCCGCGCCGTGCCCGCCGGTGAGCCGGCGGATCTCCTTCGCGGTGGTGTCGGACGCGACGACATACTCCGTGGCGCCCGCCCGGCGGGCCAGATCCTCCTTCTCGGGGGAGACGTCGACCGCGATGACCGTGCCCGCGCCCGCGATCCGGGCCGACTGGAGCGTGGCGAGGCCCACCCCGCCGACGCCGAGAACGACGACCGACTCGCCCTCGCGGACGCGGGCGGAGTGGTGGACGGCCCCGTATCCGGTGAGCACCGCGCAGCCGAGGAGTGCCGCGTCGGTCAGGGAGACGCCGTCGGGCGCCGGCAGCACGCAGTTCGCCGCGACCACGGTCTCCTCGGCGAAGGCGGCCACGTTCAGGCCGGGATGGAGCTCGGTGCCGTCCGCCGTGACGGCGTGGACACGGCCGGCGCCCGTCAGGGCGTCGGCGCACAGCCAGACCTCCCCGATCGAGCAGGCGTGACAAATTCCGCACGACGGCGCCCAGTTGAGGACGACGCCGTCGCCCGGGGCGACATGGGTGACGCCCTCGCCGACGGAGACGACGGTGCCGGCGCCCTCGTGACCGAGGACGGCTGGGACGGGCACGCGCATGGTGCCGTTGGACAGGGACAGGTCGGAGTGGCACACCCCGGCGGCGGCGAGGCGGACCCGGACCTGGCCGGGGCCTGCCTCGGGCAACGAAATTTCGGTGACCTCCAGGGGAGAACCGACAGCGGACAGGACTGCGGCGCGGACCACGATGGTTGTCTCCCGGCTCAGAACTGGAGGGACTTGGTCTGGAGGTACTCGGCGAGGCCGTGCGGACCGAGCTCGCGGCCGACGCCGGACTGCTTGTAACCGCCGAAGGGCGCCAGCGGGTTGAACCGGCCGCCGTTGATGTCGACCTGCCCGGTGTCCATACGGCGGGCGAAGGCGACGGCCGCCTCGTCCTGCGCCGCCCAGACCGCGCCGGCCAGACCGTAGACGGTGCCGTTGGCGATGGCCAGCGCGTCTTCCTCGTCCTCGTACTTCAGGATCGAGACGACCGGGCCGAAGATCTCCTCCTGGGCGATCGTCATGCCGGGCGTCACATCCGCGAACACGGTCGGACGGACGTAGTAGCCGGTCTCCAGCGGCGCGTCCGGGCCGCCGGCGACGACGCGGGCCCCCTCGGCGATGCCCTTCTCGATGTACCCGCGGACCCGCTGCTGCTGCCCGGCATTGACGAGCGGGCCGATCCGGTCGCCGGGCACGTACGCGGCGACCGCGGCGGCGGCCAGCGCGACGGCCTCGTCGTACTGGTCCCTGTGCACCAGCATCCGGGTCCACGCGCTGCATGTCTGGCCGGAGTTGGACATCACGTTGGCGATGCCCACGGCCACGGCCTTCGCCAGGTCCGCACCGGGCAGGATGACGTTCGCGGACTTGCCGCCGAGCTCCAGGGCGACGCGCTTGATCGCGGCGCCGGCGGTCGCGCCGATCTGCCTGCCCACGGCCGTGGAGCCGGTGAAGGACACGAGATCGACGTCCTCGTGGGCGGCGAGCGCCTGGCCCGCGACCGGCCCGAGGCCGGTGACGAGGTTGAAGACCCCGGCGGGTACGCCCGCGTCGTGGACGGCCTCGGCGAAGAGCTGCGCGGTCAGCGGAGTGTCCTCGGCGGGCTTGAGGACGACGGTGCAGCCGGCGGCGAGCGCGGGGGCCACCTTGGCGATGACCTGGTGCAGCGGATAGTTCCAGGGCGTGATCGCGGCGACGACGCCGACCGGCTCCATGAGGACGGTGGAGTTGCCGATCCTCTCCTCGAAGGAGTACGTGGCGGCGAGGTCGGCGTACGAGCCCGCGACCATCAGCGGCATGCCCGTGTGCACGGCCCGGGCGAGCCCCGGCGGCGCCCCGAGTTCGGCGGTGACCGTCTGCGCGATCAGGTCCTGGCGGCGTGCCAGTTCGTCGCGCAGGGCCGTGAGCAGGGCGGCGCGTTCGGCGGGCGGCGTGGCCGCCCAGGCCGGCAGCGCCGCGCGGGCCGCCCGTACGGCGGCGTCGACGTCCTCGGGGGTGCCGGCCGGTACGTGGGCGATCACCTGCTCGTCCGCGGGGTTCACCACCGCGATGGTGTCCGTGCCGGCGGCGGGCCGCCACTGGCCGCCGATGTACATGCCGTCGTGGGCCTTCATCGCTCTCCTCCACGCTTCGCGGTCGATCCGGGGCCCAAACTAGCGCTGTTAGTTTTCAGACGCCAGAGGGCACCCGGGGGCGTGGTGGAGAGTAACGGGAGACATGGCGGGCGCAGGCGGGACGAGAGCGTGACTTGCCTGTGCGGACGGCGTCCGCAGGTCACGCGGCGGTGCGGCATCGGACGGCGGACCGCGCATCCCCGCTGAGGGGGGCGCGCGGATCACACCCATCGAACGTCGGTGAGGTGGGCGTCTCCGGCTCGCCCGGCCCATGCGGACCCCCCAGGCATCCGAAGCCCCGGCCCGGGCGGGCCCGCCAGGGCGACGAGGCCCCGGCTCGCCCAGCCCTCAGATGCCCGAAGCCCCAGCTCGCACGGACCGCCGCGCGAACGGACCGGGCGAGCGCACTGGGCGAGCGTCCGGTCTGGACAGCCTCGCTCGGCAGCCGGGGTTTCGGCACCGGGGCGGCGGACGGCCGGGGCCCGGCGAGCGTTCGACCTGCGGTGGGCAGCCCACCCAGCAGGTGGCCCCGGGCGGGGCCCAGGGCCACGCGCGATCACCGCGGGATGGCGGGCGCCGGCGGACGGGAGCGTGCGGCAGTTCCTGTGCGGACGGCGTCCGCAGGTCACGCGAGCGGTGCGGCATCGGACGGCGGACCGCGCGTCCCCGCTGAGGGGGGCGCGCCGATCACACCTATCGAACGTCGGTGAGGTGGGCGTCCCCGGCTCGCCCGGCCCATGCGGACCCCCAGGCATCCGAAGCCCCGGCCCGGGCGGGCCCGCCGCGCGAGCGGACCGGGCGAGCGTCCGGTCTGGACAGCCTCGCTCGGCAGCCGGGGTTTCGGCCGGGCAGCCGAGACCCCGGCGAGCCTCCGACCCGCGGTCGGACAACCCACCCAGCAGCCGGCCCCCGGCACCAGACCGGGCGACACGCCACCCGCGCGAAATCGCCCCCGCAGGTCGCTACGCGTCCGCGCCACGGTGGTCGGCCCGGGGCAGGGGCGACGGGACAGGGGCGGAGACTGCCGCCTCAGGCGCCGGAGCGGCGTGTTCGGGTGGGTGGCGGCGGGCGGACACCGCCGCCGACAGGACCAGCAGCGCGCCGATCACCGCGAACGGCGCGGCCGCGCCCGCCACTCCCGCGAGCAGGCCGGCGCCTGCCGGCGCGGCCACCTGGCCGAGACGGTTCCCGGTCAGGCGCAGCGCGAGCGCTGTCGAGCGCGCCTCGGCGGGGGCCGCCTGCACGACCGTCGTCATCGACAGGGGCTGGCCGGCACCGAGGCAGAAGCCCAGCAGGATCCGCATGGCGGCGAGCGCCCACAGCGGAACGGGCAGCGCGATGCCGCCGCACAGCAGCCCGCCGGCGAGGCAGGTCGTGGTCAGCAGAGCCGTACGGCCCATGAGGCGGATCATCGGGGTCATCACCAGCCGACAGGCGATGGTGGCCGCGGCCCGCAGGCCGAGCAGCACACCGACAACGGCGGGCGCGATGCCCCGGTGTTCGCCGATCACCGGCAGATAGGCGGTGAGGACGTCCGTCGCCGAGAGCACCGCCAGGCTGATGAAGATCCCGGCGGGTACGCCGCGGGCGCGCAGGATGCCCCGTACGGGCACCGTCGTCCGCTCGGCGCGCGGCCGGGGCGGCGTGCGGTGCTCGATGCGCCACAGCGAGGTGAGGGACGCGGCGGCCACGGCCGCCGCCGCGAGCAGCGCGAGTCCGCTCGTACGGGCGACGTCGGCGCCGATCAGCGCACCCGCACCGACCGGTCCGACGAGCTGGCCGAGCGAGGCGCCGATGGTGAAGTGGCCGAAACTGCGGTCCTGTTCGGCGGGCGCGGACTGCCGGGCGACGATCGACTGGGCCCCGATGACGAAGGAGAGGTGACCGAGCCCCATCACGCCGCTCCATGCGGCCATCGCCGCGAGCGAGTCCGCCGTGCCGCTGAGGGCGCAGCCCCCGGAGATGAGGACGACGCCGACGGGCAGCAGGGGTGCGCACCGCCCGTGGTCCGTCCTGCGCCCCAGCGGTACGGCGGCGAACAGGGGAAGCAGTGCGTGGACACCGGCGATCACGCCGATGGCTCGCTCGTCCGCGCCCAGGGACAGGGCCCGGTAGGAAACGGCCGGCCGCGCCATCGACACCGCGCCCTGGGCCAGGGAGAACGCGATGACGAGGCGCAGCAGCCAGCTCCGGGACGGTGCCACCTCAGATGATTCCGAAGAGGATCCCCGCGCCGAGGACCACCAGGGAGGTGAGCGCGGCCCACTTGACCGTGAAGCGGGTGTGGTCGCCGAACTCGACCTTGGCCATGCCGACGAGAACGTACACGGCGGGCACCAGCGGGCTCGACATGTGCAGGGCCTGGCCGACGAGGGAGGCGCGGGCGATCTCCAGCGGGGAGACGCCATGGGCCGCGCCGGCCTCGGCGAGGACGGGCAGGACGCCGAAGTAGAAACCGTCGTTGGACATGAAGTACGTCAGCGGGAGGCTCAACAGGCCCGTGACGACGGCCATGTGCGGACCCATGCCCTCGGGGATCGCGCCGACGAGCCAGTCGGCCATGTGCTCCACCATGCCGGTGCCGGTGAGGACTCCGGTGAAGACGGCGGCGGCGAAGACCATGCCGGCGACGTTGAGGACGTTGTCGGCGTGGGCGGCGATACGGGCCTTCTGGTCGGTCATGCTGGGGAAGTTGACCGTGAGGGCGAGTGCTGCGCCGAGCAGGAAGAGGACGGGGATGGGCAGCAGCTCCATGATCATGGAGGTGAGGAGGACGAGGGTGAGCCCGGCGTTGAACCAGTAGAGCTTCGGGCGCAGGGTGGCGCGGTGGGGGTCGAGCCCCTGGAAGCCCTCATCGGCGGAGCCGGAGCCTTTGTCACCACGAGCCGCGTCGGGTGAACCCGCGCCCGCCCCGGAGCCCTGACCCGCCGCAGGCTGCGCGCCGTCGCCGCCGGCCTTCACCAGCACGGTCTCGGTACGCGGCTGAAGGACCTCGTCGAGAGAGAGGTAGCCGAGGCGCTTGCGCTCGCGCCGGCCGAGGACGTACGCGAGGACCATGACGAACAGGAGACCGACGCCGAGGGCGGGGATCATCGGGACGAAGATGTCGCCCGCGTCCAGCTTGAGCGCGGTCGCCGCCCGGGCGGTGGGACCGCCCCAGGGCAGGGTGTTCATGACGCCGTTCGCCGTGGCCGCGATACCGGTCATGACGACCAGGCTCATCTTCAGGCGCTTGTAGAGCGGATACATCGCCGAGACCGTGATCATGAAGGTCGTCGAGCCGTCACCGTCGAGGGAGACGATGGCGGCCAGGAGCGCCGTACCGATCACGATGCGCAGCGGGTCCGCCTTGCAGAAGCGCAGGATGCCGCGGACGATCGGGTCGAACAGGCCGACGTCGATCATGACGCCGAAATAGACAATGGCGAACATCAGCATCGCGGCCGTGGGCGCGAGATTGCCGACGCCCTCGAGGACGTAGTCCCCGAGATGCGCACCCTTTCCGACGATGACGCAGAAAAGTGCGGGGATGAGGACCAGCGCCGCTATCGGCGACATCTTCTTCATCATGATCAGGACCAGGAAGGTCGCGATCATGGCGAAGCCGAGGATTGTCAGCATGGGGACACCTAACGTTCATCCTTGAACTCCGCCGGGGCGGCGGTTCGGATGACGTTAGGTGTCGTCAAAAGCTGTTAACAAGGTGTTGACCTGTGAGCAATACGAGCAAAACCCCAGGTCAGCGGATGAGTGTTAGTTCCACGGGGAATCCGTTGAGCACCGCCGTGCCCGACAGGGGGTCCAGCCGGGAGCCGTCGAGCAGCTGGTTGACGTTGACGCCGGGCCGGGCGGCGGCCACCGAGAGCCGGGTTCCCGGCCGGTCGTGACCCCAGCCGTGCGGCAGGCTCACCACGCCCGGGCGAATGTCGTCGGTGATCTCCACTGGCGCCTCCACCCGACCGCCGTCCGCCGTGATCGCGACGGTCGCGCCGTCCGTGAGGCCGAGGCGGGCCGCGTCGTCGGGGTGGACGTGGAGGGTGCAGCGGTTGGACCCGCCGCCCAGTGCCGGCACATTGTGCAGCCAGCTGTTGTTGGAGCGCAGATGGCGGCGGCCGACCAGGACGAGCCCCTCGGGACGCCCGTCGAGGGCGCTGCGGAGCCTGGGCAGATCGGCGGCGATCGGCGCGGGCAGCAGTTCTATGCGCCCGCTGCGGGTCCTGAGTACCTGCGGGATGCGCGGCTGGAGGGGGCCGAGGTCGATGCCGTGCGGGTTCTCCAGGAGTTTGGCGAGGGTGAGTTCGTACGGGCCGAGGCGCAGCATCATGTCCAGGCGGCGCTCGGCTCCGCTGCTGCCGGTGAGTTCGGCGGCGAGTTGCGCCGGGTCCTGTCCGTGGACGGGCGAGTGCGGGTCGGCGACGGCCTTGGCGAGGGAGCCCTGGATCACCATGTCGTCGACGGCTGACGGCTCGGCGCCGTGCATGCCGCCGACCGCGAGGAGGAGCCGGGCATGGATCTCGCACTCGTCCATCAGCCCTGGCTCCAGGGGGACGGCGGCGGGGGTGTAGCGGACCTGGTTGCGTACGGCGAGGGCGTTGAAGGCGAAGTCGAAGTGTGCGCTCTGGGACGGGGGCGGCGGGGGCAGCACCACATCCGCGTGGCGTGAGGTCTCGTTCAGGTAGGGGTCGATGCTGACCATGAAGTCCAGGTCGCTCAGCGCCCGGTCGAGACGGTCGCCGTCGGGGGCGGAGAGCACCGGGTTGGCGGCGATGACGAGGAGGGCGCGGATCCGCCCGTCACCCGGCGTCTCGATCTCCTCGGCAAGTGCGGCGATGGGAAGTTCGCCCTTGGCCTCGGGGTGTCCGCCGACACGGCTCGACCAGCGGCCGAGCGCGAAGCCCTTTCCCGGGGCGGCCGGGCGCGGGGCCTTGTCCGTGGCGGAGAGGGGGAAGAGGGCGCCGCCGGGCCGGTCGAGATTGCCGGTGAGGATGTTGAGGACGTCGACGAGCCAGCTCGCGAGGGTGCCGTGCTCCACGGTGCAGCTGCCGATGCGCCCGTAGACGGCGGCGCTCGGGGCGGCGGCGAGTTCGCGGGCGATCGTACGGATCTCCTCGGCGTCCATGTCGCAGGCGGCGGCCACGGCTTCGGGGGTGAAGTCCCTTGTCACGGCCTCGACTTCGCCGAGCTGCTCCACATGCTCCGCGAGGGCGCCGAGATCGGTCAGCCGCTCCTCGAACAGCACCTGGACCAGGGCGGCCAGAAGCAGCGCGTCGGTACCCGGCCGGATCGCGACGTGGCGGTCGGCGAGCCGGGCGGTGCGGGTGCGGCGCGGGTCGACGACGGTGAGCGTGCCGCCGCGGCGGCGCAGGGCCTTGAGCTTGCCGGGGAAGTCGGGAGCGGTGCACAGGCTGCCGTTGGACTCGAGCGGGTTGGCGCCGAGGAGAAGCAGGTGGCCGGTGCGGTCCAGGTCGGGGACGGGGATGGCGACAGCGCTGCCGTAGAGCAGTCCGCTGGAGACGTGCTTGGGCATCTGGTCGAGGGTGGAGGCGCTGAAGATGTTGCGGGTGCGCAGGGTGGACAGCAGGACGGGCGGGTAGAGGCCGCCGGCCATGGTGTGCACATTGGGGTTGCCGAGGACGACGCCGACGGCGTTCGGCCCGTGCTCCTCGACGAGCGGGCGGATGCGGGAGGCGACGAGGCCGAACGCCTCCTCCCAGGAGGCTTCGCGCAACCTGCCGTTCTCGCGGACGAGCGGAGTGCGCAGCCGGTCGGGGTCGGCGTCGAGCTCGCCGAACGAGGCTCCCTTGGGGCAGATGAAGCCCTCGCTGAAGACGTCGTCACGGTCGCCGCGCGCACGCGTGACGCGGGTCCCCTCGATGGTGAGGGTGAGCCCGCACGTGGCCTCGCACAGGGGGCAGATGCGCAGTGCGGTGCGGTCGCCGGCCGTCGGCGGCGAGGTCGCACTGCTGTCAGGTGCGGTACGGAACACGGGTCCTCCCCGGAGGCGGCAGCGGTGACGCGCTTACGATCCCTGAGCATACCGACCGGTATGCACGTGCGGGAGGGTCTTGCCGGGTCGGAAACCTGGGCTTCCTGACTCTCACGCCGTTCGAGGCTCGTCGGCTCCTGCCGCCCGCACGCCGTGCGAGGCTCGTGGGCTTCCCGTCGCTCATGCCGTGCGAGGCTCGCGGGCTCCCCCCGCCCCCACGCCTTGCCGGACACCTCTCACGGCCGTGCCGCAGGCGCGTCCAGCACCTGGGCGAGATACGCCCGCAGCAGCCGCCGCGTCTCCTCCACGATCCCTTCGTCTCCCGACTCCCCTGCGCGGAAGGCCAGTTGCAGCAACGCGTCCGCCGCCTCGACCGCGACCAGGACCGCGCGCCGCAGGTCCGCGTCCGGCGTACGCCCCTGATGGACGGAGAAGAGGTGGACCAGACGGTCCGCGACCTCGTCGTTGGGGCCGGCGACGGGCGCACCGACCGGGACCTGGCCGCCGAAGTCGATCAGGGCGAAGCCGGGGACGGTGCGCTTCATCGCCAGGTACTCGTCGAGCATGACGTCGACCGCGCCGCGCCAGTCCCCCGCCGCCAGGGGGGCGAGCCGGACGGCGATCCGCTCGGTGTACCGATCGAGATTGCGGTGCCCGAGCGCCTCCACGAGCGCGCGTTTGTTGCCGAAGAAGCGGTAGACGGAGCCGATCGGCACGCCCGCCCGCTGCGCCACCGTCCGGGTGGACAGCTCCTCGTAACCGCAGACGTCGAGGAGTTCGGCACAGGCGTCCAGGATGCGCGCGAGCCGCTCGGCGCTGCGCTGCTGCACGGGCGTACGGCGCAGAGGAAGCTGGGACACGCGGTCCATGATGCCGTCCGGTGCCGTTGACGGGGAGGTCACTGCAATCCTACGGTTGTCCATAGGAATGCGAACGGGAACGGAAATCCCTCGGCACCAGGAGCGGGCGATGAGCGGTATCGACCAGAGGCGCAAACTAGTGGACGGACTCACGGAGGAGTCCTTCCTGTCCGGCTTCGGCAACGAGCACAGCTCGGAGTCGGTGGCCGGCGCCCTCCCCCACGGGCGGAACTCACCGCAGCGCGCCCCGCTCGGCCTCTACGCGGAACAGCTCAGCGGCACGGCTTTCACCGAGCCCCGCGCCCACAACCGCCGCTCCTGGCTGTACCGCATCCGCCCCTCCGCCGCACACCCCGCGTACGTCCGCACCGACAACGGCCGGCTCCGCACGGCCCCGTTCAGCGAGACGCCCGATCCCAACCGGCTGCGGTGGAACCCGCTGCCGGATCCGGCGCCCGGCACGGACTGGCTGGCGGGCCTGTGGACGCTCGGCGGCAACGGCGACGTGACGCAGCGCACGGGAATGGCCGTGCACCTCTACCACGCGAACGCCTCCATGGAGCGGGTGTTCAGCGACGCCGACGGCGAGCTGCTCATCGTGCCTGAGCGCGGCGGGCTGCTGCTGGTGACGGAGTTCGGTCTGCTGCCCGCACGGCCCGGCGAGATCGCGCTCGTCCCCCGCGGTGTCCGCTTCCGCGTGGAACTGCTCGACGAGAGCGCCCGCGGCTATGTCTGCGAGAACTACGGACAGCCGTTCCAGCTGCCCGACCTCGGCCTGATCGGTGCCAACGGCCTCGCCAACGCCCGCGACTTCCACGCGCCGGCCGCCGCGTACGAGGACGTCGATGGCCCGGTCGAGGTGGTCAACAAGTTCTGCGGAAACCTGTGGACCGCGACGTACGACCACTCGCCGCTCGACGTCGTCGCCTGGCACGGCAACCATGTCCCGTACGTCTACGACCTGCACCGTTTCAACGTCATCGGCTCGATCTCCTACGACCACCCCGACCCGTCGATCTTCACGGTGCTCACCTCGCCTTCCGACACCCCCGGCCTCGCCGGTGTCGACTTCGTGGTCTTCGCACCCCGCTGGCTGGTCGGCGAGGACACGTTCCGCCCGCCGTACTTCCACCGCAATGTGATGAGCGAGTACATGGGCCTGATCGAGGGCGCCTACGACGCCAAGGCAGCCGGCGAAGGGGGCTTCGTCCCCGGCGGCGGCTCGCTACACAACATGATGTCGGCGCACGGCCCCGACCGGGAGACCTTCGACCGGGCGAGCGCGGTCGAGCTCACGCCGCAGAAGGTCGACAACGGCCTTGCCTTCATGTTCGAGACCCGCTGGCCGGTGATCACCACCGGGCAGGCGGCGAACGCCGACCACCTGCAGAAGGGCTATGACACCGTGTGGCAGGGTCTTGAGCGCCACTTCCGGCCCCAGTAAAGAGATGCCGTGTACGGAGATGCCGTGACCTCCTTCGCCCCGGACTCGCTCGTCCTGAACCGCAAGCTGCCGCTGTGGTACCAGGTCTCGCAGTCGCTGCGCGCCTCGATACTGGGCCGTGCGCCCGAGGCGTCGCTGCGGCTCCCCACCGAGGAACAGCTCGCCCAGCACTACGGGGTGAGCGTGCTCACCATGCGCCAGGCGCTCAAGGAGCTGGAGGAGGAGGGTCTGATCAGCCGCCACCGGCGGCGGGGCACCTTCATCGAGCCGGGGGCGCGGCGGAGCGCGCCGCGGCGGCTGCTGGGCTCGATCGACGCGATCGTGGCCCAGCAGTCGGGCGAGCGCACGACGGTCCTCGGCCACGGACCGCAGCCGGTGCCCGGCGACCTGGCCGAGTATTTCCCGGACACGGACGAGGTCGTGGTGTTCCGGCGGCTGCGGCACGACGGCGACAACGGCGAGCCCACCAACTGGGCGGAGAACGCGTTGCACCCGGACCTCGCGAGGCGTGTGGACTGCGCGGACCTGGAGCGCTGGCCGATGACGAAGGTGCTGCGGGATGTGCTGGGCATCCGGATCAGCAGGATCACGGACACGGTGGAGGCGCGGCTCGCGGACCCGCCGACGGCAGAGCTGCTCCGGGTCCCGCTGCTCAGCCCGATCCTGCACTACACGGGCGTGACGTACGACGAGGACGGCCGGGTCGTGGACGTGGCCCGGATCCGCTACCGCGGGGACCGGTTCTCCTTCTCGGTGACCGTGGATGCCGCGGACTGAGGCGTTTCACTAGCATGCGGACGGTGATTGCTCTCACCGAGGACGTGACCGGGGACGCGCCGCTGCTCGACGACCTCATGCCCTGGTCCGTGGCGCCGCTGCGGCTGGGGCGGGGCTGGGTGATGGCGCCGGACGCCGCGTCGCTGCGCGCCCGCTGGGACGCTCTCGTACGGGCGGGCGACGCCGGGCGCGAGGCACTGTTCGGGCCCACCCGGGCGCGTACGCCGCACAGCGCGGTCGCGCAGCTGCCGGGGCAGGCGACCGGGACCGGGCGGATCGCCCGCGAGACCGGTCGCTGTCCTGAGCCGGTGCGCGTGCTGCACGGCGCGTTCGACGAGCAGTGGCTGATACCGGACAACCGGCTGATCGACGCCGCCCGGCCCGAGTTGTGGCGAGTGCGCGACGAACGGCAGCTCTTCGTCGTCGAGCAGGGTCATGTGCCGAAGGCGTCGGGTCCCGCACTGGTCGTGTCCGCGCTGCTGCCGGACGGGCGCTCACCGGCGGGCCGCCCCGGCCGGATCCGTCCCTTGTACCGCAGGCCGGGTGCGCGGGAGCCGAACGTCGCACCGGGTCTGCTGGATCTGCTCACGGACCGGTACGGGACCGGGGTGGGCGCGCAGGAGCTCGTCTGCTGGGCCCTGGCGACGGCCCACGTCACCTCCGCGGGGTGCGTCGTCCCGCTGCCCGCCGAGCCCGCGGCCTGGGCGGCGGGGGTGGAGCTGGGCCGGCGGGCGCTGCGGATCCAGTTGCGCGGCGCGCACGGCGGGGAACGCCCCAGGCTGCCGGGCGGTCGACGCCCCTATGTGCGGGCGGCCCTGCCCGCCCGGCCGGTCGGGCTGGCGTACGACGCCGCCGAGGAGGCGCTGACCGTCGGGGACAGCGGCCGTGTCGCGCCGGTGCCGCGGGGGGCGTGGGACTTCGAGGCAGGCGGCGTCCGGGTACTGGAGCAGTGGTTCGCACGGCGTACGGCGGCGGGCGAGCCCGGCTCGCTCGAAGCGGTGCGGCCGGCGGCCTGGCCGCAGGAGTGGACGTCCGAGCTCCTGGAGCTGATCACGGTGTTGGCCCTGCTGGCTGAACTGGAGCCGGAGCGGGAGCGGTTGGCCGAAGGGAAGCGGATCGGGGCGGCGGAGCTGCGGGCAGCGGGTGTGCTGCCGCCGCCGGGAGCGGCGCGGCGGCCGGCGTCGGTGCTGGACCATGCGGAGGAGGGCCCGGAGGGTCAGTTCGCCCTGCTGTGACCCGTCTCCACCGCGCCCCTTCGCCTGCCCGGCCGGTCAGGTGAACGAGTCGATCACCCAACGGCTGGACCGGAAGGGCTCGTCTGGCACTGCCGGAAAGCGCTCGTGAGGACCGGGTCGGTCGGCCAGGGCCGGAAAGGGCTGTTAGGACCGGGACGGTTCGTCAAGGGGACACGACGTCGAAGTCACCGGACCGTTTTCATGATCCCCCGGGGTGACAAAGATGGTGGCTGCATATTAGACACGGCCTATGAGCCAACAGCCACTGCCCCTGGACGGCATCACGGTCGTCGCCGTCGAACAGGCCGTCTCGGCGCCGTTCGCCACGCGCCAGCTCGCCGACCTCGGCGCCCGCGTGATCAAGGTGGAGCGCCCGGAGGGCGGTGACTTCGCCCGCGGCTATGACACCGCGGCCCGCGGGCTCGCCTCGCACTTCGTCTGGTGCAACCGCGGCAAGGAGTCCATCGCCGTCGATCTCAAGGACCCTCGCGGACTGGACATCGTGCACCGGCTCGTCGCGGACGCCGATGTGTTCGTGCAGAACCTCGCCCAGGGCGCGGCGGCCCGGCTCGGCCTGGACGCCGCCGCCCTGTGCGCACGGCACCCCCGGCTGATCGCCGTCGACATCTCCGGCTACGGCTCCGGCGGCCCCTACGCCCACAAGCGGGCGTACGACATGCTCGTGCAGTGCGAGGCCGGTCTGGTCTCGGTGACGGGGACGAAGGCCGAGCCGGTGAAGGCGGGCGTCCCGGCGGCCGACATCGCCGCCGCGATGTACGCCTTCTCGGGCGTGCTGGCGGCGCTGCTGCGGCGCGGTACGACGGGCCGCGGCGGTCCGGTCGAGATCTCGATGCTGGAGTCGCTGGCCGAATGGATGGGGCATCCGCTGCACCACGGGATGCATGGAGGTGAAGCACCGGCGCGCACGGGTGTCGCGCACGCCGTCATCTCCCCCTACGACGCGTACGACACCGCCGACGGCAGCCAGGTGCTCCTGTCGGTCCAGAACGACCGCGAGTGGCGCAGGCTCGCCGAACAGGTGCTGGAGCGGCCCGAGTTGGCGCTCGATCCGGGCTTCGCCACCAACACCGCGCGGACGGCGAACCGGAAGCGGACGGACGCGGCGGTGGCCGAGGCCCTGGGGAGGCTGCCGACACGGGAGGCGATCGACCGGCTGGAGGCCGCCGGCATCGCCTGCGCGCGCCTGAACACCGTGACGGACGTGGCAGATCATCCGCAGCTGGCGGCCCGCGACCGCTGGCGCGAGGTCGACTCGCCTGCCGGACCGCTGCGGGCGCTGCTGCCCCCGATCACGCTGCCGGGCGGGGCACCGGCACGGATGGGGGCGATCCCTTCACTCGGCGAGCACACCGACGCGCTGCTGCGGGCCCTGGGGATGACGGATGAGGCCGCAGCGGCGCTGCGCCGGGACGGTGTGGTCGCCTGAGCGGGCCGCGCGAAAGAGGTGGGTCGGGCGGGGTCGGTCAGCCGCGGCTGCCGAAAAGGGAGCGCCGCAGCCGCCGCAGCGGAGCGAACAGCGAGACGCGCGCGCTCTTGCTCGCGCGGCTGTGCCGCACGTCGCGCGAGGTCAGCTCGCGCATCAACAGGGTCGCCTCGGCGGCCTCGCGCTGCGGGACGGCGGGGCCGCCGAGCACCGAGAGGTGGCGGTCGAGACGCGAACTGGTCTCGACGCTTCCGCACGTGATGGCAGGCACACGAGCCCTGCTGCGAACTGTTATCTGATCCATGTCACTCCCCACCCGTACAAGACACCCGGCCCGGGCACATTAACCCTATCTCCCCGGCGGGACACCCGTGTATCCCGCCGGCATGATTCACCGCACTCGGACGGGGGTTGACGATTACTCTCCGAATGCGACTGATTCCAGGGGGAGTTGGATCGGCATTTTCCGGCCAGGTGGACCCGGCCGGAACTGATGGCCGATCAATCAGTGTCATGCGTCCGGCAGTTGGGCTAAATTCGAGTGGTTTTCACCGTGTTGGGCGCCGATCGCGGACAGGGGGCACGGCATGAGCGGACCGCCGGGGACCGGCCGGCTGATTGCGCAGCGCTACCGCCTGATCGGGCCGCTCGGGGAGGGCCGTACGGGCGTGGTGTGGCTGGCGCGCGACGAACTGCTGGGACGTGAGGTGGCGGTCAAGGAGGTCCGCGCCCCGGCCGGTATCGACGCCACGGCGACGCGAGAGCTGTACGGACGGCTGGAGCGGGCCGCCCGGACCGCGGGCCGCGTCTCGCACCGCAACGTGGTCGCCGTCCACGACGTGGCCACCGACGACGGCCGCCCCTGGATCGTGATGGAGCTCGTGCGCGGTATCGCCCTGTCGGACGTACTGGAGGCGGAAGGGCCGATGCCGCCCGCCCGGGCCGCGCACCTCGGGGCCGAGGCCGTGGCCGCCCTGCGCGCCGCGCACGCGGTGGGCGTGGTGCACCACGACGTACGGGCGGCCAACGTCCTGATCGCCAACGACGGCCGGGTGATGCTCACCGGCTTCGCGGCGGCGGCGAGTGCCTCGCAGTCCGTCCCGGCCGGCGAGCCGGGCACCGATGCGGACCTGTGGTCGCTCGGCGCGCTGCTGTACACGACGGTCGAGGGCCGCACCCCGGGCGCGGACGGGGAGATCCGGCCGTCGGAGCGGGCGGGCGCTCTGGCGCCGGTGATCTCTGGGCTGCTGCGGCGGGACGCGGCGGAGCGGATGCCTGCCGAGGAGGCCGAGCACAGGCTGCGGCTGGCCAGCGCGGGCGGAGCGCCGCGCGCCACGGCCGCGACGCCGTCGGGGCCTTCCGCGAGCCGGTCCGGCAGCGACGGTGACGCACCCGCCGGTGGAGCGGGCCGTTCCGGCGGTGCGCCGACGTCCGCCGTCGACGCGCCCGCACGGCACGCCGACGGCGGACCTTCGGCGTTCGCCGACGAGCCGCGCCGAGCCGCGGCGGTGCTGGTGGCAGGCGTGGTGGCGCTCCTCGTGGCGGTCGCGGCACTGGTCTGGGCGGTACTGGCGGGATGAATGCCCGGCGCGGGGCCGGCGGAGTGAATGCGCGGCGCGGCCGGCGGAGTGAACACACAGACCCTGCCCGGCCAACGAACGCGCAGGCCCTGCCCGGTTGGTGGCCGGTCAGGACCTTCGGCGCCGTGGGGGAAGAACGACCGTCCGGTCCCGCCGGACGGGCGTCCGGTCAGGCGTGGGACGTGAAGACCGGCAGATAGCCGCCGGACTGTCCGGACGCCGTCGGGTGGTAGGAGTCGCTCATGTTGAACCAGTTGACGCTGTGCAGCCAGGCGGCTCCGGAGCAGATCTCGTGCCCGGTGAAGGCGGAGACGACGCTCGCGAAGGTGTACCCGTTGTCGGCCGCGCGCTTGGCGGTCGCCGTGTTGAGATGGTCGGCCGCCCCGTTGATGGCGGACCGCTTGGTCTCACTCATTCCGGCCGTGCAACTGCCGTTGAGCTTGTAGAAGCGCGGATAGCCGAGGACGACCACCCGGGCGGCGGGCGCCTTGGCCCTGATCGCCGAGTACACCTGGTCGAGCTTGCCGGGCAGGGTCGTGTCGACGTAGCGCTTGGCCTCCTCGATCCGTGCCAGGCATTCGGCGTCGGAGCTGAGGACGCAGGTGGTCATCACGTCGGCGAAGCCGGCGTCGTTGCCGCCGACCGAGATCGAGACGAGATCGGTCGCCGCGCTGAGCGGCCCGAGCTGACCGGAGGTCACATCACCGGTACGCGCGCCCGAGCAGGCGGTGAACGCGAAGGACGAGGGCGAGTTGGCGGCGGCCCACAGTTTGGGGTAGGCGCGGGTGCTGCGCTTGCAGTTGCCACTTGAGCTGTCGTAACTGCCCGCTCCCACACCGGAGGAGTAGGAGTCGCCGAGTGCCACGTAGTCGACTGACTGGGCGGTGGAATCGGCCTGCGCCTGGCCCGCTCCCGTGAGAGCGAGAACGGCGCCGAGGAGGAGTGAGGATGAGAATGCCGCGACTCGGGACAGTTTCATGGAACCTCCCTTGAGCAGGATCTCTGCCTCAACTTTCGTAGCAGCGGACCGACTTGACAGGAAGTGTCCATGCCAAAGATGTTACTGACGGGTCATTGGCCTGAGGCGCCGTCCGAAGCGAGGGGGTGAGTGCCCCGGGAGCCGTACGCCGCACGGGCGGCGATGCCGGCTCGACGAGCGGCGATGCGCGCCTCAACGGACAGCGATGCCGACTCAAGCACCCTGCACGGAGCGCCGCTTCGTCACGGCCGTATGGGCGACGTCCCCCTGCGTGCCCGGACGCTCTTCCAGCCGCCCGCATGCGGGCGGCCCACCGGTACACCCGGCGGATCCCAGGCAGTCTCAGCCGGTGAAGCACCCGGCCGCCCCGGCCAGGACTCCCCGAATCACGGCCAGGCTCAGCCGGTGAAGCACCCGGCGCCGCACCGGCCGAAACACCGTGGCAAAACACCGTGCGGCGCCAGGGACCGTGCCGGATCATGGGGCCCATGTCTGCCAACCCGTACGATGCCCTGCCGATCCGGCTCAACGTCGACGACAGCGACTCACCGTCGGATGTCGTCGATGCGCTGTTCCTCGGCCGCTTCGCGGCGGGCGAGCAGCCGTACTCGTACAGTTCGACGATCGACCGCGTCAAGCCGAGCGCCACACTGCTGCCGCTCTCGGCGTCGGTGCTGCGGTCGGCCCGCGACGACGACCGCAGCGCCACGCTCGCCGAGGGCGAGGGCTGGACACTGCTGATCTCGCGCTGGAGCCGGGGCGCGGACGTCACGGTGACCGCCGTCAGCTCCGAGCTGGCCGAGAAGGTGCTCAAGGAGGCCACCGACGGCGCGACCGACGAGCCCGAACCGCAGCCGGAGAACGTGACCATGGGTTTCTGGTACGTCTCGCCGCGACGCGGTCCGCACCGGACGACGCGTCAGATCTCCGCGGGCACATGGGAGGAGATCCGGCCCAACTACACGGCGCCGGTGGCCGACGCGATGGACCGGCTGATGAAGGTCACCCCCGACGACATCGCCGGCCGGCTGCTGCTGCTCCACGGCCCGCCCGGCACGGGCAAGACGTCGGCGCTGCGCACCCTGGCCCGCTCCTGGCGCGACTGGTGCCAGGTGGACTGCGTGCTGGATCCGGAGCGGCTGTTCAACGACGTGGGCTACCTGATGGACATCGCCATCGGCGAGGACGAGGGCACGGCCAAGGGCCGCTGGCGGCTGCTCCTGCTGGAGGACTGCGACGAGCTGATCCGCGGGGAGGCCCGGCACACGGCGGGCCAGGCGCTGTCACGGCTGCTCAACCTGACGGACGGTCTGCTGGGCCAGGGCCGCAACGTCCTGGTCGGCGTCACGACCAACGAGGACCTGGAGCGCCTCCACCCGGCCGTGGTCCGCCCGGGCCGGTGCCTGGCCAGGATCGAGGTGGGCCCGCTGACGCGCGACGAGGCACTGTCCTGGCTGGGCGACGAAGCCGACGGCCGGGAGGACGTCGTGGGCCGCGAGGGCGCGACGCTGGCGGAACTGTTCGCCCTGCGCCGCGGCACGTCCCCGACCTCGGTGCCTGCACAGTCCTCGGGGGTGGACGCGGGGCTGTACCTGTAGCGGACGGGCCGGGGCGCGCCTACTCCCCCGCGCCGTACGCCGCGCGCAGTGCGTCCGCCACGGCGGCGCGGGCCGCCTCCTCGGAGAGGCCCAGGCGGCGGGCCCGGTCCGCGTACGAGGCCGCCGCCGCGGCGGCCTGGCGCGCTGCCGCGTCGCCCGCCGCCGCCACGAACGTGCCGTTGCGGCCGCGTGTCTCGATCACGCCGTCGCTCTCGAGCGCCCGGTACGCCTTGGCCACGGTGTTGGCGGCGAGACCCAGTTCCTCGGCGAGGCCACGGACGGTCGGCAGCCGGAAGCCCACCGGCAGCACGCCCGAGCGGGCCTGCTCGGAGATCTGGGCGCGCACCTGCTCGTACGGCGCGTCCGCGCCTTCCGCGTCGATGGTGATGTTCAGCGTCACGCCATGATTGTCCCCCACTCCCGGTAATGGGGAGGCGGCACACTCGCGCACCCACGTACCGTGCCTCACCATGACTGTGACCGTTCGTGATTTCCGTGCCGAGGACGCCGAGGCGGTGACCCTCGTCCGGCGTGCCGCGCTGCCGTGCGAGGTGACGACTCCCGAGTCGCTCCTGTCCGGCGTGAAGAACGCCAACCCGGCGAAGAAGTACCGGCTGTTGGTCGCCGAGCGGGAGGGCGAGATCATCGGCACCGCACACGCCGGCATCGCCTACGACTCGTCCGACCCGGGGCAGTCGTACGTCACCCCGCATGTGCACCCGGACCACCGCGGTCACGGCGCCGGCGGGCTGCTGCTGCGCACGGCGGAGGAGCATCTCGGCGCACACGGCGCGACGTCCGTCTACGCATGGGCGATGGACGACCCCGAGTCCCTGGCGTTCGCCGGGAAGCGGGGTTACCGCCCGACCCGCACCGCGCACTTCCAGCGGCTCGATCTGGCGCACGGCACCCTGCCGGAGCTGCCTGCGCTGCCGCCTGGTGTCGAGCTGCGCACGGCCGCGGACTACGAGGACGACCCCCGGCCGCTGTTCCTCGCGGATGCCGAGACGACGGCGGACGAGCCCGGTGACATCAGCACGGACTTCACCGACTACGAGGACTGGATCGCGCACACCTGGAACGATCCGCTGCTGGACCGCCGCCTGACGACCGTCGTCGTCGTGGACGGCGAGGTCGCCGCCTTCACCGCGGCCCTGACGGACCGTGGCACGCGCTACGCCAGCGGGATGACGGGCACGATGCGCGCCCACCGCGGCAGGGGCCTGGCCAAGCTCGCCAAGACGGACTCGCTGCGCCGGGCGAGGGAGGCCGGTTTCACGGACGCGTTCACCAACAACGACGCGGACAACGGCCCGATGCTCGCGATCAACCGGTGGTTCGGCTACGAGGTCTTTGTGACGGAGGTGCGCCATGTCCGCGAGCTCGGTTGAGGTCCGGCTGGTCAAGGCGGGCGCGACGAAGATCCGCTACCCGGCCGAGCCCCTCTTCGACGACGGCGCCCGGCTCACCGTCCGCGCGCCGTGGGCGGCTCCCGGCGTGCGCGACTTCGGCTTCGTGCGGTTCGAGCCGGGTGATGTGTTCACCGAGCACTACTGGCGCGACCGGTGGTACGCGGTGAAGGAGGTCCGCGCCGGCGACGGCGTGCTCAAGGGCTGGTACTGCGACATCACACGGCCTGCCGTGGTCGACGGCACCGAGGTGGTCGTCGAGGACCTGGACCTCGATCTGTGGGTGTCCGCCGACGGAGGCACGGTCCTGCGGCTGGACGAGGACGAGTTCGCCGCGAGCGGCCTGCGCGAGCGGGACCCGCGGGCGGCGGACGAGGCCGAGCGCGCCCTCGACACGCTCGAAGCCCTCGCCCGCGCAAGCCGCTTCAGCGAGCTCCTCGGCTGAGCGGAAGCACCACCGACCGGTCCGGGCCGCCCACCGCGTGGGCGATCGGGTCGCCGTCCGCGTGCCAGTGGACGACGAAGCGGTCGCCCCGGCGGTAGGCCTCCAGCCCCGCCCGGCAGTAGGCCACCATGTCGTCGGGCAGCGCGTCCAGTCGGTGCCAGGCGATCTCGGAGCACTTGTCCGGCTCGCGGTTGTACGGCTCTCCGCCAGTGCCGTGGTCCGCTTCGAAGAACCACCCGGTGCGCGGCGCTCCGCCCGGGCCGCGGTGCTGCATCACCAGGGCGGCGCGCAGATCGCCGGGCATCAGCTCGACACCGACCTCCTCGGCCGCCTCGCGCACCATGGCGGCGCGCACGTCCTCACCGTCCTCGACGTGACCCGACGGCCCGTTCCACAGGCCGTCGCCGTAGCCCGTGCCCGCGCGGCGGGCGAGCAGCACCTCGTCCCCGCGGCGCAGCACCAGGTGCACGTCGATCACCTCGGTGTGCCGGCGGGGCGGGGCCGTGCACGCCACCAGCGCATAGCGCTCGTCGTCGACCTGCCTGCCCCACAGGGCGGGGTCGTCCGAGAGGCGCTCGTGGTGGATCCGGTCGGCCAGCGGTGCGAGGACCGCGGTGACGCGCGCGGCCGGCAGCCCGTCACCTCCCCAGACGCCCTCGACGAGGACGAGCCGGCCGCCCGGGCGCAGGAGCGAGGCCCAGTGGCGCAGGACGGCCTCGGGATCGGGCAGCAGCCACACGACGTGCCGGGCGAGGACGACGTCGAACCGGCGCTCGCCGACCGGGGGCAGGTCCGCCGGGCCGAGCAGGACCTCGGCACCGGTGCCGGCGAGCTTGGCCCGCGCTCTGGCCACCATCTCGGGCGCGAGGTCGACGCCGGTCACCCGATGGCCCTGTTCGGTGGCGAGGAGGGAGAGGCTGCCGGTGCCGCAGCCGAGGTCGAGCACGTCGGACGGGTGTGGCGGCAGCCACCGCGCGAGCCTGTCGGCCCATGCGCGCCGGACCTCCGGGTCCGCCAGGCCGTGGTCGGGCTCCTGATCGAACGTGCCGGCCAGGGCGTTCCAGTCGTTCGTCGTCATGGTCCGATCGTCGCAGCCGCCACTGACAACGGGCCCCTGGCGGACTCCAGTTCAGGTCAGCGGCTTGCGGTAGTGGAAGCGGTCGTACTGCCCCTCGACCCGGCGCTCCACCAGTTCGTAGCCGTAGCGCTCGTACAGCTTCTGGTTCTCCCACATCTTCGCGTTGGTGCAGAGCTGGATCTCTGGCAGCCCCAGCTCTCGTGCGTACTCCTCGGCGAAGCCGAGGAGCCGCCGGCCGAGCCCGGTCCCCCAGGCGTCGGGGTGAACGGCGATGGAGTCCAGGAAGAGGTGACCGGCCTCCGGGACGAGGACGATGACACCCCGGACCGGATCACCGATGACGAAGACCCGCCCCGCCCGCCACGTGGGCCGCCTCCATCGGGACCGGCACGACACCGATCCGTTCGATGCGGTGGTGGTAGGCCGCGTCGGTGACGGCCTTGACCGCGGGCACGTCGTCGGCGGCGGGGCGGATGTCGTCGGTCAGGCCGACACGCTACGGCGGCGGACGATCACCTTCTTCAGCAGCGGCCACACCAGCAGGAGCCCGATCACCGCGTACACGGTCACGGAAAAGGGGGTGTTGACCAGTCCGGTGACGCTGCCGTCGCTGATCTGCAGGGCGCGGCGCAGTTGTTGTTCCGCGGCCGGGCCGAGGATGACGCCGATCACCGCGGGCAGCACGGGCAGTCCGTAGCGGCGCATGCCGAACCCGATGAGGCCGATGACGAGCAGGATCACCAGGTCGAGTGCCTCGCCGCCGACCGCGTACGCGCCGACCGCGGCGAAGAACAGGATGCCCGCGTAGAGGTACGGCCGCGGGATGCGCAGCAGCTTCGCCCAGACCGGTGCGAGCGGCAGGTTGAGGGCGAGCAGCAGCACCATGCCGACGAAGAGGGAGGCGATCAGGCCCCACACCAGGTCGGGTTCGCGTTCGAAGAGCAGCGGTCCCGGCTGGATGCCGTACTGCTGGAAGGCGGCCAGCATCACCGCGGCGACGGCGGTCGTCGGCAGACCGAGCGTCAGCATCGACACGAGCGTGCCCGCGGCCGACGCCGAGGCCGCCGACTCGGGGCCCGCGACGCCCTCGATGGCGCCGCGGCCGAACTCGTCCTTGTGCTTGGACAGCCGCTTCTCGGTGACGTACGACAGGAAGGTCGGGATCTCCGCGCCGCCGGCCGGTATCGCGCCGAACGGGAAGCCGATGACCGGTCCGCGCAGCCACGCCTTCCAGGTGCGCCGCACATCGGACCGGGCGAGCCACGGCCGGCCCACGGGGATGGGCTCGCCCGTGGTGCGGCGCAGATGGGCGGCGACCCACAGGGCCTCGCCGATCGCGAAGAGGCCGACGGCGACGATGACGACGTCGATGCCGTCCGCGAGTTGCAGCGAGCCGAAGGTGAGGCGCTGCTGGCCGGTCATCTGGTCCAGGCCGACGAGGCCGATGGTGAGGCCGATCAGCAGGGAGGCCAGTCCGCGGATGCGGGAGGAGCCGAGCACCGAGGTGACCGCGATGAAGGCCAGCACCATGATGGCGAAGTAGTCGGGTGCGCCGATGTCCACGGCGAGGTCGGCGACCGTGGGCGCGAGCGCCACGAGCAGGACGGTGCCGATCATGCCGCCGGCGAAGTGACCGACGGCGGCCGCGGCGAGCGCCTGGGCGCCCCGCCCGGCCTTGGCCATCGGATTGCCTTCCAGGGCGGCGACGACGGCCGCGCTCTCCCCCGGTGTGTTGAGCAGGATGGACGTGGTGGAGCCGCCGAACATCGCCCCGTAGTAGATGCCGGCGAACATGATGAACGCGCCGGTCGGCTCCAGTCCGTACGTCACCGGCAGCAGCAGCGCCACCGCCATCGCCGGACCGATGCCGGGCAGGACGCCGATCGCGGTGCCGAGCAGCACGCCGATCGCGGCCCAGAGCAGGTTGACCGGGGTCAGCGCGGTGCCGAAGCCGTCGAGAAGGGAGTTCAGCGAATCCATCAGAGCACTCCCATCAGCGGGCCGCCGGGCAGCGGGACGCCGAGCAGGTTGTTGAACACGAAGTAGGTGACCACGGACAAGGCCGCGGCGATCAGCGGGTCACGGTCGTGGTGCCTGCTGCCGAGTGCGAAGGCCGCGCCCCAGAACAACAGCGCCCCGGCGACGGGGAAGCCCAGCGGGCCGATGAGCGCGGCGAAGGCGAGGAAGACACCGCCGAGGAGCAGGACCGTGCGCCAGTCGCCGGGCTCGCTCAGGTCGATGTCCTCGCCGCCCTCGGCCTCGCCGCGGCCGCCGCGCAGGACGTCCACCGCGAGGAGGACGGCGACCAGGAGGAGGCCGATGCCGACGGCGACGGGGACGGTCTTCGGCCCCACGGGTCCGCGCTGGGCGATGTCGACGTTCATGGTCAGCGCGTCGGTCAGGACGAGTACGCCGATGACGAGGAGCAGCAGGCTCACGCCGAGCTCGGAGTGCTCGCGCAGCCAGGTGCGGCGGCCCTCGGCGGTACGGGTGGCGTCGGCGCTCACAGCCCCAGCTCCTTCAGCACCGAATCGACCTCTTTGTCCTGCTCGTCGAGGAACTCACCGAAGAGGTCGCCGGTGAGGAAGGCGTCGTCCCAGCCGTTCTTCTTCATGGACTCCTGCCACTGCTCCGAGTCGTGCAGCTCGGTGACGAGACGGATGAGTTTGTCGCGTTCGGCGTCGCTCAGTCCGGGCGGGGCGACGATGCCGCGCCAGTTGGTGAAGTCGGTGTCGAGGCCGGCCTCGCGCAGGGTGGGGGCGTCGAGACCAGGGACCCGCAACGGCCCGGTGACGGCCAGCAGCCGCAGCTCTCCGGACTTGATCTGGTCCAGGTACTCACCCACGCCGGAGACGCCGAAGGCGACCTTGTTGCCGAGGATCGAGGCGAGCAGTTCGCCGCCGCCGTCGAAGGGGATGTAGTTGACGGACTTGGGCTCGATCCCGGCGGCCCGAGCCATCAGCATGGGCGCGAGATGGTCGGGTCCGCCCGGCGAGGAGCCGCCGCCGACGGCGAGCTTGCCCGGGTTCTTCCGCCACGCATCGATCAGCTGGCCGATCGTCTTGTACGGGGAGTCCTT
Source organism: Streptomyces sp. ISL-10 (assembly GCF_018614575.1). Classification (GTDB taxonomy): domain Bacteria; phylum Actinomycetota; class Actinomycetes; order Streptomycetales; family Streptomycetaceae; genus Streptomyces. The sequence continues at coordinate 86,531 of NZ_JAGGOJ010000035.1, forward strand.
CGCGACCACGACGATGTCCTGCTCCTCGGTGAGCCGGGCGATCGGTGTGGTGTCGGCGAGGGTCTTGGGCGCCTTGTTCGTGTGGACGGCGCCGACGACGCCGAGGCCCATGGACATGGCGAGCTTGCCGTTGCCGTGCTCGCCGACGAGGCGGGTCAGCCCCACGGTGCCACCGGCTCCGGGGAGGTTGAAGACCTCGACGCCGTGGGTGAGCCCGGCGTCCTCGGCGTTCTTGGCGGCGGTGCGGGCGGTGATGTCGTAGCCGCCGCCGGGGGTGTTGGGGACCATGAAGCGCAGGCCGGGGATCTGCGTGCCGGTGTCGTTTCCGCCGTCCGTGGAGAGCAGCGGCGGCACGGCGAACACCAGAAGCGCGGCCCCGAGCAGGGCGATGGAGGTGCGCAATCGCACGGGAGGGCCTCTCATGAGCGGTGAGTGGGTGCTGTGAGGTGGGCCACATGTTGCCTGCGCGTTAAGAAGCTGTCTCTCTTCCGGAATCAACGGACGTTGTGGTCCTTGTGGTAGCGGCCTAGCGTGTCGGCGTGACCAAGGTGCTGGTGGTGGACGACGACTTCATGGTCGCCAAACTGCACAGCCGCTATGTGTCCGCGACGGAGGGCTTCACGGTCGCCGGAGTGGCCCACAGCGGTGCGGAGGCGTTGCGTGCCGCGGAACGGCTGCGGCCCGATCTCGTCCTGCTCGACGTGTATCTGCCCGACATGGACGGGATCCGTGTGCTGCGCGAGCTGCGGGCCGCGGAGGCATGCGACCCCGACCGGGTGAGCGCGGACGCACTGTTCATCACGGCCGCCCGGGACGCGGCGGTGGTGCGTTCCGCACTGCGGGCGGGGGCGCTGCACTACCTGATCAAGCCCTTCAACCAGGCGGCGCTCCAGGAGCAGCTGCGGCACGTGGCCTCACTTCGGTCCCGGCTGGAGCGGCTGGACGAGGCACGCCAGGAGGACGTGGACCAGATCTTCGGCACACGCCCGCCGGGGTCGCGCGAGCTGCCGAAGGGCCTCGCCCCGCACACGGCGGAACTGGTCGAACGCATCCTGCGCGATCATCCGGGCGACCTGTCGGCCTCGGAGTGCGCCGAAGCGGGCTCCCTGTCCCGTGTGAGCGCCCGCCGCTACCTGGAGTACTTCGCGGAAACGGGCCGCGCGGAGGTGACGCTGCGCTACGGCGGCACGGGCCGCCCGGAACGCCGCTACCGCCGGGTGGGCTGACCGGACGCCGCCGGGGGCTGGTGGAGGCGAAGGGTGAGCCCTGGTCGTCCTGGCACAGCTGGAAGCGGCCGAACCGCGCCACCGTCTCCTCGTCACCGCCGATGTCGGCCTCCTCGACCGTGCCGCCCAGCTCCCGGACCCGTGCGATCGCCGCTCGCATGTCGTCGACGCGGAAGAACACGTAGGGGCTCGCGCCCGGATCCCCGCCGTGCACGCCACCGGGCACACCGGCCGTACGGATGGAGTACCCGCCGCCCTCCGTCGTCCCGGCCTCGAAGGCCCACCCGAACAGCCCCCCGTAGAACGCCCGGGCCCGCTCCGAGTCGCCCACGCCCAGTTCGAAGAAGGAGATCTCCCCGGCCATCGCTCGCTCCCGGCATCGTGACGGTCAGTGCGGTCCCACGCTACGGCGGGTGCGGGGCCGCGCACGCGAGCGGCACCACGGCAAACGGCCGACCCCGCTCGGGCGGCACGCCTTTTCTGAGCGCTCTCTGAGCGTCACCGTAAGCCGCCTGACGGGCTGTCTGCTCCTGCGCCACAGCGCAGTGCCGTCAGGTGGGGAGTCTGGGGGCTCACCGGGAGCCAATCGGGGAGCCACCGTGCCTCAGCGGCTGCCCTTTGGCGTCACGTCTCGCCAGCGTCCACATCACCGAAGATCGCGTCCATGGCCTCAGCGCCCTGAGTGATGACCGGACGGGTCCACAGACTGCCCGAGTCGCGGCAAGTTTACGGGCCCCGATCTCTCGCCCATGGCAGCTCCCGCCCGAAGCCGATCCGCCGACCTAGTCAGACACCGTGTCCGCCGTGCCGTCCTGAGTGTCAGGAAACATCAGCCGGGCGGCGAAGACGATCATTCCCAGGGAACCCAAGGCCAGACCGTGTCGTAGCCACCTCATGCCGCCCTCCCAGTCTTGGGGAGGACCGAAGACCAGCCAGACTGCAACAGCGATGCCGACCAGCACGCTTGCTGCGCCAGCCATGCGACGTAATCCAGGACTCATGCACCAAGGATCTCGTCCGGCCTCCAGCGCCGCAATCCAAAAAGCGGCGAGTGCTATACCGCTCGGATTGGTGCGTCGCCTGGCCCACTCTCTTTGGGGTATGCAGCAACGCCACGGGGCTTGCTGACATCCACAACTGACATCAACAGCGGTGAACGGCAACGGCATCGAGCAGCCGCCAGCGGGGTTGTCGGTCAGCGTCTGGGCATCTATGGCGGCGGTCTCCGTGGAACTTGGGAAGCAGATGTCGGCGATTGGAAACCGTCCACGCCCATCTCACTTGATGCACGACACAGGCCCAGGTCACCGGTACTGAACCGGGAGCCTGGACCTTGTTCGTCCCTCGATCGCGGGGGCCCAGGAGAGGTGTCGTGCCAGTTGCGTGCCAGATCCCGCGTTGGACCCTGCTGGCCGAGCCTGTCCGTCCCGACCGCACCGGGGCCAGCGGGAGCCATGCGGGGAGCCACGCGAGCCGGCAGGGGGAGCCACCCCAGGCGACGCGAGGTGGCTCTCCATGGACGAACACGGACGAGACGCGCTCGCTCTCAGTGGTCAGACAAGTGCGAGCGGCCGTCTTTCTGAGCGCTTTCTTAGCGTCACCTTAAAGCCAGCATAAGGATCGCCATCTCCCGCTTCCAGCAGGCGATTTCGCGCTGCCCAGGGGCTAGTTTGCTGATCGCCGGGGCCGGTTCGAGCAGTCGGCGCCGTAGTCCTACGGGGGGCCGCACCGCCCGCTCGAACCGGGCCCCGCCCCGCCGCCGCCATTCGAAGGAGAACGTCACCATGACCGCTCGCCGCAAGGCCGTCACGGTCGCCGCACTCGGTCTCACGCCGGTCGCGCTGGCCGGTCTGGCCGCCGTTCCGGCCGCTGCCCACGGGTCGATGACGGATCCGGTCAGCCGGGTGTCCGCCTGTTTCGCCGAGGGGCCGGAGAGTCCCACGTCGCAGGCGTGCAAGGCGGCGGTCGCGGCGAGCGGCACGCAGGCGTTCTACGACTGGAACGAAGTCAACATCGCCAACGCCGCCGGCAACCACCGGCAACTGATCCCGGACGGCGAACTGTGCAGCGCCGGACGTGACAAGTACAAGGGGCTCGACCTGCCCCGCGCCGACTGGCCGTCCTCGCCGCTCGCCTCGGGGAACCACACGTTCCGGTATAAGGCGACCGCCCCGCACAAGGGCACCTTCGAGCTGTATCTGACCAAGGACGGCTACGACCCGACGAAGCCGCTGAAGTGGTCGGATCTGGAGGAGAAGCCGTTCGCGAAGGTCACGAACCCGAAGCTGGAGAACGGCGCGTACGTCTTCGACAGCGTCGTGCCGAACCGGTCGGGCCGGCACCTGGTCTACTCGATCTGGCAGCGCTCGGACTCCCCCGAGGCCTTCTACACCTGCTCCGACGTGGTGTTCGGCGAGGACAACGGCGGCGGAGCCCCGGCGCCGACCGCCTCCGCTCCCTCGGACCGGGAGATCGAGGACGGTGCGGACAAGTCGACGGTGGACCACGGCGGCCACGGCGGTGACGACCACACGGAGGGCGCGGGAGCGGCCGCGCCCGCCGAGCGGCCCGATGCGGCTCCGTCGCCCGATCCCGCGGGCAACGCCCCCGATGCGAAGGGTGCGGGCACGCCGTCCGCCGCCGCTCCGGAGACCTCCGAGGACAACCTCGCGGAGACCGGTGGCAACAGCAGCACCGCGCCCCTCGCGATCGGCGGTGCGGCCGCGCTGGCGGTCGGCGCGGCGGTGCTGTTCGGTCTGGGCCGCCGCAGGCCGGCCGCGGCGGGCGGCCGCCACAGCCGCTGACGCGACGCGACACGACACGACACCAAAGGCTGCCGTCCGCTCCCCCGAGCGGACGGCAGCCTTGTCCGTGAATCAGGCGAAGACGGAGGCACAGGTGGTCGGTTTGGCGTGCGCCGGGTCGAGCGCGTTCGTCACCTCATGGAACGCGATCAGGTCGAACAAGCCGATCGCGACGTGCTCGGACAGGTCGAAGGGACAGAGGTCCTGGAGAGTTACGTTGCGGACGTCCGGCCCGCTGAGATACTGCGACGCGTACGGCGTGACGACCTGGTCGTAGCGGGTGGCGATGACCGTGTAGCGCACGCCGGGCACGGTGTCGCCGCCCGCGTTGAGCTTGGTGAGGAAGGCGGATCCGGCGATCTGGTCGGCGAGGGCGGGCGTGTGCTCGCTCAGAAGGTCGGCGGCGCCGGGGAAGTACGGCAGGAGGCTGGTGAGCCCGCCCAGGGTGGTGCCGTGGTTGCTCGGCGCGATGCCGACGAGGGCGTTCACCTTGTCGGCGCCGCCCAGGTACTTGAGGTAGTAGCGGGGCATCATGCCGCCCTGGGAGTGCCCGACGATGTCGGCCTCCAAGGCGCCGGTCGCGGCGAGGACCCGGTCGACGTAGGCGTCGAGCTGCTGCGCCGACTTGTCGATGGGGCCGAGGCCGTGGAAGAAGGGCACGCCGGGGAGCTGCCCGTAGTCGAGGGAGTAGACGCAGTAGCCGCGCTTGACCAGATACGGGGCCAGAGCGAGCCAGTTGTCGATGGAGTTGCCGAGGGTTCCGTGGACGAGGACGACCGGGCGGGGATGGGCGGCGGAGGGGTTGCAGGTGTAGTCGTTCCAGCCACGTGTGGGGGCCGTGGCGGTTGATGCGGCAGTTGCGGTGGCGGCGGGGACCAGGGCGACGGCGACCGCCAGCATGAAGGCTGACAGTGGTCGGAGCGCACGTTTCCAAGGCAGCATCGATCGGTCTCCTTGCGGCTCAAGGGAGTTGCGATGGCTGAATTGCTTGCCGTGCACACAACAACTTACGAACGGGTAACCACACGGGGAAGTGACGTGCCGGTAAAGACTGACTTTTCGTCAATACGAGGCGGCGGCCGCCCGCTACGCCGCCAGTGACCCCGGCACGACCGCCCCCGGCCCGAACCTGGCGCGGGCCCGGTCCGCCACGGCCTCGATCCTGCGCGCCCGTTCGTCGGCCGGGTCGAACGTCAGCTGCCGGGCGGCCTGTTCGGCGGGCATCAGACCCTCGGCCCGCAGCGACAGCCCGCGCACCCGCGCCCGCTGCAGCCCGAGCGATGCGTGCAGGGCGTACGCGGTGTCGACGAGTGCGGCGGAATGGGCGGTCGGCTCCCGCAGGGTGCGGCTGCGGGTGGTCGTGGACCGGTCGGCATAGCGCACGGTGAGGGACAGGGAACGGCACACCTCGTGCTCACCGCGCATCCGCGCCCCGAGCTCCTCGGCGAGCGAGAGCAGCGCCCTGCGGTGCTGCGTCTGGTCCAACTCGTCGAGGGGGAAACTCCGTTCGGCGGCGATCGAGCCGGCGAGGGCGTTCGGGACGACCGTCGTACGGTCGATGCCGCGCGCCCGCTCCCACACCTCACGACCGGCCCGCGCGCCCAGGATCCGCTGGATCACGGCGAACGGTGCGCCGGCGACGCGTCCGGCGGTGTCGAGGCCGTAGGCGCACAGGGTGCGGGCCGTCGCGCGCCCCACGCCGTCGAGCGCGGCGACCGGCTTGTCCGCCAGGAACGCGGCGGCCTCGTCCTCCGTCACCACCAGGGTCGTACCGGGCGCGGCCTCGCGCGCCGCCATCCGGGCGAGCATCGGTCCCGGGCCGGCGCCGATGACGCAGTCCACCCCGCAGTGCGCCAGCACGCGCACCCGCAGCAGCGAGGCGAGCTCGGCCGTGTCCCGGCCGAAGTACCGTTCCGCGCCCCGGACGTCGACGAGCGCGGCGTCGGGCGGCAGCGCCTGGACGACCGGGCTGATGTTCTCGGCCACACCGAGCAGCGCGGGCAGCACCGTCTCGGCTCCGGCCCTGTCCGGCGCCGGCTCCAGCAGGAAGCGCACATAGAGGATCATCCGGCGCTCCCCGGGCTCTGGTGCCACAGCTTCCTTCCGCCGGCGGCCGCGTCACCGGCGGGCCGCAGGTCGGCCCACGGATTCATCTCGTAGCCCGTCGGCAGGTGGATCCGGCGGCCGCTGTCGGCATCGCCGTCCGACTGCGCGGGCGGAGCCGCCAGCCGGGTCGCGACCGCGTCCAGGCCGCCGGTGCGGCGCAGCTCCGCCAGTTCGGCCAGGTTCCAGGCCGCAGCGCCCACCACACTGATACTGCGCGGTCCACGCCGCTGCACCACTCCGCGCACCAGCAGCAGCCAGGAGTGGAAGACGGTGTGGGCGCAGGCGGCGTGACTGTCGTCGAAGAAGGCCAGGTCGACAAGGCCGGTGCCGTCGTCGAGCGTGGTGAAGATGACCCGCTTGCCGGACCGGATCGGCGGCGTCTGGGTGGCCGCCTTGGCACCTGCGACAAGCACCGTCTGGCCGTGCCGCGCACCGCGCAGCCGCTGCGCCGAGAGCACGCCCAGCTCGGCCAGGAAGGCATGGTGATCCTCCATCAGATGACGGGAGGCGTCCATGCCGAGTACGCCCAGCTCGGCACTGAGGCGTTCCGCGTCGCCGAGGTCGGGCAGGCCCACGGGGGCGGTCCTGCGCCCCTGGGCGAGCGGGAGCTGGCCGCCGTACGACGCCGATCCGCGCTGGACACGGTGGAGTTCGGCGATGTGCAGCAGCAGGTCGCGACGGTTGGCGCCGAAGGCGTCGAGGGCGCCGACCTGGGCGAGCCGTTCGGCGACGGGCCGGCTCGGGTGCGCCCGCTGCCAGAAGTCCAGCAGCGAGGAGTAGGGCTGCCCGGCCTCGATACGACTCTTCTCGGCCTCGCTGATGCCGTGGACGTCCGCGAGGGCGAGCCGCAGGCCCCATCTCCCAAAACCCCTGCCCTGATTCCCGGAATCGTTGCCGGACCTACCCGAACCCTCGCCGGACGGCCCGGAAACCTCGCCACCGGACACCAGTTCGATTCGATGGGCGGCCCCCGACCGGTTCACGTCCAACGGCAGCACCGGCACCCCGCGCCGCCGCGCGTCCGCCAGCAGCAGCCGCTTCGGATACATCCCGGGGTCGTGCGTGAGCAGCCCGGCGTAGAAGGCCGCCGGATGGTGCGCCTTGAGCCAGGCCGACTGGTACGTGGGCACCGCGAAGGCGACCGCGTGCGCCTTGCAGAAGCCGTACGAGCCGAAGGCCTCGACGATCTCCCAGGTGCGGGCGATCACTTCGGGCTCGTACCCCCTCGCCTCGGCGCGCTGGGCGAACCAGACCCTGATCCTGCCCTGCGACTGCGGGTCGGAGAGCCCTCGCCGCACCCGGTCGGCCTCGTCCCGGCCGCAGCCGGTCATGATGTTCACGATCTCGATGATCTGCTCGTGGAAGACGACCACCCCGTACGTGTCCTTCAGCGGCCCCTGAAGATCGGGATGCGGATAGCGGACGGGCGCACGACCGTGCCGGGCCTCGATGAACGGCCGGACCATGTCGGCCGCGACCGGCCCCGGCCGGAACAGCGAGATGTCCACGACCAGGTCGTGGAAGTTCTCCGGCTGCAGACGTCCGACCAGGTCGCGCTGGCCCGGGGACTCGATCTGGAAGCAGCCCAGCGTCTCGGTTGATCTGATGAGCCGGTAGGTGTCCGGATCCCCGGGCGGTACGGAGTCGAGGTCGACCTTCTCCCCCGTGACCCGGCGCACCTCGGCCACCGCGTGCGCCATCGCCGACTGCATCCGCACACCGAGGACGTCGAGTTTGAGCAGCCCGAGCCTCTCCACGTCGTCCTTGTCGAACTGCGACATGGGGAAGCCCTCGCCGCTCGTGGGCACCACGGGGGTGCGGGCGAGCAGCGAGGAGTCGGAGAGCAACACTCCGCACGGGTGCATGGCGACGCCGCGCGGCAGCGCGTCCAGCGCCTCGACCAGCTCCCACAGCCGTCCATGCTGCTTCAACTCCATGGCAACCGGCTGGAGTTCGGGCAGTTCGTCGAGCGCCGCGCGGGCGTCGCGGGCCCGGATGTGCGGGAAGGACTTGGCGATCCGGTCGATCTCGGACGGATCCATGGACAGGGCCGCGCCCACGTCGCGCACGGCATGGCGCACCCGGTAGGTCTCGGGCATGGCGACGGTCGCGACCCGCTCCTCGCCGAAGCGTCCGATGATCGCGCGGTACACGTCGAGCCGGCGGGCGGACTCGACGTCGATGTCGATGTCGGGCAGCACCCGCCGGCGCTTGGACAGGAAGCGCTCCATCAGCAGCCCGTGCTCGACCGGGTCGGCGTGCGCGATGCCGATGAGGTGGTTGACGAGGGACCCGGCCCCCGAGCCGCGCGCGGCGACCCGGACGCCCATCTTCTTCACGTCGTCGACCACTTGGGCGACGGTCAGGAAGTAGGAGGCGAATCCGTGGTGGGCGATGATGTCCAGTTCGTGGTGCATCCGCTCCCAGTAGTCGCGCCGGCTGTCGTATCCGTGCAGCAGCATGCCGGCCGCCGCGCGCGAGGCGAGCACCCGCTGCGCGGTGCGGTGCTCCGCGCCGACGAGGCGGGGCTCGGGGAAGTGCACGGTGCCCATCCCCAGATCCTCCTCGGGATCGACCAGACAGGCCGCGGCCGTCTCCTCGGTCATGGTGAGCAGCCGGTGCGCGGTGTCGCGCCGGAAGCCCGCGGCCTCGGCGACCCGCTCGGCGGCCTGGGCCATGGCGGCCGGGTCCTTGAGCCAGCGCTCGCCACTGTCGAGTCCTTTGCGCGGGTCCACGGGCATGAGCCGGCGGGCCGAGTCGAGGACGTCGGCGACCGGTCCCAGGCCGGGGTCCGCGTAGCGGACGGCGTTGGTCAGGACGGCCCGTACGTCCTGTTCGGCGGCGAGGCCGAGAGTGCGGGCGGCCTGTCGCAGCGAGCCGGGTCCGGTGCCGGTGCGGCCGTGGTGGACGACCTCCAGGCACAGCCGGTCGCCGTACCGCTCCCGCCAGGGGACGAGCAGCCCCGCGGCACGGTCGGGGCGGCCCGCGGCGAGTGCGCGGCCGACCTCGGAGGACGGGCCGAGGAGCACGGTCAGCCCCTCACCGTGGTTGTCCGGCCACGGCAGCAGCGGGCTCTCCCGGTCGGCCGCGTGGGCGGCGGTGATCATCCGGCACAGGTCGGCCCAGCCCTGTCGGGAACGCGCGAGAAAAACGGTCCGGGGTGCGGATTCGTCGATGAACGCACCTCCGCGGACCGGTGTGCGACGGCGCTCGGCAGGGCCCTCCCTGTGCTCACGCTCCCCCACCGCGAGGTCGACGCCGAACAGCGGCCGCACGCCCGCGCCGGAGCATGCCTCGGCGAAGCGGACCGTCCCCGCGAGGGTGTCGCGGTCCGTCAGCGCGAGGGCGTCCATGCCCCGCTCGGCAGCGCACTCGGCAAGCCGCTCCGGGTGGGAGGCCCCGTACCTCACGGAGAACCCGGAAACGGTGTGCAGATGCGTGAACCCTGGCACCCGCACCTCCTGGATCAGCCCGTCTCACCTCCCCTGTCTCCACCATAGACCAAATTTCGAACACCCGTACGACAGATGTCGGCGGCGCCCCACCGCGCCGTCCCTCAGCCATGCGGCCCGTCCCACCTGCGTGAACACCGAATCCTGCCGAGCGCTGGGCCATGGCACAGGCATACGACGAACCCCGGCGAGGGCCCCCGGCACCGGCTTCCTCGGCGAGATCAAGGACGCGGGGAACATGCGGGCCGCGCTGCTGGTCATCGGGGTGCCGGCGCTCCAGCCCGCAATGGCCGTCGCAGCCCCGGGGCCACGGTGATCGCGGGGCCGATGCTGGACGCGCTGCCGGGCAGCGTGGGGGTGCTGTGGGGCCTGGGCACCCTGCTGGTCTTCGCGGTCGGGGGGATCACGCTCGCGCGGTGGGGCCTGGCCAGGCCGTCGGCATCGGCCTGGCGATCCTGCCGGTCGTCCTCGGCCACCCAAGCGTGGGCGGCACCGGTCCGTATCCGCCGCTGCCGCCGTTCCGGCAGGTGATCGGCCCGGCACTGCCACCGGGCACGGGCACGTCGCCGCGCGCTCGATCGCTCACTTCAGGAGAAACGGCGCGGCGAGCCCGACGCGGGTTCGTCGGCGTGGGCGGGTGGGCGGTACCGCCGCCCCGCCGTCCGCACGTAACCGGGCTGCGCGGGGCCCCGTCCTCCGCCCGGCACGGCATCCTCACGCACCCGGCCCGCGCCGTGCGGGGCCGTCCTCCGCACCCGGCTCGCAGACTGCTGCCCACCAGGCCCGGCGCCATCTGCCTCCGTCGGGCCTGAGGCGCGGGGGCACATCCACCCCCGACGGCGATTGAGGAGCAGGGCACGGGCGGGGTCCCGAAACGAACCCAACCGCCATCACCCAGCACGCGCGGGCCCCCCGAACAGAGCCGGCCCCCGCGCCCGCAGGGGCGTGGGGGCCGGGCCCTCGATGGAGCGACGGTCAGCCGATCTCCGCGCCGAACGTCGACAGCGCCTCCGTCACCGGCTGGAAGAACGTCTCGCCGCCCGACGAGCAGTCCCCGCTGCCGCCCGACGTCAGGCCGACCGCCGTGTCGCCCGAGAAGAGCGAGCCGCCACTGTCGCCGGGCTCGGCACAGACCGTGGTCTGGATGAGGCCCTCGACGACGTCGCCGTTGCCGTAGTTCACGGTCGCATCGAGCGCGGTGACCTCACCGTCGTGGACCCGGGTCGTGGAGCCGCTGCGCTGCACCTGCATGCCGACGGTCGCGTCACCCGCCTTGGTGATGGCCTGCGCGCTGCCGTTGTAGAGGTTGACCTCGCTCGGGTGCGCGGTGTCTCCGTTGTACTTCACCAGCGCGAAGTCGTTGCCCGGGAACTGCGAGTCGACCATCGTGCCGATGGCCGCCCCGCCCGCCGAGTCCGACCACTCGCTGCCGGACTGGCCGCAGTGCCCGGCGGTGATGAAGTGCGGCGCGCCGTCCTTGACGACGTTGAAGCCCAGGGAGCAGCGGCCGCCGCCCGAGTGGATCGCGTCGCCGCCGGCGATGAAGGGCTTGAACTCGCCCGCGCTCCGCTTGAGTTCGGCCTTGGCACCGAGACCCTTCACGACGTCCTGCAGCTTTGTCAGTTCGGCGCCCTTGACCGTACGGTCCGCCGTGACGACCAGCTTGTTGGTGACCGGGTCGGTCGCCCAGGAGGTGCCCGGGATGCTCGCCCTGTCGGCCAGCGTCTGCCGGGCGCCGGTCAGTTCGGCCAGGGTGTTCTCGACGATCCGGGCCTTGCCGCCCGCTTCGCGCACGGTCTGCGCCGCGTCCTCGGAGACGACGTTGACCACGAGGGCCTTGGTGTCGGCGTCGTAGTACGCGCCGGCGCCGTCGGCGCCCAGATCCGTCGTCAGCGAGAGGGCGAGCGTCCCCGCCGCCGGTGCGCTGAGGGACTTCACGGTGAACTGCTCTGTGCTGTCACTGGCGTTCGCACTCTGGAACGTGACGCCCGCGGCGACCAGGGCGACTACCGCCCCGCCCGCCACGGCGACTTTTCTCCTGGGTATGCGCCGGTGCTTCAAGACATGACCTCCTGTGGGGGCCGCGCCCGGACAAGTGGGGTGCCCGGACACGGAGGATGGATCGCCCACTATTCCGAGGCGTCGCACTCGCACACAAGGCCGACCCTTGGACGGACACACGACAACTCGCGTGCGTTCACAGCCTCTTCACAGGAACGCCGCCACCCTTCGGCTCGGTGCACCGGCCGTGAAGACGCGCCGGCCGCCGGACGCCCACCCCTCGGCCACGTTCACGCGCCCGGCTCGATCCACCGCATTCCGGACACGGCGCCACCCGCGGGACCGACATCACCGCACCCCGGACTCCCCGCCGTGGCCGCAGCGGCGGATACTGGGACGCGACGCCCGTCGGCCGACGGGCATCCGCCGCGAAGGGGACAGTGTGCGCATCGATGTGAGGACGGACGACGGCCGCACTCTGGTGGCGGAGGAGTGGGGCGCGCCGGACGGCACACCGGTGCTGCTGCACCACGGCACTCCCGGAAGTCGCGTCGGCACCGCGCTGCGCGATGTCACCGAGCGCCATCCCCAGGTGCGCCTCTTCGCCTACGACCGTCCGGGCTACGGGGATTCCGACCGCCGCGAGGGCCGCCGGGTGGCGGACGCGGCCGGCGACGCGGCGGCGGTCGCCGACGCACTCGGCATCGGCACGTTCGCGGTCGTCGGCCGCTCGGGGGGCGCGCCGCACGCCTTGGCCTGTGCGGCACTGCTGCCGGAGCGGGTGACGGGGGCAGCGGCGCTGGTCAGCCCCGCACCGCGGGACGCGGACGGGCTGAGCTGGTTCGCGGGCATGACGCCGATGAACGTGGACGAGTACACGCTCGCCACCACCGACCCGGCGGCGCTGGAACGGCTGTTGACGGCCCTCGCCGACGAGATCCGGGCGGACCCCGTACGACTGCTCGACCAACTGCGCGGCGCGCTCTCGAAGGCCGACGAGCCGGTACTCGCCGACGAGCGGGTCCGTGCCGTGCTGCTCGCCAACTACCGTGAGAGCGTGCGGGTCTCGGCGTACGGCTGGTTCGACGACACGCTCGCGCTGGCGACGCCGTGGGGGTTCGACCCCGAAGTGATCGAGCGCAGGGTGCTGTTGTGGCACGGCGCGGAGGACGTCTTCTCGCCGGTCGGCCACTTCCACTGGCTCGTCGGACGCATCCCCCGCTGCACGGCCGTGCTGGAGCCGGGTGCCGGGCACTTCACGGCGCAGTACGCACTCGGCCGGGCCCTGGAGTGGCTGCGGGAGGGGTGAGGAGCGCCGGGCCGGCGGAAAGGCCGGGCCGAACGTGCATGGCACCGTTCCTCCCCGCGTGGAAGCCCCCGCCCGGGGGTCCGGGCAGGGGCGCGCGTCCGGCGGGGGCAGGACCACCCGCGTCAGTAGACGCTGACTCCGTAGGCGCTGAGCGCTTCGGTGACCGGCTGGAAGAAGGTCGTGCCGCCCGTGGAGCAGTTGCCGCTGCCGCCGGAGGTCAGGCCGATGGCCCGGCTGCCGGAGTAGAGCGGACCGCCGCTGTCGCCCGGTTCGGCGCAGACGTTGGTGCGGATCATGCCGTAGACGATGTCACCGCCGCCGTAGTTGACGGTGGCGTTGAGGCCCGTCACGCTGCCGCTGTGGGTGCCCGTGGTGGAACCGCGGCGGGTGACGGACATCCCGACGGTGGCGTTGGCCGCGCTGGTGATGTCGACGCTGCCGACGGTGCCCGGGTGGGACAGCGAGGTGTTGGAGTAGCGGACGATGCCGTAGTCGTTGCCGGGGAAGCTGGACCCGGCCGTGGGGCCGATGGTGGTGGTCCGCGAGGAGTTCGTGTACCAGGTGCCCGCGCCGTCGGTGCAGTGGCCGGCGGTCAGCAGGTAGTAGGTGCCGCTGCTGCTGCGGACGTTGAACCCGAGGGAGCAGCGCCAGCTGGAGGCGTAGATGGCGTCGCCGCCCGAGATGAGTTTGGAGAAGGTGCCGGGGGTGCGCTCGATGCGCAGGGCGCCGGCGTTGCTCCCTGCCTCACGCTTGATCCTGGCGATCTCGGCCTGGGAGACGGTGCTGTCGGCGGTGACGACAAGCGTGTTCGTCGCTTTGTCGATGTGCCAGGCGGTACCGGCCACATCGGCTTCGAGCACGGCGTCGCTCGCGGCGGAGAGCTGGGTCGCGCTGTAGGTCTGCGCCTGGTCGGCGCTGGCGGTGGCGGTGGGAAGAGCCAGTGCCGCGGCCGCGATCAGGCCGGTGGACACGGCGAGCAGGCGGGTGCGTCTGCCGGTGGGGGTGCGGGGGATGGTGCGCTTGATCCTCACTTGTCGTTCCTCCCGAGGGGAAAGGGGGCCCTTTTCGTGGGGGTGGGGCCCGGTGAGGCGCAGTCATGAAGCACGGCGGCCCGTTCGCAAGCCGGACAAGCCATGCCCCTGACAAGCGCTGATCGGGAGTATTAGCGGCGTCAACCAACCGCACAAGGGCAGGTTTCGGCCGCCGTGCGCATGCACGACGGCCGGCCCCGACGGCTGGGATGTGCCGGGGCCGGCCCTGCTCTGCTGTGCTCGGGTCGCCCTTTGAGACGGGTCAGGCACCGACGAGGTTCCGTTCCCCGGCGGCGACCGCGACGGGCAGGGTGTTGCCCGGCGGCGGGAAGGGCAGAGGAAGTGGTCGGCGAAGGAGCACGGGGGCAGCAGCGCGCGGTTGAGGTCGATGTCGACGATGAGGTCCGGCCCGGGGGCGGCGGGCCGCAGGAAGCGGAAGCGATAGCTGCTCTCCCCGCTGGTCGCGTCGGCGAAGACCGCCCACAGCGAACCGTCCGCCTCGATCGCCGCCTTGAGGGCGCACGGGGCCGCCGAGTTCGAAGAGGAACTCGCCGCCGATGCCGAGGCCGCGCTCGCGTCCGTCCGCGTTCTCGACCCGGACGCCGGTGTGCTCCTCGTACGGCCGGAAGCGTCCGGGCAGCCCCCCACCACGGGTCGTACGCGGACGCCTCGATCCCCTGGAACGCCTTGCGCGCCGGTGCGTCGGTGCGTCGGGGCGAAGTCGGGTACGGCCTTCGCGGCGCATGACGACCAGTCGGCGTCCAGCGTGCCCGACCCGGGAGTCGGGGATGGGCGTGTGGTCGGCGGTGAGCCGGACGGTGCCGGTGAACGGCTGTCCGTCGAGGGTGAGACCGTCCTCGGGCCCGGCGGTCACCCACCACCTCGCCCCGTCCTCCAGCCATGTCCCCGGGACGGCCGGAATTCGCCCCTCCGGGTGGTCGGCGAGCATGGGAGCACCTCCGCCGAAGGCGGGGAGAGGGCGCCCGTGAGGGACAGCGGACCGTACGGTCCGCGGACCATGGCCACACGGCGTTCGTGCCCAGGTGTGCCAATCCGCTCGCGCCGCTCGTCGTGCCGGTTCCGCCCGTCCGTGCTCATGCGGTCAGCCCTGCCACGCCGGCTCGGTCGGCCCCAGGTGTGCGCGCAGGTCGGGCCCGCGTACCGCGTACGGAAGACCCGCGCTCCTGGAGCGCGCGGCCGGCATCCGCCGGCGGCAGGTCTCGACGGGCCGGCTGACCGGGGGCCGGCCCGCTGCCGATTATCCCGTCGGCGGGCCGGCGGGGGCGTTCAGCAGTCGCAGCCGCACCCGTCGCAGCAGCAGCTGTCTCCGCAGCTACTGCAGCAGTCACAGCAGCTGCAGCAGTCGCCGCAACTGCTGCAGTCGCACTGGCTGCACAGCCCGCCGCGCCGCTCCCGGCTCCACGGGTCCTCGAACGTGCCACAGCACATCTGGCAGGTGCAGGCCAGCCCGGCCCACACCAGGCAGCCGGCGATGAGCCCCCGGCGGTCGCGCCGCGGCGGCTCGGGCGGCAGCGGACCACCGGGTCCGCCCGGACCGCCGGGGCCGGGGGCGTACGGATTGCCGGTACCCGGCGCGTACGGACCCGGCTGGTGCGAGCAGGTCGTCGTGCCGAAGGACCGGTCAACGGAGTTGCGCAGCTCATGCGCGAGCAGCACATGCACCAACCGGTCGTCCACGAAGCGGACGTCCTTCAGCGCGAGCCTGATCCCGTGCACCGCGTCGTCGGCGAGGCGGCGCGCCTCGGCGAGGGAGGTGCCGGTCTCGGTGAGAGGGTTCCAGGCGCCCGACGCCGCGTCAGTCTCCTTGTCCTCCACGGCGTCCAGCAGATGCGCGAGCCGCCCGAAGAGCCGCCCGGCCTCGGCGAGCGGGGCCGTGTTCTCGGGGCGGCCGGCGAGCACCGCGGTGTGCGCGAACGCGGCGGCGGTCGCGGTCTCGGTCGGCTCGGTGACGGTGAGCAGGGAGGTACCGGGCCCGGCCAACGCCTCGATCCCGGTCTGCCGGTCGACGGCGTCGACGAGGAGCGCCGTGTCGAACCCGAGGGCGGCACCGGAGCGCGCGCCGGCCCTGTCCCAGCCCGCGGCGACGCGGCGGGCGGCTGCGGCGACCGGCCTGCGGGCCAACACGCCGTCCCTGTCGGCGACGTGGTCGCGCACCTTCGCAGAGGCGAGGACGAGCGAGACGGCCGCGGCCAGCTTCGCGCCCTCGCCCCGGGCGACAGGCGCGGTGCGCATGGCACGCAGCGGGCAGGGCCCCGCGGTGCGCCGCTGTGCGGGGGTGCGTTCGCTCTGAGCCTCCGTCAGAACGGAGACGATCAGGCCGTCGTAGTTCGTCACGATGCGGGCGAACTGGCCGTGGTCGGCGCGAAGCGCCAGGCACAGCCCGCACAAGTGCGCCATCCACTCGGTCTTCAGTGCGTCACCGAGCCGGTGCGAGCACGGCCTGACTATTCCGAACAAGTGGGTCCCCCGTGAGTCGTTCGACAGATCGGGGGCAATCGTACCGACGGGCCGTTCACCCGTACGTCCCCAAGGTCACCCGTCTGGTCCGACTTTTGTATTTTGATCCCCTCATGCCGCCTGTGCAGCAAGAACCTTGACGAATCGCCACATCTTCTGCACCAGTACCGTCACGAATCCTCTGCGCGGCGGCTATCCACTTGGCGCGCGATCCGCATGATGGACGACCATAGGGGTGCGGAACGACAGACCGCAGTGAGACCACTGCAGCACGGAAGGAGGCGTCCATGGGTTCGGTACGCAAGGCGAGCGCCTGGCTGGGACTCGTCGAGGACAACGACGGGCGTTACTACGACGACGAGTACGCCGAGGGCGCGGAGACGGGTGACGCA
Source organism: Streptomyces sp. ISL-10 (assembly GCF_018614575.1). Taxonomy (GTDB): domain Bacteria; phylum Actinomycetota; class Actinomycetes; order Streptomycetales; family Streptomycetaceae; genus Streptomyces. Next base: position 103,330 of record NZ_JAGGOJ010000035.1, read on the forward strand.
TGGGTCACCGACCCCCGGGTGCGTGTGGCCTCCGAATCCGCGCAGCAGGAGGGCCGCCGGATCGCCACGGTCTCCCCTGACGGGTTCCGGGACGCCCGGGGCATCGGTGAGCTGTTCCGCGACGGCGTTCCCGTCATCGTGAACCTCACGGCGATGGAGCCGACCGACGCCAAGCGCGTCGTCGACTTCGCCGCGGGCCTCGCCTTCGGCCTGCGCGGCTCCATCGAGCGCGTGGCGACGCGGGTCTTCCTGCTGACCCCCGCCGACACACAGATCGTCAGCGGGGATCCCGCGGGCCGTTCGCAGGACGGCTTTTTCAACCAGAGCTGAGCAGGGCCCTCGCCGGTCGGCACCTGGGCCGGCAGCGGGCCTACCGGAACGCGTCGAGGCCGGTGAGCGCCTTGCCCAGCACGAGCTGGTGCATCTCGACGGTGCCCTCGTAGGTGAGCACCGACTCGAGGTTGGTGGCGTGCCGCATGACGGGGTACTCCAGGGAGATCCCGTTCGCGCCGAGGATGGTACGTGCGGTGCGGCAGATCTCGATCGCCTCGCGCACGTTGTTGAGCTTTCCGAAACTGACCTGCTCCGGCCGCAGCTTCCCGGCGTCCATCCGCCTGCCGAGGTGGTGGGCGAGCAGAATGCCCTTGTGCAGCTCTACGGCCATGTCGGCGAGCTTGGCCTGGGTGAGCTGGAAGCCGCCGATCGGCCGGCCGAACTGTTCGCGCGTCTTCGCGTACGCCACCGCCGCCTCGAAGCTGGAGCGCGCGGCGCCCATCGCACCCCACACGATCCCGTAGCGGGCGTGGCTCAGACAACTGAGCGGTCCGCGCAGACCGGCGACCTCGGGCAGCACCGCGTCGGCGGGCAGCCGTACGTCGTCCATGACCAGTTCGCTGGTCACGCTCGCGCGCAGAGACCACTTGTGCTTGATCTCGGGGGCGGAGAATCCGGTGCTGTCGGTGGGCACGACGAAGCCGCGGATGCCCTCGTCCGTCTGCGCCCACACGACCGCGACGCCGGCGACAGAGCCGTTCGTGATCCACATCTTGCGGCCGGTGAGCACCCAGTCCGAGCCGTCGCGCTTGGCGTAGGTGCGCATGGCGGCGGGGTCGGAGCCGTGGTCGGGCTCGGTGAGGCCGAAGCAGCCGATGATCTCGCCCGCGGCCATGCCCGGCAGCCAGCGCTCCTTCTGCTCCTGGGAGCCGAAGCGGTGGATCGCGTACATGGCCAGCGACCCCTGCACGGAAACGAGGGAGCGGATGCCGGAGTCGGCGGCCTCCAGCTCCAGGCAGGCCAGTCCGTACTGAACGGCGGTCGCCCCCGCGCAGCCGTAGCCGTCGAGGGACATGCCGAGCGCGCCGATGGAACCGAGTTCGCGGGCCAGCTCGCGGATACCGGGCAGCTCACCGCGCTCGTACCAGTCGGAGATGTGCGGCATGACGCGGTCGGCGGCCCAGGCGCGGACGGTGTCGCGGATGGCGAGGTCCTCGGCGTCGAGCAGGTCGTCGACGCCGAGCGGATCGGCCGGGTCGAAGGGCGGGAGCTTCGAGGATGCGGACATGAGGTGGCCTCCGACGGCTCTCCGGCAGCTCGGCGCTGCGGAACACTGATGACGGGCCGTTTCGAAAACTAGCAGCGCTAGTTACGGCTTGGCCCGACGTTACGGCTCAGTGTGCCGCGCGTCCAGACCCGACGGCTGCCGGGCGGCGGCGCACGGCGACCGGTGCGCGAGGGCGCTCCCGTGCCCGGGCCGGCGCGCACTGCGACCGACGCGGGCGGGGCCCGGGTGGACCCGGGGCCGGGGCCACCCGCTCAGCCACGCTCGCCGACGTCACCCCGCGGCGGGGCCGGTTGGGCAGCCCCGGAATCGGGGCCACCCGCTCAGACGTGTCCGGCGACGTCGTCCTGCGGCGCAGACCGGGTGGTCAGCGGTCCTCCCGGCCCGCGGCTCCCCGGGATGCCCGCCGTGGAGCGGAGCTCGCCGGTTCCGGCGCGGACGGCTGCCGCGGCCGGCAGTCGTTCGCCGGCGTTCTCGTGGCGCGCCTCGTCGCGTCCGGCGCGGGACGACGGCTCGCGGCACGACGGGATCGCCGCGTCGGGGCGGGGGGCCGCGTCGGGGCGGGCGGGCGCGTCAGGGCGGGGGGCCGCGCAGTCCATCGCCCTCGGCAGTCGCAGCGCGGCGACCGCGCCGAGGAGCAGCAGGCCCGCGCTGACCAGCAACGCGACGTGCAGGCCGTGGACGAAGGAGTGACGGGCGGCGGTGCGCAGCAGGTCACCGACGGGGCCGCCGAGGCGATCGGCCTCCTGGTATGCCTCGCCCAGCGAGTGCGCGGCGGCGGAGCTCGCGGACGCGGGCACACCCGCCACAGAGGCGACGGCGGGCCCGTACGCCGCGTTCATCACGCTGCCGAGCAGCGCGATGCCCATGCCCGCGCCGAGCTGATAGGAGGTCTCACCGATGGCGGCCGCTCCCCCCGCCTGCTCGGGCGGCGCCTCGCTGAGCATCGACTCGTACGCGGCGAACAGCGTGGTCTGCAGGCCGAAGCCGAGCAGGACGAAGCCCACGGTGAGCAGCAGCGGCCGGTCCTGCTGCCCCATCAGGACCAGCAGCAGCACGGCCGCGGCGGTCAGGACGAAGCCCCAGCCCACCATCCGGCGCGGCCCTGTGCGGCGCAGGGTGTAGGAGCCGGTGGCGCCCGCGGCCATCGCGGCGAAGGTCAGCGGCAGCAGCCGCAGCCCCGTCTCCAGCGGGCTGAGCCCGAGGACCAGCTGGAGGTACTGGACGGCGATCAGTTCCAGGCCGACCAGCGCCAGCATCGCGAGGACTATGCAGCCGACGGACGTGGAGAACGCGGCCCGGGCGAACATGCGCATGTCGATGAGCGGATGCTCACGCCGCTTCTGCCGCCGCACGAACGTCACCAGGAGCACGGCGCCGACGAGCAGCGGTCCGACGGCCCTGATGTCCAGCAGTTCGGCGCCGGCGCCGAGCCGCTTGACCCCGAGGACCACCCCGAGGACACCAGCCGCGGCCGTCAGCGCGCCGAGCACGTCCCACGGACCGTCGTGTCCGCCGCGCGACTCGGGCAGGAGCCAGCGGCCGACGGGCAGGATGAACGCCATCAGCGGGATGTTGATGAGGAAGACGGAGCCCCACCAGAAGTTCTCGACGAGGAAGCCGCCGAGCACCGGTCCGGTCGCGGCGCCGACGGCGGCGACCGCCGTCCAGATGCCGATGGCCGTGGCACGCTCGCGCCGGTCGGGGAAGACGGCGCGCAGGATGGAGAGCGTCGCGGGCATGATCATCGCGCCGCCGACGCCGAGCAGGGCACGGGCGCCGACCAGCACTTCGGGGGTGGGCGCGAAGGCGGCGACGGCGGAGGCGAGCGCGAAGAGCGCGTAGCCGATGAGCAGCAGCCGTCTGCGTCCGACCCGGTCGCCCAGCGTGCCGAACATGATCAGCAGCGAGGCGCAGACGAGGGGATAGGCGTCCACGATCCACAGCAGCTCGACACCGCTCGGCCGCAGGTCCTCCGTGACGGCGGGGACGGCGACGTGCAGGACGGTCGCGTCCAGGGCGACGAACAGCAGGCTGACGCACAGGACCAGCAGGACGACCCAGCGGTTGGCACCGCCGCCGGCGGCGCGCAGGCGTGCCCCGGCCGTGGTCGTCACGGACATGTACGAACCTCCCAGTGAAGCCTCGCGCTCGGTGGACCGGCCGGGGACGGTGCTGCTGGCAGGTCCCCGCAGGCGGCCCGGCATCGACGGGCGAGTGAGCGCCAGCGTACGCGAGTTCCAGCGGGGTGCGCGTGGCCGATCTCTCACCCGCGCTCACGGCCGGTGTGGCGTACGCCACTCCGGCCACCGGCACGGGCGGATCCCGAGCACTCCTGAACGGCACGAAAATTCCACGCGGTGCCCCGGTGAACCATTTCCCGATGCCCTCCAGGAATCACCCCGGGAAGACCGTCCGATAAATAGGGAACAAGGTCAGCGGTTTTTCCTGACGGGCCTTGAATAGAAGAGGATCTGAGACAAACTCCACATCACATAGGCATCACGAAAGGAGTGGATCGACCTGACGCGGCACTCACTCGCTGTAACGTCGATTGGGTGCGTACCGACATCTTTGCCCGGCTGGACCGGGAGCCGGAACCGCCGAAGATAGAGATCCCGCGGATGAGCCGCACACGTCTCGCGCTCTTCGGCGGGACGTCCGCGTTCTATGTGGCCATCGTCGTCGCCGTGCTGGCATCGACCTGGCTCGTGGCCCTGGACTGGAAGCTCATGCTCTTCCGTCCGTACGAGCAATGGCCCGAACAGCACGCGTTTCTCGATTACTTCGTCGTACTCGGCCAGCGCGGCCCGACGGCCGTCATGGTCGCGGCGTGGCTGGGCTGGCGCTCCTGGCGTCAGCACACCCTCAGGCCCCTGCTGGCGCTCGGCGCGGCTCTGCTGCTGCTGAACGCCACCGTGGGCGCGGTCAAGATCGGACTCGGCCGGCTCGGCCCTCACTACGCGACGCAGATCGGCTCGGCCGAACTCTTCGCCGGCGGCGATATATTTCCTTCCGGACATACCGCCAACGCCGTGGTGACCTGGGGCATTCTGGCGTATCTGGCCACCACGCCGAGGGCCCGCCGGTATCTGTCGGCCCTGTCGGCCGTGGTCTCCCTCGGTGTCGGACTGACCACCGTCTACCTCGGTACGCACTGGCTGAGCGACGTCCTGCTCGGCTGGGCCGCCGGACTGCTGATCCTGCTGGGGCTGCCCTGGTGCGAGCCGGTCATCGCCCGCGCCGAGCGGTTCATCCTGGCGCTCCGCGACCAGTGGCGTGCGCGCCGGACACTGTCCCCCTCCCGCCCGGTCGCTGCCGGGGGCCCGAGGCCCGCGGTGTTCCCGCCGCGGGTGCACGCGCCCACGGCGGACGATCCGTCACGGGAGCCGGTTGCCATGGTCGGTGGCGCCCGGCCCGGTCCGCCGGCCGGCACGAGGACGACGGCGTACCCGACGGCGACACACCCCCAGCGCCCGCACGCGGTGCGCTCCGAGCGCTCGCCCGTCACCCCGTCGGGCAGCAGACGCCCGCCGCACTCGCGGACCGTCACGGGCGGCTGAGCAGCGGCATCGATCAACGAAGAAGGCCCCGGCACACAACGTGCCGGGGCCTTTCGCCGTACGTGGGTCCTTGCCGGCCGTGCGCCGCTTCAGCCCTTCCAGCAGCGGATGACGGTGCCGTCGCGCACCTCGAAGTTGAGGCGGCCCGCCATGTACTCCATCGTGATGATCGATCCGGGCGGCAGGGCCCTCACAGTCGTCCAGCCACGCTCACGGGCTTGCTGCTCGGCGGCCTGCGCGCCGAGGCCGACATAGGAATCCGGCGCGTCGTCGGGCTGCTCGGGAGGTGTCGGTATGGGTGCCATGCACTCCACCGTAGGCGGCAGCGGACGGTGACGGAAGCGGGGAACTCGATCACCCCAGCAGCCCCGTGTACCTCACCGGTCACGCTTCTGTCACAGGATCTCGACACCGTTCCGGTGGAGTTCCGCGTGAGCCCGTTCACCCGAACGGGTGCTGTGAGGGTGTTCGCCGAATAATGCGACGGGGAGCCTTGGCGATCATGCCCGATTTCGGCTGCGGAATTACCTGAGCGGCCGGCGGGCCGAATTCACGCAGACGGTGAATTCACCGCTTCCTTACCAAATCCCCTCATCCGTTACCCCGGCGCGATCGGTCCCGATGCCAGCGCACGAGAGAGACGGTCGCGTACGTCCCTGATGCGGTCGGTCAGCTCGGGCGGCTCGACCACCTCGAAGTCCACGCCCATCAGCATCACGTGGATCACCAGCACGTCCAGACCGGCTGCCCCGGTGCGCAGCAGGCAGTGGGACGCGTCGATCGCCTCCAGCACCCCGTCGGAGGGCCCGATGGTCCGCGCCGCCTGCTCGGCGGAGGTATGGAGTCTGATCACCGCGCGGGCCGCGTAGGCGGTGGTGGAGACGCCTTGGGAGACGTAGCCGGCCAGGTCGTCGGCCGGTGGCGTGCGCGGGGCGAAGCGCGGGCCGTGCGGGGGCTTGGGCGTGATCCGGTCCGCGCGGAACGTCCGCCAGTCGGCCCGGTCCACGTCCCAGGCCACGAGGTACCAGCGACGCTCGGTGCACACCAGCCGGTGCGGCTCGACGGTGCGGCGGGTCGCGGTGCCGGCGTGGTCGAGGTATTCGAACCGAAGCCGCTCGCTGTCGCGACAGGCGTTCGCGAGCTCGGTCAGCACCGACGGGTCGAGCTGTGTCTGGGGCGTCCGCAGCATCGGCACGGTGAAGGCGTTGAGTGCGCTCACCCGGCGGCGCAGCCTGCCCGGCAGCACCTGCTCCAGTTTGGCGAGCGCGCGTACGGAGGTCTCACCGATGCCCTCGATGCCCTGGCCGGCCGCCGTGCGCAGCCCGACGGCGACGGCCACCGCCTCATCGTCGTCGAGCAGCAGTGGCGGCAGTTCGGCGCCCGCGCCGAGCTGATAGCCGCCGCCCGTGCCGGGACTCGCGTTGACCGGATAGCCGAGCTCCCGCAGCCTGTCGACGTCACGGCGCACGGTGCGCGGGGTGACGCCGAGCCGTTCGGCGAGAGCGGCCCCCGACCATTCGCGATGGGCCTGCAACAGCGAGAGAAGGCGCAGGAGTCGTGCCGAGGTCTCCACCATGGGCCCGAGTCTGCCAGCCGTTGCGGACAGCTTCTGTCCGCAGGCCGGGCAGCGCGGGGATGAGCGAGCGGATCAGTCCGTCGCCGTGACGCGTACGCAGAGGTCGTTGTCGCCCGTGTAGCAGGGCCCGGCCAGACCGCTGTCCGTGCGCTGCTTCGGGTAGACGAAGATGCCCTTCTTGTCCCAGACGTCGTCGAGGATCCGGGAGACCCGGATGCCCTCGGCGTCCGCGGTGGGACGCAGCCACAGCTCCCACAGCTGCTCCTTGCCGCCCGCGGAGTCGGCGATGGAGGCATAGGGAAGGGTGAAGCCGAAGGCACGGCCCTCGCCCGTCACGGGAACCGCGTGCACCCGGCCGCCCGAGCTGAGGCGGGCCTCCGCCACGGCGCCGTCCCCCAGCTCCGTGCCGTACAGGAGCCCCTCCACGGACATCGAGCCCCGCCCCGGCGGGAGACCGATGTCACCCGCCTCGGCGTGCGGGGCGCGGAGCCAGCAGCGGACCGCGAGGCCGCCCGCCGCCGTGGGATACGGGACCCGTACGGCTATCCGGTCGGCCTCGGGCGTCAGGTCGACCAGGGCCCGCAGGTCCCGCACACCGGGCTCGACGGCCTCCCCGGACGCGGTGAAGACCTCCCAGCGGCCCTCGGCGAGCTCGGTCCCGGCCTCCAGTACCGCCTTCGCCGTGCCGTCGCCGGCGTCGGTCAGGGGCAGCCGGACCTCCTGACCAGCGCTGCCGGCTCCTGCCCGCCGCAGGACGAGCGCGGCGCCGGCTCCGACAACCTCGAAGACGACGGCTCCCGAGGCGTCGGCGACGCAGTGCGCCCGCGGGGTCCGCCGCCCGCCTGCCGTGGTGGACGTGCTCATGTGCTCTTCTTCCCTCGGCGGATCACGTCCGCGGCAACATAACGCAGCCCATAAGCCCCGTCATAGAGCGCGCTCCTGCCGCGGTGCAGCGCTTCGCGCAGCGAGCCGCCCCCCTTGTGCCGCACGTCCCGGGCCGCGAGGTCGGCGAACAGCGCCTCGTGCCGCTCGGCGATACGGGCCGGGTCGAACCGTGCGGAGGCGGCCAGCGCCGCCTGCCCGGTGCGCCGGCGCAGCTCGTCGTCCTCGATCAGCCCGAGCAGCGCGGCCGCGATCGCGTCCACGTCGCCGACCGGCACGAGCCGGCCGTCGACGCCGTCCTCGATGATCTCGCGCGGCCCGTGGGGGCAGTCGGTCGAGACGACGGGGAGGCCGCAGCGCATGGCCTCCACGATGGTCATGCCGAAGGACTCCAGGGTCGAGGTGACAGCGGCCACGGAGCCCTTGACCCACTCGGCCTCCAACGGGTTGGCCGTACCCATGAGGAAGACGTGGTTGTGCAGGCCGCGCTTGTCGATCAGGGCACGCAGGGCCTTCTTCTCGTTGCCGGTCGCGTCGCCGCTGCCGTAGATCCGCAGCCGCCAGTCGGGCCGGGCGGCGACCACCTGGGCGAAGGCCTCGATGAGCACGTCGTAGCGCTTGACGCGGGTGAGCCGGCCGGCCGCCACGACCCATCTGGCGGTCGAGTCCGCGGGCGCCACCTGCGGCGCCGGCACGCTGTTGGGCACCGCCTCGATACGGACGCCGGGCAGGTCCAGCTGCTCGCGGTAGGCGCGTGCGTCGGCGTCGGTGACCGTGGTGACCGCATCGAGGACCGCGTAGCGGTGGGCGATCTCCCGGCGCAGCCGGTAGCCGTGGCTGTCCAGCGTCAGATGCTCCTGGCCGATCCGCACGATGCCGCGCGGGGCCTGGCGGGCGATGTGCACATTGAGGCCTGGTCTCGTGCCGACGACGACGTCGGCGTCCAGCGACTGCAGATGGGCCCCGATCCGGAGGTCGGTGAGGCGGCTGTACTGCTTGTGCCGCCCGTCGCCGCGCGGGAAGACCTTCGCGGGCCGCGCGGCGAGCGGGTCGTCACCGTCGTAGCCGGGGCTCTTCTTGCGCAGGTCGACGAGGTGCTTCATCGTCACGCCCTCCGGAGCGCCCATGGTGGGCTCGTCGCGGTGGCGGAAGACGGAGACGATCTCGACTTCGTGCCGTTCCGCGAGCGTCCGGGCGAGGTTGAACGTCGTCCGGATGGTTCCCCCGATGCCATAGGCGTTGTGGAGCAGAAATGAAATACGCATGCGTCGCCGCGTCCCCCTGATGTGCTTCGCTCCCCCGGTCCTGAGGGCGCCCCGTCAGAACTGTACTGGCCGGTCAGGGGCGGTACGGGAGCTGGGGCACGGTGAAGCAGTTCCGGGTCATGTCCCCGCCCTGCGTGATCCACCCCCGGCCGTCCTGCCGGCGCGCGACGGACAGGCACGCGCGGCGGCTCGCCGGCGGCTCGGCCAGGCGCTCGAACGAGACGGGGAGCAGCAGCCCGCGGGCCGTGTACGGCTCGGGCCGTTGCAGGTAGCGCGCTCCACGCAGTCCCTGGTCAGGGCCGCGGAGCAGGAGCGGGCTGCGTCGGTGAACCACATCGCCGCGGCCCAGCCCTCCAGCTGCCCTTGGGGAAAGCGGGGTCCCCTTCTTGACGGTCCGTCGTATCGCGTCGCGGAACTCCCGTACGGCGGGTGGCCGGTGTCCTCGTAGTTGCGGCTCGAACCGGTCACCCACAGCGCGTTGCGGCACCGGGGGCGCGTCCTTGTAGTGGCGGGCCACGAAGGAGGACAAGTTCTGGACGTTGGTCACCTTGGCGGTGACGTGCACGCCGATGTCGTCCATGGCCTTGCACAGCTGGGCGTTGCCGTGTGTGTCCATGGCGTCGAAGACGACGTCCGCGCGACTGCGGCCGATGTCGGCGGCCACCGCACGGAAGTTGGGCAGCGCGAAGTCGACCTGCTCGGGCACCACGCGTAGCCCTCCTTCTCCAGGCCGTGTTCCAGGAGGCGGGCGTACGCGGCGGACGCGGCCTGGTTGTAGGAGACGACGGCAGCGGTACGGGTGCCTTGGGCGCGCTTGAAGTAGCGGTAGACCTCGGTGCCGCCGTAGAGCGTGCCGTCCCAGCCGCGCGCTTCGCCGGTTCGCGGCGTGCCGCTGCCGTAGATCCCGTACAGATGCGGATAGGTGTCGTACGCGGGGCCGATGGGCTGGCCCCTGATGTCGGGCACGCCCGCGTCGGCGACCCGGCGCGCGCCGGCGTAGTCGAGGACGGTGGTGGCGACGAGGGCGAAGACCTTGCGCTCGTCGATCAGCTCGTGGACGCACTCTCTGTTCCCGGCGCCGCTGCCGCCGTCGTCGCAGCCGACGACCGCGGCGAGCAGCGCATGCTCGCCGTGGCCCGCGCCCTGCCGGCCCGCGCCGAGGTGGTCCTCGTCGACGAACCGGTACGCGGTATGTCCCCGGCCCTGGCGGCCCGCGCATACGAGCTGCTGCGCGCCTCGGACGCCGCGGTCGTCGTCGCCGAGCAACGGCTGCCGCCCGGCCTGGACCCGGCCGCCGGTCCGGTGGTGGTGCATGAACTGCGCCGTGGGGAGGTCGTGTTCAGCGGGGAGCCCGGCGATTTCCCCCGGCCCGCCGGCCCCGGCTCGCGTCCCTGACACAACCGATGGACACGACCGGCGAACACGGCCGACGCACGACCGATGACGCACCGGCACGGCCGGTCCGCAGCGATCCAGTACCCCGCCACGCCGCCACAGGACCACCGCGCCACCGATTCGGTGCCCCTTCACGCGTGACCCCTGCCGCATATCACCCGTTGACCCGTTATGAGCCGGGACCCGCCCGGCGCACCTGATCAAGTCCGAGGAGCCACCCGTGCCGCGCATGCTCGACGTCAGCGAGGACGTACGCGCCGAGATCGGCGACGAAGAAGCCGACCGGCTGCTCGCCGGCCACAACGCACCGGGCAGCTACGACTGCACCTCCTGCCGTACCCCGGGCGACTCCGAGCAGGAACGCACCAGCACGGTGCTGTTCGTCGGCGAGGAGACCGCCGTTCTCGCCTTCGCCCACGCCACCTGCATCCCCTCGCAGGTCGTCCAGGTCGCCGAGGACCAGCTCCAGGGCGCCGTCCGGTCCATCACCGGTGAGGAGCCGCGGATCGCGGGCGCCGCGCCCGAGCAGGCCGTGCTGGGCGTCACCAGTGGTCTGATCCTGATCAACGGGGCGCTGCACCCCGCGCTCGTGGTCGAGCCGACCGCGCCCATCGCCCGTGCCGGCACCTCGGGATTCGGCGGAGACGAGTTCCTCCCGCTCCTCGTCGAGCAGGGCTTCCGGCCGGTCTCCGACGTGAACCAGGTGCCGGGGCAGCTGCCCGGATGGTCGGTGCTGGTGGCCATGGGCCGGCTGCACGCCGTGCTCCAGCCCGGTACGGGCGGCGGCGGCCAGGTCGCCTGGTGGCAGGCCCACCAGCCGCTCCAGGTCACCGAGGGCTGGCGTACGGCGGCCAACAAGACGCACACCGTGCTCGTCTTCGCCGCGCCGGTCGGCTCCATCGGTCAGCAGCCGCGCGAGGACCTGCTGCGCGACGCCCTGGAGAAGGCTGCTGCGAACGGGCGTCTGGTGGCCGCCTCGATGCCACTGGCGGGTACCTGACCGTTCCCCTGCCGGCCCTCGGGACGGCACACCGCCCGGCCCCGGGCCCTGCCGTGCCGGGAGCCGCGGCGGCACGCGGACGTACGCCTGGAGCGCCCCGCCGCCCCCTGGCGAGCGTCCGTGTGCCCGCGCGGAGCCACAAGGGCTTTCGTCCCCCGGAAGCATGCAGCTCGCCCCAGCCCGCATCCGCATCACTTCCCCGTCGTTGCAGGTACGTGCACTCATACGACCCCTCCCGCCAGCCGTACCAGAGCCACATTCCCGCGATGCGCCCGGCGCGTGACGGATCGGCAGGCCATTCGGCCACACCGATCTACGACGCGCTGTACTCCGAGTACCTGAGGGCGTTCAAGACGCTGCCGGGTGACCGCAGCGGCGAGGAGGACCTCGGATTCCGGCCCTTCGGGGCGACGGGACTGCACAGCAGCCGGGGCGGCCACGGGGGCTACGGCAGCAACACCGGTCATCCGAACACAGGGGTGCACCAGGGAAATTGGCAGCCGTACCACCAGGTCGGCCGGCACAGCGCTCCGCAGCCCGCCGCACTGCCGCCGGGACCGCGCCAGGGTGTGTGACCCCGCTCGCGACATGGAGAAGGGTGCCGACGCATCTGGCGTCGGCACCCTTCCTCATGTCGGCGTCACTTCTTGCGGCCGCGCTTCTCCCGCACCCGCACCGAGATGTGGATCGGCGTGCCCTCGAAGCCGAACTCCTCGCGCAGCCGGCGCTCGACGAAGCGCCGGTAGCCGTGCTCCAGGAAGCCGGAGGCGAAGAGGACGAAGCGGGGCGGCTTGGTGCCCGCCTGCGTACCGAACAGGATGCGGGGCTGCTTGCCGCCGCGGATCGGGTGCGGGTGGGCAGCGACGAGCTCACCGAGGAAGGCGTTCAGCCGGCCGGTGGGGACACGGGTCTCCCAGCCGGCGAGCGCGGTCTCGATCGCCGGGACCAGCTTCTCCATATGGCGGCCGGTGACGGCGGAGACGTTGACCCGCGGCGCCCAGGCGACCTGGCCGAGCTCGGTCTCGATCTCCCGCTCCAGGTAGTAGCGGCGCTCCTCGTCGAGGGTGTCCCACTTGTTGTACGCGATGACCATCGCCCGGCCCGCCTCGACGGCCATGGTGATGATGCGCTGGTCCTGGACGCTGATCGACTCGCTCGCGTCGATCAGGACGACGGCGACCTCCGCCTTCTCGACGGCGGCTGCGGTGCGCAGGGAGGCGTAGTAGTCCGCGCCCTCCTGGAGGTGGACGCGGCGGCGGATGCCGGCCGTGTCGACGAACTTCCAGGTGACGCCGCCGAGTTCGATCAGCTCGTCGACCGGGTCGCGGGTGGTGCCCGCCATTTCGTTGACGACCACGCGCTCCTCGCGCGCGACCTTGTTCAGCAGGGAGGACTTGCCCACGTTCGGGCGGCCGATCAGGGCGATGCGGCGGGGGCCGCCGACCGCGTTGCCGAAGGTCTGCGCCGGGGCGTCCGGCAGGGCCTCCAGAACGGCGTCGAGCATGTCACCCGTGCCGCGGCCGTGCAGCGCGGAGACAGGGTGCGGCTCGCCGAGACCGAGCGACCACAGGGCGGTGGCGTCGGCCTCGCCGCTCGGTCCGTCGACCTTGTTGGCGCACAGCACGACGGGCTTGCCGGCCCGGCGCAGCAGCTTGACGACGGCCTCGTCGGTGTCGGTCGGGCCGACCGTGGCGTCGACGACGAAGACGACCGCGTCGGCGGCCTCGATGGCGTACTCGGCCTGGGCGGCGACGGAGGCGTCGATGCCGAGGACGTCCTGCTCCCAGCCGCCGGTGTCGACGACCTTGAAGCGCCGCCCCGCCCACTCGGCCTCGTAGGTGACGCGGTCGCGGGTGACGCCGGGCTTGTCCTCGACGACCGCTTCGCGGCGGCCGATGACGCGGTTCACCAGGGTCGACTTGCCGACATTGGGGCGGCCGACGACGGCGAGGACCGGCAGCGGGCCGTGGCCGGCCTCCTCGATCGCGCCTTCGACGTCCTCGACGTCGAAGCCCTCTTCCGCGGCGAGCTCCATGAACTCCGCGTACTCGGCGTCGCCGAGCGCTCCGTGGTCGTGCTGGTCGTTCATGAAGTCCGTTCCTCGTTCGTCACTGGGCCGCGTGCTGTGTGGCCCATTACTCAAGTCTGGCTCAACGCCCGGTCAGGCGCTTTGCGTTTTCCAGGTGGGCGGTCAGCCGCTCCTGGATGCGTACGGTGGCGTCGTCAAGCGCCTTGCGCGTACGCCGTCCGCTGCTGTCCCCCGCCTGGAAGGGGTCGCCGAAGACGACGTCGACCCTGCTGCGCAGTGGCGGCAGTGCCCTTATCAACCGTCCGCGGCGCTCCGTGCTTCCCAGGACAGCGACGGGCACGATGGGCGCGCCGCTGCGCACGGCGAAGTACGCGAGCCCGGCGCGCAGCGAGGCGAAATCGCCCTCGCCCCTGGTGCCCTCAGGGAAGATACCGAGGACGCCGCCGTTCTCCAGGATCCCGAGGGCACCCGCGATGGCGGTCCGGTCAGCCGTCGTACGGTCCACCTTGAGCTGCCCGATCCCGGTCAGGAACGGGTCCAGCGGACCGACGAACGCCTCCTTCTTGATCAGGAAGTGCACGGGCCGCGGGGCGGTGCCCATGAGCATCGGCCCGTCGATGTTGTGCGAGTGGTTCACCGCGAGGATGACCGGGCCGGCGGCGGGGACCCGCCAGGCGCCCAGGACGCGCGGCTTCCACAGCCCGTACATCAGGCCGATGCCGATGCCCCGCCCGACGGCCGCGCCCTTCTTCGAGGGGACGGTCACTTGGCGGCCCGCTTCTCCTCAACGAGGGTCACGACGCACTCGATGACCTGCTGGAGGGTGAGGTCGGTGGTGTCGACCTCGACCGCGTCGTCCGCCTTGGCGAGCGGGGACGTCTTGCGGCTGGAGTCGGCGGCGTCGCGCTTGATCAGCGCCTCGCGGGTGGCCGCGACGTCGGAGCCCTTGATCTCCCCGCTGCGGCGGGCGGCCCGCGCCTCGGGCGAGGCGGTCAGGAAGATCTTCAGGTCCGCGTCGGGGAGGACGGTGGTGCCGATGTCGCGTCCCTCGACGACGATGCCCTTCTCGGCGCTCGTGGCGATGGACCGCTGCAGCTCGGTGATCCGGGTGCGCACCTCGGGCACGGCGCTCACGGCGCTGACCTTGGAGGTGACCTCCTGTGTACGGATGGGGCCGGCGGCGTCGAGACCGTCGACGGTGATGGCGGGCGCGGCCGGATCGGTGCCGGACTCGATGACGGGCTTGCCGGCGGCACTCGCGATGGCGGCGGGGTCGGCGACGTCGATGCCGTTGTTGATCATCCACCAGGTGATGGCGCGGTACTGGGCGCCGGTGTCGAGGTAGCTGAGCCCCAGCGCGGAGGCGACGGCCTTGGAGGTGCTCGACTTGCCCGTGCCGGAGGGGCCATCGATGGCGACGATCACGGATTCCACGGTGTCGGACACCTTTCAGCTCGCGGGAGAGGGCGGCGGGACTGCCGGGGGCCCTGCCACAAGGTTACCGAGTGCCGAGCGGCCTCTTTACCCACCCGTGGGGGGCGGAGGGCGGGGGGCGGGGCGTCGGCGGGCCGGACCGACCGGAGGCCGTGCGCCATGCACCGTCCGGACCGCCCCTGCACCCGTGTGCGGCCCGGTGCAGGGCCCCGTACCGGCGGCGAAGGCGCTATTGGCGCAGAGCCCAGCCGCGTTCGCGCAGGGACGCGCTGAGGACCTGGGCCGCCGCCGGTTCCACCATGAGCTGGACCACGCCCGCCTGCTGGCCCGTCGCGTGTTCGATGCGGACGTCCTCGATGTTGACGCCCACCCGGCCGGCATCCGCGAAGATGCGGGCGAGTTCGCCCGGCTGGTCGCTGATCAGGACCGCGACGACCTCGTACGCGGCCGGCGCCGCGCCGTGTTTGCCGGGGACGCGGGCGCGGCCGGCGTTGCCGCGGCGCAGCACGTCCTCGATGCCCTGCACCCCGGTACGGCGTTTGGACTCGTCCGCGGCCTGCAGCGCCCGCAGCGACTGGACCGTCTCCTCCAGGTCCGCGGCGACGCCGGCCAGCACGTCGGCCACCGGGCCGGGGTTCGCCGACAGGATGTCCACCCACATCCGCGGGTCGGACGCCGCGATCCGGGTCACGTCGCGGATGCCCTGGCCGCACAGCCGTACCGCGGTGTCGTCGGCCTCCTCCAGGCGGGCCGCGACCATCGAGGAGATGAGCTGCGGGGTGTGCGAGACGAGGGCGACGGCGCGGTCGTGGGCGTCGGCGTCCATCACCACGGGAACGGCCCGGCACAGCGCGACCAGTTCGAGCGCGAGGTTGAGCACCTCGGTGTGGGTGTCGCGGGTGGGCGTCAGCACCCACGGCCGGCCCTCGAAGAGATCGGCGGTGGCCGCCAGCGGTCCGGAGCGCTCCTTGCCGGACATCGGGTGTGAGCCGATGTACGACGACAGGTCCACGCCCAGCGCCTCCAGCTCGCGGCGGGGTCCGCCCTTGACGCTGGCGACGTCGAGGTAGCCGCGGGCGAGGTCCGCCTGCATCGCCTCGGCGAGAGCCGTGGCGACGTGCGCGGGAGGCACGGCCACGACGGCGAGATCCACCCGCCCCTCGGGCGACTCGTCCGTGCCCGCGCCGAGCGCGGCGGCCGTACGGGCCTGCGCCGCGTCGTGGTCGACGAGATGCACGTGGACACCGCGCCCCGCGAGGGCGAGCGCGGCGGACGTACCGATCAGTCCTGTTCCGATGACGAGCGCGGTTCTCACTGGGCCATGTCCTTGCGGTGTCCTTGCCTGGGTGACGCGGAGCGGGCTGCGACTTCTTCGTTCAGCCTAGTCAGCCCACGCGCGCCGGGCCGCGACGCCCGGTCCGCGAGACGGCTCGGGCAGCGGCCTGCGCTACAACTGGCGCATGCTCCTTCATGTCGTGCCCGCCGAGGAATGGACCGCCGACGCCGCCGGTCCCTACGCCCCGGCCTCCCTGGCCTCCGAGGGCTTCGTGCACTGCTCCGCGGACGAGTCCGCCGCGCTCGCCGTCGCGAACGGCCCGTACCGCGCCGTGGAGCACCTGCTGGTGCTGGTGATCGACGAGTCGCTGCTCACCGCCGAGGTCCGCTGGGAGGGTTTGCGGGACACGCTCTTCCCACATGTGTACGGACCGGTCGAACGGGCATCCGTGACCGCGGTGCTCGCGGTACGGCGCGACGCGGACGGTCACGCACGGGAGCTGACGCCCCGGGTCTGATCGCCGTACCCGCCGATCGCTGGGCCGGGGGACGGACACCCTCTGCGCGGTTGCTTCACCGGCCGTGCGGGGAACGTCAGGATGCTGGTGCCCCGGGTGGTCGGGGCGATGAGCGCCCCGAACGAGGGAGAATGGCATGGACACGCGCCGAAGGTCGGTCCTGGCGGCGGGAGCAGCGGGAGCGGCCGCGCTGGTGACGGGCTGCGGGGACGGCGACGGGGGTGACGCGCCCGCCACGCAGACACCCACCGACGGGGACACGGCGTCGCCGCCCGGCGAGGAGCTCGCGAGGACGGCGGACATCCCGGTCGGCGGCGGAACGATCTTCAAGGAGCAGGAGGTCGTGGTGACCCAGCCGACGGCGGGACAGTTCAAGGCGTTCTCCGCGATCTGCACGCACCAGCGGTGCACGGTCGGCTCGGTCAGCGACGGTCTCATCAACTGCCCTTGCCACGGCAGCAAGTTCCGCATCGAGGACGCCTCGGTCGCGGCGGGCCCGGCGACCAGGCCGCTGCCGGCGAAGCGGATCACGGTCTCGGGGGACTCCATCCTGCTGGCATGACTGTCGGAGCCGTGCCATAGCCTCGCGCGCATGACTCCCGAGACGCTCGTCCGCGACCACACGATCTACTCCTGTGTCATGGGGTCGCGGGCGTTCGGGCTGGCGACGGAGTCGAGCGACACCGACCGCCGCGGGGTCTTCCTCGCCCCGACCGCGCTGTACTGGCGTTTTGCCAAGCCGCCGACGCACGTCGAGGGCCCGGAGGAGGAGCGGTTCTCGTGGGAGCTGGAGAGGTTCCTCGAACTGGCCCTGCGCGCCAACCCGAACATTCTGGAGTGCCTGCACTCGCCGCTCGTCGAACAGGTCGACGACGCGGGCCGCGAACTGCTCTCCCTGCGCGGAGCGTTCCTGTCGCGCCTGGCGCACGGGACGTTCGTGCGGTACGCGGACGGGCAGCGCAGGAAACTGGAGGCGGACGTGCGGCAGCACGGCGCGCCCCGCTGGAAGCACGCGATGCACCTTCTCCGGCTGCTCGCCAGCTGCCGCGACCTGCTGCGCACAGGCGAGCTGGTGATCGACGTGGGCGCGGACCGGGACCGGCTCCTGGAGGTCAAGCGGGGCGAGGTGCCGTGGGAGCGGGTGGAGTCGTGGATGACCCGCCTGTCCGAGGAGGCCGACTCGGCGGCGCACGCCACCCCGCTGCCGCCGGAGCCGGACCGGGCACGGGTGGAGGACTTCCTGGTGCGGGTCCGGAGGGCGTCAGCGCGGTGAGACGACATTCAGCCCGGCGCGGGCCGCGCATTCGGCTTGGCGCTTGTCGTAGGTGACGAACGCGTCCACGGCGCTGCCCAGTTGCGCCGCCGCGACGGTCATGCATCCCAGAGCTCACCCAGCGCCACCAACTCCTCCCGGTATTCGATCCGCTCCGCCCACTGGGCCGGCCATGCGTCCGCGCCCAGGTGCGCCCCCGCGAACGCGCCCGTCAGGCAGGCGAGCGAGTCCGAGTCGCCCTTGGTGCAGGCGGCGCGGCGCAGAGCGGTCACCGGGTTCTCGGGGAACATCAGGAAGCACAGCAGGGACGTCGCCAGTGCCTCCTCCGCGATCCAGCCGTCGCCCGTGGCCAGGCACGGGTCCAGCTCCGGTTCGGGTGAGCGCAGGGCGGCCGCCACCCGTTCGAGTATCTGCAGGCACTCGTCCCAGCCGCGGGCGATGAAGGCCTCGGGTGTCGGGTCATGGCTGTACGTCCACAGGTTGCCGAGCCAGCGCTCGTGGTAGCGGCCGCGGTTGTCGTACGCGTACGAACGCAGCCGGCCGACCAGGCCGGTGGGCTCCGCGCCCTGGGCCAGCAGCTGGACCGCGTGCGCTGTCAGGTCGCTCGCCGCGAGCGCCGTGGGGTGCCCGTGGGTGAGCGCGGACTGCAGCTGGGCGGCGCCCGCGCGCTGCTCCGCGCTCAGGCCGGGCGCGAGTCCGACCGGGGCGACCCGCATGTTGGCGCCGCAGCCCTTGGAGTCGATCTGGCTCGCCTCCTGCCACGGTCGGTCGCCGTCCAGCTTCCGGCAGGCGACCATGCAGGTGCGACCGGGAGCCCGGTTGTTGTCCGGCGAGTGGTACCAGTCGACGAACTCCTCGCGCAGCGGGCGCAGCAGCCGGGAGCCGACGAGCAGCCCGCGCTCCATGGCGGTGCGCAGGGCCCGGCCGAGTGCGAGCGTCATCTGGGTGTCGTCGGTGACGAAGGCGGGCTCGGGCAGTTCCATCTCCCGCCACGGTCCGCACTTGGACAGGATCGAGGGCACGTCGTTGAACTCGGTGGGGAAGCCCAGCGCGTCCCCGAGCGCCAGGCCGACGAGTGAACCCGTGGCGGCCCGCTTCGCGGTGGTCATGGCTGCCGTCCTTCCGGTCGCATGAGTGGTGGGTGCAGTGCCGACGCGCTGCCCGCCCGGTAGAGGGCGGCCGGCTTGCCCCGGCCGCCGGTGCGGCGCGGTCCGCCCTCGACGGCCTCGACGAAGCCGGGGGTGGCGAGGACCTTGCGCCGGAAGTTGGGCCGGTCGAGCTCGACGCCCCAGACCGTCTCGTACACCTGCCGCAGTTCGCCGAGCGTGAAGCGAGGAGGGCAGAAGGCGGTGGCCAGGCAGGTGTACTCGAGCTTGGCGCCGATCCGGTCGTGGGCGTCGGCGAGGATGCGGTCGTGGTCGAAGGCGAGGCGCGTGGCCCGGCCCAGGGGCGTCCAGCGTGCGCGGGCCGCGTCGCCTCCGCCGCGCGGTTCGGGCAGATCCGGTAGGAGTGCGGTGAACGCCACGGAGACGACACGCATGCGGGGGTCGCGGTCCGGTTCGCTGTAGGTGCGCAGCTGTTCCAGGTGCAGACCGGCCGCGGTGCGCTCGGACAGACCGGTCTCCTCGGCCAGTTCGCGGCGGGCGGCCGTCTCGGCGGACTCGTCGGGCAGGAGGAAGCCCCCCGGCAGTGCCCAGGCGCCTCGGTAGGGCTCCTGGCCGCGTTCGACGAGCAGGACGTGCAGCGCTCCCTCGCGGACGGTGAAGACGGCGAGGTCGACGGTGACGGCGAAGGGCGGGAAGGCACCCGGGTCGTAGCGCTGCATCAGCGGCGCTCCGGCAGGGGGTCGGCGAAGTGCGGGCCCTCGTCGATCAGCGCGTCCACGGCGGCGACGGCCCGTGCGAGGCGCTGCTCGTGCGGTCCGGTGAGCTCGACCGTACGGCGGCCGGTGCGGGCCAGTTCCTCGCGGAAGCGGCCGGTCATCCAGGGGCGCAGATGCTCGCCGTCGCGCAGGCCGTCGTCCTCGAAGGCGACGCCCTCGTGGTCGGTGAGCAGCCACAGGTGCTGGGTGCGGGGTTCCGGGGCGGCGGGGTAGGGGCCGCCCATGTACCGCTCGTGCCAGATCGTCGTCGCGAAGGCGTCGGTGTCGCAGAAGAGCACTGGGGAGCCGGTGCGCGCGGCCTCCTCCTCCAGCTCGGCCTGGCGGCGGGCGATCAGCGGGAACTCCTCGGAGGC
The DNA here is from genome assembly GCF_018614575.1 of Streptomyces sp. ISL-10. Taxonomy (GTDB): domain Bacteria; phylum Actinomycetota; class Actinomycetes; order Streptomycetales; family Streptomycetaceae; genus Streptomyces. The sequence continues at coordinate 123,333 of NZ_JAGGOJ010000035.1, forward strand.
GAACGTGACGTCCGACCACTCCGCCCCGGGCCGTGCGGCACGCAGCACGGCGAGTTTGCGTTCGCTGAACTCCCGCCCGTACTCGGGCACGTACCGCGTCCGCGCCCACACACCGCCGCGCCCCCGGTAGTGCTCGGCGAGCGCCGCCGCCATCGTCGTGGTGCCGGTGGACTCGGCGCCGACGACGACCACGCGGCGGGCGAGGGCGGCGCGCACGGGCGACTCCAGGAAGTCCCAGCAGCCGATCGGGTCGTTGCGCACGGCCGTCCCGGAGACGGGGTGGCGGATGCGGTCGGGATCGACGCACACGGAGACGGCGCCGAAGCGGCGGCCGAGTTCGCCGCCGTACGCCTCCGAGGTGAAGACCGCGTCCACGGGCTCGGGCACGGCGGCGCGGAAGACGGCCATGTGGGCGTCCCGGACGGCGGGATCGGTGACATCCACCGGGATGTCGTCCATGGTTCCGACGACCCGCACCTCGGGGTGCACCTCGCGCATCCATGCGACACGGTCCGTGAGCGGGACGGACTCCACGGACGCCGCGCACACGAGCACGGTGAGCCGTCGGCAGCGGCCGGCCGCGGTGCGGACGAGATGGTGGTGGCCGGTGTGCGGCGGATAGAACTTGCCCAGCACCAGGCCGTGGCCGTAGCGGCTCATACGGCCACCTCCATGGGCCGTCCCCGTCCCGCGACCGCATCGCGCGACCAGTTGCGCAGGCCGATGACGCACAGCGTCATGAAGCCGATGTACAGCAGGGAGGTGAGGTAGAGCTCCTTGTACGCGTACAGCGGGATGTAGACGACATCGGCCGCGATCCACAGCCACCACGACTCCAGGCGCTTGCGGCACTGCCCGTAGGTCGCCGTCAGGGACAGGGCGGCGGTCAGCGCGTCCCAGAAGGGGACCGTCGAGTCGGTGGCGCGGTCGAGGAGGAGCGTGAGCACGAGGGTGCCCACCACCCCCGCCGTGAGCAGCCACCTCCACTCGGTGCGAGTGGTGCGCCGCACGGGCAGCGTGCCGGAACCTGGTCCACCCCCGTGGGTCCAGGTCCACCAGCCGTACACGGCGAGGGTGATGAAGACGACTTGCAGGCCGGCGTCGGCGTACAGGCCCGCCTGGGAGAAAAGCAGGATGAACAGCAGGTTGTTGGCGATGCCGACAGGCCAGTTGGCGATGTGCTGACGGGCGACGAGCCAGACGCAGAGCGCGCCGCTGCCGAAGCCGAGGACCTCCAAGGAGTCAATCCAGCTCACCGGGGTGCCGAGCGCGGTGAACAGCGGCTGCCGCAGGGGTTCGACGATGTCCGCGAGATTCACGCCCGCCCTCCTTAATAGTCAGGTTGACTATAAAGGTCGACCGGTGCGCGCCACAAGAGAAAAAGAGAGCCCGCGACCGGCAACGGTCGCGGGCTCCTGGGCGGTTCGCCGTACTACAGCGGTCCTACAGACCGACTTCCTTCATCAGCATGCCGACCTCGGTGTTGGTCAGCCGGCGCAGCCAGCCGGACTTCTGGTCGCCGAGCGTGATCGGCCCGAACGCGGTCCGTACGAGCTTCTCGACGGGGAAACCCGCTTCGGACAGCATGCGGCGCACGATGTGCTTGCGTCCCTCGTGGAGGGTCACCTCGACCAGGTAGTTCTTGCCGGTCTGCTCCACGACGCGGAAGTGGTCCGCGCGGGCGTAGCCGTCCTCCAGCTGGATGCCCTCCTTGAGGCGCTTGCCGACCTCGCGCGGCAACGGGCCCTGGATGGCGGCGAGATACGTCTTCTTCACGCCGTACTTGGGGTGGGTGAGACGGTGGGCCAGCTCGCCGTGGTTGGTGAGCAGGATGATGCCCTCGGTCTCGGTGTCGAGGCGGCCGACGTGGAAGAGCCTGGTCTCGCGGTTGGTGACGTAGTCGCCGAGGCACTGGCGGCCGTCCGGGTCCTCCATGGTGGAGACGACTCCGGCGGGCTTGTTCAGTGCGAAGAAGAGGTACGACTGGGTCGCGACGGTCAGACCGTCGACCTTGATCTCGTCCTTCTCCGGGTCGACGCGCGTGCCCTGCTCGATGACGATCTTGCCGTTGACCTCGACCCGGCCGGCGTCGATCAGCTCCTCGCAGGCGCGCCGCGAGCCCATGCCGGCGCGGGCGAGCACCTTCTGCAGACGCTCGCCCTCCTGGTCCCCGAACGTCTTGGGGGTCTTTATCTGCGGCTTGTTCGCGTACCGCTCGCGGTTGCGCTCCTCGATCCGGGCGTCCAGTTCACGCGGACGCGCCGAGGCCGTACGGCCGCCGCCCCGCTGCGGGGACTGGCGGGGGCCGCCCTTGGCGCCACCGCGGGCCGCGGCGCCACGGCCACGCTTGGGGCCCTCGGAGGTGCCGCCCACGTCGTAGGTGCGCTCCTCGGGGCGGGGGCGGCGCGGGTTGCTCGCGCCCTTGCCACGGTCGTCGCGGCTGTTACCGGCACCCCGGTAATTGCCGCGGCCGCCGCTGCTGCCGCGGCCGCCGCTGTTGCCACCACGGCTCCCGCCGTTGTTTCCGCTGCTGTTCCTGCCGCTGCTGCTTCGCATCAAATTTCCGTCTTGTCGTCTGCGTCTTCGAAATCCGGTGCATCCGGATCGAACGACGGAACGCCTTCCTGCGTCTCGGCCTCGATCGCGTCCGCCTCGGGAAGGAAGGGCGCGAGCTCCGGGAGCTCGTCCAGGCCGCGCAGGCCCATTCGCTCCAGGAAGTAGTTCGTCGTCCTGTACAGGATCGCACCTGTTTCGGGTTCCGTGCCCGCCTCCTCGACCAGACCGCGCTGAAGGAGGGTGCGCATGACGCCGTCGCAGTTCACTCCGCGCACCGCCGAGACCCGAGAACGGCTGACCGGCTGGCGGTACGCGACGACCGCGAGGGTCTCCAGGGCGGCCTGGGTGAGCCGGGCGTGCTGGCCGTCGAGGACGAAGCGCTCGACGGCCGCGGCATGCTCGGGGCGGCTGTAGAAGCGCCAGCCGCCCGCGACGAGCCGCAGCTCGAATCCGCGGCCCTGCACGGTGTACTCGTCCGCCAGCTCCCGCAGTGCGTCCGCCACGACCCTGCGGGGCTGCTCCAGCACCTTGGCGAGATGCTCCTCGGTGGCGGGCTCGTCGACGACCATGAGGACGGCCTCCAGTGCGGGCTTGAGCTCGCTCACTCCTTCTCCTCCACAACATGGTCGAACTCGTCTGTGACGGTCACCGTCGCGGTCCCGTCCCCGGCTGCCCAGGTGACGGTGAGCTCCCCGAGCGCCACCTCCTGGTCCAGGACGAGGGCCTTCTCGCGGTACAGCTCCAGCAGGGCGAGGAAGCGCGCGACGACGGTGAGGGTGTCGTCGACGCCCTCGGTCAGCTCGCGGAACGTGGCCGTGCCGCGCTCCCTGAGGAGGGCGACGACCACCTCGGCCTGCTCGCGGACGCTGACGAGTGGCGCGTGGATGTGATCGACGTACACCTGCGGCTTGGGCCTGGGCTGCATCGCCTTGACGGCCAGCTTCGCGAAGCCCTCGGCGCCGATGCTGATGACGACGTCGGGCAACAGCTCGGCGTGGTGCTGTTCGAGCCCTACGGTCCTCGGGAAGCGCCGGGCCTCGTCGTCGAGTCTCCGGTCGAAGATCTCGGCGATCTGCTTGTACGCGCGGTACTGGAGCAGCCGGGCGAAGAGCAGGTCGCGCGCTTCGAGCAGCGCGAGGTCGGCCTCGTCCTCCACCTCGGCGGCGGGCAGCAGCCGGGCGGCCTTGAGATCGAGCAGCGTCGCGGCGACGACCAGGAACTCGGTGGTCTGATCGAGATCCCAGTCGGCGCCCATGGCCCGGATGTGCGCCATGAACTCGTCGGTGACCTTGGAGAGGGCGACCTCGGTGACATCGAGCTTGTGCTTGGCGATGAGCTGGAGGAGGAGGTCGAAGGGCCCCTCGAAGTTCGCCAACCGCACGGTGAAGCGGGCGTCACCGCCCGGGGTGTCGCTTTCCGGGCCCTGCGTGCCCACCCCCGACCCGGCCCCCGGAGCGGCTGCCCCTGGGGCCACGGCCCCGCCCGCGACGCGCAACGCACCCTCGGGACCCGGTGCCTCCCGTGCGGAGTCCTCGGCCTGCCCTGCTCGCTCGTCCCCGTCACCCGGGGCCCCCTGGGGGACGCCCGCTGTCTCCGGGGCAGGGCCCAAGCCACCTCCGGCCTCCGCAAACCCGCCCCGGTTGGGCAACGCTTGTTCCTCTGTTGCCCGGCCATCGCCTGCCGGCTCCGCAGTCCCGCTGCCGCCGATCGGCGCGTCCTCCGGGCCACGGGCCCGGCCCGTGTCGGGGAGCGCGCGCACCTCGGGGTCCGGGGACCTCTCCCCGGTGCCGGGCAGGGGCGGGGCGGGGGCCGGCTCCGGCCCCGCGCCGTCGCGCCCCACGCACCCCTCAGGGCCACGGGTCCTTCCCTCGTCGCGCAACCCCTCCGGGACCGTGCCGCCATCCGTCACGGGGCCGGAGAAACCGCCAGCCTCCCGCCACCCGCCGCCGTCGGGCAGCGCCCGCACGTCGGGGTCCGGGGACTCGTCTTCAGCTCCGGGAAAAGGCGGGGCAGTGGAAAATTCCACCCCCGCGCCGTCACGCACCGCACGCACCTCGGGGCCAAGGGCCCCGCCCGCGCCGTGGAACGCACCCGGCTCCGGCTCCGGTGCCTCGCCCACCTCGCGCCGCAGGGCCGCGGGGTCCGAAACCCCGCCCGCGACGCGCACCGCACGCACCTCGGAGTCCGGGGACTCGTCCCCGGTTCGAAAACCCTCCACCCCCGCGCCGTCACGCACCGCACGCACCTCGGGGCCACGGGCCCCGCCCGCGCCGTGGAACGCACCCGGCTCCGGCTCCGGTGCCTCGCCCACCTCGCGCCGCAGGGCCGCGGGGTCCGAAACCCCGCCCGCGACGCGCACCGCACGCACCTCGGAGTCCGGGGACTCGTCCCCGGTTTCGGGAAAGGGCGGGGCAGGGGAAATCTCCGCATCGGAACCGGGACGCGGCGCGCCCCCCGCGCCCGGCCCCCGGCCCAGCGCGCGGCGGTGGGGCGGGCGGGACGTTTCGTCGGTCGGGGGCATCGTGGTCCAGGGAACGGCGCAGGTGTGCAGGCCCGCAGGCTACCGCGTCAGCGGCCGCGCAGGCGCCGTACCAGGATGCTCGCGTCGCCCCGCTGTTCCAGGTCCGCCAGCACCACCGCCACCGCCTCGCGGACGATGCGCCCGCGGTCGACGGCGAGGCCGTGCTCGCCGCGCAGCACCAGCCGCGCGTGCTCCAGGTCCATCAGTTCCTCGGCGGAGACGTAGACCGTGATCTTTTCGTCGTGCCGTTCACGGCCGCTGGGCCGGCGGTTGGCACCCCGCCCGCGTCTGCGCGGGCCGCCCGCGGCCTGCGCCTCGCCCGCAGGCGCCCGGCGGGCCTTCGCGTCCGGCGCCGTCTCCGCGGTCTCCGTGCTCCGGCTGCGTTCCTCCCGCGGACCCTCCGTCTCGGCAGGCGTCGAGTGCTCCTGCGAACGGGACGACGGCGTGCCGTCCGCCGCCGGGTCGCTCTCCCCCGCCGGCGCCGGCACCCGCGGCTCACCGTTCGTCTGCCTGCGCGGGGTCGACGCCTGCAGCGCCGTGCCCCCGGTCGTACGGAACAGCTCGTCGGCCCCGGGCAGACTCACTCGGCGTGACACCGGGCGAGCACCTCCCTGGCGAGCTGGCGGTAGGCGGCGGCGCCGACGGAATTGGACGCGTACGTGGTGATGGGCTCACCGGCGACCGTGGTCTCCGGGAAGCGCACGGTCCGGCCGATCACCGTGTGGTAGACGTGGTCGTCGAAGGCCTCGACGACACGCGCCAGCACCTCGCGACTGTGCACGGTCCGGGAGTCGTACATCGTGGCGAGGATGCCGTCGAGCTCCAGCTCGGGGTTGAGCCGCTCCTGGACCTTCTCGATGGTCTCCGTCAGCAGCGCGACACCGCGCAGGGCGAAGAACTCGCATTCGAGGGGCACGATCACCTTGTGAGCCGCCGTCAGCGCGTTGACGGTGAGCAGGCCCAGCGAGGGCTGACAGTCGATCACGATGTAGTCGTAGTCGGACATCAGCGGCTTCAGCGCACGCTGCAATGTCGACTCGCGCGCGACCTCGCTCACCAACTGCACTTCCGCCGCCGAGAGATCGATGTTGCTCGGCAGCAGGTCCATGTTGGGCACGGCGGTCTTGAGCAGTACCTCGTCCGCGGACATGCCGCGCTCCATGAGGAGGTTGTAGACCGTCAGGTCCAGCTCCATGGGGTTGACTCCGAGGCCCACGGACAGCGCGCCCTGGGGGTCGAAGTCGACGAGCAGCACACGCCGTCCGTACTCCGCGAGAGCGGCGCCCAGGTTGATGGTCGACGTGGTCTTGCCAACGCCGCCCTTCTGGTTGCACATCGCGATGATCTTCGCGGGGCCGTGGTCGGTCAGCGGACCCGGGATCGGGAAGTACGGCAGGGGGCGCCCGGTGGGGCCGATCCGCTCGCGGCGCTGACGGGCGGCGTCGGGCGCGAGGGTGGCCGCGTATTCGGGATCGGGCTCGTACTCGGCATCGGGGTCGTAGAAGTGCCCTTCGGGGACTTCCTCGTAGGCGGCGAAGTGGGTGGACTCTCGGCCACTCTCGTTGCCGGCCATGGCGTTCACGTGTTGGCCGTCCATCATCTTCATCGTGTGGGGTGTCGTCCTGTGCGTCGTGCGCTGGTGCGTCGCGAAGGGGCGTACAGCGACGGAGCCGACAGCCTCGAAACCGGTCGACGGGTGCCTGCCCGCCGCTTGGGGTCCCCCCACGCCCCCGGGGCTCAGGGGGCCCGTTCCTGGTTGACCACCCCCAGGAGTAAATGTCGACTCATTCACAAGTCGTCTTACCTCCTTGGACGTGACCAGGAAACTTATCGATAGGTCAGCGTGGCACCATGCCGACGGTTGGCGACTCTATGGCGTGTCACCGGTCCGCAGCAACACAATCCGCCGGACCCGGCCCGATGTGTCGGCAATCGAACACCACTCTGTCAAGGGCGCAGAGCCTCTTTCGCTTGCTCCCGGGCGCAGGTTTGAGGTGTGGGCGAAACGGTTAAAGGGTTATGTTCGAGGCGAGTTGAGCGAGCCTCGCAAACCGGGCGGACAAACGTCCGGCCGGACCTTGCGGGGCAAGGTCCGGCCGGACGCGTGATGTTGACGAATTCGGTTGACTCGTCAGCCGAGCAGCGCGCTCAGCTCGATGCTCTCGAGGCCGTGCGCTTCCGCGACCTCCTTGTAAACCACCTTGCCGTCATGGGTGTTGAGACCCTTGGCCAGCGCGGCGTCGCGGCGGAGCGCTTCGGCCCAGCCGTTGTTGGCCAGCGACACGATGTACGGAAGCGTGGCGTTGGTCAGCGCGTAGGTGGAGGTGTGGGGCACCGCGCCGGGCATGTTGGCGACGCAGTAGAAGACCGAGTTGTGGATGGTGAACGTCGGCTCGGCGTGCGTGGTCGGACGCGAGTCCTCGAAGCAGCCGCCCTGGTCGATTGCAATGTCGACAAGGACACTTCCGGGCTTCATCTTGGCGACGAGCTCGTTGGTGACCAGCTTGGGGGCCTTGGCGCCCGGGATGAGAACGGCGCCGATGACGAGGTCGGCCTCGACGACCGCCTTCTCCAGCTCGAAGGAGTTGGAGACGATCGTCTGCACCTTGGTACCGAAGATCTTGTCGGCCTCGCGCAGCTTGTTGATGTCCCTGTCGAGCAGGGTCACGTGGAAGCCCATGCCCACGGCGATCTGCGTGGCGCTCCAGCCGGAGACGCCGCCGCCGATGACGACGGCCTTGCCGGCCTGGGTGCCGGGGACGCCGCCGGGGAGCACGCCGCGGCCGCCGGCCGAGCGCATCAGGTGGTAGGCGCCGACCTGCGGGGCCAGGCGGCCCGCGACCTCGGACATCGGGGCGAGCAGCGGCAGCGCGCGGTTCGCGGTCTCCACCGTCTCGTACGCGATGGCGGTGGTGCCGGACTCCAGAAGGGCGTCCGTGCACTCGCGGGAGGCGGCGAGGTGCAGGTAGGTGAAGAGGGTCTGGTCCTTGCGGAGGCGGTGGTACTCCTCGGCGATGGGCTCCTTGACCTTCAGCAGCAGGTCGGCGGTGGCCCAGACCTCGTCGGCGGTGGCCAGGATCTGCGCACCGGCGGCGACGTACTCGTCGTCCGTGATCGAGGAGCCGACACCGGCGTTCTGCTCGACGAACACCTTGTGGCCGTTGCGCACCAGCTCGTGCACGCCGGCAGGGGTGATGGCCACCCGGAACTCGTTGTTCTTGACCTCGCGGGGGATACCGACCTTCACGTCGATCACGGTCCTTGGCTCAGGGAATGTTTCGGTCAATGCCATAGATACCCAGGCACACAGGGCGCACCGGGACACACCACGAGATGACGTGGTGGAGCCAGTCTAATGAAGGATTTCTCGCTGTCTAGCCTTACAAAGCATCAATCTCCCTCGGAGGGACTACGGATTTCGTAGGTGGAGGCCTCCGTTCCGAGCAGTCTTTCCGAAGCGAGCCGGTGCAGCCGGGCCGCCGCCGGATCGCCGAGGCGGTCGAGCGTGTCGGCCAGCCTGAGCTCCAACGCGGCCTGCAGGCGTACGTCCCCGGCCTGACGCGCCCAGTCCACGGCCTCGCGACAGGTGTGCAGCGACTCCTCCGGCCGCCCTGCGTACTCCTGTACACGTGCCACCTCGCTCAGTGCCCGCGCCTGGGCGGAAACGTCTCCGAGCCTGCGGTGTCCGGCGGCCGCCGCGCGCCAGCTGCGCAGCGCCTCGCCGTAGCGGCCCGCGTAGGTGTGCACCGTCCCGAGGCGGCCGTAAAGCCGGGCCTCGTCGGCCCGCTCGCCGCGCGCCTGGCGCTGCGCGAGTGCGCGCCCGTACCAGTCGGCGGCCCGCTGCCAGTCCCCCAGTTCCTGGTGGGCGCCGCCGACGGACTCCATCGCGCGGCCGGTCGCGTAGGCGTCGTTCGCCGTCCGGCCGGCGTCCAGTGCGGCCCGGTAGCGGGCGAGGGCGTCGTGGGTGCGGCCGCTCCTGGCGTCCAGGTCGCCGAGGTTCAGCAGCGCCGCCGCCCGTTCCCGGTGCAGGCCTCGGCGCTCGGCGACATCCAGCACCAGCTGGTGGAGCCCGTACAGATCGGGCGCTGCCGCCTCCGTGCCCTGGTGGGCGGCGAGGGCCCTGACCAGCGCCGCGACCAGCCGGCGCGCGAGGGTGTCCAGCTCACCGTCGTCCACCGCGAGCCGCGCGGAGGCCAGCAGCACGGGCCGGTTCGACCGCAGCCACTCGTCGGCGGCGGCCACGGAGGGGAAACGCAGCGCGCGGGGAAGGCCCGCGAGTTTCCTGCGGGCCGGGGATCCCTCGGGCTCGGTGATCGCGCGGCACGCCTGCAGGCGGCGCACGGTCCGCTCCAGCATCCTGGCCCTGGCGAGCTGCACCTCGGCAGGCCGTTCGCTCGTCTCCACCACCGCGCGCAGCAAGGGCGCGAGGCAGCCGGGCACCTCGAACCCGTCCCCGGCGGGGCGCAGCAGCCCGAGCACGGCGAAGCCCTCCAGCATGGTCCGGGCGGCGGACACCGAGCAGCCGGCGAGGGCCGACGCGGTGTGGGCGTCGGCGAGGCCTGCGGGGGCCAGGGCGAGCAGTCGCAGTGTCCGGGCGGCGGGCGGCGACAGGGATTCGTACACCAGCCGGAACGCCCGGGCCAGCGGCCGTGCACCGCGCGGCTGGTCGCCGTCGTCCGGGAGGGCCCGCAGTCGCTTGGCGGCATCGGCGACCGAGGATCCGGGCCTGGCCGCGAGCCAGCCGCCGACGAGGATCAGCCCGGCGGGCTGGCCGCCGCACTCCTCCGCGACGATCTCGGCGGCCTGCGGGTCGACGGTGATGCGTACCTCGCCGGTGAAGGCGGTGAGCAGCTCGATGGCGGACTTGGCGTCCATGCCGCCGAGGGTGCAGGGGCGTACGCCGGGAATGCCGGTGAGCGGGCCGTCGGAGACGGCGACCACCAGGCAGTCGGGGTTGTCGGGCAGCAGCAGGTCGACGTGCTCGGCGTCGTGGGCCTCGTCGACGAGGAGCAGCACCCGGCGTGCGGCGAGGGCCCCGCGGACCATCTCGGTCAGTTCGTCGTCACCGGCGCCGGGGGGCGAGGCGATGCCGAGGTCGCCGAGGAGACGCCGGGCGGCTTCGTCGAGCGGTACGGGAGGCCCGCCGGGCTCGGCCAGCCGGACCCGCAGGATGCCGTCCGGGTAGCGGTCGGCGAGCTGCCCGGCCAGTTCCTCGGCGAGGGCGGTACGCCCGGAACCGGGGCGTCCGGCGATGAGGAGGACGCGGGCGCGGGCGGCCTTGCGGCCGGCGAGGGTGTCGAGTCCGGCGCGTTCGATGTCGGCGTGCAGTGACTTGAGTTCGCGTTGCCGGCCGTGGAACCGGTCACCGGAGCCGGGGCGGACGGCATCCGCCCGGTCGGAGCCGCCCAAGTCCAGCGCCTGATCCGTCACGGGCCACGCTCCAGTCCGTCCGCGCACGAGCCGAGCCCGCCGGGGGCTCCGCACGGGCGGTTCGAGCGTAGTTCACGCTCTGCGACGAACGGCCCGGAGCGGCCGGGCGCGACACCGCGATCGCTCGATCGGATCAGCGGATCGTCACACAGTCGGTGCTGATTGTGCGTCAGCCACCACGCGCACCACGCCGCTCGCACGTGCGCGGGTCCGCGGACTCGCTCTCGTGCCTGCCTGCCGGCCGGGCCCGGCGCCGTATCTGCGTCACGCCTCGAACGGACGGGCGGGCCAGGGTGCCTCCGGCCCGCGCAGTGCGTCGAAGCCCTCGCCCGCGCGCGCCGCCACCGCCGACAGGACGCCGACGACCAGGCAGGTGTTGTGCAGCTCCCCGGCGAGCACCGCGCGGACCAGGTCCTCCAGAGGCACCCGGGCCAGCTCCATGTCGGCCTCTTCCTCGGCGACCTCGAAGCGTTCGCCGTCCGCCTCGGACAGGTCACGCGCCAGGAAGATCCGTACGGCCTCGTCGCAGCCGCCGGGGGTGGTGTAGATGTCGGTCAGCACCCGCCAGTCCTCGGCCTTGACGTGCGCCTCCTCGTACAGCTCCCGCTGTGCCGCGTGCAGCGGGTTCTCGCCGGGGACGTCCAGCAGCCCGGCCGGGATCTCCCACAGCTTGTGGCGTACGGGGTGTCGGTACTGGCGCAGCACCAGGACCCGGCCCTCGTCGTCGAGGGCGAGGACGGCGACCGACCCCGGGTGCACCTGGTAGTCGCGCTTGACGACCGACCCGTCGGGCATGACCACGTCGTCGGTGCGGACACTCGTCTTGTTGCCGCGGAACGGTGTCCCGGTCGCGGTGACCCGCCACTCCTCGGGCGTGTCCTTGATGGTCATCGAAAGCGTCCTTCCACCACGCGCAAACGGAAACCGGGGCACGGAACCGTCGTGGTCCGTACCCCGGTCAACGGTATCGCCTGCGGGTTACCTGCCCTGCTCGCCCGCCTGCTGCCGCTCCACGGCCGCCTTCACCAGACCGGCGAACAGCGGGTGCGGACGGGTCGGGCGCGAGCGCAGCTCCGGGTGCGCCTGGGTGGCGACCAGGTAGGGGTGCACCTCGCGCGGGTACTCGACGTACTCGACGAGCTTGTTGTCGGGGGAGGTGCCGGAGAAGAGGATGCCCGCCTTCTTCTCCAGCTCCGCGCGATAGGCGTTGTTCACCTCGTAGCGGTGGCGGTGGCGCTCCTCGACGTACGGCTGGTCCGCGTAGACCTCGCGCACGATCGAGCCCTCCGCGAGCTTCGCCGGGTACAGGCCGAGCCGCATGGTGCCGCCCAGGTCGCCCGCACCCTCCACGTACGCCAGCTGCTCCTCCATGGTGGAGATCACCGGGTGCGCGGTCGCGGCGTCGAACTCGGTGGAGTTGGCGTCCGGGATCTCGGCCAGGTTGCGGGCGGCCTCGATCACGATGCACTGCAGGCCCAGGCACAGACCGAGCAGCGGGACCTTGTTCTCCCGCGCCCAGCGGATGGCGCCGACCTTGCCGTCCACACCACGCTCGCCGAAGCCGCCGGGGATCACGATCGCGTCCACGTCGCCGAGCTGCTTCTGCGCGCCCGCCTGCGTCTTGCAGTCGTCGGAGGTGACCCACTTGACCTTGACGCGGGCCTTGTTCGCGAAGCCGCCGGCGCGCATCGCCTCGGTCACGGACAGGTACGCGTCGGGCAGGTCGATGTACTTGCCGACCAGCGCGACGGTGACCTCGTGGTCGGGGTTGTGGACGCGGTCCAGCAGGTCGTCCCAGGTCGTCCAGTCGACGTCGCGGAACGGCAGGTCGAGCTTGCGCACGACGTACGCGTCCAGGCCCTCGGTGTGCAGCACCTTCGGGATGTCGTAGATCGACTTGGCGTCGATGGCGGCGACGACCGCGGCCTCGTCGACGTCGCACATCAGCGAGATCTTGCGCTTGATCGCGGTCGGCACATCGCGGTCGGCACGCAGCACGATCGCATCGGGCTGGATGCCGATGTTGCGCAGCGCGGCGACCGAGTGCTGCGTCGGCTTGGTCTTCAGCTCACCGGACGGGCCGATGTAGGGCAGGAGCGAGATGTGCACGACGAAGACGTTGTCCCGGCCGACCTCGTGGCGGACCTGGCGGACGGTCTCCAGGAAGGGCAGCGACTCGATGTCGCCGACCGTGCCGCCGACCTCGGTGATCACCACGTCGACGTCGTCGGTGGCCATGCGGCGGATGCGGGACTTGATCTCGTTGGTGATGTGCGGGATGACCTGGACGGTGTCGCCGAGGTACTCCCCGCGCCGCTCCTTGGCGATGACCTGCGAGTACACCTGGCCGGTGGTGACGTTCGCCGAGCCGTCGAGGTCGACGTCGAGGAAGCGCTCGTAGTGGCCGATGTCCAGATCGGTCTCGGCCCCGTCGTTGGTGACGAACACCTCACCGTGCTGGAACGGGTTCATGGTGCCCGGGTCGACGTTCAGGTACGGGTCGAGCTTCTGCATGGTGACCCTCAGGCCCCGCGCCTTGAGCAGCGCGCCCAAGCTGGAGGCCGTGAGGCCCTTGCCGAGGGAGGAGGCGACACCCCCGGTGACGAAGATGTGCTTGGTCGTCATGGTTTTGGGCGGCATCGCCAAGAGGGGGCTCCCGTGGTCGCGTGGTGGTGTGCGTACCGGCGTCCCACCCGGATTCGGGGGTGCCGTCGCTGCGGTTTCGGGGCCTTCTCGAATCCGGGACGGCCACCGGTCCACGGGGTACCAGGGTATCAGCGACGGGGCACGGCCGCTTCCGGCCGCAAGCGGCGACGCGCCCGATCCCGCCAGGGGCCGTTCACCGCACCTCACCTGCCGCTCGCTCGTTCGGCGCAGTCACGTTGTCCGGACACCTGCGCGTATCACTTGCGTGCGTCGTATCCTGCTCGGACACTCGCTGCCGAGCCGGGCCGGTCGACCCGTACCACCGAGCCCCGTCACCCGGAAAAATCCGGCGCCCCCCACACCATGCGGGTCGCGACGGTGCCACTGTGGTGTTTGGGGTACCGCGGCTCGTCAACGACCCTTGACCGCAGTAAGCGCCCCGCGGGGCGGACGTGGCCGTTCGACTGGAGATGCACGTGGCCGGGCGCATCGAGGATTACGCACTCATCGGAGACATGCAGACCGCAGCACTGGTCTGCCGGGACGGCACGGTCGACTGGCTGTGCCTGCCCCGCTTCGACTCGCATGCCAGCTTCGCCGGGCTCCTCGGCAACGAGGAGCACGGTTTCTGGCGGCTTGGACCGGCGTACAGCGTGAACGACGCACCGCCGAGCGCCGACCGGCGCCGGTACCGCGGCGACTCGCTGATCCTCGAATCGGAGTTCGACACGCCGCGCGGCACGGTCCGCGTGACCGATTTCATGCCGCCCCGTGACGGTGCGCCCCAGCTGATCCGGATCGTGGAGGGCGTCAGCGGCCGGGTGCCGATGCGCTCCCAGCTGCGCATGCGGTTCAGCTACGGGCGTGTGGTGCCGTGGGTGCACAAGATCGACAACCGTACGGTCGCCGTCGCCGGTCCCGACTCGGTGTGGCTGGACACCGAGGTCGACACGTACGGCAAGGACCTGACCACCTACTCGGACTTCACGGTCGCGCCCGGTGACCGGATCGCGTTCACGATCAGCTGGCAGCCCTCGCACAAGGAGCAGCCTGCGCTCCCGGACCCGGAGGGCTCGCTGGAGGCGACCACCGACTTCTGGCGGGAATGGGTCGATCACTGCACGTACCACGGGCCGTACCGCGAGGCCGTCGTCCGTTCGCTGATCACGCTGAAGGCCCTGACGTACGCCCCGACCGGCGGCATCGTCGCGGCGCCGACGACCTCGCTTCCCGAGGACATCGGCGGCGTGCGGAACTGGGACTACCGCTACACCTGGCTGCGCGACGCGGCCATCACCCTGTCGTCGCTGCTGCGCACCGGCTACCGCGAGGAGGCCCGCGCCTGGCGCGAGTGGCTGCTGCGCGCGGTCGCAGGCGACCCGGAGAACCTGCAGATCATGTACGGGATCGCCGGTGAACGGGAGCTGGGCGAAGCCGAATTGGACTGGCTGCCGGGCTACGAGGGATCGAGCCCTGTCCGGGTCGGCAACGGTGCCGCACACCAGCTGCAGCTCGACGTCTACGGCGAGGTCACCGAGGCCCTGCACCTCGCGCACATGACCGGCCTCGCGCGCAACGACTACGCCTCGCTGCTCCAGCTGAAGCTGATCCAGTACCTGGAGAAGCACTGGGACCAGCCCGACGAGGGCATCTGGGAGGTCCGCGGCCCGCGCCGGCACTTCGTGCACTCCAAGGTGATGGCCTGGGTCGCCGTCGACCGCACGATCAAGCTCATCGAGTCCGGCGACGCCGACGGTCCGCTGGACCGCTGGCGCGAACTGCGCGAGGAGATCCACCGGGACGTCTGCGAGAAGGGCTACGACAAGGAACGCAACACCTTCACCCAGTCCTACGGCTCGCAGGAGCTGGACGCCTCGCTGCTGCTGATCCCGCAGATGGGCTTCCTGCCGCCGGACGACAAGCGTGTCATCGGCACGATCGAGGCGATCCAGCGCGAGCTGTCGACCTCGGACGGTTTCATCCTGCGCTACCCGACGGAGGGCGCGCACAAGGGCGTCGACGGCCTGCCCGGTGACGAGGGCGCGTTCCTGGCGTGCTCGTTCTGGATGGCCGATGACCTGGCGATGATCGGCCGGGTCGACGAGGCGCGCAAGCTGTTCGAGAAGCTGCTCGCCCTGCGCAACGACCTCGGGCTGCTCGCTGAGGAGTGGGACCCGCGGCTCCAGCGGCAGGTGGGCAACTTCCCGCAGGCGTTCAGCCATGTTCCGCTGATCGACACCGCGCTGCGGCTGACGGCATCGGGCGCGTACGGGGGCTGATCCGTGTTGTCCGTGGATGTGCCGCCCCTGTAGCGTCCGCAGCCATGGAAACGCAGGGCGGCATCACCGTGCAGCGGGCGCTGGAGCTGCCCGGGCTGCGCAGCGGACTGCCGGAGGTGCTCGCCGGGGCGGACCGGCTCGACCGCACGGTCCGCTGGGTGCACGCCGGTGAAGTTCCCAACATCGCCTCCCTGCTCAAGGGCGGCGAACTGCTGCTGACGACCGGTCTGGGGCTGGGCACCAGACCGGCCGAGCAGCGGGCCTTCGTGCACCGGCTCGCCGAGCGCGGGATCGCGGCGCTGGTCGTCGAACTGGGGTCGAGGTTCACGCGGCTGCCCGCCGCGATCATGGAGACCGCCCGAGCCTGCGGAATGCCTCTGGTGCAGCTGCACCGCGAGGTGCCGTTCGTGACGGTCACCGAGGAGATCCACACCGAGATCGTCAACGGCCACTACGCCCTGCTGCGCCAGGCCGAAGAAGTGCACCGGCGGTGCACCGAGGCGCTGCTGGGCGGCGGCGGGGTCCCCCGGGTGCTCGGCATCCTCGCCTCCTTCACGGGCGACCCGGTCTTCCTGGAGACGCCCGACGGGCAGCTGCTGTACGCGGCTGACAGACCCGGTGACGAGGCGGCCGTCGCCGACCCGCTCCAGATGTGGGAAGGGCTGCGTGGCGGGCGCCATGACGGGCCGCCGACCAACGCCGTCCTGGTGGACGTGCCCGGCGGCGGCCGGGGCACGGGCGCGGTGCGTGCGCGGCTGGTCCTGCTGGCGGTGTCGTCCCCGCTGCTGCCCGTGCACCGCATCGCCGCGGAGCGCGCGGCGGCATCGCTCGCCGTCGTCCTCATGCAGGCCCGCCAGGAGGAGGAGCTCGCGGCCCGTGGCCGTGGCGACTTCCTGACCGATCTCGCCGAGGGCCGCATCGCCCCCGACGACGCCCCGGCACAGGCCCGGGTGCTCGGTTTCAAGCCGGGCTCGGGACCGCTGCTGCCGGTGGTGATGCGGCTCGCGGCCGAGCTGACGCCGACAGGCAACTGGGCCGTGCTCGCGCGGGCCGTGTCCGACGCCCTCGCCTCACTGGGTGTGCCGGTCCTCCTCGGCGTACGCCCCGTGGAGGGCCGCGTCCCACTCCTCGTCGGCCTCCGGACGGAAGACGAGCGGGCGGCGGTCGCGGGCCGCGTCGCCGACGCGCTGCGCACAGGAGTCGAACGGGCGGGTCTTGAGCGGGCAGGTGCGCACCCGCCGGTCGTCGTGGTAGGCGTGGCGGGCGGCTGGGCCACGGCGGGCGCGGGGCTGCGGCACGCGGCCGAGACGGCGACGGCGGCGCGCGGTCTGAGCGACCGCCCCTGGTACGACGCCCGCCGCCTGGACATCGACCTGCTGCTGTGGCGCCTGCGCGAGCACCCCGACCTGGCGGCGTTCGTGGACCGCGCGATCGGCCCCCTGCGGGCGCACGACGCCTCGTCGCGCCCGCCGCTGCTCCCGACGCTGGAGACGTATCTC
Source organism: Streptomyces sp. ISL-10 (assembly GCF_018614575.1). Classification (GTDB taxonomy): domain Bacteria; phylum Actinomycetota; class Actinomycetes; order Streptomycetales; family Streptomycetaceae; genus Streptomyces. The sequence goes on from NZ_JAGGOJ010000035.1 coordinate 140,264, forward strand.
GCCCACGCGGGCCGCAAGGCGGAGACGGCCCGGGAACTGCATCTCAACCGGCAGACGCTGTACAACAGGCTGGCGCGGATCGGCGAACTGCTGGGCACGGACCTGGACGACCCGGAAACGGTGCTCTCCCTGAGCCTCGCCCTGCGGGCACGGCGGCACGTGCCCTGAGGGGCGGGGCGCGGCCGACTGGGGGCTCTTGCACCCCACGCCGCCGTCGGGGCTCGCCCGAACCCGCCACGCCCAACGCCCCCGTCGGGGCTCGTCCCGAACCGGCCGCACCAAGCCCCCGTCGGGGCTCGCCCCGAACCCCGCGCCTCAAACCCGGCCGGGCTGAATTCCGGGGCACAGCCCCACTCCCCCGCCCCAAACCGCGGCTTGGCCGGAGGTTACCGGCCAAGCCGCGTTCCCTTGACGCGCTGCGCAGCCACATACCGACGCCCGCACAGGCCGGATGGTGCTGCGGGGCTGGAGGGCACCGGCCGAGCTGCGCTCTCAGCGGATCTGCGCTCTCACTCGACACACGCGCACAGGCCGGACGGTACTGCGGAGCTGCAAGGCACCGGCCCAGCTGAGCTCGCACTCGACACGCCTGCGCAGCCACGCACCGAAGCCGCGCAAGCCGGACGGTGATGCGGGCGCTGGAGGGTGCTGCGGGGTGCCGGCGACGCTGAGTCCGCTCAACTCCACCCGCTTGCGCAGCCACGCACCGAAGCCCGCGGGAGAGCCAGACGGTGTTGCGGAGCCGGAGGGTGCCGCCGGAGCTGAGTCTGCTCAACTCGACCCACTTGCGCGGCTCGTACCGAAGCCCGCACCCGCCCGGCCGGACAGTGCTGCGGAGCAGGAGGGTGCCGCGGAGCGGCAATTCCAGCCCGTCCGGCGTTAGAGGACGCTCCCGCTACGCCTGACGGCGTGGGAGGTGCCCCACTCCGGCCGTACGGGGCCCGGGGCGGAGCCCCGGTTCGGGAAGGGGCGGGGTGGGGAGAACGCAGCGGTCACCTGCCGCCCGCCACCTCGTCGTACACGCTCAGTGCCTGCGCGATCGTGTCGTCCTCCGACGGCCAGGTGTCCGCCTGCGCCCGACCCGCGCGCGCCAGGTCCTCCCGGCGTGACGGGTCGGCCAGGAGTGCCGTCACCGCCGACGCCAGCGCTCCCGCGTCTCCGTACGGAACGAGGACCGCCGCTTCGCCCACCAGTTCCGGCAGGCCGCCGACGGCCGTAGCCACCAGCGGGACGCCCATCCGCAGTGCTTCCTGCGCCAGCACCGAGCGCGCCTCCCAGCGGCTGGGCAGGACGGCGAGGTCCGCGGCGGCAAGGAGTTCGGCGGCGTCGTCCCGGCGGCCGAGGAGCCGTACGCGCAGGTCCTCCTCGTCGATACGCCGTTGCAGCAACGCCCGCTGGGGCCCCTCACCCGCGATCATGAGCAGCGGCGCCGGGTCCAGGGCACGCCACCGGAGGGCCGCGTCGAGCAGCACGCCGTAACCGCGGTGCTCGTCAAGGCTGCCGACAGAGATGAGCAACGGCCGCTCGACCACGCCCAGTTCGGCGCGCTTCTTGTCCGGCAGGCCGAACGGCGCGCAGCCGCGCGGGGTGGCAAGTGGTGCGAGCCGGGCGTCGCGGGCGCCGCGCTCACGGGCCCTGTCCACGAGCTCCGAGCAGGTGGCGAACACAACGGCTGCCGCCCGTACGGCCCTTCGTTCGACGAGCCGCAGCACGTGGCCCCGCGCGCCCTCGCCTTGCCCGCGCGTGTGCCAGGTGACGACGAGCGGCACGTCCTGTCCGCTCAGCGCGAGCGAGGCGCGCACGGCGGCGTGCAGCCCGTGCGCGTGCACCACGTCCGCGCCGGCGCACGCCGCGCGGAGCATCCCCACGGACAGGGGGTCGCTCCGGCGCGGCACGGGCACAAAATGCGCACCGCATCCCAAGTAGTCGTATTCCCGGTCGAGTTCGGCAGGGGCGCACACCGTCACCCGCACGCCCCGCGCCACCAGCCCGGCGGCCAGCGACCTGACGTGCGCGCTGCTGCCCGCACTGCCGCCGCCCAGCACCTGGACCGTACGCAGCTGTGTCACCCGCCAAGGATGCCAGTCCGTACGGACGTTCCGGCACCGTCCGCATGTCGTGCCTGTGTCGGAACGGGGTCCTCGGCGACCGGATCACCCACATAGGTGAATCAACCGGCCTGCCGGCGCCGGCTTCCCGGGCGCGAACACCCACGGGCGCCGACCGGTCCGGCAAGCCGCCCTCCGCCCCGAGCCCCCGGACACCCAGGTCAGACGTCCGCGCGGGCCGTCGCCAGCAGTTCCTCCGCGTGCGCCCTCGCCGTCTCCGAGTCCTCCTGGCCGGCCAACATTCGGGACAGCTCGCGCACCCGGTCCTCGCCCTCCAGGACCGTGACGCCGGACCGGGTCACCGACCCGTCGTCGGTCTTCTCGACGAGCAGCTGCCGGTCCGCGAACGCGGCCACCTGCGGCAGGTGCGTGACCACGACCACCTGGGCCGACTTGGCCAGCTTCGCCAGCCGCCGCCCGATCTCCACCGCCGCCTTGCCACCGACGCCCGCGTCGACCTCGTCGAAGAGGTACGTCGGCACCGGGTCGGTGCCCGCGAAGACTACCTCGACGGCGAGCATCACCCGCGAGAGCTCACCGCCGGACGCGCCCTTGGCGATGGGGCGCGGAGGTGCGCCCGGATGCGGGGCCAGCAGCAGCTCGACCTCGTCCGCGCCGTGCGGGCCGTACGCCACCGGACGGCCGCCGATCTCCACGCCGTCCGGGTCGTCCGTCTGCCGGACCGCGAACGAGACACGCGCGTGCGGCATCGCGAGCGAGGCGAGCTCCTCAGTGACGGCCTCGGCGAAGCGCGCGGCGGCCTCCGTGCGGGCGTCCGTCAATGCCTGGGCGAGCTCGGAAAGTTCACCGCGCAGTGCATCACGCTCCGTGATCAGCTCGCCGATCCTGCCATCGTCGCCATCGAGCTCGGTGAGCCGGGCCGCGCCCTGTTCCGCCCACGCCAGCACGGCCGCGATGTCCGCGCCGTACTTGCGCGTCAGCTGCGTCAGCGCGGCCCGGCGCTCCTCGACGGCCGCCAGCCGCAGCGGGTCGGCATCGAGGTTGTCGGCATATCCGGCGAGTTCGCCCGCCACGTCGCCGAGCAGGATGGAGATCTCCCCCATCCGGTCCGCGAGCGCGGCCAGGGCCGGGTCGTGGGCCCGTACGGCGTCCAGGGCCCGCCCCGCACCGGCGACCAGGGTGGTCGCGTCCACGGCTTCGGGGTCCTCGGGGTTGCCCGCGAGGGCAGCGTGCGCGACGGACGCAGCGGAGGCGAGGGCCTCGGCGTGCCCGAGCCGCTCCGCCTCGGCCGCGAGCTCGACGTCCTCGCCGGACCGCGGCTCGACGGCCGCGATCTCGTCGAGGCCGAAACGCAGCAGATCCGCTTCCTGGGCGCGTTCACGGGCGCGCGTGGTCAGCTCGTCCAGCTCCGCCGCGACGGCGCGCAGCCGACGGTAGGCGGCCGCGTACTTCGCGTGCGGGCCGGTGACGGCGTCGCCCGCGTAGCGGTCGAGCGCCTCCCGCTGGCGGGCGGGGCGCAGCAGGCCCTGCTGATCGGTCTGACCGTGGACCGCGACGAGTTCGTCGGCGAGCTCGGACAGCATGCCGACCGGCACGGAACGCCCGCCCAGATGGGCACGCGAGCGCCCCTCCGCGGAAACGGTCCGGCTGATCAGCAGCGTGCCCTCATCGAGCTCGGCCCCGGCCTCCTCCGCGCGCAGCGCGGCGGGCGCGTCGGCGGACACTCTGATCCGCCCCTCCACCACCGCCGATTTCGCGCCGATCCGCACCAGGGCAGGGTCGGCACGCCCGCCGAGCAGCAGCCCGAGGCTGGTGACGACCATCGTCTTGCCCGCGCCCGTCTCGCCGGTCACCGCGGTGAACCCGGGCGACAGCTCGACGACCGCGTCGTCGATGACCCCGAGCGACCGTATCCGCATCTCCTCCAACACGGTCATGACCTTACGAGGTCCGGGGGCCGCCGCGCGACGGACCCCGGCCACCCATTCACTCTCCCGGGCAAAGCGGAGCGCGCTCAGTGCGGCGCGCCCCGCCAACCGGACACCGGCAGGGCGAACTTGGCCACCAGCCGGTCCGTGAACGACGCGTGGTGCAGCCGGGCGAGGCGTACCGGAACGGCTCCGCGGCGGACGACGACGCGAGCGCCCGCGGGCAGTTCCACGGTCCGGCGGCCGTCGCACCACAGCACTCCGTGCGGGGTGTGCGGCTGGACCTCGACGGCGAGGGTCGACGTCGGCGAGGTCACCAGCGGCTTCGCGAACAGGGCGTGGGCGCTGATCGGCACCATAAGCAGCGCCTCGACCTCGGGCCACACCACCGGTCCGCCGGCCGAGAAGGCGTACGCGGTGGAGCCCGTCGGGGTCGCGCAGACGATGCCGTCGCAGCCGAAGCCGGTCACGGGACGCCCGTCGATCTCCAGGACGACCTCGAGCATGCGCTCGGGCGAGACCTTCTGGACGGCGGCCTCGTTCAGAGCCCAGTCCCGGTGCACGATGTCGCCGTTGCTGTGCACCACAACGTCGAGGGTCATGCGCTCCTCGACCTCGTAGGCGCGGGTGACGACCCGGTCGACCACCCTGTCGAGGTCGTCGCGTTCCGCCTCGGCGAGGAAGCCCACCCGTCCCAGGTTGACGCCGAGCATCGGCACGCCCGAGGCACGGGCGAACTCGGCCCCGCGCAGCAGCGTCCCGTCGCCGCCGAGCACGATCAGCAGCTCACAGCCGTCGAGCACCTCGGGCGTCGCGTCGGGCACGGTCTCGACGGAGGCGGGCAGCGGCAGATCCGCCGCCTCGGCCTCCAGTACGCGCACGTCGATGCCGTTGCGCAGCAGCCCCTGCACGACGAGTTCGGCGCTGCGGATCGCCGCCGGCCGGCCGGTGTGAGCAAGCAGGAAAACGGTGCGTACGCGGGTTCTGGCCGCTGTCGTGGTCACTTCTGTCGTGGTCAACGAGGTCCCTCCGCCACTGCACGGTCAACGTCCGCCGGATCGAGTTCGGGCGCCCCGGCCCGGAGCCACAGAAAGTATTCGACGTTCCCTGAGGGGCCCGGAAGCGGGCTCGCGGTGACCCCCAGTACTCCGAGGCCGAGCCCCCGCGCCCGCTCGGCCACGGCCTTCACCGCTTCGGCGCGCAGCTCGGGGCTGCGCACCACTCCGCCGCTGCCGAGGCGCTCCTTGCCCACCTCGAACTGCGGCTTGACCATCAGGACGAGGTCCGCGTCGGGCGCGGTGCAGCGCACCATGGCCGGCAGAACGAGCCCGAGCGGAATGAAGGACAGATCGCCCACCACCAGGTCCACCGGCACTCCGTCGATCGTCTCCAACGTCATTTCTCGCACGTTGGTACGGTCCTTGACGGTCACGCGTTCATCGCTCTGCAGGGACCAGGCGAGCTGCCCGTAGCCGACGTCCACGGCGACGACGTGCGCGGCGCCCTCGCGTAGCAGCACGTCGGTGAAACCGCCGGTCGACGCGCCCGCGTCCAGCGCCCGGCGCCCTTCGACCTTCAGGCCGAGGGGTACGAAGGCGGCCAGCGCGCCCGCCAGCTTGTGCCCGCCACGGGACACGTAGTCCGGGTCGCTGTCGTCCGAGGCGACGACGATCGCCGCACTCGTCTCGACCTGGGTGGCGGACTTGGTCGCGGTGTTGCCACCGACGCTGACCCGCCCGGCGGCGATCAGCTGGGCGGCGTGCTCGCGCGAGCGCGCGAGCTTGCGGCGTACCAGCTCGGCGTCGAGACGGCGGCGGGCGACTCCTGCCACGGTGGGTTCAGCTCCTGTGGTCGTGCGGCGGATGGTGCGGGGGCTGCGGTCCCGGGCGGGTGTCGAGCGCGGTCAGCGCGTCCCGCAGGCCCCGGTGTACATCCTCGTACACCTCCAGGTGTCCGTCGGCGGCGAGGTGGTCGGCATCGGCCAGTCTCTCCAGCAGGGCGTCCACCTCGGCGTGGCCGGTGGGTGTGCGCTGCACGCCGAGCGGCGCGGGCGCCGCGGGGTCGGGCGCCTGCTCCGACTCCGTCTGCTGTACGGGCTGGTCCTGGCCCGGCATCGAGTCGCTCATGCCCAGACGCTACCGCGAAGCCCTGCGGTACCGTCGATCACGATGGCCACGACGCAGGAGTGCCTCGGCGCACTCGAAAAACTCTCGGACAACCTGGCGAACGCGGACGGCGACGTACGCGGTGCGGCTGCGCTGGACCGTTCCCTCAGCTGCCACGTCACTGACCTGGACACCACGTTCGCCGGCCGTCTCCAGGACGGCCGGATCGTGGTGACGCACACCCTGGTGGGCCCGCCGCGGGAGAAGGCGGAGATCCGCCTGGCGATGACGGGCGACGATCTGGTGGCGATGGTCGACGGCGAGCTGCATTTCGCGAAGGCGTGGGCATCGGGCCGGGTCAGGCTGGAGGCGGGCTTCCGGGATCTGCTGCGCCTGCGCTCGCTGCTGTGACGCCGCGGGCGCTGCGGCCCGCTCCACGTCTCCCGGGTTCCCCAGGCGCAGTCCACAGTCGGCAGCACCTGGAGCGACGCCGGTCAGGCACCGGGCACCAGCGGTCGGCAGCACCTGGGAGCGACGCCGGTCAGGACACGAGGCACCCGCGGTCGGCAGCGCCTGAGGGACAGCTTCAGGACACCGTCGCCGCGCGCCTGCGCGCGAACGGCACGACCAGCGGTGTCCCCGACTCCGGGTCCTCGATGACCTGGCTCTTCACTTGGAAGACCTCCGCCACCAGCTCCGCCGTGACCACGTCACCCGGCGCGCCCTCCGCGACGACCTTGCCGTCGCGGAGCGCGATCAGGTGGGTGGCGTAGCGCGCCGCCTGGTTGAGGTCGTGGAGCACGGCGACCAGCGTGCGGCCCTGCGACTCGTGCAGCTCCGCGCACAGGTCGAGCACCTCCAGCTGGTGCTGGATGTCCAGGTACGTCGTCGGCTCGTCGAGCAGCAGTAGCGGCGTCTGCTGCGCAAGCGCCATCGCGATCCACACGCGCTGGCGCTGACCACCCGAGAGCTCGTCCACGTAACGGTCGCCCAGCGCGCCGACGCCCGTGGCCGCCATCGACTCCTGGACGATCCGCTCGTCGTCGGCCGACCACTGCCGCAGCAGGCCCTGGTGGGGGTAGCGCCCGCGGCCGACGAGATCGGCGACGGTGATGCCGTCGGGAGCGATCGACGACTGCGGCAGCAGACCGAGCGTCCTGGCGACCTTCTTGGCGGGCAGCGAGTGGATGGTCTGCCCGTCGAGCAGGACCCGGCCCTGGGACGGCTTGAGCATCCGGGACAGGGCGCGCAGCAGGGTGGACTTGCCGCAGGCGTTGGGGCCGACGATCACCGTGAAGGAACGGTCGGGAATCTCCACCGAGAGGTTCTCGGCGATGACCCGCTGGTCGTAGGCGAGGGTGACCGATTCCGCGGTGAGACGCTGCATGGTGGTCGTACTCCCGGCGTTCTGAGGGGACTTCTGAGAGGGTGCGGCGGCAGGGCTCATATCCGTCCGGCCTTGCGTTCGGTGATGAGCAGCCAGAGCAGGTAGCAGCCGCCGAGGACACCGGTGACCACGCCCACGGGCAGCCGGCGGTCGGTGAAGGTGTTCGTGGCCGCCCAGTCCGCGACGAGCAGCAGCGCCGAGCCCATCACGGCCGCCGCGGCGAGGTTGGGACCGGGCGAGCGGGTCAGACGGCGGGCGAGCTGCGGAGCGCTGAGGGCCACGAAGGAGATCGGTCCCGCGGCGGCGGTGGCGACGGCGATGAACAGCACACCGGCGGCCATCAGCACGATCCGGGTGCGTTCGACGGGCACGCCCAGCGCGTACGCCGCGTCGTCGCCCATCTCCAGCATCCGCAGCGGCCGTCCGTACGCGATGACCACCGGCATCAGCACGGCGCACATGATCAGCAGCGGCAGGACCTGGGCCCAGTCGCGTCCGTCGAGGGAGCCGGTCATCCAGAGCGTGGCGCGGGTGGCGTCGACCAGGTTTGCCTTGGTGACCAGGAAGTGGATGACCGCGGTGAGCACGGCCGCGACGCCGATGCCGACGAGGACGAGCCGGAAGCCCTGCATCCCGCGCTTCCACGCGAGCAGGTGGACGAGGACGCCGGTGAGCAGTCCGCCGGCGACCGCGCCGCCGGACACGGCGAGCGAGCCGCCCTCGAAGAGCACGATGACGGTGAGTGCGCCGACGGTCGCCCCCTGTCCGAACCCGATCACATCGGGGCTGCCGAGCGGATTGCGGGACAGGGACTGGAAGATCGCGCCGCTGAGGGCGAGCGACGCCCCGACGAGGACGGCGACGAGCACACGCGGCAGCCGCAGCTCCTGGACGATGAACTCCTGTGCGGCGGTGCCGCTTCCGAGGAGCGTGTCGACGACGTCGCCGAACGACATCGGGAAGTCACCGCTGCCGATGAGCACTACGGCCGCGGTCGCGGCGGCCGCGGCGAGCGTCACGACGACGGCCGCTGCCCGCGGGTCGAGCCGGACGGAGAACCCTCCGGGTGTGCGTATCGTTTTCACCGGGGTGTTCACAGCTGGGCCATCCTCTTGCGGCGTACGAGCTGGATGAAGACGGGGCCGCCGATCAGCGCGGTGACGATCCCGACCTGCAGTTCGGAGGGCCGTGTGACGACCCGGCCGACAATGTCCGCGCCGAGCAGCAGGACGGGCGCGAGCACCGCGGCGTACGGCAGGATCCAGCGCATGTCGGGGCCCGTGACGGCCCGCACGGCGTGCGGGATCATCAGCCCGACGAAGACGATGGGGCCGCATGCGGCCGTCGCGGCACCGCAGAGCAGGGTGACAGCGACCATCGAGAGGACGCGGGTGCGGTTCAGATGGGCGCCCAGGGAGCGGGCGGTGTCGTCGCCCATCTCCATCGCGTTCAGCGGCCTGGCCAGCAGCAGCGACAGCACCGTGCCGACGGCGACGAACGGCAGAACCTTGGTGACGGTGCCCGTCTCGGCCGAAGCCAGCGAGCCGACGGTCCAGAACCGCAGCCGGTCGAGCGCCGCCGAATCCAGCAGCTGGACGGCGTTGATGTACCCGTACAGGGCGGCCGTCGCGGCGGTGCCGGCCAGCGCGAGCCGCACCGGGGTGGCGCTGCGGCTGCCGCCCAGGACGTACACCGCGGCGGAGACGACCGCGGCCCCGGCGAACGCGAACCATACGTATCCGGTGAGCGAGGTGACACCCAGGAAGCTGATGGCCGAGACGACCGCGGCCGCCGCTCCCGCGTTGACGCCCAACAGGCCGGGTTCCGCGAGGGGGTTGCGGGTCAATGCCTGCATGACCGCTCCGGACAGGCCGAGCGCGGCCCCGACGATCAGACCGAGCAGCGTCCGCGGCACGCGTACGTCGCGGATGATGGCGTCGTTCCCGGAGCCCGTGTTGTGGAACAGGCCGTCCCACACGTCGGACACCGGGATCGACTTGGCGCCCACGGCGATGCTCGCGACGCAGACAAGCAGCAGGATGACAACCGACACCAGCAGCCCGACGGCACGCAGGGCGTGACGCCTGGGGCTGTTGGGTGCGGATATCGGCTCCGCGCTGTGACTCGGGGGGCTCTCGACCAACACGCGGTTAGGTTAGCCTAACCTCTCATCACGGCCTGGGTCGGCTCAAGGCAGTCCCACGTGGGCCGACTCCGCCGGCCGACGTCGGCTCGGCACCAGCTCGGCACCGACTCGGGGCTACAACTCCAGGCGGGCCAGCACCTTCCCCGCGTCGAGCGTGCACGAGCCGTCCCCGGCGTACGTCCACGCGGCACCGCACAACGCCCGCAGCCCGTCCAGCGGCGTTCCCTCCCCGTCCAGCACCAGCTCGTCGCCGCGGACCGCCGCGCTCCAGCCGCCGCAGCGGAACTCCCCGTCCGCCTCGGTCACTTCGCGCTGCGACGTCAGCATGCCGCGCAGATCGGCGTCGATGTACGTGGGCCGGTGCGACGGCACGGCCGCCAGCAACTGGGCCGCATCCGTGACCCCGGTCAGGACGAGGAGCGAGTCCACGCCCCCGTTGAACGCGCCCTCGATGTCGGTGTCCAGACGGTCCCCGACCACCAGCGGCCGCTCGGCTCCTGTCCGCAGGATCGTCTCCCTGTGCATCGGCGGCAGCGGCTTGCCCGCGATCCGGGGCTCGGCACCGGTCGCGATCCGCACGACCTCGACCGCCGCACCGTTCCCGGGCGCGATTCCGCGGGCACCGGGAATCGTCAGGTCGGTGTTGGACGCGAACCACGGCACGCCCCGAGCGATGGCGTAGCACGCCTCGGCGAAGCGGCCCCACGCCAGATCCGGCCCCCCGTACCCCTGCACCACGGCCACCGGGCCGTCGTCCGCCGACTCCACCGGTTCGAGCCCGCGCTCGCGCAGCGCCACCCGCAGCCCTTCACCGCCCACGACCAGCACTCGTGAACCGGCCGGAACCTGCTCGGAGATCAGCCGCGCCACCGCCTGCGCGGAGGTGATCACATCGCCGGGGGCGGTGGGGATGCCGAGTTCGGTCAGGTGCGCGGCCACGGCGTCCGGGGTGCGCAGCGCGTTGTTCGTCACATACGCGAGATGCATTCCGCCGGCGCGGGCCGTCGCCAGCGACTCGACGGCGTACGCGATCGCCTCCCCGCCCGCATACACCACCCCGTCGAGGTCGAGCAGGGCCGTGTCGTACGCCTCGCTCAGCGCGATCGCGCTGCCACCCGGCCGGTTCGTGCCCTGCTGACTCATCCGTTTCCGCTCCTTGCTCGGGTCCACTCCCCCGATCATCGCTCATGGCCACCGACACATACGATGCCCAGATGAACAACGAAGGTCCTGCGGCCCATGACGGTCTGCACCTGATCCCGTTCCGCGGACTGCGCTACGTCCCCGAGCGGGTGGGCAGCCTCGCCGCCGTGACCTCACCGCCCTACGACGTGGTGGTCAGGCCCGACGGCCTGCACCACCTGGAATCGGCGGATCCGCACAACATCGTGCGTCTGATCCTGCCCCAGGCCGCCCTGCCGGAGGACCGCCACCGGCAGGCCGCCGAGACCCTGTCGCGGTGGCTCGCCGAAGGCGTCATGGCCGCGGACCCCGAGCCCGCCCTGTACGTGTACGAGCAGCGCAAGGGCGATCTGCTGCAGCGCGGCGTCATCGGGGCGCTGGCCCTGTCCGAACCCTCCGACGGCGTCGTCCTCCCGCACGAGGACGTGATGCCGGAGGTCGTCGCCGACCGCGCCGCCCTGATGCGCAGCACCGCGGCCAACCTCGAACCGCTGCTCCTCGCCTACCGCAGCGGCGGCGAGCTCTCCGGGACGGGCGCCGTCATCGAACGCACCAGCCTGTGCCCGCCGGTGCTCGCCACCACCACCGAGGACGGCTTCAGCCACCGACTGTGGTCGGTCACCGACCCTGCCGAACTGGGCGAGATCCGCCTGGACCTGAGCAGCCATCAGGCTCTCATTGCGGACGGCCATCATCGCTGGGCGACCTATCTGCGGCTGCGCGCGGAGCACACGACGTCACCGGGCCCCTGGGACTACGGCCTGGTCCTGCTCGTGGACACGGCCCGCTATCCGCTACAGGTGCGGGCGATCCACCGGCTGCTGCGGCGGCTGCCGGTCGCCGACGCCCTGGCCGCGCTCGACGGCTCGTTCCGCGTTCGCGGCCTGGACGTTTCGCTGCAGCAGGCCCTCGACGCTCTCGCCGAGGCGGCCGCGGAGGGAAACGCCTTCCTGCTCGCCGGCGACGGCCGCTTCCATCTCGTGGACCGCCCGGATCCGGAGCTGCTCGCCGACACCGTGCCCGGCGGACGTCCGGCGGCGTGGCGCACGCTGGACGCGACGGTGCTCCACGCCACGATGCTGGACCGCCTCTGGCGGATCCCTGACACCCCGGAGCACATCACCTACATCCACGACAGCCTGGCCGCGGTCACCCAGGCCGAACGGGACGGCGGCACCGCGGTCTTGATGCACCCGGTACGGGAGGACGTCGTCCGCGACCTGGCGCGCGAAGGCGTCACGATGCCGCGCAAGTCGACCTCGTTCGGCCCGAAGCCGGCGACCGGCCTGGTGCTGCGGAGCCTCGATCTGGACTGAGATCCACATATAGCACCTTCACGTGAGGGCGGTACCCCGGCCGGGGTACCGCCCTCACGCATCACTGCTACCGCTGCTACCGCCTACTCGGCGGACCTACTCCGGCGCCTCGTCCTGCGCGGCGACGTCCCCCGCGGCACCGGTGTCACCCGGCTCCGCGGCCTGGCCGGAGGCCTGGGAACCGCCCTTGTGCTCGTCGAGGTGCTCGTCCGCCTCGGCCTCGTCCTCATGGGTCTCGTCCGCCTCGGCCTCGTCCTCATGGGTCTCGTCGAGGTCGACGATCGCATCGACGAACTCGACCCCGTCGATCTCGGCCAGCCGGTCGGAGGCGTTGGTCGCGCCGTCCTTGTCGGCCTCCAGCGCCTTGGCGAACCACTCACGCGCCTCACCCTCGCGTCCGGCGGCGAGAAGTGCGTCGGCGTACGCGTACCGCAGCCGCGCGGTCCACGGCTGGACGGAGTTCGAGGCCAGCTCGGGACTCTGCAGGGTCACGATGGCGGCCTCCAGCTGCCCCATGTCCCTGCGCGCCCCAGCGGCGACGAGCCGCATCTCGACCTGGCCGGCCTTGTCCAGCTTCTGCACCTCGGGCTCACCGGCCATCGCCAGCGCCCGCTCTGGACGGCCAAGACCGCGCTCGCAGTCGGCCATGACGGGCCACAGCTCCACACTGCCGGTCATCCGCCGCGCCGCCCGGAACTCGGCCAGCGCCTCGGAGTACTTCTGCGTCGCGTACGCCGCGAAGCCGGCGGCCTCGCGCACGGCGGCCACACGGGAGGCGAGGCGCAGCGCCACGCGGGAGTAGGCGTAGGCCTGCTCGGGGTCTTCGTCGATCAGGTTCGCGACCATGACGAGGTTCCTGGCGACGTCCTCGGCGAGACCCTTCGGAAGGCTCTGCAGCTCCTGACGCACGTCCTTGTCGATCTCGTCGCCCGTGACGTCATCGGGGATCGGCAGACGCTTGATGGGCTCACGGTCGGGACGGTCCCGGTCGTCGCGCCGGCCGAATCCGCCACGGTCGTCGCGGCCTCGGTAACCACCGCGGTCGTCACGGCGGTCGTCACGCCTGTCGTCGCGGCGTGGACCGCGGAAGCCGCCCCGGTCGCCGCTGTCCCGCCGGTCGTCGCGGCGGAAGCCACCACCGGGACGGTCGTCACGGCGCCCGTAGCCACCGCCGGCGGGGCGGCCACCACGGTCGTCACGCGGCCGATCGTCACGACGGAAGCCACCACGGTCACCACTGTCACGGCGATCGTCCCGGCGGTCGTCACGCCTGTCGTCGCGCCGGAAACCACCAGTCAGACGGTCGTCGCGGCGGTCGTCACGACGGAAGCCACCACCCTGGCGATCGTCACGCGGCCGGTCGTCACGACGGAACCCGCCGCCGGCGGGACGGCCACCACGGTCGTCACGCGGCCGGTCATCGCGACGGAACCCGCCACGGTCACCACTGTCACGGCGATCGTCCCGGCGGTCGTCACGCCTGTCATCGCGACGGAAGCCGCCACCACGCTCGTCATCGCGACGGAAGCCGCCGCCACGCTCGTCGTCACGGCGGAAGCCGCCGCCCTGGCGGTCGTCGCGACGGCCGTAACCGCCGCCCCCAGCGGGGCGTCCACCACGGTCGTCGCGGGGTCCGCGGTACCCACCGCGGTCGTCATCCCGCCGGAAGCTCCCGCCCGGACGGTCGTCGCGGCGGAAGCCGCCACCCTGGCGGTCGTCACGCGGCCGATCATCACGACGGAAGCCACCGCCGGCGGGACGGCCACCACGGTCGTCACGCGGCCGGTCATCGCGACGGAACCCGCCACGGTCACCACTGTCACGGCGATCGTCCCGGCGGTCGTCACGCCTGTCATCGCGACGGTCGTCACGGCGGAAGCCGCCACCCTGGCGATCGTCACGCGGCCGATCGTCACGACGGAACCCGCCGCCGGCGGGACGGCCACCACGGTCGTCACGCGGGCCGCCGTGTCCACCGCGTTCGTCGTCGCGGCGCGGTCCCCTGTCGCGGTCGTCACGGCGGAAGCCGCCGCCTGCGCCGCCGGCGGGGCGACCGCCGCGGTCGTCGCGGGAGCCGCGGTATCCACCGCGCTCACCGCGGTCGTTGTCACGACGAGGCCCGCGGTCCCGGTCGTCACGACCGCCGCGGAATCCTCCCCTGTCACCACCGTCCCTGCGACGCGGCTCGCGCTCCGGACGATCGTCGGGAGAGTTGGTGGACATCGGCGTGACTCCTGTCTTCGGGTACCACAGTCATTCTCGCGCAGTCGGCCATCGACCGCGCTTCGGCATATCAGCAAAACAAAAAGGACCCTTGGTCCAGCGTGAACGCTGGACCAAGGGTCCTCCAAAGATTGTTCGGCGGCGTCCTACTCTCCCACAGGGTCCCCCCTGCAGTACCATCGGCGCTGAAAGGCTTAGCTTCCGGGTTCGGAATGTAACCGGGCGTTTCCCTAACGCTATGACCACCGAAACCCTATCGGGTTCTAGCGAACAAGCACACTCTTCAATTAATAAGTGAAACTTGGTTCAACCGGTGCGACTGTTCGCAACCCGGGAACCACACAGTGGACGCGAGCAAATGAGGTCAAGCCCTCGGCCTATTAGTA
>NZ_JAGGOJ010000036.1 GCF_018614575.1 Streptomyces sp. ISL-10
CGATCATTGAGATTCTCCTTGTCTTCGTGGTGTCGTCGCTCCGCAGCTGCTGGAGGACGAGGCTCAGCCGGTCGTTCCGGCCGCCCCGGAGGCCCTCGCGCCGCAGGATCTCCCGCAGCTGAACCCGGGTGACGGACTCGTTGCCGTCCCGTGCGAGCAGCTCGGGGACGTGAGGGCGGACCTGCTGGACGAGCTGGTCCACCGACTGCTCCGGCTCGCGCGGCGGACGCTGCGTTTGTGGGCCTCCAGACCGGCCACTTCGCTTCCCCTTGCCCTTGGCCTTCGTAGTCGGCTTCCGGCGGAGGGGAACCTTGTGTCCCCGGTCCCCGGTGGGCTCGGTCCCCGTGTCGGCGCCCCCCGGTCCCCGGTCCCCGGCGGGGTCGGTCCCCGTGTCGGCGCCCCCCGGTCCCCGGTCCCCGGCGGGGTCGGTCCCCGTGTCGGCGCCCCCCGGTCCCCGGTCCCCGGCGGGGTCGGTCCCCGTGTCGGCGCCCCCCGGTCCCCGGTCCCCAGCGGGCTCGGTCCCCGCGTCCCCGCCCTCGGTCCCCGCCTCATGTTCCCTGGTCCCGGGGACCAGTCCCCCCTCCTCACGCGGTCCCCGGTCCCCGATCAGTTCGGCGGGACGGCGGGGACCGGTTGAGGGGACCGCCGCACTCTGCGCCTGCGGCGAGGGGACTGTGGCCGCCGTGGCACTGCCATGTGGCGGGGACCAGGGAGAGGGAAGCGGGACCGTGGCGAGCGCGAGGGCGTGCCGACGGGCGGCGAGCTGGTCGAGCAGCTGCGCGCGCTGGAGGGGGTCGGTGCCGACCGAGGCCCTGCCGAGGGCCTTCGACAGCCGCCGGGTGAGGCGTCGGCCGCGCCAGCTCTGCTGCTGCTCGGGCGTGCGCTCCGCGAGGCGGGCGGCGAGGGCGACCGCGCGGGTGGTGGCCCGGTCACGGGTGATCTGTGCGGCGTCGCGGTCTCGGGCGGCGATGCCGAGGCGGGATAGCAGGCGTTCGCGCACCTCCCGCCCCAGGGTGGCGATCAACCCTCGGGACGCGGCGCCCGGGGTACGCAGGCGCAGTTCGATGCCCATGGCGAGGTGCCACAGCATCGCCGCCATGATCGGGCCGACGAAGGCGCGGACGGTGCCGCCGACAGCGCCGCTCTCGGCGAAGGCGGGGATCACCTGCACTCCGGTGATCACCCAGACCAGCGTGCCGGGCAGGCCGGGTGCCCCCTGGGTGGCCAGGTTCTGCCGGGCCATCAGCGCGGTCGCGAAGAGAGCGAGTTCGGCTGCGGCGAACATGGCGACGCGTTCGGCGGTGCCGGCCATGTTGAGGTAGTCGGCGGCGAAGCGCCAGCTCGTGTCCGCGCTGTAGGCAGTGCAGCCGAGCGCGGCGAGCGCGGCGACCTTGACCGCCGGGCTGCCAAGACGTTTCTGCGGGCGGGTGTCCCGGCGCCGGATCGCCCAAGCGGTCAGCATCAGGACGAGGGCGGCGGGCACGCCGATCGCGAGGAGGAGAGGCAGGTCCGTAGCGGCACCGAGGGACAGGACGGGGTGGGTCATGCTGCCTTTCCAAGAGGGGCGTGCACAGAGGTCACCGGCTGCCGTGTACCGGGCTGGGCGGGCGCGGGGCCGCCTGCGGTCGGGGCGGCCTTCTTCCGCTTCTTCTTTGGCCGGGGCACGCCGTAGGTGCGGTCGCGGTCGAAGACCTTGTTGGCGGCCTGCCGCAGCAGGTCACGGGCATGCTTGTGGCTGATCTGCAGCGCGGCGGCGAGCCGGGCGGGTCGCCAGCCGCGGACGTAGGCGTGGTCGATGACGACCTGGCGCTCGGCCTCGGTCAGGTGCACGTCGCGTCCGTTGAAGAAGGCGATTACGCGGCTGTAGTCGAGGCGCTGAGGCAGCCCGTCGTGCCAGGGGCGCCGCTCGGCTTCGGTGAGCCCGCCCCAGACGCCCTCCTTCAGGACGTTCTCCAAGGCGTAGTTGAGGCAGTCGCGGCGGACCGGGCACAGGCCGCACAACTCCTTCGCCTCGGCGATGGCCTCGTGGTCCCGGGGGAGCGGGAAGAACACGGCGTCGGCGTCCTCGGGGTCCATGCCGTGGCACACACCGCGGCTTTGCCAGCTGGTGTCGCCGATGCCGCGCAGGCCGGTGGGTGGCGCGTCGTGGGTGGTGATGTGGCGCAAGGGGGTCTCCGATGTGCTGCCGCGTTGGCCGGGCGGGGCCAGCGCTGGGGCGGACGCGGCGTCGGGTGCCGGCTGCGGCGCAGGGAGGTGCGCCGCAGCCGAGGCGGGACGGTGGTGTGGTGGCGGTGCACCGGCCTCGCGCGCCGGTCAGGACATCGCGGGCTGGCGGACCTGTTCGGTCTGCTGGGGCTGCTGTGCGGCGGCGAGGTCGAGGCGGCCGGGGTGCGGGGTGGCGCGCGGGGCAGTTCCGCGGGCTCCGCCGTCGGGGCCGACCCTTCGGCGGCGGCACGGCTCACCGGGCTGGGCCAGGCACCACTCGCAGCGGACGCTCAGGGCGTCCGGCTGTCCCTGGGCGACGGCAGCCTCGCGCGCGGCTCGGGCGGGCCGGTAGGGCGCGAGGGCGGCTCGGGCAGCGGGCGGTATGCAGGAGCCGATCTCCCGCAGCCGCGCCTTCAGCCTCGGATCGACGCCGTCGCGACCGCTGGTGATCGCCCTGGCCTGTGCGGGCTGCGCGATGCCGGCGGCGACGGCGCGGCGGGCGCCGACCAGCTCGGCGGTCCAGGCGGCCTGGTCGTCCGGGTCGACGGACGGCGTGGGGTCGGAGTGCCGGGCCAGGCGGTCGCGCCGGTAGCTCTCCCAGGGACGGGCCACGTCCGCGGGCAGGATCTGGTACGGCGAGGTGCGGATGTGCTGGCGGGCGGCGACGCGGGCGTCCCAGCCGTGCGGGGTGGCCATCGGCACGTCGCCGAGCAGCTCGTGCCACTGGGCGAGCTGGTCGCGGGCCTCGCCCTGGTCGGTGCGGATGGTGCGGGGGTCGAGTCGGCCGATGTAGGCCAGCAGGGCTGCGATTTCGCGACGGTCCACGGTCAGCCCTCCGTTCCGGTCGGCTCGTCGAGGGCGGCGAGAAGGGCGGCCGTGTGGGCCTCGGCCCGCGTCATGCCGCCCGGCGCTGCGGAAGCTCCGCCGGGCACGGCGTAGAGGTTCGGGCGGCTGGGGGCGTGCTCTCGGGCGATCCAGGAGCGCCAGTCGGCAGCCCAGGCAGCAGCTGGCCGCGGCTTGAAGTCGGCCCGGTGGGCCCGCCACTTCGCGTCGGCCGCTTGCACGCCCTGTTCGCCGAGGCGGTCGAGGTGTCCCTGCTGTCGGGCCCAGGTGTGGGTGGCTGGGTCGACCTGCCACTCGGCAGCGGAGAGGACGGCAGCACCACTGCTGTACCTCCGGTTCAAATCCGGTTCACTACGGTTCTGTATGCCGGTTTCCGGTACATCGCTGTGCCGGTTTCCGGTACGCCGAGGTGCCGGTTTCCGTCGGGACCTACCGGTTTCCGCTACTGCCGGTTTCCGGACCTTGGCGGGGGATTCCGGCACCTCACGCGGGCGGATGCCGTACCGCCGCAGGACCGAGAGCCGCAGTGTCAGGCCCTCCTCCGGATCGTCCGTCGGCGCCTGGCCGTCGTCCTCCTCCAGCTCCCTCTTGGCTCGAGCCACGGCCTTCGCGGCGAGGGGCAGGCGGTAGACCGTGCTGCGCTGCGGGCCGGTGAGGTCGTCGAGCTGCTCCAGCTCGTCGGCGTCGACCAGCCGGTCGATGGCTTCGCGCACCGTGGAGACGGAGGCGCGCGTGCGCTTGGCCAGGCTGGACAGGGAGGCCCAGGAGACGCACTGCTCGTCGGCCACCCGGTCGGCGATCGACAGCAGGACCAGGCGCGCGGTTCCGCGGCTGGCGCTGTGCTCCCATACCCACTCGCGGGCGTCGCTGCTCATCGGCCGCGCCCAGCGGCGGGGCGGGGCCGGCGGTTCGCCGAGGCCGAGATGGTGGGCTCCGGCTCGGGGCACCGAGGCGCCGAGGCGGAGGTGGCTGCCGCGCAGGCCAGGCGGAAGGGCCTTTTGCGCAGGGCAGGAGGCATGCGATACTCCTCGTTGCAGTGTTGCCACGCTGATGCGCCCCTCGGAAGGACTCAGCGTGGTGATGGTGGGCAACCTCCGCCCTTGCCGGGGCG
This sequence comes from Streptomyces sp. ISL-10, assembly GCF_018614575.1. GTDB lineage: Bacteria > Actinomycetota > Actinomycetes > Streptomycetales > Streptomycetaceae > Streptomyces. The sequence goes on from NZ_JAGGOJ010000036.1 coordinate 4,160, forward strand.
GACATGCCATTTAGCGTTCGGCGTCCGGGAGTTCCGCTCTCGGACGCCGTCGCTGTATGCGGACCTACAGGTCGATGCTGCTGCTCTCCTTACGTCCGTGGTGCCGGGCAGCGCTCCCGGGGGACGACGAACATACGCACGGACCCGTGTCAAGATCCAGAGTTGGTCCTTAAACTCTGTACTGGTTGCAGGGAGTGACGGGGAGTCCCGCTCTTGCGCTTGCCCGGAAGTGCCGACTCATGCCGTGTCCGCCTGAGAGTTGCCGCTCTCGGCGGGGTGGCATCTTCTTGTTCTCGGACACGCCGTCCGCCGGGTGATTGCGGGTGCGCTTGCGTGTCGTACGCCTACAGCTCGCGTACGTGCATCGCCCCACGCCCTTATTTAGGCCATATGGGACCTTTGTAAGATTGGCCGCTTTCGTCCGCTCTGCCAGGTGTTCGGCACTGAACTGGACGGCTGCGAGCCATCAGGCAGCACCGGCGCGGTTGGGGTTGCTACGCGGGGTTGTTCCCGCACGGCCCCGACAGGATGCGGTCGTCGATGAGGGCAGGACCGAATCCGCGGTCCAGTCGCCGGCAACGGCTGGGTACCGAATCCTGCGGCGCGTTGCGCAGGCGGCGACGGCGACGCAGCATGCATGGAGGGTCCTTCCTGGGGCTGGCACCATAGGGAGCTGGAGCCGGCCAGCAGGTGCGATACGGAAACGTACGCCAGTTGCGGAAATGTATCAAGCCTGGGTTACAGTTGCTCTAGAGGACGCCCCCACCGGCCCGATCGCCACCCTGCAGGAGTTCATGTGCCCCCACGTCAGTTCGACGGCAGCCGCGTACGTGCTGTCCGGCGGGGCAAGGACCTCCACCAGAAGGAATTGGCCGAGATGGTGGGCGTCAGCGCCCCCACAGTCGCGCGATGGGAGAGCGGCCAGGACTTCCCCAAGGGCGAGAAGCTCCCCGCGATTGCAGCGGCGCTCGGCCAGCCGCTCGATGTCCTTTTCCCCCACGACGGTGGTCCGCCGGACCTGCAGCTCCTGCGCTGCGACGCCGGCCTCAGCGTCGCGCAGGCCGCCGCGATCATCGGCACGAGCCGCGTGCCGGTGAACAACGCCGAATCCGGCCGGCGCCGGCTCAGTGATGCTTACGTGCAGCCGCTCGCACAGGCGTACAAGGTGTCCAAAGAGGAATTGCTGGCCGCCCAGGACTGCTCGTTCGGACTTCGCCCCGAAGGCTCGCGTGACGAGCAGGCGTCCGCACCTCGCACGGTCGGGGAGAAGATCAACTATCTCCTGCAACACGGGTACGTTGGTCAGGAAGCGCCCTCTGATGAGGAGATCGCACGGCTCGTCAATGAGCATGTGGGCGTGGCGGCCGTCACGGCCGACGACATCGCCGCCCTTCGCACGGGTGCCACAACCGAGGCTTCCGCTGTGGTGCGTGCTGGCCTAGCCCAGGCCCTCCAGGTCGACGAGGCCCTCTTCCAGGACGATGCCGAGGTCAACCCTGCGGCCCGCGAATTCCTGGAGGCACTCCGCTTCCTCAGCTCGATCCACCGAGGGCAGATCCTCGGCCTGGCTGCCCGCGGCAACAGCGCGGGCCTGTCTGCCGAAATGATGGCCCACATCAACGAGCTCGTCGGAGAGTTGAAGCACAAGCTGCCAGAGGTGCAGGACGGGGAGTGACGCCCCCGGCGAGGTGTCTCAGGCGTTTTCTGCTCTCTCCCAGCTTGGCGTCGGATACGGACCGTTGACCGCGCGCGGACCAGCCCATTACGAGCTATCTCGCAGCCGCGTCAATGGCCGACAACAGCGAAGGGACTACGACGATGCCCCTTACTGGGGGCATCGCCGTAGTCCCTTCGCTGTTCCCGACCCCGGCGCTCCAAATGCTCAGCTCCGACATCGAGACCGATCGGACCGCCGAGCGGCCGGCGCCGACTAAGAGGCAGTGAGGTCCACGCCGAGCAGCTCGGAAAGAGTGGCTACCGTCTTCCGGGGGTCCTGGTTGTGAACCCCGGCGAGGCCGAGCTGCTCCGCTGCCCGGACATATCCCTCGGTGTCGTCGACGAAGACGCACTCCTCGGCTGGCAGATCCATGAGCTTGAGCGTGATCTCGAAGAGCTCGGGATCAGGCTTGCGCAGCAGGTGCTGCTCGGAGATCACCACGACGTCGTACAGCCGCTCAAGCTCGAAGCCGTCGTACAGGTCCCAAGGCGTCAAGCCCACGGAGTTGGACAGGATGCCCACCTTGATCCCGGCTCGCCTCGCTGCGGCAGCCGCATTGATCATCAGCGGCTCGGGGCGGAGGTCGCCGAAGATGCGGCCCATCAGGTTGTCAGCCGGCACGCCCAGCATCTTGCCGGCGAACTCGTTCCACTCGGTCTGGGAGACCGCTCCGCGCTCAAGGTCACTGGTGATCCGGACGCCCTCCTCGTTCTTGTACAGGGCCGTGAGGCAAGCGCCCTGCGGAAGACCCTCGCGCTGCTCGAAGGCGAGCACTGCGGGCAGCAGCGGAGTAGTGAGAACGCCTCCGAAATCGAGGATGAGGCCGGTGCGGCGGTTGGACATGCGAGAACTCCAGATTGCTGAGATTTCGGACGCCCATCCAGACCGGATAGCGTCACGGCCCGGCTACGTGTGGCGACGGGAGTAGCTGTGCGTCGCAGGCCAGGGTGCACTTACGGGGGCGGAGCAAGACCTATCAGTCCGCATGACCCACGGTATCAGCCCACTTCATGCAGCAGATGGTGCCAAATCTCACTTAGCAGCACGCATTCAAGATCGCTATGTCGCCTGGTTACACACGTCGGGCAATGCGTCCGAATCGAGAAATCAGGGCTTTCGACCTGGTTCGGATTCCGCCTCTGTGGAGTGCAGGAGAAGCTCCCGAGCTTGATCCGCGGTGATATGCGAGTAGGCCGTGCTGACTCGTGCGAGCCACGCCGCTTCACTATCGGTGTCAACGAACGGTTTGGCTCTCAAACTGCCAGCCGCGTGCGGATTGGCTGGCACGGTGTCAGCGGCCTGGAGCGCGGCCTTAATCCAGTAAGCTTCCGCAGCCGGCTCAGGGTCGGGGAGCGAGACAGTGATGTCCTCGGCGGCGAACATCAAGTCTCGTGGAGCGTAATAGCGCAGCTTCTCGCAAGCGTCAGCAATGTCCTGAGTCCATCGGTCCAGGCGAACATCGATGGGGACGCGGATGTGCATGAGTTCCACGAGGCGCCGTCCTGGTGGATACAGGCTCGTGCCGGGAAAAGCCTTCACCAGGTCAAACCAGAGCGGGTAAGTCCTGTAAAGCGTGCGCAAGGTCTTCCATCGGGCCGCCGCCGCGCGAGTGGTAGGAATGCTCGCGCCCACGGCCACGATCAGGAAGAGCAGGTTCATCCATATCGACGTGGCGTCTACAAGGAGATGCACTGTGGAAGGGCTTAGAGGGAATGCGACGGTAGCCCAAACGATGGTGATACGGGCCACCGTATGGGTAAGGCCCATCCACATCGAAATCCCCATCAAGCGCAGCCCAATACGCATGCTTCTGCACTCGGCCTGTCGCGCCGCCCTCGTCCACTGGTAGCCGCAAACAGCGGTCGTGACGAGCGGGAAGAAGTAGAACACGGTCATGTAGACCGCGACCCCCCATTGCCCAGCGTGGTCGATGAGGAAGTTTTGGCTCGGCGTGTCCCGGTCCACCACGGTGAAAAATAGGACCGTGAGCAGAATGCCGCCTATCGCCCCCGTTTTATATGACGCGCGGGCGATCCAGCGGGAGACCGCCACGTGCCGGGGGACGACTGTCTCCGAGCTCTTCCCGTAGCTGGTGGCGACGTAGGTTAGGGACGCGATGATCGCTGCAGTACTGGCGAAGTGCCTGAGTAGGGCGCTCAGGTCCACGATGGGGATGCGATCCACCGCGTCCATTGCTGCTGGCGTGTAGAGCCACAGAGCCACGGCGAATCCCGCATAGCCGCCCCAGAGCGCGCGGCGGTGAGCATCACCGTACCGAACTGCAGGGAATCGCCATACGGCGATGACGGTCATCACGGCCGCAGTGAGGTATTTAATATAGTCGAACACGGATCCAGTGGGTATCTACGCCGGCTGCGCGTTTGCCGAACCGGAAATTCGGCTGACCGCAGTATTGATTGCCAGGTGGGCTGCGCTATGTGGCGGAAGTCGTAGGGCCGGGAACCGTGCCTCGGCGGTCGCCAGTCGGATCGCGATTAGATTCGGCGCCGCGGTGGGGCGGCGACTGGGTGAGAAAGTGAATGCTCCAGGAGGCTGACCATGTCATCTCCCGTGAACGACTGTCGGCGTGCTAGCCGCTTTATCAAAGAGGCTGAAAGCTCGGCCTGCTTTTCCTCGGGGCTGCCAAAATTCACGCGCCCTTGGACGAGGGTCGACGGGAAACGCCGAAGGACTTCCTGGCGAATGCGCTCAGGGACGTACTGCTCGATCTCGGCATCCGTCAGGGACGTCCCGTGGTTCATCCATTCGTGCGCGAGCTCATGGAGGATTATGTGCTCGGTCTGATTGCGAGTTGAACGGCGGCGATAGAGGATGATCGTGAACTCCGGCGCTTTGACCCGCAGACCGCATGCTGTGCCCAGGCCGCCGTCGGGATCGTCCAGTGGCACTAGCCGAATCTGGCGACCCAACGCGCTCTCCATATTCCGCACCAGCGCCTCGACGCTGAAAGGAGCGGGGATAGGGAGATCGGCGAGCAGTCTCTCGCATTCCTTCACGAGTGCGCGCCGTGAAGGGTCTCTACGCCAACGCATGGTCGCTCCATTGAAATGCCACTGAGGTGTTCGCTGTCAGCCCGCATCCCGATACTCATACGCGGGGGCGTCAGTAGCCAGGAGCTTGTGCTTGAGGCGTGCGGTGATCGGCCGACCCGCCCTGGCTACAGATCGTACAAGGCGGAAAGCATGATCCATGCGGACGGGCGTGTTGTGAAGGTCACCAGGGCGCAATTTGTCTCACAATCTGGATCCCAAGATCGAAATTAGGTGGCGGCGTCTTAATGGATCTTTGAATGCAATCGCCGGCCTTTACCGCCGGGGCGGCCGACCGAACGGGAGGCGCTGGTGGCCGCGCGCTACCCGGTGCGCTGGCCCGACGCCCCCGTACGAGCCCGCCCCGAAGCGGCCCTGCGTCCGGCTCCGCCCGGCGGTGTGGGTGAGATGCACCGCAACCAGCGGCGATGGACGCTGGAGGCATGAAGGCCATCTGGTCAGGCACGATCACGTTCGGGCTCGTGACGCTGCCCGTACGGCTGTACATCGCCACGGAGGAGCACCACGTGCGCCTGCGGGAAATCCACACCGCAGACGCCAGCCGGGTGCGCCACCGACGGGTGTGCGAGGTTGAGGATCGTGAGATCCCGTACGAGGAGATCGGCCGCGGTTGGGAGATGCCCGACGGCCGCCTGGTGCCGCTGACCGATGACGACCTGGAACGCCTCCCACTGGCGACCAGCACGTGGTCGACGTGATGGGCTTCGTGCCCAGCCAGGACGTCGACCCGATCCTCTACAGCAAGCCGTACTACGTCGGCTCCGGTGCCCCGGCAGCCGACCGTCCGTACGCGCTGCTGGTGGAGGCGCTCGCCCGCACCGGGTACGTGGGCGTGTGCAAGATTGCTGTCCGACGTGTTGACTGAACTAAGAAGGCTGTTTTCGCAGGTCAGTGGGCCTTTCTGCTAGCTTCCCGGCATGGTTGATCCACGAGGTCCCAGGCGGGATCTTGCGTCGCTTGTGCTGCCCGAAACCGGCTGGCTGGCTCAGACCGGTGATCCTTGGGAGCCGTACCAGTTACTGGACTCCGCCGGTGACGTGGTGGAGCCCGTGGCTGCCTACTTCGCCGAGCTTCAGGCGGGGCACAGTTCCGGGCTAACGATCCGTTCATATGGCATGGACTTGCTCCGGTGGTTCCGGTTCATCTGGGCCTTGGGGGTCGAGTGGGACCGTGCGGACCGTTCCGATGCTCGGGACTTCGCTCGCTGGATGCTGCTTGCGGAGAAGCCGGTGCGGACACACTGGCGCCGCAGGGGTGAAGGCAGGCCAGCGTCGGCGAGCATGGCGGGCCCGGCTCCGAGCTCTCCGAACTCGGTCACTGGGAAGCCGGCACCGGGACCGAAGTACGCGGCAACGACCCGCGCGCACTGCGAGACCGTGCTGCGGTCGTTCTACGACTTCCATCTCGACCAGGGCACAGGGCCTGTCATCAACCCCTTCCCCCTCGACCGCAGCCGCCGGGCGGGACGAGCGAACGCTCATCACAACCCGATGGAGCCCTTCAAAAGCGAGAGGCAGGGGCGTTACCGGCCCAGCGTGCCCAAGCGGATTCCGCGGCGAATCCCGGACGACCGGTTCAACGAGCTGTTCGCCGGCCTGAGGCACAACCGCGACCGTGCGTTGCTGGCCTTCTGGGTGTCCACCGGGGCCCGGGCCGAAGAACTCCTCACCAGCCGACAGTCGGGTGCCGATCCGGGACAGCAGGTCATCGAAGTGACGCGCAAGGGAACCGGAGAGATCCAGCTCCTGCCGGCTTCCCCGGATGCGTTCATGTGGCTGCGGCTCTACCAAGAGGAATGCCTGCGGGGAGGGGTTCCCCGTGGTCGACATCTACCACTGTGGTGGACGCTGCGGCGGCCATGGCGCCGATTGAACTACCACGCAGCACGCGCGATGTTCGTCCGCGCCAACGAGGTGCTCGGTGCGAACTGGTCGCTGCACGATCTCAGGCATACGGCGGCCTATCGCATGGCCCGCGACCCGCAGCTGCCGCTGACCGACGTCCAATGGGTTCTCGGACACCGGCAGATCTCGACGACGCAGCTCTATCTGAACCCGGACACCGCCGAGGTCACGGAACACGTGCTGGCCTACCACGCTCGCCGAAGCCAGCAGCGTGAAGCTGCACCGCTGCCGCGGCAGGGATACAACGCGACCAGCCTCGCGGTGCTCTTCGGGGAGAAACGGTGACCCACACCTTCATCACTACCGCTGCCACTGACGGTTTGTTCGCCCCCGTGCACCCCCGCGCGGTGGGGCCGAGTGAGGCGATGATGCGCTTGCGTCGTCGTTTCCCCCCACGCCCCGTCCCGGTCGACTGGCCGGGCACGCGACGAAGCAGGGAAGAAATCGGCTGGTGGATCAGGCAAAGGCCGGGCCCTGCATCAACCCTCAGAGCGGTCGCCCGTGGGGCTGACCGCCTCCTGGAATGGCTGGAGGGCTTTCCGGGGGACAACTGGCAGAGCCGTTGGGGGGCCAGCGGGGCTCAGGCTTACTCCGCCGAGGGCTGGCGCGTTGGACGCGTGCCTCCGGTCTTCAAAGCACAGCTCACGGAACGCGAGAAGAATGATCTCTCGTGCGGAATCCGCGCGCTGATCTGCGCTGACGTCCTGCGTCCCGACGTTCGCTGGATCGTGACCCGGAAGTGGCCGGGTCTGCTCGACGCACTGGAATGGCGGGACCTCGAAGGCATCACCGAGCTTAAGGCTCGCGCTGCCACCCGCACAGACCTCCGACCAGCAGCGATTGCCGAGGCACTCGGCAAGATCGCGATGATCCTCGCATGCAAGGGCGGCGGGATCATCGACATCACCGTGGGCGACTGCGTGGAGCTCGCCGAGGCCAGAGACCAGGCACGCGGCCCCCGCAACGGGACCAACAAGAGCTTGTTCTATCTTCTGCTGCACTCCATGGGGATCTTCCCCGAGGACGCGCCAACGACCGTCCGGGTCTTCGGCCGTGCCCGCGGGCAACTCAGCGTCGAGCAACTTGTCGACCGCTACAACCTGGCCTGTCGGCCGATCAGGGACTTGCTTGTCGACTACCTACGTGAACGGCAACCGCAGCTGGACTACACCAGCCTCACTCAACTCTCGCTCATCCTCTGCAAGTTGTTCTGGGCCGACCTGGAAGCCCACCACCCCGGCATCGACTCCCTCCACCTGGAGCCGGCCATCGCTGCGGCCTGGAAGTCTCGGATGCGGACGAAAGTCCGCCGCATTCGCCTCGCCGACGGCACCACAAGTGAAGTCCGAAGCCCGCGGCTATCGGCGTCGGAAGACATGGCGCGGGTCCGGGCCTTCTACTACGACATCGCCCAGTGGGCGGTCGACGATCCTGCCCGTTGGGCCCCGTGGGCAGCACCCTGCCCCATCAGCGACGCCGAAGCGAACTTCACCAAGGAGGTCCGGCGCCGCAAGGCCCGGATGGACCAGCGAACCCGGGAGCGACTCCCGATCCTTCCCCGACTCGTCGAGGCTGTCGTCGCTGAACACAAACTGGCAACGGCCCGACTGGAGGCCGCGCGGGCAACAGCACCTGGAGCGTCCTTCAGGATCGGCGAGGAAACTTGGCACCGCCCCCGTCTTCCCCATGCACACGCCGTATGGGCCGATGATCCACAGGGAGCCCGCCGGAACCTGGAGACCGAAGAAAGCAATGCATTCTGGACCTGGGCGGCTGTGGAAGTCCTCCGTCACACCGGCATCCGGATCGAAGAGCTGCTGGAGCTGAGCCACCACGGCATCATCCAGTACCGGCTACCGACCACTGGGGAACTCGTCCCGCTCCTTCAGATCACCCCATCCAAGTCGGACGAGGAACGACTGCTCCTCGTCACACCCGAGCTGGCAGACGCCCTCAGCCAAGTCGTCAGTCGAGTACGCGACAGCGCGGGAGCCGTGCCATCGGTGCCGGCCTACGACACCCACGAGAAGGTATGGCTGCCACCAATGCCGTGGCTCTTCCAGTACGCCCGCGGTGGCGAGAACCGCAGGATGACCCCCGGCGGCATGCGCAGGATGCTCCGGCGTGCGCTGAACGGTCTGGGCTTGACCGGATCCGACAGGACCCCGCTGGCGTGGACCCCACACGACTTCCGCAGGATCTTCGTCACCGATGCGGTGGCCAACGGCCTCCCGCCACACATCGCCCAGATCATCTGCGGACACAAGGACATCTCCACAACGATGGGCTACAAGGCGATCTACCCAGCTGAGGCCATCGAGGCGCACCGGGCCTTCGTCGCCCGGCGAAGGGCATTGTGCCCCAGCGAGGAGTACCGCACCCCAACCAGCGACGAGTGGGACGAGTTCCTTGGCCACTTCGAGAGACGGAAGCTATCGGTGGGCACGTGCGGACGCGCCTTTGGCACCTCCTGCGTCCACGAGCATGCGTGCGTGCGGTGCTCCATGTTGCGTCCCGACCCTGCTCAGCGATCAAGGTTGGAGGAGATCCGGGACAACTTAACCGCCCGCATCGTCGAAGCCGAGCGGGAGGGCTGGCTTGGCGAAATCGAGGGCCTGCGCATCAGCCTCGCCGGCGCACACGACAAACTCTCCCAGCTCGACGCCGAGGGCGCCCGCCGGCGGCAGACCGTCGACCTAGGCATGCCGACCTTCCGTCAGATCGCTGCCGGCACCAGCACAGCGGAGGGGCCATAACCGTCCCGGGCGGGCTGAGGGGAAGTGCGTCTGACGCGTCACGCCTTGCGAAAGGAGGGCGGCGAGGCTAGCGGTATGATCCACCAACAGGTACCTTGTTGCGCATGGTACTGCCGGGTGGAGCGCGTTCTGGAGTGAGCCAACTCCGGCGCGGTGTCCTGCAATTCTGTGTCTTGGCGCTGCTGCGTAATGGCGAGCGGTATGCCTTTGAACTGGTGCGGGAACTGTGCGATGCCCACGGGCTCATGACCAGTGAGGGCACCATTTATCCACTGCTCTCACGGCTCCGGAAGGAGGGGTGGGTCAGCACGGTCTGGAAGGAGTCCGACTCGGGGCCTCCACGCCGCTATTACACGCTGACCGCTACAGGGCGACGGGCGCTGGCTGAATTCGCCAGTGAATGGGGACCTTTCAGAGCCGCTATTGACAACCTCTTGGACAGTGAGGGGAGCCACGAGTGATCTCAAGGCGAAATCAGCTCATAGAGGAGTACTTGCGCCGCTTTGACAATGCTTCTGTGTTCCTCGCAGCTGATCGACGTGAAGAACTCAGGCAGGAGCTCGTCGAGCACATAGATGCCGGCCTGGAAGAAGCAGACGCCCTACACGCCAAGGCAGTCCGCGCCGTCCTGGAGCGGCTGGGGCCTCCGGCGGACATCGTGGCTGCTGAGCTGAGCGGCCCGAGGTCCACAGGCTCCACTCCGACGGTCAAACGAACTGTTCCCGCCACCGATGCGGCGCGCAAGCACGAGATCCACCGCGAAAGCCAGATGCGGCATCCGCAGGACGACGCTGCCGTGCCGCAGGTTTCTTCGCTGCCTTCGCGAAGAAGGACGAAGTTTCTGATTGGGGCAGCAGCGACAACACTTGTCGTCGGCGCACTGGCCTTCGGGATCAGCACGCACAACAGCAATCCAGGTGGTCAGTCGACCTCGCCCGTGTTCAAGGGACCGACCACCACTCCGTCCCAAAGTCATGAGAACAGCGGCAAGTTGCCAAGCGGAATGCCCACAGAGAGCCATTACGCCCCAACCATGCCACCATCACCCTCCGAGGTCTTGGACGATCCCACACCGTCAGCTTCATGACGATCACGATCCGACGCCAGACTTCGCCGCCTCCGTCCAAGCAGGCCGTTTGCGGGTTAGTAATCCGAGCGCCTGACGGCGCCACCCCGAGCGGGTGAAAATCGGTGTGTGGCCGTCCGGCGGACGTCGAGCTGCCTTGGCGCGTTCCGAGCCCGCGGGTTAGTAGGACGGTGGGGGTTTGTTGACAGGCACCCGGAAGTGCTGCTCCGAGCGCGCGTATTAGACTCTTTCGCCTGCTGGACCCCTGTCGGACGGTCACGTGCTCGCGGCCAGGGACGGAAGGGGGTGCCGGGGCAATGGAAGTGATCCACGAACGCTGTGCGGGGATCGACATCAGCAAGGCGGACGTGAAGGTGACGATCCGCGTGCCCGGCACCGGCAAGCGGCGCCGCACCGAGACCCGCACCTTCACCACCATGACCCGCGACCTGCTGGCGATGCGGGACTGGCTGCTCACCGAGGGCATCACCCTGGTCGGCATGGAAGCAACTGGCATCTACTGGAAGCCGATCTTCTACGTACTCGAACACGACATGGAGTGCTGGCTGCTCAACGCCCGTCATATGAAGGCCGTCCCGGGCCGCAAGACCGACGTGAAGGACGCCCAGTGGATCGCCCAACTCGTCGAATACGGCCTGGTCCGCCCGTCGTTCGTGCCGCCGGAACCGATCCGTCAGCTGCGTGATCTGACCCGGTATCGCACCGAGGTCATCCGTGAGCGGACCCGAGAGACCCAGCGGCTGGAGAAGCTGCTGGAGGACGCCGGCGTGAAGCTCTCCAGCGTGGTCTCCAACATCCTGGGCGTCTCCGGGCGGGCCATGCTGGAAGCCCTCATCAGCGGTGAACGAGACCCCCGCGTGCTGGCCGAGATGGCTAAGGGCTCCATGCGCCGCAAGACCGAGACCCTGGTGGAGGCGCTGACCGGCAACTTCGGTGACCACCATGCGTTCCTCGCCCGCACCATGCTCGACCGCATCGACGCCTGCACGGCCACGGAGACCCGGCTCAGCCAGCACATCGACCAACAACTCGGTCCCTTTCGCCGCCGGATCGAACTGCTGCTGACCATCCCGGGCGTCAGCACCCGGGCCGCCGAGGTGATCCTCGCGGAGATCGGCGCGGACATCGCCCGCTTCCCCTCCGCGGGCGACCTGGCCTCGTGGGCCGGGGTCTGCCCCGGCAACCACGAGTCCGCCGGCAAGCGCCCCACCGGCAAGACCCGTCACGGCGATCCCTGGCTCAAGGCCGCACTCGGCCAGGCCGCCGTGTCCGCCGCCCGGACCAAGGACACCTACCTCGCCGCCCGCTACCGACGCCTGGCCGCCCGCCGGGGCAAGAAGCGCGCCCTGGTCGCCCTGGAGCACTCGATCCTGATCGCGATCTGGCACATGTTCACCCACGACGTCCCCTACGCCGACCTCGGCGGCGACTACTTCCTCCACCGCGTCGGCCGGGCCAGGCAGACCCGACGGCTGGTGAGCCAGCTCAACCAACTCGGCTATCAAGTGGTCCTCCAGCCAGTCGAAGCCGCTTGACCTGCGGAAACAGACAGTGGGTACGGGATTTTCGTATTAGGAGGTGAAGGGCGACTCGGTGCGCCTCACGAGAGCGATCACTCTCTTGCCGCGTCCGTCTTCCTTGGGGCAGGCAGCCCAGGCGTCGGCCGCTGCCGACACGAGGTGTAGGCCCCGTCCGCTCGTGGCATAGAGCGAGACGATCTGAGGCACCGGGGGCTCAGGGGAGTTGTCTTCGACCTCGATCCCCACAACACCGGCCCGCAGGGCTAACGTCAGCGTGATCTCTTCGACGGGCTCGCCTTCCGCTCTGGACGGAAGGCTCAGGCCGACGGCCGGAGGTCGGCCGTGCCGCTCGGCGTTGGTGGTGAGCTCGCTGACGATCAGTACAGCCTGGTCCAGAAGGTCTTCCACCCCCCACGCCGTCAGCGCTTCCCGGGTGAAGGACCGTGCCTTGCCCGGAGCCCTGTCGTTGGCGGCGAGCGTCAGGCTCCTTTGCTGTTCGGGAGCGCTGATAACACTCCCCAGACTTTCGATTCGGTCCATGCTCGCCTTCTCACAACTGGTGCTTGAGCCCGCGGAGGACTCGATCGGCGGTCTTGTCGGAGTGGTCGAAGCGGCGGAGATTCTGCACGAGCACGGCCACCGGCGGGGGGTGGTCGAGGTGCCGTACTCCGGACATCGGAGCGGGAGCGCGCCCGTCGCCCAGCGCAGCCCGGGTGTCGGTGCCAGTCGTGTGGCTCTTCACCGGTTTCCTCCCGGACAAAGGCAGTTGGTGGTTTCGTTGACCACGAGCGAACCGTGGATCACATCGCGGCGGTATCTCCCGGCGGCTGCCGGGGCCGTCAAACCCGTCAAAGATCGTTTTGGTGAACCGAGGTAGACGATGGCGCGCGAGCGGAACGTCAAGCTGGCCGACGCGATCGCGGAAACAGGCTGGTCGCAGCAGAAAGTGGCGGCTGCCTTTGTGAGGGTCGCGGCCGAGGTGGAAGCGAGGGAACTGCTGGGCACCAGCCGCTCGCACATCGCCATGTGGGTGGCGGGAACACAGCCCTCGGGCAGAGCGCCCCTTATCTTGTGCGAGACGTTGTCCCGACGACTCCAACGCCCCATCACACCAGCGGAGATCGGGCTCTCCGCGCCGGACACGGGTGCAGCCGCAGCATCGGAGTGGAACGTCGATACGCTTACTGCGCTGGTAGACCTTGGGAGAAGCGACGTGGACCTCGAACGCCGCCGACTGCTGGCCGGCGCTGCCTACTCGGTGGGTGGCCTGGTTCTGCCTGGACAGCGGTGGTGGGATGAGGCTCCCCAGCGGGCGAAGTCCCGCTCCGCCGCGACGAGCCGCAGGGTCGGGGCCGCCGAAGTCAGCGCTGTGCGTGAGATGACAGAGTTCTTCTCCCGAAGAGACCAGCGCCACGGCGGCATGGACGGCCGCACGGCCCTCTACCAGTACCTCGTCGACGACGTGGCCAGGTACGTCGGAGGGGTGTTCACCAGCGACGACACCCGTCGCGCCCTCCTCGCCGCTGCCTCCGAGGCGGTCTACGTCGCCGGCTGGATGAGCTTCGACGCCTCCCACCACGAGGGGGCGCGTCGTTACTTCACGATGGCCCTCAAGCTTGCGGCGGAAGCCGACGACGCTCCCCTCGCCGGCCACATCCTGCGAGCGATGGCTCACCAGGCAACGGACCTCGGTCACCCACGGGCTGCCGTCGACCTCGCCACGGCTTCCGTGGAGCGCAAGCGGTACACCCTCGCGACCCCTCGCGAGCGGGCACTGCTCGGCGTGGTGCAGGCACGCAGCCTTGCCGCCGACGGACAGAAGCGGGCGGCGATCGCAGCGCTTCTCCGCGCCGAGGACGACCTCGCCGCGGCGGACGCCGACGACGACGATCCGAGCCGGGTGTGGTTCTTCCAGCGGGCTTCCCTGGCCCACGAGACCGCCCGCACCCTGTGGACGCTCGGCGATCTCGACGGAGCGCTCCGAGAATTCAACAACAGCGTGCTGACCAGGAAAGCCGACACCTTCAGCCGGACCCACGCGGTGACGTTGGGCTACATGGGCACTGTGCAGGCCCGCAAGGGGAACGTGGAGGCCGCGTGCCACACGTGGGCACAGGCCCTGGACGCGATGGAAGGCGTGCAGTCGGGCAGAGCGCGCGAGGCAGCCGTGAACATGCGCCGGGTGCTGTCCCCCTTCCGCAATCGGGGAATCAGCGTGGCGGCGGAGATCGACGAGCGCGCCAAGGCCGTACTCGAACGAGTAGCCTGACGGCGCCATGGTGGTGAAGGCGGGCATGCTGTGGTGGACCGCCTTGCCGTGCCGCGAGCGGAGAAGGGGGAACCCGTGTCCACAAAGTCCATCGAGGTGCCGGTGATCGCTGAGGTGGTCGGGGGCCACAAGGGGCGCCTCGACGACTTCAAGGGCGGTGTGGAGTCGATCATTCGGCTGCGCCCGGAGTACCCGGAGGAGACCCTGCAGGGGATCGAGGAGTTCTCTCACCTCCAGGTCACCTGGTTCTTCAACTTCGGCTCTCCTGAAGACGTTGCCCTCCACGCGCGCAGCCCACGGGACAACCCGGACTGGCCGGCGACGGGAACCTTCGTGCACCACAACCACCGGCGTCCGGCTCGCCTCGCTACCTCGTTCCCGCGGTTGCTCCGCGTCGATGGACGAGACCTTCACGTCGCTGACCTCGATGCGGACGACGGCACGCTGGTGGTGGACCTGGTGGCGGTCTTCAAGGAGTTCCTGCCGCGCGGCACCGTCACCCAGCCCGCGTGGCCCAGCGAGATGCTGAAGGACTACTGGAGGAACGCCACCGAGCGCTGACTCGAGGCATCCTCCGCAACCGAGGCTGGCGACCGGCAGGGACGTAGCCGCCCGAGCGGGCGCCAACCAGGGTCGCGCACGGCTGGACCGGCAGGCACTCATCACTCGGTGCCTCCGGCGGTGAGGGATGGGGTGCCTTCGCCTGGTGGAGCCGCCTGCTCACCACGGATCAGCAGTAGATGGGCGCCGGTTTCGGTCAGCTGACTGCGCCGTTCAGCCGCTATGGCCTTGGGGCCGAGGTGCGACGGGGTGGGAAGTACGACCCCATAGGACCGAGTGGCCGTGAGGGCATCGAGCATGCCCACGAACGCGGACGGCGTGGAAGAGCAACGCTCCATGTAGACGCCGGCCAGTGTCAGCTCGTGACGACGGCAGTAGTCGCTGATCGCCATCGTCAGAGCCAGCTGACGAGCACGCGAGACCCGCACCAGGCGCAGGTAGCCGAACACGAGCGGACCGGTGACGTGCCGCTGTTCGGTGAGGGGTTCCAAGATCATGACCGTCCATCAGGTCGTCTTTGGAGGGGCCCTTCGAGCCTGATGGCGGCCGGGTGGTCGGGGAATCCACGGCCGTCCCACTTCTGTCCCACTTCCGTCCACCTGGCGCGACACAGCGTGCTTCGATGGCAACGGAAGGGAGTGGCACGTGGCGACCGTTCATGAATGGACCGGTCTGGAGGCGCTTGCCCTCCGGAAGGCTCTCCGCTTGAGCGTGCGCGCCTTCGCCGAAAGACTGGGCGTCTCGGTCAATACCGTCAGTAACTGGGAGAAGTTTCTGGCCAAGCGGCGACCCAATACGGAGAGCCAGGCCATCTTGGATACAGCGCTGGCCCAGGCGAACGCGCAGACACGTGCGTTTCGAAACAGAGCTCGCGAAATTGGCCGAGGGGGACACCCCTCCGGAAACGACCGGGCGCGTCACCATTCCCCTGGAGTGCGTCGGAGCGCAGGGTGTCCCAGCTGAAGTACCAGCGCTGGGCGGGGTCGGTGGGCTCGCATTCGGTGAGGACCAGCTGGTACGGCGGCGCGTCCGTACTGCGGGGGACCGGCGCGGCTTTCACGCACTGTTCGGTGGCGGCGTTGCGGATGAGCACACGCTGGCCGTCCGGGAAGGCCATGGCGGTCCCTCCGCTCGCCGCCAGGGCGCCCACGGCGGCCAGAACGGCCGCCAGTACCTTCGTCGTCTTCGAGGTCATCAGCCCCTCCTTGTTGATCACTGGCACCGGGTCAACGACCCGCAGACCAGGCGAGGAACGCCCTGGCCCGTCACTCATGGCAGTGATCATCCGCAGGTGCCCGATGACGCATGCCTCTTCGGGAGCCGTTCCCGCGTCTGGTGGGATGGGCGCGTTCGCCGGTTCGGGGGCCGGGAACGTCGGCGGGGGACCAGTCGAGGCGGGCGGCTGCCCTCGGGCGGGGCGGCGCCGTCGGCCTGGGCCGCCCAGGGCGAGGTCAATGCCGACGGCGCAGAGCGGGTGGCTGACGGCTGCCGGCACCGACGCCGATCATCGTGGACAACCCCGACTTCACCCCCCGCAGGCCACACCCGACGGCTACATCCCCACCACGGTCGTGAAGGGCTGGACCGTCACCAAGGGAGATGTCGACATCCTCGGCGTCCACCTGGCCTCCACCCCCCTCAACAGCCAGGCCGTCACCCTGAACGGCAGTACGCAGGGCGGCATCAGCCAGTACATCCGACCAACCTGGGCCGCAAGGTCAAGGTCGGGTGGTACCAGGCAGCGGACCCCGCCTGCCAGCCGCCCAAGCGGCAGTCGTACACGGCTGCCGTCGTACGGCCCAGCGGTGACTCCATCACCGCCAAGACCCACTCCCTGCAGGCCCCGGCCCACTACCCGCCCATCTGGTCCGAGGAGTTCCCTGGAGTTCACGGCCCAGGACCGCCGGACCACGATCTCGTTCGATTCCAACACCACCGGCGTGTGTGGTGTAGAGATCACCGGCGTCTGGGCCGAGGAGTACTCCAGCGGCGGGAGCGGCGAGTAACCACATCACCGAGTCAGGGGCGCCGGCGATCGATCCCCAGCCGAGCGTCCCTGACCACCACGGACAGCTCACCAGCTACATCGCAAGGCGCAGATGGATGACGCGATTCCCCTCGGTTGCTGGAGGGCACGGCGCCTTGGCATCCTCGAACTCGCCCTTCGCCATGAGCTGAGGCACAGCGCGTGCCGCCCCGGGTGACACCGACGCCGACTTCCGAAGCCAGCCCGTGGTCTTCACCAGCGCGACGGTCAGCTGCCCCCGGCTGCCCGACGGCGGCGAACGACCAGCCCGGCCACAGGTGCCTGCGCCGCCCGCAGGGAGCAGGTCGTGCCGCCCGCACCGCACGCAGGACAGGTCAGCGGGATGGTGCCGGAAAGCAGCTCAGCGCACGCTTTGCAGTGCTTGGTCGAGGGTGACGGGGGCGACATCTTCGACAGCCTGCGCATATTTGAGAGAGACGAAGTCTTCTGCCGACTGAGACAGACCTGCGACCGATGAGGATTTGACCGTGGTCCACAAGGGGGCGAGGTCTGCACCGCCGCACTGATTGAGCGGTGAGCCGATCGGTAGGCCGGCAAGGTTGCCGCTCGCCGTACCTGTTTCGTGACGGGTCGCTCCGTCAAGACGCGGCGCGGTGTCGTGGTTGGCGCAGCTGATGCCGAACGCGGGTGACAGGAAGTCGCCCACCCCGCCCGCAGACGCAGGAGCAGCCGCTCCCAGGCCAGTGCCCATTCCAACCAGGGTGACCATCGCCGCTGTTGTTACCTTGCACACGGTCATAGCAGGCCAAACGAAAGTAAGCTTCCTCAGCAACGGGCTGCCTTGGTCACCGCGGTATCGGCGCCCCTACTGCGCCTGTGTGCTCAGGGCCGGCGGGCGCCGAGACGCGCTACGTTCGCGCTCCCTTGACGCCGATCCCGACGGCTTCCGCCTGTCCAAGGGATCCGGCATCCTAACAGCTGATCGGCTGAACGCCGCTCAGCTCGGCGTAACTGCTCTTCCGGCTGGTCGTTGTGCCAGCTATGGCGATGCGTCGAGTGGCCCATGGGATCACTGTCGGAGTGACCGTGCTGGGAGTGAGTCAGCTGGCCGGCCCGGTCTGGGCCGGAGGGATTGGCGACGTCCTATCGCCCGCCTTCAGTAATGGCTGTAACAACCGGCAGCTGGCTCACGCCGGTGGAGTAACGACACATGAGTCAGGAACAGCCAACGCTAACCTCGCTGCGCTGCCCATCGGCAGCCCCCTCAACCATTGCGGTGGTGCGGACCTGACCGCCAACTTCGTATACAGCGGTAGTACTTATGAGATCACCGACGAAATGGCGGCCAAGCTCATGAGCATGGCGGGCTGATCTCGGCGAGCAACATAGCTGGCCGAAATTACCCGCTGGCGAGGAACCCAGGACCTCGGTTTGAGAGGACGAGGAATGCATGCCGGGGCGGTCGCTGCTCGCTCGAAGCCCTCATCAGATTGGAGGAGCCGGTCGAAGTCAGCGGGACACCGTGGCCGCCACGTATTCCAGGCGGTTCTTCACGAAGTTCGCCAGCTTGATCGATCCGAACGCGGTGGCCACCAAGTTCGGGCCGGGCCCGGATTATCCGAGGGTTTAGATACTGCCCCGCTACCTCCCAGTATGGCTGGTCGTTGCTCTGGTCATGATGATGCGTGTTCTTGCCCGAGGCGCCTCTTTGACACTGACCGTAATGGGAATCTTCCAGTTGACCAGCCCGGCGTGGGCCGGAGGCCTTGGCGGCTTTCTGGCGCCCGCTTTCGGTACCAAGTGTGCCAGCCATCACGGAGTGCGTGCTGACGGAACGGCCACCCGCGGTAGCGGGTCCGTGAACAGCAACCTCGTTGGGCTCCCTGCCGCAGGCGCTCTGAACCAATGCGGGGGAGCCGACCTGCTGCCGAGCGACCTGATTGTAGAAAAGGTTTGCGAGACGCAGGAACTCGCATTCACCACCGTCGACATGGCTAGCTCAAGGGTCGCTTCGTTCAAATCCAAGGCCTGCTTTGAGGACATGGGGCTATAGCCTCCCTTCGCCCGAACAGACGACTCGTATCCCGCCGCTCTAAGACGTCATTTCAGTTGGAGCCTGCGGTGGCATATGAGGGTCGCGGCGATGGCGGTGAAAGCGAGGAAGTGTTCCGGCTTCCGCTCGTAGCGGCGGTGGAGGCGTCGGCAGCCGCAGAGCCAGGACACGGTCCGTTCCACAAACCAGCGGTGCCGGCCCAATCGTTGAGACGACTCGACGCCCTTGCGGGCGAGGCGGTGCCGGATGCCACGGGAAGACAGCCAGCGCCGCAGGTGCTGGTAGTCGTACCCCTTGTCCCCGTGCAGCTTGCCGGGCCGTCGACGTCGGGGACCGCGGCGTGAGCGAATGGGCGGGATGCCCCGGACGAGCGGGATGAGGGCCTGGCTGTCGTGGAGGTTCGCGGCGGAGATGCCGATCGACAGCGGCAGTCCGCGGCGGTCGACGATGAGGTGGATTTTCGATCCCTTCTTGCCGCGGTCGGTCGGATTCGGTCCCGTCAGCTGCCCCCTTTGAGGGCCCGGACGCTGACGGAATCGATCGCGCACCGCGACCAGTCCAGCCCGCCCCGGGAACCGAGTTCGTCCAGGACCAGGCGGTGGAGCTTGGCCCACACCCTGGCCTCGGTCCACTCGGTGAACCGGCGGAAGGCGGTCACTCCCGACAGGCCGAAACCCGGTGGCAACTGGTTCCAGGTGCAGCCCGAGGTAGCCACGAAGATGATCGCGGCCAGCACCTCGCGATCCCCTCGCCGGCGATGCCCTCCGCCCTGCGGGCGGATCGGCGCCGGCGGCACCACCCGCTGGAACAACTTCCACAGGTCTTCCGGCACCATCCGCTCGACAAGCACATCAGCCATCACCCCAGACTGCCGCAAGATCACGCCAACTGAAATGACGTCTAAGTGAGCGTTTGATTCTGGTATCGGGTGGTTCATGGCGAATCTCAGGAGCCAGGTCGAGCACCCAGTGAGCGTTTTCAGCGTTGACGCTCCAGGGTGAGGACGGCAGCGGCGATGACCGTCATGCGGTTGGGGCTGCAGCGGGCTCTGCGGAAGACGCGCCAGGACTTCAGTGTCGCGACGCTTCGTTCGACCGGTGCTCGTGCCGCTGACAGGGCCCGGTTGATCGTCCGCTGGGTCGCGGTGAGGTCCTGGTGCGGAAGACGTCTGATCGGCGTGGTCACCCAGGAGCCGGCCCCGGTGTAGGCGCGGTCGGCGAGGACGGGCACGCCCTGGCGTTCGCAGATCCGGATGATGCGGTGGGTGCGGGCCGCGGTCAGGTCGTGGGTGCGGCCGGGCAGTGCGGGCGAGATCCACAGCAGCTTGCCCGCAGGGTCGGCAACGACCTGCACGTTCACGCCGTGGCGGCGGTGCTTCTGGGAGAAGTCGGCCCGGCTGTCACCGACCCGGTCGCACTCGGCGAGCGTTCCGTCGAGCAGGACGTGATCGGGATCCGTCTCCCGCAGGACCCGCAGCAGCCCGGGCGCCCGGCGGGACAGATGGCCGACGACGGCGGTGACGTAGGCGTGAGCAGTGCCGACGGATATGCCGAAACCGGCGGCGATCTGCGCGAGCGTATCGTGCCGGCGAAGGTAGACCAGGCCGACGAGAGCACGCTGGTGAGGCGGGAGCTTGCAGCGGCGGTCACCCTCACGGGTGACGATGAGCATGGTTACCCACTCGACCAGGGCGTGCGGAAGGTCGAGTGCGGCAGGATAGGGAACCAACGAGGCTCCTGCGCTGATGAGTTGAGACGTCGAACACCTCTCTCAACGGCACAGGAGCCTCGTGCGTTGCGGGAGGCCACCCCGTCACCCGACCGGTGGCCACTCTGAAAACGCTCAGTGAATCCATTCGCCGGAAACGCGGCTTATGCGGCAATCAACAAAGCTGCAATGCGCCGGTTTCCTTACAAGAGCTCCTGTCTCATTTATAAACCTATCGGTTCGCAGCGAGTTGAGAACGCACGCCCCGGTGCACCCGGCACCCCCACACACGCCCTGCTCAGGCCGGCTGCCGCCGCGTACGCAGACACCATGCAGCCCTCACGGCCCTATCCCAGCGACCTGTCCGACGCCCGCTGGGAACTCATCCGCCCCACCCTCGAAGCCTGGCGCCAGGCCCGCAACGGCATCCGCAAACCCACCCACGACCTGCGCGCCCTGATGAATGCCATCCTCTACGTCGATCGCACCGGCATCCCCTGGCGCTACCTGCCCCACGACTTCCCACCCCACCAAACCGTCTACGGCTACTTCGCCCGCTGGGAAGCCGACGGCATCTTCGACCAACTCACCGGCCTGCTACGCGGCAAAGTCCGCCAGGCCGAAGGCCGCACCAGCGAGCCCAGCGCCTGCCTGATCGACAGCCAGAGCATCAAAACCTCCGCCACCGTCCCCCTGACCAACCAAGGCACCGACCCGGCCAAGAAGATCATCGGACGCAAGCGGCACCTCGTCACCGACACCCTCGGCCTCCTCCTGGCCGTCACCGTCACCGCCGCCAGCGTCCACGACTCCGCCGCCGGCACCCAACTCCTCGCCCACGTCGCCGCCCGCCACCCCACCATCACCAAAGCCTGGGCCGACAACGGCTACAAGACCAAAGCCGTCGAACACGCCGCCCACCTCGGCATCGACCTCGAGATCGTCCAACGCGACCCCACCACCCGCGGCTTCCACGTCCAACCCCGCCGCTGGGTCATCGAACGCACCCTCGGCTGGCTCATGCACCACCGCCGCCTGGCCCGCGACTACGAAACCCACCCCCACCGATCAGCAGCCATGATCCAACTCGCCGCCATCAACCTCATGACCCGCCGCCTCACCCACGAAGCCACCACCAACTGGCGCGACAGCTAAACCAAATGAAACAGACAACCGAGAATCAAACGCTCACTAAGATGTGGCGCGACATGAACGAGAGATGGTTACTCCTCCCGTCTCTGCCCGACAAGATGGCCGAGCCCTTGAGGAAACTCCTCGAAGAGGTCGCTGACGCTGGCTTCGCCCAGCGTGTCGCCGCGAAGAAGGGCGAGAGGCTGCTCGGAGGCACTTCGATCCCCCGCCTGCTCTAGTCAGAAAGCCCTGGCATGGTGGAAGCGCAGGCGCGCCGTGCCCGCTGACCGCGCCCGGCGACGGCAGTACCGGCCGAAGCCGAAGTGGTCCATGCCGGTGGACTTGTCGATGCCGGTCTGGACGGCCCTGTCGATGTACTGGACGACCAGGTCCATTTTGGCCAGCACGCCGTGGGCCTGGTGTTTGCCCTGATGTCGGTTTCCTCGGCCTGTTCCTTGTCCGGAGCCATTAGGCTGATCGTATGGGGATATCCAGACGGCCCGGCGCAGGCCAACTCTTCGCGGTCAGCGACCTGCATGCCTCCGTGCGGGACAACCGTCCGCTCCTCGACCGCCTTCGGCCGGAGACACCGGACGACTGGCTCATCGTCGCCGGCGATGTGGCCGAGCAGACTGCCGAGATCGGCCGGACGCTGGAGCAGCTGGCCGACCGCTTCGCCCGTGTCATCTGGGTGCCGGGCAACCACGAGCTGTGGACTCATCCCGGCGACCCGGTCCAACTGCGCGGCGTCGCCCGCTACGAGCGGCTCGTGGAGATGTGCCGCGACCTCGGAGTTACCACGCCGGAGGATCCGTATCCCCTGTGGACCGGTGAGGGCACTCCGCTGCGCATCGCCCCGCTCTTCCTCCTCTACGACTATTCCTTTCTCCCGGAGGGGGCGACCGATCCGGTGCGCGCCCGCCAGGCAGCGGTCGAGACCGGCATCTACTTCAACGACGAGCACCTCCTGCACTCGGACCCGTATCCCAGTCGCGAAGCCTGGTGCGAGGCCCGCGTCACCGCGACCGAGCAACGGCTGGCCGAGGCCGATGCCCCCGACGTCCCGCTGGTCCTCGTCAACCACTACCCCCTCGTGCAGGAACCGACCAGGGTGCTGCGCCTCCCGCACCTCTCCTTGTGGTGCGGCACGACGCGGACCGCCGACTGGCACCGTCGTTTCCATGTCGCCCACGTCGTCTACGGACATCTGCACATCCCGCGCATCACGCATCACGACGGCGTCCCCCACCACGAGGTCTCCCTCGGCTATCCGCGCGAGTGGCATCGCCACGGCCACCCGTACGGCCTGCTGCGCCGGATCTCACCGCTCCGGCAGCCCGCTCTGGCAGCCCACGGTGGAGGGGACGCCCGGTGATTGATGAGCTACTGCCCCCCGAGGTGCACTGCGACGTCGCCTTCGGAGACCCACCGGACGCCGTGTTGCTCACCGAGGAGGAGTCCTTGGTCGAGTGGGCGGTGCCCAAGCGGCGTCTGGAGTTCACGACCGTCCGGCACCTGGCGCGCTCCGCGTTGGCACGCCTCGGGTACGGGCCGGTGCCGCTGCTGTGCGGTGAGCACGGTGCTCCGCTGTGGCCCGAGGGTGTCGTCGGCAGCATGACGCACTGCGACGGCTACCGGGCGGCCGCTGTCGCCGACGCACGCGTCATAGGCTCCCTCGGCATCGACGCCGAGCCCCATGCCCCGCTCCCGGACGGTGTGTTGGACGCCGTCTCCCTCCCGGTAGAGCGCACGCACCTGGCCCGGCTCCTCGACTCTCATCCGGATGTGTGCTGGGACAGGCTGCTGTTCTCCGCCAAGGAGTCCGTCTACAAGGCCTGGTTCCCCCTGACCCGGTCCCGGCTCGGCTTCCAGGACGCAGAGCTCACCTTCCACCCCCGGGAACGGACCTTCTCCGCCCTCATCCTCCCCTCCGGCCACGACTCCGCCCGCACGACCGGAGCCACGGCGAAGAAGCCGCCCGAGGGCCTAGTCGGACGCTGGACGGTGAGAGAAGGGCTGGTCGTGACGGCGATCGCGCAAACCCAAGCCACCTGAGCCCTGAATCACGCGGCCGGCACACTCGACGGCGGCCGCACCTCAATTCAACTCGTATGGCTGGCGTCAGTGACAAGGTCGGCTTTGAGACGAAGGTGGCCATGGCCAAGGTGATGGTCCGCCGAGCGATCGCCGACCAGATCCCGTTCCGGTGGGTGACCGCGGATGCTGCCTACGGCTTCAGCAAGGGCTGGCGCTTCGAGCTGGAGCAGGCCGATGTCTTCCAAGTCATGGCCGCCACCCGGCACGACACGGTCGTCACCCGCTGGGCGATCGACCACCCCGTCCACGACCTGTTCACCGGCCTCCCCAGCCAGAAATGGAAGCGCCGCGGCAAAGGCTGACACGGCCAGCGCATCTACGACTGGGCACGGGTTGAGGTGCGGCCCTGGCACCGGCCAGACCGCCGCCACTGGGTCCTCGCCCGTCGCAGCGTGAGCCGGCCGGGGGAGATCTCCTACTACATCGCCTACTGTCCGGCAGACACCACACTCAATGCGATGAGCACGCCGACCCTGGTCGTCGTGAGCGGTGGTCCCGGTACGGTCATGTCCCATCCCGGCTACCAGAGCGGCGGCGACAGTTCGGACGGATACCAGCCGGGCCTCCAGGCCATCGCGGGCGTCCGTACACAACGGGTCAGCTCTGAGCCGGAGTTGGGGGCTGTTCCGGATGAACGATCACGGATAACGGTCAAGGACGGGCGGCCCGGACTCGCTCGCCGCGAAGTGATGGCGGAGAAGGGCCATGATCTCGTTCGCCCGGGTGGTGACGAAGAAGTGCCCGCCGGAGTAGGTGCGCACTTCACACGCACCGCTGGTGTGGCGTTCCCAGGCCCGGGCCTCCGACGACGTCGTCTGGGGGTCGGCGTCGCCGGTCAGGACGGTGACCGGGCAGCTGATGGTCACCTCGGGAGCGCATCGGTAGGTTTCCGCCGCCGTGTAGTCCGCACGCAAGGCCGGCAGGGCGGCCCGCACGAGCTCCTCGTCGTCGAGGATGCTCGCGGCAGTGCCGTCGAGACGGCGCAACTCGGCGACGATGCCATCGTCGTCCCGCAGGTGCACGGCCTCGTCACGGTGGGCTGACGGCGCGCGGCGGCCGGAGGCGAACAGATGCGTGACTGGGTGGCCGGCAGCCTCGAGCCAGCGGATGGTCTCGAAGCCGACCGTGGCGCCCAGACTGTGGCCGAAGAACGTGACCGGGAGCGGCGGCTGCCGCAGGAGCAGGTCACCGATCCGCTCGGCCAGTACCGCCACGTCCGTGAGGGCCTGCTCGGCCCGGCGGTCTTGCCGGCCGGGGTACTGGACGGCGACGACGTCGACACCGGGACCGAGCGCGGAGGCGACGGGGAGGAAGAACGGTGCCGAGCCGCCCGCGTGGGGCAGGCACACCAAGCGGGCCGAGGCCGTGGGGGACGGGCGGTAACGCCGGAACCACAGCTTTTCGTCGACGAGCAGATCGGACATGCAACTCCCGGTCTAGTTCCGGCTGAATGCGCAGGCTACATATTTTCCCGCCGTTCCTTCAATCCGGGGAATCGTTCAGCTGAACACCCTCGGCCCGACCTTCTTGTCAGCTGCCACAGGCATCGGGAGACCCTCGGCCTGCAGGTCAGCTTCGCCGAGGACGGCGCGGGCTGGCTGGGTTTCTTCCGTGACCTGACCGCTCGCGGCCTGTTCGGGGTCGAGCGGGTCACCTCTGACGCCCAGGCTGGTCGCCGCGATCGGCGCGACCCTGCCCGGGGCAGCCTGGCAGCGTTTTCCGCACCCACTACGCGGCCAACCTGATGGCCGCGACCTCGAAAGCGTCCTGGCCGTGGGTACGGACGCTGTTGCACTCGGTCTACGACCAACCCGACACCGCCGGCGTTGACGCCCAGTTCGACCGGGTCCTCGACGCAGTGGCCGACAAGCTGCCGAGAGTGGCCGCCCACTTCGACACCGCCCGCGCCGACGTCCTGGCGTTCACGAGCTTCCCGAAGGAACTCTGCCGCCAGATCTGGTCGAACAACCCATCCGAGCGGCTCAACAGAGAGATCCGCCGCCGCATCGACGTCGTCGGGATCTTCCCCGACCGCGACTCGCTGATCCGCCTCGTCGCCGTGCTCGCCGAACAACACGACGAATGGGCCGAAGGACGCTGCTACCTCGGCCTCGAAGTCCTCGCCCAGGCCCGCATCACCGCCGTCCCCGACACCACCACCAACACCAACACCGAGGAGGTCACCCCCACCGACACGGTCCCGACGCTCAGCGCCTGAACCACCAGAAGATCACGTGTCAAACCCTCACACACTACGCCAGCAATCTTGACCATCGAGACGATCTTGACCATCGAGACCTGG
This sequence comes from Streptomyces sp. ISL-10, assembly GCF_018614575.1. GTDB lineage: Bacteria > Actinomycetota > Actinomycetes > Streptomycetales > Streptomycetaceae > Streptomyces. The sequence goes on from NZ_JAGGOJ010000036.1 coordinate 30,322, forward strand.
CCGTGCCTATTTTCTTCCGCGAAACAGGAGGCGGATCTTGCGCATAGGTAGGGGCGCAACTTCCGTATAAGTAGGGGGCATCGCATGAGGCTGTACGAGCGGGACGAGCCGTTGTCCGACCTGCGGGCGCTCTTCGCGGAGTGCCGGCTCGGCCAACAACGAACGGCGGTACTGACCGGCGCGGTGGGGACCGGCCGGACCGAGGTGGTCCGGACCTTCACTCAGGACGCGGTGGGCGCAGGTGCGCTCCACTGCGCGGCCACGAGCTGCGACGTAGACCGCACGCTCCCCTTCGGCACCATCTGGCAGCTGTTTGTGAACCAGGGACTGCCGACGAGGACACGCAAGCAGGTGGCCCAACTCCTGGACTCAGAGGTCATCCACACCAGACTCGCCGCCGATGGTTCCGCGGACGGGATTTTCGACCAGAACCTAGCCTATATCTCCCACGTCCTCAGCGGTCTCCTGATGGACATGATCGAAAAGACCGGCCGTCCGCTCCTTCTGACAGTCGACGACGCCCACCACGCCGACCCGGCGTCCCTGCACTGTCTGCTGTCGATCACCGGACGGCTGCGGCATTCCCCGCTCATGTCCGTCGTCAGCGCGGCCGACGGGCCCCAGTCGTTCAGCCCGGCGTTCCTGGGCGGGCTGCCGGCGGCGCCGTACAGCCGTCATCTCCGGCTCGACCTACTGACCGAGCGTGGTGTGGAGAGGATGCTTGCAGAGCACCTCCCCGAAGCCGAGGCCAGGCGGGTCGCGGCGGAGTGCCACGCACTGACCGGCGGAAATCCGGTCATGGTGCGCGGCTTCGCAGACGACCACTGCCGAACCAACGAGGAGGACGCCGGGCTGCTTGGACCGGAGACGATGCGCGCCTGGACGCGGATCCTCCATCGGTGCGATCCCACGATGCTCCGGCTGGCCCGCTGGACGGCGATTCTCGGGGAATCGGGGACTACGTCGATGGGGGGATGCCTCGCCGGCCTTACGGATGAGGCGACATCGCGGACCCTGAGGGCGCTCGACCGGACCGGCTGCTTCGCTGACGGCCGGTTCCGGCATCCCTCGCTCCGTCAAGCCGTCCTGGATGCCTTGGCTCCCGCTGAACAGGCGGCTATGCATGTCGAGGCGGCGGCCCGCCTTCGGACCGAGGGCGTCTCCGCCCTCGTCGTCGTCGATCATCTCATCGCGGCCGGGGAACCCCAGGACCCCTGGATGGTCCCGGCCCTCAACGAAGCAGCCGAACAAGCCCTGTCCCAGGGACGGGTGAACCAGGCACTCACCTACCTTCGGCTCGCCTGCCGGATCCCGGCCCCGGACTCACACCACGCGGTCTCGCGGGCGCTCCTGGCGCGAGCGGAATGGCGTACCAATCCCGCCCTGACGATGCGGCACGGAGCGGAGGTGATCGCGGCCCTGCGGTGCGGAGACGATCCCGGCGGTCCGGACCTGCCGGCCTGGGCGGGCCGCCTGATCTGGTTCGGCCGCGAGAACGACGCACGCACGGCACTCGAGCGGCTCGGCGACCGGAAGCAGGCCCTCGACGAGGTCCTGGGCGATCAGCTTGAGTCCTTGCGGCTGGGGCTCTCCTGCCTGTTCCCCGCAGACGACGGGCCGGGGCGGACCGTCGGGGGCCGGGAGGGAGCGGCTACGGTCGACCCCCTGGGCCATGCCCTCGGCCTACTGATGAGGAGCCTGAGGGACGGTCCCGGTGAGTCGTCGGTCGCCGCTGAACATCTCGTCGAGCAGTGCCCGCTCGGCGAACGCACCTTCGCGGCGCTCGCCTGCGCCCTCGGCGCCCTCGTCCACGGCGGGCAGCTCGGCACCGCCGACCGGTGGTGTGCGTCGCTGGAGGAGGATGCCGCCGCGCTGGAGACGCCGACCTGGCTGGCGGTGCTGGCCGCGCTCCGGTCGACGATCGCACTCCGGCAAGGCGATCCGGGCTCGGCGGAGATGCACGCCGGCCGGGCCCTACAGTTGATCCCGGTCGAGGGCTGGGGCGTAGGGGTCCTACTTCCGCTCGGTGTGCTCATCGAAGCCACGACGATGACGGGCCGATACCAGGAGGCGCTCGCCCATCTGCGCACCCCTGTGCCCGACGTGCTGCTCAAGACGCCCCTGGCGATCCCCTACTTGCGAGCGCGCGCCCGCTTCTACGCCGCGAGGGGCGGCCTCGACCGCGCGCTGGGCGAGATCGGGATCGTCTCCGAGCTGGTGACCCGATGGAACCTCGACTGGCCTGCACTAGTGCCTTGGCGAACCGACGCCGCGCTCGTCCACCTGAAGCTCGGGCGCCGGGAGGAGGCCCGTCGCCGGGCGGCCGAGCAGTGGGAGATGCTCGGGCCGGCGCAGGCTCGGGAACGGGGGATCACCCTGCGCGTGCTTGCCGCGGCCGGTGAGCCAGCCGACAGGCTCACACGCCTCGAGCAGTCGGTGGGGGAACTCCAACGGGCCGGCGACCACTTCGAGCTCTCGCTCACACTGACTGACCTGGACCGGGCCCGGCAGGGAGGGATCGGCTCCCGGGTACGGCAGATCGCCTACTCCGCCGCTGACCGTGACGAGCTGGCCGATGCTGGCACAGGGGAGTGCTATCAGGTCCTGAGCAAGGCAGAACTACGAGTGGCGGCGCTGGCCGCAGACGGTCACAGCAACCGGGAGATCGCCAGCAAGCTCTTCGTCACAGTCAGCACGGTCGAGCAGCATCTTACCAAGGTGTACAGCAAGCTTAACGTCCGCTGCCGGAGTGAGCTGCCGATCCGGCCTCACGGTTTGACAGCAGCCAACGGTTTTTGCGCGTAAGACGCTCAAAAGCCAACCCCTAGAGAGCCGAAGCCGACCCCTATTTCGGGCCGCCCAATCTTTTACGGACGAGCCCGAGGGGAATTCCGGCGGCAAAGACAGGGGTTCCCGAACTGGCCGAGCCGGGCCAGGATGAAGTCCCGTCCATGCCTCGCGAGCGACTCTCGGTGATCGGGCGTGACGATGCGAAGAAGTCCAGTACCGGGAAACCAAAAATGACGGGGGAGCATATGACGGACGAGTCCCTGCCGCTTGCCGATCTCACTATCATCGATCTCTCCACTGTTCTGGCCGGCCCTTTCGCCGCGCAGGTGCTCGCTGACTTCGGCGCGAGAGTGATTAAGGTCGAACACCCGGCGGGCGACCCGATGCGGAGTTTCGGTCCGTCGGTGGACGGGGCACCGCTCTGGTGGAAGGTCTTGAACCGGAACAAGCAGGGGATCGCCATCGACCTGAGCACCCCCGATGGTGCGGCCCAGTTCCTTCGGATCGCGGCGACGGCCGACGCCGTGATCGAGAACTTCCGTCCCGGGACGCTGGAGCGATGGGGGATTGGGCCGGAGAAGCTGAAGGAGGTCAATCCCGACCTCGTCCTGACCCGGATCACCGGCTTTGGCCAGGACGGCCCGTATTCCCCACGCCCTGGGTTCGGCACGCTGGCCGAGGCCATGGGCGGCATCGCCTCCATCTCAGGCGGGCCCGACGGTCCACCGGTGCTCCCCGGGTACCAACTCGGCGACGCGCTGGCCGGCCTCTACGCTGCCTGCGCGACCCTCATCGCGTTGCACGCCCGCGGCCGTATCGGGCACGGGCAGATCGCGGACGTCGCAATCACGGAGGGTGTGGTCAGCCTCCTGGGAGGGCACTTCGCCGTCCACGAGAAGCTGGGCATCAAGCCGGGCGATGCCGCGCCCACTGCGCCGCGGAACGTCTACCGCTGCCGGGACGGTCGTTGGGTCGCTCTCTCAGCCCCGGTCACCTCCGTCGCCCAGCGCCTCCTGCGGCTCGTCGGACGGGGAGACCTCGCCGACCAGCCCTGGTTCCAGGAGGGCAGCGGAAGAGGGGCCCACAGGGCCGAGATCGATGAAGCGGTGGGCGAGTGGATCGCCGAGCGCAGCCGGGACGAGGTGATCGCGGCCATCGAGCGCGCCGAGGCAGCCGTCGCGCCGGTCTACGACATTGAGGACATCCTGGAGGACCCGCACTTCCGGGCCCGCGAGACGGTGGTGAACGCCCCCGACGCCGAACTCGGCTCGATCACCATGCCGAACGTCGCGTTCCGGCTCTCGGCCACCCCCGGACGCATCCGGCACGCCGGCCCGCGGCTGGGCGCGGACACCGAGGAGATCCTACGGGCCGTCGCGGAGCACGAGGGACACCGCGGCGAGGAGCAGAAGGCGTGAATCCCAACCAGACGGAGCATCTGGTCTTCAGGAGCTGTCTTTACGTACCGGCCCATCAGACGCGTCTCGTCGAGCGTGCCTACGAATCCCAGGCGGACGCCGTCATCCTCGACCTTGAGGACGCGGTACCGCCATCCGAGAAGCTGTGGGCCCGCGAGAGCGCCGCGCGCATCACCGCGACGACGCCCCCCAAGCCGACCTTCGTACGGGTGAACTCCATGGCGTCGGGACGTGCGGAGGACGACGTGCGGGCGGTGGCCGGTCCTGGGCTGAGCGGGGTCCGCATGGCGAAGGTGGCCCGCCCGGAGGACGTGCGGCAGGTCGCGATGCTGCTGGCCCAAGCCGAATGCCCGGCCCCCATCCACCTGCTCATCGAGACCGCGCACGCGCTGGAGATCGCCTTCGACCTGGCCACATCCTCCCCCGCGGTATCCATGATGAGCCTCGGGGAGTCCGATCTGTGTGCCGATCTCCGGATCACGCCCGAGGGCCCGACCATGGACGCCTGCCGCAGCCGCGTGGTGATCGCGTCCCGGGCGGCCGGCCTGCCGAGCCCTTGCCAGAGCGTGTTCACCCAGGTCCACGACATGGACGGCCTGCTCCACACCAGTCGGAGCGCCAAGGCGCTCGGCTTCATGGGTCGGATGGCCGTGCACCCCATGCAGATCCCCGCCATCCACGAGGTGTACACACCGACGGCACAGGACATCGCCGACGCCCAGGCGATCTCCCGCACCGCGGAAATCGCGCGGGAAGCCAACCGGTCGATCGTCCTGAACGAACGCGGAACTGTCATCGGCCCGCCCATCCTGGCGAACGCGAGGAACGTCCTGCGGCTCGCCGAAGCTCTCAACCTTCTCGAGGCCCCCGTATGAGCACACCAGTCGTAACCCCGCGGGACCCCCTGCTCGGGGCGGTACTGGCCGGTGTCGAGGTCTTCGACCTGGCCCAGCCGCTGGTCGACGGAATGCCCTGCTCGTCCAACCATCCCGGCTTCAAGATGTCCCTGACCAGGCGCCATGGTGACATGGTTCGCGCGGACGGTGGCTCGGCCGCCAGCGAGATCATCGTCACCGGTGGACATGTGGGGACGCACATCGACGCCCTCGCGCACGTGTCCCACGAAGGCAAGCTGTTCGGGGACGTCGACTGCGCCGAGGCACAGGCAGGAGGCAGGTTCAGGTCCCACGGTGTGGAGACGATCCCGCCGATGGTCTGCCGGGGGGTGCTGCTCGACATCGCCGCCCAGCATGGTGTCCCGGCCCTGCCCGCGGGCTACGGGATCACCGCGCAGGACCTCGACGACGCCGCTGGCCGGGCCGGTGTGCGGCCCACCCCAGGAAGCGTCTGCCTGGTCCATACCGGCTGGAGCCGGTGGTGGGACGACCCCGTCGCGTACCTCGGCGTGCAGACCGGGGTGCCGGGGCTCACCCCGGACGCGGCCAGGTGGCTGGCCCAGCACCGGGTCGTCGCGGCCGGTGCTGACACGACCGCTTTCGAGCAGATCCACCCGGGGCAGGGGCACGCAACCCTGCCGGTCCACCGCATCCTTCTTGTCGAGCACGGCATCCACATCATCGAGCACATGCGGCTCACAGAGTTGGCGGAACGGGGCGTGGCCGAGTTCACCTTCGTCCTGTCCCCGCTCAAGATCGTTGGGGGCACGGGGTCTCCCGTGCGTCCGCTCGCGATCGTGAGCCGTTGCCATGACTAGCGCACAGGCCAGGGGCGGGCTGCTCGACGAGGTCGCCGACTTCGCCGCTCACGTGGCTGGCGCGGGGGTGTCGGCGGCCCGTCTCCGGCACTCCATGCGAGCGGTCTTCGACACGGTCGGCAACATGGTCCTGGGCTCTGCCCAGCCCCTGTCGCTGACCGTCGCACAGGCCACCCGGCATTGGGGCTCGGACGAGTCCGCCACGGTGATTGGCGCCGGACGGCGCGCTCCGGTGGGCACCGCGGCGTTCGTGAACGGGACGTTCGCGCACTGCATGGACTTCGATGACACCCACCTGCCATCGGTCCTGCACCCGAGCGCGTCGATCGTTCCCGCGGCCCTCGCCGTCGGCGAGGCGGTCGGGGCCACCGGTCCGCAGACTCTCGCCGCGATCGCCGTGGGGAACGAGTTCTGCATCCGGCTGGGCATGGCCGGGTACGACATGGAGAACGCCAATTCGATCTTCTTCGACAGGGGGCAGCACGCCACGTCGATATGCGGCACCCTGGGTGCCGCCGTCGCGGCGGCGATGCTGCTGTCCGGCGACTCGTCCTCGATCGCCGCCGCTGCGTCGATCGCTGCGAGCATGGGATCTGGGATCATCGAGTGCAACCGGACCGGCGGCACGGTGAAGCAGATCCACACTGGGTGGGCGGCCCATTCCGGGATCGCGGCCGCACAACTCGCCGCGTCCGGCATCACCGGGCCGCCAACGGCTCTCGAGGGCCGGTTCGGCTTCTTCGAGGCGTTCTGCGGCGCCCGGGCGCATCCGAAGACCGTCACCGCGGACCTCGGCCATCACTGGCATTCCGACGCACTGCGCATCAAGCCGTACCCGTGCAACCTCTTCACCCATGCCGGGATCGACGCGGCTGTCGAGCTCCGGGAGCGCGGGGTGCGGCCGGAGGAGATCACTGCGCTCAGGCTCGGCGTTCCGGGGCCGGTGCTGAGGACGATCGCGGAGCCTGCCTCCGTGAAGGCCGCACCGGCCAGCGGATACGCGGGCGCGTTCTCCGGTCCGTACACGGTCGCTGCGGCCATGCACGGAGGAGGCGGACTAGCGCTGTACGTCGACGACTTCACCGACCAGGCGGTCCGTCGTCCGGAGGTCCTGGCGCTGGCCGCGAAGGTCACGTGCTACGCCGATCCGGAGTGCACGTCGCTCTTCCCGATGCAGATGCCGGCCAGGCTCACCGCCCACCTTGCCGACGGCCGTATCGAGGAGGCGTACTGCCTCGACAGCCGGGGCGGCCAGCGGCTGCCGCTGAGCGATGAGGACCTCGCCCTCAAGGTCGGCCTGAACCTCTCCCCCGTCCTGGACGAGGTGTCAGCCCAGGAACTACACGAGGAGATCTTCCAGCTCACCGACCGGTCGTCACCGCGGTCGATCATGCGCCTGCTGTCACGACCTGGAACCGCCGACCCCAGGAAACCCGGAGGAAACCCATGACGGAAACCGCCACTGACCCGCGGTGGGACGTCCTCGATCCGGCCGTCCGTCCGAAGGATCCGACCCAGTACCTCCGTGCCGCCGTGCAGTGGCACTTCGGGGAGGAAACCGGGTCGAAATTCTGGTTGGAGCGGGCCAAGGAACTGGACTTCGACCCGCTGACCAGCATCCACTGTTACGACGACCTGCGGCGGTTCCCGAACATCGTCGACGACCTGCGGGACGTTCCGGTCGAGGACCTCATTCCGCGCGGCTACGGCCCCAACCCGCCGGCCCCGCGGGTCTTCGAGAGCGGCGGCACCACCGGGGCGCCCAAGCGCATCATCCTGATGACGGACTGGCTGGAAAGCGCGCTGGACCGGATGGAGCAGGGCCCGCAGTTCTCCGGACGGCCACCGTCGAACATCCTGGTCGCCATGCCGACCGGCCCCCACAAGGCCGGGAGCCTCTACGACTACATCGCCGAGCGGCAGAACTTCACCAAGTTCAGCATCGACATCGACCCGCGCTGGGTGAAGAAACTGATCAGCCGGGGCGAGACCGAGCAGGTCAGGGCATACGTCGAGCACGTCCTGGACCAGATCGAGCATGTGCTGATCAGCCAGAACGTGGGGATGCTGGTCACTACGCCGCCGCTCCTGCTCGCCTGCGCGCGGCGCCCGTCGCTCGTCGAGCTGATCAACGCCAAGATCGACCTCATCACCTGGGGTGGCGCTCATATGACCCTCGACCAGCGGTTCGAGCTCGAGCGGGTGTCCTTCCCCAAAGCCCGGTTCCTCAGCCGGTACAGCAGTGCTCTGATCCTCGAGGGTTCCCGGCAGCGGTCCGGCACCAGCCTGGACGAAGAGATCGTCTACGACCCGGGCAGCCCGGTCGTCACGTTCCTGGTCGTGGATCCGACGACCGGCGAGCCGGTGCCGTACGGCCAGCGAGGCCAGGTGGTCATGAACCATGTCAGCAAGGGCATGTTCCTGCCGAACAACCTCGAACGCGACACCGCGATCCGCGTTCCCGGACCGCCAGGGCAGATCGGCGACTCGGTCTCGGCTCCCCAACCGGTGGAGACCTTCGGCGGCGAGGAAGTCATCGAGGGCATCTACTGAACGCCGTACCCGATCCTAGGGGGCCTTGCATCGCCATGCCCCCTAAATAGCACTGAATGCAAAATGCCAAATTCCAATGAGATAAATACGAAAATAGGTGCAGTCATGCTCAACCGAAGAAACCTATTGAGGCTCGGAAGTGGCGCGGCCCTGGCAGCAGTGGCCTCGGGAGAGGGGCTCTTGTCGCCGGCCTTCGGAGCCGACAGCGATTGGACCCGCCTCGCGGGCAGGCTGCAGGGCGATCTGGTCCTGCCGGGGGACGCGAACTACCCCTATGCCAAGCAACTGCAGTTCGCGACGTTCGACTGGGTCAACCCGCAGGCCATCGCCTACTGCGAGACCATCGCCGATGTCCAGGCGTGCGTGCGGGTCGCTCGGCGGAACGGGGTGGACGTCCGCGTGCGTAGCGGCGGCCACAACTTCGAGGGCTGGTCCACCGGCCCCGGCCTGGTGATTGACGTGTCTCGGCTCAACCACGTGTCGGTCGGCGCCTCCACCGTCCACATGGGGCCCGGCGCCGCCTCGATTGACGCGCTCGCCGCGCTGGCCCCGTACAACAAGCAGATCATCGCGGGCACCTGCCCCACCGTCTGCCCCGGCGGGTTCATCTCCGGCGGCGGTATCGGCAACCAAACCCGCATGTTCGGTCTCGGCTCTGACCGCTTGGTCTCGGCGAAGGTCGTCCTGGCCGACGGAAGCGTCGTGCACTGCTCGCCCACCCGCGACTCGAGCCTGTTCTGGGCGCTACGCGGCAGCGGCGGCGGCAGCTTCGGCATCGTTGTCGACTTCGAGGTGAAGCCGATCAACGCGCCGACCATGGTGCACTTCGTCACCTACTGGTCCTGGAACGATGCCCAGCGGATGCTCCCTGCCTGGCAGGAGTGGATGGCCAGCGCACCGCGCGGGCTCGGCTCTACGTTCGTCGGCTTCCTGTTCGACGCCGCCCCAGGCAACGCGCCCGGGATCGGGATCACGGGCGGCTTCCATGGTCCGAAGAGCCAACTCGACGCGGAGCTCGCCCGCTTGTCGGCGCTGTCGGGAGCTCAGCCCGTCAACACCACGGTGAGGGACCTGTCCTACGTCGACGGTATGAAGGCCGCTTACCTCTGCGACACCATCAGTACCTCCCAGTGCCATCGGGTCGGTCAGACTCCGGATGCGGTCCTTCCACGCACCGGTTACCAAAAGAACGGCTTCCGCCTGTTCAACCGGTCGCTCGACGCCTCCACCAACGACGCGGTCCTCACCGCGTTCGAAGCCGACCGGCACGCGGGCCAGGGCCGGTTTCTGCAATGCATCGCGATGGGCGGGGCGGCCAGCGACATCGACCCGAGGTCAACCGCGTTCTGGAACCGCGACGCGCAGTTCCTCGCCGGCTATGTCGCCCTAGGTGAGAAGGCGACGCCGGCCGACGAGGCCGCGGCCACGGCCTTCGTCGACAAGGGCTCCGCCGTGCTCGACCCGGCTTCGAGCGGTGCCTACGTCAACTTCCCCAGCTCGAACCTGCCGAACTGGCGAGAGGCATACCACGGCGGCAACTACCCACGCCTGCTGCGCGTGAAGCAGGCCTACGACCCGGGCAACTTCTTCTCCCACCCTCGAAGCATCGGCAGCTGACCTGTTCGTTGAAAGTGCCCACTTGGGAGCTCGTTCTGGTGGCGGTTGTGCCGCTGCCGGCGGGCTCCCTCGACCCTCACGCTTTCGTGCGCCCAGCTTCACAAGCCCTGCGAGGGGGAGCGACGATGCGGTCCGCAGCATGGCGCGTACCGCCACTCTGAAAGGTGGACATCGCCGAGAAACAGTCGGCGATGTCTGCCTCAATCACCCCGGCGTCAACGATTGCACTCGTCGATGAACACCTACAGGGCATTGACCGCCGCAGGCGGAGCCTATACGAGTAACTCGTTAACGAGCCGTACGACGCCGAACTCCTCGACCTTGGCCGAAGGGCGGGCTTATCGATGCTCGGTGGTCCATTGTTCGCGCACCGCGATCCACCCGCGCCACAGAACGTCCCTGCGATCGACTATGTCCGCGAGCGAGTGGAACCGGATCGATGCGGCGGGCGCTTGAAACTGGCGGAACTCTGTTGGAACCGGCACCCGACGGATCAGAGCGCGGCTGGGAGACGGGAGTTCGCCTCGGCCGGCGCCTTACCGGACGACGACAGCCGAGGGTGCCGTGATCTCGTGTGTCACCGGCGTCTGCGGGGTCCATCTCGGCCATGGCGGGCACCCTTCCCGGGCCAGGGAGATCAGAGCGTTCTGCACCTGCTGCCCGATCAGCCGGTCGGTCTCCGTCCCGTCGCTTCCCTCGGTGTCGACGAACAAAGACGCCATGTCGGTGCCGTGCACCGGGCGATCCGCCATCGAAGGAAAGTCGGACGCGAAGTTCGAGTTGGTCGGCGCGTAGCAGAACTTCTGCAGCCATACCTTTCCGCCGGCTTGGTGGGCGGTCCGCACCAATCGGTTGGCGGGTGCCCAGTAACGTTTCTCCGTGAGCAGCCTGGTCTTCTCGTCCAGGTCGGCCGAGGAATCACCTGTGGCGATCGCGTTGTAGACGCGGTCGAAGACCGCGTCGCCCATGGCGACGTAGATGCCGGCCTCGTCCGACGTCACTGACACCATTACGGACACGTCGGCGATACCTCCAGCGAGGATGCTCTCGAGCGGCGGCCTAGGAATGATGGTGCCATCGATGAAAGGGCGGTACCGGACCGGGATCCCCCGTTCGAGCAGCTTCCCGTGGATGTACCGCAACCCCACGTTCGGGAGCCGGGTCAGCTCCTCGGGCGACTTCGCCAGTGGCCCGGCCGCCGCGAGAAACTCGTCGGTGAAGCGCACCGCGGCCTCCTCGGACATGGGCACCTCGGCGTTCCCGCTGTAGATCGCCGCCCGATGGAAAAGCCCGTGGGCCGCGGGCGTGCCGAGCAGAGTCGCCACGTCGCTACCGCCGGAGGACATACCGAACAGCGTGACGTTGCTCGGGTCGCCGCCGAAGCCGGCGATGTTGTCCCTGATCCAGCGCAGCAGCATGACCTGGTCGAGGGCCTCGAGGTTGGCGCTTTCCGCGAAGTCCGGGTCGTGGCCGCCTAGGTAAAGGCATCCCCACGGGCCGAGGCGGTAGTTCGCGGTGATCACGACGGCGCCGTGCCGGGCCGCGAAGTGCCACGGGTCGATCCAGCTGCTCGCACTGCCGTTCACCCGGCTGCCTCCGTGAAACCAGACCAGGACCGGCAGGGGTCCGTCTGGCCGCGGACCAGGGGACCACACGTTCAGGTTCAGGCAGTCCTCGTTCTCTACGAGGTCGTCCAACGGGAGGTGGTAGAGGCCCCGGCTCACCTGGATCGGCAACTGCCAGCTGACTGGTCCCCATGCGGTGGCCTCGATCGGGCCGCCCGGCTCCACCGGTACCGCCGGCCGGAAGCGCCGCTCGACGCGCGCGTAGGGCACGCCCCTCCAGTTGGGCACCCCCCGGTCGAGGAAACCGTGCACCGGCCCGGATGTGGTGCCGACCACGAGGTCCTTTTCGGTGAACTCACGCACGGTCTCATCTCCGAATCCTTAGAAACCAATCACTGATCATGCTTCTGGGGGGGTCCGGAGAATGTCAATAGGGGATATTCGCTCCCGATGAGCAGGGACCCCTAGGACTGAGCCGACCAACCCCTAAATATGTTTGGGCGGTTGCCCGGCCAGTTGCGGTCAGGCCAGTATTAACCGTTCCTGTCCTTCTCCCGTGTAATCGATCGTCGTCTGGAGGCCCCGATGCAGCCTGCGAATCCGGCGGGCAATGTGAAGTCGCCCATCGGTCATGTACGCACGTTGCTGGTGGACAACTACGACTCCTACACCTACAACCTCTTCCAGATGATCGCGCAGATCAACGGCGCGGAACCCCTGGTCGTCCGCAATGACGACCCGGTGCTGAGGGACGACGCCTTCATCTTGCAGTTCGACAACGTCGTGATATCCCCGGGCCCCGGCCACCCCCAGGACGGCCGCGACTTCGGCGACGCCGCCCGGCTGCTGTCGCTGCCGGACCTGCCGGTGCTCGGGGTCTGTCTCGGACACCAAGGCATCGCTCTGTTCCACGGTGCCGAGGTGCGCTCGGCCGGCGTACCGAGGCACGGCCACCTCTCGCAGATCACCCACACAGGCGAGGGCGTCTTCGAAGGACTGCCGCAGGACTTCACCGCCGTGCGCTACCACTCCTTCGCGGTGGACTCCCTGGCCTCGACGTCTCTGGAGGCGATCGCCTGGGCCGAGGACGGCGAGATCATGGGCATCCGCCACATCAACCGGCCGCACTGGGGCGTGCAGTTCCACCCTGAGTCGGTGGCGACCGAGCACGGCGCCCGGATCCTGGAGAACTTCCGCGACCTGACCCGGGGCCGGACTGCCACGCACCGCGACCTTTCGGTGACCAGCCCGGACGGTGAGGGTCCGTTCGTCGTCCGCATGTCGACCGTGGAACGCGAGGTCGACGCGGAGTCGGTCTTCATTGGTCTCTACGGCGACAGTGCCCACTCGTTCTGGCTCGACAGCAACCGCTGCGAGCGCGGCCTGGCGCGGTTCTCGTACCTGGGCGACGCCTCAGGCCCGCTCAGCGAGGTGCTCAGCTACTCGGTGACCGACGACGTGGTCGTCGTGGACTCTGCGGATGGCGTCCAGAGCCTGGTCGAGGGGAACATCTTCGACGTCCTGAGCCGGCGCTTGGCCGAGTCGCGGGTCGAGCTGGACGCGCCGTTCGACTTCAACGGTGGGTACGTCGGCTACTTCGGGTACGAGATGAAGGCGCACTGCGGCTTCACCAACCGCCACAAGGCCGAGACCCCCGACGCGCAATGGATGCGCGCCGACCGGTTCGTCGTCGTCGACCACGTCGAGCACCGGACCTACCTGGTGGCGCTGTGCTGGCCGGGCGCGGAGTCCGTCGCCGAAGCCGACGCCTGGCTGGCCGACACGGCCGCGGCCGTCGACGCGCTCGACAAGGCGGGGCCGACGCTGCCCGAGGTGGGCCCGAGCCCGGACGTGGACGTCCCGGCGTCCTTCGTGCGGGACCGGGAAACCTACCTTGCCGACATCGCCGAGTGCCAGCGGCAGCTGCGAGCGGGCGAGAGCTACGAGATCTGCCTGACCAACATGCTCCGGACCGCGGCCCCGGACGACGACCTCGCCTTCTACCTGCGGATGCGACGCACCAACTCGGCCCCCTACAGCGCGTTCCTACGGTTCGGCGAGCTGCGGATCCTGAGCTCCTCACCCGAGCGATTCCTGCGGATCGACCGCCACGGCATGGTCGAGAGCAAGCCCATCAAGGGCACTGTGGCCCGTAGCGAGGATCCCGCGACTGATGAGTCCTGGCGGCTTGAGCTGACCCGCAGCGCCAAGACCCAGGCTGAGAACCTCATGATCGTCGACCTTGTGCGCAACGACCTCGGCCAGGTTTGCGAGGTCGGGAGCGTGCACGTCCCGAAGTTCATGGCGACCGAGTCGTACGCCACCGTGCACCAGCTGGTCTCCACGATCCGCGGGCGGCTGCGGTCGGCGGTGAACGCCGTCGACTGCGTGAAGGCGTGCTTCCCGGGCGGCTCGATGACCGGAGCGCCCAAGCTGCGCACGGTCGAGATCACCGACCTGCTGGAGTCCGAGGCCCGCGGCGTCTACTCCGGGACACTCGGCTACTTTGGGTACAGCGGGTCGGCCGACCTCAGCATCGTGATCCGGACGGCGGTCTTCTGGCGCGATGTGGTCCTCATCGGAGCCGGCGGCGCCATCGTGCTCGACTCGGACCCGGTCGACGAGTACGAGGAAATGCTGCTCAAGGCCCGCACCGTCCTGCTGAATCCAGCCCGGCAGAAGTGATGAGGACTCTTCGGACGCAGGTCGTCGTCGTCGGCGCCGGCCCAGCCGGGCTGTACCTGTCCCACGAGCTGCGCGCCCACGGCGTCGACTCCGTGATCGTCGAGCGCTGCAGTCGCGAGCATCTGGAACGACGGGTGAGGGCGGGGCTGCTCGAGGAGGGCACGGTGCAGCTGCTGCGCGGTTCCGGGCTGGCCGACCGGCTTGACCGGCAGGGTCTGGTACACGACGGTTTCCAGCTGCGCTTCGAGGACACAGTTCAGCGGATCTCGACCGTGTCGCTGATCGGTGAGCCGACCTACATCTATGGTCAGCAGGAAGTCGTCAAGGACCTGTTGGCCGCTCGTCCGTCGGATGACGGATCGCTGTACTTCGACGCGCTGGACGTTCAGATCGCGGGGATCACCGGCGACAAACCCTCGGTAGCGTTCACGGTCGGCGGGGAGCACGTCGTCGTCGAGGCCGACTTCATCGCCGGCTGCGATGGATACCACGGAGTGTCCCGCGCGAGCATCCCTACGGCGTCCCTCGCCTTCCACACTCGGCGCTACCCGTTCGACTGGATCGGGCTGCTGGTCAACGCGGCGCCCTTCGCGTCCGAACTGGTCTACTCCGTGCACCCGCGCGGCTTCGCCCTGGCGAGCATGCGCACGCCCGAGGTCAGCCGCCTCTACCTACAGGCCGACGCCCGGGACGAGCAGAGCAACTGGCCGCATGAACGGATCTGGGACGAACTCGGGCAACGGCTGTACGTGGACGAGGGCCGGATGCGGGCGCGGGGAGCGATTCTCGAGCAGGTCAGGGTTCCACTTCGGGCCACCGTCGCGGAGCCCATGCAGTTCGGCCGACTCTTCCTCGTAGGCGACGCCGCCCACATCTTCCCGCCCACCGCTGCGAAGGGGTTGAACGTGGCGCTCGAGGACTCGAGCGTGCTCGCCCACGCCCTCATCGGGTGGTTCCGCCGCGGTGAGGCCGGTCCCCTTGAGGGCTACTCATCCGCGCGTCTGCCTGCGGTCTGGCGTGCCCAGGACTTCTCGGCCTGGCTGACCTGGCTGTTCCATCCTGCGGCGGACGCGACCGCGTTCGACCACCGCCGCCGGACCGCGAGCCTGACACGACTGGCTGAGGGCGGCAGCAGCGCTGTCGCCTTCGCCGACGAGTACGTCGGACGCTCTCGGCGCCGGCTGTCCTCACTTTCTTACATTCACGAGCTCGACGGCATGGAGGCTTGAGTGTCCACTCAACGGTCGGAAGCAGGGCGGGCATTGATCGTCGGCGCCGGTGTCGCCGGTTTGACCGCGGCGCTGAGGTTGCACCGGGGCGGCTGGGAGGTCCTGGTCGTGGAGAAGGCCTCTGGCAATCGCAACGGCGGGACGTGGATCAGCTTCCGGGGCGTGGGCTACCAGGCGGCCGAGCGGCTCGGCATCCTCCCGCAGCTCATCGAGGCGCAGCTGCCGTGGGAGGACATCCACATGCTGGACACCGACGGACGGCTGCGTGTCGTCTGGCGGGCGGCCACACAGCTGGCGCTGATGAACGAGCCGACCTTGCACATCCCGCGCGACAAGATCGCGGACATCCTGCTCGACGCGCTGGACGGCGAGGTGAAGATCGAGTACGGCACGACCGTGTCGAGCATCACCCAGGACGAGTCCGGTGCCGAGGTCGTTCTGTCGAACGGTGTCAGTGATCGCTTCGACCTGGTGATCGGCGCTGACGGCGTCAACTCCGTCGTTCGCGAGCTGGCCTTCGGTCCGGAGGCGGAGTTCCGAACCGACTTCGGTGACCTCTTGGCCATCTACAACCTGGAGCGCAGTCCGGTCGACACCGGGGTCGAGCATCTCCTGAGCGGAGTCGGGCGGATGATCGCGGTCAGCCGCCTCGGCGACACCTTCTCGGTGATCTTCTTGTGGACGAGCACCGACCTGGCCGGCGACCTGTCCACCGATCTGTCCAAGGCGGTTCGGCGCCGGTTCGAGGACCTCGGCTGGGCCGTCCCGGCCCTGCTGAAGGAGGCCGAAGCCGTCCCGTCGGCCTACTACGGGCCGGTGAGCCAGATCAAGATGGACACCTGGAGCCAGGGCCGGGTGGTTCTCGTCGGCGACGCGGCTTGGTGCACCGGGTTCTACGCGGGTTTCGGCGCTTCGCTGGCCGTCGGCGGCGCCGATCTCCTCGGTGACGTGCTGGAACGCCACCCCGGGGACATCCCCACAGCTCTGCGCGAGTGGGAGGCCGAGTACCGCCCAATCGCGCTGAAGGTTCAGGCGCAGGCTCGTCGGGGACGCGAGAGCTTCTTCCTGCCACCCACCGAGTTCGCTATCAAGCTCCGAACGATCTTCCTGTGGATCGCTGGTAACTCCGTCACCACACGGCTGCTCCGCCTGTTCATGGGCGTCCGGTCCCCGAAGTAGGGACCCGCCCGCTCGCCTCCCAGACGAGCGCCCGCACCGAAACCTGATCACAGAAAGTGTCACGCAGTTGCTTATCGAGCTGGTTCGGCCCCTGAGCGAGATCGTCCGGGCAAACGCCACCCGTCTGGGTGACAAGATCGCCTTCTCTGACGCGCATGGCAGCGTCTCCTACGCTGATCTGGACCGGGACACCTCCCGCCTCGCCGGGCACCTCGCCGCGCTCGGAGTGGAGCCCGGGGACCGGGTCGCGCTGTTCCTCGGCAGCTGCGTCGAGATGATCGAGAGCTACCTGGGCGTTGTCCGCGCGGCGGGGATCGGCGTGCCGCTCTCACCGGACTGCACGCAGGAGGAGCTGCGCCACTACCTCGTCGACAGCGGAGCGAAGGTCGTCATCACCCGAGCTGCCTACGCCGATCAGGTGCGCCGGGCAGCGCATGGCAGCGACGTCCGTGAGATCGTCGCGGTAGGGAGCGCGCCGGGGACCACGTCCTTCGCCGACTTGATCGGATCGGAACCTGACACCCCCGCCCAGGACAGCCTCGGACTCGACGACCCGGCCTGGATGCTCTACACGTCGGGCACCACCGGCCGGCCCAAGGGGGTCCTGTCCACCCAGCGCAGCTGCCTGTGGTCGGTCGTCTCCAGCTACCTGCCGATGGCCCGGCTCGAGGAGCAGGACCGCATCCTGTGGCCCCTGCCCCTGCACCATAGCCTGGCCCACTGCCTGTGCCTGCTAGGCGTGACCGTCGTTGGCGCCTCCGCGCACATCGTGAGCGGATTCGCCGCCGACGAAGTGCTCGACACTCTGCGCCGGGAGCCGTTCAGCATCCTGTCCGGCGTCCCGGCCATGTATCACCGGCTGATCGCCGAGGCCCAGGTACAGCCCCGTGAGGCCCCGGGCCTGCGGCTCGCCCTTGTCGCCGGCGCGGTCACCTCCGACACCCTGCGCAGGGAGATCGAGGAGACGCTCGGCGTCGTCGTGCTCAACACCTACGGCAGCACCGAGACGTGCGGGCCGATCACCATGAGCAGCCTCGACGAGCCCGCGCCGGTCGGGTCCTGCGGCCGGCCGGTCCCCGGTCTCGACGTACGTCTGGTGGATCCCGTCGCCCTCCGCGACGTCGGCACCGGCGAGGAGGGCGAAGTCTGGGTCCGAGGGCCGGGCCTGATGCTCGGCTACCACGACGCCCCGGCCGAGACCGAGGGCAGGTTCAGCGACGGCTGGTACCGCACCGGCGACCTGGCCCGCAGCGACCAGGAGGGCTTCTTCCGGATCACCGGCCGGATCAAGGAACTCATCATCCGGGGCGCGGTCAACATCCACCCCGGCGAGATCGACGAGGCCATCCGGCCGGTGCCGGGGGTGGCGGACGTCGCGGCCGCCGGCAAGAGCGACGACGTCCTCGGTGAGGTGCCGGTCGCTTTCCTGGTCGCCGGCGACGGCGGTCTCGAACCCGGCCGGGTCCTGTCCCGATGCCGCGAACTGCTGTCGGCCCACAAGATCCCCGAGGAGCTGTACGAGACGCGGCACATCCCGCGGACGGGCTCGGGCAAGATCGCCCGCCATCTCCTCGCAGACACCCCCGCCCGGCTCCTGGCCGTCAACCACACCGGCCGGGCGACAGCGGCCACGCGCATTCCGGGCGCGGACGGGGAAGAGACGACGCTGCCCCTCGGCCGGAGCGGGACCCGCGCCGGCGCCCCGAACCCGTGGTTCGGGCCGTCCGACACCGTGATGATCTCGGGCGCCGCCACGACGCTCGGGGCGGCGGTGGCGGACCTGCTCGCCGACCGGTACTCCGTGCGCCGGCTCGTGCTCGTGGACACCGCTGAGCACCGGGACCTCCTCGGCATGCTCGCCGACGGCATCGGCCGGCGGACCGGCATCGAGGTCATCCTGGGAACCGCCGACACGCCGGACGCTGAGATCACGGGCCTCGTCCACATCGAGGACCCCGCCCGCGGCGCGGCGCCTAACGTCGAGGACCTGGTGACCGCGTCGTCGGCGCGAACGGTCGTCCTCTGCGCCGGTGCCGTCTCGCAGCCCTTCGACGTGCTCGCCCGCAGTCACGACTCAGCGGACCGGCGCGTCCTGTCCCTGACGTGCGACGGCTGGGCGGTCACCGGCGGCTTCTTGCGCACGGGCCTGTCGGATCCGTGGTCGGCGGCCGAGCTCGCCGGGGCGTTCGACTCCGCCGTCCGTTCCTCGGGCACCACGATGGCGATCACCGAGGTCGTGCCGCAGGACGACCGGCTCGCCGTGGCCGGTGTGACCGAGTTCTTGCGCGACCTGATCTACCGTGAGGTGGCTTCGACCGTCGGGGACGAGGTGTTCGACCGGCAGCGGCCGTTCAAGGACCTCGGCCTGGACTCGGCCCGGGCCGTCGCCCTCCGCAATCGGCTCGCCTCGCTGACCGGGCTGAACCTTTCGGTCTCGGCCCTGTTCGACCACCCGACCCCGTCGGCTCTGGCCGATTTCCTGTCCGCCCAGGTCGCAGGGGAAACGCCCGCATTCGCGGCCACCCCCATGACCGCGGCGACGGACGAGCCGGTGGCGATCGTAGGTATGGGGGTGCGGCTGCCCGGAGGCGTAGACAGCCCGGCCGCCTTGTGGGACCTGCTGTCGGCGGGTGCGGACGTGGTGGGAGCTTTTCCTACCGATCGGGGCTGGGATCTGGAGGGCCTGTTCGACTCGGCCCCGGACGCGGTGGGCGTCTCGCACGCGCGCGAGGGCGGCTTCCTCACCGACGCGGCGGGTTTTGACGCGGGGTTCTTCGGGATCAGTCCGCGTGAGGCGTTGGCAATGGATCCGCAGCAGCGGTTGCTGTTGGAGACGTCGTGGGAGGCGCTGGAGCGTGCCGGGATCGACCCGTCCTCGCTGCACGGCCGGGACGTCGGCGTCTACACTGGGCTGATCGCCAACGACTACCAGTCCGCCGTCGACGCGGTGGTGCCGATTCCGGAGCTGGACGGGTACCGGTCGACTGGTGACGCGCACAGTGTGGCGTCGGGGCGTATCTCCTACGTGCTGGGTCTTGAGGGTCCGGCGGTGAGCGTCGACACGGCGTGTTCGTCGTCATTGGTGGCGTTGCATCTGGCCGTTCAGGCGTTGCGTGCGGGTGAGTGCTCGATGGCGCTGGCCGGTGGCGCGACCGTGATGGCCACTCCCGAGACCTTCGTGGAGTTCTCCAGGTTGCAGGGCATGGCCCTTGACGGCCGGTGCAAGGCGTTCTCGGACTCTGCGGATGGCATGGGCTGGGCCGAGGGCGCCGGGATGCTGGTCCTGGAACGGCTGTCGGACGCCCAGCGCCTCGGGCATGAGGTGCTGGCGGTGGTCCGGGGCAGTGCGATCAACCAGGACGGAGCCTCCAATGGGTTGACGGCCCCGAACGGTCCGTCGCAGCAGCGGGTGATCCGTCAGGCGTTGGCGAGCGCCGGACTCGCTGCGGCTGAGGTGGACGCGGTCGAGGCGCACGGTACGGGCACGGCTTTGGGTGACCCGATTGAGGCGCAGGCGCTGCTTGCGGTGTATGGCGACCGCGGTGAGGGCGGTGAGCCGTTGTGGTTGGGGTCGGTGAAGTCGAACATCGGTCACACCCAGGCCGCGGCGGGTGTCACCGGGATCGCCAAGATGATCCTGGCCCTGCGTCACGGTGTTCTGCCCCGGACCTTGCATGCCGAGACGCCTTCGTCGAAGGTCGACTGGAGCGTGGGGAACGTCCAAGTGCTGGCCGAAGAACGCGAATGGCCGCAGACCGGCCGTCCGCGCCGCGCCGGCGTGTCCTCCTTCGGCATCAGCGGTACCAACGCCCACGTCATCCTCGAACAGGCCCCCGATACCCCTGGCAGCACGGACGTGGCTGTCGAGTCCCCCTCGGATGTGCCGGGTGTGGTGCCGTTGGTGGTGTCGGCGCGGTCGCCGGAGGGCCTGCGGGCTGCTGCGGGACGGTTGGCTGATGTCCTGGCCCTCGAACCTGACCTGGAGCAGGTCGGTCGGGCGTTGTTGACGTCTCGTTCGGTGTGGGAGTTCCGGGCTGCGGTGGTGGCCGCGGATCGTGATGAAGCGGTGGCGGGGCTGCGTGCCGTGGCGGCCGGGGACGCGGGGTCCTCGGGGGCGGTCGGCATGGGCCCGGTGGTGTTGACGTTCGCTGGGCAGGGGGCTCAGCGGGCGGGGATGGGCCGGGATCTGTGCGAGGCGTTCCCGGTGTTCGCCGCCGCGTTTGATGAGGTGTGCGCGGCGCTGGATGCGGAGCTGGGTGC
>NZ_JAGGOJ010000037.1 GCF_018614575.1 Streptomyces sp. ISL-10
GCTAGGGGGCGCGTGGCCGCCGGTCCCTGCGGCCGGCTGTGTCGTGGGAATCCCCCACCCCACCCCACCCCACCCCTTCCCGGAACTCTGACGAGACCCGGGGGCTCCACCCCCGTGACCCCCTGCCGCGCCCGCCGCGCGACGCGGTGCGCACACTCCGACGTCTGCACACCGGGGTCACCGCGAAGCCACCCCGCGAACCGAGCCCAGACCCGGGATTCCGCCCCCACGACCCCGGCCGCGCCCGCTGCGCAGTGCGCACACCCCGACGTCAGCGCACCGGGTCATCAGGGCGAAGGCAGCCCCGTGCACCCGCCCAGGTTCCCGCCGCGCGGTGCAGTGCCCACACCTCCGACGTCGGCGCACCGGGGCACCGGCGCGAAGCCAGCCCCGTGCAACTGTTCCCGCCGCCGCCCGCCGCGCGGCGCGGTGCGCACACCCCGGCGTCGGCGCACCGGTACGGAGCCACGCCCGTGGACCGAGCAGCACAGAACCCGGGGATCCGCCCCGTGCATCCGCCCGGTTCCTGACCGCGTCGGCGCACCGGGCAACGGGCACGGGGCACGGAGCCACGCCCGCGGACCAGGCAGCGCCGGCAGAACGTCACACACCAAATGAGGCCGCGCCCGCAGGGGCACGTGGCGCGGACCGAGCCGCACGCGCATGACCACAGCGCACCCGCACGAAACGCTGGGCACACGCCGCTCGGGCCCGCGGGCCGGGGGCACGGCCCAGCCCTACGGCTGGGCCGACGACGTCAGTTCGCGGCAGCGCTTCACGTCGTCCGCCATCGCCACCAGCAGCGCGTCGATCGAGTCGAACTTCTCCTGGCCGCGCACGAACGCGAGGAAGTCCACCGTCACATGCAGGCCGTAGAGGTCGAGGCCGACCCGGTCGATCGCGTACGCCTCAACCGTGCGTTCCGTCCCGTCGAACTGCGGGTTCGTGCCGACGGAGATCGCCGCCGGCATGCGTTCGCCGTTCGCCGTGAGCCACCCCGCGTACACGCCGTCCGCGGGGATCGCGGTGTGCGGAAGTGTCTCCACGTTCGCCGTGGGGAAGCCGAGCTCGCGCCCGCGCTGGGCGCCGCGGACCACGATGCCCTCGACGCGGTGCGGGCGGCCGAGGATCTCGGCGGCACCCGTCACGTCGCCCTCGGCGACCAGGCGGCGGGTCAGGGTCGAGGAGAACGGTTCGCCCCCGCCCGCCTCGCCGGACACGAACAGGTCGACGACCTCCACCTCGTAGTCGTAGGTGGCTCCCATCTCGGTGAGGAACGCGACGTTCCCCGCGGCCCTGTGGCCGAAGCGGAAATTCGGGCCCTCGATGACCGCGCAGGCGTGCAGCTTGTCGACGAGCACCTTCACGATGAAGTCGGCGGGCGACAGCTTCGAGAACTCGACGGTGAACGGCAGGATGAGCACCGCGTCGACGCCCAGCTCCGCCATCAGCTCCGCACGGCGGTGGTGGGGCGCAAGCAGCGGCGGGTGGCTGCCGGGGCGCACGACCTCGCTGGGGTGCGGGTCGAAGGTGACGACGACGGACGGCACATCCAGCTCACGCGCCTTCTCCACGGCACGGCCGATGATCAGCTGGTGTCCGCGGTGCACCCCGTCGTAGGAGCCGATGGTGACGACGCTGCGTCCCCAGTCCTCGGGGATGTCCTCCAAGCCACGCCAGCGCTGCACTGTGACCGCTCCTCGCCCGAACCCGTGTACGTCATTAACGATTACGCAGGTCTAAGACTGCCATGCCCGTGGCGCCCGCTTCGCATCGGCACCTGACTGGCGGGCCTCCACAGCGCCCGCCAGGTGTGCGGTCCGGCCACCAGGGCCCACTCCTGCGGGTCCTCCGCGAGCCATCCGGCGATCGCGGCGGCGAAGCAGGGCGCGGCCCGGGCCAGTTCCACGAGGCGCCGGTCCAGGCGGGCCGCGCCGCCGGGGCTGCGGACGAGCAGGAGACCGGTGCGGTGCAGCAGGGCCCTGTCCGTGGCCTCGTCGCGGACCCCGCAGCCGAGGGCCAGCGCCCGCAGCACGGCCTCGAGCACCTCCAGGTCGCGGGCCTCGTACTGCTCGTAGCACAGCAGCATGTCGAGCAGCTCGGTGCGCAGCGGGCGGGAGGCGGGGCTGCCGGGTGCGGCGAGTACGGGTGCGAGCGCGCTGCGTACGCGGGCGGGTCTGCCGCGCAGCAGGCGGGTGACGAGGGGGAAGAGGACGGCGCGGTCGATGGGTCGGTGCTCCAGGCGGTGCTCGACGTAGGCCGCGGCGTGCGCCGCGCCGCCGGGCTTGTGGTCGACGTACTCGCACACAAGGGCGGCGACGGGCCGGGCGGTGGTGGGGGTGGTGGCCCGGGCGAGCACGTCCAGCAGGTCGCCCGCGTCGGCGGCGCCGGGCGTCAGCAGCCGGGTCCGGAAGGCGGCGAGCACGGGGCCGGGGTGGGTGGAGAGCGCACCGGTGAAGGCGGCCGGGGGCAGCTGCGGGTCACCGTCGGCGAAGCGGGCGAGCGCCCGGTCCAGGTGGTGGCCGCGGCTGACGGGGTCGCGGACGAGGAGGGCCAGTGCCGGACCGCTCAGCGGCCCCGGGCGGACGAGCAGTGCGGCCGCGGCACTGCGCAGCAGTTCGCGGTCGGCATCGGCGGTGATCGCGGCGTCGGCGGCCCGGGCGTGGGCGGCGGCCGCGGCTCTGCGGTCGGGACGCGGGTCGCGCGCCCAGCGGTGGACCGCGCGGCAGTAGGCGGCGGGAAGGTCGTCGGCGAGGACGGCGAGCAGTTCGAAGGCCCGGGGGTGCGGCGTGGCGACGAGGGCCTCGGTGAGACCGTCGGCGTCGTGGCCGCGCCGGGCATACAGCAGGGCCTGCGCGGCGGCCGAGACGGTGGGCCGCACGGCCGCGTCCGGTCCGGCGGCGAGCGGTGTGTCGTCGGTGAACCACCGGCACAGCAGCGGCTGTACGGTCCGGGGGTCGGAGGCCAGTCGCTGCGCTGCCAGGTCGAGGTAGCGCGGCGCAGCTCCGCCGGCGCCCGGCATCGGGTCGGCCGGGACGAGTCGGCGCAGGAGGTCGAGGCGGGACGCCTCGCCGAGCGGCAGCCGTGCCCAGAAGGCGGGCCCGAAGTGCTTCCGGTCGGCGGGCACGGTGACGACGTGCCGGGCGAGCTGCCGCAGCACGCCTGTGTACGGCTCGGCGTCCGGCACGCGGCCCAGCACCTCGGTGAGCAGCCGCACCGCCCACCAGCGGGCCTCCTGGTCCTCCTCCGAGGCGTCGATGCGGTCCAACGCGCCGACGAGACCGGCGAGTTCGGCGGCGAGCCGGTCGGGGCCGTGCTGCCGGGCGAGGAGCAGCATGGCCTGCACGACCGGGCCGGTGCAATGGTGCGGTACGGGCGGTGAGGCGTCCGAGGCCCGGTCACGGCGGTGCACCAGCTCACGCAGCGCGGTGGCGAGGTCCAGGTGGGCGCCCTGGATCCAGTCCGCGAACTCCTGGTGGGCGAAGCGGTAGCCCGCGCCGGCCGGGACGAGCAGTCCCTCGGTGAGCACGGCGGGCGCCCAGCCGGACGCCCAGGGGAAGAGCGCCTCGAAGGACCGGCGGTCCAGTGCGCCCGGTCCGGAGCCGAGGCAGCACCGTGCGGCCTCGTGCACCTGGCCGGCCACCCTCGTCGCGAGCCGCCGCACCGCGGACCCGCGCAGGGGCGGGCTGCCGGCGGCGGCGACGCGGACCGCGACGCGCAGGCAGAGCAGGTCCAGCCAGGCGGCGAAGATCTCCTCGCGTCCCGGCCGCCCGGCCGCCCCCGCGGGCAGGGCCCGCCGTACCTCGGCGAGCAGCCGCAGGGCCAGCGGATGCTGTGCGTCCCGCTCGGCGAGTGCGTGCTCGGGCAGGCCGTACCGCTCCCGCACCAGCCGCGCCTGTGCGGGGCCGAGGTCGCCGATCCGTACGGCGGTGGTGCATGTCGCACGCGCCCCGGGCGCGTGCGCGCGGTACAGCGGCGCGGCCTGTTCCCAGTGCTCGGGGCCGCAGCCGACGACCAGGTGCACGCCGTGGCTGCCGACCCAGTCCGCGGTGCCCGAGGCCCATTGCGCGAGCCGGTGCGCCAGGGCGGGCGGCATCTCCTCGGGCCCGTCGAGGACGACGAGAAGGGGCCGGTCCGCTTCGCGGGCGAGCTGCGCCGCCCGCCGCGGGGTGATGCCCGCGAGGTCGTCCGTCCCTGCGGCGGCGGCCCGGATGCGTGCCGCGTGCAGCAGCGTCCGTGCCATCGCGTCGGCGATCGAGGTGTCGCCGGTGTGCAGGTCCGCACCGCGCAGCCAGAGGGTGGGGGCCGGTCCGGGACCGTGTGAGCGCCGCCCGGCGAGCGCGGAGAGTTCCGTCGTACGGCCCGTGCCCGCCGCGCCGACGAGCCCCAGCACGCCGGGCGCGGACCGGGTGAACGCGGCGAGCTCCGCCGCGACCTCCGGCCGCTCGACCGGGTCGGGCCGGGCGCTGGGTCCTGGCGTGGGCGCGAGGGAGGCGGCGGTGAGTTCGAGGACGGCGGCGAGGTTGAGGTCCTCGCCGTACGCGGGAACGGTGGCGGCGTTGTGCCGGAGCAGCGCGGCGAGCGGTCCGCCGGCCGGGCCGGGGCGCAGAGGGCGGACGATCACCGCCGCGCGGTGACCGGGCGGCGGGGGCGGGGCGAGGACGGCGAGGACCGCGCCGGTGACCGCGTCGAGCACGGGCCCTCCGACTGCCGACCGCTCGCGCCGCAGCGCGTCGCTGCCGTCCGTCCCCATGGCCAGCTCCAGGGCTCCGGCTTCCTCGGCGCCGAGGGCGGCGCCGAGGACACGGGCCTCGCGCCAGCCGCCCGCGGCAAGCCGTACATATGTGCCGGGGGCGACCGGGTCGCGTGCGCCGATGGGCAGCGGGGGTACCGCGAGGCCGGGGGTGCGGACCAGGGCGAGGCCGTGGCCGGGGAGCAGGGTGACGGCCTCGGCGCCGACGGTGCATTCCCGGCCGCCCGCTGCCCTGATGAGCACGGCGTCCGGTCCGTCGACGGTCTCCCGACCTGTGACGACCGTGCCCGATTCGTCGGCGACGAAGCCGGTGCCCAACGGCCGCCCGGCCAGATCGCAGATCCGTACCAATGTTGCCGAACTACCGCGTTCCATACGTCCGACGGTAGGTCGCCGATGATCAGCGCGTGAGGCCGCGTCGGGAACGCGCCCCCAAATGCGCCGCCAGGTACTCCGAGCGCCTGCACGATGAGGTGAATCCGGGCGGTGCGGCGGACAGACCTCTGGGTGGGGGAAGCGAGGGGGATCGTGGCACGGGCAGCGGCACCGCCCGTGCCACGAGGCGTCCTGCGTGGTCAGACGAAGACGGCGAGGCTCTTGGCCTTGCCCTTCTGCTCCTCGACCAGCGCCAGGAAGCGCCCGCCGGGGCCGAAGACCGCCACCGGCGACGTGTCATGGGTCGGCATGTCCAGCCGCACCCCGTTGGCGAGCAGCTTCGCCCGCCGCTCGTCCACGTCCCAGCGGGCGAAGGCGGCCGCGGCGGCCTCGGCGATCGGCATCACGGTCAGCTCCTCCTGGAGCTGGTCGAGCGTCTTCGCCGCATCGATCCCGTAGGGACCGACCCGGGTCCGGCGTAGCGCCGTGAGGTGGCCGCCGACGCCCAGAGCCGCACCGAGGTCACGGGCGAGCGCCCGGATGTACGTGCCGGAGGAGCAGACCACGGAGACGACGAGGTCGACGACGGCCAGGCCGTCCTCGGTGGTCGCCTCCCGCACGTCGTAGACGTGGAACGAGGAGACGGTCACCGGTCGGGCCGGGATGTCGAACTCCTCGCCGCCGCGCACGCGCGCGTACGACCGCTTGCCGTCGATCTTGATGGCGCTGACCTTGGACGGCACCTGCATGATGTCGCCGGTCAGCTCGGCGACACCCGCGTCGATCGCCTCCCGGGTGACCCCGGAGGCATCGGCCGAGGACGTGATCTCGCCCTCCGCGTCGTCGGTGACGGTGTTCTGCCCCAGCCGGATGGTGCCGAGGTACTCCTTCTCGGTCAGCGCGAGGTGGCCGAGGAGCTTGGTGGCCTTTTCGACGCCGAGGACGAGTACGCCGGTGGCCATGGGGTCGAGCGTCCCCGCGTGTCCGACGCGCCGGGTCCTTGCGATCCCGCGCATCTTGGCGACGACGTCGTGCGAAGTGAAGCCCGACGGCTTGTCGACGATGACAAGTCCGTCGGGCGGTGTGATGCGCTGTGTCATTCCGAGGCTTCGTCCTCGGGCTTGCGGTACGGGTCTGCCTCGCCGGCGTACGCGGCGCCGGACGACGCCTCGCGCACCTTGGCGTCCGAGGCCCGCGCCTTGTCGAGGAGGTCCTCGATCGTCTTGGCGTTCTCCGGAAGGGCGTCGGCCACGAACGTCAGGGTCGGCGTGAACTTGGTGCCCGCCGCCGCGCCGACCGCGGAACGCAGGATGCCCTTGGCGCTCTGCAGGCCCGCCGCGGCACTGGCCCGGTCCTCGTCGTCGCCGTAGACCGTGTAGAAGACCGTGGCCTCCCGAAGGTCACCGGTGACGCGGGTGTCCGTGATGGTCACGTGCGATCCGAGCCGAGGGTCCTTGATGCCGCGCTGCAGCTTCTCGGCGACCACCTCCCGGATGAGGTCTGCCAGCTTCTTCGCCCGCGCGTTGTCGGCCACTGGTCCTTCTCCCTTTGTTCCTGCAATTCCTGCAGTTCCTGCAGTTCCTGCTGCGGTGCTCATTCAGTCTTCGTCGCTGTGGAGCCTGCGTCTAACCGAGAGCAGCTCCACCTCGGGCCGGGCGGCGACAAGGCGCTCGCAACGGTCCAGTACGTCCGTGAGATGTCCCGTGTCGCCGGACACCACCGCGAGGCCGATCTCGACCCGCCGGTAGAGGTCCTGCCCGCCCACCTCGGCCGCGCTCACCGCGTACTTCCGCTGGAGCTCGGCGACGATCGGGCGGACCACGGAACGCTTCTCCTTCAGCGACCGTACGTCGCCGAGGAGCAGATCGAAGGACAGCGTCCCCACATACATGTGTGACCGGATGTCCCGCCGGTTCGGGTTCATGACGCCTGCCAGCGCTTGGCAGGGACATCCAAACCGTACACGCAACGGCCGGGGCCGATCGACGGAGTTTCTTCCGCCGACCGGCCCCGGACTAGCTGCGTGTCAGCCGCGCGGCTTCTCGCGCATCTCGTACGTCGCGATGACGTCGTCGACCTTGATGTCGTTGAAGTTTCCGAGGTTGATACCGCCCTCGAAGCCTTCGCGGATCTCGGTGACGTCGTCCTTGAAGCGACGCAGGCCCTCGATGTTGAGGCTTTCCGCGATGACCTTGCCGTCGCGGATGAGTCGGGCCTTGGTGTTGCGCTTGACCTCGCCGGAGCGGATGAGAACACCCGCGATGTTGCCCAGCTTGGACGAGCGGAAGACCTCGCGGATCTCCGCCGTACCGAGCTCGACCTCTTCGTACTCCGGCTTGAGCATGCCCTTGAGGGCCGCCTCGATCTCCTCGATGGCCTGGTAGATCACCGAGTAGTACCGGACGTCGACGCCCTCGCGCTCCGCCATCTGCGCGGCACGGCCGGCCGCACGGACGTTGTAACCGATGACGATGGCGTCGGAGCCCATCGCCAGGTCGATGTCGGACTCGGTGACCGCACCCACACCGCGGTGCAGGACCCGGATGTCGACCTCTTCACCGACGTCGAGCTGGAGCAGCGAGGACTCGAGAGCCTCGACCGCACCGGACGCGTCGCCCTTGATGATGAGGTTGAGTTCCTGGACCAGACCGGCCTTGAGCACCTTGTCGAGGTCCTCGAGGGACACCCGGCGGGTGCGCTTGGCGAAGTTGGCGTTGCGCTCACGCGCGGCGCGCTTCTCGGCGATCTGGCGGGCCGTACGGTCCTCGTCGACGACCAGGAAGTTGTCGCCGGCGCCCGGAACGTTGGTGAGACCCAGGACCAGGACGGGAGTCGACGGAGTCGCCTCCTCCACGTTGTTGCCCTTGTCGTCGAGCATCGCCCGGACACGGCCGTACGCGTCGCCGACGACCATGGTGTCGCCGATGCGCAGCGTGCCGCGCTGGACCAGGACGGTCGAGACGGCGCCTCGACCGCGGTCGAGGTGGGACTCGATCGCAATGCCCTGCGCGTCCTGCTCCGGGTTGGCCCGCAGGTCGAGCGAGGCGTCGGCGGTGAGGACCACGGCCTCCAGCAGGGAGTCGATGTTGAGACCCTGCTTGGCGGAGATGTCGACGAACATGGTGTCGCCGCCGTACTCCTCGGCCACCAGACCGAACTCGGTGAGCTGACCGCGCACCTTGGTCGGGTCCGCACCCTCGACGTCGATCTTGTTGACGGCGACCACGATCGGCACGTCGGCCGCCTTGGCGTGGTTCAGCGCCTCGATCGTCTGGGGCATCACACCGTCGTTCGCCGCGACCACGAGGATCGCGATGTCCGTGGACTTCGCACCACGGGCACGCATGGCGGTGAACGCCTCGTGACCCGGGGTGTCGATGAAGGTGATGCGACGCTCTTCGTCGTTGACCTCGGTCGAGACCTGGTAGGCACCGATGTGCTGGGTGATGCCACCGGCCTCGCCCGCCACGACGTTCGTCTTGCGGATCGCGTCGAGCAGACGGGTCTTACCGTGGTCGACGTGACCCATGACGGTCACCACCGGCGGACGCGAGACCAGGGCCTCGTCGCCGCCCTCGTCCTCGCCGAACTCGATGTCGAAGGACTCGAGAAGCTCGCGGTCCTCCTCCTCCGGGCTGACGATCTGGACGGTGTAGTTCATCTCGCCGCCGAGCAGCAGCAGCGTCTCGTCGGAGACGGACTGCGTCGCGGTGACCATCTCGCCGAGGTTCATCATGACCGCGACGAGCGACGCCGGGTTGGCGTTGATCTTCTCCGCGAAGTCGGTGAGCGACGCACCGCGCGACAGGCGAATGGCTTCGCCGTTGCCGCGAGGCAGCATCACGCCGCCGACCGACGGGGCCTGCATGGCCTCGTACTCCTGGCGCCTCTGCCGCTTCGACTTGCGACCGCGACGCGCCGGACCGCCGGGACGGCCGAAGGCACCCTGCGTGCCACCACGGCCACCGGGGCCGCCGGGACGACCACCGAAGCCGGGACGACCGCCGCCGAAGCCGCCGCCGCCACCGGGGCCACCGCCACCGGGACGACCGGCGAAGCCGCCGCCACCGCCGCCGGGACGACCGCCGCCGCCACCGCCGCCGGGACGACCGGCGAAGCCGCCGCCACCGCCACCAGGACGACCGGCACCACCGCCGGGACGACCGGCACCCGCGGGACCGCGACCGCCGCCACCGGGACCGCCACCAGGACGGGGACCGGCAGCAGGACGCTGCGGCATCATGCCGGGGTTCGGCCGGTTACCTGCCGGGCCACCGCCGGGACGCGGGGCCTGCGGACGGGGCATGCCGCCCGGGGTCGGACGGGCACCGCCCTGGCCCTGCGGACGCGGAGCGCCGCCGGGGCCGCCCTGCGGACGCGGAGCACCGGGAACGGCACCGCCGGGACCGCCGGGACCGGGACGAGCACCACCCGGACGGGGCGCCTGCGGGCGCGCCATGCCGGTGGAGCCACCAGAGGTGAAGGGGTTGTTGCCCGGACGGGGACCGGCCGGACGGCCACCCGGGCGCGGAGCGCCCTGACCGCCGGCGGGACGCGCCGGACGCTCGCCGCCGCGACCACCGTCACGCTGACCGCCGGCCGGAGCCGGACGGGCCGGGCGCGGACCGGGGGTGGCACCCGCGGGACGCTGGGCCTGCGGGGTGGACGGCTGTGCCGGGGCGGGAGCCGAGAACTCGGCTGCGGGCACCGGAGCCGCCGGAGCGGGCTTGGCCGGTGCGGGCTTGGGACCCGGCGTAGGACGCGGGCCGGGGGCCGGCGTCGCGGGCTTCTCTGCCACCGGAGGCTTCGGCGCGGGGGCGCCGGGCTTGGGGGCAGCGGGACGTGCCGCCTGCGCCGGGGAGGGCGCGGCAGGCTTGGACGGCGTCGCCTTGCGGGGCGCGCCGGGCTTGGCTGCGGTCTTGCCGGCGTTACCGCCGGGACCCTGCAGCGCGTCAGTCAACTTGCGTACAACCGGCGCCTCGATCGTCGAGGACGCCGAACGGACGAATTCACCGAGTTCTTGGAGCTTGGCCATGACGACCTTGCTCTCCACGCCGAACTCCTTGGCGAGTTCGTATACCCGGACCTTAGCCACTTCGCTCCTTTTAGGTCCGGGTTACCGCCGGACCGTCGCTACTTCATGGGCGTACTCATCGCGTACTCATCGAGTGCTCATCGCAATCTCGACCTACTTCCAACTCGCGAGGTACCTGACCGCACGGGGTTCCGTGCCGTACTTCTTTGTTCTTACGGTGCTGCCTGCTCGACATACCGCCTGACGTCGGCGGTCTCGAGCGGTCCCTTGGCCCGGAAGGCCCTCGGGAACGCCCTGCGGCGAACCGCCAGGTCGAGACAGACCAAGGCGGGGTGCACGTACGCACCCCGGCCGGGCAGCGTACCGCGATCATCGGGGACGCACTCGCCCTCGATCACCACGATGCGCAGCAGATCGCTCTTGGCCGCTCGCTCCCGGCATCCCACACAGGTTCGCTCAGGGCACACGCGGGCATGCGTCCGGCCAGACACGGTTAAGTCTACCTCCCCGCACCGACCTCACCCCTTTGGGGCAAAAATCGAACGGTTGTTGTCCTGATCCACGCCGACCCGACCAGTCACAACAGGGCCGCCCGCGGTTCCATTCCTCAGCCCTGGTCGGAGGTCTGCTCCGTGTCGGGGCGGATGTCGATGCGCCAGCCCGTGAGGCGGGCGGCGAGGCGGGCGTTCTGCCCCTCCTTGCCGATCGCCAGCGACAGCTGGTAGTCCGGCACGGTCACGCGCGCGGAGCGGGCGCCCAGGTCGACGATCTCCACCTTGCTCACCCGAGCGGGCGACAGGGCGTTCGCCACCATCTCGGCGGGGTCGTCCGACCAGTCCACGATGTCGATCTTCTCGCCGTGCAGCTCCGCCATGACATTGCGCACCCGGCCGCCCATCGGCCCGATGCATGCGCCCTTGGCGTTCAGGCCGGAGCGGGTGGAGCGGACGGCGATCTTGGTGCGGTGACCGGCCTCACGGGCGATCGCCGCGATCTCGACGCTGCCGTCCGCGATCTCCGGGACCTCGAGGGCGAACAGCTTCTTCACCAGGTTCGGGTGGGTGCGGGACAAGGTCACTGAGGGGCCGCGCACACCCTTGGCCACCCGGACCACATAGGTGCGCAGACGCAGGCCGTGGGTGTACTCCTCGCCCGGGACCTGCTCCTGCACGGGCAGGATCGCCTCGAGCTTGTCGTCCAGCTTGACGAGGACGTTCTTCGGGTCCTTGCCCTGCTGCACCTGGCCCGCGACGACATCGCCCTCACGCCGGGCGTACTCGCCGAAGGTGACGTCGTTCTCCGCGTCCCGCAGGCGCTGCTGGATGACCTGGCGGGCGGTGCTCGCGGCGATCCGGCCGAAGTCCGACGGGGTGTCGTCGAACTCCTTGGGCTCCTGGCCCTCCTCCAGATCGGACGGGTCCTCCTTCGCCCACACCGTCACATGGCCGGTGTTCCGGTCGAGCACCACACGGGCGTGCCGACGGCTGCCCTCCGTGCGGTGGTACGCGATGAGGAGGGCCGACTCGATGGCCTCGACCAACAGGTCGAAGGCGATCTCCTTCTCCTGTGCCAAGCCCCTCAGGAGCTTCACATCGATATCCATGGCTACGCCTCCTCTTCCTTCTCGTCCTTCTCGCCCTGCTTGTCCTTGCGGCTGAACTCGATCTCGACGCGCGCCTTGGCGATCTCGTCGAACGCGACCCTGCGGGCGGTGGGCTTGCGCCCCTTCACGCCCGGGATCTCGAGGTCGAGTCCTTCGTCGTCCACGGTGAGGATGCGGGCGACCAGCTCCCCGCTCTCGTGCAGCTGCAGTCTCACCAGACGCCCGGTGGCGCGCACGTAGTGGCGGTGCTCGGTCAGGGGCCGGTCGGCGCCGGGGGAGCTGACTTCGAGGACGTACTCGCCCTCGCCCATCGCGTCCGTCTCGTCCAGCTTCTCGGAGAGGGAGCGGCTCAGCTCGGCACACGCGTCCAGTTCCACGCCGTCGTCGGAGTCGACGATGATCCTCAGCGTGCGGCGGCGGCCCGCCCGGGAGAGCTCGATCTCTTCCAGATCCAGTCCGGCGGCGCTGACGAGCGGTTCCAGCAGCCCGCGCAGCCTCTCGCTCTGGGTGGTGCTCATCCGGGTGACTCCTCGGCCGCGTGTGCTGTTGTGGGATCGTCGCGTGTCGAAGGAAAGGGTATCCGGTCCCGGAGGGTGTTGCCGTCCACCGGCGCCGGACCCGCGGGTACGCTCGCCTGCGGCGATGATCACCAAGAGGGCCGAGGAGACACGCGTGGGGCGCACCGGGACGACGCGACGAGGTGCGCTGCTGGCGACGGGTGCGGCGGCCGCCGCGGTGGTGACCGGCTGCACGGGAGGTGCTTCCGGGCAGCGGCCGGCCGCCGGGAAGGCCGCCGATCCGGCACGGGCGGAGAAGGCGCTGCGCCGGCGTCTCGCGGCTCGGAGCCAGGCGCTGCTCGACGAGTACGACGCCGTGATCGCCCGCCATCCCGCGCTCGCCGACCGGCTGTCGCCGCTGCGCACGGACGTGGCCGCACATGTCCCTGCCCTCGCGGGCGCCACGGCAGTGCCGGCCTCCCCGTCGCCCTCGGGCGCCGCGCCCAAGATGGCCGACGGCCCGGCCCCGGACGACCCCGCCGCAGCGCTCAAGGCGCTCGCCGCGGCCGAGCGGCGCACCGCGGACGAGCACACCGCGGCGCTCCTGAAAGCGGAACCGGAGCTGGCCCGGCTGCTGGCGTCGGTGGCCGCCGCCGGCGCCGTACACGCGTACTTGCTGACGAAGGGGGACGCGTGATGAGCGCGGTGGACGCCGTACAGGCCGCGCTCGCGGCGGAGCACGCGGCGGTCTACGGGTACGGGGTGGTCGGCGGCCGGATCGACGAGGACCGGGCCCGGGAGGCCGCCGCCGCCCATGCGGCGCACCGCGCCCGCCGGGACGCGCTCACCCGCACGGCGCGCGACCTCGGCGCCGAGCCCGCCGTCGCCGCGGCCGCCTACGCGCTGCCGTTCGACGTGCCGGACTCCGCCGCGGCGGTCCGGCTCGCCGCGGAACTGGAGGAGCGGGTCGCGGGTGTGTGCTCCGACCTCGTGCGGGCGGTGGAAGGACCGCTGCGGCAGGAGGCCGCGGCGGCGCTGCGCGAGGCCGCGGTCCGTGCCGTGCGCTGGCGCGGCAGCGGCGTAGCCTTTCCTGGGCTCGCCGAGCGGGCCGCCGGCCGAAGCGGCTGACCTCGTCTGCAATCGGCTGAACCGGAAAGGGAACGCACCACGTATGGCTTTCGAACCGCCGCAGCGGCTGGTCCGGGCACTCGGTGAGAACGACGAGTGGCTCGGGCACCTGCCCAAGACCGTTCAGGAGGCGGTGGACCGACGGGGGCTGGACGTCGAACGGGTGGTGGTGCCGGGCGGCCGGAGCGGCCTCGTCCTTCTCGTACGCCGTCCCGACGGTGCGCCCGCCGCGCTGAAGCTCGCCCCGCCCGCCGCCGCGCCCGCCCTGGAGCGGGCGGCGCTCGCGCACTGGAACGGGTGGGGAGCGGTACGCCTGCTGGAGGAGGACAAGGACGGGAACGGCCTGCTCCTGGAGCGGCTGCAGCCCGATGTCTCGCTGCGGTCGCTGCCGGAGGCGAAGGCACTGCTGGAGGCTGCCGGAACGGTTCGCCGGCTGTGGGTGGAGCCGCCCGCGAGCCACGGATTCGAGACGGTGGCCGAGCGTACGGCGCGGCAGGCGGAGGCGATGCGGGCCTTCGACGAGCCGCTCGTCGCGGCGGCGCTCGCCGTGCGCGAGGAGCTTCTGGCGCTTCCGCCCGAACTGCTGCTGCTGCACGGCAACTTCCGCCAGGGCAAGGTCCTGGCGGGCGAGCGCGCACCGTGGCTCGCCGTGGGCCCGGAGCCGGTGCTGGGCGAACGCGCCTACGACCTGGCGCGCCTGGTGCGCGACCGGGTCGAGGACCTGGTGGCCGCGTCCGGCGGCGCGTCGTCGGCCCGCCGCCGGGTCAACCGCCTGGCGGACTCCCTGGAGGTGGACCGCGACCGCCTGCGCGGCTGGGCGCTGTTCCGCGCGGTCGAATCCGGCACGCGGGCGGTGGCGGGGGGCCGTCGCGCGGAGGGTGAGCTGGCGCTGGAGTTCGCGAGCTGGTTGTAACGGGGCCGGGGCTGTGTCCCCTCCCGCGCCCCTCCCCGAACCGCTTCGCCCCGGACCCCACGGCTCTGCGCCCTTGCGGCGCGGGCTTCGGGGCTTCACCCCGAAGCCGTACCGCCTGAGGTGGGGCACTCCACTCCCCCTGGGCTTTGCCCCGGGTATCCCCGGACCGGGCTGATTTCGCGCAGCCGATCCAGCCCCCGGGGCATCCCTGGCCCCGCCGGGGAGACCCCCACCCGCAGCCGCTGGCCGTAGCGGGAGTGTGAGGTGCCGAGGTCCGGTTGGGGGTTCACGCCCGCAGGGGACCCCCGAACGGGACTCAGCCCCGAGGTGGTGGGCCCTCCTCCCCGCACGGCGTGCGGGGAGGAGCCTCGGGTACGAGCGTCAGCCCCGCAGGCGCGCCACTGCCTCCGCCACCGGGAGCTCCTCGCGCTCCCCCGTGCGGCGGTCCTTCAGTTCGACCACGCCCTCGCCCGAGCGGCGGCCCGCCACAAGGATCTTGGGGACGCCGATCAGCTCCGCGTCGGTGAACTTCACGCCCGGCGAGACGCCCGCGCGGTCGTCCACCAGGACGCGCAGGCCCGCGGCACCGAGCTGCTCCGCCACGTCGAGCGCCAGCTCGGTCTGGAGCGCCTTGCCGGCGGCGACGACGTGGACGTCCGCCGGGGCGATCTCGCTCGGCCAGCACAGGCCCTTGTCGTCCGCGGTCTGCTCGGCGAGGGCCGCCACCGCGCGCGAGACGCCGATGCCGTACGAGCCCATCGTCACGCGGACCGGCTTGCCGTTCTGGCCGAGGACGTCGAGCTGGAAGGCGTCGGCGTACTTGCGGCCCAGCTGGAAGATGTGGCCGATCTCGATCGCGCGGTCCAGCTTGAGGCCGGTGGTGCACTTCGGGCAGGGGTCGCCCTCCTCGACCACGACGACGTCCAGGTACTCGTCGACCTCGAAGTCACGGCCGGCGACGACGTTCTTCGCGTGGGTGTCGGGCTTGTTGGCTCCGGTGACCCAGGCCGTTCCGGGCGCGACGCGCGGGTCGGCGATGTAGCGGACCTTCTCAAGACCCTGCGGGCCGACGTAACCGCGGACCAGATCGGCGCGGTCCACGAAGTCCTCGGCGGTGACCAGTTCGACGGTCGCGGGCGCGAGGTGGTCGCCGAGCTTGCCGAGATCGACCTCGCGGTCGCCGGGGACGCCGACCGCGACGATCTCGCCGTCGACCTTGACGAGGAGGTTCTTCAGGGTCGCCGACGCCGGGACGCCGAGGTGCGCGGCGAGCGTCTCGATCGTCGGGGTGTCGGGGGTGTCCAGCTCCTCGACCGGGCCGTGGTCCGCGCTCTCGACGGGCGCGAGCGCGAAGGTGACGGCCTCGGTGTTGGCGGCGTAGTCGCAGGAGGGGCAGTAGACGAAGGTGTCCTCACCGGCCGCGGCGGGCGCGAGGAACTCCTCGGACGCCGAGCCGCCCATCGCGCCCGAGACCGCGGAGACGATCTTGTGCTGCAGGCCGAGCCGCTCGAAGATCTTCACGTACGCCTCGCGGTGCAGGGCGTAGGACTCGGCGAGGCCCTCGTCGGAGGTGTCGAAGGAGTACGAGTCCTTCATCTGGAACTCGCGGCCGCGCAGGATGCCCGAACGCGGACGCGCCTCGTCGCGGTACTTGGTCTGGATCTGGTAGAGGATCACCGGCAGGTCCTTGTAGGACGTGCACTGGTCCTTGACCAGCTGGGTGAAGATCTCCTCGTGCGTGGGACCGAGGAGGTAGTCGGCACCCTTGCGGTCCTTGAGGCGGAACAGCTCGGCTCCGTACTCCTCCCAGCGGCCCGTCGCCTCGTACGGCTCCTTGGGGAGAACGGCCGGCAGCAGGACCTCCTGCGCGCCGATCGCGTCCATCTCCTCGCGTACGACGCGGGCGACGTTCTCCAGGACGCGCTTGCCCAGCGGCAGCCAGGACCAGATCCCCGCGGCGTTGCGGCGGACGTAACCGGCACGGACGAGGAGCTTGTGGCTGAGCGTCTCGGCGTCCGCCGGGTCGTCGCGCAGTGTCTTGACCATCAGACGGGACATGCGCTGGACCTGGGCCATGGTGAACTCCTGCTCGGAACGTGTGATGTGCAGGAGGTTAGCCGGGCGGCGGCGGGAGGCGGAAATCAGTTGCCGTGCGGCACCCGCCGCACGGCGGGGCGGCCGGGCCGGATCACGGCCGCGAGAGCGGCAGCCACGCGCCCATCACCGCGTAGGGACTCGGCGCGCTCGGGAACATGACCCGCCGCGCCAGGTCGTGGTAGCCGAGCCTGCGGTAGAGGGCCCGTGCGGGGCTCTCGGTGTCGATGGCGGACAGGATGGAGCGCGGCTGGCCGGCGGTGTCGGTGATCGTGGTGATCAGCTCACGGCCGACGCCACGGCCCTGGAACGCGGGGTGGACGTGCAGCTCCGTGATCACGAACGAGTCGTCGAGCCAGGTGTCGCTGCCGTTGCCGCGCAGATAGGGCTCCACGACGGTGGACCACCAGTGGGTGCGGTCGTTGGGCATGCCGTAGACGAAGCCGACGAGGCGGTCGTCCTCGGTGGTCGCGCCGAGTGCCCGCGCGCCGGAGTTCTTCAGATGCCGCAGCACGATGTAGCGGCGGATGTCGATCTCTTCGTCGCTGAGTCCGAAGGCGAGGGCCTGTACCGCGAGGGCCTCGTCGACGCGCGCCGCGAGGTCGAGCGGTCCTACCACGACGCCGGGGTGTGCTGCCATGACGGGAACCCTACTTGCCGCGGCCGGCGGTCGGCACCGTGCGGTCACAGGCCGCGGCAGGCGTCAGAACAGCACGCTCATGAAGGCTCCGACCTCGCGGAATCCGACCCGGCGGTAGGCGGCCCTCGCGGCGGTGTTGTAGTCGTTGACGTACAGGCTGACGACGGGCGAGACGTCGGCGAGCGCAAAGCGCAGGACGGCTGCCATGCCCGTCTCGGACAGTCCGCGGCCGCGGTACTCGGGTGCGACCCAGACGCCCTGGATCTGGCATGCCTTGGCGGTCGCTGCGCCGATCTCGGCCTTGAAGACGACCTTGCCGTCCTCGATGCGCGCGAACGACCGCCCCGTGCCGACGAGTTCGGCGACGCGAGCCTGGTAGAGCAGGCCACCGTCACCGGCGAGGGGCGAGACGCCGACCTCCTCGGTGAACATCGCCACGCAGGCCGGCATGATCACGTCGACCTCGTCCTTGCGGATGCGGCGGACGTACGGGTCGGGCTCGATGTCATCGGGAACCTTGTCCGTGACCATGAGCGGCTGGTGCGGGCGTATGTCCCTGGCCGGTCCCCAGCTCGGTTCGAGCAGCCGCCACAGCGCGGCGGTGGGTTCGGCGGGGCCGACGATCGACGAGCAGCGGCGGCCGGTCCTGCGGGCCCGGTCGGCGAAGGCGCGCACGGCTTCGGGCGTGGCACAGACGGGGACGAGATTGGCGCCGGAGTAGCACAGGGAGCGCAGTCGGCCGTCCGCGTACCAGCCCCACATCTCGCCGCCGAGGCGCCAGGGATCGAGACCCGCTGCCTGGACCCGGGCGGTGACGAAAGCATTCGCCACGGGATCGCTCTCGAGGATGGCGAGCGCTGCGCCGAGTTCGCCGGGGTCGAGGACCCGGGTGGTGGTCTGCGTCAACACGAGGGGCCTCACCATGCGGTTTGCTGATCCTGGCACTTTACCTGCCGCCTCGACGTCGTGTCCGATTCCGGGAAAAGGGGGCCGGATCCGGCGGCCGCGGCGCTTCCGCGGGACGAGGCGAGCGGCGGCGGCGCTTCCGCGTGAGGCACGGCCCGGCCGAACCAGCGGCGGCGGCGCTTTCGCAGGAGAAGGCGAGCGGCGGCCGCGCCCTTCCGCGTGGGCACGCGGCCCCGGACAGCACGAGGCCCCGCCGCCCGGTGAGGACGGCGGGGCCTTCGGAGGCTTCGTACGCGATCAGCCGGCGATGGAGATCTGGGGCTCGCCGGACGCGACGCCGTCCTTCTCCATCTGCTCGGCGATCTTCATCGCCTCGTCGATCAGCGTCTCGACGATCTTGGACTCGGGCACGGTCTTGATGACCTCGCCCTTGACGAAGATCTGGCCCTTTCCGTTGCCGGAGGCGACACCGAGGTCGGCCTCGCGGGCCTCGCCCGGTCCGTTCACCACACAGCCCATGACGGCGACGCGCAGCGGGACCTCCATGCCCTCCAGGCCCGCCGACACCTCGTCCGCCAGCTTGTAGACGTCGACCTGGGCGCGGCCGCAGGACGGGCAGGAGACGATCTCCAGGCGGCGCTGCCTGAGGTTGAGCGACTCGAGGATCTGGATGCCGACCTTGACCTCTTCAGCGGGCGGGGCGGAGAGGGAGACGCGGATGGTGTCGCCGATGCCCTCCGCGAGGAGCGCGCCGAACGCGACCGCGGATTTGATCGTGCCCTGGAAGGCGGGGCCGGCCTCGGTGACGCCGAGGTGCAGGGGGTAGTCGCACTGGGCGGCGAGCTGTCGGTAGGCGTTGACCATCACGACCGGGTCGTTGTGCTTGACCGAGATCTTGATGTCGCGGAAGCCGTGCTCCTCGAAGAGCGACGCCTCCCACAGGGCGGACTCGACGAGCGCCTCGGGAGTCGCCTTGCCGTACTTCTCCAGCAGGCGGCGGTCGAGGGAGCCCGCGTTGACGCCGATACGGATCGGGGTGCCGCTCTCCCCCGCCGCCTTCGCGATCTCCTTGACCTTGTCGTCGAACTGCTTGATGTTGCCCGGGTTCACCCGCACCGCGGCGCAGCCCGCCTCGATCGCGGCGAAGACGTACTTCGGCTGGAAGTGGATGTCCGCGATGACCGGGATCTGCGACTTCTTCGCGATGGTCGCGAGGGCGTCCGCGTCGTCCTGGGTGGGGCACGCCACCCGGACGATCTGGCAGCCCGACGCCGTGAGCTCGGCGATCTGCTGCAGCGTCGCTCCGATGTCGGAGGTCCTGGTGGTCGTCATCGACTGCACCGAGACCGGTGCGTCGCCGCCGACCGCGACGGAACCGACCTGGATCTTCCGGCTGACCCTCCGGTCGGCGAGCTTCGTCGGAACGGACGGAATTCCGAGAGAAATTGCAGTCATCTGCTGTGCAACCCCAAGGTGTGGATCGAGGTCCCGAGATCGGCGGGCTCCAGCACCCGAGATTACGGCACTGGCGTTCGGCCGGGCACATCCGCCGCCCCGACTCCACCCAAAGGTGACGGCCGGACACGAGGGGTGTCCGGCCGTCACAAGGGTGATCGCCTCAGCTGATCTTCACCGGATTGACGATGTCGGCGACCAGCA
Source organism: Streptomyces sp. ISL-10 (assembly GCF_018614575.1). Classification (GTDB taxonomy): domain Bacteria; phylum Actinomycetota; class Actinomycetes; order Streptomycetales; family Streptomycetaceae; genus Streptomyces. Next base: position 19,604 of record NZ_JAGGOJ010000037.1, read on the forward strand.
CGAGCAGGGTGAAGCAGATGAAGATCCCGGCCACCACATAGGCGACGGGCATCAGCTTCGCCACGTCGAACGGGCCCGGGTCGGGACGCCGGAACAGCTTGGCGATCCCGCGCCGCACGGACTCCCACAGGGCGCCCGCGATGTGTCCGCCGTCCAGTGGCAGCAGCGGCAGCATGTTGAACAGGAACAGCGAGAGGTTGAAGCCGGCGAGCAGCATCAGGAACGTGGCGACGATGTTGGTCGTCGGCATGTCGAGGTTGAGCACCTCGCCGCTGAGCCGGGCCGCGCCGACGACGCCGACCGGAGAGTCGTCCTTGCGTTCACCGTCGCCGAAGGCCGCGTCCCACAGGTCGGGGACCTTGGTGGGCAGCGCGATGATCGCCTCGGCGCCGTTCTCGATCATGTCGCCCATGCGGTCGACGGAATCACCGAAGGACAGGGGCAGGATCTCGGTCCGGGCGGCGAAGCCGAGGTAGCCCGCGGGCTCGTAGCCCTCGACGACCTCACCGTCCGCGTCCTTCTTGACGACCATGTTCTCGATGAGCGTCGCGTTCAGGACCTGCTCGGCGCCGGCGCGGTCGACGGTGATGGTGGCGGGGCCGATCGTCTCGCGGATGCGGCTCGACAGGGTGCTCCAGTCGTCGATGCGTTCCCCGTTGAAGGCGACGATCCGGTCGCCCTCCTTCAGGCCCGCGAGGGCTGCGGGCGACTCGGGATCGCCGGCGGCGCATTTGTCGCGCTTCTCGCTCTGCTCGATGACGCACTTCTGAACGCCCGCCACCTCGGTGGTCTGCGTAGGAGTTCCGAAGGTCATCATCACGCCGAGGAAGATCGCCACCGCGAGCACGAGGTTCATGAACGGCCCCGCGAACATCACGATGACGCGCTTCCACGGCTTGCGCGTGTAGAACAGCCGCGTCTCGTCGCCGGGCCGCAGCTCTTCGTACGCCGCGGAGCGTGCGTCCTCGATCATCCCGCGCCACGGGGAGGTGGAGCGGGCCTCGATCCGGCCGTCCTCGCCGGGCGGGAACATCCCGATCATGCGGATGTAGCCGCCCATCGGGATGGCCTTGATGCCGTACTCCGTCTCGCCCTTGTGCCGTGAGAACAGGGTCGGGCCGAAGCCGACCATGTACTGCGGCACCCGGATGCCGAACAGCTTCGCCGTCGACAGATGGCCCAGCTCGTGCCAGGCGATGGAGACCAGCAGTCCCACCCCGAACAGCACCATGCCGAGAACCGTCAACACCATCGTCATGCGCGAGCCTCCGCAGGCCGTTCTTCGCCGCTGTGTGTGTACGTCGCCGCCGTCTCACGGGCCCTGGCACGGGCCCAGGCGTCCGCCTCGAGAACGTCGGCCACGGTGAGCGAGGTTCCCGGCGCGGGGGTGCCGTGCTCGGAGACCACCTGGGTGACCGTATCCATGATGGCGTTGAACGGCAGCCGCCCCGCAAGGAACGCCTCGACGCACTCCTCGTTCGCCGCATTGAACACCGCCGGGGCCGTGCCGCCCAGCTCCCCCACGTGCCGGGCGAGTGCGACGGAGGGGAACGCCTCGTTGTCGAGGGGGAAGAACTCCCAGGTCGACGCCGTGGACCAGTCGAACGCGGGGGCCGCGTCAGGCACCCGTTCCGGCCAGCCGATGCCGATCGCGATCGGGCCCCGCATGTCCGGCGGAGTGGCCTGGGCGAGCGTGGAGCCGTCGGTGAACTCCACCATCGAGTGGACGTAGGACTGGGGGTGGACGACGACCTCGATGCGGTCGAAGGGGATGTCGTAGAGGAGGTGCGCCTCGATGACCTCGAGCCCCTTGTTGACGAGGGTCGCGCTGTTGACGGTGATCACCGGGCCCATCGCCCAGGTGGGGTGGGCGAGGGCGTCCTCGGGTGTGACGTCCGCGAGCTCCGCCCTCGTGCGGCCCCGGAAGGGACCGCCCGACGCCGTGACCACGAGCTTGCGCACATCGGCGCGGGTGCCGCAGGCAAGCGCCTGGAACAGCGCGGCGTGCTCGGAGTCAACCGGGATGATCTGACCGGGCTTGGCGACCGCCTTGACCAGGGGCCCGCCGACGATGAGCGACTCCTTGTTGGCCAGCGCGAGCGTGCGGCCGGCTTCGAGCGCGGCGAGGGTGGGAGCGAGACCGATGGAGCCGGTGATGCCGTTGAGCACCGTGTGGCAGGGCGAGGCGGCGAGCTCGGTGGCCGCGCCCGGGCCGGCCAGGATGGTGGGCAGGGGCTCGGAGCCGTACCGCGCCGCCAGCGCCTCGCGCAGCGCGGGCACGGCCTCCTCGCGGGCCACGGCGACGGCCTCGACGCGCAGCCGGTGCGCCTGCTCGGCCAGCAGGCCGACCCGTCCGCCGGCGGCGGACAGCGCGGTGACGCGGAAGCGGTCGGGGTTGCGCAGCACCAGGTCGATGGCCTGCGTGCCGATGGACCCGGTCGAGCCGAGGACGACGATGTCCCGGCGTCCTTCCAGCGCGTCGAAGGTCAGATGCGGGTCGGCGAGGGGTGATGGGCTGTCGCTCATCCCCCCATTGTGGCCGTTGAGCCTCTCCGCCCGGACAGGGCGTCCCCCTGCGTTGCCACCGGGTGTGGTCGGGCCCCGCTCGCCAATTGCGGTCAGGCCCGGCTCCGGGCGGCGGAGAACTTCTTCCACTGGGCGTCGACGATCTCCCGGGGCACGGCCTTGATGTCCTTGGTGCCGAGGAAGTCGGCGCGGAAGGAGAGCGTGGTCGATCCGGACCGGACGACGGTCAGGTACTCGTACAGCCTCAGCTTTCCCTTCACATCGAGGACGGTGAACCGGAACGCCACGGCCTCGTCCCCGATCGCGGGCGCCCCGGCGGGCTCGACCTTCAGGACCCTGGCCCGCGCGATGGCGCGTTCCTCGGTGTAGCCGCCGGCGCAGGCGTCGCCCGCCGCGGCGAGGTCCTTCATCACGGCGGCGGCCCCGTCCCCCGCGTAGGAGCGCAGTTGCACAAGGACGCTCGTCCCGATCATCTCGTCGGCGATGTCGACCTGGCGGTGGACCTCGGCGGCCGGGTCGTGGGCGGTCGCGCCCGCGGCGAGGGAGACGAGCGGCCCGCAGCGGTCCGGGTCGGCGGTGTAGGCGTCGCCGAGCGGGGCCCCGTCCGTGCCCCGCGCGGTGTACGAGCCGATCCGCTCGCCCTCGGCGAAGGCGACGTCCTTCAGGGCGGCCTCCGTGAGCGCGGTGCCTCCGCGCGCCGGTGCGGAGCCGGAAGGGGAGGCGGACCGGCCGGCGCCGTCGCTGTCCGGTCCGCCGTCGTCGCTGCCGCACGCGGCCGTGGTGACCATCAGCCCGGCCAGCACCAGGCCGCAGGCGCGCAGCCGCCTGGGGGCGTGCCGGTGGCCGCTGTTGACGTTTCCCGCACCGAACATCCGTGCCCCGTTCCCCTGTTGAGCCGACGGAAGGTCGATTGTGGGTCACGAGGCCGTGCCGCGCCACCTTCACGGGGCCGACAGGAGTGGGTACGGCCGGGCGCGCCCGGCCGTACCCGCGGATGGCTCAGCGGATCGGCCGGTGCACGTTCTCCCGCTCCGAGGGGCCGGGGGTGGCGTCGGCGATCCAGGGGCCGTCGCCGCTCGGGTCGATGACGCCCTCCTCCAGCCAGGTGTACGCGCCCCCGAGGACGCCCTTGACCACGGCGCGGTCGAGGTCGTCGGTGTTGCTCCACAGCCGCCCGAAGAGCTCCTCGACACGGATGCGGGCCTGCCGGCAGAAGGCGTCGGCCAGCTGGTAGGCCTCGCGGCCGTGGTCCCCGGTGGTCCGCAGCAGTTCCGCCCGTACACAGGCGGCGCTCATCGCGAACAGTTCGGCGCCGATGTCGACGATCCGGCCGAGGAACCCCTGCTTAGTCTCCATCCGGCCCTGCCACCGGGACATGGCGTAGAACGTGGACCGGGCGAGCTTGCGGGCGGCTCGCTCGACATAGCGCAGATGGGTGGACAGGTCCACGTGGCCGCGGGGGTGGAACTCGGCGTAGGAGCGCGGGAGCTGGCCCGGGCCCGTGACCAGCTTGGGCAGCCAGCGGGCGTAGAAGGCGGTCGCCTGGGCCCCGGCCCTGGCCTTGTCGCCGAGGGTCTTGTCGGGGTCGATGATGTCGCCGGCGACCGCGAGATGGGCGTCGACCGCCTCGCGGGCGATCAGCAGGTGCATGATCTCCGTCGATCCCTCGAAGATGCGGTTGATGCGCAGGTCGCGCAGCAACTGCTCGGCGGGGACGGCCCGTTCGCCACGGGCGGCGAGGGAGTCGGCGGTCTCGAAGCCCCGGCCGCCGCGGATCTGGACCAGTTCGTCCGCCATCAGCCAGGCCATCTCGGAGCCGTACAGCTTGGCGAGGGCGGCCTCGATGCGGATGTCGTTGCGGTTCTCGTCCGCCATCTGGCTGGACAGGTCGAGCACGGCTTCGAGGGCGAAGGTGGTGGCGGCGATGAAGGAGATCTTCGAGCCGACGGCCTCGTGGTGGGCGACCGGCTTGCCCCACTGCTCGCGCACGGCGGACCACTCGCGGGCGATCTTCAGACACCACTTGCCCGCGCCGGCGCACATCGCGGGCAGGGAGAGCCGGCCGGTGTTGAGGGTGGTCAGGGCGATCTTGAGGCCGGAGCCCTCGGGCCCGATGCGGTTGGCCGCGGGGACGCGGACCTGGTGGAAGCGGGTGACGCCGTTCTCGAGGCCGCGCAGGCCCATGAAGGCGTTGCGGTTCTCGACGGTGACGCCGGGAGAGCCCGCCTCGACGACGAAGGCGGTGATGCCGCCCTTGTGCCCCTCGCTCTTGGGCACCCTGGCCATCACGACGAGGAGATCGGCGACGACGCCGTTCGTCGTCCAGAGCTTGACCCCGTCGAGGACGTAGTCGTCGCCATCGGGGACGGCGGTGGTTGCCAGGCGTGCCGGGTCCGAGCCCACGTCCGGCTCGGTGAGCAGGAACGCCGAGATGTCGGTGCGGGCCAGGCGGGGCAGGAAGGCGTCCTTCTGCTCCTGCGTGCCGAACAGTTTCAGCGGCTGCGGTACGCCGATCGACTGATGGGCGGACAGCAGGGCACCGATCGCCGGGTTCGCGGAGCCGGCCAGGGCGAGGGCCTTGTTGTAGTACACCTGGGTGAGCCCGAGGCCGCCGTACTTGGTGTCGATCTTCATCCCGAGGGCGCCGAGCTCCTTGAGACCGTCGATCACCGCGTCGGGGATCATGGCGTCGCGCTCGATCTGTGCGCCGTCGACCTTCGTCTCGCAGAAGTCGCGCAGCTTGGCGAGGAATTCCTCGCCGCGCTGCACGTCGTCCGCGGGCGGCAGGGGATGGGGGTGGATCAGGTCCAGCCGGAAGCGGCCGAGGAACAGTTCCTTGGCGAAGCTGGGCTTTCGCCAGTCCTGCTCGCGCGCCGCCTCGGCGACCTGGCGGGCTTCACGCTCGGAGACTTTGGGCTTGGTCGGTGCGGACATGAAGGGAGTCACCTCGCCGCGGTGTGGTGGAGTCCGTGGTGGAATCGGTCGAATCCATGGGGAACTACCGGTGGGTGCTACTTGTGAGTCTCTACCCGATCCGGCCGACTCTCACCAGTCCTCGCGCGCAGGCGGACGAAGGTGACGCATCTGCGGCCGCTCGACGAAGCGGAAGGCCCGGGCGGTGGGCCGCCGGGCCTTCCTTGCACCCCGTCAGCTTGCGGAGCGTGGAGAGCCCCGCCCGCACAGCAGAGACGCTCGCGCTACGTGATCTCTAGACGGGAACGCAGTACGCGATCGCCCATCCAAATTCCTCCTCGGTGCTATAGGGGTTGTCGACGAATACCCGCCAGCTGTCGCCGGGGCTGTTGACCGAAGTCCGCTGCGAGATAACCGCGATGGGCCCAAAGCTCATGATGTGGCCGCCGGAGATCGCATGCTGGCCGGCCGGGCAGGTGGCAGTGCTGACAGCACTGGATCCGGGTGCCACGGTTGCGAGATTTCCGATCACTTCGGTGACGACGGCCGTGCCGGTCGCCCCTTGTGCGCCCTGGGCACCCTGGGCACCCTGCGTTCCGGTGCCCTGTGCGCCCTGTGCGCCTTGAGCACCCTGCGTGCCCTGGGGACCCTGGTCGCCCTGCTCACCCTGGGGGCCCTGCGGCCCACGGTCTCTGTCGCGGTCCTTGTCGCGGTCCTTGTCGCGGTCCTTGTCGCGGTCCTTGTCGCGATCGGCACTGGTGGCGCCGTTCGGGCCTGGCAGCCCCAGGCTGTGATCGGCGCCGGACCTGTGAACCGCGTCGGCGATGGCTTCCGTGCTGGGGACAATATTGAGCACTACGGCAAGTGCACCCGCCGAAACCATCGTGGCGGATTTTTGATTCGGCCCTTACGTCGCAAAGCACGACAAGCAGGCTGGGAAATCAACAGATCAGCCCACCGCGAGCCGTCCGATCGGGCTATATGCGGATCCCGTCCCCAGCACTCGGTCACTGAAGGTTGGCGACCGCCAAGCTCCTACCACCGAACGTCGAGTGACTGGGGATGGTCGGGGCCAGGGGGACATCTCGGCAGCGGATTCGAACGCCGGCAGACAAGACAACGGCCGGAGCCCCCGCACAGTGGGCTCCGGCCGTTGGTCCAGGTGACGTACTACATGGCCAGGCCCGTGAGGACCAGCACTCGCTCGTACGTGTAGTCGTCCATCGCGAAGGCCACGCCCTCACGACCGACGCCGGACTGCTTGGCACCGCCGTACGGCATCTGGTCGGCACGGTAGGACGGGACGTCGCCGACGATCACGCCGCCGACCTCGAGGGCGCGGTGGGCGCGGAAGGCGGTCTGCAGGTCGTGCGTGAACACACCGGCCTGGAGGCCGTACTTGGAGTCGTTGACGGCCGCGAACGCCTCGTCCTCGCCGTCGGCCTTCGTCACGGTCAGGACCGGACCGAAGACCTCCTCGCAGGCGAGGTTGACATCGGCGGGGACGTCGGTGAGGACGGTGGGCGCGTAGGTGGCGCCGTCGCGCTTGCCGCCGGTCAGCAGCTTGGCACCGCCCTGGACGGCCTCGTCGACCCAGTACTCCACCCGCTTGGCGGCGTCCTCGCTGACGAGCGGGCCGACATCGGTCGCCGAGTCGGACGGGTCGCCCGTGACCTGGGCCTCGACCGCCGCGACGATCTTCGGCAGCAGCCGGTCGTAGACGGACGCGTCGGCGATCACGCGCTGCACGGAGATGCAGGACTGGCCGCCCTGGTAGTTGGAGAAGGTGGCGATACGGGTCGCCGCCCAGTCCAGGTCCTGCTCGCTCGCGAAGTCCGCGAGGACCACCGCCGCACCGTTGCCGCCCAGCTCCAGGGTGCAGTGCTTGCGCGGGACCGAGTCCATGATCGCGTAGCCGACCTTGTCGGAGCCGGTGAAGGAGATGACCGGCAGGCGCTCGTCCTTCACCAGGGCGGGCATCTGCTCGTTCGGGACGGTCAGCACCGACCAGGAACCGGCGGGCAGGTCGGTTTCGGCGAGCAGCTCACCGAGGATCAGCCCGGACAGCGGGGTCGCCGGGGCGGGCTTGAGGATGATCGGCGCACCGACCGCGATGGCCGGGGCGATCTTGTGGGCGCACAGGTTGAGTGGGAAGTTGAACGGCGCGATACCGAGGACGACGCCCTTGGGGAAGCGGCGGGTCAGAGCGAGACGGCCCTGGCCGCCCGCGTCGGTGTCCAGCCGCTGCGCCTCGCCGCCGTTGAAGCGGCGGGCCTCCTCGGCGGCGAACCGGAAGACGGACACGGCGCGGCCGACCTCGCCGCGCGCCCACTTGATCGGCTTGCCGTTCTCGGCGGAGATCAGCTGGGCGATCTCCTCCGTGCGCTCCACCAGGCGCTTGGAGACGTGGTCCAGAGCGGCGGCACGCACATGGGCCGGGGTCGCGGCGAACTCGTCGATCACGGCGTGCGCCGCGGCGACGGCCTCCTCGACCTGCGCCTCGGTGGGCACGGAGACCCGGCCGACGAGCCGGCCGTCCCAGGGGGAGGTGACGTCGAAGGCGGCCTCGCCGGTGGCCTGGCGGCCGGCGAGCCAGAAGGCGTGGGTGGAGGTCATGTCCCGGCCCTTCCGAAGTAGATGGGGGTTGGTCTGTGCCCACCGTAGGACCGGCGGCCCGCCAATGTGTTTATCCGGCGCGTAGTGGTGGCCGGCCGGTCTGCGACGCTTTGGCGAGAGGGCGGGTCGACGGGCGGGTCAGCGGCGCCTTTCGGTGCTGACGATGAGGCAGACCCCCGCCACGACGACCACACCGCCCACGGCGATCGGCCAGGACAGCCGCTCGTCGAGGACGAGTGCGCCCAGCAGCACGGCGACGACCGGGTTCACGTACGCGTAGGTCGCGACGAGGGACAGCGGAGCGGAGTGCAGCAGCCAGGCGTACGCGGTGAACGCGAGCAGCGAGCCGAAGACGACGAGGTAGGCGAAAGCGGTCCAGGACCGGGCGGAGGCGTCCTCCAGGCGGAAGCCGTGCTGCTCGCCGCGGAAGAGGGCGACGGCCGCACAGCCGAGGCCGCCCGCGACCATCTCGTAGGCACTGGCCGCGAAGGGGTTGGCGGGCATCGGGATACGGGACGACGAGAAGGAGCCCACCGCCCACAGAACGGTCGCCACGATCACCGTGAACACGCCGCCGATCCGCACATCGCCGCTGAGACCGGGCAGGGTCAGCACGGCGAGTCCGGCGAGACCCAGCAGGACGCCGAGGTAGGCGCCGGGGCCGGGGCGTTCACCGAAGGACCTGCGCAGGACGACCACCCAGGCGGGGACGACGGCGATCATCAGAGCGGTGAGGCCGGACGGGACGGAGGTCTCGGCGAGGACGACGAGGCCGTTTCCGCCGAGGAGCAGCAGCAGGCCGACGAGGGCGGCCGAGCCGAGCTGGACCCGGGTGACCTTGAGCGCCGAGGGCCCGTACCGCCAGGCGACGAGCGCGCCGAGGACGGCGCCGGCGACGACGAACCGGGCGCCTGCGGACAGGAAGGGCGGCATGGTCTCGACGACGACGCGGATACCGAGATACGTGGACCCCCAGACGACGTACACGATGCCGAGGGCGGCCCATACGGCCCCGCTGATCCGCCGCCCTGCGGCCCCACCGGGCAGGACGCCCTTGAAGGTCGTGTCCTCGCCGGCAACGCGTGTGCCCATCGGTGCTCCTCGCCTCCACGGCGACGCGCCCCACGACGTGTGCCGGGGCGCGCCCTCACAAGCGAGGAAGATAGGAAGTCACGGGCTGAACTGCAACGATTCTGCCCGGGATCGGGCAGCGAAGCGGAAAATTCTTCGCCGGGGGCGAGGTTTTCGGGTGGCGTGGCCGGAGTGCCGGGCGGCCGGCACCGCAGGCGGGCTCGCCGCCCGGCCCGGGACCATGGCTGCGGTCGCGGCACGGGCCGCGCACGGCGTTGGGCGGGCCCCGGTCGACCGGGCTGCGGCGGTTGGACCGCTTCGCGCGGCCGGGCCGGGCCGCGGGCTGGTCGCACCGCTTCATGCCGACCCGCCCGGCTGGCCGCACCACCGCGCGCAGGCCGAGCCGCGCGGCGGCTGCCGCCTAATGCGTCCCACCGGCCGGAGGCTTCTGCCCGGCCGGCGTGGTCCCCTGGGGGCTGTCAGGTCGTGGGGGGCGTCGACGTCGTCTTCAGGGAAAGCCAGAGCTCCATCCGGACGTCCGGGTCGTCCAGGGAGCGGCCCAGGATCTCTTCCACGCGGCGCATCCGGTAGCGCAGCGTGTGGCGGTGCACGCCGAGGTCCGCCGCCGCCGCGTCCCACTGGCCGTGGCGGGACAGCCAGGCGCGCAGTGACGCCACGAGGTCGCCCCGGCCCGTGGCGTCGTGCTCGTGGAGCGCGCGCAGCATGCCGTCGGCGAAAGCGCGCACCGCGTCGTCCGCAAGCAGCGGCAGGATCGAACCCGTCGCGAGCTCCTCGTGCTCGACCAGCACGCGGCCGCGCCGCCGGGCCACCGACAGGGCCTGTTCCGCCTGCTTGTACGCCCCCGCCGCCGCTATCGGTCCCGTCGGCGCGGAGAGTCCGACGACGCTCTGCGCGTCCTCGGCCTCCTTGCCCGCGTACGCGGCCGTGCACGAGGCGACGACCGCGCCGCCGTCCGCCGCGAGCACCACCAGGCGGCCGTCGGTGTCCGGAACGACCAGCACCGCCTCGCCGGCGCGCGCCGCCGCCGACTCCAGCGATTCGGTGAACTCGGCGAGCGGGTCACCCCCGGCGTCGCCGTCCGTCTCCCCCGAGGCCTCGGCGATCAGCAGCCGGAAGGGCGCGTCGAGCAGCCCGCCGTACAGGTCGCCGGCGACCGCACGCGCGTGGTCCGGCTGGCCGGCCAGCAGCATCCGCAGCACGGCGGCGCCCAGACGCTGTTCCGCGGCCTGGAGCGAGCGGGAGCGTTCCGTGGAGAGCGTGAGCAGGGCGACGGCCGAGTGGACCGCGTACCGCTCGGCGGTGCCGAGGGGTGCCCCGGTGCCGACAGCGAGCGCGCCGCGCACCCGGCGGCCGGAGCCGAGCGACTGGAGTTCGACCCGGTCGTCGTCCTCCGCGCCGCCGACGACCGCGCTCGCGGGCGCGGGCCGCTCCCGCAGCCGTTCCACGTCGGCCGTGAAGCGGGCAGCCCGGCGGGTCGCCCACTCGGGCGCGGCGGCCACGACCGCGCCGGAGGCGTCGTACAGGGCGGCCCAGCCCTCGACATGCGCGGCGAGCCGTGCGACGACCGCCGCCGGGCCCTCGGCGAGCGCCGCGCGGGTCATCTCGCGCTGCGCCTCGAAACCGGCGGTCACGGCCCGGTACTGGTCGGCGGCGATCGCGGCGGACACGGCCTTCGATATGGCGATGAACGGTGTGCGGCGCGGTACGGCAAGCAGCGGAAGCCGCTCCTCCTTCGCTGCGTCGAGGAGGGCGTCGGGCACGTCCTCGTAGTTGACCCCGACCGCGAAGCCGAGGCCGACCACGCCCGCCGCGACCAGCCTGCGCACATAGCGCCGCATCGCCTCGGGGTCCTCGGCGTCCAGGGTCATGGCGGTGACGAGCAGCAGCTCGCCGCCCTCCAGATACGGCACGGGGTCGGCGAGCTCGCTGACGTGGGCCCAGCGCACGGGGGTCTCGAGGCGGTCCTCACCGGCGCGCACGGTGAGCTTGAGCGCAGAGTGCTGCACGAGCGAGGCGAGGGTGGGCGGCATGGACCTGTGGCCCTCCGAGCAGAGGTGCGGGATTTCGCCGTCCCGTATGAACGGCCTACCTCGATTCTGCCAGCTCGTAGCAGTCCGGAGATCCGCTCAGGTCCGCAGATCTACCAGGAGGGGCGGCGCGTGCTCACCGCGGACGCTGGTCAGCGACAGGACCGCGTGCCCGGCGGGCAGCCCGTGCGCCAGGTCGGACGCCGACCAGCGGGCCCGCTCGACCTCGCGCACGGTCACCGCCTCCGCGGTGACCGCCCGGCCGGTGACCAGGCGGCGCATCATGTGCAGGGCCTTGGTGAACGGTTCGTCGGAGATGATCTGCCGGTTGGTGACGTCCCGGGTCTGGACCCACTCGGTGCCCCAGGTCTCGGCGAAGTGCCCGCCGTCCCAGGGCGCGAGCCCGGCGAACGCCATACGGCAGCCGACCGCGCCGAGCAGCGGGCCGCGCAGCGCTTCCGGCACGTCTTCCAGCGTCCGCAGCGCGAAGACGACGCCCGCGTTGGCGGTACGCAGGCGTTGCACCGCGCGCACCGAGTCGGCGGTGACCGTGTACGAGGCGTCGTCGAGGACCAGGCAGGCGAACAGCGAGCGGTCGGTGCGGGCGAGCGCGGCCTCGGTGAACTGCGCCAGCACCAGCCGCGCGATGATCCGGGACGCCTCGGCGTGGCCGCGCTCCGGAAGGTCGACACGGACCCGCAGCGGGTGCTCGATGGAGCGCAGCGAGAACTGCCGGCCGCCGCCGTCGGTGCGGAAGAAGTCCGCGAAGGCGGGCCGGTCCAGGAACGCGATCCGCTCGGCGAGCAGCACGCCGATGTCGTCGCCGCGCGCCGACTGCCGTTCACGTGCGTCGAGTTCGCGGAGCTGGGAGGCCTCGCCCGCGGCCCGGAGCGCGGAGCGCAGCTCGTCCAGGGCCGAGGGCGCGCCACTGAGGAGTTCGCGCAGCTCCGGGACGGCGGGGAAGTGACCATGGACGCACTGGTAGGGGCCGATGAGCTGGGCGAGCGCGGTCGCGGCGCGGCGGCTGTCGCCGCCGGGGAGACCGGCCGCGAGGTCGCCGACGAGCGCTTCCGCGAGCATTCGGGCGGCCTCGTCGGGGTCGTCGGCCCCGCCGTACAGGTCGAGATCGTGGGTGGATCCCGCCCGGCCCACGGAGATGACGAGGTCGAAGTCGCCGTCCGGGGCGACGGCGGCGCCGTAGGCGGTGACTGCGACGACGGCGGCCCGGTTGGCGAGCGCGAGCAGGCACAGCGACTCGACGACGGGCCGCACGAGCCGCACGCTCTTGCCGGAACCGGAGGGCCCGACGGCGAGCAGCGAGGTCCCGAGCAACGCGGGCTCCAGGGCCACGCCGGTGGTACGCCGCGCGTAGGGATTGCGGCTGTCGTCGACGACGGTGCCGATCTTGACCTGCCCGGTGACGAGGTCGTGGGTGGCCGTGCGCACCGGCAGGTCGCGCAGGCCGGAGGGGTGGGCGCAGGCGGCGGGCCCGTGCCTGCGCACGGTGTCGGCGAAGGCGGCGAGCCGTTCGGGCCGGGCGTGGACGCCCTGCCAGGCGCGCCGGATACGGGCGTAGTCGACGTCACCGAGGGCCCCGGACCGGGCGGCTTCGCCCAGCCGCGCGGCGGCGTCGCCGAGGCCGGCGCCGCGCAGCTCGGGCCAGTCGGCGAGGTCGGCCTCGGGCGGGGGCGCTGAGGGAGCGGGCTTGCGGCGGCGTACGACGTAGCGGTGCCAGATCTCGGGCACATGGCCGATGCGGGCGAAGAACACCAGCATGCCGCCGCCGACGATCGCGTAGTACACGTAGCTGGCGTTGGCCCAGGTGGTGGCGTCGGCGCGCCACGAGTCGGGGGTGAGGACGAGGAGGGGCCACAGCCAGTAGCGGCCGAGGTAGCCGTTCCACAGCAGGGACCACAGGAGCCAGCCGCTGAGCAGGGAGATGATCGCGCCGGAGAACAGGCGCCTGGCCGGGACGAGTTCGGGCTCCTCGTCGGGGCGTCGGCGGTGGCCGAGCCGCCAGACGCCGGGCTCGGCCTGGGGCCGCGGTGTGCGCAGCCACTCCAGCACGGCGGGGCGGGTCGTGGGCGCGTGCCCCGGCAGGGCCGGCGTGCCCGGCGGCATGGACGGGCTGTGGGGTGACGGGGCGTCGGGCCACTCGTCGCGGGCCGGCTCCGAGGAGGGCGCGGCCGGTGCCTCGGACGGCGGTCCGGCCGGACGGGACACGGGATTGGCGCGTGTGCCGCGTGCGTCGAATGTGCCTTCGGATTCCATGAAACCGCTGCCCCCTGACCAGCCAGGTCCGCTCTGTGCACCCGTCAATCTAGTGCCCCGGCGTGGGGAGTTCAGCGACTCGCGCCGGTGTCATGGACACCGGCCACCCGCCGCAGGGCGTCGAACGCGGCCGCGGGCCCTTCCGCCGGACGGCGGCCGCTGGCAACTTCCGTCCACGCCCTGCCGACAGGTCCACGGTGCCCGACGCCGTCTACGAGGCACGCTACGGCCGGACGGACGGGGCCGGCGGGGCACGCTCCCGCTGCCGGGCCCGCGGCCAGGGCAGCTCGCAGGGCACAACGCGTCGCCTCGTGCCGTGTGTCCCGCCGGAGGTAGTCCAGACCTCCCGCGCCGTCTACTGTCGGTGCTGGACAAACACCGCCTGACGGCGGCGGTGACGCACTTCGCCCCCGAAGTCCCTGTCACGCCGCGGGCTGACCGCCCACCCGGCCACCCACGGCGGGGCAGGCCACCGGCAGCACCCCGCTCGCCGACCGCCGCCCCGTCCCAACGCCCCTCCCCGGGCCGGGCGTCGGCGACCGCCACCCGGACCGACCGTCCCGAGGTCCCCGGCCTGGACCGGTATGACCGGCCACCGCCGAGGCCTGCGCCTGACCTTCCCACCGCCGGGCGGCGTGACATGACAGGGGCCGACGGCCGTGGCCGAGGCCACGCAAGGTGGACACTGGGCCCCCGCGCGGGCGACCGCGAGTCGGCCGTTCCGCGTACGCCCGGCGCCGCCTGGCAAGGGGCTGACTCAGCCGCCCTGCGGCCCGGGGCGCGTCCCGTGGTCCGGTCTCCCCGAACATCCGGATGGACAGGCCCCGCCCCGCCGGGGCCGGGTCCACAAACCCCGTCTGCGCCAGGGCCGGTCCGAGGCCGGCCTCGGCCATGGTCACGCCGCGCGCCCGCGCCCGACACCCACACGGGACCCGGCAACGGTCCAAGGCCCACCTCGACCAGGCCCGGTCCGGACGAGGTGCCTCGCGCCCGCGGGCCCGCGCGGAGGCGCGACTATGGCCGTCGAGGACAACGACACACCCCCAACACTCCCGAACGGCGCATGCCCCCACCCCTCCCCGGCCCCTAGCCTGCGGAGAAAGACAACAAGCGTCCGGATACACCCCCAGGAGCCCCGCATGACCGCAATCCCGCAGGAGCGCCGCGTCGTCACCGCCATCCCCGGCCCGAAGTCGCAGGAGCTTCAGGCCCGCCGTACGGCCACGGTCGCCGGCGGTGTGGGGTCCGTGCTGCCCGTCTTCACGGCCCGTGCGGGCGGCGGGATCATCGAGGACATCGACGGCAACCGCCTCATCGACTTCGGCTCCGGCATCGCCGTGACCTCGGTCGGCGCCTCCGCCGAGGCCGTCGTGCGCCGGGCGAGCGCCCAGCTGCAGGACTTCACCCACACCTGTTTCATGGTCACCCCGTACGAGGGCTACGTGGAGGTCTGCGAGGCGCTCGCCGAGCTGACCCCGGGCGACCACGCCAAGAAGTCCGCGCTGTTCAACAGCGGCGCCGAGGCCGTCGAGAACGCCGTCAAGATCGCCCGCGCGTACACCAAGCGCCAGGCCGTCGTCGTGTTCGACCACGGCTACCACGGCCGGACGAACCTCACCATGGCGCTCACCGCCAAGAACATGCCGTACAAGCACGGCTTCGGCCCGTTCGCGCCCGAGGTCTACCGCGTCCCGGTCGCCTATGGCTACCGCTGGCCCACCGGCCCGGAGAACTGCGGTCCCGAGGCCGCCGCCCAGGCCATCGACCAGATCTCCAAGCAGGTCGGCGCCGAGAACGTCGCCGCGATCATCATCGAGCCGGTCCTCGGCGAGGGCGGCTTCATCGAGCCGGCCAAGGGCTTCCTGCCCGCGATCTCGCAGTTCGCCAAGGACAACGGCATCGTCTTCGTCGCCGACGAGATCCAGTCCGGCTTCTGCCGCACCGGCCAGTGGTTCGCCTGCGAGGACGAGGGCATCGTCCCGGACCTGATCACCACGGCCAAGGGCATCGCGGGCGGGCTGCCGCTCGCCGCCGTCACCGGCCGCGCCGAGATCATGGACGCCCCGCACGCGGGCGGCCTCGGCGGCACCTACGGCGGCAACCCGGTGGCCTGTGCCGGTGCCCTCGGCTCGATCGAGACGATGAAGGAGCTCGACCTCAACGCCAAGGCCAAGCGCATCGAGGAGGTCATGAAGGGCCGCCTCGCCGCGATGCAGGAGAAGTACGAGATCATCGGCGACATCCGCGGCCGCGGTGCCATGATCGCGATCGAGCTGGTGAAGGACCCGGCGACGAAGGAGCCGAACGCCGAGGCCGCCGGCGCGCTCGCCAAGGCCTGCCACGCCGAAGGCCTGGTCGTCCTCACCTGTGGCACGTACGGCAACGTGCTGCGCTTCCTGCCCCCGCTGGTGATCGGCGAGGACCTTCTGAACGAGGGCCTGGACATCATCGAGCAGGCGTTCGCAGCCATCTGACCAGGGCCGATCCGGAACGACGGAGCCGCTCTGTGAAGAAGCTGTGGGGGGCCGATGGCGGGATGGGAATCCGTCTGTCGGTCCCCCCTGCCTCTGCCGTACGGTTTCCGCAGATGGAAGAAACACCCAGCTCGCGGGCGACCGCGGGCGACCCCGGACCGGAGCATCCCCAGCCCCGACCGGGTCGTGCCACCGCGCACACCGCTGGAGCCTCACGCTCCGGAACTCCTCACCGATCGGTTTGCCGCTCGCCCCAAACCCCCCGGGGCGTGCGGCAAACCGGTCCGGCCGGCCGCATCGGGACCACCCCCCCTGTCCCGATGCGGCCGGCCTCTCGGCGTTCACGGGCCGCCGCGCTCGCGCTGTGCTGCACGCTCTTCGCGCTGATCACCTGGCAGGTCGCCGCGCACGGACCGCTGCGCAGGGCGGACGAACGCCTGGGACGTGCCGTCTTCCGGGATGCGCCCGACGCGCTGACGCAACCGCTCGCCGATCTCGGCAGCATGACCGTCGCCCTTCCCGTGCTCGCAGCCGCCGTCGCGTGGACGCTGTGGCGCGGCCGGCGGTGGCGGCCCGCGCTGGCCACCGTGCTCGCCATGGCGGCGGTGCCCGCGCTGGTGATTCCGCTCAAGGTCTGGATCGCCCGTCCGGGACCGCTGGAGCCGGGCACGGGCTGGTATCCGTCGGGGCACACCGCGACCGCGATGGTCGCCTACTGCGGTGCCGCGCTGCTGGTCACCCCGTATCTGCGCCGACGATGGGCGACGCCCGTCGCCGTGGTGCTCACGGTGGCGACGGGCATCGGGCTCGTCCTGCGCGGCTACCACTGGCCACTGGACGTCCTGGGCAGCTGGTGCCTGTTCGGCGTGGTGCTGCTGGTCCTCAACTCGACCGGTATGCAACGAAGTTCCGCGAGAACTCCCACCGGTTGAAGCGGTCCCAGTTGATCGACCTGGTCATCAGGCCGCGCAGCGCGGGCCAGGTGCCGTGGGTGGTGCAGGAGCCGCAGTCGGTCTTCTTCGTCAGGCAGTCCAGCGCCCAACTGCCCCCGGGCTGGGGGATTCGGAGTGGGGCGGCGCGCACAACGCGGCCCAGACCAAGGTGGTTGTCAAGACCTGTGGCACGTTCCGCCCTGACTGCCTCGTCCGCCCCGTTCCCCATCGGCACGCGCGGTGCGTGCCGCGCGTGCCGCGCGGTGCCTGCCACCGCCTGGTGCATCGCGAGCGCCGGCAGCGAGGCGTCGTCGTGCGTTCCCCAAGCCGTCCGGGGTCATGGGGAATTCAGCTGTCGAAGCCGAGCCCGAGCCGGTCCAGTGTCCGCAGCCACGCGTTGCGCCGGCCGCCGTTGGCGTCTGCCCTGGCCAGAGACCACTTGGTGAGCCCGATACCGGCCCAGGCGACCGGCTCGGGCGGGAACGGGAGCGGCTTGCTGCGCACCATCTTCAGCTCGGTGCGCTCGGTGCGGGCGCCGGCCAGCAGATCGAGCATCACGTCGGCGCCGAACCGGGTCGCACCGACGCCGAGACCGGTGTACCCGGCGGCGTAGGCGACCTTTCCGCCGTGCGCGGTGCCGAAGAACGCGGCGAACCGCGAGCAGGTGTCGATGGCACCACCCCAGGCGTGGCTGAACCGGATGCCCTCCAGTTGCGGGAAGCAGTGGAAGAAGTGGCCGGCGAGCCTGAGGTAGGTCTCGGGCCGGTGGTCCAGCTCCGCATCGAGCCGGCCGCCGAACGGATAGACCGCGTCGTAACCGCCCCACAGAATGCGGTGGTCGGCGGTGATGCGGAAGTAGTGGAACTGGTTGGCGCTGTCGCCGAGGCCCTGCCTGCGCTTCCAGCCCACGGAGGCGAGCTGCTCGACGCTCAGCGGTTCGGTCGTCAGCGCGTAGTCGTAGACCGGGACGGTGTACGGGCGAACCCGTTTGACCAGCGACGGGAACACATTGGTGCCGAGTGCGACGTGCCGGGCCAGGACACGGCCGTACGGGGTGCGTACGGCCATGCCCGGCCCGGACGGGGCGAGTTCGAGTCCCCGGGTGTTCTCGTAGATGCGCACGCCGAGGCCGAGGCACGTCTGCTTGAGCCCCCAGGCCAGCTTGGCCGGGTGCAGCATGGCGACGCCGTCGCGGTCCCACAGACCGCCGAGGAAGGTCGGCGAGTCCACCTCGGCGCGCACGGCGTCCCGGTCGAGCATCTGCAGTCCGCCGAAGCCCAGCCGGGTCGCCTCCTGGTGCAGCTCGTTCAGTTCGGCGAGCTGGTGGGGCTCGGTGGCCACGTCGATCTCGCCGGTGCGCTCGAAGTCGCAGTCGATCCCGTAGCGGGCGACGGTGTCCTCGATCGCGTCCAGGTTGCGTGCCCCGAGCTCCTCCAGCCGCCCGAGCTCCTGCGGCCAGCGGGCGAGTCCGTTGCCGAGGCCGTGGGTGAGGGAGGCGGCGCAGAAGCCGCCGTTGCGGCCCGAGGCGGCCCAGCCCACCTCGCGGCCCTCGATCAGGACCACGTCCCGCCCGGGGTCGCGCTCCTTGGCGAGCAGCGCGGTCCACAGTCCGCTGTAGCCGCCGCCGACGACGAGGAGATCGCAGCGTTCGGTGCCGGTGAGGGCGGGCCGGGCGCCGGGCCTGCCGGGGTCGTCCAGCCAGAAGGGGACGGGCCGGGCGTCGGCGAGGGACGAGGCGAAGGGCAGGGCGGCCGGGGCCATGGTTTCCACTCCTTCTTCGGGCCCGGGGGCCTATTGGGGCAGCGCGGATTTCCTGCGCCGGCTGCTGACGATCTGGCCGGTGAGGACGATCAGCACGGCGACGGCGAACATGGCCGTACCGATGACATTGATCTGCACCGGTGTACCGCGCTGGGCCGAACCCCACACGAACATGGGGAAGGTGACGGTGTTTCCGGAGTTGAAGTTGGTGATGATGAAGTCGTCGAAGGACAGCGCGAAGGCGAGCATCGCGCCTGCCGCGATGCCGGGCGCGGCGATCGGCAGGGTGACCCGCAGGAACGTCTGCACCGGTCCCGCGTACAGGTCGCGGGCCGCCTCCTCCAGTCGCGGGTCCATCGACATGACGCGTGCCTTGACGGCGACCACCACGAAGCTGAGGCAGAACATGGTGTGGGCGATGAGGATGGTCCAGAAGCCCAGCTGCACACCGAGGTTGAGAAAGAGCGTGAGCAGCGAGGCGGCCATGACCACCTCGGGCATCGCCATGGGCAGGAAGATCAGCGAGTTGACCGTGCCCCGGGCCCGGAAGCGGTAGCGCACGAGCGCGAAGGCGATCATCGCGCCCAGGAGGGTCGCCCCGGCCGTCGCCCACAGGGCGATCTGGAGGGACAGCGTGAGCGAGCCGCACATGTCGGCCACACCGCACGGGTCCTTCCAGGCGTCCGTGGAGAACTCCTGCCAGGAGTAGTTGAACCGGCCGGCCGGCTTGTTGAAGGAGAACACCATGACGACGATGTTCGGCACGATCAGGTACGCGAGCGTGAGCAGGCCCGCCACCACCACGAGGTTGCGCCTTGTCCAACGCATCAGACCAGGTCCTCCGTTCCGGCCCGTCGGATGTAAACGGTGACCGTGACCAGCACGACCGCCATCAGGATGAACGACAGCGCGGCCGCCGTCGGGTAGTCGAGCACCCGAAGGAACTGCGACTGGATGACGTTTCCGATCATGCGGGTGTCGGTGGACCCCAGCAGCTCGGCGTTGACGTAGTCGCCGCTCGCGGGGATGAACGTCAGCAGCGTTCCGGAGACGACGCCCGGCATGGACAGCGGGAACGTCACCTTGCGGAAGACCTTGGCGGGGCTCGCGTACAGGTCCCCGGCCGCCTCGTGCAGCCGAGGGTCGATCCGCTCCAGCGACGTGTACAGCGGAAGGATCATGAAGGGGAGGAAGTTGTACGTCAGACCGGTGACGACGGCGAGCGGTGTGGCGAGGACGCGGTCGCCCTCGGTCATCCCGAGCCAGCTGGTGACGTCGAGGAACCCGATGGCGTTCAGGACCTCCACCACCGGTCCGCCGTCGGCCAGGATCGTCTTCCAGGCGAGCGTACGGATCAGGAAGCTGGTGAAGAAGGGCGCGATGACGAGCACCAGCAGCAGGTTGCGCCAGCGGCCCGCCTTGAACGCGATCAGGTAGGCGAGCGGATAGCCGAGCAGCAGACACAGGGCGGTGGCCGCGCCCGCGTACAGCAGCGACCGAAGGAAGTGCGGGTAGTACTCGGTCAGCGCGTCCCAGTAGGTCGCGAAGTGCCAGGTGACCTCGAAGCCCTCCTCCAGGGAGCCGGTCTGCACGGAGGTCGAGGCCTGGTAGACGAGCGGCAGCGCGAAGAAGACCAGCAGCCACACGAGGCCCGGCAGCAGCAGCCAGTACGGGATCAGCCGGCGGCGAAGGGAGGTCTTGTGGACGGGTGGTTCGGCCGGTGCCGGGGCGGTGGGCGGCGGCGCCTCGGTGACGGTCATGGCGTCTCCTCCACCGTCTCGACGCCCGCCGCGATGTCCTGGGCGGCGTCCAGCCCGAAGGTGTGCTCGGGGTTCCAGTGCAGGACGACCTCCGCACCGGGTACGAGTCCGGCCCGGTGCTCCACGTTCTGTGCGTAGACCTCGAGTGCCTTGCCGACCGGGCTCTCCACCACGTACTGCGTGGACACGCCGATGAAGGAGGAGTCCACGATCCGGCCGGTGACGGCGTTCCGGCCGGCGGCGACGGAGTCCGCCTCGTCGGCGGTGGTGAGCGAGATCTTCTCGGGCCGGACGCCGACGAGCAGCTTGCCGCCGGAGCGCACGACGTCGGGGCAGCGTCCGGCGGGCAGCCGCAGCTTGCCGCCGCCCGCGGTGACGACGACCTCGCCGCCGCTGTTGTCGACGACCTCGGCCTCGATGAGGTTGGAGGTGCCGAGGAAGTTGGCGACGAAGGTGGTGCGCGGGTTCTCGTAGAGCTCGGCGGGCGCGCCCAGCTGCTCGACCCGGCCGCCGTTCATGACCGCGACCGTGTCGGCCATGGTCATGGCCTCCTCCTGGTCGTGGGTGACATGGACGAAGGTGATGCCGACCTCCGTCTGGATGCGCTTGAGCTCCAGCTGCATCTGACGGCGCAGCTTGAGGTCCAGCGCGCCGAGCGGCTCGTCGAGGAGGAGGACCTGCGGGTGGTTGATCAGCGCGCGGGCGACGGCGACGCGCTGCTGCTGGCCGCCGGAGAGCTGGTGCGGCTTGCGCTGGGCGAAGTCGCCGAGCTGGACGAGGTCGAGCATGTCGCCGACCTGCTGCCGCACGGAGCCGACGCCGCGGCGGCGCAGTCCGAAGGCGATGTTCTCGTAGATGCTCAGGTGCGGGAAGAGCGCATAGCTCTGGAAGACCGTGTTGACCGGGCGCTTGTGGGGGGGCAGGCCGGTGACGTCGCGGGCGCCGAGCGAGACGGTGCCGGTGGAGGGGTCCTCCAGGCCGGCGATCATGCGCAGGGTGGTCGTCTTTCCGCAGCCGGACGCGCCGAGGAGCGCGAAGAAGGAGCCCTGCGGGACGGTCAGATCGAGCGGGTGGACGGCGGTGAAGGAGCCGTAGGTCTTGCTGATCCCGGAGAGGCGGACGTCGCCGCCCTCTGTCTTTTCAGTCATGGGTCGCGGTCCCAGGTGGTGTCGGGTCGTCAGGACGTGTGGGTCAGGCACCGATGAGCTTGGCGAACTTCTCCTCGTACGCCGTCTCTTCCGCGCTGCCGAGCGAGCGGAAGGAGTGGGACTTGGCCGCCATGGCCTCGTCCGGGATGATCAGCGGGTTCTTGGCCAGCTCGGGGTCGATCTTCGCCAGTTCGGGGGCGACTCCGGCGACCGGCGTCACATAGTTGATGTACGCGGCGAGCTTCGCCGCGACGGGGAGTTCGTAGTAGTAGTCGATCAGGCGAGTGGCGTTCTTCCGGTGCCGTGCGTGAGCCGGGACCAGGAGGTTGTCGGTGGCCGTCATGTAGCCCGCGTCGGGGATCGTGTAGCGGATGTCGGGGTTGTCGACCTGGAGCTGGATGAGGTCGCCGGCCCAGGCGATGCAGGCGGCGATGTCGCCCTTGTCGAGGTCCGACGTGTAGTCGTTGCCGGTGAAGCGGCGGATCTGCTTCCTGTCGACGGCCTTCTGCAGCCTGCCGAGGGCGGCGTCGAAGTCGGCGTCGGTGACCTTGACGGGGTCCTTGCCCATGTCGAGCAGGGTCATGCCGACCGTGTCGCGCATCTCGGTGAGGAAGCTGACCCGGCCCTTGAGCCGGGGGTCGTCGAGCAGTTGGGTGACGGAGTCGACCTTGCGGCCGCCGGTCGCCTTGATGTTGTAGGCGATGACGGTCGGGATGCCGGTCCACGGGTAGCTGTAGGCGCGGCCCGGGTCCCAGTCTGGGCTGCGGAACTGCTGGGAGAGGTTGGCGTAGGCGTTGGGCAGCAGCGACGCGTCGAGCTTCTGCGCCCAGCCCAGCCGGATGATCCGGGCGGCCAGCCAGTCGGTGACGTTGATCAGATCGCGGCCGGTGTCCTGCCCGGCCGCGAGCTGCGGCTGGATCTTGCCGAAGAACTCGACGTTGTCGTTGATGTCCTCGGTGTACTTGACCGTGATCCCGGTGCGCCGGGTGAACTCCTCAAGGGTCGGACGGCTCTTCTCGTCCTCGCTGGTGTCCATGTACTCGGTCCAGTTGGAGAAGGTGAGCCGCTTCTCCTTGTCCGAGAAGTCCGTTGAGCCCTCGGCTCCGGCCTCGCGCTTGGCGGGCGGGATGCCGCAGGCGCTCAGCAGGCCGGCGCCGCCGGCCGTGAGTGCGCCGAAACTCGACGCGCGCAGCAGCGAACGGCGGGAGAGGGCACCCCGCCCGTTGGTCAGGCTGCGACGCATCGCGGCGATCTGCGCCGCCGAGAGGCGCTCCGATTCGTACTGCTCCATGACGCTCTGCCCTTTCGGGTGGGATCGGCCGCCGGTCGCGCGGCCTGACACCACGCGGCGGTAGCCGCATGTCGTTACGGTCGGTCCCCGAAGATCGTGCGGTGCCAGCCCTTTCTGGCGATCGCGGTGTTGTCGTACATGACGTGCTTGACCTGCGTGTACTCCTCGAAGGAGTACGCCGACATGTCCTTGCCGAAGCCGGATGCCTTGTATCCGCCGTGCGGCATCTCGCTGATGATCGGAATGTGGTCGTTGACCCAGACGCAGCCCGCCTTGATCTCGCGGGTGGCCCGGCCGGCCCGGTAGACGTCGCGGCTCCAGGCGGAGGCCGCGAGCCCGTAGGGGGTGTCGTTGGCGAGGGCGATTCCCTCGTCGTCGGTGTCGAAGGGGAGCACCACCAGAACCGGTCCGAAGATCTCGGACTGGACGATCTCGCTGTCCTGGGCGGCGCCCGTGATGAGGGTGGGCCGGTAGTACGCGCCCCGGTCGAGGTCTCCCCCGGGTGCCTCGCCGCCGGTGACGACGGTGGCGTAGGCGCGTGCCCGTTCGACGAAACCGGCCACGCGGTCGCGCTGGAGATGCGAGACGAGCGGGCCGAGGTCGGTCGTGGGATCGAGGGGGTCTCCGAGCCGGACCGTGGCCATCAGATCGGCGACGGCCGCGACGAAGGCGTCGTACAGCGGCCGCTGCACGTAGGCGCGGGTGGCGGCCGTGCAGTCCTGGCCGGAGTTGATGAGGGAGCCGGCGACCGCGCCGTGGGCGGCGGCCTCGATGTCGGCGTCGTCGAAGACCACGAAGGGGGCCTTGCCGCCGAGTTCGAGGTGCAGCCGCTTGACGCTCGCGGTGGCGATCTCCGCGACGCGCCTGCCGACGGCGGTGGAGCCGGTGAACGAGGTCATCGCGATGTCCGGGTGGCCGACCAGGTGCTCGCCCGCGTCCTTGCCCGCGCCGTTGACGATGTTGACGACGCCGGCGGGGATCCCGGCCTCAGCGGCCGCCTCGGCGAACAGCAGCGAGGTGAGCGGCGTGATCTCGGCGGGCTTGAGAACGATGGTGTTCCCCGCGGCGATTGCCGGGAGGATCTTCCAGGCCGCCATCTGGAGGGGGTAGTTCCAGGGGGCGATCGAGCCGACCGTGCCGATGGGCTCGCGCCGTACGTAGGACGTGTGGTCGCCGCTGTACTCGCCGGCCGACTGCCCCTGGAGGTGGCGGGCGGCCCCGGCGAAGAAGGCGGTGTTGTCCACCGTTCCCGGCACGTCGAACTCGGTGGTGAGCTTGATCGGCTTGCCGCACTGGACGGTCTCCGTGTGCGCCAGTTCCTCGGCCCGGTCGCCGAGCACGCCCGCGAACCGGTGCAGTGCGTCGGACCGTTCGCCCGGGGTGGCGCCCGCCCAGCCGGGCAGCGCCTCGCGCGCGGCGGCCACGGCCTCGTCGACGTCCGCGGCCGATGCGAGCTCGTAGCTGTGGACTCGTCCGCCGGTCGCCGGGTCGACCACATCCTGCGTACGGCCCGAGGTGCCGGATCGAAGTCGTCCGCCGATGTACTGCGTGCCGGCCGCGAAGCGGTCCTGCATCCGGTAATCGTTGCCCATGACGTTCTCCGTTGCCCCAGCGCGAATTGAGTGCCGATCCTGGCAGAGAGTGACCCACGCAACAAGGGATTCCGTTGTTGCCTTTTGATTACGCGACGGAATCGGTCGACTGTGTGTCGCGTCGTCCCTCCTGTCCCGCGACGGACTGTCCGTGGCAGCTGACAGACTCGCGTGCATGGGGACGGATGAACTGATCAAGCTGGCCGCCGAGGGACAGCGAATCAAGTACCTGCACTTCTGGGGCCACTCGCCGCGCCGCGACGGCCGCATCGGAGCGGGCTGCCTCAGTCAGTGGTGGCCTTCGCCGTTCGAGGTCGAGGGCGTGCGGTACGCGACGGCGGAGCACTGGATGATGGCGCACAAGGCCCGGCTGTTCGGGGACGCCGAGGCCGAACGGAAGGCGCTTGACGCGAAAAGCCCCGCCGAGGCGAAGAAGGCGGGGCGGCTGGTGCGCGGTTTCGACGAGGCGATATGGAAGCGCGAGCGCTTCGACATCGTGCGCACCGGCAGTGTGCACAAGTTCGGCCAGGACGCCGACCTGTGCGACTTCCTGCTGGGCACCGGCGAGCGGGTGCTCGTGGAGGCGAGCCCGGTCGACCGCATCTGGGGCATCGGGCTGGCCGCGGACGACGAGCGGGCACAGGATCCCGCGCGCTGGCGCGGGCTCAATCTGCTCGGATTCGCGCTGATGGAGGCGCGTGCGGAGCTGCGGGGCCGGGGGTAGAGGCCGGGGCGCGCCCGGCGGAGCCCGGGATCGGCCCGGCGCGGGCCCCGGGGAGCCTGGGGCCCGCCCGGGTCACCGGCGGGTGTCGTCGACGACCAGGTGGTTGGAGTAGCTGTCGTAGTCGTAGTCGTAGTTGTCCTTGTTCTTCTTGTCCTCGTTGATCGCTGTGGTGATGCCCCAGGCGAGGAGGGCGATGAAGATCAGGCCGAGCGCGATGCCGATGGAGCCGAGGATGATGCCGGACAGGGCCATGCCGCCGTTGGTGGCCTCGCCGCGCTGCGCACGCTTGCGCCCGAGGATGCCGAAGATCAGCGCGAGTACGCCGAGGATGACGCCGACGACTCCGTACAGGCAGAACAGGCACACGGACAGGATGCCGAGCACCATCGCGGTGATGCCCATGCCGTTGGCCGGGGTCTGCGTCCAGCCGGGGTTAGGTCCGGCGTAGGGGGCGTAGCCCGGGTAGGCGGCGCCGTACGGATCGGAGGGCGCGCCGAAGCCTTCCGAGGGGGCCCCGAAGCCGCCGGAGGCGGGGGGCTGGGGCAGGCTCGGGGCGGCCGGGTAACCGTAGGCGCCCGCTGCGGGCGCGGGGCCGCCGGGCGCGACCGGGGGCGGCGGCGCGGAGCCGGTGTCGCCGGGTCCGGCACCGGGCATCCCGATGACCGTCTGCTGATCGTGCACGCTCGGCGGCGTGGGCGCGGACTGCGGTTTGTCCAGCGGCACCTTGTCCTGCGGAGCGCCGCCGGCCGGCGGGGCCCACGGGTCGTTCGGCTGGGGCGCGCCCGCCGGCCCGCCGTGGTTGCCCTGGTTGTCAGACATGGATCTCCCCCATAGGTGGTCCGGTCATGCTACGACCTCGGTCCCCGGCCCGACCGGCCGCCTACGATGATCCCCCGACCAGGAGCGGCGCATCGCACACGGAGGTACCACGATGACCGATCTGCACCCCTTCATCGCGGGGCTGCCCAAGGCCGAACTGCACGTGCACCACGTCGGGTCGGCCTCCCCGCGCATCGTCGCCGAACTGGCCGCGCACCACCCCGACTCCAAGGTGCCGACCGACCCCGAGGCCCTGGCCGACTACTTCACCTTCACCGACTTCGCGCACTTCGTCGAGGTCTATCTCTCGGTCGTCGACCTGATCCGCACCCCGGAGGACGTACGGCTGCTCACCTTCGAGGTGGCCCGGGACATGGCGCGGCAGAACATCCGCTACACGGAGCTGACGATCACGCCGTTCAGCTCGACTCGCCGGGGCATCGAGGAGAAGGCGTTCATGGCGGCCATCGAGGACGCCCGCCAAGCGGCTGAGAGTGAGCTCGGCGTCGTGCTGCGCTGGTGCTTCGACATCCCCGGCGAGGCCGGTCTCGAGGCGGCCGAGGAGACCGCCCGGCTCGCGGTGGACCTGCACCCGGAGGGACTGGTGTCGTTCGGGCTCGGCGGCCCGGAGATCGGGGTGCCCCGTCCCCAGTTCAAGCCGTACTTCGACCGCGCGATCGCCGCGGGGCTGCACTCCGTGCCGCACGCCGGCGAGACGACCGGACCACAGACGGTCTGGGACGCCCTGACCGACCTGCGTGCCGAGCGCATCGGCCACGGCACGAGCTCGGTGCAGGACCCGAGGCTGCTCGCGCACCTCGCCGAGCGGCGCATCCCGCTGGAGGTCTGCCCCACCTCCAACATAGCCACCCGCGCGGTCGCCGACCTCGACGAGCACCCGATCAAGGAGATGGTCGCGGCCGGTGTGCTGGTGACGATCAACAGCGACGACCCGCCGATGTTCGGCACCGACCTCAACAACGAGTACGCGGTCGCCGCCCGCCTGCTCGACCTGGACGAGCGGGGGCTGGCCGACCTGGCGAAGAACGCCGTGGCGGCCTCGTTCCTCGACGCGGCGGGCAAGTCCCGTATCGCCGCCGAGATCGACGCGTACACGACCGCGTGGCTCGCCCGCTGAACGGCGACGGCGGCCGGGTGCGTGCCGAGGACCTGCGCCCGGTGACCATCGTGGCCCACCGCGGCGACCCCTACCGGGCCCGGGAGAACACCCTTCCGTCGCTGCGGTCGGCGTTCGCGCACGGGGCGGACGCGGCCGAGATCGACGTCCGGCTGACCCGTGACGGCGTGCCCGTCCTGCTGCACGACGACTCGCTGAAGCGCCTGTGGGGGCGGGAGGTGGCGCTCGCGCGGCTCACGTACGCCGAGGTCGCGTCACTGACCGGCGGCGGTGTGCCGACACTGCTTCAGGCACTGTACGAGGCGGGCCCGCACCGTCTGATGATCGATCTGCCCGGCGCGACCGCGGAGTCGGTGCGCACCGTGGTCGGCACCGTCCACGACTGCGGCGCCGGTGAGCGGGTGTACTACTGCGCAGGCCCGGCGACCATGCTCGCCGTCCGCTCCGCCGACCCGTCGGCCGAGATCGCCATGACATGGACGACGCTCGCCCCGCCGCGCCCGGTGCTGCTGGACGCGGTGGCACCGCGCTGGCTGAACTACCGGTTCGGGCTCATCGGGCGGGAGTTGACCGCTCGGGTCCACCGGCAGGGCATGCTGGTGTCGGCATGGACCGCCGACACCCGGCGCACGTGGCGCCGTCTTCTCGCCTGCGGTGTGGACTCGATCACCACCAACCGTGTCGACGCGCTCGGCACCGTACTGGACAGGGCAGGGTATCCGAAGGGACCTCGTACATGACCGGAAGGCTTCGCACCGACATCGCGCACAACGCCCGGGTGTGGAACTACTGGCTGGGCGGCAAGGACAACTATCCGGCGGACCGGGCGGTCGGCGACCAGGTCACCGGGATGTATCCGAGCATCGGCGAAGTCGCCCGTGCGGACCGGGCGTTCCTCGGCCGCGCGGTGTCGTTGCTGGCCGGTGAGGCGGGCGTACGGCAGTTCCTGGACATCGGCACGGGCCTGCCGACCGCGGACAACACGCACGAGGTGGCACAGCGCATCGCGCCGGACGCGCGCGTCGTGTACGTGGACAACGACCCGATCGTGCTGGCCCACGCCCGTGCGCTGCTGACCGGATCCGCGCAGGGGGTCACGGAGTACGTGGAAGCGGACGCACACCAGCCGGAGGAGATCCTCGACTCCGTCTCGGCGACGCTGGATCTGAAGCAGCCGGTCGCCGTGATGATGCTCGGCATCCTCAACTTCGTCCTGGACACGGACCGGGCGAGGGCGATCGTGCGGACGCTGATGGACGCCGTGCCGTCCGGCAGCCATCTCGTCCTGACGCATCCGACGCTGGAGCTGGGCGGCGAGGGGAACGCCGAGGCGATGGCGTTCTGGAACCAGAACGCGACGCCGCCGATCACGGCGCGCACACGCGCGGAGTTCGCCTCGTTCCTGGAGGGCACGGAGATTCTGGAGCCGGGCATCGTCTCGTGCGCCCGCTGGCGCGCGGACGGTACGCAGCCGGAGGTCGCGCAGTTCGGAGCGGTGGGCCGCAAGCCGTAACGAGCGTAGGGACGCCGGGGCTGCAACACGGTGATCGGCGCCAGAAGTTGCCTGTTCCGCTCCTTCGTCCACAGCATCGACTCGACGGACGCGAAGGGCACGGACACAAGGGGCAAGGCGCGGACCCCGTCGTGACGCCAGTCGTCGAGGCCGCGTTCCCGGCCGCCCGCGGCTGAGCGCCACCCGTCAGGCGGCTGCCGGTGCCGGGGCCGACCCGCGCTCCGGCACCGCCAGGGCCTCAAGACGCTTGATCCTGCGGCGCACGACGTACAGCGGGATGACGCCGAAGACCCCGAAGGACATGTCGATGACGGACCACCAGAAGGGGATTCCGCGGATGGGCCCGCAGATCAGCGCGAGCGGGATGATCCCGGCGCACGCGATCATGCCGAACTCGATCACCCAGATGTTGCGTACGGGGTCACGGTAGGGCCCGTAGAAGGCGACCGCGATCACCAGGTGGGCGAAGGCCAGCCAGTCCGTGCCGTACAGCATGAACGGGTACGCCGCGTCGGTGGCGTCGAGGCCCTCGCGCACCCGCTCGATCCACTCCATCAGGGCGGGCAGGTGCTCGGGGACGGGCGAGGCGGCGGCCCCCAGCAGTCTTTCCAGCCAGTGGAGTTCGGTGACCAGGGGGAAGGCCGTCGCGCCGCTCAGCACCAGGCACACGATGAAGAAGACCAGCCACACGCGTATCCCCCGCAAGAGGGCTGCTCGCTCGCTCATACGGGCACCCTACGACAGAAGTGAACGTGTTCAAAACTAGTGGGTGCCGCTGATCCTCCGGGCGACGATGTGGGCGACGGCGGTGGCGCCGGCGGCCACCGCCAGACCGGCTGCCGCATCCCGCACCCTGGCGGGCCGCAGCACTCCGGCGCGCCGGAGCCGCCCCCTGGCCCAGAGCGCGAACGGCACCACGATCAGGGGCGAGGTGACCGAGCCGGGGGTGTAGCCGCGCACAGCGGCCGCCTGGGCGATGTGGACCAGGCCGTGCAACCCGAACCCGTCGACGGCGCCCTGGTAGAAGGCCGACCGGCCGCCGGTGCGATGTCCGGCGACGGCTGCTGCGCCGACGATCGCAGCCATCACGCCCACAGCCGTGGTGAACTCCCGCTGGTCCACCGTTTCCATCGCCCGCCAGACCCGCTCGGGGACCTGCGGGAACCGTTTACGGAGCAGGGGCACGTTCCGGCGTATCCAGCGAGGCCCGGTGGCCAGCTCCTCCAGGTCGTGCAGCGCCCAGGCGGCCAACAGGCCGTATGTGACAGTCGCGTTCATGGGGTCATCGCTCATGATCCCCAGTCTGCTCCAGGAGGCATGGCCGTGGGCCGCGCTTGGCGTCGATGTCCCGCACGCGCCGCGCGCCCGGTGCACAGATGCACCGGGCGCGCGGCGTTCTTGTACGGGACGGAACCCGGGTCAGCCGTCGAGCGACGTCATCACGTGCTTGATGCGCGTGTAGTCATCGAACCCGTACGCCGACAGGTCCTTTCCGTAGCCCGACTTCTTGAAGCCGCCGTGCGGCATCTCCGCCACCAGCGGGATGTGTGTGTTGATCCACACGCAGCCGAAGTCCAGCGCCTTCGACATCCGCATGGCGCGTGCGTGGTCCTTGGTCCACACCGAGGACGCCAGCGCGTACTCCACGCCGTTCGCCCACTCCAGCGCCTGCGCCTCGTCCGAGAAGGACTGGACGGTGATCACCGGGCCGAAGACCTCGTTCTGGACGATCTCGTCGTCCTGCTTGAGGCCGGAGACGACCGTCGGGGCGTAGAAGAAGCCCTTGTCGCCCACGCGGTGACCGCCCGCCTCGACCTTGGCGTGCGCCGGCAGACGGTCGATGAAGCCGGTGACCTGCTCGAGCTGGTTGGCGTTGTTGAGCGGGCCGAAGAGCACGTCGTCGTCGTCCGGCGCGCCCGTCTTGGTCTCCGCCGCCGCCTTCGCCAGTGCCGCCACGAACTCGTCGTGGATGGAATCCTGGACGAGCACGCGGGTGGCCGCCGTACAGTCCTGGCCGGCGTTGAAGAAGCCCGCGACGGAGATGTCCTCGACGGCCTTCGCGATATCGGTGTCCTCGAAGACCACGACCGGCGCCTTGCCGCCGAGCTCCAGGTGGACGCGCTTGACGTCCTTGGCTGCGGAGGCCGCGACCTGCATACCGGCACGTACGGAGCCGGTGATGGACGCCATCGCCGGCGTCGGGTGCTCGACCATGGCCCGGCCGGTCTCGCGGTCGCCGCAGACGACGTTGAAGACGCCCTTGGGCGCGATGGCGCCGATGATCTCCGCGATCAGCACGGTCGACGCGGGTGTGGTGTCCGACGGCTTCAGCACCACGGTGTTGCCCGCGGCGAGGGCCGGCGCGAACTTCCACACGGCCATCATCATCGGGTAGTTCCACGGCGCGACCTGCGCGCAGACGCCGACCGGCTCACGGCGGACGATGGAGGTCATGCCCTCCATGTACTCGCCGGCCGAGCGGCCTTCGAGCATGCGCGCCGCGCCCGCGAAGAAGCGGATCTGGTCCACCATCGGCGGGATCTCTTCGGTGCGGGTGAGGCCCAGCGGCTTGCCCGTGTTCTCCGACTCGGCCGCGATCAGGTCCTCGGCGCGCTCCTCGAAGGCGTCGGCGATCTTCAGCAGTACCTTCTGGCGCTCGGCCGGCGTGGTGTCACGCCAGGCGGGGAAGGCGGCCCGGGCGGCCTCCATGGCGGCGTCCACGTCGGCCTGGCCGGAGAGCGGCGACGTGGCGTACACCTCGCCGGTGACGGGGTTGACGACGTCGATGGTCCGGCCGTCGGCGGCGTCCCTGAACTCCCCGTTGATGTAGTTGCGCAGACGACGCAGCTCGGTGGTCACTGTTGCCACCCCTCCTGTCAGATGTCCCGATGGGTGAGACAACCCACCCTAATGTCTCCTCCGACGTTTTCAATAGGCCCGACGGTCGGCAACTTCGGATTCAGTGAATTTCGATCGCCAGAACAACGGATTTCATCGCTCAGGGCTTGCCAAATCAACGGTACCGGTGCAGAGTGAGGTCGTGGCCAGTCGTAGCGCAGACTCCAGGAACCAGGTCGGCAGCGGTTCGTCGTCCCCGACGATCGACGCTGTCTCCCTCGCGATCATCGAACAGCTTCAGGAAGACGGGCGCCGTCCGTACGCGGCGATCGGCAAGGCCGTGGGCCTTTCCGAAGCGGCCGTGCGACAGCGCGTCCAGAAGCTGCTCGATCAAGGCGTGATGCAGATCGTCGCCGTCACCGACCCGCTCACCGTGGGCCTGCGACGCCAGGCGATGGTCGGCATCACGGTCGAGGGCGACGTCGACCCCGTGGCGGAAGCGCTCACGGCCATGGCCGAGTGCGAGTACGTGGTGATGACCGCGGGCTCCTTCGACCTGATGGTGGAGATCGTCTGCGAGGACGACGACCACCTTCTCGAAGTGATCAACAAGCGGATCCGTACGCTCCCCGGCGTGCGCTCCACCGAGAGCTTCGTCTACCTCAAGCTCAAGAAGCAGACCTATATGTGGGGAACCCGATAGCCGTGAGCCAGGACCTCTCCAAGACCGCCTACGACCACCTGTGGATGCACTTCACCCGCATGTCGTCGTACGAGAACGCACCCGTGCCCACCATCGTGCGTGGCGAGGGCGCCTACATCTTCGACGACAAGGGCAAGCGCTACCTCGATGGCCTCGCCGGCCTGTTCGTGGTCAACGCCGGTCACGGCCGGCACGAGCTCGCCGAGACCGCCTACAAGCAGGCCCAGGAGCTCGCCTTCTTCCCGGTGTGGTCCTACGCCCACCCCAAGGCCGTCGAGCTCGCCGAGCGCCTCGCGAACCACGCCCCGGGCGACCTCAACAAGGTCTTCTTCACCACCGGCGGCGGCGAGGCCGTCGAGACCGCCTGGAAGCTGGCCAAGCAGTACTTCAAGCTCCAGGGCAAGCACACCAAGTACAAGGTCATCTCGCGTGCGGTCGCCTACCACGGCACTCCGCAGGGCGCCCTGTCCATCACGGGCCTGCCCGCGCTGAAGGCTCCCTTCGAGCCGCTGGTCCCCGGTGCGCACAAGGTGCCGAACACCAACATCTACCGCGCCCCGATCCACGGCGACGACCCCGAGGCCTTCGGCCGCTGGGCCGCCGACCAGATCGAGCAGCAGATCCTCTTCGAGGGCCCCGAGACCGTCGCCGCGGTCTTCCTGGAGCCTGTGCAGAACGCGGGCGGCTGCTTCCCGCCCCCGCCCGGTTACTTCCGGCGGGTCCGCGAGATCTGCGACCAGTACGACGTGCTGCTCGTCTCCGACGAGGTCATCTGCGCCTTCGGCCGTCTGGGCACGATGTTCGCCTGTGACAAGTTCGGCTACGTGCCCGACATGATCACCTGCGCCAAGGGCATGACCTCGGGCTACTCCCCGATCGGCGCCTGCATCATCTCCGACAGGGTCGCCGAGCCGTTCTACAAGGGCGACAACACCTTCCTGCACGGCTACACCTTCGGTGGCCACCCGGTCTCCGCGGCCGTGGGCATCGCCAACCTCGACATCTTCGAGCGCGAGAACCTCAACCAGCACGTGCTCGACAACGAGGGCGCCTTCCGCTCCACGCTGGAGAAGCTGCACGACCTGCCGATCGTCGGCGACGTCCGTGGCAACGGCTACTTCTACGGAATCGAGCTCGTGAAGGACAAGGTCACGAAGGAGTCCTTCAACGACGAGGAGACCGAGCGCGTCCTGTACGGCTTCCTGTCCAAGGCGCTCTTCGACAACGGTCTGTACTGCCGGGCCGACGACCGCGGCGACCCGGTCGTCCAGCTGGCTCCGCCGCTGATCGCCGACCAGTCGACGTTCGACGAGATCGAGCAGATCCTGCGCTCGGTGCTCACGGAGGCCTGGACGAAGCTCTAGGACGTGTCCGCGACGCATCGCCGTCCGCCCGCAGCGCGAGCCGGGCGAGACGTTGCCGACACGACCGAGCCTCCCCCGCTCCGGCCCCGCGCGAACGGCCCGGGTACCCCCATCCGAGTGAGATGGGCGGTGCCCGGGCCGCGTGCTTCCCCGGAGCCCGGCGGTGACTCCTTAGCGTGCCCAGTGACCGATCGGCCACGTCTTCGTTCCCCCGTACGGGGGGCCGGAAATCTGATCAGAACAGAGGTGTACGCGATGGTGGCCCCGCCGGACAACGACGTGATCTGGGCTCGTTCCCTGCACCACTCCCACCGCGGCTCACCGGCGCTCGCCGGGGTGTCGCTCGGAGTGCGGGAGGGCGAGATCCTCGCCGTGCACGGAGCGCGCGGCAGCGGAAAGACCACACTCCTGCAGTGCCTGTCCGGGCAACTCGTCCCCGAACAGGGCGAGGTGTGGTTCAACAGCGCCCCCGTGCACACGATGCCCCCGCTGCAGCGCGAACGGCTGCGCCGCGACCGCTTCGGCTGGATCGGCCCGGAACCGGCCCTGGTTCCCGAGCTCAAGGCATGGGAGAACGCGGCCCTGCCGCTGCTGCTGCGCGGCGTCTCACGCCGGGCGGCCAAGACCACCGCCCTGGAGTGGCTGGAGCGCCTGGACATCAGCTCCGCCGCGCCCAAGCGGCCGTACGCGCTCGTCCGGGCCGAACAGCAGCGCGTCGCCGTCGCCCGCGCGCTTGTCACCACGCCGTCCGTGCTGTTCGCCGACGAGCCGACCGCAGCGCTGCACAGCACCGACCGGACCCATGTGCTGCGCACGGTCGCGACCGCCGCCAGGTCCCACCGCATCACCATGGTGCTCGCCACGCACGACGCTGACGTGGCCGCCCTCGCGGACCGCGCGATCATGCTCGCCGACGGCCGCAGGGCGGGCTCCTCCCAGACGGCCGAGCCGGAAGGCCGGGCGGCGTGCTCGCTCTCCGTCTAGCCCGCGGCGGCCACGCCCTCGTACAGCTGCGGCGGCTGCTGGTCGCCGCGGCGTCCGCGGGCGTCGGCTTCCTGCTGCTGTGCACCCTGACGTACGCGCTGTCCCACCCGGGCGACTCCGCGGCAGCCACCCAGCGGCTGCTGTGGTGTCTGTTCCCGCTCGTCGCGGCCGTGTACTTCGCCGTCGCCGTCGCCCGCACCGACCCGGGCACCCGGCCGCGGTCCGCTCTGTCCGCCGTCGGGTTGGGGCCGGCCGGGCTCGCGGTCGTCGCCGCGGCGACGACCGCTGTCGCCACGACGCTGGGGAGCACGACCGCGCTGCTGCTCTTCCTTCATCTGCGGGGCGATCTGTCCGGGCTGCCGTTCGACGGGGCGGCGGCCGAGCTGCTCGCGGCTGATGAATCGTTGCCCCTGGGGGCCGCGCTGATGTTGCTGGCGCTGGTCCCCGTGGCCTCGTCGGCGGCTGCGGCGATCGCGCTGCGCCACCGGGCCGCGGTCGGGGAGGGCGAGCAGACGTCGGCACCCGCCGGGCTCCCGTGGGGCATCGCCCTGATCGCCGGCGGCCTCGCCGTCGAGACGTACGCGAGCGGACGGCCCTCCGGGCAGCCGCTTGCCCTGCCTGGCCATGCCACCGGCCATCCGGCCGGGGTCGTGGTGGGCTGGGTTCTGACCGCGGTCGGCCTGTGGCTCGTCGGCCCGGCCCTCACGCATCTGTGCGGCCGTCTCCTGCAGGCCCTGCGCCCCCGCGCGACCCGGCTGTTCGCGGGCCGCATCCTCATGGCGGAGGCCCGCCGCATCGGCCGCCCGCTCGGCGTCGTGTGCGCGGTGGCCTCCGGAGCACTCGCAATGAGCACGCTGCACGGCGACGCGGCACGCCCCTGGGGCCCGATGAGTGCTCTGGGCACGGCGCTCGTCGTCGCCTGCACGACGGCCACGCTGCTGACGGCGGCGCTTGAGGCGCGGCAGTCGCGCGACGCCACCACCGAGGCACTGCTGCGCCTGGGAGCACCTCCGGCAGTTCTGCGCCAGGCCGCCGCGCTGCGCGCGGTGGCCCTGCTGGCGCTGTTCGGGCCACTGACCCTGACGGTCGCCATACTGGCCGCGGCCCCGCTGAAGGGCTAGGGGCCTCGCGGTCGGATCCTGCCGGATCATGAGGCGCACCACGCGGGCCTATGGTGGGCGCATGACGCTCCACGAGCCGCACACGCGCCGCGAGATCGAGTCACTCGATGAGTTCGACCGGGTGGTGTCCGAGCGGGCCCTCGGCGGATTCCGCGTCCAGTCCGTCGATCTCACCGGGCGCACGTCCGTGCTGCTCCGCACCGACACCGGCGGCACGGTGTTCCTCGGCTGCCCGATGGAGCCCGCGGCGGCGGCCAAGGTCCGAGCCGATGGGGCGCTTGTCTTCCCGCCCGTACCGGACCTGCCCTTCGACCCGTACCGCAGTCGTCTCTACACCGCCGACGACCTCTTCGCCGGGCTGGACGGCGGATACGCGGCCACCCCGGACGCTCTGACGTACGAGTGGTTCCAGCGGACCAAGGCCGACGGCGACATCTTCGCGTCGATGCTGCGCGCGATCCACGACGACGCCATCTCCGACGCCCTCGACGAACGTCTCGCCGGCGCACGGGTGGTGGGCGTGATGGGCGGCCACACGATGGGCCGGGGCACCGAGTCCTACGCCGGCGCGGCGCGGCTCGGCCGGTCCCTGACCCGGGCCGGGTTCACGGTGGCGACCGGGGGCGGTCCGGGTGCGATGGAGGCCGCCAACCTCGGCGCGTACGCCGCTCCGCATCACGGGCAGATGCTGGACGACGCCCTCCGGCTGCTGGCCAAGGCACCCTCGTTCATGCCCTCGGTGACCGACTGGGCGCAGGCCGCCTTCGAGGTCCGCTCGCGCTGGCCGGAGGGCGCGGACTCGGTCGGCATCCCCACCTGGTTCTATGGGCACGAGCCGCCGAACGCGTTCGCGGGGCACATCGCGAAGTATTTCGCCAACGCCACACGCGAGGACGGTCTGCTGGCCCGCTCCGACGCGGGAGTGATCTTCCTGCCGGGAGCGGCGGGGACAGTGCAGGAGATCTTCGACAACGCGACCGGAAACTACTACGCGTCGCGCGGTGAACCGACCCCCATGGTGCTGGTCGACCGCACCCACTGGACCGACCACCTGCCCACGTGGCCGCTGCTGCGCTCGCTCGCCCGGGGCCGGTCGATGGAGTCCCGTATCGCCCTGGTGGACTCGGTCGACGAGGCGCCGGAGGCACTGCTGCGGCTCGGAGCGGGCGCGTAGGGAGGGCGCGCTCCGGGGCATGCACGGACCGAGGGCGGCGGGGGCAGGGCGGGCGCTCGGGAGCGGCGGGCGCGTAGGGAGGGCGCTCCGCGCCTGCGCGCAGCGGGGCGCGTAGGCCGACGCCACGCGGTGGGAACGCGTCAGGTGCCGCCGTCCAGGACCACCACGTCGTCCGCGGCGAAGAGGACGCCGATCCGCGCCCCTTCCGCGGGGGCATCCCGCAGCGAACACTCGGCCTCAAGCACCGGCCCGTCGGCGGGCCGCAGGCGCAGGGCGACATGACCGCCGCGGAAGGTGCGCGAGAGCACCGTGGCGGCTAGGCCCTGCCCCGGGTCGGCGAGGTGCACACCGGACGGCCGTACCAGCAGGGTGCGGTCGCCCTGCGGTGAGCCGTCCGGGACGGGGACCTTGCCCCAGGCGGTGTCGGCGACCGCGCCACTGACCGCGGCGGGCACGACGTTGTCGAAGCCGAGGAAGCGGGCGACGAACGGCGATGCCGGACGCTGCCACACCTCCAGCGGCGTACCCGCCTGGGCGATGCGCCCGTCCTGCATGACAACGACGCGGTCGGCGAGCGCGAAGGCCTCGCCCTGGTCATGGGTGACGGCGAGGACTGTGGTGCCCAACCGGCCGAACAGTCCGCGCAGTTCGACGACGAGCCGCTCCCGCAGCCCGCGGTCCAGCTGCCCGAGCGGCTCGTCGAGCATCAGCAGCTTGGGCTCCGGCGCCAGTGCCCTGGCCAGCGCAAC
Source organism: Streptomyces sp. ISL-10 (assembly GCF_018614575.1). Taxonomy (GTDB): domain Bacteria; phylum Actinomycetota; class Actinomycetes; order Streptomycetales; family Streptomycetaceae; genus Streptomyces. The sequence goes on from NZ_JAGGOJ010000037.1 coordinate 57,134, forward strand.
GCGCTGCTGCTCCCCGCCGGACAGCGCGGCCACGGCCCGCCGCTGCGCCCCCGGCAGTCCGACGAGCTCCAGCAACTCCTCGACTCTGCCTGCCCGTCCCGCCCCGCCGACGCTCGGCATCTTCCCGGGCCCACCAGGGCCGAGGGGACGCATGCGCAGCCCGAAGGCCACGTTGCCCCCCACGTCGCGCTGCGGGAAGAGCTGATGGTCCTGGAACATCAGCCCCACTCCTCGGCGGTGCACCGGCACCCCGGCCTGGTCGGCGCCCGCGAGCAACACCCGTCCGGCGTCGGCGCGCTGGAGCCCGGCGACCACCCTGAGCAGCGTGGACTTCCCGCTGCCGCTCGGCCCCAGCACACAGACGATCTCGTGCTCGGCGACCTTCAGGTCCACCGCGTCGAGCGCGGTCCGCGCCCCGAACCGTACGGTGACGCCCTCCAGTTCCAGCAGCGCCATCACAACTCCTCGGAGGTGGTGTCGGTACGGATGCGTTCGAGGAGCAGCAACGCGGCGGCGCACACCACCATCAGGATCGTGCCAAGCGCCATCGCCTGCCCGTAGTTGAGCTCCCCGGGCCGGCCCAGGAGCCGGGCGACGGCGACCGGCAGGGTCGGATTGTCGGGCCGTGCGATGAAGACGGTCGCCCCGAACTCGCCCAGCGAGACGGCGAACGCGAATCCCGCGGCGACCAACAGCGCCCGGCTCACCAGCGGCAGATCGACCTCGCACCAGGCCCGCAGCGGCGACGCGCCGAGCACGGCCGCGGCCTCCCGCAGCCGGACGTCCACGGCGCGCAGGACGGGCAGCATGATCCGTACGACGAAGGGCACGCCGACCAGCGCCTGGGCGAGCGGTACCAGCATCCATGCGCCGCGCAGGTCGAGCGGCGGCTCGTCGAGCGTGATCAGGAAGCCGAAGCCGACGGTCACGGCGGAGACCCCGAGCGGCAGCATCAGCAGGGCGTCGAACCCCCGGACAAGGCGGCCTGCCCTGGGGGTCCCCCCGGACGAAGTCCGGGGGAGGGTGAGCGCGGCTGCCGCGAGCCCGCCGATCAGCAGCGAGACGGCGGTCGCGACGAGCGCGTACTCCAGCGAGTTGGCCACGGCTTCGATCGGTGGGACGAGGAAGACGCCGCCTCGCTCGTCGAGCACGGTGAGCGCGCGGTAGTAGTCGAGGCCGTATCCGCCGGGGGTGTCGAAGGACCGCTCGACCAACACGCCGAGCGGTGCGAGCAGGAGCAGGGCGACGGTGACGAGGACGCCGCCGAGCACGGCCCACTGGGCCGCTCCGCGCGGGCGGCGTGCGGTACGGGAGGGGTCGACGAGCCTGAGTGCGCTCTCCCGGCGGCGTACGGTCCGGGCGTGCACGGTGAGGACGACGGCGACGGCCGCGAACTGCAGCATCGTGAGCACGGCCGCGGTCGGCAGGTCGAGCATCTCGGCCGTCTGCCGGTAGATCTCCACTTCGAGGGTGGAGAACGTGGGTCCGCCGAGGATCTGCACCACACCGAAGGAGCTGAAGGTGAACAGGAAGACCATCAGCGCCGCCGCCGCGACGGACGGTGCGAGCGCGGGCAGCGTCACCCGCCGCCAGGCGGTGAGGCGCCCGGCGCCGAGCACGCGCGCGGCCTCCTCCTGGCGAGGGTCGAGCTGCGACCACAGGCCGCCGACGGTGCGGACGACGACGGCGTAGTTGAAGAAGACGTGCGCGAGCAGGATCGCCCAGACCGTGGTGTCCAGGCGTACGCCCCACAGTTCGTCGAGCAGCCCGCCGCGGCCGAGCAGCGCGAGGAAGGCCGTACCGACGACGACCGTCGGCAGCACGAACGGCACAGTGACCACGGCGCGCAGCAGCCGCTTGCCCGGGAAGTCGAGCCGGGCGAACACATAGGCGGCGGGCAGTGCGGCGAGCAGGGTGAGAGCGGTGGAGGCGAGCGCCTGCCAGGTGGTGAACCACAGGACGTGCAGGATGTCCGGGCGCCCGAGGACCTCGCCGAACCGCCCGAACTCCCAGGCGCCGTCGACGCGCAGGCCGCGGCCGACGATCGCGGTGACCGGGTAGGCGAAGAAGACGGCGAAGAACGCGACGGGGCCGGCCAACAGGGCGAGCCGCGCCGCGTTCCCCTTGAGGGACTGCCTTACTTCAGGACGAGCGAGGACCACGACCGGACCCACTGCTCACGGTTCTCGGCGATCGTGCCAGGAGCGACGGTCTCGGGCTTGTCGACGACCACACCGTGCTCGGTGTACAGCTCGGGCAGCTTCGCGCCGTCGACCACCGGGTTCACGAACATGGTGAGCGGCATGTCCTCCTGGAACTTCTTGGTGATCAGGAAGTCCAGCAGCGCCTTGCCTCCCGCCTCGTTCTTCGCGCCCTTGAGGAGTCCGGCGAACTCGATCTGGCGGAAGCAGGTGCCGGTCGCGACACCGGTCGGCGCCTCGGCCGGCTGCGGGTCGGCGTAGAGCACCTCGACCGGCGGGCTGGAGGCGTACGAGACGACGAGGGGACGGTCGGCCTTGGCCTTCCTTCCGCCGGCGGAGCCGGAGAACTCCTCGTTGTACGCCTGCTCCCAGCCGTCGACGACCTTGACGCCGTTGGCCTTCAGCTTCTTCCAGTAGCCCTGCCAGCCGGACTCGCCGAACGCGCCGACGCTGCCGAGCAGGAAGCCGAGGCCGGGCGAGGAGGTCGCAGGGTTCTCGACGACGAGCAGGTTCTTGTACGCGGGCTCCGCGAGGTCGGCGAAGGTCTTCGGCGGCGCGAGCTTCTTGTCGGCGAAGAACTTCTTGTCGTAGTTCACGCAGATGTCGCCGGTGTCGACGGGCGTGACGCGGTGCTTGTCCGCGTCGAGCTGAACCTCGTCCGCGACCTGGTCGAGCCCCTTGGCCTCGTACGGGGTGAACAGGTCGTTGTCGAGGGCACGGGAGAGCAGGGTGTTGTCGACGCCGAAGAAGACGTCCCCCTGCGGGGAGCCCTTGGTCAGGATCTCCTTGTTGAGCGCGGCGCCGGCGTCCCCGCTCTTGAGGACCTTGACCGTGTAGCCGGTCTGCCGGGTGAACTCCTTCAGGACGGCGTCGGACGCCGCGAAGGAGTCGTGGCTGACGAGGGTGACCGTCTTGGACGCGCCGCCCGCGGAGGAGCCGGAGTCCTTGGATTCACCGCCGCAGGCCGTCAGGGCGGTGACGCCGAGGGCGGCGGCGAGCGCGGTGCCGGTGGCACGCCGAAGCTGGCTGTTCATGATGGTGCTGACTCCCTACGCCGGTATGACCCGGATCAGGTCCGAGGGTCTGCGGCCTGTTGGGACATGTCCCGCCGCACTCTCAGCGCTGTCGTGCGCTCCCCTGTCGGAATGTTTCGTTGTTCATTTGTGCGAACGCACAGGGCACAGTATCAGCCGTGGCCGACACCGCCCCCCTGGTCACCGCTCCTGCGCCGCCAGCTGCCCGCACGCCCCGTCGATCTCCTGTCCACGGGTGTCCCGGACGGTGACCGGCACACCATGAGCCGCGATGGCCTCGACGAAGGCCTTCTCGTCCTCCGGCCGCGACGCGGTCCACTTCGAGCCCGGGGTCGGGTTCAGCGGGATCAGATTGACATGGACCCGCTTGCCCTTGAGGAGCCGGCCGAGCAGATCGCCGCGCCACGCCTGGTCGTTGATGTCACGGATCAGCGCGTACTCGATGGAGATACGGCGGCCGGACTTCTCCGCGTACTCCCAGGCGGCGTCGAGGACCTCGCGGACCTTCCAGCGGGTGTTGACCGGGACCAGGGTGTCGCGCAGCTCGTCGTCCGGCGCGTGCAGCGAGACGGCGAGACGGCACTTGAAGCCCTCGTCGGCGAAGCGCAGCATCGCGGGCACCAGGCCCACCGTGGAGACGGTGATACCGCGCTGCGAGAGGCCGAGGCCGTCCGGTTCGGGGTCGGTCAGCCGGCGGACGGCGCCCACGACGCGCTTGTAGTTGGCGAGCGGCTCGCCCATGCCCATGAAGACGATGTTGGACAGCCGGGCGGGGCCTCCGGGCACCTCGCCGTCGCGCAGGGCGCGCATGCCGTCCACGATCTGGTGCACGATCTCGGCGGTGGACAGATTACGGTCGAGACCGGCCTGACCGGTCGCGCAGAACGGGCAGTTCATCCCGCAGCCCGCCTGCGAGGAGATGCACATCGTGACCCGGTCCGGATAGCGCATCAGGACGGACTCGACGAGCGTGCCGTCGTGAAGGCGCCACAGCGTCTTGCGGGTGGTGTCGTTGTCACAGGAGATGTGCCGCACGACCGACATCAGATCGGGCAGCAGCTCCGTGGCGAGCTTCTCCCGCGCGGAAGCGGGGATGTCAGTCCACTGCGCGGGGTCGTGCGCGTACCGCGCGAAGTAGTGCTGGGACAGCTGCTTGGCGCGGAACGGCTTCTCGCCGATCGCGGCGACGGCGTCCTTGCGCTCGGCGGGCGAGAGGTCGGCGAGGTGCCGCGGGGGCTTCTTGGCTCCGCGGGGCGCGACGAAAGTGAGTTCTCCGGGCTTGGGCATGGTTTCTCCAGTGTCGCAGACCCCGACCGGTGACTTGCGGGCGATGACTCTGGCGGTGGTCGCTACAGGTGGCCCGTGGTCATTTGGCCGCCCTCGACGGCCCACAGACGGCCCGGATTCGCCTATAGCGATAGCGGCCTGGGTCGCTGACGTCAGCGGCCCCGCTATCGACCCGCACGACTTCTGACCAGTGTGTCAGCAGAAAGCGGCCTGCCGCCCAGGGGCCGGGATTCCGGCCGTGAACGAGGATTCCGGCGCCACCACCGCCTCGCTATCACCGGCCCGGCCGGCGGGTGTCCGTCAGCGCAAAGGGCAAGAGGGACCGCCCTTCGGGCAGACGGCCTTCGGGCGCCAAGGGGTCCACTCGGCAAGGCGCCGTCGGCGCGCTCCTCGGCCATATGGCCGGTCGGGGCTTCTCAGCGGGGGAGCTGCCCCTCCTGAAAAGCCGCCCTTGGCCGTGGCGGGCGGGCTGTCTCCAGAGAGAACAACCACTGCGCCACAGAGTCCGCACGACCCAATCCTGGAGAGTTGCTGGAAAACGGCGTCCGCAGCGTCCAGAGGGGCAGCATCACCTCTGCTGACCTGCACTGTTCGTGTGGACGCTAAACATCCTGTTTAGCGTCCACATCGTCCGCAAGATCCACCACGCGGCACGGGCATCAACGCATGTCAACGCGCTCTGGCTTCTGGACGGCCTGCGGACGCTGGAAGAAACCACCGCTCGCGGCAGGCGTGGTCTCTTGCACTGACCGCCGGATTGCAGACGCACGCTGCACCACCGGGCTCCCCAATGTTGCAGCCTCAATGTTGCAGCCTCCTCAGCGAAGCCTCACGGGGCACGCAGGTGGCGATCAGGTGGCACGGTCGTGGCGAGCGCAAGCGCAGCTCGTTGCCAATGGTCGTGCGGCCGTCGGCCACTCATTCTTTCGCTCTCTGTAGCTGACGTAGGGGCACGATTCGTTGCTGGACCCAGCTACCCCGGCTGCTAGGTCTAGCCACACCGCTAGCAAGAGACTCGCCCTGACCAGGGCGAGCGCCTAGCACCTGAGAACCCCGGAGCCCCGGTTTCTCAGGGAAACCGGGGCTCCAGGGGTTCGGTCCGTAGCTAGAGCTCCACCATCGCAACACACAGCGTCACTAAGACGCCGTCGGGTCTGATGCAGGTTCGGGTGACAGGTCCGGTCACGCGGCCTGGAGGGCCGGCGTGGTCATGACGGTCTCGAATTAGATGGGGGTCAGCCGGCCGAG
>NZ_JAGGOJ010000038.1 GCF_018614575.1 Streptomyces sp. ISL-10
CCGCCGTTCCCGGCTGCCGGGTGACCGCCGTCTGCGACATCCGCGCCGATCGCGCGAAGCGTGTCGCGGACGACCTGGTCAAGGCGGGCAAGCCCCGCCCCGCCGAGTACGGCGGCACCGCCGATGCGCACGCCGAGATGCTGGGACGCGACGACATCGACCTCGTGTACATCGCGACGCCATGGGAGTTCCACTACGAGCAGGGCCGGGCCGCACTGCTCGCGGGCAAGCACGTCATCGTCGAACTCCCCATCGCCACCGGGCTCGACGAGCTGTGGGACCTGGTCGACACCTGCGAGCGGACCCGCCGGCATCTGATGCTCGCCGAGAACTGCTCGTACGGGCGCAACGAGCTGGCGATGCTCAAGATGGCGCACGAAGGCGTGTTCGGCGACATAACCAACGGGCACGGCGGCTACCTGCACGATCTGCGCGCCCTGCTCTTCTCCAACACGTACTACACGGACTCCTGGCGCCGCCTGTGGCACACCCGCAGCACGGCGTCCTTCTACGCCATGCACGGACTCGCGCCGATCGCGGCGGCGATGGACATCAACCGCGGCGACCGGATGACGACGCTGCGCGCCACCGCCACCGCCCCGAAGGGGCTGGCCGACTACCGCGAGCGATTCGTTCCCAGGGAGCACCCCTCCTGGAACGAGACGTACATCAACGGCGACCTCGTCACGTGCATGATCGAGACCGCCCAGGGCCGGACGATCCGGGCCGAGCACGACGTCAGCTCACCCCGCCCTTACAGCCGGATCAACACGATCGCGGGCAGCCGCGGCATCTTCGAGGACTACGCGGGCACGTCCTCCACCGGCGGCCGGGTCTACTTCGAGCCCGACCACGGCGGACACGCATGGCGTGACTTCCTGCAGTACCGCAAGGAGTTCGACCACTGGCTCTGGGAGAAGATCGGTGACGACGCCGCGAACAACGGCGGCCACGGCGGCATGGACTACGTCCTGCAGTGGCGCACGGTGCAGCAGATGCGGGCCGGTCTGGTGCCGGACATCGATGTGTACGACTCGGCGGCCTGGTGTTCGCCGGTCCCGCTGAGCGTCATGTCCCTGGAACGCAAGGGCAGGCCCGTGGCGATGCCCGACTTCACGCGGGGCGCCTGGGTGAACCTGCGCGGCGGGCTCGACTCGCGCATGACCGAGATGCCGCCGGTGTGACCTTCCGCCCTTCCCCGTCCCCTTCAGACAAGGAGCGAGCAGCGATGTTCCTGCTTCTGACCGCGCCCCGAAGAGCCGTGGCCGCCCTGGCGGTGTCGACCGTGGCGTTCACCGGTGCCCCCGCGGCCGCGGCACCGGCCGCCGAGGAGCGGCCACCCGCGGCTCACACCGAGGTGGCCATCTCCCCCGTCGATCTGAACGGCCCGGCCATCTCGGCGGTCAAGGTCACCGTCACCAACGCGGGGCCGGACCGCATGCGACGCCTCAAGGTGGCCTTCGAAGGTCCCGCCGGGTGGGCGGTGCAGCCCGCACTGCGCAGCGTCGACGGCTCGTACGCACCGGGCGCCGACGCCACGGCGGAGTTCAGGATCCAGGTGCCGGAGCCCCGCTCCGGCTTCACGATGCGCACCTTCACCGCCACCGCCACCTATGAGGGCGGCGACGGCGAGGGCACTGCCACGGGCACCCGGGTGCAGCGCTCCGGTCCGGTCCTGGCCCGCCTGGCGGACGCGTACAACAACGTCGGCATCACCGACGAGAACAACACCGGGCCAGGTGACTACGACGGTGAGGGCAACAGCTTCTCCGCGCAGAAGCTGGCGGACGTCGGGCTCACGCCCGGAGCGGCCGTGACCGCACTGGGAGCCCGGCTGACCTGGCCGTCCGCCGCCCCGGGCACCAAGAACAACGCGGCGAGCACCGGACAGGCCGTGCGTCTCGACGGCAAGGGCAGCCGGCTGGTTTTCCTCGGCTCGGGCGTCACCACCGGGGCCACCGGCACGGCCACGGTGATCTACACCGACGGGTCCGGCACCAGTGGCGCGGTGGGCTTCCCCAACTGGTCCTTCCAGGAGGCCACGGAGCACGGCGCGACGCTGGTGGAGTCGACGAACGGCCGCAACCGGCCCGACGGCTACGGCAACGCGGGCATCGCCTACCGCGTCTTCGCCAACTCGATCCCGCTCGATCCCGCGAAGACGGTCGAGGTGGTCGTGCTGCCGGCCAACGCAGGCGTCCACCTGTTCGACATGGCGGTCGCCCCGTAGCACCAGGGTCCACACGGTACGGCCGGCCGGCGGAGTGAAGCCCCTCCGCCGGCCGGCGTTCATCGGCTGCTGCGTGGTCACCGCGGCTTGACGTCCTGCCCGGGGGCCGGCGGCGCACCGGCTGCGGTGACGCCTTGTCGTCTCAGCCCGCCGCGGCCTGGTACTCCGCCAGGGCTTCGCGCATCGCGCGGCGGCCCACGGTGGCGAGCACGGGGTTCTTGACCCGGTAGCAGTGCTCCGTGACCAGCCCCCAGGACAGCGCCCAGCCGCGGCCGCGTGCCCAGGTGGCGTCGTCCACCTCGGCCGCCTCGCGGAACAGGCCCCGGGTCCCGGCGGTGAGCAGGGTCCAGGCGGCCATCATGTCGCAGGCGGGATCCCCGACGCCCACGCAGCCGAAGTCGATGACGGCGCTGAGCCTGCCCTCCCTGACGAGCAGGTTGCCCGGCAGGAGGTCGCTGTGGACCCATACGGGATCGCCCGTCCACTGGGGCAGCCGCAGGACCTCCTCCCAGGCCGCCGTCGCCGCGTCGGCGTCCACCGTGCCGTCCGCGCCCAAGTCGCTGATGGCCGCCCGGACCTCGTCATCGCCCGTACGGACCGGGCCGCCGCGGAAGGACGCCGGACCGCCGGCGGCGTCGACCGTGCGCAGGGCCGCGCCGAACCGGCCCAACTCCACGGCGGTGTGCGCGAGATCGGCAACCGGCTCGTCGAACGCGTTCGCGCCGTCGAGCCATCGGTAGACCGACCAGGGCAGCTCGTACCCCTCGCCGGGAACGCCCTTGCCGAGGGGTACCGGCACGGCCAGCGGAAGACGCGGGGCGAGGAAGGGCAGCCAGCGCTGCTCCTTGTCGACCTGTCGCTCCGCGCCGGGAATGCGGGGCAGGCGGACGACCAGGTCGTCCCCCAGCCGGTACATGGCGTTGTCGGTGCCCGCGGAGGGGACCTTCGTGACGGACAGGTGCGCCCAGCGGGGGAACTGCGCGGCGACCAGCCGGCCGACGAGTGACGCGTCGATGTCGACCTCGTCGGCATGCGTCTTCATGCCGGACATGGACCTCCTCGGAGGGGTTCATCAGTAACGGCGTCCGTGTACGCGTCACGGCCGCCGGGAGCGGGAGTCTAACGAGCGGCTCCGGTCCGCAGCGACGGCATTTCCGCGCGCCGGACACGATCGGCCACCACCCGCCGGAGCCGGGGGGCCGCTCTCCCTTGAGTACATCGTCGACCAGGGAGTTCGGACGGATCGGGCGGCACCGACGGGCTCCCTGCGGTTTATTCTTTAACAAAAACACAGCCTCTACTGAGGGAGGCGGACATGCACACGTCGATACGGCGGTCCGCGACCTTCCTGGGCGCGGCCGCGCTTTTGGTGGCCGCCTGCGGTTCGAGCGGCGGTGGAGGCGCATCGGCCGCGGTGGCCCGCGAGGAGGACGGCGAACTCAAACTCGGGTACGTCCTGCCGGAGACCGGTCAGCTGGCCTTTCTCGGACCTCCCCAGATCCAGTCGATGAAGTTCGCGATCAAGGTGATCAACGACGCGGGCGGAGTTCTCGCCAAGCCTGTCCCCGCGGTGGTCTCGGGTGACGAGGCAGGCCAGGAGGCCGTGGCGGCGCAGTCGGCGGACCGCGTGCTGGCGAGCGGAGTGGACGCGATCATCGGTGCCGCGGCGTCCGGGATGTCGCTGGCGTTCATCGATCGCGTGACCGGGGCCGGCGTCGTCCAGTGCTCCGGGTCCAACACGGCACCGACCTTCACCGACTACGACGACGGCGGCTTCTACTTCCGCACCGCGCCGAGCGACGTGCTGCAGGCGCCGGTGCTGGCCGACGTCGTCCAGGGCGACGGCCACGACCGGGTGGCGCTGGTCGCGCGGGCCGACGACTACGGGCGCGGGCTGCTGGAGTCCACGAGGGACGCTCTGGAGAAGGGCGGCACGGAGGTCGCGGTCGCCGAGACGTACGACCCGAAGGCGACGAACTACGACCAGCTCGTGCAGCAGGTCAGGAATGCGAACCCGGACGCCGTCGTGGTGATCTCGTTCGAGGAGGGCGCACAGATCCTGCAAGGACTCATCGAGGCCGGGGTGGGGCCGCAGCAGATCGGTGTCTACGGAGCCGACGGCCTGCGCAGCGCGGAACTGCCCTCACTGGTCGCGCCGAAGAACCCCGAACGGCTGGCAGGCATGAAGGGCACGGCGCCGGCATCGGCGTCCAACGCCGAGTACGTCAAGCAGCTCAGGGCGTTCGCGCCGGAGCTGAAGGAGCTGCAGTTCGCGCCGCAGGTCTTCGACTGCGTGACGACGATCGCGCTCGCCGCCGAGAAGGCGAAGTCGGACGACCCCGGCACCTTCGCCGAGGAGATGGTCGGTGTCACCAAGGACGGTGACAAGTGCACGTCCTTCGCCGCGTGCAGGGAGCTGCTGGCCGACGGCAAGGACATCGACTACGACGGTGTGAGCGGCCCGCTCGAGTTCACCGACGCCGGTGAGCCCGGCCAGGCGACGATCGAGGTCTACACGTACGACGATCAGGGCAAGCTGCAGACCGTGCGCACGGAGGTGAGCCGGGGCGAGGAGTGAGGAACACACCGGAAGGTCGTGAGAGTCCGCAGAGGACGTGTGGTCGCAGGTGTCAGCGGACGCGGGCGAGGGTGCCGAGATAGAGCTCGATCACCTTCGCGTCGCGGAGCAGATCCGCGCCGGTGCCGGTGTACGCGTTGCGGCCCTGGTCGAGGACGTAGCCACGGGCGCAGATCTGCAGACACCTGCGGGCGTTCTGCTCGACCATGAGCACCGCGACGCCCGCGCCGTTGATCTCCTTGACGCGGTCGAACACCTGGTCCTGGTAGCGCGGTGAGAGGCCGGCCGAGGGCTCGTCGAGCAGCAGCAGCCGCGGCTCGGTCATCAGCGCGCGGGCCATCGCGAGCATCTGCCGCTCTCCGCCGGACATGGAACCCGCCTTCTGCTTCCGGCGGTCGGCCAGGACCGGGAAGATCTCCTCGACCGCCCGGGCCCGCGCGGCGTAGGCCCTGGGGCGCAGGTACGTGCCCATGCGCAGGTTCTCCTCGACGGTGAGCGCGGGGAAGACGTTCTGCAGTTGTGGAACGTATCCGACGCCCCTTCGGACCAGTTCGTGAGCGGGCCGACCGGTGACGTCCTCGCCGTGCAGCCGCACGGAGCCGCCGCGGATGCGCAGCAGTCCGAAGACGGCCTTGGCGAGGGTCGACTTCCCGGCGCCGTTGGGGCCGATCACGCCGACCAGTTCGCCGGGCCCGACCTCGACGCTGCAGCCGCGCAGTACGTCGACGCCGGGCAGGTAGCCGGCGACGACGTCCTCGGCCGCCAGCACGGGTGGCGCCCCGTTCGGGCGCGGCTGTGTGGTGCGGTCAGGTGTCACGGGGCTCAGCCTCCTCGCCGGTGGCTTCGGGTTCGTCGTGGTGTTTGCCGAGGTAGGCGTCCACCACGGCCGCGTTCCGGCCGATCGCGGCCGGCGGGCCCTCCGCCACCAGGCGGCCGCCCGCCATGACCGCCACCCAGTCGCTGATTCCCATCACCACGTCCATGTCGTGCTCGACGAAGCACACCGTCAGGCCGTCGTCGCGCAGTTGGGTGATGTGGCCGAGCAGGGACTGGGTCAGCGCGGGGTTCACCCCGGCCATGGGCTCGTCGAGCAGCACCATCCGCGGGCGGGCCATCAGCGCGCGGGCGAGTTCGAGCAGTTTGCGCTGCCCGCCGGAGAGCGTGCCCGCGAAGTCGTCGCGCAGCGGGGCGAGACGGAAACGGTCCAGCAGGTCATCGGCCCTGGCCTCGTTCTCCCGTTCCTGCCCCCGCCACAGCGGTGGCAGCAGCGCGGGCAGCAGCCGCTCGCCGCGCTGCTGAGTCGCGGCGAGCAGCAGGTTCTCCAGCACGGTGAGCCGGGCGAGCGTGCGGGTCAACTGGAAGGTGCGCACCAGTCCGCTGCGGGCGATCCGGTGGGCGGGGCGGCCGGCAAGGGCCTGCCCGTCGAAGGACCACCGGCCGCCGTCGGCCCGGTCGAAGCCGCTGACCAGGTTGAACAGCGTGGTCTTGCCCGCGCCGTTGGGACCGATGAGCGCCGTGATGGTGCCGCGCTGCACCTCCAGGTGATCGACATGCACGGCGGCGAGGCCGCCGAAGCTGCGGCGCACCTCGTCCAGGACGAGCAGCGCGTCGGGCTTGCGCACACCGGGTTCGGCCGCGACGGCCTGCGCGCCCGCGGCACGGGGGCCGCCGGGCGTGGCGGGGCTGCGGTTCTCAGCGGCCACTGAGCAGCATCTCCTTCCGGCTCCCGAGGATCCCCTGCGGGCGGAACGCCACGAGCAGGACGAGGGCGAGCCCGACCAGGGCGAAGCGCACGGCGCCGACCTCCGACGTGCTGATCACGTCGGACGGTACGGCCCCGGTGCCGATGGCCTGGCGCAGAGCGCTGTCGAGGAAGGTGAGGACGAACCAGAACAGGACCGAGCCGACGACCGGCCCCAGGATCCGCCCGGCGCCGCCCAGCACCAGCAGCGTGTAGAGGAAGAAGGTGACGGCCGGGTCGTAGCTGTCCGCGCTCACCGACTGCACATGGATCGCCTGCAGGATCCCGGCGACAGCCCCGATCACGCCGCCGATGACCAGGCTCTGCATCTTGTACGCGTAGACGTTCTTGCCCAGGCTGCGTACGGCTGTCTCGTCCTCGCGCACGGAACGGACGACACGGCCCCAGGGGCTGTGCAGGAGCAGGGCGAGGAGGGCCGCGATCATGACGACCAGAGCCCAGGCGACGATCAGCACCCACAGGTCCCGGGCGGTGAACTCGACCTTCCACACGCCGTAGCGGCCCGGCGGGATCGGATTGAGGTCGTAGAAGTCGCCCGCGAAGCGCTGGAGGCCGAACACCCCGCCCGTGGTGGGCTCGGCCCAGCTGGAGCGGTAGAACAGCCGCAGCGTCTCCCCGGCGGCGATCGTGGTGATGGCGAGGTAGTCGGCGCGCAGCCGCAGGGTGGGCAGGCCGAGCAGCAGCGCCAGGACGAGCGCGGAGGCGAGCCCGACCAGGATGCCGAGCCACATCGAACCGCCCCACGTCACCACGGTGATGGCTAGTCCGTAGCCGCCGACGAGCATGAAACCGACCTGGCCGAAGTTGAGCAGCCCCGTGTAGCCGAAGTGCAGGTTGAGACCGAGGGCTGCGATCGCGTAGATCGCGGCGATGGGACCGATGCCGGAGCGGATCGCGTCGGAGAGGATCACGGAGAAGTCCACGGCGCGCCCCTCACCCGATGCGCTCGGCCCGGCCGAGGATGCCCTGCGGCCGCACCAGCAGAACGATGATCAGGGCGAGCAGGGCCCATGCGTACTGCAGGTCGACCGGGAACCACAGGGTGGACATCTGCGCGACGACGCCGATGACGAGGCTGCCGGCCATCGCGCCGTACGCGTTGCCGAGACCACCGAGGATCACCCCGGCGAACATGAGCAGCAGCAGTTTGAATCCCATGTCCCAGGTGATGACCTCCACCAGTCCGAAGAAGACCCCGCCCAGGGCGGCGAGCGCTCCGCCGAGCATCCAGACGACGAGCACGACGCGCTGCACGTCGATGCCGGAGGCCTCGGCGAGGTCGCGGTTGCCGGAGACCGCACGGATCGCGGTGCCGATCCGGGTCCGTTGCAGCAGTGCCGCGACGCCGAGCAGCGTCAGCAGGGACAGCACGGTGACGGTGAGGTCCCGGGGTGTGATGCCGGCCGGGCCGAGGTCGATCGCCTGCTGGATGTCGTACTGGGCGTAGGAGCCGGGGCGGGCTCCGTAGAGCACGAGCACGATGTGCCGCAGCAGCAGGGACAGGCCGATCGTGACGATGAACATGTTGATCAGCCCGGTGCCGCGGGCCCGCAGCGGGCGCCAGACGCCGCGGTCGATCGCCGCGCCCAGCAGGGCGCCGAAGGCCACGGCGGCGAGGGCGGCGGGGACCAGGTGCCAGCCGGGGCCCGCCGGCGAGACGTTCAGGAAGAAGGCGGACGTGGCGCCGATGGTGACGAGCTCGCCGTGCGCGAAGTTGATCAGGTGGATGGTGCCGAAGATCAGGGACAGACCGACGGCGGTGATCGCGATGATGACACCGAACTGGATTCCGTCGATCAGTGCCTGAAGGGCCCGCGCACCGAAACCGGGGCCGTGTGGGACCTCCTCGCCCTGCGCGCTGTCCGCTGCCGCGCTGCCGGCCGCCGGCAGGACGGTGAGGAACAGGGCGAGTGCCGCCACGAACAACCGCTGATGCCGCACGGTCCGGTCCGGTCTCTCGCAAGCACCCCGATGCGCTCAGTGTAGGCGCGTGTCGGGGTGCCGGCGCAGACCTGTTCAGGCGGTCGAAGGCGGGGCGCTCAGCAGGTGCCCTCCCTCCCCCCGGGCGGGCGCAGCAGCTCCGCGACCGGGGTCGACGGCTTCGCCGTGACCTGCTCCAGCAGCGCGGTGAAGTCCGCGCTCCAGGCGCGGACCGTCGCCGCGTCGAAGAGGTCGGTCGCGTACTCGAAGGTGATGTCGATGGCGTCACCGCGGGGCAGGAGGACGGCGTAGAGCTCGTTGCGGGCGACGGCTCGGGTGGGCAGGCCGCGGACCGTGGCGGAAACCCCTCGAAGGCAGAGGGCCGGTGGCGGCGTCGTGACCACCGTGAACAGCACCGTGGGGAAAAGCCCTTCGGCCGTCTCGGGCGAGAGGAGCCGCACGACCTCGGTCAGCGGCAGCTCCTGGTGGTCGAGGGCGGTGAAGAGGGTCGAGCCGAGCCGCGTCACCAGATCCGCGAACACCGGGGCCTCGGACAGGCGGGCGCGCAGGAGCACGGCGTCGCCCAGCAGCCCGACCACGCCCTCCCGCTCCGGCCGGGTGCGGTTGGCGCTGGAGGCCGCGAGGACGACGTCGTCCGTGCGCCCGCACAGCCGGGCCGTCCAGGTGGCGAAGGCGGCCGCGAGGACCGCGTACGGGGTGACGCCCAGCTGCTCGGCCGTCCCGGCCACCCGGCCCGGCACGACGCCGCCGACCGTCCATGTGTGCAGGGCGCCGCGGCCGGACGGCACGGCGGGCCGCGGCCGGTCGCAGGGCAGGTCCGGTTTCAGCGGCAGGCCCGCGAGCTCCGCGCGCCAGAACCGTTCCAGCTCCTCCCGGCGCATGTCGGCGAGCCGGTGCTCGGCGCGGGCGACGTCGGTGAACTGTGCCGACGGCGCCGCGAGAGCGGGGGCGGAGCCTTCGCTGCGGGCGTTGTAGAGCTTCTCAAGGTCGTGCCAGAGGATGCCCATGGACCAGCCGTCGCAGACGGCATGGTGCAGTACGGCCACCAGCACCCAGCGGTCCGGGCCGAGCCGGCCGAGCCGGAAGCGGAACAGCGGGGCGGTGTCCAGTGCGAACGGTTCGGACGCTTGGTCCTGGCACCAGCGCTCGACGCGGACCGCGTCGCCGGCGTACGCCGTCAGGTCGGTGACCCCGACGTCCACGGGCACCTCGGTGAGCACCTCGACGAGATGCTCGCCGTCGCGGTGCACGGCCCGGCTGCGCAGCGCCTCGTGCCGGTCAACCAGGTCCTCCAGCGCCTGAGTCAGGGCGTCCGGGTCGAGGGCGCCGTGGAGGTCGATGCGGTGTGCGACGTTGTAGACGCCGGGGTCGGTGCGCTCGTGGTGGCGCCGCCACAGTCGGCGCAGCGCGGACGTCATGGGGACGCTGTCCGCGACGGGTGTGGCGGCTGCGTCGTCGTGCGGCAGGGCGACGGGCGTGGTGGCTGCCGACTCCGTCACCGCGGCGGCTTCCGTCGCCGTCTCGGTTGCCGTCGGGACCGCGACCGCTTCCGTCGCCGTCTCCGTTGCCGTCGGGCGGGCAGGGCTGTTCGTTTCCGTCCGGGGCACGATGCCTGCCGTCACCGTCCGAGCCGCGGCGGCTTCCGTCGCCGTCTCGGTTGACGTCCTAACCGCGACCGCTTCCGTCGCCTTCGCCGTCGGGCGGGCAGGGCCCTCCGCCTTGGGCGCGGGCGGCTGCGGGAGGCGTGCGTCCGCCCCCGGCGTGTCCGCCTCGAACCGCGCCGCGACCGCCTGGATCGTAGGGGCCGGGAAGAACTCGGCCATGCCCAGCTCGATCCCGAGTCGCACCGACATCCGGTTCAGCAGCCGGATCGCGCTCAGGGAATGCCCGCCCAGTTCGAAGAAGGACCGTGTCACGGACGCATGCGGCAGGCCGAGTTCGCCGCACCACAGCTCGTGCAGCTCCTTCTCCAGCCATGTGGCGGGCTCGGCGCCCGCCAGCGGCGCTGCGTCACCCGGTGCGGGCAGCCGCTCCCGGTCCAGCTTGCCGGAGGCGTTGACCGGCAGCCTGCGCATACGGACCCAGTGGCGCGGCACCAGGTGATCGGGGACTTCCGCGGCCAGAGCACCGCGCAGCCGCCCGAGGTCGGCTTCCGGTTCCACCGGGACGACGTAGGCGACGAGTTCGGCTTCTCCGGCCTGGTCCCGCCGGGCGACGACGGCGGCCTCGACGACCTCCGCGCGGGCGTTCAGGACGACCTGGACCTCGGCCGGTTCGACCCGGTGGCCCCGGATCTTGACCTGGTCGTCGACGCGGCCGTGGTAGGCCAGCGCACCGTCGGCGCGCCAGCGGCCGAGGTCGCCCGTCCGGTACAGGCGCGCGCCCGTCTCGTCGGTGACGAAAGCCGCGGCCGTCTCCTCGGGGCGTGCGTGGTATCCGTACGAGACCGGTGTGCCGCCCACATGGATCTCCCCCATCGCGCCGAGCGGCACGGGTCGCCCCGCCGGGTCGAGGAGCCGGATACGGGCTCCCGGGACCGGGGTCCCGATGGGAGGCCGCTCCTCTCCGGTGGGGTCGACCCGGTGCGAGGTGACGATGATCGACGTCTCGGTGGGGCCGTACTGGTTGTACAGCGCGCACTGCGGGTGCGTGGCGAGGAAGCGGCGGAAGGACGCGGTGAGCTCCAGCGACTCACCGGCCGAGAACAGCTCGCGCAGGGACGGCAGTTCGGGGCCGGTCTCCATCAGGTACCTGAGCGGGGTGCAGGGCATGAAGATCCGCTCAACAGCGTGGCGGCGCACGGCGTCGCAGACCGCGGCCGGATCGAGCCGTACGTCGTCGTCGATGAGGACGAGCTCCGCCCCGGCCGCCAGGGTGGTGAAGATCTCCTGCACGCTGACGTCGAAGGCGGGCGAGGTCCACTGCAGGGTGCGCAGGGCGGGGTGCTGTGCCAGGTGGCCGCGTACGAGGCCGGCCGGGCCGCGGTGCGGTACGACGACGCCCTTGGGGCGGCCGGTGGAGCCCGAGGTGTAGATGCAGTACGCGGGGTCCTGTGGGCGTGGCCCCTCGTGCGGGACGGATCCTGTGCCGTCGGGGACGTCGTCCTCGTCCCCGGCTGCCGTGTCCGGTCCGCCCACGAGGTGCACGGGCCATGCCCCAAGGCCCGGGTGCCGGTCGAGCAGGGCTGCCGTGGTGAGCACCAGTGCCGGTGTGCCGTCGCCGAGGAGCAGCTCCAGCCGGGCCGTGGGCGCGAGGACGTCGAGCGGCAGGTACGCGGCGCCGCTCTTGAGCACTCCGAGCAGCGCCGTGATCAGCTCCGGACCGCGCGGCAGCAGCACCGCCACGCGCTCGCCGCGTCCCGCTCCCCTCGCCCTCAGCCGCCGGGCCAGGCGGTCGGCTCGCCGGTCGAGTTCCGCGTAGTCCACCCGCTCGTCGCCGTGGACGAGCGCGACCGCATCCGGGGTCTGCCGCGCCTGCGCCTCGAACAGCCCGTGCAGGGTGTCGGCGTGCGCCGGAAGGGGATCCTCCAGGCGGCCGAGGCGGGCCAGTGCGGTGCGGTCCGCGTCGGTGGGGGCGGTCAGTTGGGACAGGGCGGCGCCGCCCTGCTCCAGCGTCCTGCGCAGCACGCTCTCCGTGGCGGCGAGGAGCCTGCGCACCGTGGAATCGTCGAAGAGGGCGGTGTCGTACTCGACCGCGCACCGCACGCCCTCGCGGTGGTGCGTCAGGTAGACCGTGAGGTCGAAAGGCGCACGGGCACTGGGCATGTCGAGCAGCGTGGCGGTGACCCGCGGCGGGTCGAACGTCACCTCGCCCTCGTTCTCGTACTCGACCAGCACCTGGAAGAGGGGGTTGCGGCCCGGGTCGCGCTGCGGGTTGAGGGCGCCGACGAGTTCGTCGAAGGGGACGTCGCGGTGCTCGAAGGCGGCGGTGCTGCTCTCCCGTACCCGCCGCAGCAGTTCGCCGAAGTCCGGGTCACCGGACAGGTCCAGGCGCAGCGGCACCGTGTCGAGGAACAGCCCGATGTGGTGTTCGGCTCCGGTCGGCCTGGCGGCGACGGCGGTGCCGACCACGACGTCCTGCTGTCCGCCGAACCTGCCGAGCACGGCGCCGATCGCGCTGATGAGCACCATGAAGAGGGTGGCGCGGTGGTCGGCCGCCAACCGCCGCAGGCCGCTGGTGAGTTCGGCGTCCAGTTCATGGCTGAGGTGGGCTCCCTCGCCAGATCTGACGGGGGGCCGGGGACGGTCGGTGGGCAGGGCCGTCTCCGGGACACCGCTCAGCTCGCGCCGCCAGTACGCCAGGGCCTCGGCGGCCCGTGCGGGGTCGGGCGCACCGGTGGGCAGGGCGGTCAGCGGCGGCAGCTCCGGCGCGGCATCGCCGTGGTGCGGCCAGGCGCGGTAGAAGGCGGCGAGGTCGCGGGTGAGGACGGCGGTGGAGGACGAGTCGAAGACGATGTGGTGGGCGAGCAGGAAGAGCACATGCCGGTCGTGCGCGAGCCTCAGCAGGCGGGCCGAGAGCAGCGGCCCCTCACCGAGGTCGAAGGTGCGGCGGCCCTCGGTCTCCAGGACGGCCCGCAGCGCGGACTCCTCGGTCTCCCCGGTGTGGTCGGCCACCGGGCAGTCGAGCCGCACGTGCGGGCGGACCTCCTGGCAGGGGGCACCGTCCGCCTCCCTGAACACGGTGCGCAGCGCAGGGTGGCGGTCAGCCACCTGCTGCAGCGCCCACCGCAGCGCTTCTGTGTTCAGCGGTCCGTCGAGCCGGACGGCCTTGGGCTCGTGGTACATGCTCGTGCCCGGGTGCAGCTGTTCGAGGAACCAGATGCGCCGCTGGGCGGGCGTCAGCGGCATCCGCGGCTCGTTGCCGCCGGTGCGGGTCCCGGCCGTCCCGCGCAGCCGTCGCCGGAGCCGGTCGAGGACGGGCAGCGCGGCCAGCACCCGCTGTGCCGGGACGCCGAAGTCGACGAAACAGGCGATCTCGTCGGCTCCGGCGTCCACCAGGCGGCGTACCGTCCCGGCCGCCGCGTTCTCGTCGCCGATCAGGGCCCGGGAGTCGCAGTACCGCGCGTAGGCCCGCCCGAGCAGGAACTCCACGTCCTCCTCGGGTGTGTTCTCCAGGTCCACTTCGAAGCCGAGGCTGTTCGTGACCTGGTCGAAGAGGGACAGCGAGGAGCGCAGGTAGGCCACGAAAGGACGGTAGGCCTCGGCACGTGCCTGCTCCGCGTCGTCGCCGAGATACGTGTGCACGAGGACCACGACACGGCCTGCCGCCGGGTCGAGTCCGTGCTCGGCGCGGGTGCGGCGGTACAGGGCGATGTTGTCCGCGAGCTGCTCGACGGTCTGCGCCATCAGGTTGGTGACCACACCCAGGTCGCGGGCGGCTGCCTGCCGGTAGCTGTCCGGGTTGCCCACCACGGCGACGTACAGCGGCGGCTGCTCCTGGAGGGGGCGTGGGTGCAGCCTGACCTCGGTCGCCGTGCCGTCCCCTGCGGTCACCGGGAGCGGCTGCCCCGACCACAGGCGGCGGACGTCCTCCAGCCGCTCGTACATGACCTCGCGGTGCCGGCCGTAGTTCTCCGGGGCCAGGGCGAAGTCCTTGGCGTGCCAGCCGCTCGCGAAGCACAGACCGGCGCGGCCGCCCGAGAGGTTGTCGACCACCGACCACTCCTCCGCGACGCGGATCGGGTGGTGCAGCGGCAGGACGACGGAGCCCGCGTGCAGCCGGATCCGCTCGGTGCGGGCGGCCAGCGCGGCGGCGAGGACAGAGGGGTTGGGGAACAGTGCGCCGAAGGAGTTGAAGTGCCGTTCGGGGAACCACAGGGCGTGGAAGCCGTGCCGGTCCGCGAACTCGGCCGCCTCCGTGATCAGCGCGTACTTGTCGTCGTGGGCCTCCTCCGGGTAGTCGCCGAAGAAGTACAGGCTGACGTCGCAGTGCGCCGGCCCGGGCTGGGTTACGGGGGCCGCCCGTGCCGGCTCGGGCTCTGCCCGGTGCACCCGCTCCGGTTCCGCTCCGGTGGCCGACGGGACGTCGCCGCGCGCGCCGAACGGCGGTGCGGCGGGGGCCGGTTGCACGGCGGGAGCCGTTTTCACGGCCGGGTCCGGTGGTACGGCCGGAGTCGGCTGTGCCCCGGGGGCGGGTCGTGCGGTGGGTTGCGGTCGTAGGGCGTGTGTCGGCTGTACGGCAGGGGCGGGTCGTACGGCGGGGGCAGGATGCACGGCTGGAGCCGGTTCTGCGGCCGGGGCAGGTCCTACGGCCGGGGTCGGCTGAGCCCCGGCAAGAGCGTCCAGTTGGCGGGTGAGCAGACCGGTCACCTGCTCCACCAGGTTCTCGGCGAGCCGTATCTGCTGCGTGAACAGCTGGTGCAGGCTCTCGTCTCCGGCAGGCGCCGGCGCCGGGGCAGGCGGCGAGCCCGGCGCCGGGGCAGGCGGCGAGCCCGGCGCCGGGGCAGGCGGCTGTACCGCGGGCCCGGCTGTGACGGGCGGCTGCATCACGAGCTCTGCGGCGGGCGGCTGCACAGCGGGCTCGGCCGCGACGGGCAGCTGTACCCCGGGCCCTGTGACCGGCGGCTGCACGGCAGGCTCGGCCGCCGTTCCGCCGCGCAGGCCGGCCACGTGGGCCGCCAGCTTCCGCGGGGTGTCCGCGTCCGAGAACAGGTCCCGCACCCGGACACGCACCCCGTGACGGCGCTCCAGCTCCGCCACCATCCCCATCAGGGCGAGCGAGTCGGCGCCGAGCGCGAAGAACGAGGTGTCGGGCGCGGTGTCGGCGACCTCGGCCCCCAGCTTCTCCGCGGTCAAACGCCGTATCTGATCCAGCAGTTCGTCCGGAGCCGCAGTGACATCCACGGATGGGGCGGCAGCCTGCCCGGCTCCGGCCGCAGGTCCGGCCGCCGGCGTCGCGGGCATTGCGGCGACCCTTCGCCGCCGCAGCGGATGGCCGGGCAGGGGGATCCTGCCGCCGCCCCTGCTGACGGTTTGCCAGTCGAGCGAGGCCCCTCCTCGGTACAGCTCCGCGAGGGTCTCCAGCATTCCGGTCAACTGCTCGGCGTCCTGGCCCTGGCTGCCGTACCAGCGGCTCCCGGGTGCGCAGTGCCTGCCCAGACCCGTCAGCGTGCTGCCCGCGCCGATCTCCAGGAAGTCGGCGCACCGCAGGCCGGACGCGGCGGCCACCGCCAGGGCGAACCGGACCGGCTGCCGCGCCTGGCGGCAGAGGTACTCGGCGTCGACCCTCCAGCCGACGGGGCGCGCCTCGCCGTCGAGTCCCGACGCGAGCGGAGTGTGCAGCGGCGCGTACGCCGTCCTCTCGGCGTGTGCGCGAAACGCACGTACCGCCTCGTCCAGCCCGGCCGAATGGAATGCCCGGTCGACGGGCAGGGCCCGCCACGGTATGTCCTCCTTGCCGAGGAGGCGCACCGCCTCTTCCAGTGCCTCCCGCGGTCCGGAGATCACCTGGGCGCGGGGCCCGTTGAAGGCGGCCGGTTCGGCGCCGGCGGCGTACGCGATCCGCTCGGCGGTCGCCGCGTCCGTACGCACGGCGAGCATCCCGCCCGGTGCCGCGGCCTCGTGCATGAGCCTGCCGCGCCGTGCGGTGAGCCGCAGACCGTCCTCCAGGGACAGGGCACCCGCCGCGCACAGGGCCGCGTACTCGCCGACGCTGTGTCCGAGGACCAGGGCGGGGCGCACGCCGAATGCGCGCCAGAGCTCGGTGAGCGCCATGTGGTGGGCGAACAGGGCGGGCTGGGCCGTGTCGGTGGGCCAGATGCCGCCGCCGGCCGTGATGTCGTCCGCAGTGATGTCGTCCGCCGTGGCGTCGTCCGCCGCGCCCTCGTCGAGCAGCAGGGGCAGCAGCGTGCCGCCGAACTCGTCGGCGTGGATCCGCTCGCAGCGTTCGAGCACACGGCGGGCCTCGGGATACGCGTCCCAGATGCCGCGCGCCATGCCACGGCGGGCGCTGCCCTGGCCGCTGTAGGCGAAGGCGACGGGGCCGAGGGGCGCGCCCTGGGCGGGTGGCCGTTCCAGCGCTCGGACGAGGTCGTGGGCCGTCCTGCACACGACGGCGGTGCGCGCCTCCCGGTGCGGCCGGCCGAGCGCCAGCGTCGCGGCCACGTCGGCGGGCGCGATCCGGGGGTGGGCGAGCAGGTGGTCGCGCAGACGGGTGGCGGACTCGGCCAGCGCCTCGGTATCGCGCGCGGACAGCGGTACGAGGACAGGTTCGACCGGTTCGACCGGTTCATCCGAAGGAGTCGTGGCGGGGGGTGCGGGGCGCTCGGGGGCCTCTTCGAGGATCACATGGGCGTTGGTGCCGCCGACGCCGAGCGCGCTGACTCCCGCCCTGCGCGGCGCGCCGTTCGGCGGCCGCCAGGGCTCGGTCCGCGTACCGAGGACCAAGGGGCCGTGGGCCAGGCGCAGTTCGGCGTTGGGCCGGTCGAGGTGGAGCGTCGGAACCAGCGTGCGGTGTTCGAGCATCAGCACGGTCTTGATCAGGCCGGCCATGCCGGCGCAGCTGTCGAGGTGCCCGATGGCAGGTTTCACCGAGCCCACGGTGCAGAAACCCGTGCGGTCGGTGTTCTCGCCGAGGGCGCGGGCCAGCGCCTCCAGCTCCACCGGGTCACCGAGCGGTGTGCCCGTGCCATGCGCCTCGACGTACGAGACGGTGTCCGCGGGGACGGCTGCCCGGTGCAACGCCTGCCGTACGACATCGGCCTGGCCCGCGACACCCGGCGCGCTGAACCCGACCTTGCCGGCCCCGTCGTTGTTGACCGCCGAGCCGAGGATGACCGCGTGGACGGTGTCCCCGTCGGCGAGGGCCCGGTCGAGCCGCTTGAGGAGCACGGCGGCCACGCCGTTGCCGCCCACGGTGCCGTCGGCGTCCGCGTCGAAGGCGCGGCAGCGCCCGGTGGGCGAGAGGATCGATCCGGGGTGGCTGCGGTAGCCGGTCTCCTGCGGCGTGTGCACGGCGGCGGCGCCCGCCAGGGCCAGGTCCGCGTCTGATGTCAGCAGTGCCTGGACCGCGAGGTGCACGGCGACCAGCGAGGTCGAGCACGCGGTCTGGACGCCGACGGCGGGGCCTTCGAGGCCGAGCCGGTAGGCGACCCGGGTGGCGAGGAAGTCCGGCTGCTGTCCGATGGCCGTCTGCATGCCGGTGGCCGGGTCGCCGTCGTCGCGGGAGGCGACGGGCGGGTGCTGGTGGCCGTAGAGGTTCATCCCGGACCCTGCGAACACCCCGACCCGTGTGCCCGGTTGCCTCGCCGCGTAACCGCCGTCCTCCAGCGCCTCGTGGCAGCATTCGAGGAACAGCCGGTGGGCCGGGTGGGTGAGGGCCGCCTCCTTGGGGCTCACCCCGAAGAAGTCGGCGTCGAACTCCTCGATGCCGTCGAGCACTCCGGCGACGGGAACCCGGTCCACGGCCTGCGCCTGCTGCGGCGAGAGCCCTGCTGCCGCGAGGTCGTCGGCGGTGAAGCGGCGGACGCTGTCCACGCCGTCGCGCAGGTTCGCCCAGAACTGCGCGGTCGAGTCCGCCCCGGGGAAGCGCGCGGACATGCCGATGACGGCGATACGGCGGTCCGCCGCCGCGTGCGAGGCGCTGTCGGCAGCCGTCCGCCCGGGCTTCTCGGCGGCGGCGGCCAGGTGGGCGGCGAGCGCGGCGGCGGTGGGGTGTTCGAAGAGCGCGGTCTGCGGGATGTCGGTGCCGAACCGTTCCTCCAGGCGGGCGCGCAGCCGGACGAGCATCACGGAGTTCAGGCCCAGTTCGTAGAACGGCACGTGCGCGGGCACCGGCCGTCCGAGGAGCGCGGTGATCTCCTCCTGCACGGCCGACGGGAGGTCCCCGGGCGGCGCGAGGACGGGTTCGGCGGCGGGTGCGGATGCGCCGGCGGCCGCCCGATCGCGCAGCTCCCCTCGCCGCACCTTGCCCGCGGGGGTCCTTGGAAACTCCTCCGCGGGAACCGGCACGACATGGGAGGCAGTGAGCCGCAGACGGGCGTACAGCACCGACCTGAGCTCCCGTGCGATGCGCGCGTCCTCACGCTCGCCCCGGCTCACGAAGAACACCGCGAGAGTCTCGGTCCCGCTGTCCGGATCGGGGATTCCGCACGCCGCAACGTCCCCGGTGCGGACGCCGCCGACGGCGGAGGCGGCGTCCTCCACCTCGTGGCAGTGGACGTTGTGACCGTTGAGGATGATCACGTCCTTGCGTCTGCCCGTGACGACCACCTGCCCTTCCGCGAAGAAGGCCAGGTCCCCGGTGTCGAGCCAGCCGGGTTCCGCGGGGAAGGCCGCCGCGTCGGCCTCCGGGTCGCGGATGTAGCCGGACGTGACGCGCGCTGTGGAGCGCACCTGCAGCCTGCCGATCCGCCCCTGCGGAACCGGTTCCCCGGTGTCGTCGACGAGCCGCAGCGTGGCGCCGTGCGCGGGTGAGCCGACGGCGACGAAGGTGACGCAGTCCTCATCCGGAGTGTGTTCCGCGGCGGGCGTCAGTTCCCCGTCGAGGCTGCTCCTGAGGATGCGGTGCACTGCGCCGGGCCGGTCGAGCCTGCCGTAGGTGATGGCGGTGACCGTCTCGGCCATCCCCCACGCCGGCACGATGTGCTCCTCCCGGATGCCGTACGCAGTGGTGGCAGCCAGGAAGCGCCGCATCACCGGCAGGGTGATCTGCTCGCCACCGCACACCAGGGTGCGCAGGTGGTCGAGCCGTCTGCCGCCGTGGGGCCGCTCGGCGAGCGCGTCGGCGACCAACTGGTAGGCGAACGTGGGCGCCCAGCTGTGCTCGGCGCGGTGCTCGGCGATCAGATCCAGCCAGCGCAGTGGCTCCGCGACAACGGCTCCGGTGGGAACGTGGACGTTGGTGCACCCGGTGAAGACCGCGAGCACGTGGTACAGGAGAAACGCGCCGCTGTGATCCACGGGCAGCCAGTTGACGGTCGTGTGGCCGGGGCGGACGTCGAGGATCCGCCGGCTGCTCGCGGCGAAGTCCGCGAGCCCGCCGTGCGTGAGCTGCGCCGCCTTGGGCCTGCCCGTGCTGCCCGACGAGAGCATCAGGAGGGCGGTGTCGGTGGCGGCGGGTTCCACGTGGTCGTAGGCGGGGTTCGCGCGCAGGCAGTCGGCCGCGACCGCGACGCGCAGCTCGGGGGCGGCCCGGCGCAGCGCCTCGGCTCCGGCGGCGTCGCTGAGCACGAGCGGCCCGTCCAGCAGGTCGCAGGTGTGACGCACCCGTTCGAGGGCCGCGGGGTTCTCGCCGGGGCGTTCCGCGACGGCAACGGGCCGGGCACCGCCGAGCACAGCGGCCCAGAAGGCAGGGAAGAACTCGTCGAGGGGAAGTCCGCACAGCACGAGTGCGTCGCCGGGGCGCAGGCCGTTCCCGCGCAGACCGGTGAGCAGTCCGCGGGCGCGTAACAGCAGCTCGGGGTAGGTCTGCCGGGTCGTGCCTCCGTCGGGCCCGACGGTGACGACCGCCGCGTCCCGGGCCCGGTCCGCGGCGCGCAGCAGCGCCTGGACCGCGTCCCGCGGGTCGTCGTCGGTGAACTCCGGCTCAGGCCCCCGGCAGACTGCCTGTCCCCGTCCGCGCTCCATGCGTGGTCTCTCCTCCTTGTGTCGCACCTGTTGTGGGTCGTGTCCGTCGCGGGGCGGTACCGCCCCGCACGGCGAGGAACAGGAGCAGGGCCAGTGCCCCGAAGACGGCCGTTCCGTGGAACGCGCCCACCACGACGAGGGCGGGCAGCGATTCGAGGGACGCGGCGGCGGCCACGGTCCCGAGCGTGAACCCCGATGTCTCCACCGTGGCGGACAGTCCGAACAGCCGGCTGCGCTGTCGGTCGGGGACCGCCTGCAGCCGCGAGGTGTAGACGATCTCGGTGCAGCCGTCCGCGAGGCCGGCCCCCAGAGCCACGGCCACCAGCGCCGGTCCGGGCAGTCCGGTGAACGCCAGGACGAAGAAGAGGGACATGGCGCAGGTGCCCACCGCGAAGGCACGTTCGCCCGCCGCCGCGCCGGCGTCCGCGCGGCGCCCCAGCACTTGGTGGGCGAGCAGCGTGCCGACGGCCCAGGCGGCCCAGAACTGGGTCATGAACAGGGCCGGGTTGTCCGGTGATGCTGCGCCGGCGGCCACCGGCAGGGCCACGTTGTGCGAGGACGACGCCAGGGCGTCGGCGCCTCTCAGGAGGATCATTCCGATCAGCAGCGCGGACAGTCCGCGCAGACCGCGCATACCGCTCGCGGCGCCGGTGGCCTCGGTTCGGGCCGCCGCCGACGCGTCCGGCTCCTGGCCGCCGGTGGCTTCCGTTCGGGCCGCCGCCGACGCGTCCGGCTCCTCGCCGTCGGTGCGTGGCCGCAGGAGGAGAAGTGCCGCCGCGGACACCAGAAAGCTCACGCCGTTGATCGCGAAGGCGGCCGAGTAGCCGCAGAAGCCGATGACGGGAGCCGCCGACGCGAAGCCGAGCACGGTGGCGAAGGACCGCACCGTGACGAGCAGGCCATTGGCGCGTACGCGCTCCTCGTGACCCACCATCACCGGCACCGCGCTGCGCAGAGCGACGGTGAACAGCGTGTTCCCCGCGCCCAGGACCACGACCGCGCAGGCGAGCAGCGCCGCCGATGTGTGCGGCGCGGCCAGCGCGAGGACGGCCATGGCCACGGCCTGCGCGATGTCCGCGGAGACCATCAGGGCCCGGCGGCCCGCTCGTGTGGCCAGCGCGCCGGCAGCCAGTCCGGCCAGCATGCCGGCGAACAGACGCAGCGCCATGAGCGCGCCGATGCCGAGCGCGCTGCCCGTGACCTCGTAGGAGAACAGGCTCAGCGCGATGAGGTTGAGGTAGGAGCCGTAGGAGGAGACGGCGTATGCGGACACCAGGCAGCGGAACTGCCCACTCGCACCGGTCACTTCACTACTCCCCCGAGTACCGCGGATCATCCGCCGCCCGGGAACCGTAGCCATGCCGGGCCGGATGTGTCGAGGGCTTTCGTGCGCCACGGGCTTGCGTGCCGGGACCTCATGGACACCGGTGTCGGACGCATGTACGGTGCAGCAACGCCTGGCCGGAACACGCCGGGTGGCGGACCGACGGACATACACCGTGTCGACTGCCGGCGGAGGGGGCCGTTATGCGCGTCGCGACATCCGGTGGCAGCACCCGCGACGGCATGAGCTCCGTCGACGCGTTCAGCCGCTCCGCCCTGGCCGTCTTCCACCTCAACGGCAGGTTCGGCGCTCTGCTGGACCGGTTGACGGTGCCGTCCGGGCTGAGTGCCGCCCAGTGGCAGGTGCTCGGCGCGGTCGGGGACGGGCCGCAGTCCGTCTCCGGCACGGCCCGCCTGCTGGGCATCACCCGCCAGAGCGTGCAGCGCATCGCCGATCTGCTGGTGGAGCAGGGGCTTGCCGACTACCGCCCCAACCCCGCACACCGGCGCGCCCGCCTTCTCGTGGCCACCGACCGGGGCGAGGCTGTTCTGCGCGAGATCGACGCGGGCCACGCCGAACTGGCACGCCGGCTGTGCACGGAGCTGGGCGGCGAGGAGGAGTTCCGCAGGACCACCGAGGTGTTGCGCGAGCTGTCGCTCGCGCTGGGAGCCGTCGTTCCGCACGCCCGGTCCTGACGGCGGCGATGACACCCGGCCCCGCGCCGTCCCGGCACGTATTCCCCACGGCCCACACTTGGCCGGAAATCGACCCCGGTCGCGCGGCGACTGCCCTCTCACCAGGGCGACTTCCTTGTTGTACCGTTACCGGCCTGCCTTAAGGTCACAGGCCGGGGGGACCAGTGAATCAGTTCGTCTTCAGAATGCTGGGGCCACTGCTCGTTCAGGCCGACGGCGAGCCGGTGCGCATCAAGGGCAGGCGGCAGTCCACCGTTCTCGCGATGCTGCTCCTCTCGGCGGACCGGATCGTTTCCGTCGACACACTGGTGGACGCCGTCTGGCCCGAGTCCCCGCCGGCGACGGCCCGCAACCAGATCGCGATCTGCGTCGCGACGCTGCGCAAGACGTTCAAGGAGGCCGGGGAGAGCGAACTCCTGCTCACCTCTGCGCCGGGCTACGTGCTCGTCCAGGGCGCGCACCGCATCGACGTCGTGGAATTCCTGCGGGAGGCCGAGCGCGGCCGGAACGCCGCACGGCACGGCCGGGCCGAGGAGGCCTGCGCCCTGCTGGAGGAGGCACTCAGCAAGTGGCGGGGCGCGGCACTCGACGAACTGCCCGGGGAGCGCATCGAGGCCGAGGCGGCGCGGCTGGAACACCTGCGGCTCGATCTGATCGAGGAGCGCGCCGGGCTGATGCTGGAGCTGGGGCGCCACCGGGTGCTGACCGGGGAACTGGGCGAACTGGTCGCCCGGCACCCGCTGCGCGAGCAGTCGCGCGAGCACCTGATGCTGGCGCTGTACCGCTCGGGGCAGCGCGCCGAGGCGCTGGAGGTGTTCCGTCAGGGCCGCCGCCTGATGAACGAGGAGCTGGGCATCGAGCCCGGTCCCGCGCTCCAGCAGCTGCACGAACTGATCCTGCACGACTCGCCGGAGCTGACCCGTCCGGTCTCCGCGGCCCCCTCCGCCGGGGTCCCGGTGCAGACCACCCCCGCTCATGTGCCGACCACACCGGCGCAACTCCCCGCCGATGTCATGAGATTCACCGGCCGCCAGGAGGAGCTGGCCCTGCTCGACCGGCTGTTGAAGGAGCCGTACCAGCCGCACGCACCCGCGCTCGCGACGATCGTCGGAGTCGGCGGGGTGGGCAAGACCGCGCTGGCCGTCCACTGGGCGAGCCAGGCCGCCGAGCGCTTCCCCGACGGGCAGCTCTTCGCCGACCTGCGCGGCTACGACGAGGAGAACCCGCCCGTCTCCCCCACCGTCGTGCTCGACCGCTTCCTGCGGGCTCTCGGGACGCCCGCGCCGCAGATCCCGGCGGAGCCGGACGAGCGTGCGGCGCTCTTCCGCAGCCTGCTCAGCACCCGCAAGGCACTGATCGTCCTCGACAACGTGCGGTCCTTCGCCCAGCTGCGCCCGCTCCTGCCGGGCGGCGGCCGCAGTGTCGTCATCGCCACCGGCCGTGAGGCGCTGGACGACGTGACCGGCGACTACACGGCCCTGCGGATCAGACTGCGCGTCCTTGCGCCGGCCGAGGCCACGACCTTGCTCACCAACATCGCCGGCGTCGACCGCTTCGGCAGCGATCCGGTGGCCCTGGAGCAGTTGAGCGCGCTCTGTGACTGTCTGCCGCTGGCGCTGCGGATCGCCGGGGCGCGGCTGGCCACCAAGCCCAATCTGACCGTGCGCGGGCTGGTGGAGCGTCTGAGCGACCAGCGGCGGCGGCTGGACGAGCTGAGCCCGTCGGAGGGCGGGGTGCGGGCAGGCTTCCGGTTGACGTACCGCGATCTGTCCCCGGAGGCGGCGCGGATGTACCGCAGGCTCGGGCTGCTGCGCACCGCGGACTTCGCGGCCTGGGTCGGCGCTGCGGCGCTGGGCACCGATGTGTGGCACGCCGAGCAGCTGCTCGACCAGCTTGTGGACGCCCAGTTGCTGGAGACGGCCGACCGGGTGCCGGGCCGGGCGGCCCGCTACCGGTTCCAGGACCTGCTCCAGCTGTTCGCCCGTGAGCGCGCCGAGGCCGACGAGACGCAGGAGGAGTGCGATGCGGCGCTGGACCGGATCTTCGCCGCCTGGCTCTGGCTCGCCGAGGAGGCCCATCGTCGGCTCGACGGACGCAACTTCCCGGTCGCCCATCCGCCGGAGCCCGCGCCCGCCTTCCTGCGGGGCGCCGCGGACGAGCTGCTGGCCGCACCCCTGGACTGGTTCGACTCCGAGCGCGCAGGCGTCCCCGACGTCGTGGTGCACGCGGCCGAGACGGACCGGGCGCGGTACGCCTGGGCGCTGACCGAGAGCGCCGTGCCCCACTTCGAGACCAGGAACTACCTGGAGGACTGGCAGCGCTGCGCCAAGGCCGCGCTGTCGTCGGCCCGGCGCGGCGGCGACCGCAGGGGCGAGGCCACGATGCTTCGGGTTCTGGGCTCGCTCGCCATCTACCAGCGGCGCTACGAGCAGGCCGAGGGATGGAACATCGCGGCCCTGCGGCTGCTCGGGGACACCGACGACGTGCCCGGAGCGGCGCTCGCGCAGCGGAACCTGGCCATGTGCGCCCGCTTCCAGGGCGACTGGCACCGGGCACTCCAGTACTGCCGGGCGGCGCTGAAGGGTTTCCGCGAGGCCGGCGACACCGGCAACGAGGCCCATCTGCTCGGCTACGTGGCCCAGATCGAGCTGGACCGCGGTGAGGTGAAGCGGGCGCTGCCGCTGGCCGTCGACGCACTCGCGCTGAGCCGGCGGACAGGCTCGGTGCGCGCGGTGACGCAGAGCATCTACCGGCTGGCCGAAGTGCGGTTGCGGTCGGGCGATCTGGACCGGGCCGCGGAATCCTTCCACGAGGTGCTGCAACTGTCCCGCAAGGAGGGCGACCGGGTCGGCGAGGCCCATGCGCTGCGCGGGCTGGGCGAGACGCAGTGGACCCAGGGCCGGCTGACGACGGCCGAGCACACGCTGACGCAGGCGCTGGAGATCACCGAGGAACTGGCCGACCGCTTTCTCTATGCGCGGGTGGAGACCGACCTCGGCTGTGTCGAGGCGCTCGGCGGCCGTTATGCGGCGGCGGCTGCGCGGTTCGAGCGGGCCCATGCGGCGCTGGGCGAAGTGGGCGCCCAGCCGTGGCGGGCCACGGTGACGCGGCTGCTCGACACGGTGCGGTGCGAGTGCGACAGGAGCGGTGGCGCCGCCGGCCCGGGGAAGGAACGATCCCTCACTCCGCAGGAGCTTCGACTGCTGCTGGCGGACCGCTAGGGAGCGTCCGCACAGTATCGTCGCCCGCCCCGCGGCGTCCCGTTCCGGGGGCCCCTCCCGTGCCCGCAGGGCTACGGAGAAGATCGCAAGGCTGCCAAGAGCCCTCGTGGCACAGCTGCTCGGACTCTTGGCAGACGCAGCGCGGGTCCCGTGCCCGCAGGGCTACGAGGGTGAGGGCTCCTCCCACCCCGGAGGCCGTGGGGAAGCAGGGCGTCGTGGGCCGGGCAGGACTCTGCGGACACGACCTGGCACTGATCCGCCGGCGGAACGCCCGGTTCAGCCCCACGGCATGTCGTCGCCGGAGACGACGTACGTCGGCCCGGTCGCCTTGACGACCCCCCAGGGCATGTCGTCGTCACCCGTCACCGTATCCCTGTGCGCGGTGGTGCCCAGCCCGGCCCCGGTGCCCGTGATCAGTCCCGCCAGTACGATCAGACCCGCCATCGCCGCTCGCTTCACCGTCCGAGTGCTGCGCATCTCGATCCCCTCGTCCCTCGACCGTCATTGCCGCTCTGCTGCGGTACGACGGACAGTAGGGACCTGCCCTTTCCATTTCCTGTCCCGCCGGTTTCCCGTCCCGGGGCCCATGAAATCAAGACGACATCGAGAGAACAACGGCAACCGCTAGATTCGTGCGAAGGTTCGCTGCATGAATCATGGACGGGGGGTGCCATGGAATTCCGAGTTCTGGGGCCGGTCGAGGTGCGCGACCGGGAACGCAGGGCGCCGCTCTCCGGTGCCAAGCTGCACACCGTGCTCGCCGCGTTTCTGCTGGCCCGCGGCGAGGTCGTGTCCGACGACCGGCTCAGTCGGCTGCTGTGGGGGTGGGCGCCGCCGGCCACCGCGAACGCGCAGTTGTACACCTACATTTCACGGCTGCGGAAAATACTCGGTGACGGCGTACTCATCGACCGTATGCCACCCGGATATGTCATGTCGATCGGAAATTCACGGCTGGACCTGACAGAATTCGAGGAATTTGATTGCCAGGGGCGGGAAGCTCTGCTTGCGGGTGACTTCGAGAAGGCGGGCGAATTCCTGCGCAACGCCCTGGCGTGCTGGAGCGGCCGCCCGCTCGCGAACACCACGGAACATCTCTTCGACGCCGAGGCGCCCTGCCTGGCCGAGGCCCGCGTGGCCACGCTGGAGCACCGGATCGCGGCGGATCTGGCGCTCGGCCGCCACGAGCAGGTCACCGTCGAACTGACCGGCCTGGTGGCGGAGTTCCCGCTGCGCGAGCGTTTCCGCAGTCAGCTGATGACCGCGCTGTGCCGGTCCGGCAGGCAGGCCGAGGCCATCCACCTGTACCACCACGGACGCGAGGTGCTGGCCGAGGAGCTCGGCGTCGACCCCGGCGAGGAGCTGCAGAGCACCTACCAGTCACTCCTCGACGGCTCGCTCGTGCGCCTGCCGCAGCCGCGGACCTCCGCGGTGCGGCGCCCCGCCGAGCCCTCCTCCGACAGCGCCTACGGCGCTCCCGCGACGCTGCCGCCGGACACGGTGGACTTCACCGGCCGGGAGCGCGAGCTGGACGTGCTGTACCGGGCGCTCGCCCCGGACGCCACGGCGGCCGACCGCCCGCGCCGGGTCCTGGTGACCGGAATGGCCGGCGTCGGCAAGACCGCCCTGGCCGTACACGCGGCGCACCGCTGCAAACAGCACTTCCCCGACGGACAGTTGTACGCCGACCTGCGCGGCCCGGACGGCACCGCGCAGCCCGCCGAGCGGGTGCTGCTGCATCTGTTGCGCGCCCTCGGCCGCCCCCTGGACGCCGGCGCCGCCGACGATCTGGAGGAGTTGGTCCGTCTCTACCGGGAGCGGATCGGCGGCAGACGCCTGCTCGTGCTGCTGGACAACGCCGAGAGCGCCGCCCAGCTCGGCCCGCTGCTTCCCAACACCCCTGAGCCGGCCGTCCTGGTGACCGGGCGCACCGCCCTGCCCACCGTGGCGGGCGCGCACACCGTGGCCCTGGACCCGCTGGCGGCGGGCCCGGCGCTGGAGATGCTCGCCGCCGCCGCGGGCCCTGACCGGATCGCCGCGGCTCCCGGCGCCGCGGCCGCCATCGTCGAGCACTGCGCCGGTCTGCCGCTGGCTCTGCGGATCGCGGGCACCCGGATCGCCGCCCGGCCGCACTTCGCACCGGACCGGCTCGCCCGGCGGCTGGCCGACCCCGCCGCCCGGCTGCGCGAACTGCACTCGGGCGACCTGGACGTGCACGCCGCGCTGCTGCCGTCGTGGCGGGCGCTGGAGCCCGAGGCGCGCCGGGCGTTTCCCGCACTGGCCGGGCTGGGGCCGGAGCCGTTCGCGGCACTGGAGGCGGCGGTGCTGCTCGACGTGCCCGAGCAGGACGCCGAACTGCTGCTGGAGGCCATGGCGGATACGGCGCTGCTGGAGGTCAGCGGGGCCGACGAATGGGGCCGGCCCTGCTATCTGTTCCACCCCCTGGTGCGGCTCTTCGCCCTCTCCCTCGCGGACGGGCGGGAGAGGGCGGACCGGGAGGAGGCTCCCGCGGAGCGTAACCGGTGGCTAACCGCCCGGCCCTAGCCTCGCCGTGCCCGGCAGCGCGGCACCGCCCCTGTAGCCACAGCCTTTGAATCCCGTTACTGCGAGTGGAGTTGGACCATGACCGAGCTCTTGCACGGCCGCGTCGACGGCGCCGCCCCGTTTCCCATGACCGAGACCCAGCAGGCACTGATGATCGGGCGGGGCGAGGGAGTGGAGCTGGGCAGCATCGGCTGCTACGGGTACTTCGAGTGGGAGCGCGCCGATCTGGACCCGGAACGGCTGGTGACGGCCTGGCGGCGGGTGGTCGCCCGCCACGACATGCTCCGCGCGGTCGGCCGCAGTGACGGCACCCAGCAGGTGCTCCAGGACCCGCCGCCCTACGATGTACCGGTCCTCGACCTGCGGGGGCTGGATGCGGCCGATGCCGAGCGGCGGCTCGGAGCGCTGCGGTCGCAGATGAGCCACCGGGTGTTCCCGGTCGGCAGCTGGCCGCTGTTCGACCTGCGGATCATCCGCCTGCCCGGCGAGGGGAACCTCAGCCGCATCCATCTCGGTATCGACCTCCAGGTGCTGGACGCCTCCAGCGCCTTCCAGGTGCTCTTCCCCGACCTGATCGATCTCTACGAGAACCCGGATGCCGAGCTGCCCGCGCCGGGCATCACGTTCGCCGAGTACGCGCGCTGGCGTGCCGAGGACATGCCTCACACCGAGACGTTCCGCGCGGCCCGGGACTACTGGCTCCAGCGGGTGCCCGAGCTGCCGCCCGCCCCGTCGCTGCCGTCCGGAGGCGCCCGCGACGGCGAGGTCCGCTTCGCGCGCCACGAGCACCGGCTCTCCCCCGCCGACTGGCAGCGGCTGCGCCGCGTGGCCGGGGAAGCGGAGCTGACCCCGTCCGTGCTGCTCACCGCCGCGTTCGCCGAGGTGGTGCGGTGCTGGGCCCAGGAGGCCGACTTCACCCTCAACTACCCGGTCTTCGAACGGCCCCGGGTGCACGAGGACATCGGCGGGGTCCTCGGCGACTTCACCAACGCCGTGCTGCTGGCGGCGGACAGCTCCGGCGCGACCTTCCTGGACCGTGCGCACGCCCTGCGCGACCAGTTGCACCGCGACATGGAGCACGGCGCCTTCAACGGGGTGCGGGTCCTTCGCGAGCTGACCCGGCTGCACGGCGTCGGCGACCAGGCCGGCATGCCGGTCGTCGTCACCAGCCTGCTGGACTACCCGGTCCGCCGCCCGGTCACCGACCTGGGCCGCGAGGTCTACTCGATCTCGCAGACCCCGCAGGTCTCCCTGGACGTCCAGCTGCGCGAGCTGGACGGCGAGCTGCGGATCATCTGGGACTACGTCGACGGCGCCTTCGCCCCCGGCTTCACCGAGGCGGCGTTCGGCGTGTACGTCGCCCTGCTCCAGCGCCTCACCGACGACCCGGCCGCCCTGCACACCGACCGTTTCGACCTGATCCCGCCGGCCGAGCGCGAGTTGCGCCGCCGGATCAACGACACGTCCGGGCAGATCCCGTACACCACCCTGCACGATCTTTTCGCCGAGCAGGCCGCGCGCACGCCCGACGCCGAGGCCGTGGTCGACGCGAAGCGCCGGCTGACCTACGCCGAACTCGCCGCCTACGCCTGGCGCATCGGCCACCGGCTGCGCCGGCACGGTGCAGAGCCCGGGGAGCTGGTCGCCGTGGTGATGGAGAAGGGCTGGGAGCAGTACGCGGCGGTCTACGGCGTCCTGGCGTCCGGCGCCGCCTACCTTCCGCTCGACGCGTCCGTGCCCCCGGATCGGCTGCGCAGGCTGCTCGCCGACGCGGGCGTGGACAAGATCCTCACCCAGTCCTCGCTGGAGACGCGGATCGCCTGGCCGCCCAACGCCCGGCGCTACCGGGTGGACCAGGACTTCGAGGTCGGCGCCGCCACCAGGCCCGAGACCGCGCAGAGTCCCGCGGACCTGGCGTACACCATCTTCACCTCGGGCTCGACCGGCGAGCCCAAGGGCGTCATGGTCGACCACATCGGTGTGGTCAACCTGATCCGCGATGTCGCCGAACGATTCGGCATCGACGCGTCCGACCGGCTGCTGGCCGTCTCCGGACTGCACTTCGACGCCTCGATCTACGACGTGTTCGGGGTCCTGACCCAGGGCGGCACCGTCGTGATCCCGCCGCCGTTCCAGCACGCCCAGCCGGACGTGTGGGCCGATCTGGTCGCCGCCGAACGGGTCACGCTCTGGAACTCCGTGCCCGTGCTGATGGAACTCCTCGTCGGTGAGGCGGAGGTGCGCGAGCGACGCGGCGGCGGCCGGCCGCTCGAGTCCCTGCGTCTGTCGGTTCTCTCCGGCGACTGGATCCCCCTGACACTGCCGGACCGGCTGCGCGCCCAGAGCCCGCGGATCCAGGTCGTGGGCTCGGGCGGCCCGACGGAGACGATCTGCTGGTCGCTGTTCCAGCCGATCGGCGAGATCGACCCGTCGTGGACGAGCATCCCGTACGGCACGCCCATCACCAACCAGCGCTACTACATCGTCGACGGCACCGCCCATGAGCGTCCGCTCGGCGTGGTCGGCGAGATGGCGGTGGCCAGTGACGTGGGTCTGGCACTCGGCTACTGGGGGGACGACGAACGCACCCGCAGCCGCTTCATCCGGCTGCCCGAGACGGGTGAACGTGCCTATCTGACCGGCGACCTGGGCCGGTACCTGCCCGACGGCAGCATCGAGATCCTTGGCCGGGACGACTTCCAGGTGAAGGTGCA
The DNA here is from genome assembly GCF_018614575.1 of Streptomyces sp. ISL-10. Classification (GTDB taxonomy): domain Bacteria; phylum Actinomycetota; class Actinomycetes; order Streptomycetales; family Streptomycetaceae; genus Streptomyces. The sequence goes on from NZ_JAGGOJ010000038.1 coordinate 30,574, forward strand.
GGGCCATCGGATCGAGCTCGGTGAGATCGAGGCCGCGCTGCGCCAGGACCCGCGGGTCTCCGCGGCCGTCGTGGTCGCCCCGGCCAGCTCCCACGGCGTACGCCGGCTGCACGCCTATGTCGTCTCGGCGCAGGCCCGCTCCGGCTCCGTCTCCGGTTCCGTCTCCGGCTCCGGCTCCGGTTCCGGCTCCGGTTCCGGTTCCGGTGAACAGATCCTGGCCCAGCTCACCGAACACCTGCCGGCGTACATGGTCCCGTCCGCGATCACGGTCCTGGACGAGCTGCCCCTGACCCGCAACGGCAAGGTGGACCGACTGCTGCTGGGGTCCACCGCCGGGGCGCAGCACAGCGCCGAGGACCCGGCCGGGGCGAGGAGCGACGAGGAGCCGGGCGACGCACTGGAGCTGGTGCTGTGCGCGGCGGTCGGCGACATCCTCGGCCTCGACCGGGTGGTCCCGGGCGACAACTTCTTCAAGCTGGGCGGGGATTCACTCAGCGGCACCCGGCTGGCCGGGCTGCTCCAGGAGCTGCTCGGGGTTCCCGTACCGGTCAAGACCGTGTTCCAGACCCCCGTCGTCGCCGAGCTCGCCGGAAAGATCGCGGCCGACGAGGAGTACGGCGACGGGGCGGTGGCGGCCGCGCAGGCGCTGGCCGAGATGTCCCCGGACGACACCGACAGCCCGGCCGGCCCGGCCGCGGCCCCCGGGGCGGGCAGGCCGGCCGACGCCGCCGCCGCTCCGGACCGGACGGCCGGCTCCAGCGACTCCAGGAGAGGACAGTCATGACGTTCACGCTGCCCGCACCGTTCGAAGCACCGGCCGGCGACCGCACCCGCCCGGCCGCGGGCCTCCCGCAGGACGGACCCGACCTCGTCGACTTCGCCGGCCGCGCCGCCGCCCGGCTCCGGCAGACGGACGCCGCCCTGTACGAGCTGCTGAACCGGGAGTCGGCCCGCCAGAACGACACGTTGATGATGGTCGCCGCCTCCAGCGTCGCCGACCCCTCGGTGCTCGCCTGCGGCGGCAGCGCGCTGGGCAACCTCACCGCCGAGGGCTATCCCGGCGGGCGGTACCACGCCGGCTGCCAGGTGGCCGACGAGATCGAGCAGCTGGCGATCGAGCGGGCCTGTGCGGCGTTCGGCGCCAGGGACGCGATCGTCCAGCCGCACTCCGGGTCGTCGGCGAACCTCGCGGTGCTCACCGCGCTGCTGGGCCCTGGTGACACGCTGCTCGGCCTGGACCTGGACTGCGGCGGTCATCTCACCCATGGCTCTCCCGCCTCGGTCAGCGGCCGCTACTACCGGGCGAAGGGCTACCGCGTCACCCCGGAGGGGCTGCTCGACTACGACCAGATCCGTGAACTGGCCCTCGAACACCGGCCCAAGCTGATCGTCTGCGGTGCGAGCGCGTATCCCCGCAGCATCGACTTCGCCCGCTTCCGCGAGATCGCGGACGAGGCCAACGCCTACCTTCTGGCCGACATCTCCCACATCGCAGGCCTGGTCGCCGCCGGGTTGCACCCCAGCCCCATCGATCACGCCCACATCACCACCACCAGCACCTACAAGCAGTTGTACGGCCCGCGCGGCGGGCTGATCCTCCTCGGCCGCGACGCCCGCAAGGCCGGGCCGGAGCGGGGCACCCTCGCGGCCACCATGCGCCGGGCCGTGTTCCCCTTCACCCAGGGCACGCCGGACCTGGCATCGGTGGCGGCGAAGGCACGCGCACTGGACTTCGTGGCGGGCCCCGACTTCGCCGAGCTGGCCAAACGGCTCGCGGACGGCGCCCAGGCCATCGCCGAACGGCTCCTGGAACGCGGCATGCGGCTGGTCACCGGCGGCACCGACACCCACATGGTGCTCATCGACCTGCGCGGCACCGGCCTGACCGGGGACGTCGCGGAAGAGGCCCTGGAGTCCTGCGGGATCGTCGTCAACCGCAACCGCGTCCCCGGCGACACGACGCCCGTGCGCACCACGGGCGGTCTGCGGCTCGGCAGCAACACGCTCGCCGCCCGTGGCATGGACCGCGGCGCGGCCGCCGCGTGCGCGGACCTGGTGGCCGACGTGCTCGACGCGCTGCGGGCCGGCTCCGGGGTGCTCCCCGAAGCGGTGCGCGCCGCGGTGCGCACCCGCGTCACCGAGCTGTGCGCCCGCTACCCCATCCCGGGGTACCTGTCGTGACGTTCAGCGGCTTTCCGCCCTCGGCGCTGCGCCTGTACGCGGACCTCGTGCAGGACAACACTAAGCAGGCGTGGCGGCTGCGCCATCGGGCCGTCTACGAGCGTGACGTACGCACGCCGATGGAGGAGCTGGCCGCAGAACTGTCCGCGGACTTCGCCGAGTACGCCGGTCCGGACGGGGTGAGCGTGCTCGGCCACGTCCGGGACACCCGGATGTCCCACGACAAGTCCCCGTACAAGACCTACCAGGGCGGTTACCTCGATGTGCTGCCCTGTCTGGGCTTCTGGGTGCATCTGGACCGCGACGGACTGTACGCCTCCGGGCGCTATTACCCCTACGGCGGTGACGAGGTCGCCCGCTACCGCGCCGCCGTCGACGAGGAGGAGGGCGGCGCGGAACTGGCCGCCGTCGCCGTGCGGTTGAAAGAGGCGGGCTTCGTCATCGGCGGCGACCGGCTGAAGTCCCGCCCGCGCGGTGTGCCGGCGGACCATCCCCGGCTGGACCTGCTGCGGCATCGCAGGATCGACGCCGGGCGGCGGCTCGGTCCGGGGGCCGACCTCCGTTCGGCCCGCGCCGCGGACTTCGTCCGCGAGACCTGGCAGCTCGTGCGCCCGCTGCTGGACTGGGCCGCGGCCCGCAAGCTCACCCCGGTTCCCCGAGGCCAAGGAGCTGACGTACCGTCATGACTGCCGAGACCGTTGATCTGCGCAGCGACACCGTCACCCGGCCCACGCCCGGCATGCGCAGGGCCATGGCCGCCGCCGAGGTCGGCGACGACCTGTTCGGCGAGGACCCCACTGTCCATGCGCTGGAGGAACGGGTGGCCGGCCTGTTCGGATTCCCCGGCGCCCTGTTCGTCCCGTCGGGCGTGATGGCGAATCAGATCGCGCTGCGGCTGCTCGTCGCCCCCGGCCAGGAGGTCGTCTGCGACGCGGAGGCGCACATCCTGGCCCATGAGGAGGGCTCGCCCGCGCGCTACGGGGGGATCCAGACGCGGACCGTGTCCGGCGAGCGGGGCCTGATCGGTGTCGAGGCGCTGGCCGGGATCCTGCGACCGGGCAACGCGTACACCGTCGGCACGCGGGCGGTGGCGGTCGAGCAGACCCATACCAGGGCGGGCGGCACCGTGTACCCGCTGCACACCCTGCGCGCGGTGCGCAGACTGACAGCGGAGTCGGGGATCTCGGTGCACATCGACGGCGCCCGGATCTGGAACGCGCACGCCGCGACTGGCACCCCGCTGGCCGAGTACGGCGCGCCGGTCGCGGACACCCTCGCGGTCTGCCTGTCGAAGGGACTCGGCGCGCCGGTGGGGTCGGTGCTGCTGACGTCCGCCGAACTCCTGCCGAGAGCCAGGTCGTTGCGGCATGGTCTGGGGGGTGGCATGCGGCAGTCGGGCATCCTGGCCGCTGCCGGCCTGCACGCCCTGGACCACCACCTGGAGCGCTTCGCCGAGGACCACGCCAACGCGGAGCTGCTCGCGACGGGGTTGCGTGCGGCGGGGTTCGCGGTACGACCCCAGGAGACCAACATCGTTCTCGTCGAGACGCCCGGCGCCGAGGACGTCGTGGCACGGGCGGCGCGGGAAGGAGTGCTGGTGACCGCGCCGGGTCCGGGAGTGGTCCGGCTGGTCACGCATCTGGATGTCGGAAGACAGGCGTGCCGTCGTGCCGTGGAGGTCCTCGCCGCCGTTATGGGTGAGGGCCGTCCCCGGACACGGAGGCCCGCGGCCACAGGGCAAGCACAGCAAAGGGAAGAGAGCGAAGTAGCGGTATGAGTCTGGAAGTTCTGCCGGCGACCGCCGGGCGTTGGGACGATCTGCAGGCGGTTCTGCAGCCGAAGAAGAGCGCGCACACATGCTGGTGCATGGCGTGGCGGCTGACCACCGGCGACTACGGCCGGATGACCGCCGACGAGCGGGGCGCGCACATGCGCTCCCTCGTCGAGGCGGCCGATCCCCCGCCCGGCGTGCTGGGTTACCTCGACGGGGAGGTGGCCGGCTGGTGCAATGTGGCGCCGCGCAAACAGCTGGACCGTCTGACGTCGTCGAAGACGATCACACCGGTCGACGACGCTCCCGTGTGGTCGGTGACCTGTTTCGTCGTGCGCAAGGACTTCCGGGGCAAGGGTGTCGCCTCGGGTCTGCTGGAGGGCGCGGTGGAGCATGCCCGGAGCAACGGTGCTCCGGCGGTGGAGGGTTACCCCGTGGATCCCGAGGGCGGCCGGGTGAACCCGACGCTCGCGTACGTCGGCACGATGGAGATGTTCGAGCGGGCCGGCTTCCGCCGGGTGAAGAGGACGGAGGCCAAGAGCGACAAGCGGTACCGCTGGGTGATGCGCCGCGACCTGGACTGACGGGCGGGGGCGTCGACGGGGGCCGCGGTACGCGGCCTGGGGAAGGGGCTTCCGCGCAGCGGGAGCCCCTTCCCGCGTGGGCCCGTATGCCCGAGCCGCCGCCCTCGTGCACACTCTCGGCCAGCGGTGACTCGAACGTCCAAAACCCGCCGTTCGCCTGCGGCGTCGCTGTCATGTACCTCAACGCGGGCAGGATCCAGGGACGACCCGGGAATCGTCGAATGGTCCTTCAAGCAGCTCTTCAGGCATCACCGGCTGTCGTCGTGACCTTCACCGGAGGAAGACTGGCCGCTGCCTGCGTCGGTCACGGGGGCGGGCCGGCCGGTGTGGAGGGATCGGTAGGCGGCGAGGACTGTTTCAAGAGTGCGCAGTCCACTCTCCCCGTCGGGGTGGGCGCGTTGTCCGGTGCGGGCGGCGGTGAGGAAGCTGTTGAGCATGGCGGCGTCGAGGTCGATGCCGCCGGGCTCCCAATGGGGTGTGGCGCGGTGGGTGTCGTAGCCGGTGAGGAGCGGTGGAAAGGCGTCGAACTCGACCAGCGCCCGCTCAGCGACGCAGGTGAGGGTCAGGCCGCCCCAGGTGGGGTGGGTGGCCGGGTGGCTCCAACTGCAGTCGATGGTGGCGACGAGGCCGCGCGGATAGGTCAGCGTGATCAGGCCGGCGGACTCGACGCCTCCTGCTGTGTCGTCGCGGTGGGGGGTGAGGTGGTTGTTGGCCACCGCGTAGACATGTGTGGGTTGTTCGCCGTCGAGAAGGATGTCGAGAAGGTCGGCGATGTGGACGGTGTGGTCCATGATCGCACCGCCTCCGGAGAGGGCCGGGTCGGCGAACCAGGAGCGCTCCAGGGCGGGCGGGGAGGAGTTGTTGACGCCGTGGACGCTGAGGAGCCGGCCGAGGGAGCCGCCTGCGAGGGTGTGCCGCAGGGCGGTGAAGGCCGGGTGGAAGCGCACGGGGTAGGCGGTCATGAGGCTGACGCCCGCCGTCTCGCAGGCTTCGATCATGGCCCGGGCGTCGGCCTCGGTGGTGGCCAAGGGCTTTTCGCACAGGATGTGCGCCCCCGCGGCTGCCGCCTGCTCGACGAGGTGCCGGTGCCGGGTGTTCTCACTGACGACGATGACGGCCCGAGGACGTTCGGCGAGGACCGCTTCGTAGCTGGACCGGTAGGAGACGCCCAGTTCGTCGGCGAGGGCCTTGCCCCGCTTGAGGTCACCAGGCTCCGCGTCCGGGTCGGTGGCGATCAGTTCGATGTCGCTGCGGTCGCGCAGCAGCCGCAGGTACGTTTCCGCGTGGACATGTGCGAAGGACAGGACGGCGACCTTCATCAGTGGCTTCCCTCCATGAGCGTGTGCGGGTGTGCCTCGTCGACTGCGACGGCCAGACCGGTGGCCGCGGACTTCCGTGCGGCGGCGGCGATACGGACAGCCGCAACACCGTCGAGCGCGGTGACCCGGGGTTCGGGACCGCCCTGGAAGGCGGCGGCGAACTCGCGTATCTGCGTGGCGAACGGGTCTTCCCCGAAACCGCCGGTCGGGACGCCGGAGCCTTCGGCGCCGGGGCCGCCGGCCATCCGCAGCGAAGGGTGGGCCAGGGAGTCGTGGGTGAGGGTGCCGTCGGAGCCGGCAACGTGGAAGGTGTAGCGGAACGGAGTGGCCGACGGCCCCCACACCCCCAGCACCTGGGAGATCACACCGGAGGCGTGGGTCAGGGTCGCGCTGCCGGTGGCCACGGCTCCCTCGGGCGCCGGCGCGGTGAGCTGACCGCGCTGGGCGGCGTGGACGGTGACGACGTCTCCGAAGAGCCACCGGGCGATGTCCATGTCGTGGAGCATCTGGTCGGTGACGATGCCTCCGGAGAGCGCGGCATCGGCGAACCACGGACTCCATGTCGGATAGCGGCCGGTCCGGGTGAAGCGGGCCACCGCGACGCGTCCGAGCTTCCCTGCGGTGACAGCCTCGTGAAGCCGCACGTAGGCGGGGAAGAACCGCACGACGTGACCTGGATACAGCCGGCGCCCCGCCTGCTGCGCGGCCTCCGCCATCGCCAGCGCATCGGCGGCCGTCAGCGCGAGCGGTTTCTCGCACAGCACGTCCGCCCGTGCCTGGAATGCGGCCAGGGCGATATCCCGGTGGGTGGTGGTGGGCGTGCAGATGTCGACGACGGCGGCCCCGTCCAGGGCTGCTCGCAGTGACGTGGCTTCCATGACGCCGAACTCCTCGGCAAGGCCGGCGGCGTGACCATCGGTGGAGAAGACGCGCACACGTGCCCCGAGGGCGATCCACGCCGGAAGGTGGGTCCGTGCGATGAAGCCGGCACCGATCAGTGCCACGTCGAGGGTCCTGGTCATGCTCGCTCCTCCAGAGGCTTACGTCCGTGGGCGGCGGCCCGGGAGCCCGGGCCGAGACGGCCGCGCAGGTGCTGGGGCGTGAGGTCGGGCACGGTCCAGCGCGCTCCGGCACGGGTGAGACCGGCCGCGGTCGAGGTGGTGGTCACGCCGACGATGTCCCGGACGCCGGCGGAGCGCAGAGCCTGGACGCCCGAGGGTGAGTCCTCGAAGGCCAGGCACTTGTTCGGCAGCGCCCGAAGAGCTGCGCACGCCTTCAGGTAGCCCTCGGGTGAAGGCTTGCCACAGGTGATGTCCTCGGAGGTGATCACCACGTCGATCAGCCCCCGCACCTGCAGGACCTCCTCCAGAAGGTGCTCGGCCCATCGGCGGCCGGCGCTGGTGACGACGGACACGGGGTACTTCACGCGCAGCCGCTCGATGAGCGCGGCGGCACCGGGCACGACGTTCACACTGCCGGCGTGCTCCAGAGTGAAGGCGGTCATCGTGTTCACGGCGATGACCGGGTCCGTTCCCGTCCACGGTCCTGGCACACCGGCGATGACGTCTACGGGCCGGCGCCCCATGTAGTGCTGCTCGTAGTCGGTGTCGCTCACCACCGTGCCCCAGGTGTCGAAGAACGACTGCCAAGCGCGGCGGTGCACCTCTTCACTGAAGACGAGGGTGCCGTCCAAATCCATGAGGACCGCCTCGTACACCGATTCCTCGGGCCTTCCGGTGAGGCCGGTGGCCTTCACGACGCGGCCCAGTGGAACATGAGCGCTCCGGCCCGGATCGGACCGGTGACGGCGGGCGGCTGCGCGGAACCGGGCGGGGAATCGAGGACGACCACCGGGCACATCGCGGACAGGCCGTGCCCGCGCACCACATCGGGGTCGAACGTGATCGCCTTCTGCCCCACCTCGACCTCTTCACCTTCCGTGACATGCCTCTGGAAGCCGTCTCCGTGCAGGCGTACGGTGTCGATGCCGAGGTGCACCAGCACCCCCCGGCCCCCACTGGTCAGGACCACGAACGCGTGGGGATGCAGGGTGGCGATCCGGCCCGCGACCGGAGCAAGGACGGGCACAGGGCCTTCGTGCGGCGGCTCCACCGCCAGCCCCGCCCCGACCATCTGAGCAGCGAACACCGGATCCGGGACTTTACCGAGCGCCACTACGGCACCGGACAGGGGCGCGTGAACGGCAAGGCTCACAGCATCTCCTTGATGTCCTCGGCCAATGAGTCCGCCTCGGGGCCGACCACGACCTGTACGACGCATCCCGAGACCAGGACCCCGTGGGCTCCGGCCCCTCGCAGGGCCTGGACATCCACTGCCTCCGGGTCAAGCACCTCCGTACGGAGCCTGGTGATACAGGCTTCGATCTCGGCGAGGTTGTCCGCCCCGCCAAGCCCTTCCACTATCAGCCGCGCTTTGGACATGGCTGCGCCTCCTGACTAAGCCCAACTGGTTATTACCAGTAATGACCGCAGGGTAGCCCGGCCGACATCGGGAGCGCAATCAGCGCTCTGTCATGAGCATGTCAATCAGGTGGTGTCGCGCTTCCGGCGCGAACCGGGCTGCCCCGAGGCGCGACGGCGCGCGATCAGTGGTCGGTGAGGGTCATGTGCAGTTGGTAGCGGTCGGCGCGGAACCACGAGTAGGCGTGCTCGACGGGCTGCCCGGCGCTGTAGGCGATGCGGTCGAAGGTCATGACGGGGGTGCCCTTGCGGATGCCCAACAAGGCGGCTGTCTCCGGAGAGGCGGGGCCGGCCCCGACGGTCTGCTCTGCGCGGTCCACGGGATATCCGAAGCGCGAAGCCAGCGTTTCGTAGATCGATGCCGTGAAGTCGACGCCGGCCAGTTCGGGCAGGAGGTCGGCGTTGTACCACGCGTCCTCGAAGGAGATGGGGGTCTGGTTGGCCAGCCGGAGGCGGCGGACGTGCCATGCCTGTTGGCTCTCGGTCATCCCGAGGGCCGTGGCGGTGGCGGGAGGGGGAGGTTCCCGGTCGACGGAGAGCACGACGGTGCCCGGCTCCAGGCCGAGCCGGAGCATGTCCTCGTGGAAGGAGGCCAGGCCGAGCTCGGAGCGGTGGGTCCGCTCGGCCACGAAAGTGCCGCGCCCGTGCACCCGGACGGCCAGGCCCTCTTTCACGAGTTGACTGAGGGCTTCGCGCACCGTCACCCGGCTGACTCCGTGGTCGAGGCACAGCTGCCGCTCGCTCGGCAGCGCATCGCCAGGGGAGAGCTCCTTGGTGCACATGTCGACCAGAATCGCGCGGAGCTGCGCGTGCTTCGGAAGCATGCCTTTGCCGCCGATCTGCTGTGTAGCCACTGCGACCCACTCTCGGTTCTCGGGAGGCGTCTGCCTCACGGGTGGTTACTACCAGTATGCAACACGTATGGGACCTCTCGGTCTCCCGGCGGGAGCCACCCGCCCCGGGACCCGGGCGGCAGCAGCGCCAAGCCTCAACCTGGTTATACCGTGACGAGGCATTGACACGCCCAAGGAGTCAGGGCCATTCTGGGAATACAGCTGGTCATTACCAGTAGGTACCACGTACCACCCGGATGAGCTCGGTCGTTCAGCCGCTCCGGGCTGCGTCACTCTCCGGCTCTTCGCGCTCCCGCCCCTTCTGCGCACAACCCCGAGGTTTGTCATGAGCACCAGTACATCCACATCCGCCGGTCGCCGTCCGGGCCTGGCGGGCCTGCAGAAACTCGGCCGCAGCCTGATGCTGCCGATCGCCACGCTGCCGGCCGCCGGCCTCCTCCTCCGACTGGGACAGGACGACGTTCTGGGCCGGTTCTCCGCCCTGAAGGACACCGCCCACGTCATCTCCGCCGCCGGAGGGGCGCTGTTCACGCATCTGCCGCTGATCTTCGCCGTCGGTATCGCGATCGGGTTCGCGAAGAAGGCCGACGGTTCCACGGCGCTGGCCGCGGTGGTCGGGTATCTCGTCCTGGACGGTGTCTTCACCGCGATGTCCCCGGTGGTCCTGGAGGGGAAGAAGGACCTGGCGGGCGAACAGGCCGTCGTCAACTTCGGGGTCCTGGGTGGCATCGTCATCGGCCTGCTCGCCGCCATGCTCTGGCAACGCTTCTACCGCACCGCGCTCCCGCCCTACCTGGGCTTCTTCAGCGGCCGCAGACTCGTGCCCATCCTGACCGCAGTCACCGCACTCGTGGTCGGCGTCCTGATGAGCGTGGTCTACCCGCTGTTCAACAGCGGCCTCACCGCGGTCGGCGAGGCGGTCGACGAGAACAGCATCGTCGGCGGTGGCATCTACGGAACCGCGAACAAACTGCTCATCCCCCTCGGCCTGCACCACATCCTCAACTCCGTCGTGTGGTTCATCCTCGGCGACCACAACGGCGCCCACGGCGATCTCAACCGGTTCTTCGCAGGCGACCCCGAGGCGGGCATCTTCATGACCGGCTTCTTCCCGATAATGATGTTCGCCCTCCCGGCCGCCGCTCTGGCCATCTGGCGCGAAGCCCGCCCCGAGCACCGCAAGGCCGTCGGCGGGATCATGCTCTCCGCCGGACTCACCAGCTTCCTCACCGGCATCACCGAGCCGATCGAGTTCTCCTTCCTCTTCGTGGCCTGGCCCCTCTACCTGGTGCACGCCGTACTCACCGGAACCTCTCTCGCCCTGGTCAACGCCCTCGACATCCACCACGGGTTCACCTTCTCCTCCGGACTCATCGACTACGTCCTCAACTGGGGCAAGGCCACCAACCCACTCCTGCTGATCCCCATCGGCCTGGGCTACGCCGCCCTCTACTACGTCCTGTTCCGCTTCGTCATCCGCCGCTGGAACCTGCGCACCCCCGGCCGCGAGGAGGACAACCCGGAGGCCGATCAGGAACGCCGCCCCCAGCCCGCGGCCTGACACCGCCCCACGCTCCGCACAGTCCCTTCGAAAGGAAACCGTCCATGGCGCAGCGCGTCGTCTCCATCGGCTCACGCAGCGGCCTGCACGCCAGGCCCGCCGCCACCTTCGTCCAGGCAGCCTCCCAGGCACCCCTGCGGGTCACGATCACCGTCGAGGGCAAACCCCCGGTGGCCGCCGACAGCCTGCTGGGCGTCATGACGCTCGGCGCCGGCTACGGCGACCAGGTCACCCTGACCGCAGAAGGTCCACAGGTGGAGACCGTCCTGGAGGAACTGGCGACCCTGCTGAGCAAGGAGCTCGACGCGTGAGCCCCACCTCCACAACGATGACCGGCCACGGCGTCAGCCCCGGAGTTGCGTGCGCCCCCCTGGCCCGCATGACGCCGCCGGTCGTCTCCGACCCCGACGACGCACCGGGCGGCAACCGACGACGTCATGGGGGCTGAAGTGGAGGTGCTGATCCGCCCTGACGCGGACGACGCCGCACGCACGGTCGCCGGGATCGTCCACCGTGCGCTGGCCGAAGGCGTGACAACGCTGGGACTGGCCACGGGCTCCTCGCCCCTTGGGGTCTACCGGGACCTGGCCCGCCGCCACCGTCACGAAAGCCTCAGCTTCGCCGACGTCCACGCCTTCCTCCTCGCCGAGTACCTCGGGCTCCCGCCCACCCATCCGCGGTCCTGCGCCCAGGTGATACGACGCGAGCTGGTCGGTTCCGCCGACCTCGATCCCGCACGGCTCCACCTGCCCTCCGGCACGGCAGCCGACCCCGCTGCGGAAGCACGCCGCTTCGAGCACTGCCTGACCGAGGCAGGGCCCGTCGGCCTGCAAATACTCGGGATCGGTGTCAACGGCCACATCGGCTTCAACGAACCGGGCTCCTCCCTCGCCTCACGCACCCGGCTCAAGACCCTCACCGACGACACCCGCCGCGACAACGCGCGCTTCTTCGGCAGCGTCGACGACGTGCCGCGCCACGTCATCACCCAGGGGCTCGCAACGATCGGCGAAGCATCCCACCTCGTGTTGATCGCGACCGGCCCGCACAAGGCCCGCGCGGTGGCGGCCGCCGTCGAAGGCCCTGTCACCGCGGCCTGCCCCGCCTCGGTCCTCCAGCTGCACGGGCACGCCACCGTGGTGGTGGACGAACTCGCCGCATCCCAGCTGGAACAGCAGGCCTACTACCGCTGCATCGCCCGCCACAAGCCCGCCGGACAAAGGTACTGATGACAGGCACGGAAACGAGACGCCCCGCACACGTCGTGGCCGTCGACCTCGGCGGCACCACGATCAAGGCGGCCCGTTACAACGCTCATGGGATTGCCGAGGAGACCCTGCGGATCCCCACACCTTCCTCGGAGGGGCCCGATGCCGTCGTCGCCGCGGTCGTGCAGGCTGCCCGCGCCCTCGTCCGCCCGCCCGTACGGGCCGTCGGCCTCTGCGCTCCCGGGCTGATCGACACCGACGGCGGCATCGTCCGCTTCGCCTCGAATCTCGGACTGCGCGACACGCCCCTTGCCGAAGCCGTCTCCGAAGCCGTGCGCCTGCCCGTCTTGCTCGAGCACGATGTGCGGGCCGCCTGCCTGGCGGAGCGGCAGTTCGGGCTGGGCGCCGGCGTGAGCGACCTGCTCGTGGTCGTGCTCGGCACCGGCCTGGCGGCAGGCATCGTCAGTGACGGGCGACTCCTGCGTGGCGCGACGGGCATCGCCGGCGAATTCGGCCACATCCCGGTGCACGCCGATGGCGAGCTGTGCACCTGCGGCCAGCGCGGATGCGTGGAGGCCTACGCCGCAGCAGGCGCCCTGGTCCGCCGCTACTGCCGCACGGGCAATACCGCGGACACCGCTGCCGACATCACCGCACGACTGGACAGCGATCCGGCCGCCGACCGCGTCTGGGCCGAGGCGACAGACGCCCTCGGCAGGGCCCTGGTCACCTCGACCGTTCTCCTCGATCACCAACGCATCGTTCTGGCGGGCGGTATGGCAGCGGCCGGACCACGCCTCACGGACCCGGTCCGCCGGAGCCTGCAACAAGGGCTCGCCTGGCGCACCGCACCAGCCGTGGAGATCTCACCTCTCGGTGCGGACGCCGGGCTCCTCGGAGCGGCACTGCACGCCCTGACAGCCACGGGCGCGGCCCCCGGTCAGGGACGAGCCTGCCGGGACGCCTCGCCCCGGGCACAGACACCGCGCAGGGCCTGACCTCCTCGGTGGGGCAGCGGCAATCCCGCGCCGCTGCCCCACGGACACGACCGGACGGAAGGAGCGGGTGACCATGTGGCCCCGAAGACAACGCCAAAGACCGCCCCGCCGCCTGTGCCCGGAACTGGACGACGGACAGCTCGCCCGCACCCTGACGCACCTCAAGGCCCAGATCGCCGCCCAGGGCGACAACCTGGCGGAATCCAACGACCGCGGGGCCCTCACGTACCCCATCGAGCAGGCGCTTCGTGACCCGGGCGACGACTGGGATCGGCGCATGCACCGCCTGCTCGTGCTCAGCACCGTCCCCGAAGCCCTCGTCCTCGCCCGCCAATGGCGAAGCCGGGACCCCGCCGCCGCCGACGCCCTGCTTCTTCAGATCTTCGCCGACATCCACCGGGCCCGTACCGCCGGCACGGCACTCGACATCGATGCCACCGTGCGTCTGTGCCGGCAGGCAGGGACGCTCGCGCCCTCGGACCCCGCCCCCTGGATTGCCATGCTCAGCTGCCACCGTATGCAGCGGGCACCCGGCATGGTGGTGCGGCCCGTGTGGGACGCCGTCAAGGAACGCGACCGCTGGAACCGCGAGGCACACCGGCAGATGCTGCACTACGTGTCTCCGCACGAATGCGGATCCAGCGCCCTGACCGTGCAGTTCCTCGATTCCGTCACCATCGCCGCGCCCCCCGGAGCCCCGGTGGCGGCACTGAGCCTCACCCACTCCCTCGCCCGGTACCGCAGAGCTCTGTCAGCCGGCGGGATCGAAGCGCTGACCGCGCACCGGCACTGGAACCAGCCTCACGAACGCGCCCTCGTCGACCAAGCCCTCTCGACCTGGCCCCAGCCCGGCTTCCTCACCCACGCAGCGGCACTCGCCGACCTCAACCTCCTGGCCCACATGCTGATCAAAGCCACGCGCCTGCCCGACGCATGGCCTGTCTTCGAGGCGATGTCAGGAGTGGCCACCGCTTGGCCCTGGGAACTCGACGGCGATCCCCTGCAGCAGGTCCAGGAAGCGTATCGCCGGGCGCTCAGGGCCAGGAGCCGCCAGACCAGCCGCTGACGATGCGCGCCGCCCCGCGTCCTGCGCCCGCCGAACCGAAGGCCGGCAAAAACACCTGCTCCGACCCGGTTGACATCCCCACCACCGCGGGTTCAATCTGGTCATAACTGGTTATTACCAGTTTATTCCCTTCCTGAGGTTCGGCGGCCTGAACGACCGCTCGGCGCATACGCGGAAGACGTGAGGTTGCCATGAATGCTCAAGTACTCCCCGAGCCGACCGGGCCGGTACAACTCCTCGACGCGGACCCGAGCCCCACGGTCCCCCACCCCGGCCAGGCGTATCGTCACGGGCCATGGCGCAGAACGGACGGCCGAGGAGACAGGCATCTTGCCCTGGTGAGCGCCTGTACCGAGGACGTCGGCCGGGTCCGCCGTCTCGCCGATGGCTTCCTCGCGGGCCTGCACGTGCCGCCCGCGGCGCGTGAGGACGCACTGCTCATCATCTCCGAACTGGTCACCAACGCGATCATTCACGCCCTGCCGCCCGCGGCCCTGCTCGTCCTCAGCATGCCGTGCAGCGTCCTTCGTATCGAAGTGACCGACGGTGGCCCGCAGCCCCACCGGCCGCCGCACGCCCATCCGCAGGAGGAACACGGCCGCGGGTTGACCATCGTTGCGGCCCTTGCCACTCGGCACGGCACCGTCACGCACGAAAGAGGCGCCACACGATGGGCTGAGTTGACTCCTTGACATCCGGCTCCAGAAAGCGGCGGCTCTCCGCGCCGGTGGAGCGTCGTCCGGCCCGGGAGGGCGCCCGTCCCGTGGAACGGGCGTCCCGCTCGGGCCGGCCGGGGCCGGTCACGGCATCTGGGCCGCCGTGTCCCACAGTTGCGTGGGGCGGCCGCAGCGCAGGGCCTCCCAAGCCGTCCGCCGGTAGCAGCCGGCGACCAGCCCGTCCCGCACCAGACCTGACGCGCCGTGCAGGTGGACCGCTTCACGTGTCACGTCCAGGGCCGTCTCGGCCGTCAGGGCGATGAGCCCGGCGGCCTCCCCCGGGGTGAGCCGGTTCTCGTCGAGGTCCTTGGCCGCGTCGCCGACCGCCCACCGGACCGCGTCGAGGCGGGCCAGGAGGCCGGCGACCCGCAGCCGCGGCCCCTGGTGCTTGACGAGCGCCTGGCCGAACTGCTGCCGGCCCCTGATCCGGGTCACCACGGCGGTGAGCGCGGCGGCGGTGATGCCGGCGAGCAGCGACGCCTGGTGCACTGCCGCCCGCAGCCCCACCCGGGCCAGCGCCTGCTCGGCGGCGATCCCCCGCAGGAGAACGGCCCCGGCGGGAACGCGAGCCCCGTCGAAGACCGCGCTGGAGACCGCTCCGCCGCCGTGGTCGCGCAGCGACCGCAACGCGACCCCTTCGGCGGGCAGCTCCACCAGGGCGACGCACGGCCCGTCGGGCCCCGTGGCCAGGACGAGCAGCGAGCCGGGCGCGACGCCGGTGGCGAAGGGCCCCACCGTTCCCGTCAGGACGATGCCGCCGCTGTCCCCGTCCCGCTTCCAGGTGATGCCGGGCGGGACCGCGCCGCACGGGTCGGGCAGCCGGCCCGGTACTGCGATGGGGTGCTCACCGGCGCGTACCCGGTCCAGCAGGCCCTCGGTCGCCTCCGGTGCGAGCGGGCCGAGCCCGGACAGCACGTCGAGGGCGAGCAGGGTGTCGGTCAGCGGGAGCGGCTGCATCGCGTTGCCGGCCTCCTCGCAGACCATCGCGAGGACGGCCTGACCGAGGTCGAGACCGTCCTTGTCGATGGGGAGGACGAACTCCCAGGCGCCGACCTGGGTCAAGGCCACCCAGGCGCATTCGGCGGTGCCGCCGGAGTCGAGTTCCAGGCCCTGGCGGACGGTGAGGCGGAGCTGGCGGAAGAGGGCGTCCTCCTCCTCGCGCTCCCGCCACCGCTCGGCGGGTGCCGCCCGTCCTGCGGCCTCCTGGCCCGTCGTCGTGGAGTGTGTCACGGCCGTACCTCCGCCCCGGAGTCGAGACGCAGCCGGGCCAGCGTCTCCAGCATCATTTCGGCGGTGCCTCCGGATATCCGCATCCCGGGGGCTTCTCGCATCGCCGAGTCCAGTGGGTGTGCCACCCCGTCGACCGAAGGGTCGTCGAGGGTCATGCTGCGGTCGCCGTCGAGTTCGGCCGCCCACCAGGCGACCTCGGCGGCGAGCTCGGTGGTGTACCACTTGGCGGCCGCGGCCTCGTCCTCGTTGAGTTCGCCCCGGTCGAGCCGGGTCAGGACGCGGCGTACGAGCGTGCCCGCGGCGAGCAGCCGGGCATTGAGCTTGGCGAGGCCGATCTGGTCGTGTTGACCGGCCGCCAGCCGGTCGGCGTGGCCCTCCAGCCGCTCGACGGCGGCGCGGTACCAGCGCAGGGCCTTGACGTAGTAGTCGAGCCCCGTGCGTTCGAAGGCGAGGGTCTTGACGACGATGGCCCAGCCCTGGCCGATGGTGCCGACCACGTCGTCGGCGGTGACGGCCACGCCGTCGAGGGTGACCTCGTGGAAGGCGTCGTCCCCGATGCCGGGGACGGCTCGGATCGTGACGCCCTTGTTGGCGAGGGGCACCAGGAACAGGCTGAACGCGTCGTCCTCGCCGCGGGCCAGGCAGAGTCCGTAGTCGGCGAGTCCCGCGAACAGGGAGTGGACCTTGGTGCCGTACAGCTTGTAGCCGCCGTCCCCGTCGGAGACGGCGCGGGTGGACAGGATGTTGAGGTCGGAGCCGGCCTGCGGCTCGCTGAAGAGGACGCAGCCGAAGGCGGTCCCGGCGGCGAAGCCGGGCAGGTGCCGGGCCTTCATGGCGGGGCTTGCGACGTTGAGGAGGGTGGAGCCGACGATCTGCACGGTCAGGGTGTGCAGCAGGTCGGGCACGTCGTGCATCGCCAGTTCCTCGACGAGGACGGCGGCGGCGACCTGGCTGACGCCGCGGCCGCCGTACTCCTCGGGCCACTGCGGCGCGAGCAGCCCGGCCTCGCCGAGCGCCCGGTGGACGGGGCGGGGGTCCCGGGTGCGCCGGGCGGCGGCGACCGGTGCGGACACGAGGACGTCGTGGATCTCCTCGCGCAGGACGCGCATGGGCGTACGGGGCACGCCGTCGCCGGAACGGACGAGCCCGCAGTCGGCGGGTGCCCGGTAGAACTCGGTGGTGAGCAACGGATACTCCCAGGGGCTAGCGGGTGGTGATCCCGGGGGCGGTGGGCGACTCGGCGGCTTGCCTCAGGACGTCCTCGACGCCGGTGATCAGCGCTGTCACGTCCTCGGGTGCGGCGGCTCGGCGGTTGAACTCGGCTGTTCCGCCGATCTCGCCGTCGCGTTCGACCAGGCCGATGCAGGCGAGGGTGGCGGCGGGGTCGGGGCTGTAGAGCTCCAGGTGGCGTGCAGGGGGGCCGGGTTGCTGGCTCACCTCGATTCCGGGGAGGCCGAAGGGCACGGCCGGGTAGTTGTGGAGGGCGAACAGGACGCTGTACGGCTGGGTCCCGGCGGCGAAGAGCTCGTCGACGGGAAGCCGCTGGTGGCTCAGCGCGTCGGCGACCGAGGCGCGGGTGCGTTCCAGCAGCTGCGCGAACGACGGGTCCTGGGCCAGGTCGATCATGATGGGGACGACGGTGGTGAACTGCCCGACCGCCCCCTCGAGTTGGGTGGCGAAGCGGCCCGCGGCCGGAGTGCCGACGACGACGTCGGTGCTCCCCTCGCGGCGGGCCAGCACCACGGCGAGGGCCGCGAGCAGCGTCATGAAGGGGGTGGCTCCCTGTGCGGCCCCGAGGGCGAGCCCCGTGTCGAGGGGGCTGCCGGGCCCGCGGTCCAGCCGCACCGGCACATGCCCCCGTTCGAACCCGCCGGGGGCGGCCTGCGCCGGCGGGACGCCGGCGAACGCGGCCCGCCGGAGCTCCAGTTCGGCAACGCCGTCCGGGGACGCGAGCCAGCGCTGCTGCCAGTCCGCGTAGTCGGGGAACTGCAGGTCCGGCGGGGCAAGGCTGTCCGCGCCGTCCCGGTACCCGGCGGCGAGGTCGGTGAGGAACACCCCGGAGGACCAGCCGTCGAAGAGCGCGAGGTGCGAAGCCAGGATCAGCACGTGCTCCTCGGGGCCGAGCGCCAGGAGCCGGAACCGGCTGGTGTCACCCCTCTCCAGGTCCAGCACGCTCTCCGCGCTCTCGGCGATCTGCTGCCGTACGGCTTCCTTCCGCACGGCGGGCGTGCGGTCGGTGAGGTCGGTGACGGTGAGCCGCAGGGTCGGCTCGGGGTCGACGCTCAGCTGTGGCCGGCCGCCGTCCGGGGAGTCGGTGATCCGGGAGCGCAGCGCCTCGTGGCGGGCGACGACGCCGGTGAGCGCGTCCCGCAGCCGTCCCCGGTCGAGGCGTCCGGTGAGCCGCACGGCGTGCGATCCTGTGCCGGCGCCCGGCCTGATGTGCTGTTCACGCCGGTGCAGCCGGGCCTGCAGGGCAGTGGCCGGGACCGGCCCCGCGCCGGAGCGCGGGGCGGGTCGGGCGGGGACGGGGCGGCGGGCGGCGAGCAGCATCCGGGCCAGTTCGCGCCTGGATTCCGGGAGGGCGGCGATGGCCCGGTCGACCCCTGCCTCCAAGGGGGCGGCCATCACGGGCCGTCCGGGTTCTGCAGGGACCTCAGCAGCGCGGCGGCCTCGTCGTCGCTCATGTTCTCGATCTGGTCGAACACCGCGAGCAGCCGGTCCTGCTCACCGGCCGCCTCCGCCTGTGCACTGCGGACGAGGTCGGCGAGCCCGGCGACGGTCGGGCGGCCGAAGAAGTCGGCGAGCGCGATGTCGATGCCGAACAGGGCACGGACCCGGGAGACCACGATGGTGGCCTGGAGCGAGCTGCCGCCGAGGGCGAAGAAGTCGCCTTCGACGTCGGGGCTGGACCACTCCAGCAGCGGCGTGAGGATGTCCCGGCAGATCTGCTCCTCGATCTCGTCCCGGGGCGCGGTGCCACCGGCGGCGACCTGGTCGACGGGCAGCGGCAGCGCCGTGACGTCGACCTTGCCGTGCCGGGTGAGCGGCAGCTCGTCCAGGACGACGACGACCGGCACCATGTAGCCCGGGAGCCGGGACGCGGCGTAGGCACGCAGCACTTCGGCGTCGACCACCTCCAAGGCGTACGCGCCGACCTGCTCGACGGTGACGTACGCGGCGAGCATCCGCTCGCCGCCCGCGGCCGGCTGGGCGAGGGCGACGGCCTGCTGGACGCGGGGGTGGCCGATGAGCACGGCCTCGACCTCGCCGGGTTCGATGCGGTGTCCGCGCAGTTTCACCTGACGGTCGGTGCGGCCGAGGAACTCCAGGTTGCCGCCGGGCAGCCAGCGCACCAGGTCGCCGGTGCGGTAGAGGCGTTCGGTCTCGGGCCCGTCGGCGTAGGGGTTGGTGACGAAGCGTTCGGCCGTCAGCTCGGGCCTGCCGAGGTAGCCGCGGGCGACGCCGGGGCCGGCGACGCACAGTTCGGCGGGCACGCCGGGCGGCACCGGCCGCAGCCGGTCGTCGAGTACGAAGGCCTGGTGGCCGGGCATGGGGCGGCCGATGGGCGGGTTGCGGTCGTAGCTTCCGGTGCAGTCCATGAGGGTGACGGCGACGGTGGCCTCGGTGGGGCCGTAGCCGTTGACGAACCGGCGCTCCCCCGCGGTCCATTCGGCCACCAGCCTGCCGGGGAACGCCTCGCCACCGACGGACACCAGCCGCAGGGAGGGCAGTCCGGCCTGGTCGAGCAGGGGCAGCAGCGCGGGCGGCAGTTCCGCGACGGTCACCGCGTCGTCGCGCATGCGGGCCTGGAGGAGGGCGGGGTCACGGCGTTCGTCGTCGGTGGCGATGACGAGTTCACCGCCGGCGAGCAGGGTGGTGAAGACCTCGAAGACCGAGACGTCGAAGGTGAAGGGGGCGAAGTGCAGGACGCGGTCGGCAGCACCGATCTCGTACGCCCTGGCGATGGTGCGGGAGAAGTGGGTGACCGAGCGGTGCTCGATCATCACGCCCTTGGGGGTGCCGGTGCTGCCCGAGGTGTAGAGCACGTAGGCGAGGTCGGCAGGGGTCGACGTCGGCGGCAGGGACGGCACCTCGCGCACGGGAGCGGTGGTGCCCGCGGTGACGAGTTCCAGCGGTACGGGCAGTGCGGTGGCGTCGTCGTCGACCAGGGCGTGGCGGACCTTGGCGTCGGCGAGGACGGTCCTGGTGCGCTCGGCGGGCGCGGCCGGGTCCACGGGGACGTAGTGGGCGCCGGCCTTGAGGATGCCGAGCAGTGCGGCGACAGCGGGGGCGCCCCGCCCGAGGCAGACGGCCACCGGGTCGCCGTGCCGGACGCCCCGGTCGCGCAGCCGGTGGGCGATGGCTTCCGACCAGCGGTCCAGGGCCGCGTAGTCCAGCGTGGTGGCGCCCTGGCGGACGGCGACGGCGTCGGGCCGGATGGTGGCACGCTCACGGAAGGCGCTGTCGAGGGTGGTGGTCCAGGCGGCCTCGTCGAGAGGACCGCCACGGGACAGCTCACGGGCGTGCCGGGAGGCGGCCGGCTCCTCGACGAGGCTGAGCTCGCCGATGCGGAGGTCGGGATTCTCGGCCACCTGCTCGATGACGCGCCGGAAGGCGGTCAGGAGCGCGGAGGCGGTGCCGTGCCGGTAGAGGGAAGTGTTGTACTCCAGCGACAGCTCCAGGCCGTCGTTCTCGCCGACCAGGAAGCTCATGTCGAACTTCGCCGCCCCGTCGTGCAGTTGATCGACGGCGAGCTCGACGCCGGCGGCCTCGCTCGTCTGCGTTCCCCAGCGGCCAAGCGAGGTGAACTCGATCTGGAACAGAGGGTGCCGCAGGGGGTCACGCGCCGGGCGGACGGCGTCGACGACCTGCTCGAAGGGCAGCTCGCTGTTGGTGAAGGCGTCCATCACGGTGCCCGCCGTGCGGGAGACCAGCTCGCGGAAGGTGAGGTCGTCCCCGACCTCGGTGCGCAGGGTGATCATCTGGACGAAGCAGCCGATGACCTGCTCCAGGTCGGGGTGCGGGCGGGAGGCGCTCGCCGTGCCGACGACGACGTCCTCGGTGTGCGTCCAGTGCCGCAGAGTTGCGTTGAAGGCGGCCAGCAGTGTGGTGAACACGGTGGTGTCGGAGCTCTCGGCCACCGCGTTCAGCCGGTCCAGCAGGTCCTGTTGCAGGGTGAGCGTCAGGCCGCGGCCGTCGCCTCGTGTCTCGGGGGTGCGCGGGTGGTCGGGCATGACCTCGGTGGCCTCGGCGCCCGCGAGCAGCTGCCGCCATTTGTCGGCCAGTGCCCGCCGGTGCTCGGGGTGTTCCAGCTTGGCGCGCTGCCAGGCGGCGAAGTCGGCGTACTGGACGGCGAGTTCCCCGGGCTCCGGGCGCCTGCCCTGCGCGGCTTCGGCGTAGCAGGAGGTGAGCTCCTCCGTGAAGATACGGGTGGAGCCGGGGTCCCACACGACGTGGTGGACCACCCAGAGCAGGATGTGGCGGTCGCCCGCGAGGCGCACGAGGTGCGCCCGTACGGGTGGGGCGGCGGCCAGGTCGAAGGGCGCCGACGCACAGGAGGCGGTGAGTTCGGCCAGTTCGCCGTCGGGGTCGTCGCTGCCGCTGAGGTCGGTGGTCTGCACCCCGAGGACGAAGCCGGGGACGGGCTCCTGCCAGGGCACCCCGTCGACCTCGACGAGCTTGCTGTGCAGGACCTGGTGGCGGGCGACGACCGCGTTGAGCGCCTCGTGCAGCGCGGCCCGGTCGAGCGGGCCGTCCAGGCGTATCGCCAGGGCGATGTTGTTGCGTGCCTTGCCCGCGCCCAGCCGGTCGACGAACCACATCTGTTCCTGCTGGAAGGAGGCCCGGGAACGGGGGCCGTGGTCGGCGCGCTTCAGTTCGCCTCGGTGACCGACGGGGGCGGTCATCTGGTTGCGCATCCGGCCCAGCAACCGGGAGCGCTGCCCTTGTGGCAGTCGGCCGAGCCGTTCGGCGAGGTCAGACATGGGTTCCTCCGTTGCGGTGCAGGTCGGCCAGCAGTGCGGCAAGCCGGTCGGGCAGATGCTTGGCGAAGTAGTGGCGGCCGCCGGGGATCACGGCGAGCCGCAGGTCGGGGGCGTAGCGGCCCCAGGCGCGGTGGCCCTGCTCGAAGCCCTCGGTCGCGTCGTCGGCGTCGCCGACGATGACGGTGAGGGGAGTGCGGAGGGGGCGTTCATAGCCTTCGGGCGTACGGGCGAAGAAGCGGGCGGCCTCGGTCATGTCGTGCCGGACCATCCGCAGCACGGCTGTCAGGTCGCTGTCGTCGAGGACGCCGTCGAAGCCGTCCATGGCGGTGAGGTAGCCGACGAGGTCCTCGTCGCTGGAGACGCGCTCCATCTCCAGCGCGTACTCGGGGTCGTCCTCCGGGAGGGCGGCGGCGAGATGGAGGGCGACCGGCCGCAGGCCGTCGCGTTCGAGGACCCGGGTGGTCTCCAGGGCGGTGACGACCCCGGCGCAGTGGCCGTAGACGGCGAACGGTCCGGTGACGGTGCGGGCGATCTCGCGGGCGGCGAGTTCGGCGAATTCCCCGACCGGGAGCATCGGCCCGGGGACGAGCGGGTCGTGTCCGGGCGGGGACACGGCCAGCAGCTGGATGTGCGGCGGGAGGTGGGCGGCCAGGGGCTGGTAGGCGATGGCGTCGCCGCCGCCGTGCGGGAAGCAGACGAGGGTGAGCGCGGCGGGGCCTTCGGCGGGCCCCTGGGAAAGCCGGTGCAGCAGCCGGTGCGTGGCCCCGTCGGCGCTCGGGCCGCCGAGTTCGGTGACACGGGCGGCGAGGCCCGCCGGGGTGGGGTTGCTGAACAGGTCCACCACGCGCAGGGCGTGCGCCTGCCGCATCCCGTCGGCCACGGCCCGCACCGCGCGGACGGCGGCGAAGGAGTCGCCGCCGAGGGCGAAGAAGTCGTCGTCGGGTCCGACGGCCTCCAGGCCCAGGACCTCGGCCCAGACGGCGGCGACGCGCCGGGCGACGGCGTCGCCGGCGGTGGGAGGCGCGCCGTCGGTGATGGCAACGGCGACGGGGCCGGCGGGGTCGCCGTCCGTGGCAGCGGGGGTCGTGGGGCCGGCGGGTGCGGCGGCCTCGGGGCGTCGGGTCCGCGGCTCCGGCAGGGCCTTGCGGTCGACCTTGCCGTTGGGGCTGAGCGGCAGCCGGTCCAGGAGCACGAGTTCGGCGGGCACGCAGTGGGGCGGCAGCACGGTGCCCAGCGCGGCGCGCAACGCGGCCGTGTCGGGTGCGGCCCCGTCCTCGGGGACGACGTAGCCGATCAGGCGCGCCGAGCCGGCACCCTGGCGGGCGACGACGACGGCCTCGCGGACGCCGGGCCGGTCGCGCAGGGCACTCTCCACCTCACCGGGCTCGATGCGCAGCCCGTTGAGCTTGATGCGGAAGTCGGTGCGGCCGAGGAGCTCGATGGTGCCGTCGGGCCGGTAGCGGGCGAGGTCGCCGGTGCGGTAGAGCCGCTCGGTGCGGCCGGGTTCGAGCTCGACGCGGACGAACTTCTCCGCGGTCAGCTCGGGCCGGTTGAGGTAGCCGCGGGCCAGTCCGACTCCGCCGAGGTGCAGTTCGCCGGGCACACCGACAGGGACCAGCCGGTCGGCCGGATCGAGGATGTAGGTGTGCTGGTTGGCCATGGGCCGGCCGTACGGAAGCTTCGTCCAGGTCGGATCCACCCGGTCGACGCGGTACTCCACGGAGTGGATGGACGCCTCGGTGGCGCCGCCCAGCGCGGCGAAAGCCAGCCCGGGGGCGAAGGCGCGGAGCCGGTCGGGGTGGGTGACGGGGATCCAGTCGCCGCCGAGGAAGGCGGTGCGCAGCCTCGGCAGCGCGGGGCCGCCGGCGTGCTCGAGCTGGTCCAGGAGGAGGCCGAGCAGAGCGGGCGCGGAGTTCCACACGGTCACCCCGTGACGCTCGATCAGGTCGGCCCAGTGGGCGGGGTCCTTGGCGGCGGCCGGGTCGGGCAGGACGAGGGTGCCGCCGGCGGCGAGCATGCCGAGCGTCTCGTACACGCTCATGTCGAAGCTCGGCGAGGACAGTGCGAGGACCGCGTCATCGGGCCCGATGCCGTAGGAGCGGTTGAGGTCGAGCAGGTTGTTGACCACCCCGCGGTGCTCCAGCGCGATGCCCTTGGGGGTGCCGGTGGAACCCGAGGTGAAGATGACGTACGCCAGGTCGCGGGAGGTGACGGGGACCGCCGGCCGGGTCGCGGGCAGGGTCTGAAGGACCGGCCGGTCGGTGTCCAGCAGGACCCGGACCGTGTCGGGGCCCAGCGGGAGCCGGCCGATCAGCTCGGAGTCGGAGACCACGATCGGCGGCGCGGCGTCGCGCAGCAGCAGCCCCAGACGCTCGGCGGGGTACTCGGGGTCGAGGGGGACGTAGGCGGCACCCGCCTTGAGGACGGCGAGGATCGCGGTGACAAGGCCCGGTCCGCGGCGCAGGCACAGCGCAACGGTCCGGTCCGGCCCGGCGCCCGCCTCCGCCAGGTGGTGGGCGAGGCGGTTGGCCCGCTCCTCCAGCTCCCGGTAGGTGACGTTCCAGCCGCCGAGGCCGCCGCAGACGATCGCGGCGGCATCGGGGCGCCGGTCGACGTGCTGCTCGAACAACTGGTGCAGGCAGGCGTCCTGGGGGAAGGGCGCGCGGGTGGCGTTCCAGTCGTCCAGGGCCGTACGGCGCTCAGACCCGGTCAGCAGCGGCAGCGCTGAGATCGGCACGTCGGGCACGGCGACGGCGGCTTCCAGGGTGGTGAGGAAGTGGCCGAGCAGCCGGTCGACGGTCGAGGCGTCGAAGAGATCGGTGGGGTACTCCACGAGGGCGCGGACCGCGCTGCCGGTGTCATGGACGCTGATCATCAGGTCGTACTTGGTGGCCCGGGAGGAGAAGTCGATCGGCTCGGTGTCGAGTCCGGCGAGGCCGGGCGCGGTGTCCGGGGTCTCGTCCAGCAGGAACATCACGGAGGTCAGCGGCGGGCGGCTGGGGTCGCGCGGCGGCCCGAGCGCGTCGACGATCAGGTCGAAGGGCAACTCCTGGTGCGCGTACGCCTGGAGCGTGGTCTGCCGGGTGGCGCGGACGAGCCCGGCGAAGTCCGGGTCGCCGCCCGTTCTGATGCGCAGCGGCAGGGTGTTGACGAAGAATCCGACGAGCTCGCTGAAGGCCGGGTGGTCGCGACCGGAGACGGAGGTGCCGACGACGATGTCCTCCTGGCCGGTCCAGCGCCGCAGGGTGGCGGCGAAGCCGGCCAGCATCGTCATGTACAGCGTCGCGCCCTCAGACTTGCCGAACTCCCGCAGACGCGCGATGAGCTGGGGTGGCAGGTCGAAGTAGCGGGAGGCTCCGGCGTGGCCGAAGACGGGCGGCCTGGGCCGGTCGGTGGGGAGGTCGACGGGGCCGGTGCCGCTGAGCTCCTCGCGCCAGAAGGCGGTGAGTTCCGCCAGGCGCTTGCCGCTGATGCGGCGGCGCTGCCAGGCGGCGAAGTCGGCGTACTGCAGGGCGAGGTGCGTCAGCGGCTCGGCGGCCGCTCCCACGCGGGCCGCGTAGGCGCGCTCGAGTTCGGTGTAGAGCAGCCGCATGGACCAGCCGTCGGTGACGATGTGGTGCAGGTTGAGGACGAGGACGTGGTCGTCGGCGGCGATACGGGCGAGCGAGGCACGCAGCGGTACGGCGCCCGCGAGGTCGAAGGGGGCGGCGGCGTCCGCGTCGTAGAAGGCGCGGACGCCGGACCCGTCCGGCAGTTCGGTCACCGGCAGCGGCAGGCGGAACCCGTGCAGCACGTGGGGCTCGGCCTCCGCGGCGCCGGGCACGTCGCGGTAGACGGTGCGCAGGACCTCGTGGCGGTCCACGACGTCCTGAAGGGCTCCGTGCAGGGCCGGCACGTCGAGGGGGCCGCGGATGCGGGTGGCGACCGGGACGTTGTAGGCGGGGCTGCCGGGCTGCAGCTGGTCGAGGAACCACAGGCGGCGCTGGGCGAAGGAGAGCACCGGCGCCTCGGAGGGATCCCGTGGTGCCGGTTCGGGGTCCTCCCGTACGGCGGCGCGCCCTCCGCCCAGGCCCGCGAGGGCCTGGAACAGCGCCCGGCGGTGCTTCGGAAGTGCGGCTATGCGTTCGGCGAGGGACTCGCTCACCTTGTGCCTCCGTGCGGTCTGAAGGATGAGGGATACGGCGAGGTTTGCGGTGGGACGCGGGGCGCCCCCGGACGACCGGTGGCGGCAACGCCCCGTCGTGCGGGACGCGACCGCCTGCGGCCCCGGTGGGGCCTCTGCGGCGGCCGCAGGTGGGCCGCTCGCGCCGCCCCGGCGGTGCGGACGTTCAGCCCGGAAGGTGCAGCCGGTTCCCGGCGACCCCGGAGGTGCGCCGGGCTACGGAGCGGCGGCCCGGAAGGTGCTGCCCATTCGCGCTCCCGGAGATGCGGCGGTCTGCGCCAGCCCCGAAGCGGCGGCCGTTCCCACCGACCCCGGCGGTACAACCGCTCCGGCCGACCCACGAAGTGCGACCATTCCGGCCGACCCAGGTGCGGCCCAATCGCGCTCCCGGAGATGCGGCGGTCTGCGCCAGCCCCGAAGCGGCGGCCGTTCCCACCGACCCCGCCGGTACGACCGCTCCGGCCGACCCACGAGGCGGCCGATTCCGCACACCCCAGAGGGAGAGCCGTTCAGCCAACCCCTGCGGTGCGGCCGTGCCGCGCGGCCCGGCCACGTGCGGCCAGTTCCGCCGGCCCCAGAGGTACCGCGCTCCGCGACGCCGCGGCCACTCGCGGGGCGTGCCGCGCCGGTGCGGCGGGAGGTGCAGCCGTTCCGGCACGACCCCGACGGTGCGGCCCCGTGTCGCGGGCCGCGGCCGCGGTCTTGTCGGCCGCGCCGGTGTGGCTGCGGAGCGGGTGCCGGTCGGGCCGCCACCCGCTCCGACGCGCACAGGTCGCCCTACGCGCCGACCTTGGCGTCGTCCGCCACGGGCTCCGCCGGTCCGGCGCCTTCGGCGCCCTCCTCGGCGGTGGCGTCGCCGCCCGGCATCTCCTTGATGGCGGCGACGGGGCCGCCCAACAGGGTCAGACCACCGACGATGGTGATCGCTCCGGCGACGGCCAGCGCCGCGGTGAGGCCGAAGGCCTCGCCCAGCGCGCCGCCGGCGAAGTAGCCGAGGGACAGGGCGCCGTAGACGGCCGACAGGGCTGCGCCGCTGACGCGCCCCATCTGCTCGTTGGGCGTGATGCCCTGGACGAGGCTCAGGACGTGGATGTCGAACATCGGGGACACGAAGCCGATGACGGCCTGGACCACGATCAGCCCGACGAATCCGGCGACCGCCCCGCCCGTCGGCACCAGGATGTAGCCGACGCCGAGCACGACCGCGGTCAGGACCAGCGTGCGGCCGACCGTGAGCACCTTGGTGACCTGCTCGGACAGGACGGCACCGACGATGACGAAGACCGACATCACGGCGAACGCCGCGCCGACCTGGCCGGGGCTCAGGTCGAGCACCTTGTACGCGTAGACGATCAGCAGCGCGTCACCCATCGCGGCACCGAGGTTGACCACGACGTTGGCGGTGAACAGCCCCCGCAGGACGGGGTTGCCGAAGAGGGTCTTGAGGCCCTCCTTCATCTCCGCCTTGGCGGACGCCTTCGTCTCCTCCACCCGGGCCCGGGTGTCACGGTGCCGGATGATCAGCAGCGCCACCAGCGAGACCAGGAAGGTGAACGCGTCCGCGGTGATCGCGCGGGCCGCGCCGAGCACCTGGATCAGCGCGCCACCGGCGCCGGCACCGACGGCCTCGGCGACGCTGCGGCTGATCTGGAGCTTGGTGTTGCCCTCGACGAGGTTCTCGGTGCCGATCAGCTGCGGCAGCCACGACTGGTACGAGACCTCGAAGAAGGTGGTCAGGACACCGGTGAGGGCGGCCGCGATGTAGACGTGCGTCATGGTGACGGAGTCGAACGCGAAGGCCACCGGGATCGACCCGAGCGCCGCGAAGCGGCCCAGGTCGGCCACGATCATGATGGTGCGGCGCGAGAACCTGTCCGCGACGAGGCCGGCGACCGGGGCCAGGAGCAGGAAGGGGAGGAAGCGCAGTGCGCCGAGGACGCCGACCTCGAACGCTCCCCCGTCGAGAAAGACGACCGCGAGGGTCGGTAGCGCGAGCAGTGAGATCTTGTCGCCGAAGTTGCTGATGGTCTGCCCGAACCACAGGCGATTGAAATCGGAATGCCGACCGAGTGCCATGTCGACGCCCTTTTCTGGTTGGGGACGGAATTGTCGGACGGCACTGAACGTATGGCGGGCGGGTTAGCCACCGGTTACGGATCCGGGCGATCAGAGGCCGGGCATGGAGAGCGTATGAGAAGCGTTGTAGAAGCGTGCAATGTCGGCGCTCTCCCGGGCGATCCCCGCGGTGACCGCGGGGTCGAGCGGTGCACTGCCGGCGAAGGGCTCCACCAGCGGCTCGGCACCGCGGCGGCCTCCTGACCAGGTGCCCACCGCCCAGCCGTCGACCACCACAGTGGGGCGGATGATTCCGCCGCCGGGCCACACGCGGCGCTCGTGCTCCGCGGGCACGGACAGTTCCCGGCGCCGGTATCCGACGAGATAGTTGTCGTACGCCGGAAGCAGACGCACATCCCCTTCGGGGATGTGATCGGCGTCTTCCCGCGGGAATTCGCCCGCGGCCGCCCAGGCTTTCCTGCACACGGCGGCCCGAAGCCCCGACCAGTGGGCGAAGTCCTCCACGTCGGCGGGGCCGTGGGCCGCGCGGTAACGGCGGGCGAGTTCGCTCTCGGCGGCGGCTCCCGTGAAAGGCGGTGGTCCGGAGGCCGGCAGCCAGTCGTCGAGCAGGACGAAGGTGGCCTCGCCCTCGCGCTGGGGCCCGTGGCAGATCAGGCCGGACAGCGCGGTCCGGCGGATCAGGTGGAAGGCGGACTGGCCCTTGGACTCCACGCCCAGGGTGCCCAGGCGCTCGGTCAGTTCGGCGCGGGTCAGCGGGCCTTCCCCGTCGATGGCCTGCACGATGAGTTTCGCCGCCCGTTCGCACAGGGCTTCGTCCAGGCCGAGTTCACGCAGCCGGCGGGCGGCGAGGGACAGGTAGACCGGGCCGAAGAGGCCGAGCAGCCAACGGGCGTCCGCCGCCGGGACGAGCTGCAGTGTGCCGCGCATGAACCAGCCGCGCACGACGGTGCGTTCGGTGTCGGTGGCGTGCCGGACGTCGTCGGCGGTCAGGTCCGCCACGCGGGCGCGCAGGCCGAGGCCCGCCGCCGCGAGGTCCTGGGCCTGGACCGCGAGGACCCGGTCCAGGGCGGCGGCGACCGTCTTTTCACGGACCCGCCCCCCGATCGCCTGTGCGCGTGCTCTCAGCAGCCGGTCGGCAGTTCGTCGTTCCACAGTCCCCAGTCTTTCACCGAGATCGTTGGTACCAGGTCGTCACAGGCCGGCGGACAGCGTCCGCAGCGCCACCGGTTCGCGGGCCGCCGCACAGCCGACAACGCCCGGCGCCGACCAGTCCGTGAGCCGCCAGTCCCGCCAGCAGGACGTCCCCGTGCCGTGCAGGGGCAGGTCGAGGCGGCCCAAGTCGTCGAGCGCGGCCGCGCCGATCTTGACCAGTGCCTCCTTGCGCACCCACTGACGGAGGAAGGCCCGCCGCGGGTCCGGGTGCGCCCGCAGCCCGGCGAGCTCGGCCGGGCCGCAGGCGCGTTCCGCCACGTTCCAGTTCATCGGGCCGTGGCCGTCGTCGGCCTCCAGGTCGACGCCCACCGGCCCGTGGGCAGCGGCGGCCGCGACCCAGCCGCGGGTGTGGGTGAGGCTCACGCCGATGCCGGGCGCCTCGGCCAGGTGCGGCCGTCCGTGCGGCCGGTCGCACCGGTCGCAGCTCTGCACCAGGGTCAGGCTCCGCGCCGGCCGCCTCAGCAGGCGGGCGGCGCACAGCCTGACCAGGGCGTGGGCGGCGACGAAGTCGTCCCGGTCGGCGGCGGACCGCAGGGCATCAGCCCGGTCCCGTTCCGTACGGGTCAGCAGCTCCCGTACGTCACCGGCTCCGGCGAGCACCTCGCCGGTCCGCCCGGCCAGTGCGACCGCCGCCATCAGCGCCTGCGGCGCAGGACCGCGTGGTAGCCCGGCAGCAGCAGCGCGTCAGCGTCCGACTGCGGGTCGATGGCATGCAGCTGGATCGCGTCGTCTTCCAGGATCTCCCAGTCGTCCGCCGGGAAGGCGGCGGTCAGTTCGGGTCGGGTGAAGCGGTTGGAGTGCCGCACACCGGCCGCCTCCAGCGGCCCGACGAGGTCCTCGGCCCGGCCGCGCTTGCCGCCGACGAAGCCGAGGTAGCCGAAGGAGTTGCTGGAGTAGTCGGGCTCGTGGACGATCAGCACCCCGTCGGGGCCGAGCAGCCGGCCGGCCACGGTGGCGAGCCGGGCGCGGGCCGCGCTGTCGAGGACGTGGAAGACGCCGCGGACGAAGATGTTGTACGGCCCCTCGCCCAGAGCGGCGGCCTGCTCGGCGTCGGTCATGTCGACCGCAAGGTAGTCGACGTTCGCCGCTCCCGTTGCCTGTGCCTCGCGGACGGCGTGCTCGATGGCGCTGGCGGAGACGTCCACGCCGACCACACGCGGGTAGTGCGGGGCGAGTTCGCGGCTGTAGCGGCCGTTTCCGCAGCCGAGGTCGATGACCGGCAGGTCGTCCGCGAAGTGCTTGCGGGCCTGGCCGAGCAGCCACTGGAACTCCTCGCCGCTGTCGGCGTCCCAGATGACGTCGCCGCCGCGGCCGGTGCGTTCGATGCCGGCCCAGTAGCGCTCCCACGCGTCGCCGGTGTCCCGTTCCTCCACCGGCCGCTCGGCGGCGCTCGGATCACCGGGCGGCGGCGAGAAGCGCTCCCATGCCTCCTCCTCGCCGAGCGCTTCGAGCAGGGCGACGAACTCCTGGAACATGGACTCGATCAACCCGTCGGGGTAAACGGCGGGCAGGTGGTCCCAGTTGAAGGTGAGGCCGCCGGACTTCTCGAAGACCTGGAAGTCGAGTGAGACCTGCGGGGTCTGGGAGATCCCGTACACCGTCACGCCCAGCTCGGTCTCCTCGTACTGCGGCGGGTGGCCGGCGAGGCTGGTCATCACCACGGGCATCGCGGGCGCGAGGGAACCGCGCAACTTGGTGAGTTCACGCAGGACCTGGACGCCGCTGAAGTAGCGGTGCTCCAGGTCCGCCCACAGGCGGCGCTGCAAGGCCTGGGCGCGTCCGGTGAAGGTGGTGTCCTGCTGCTCGACGGCGAGCAGCAGGGTGGTCGTGGTGTCGGCGAGCAGGGAGTTGACCTGCGGGTGCAGCGGCAGCCGGTTGAAGAGGGGGAAGTTGATGGTGAAGCGGGCCTGCCCGGAGGCGCTGCCGAGGACTTCGGCGTAGGCGGCGGCGAGCACGCCGGAGGGGGTGACCTTGCGGTCGCCGGCCCGCTCCTGGATACGGTTCCACAGCTCGGCGGGCACGACATGGCTGAGCCGTTCGAAGCGGACGGGCAGCTCGGGGGCGTCCGCGGGCCGTTCGGGGAGCTGCGGGGCGGGCGGCAGGGTGGCGAGCCGGTCCCGCCAGTACCACTCGGAGCGGCGGTAGAGCTCGCTGTCGCGCAGCGAGTTGCCGACGGCCAGCACATAGTCGCGGAACGTCAGCTCCAGCGGCGCCAGTTCGGCGCCTGACCCGGGCCGTGGCTCGCCCGGGCGGGGGCCGTTGACCGTTGCTGCCCGGTGGGTGGCTTCCACGGGGCCGGCGTCAGACCCGGGCCGTGGCTCGCCCGGGCGGGGGCCGTTGACGGTTGCTGCCCGGTGGGTGGCTTCCACGGGGCCGGCGCCTGACCCGGGCCGTGGCTCGCCCGGGCGGGGGCCGTTGACGGTTGCTGTCCGGTGGGTGGCTTCGA
>NZ_JAGGOJ010000003.1 GCF_018614575.1 Streptomyces sp. ISL-10
ACTCCAGCTGTAGATCGTGATCTTCATGTCTGACATGCAGCTTGTCGCTGGTAGTGGCTGGTGCGTGATCGCTCCTGGTGGCGGCGTCGCCAGTCGGACCAGCCGAGTCGGTGGGCCATGTCGTGGAGAGGCTGGACGACGACCGTGATGAACAGGCGCTGGATCTCGTTGCAGGACAGCGGGATCAGGTCGGCCGGCCCAGGACGGTGGGCGTGTTCGTCGGCACGGACGACTGCGAGGAAGGCGTGGGCGAGCATGGCCAGGGTGACCCAGCGGGCCCAGGAGGGGTAGCGGCGGACCTGGTGCTCATCGAGTCCCGCCAGTCCCTTCTCGGCCTGGAAAGTCTCTTCCACCCGCCATCTGGAGCCGGCGACCTTGACCAGGGCGGCCAGTGGCGCCGGCTCGGTGGAATGACAGCGGTAGTAGGCGAGTTCGCCGGTGGTGCGGTTGCGGCGGATCAGGAGCTGGCGCCTGCCCGGCGCCGGTTCGGCGAGATCGATGACAGCCCAGTCGTAGAACCGCTGTCCCTTCGCACCGCGTCCGGCTGAGAGCTTCTGCCAGGCCCGCTTCGGAACCTTCTTCACCAGGGCATCGGCGCGGAACGTGCCCGCACCGGTGGCCACTTCGGCCGAACAGGCCACCGCGAGGACATAGCCGATGCCGCGTTCCTCCAGGGCCTCCCGCAGTTTCGGGTTGCCGCCGTAGACCTCGTCACCCGTGACCCAGCCCACGTGGTGTCCGGCGTCCAGGAACCGTTCGATCATCGTGCGGGCCAGTTCCGGCTTGGTCGCGAAGGTCGTGTCCTCGCCGAGCCCCGCTGCCCGGCAGCGGTCCGGGTCGCAGGTCCAGGAGCGCGGGATGTACAGCTCGCGGTCCACCGCCGCGTGTCCCCGGGCGCCTGCGTAGACGAGATAGACGGCGACCTGGGAGTTCTCGATCCGCCCGGCCGTGCCGGTGTACTGGCGCTGGACCCCGACCGTGTGGGTGCCCTTCTTCAGGTCGCCGGTCTCGTCGACGACCAGCACCGCGGCGTGGTCGTGGAGGTGCTCGACGACGTATTCGCGCACGTCGTCGCGGACGGCGTCGGCATCCCAGGAGGCGCGGCAGAGCAGATGCTGCATCCCGTGCGGGCTGGCCTCCCCGGCCCACTCCGCGATCGTCCAGCAGTTCTTGCGCGGCAGGTCCGACAGCAGGCCCAGCACCAACCGCCCGGCCCGCAGGCGGGGTTCGTAGCGGGCGAACCGTCCCGCGATCCGGCCCATGGCCACCTCGAACGCCTCCCGCCATCGGGCGGGATCTATGCTGTGACCAGCGGCCACCGTCTCATCGTCAGTCCACACAACTCACGATGATCAACGGTGGCCGCACCCATCTCCGCACCGGCCCCGCCAGCAAGATCACGATCTACAGCTGGAGTACTAGCAGCCATAGACCGCACGGGGTGAAGAACACCGCGAGATGGCCCACGGCGGCAGTGAGCGCCGGGGACGACCGCATCCCGTCCCGGCCACGGGGCGCATCCGCCAGGGCGAAGCCCGCGCCGATCCCGTATACCCAGAGAGCGTCGATCTGCATCATGAGACGTCCACGCGTTCCCCTCAGTGGCGGGCGAGATCCTCTTTACCGGAACGAATGTGTCAGACGCTACTGATCTCCGTGAAATGCCCTTTGATCCACAAGAGTGACGACGCCCACGAGCCTGGGACTACGAGACGTGGGCCGACGACTTGGAGCGCGCAGTAGTGGCCCTTGTCCGCCAGAACTTTTCCTTCGCAGAATCACTTCTGCACCGCTGGACCTCTCGCTACAAAGCCTCGGAACTGGATGAACGGGGCTTGTCCTTGCTGGCACGTTCCACCGCGCTGCAGGGAGACCTGATGCGAGACCAAGGGGCCGTCGTAGGCCCTCTCTCGGCCCAGCGCGCATACGCCAACGCTCGTTCGCTTTATACGCAGTTGGAGATCCCGCGCCGCGTAGCTCAGCTCGATCTCTCCCTAGCCGTCGTCACGGAGATGGTCGGCGAACTTGAGACAGCGGCGCGCCAGTACGAGGACCTGGCAGCCGACGATCGACTGTCCCCTCGTGACCGTGCCCGCGCTCGTCTGTGGGTGGGCACGGCTCTGAGCAAGGACGGCAACCACGACTATGCGGTCAGCGTGATGGAAACAGCGGTCCACGTCTTCGAGGACCTCGCCGAACAGGAGGACTGGTCGGTCGCGCAACAGAAGCTGGCCCTCGCTCACCGCGGTTCCGGAAACCTCGATGCCGCCCTACGCCTCATCGACCTTGCACGCAGTACGGGCGTCACGGAATGGCCCATGCAGCGGGTACGCCTGGACACCGCATATGGCCACATCCTGCTCTCCGATCCCGCCACCCTGGATGATGGGCTACACGTCCTCGACGACGCTGCCACGGAGGCGGCCCAGTACGGGCTGAGCCACCAGCTCCGCAGCATCACGGACATCCGGAGGACGGCCGACGGGGCAGCCCGCCCCACACGACGGTGACCAGGGAGACAAGCGAGTGACCGACAACCAGCCGGCCATCACCGAGGAGCAGATCAGCAAGGCCAAGCTGGTCTGGCACTTCCACCAGATGCATCACGACGTGGGCCCCGTCGACGTCGCGATCGGGCTCGGCAGTCACGATCTCGGCGTGGCCGCCTTCAGCGCCGAGCTGTACCGTGCCGGCCTGTTCCCCACTCTCGTGTTCACTGGTGGCAACAGCCCGACCACAGCCAAGGTGTTCCCTCGTGGGGAAGCCGTGCACTTCCGCGAGCACGCGCTCGCCCTCGGTGTGCCGGATAGCGCAATCCTCGTGGAGCCGAACGCCGGCAATACCGGCCAGAACATCACCCTGTCCCGCGAGGTCCTCGCATCCGCCGGCATCACGCCGAAGTCCATGCTGCTTGTCTCCAAGCCCTACATGGAGCGCCGCTCCTTCGCCACCGCCCGCAAACTCTGGCCCCAGGTCGAGGTGACCTGCGCCTCGGAGCCCTGGAGTTCGACGACTACCTCAAGAGCATCGGCGACGAGAAGCTCGTCATCGACATGCTCGTCGGCGACCTCCAGCGCGTTATCGAGTACCCGAAGCTCGGGTTCGCCATCGAGCAGCATGTCCCGGAGGACGTACATGCCGCGTACGAGTCCCTTATCCGCGCCGGATTCACCAGCAGACTCATCGCCGCATGACCTCCCCGCGCCCGGTGGGCTGTGCGCCATCCATCAGCCGATCTTCCTGCCGCGACTGAACACTCTGGCCAGGCTGTTCGCGGCGGATTACTGGATCGTGCTCGACGACGTCCAGTTTGCCCGCCGCGACTACCAACACCGTGCCCGGCTGGCCAGCATGTCCCACCCATGCCGACGTCAATGGCTCTCGATCCCTACCCACCTTCCTCATGGTCGGTCGACCCTCATCCGGGATGCTCTGCTGGTCGACCCGGAACGCTCGCGTCGACGAGTCATGCACATGCTGGCGCAGCACTACGGCGGCTCCACTGACTGGCCGCTCTTCCGGCAGGAATTGGACTCCGTGCTCGACGAGTTCTGGCGAACGGACAAAACTGCTGATGTGGCCGAGGCATCCACGCGGATGCTCCTCGGACTGATGGGATGGAAGGGCCGCATCCTGTACAGCAGTCGTTTGCCCGCCCGCTCTGAGCGGTAGCAGCGACTCGCCGACCTGGCAGCGGTAACCCAGGCCCGGAGCTACATCTGCGGTACCGGCGGTACACGCTACCTCTGTGTGGTCCCCTTCACCGCTCACGGGATAAGCGTGGTTCCCTTCCGTACGCCTGCATCTGGGGTGTGGGATGGTGGGCACGAGCTAAGCGCCGTGCACCCCTTCATGACCTACGGCATCCGGGCCGTAACCAAGGAAGTGCGTGCCGTTGCCTCCCTGCATCGCTTCGCCGATTACACGCAAACTATTTGCATGAGGTCGGTGACAAGACGGGCTGCGACGGTCCTACTCCCTCGGCCGGGTCAATCTACGGCCGGGCGGTCATTTTGCCCGTACTGGGGAAAATCGTAGCCAGCGGCGAGAACACCCCAGAAAGGGTCCACAGCCCGACCTGGTAAGTGCATCCGGGCATAAAGGGGCCTGCGGCTTTCAGTATTCGCTCATGGCAGACGCGAAAGCACGCCCAAAGGCTGGAACACCACGCGGAGCTATGTCAATCTACAAGTCCCGAAAGCATGTGGGCACGTGAATGGCCCACCGGTTACGAGGTGAGGAGCTTCTTCTCAGACGTGCTAGCCCATGTCATTTTGGTTGACCATCCCGTCCACCTCTCCTTTTGTTGCCTACCGCTTGGATTATACCCAAGAGGTCCCGGTGCCGGGGCGTCTAAGGGGCCATCTCTTTGTGTGGTGAGATAGCTAGCTGGCCAATTCGGGAAAGATCTATTGCAGCGCGAGTATCGCCTTCTTCCTCTGAGTCCCGGCCGTTGGGTAAGAATCTCGGATCGACAGGCCGAGTCACCGCAGCTCAGGCCGGCGGCGAGGGTCATGTTGTTTGGGGAAGGTTCAGCGGCGCTGCGAACACAGCAAGTGGTCAAAGACCAGGAGAGCAGGAACATCTTCAAGACGTGCAGTAGGTGCCGTGAGCGTCAGCCGATGGTCGGCTTCTTGCCCGGCACGACCGGAACATAGACCACGATCGCCGGTTAGCCAAACCGGCGATCGTGGCGACCATTGAGGGTGTTCGCGGGCGGCTTTGCTTGGCGGTGGAGCCGCAGCGAACGCAGGACAGCGCTTGGGCCTGAGAGGAGAGCGAGAGCGTCGCTGGCCTGTGACCTTCTGGCATCAACAGCACGCCTTCGCTGAGGGGTGGCAATGCCTCTTCCTGCTCAACAGGCCAGCTGAACCGATGCGTCGGCTCCTTTCGCATCCCACTCTCAAGGACTCACCATGCCTGCCCGTCTGCTGTCCATTCCCGCTGTCGCCGCCGCCTTGGACGTCGATCGCCGCACTGTCTACCGCTTCATTGCGGCCGGGGAACTTCCGGTCGTCGACCTGCGCACCGGAACGGGCCGCTCGCGCGTCCGTGTCCCCGCATCCGGCTTGGAGGAGTTCATTACCAGCAGATCAGTCCCTTCCCCGCGCGCCCGCCGCTGACCTTCGCTGTCAGCCTGGTCCTCACCGTCCCTGGAACAAAGGAGTAGTGCCGCGTACCTGCGCAAGTTGAAGTCCGGCAAGTGGCAGGCGACCGTACGCAACCGGACAGGAGACCGGTTCAGTGAGTCATTCCCTCTCAAGGCTCAGGCGCGAGCTTGGGGCATCGAGATGGAAACCCAGTTCGCCCGCGGAGGCATGCGCGATCCGAGGGCCGGCGAAATGGCGTTCCGTGAGTGGCACGACCGTTGGTGGAGCGCCCGCGTGGTCGAGCGCCACACCATGCGAGGCGACGCCTCCTGCATCAAGAACCACGTCATGCCCTACTGGGCGGACTGGGAGATGCACGCCATCACCCGAATGGACGTCCAGAGTTGGATCCGCTCCCTGGTCGAAAAGGGCGCGGGTGCTGCCGCGATCAAGCGGGCCTACAACCTGACGTCCTCGATCATGCGCGCGGCCGTCGACGACGACGTGATCACGGTGAGTCCTTGCCGCAGCATCGACCTGCCCAAGATCGCAGTTAAACCGCCGCAGTGGTTCACACTCGATCAGGCGCAGAGCGTCCTGGACGAACTGCCGTCCCCCTGGCGGACGATGTGCCTGCTCGGCTTCTACACGGGACTGCGATGGGGTGAACTTTCCGGCCTTCACCGACACCGCATCGACCAGCGTCGCTCGCGACTGTTCGTGGTGGAGGTCAACACTAAGAGCGGCATCAAGGAGTACCCGAAGAGTTCCAAGAGCCGCCGGGAAGTACCGCTGCCATCCCATGTCCTGGGGGCACTTGAGCGCCACATCTACGGGCTAGACCGTGACGCGGTGGTATTTACCACCATCACCAAGGGCAGGGCCGGACGACTTCTCGATGACGGCAACTGGCGGAGGCAGACCTGGTGGCCGGCTGTAGAAGGCGCCTACTACTTTGACGGCGACGGTGAGCAGCAGCTCGTCCCGCACTACCCGCCGCACTCCATGCGTCACACCTGCGCCTCGTGGCTGGTGCAGCAGGGAGTCTCGCTCTACGAGGTCCAGCACCTCCTCGGCCACGAAAGCTTCCAGACCACGCAGCGCTACGCCCACCTGCAGCCGGACGCTCACAAGGCAGTCCTGGGAGCCTGGGAGCGAATGGAAGCCCCGCTCACTGTAGCTGCATGAACGTTCCTCCACCCCTGTCCGTGCAGGACGGGGGTGGAGGCGTTTGAAAGCAGGCCACGCCCGCCTCACGGCGTGCTGCAAATGCCGTTGGTGAGCGGAAAGTTCCCGATGCCGGGCTACGCGCGTAGTCATCTATGCTCGCCCCCAGTTGGAATGATTGCTTCAGGGGCGGGGAGCCGCATGGCCGATGAGATCAAGTATGAGTACAAGGTCGTGCAGACGGTTCGGGGCACCGACGGTTTGGTCATCTCGAAGATGCAGAAGGACGGCTGGGAGCTCGTGGAACAGCTCCCAGGCAGACTTCGCGCCACCCTCAACTTTCGTCGGCCGAAGAGGCCACTACCGTGGCGTCTGATCGGGGCGGGGGCTGCCGTCCTCGTGGTTTTGGCCGCCATCATCGTCACTGGCGTTGCGCTCGGAGACGGAGGCGAGGAGAAGGGCGCGTCAGCCAGTTCGACGGCCATCGGTGAGAAGCCTTCCGCTACGCCCCTCGCAGATGGGCCGACTGCCGCTGGGGTGATCACGGCGCAAAACAATCGCGAGTTCGCAGCGTTGTTGAAGGCGGACCCGTGCAGCGAAGCGAACGTGGACTTCGCAAGCAAGCACGAGGGGCAGACGATCGCCTTCGACGGGTCAATCAGGCACATGGCGTCCTATGGGAATGATCAGACCCGCTACGACTTCCTTCTCGGCCCAGGCGACAAGGGACCGCAGACGACGGACGGCCCAAACTTCAAGTACGAGGACGTCAACACTGGCGACCTGCACCTGACTGGTCAGCAGGCCCCTGCCACCGTTGCAGTTGGCGACACGTTCCGCTTCGTCGCAGAGGTGATCGAGTTCAACACGGTCCAGTGCGTCTTCCGCCTCGCCCCGGTCTCGACGGAGGCCCGTTAGCCGAATTGGGAAGGCTTCCCGTCATGGAGGGGGCTGCGCGATGGAACGACACCTCCATCGCCCCATCCATTCCAGACTTTTGCACTTTCCAACCAGATTGTCAGACGCCAGCGCCATCATTGGCCCATGCCCACATCCAGCCCTGCCCGGCGGCTCGCCGACCACGTTCAACATCTACTCGGCAGCGGTCCGTTTCCCCAGCCCGGCGGATGGACCCACATGGGTGCTGTCATCTGCGACGTCAGCTTCCAGCCCCGGTGCAAGTACGAGAGGACTCTCCGACCGCGGCTCCTCCATCTGCAGTTGTACTGGCCTGATGCGAAAACAGTCCGCGGCTTCCAGCGCCGGCTCGCCACGGAGGAGCTTGCCGTGGCCATGAGGTTCAACCACGCCCAGAAGGTCGCGACGGCCCACGCCATCACGGACCTCCTCGCTGCCCATGGGGTCGGCACCCGCGAGGACCTCCACGCGTGGCTCGATCATCAGGCCAATCGCGCCGCTCTGCGCACGGTGAAGGGGGTGGGGCCGAAGAGCATCGACTACATCGGCAATCTCGTTGGCCGTTCGCACGTGGCCGTTGATGTACATCTGCGCGCCTTCGCCGTTGATGCTGGTGTTCCGGACCTCCCGTACGACCAGTTGCGCGCTGTGTATGAGGAAGCCGCCGCGCTTCTCGGGCACGACAAGGGCGGACTGGAACACGCCATTTGGCGACATAGGTCGAAGGGCGCGTAGTCACCCGGCGGCCCTGGCCGTTGCAGGTGCGGGTTACAGCAGGCTGATCTGCTCTTGGGCGATGCGCGGCCGAGTCCGCGGACCTTGCCTCCGGTCTTCTCCTCTCACCAGCTAGGCGAATATCCTGCAGTGGCACCATCGAGGCCAGGTGGAACCGCCCTGTGGCCGAAGAATCAACGCGAGCGGAAACGGCGTTACGCTGGAGGCTCTCGCGGCCCCAGACCTAGTTCTGACGCGCACATTGACGCAAGGAAGACCTTAGGCTTCTCCGATGAGCACGGTGCGCGCCCGGGTGTGGCGCTTCACGATCGAGAAGGGGAAGGCCGGCGCGGAGGCCGTCCAGGCGGTCGAGATCGGACAGGGCCAGCTGCCGGTCTCCCTGGCCGCCATGGTCAACATCAACGCCCTCGCCTGTGACCTGCGCAAGACGGTCGACCAGCGCGTGCGCGATTACGAGATCAGCCTCCTCCTCAGTTACATCATCGGCGGCCAGGGAAAAGGGCCGCTCGGAGTTGAGTGCTCCGCCCTCGACTCCAGCGCCGGCCACATCCAGCGCTTCGTCAGTGAGTGCACCGGGCTCGGCGTGATGACCGCCGCCAGCGAGGCACTGTTCGACTGGAAGCCCGGCGCCAGCGGACTGAGCAGCTTCGACGTGCTTCCGGGCAAACTCTCTGGGGTCTACGCCAAGACGGGTGTGCGGCCCGATCTGCTGTACGACCTGGCCGCGGGGCCGGTTGCCGGAGAGGCGCGAGGGCGGCGACGGCGCGCCAAGAAGATGTTCCCGCCGGGCAAGGGCACCCCGGAGCAGAGGAAGCGATTGGAGAAGCTCGCGCAGTGGTCCGTTGACCACGGTGATCATGCCTACTTCATGAGCTGGGTCTGGCTCGGCGCGGGCGGTGTCTACGTCGATGTCTTCCTGCCCGACGGCTCCGCCGCCCTGACGGGTCTCAAGACTGGATGGATCGACGTGCCCGGAGGCGCGAAGCCTTGGCAATTCCGTGTTTCCCGGCCCGATCCCCGCCGAGTGGTGAACGTGGCGCAGCAACACGGGCACATGGTCGACCTTCCGCATCCGGAGATCAGCGGTGAGGGGGCTGCCAGCCGGGAAGTGATCAGCCGAGTGGGACCGAAGGCCGAGGAGGCGATGGACCGGGCCTTCAGCCGCGAGGAGCATCAGCTTGGCACACTCCACGGCGTACCGGTCCGAGGACGGTGGATCCGCGGCGACATCCTCGGCGAGGCGCGTCACGAGGTGCTGCTCGGAGTTCTGGGCGAGCGAATAGAGGTGAACCGCCGTGCTCAACGCGAGCGGCTGGCCACCCTGGCCAGCGATCGGCTCGATACGTTCCTCGACGGCCGCCGGCTCACAGCCGTATGCCCGGTCGATGGCCCCCCACCGAGCTGGGACCGGATCAGCGCGGAGCTGCTGGAGCAGACCTGAGGCCCGTATCTCGCATGTCGCTGGCGGGCCAGTCACAGACATGCGCGAATACCGGCGTCAGCGGGGCGGGGCCGTGACGCTCAAGTGACGCTCCGGCCCGGGACGGACCGTTCCGGTGCCGGCGAAAGGCACCCTGACCTGCGGTTTTCCCCAGCTGAACAATCCGGACATGTTTCCGATGACGCATCACGTGGAGTGCGTCGCGATCCTCGAACCGGTCGCGAAGGGCTCCTGACCTGCGGTATTTCCGGTGTCCGGTGTAGGCGTTACGGGCGCTGGCGTTCTGCCTCTGCATGCCTTCACTGATGGCCCGGTTATCAGGAGGCTGCCATTGAGTGCCTTACGCCGCCCTGGAGTTCCGGACTCGTCTTCGAAGACGATCCAGGCATCGAGCGCCGCCGCGGTGCTTCCACCTGCGGTCAGGTCTCCATAGATCGGCTCTTCGTTGCGTTCGATGGCTCGTCTGGCCGGGATCTGGCAGGAAAGAAGCCGTGTCGGATCAGCGGCTTTCGCATGCCCTGGACGGTGTAGCTCTTGTGGAAGCGCCGGCCGATGAGGATCTTCACCCGGGCCGAGATCCATCGCTGATCCGGCCAGCCGTGCGGCACCGGCCCACCTGGCCAACTAGGCACCCACATCGGCGAACTGAGCCTCACTCAAGCGCGGCGGTGTATCCCGACCTCGCCTGGTACACCGAACGTGCGCTCCTCGTGCAGGCGTTGGCTGAGGCGACGGCGCACTCCGCCCCGGCGCCGTCATCCTTGTCGACACCCGCTGTACGCTGCCTGCCCCTCAACCAGGGTGCGAGCGTCTCCTGTAGCACAACTCACACCTTGCGGCCGCCGCAGTACCCGGCCTCCATTTTAAGATCGTTTAGGGAGCGGGGCCGGGTACCGGCTCCCACCTCCCGGCACAACACCGGACGGTCCACGGGTCGGCAAATCGGCTATCCGACTGTTGACCTGTGAGTTGCGGCTCACCCAGAAGACACGAGGCGACGGCTCCGCTCGGCCACGACTGTGCACACGGTCCTTCCCCTCCTGACCGCACGCCCGTGACACCCTCCACGCAGCGCATCCGCCATGATTCGCGGTCGGTCCGCACTGCCCGAACGAAAGGCAAGACGATGACCGAGAGCCGTTCCCTGAACGTGGCCGTACTCGGCCCCGGGGGCGTTGGCGGTCTGCTCGCCGCACTGATGGCGCGCGCCGGACACCGGGTGACATGCCTGGCGGGCGAGGAGACGGTGCAAGCGCTGCGCAGCGACGGCATCCAGGTGAGCAGCACCCAGTTCGGTGAATTCGCCGCGGAGGTCGATGCGGACACCGTTCTGCGGCAGCCGGTCGACCTGTGCCTGGTGACCGTGAAGCAAACGGCACTCCAGGTGGCGCTCGACCGGGTGCCGTCGGGCGCTCTGGGCGATGGAC
Source organism: Streptomyces sp. ISL-10 (assembly GCF_018614575.1). Classification (GTDB taxonomy): domain Bacteria; phylum Actinomycetota; class Actinomycetes; order Streptomycetales; family Streptomycetaceae; genus Streptomyces. The sequence continues at coordinate 10,779 of NZ_JAGGOJ010000003.1, forward strand.
TCGTGGTGCCGCTGCTGAACGGCATCGAGCACCCTGCCTCGCTCCGCGAGCGCTATCGGCCGGAGCTCGTGGCGCCAGGGGTCATCCGCGTTGAGTCGAGTCGGCGGGCACCGGGTCGGATCGTGCACGGCAGCCCGTTCGTGGAGATCGACCTGGCGAGCAGTACCACGGATCGCGGGCGTCTCGAGGCGTTGGCCCTCGTGCTCACGGAGGCTGGAGTCACGACCCGGGTGCGCGACGACGAGTCGGGCGCACTGTGGGCAAAGCTGGCTTTCCTGGCGCCCTTCGCGCTGCTCACCACACGCTACGGGGCCCCGATCGGCCGGATCCGGACGGAGTACCGTCACGAACTGCTGGCACTGGTCGAGGAAGTGGCCGCGGTGAGCCGTGCCTGCGGCGCACCGACGGACACCGCCGCATCGGTGCGGCTGTACGACGCCTTCCCCGCCGAGGCGAAGTCGTCGATGCAGCGCGATGCGGAGGACGGGCGGCCGCTGGAGACGGACGCCATCGGAGGGGCGGTGCTGCGCGCTGCTGAGCGCCATGCGGTGGCCGTGCCGCTTGCGGCGAACCTGCTGGATGAGATCGGTCGGCACGGCCGCTGAGGATCGCAGTACCGGAATGCTCGGCGGGCCGGTGCCACCAGACGGTTGTCCGGTGGCACCGGCCCTGTCGGTCGGTCAGGCGTTCTGAGGGAAGGAACCGTCTTTGGACCGCGCCCCCGCCCAGATGTCTTCCGCGCTCACCTCCGCGACCTGGTACTTTCCCAGAGCGCTGATCAGCAGGCGCATCTCAAGTGCCAGGCATTCGACGAAATTGGTCAGGCCTGCTTCCGGGTCCTCGTCCGAGGCGACGAGAGCGGCTCGACCGAGACCCACGGCGGATGCTCCGAGCGCCAGGCACTTGACGGCACGGGCGCCCTCCCATATGCGGCCACTGACCAGCAGGGTGTTGTCCTTCGGGTCGAGCCTGTCCAGGCACTCCGCCAGAGGGAGTCCCACCTGGTGGAGGAAGGCGCGGGGGGCCCAGCCGGTGCCGCCCTCCGCTCCGTCCACGGTGACGGAGTCCGCGCCGGCCGCCCAGGCGACTGCTGCGGCCCGATGGACGTCACGCGTGGGCGGTAGTTTCACCCATACTCGGCAGCGCGGGTAGTTGTTGCGCATCAGCCGGATCTGCTGGCGCAGGATCTCCTCCGTGAAGGTGCCCGGACTGCTGCAGCGCAGTACCGAATCCTCGGCAGAGTCGTAGATGTCCAGGATGTCGTACTGCGCTGCCAATTCTGCTGCTCGCGCGCGCGGGACCAGCGTCATACCGCCCACGCCCGGCTTCGCGCCCTGTCCCACCTTCAGTTCGAAGGCCAGCCGGCCGCTCTCCATGAGGGGGCGGGCCGCGGGGTCGCTGTACACCAGGTTCCAGACCTCTGCGTCGGCGTCCTCGGTGCTTTGCTGGATGACCACGCCACCGAGTCCGTCCGGTACGGCCGAGGTGTACTCGGCGATCCGGCGCAACAGTGAGCTTCCCGTCTCGTCGGCCATTCGACCGTACCCGGACACGGGGACGATGTTTTCGCCGATCACCATGGGAATACCGAGGCTTCCGGCCTGCCGGGCGACACTCTCGCCAAGGTCACCGCTGGCCACCCTGGTGGAGCCGAACGCCGCGATGAAAACCGGTAGGGCGGATCTGAACCCGCCGATCACGGTGGTCAGGTCCACGTCGCCACTGACGGGTTCGTGACCGAGGTCGATCAGCTTCTCCATGCGGCGCGGCACGAAGACAGGTGGCACGAGCCGGGCTCGATCGATCGCGTCCATCGGCTCGCAGGCCTGCTCGCCGTGCTCGCCGTACAGGGCGGTCCCGTAGCTCCCGCTCTCGGGGAAGGCCTCGGCCGCGCCGTGCCGGGCGCGGGCCCGTACCTGACGCTCCGGGAATCCGGGGGCCGTGAGCCCGCTCACGGGCGCAGTTCCCCGGGCAGCTTCGGGTAGGCCGTCGCCTGCCAGACCGCGTCGAGTCCGCCCAGGAAGCGAGTGAACCGTTCGACGCCCAATCCGAAGCCGGCGCTGGGCGGGAGCCCCTCGCGTGCCAGGGTGAGGTACCACTCGTACTTTGCCGGGTTCTCCCCGGTCTCGCGGATCCGCATCATCAGGTTGCGGTAGTCGGACTCGCGCTCGCTGCCACTCATCATCTCGCCGAAGCCGCCCGGGAAGATGAGGTCGAAGTTGCGCAGGACGCCCGGCTCTTCGGCGTTCTCCTTGTCGTAGAAGCCCCGCGAGCCCTTGGGGTAGTCGGTGATGAAGAACGGTTGTCGGGCCGCTGCGGAGATGATCTCCTCGCCCTCCCACTCGATCTCCGTGTTCTCGTCCTGGCCGTACCCGCCGGCGATCAGTTCCGCCACGGCCTGGGAGTGCTTGGTGCGGCCGTACGGAGCGTCCAAGACGCGCTTGAGCCCGTCCAGGTCACGACCGAGGATCTCCAGTTCCCGCTGGGCGGTGCCCAGAACGTGCTCGACGCAGTGCCGGGTCAATCCCTCCGCGACTCGCATCGCGTCCTCGCGCGAGCCACCGGCGATCTCGACGTCCAGCTGATGGAACTCGGTGAGGTGACGGTGGGTAACCGTGGTTTCGAGGGGCTCAAGTCGCACGTTCGGTGCGACGTGGAAGATCTTGGGGAAGCTGAGCAGGGAGGCCTGCTTGTAGAGGATGCCGCTCGTCATCAGCTTGTAGCGGTGACCGTAGTAGTCGATGTCGACCTGCTTGGCGCCGCGCGCGCCCGGGTCCGTCACCGGGCCGATGGTGGGCGGCAGCAGCTCGATGAAGCCCTCACCGGTGAGGAAGTCACGAGCTCCGGCCAGGAACCGGTTCTGCACGAGCAGAGCGGCGCGGGTGCGCTCCGAGGTCAGATGGGCGCGGGGGGCCGGGAGTACGGCCCCCGTGTTCTCAGCGGACAATCTCTCGTTCCGTTCGGGTGCTGTGGCGAACCGGTTGATAGAAGGATGCGATGCTCCAGGGCTGCGCCCCAGGCCGGGCAATTCTGGCGATGCTCCAAGGCAATCGGAATTCAGAATTCCATATCGACAACTGGAGGCGTGTGGCCGAGATCACGTAAGTGGACAACTCTTCAACGCCCACTTCACCGCCACTCCGCAAGTCAGTGCAGCCCAAGTGGATCTTGACTCATATGGAGCTTCCGTGTCAAGATCCCCAATGCACGGAGCAATGGCCCCGGGATTGTTATGTCCGTTACTCGACCACCTCAACCGGACAAGCATCAAATTCCCCAGGAGCAGCGCGAGCGAAACAACGTAAACGCTGACCGGGAGACGGTGACGTCTCTGCGCCGACCGGCCTTCCGTGTGCCGAACAGTAAGGCACATCACACGACCGGAGGTTGACCCCATGGGTCTGAGCAGCCCTTCCCATCAGCGCGAACGTGACTCGGACGAGCTGCGGTTCCACTGGTGCTCCCCGCTGGACAGCGGCCAGCAGAAGGCCACCGAGAAGTACCAGGTCGGCCAACTGAACTTCGATGGAATCGTCGATTTCGCCAAGGAAGCCGATCGGCTCGGCGTGGATTCCCTGCTGATGGGAATCAGCTATCACATGCCCGACCCGCTGCCGATGATCGGCGCTCTGGTCCGAGAGACCGAGCGCGTGAAATTCATCCTCGCCTATCGGCCCGGACTTCTTTCTCCGACGCTCTTTGCGCAAATCGTCAACACGGTCTCCTGGATGTCGGACGGCCGTATATCGCTGAATCTGGTCGCCGGTATTTCTCCGGCCGAGCAGGCCTACTACGGCGACTTCGTCGCACACGACGGCCGATATGCTCGAATGAATGAATTCCTCGACATAGTCCACCGCATGTGGGGCGGGGAAACCCCGCTTTCCTACAGCGGCGAGCACTACCGCATCGAAGAGGCCCAGCTCGGGCTCGGATACCTCGGCGGAGGGCGTCCGGAGGTGTACATCAGCGGAGCCTCGGGTCCGGCCCAGGAGACCGCCCTCCAGCACGGCGATTGCTGGCTGCGCTACGGAGACACCCCGGAGGGCATCGCCGAGGCCGCCGCGCCGGTGCTGGCCAAGGGTGGCCGGGTCGGGATCCGCATGCACGTCCTGGCTCGCGAGACGCGGGACGAGGCGCTCGCAGACCTCGCAGAGATGATGCGTGACCCGGACGAGGACCACCGCGAATGGGTCGCCAAGTTCGTTGCCGCCTCGGACTCCGAAGCTGTGAAGAACTCCTTCCGACTGGCCGAGAAGGCCGATGGAGACTGGCTCTCTCCTGTTCTCTACTCCGGTGCCGTTGCGTATCGCGGCGGCCCCGCTCTGTGCGTGGTCGGAAGTTACCAAGAGGTAGCTACATACCTGCACTCATACAAGGCGGCCGGCGTCAGTGAGTTCATCTTCTCCGGCTGGCCGACCCGCGACGAGATGCGGACCTTCTACACGCGTGTGCTCCCGCTGATCCGCAAACATGAAGACGACGATCGGTCGGCGGCATGACGGGAAATCGGCTGCACCGGAGTCTTTTCGCTTCTGGTGTCCTGCTTGGACTCATCGCGGAACAGGTGGTGTTGTTCGCCGTCCCGCTGCTGATCTACCAGGACACCCACGAGGTGGCAAGCCTCGGTTTCGCATTTGCACTCGAATGGCTTCCCGGCCTGATCGCCTACCCGTTCGCCGGACTGCTCGCCGACCGGGACGGCGGCGCCCGACTGTTCTCCCGTGTGACCGCGGCCCGCGCCGTCGTGTTGGTGGGCGTACTGGTCGTCTGCCTGACCCAGCCGTCTTGGACGACCGGCGCCCTCATGACCGGTGGAGCCTTCCTCTCGGTCTTCATGGCGCCGACCCGGATGGCCGTGGAGAAGATGGTCCCGCAGCTGGCCAAGGGCGACAAGGTGGCGAGTACCCAGTCGCTCGTCCAGAACATGGAGCTGCTGGCGATGGCGCTCGGCCCCGCGCTGGCCATCCTGGCCGCCTCTGCCTTGGGCAAGGTGTGGCTGCTCATGATCGCCGCTGGAGCCTTCGCACTGGCGTCGGCGACCTGGCTTCCCTTGCCTCGCGGACTGCGTCTTCCGAGTACGGGTGGTCCGGGCGCCGTCGGACGTGTCCTCTCCCAACTCGGGCTCGGCTGGCGGCTGCTGATCGGGAACAAGCCCGTCCTGTTGCTGGGGATCCTCAACTTCGCCATCAACCTGGTCTTGGCGAGCGTGCTGAGCGTCAACGCGGCGTTGGTCACCGACGTCTTCAATGCTCCCGACTCGTCGTTCGGTTGGCTGAACACGTTCGTTGGCATCACCGGCATCCTCAACCTGATGGTGATCCCGCTCCTCCTGCGTCGGCTCGGCGTCGGGTCCCTGGGAGTCATCGGCTTCTGTGTGATGTGCGGCGCGCTGCTGACTGCAGGGTTCGCCCCGTCCTTCGCCGTCTACGGCCCGGCCTTCGTGGCCATCCTCATCGGAGACGCCTACTACAACGTCTTCAACCGGACCCAGCGGCTGAAGGTGATCCCCGAGGAGCACCTGGGGAAGATCATGGGCCCCTTCTACCTCCTCAACCTGCTGTCATTCCCCATCGCCGGCCTGCTCGTCGCGGGCGTCGCGGGCGCAGTGGGACCGCAGCAGCTTGTCGTCGTGCTCTCGGTGCTGCTGTGCCTCTTCGGCGCCGTCTTCCTGCCGCTGACGATCCGCAGCTTCACCAAGGCGCTGGCCGCCCGCAAGGACGAAGTCGCTCTAGGAGTCTCGGCATGAGTGCAGCTTTACGGTGCCTGCTGAGCACCGTCGAATCGGATTCCCACATCTGGAACCTCGTCTACCTCCAGAAGCTCCTGGAGGAAAACGGCGCCCAGGTGCAAAACCTGGGCGCGTGCACTCCCGTCGACGATGTCGTACAGGCGGTCTCCGAGAACCGGCCCGATCTGCTGGTCGTGTCGAGTGTCAACGGTCACGGCCTCCACGGGGCACGAGTGCTGCTTTCCGCCCTGCGGGAGCGACGGCTCGAGGTTCCGAGTGTGGTCGGCGGCAAGTTGACCACTGCCGAGTCGGACAACGACAGCACCCGTCGCGCACTGCTCGACCACGGCTACACCGACGTGTTCACCGGTGAGGACGCCATCGACCGCTTCCTCGCTTTCCTTCACTTCGGCAAGTCCGAAGGCTTCTCCGCCTGGCAGGCCGACGCGGCGGTCATCCCGCCGTGGGACCTGGCCGGGCTCAGCACCACGGAGGTGCGCTGATGCACATTGTGATCGTCAACCGGTGGCCCCGGTTCAGCGAAGACGACGTCCGGTGGGACAACGAACTCACCCGCTACGAGGAGTTCATCGACCACGACGCCCACCAGGTCAGCTACATCGTCGACGGGCTCGGTGCCGAGGGTGTGCTCACCGAACCGGCGAAGATCGCACATCTGGTGCAGATCGGAGACGTCAACGACGTCGACGCACTGCGCTCGGCCGTCGTCGAGGTGACCGAGAAGGTCGGCCCCGTCGACCAGTTGATCGCCCTGTCGGAGTTCACCCTGGAAATCGCCGCCCAGGTTCGCGAGGACCTCGGCCTGCCCGGTCCGACCACGGCCGAGGTCGCGGTCTACCGGGACAAGGTGCGGATGAAGGAGATCCTGGCCGCCGCCGGTGTCCGGGTCCCCCGCTTCGCCGCGTGCACCAACATCGAGGACGGGCTCGCCTTCGCCGGCTCGCACGGCTACCCGGTCATCCTCAAGCCCGTGGACGGGGCCGCGAGCATCGGCGTCCACCGAGTGGACGACGAAGCAACACTGGCCGAGCTTCTGGCCTCCGTCGACTTGACGCGCTATGAGATCGAGGAGTTCGTCACGGGCGCCATCCACCATGTGGACGGCTTCGCCGGGGCGGAGGCCGAGGTCGGATTCCAGGTCGTGTCGCGGTACGTGAACGACTGCCTGTCCTTCGGAACCGGTGAACCGCTGGGATCGGTCGTCCTCCAGCGCTCCGCGTGGAGAAGCCGGATCGAGGAGTTCACCCGCGAGTGCGTCCGCGCCCTCGGGATGTCCGGCACACCGTTCCACCTGGAGCTCTTCGTCACGCCCGAGGACGAACTCGTCTTCCTGGAGATCGGCGGTCGGGTCGGCGGCAGCGAGGTCCCCCACCTTCTCAACAAGTTGTTCGGGGTCAATCTTTTCGAGATCTGGCTGCGTTCCTTCTGCGGGGAGCAGGCGGTGCTTCCGCCCCGATCGGGTGACCCGTCCGGCGGCTGGCTGGTCGTACCCAAGCCGGCGGACCTGCCGGCAGTGGTCCGGAAGGCGTCCTCCGTGCGGGAACAAGTGCCGACCGTGTGGCGCGAACTGCTGCCCGCCGAGGGCGAGGTCCTGGAGCCAGGCGGGGCCTACGACGCCCTGCACGCCGGCCGGTTCATCCTGCTGCACCACGACCAGGACCAGGTGGAGGCCGACATCCACCGCATCATCGAGACTTTCGAATTCGAGGTAACTGCACTGTGAACGACCGTCCGAACCATGACCCGCGCCTCAGCGACCGCGAACGCTACGAGCAGTTGGCGGCTTTACTCAGTGACATCGAGCTGAAGGGCATCGTCGCCGTCGGCGACCGATTGGTCGAAGCCGTCGGAGGCTCCGACCGGCTGCCCGAACGCAAAGTGATGGTGGCTTACGGAGGCGGCAAGGACAGCACCTACGTGGTGGCCTTCGTCCGGGCTGTACAGCTGCACCTCCAGCTCACCCACGGCCACACGTTCGTCATGCGCGTCGCCAACATGCGGCATGCCGGCGTACCGCTCGCCGTGATGGAGAACATCCACAGGGTGTACGACGCCCTGGGCCTGCTCGACGACGAGCGGGCCGAACTGCTCACCATCGACCACACGGAGATCCGCCGGTTCCGCGTCGACCTCCCGCTGCCGAAGCGTCTGGTCGACCTCAACCGACTCGACGTGCTGATGAACGGTCACCGGTCGGCAGGGGACGGCCGGCCGACCTTCTGCAACAGCTGCAACCTGGCGGTGGCCGATTTCTACGGCCGTGCCGCCTGGTGGCAGGACGGTGTCGACGTGATCATGACCGGCGACTCCCGACGCGAGCAGGCGCTCTACTCCGCCTGGATCCTGCGCCTTGCCAAGGCAAGCGGCATCGATGTGGACGAATGCCGCCGGATGGGCTTCCAGGGATTGCTGACGGCGCTGCGCGGCATCGGTGACGCGTACTTCCGGGAGCTTTTCGGCGCCGACCGCGAGGCCGAGGTGGCCGAGCGCTCCGTTTCCACCGGAGACCGCTCGATGCAGCCCGAGTTCGTCTCGATCTACGACATGGTCAGCTACCGCGTCCACGACCACTGGGATCTGATCGTCGACTTCCTCGGCTTCCAGTTCGACGACCTCGCCTTCAGCTTCACCGAGTCGGACTGTGCCAATCCGACCCTGATGGCCCATCTGCGGGGTCTTCGCGCCGAGTACGTGGAGGGCCGCAGCTACGAGGCGGGCATCGGCGAGTACCTGGAGCTCGCGGAGACGATGATGCGCAAGAAGGAGATGCCTGAAAATCTCATCCGGCTCGCGCTGAGCCGCTACGACTCGCCGGCGAAACAGGTCGAGCGACGAGAACTGGCCGCAGCCTACGCGCGCGACGTGTTCGGCCTGAGCGAGGCCGCCCTCACCGCGATGGTGTTCTCTCCCTTCACGAACGAGGGCGCCCGCTTGCAGGCCTTCGTCGAGGCCTGCCATCCGGAGATGGCCGGCAGGACTGCCGACCTGCACGCGGCGCTGCGCGGCGACGCGGGCACCGACAAGGCGGCCGGGTGGCTGGAGACCGTCTCCGCGCTCTCCATGACCGATCTGCGCACGCTCTACCGCAGCACGCTGGTGGACTTCGGCGCGCAGGCGTCGCTGATGTCGCGGGTACGTGCCGGCGACCCGCACAAGGCCCAGGTGAAGACGGTTGATCCGGGCACCGGACTGCCCGTCCTCGAACTGATATCAGGTCGGTGACATGGCCGGACACTTTGACCGGTTGGTGGCCCAGAGCCGCGAGCAGGGCACGGTGGTGGTACAGCCGAGGATGGGCTTCGGCAGTCTCCGGGCGATGCGGGACGGTCTGTCCCAGGTCGCTTCGCTCGGACTGCCGACCGTCGGCACGCTCACGCTCGACAGCTACACCCGAGTCGGCGACTACACCACACCCCTGGAGCGGCTGAGCGCGGGCGAGGAACTGAACGGGTACCCGCTGGTCTCCCACCCGGCCGAGGCGACCCGGACCCTGCTTGAGGGCCTCCACGGCCCGGGGTTCCCCGTCCAGGTACGACACGGCACCGCACTTCCACTTCGCGTCTTCCAGAAGCTGGTCGAGGTCGGTCTCGATGCCACCGAGGGCGGCCCGGTCTCCTACTGTCTCCCCTACAGTCGGCTGCCGCTCGCCCAGGCGGTCGAGGCCTGGGCGGAGGCCACCCGGTTCCTGGCCGGCGAGACCGAGTACGGCCACATCGAGAGCTTCGGCGGGTGCCTGCTCGGCCAGCTCTGCCCGCCCTCGCTCCTGGTGGCCACCGCGGTGCTGGAGGGCTGTTTCTTCCGACAGCACGGGCTGCGCCACATCTCGCTGAGCTTCGCCCAGGGGGTACTCGCCGAGCAGGACCGCGGCGCCCTCCGGGCGTTGCGCACGCTTGCCGCCGAGCACCTGCCCAGGATGAGCTGGCACGTCGTGCTGTACACCTACATGGGCCTGTTTCCCAAGACGCCGGACGGCGCCTCCGCCTTGATCCGCGAGAGCGGCCGGCTCGCCCGCGACACCGGGTGCGAGCGGATGATCGTGAAAACGGTCTCCGAGGCGTGGCAGATTCCGACTGTTGCGGAGAACCTTGCCGCGCTGCGGATGTCCGCAGAGGCGTCGAGCGGGACGCCGGCCGTGCCGACCGGGCTGGAGAACGCCTTCTACGACGAGGTGCTGGCGGAGGCTCGGATCCTCGTGGAAACGGTGCTCGGTCTTGATCCTGATGTCGGCACCGCCCTGACGAAGGCGTTCGAACGGGGAATTCTCGACATCCCGTTCGGCCTGCACCCGGACAACGCGGGCGCGGTGACCAGTGTCATCGACGGCCGTGGCGCTCTGACCTGGGGATCGCGCGGCAACTTGCCGCTGCCCGGTACCTCCGAGGATGCCGGATTCGACGACTTCGGTTCCGACCGTCTCCACGCAATGCTCAATCACGTCGCCAACCGCTACGACCGCGCTGCGGCGCTGGCCGAGACGTGACTCAACCGCTCATTCCCTATCAGTTGGCGAGACGAACACCAGTGACTCAAGAAGTACCCGACCAGCCTGTCGTCGTGATGGTGGACGCGTTCTCCAGCGGAGCCCTGCTGGCGCACCAGGCTGCCGGCCGCTACCGCCTCATCCACGTCCGATCGCGCCGCGAGGTTCCGGCAACCTTTGCCGCCAGCCTGCCGGCCGGGCTGTTCGATGAGGACCTCACCTACCCGGGCGATGCCGAGGACGTGCTGCGTCGTCTCGCCAAGGCTGGTCCAGCCGCCGTCATCTCGGCGAGCGAGTTCGGTGTGGAGACCGCCGACGAGATCGCCGCGGCGCTGGGTCTGCGGGGGAACGACCCGGCGCTTTCGGCCGCCCGGCGGGACAAGGCCCTGATGATGGAGGCGCTGGCGGCGGCGGGCGTACGCACGCCCCGCCAGCTGCAGGGGACGGACCCGGGCAAGCTGTCGGCCTGGCGGCGTGAGCAGGGGCTCCACAGGATCGTCGTCAAGCCGCTGGACAGTGCCGGTTCGGAGGACGTCTTCACCTGCGACACCGACCAAGAGGTGAAGGATGCTGTCGAGGCCATAGTCGGCAAGACCAACCTCATGCTGCGAGAGAACAAGGCCGTCCTGGGACAGGAGTACCTGGCAGGCGACGAGTACATCATCAACTCGGTCAGCCGGGACGGCACGCACCGGTTCACCGACGTCTGGATCAGCCGCAAGGCCGTGGTGGACGAGCAGCGGAAGATCTACGACTACGAGGATCTGCTGGCGCCGGGTGACCCGCGCCTAGAGGAGATCCTGCCGTACGTCTGCGACGTCCTCGGAGCACTCGGCATCGACAACGGCCCGGCCCACACCGAATTGATCCTCACGTCGGATGGTCCCGTGCTGCTGGAAACGGGTGCCCGGATCTCCGGACTCGCCAACCCTCCCGCCCTGCAGCGGTGCACCGGTGCCGACCAGGTGACCCTGACACTGGACTGTCACACCGCCGACGCGCCCGAGCTGACCGGTCGCCCGCTGCGCTACACGCGGCAGGAGTCGGCGCGCTGCGTAAACCTCATCGCCCACCGATCGGTTCCGTTGCCGGAGCAGGCCATCCGGGAGGCGTTGGAGAAGCTCCCGGCGTTCGAGAGCGTCCGTTTCCGCAAGGGTGACGGCGCGCTCACCGGGCGAACTGTCGACCTCAATTCCTCTCCCGGCGCGGTCTTCCTCGTGCACCGCGACGACGCCGAGATCGAACGCGCCTACCGGGCGCTGCGCGCGATGGAGCACGAGCTCCTCTGAGTTTCGTACGCCCGTTGCGGTACCCAACCTATGAAACGCGGTGAGTCACATGCCCGTCACTTCCCAGCAGTTCCGCGAGATCTTCGGCTCTTTCCCGACTGCCGTCGCCGTCATCACAGCGATGGACGAGGACGGCGAGCCCCGCGGATTCACCTGCAACACCGTATGCGCCGTCTCCGCTTCGCCGCCGTTGCTGCTGATCGGGGTGGACAAGAAGTCCCAGACCCTTCCCGCGATCCGGGCCTCCCGTTCCTTCGCGGTGAACTTCCTCGCCGCTTCGGGTGCCGAGGCATCGCAGGTCTTCGCGGGCAAGGGACACGACAAGTTCGCCGGCTTCGGCTGGGAGCCCTCCCCGGTGGCGGAGGGTGCTCCCGTGTTGACCGATGTCGCGCTGGCCGTCGCCGAGTGCCGTACGGAGCAGATGATCGAGGCCGGCGACCACTGGCTGATCATCGCGCGGGTCGACGGCGGGACCGTTTTCCCTCGCGACCCACTGCTGTACTGCCAGGGCCTACGGCACCTGGCCCCTGCCGGCCGCCGCGTAAGCCGCTCCCGCTGGTCGTGCCGGGCCCGTTGTCGTCGGGCCTGGCACACCAGCGGGATTCACCGGACCGGGTCCGGTGCGGTCACCCTCCCGACCAGTCCGTGCGTGCGCCCGTCCAGTGCGGCGCCGACCAGTTCCGCGACTCGTCGCCGGCTGCTTGCCTCCGCTTCGGCTGACAGGAACGCCCGGTGGCTGGTCACGACCACTGAAGGGTGCGCCAGGACCGGGTGCCAACGGGGGTCCTGATGCGGGTTCTCGGGTGAGAAGACGTCCAGGCCGGCTCCGGCGATCCAGCCCTCCCGAAGGGCCCGGTGCAGGCCTTCCGGCTCCACGAGGCGTCCTCGGGCCGCGTTGACCAGGTAGGAGCCGGGCTTCATCCGGCTCAGGGCTGACTCGTCGAGCAGCTCGTCGGTCTCCGGGTTCAGGGGGCAGTGCAGGGTCACCATGTCGGACTGCGCGAGCAACTCCTCCAGGGTGTCGACGGACCGGGCTCCGTAGCCTTCCGCGAGGTCTCGGCCCACGTACGGGTCGTGTACCAGGACTTGCCCGTAGAAGGCGCCCAGCCGTCGGGCCACGGCGCGGCCGATCCGGCCGAAGCCGACGATGCCGAGGGTGCGGCGGTTGGTCCGGTGGGGCGTGCCGCCGGCGTAGATGTCGAACTTTCCGCCGACCAGGGTCTGGTGTTGCGGGACCAGCTGTCGCTCCAGGGCGAGCGCCAGGGCGGACGTGTGGGTGGACACCTCGTCCACGCAATAGTCGGGGACGTTGTATGCGGGCAGTCCGCGCTGCGCCAGTAGATCGGTGTTGAGGTTGTCGACGCCCACCCCCTGCCGGACCACCGAGCGCAGGCTTTCACCGGCCGCGTCGAGGAGCTCTTCGGTGACCTGCGTGCGGTAGACCACGAGGACGTCGCACCCGGCTGCCCTCTCGAGCATCTCCTGGCTGGTGATTTGGTAGCGCCCGTCCCGATGGGGCCCGAAGCGCAGCTCCACGTCCTGGCCGAGGACTTCGCGCTCCACCGTGGCCAGCGATACGTCGAGGCGTCCCTCTTCGACGAGCCACGGCGGGTCGGTGTAAAGCACTCGGGGTCGGGTCACAGGGATGCCTCCTTGGCGGCGGAAAGAGTCGGGTTCGACCAGGGATCAGACGAGAAAGCGAAGAATGTCTTCCTCGGTGAGGACGCACGGGTTGTTCCATGCCCTCGTCGAGGAGAGCGCCGCGGTCAGCGGCTGCTTCCAGGTGTCTGCTGGAAGTGACAGCTCGTGCAGCGCGACCGGCTGCCCTGCTGCGCCCAGGAGCCGCCGCACCAGCTGTTCCACGCTGCCACCGGTGCTCTCGCAGGAGAGGTTCTGCGCGACCTCGACTCGCCGCCTCACTGCCGCGGCTCCATCGGGGTGCCGGCATTCACTCTCGTCCAACGCCGCGTGACGGCCCAGGAGCCAGTCCAGGTGGAGTGCGACGGCGGTTCCATGGGCCAGACCCAGGCGCGCGGTCAGTTCGTACGACAACGCGTGGGCCGAGGTGGTCCTGGTGAGGTCGATGGCAGTGCCGGCCAGCGCGGCTCCGTGCGCCATGTCGGCGCGCACCTTCGGGTCCGCGAAGGATCCCGTGTCGGCAGCACGGGCGAGCGCGGGCAGCAGCCGTTCCAGGGCTTCCACGGCCAGCGTGCGGGATGCCTCGTCTGCCGATACCGACCAGTGCGACTCGATGGCCTGCGCCAGCGCGTCCAGGCCGCCGGCGATGGACTCCGGCCGGGGCAGCGAGGAGGTGAGCGCCGGATCGACCAGTACCAAGTCGGCCCGAACCGCAGGGAGGTCCAGGGAGTGCTTGCGGCCGTCGACGTACACGGTGGCGAATCTGGTCATCTCGCTGCCGGATCCGGCGGTGGTGGGCAGCAGTACGAGCGCGGTTCGACGCGGCTCGGTGATCAGCTCCGGCTGCCGGAGACAGTCGAGTGGGTCGGCCACGGGCTGGGCGCTCAGCACGGCGACCGCCTTGGCCACGTCCAGGCTGCTGCCGCCGCCGATCCCGACCACCACGTCCGGGCGGAACCTGCGGGCCATGGCCACGCCTTCCCGCACCTGCCCGATGTCCGGGTTGGGCCGCACACCGTCGAAGTGCGAGATCCGGTAGCGGCGCGCCCACCGGTCGACCAGGGTTGCGGCACCGGAGCGCAGGTATGACGTGCGGCCGTGCACGAGCAGCACCCGACGACCGCCGAGTGCCTCGACCGCTCCGCCGAGCCGGCCGGCCGCGCCCTCCCCCAGATAGGCGGCGGAATGGCCGGCCAGCGGCTGCAGATCCGCATACAGAGACGGTGAGGGCGCGCCCACCACTTGCTCCGTCAGGCGTCCGCAAGCCCGCGGACGCGGTTGGAGCCGGTCGTGGTCGTGGAGGGCGGGTGAGGACACACCCATCAGTGGTTCTCCCGGCCTTCGGCGAGGCCACGCCCGAACCGGGTCGCGATCTCGGTCACGGAGAGCGCACTGGAGGCCCGCTCACCGGCGGAGCCGCCGACACGGCCGTCCACCACCAGCAGTGCCGGTCCACCGGCGTCCAGAGCTGCGCGGACAGCGGAGGGAAGCCGCTCCACCGACGAGACCCGGTCGACGTAGCGGTAGCCCGTGCCCCGGGCCACCTCGTCGAACCGGACCGCCGGCGAACTCGTCGGCTGACCGCCCGTCGATTCGTAGGCGCCGTTGTCGAAGACGATGTGGACCAGGTTCGCGGGAGCATGGTGCCCGATCGTGGCAAAGGCGCCCATGTGCATCAGCGCCGCGCCGTCGCCATCCAAGACCACGAATCTCTCCGCCGGCCGGCTCAGGGCGGCCCCGAGCGCGATGGCGGACGCGTGGCCCATGGACCCCTGCATGTAGAAGTTGCGCGCCCGGTCGCCACGGTTGTACAGGGCGCGGGAGAGGTAGCCGGTGGTCGCCAGCAGGTGCTCTCCCCGCACTTCCGCGAGCACGGCATTCACGAGGTCGTCACGGTTGGGGCGGGCCCGGTCCGGGAGATCCGCTGCCGCAGTCGCCGCGGGGTTGTCCTTCAGGGCTCCCTTGGCAAGCAGGACGAAGACCGGCCGGCCTGATTCCAGCACCGGTCGGGCCTCCTCGAGCACCGTGTCCAGTGCGGGCCCGCCTGTCCGCAGCATCCAGTGCGGCAGCTCCAGCGAGTCCAGCCATTGGGGCACGACCTTGCCCATCCAGTGGTGCTGCGGCTCTCCGGCACCCGCCGTCGGCCAGCCGCGCATGCTCACAAGGACCAGCACCGGGATCCGGTACGGGAGCACGAGCGAGGTGAGCGGATTGACCAGGTTGCCGAAGCCCGAGTTCTGGGCCAGGACCGCGCTGGGCTCGCCCGACAGCCGTGCCCCTGCGGCGACGGCCAGCGCGGAACCCTCGTTCGCCGCCGGCACGTACCGAATGCGGGGGTGGTCCTGGAGCAGTTGGATCGGCTCCGCGAAGTAGGAGCAGGGCACGCCGGAAACCAGGCTCACGCCCGCCTGCTCCAGTGCGGAAACGAAGTGCGGCGCTG
Organism: Streptomyces sp. ISL-10; assembly: GCF_018614575.1. Classification (GTDB taxonomy): domain Bacteria; phylum Actinomycetota; class Actinomycetes; order Streptomycetales; family Streptomycetaceae; genus Streptomyces. The sequence continues at coordinate 26,378 of NZ_JAGGOJ010000003.1, forward strand.
ACGTCATGGCGTCGTTCGGTAGCCGGAGGGCATGCCTTGGAGCGCGAACACCTCGGACATGGACGCGATGCGCTCGTCGACGGAACGCGCGGTGCCGGCCGCGTTCAGTTCCCGGAGCACTTCTTGCACGCCCCGGACCGCCGCGCGCAGCCCCTGGTTGGCGTAGATCACCAGACGGAACCCGGACTCGTGCAACTCCTGCTCGCTCACCGTTCCGTACGTGGTGGGCACTGCCACCAGCGGTACGTCGACGTCCCATTTCGAGGCGAACTCGAGCACCTCGTCGGGCCGGCGGCTCTTGCTGTGCACCAGCACGGCGTCAGCGCCCGCAGAGGCGTACAGCCGTCCGCGGCCCAGGGCCTCCTCCAGGCCATGCCCGGCGATCAGTGACTCGGTGCGGGCGATCAACACCATGTCTTCGTCGCCGAGCGCTTCTCGGGCCGCCTTGATCTTCAGAGCGAAGTCCTCGGCGGGAAGCAGGTCCTGTGCGATGTCCGCGAAGCTGTTGATCTTCGGGAACAGCTTGTCCTCGATACACATGGCGGCGATGCCGATACGCGCGTAGCGCTGTACCGCGTAGGCCACGTTCATCGGTCCGCCGAAGCCGGTGTCGCAGTCCGCGATGACCGGGATGTCGGTGACCTCGTCCATCGCGGTGGCCGCGTCCAGGTACTGCGTCATGGTCACGAGGCTGGCGTCCGGCAGGCCGTGGCTGGCGGAGATCTCGAAGCTCGACGCCCACACCGCGTCAAAGCCGGCCTGCTCCACCAGCTTGGCCGTGAGCCCGTCGTGCGCTCCGACCGCGCGTACCGGCGACGGCCCTGCCAGCAGGTCCCGCAGGCGGTCGACTTTGGACGCCGGTGGCACTTGCCCGCCCCTCGAAAGACGCTCCGACATCAGTTTCCTTCCTTGCTGTACCAAAGCCGGTCCTCGGCCACGTAGCGATCGATGCCGCCGGGCGCCAGGGTGCCCACCGCGTGGCGCACCTCCGGAGTGACCGCCCCGGCGATCCGCAGCAGCAGCACCTGCGGGTGGCCACCGTGGGCGATCGCGAAGGCGATCGGCACTTGCGGACGGACGTACGCCGAGTCGCCCGGTGCGAGGGTTTCCTCGTATCGCTCGCCCGCGAACTCCCAACGGATGCTGACTGGGTCGTCGCCGAGCACGTACAGGTACTGGTGCTGGTAGGTGCTCAGTTGGGCCGTGCGCTCGAAGTCGTCGAGCAGGACGTCGATCTGGAGGGCCGACGTATGGGGATGCAGTGGATCACCGGCGAGTCTGGTGATCCGGTAGGACGCGGCGCCGACACCGGGCAACTCCCAGCTCCGCGCGTCGCGGGCGTGCTGCACGGAGACGCCATCGACCGCTTCGCTGCGGGGAAGCAGCAGGTCGCGCACCGAGACGCCCAGCCCGGTCGCCAGCGAAGCCAGCTCTTCCGCGGTGGGACTGTCCGAGCCGTCGATCAGCTCTCCGGTGCGGCGCAGCGAGAGTCCGGTCCTGGCCGCGAGTTCGGCCGCGGTTACCGCGCCTGCGTCCATGAACGACCGGAGCAGTGCGCCCGGTCCCCGGGCTCCATCGGTCAGTGGGACCGCCAGGGCGTGGGCCGCCGGCCTGCCCAGGACGGCCAACTCCCGCTGCGCGTCGCCGACCAGGGCGCCGCCGTAGGTCAGTGCGAGGATGCAGGCGGGTTCGGTGTCGGTCCGTGCCGCGAAGGAGTGTGGCGCGAAGGGCAGGCCCCATACGGAGTCGCCGGTCCCCATGGGAACGCAGTGCGAGACCCCGTCCCACCGGTAGTAGTAGTTGACCGGGCCGAGGAAGTAGGTGAACTGGTACAGCAGGTGGCCGTGGTTCCACTGAACGAGGGGGTTGTCCGCCTCGTTGTCGTCGACCACCCGAAGCATGCGGATCCACTCGGGGCGGTAGGACGCGATCCGGGACATGGCGGTGTCCCGGTACTCGTAGTAGGGCTCCCCGGCCCGGCTGAGCACCCGCGAGCTGGCCCGGGACTCCTCATCGCGCATGATGTGCACACCGAGCGGGCTGTCGTCGTGGATCGGCAGGAGGTCCCGCTCGTTGAGCGGCCACACCTCAGCAGCTCGGCGTATCAGCTCCCAGTCGACCGGTCGGGTGCCGTCGACGTACTGTGCGAAGGTTCCCTTTTCCAGTCCGAGCTCACGCTCGGCGTTCTCGTCGTCGCGCTTGAGATCGTTGGCGCCGGCGCGCAACAGCGCACCTGCGCGCCGTGCGAAACCATCTTTCGGTGGCACGCGGCTGCTCCCTGTCCTTTGCATGGTCGGTCGGTTGGACGGCCTCGGGATGCCGCCCGTGAGGAAGTCGCCGCGCCCGGACCCCGTACCGGCCGCCGAGGGCGGTCAAAGGGCAGCGCCGAGCGACTTCCTTTATCCAGTGGCCGCCACACGCAAGGAACTTCACCGATCAGATATCAACTACAGCACCACGGGACGTTGAAGGAACTCACATCCGGGCCCGACAAGGGCGGATCACCCGGTTTGTGGGCCCGGGGTTCGCACGCTCATCAGATAGGCCGAGATGGCCTCTTGACGCAACATCACATCACGAGAGCATCACGCCGGCACACCCCCTGTCAAGATCGACGGTCGCACCCGGGAACGACAGAGACGTACGTCACGGCCGGTCCCCTCGCCGAACGGAACTGACCAATCCATACAATCCGAATCTCCCGCCGCTTCCCTCACCTCTCGGCATCGGACAGCAGCCCGGCTTCTTCGAAAGCATTCCGGGTGCCCGGTTCGTCGAAAGCCCTCACCTCGGCGAAATAGCGGACGAGGGAACGGGAAGCCTCGGACACGTCGTGTACCACCTGCTGCCTGGGCCAGGATTCTTCGACGACCTGCTCGATGATCCGGTCCGGCAGTCCGAGCAGGCGCAGGTCCTCGATCGCCCGGGTGTAGTCGGGTTCGAGGAACGCGTAGATCGCCGCCGGAACGTGCGGCCCGACGGTTTTGCGTTCCTTCGGTGTCAGGGCGGCCCAGAGATGACGGAGCACGGACCGGAAGTAGACGTGGTGACGCCCCTCGTCCTCGGCATGATCCCGCACGTGGTCACGCACCGACCGGGGCAGCCGGTCGTCGCGGGGAATCGCGGACAGGACTCCGGAGATCAGCGTCTCGCTCACGATCGCGAAGAGGATCGCTTCGACCCCTCTGACCTCGTGGGGAAGCCCTTCCCGGATGGCGTCAAGACGTTCCGCGAACGCGGGAGGACTGCCATCCGGCCGACCCGGAGCCACTCCGGAGGCCCTCTGCAGCTGTTGCGCGAAGTCGTAGGACCCCTGGGCGTGCCACGCCTCGTCCGTGACGATCTTGAAGGCGTCCGCTCTCATCCCATCGGGCAGGTGCAGACCTGACCGCCCCCTGCTGATCGCAGTCGCAACGGGTATCACCCCGAGGGATTCGAGTTCGGAAGTGAAGTCCAAATAGTCATGGAGACGACGCAACAGCAGCCACTCCACTTGTTCGCTGCCGCAGGCCGCGACCAGAGGATGCGTCACGACGGGATGGAGCTCGGGAGGGAAGTAAAGGGATCCCGAGGCCTCGAACGACCGTTGGGGCCGGCTGCGCACGCCGGCGAGACTGTCCCAGCGGCCGAACCGGCTGGTGTACGCACCGCCCCCTTCGTTCGCCTCCGCCTTCGCAGCGACGAGCAGTTCGGTCGCCCGTTCCCGGTACATCAATCGCTCCACGTCAGAAGACCGAGATCGAGCAGATTGCACAGGTCGCCGTGCACCTCCTCGTCTCCGGCATCCTCGATGGCCAGGATGTCGGCCAGGCTGGTCTTGCCGTCGACTGCCCGCAGGGCCGCGAGTGTCGGCGTGTCTGCCTCCAACACGAACTCGATCTCTCCGTCCTTGAGCAGGTACCAGTTGGACCCGACCGGATCGGTGAGCAGCAACAGGCCTTCCGCGAACGCGGGCACACCTTTGCCGTCCAACTGTTGTGCGCGGAAGCCGGCGGCGGAGGCGGACGGTGAGATCTGATCGCGGGCGAGCTCCCGGAGAACCGGCCCGGCCGATGTGTCCTCCAGCCGCGGCGGATTCGAGGCCAGGTCCGCGAGGAGGCCCATGTTGAGAACGCGCATCAGCAGTTCCACGGACGGGGCATCCGTGCCCCCCTCGCCGATCAGCGCCAGGTGAGCGCGCACGCGGTCCGCGTCGATGAAGTCCGAAGCTCCTGGAGCGGCGAGGGCCCGCTCGACGAGCGCGTATGAATCGGCGCGCATCAGGCGTGCCAGCATTCGGTAGGCGTGGTAAGTCCCGGTCCCGTAGAAGAAGGGGGCCTTGGGCCGTTCGGCGATCCGCTGCGGCAGGTGCAGCTTGACCGCCTCACGCAGGATTCGCTTGTCCCAGAGGAGTGTCGGACGCAGCCGTTCCGGGATCCGCGCACACAGCTCGACCAGGCGGTGGTCCAGGAACGGCACCCGTGCCTCGACGCCGCTGCCGGCTGCCGTGCGGTCCTCGTGCCAGACGTTGTACTGCTGCACCTGGAGGTACTCGGACTGGAGATAGGCACGGTAGATGCCATCGCTGTCGGAGGCCCGGCCGTCGAGTGCCTGCTGGGAGATGAAGGACGGTCCTTCCGCCCACCAATGCCTCAGATCCGCGCGCCGCCCGATCCGGGTGTCACGGTCCATCAGGGAGAGGCTCTCCATGAAGGACTGCCAGTCGCCGCCCAGTTCTCCGGCGTAGCCGCCGTTGAACTCATCGCTTGCCGCGCCGAGGAGCATGCCCCGCAGTCCGGGTCGCGCCTCACGCGCATACCGGTGGAGTTCGTGCTTGTAGTAGACCTCGGGACCGCACATGGGGGTCTCGGCGAGCCACAGGAGCCGCAGCCACTCCTGCGGGGTGGGTACGTGGTCCTGCGGGAAGACCACCTGATGGTTGGGCACACCCAGCTCACGTGCGATCCACGCGGCGTTGTCGGCGTCCCCGTTGTCGAGGGTGCCGCCGGTGAGCGCTGTGAACGTGTGCATGCCCTGGCGCTTGTCGCCTGCCAGGGCCAGGACGGCCGACGAGTCGATGCCGCCCGAGAGGAACAGTCCGAGCTCGGTGTCGGCCGTGACGCACTCCCGGACGGAGTCCTGGAGCAACTCGGAGTAGCGCCGCACGAAGTCCCCTGCGTCGGCGGACTCATCCGCATCGGTGGGCAGTTCCCAGTATCGGTGCTCCGAGGTGCGTCCGTCGTGGAGGTCGACACGCAGGATCGTGGCGGCCGGGACCAGCTCGATTCCCTCGAACCACGTGGTCACGGGTCCATCGTTGAAGGTGCCGGCGGCTGCCAGCAGGGGGTTGGCGAGAGCTTGCTCCCAGTCGAAGCGCCGGGGGGTGGAGCCGTCGGCGAAGAGGCCTTTGATCTCCGAGGAAAGGACGATGCGCTCGTCGTTGCGGTGATAGTAGAGCGGCTTGATGCCGAAGCGGTCCCGGGCGAGCACGAGCTTGTTGTTGGCCCGGTCCCACAGGATCAGAGCGAACATGCCCCGGACGTCACGCAGGAACTCGAGTCCGTAGTGGCGGTAGAGGTAGAGCAGAACCTCGCAGTCGGATCCCGTGCTGAGCTTCACACCGCCGGGCAGCGAGGCAGCGAGCTCCCGATGGTTGTAGATCTCGCCGTTGACGACGAGCACGAGAGAGCCGTCGTCGCTTGTCAGCGGCTGGCTGCCGTCCTCGGGATTGACGAGCGCCAGCCTGGTGAAGGCGAGTCCCACCCCGCCGTCACGGAGGATGTCCCGTTCGTCCGGTCCTCGATGGTCGAGGATGTCGGCCAGATGGTTGAGCACGGCGTCCGTTTCGGCGCCGAGCTCCTGGCGGTCCAGACGAGCGATTCCCGCGATTCCACACATATTCATCCCCCAGCCACCGCCCTGTGCCGCAAGAGGGCCGGGCGAAAGCGGGGGCCCCGATCAGGAGCCCCCGCCCATGTTCCGGATTTTCAGGCGACGCGCGTCAGAGCGGAACGCTGCGTAACGTTCTTCGTCGTCGGCTTGCTGTACTTCTGCATTCTGATCCACCTCCCCCGGGACGGTTCATCGGATTCACCGGATAATTCTTGGGAAGCGACCCTTGACGGGGCCGACCCAGGCCGGCTGACGCTCACATTAGCCGAGTCGAGCCGAAGGTCCTACAGATTCGGCAGCTACCGAACAGTGTCGTGATCAAGCTTCTACCTGCGGTGATGCCTGCGCGATGAGATTCCGCGCGACGGCGGCGGATGACCGTGCATGCCCGGAACGCACGGCGAAGCCGTTCAATTCAGGCATATCCGGAATGCGGGCCAGACCCTACCTGCGTCAGCGTGGAGTGTGGCGACGGCTACTTCTTCCACGCGATTACGAGGATGTCTGAGACGACAGAGAATCATCTATAGTAATCGAGCCCCGGGGTATGAAGGGGCTGAGGCAGCAATCGAAGGGGGCTCGGGTGAACGAAATCAACACGGCGAATTGGCTAGAGGTTCTTCGGGAACGACAGCTGATTCCGGAGGACCACCTCGCCGTCTCCGTCGTCGGCTCTGTGGCGCACGGCTGGCACAACGACCAGAGCGACTTCGACATCTACGTCGTGACGTCGGGCGAGTCGGCTTCCCCTGGCCGCTCCAGCATCACGATGCCGCTCAATCCTCCTCACGTACGCACCGAGATGTTCTACGTGGGCGACCGGCGTTGGGAGGTGACGTACTGGCTCGACAGCCAGTACGAGCAGATGCTCGCCAAGGTCTCGCGGGACGAGTTCAACAGGGGCGTCGCGCCGGTGCGTGTTCTGGCCCCCCGGGAGGAGCTGGCCCTGGGCCGCCTGGAAGGCTGCCTGGTTCTCCTCGGCGCGCCGTGGTTCGAGGCCCGCCGCAAACAGCTGGCCGAATCGGCCTTCCGCTCCTTCGTGGTCGCCCGTTCGCTCGGTGCTGCCGACGACTGCGTCGAGGACGCACTCGGTCAGATGGATTCCGGCAACCTGGAAAGCGCCACCCTCTCCGCACGCGCCGCACTGGGATTCGCCGTCGACGCGCTCCTCGAAGGGCACGGCCAGTACGGCAGCCAATCGCCCAAGTGGCGGCCCAATCGGTTCAGGGCCGCTTGCCCGCCGGCCCTCTCGTTCGAGGACTACTGGGCCCTGGAGATCATGCGGGGCTACGACCCCGAGGACCCCCGCCCCTGGATCAATCAGGTCCTGACGATATGCCAGGACATCTCCATGCGCGTGGAGGTCTCGTGAGCGCCCTGCCGCCTCCCGGCCCCCTCGACGTGCCGCGCCGGAGCCTCGGCATTCGGATACGCCGGGTCGAGGACGGCTTGATGCTCGGGTTTAGGGACGAAGCACTCCTGCTGTCCGACTCCGCGGAGTTCATCTACCGTTCCGTCGACGGGCATCGGACGGTGGCGGACATCGCCGACGAAGTCGCCGCGGAATACGGCATCGACCGGGCGGAGACCCTGGGCGATGTCACCGAGTTCCTCGTGGACCTGGCCGCCAACGGCGTCTTCACATGGTGATGTCCAGCGCCGTTCTCCTTCGGTCGTCATGATCCGGCTTGACCTCGACCAGGAGAGCCTGCGTTCGATCAGGCTGGCGCTGAGCCCGCTCTGGGAGACGCTCGGTAGCCTGGCCCTCCTCGCGCGATACCGGGGAGCCGTTCCGTCGCCGTACGCGGGCTGGGTACACCGAGCCCGGCGATCGGTGCCTCCCGAGCTCATGGACCTGGTTGTCCGGCAGGAGGCGCCATTCCTGAAACGGGCTCTCGGATACGTGCCCGACCCCTCGCGTTCCTCGCTCCAGGTCGAGCTCGACTGCCTGCGGCAGCAGGGAGATGAGCGGGGTGACGAGCGTCTCGCCGGTCTGATGGAGGAGTACTGGAACCGGGCGATCGGTCCCCACTGGACCTCCATCCGCTCCGCGTTGGAGGAGGAGGTCCTCTTCAGAGGGCGGACCCTGGCCGTCCACGGCCCGGAGGCGATGCTCGCGGAACTGGGCGGTCGGGTTCTGTGGGAAAAGCCCCGACTGACCGCCCCCTACCATCTGGACCTCACCCGTACCGTTCACCGATCCAAGTTGGTTTTCGTTCCCAGCGTCTTCTCCGCAGCCACTCGCATCTTCACTTCGAACGAGCACGTCACGGCCATGTCGTACCAGGCCAGGGCCACCGGTTTCTTCCACTTCGTCGGAGACGGAAGGCCCACCGAGCCGACCACCGACCGGCTGGCGCTGCTCATAGGCGGCGGTCGGGCAAGGGTGATCAGGGCACTGCAAGTGCCCAAGACCACCACCGTGGTCGCCGAATCCCTCGGTTTTGCGAAGAGCACGGTCTCCCAGCACCTGGCGGTGCTGACTGCGGCCGGAGTCGTCTGGCGTCAGCGTCTCGGCGGCCAGGTCTTCTACCAACTCGACCGCAGTGGCTTCGCTCTTCTGGAAGAGCTGGGTGACTGACCGGCGGCCCCGGGACGGCGCACCGGGGCCGCGGCAGGCAGGCCGAACGCATCTGCCGAACGGCCGCCTACTCGTGCAGAGCCTGGCCGATCCGCCTGAGGACCGCGGCCGTCATGCTCTGCCGAGCCATCGTGGTGGCGCTGCCGATGTGCGGGGTGAGCACCGTACGCGGACTGCGGCGCAGTTCGGCGGGGACGAAGGGTTCGTCCTCGAAGACGTCGAGCGCGGCCCCGCCGAGACGGCCTGTCTCCAGCAGTTCGATGAGCCCCCTCTGATCCATCACCCGGCCGCGCGAGGTGTTCACGACCACCGCTCCGGGCGGCATCTCCGAGAGCATCGACTTGTCGACCATACGCTCGGTTCTGGGGGTGAGCGGAACGTGGATCGTCAGGAAGTCGCTCACCCGCATCAGATCGACCAATGCCGGGTGAGGTGTCACGCCCGGCGGCAGTGCGCCGGGACGGTGCAACAGGCCGTGCACCTCCATGCCGAAGGCCTGCGCCCGTCGGGCCACCTCCCCGCCGATGGCGCCCAGTCCCAACACGCCGAGTCGTCGCCCGGCGAGCTGTGCGCCGAGGAAGGCATCAGCCTCCCAGCGCCAGGCTGCACCGGATCTCACGAACCGGTCCGCCTCGACGATCCGCCGAGCGCAGGACAGCAGGAGGCCGAATGCGTGTTCGGCGACGGCCGAAGCCAGTGCGCCCTCAGCCGTGACGACGCGTACTCCGGCACGCTCACACGCCTCCATGTCGATGTGGTCGACCCCCGTGGAGTAGGTACCCACCACACGCAGTGCTCCGCCCGCAGCCCGGAGCAATGGCTCGTCAACGGGCTCGTTGGCGGTCACCAGTAGCGCGACACTACCGGCGGCCGCCCGCAGCAGGCCGGCGCGGTCGCCGCCCGGCCACCGGGCTGGGGTCAGTCCCGACGGCAGGACGGCCGGGATCCCGGGCAGATCGGCTGTGAGCAACAGGCGCTGATCAGGTGCGGGCATCGCTGCGCTTTCGCATGCCGTACCGGTGGCGGCAGAGGGTCGCCGGGAATTGCCGCCCGCCGTCGAGGTTGACCCACTGCCGCAGCAGGAGCCTCTTGCGGCCGTCGGCGGTGGCGTCGGTGAACGACCGACGAGAGTGGACGACGACGTTGTTGTTGACCAGTTGGAGATCACCGGCTCGCAGCGCGTATTCGGTAGCCGCCCCGGGCCTCGCCGCGAGCGCTTCGAAGAGATCGAGGGCGTGGCGCTCGAGGTCGCTCACCGGTACGGACGTCTGGGTCCAGGCGGAGTCCACGTAGTCCCTCAGGAAGTACCGGCAGGTCAGCTGCCCGTGGTAGTAACCGAATACGGCGTTGCGGTAAGCCGGGGGGTCTTCTTCGTCGCGGTTCTCATAGACGAAGCCGTTGTAGTAGAGGCCCAGCAGGTGGGGTGCTCGACGCAGCAGCTCGTTGTAGATCGTCATGGCACTGGCGATCAGCGAGGTACCGCCGATTTCCGCAGGCCGTACGCAGAGCAGCAGGGCGAGGTCACCGTCGTCCGAGTGGAACCGCAGTGCGGAGGTGGTCTGGTGACCACGCACGTTGCTGTTGTCCAGACCACCATTGCCGTAGTCGCGTACGGCGGCGATGAACTCGCCTGCGGTGTTCTGTGACACCGCGTTCCCCATCACCGCGCCGAGGGCGCGGTAGAGGTGGCTGATCTCGTCAGGCGAAAGGTCGTCCACCGGAAGCCCGCGCAGGACGGCTGTACCGATGTGGGTTTCGGTGCGGTGGGCCGCGGCGTGGGCCACGTCGGACAGCTCGGGCATCGTTTCGTATGCGAAAGAGCGCCAGAGGGCCCGTTCGGCGTCCAGCGTCAGCGGGGCGGCTCGCCATGCGCTCATGAAGGCAGCCACCTCGGCGAGGTGCAGCGGCGTCAGCTCGTGCACCACGCCTTCGGGGACCGACAGATCGGCGGCCGTCCACGCCGTGCCGTCCGTGACCGGCTCGGTGAGGATCGACTGTGGCATGTCAGGTAGTGCCATGGTGTTCCACTCTCCTAAGGATGACGAGCGCGGTTCCGTCCGCGGCGCCGATGACGTCCTCACATTCCAGACCGCCCGAGCGGGACACCGTCTGCAGCAGTTCGTCCTTGCTGAACCGGGCTTCGCGGCCCCGTCCGCGGATGTGCTCGCGCATGACCTCGCCGGAGATCCCTCCCCAGGTCGGGAGGGGGATGTCCCGGTCGGGGAGGGCGGCGTAGTCGACCTCGCCCGCGTCCGGCCGCCAGAACAGCTTCTGCTCGGCCGGGGTAAGGGCCTCGTGGAGTTCCAGATCTCTCGCGTACCAGCCGAACCGGACGGTGAGGGCCAAGGCTCCGCCCGGCGTCACGAGATCGCGCAGGCCTTGCAGGCCGTTGGGCAGGTCGGTCGCGCTGAAACGGTTCACCAGGCGATCGCCGAGGAGCAGTGCGTAGGCGTGCCGCAGGTGCGGGGGGATCGTGCGGGTGACGTCGACGAGGTGTCGGCGGTCCTGGGCCAGCCCGAGCCAATCGCCCGCCTCCCGCAGGATGCCGGGGGCGAAGTCGAGGACGTGCAGTTCCGAGCCGGCTTCCAGGGCGGCCTTGGAGAGCGAGACGGTGCTGGCGCCTACCACGGCCGTTCTCACACCGGGCTGCAGCAACCTGGTGAACACCGGAGCATGTTCGGGTGCCGGTCCACCGTAGTATCCCGAGTTCCAGTAGCTCTGGCCGACCAGGTCCCAGGCCTTCGCCTTGACGGGAAGGTCCATCACGCCTCCTCTTCCAGCGTGGCCGTGATGGCCTGCCGCAGTCTCGAAACGATCTCGGCGACGTCACTCGCGCTGGTGATCAGTGGCGGGCAGAGTGCGATGACATCGCCCAGATCCCTGACGATCAGACCGAGTTCACGGGCCTTTGCGGCAACCCGCCGCCCGACTCGGCGCTCTGCGGCGAAGGGACGCCGAGCGGCTGCGCCGGCCATGAGCTCCACCGCCGCCAGACCGCCGATGCAACGCACTTCCCCGACGACGGGCAGGTCCAGGAGGCCCTCCAGCGACGTTCGAAGCGATATCTCCAGCTCTGCCACACGGCCTTGGAGGCCCCGCTCGTGCAGGGCACGCAGATTGGCCCGGGCGACGGCCGCGGCGACGGGGTGGCCGCCGAATGTCGAGCCGTGTCCGAGAACGCCGTGCTCCTCGGCTGCATCTGCGAGGGCCCCGGTGAGATCGGGGCCCAGGAGGACCGCGCCCAACGGGGCGTATCCTGCGGTGATGCCCTTGGCGACGGTGACCGCGGCGGGTTCGAGGCCGAACCGCTGATGGCCGAAGAGGGGGCCGATCCGGCCGAACCCGCAGACGACTTCGTCGGACACCAGGGGAATCCCGAGGTCGGCCAGCAGCCGGGCCATGGCGGGCCAGTATCCGTCGGACGGCACCAGCACGCCGCCGGCTGCCATGACCGGTTCGGCGACCATGGCCGCCACATTCTCCGGGCCGGCCTCCTCGATGCGCCGACGCGTGGTCCGCAGGACCCGGTCGACGTACTCGTCCTCCGTCTCGCCGTCGACGTGGTCGCGGTAGAAGTGCACCCGGGGCACACGGACCGTGAAGGGGAGCGGCAGATCGAATCCGGCGTGCTGGTTCGGGATTCCGGCCAGTGAGGCGGCTCCGAGGGTTGTGCCGTGGAAGCCCGAGTCCCTGGTGACGACGAGCTTCCTGGAGGGGGCGCCGTTCGTATTGCTCGCCAGCCAGAGGAATTTGAGTACGGACTCGACCGCCTCGGACCCGGAGGCGGAAAAGTACACGGAACTGAAGCGTCCACCGGCGGCCGTGAGCAGCTCGCCTGCCAACAGCTCCGTCTCGGCGCTGGTGCGGCCCAAGGCGCAGGCGAAGGCGGGCAGCTTGGAGTAGGCCGCGGTGGCGGCCTCGATCATCTCTGAGTCGGAGAAGCCCAGGTTGGCGTGCCAAAGGCCCGACAGCGCGTCGATGTACTCCTTCCCTGCGGTGTCGCGTATGCGGATGCCGTCGCCCTCGGCAATGATCAACGGTGACTCCCGCCGGTACACACGGTGATCGGTGAAGGAGTAGACGATCGGTTCGGTCGCCAGGTCAGCCATGGTTCGCCTCGGTCAAAGGGATGCTGTCGAGGAGGCGGACTCCCTGCAGCATCGCGGCGGCGAACAGGCGCACGGCGAGCGGAGTGTCGAGCGTCGATACCTCGGACAGCGACCCTTCTTCGCAGGCCACCAGGTACTCCACGACGAATCCCAGGTCTGTCAGCTCCTGGCGTGCAGTGGCCCGCACCGCCGGCAAGGGCTGGCCGGCCAGCAGCTCGGCACGAGCCTCCTGGAGGACCCGTCGCAGGTTGGGGCTCACAGCCCGCGCTTCGGGAGTGAGGTTCTTGTTTCGCGAGGACATCGCGAGACCGTCGGGCTCACGTCTGGTGGCGCCCCGGACGACGGTCACCGGCAGACGAAGGTCCTGGACCAGGGTCTCGATGATGCGCAGTTGCTGAAAGTCCTTCTCTCCCCAGTACGTGCGGTCGGGGCGCACGAGGTTCAAGAAGAGGAGGCTCTCGGTGACCATGCCGTCGAAGTGTCCCGCTCGCGATCGGCCGCACAGCTGGTGGCTCAGCCGGGGTACCGCGACGTGGGTCCCGAAGTCCTCAAGGACGCGTTCGCGACCGGGGAAGATCTCCGTCCAGCTGGGCAGGAACGCGATGCTCGTGCCTCGTGCTTCCAGCAGGCCCAGGTCGCGTTCCACGGGCCTGGGGTAGGACTCGAAGTCCTCGTCGAGACCGAACTGGAGCGGGTTGACGAAGATGCTGCATATCACCACGTCGCATTCGTCCCGGGCAAGGTCGACCAGGCTCAGGTGTCCCTCGTGCAGGGCGCCCATGGTTGGCACATATCCGATGACCGCACCCACCTTGCGTGCGGCGTCCCACTCGGTGGCCAGCTCCTGCGCTGTGGTGACCACCTTCACAGGAGTTCACCCAGTTTCGCCTCCACCACCGCGACAATCCTGTCGTGTACGTCCCCGGTGGTTGCGTCGGCGTCGATCCACGCCCACTGCGATGCCTGCGGCAGGGCGGCGTAGGCGGCCCGCATGCGTGTGAGGAAGGCGTGGTCGATCCATTCCTCGGGGTCTCGCGCCTTGACGCGGGCGACGGAGAGGGTCGGGTCGAGGTCCATCATCACCGTGAGGTTCGGCTCCGGCAGTCCGCGGAACATGCCCTCGATCAGCCACCGGTTACTGGCCCCCAGCGCATCGGCGGCGGCGATCTGGCAGTACGCGTAGCGGTCGGCGATGATGAGATCCGTGCCCTCGGGGGCGGATCCGAGCGAGGACATGGCCATCCACTTCACCGCGGCGGTCATGACCTTGTGGGTGTCGGGGCCGAGCATCGCGAACCGGTCGGCATAGCCGTTCTCGGCGGCGACCTGGTCGAGCCGGGCCGACAGTTGCTGAAGACTCGGATTGGGGTGGACGAACACCGAGAGGCCGCGGGCCTCGTAGGCCGACTTCAGCATCTCGATCTGTGTGCTCTTGCCGGCGCCGTCCAGGCCGATGAACGCGACGATGGGTGGCGTCTTCATCGGGTGCCCGCAGTCTGGCGCGAGTGCCTGTAGGTGAGTTCAGCGAACGCGGCCTGCAGGATTCTCGTCTGCCCGTATGAGGGCGCAGCGAACAACATGATCAGCTTTTCCTCCAGATCGATGATGAAACTGGTGCCGGCTCGACCGAGCCAGGCGACGCGGCGAGCGTTCTCCGGCCCGCAGTGTCTCGGCGAGATGCCGACGTTCAGGCTGAATCCCCAGTCGGGACCGGGGATGTAGTCGGGCCCGGTGTCATGCAACCCGACTATCTGGTCGGAGAGCAGTTCGGCTCGTGCAGCGTCGCTGAGGAAGTCGGAGTCCGCTGGCGGGATGAAGACGGCTTCGAGGAAGGTCAGGTAGTCCCGCAGACTTGCCAGTCCACCGCTGCCGGCCGACCGGAACCCTCCCGTGCGGTCGAGCCTGCTCAGCGACTCGCCGGTCGGCGGATCGGCCGGTGGCTGGAGCACCGAGTCCGTCGCGACGCCCGGTGGCAGGAAGAATCCGCTCGACGCCATGGCAAGTGGTTCGAAGAGGTGACGGCTGAAGAGCATGTCGATCGGTGTACCGAGGTAGTGCTGGATCAGCAGGCCGGCCACATCGGCCGAACGCCCGTACTCCCACTGGGTGCCCGGTGCGGATGAGAGTTCGCAGCCGAAGATCCGGCGCAGGAAGTCGATCTCGTCCGTGTCGTACCCGCGGTCGGTGTAGTCGAACGGCAGGACACCGGCGGCCCGGTACACCTGCTGCATGCGCTCGTGTTCCTTGGAGCCGGCCAGTCCGGAGGACATCGACAGCAGCTGACGCAGCGTCATCCCGGCGGGTACCGACAGTCCCCGGATGCCGGCCGCGAGCTCCGCCGCACTCATGTCGAGGCCGGGCAGGAGTCCCGCGTCGATCAGCCGCAGCACCACGGTCGCGAGCATCGGCTTGGTCATCGAATAGATGCGGACGACGCTGTCCAAGGTCACCGGAGGTCCGGCGGGCGAGTTCCGTCCGACGAATACCGTTCGCTGCTCGCCTGCCGCGATGTCGCGTATACAGGCGGCACCGCCCTGGATCCGCCCAGCGTCGATTTCAGCCGTCAGAAGGGAGTGACAATCCCGTGCCAGGTCTTCCACCATATGACGCATCAGCGGCTTTTCCTGTCCAGGTCGGGTACGAGGCTCACTCGTCCGCTCTCGTGGCGCTCGGCGGCCGCCAGCGCGTCCCCGGCGGACTCGAGCCCGTACTCGGCCAGCGGAAGCAGGGCCAGTGGCGTCGGCCGGGCCAGGAGGTCGACGGCGGCGATGAGATGCCGCCGGTCGTAGCGGATCACACTGGAGACCGTCACGCCCTTGCGCGTCAACACCCCGGGTCGGATGGACACGACATCGGTGGGCCTCGTGTTGATGATGCCCATCATCACGATCTGGCCGCCCGGACGTACCTGCGTCAAGGCGGTTTCGAATGCCTCCGGCGTGCCGGCCGCGACCACGACGACGTCGTAGAAGCCGTTGAGTGCTCCCTCCGCCGGGGGCAGGTCGTCGATCGCGCGGACTGCCGGGAACAGCTCGGCGTTCCCACGCCTTGCGGGAACGCGGTCATAAACGTCCCAGGCCGTTCCGGTCGGTGCGCCCGCGATGACCGAGAGGCCCAGCGCGCCGGCGCCGATGAGCAGGCATGGGCCTGCCAGCAGCTCGGGGCTGATCGCGTCGATGACAGCGATGCCCTGGGCCACGGCGCAGTTGGCCAGGGCCGCGAGTGCGCTGGGGACTTCGGCCGGTACCTTGACCGTGAACTGCTGAGGGTGCAGTTGGTAGTGGCTCGCGAACGCGCCACGGAAGTACGGCTGCTCAAGGCTGGAGCGGCCCCAGGAATCGTAGGCGTGCTCGCAGAGGTGAGACCGGCCCGCAAGGCACATCACGCAGCTGCCGCACACCCGGAAGTAGGAGCAGACGAGCCGGTCGCCTTCGGCGAGCCGTTCGCCCCGGGCGTCGTACAGCGCAGCGTCCCCCGAGTCGGCGACCCTCCCCACGAACTCGTGCCCAAGGACGCAGTCGTGCAAGGTCGGGTGCCCGCCACGCCAGAGGTGGACGTCACTGCCGCACACGTTCGCCCGCTCGATGGCAAGTAGCGCCCCACCTTGCCGTGGGGGCAGCAGGGGGTGCTCCCGCCGCTCCAGACCGCCACCGGTGAGCAGATTGATGGTCACACCGGTCGTCATCGCGGTCCTTCGGTCGTGGCGGGGAAGACGATCGTCTTCGAGAAAGACATGTTGCGCGCGGAGGCCAGCACGCCCTCTCGCCCGTGACCGCTGTGCCCCACGCCTCCGAAGGGGGCCAGCGGATGGTCGTACTGGGGGCCGTCATTGACGATCACGGTCCCGACCGGCAGTTTCTGGGCCAGGTTCATGGAGCGCTGGAAGTCACGAGTGAAGACGCCTACCTGGAGGCCGCCGGAGTAGAGGGCAGGCAACTCGTCGAGGAGAGCGTCTTCCATGGCGACGACGGGGGCCACAGGCGCAAGGAACTCCTCGGTGACCAACTGGGCGCCGGGGTCGACGTGGGTGATGACGGTGGGCCAGTACTGCGCACCTCGGTGCCCTCCGCCCGCCACGACGCGGGCGCCGCCCTGCACCGCCGCGCCCACTGCCGAACGCACCCGCTCCACCGCGGCCGAGTCGATGAGCGTACCGATCCGGGTGGTGCGCGCGGACGGATCGCCCACCTGCCAGGCGGCGGTCTCTCCGACGAGAAGCTGGGCGAACTCATCGACGACGCTGTCCGCGACCAGGACGCGCTTGACCCCGCGGCAGGACTGGCCGGCATTGCTGAAGGCGCCTTGTGCGGCCGCACGCGCGGCAGCCGCAAGATCGGCGTCCGCGCAGACCACCAGAGCTCCCACATCGCCCAGTTCGTAGCAGCCGGGTCGTGGTCCGGCCGCCGCGGCAACGGCCCACGCGCTCCGCTCGCTGCCGGTGAACGCCACGAAACCGATTCCGGTGTCGGCGAGCAGTGCCTGGGCCACCTCCGGGCCACCGGTCCACAGCGAGATGTACTCCGGCGGGTACCCGGATTCAAGCAGAACCTCAACCGCCAGCACGGCGCTGGCACTTGCCCGTTCCGACGGCTTGAGGACGATCGGTGTGCCCGCCAGCATCGCCGGAGCCACTTTGACGATCAGCTGGGCCAGCGGGCGGTTGTACGGAGTGATCGCCAGGACCCGACGGAAGGGCTGCGGCGTGGTCACCGCCAGCCGGTCACCATCCGGGCCGGACAGCACCGTCGAGGTGCCACCGAAGTGGGGTACCGCCTCTGCCGCCAGGCTCAGCCAGCGCACCGACCGGTCGACCTCCTTCTCGGCGTCTGTGACGGGCATGCCGATCTCGGCGGAGATGCAGGTGGCGAGGTCCACGCGTCGGGCCTCGAGCCCCTTGGCGCAGGCGTGCAGGATCCGTGAGCGATCGGCCGCGGCAAGGCCCCTCACCGGCCTTCGCTCCTGTGAAACCGTTTCCGCCGAAGCATGGCTCACAACGGCGACGAGACGGCCGTCATACGGGCTGCGCACTTCGCGGGCCAACTCACCGTACCGCCAGGCCCCGTCATGGAAGACGCCCGGCCGGACCGGCTGCGGGGCCTCGGTCGACATCGGACTGCGCCGGCCGGCCGGGGGCAGGTCGTCGGGGTCAAGGGTGACTACGGGCATTGTGTTCCTCACATCATCTGTGCGTGGCACCTCGATCTGCAGGGCCTGCCGACAGGTCTCGGACAGGGCTTCGCGAAGCAAGGTCGCGTGCCGCCACTTCGCTCGCCGGAGCCCGGTCGACGGGCCCGCCGGTCACTCGAACGTGTGCTCCGGCCCCGGGAAGGCGCCGCTGTGGACGTCGGCGCTGAGCTCCCGGACCGCACGGTCGAGGACCCCGGCCACGTCGGCGTACCGCTTCACGAACCTGAGCGGCCGACCCGTCCGAAGGCCGGCCACGTCCTGCCAGATCACGACCTGGGCGTCGCACTCGACGCCGGCGCCGATGCCGATGGTCGGAATCGGCAGCTCGGCGGTCAGCCGCTTCGCCAGGTACGCGGGGACCATTTCGAGCACCACGGCGAACGCTCCGGCTTCGGCCACGGCCCGGGCGTCGGCGAGCAGTGCGTCGGCGCCCTCGTCTCGTCCCTGGACCTTGTAGCCGCCCAGTTGGTGCTCGCTCTGCGGAGTGAAGCCGATGTGCGCCATCACGGGGATGCCCGCTCGGACGAGTCGTGAGATCTGTGGCGCCACGTCGCGGCCGCCCTCCAGCTTGACGGCCTGACAGCCGCCCTCCTTCAGGAAGCGGACGGCTGTCTTCAGTGCTTGCTTCCCGCCCGCCTCGTAGGAGCCGAAAGGCAGGTCGGCAACGACCAGAGAACGCTGTGCGGAGCGCGCCACGGCCCTCACCAGGGGCAGGAGCTCATCCACCGTCACCGGAATCGTCGTGGCGTGGCCGAACACGTTGTTGGCGGCCGAGTCCCCGACCAACAGCACTGGTACGCCCGCGGCATCGAAGATTCCGGCGGTGTACTGGTCGTAGCTGGTGAGCATGACCCAACGATGGCCAACGGCCTTTGCCGCCAGCAGGTGTGTCGTACGCACCTGGCCTTTGGCCGGCCACGCGAATGTGGGAGGGGTCTCTTCAACTGGGCTTTCAGGCATGGTACTTCCTCTGAAACGTCTCTCAGCCCGATCCGAGCAGGTGTGTCCGTTTCCCGGCGAACGTTGCCCGAGTCGGGTGCCCCTGCTACTCCAGACCATGATCGTTGATCATTTTCCGATCATAACCAAGCCATTGTTCGGCTACAACCGGCCCGCCGTCGAAGGGTTTTGGCCGACGGCAATGCCGGGAGGGGTTCAGTGGATCGGCGTACGCCCGGATGTCGGCCCCAGGCGATCGCAAGGGTATGAGGCAGAACGACTGGAGTAACGAACGAAAAGAGGCCGGCTCTGCCGTCCGGAGCCGGCATCGAGGCCGCTGATTACATCCGAGCCGCACATCGCATTGACGGTCGCATGCCCCGCTCCGGCGGAACGCTAGCAGCACTAGGGAGGCCTCCGCAATTGATTTCGAATGGAACGAGGCCGCCCGGCGCTCCCCGAGCCGGAGTGAAGAACAGAACATCACCTTCGCCGACCAAAGCGAAGCAATTCGGACATCTCCCTTGTCCTGTGACGCACGTTACTGCACGGTGCGACGGGACCTGATGCACTGTGGGCTGGAGGTTCGTGAGCAACTAGACGACACTGGAGCCGAGTTGAGAGCATCCGTCGACCAACTGGCACAACACGTGGCGGATGCCTCGGATCTCTCCGAATGAACCCATCACCAACTCTCCGAAATTACCCTTGAGATCACCTCAGAGCTCCGCCGCGATCACGCCACAGCCACTACCGTCCCGTATTCACAGAGCTTTCATTCGGCGGCCGGCCGGCGGGTCACGTCGAAATTTCCAGGGGATGTATTCGCCTCTGAAGCCGACATGGCGCCGGGTGGATGCTTTGCGGATGGATACAGCATTCCATGGCGACCCTCGATGGCCGGCTTTCTGTCTGCATCCATTTCGGTCTTTCATGTCCATGCTTCGAGAGGCAGGAACCATGGCCATGCTTCGAGAGGCAGGAACAGGGCGCAGCGCATTTCTTCGATCCATGTAGTTCAGGGGTGGCAATGGCTCGCACCGAGCTGAGCGGAAAATCGCGGCACGTCAAGACCAGGAGTACGGGGGTGTTCTGGCGCTACTGGACCGCTTCTACGGCCAGCAGTATCGGCGACGCGGTCACCACCGTCGCGCTGCCATTGGTAGCCATCGAGACGCTCCACGCCACCCCCTTCGAGGTCAGCCTCCTGCCGGCGGCCCGCTTCATCGCCTGGCTTGTGATCGGGCTGCCCGCCGGGGTCATCGTCCAGCGACTCCCCTTGCGTGGCGCCCAGATCGCCATGGACCTCATCCGGGCAGCCGCCGTGGCATGGGTACCAGTCGCCGCGCTACTGGGGATCCTCCACCTGTGGCAACTGATCGTCGTTACCCTGGTGATCGGTCTGGCCGGTGTGGTGTTCGACGTCGGCAACGCCAGCTTCCTCCCCTCGATCGTGAGCAAGGAGGAGTTGACTGCGCGCAACAGTTTGTTGTCGGGTTCCAGCGCGGTGACTCAGCTCGGCGGTCCGTCGCTCGGCGGCGTGCTCGTCCAGTTCTGCGGCGCCGCAGCCAGCCTGCTGGTCGACGCCGTCAGCTACCTCGTCTCGGCAGTCACACTGTGGACCATGCCACGCCCGAGGGAACGGCAGGCTGCCGGGGCAGCCGGATCCACCTGGTCTTTGATCAAAGAGGGATGGCGCTACGTCACCCGTCACAAGGTGATCGGACCGTGCGTCGTCGCCGCAACACTGGTGAACTTCGTCTGCGGGGCACTGATTGCCCTCACACCTGTGTTCCTGGTACGCACGCTCGGCGCTCCGGTGAGCCTGGTCGGCGTGCTCTTCGCAACCGAGGGCCTGGGCAGTCTTCTCGGCGCAGCACTGACGACCCGACTCGCCGACCGATTCGGCAGCGCCAGAGCGATCCGATGGGCAACACTCCTGTCAGCAACGGCGGTCGTGCTTCTGCCGCTGAGCTTCGCGGGGCCGGGGCTGATCCTGTTCGGCCTGGGGAACGCGACCTTCACCGTCGGCGTCGTCGTCCTGAGCATCCTCACCCGCACGCATCGACAGAGCGTGACACCGCCGGAGCTGCTCCCCCGGGTGATGGCCACCGTCCGCTTCATCTCATGGGGCGCAGTGCCGATCGGGGCCCTGGTCGCAGGTACCGTGGCCACGTGGGCAGGCGCCCGCGAGGCCCTCTGGCTGGTCAGTGCCATCGCCTTTCTGACGCCGCTGGCACTTTGGACAAGTTCGGTCCGACGACTCCGTACGCTCGCCTGACCCGCAGCCGACGTGTGTCAGCAACGGGACACCAATGAAAGCCTGCATGAGGTCTGGTCGAAGTTCGGGCCGAGGGCTGCGGACCGTCTCGGGATCCGTGGTGTGTCGATCCTCGGACGGTGCGGGTCGGCGGTGTCGACGGCGTAGTAGCGGCCCCGGACGGCATCGGTCGCCTGGAGGCCCGAGTCGTCCGACCACGCTCCGGTGAGCAGGACGGCCCCTGCCCCAGAGCGAAGCCGATTCCGAGCAGTATCCCCTCGTGGGCGAAGGGCGGAAGGTAGGGGACGGCGGCATGGGCGGCGGCGGACAACGCCACCGTGGCCAGGGCCAATTGCAGGCCCGCGTGCACCTTGAAGCTCTTTCTCACACCATCCCCCTGTCGGACTCGTGGTTCAGTCCGTGATCTCGACCGGCGCACTGGGGGCGGTCGGCGCGGGCCCGTGCGACGTGTTCTTCCGGGTGATCTGCTGGAGGAGGGCGGTGAGGTCGACTCCGGTGGTGGAGGAGAGGAGTTCCATGCCCTGGGCGACGTTGTCGGTCACGGTACGGGTCAACTGGCTCGCTCCGTCGGTGGAGATGACGGTCATCTTGTCGACGGCGGCAAGGGGTTCGGCGGCCTTGGCGACGACCTGGGGCAGGACCTCGACGAGCATCTGGAGGACGGCGGCGTCGCCGTACCGGGCAAAGGCGTCGGCCTTCTTCTGCATGGCCTCGGCCTCGGCTGCACCCCTGGCCCCGATGGCGGCGGCCTGGGCCTCGCCCTCGATGCGTACGGCCTCGGCGAGGGCCGCGCGCTGGGCCTTCTCGCCCTCACCGGTCAGCCGGGCCCGCTCGGCGGCTGCCTCGGCCTCCTTGACCAGGGCGATACGACGGGACTCGGCCTCCTGCTCGGCCTGGTAGCGGGCTGCGTCGGCAGGCTTGCGTACCTGGGTGTCGAGCTGACGGTCGGTCAGCGCGGCCTGGCGTTCGGCGACCTTCTCCTGCTCGATGAGGATGTCCTGCCGGCGGGCGGCCTCGGCGAGCGGGCCGGCCGCATTCGCCTGGGCGGCTGCTTCGTCGGTCTGTGCCTTGATCTCTGCCTGCTTCAGGTAGAGGGTCCGCTGCGCGATCGCGATCTCCTCCTCCGCCTTGAGCCGGGCCTGCTCCGCCGCCCGCCGGGCGACCGCCTCGGCGATGTCGGCCTCCTGCTTGGCGCGGGCGGCCTCGGGCCGGCCCAGGTCCTGAAGGTACGAGCCCTCGGTGGTGATGTCCTGGATCTGGAAGGCGTCCAGGACCAGACCCTGCCCGGAGAGGCTGGCCTCGGCCTCCTCGGCGACCTGCCCGGCGAACGCGGCCCGGTCTCGGATGATGTCCTCGACCGACATCCGGCCCACGATGGACCTCAGGGCGCCGGACAGCACCTCCTGGGTGAATCCGACGATGCCGTCCTGCTGCATGAGGAAACGCTGGGCCGCGGCTCGGATGGAGTCCTCGTTCCCGCCGACCTTGACGATCGCGACGCCCTCCAGGTTCGCCTTCACGCCCCGCAGGGTGACGGTGCCCCGGACGGCGACGGGGATGTGCCGGCTGGACAGGTCGAGGGTGAACTTCTGCTGCACGAAGGGGACGACGAACACACCGCCGCCGACCACGACCTTCTGGCCGCTGTTGTCCGTGTACACCCGCCCGGTGTCGGGGTCGGTGGCCTTCTTGCCCCGTCGGCCGGTGATGATGAACGCCTCGCTCGGCCCGGCGACCTTGTAGCGGGTGATGACGACGAGGCCGAGCAGGATGCCGAGTACGACGATGCCCACCACAGCGGTGAGGACAGGGCTCATGACGCACATCCCTTGAGAGTGGAGCCGAAAAATTCGATGGGGTGGAAGAGCGGTCAGCGCTCGACGGGGCGCACGACGACGGACGTGGGGGAGAGCACCGACTCGACCCAGACCTCGACGCCACGCGGAAGTGGGCCGGACGCCTTCGCCGCGTACTTCACCGGCTGCCCGCCCAGGTACAGCAGAACTTCGCCGTAGCCGTCCCCCGGAATGGCGGTGACGACCGAACCCGAAGTGCCGGTCAGGTCATCGCCCCTCGGTGCGGGCACGGCACCGTCGCGCATCAACGCCCGGCTGAACATCCATGTCAGCCAGGCCACGACGACCCCCGCGGCCATGCCCGCACCGGTGGCGACCCCCGCCCCCGTACCGGTGGTGCCGAGAACGATCGCTCCCGTGAAACCGAGCGCGGAAACGAACCCGGCGATCACCGGCAATGACAGAAACCCGTCCAGCCCCCCGCCGAGTCCGTCGAGGACGCCCTCAAGCACCCCGTCGAAGACCAGGCTCAGGACGAGAAGCACGAGCCCGCCGATGCCGAGACCGAGAAACCACGTCATGCCCCTGTCTCTTCGGCCGCTGTGCGCTGTCTGCCGCCGGGAGAATCGTTCCACCGATCCCCGCTTCGGTTCACTGCCGGAGTCCGGCAGTCTTTCGCCGAGGCCGTTGCCTTCCTGGTGCCGAGCGTCGCCCTCCTCGTCGGCCGGCGTCCCGGACGACTCCTCTGGAACCGTGCACGGAGCCATTGCTCGGAGCAGCCGGGTTTCCCTGTACGCGGCGGTGCTGATGGACGAAGTGCCGTGCCTGCTCGGTGCGTCGGGCGACGCGCGTGCCGTCTGCTCCTACGTCGCCCTCGACGTCGTCGTGGTGTGCGTCGTACTCGTGGTCCTCTACGACTCCGGTGCGCGCCTACGGCGTCAGTCGCCGGTAGGCGGCCCGGGCGTGGGCGAGCCGGGCAAGGACGGTTCCTGTGCCCGCAGCGGCCAGGAGGCAGACGAGGCGGCCGAGGTCGTACGCGGTCTCCCAGGTGAGCACGCCGATGGGGGCGGTGGCGAAGGTGTTGAGGACGAGCCAGCAGAGCAGAGCTGTTCCGGGTGCCGCGGTGAGGCGCGCTCCCGTGCTGACGAGGGCGACGATGAGGGAGAGGGCGACCAGGTCGAGAGTGGGGTCGCCCTGTTCTGCGAGGAGGTTGAAGGCGGTGACCAGGGCGAAGGCGGTGATGGCCGTGACGGCCCAGATGATCGAGGTGGCGGCCGGGGTGGGCACGGGACGGATGCCGGAGCTGATCCGCTTCCACACGAGCATGCAGAGCCTCCTTCACGCGGTTCCCGCCCTCCTGCGGTCGAACCGACTGCCGCCGTCGTCACTGTAACGGGGCGCACAAAGCATGCAGTTCGCCATGAATTGGGTGTTTCCGTCTGCCAGTAGGGTTGCCGCTGAGCAGGGACCGCGTTCCCGCCACTGCCGTTTCGCCACACAGTCTGGGGGCCTTCTGTGCCGGTTCCACGTACGAGCAGTACTCCGCTACCGGGGATCGGGGTCCGTTACGACCTCACCACGCGCGAGCACCGTCGCCTTTCGGTGATCGCGCACCGCGACGGCAGCCGGACGCTGAACGCCTACCGCAGGGACGATCCCGACGAGTGCGCGCTGTCGGCGAAGCTGACGGCAGGGGAGGCCGAGGCGCTGATCGACGCGCTGATGCCGGCGCACCACAGCTCCAGCCTGCTGTCGACCACGGACCTGGGGCTGGTCGCCGAGCGGATCGAACTCTCCGCGCAGTCCCACTGGAACGGGCGGGTGCTGGGCGAGACCCGGATGCGCACGGAGACGGGTGCGTCCATCGTCGCCGTACTTCGGCGGGCCGGGGCGATCCCGTCGCCGACGCCGGACTTCCGGCTGGCGGGCGGGGACACCCTCATCGTGATCGGCACGCGCGAAGGCGTCGAGGCCGCCGCCGCGATCCTCGGCAGGGAGTGAGCACGGGTGCACTCCTCCGCGGTCTTCCTGATCGAGTTCGGCGCGATCATCCTCGCGTTGGGGCTGCTGGGCCGGCTCGCCGGACGCTTTCGGTTCTCCCCTATACCCCTGTACCTTCTGGGCGGCCTCGCCTTCGGGGAGGGCGGGCTGCTCCCGCTCGGTGCCAGTGAGGAGTTCGTCGCCATCGGCGCCGAGATCGGCGTCATCCTGCTCCTGCTGATGCTCGGCCTGGAGTACACGGCCAGCGACCTGGTCTCCAACCTCAAGACCCAATACCCGGCCGGCCTGGTCGACTGCGTCCTCAACGCGCTGCCCGGGGCCGCGATCGCTCTGCTGCTGGGGTGGGGCCCGGTGGCCGCCGTGGTCCTGGCGGGCGTCACCTGGATCTCTTCCTCCGGCGTCATCGCCAAGGTCATGGGTGACCTCGGGCGGCTCGGCAACCGCGAGACCCCGGTCATCCTGAGCGTCCTGGTCCTCGAAGACCTGGCCATGGCCGTGTACCTGCCGATCATCACCGCGCTGCTCGCGGGGGTGAGCCTGGCCGCCGGCAGCATCACCCTGGCCATCGCCCTCGGCGTCGCCGGCCTCGTGCTGTTCGTCGCGGTCCGCTTCGGACGGGTCATCTCCCGCTTCGTCTCCAGCGACGACCCCGAGAAGCTCCTGCTCGTCGTCCTCGGCCTGACACTCCTCGTCGCCGGTATCGCCCAGCAGCTCCAGGTCTCGGCGGCCGTCGGCGCCTTCCTGGTGGGCATCGCCCTCTCAGGCGAGGTTGCCGAGGGGGCGCACAACTTGCTGAGCCCGCTGCGGGACCTGTTCGCGGCGGTGTTCTTCGTCTTCTTCGGCCTGCACACCGATCCGGCGAGCATCCCGCCCGTGATCCTGCCCGCCCTCACCCTGGCCGTGGTCACCGCCGGCACGAAGATCGCGACCGGTTACTGGGCCGCGCGGCGCGCCGGTATCTCCGCCAAGGGGCGCTGGCGGGCGGGCGGAACTCTGGTGGCGCGTGGCGAGTTCTCGATCGTCATCGCCGGCCTCGCCGTGACCGCCGGCATCGAGCCCGCCCTCGGTCCGCTCGCCACCGCGTACGTCCTGATCCTGGTCATCGTCGGGCCGCTCACCGCCCGCTACACCGAACCGATCGCCACCTGTCTCACCAGCCGCCGACGCTCTTCCGCCGACCCGGTCGTACAGGCGCAGGCACCGGCCGTCGAGACACTGGAGCCGGTGGACGACGGCACCACCGGGCGGGCGTGAGCGACGAGACCTGGGCGGCCGTCGCCGGCCGGGACACGGTGTCTTTGGTGAGGCCGGCGAACGTTCCGCGATCCGAGGGGCGCCCAGGACTCCGCGACCGTGTCGGCCTCCTCGCCGGCCGGCTGGAGTACCGGCCGGCCCGTCGGTATCGGCCACAGCTACGAAGTAGCCCTCAACGCACTCGATGTGGCCGAGCGGACGGGGTTCGACGAACCGCTGCTGCGCGGGGCGCACTTGCTCGTCTTCCCGGTCCTGTCCCGCGACACAGGCCCTGGTGGACCTGGTCCGCAGCACGCTCAGCCCGCTGGAACACGCCCGCGGCGCAGCCCGCCCACTCCTCGACACGCTCACCGCCTACTTCGACAGCGGCTGCGTCGCCGCGGAGGCGGCACGCCAACTGAAGCTGAGCGTCAGGGCACTGACCTACCGCCTGGAGCGCGTCCGCACACTGACCGGCAGCGACCCCGCCCACCGCTACACCCTTCAGGCAGCGGTCATCGGCGCGCGCCTCCTCGACTGGCCGACCAGGCCTCCGTGAAGACGGCGCATGCGTCAGGCAGGCTGGGCTTCCCGTCCGGTGCCGGCGTCCGGGTTCTCGCCGGCTGTTCGGGGTTCGGCGACGTCAGCCCGCATGGTCGGTGAGCCGCTCCGTGTCGAGGACGGTGATGCGGCCCCGTGCGAGGCGGATCAGGTGCTGGTCGGCGAGGTCGCGCAGGACCTTGGTGGTGGTCTCGCGTGAGGTGCCGGCGAGGGCGGCGATCTGCTGGGGGTGAGCGCGATCTGAGGGCTGCGGGCCGCGAGCATACGGGGCCGAGTCTCGGCGGCGAGGGTGAGCAGTGTGGTGGCGATGCGCTGCGGCACCGATTTGAACACGCTGTCGGACAGGCGCTGTTCGAGATCGGTGAGCCGTCGGCCGAGGATCTCGGTGATGCGCGCGGAGATCCGGGCGTCGGAGAGCAGGAAACGGTGCACGTCGGCGCGGCTCATGACGCAGACGGTGACGTCGTCGAGGGCTTCGGCGTTCGGAAGATGTCGACCTCGGAGATGCACCAGGTCTTCTCGGCGTCGTCGCCGGTGTGGTTCATGTGGTGGGGCTCCTCGCGTCGTCCCGGTGCCCAGGGCGGGGGCGCGGCTCCGCACGGCGGGCCGGCGAGCGTTCTCGCGCTGCTGGCCGGACAGTGGTCGTCCGGGGCGCCGAAACGGGGTTCAGCACCCCGGAGCGGTGAGCCGGGACCAGGTGTTGACGCCGGCGGGATCTGCGTCATACCGCGGTCCGTCCGGCCCGCTTGCCCGCCGTCTGCGCGATGCCGAGGAAGGTGAGTCCGGCCAGCAGGCCGAAGACGAGGTGGCCGCCGAGGCTGGAGGCGGTGACGTCGTTCCATTCGAAGACGGGCATGCCCATGTTGGCCGGCATGATCCACAGGGCGCCGAGGGCCCACCACGCCGCGCCGTAGACCAGGCCGAGGACAGCAGCGGGGGCGAGCCGCTGCGCGAGGTGACCGAACACGACACCGAAGACGGTGCCTGCCGTGAGGGCGATCGCGAGGTGGATCAGCCAGCCGGCGAAGGCGTTGGTGGAACCGAGCAGTCCGGCGACCATCGTGATCACCGCGGTGTCCATGATCGGCCGGGACACGGACATCCAGATGCCGAAGCCGATGCCGCCGACGAGTCCGGCCGCCGCGCCCCACGTGGCATGGACGGGGATCTCGGCGATCTGGGGGGATACGTGTGCGGCGGTGGCCATAATGATCACCCCGTCAGGTGGGTTCGTTCTGCCGCTTTCACCGCCGACGGTAGGACGCATGGCATGGGCAGATATGTGACCGCGCTTACCTACGCGCCGGTAGACCCGCATGTGGTCCGGTTGCCGGTGCTCGGCCGGGGTGGGTCCATGGAATCGGGCACCGGCTGGACCGGGAAATGGGGCAGCGGATGGGAATCGACGTAACCGCGGAGCGGGTGATCCCGTTGCCATGCGAGCGGGTGGCGGCGTACGCGATGGACTGGTGCCATGACGCGGAATGGACCCAGGGCATCCGTACGGCGGAGCTGACGCGCCAGGCCGAGGCGGGCGGTTTCGGGGTCGGGGCCGAGGTGACGCGGACCGCGTACTTCCTGGGCAAGCGGATCGACTACGTGCTGCGCGTAGCCGCCTACGAGCCACTGCGGCTGCTCGACATGGCGTCGGTCGCGGGCCCGATGCCCATGCATGTGACCTACACCTTCGCCCCGCACCCGGGCGGCGGCACGCTCGCCCGGATCCGCGTGCGGGGTGACGCGTCCGGCCTCTACGGGCTGGCGGCACCCCTGATGGGGCGCAAGGTGCGCTCCTCGCTGGTCAAGGACCTGCGGGACCTGGAGCGGCGGCTGAGTACGCCACAGGACTGATCACGAGGACGGTCATGACCTTCGACGAGGGACTGGCGGAACGGATCCGGGCGCACCTGGGCGCGGATCCGGCCATCGGGGAGAAGCGGATGTTCGGCGGCCTGGCGTTCCTGTACGCCGGCAACATGGCCGTGGGCGTGATCGGGGACGAGTTGATGGTCCGGGTCGGTCCCGACGCAACCGACGCCGCTCTCGCGCGGCCCGGGGCGAGGCCCTTCGACTTCACCGGCCGCCCGATGCGCGGCTGGGTCGTCGTCGGTGCGTCCGCCGTGTCCGAGGACGAGGCCCTGGCCGACTGGATCGACCAAGGTCGCGCGTTCGCAGCCGGCCTGCCACCCAAGTGACGAGCAGAGGCGGTAACGGGATGGGTCACAGCGGCCGTCGGCGCGTCTGGGCGGCTCCTGAAGATTCCACCCGCAACCGCCGAGGCGTGCGGAGCGGCGCTCGGATCAGGCGTCGCGAGGATGTCCTTTCCACGATCAGCAAGGCGTACCCAAGGACGCTGTCCGCCACGGCTGCCCGGGCCGCGCGGAACACCACCATCAGCAGTGCCGCGCCCACGACGGCCGCCGTGCCACGAGATCCGGAGCGCTCACGGGGTGCGGAGATCACGGCGTACCACCCCTGGATCGCCACCACGACGGGCGGATGTACGGGCGGCACGCAGCAGCAGTCCCGCACAGAGCAGGGTCAGGGCGTCCTGGAGCAGGGCGAACCAGCTCAGCCGCAGCCGACGCGGCTGTCGGCCCGCGTATCCGACATCGGCTCAGCGCAGCGTCGTGCGCCTCTCTGCCTCTTGCTTGACCGACGCCAGGGAGGCGGCGACCGTCTGTTCCCAGCGTGCGGCCACCAGATGACCCCAGCGTTCCCCGAGCGCCCACAGGTCCGTGCCCATTTCTCCCTCGTACACCAGACGCGTACCCGCCCCGGACGAGGTGAGGGTGAACGACTCCACGACGTGGGGCACCGGTCCGCGCACCAGCCGGAAATCCACCCGCTCGGGCCGGGTGAAGCGCACGGTCTCCACCGTCACCGCCGTCAGCCTCCCGCCCGCGACCGGTGTGGAGTGGGCGGCGAGCACCATGTCGCTGCCGCGCTCCAGCACCCGGATCCTCTCCCGCATCGCCCGGGTGGCCCGCCCGAGGTAGGGCTGCGCGATCACGTCGAAGACCGCTTCCCGAGGGGCCCGGATGTCGACGACCTGGGGACCCAGAAGGCGGGTCCTACGGCCGACGCCCACATCCAGGGGCAGCGCCCCGCTGACCAGCCCGAGGTACCCGGCCGCAGCGCCGCCGCCCATCGCGGCCACGGCCATCAGCTTCGTCCGCCATGTCATCTCCGAGTCCCTCTCCGGTGCGCTGATCCTGCCGTCCAGGAGTGACGCTACGGCCGACCCGCCCGGAGATCGGTGAGCGCGCTCACGTTGCGCGACCGGCGGCCACGACGCAAGGCGTCGTTGCCCTGCGGCACTTCCGGCGCCGCTGACCAGCGACCGCTCTCACAGGCTGCTCGGACCGCTCTCCCGCACCGTCTCGGGAGTGCCCTCGACCCGCACCCCCTGCCAGAACGCCACATGGCCCTTGATCTTCCGGGCGAACGGGCTGGGTTTCGGGTAGTACCAGGCGGCGTCCGGATTGGTCAGCCCCCGACCTCCAGGCTGTAGTAACGGGCGACGCCCTTCCAGAAGCACAATGACCTGGTCCGGGTTTCGGTGAAGTACTCCCCGTGCAGCGATTCCGGCGGGAAGTAGTGGTTGCCCTCCACCACCACCGTGCGCGGCGCTTCCGCGATCACCGTGCCATTCCACACAGCCCGCATCATGACCCTCGCCCACCTTCCTTCAGTCGCGCTGCTCCTACTTCTCAAGCTACGTACGAGCTGCTGCCCGCTTCGGTGACCGCGCTCACGTTGCGCGGGGCCCGCCGTCCAGCGGAGGAGAGGCAATGGAGCTGACCGTGAACCACCGTGCTCCGGCTCCCCGGAACCGCCGGGGTGGGGCGGCTGGTCGGCTCGGCTTGTCCTGGTCGGCGTCGGCGCGCGAGCGGAGGTTCACGCCGTGGGCGAGGAGCGCCCCACCTCGGCCGCCGACTCCGGCCTGTGATCGCGTGAGGGGCTCGTACGGTTGGTCTGATCCAGGACGTGCGCGCCGGGCGGTTCCCAGGCGCGGCCGCGCCGTGCCGAGTGCGGCCGGGTCCGTGTCGGCTGGAACCCGCCGCCCCCGGTCAGGGCCGTCGTAGCGTCGTGCCATGACCACTGTCGACGAAACGGTTTACCGGATCCGCGCCGCCCGTCCCGAGGACACCGAGGCAATCGCGGGCGTCGACGGCTCCTTCACCACCAGCACCGTGTTCCAAGTGGCCGTCTCCGACGAGGGGTTCGCGTTCCGGGAGGTCCCTGTGGACCCGCCACTGACCAAGGTCTTCCCCGAGGACGAGTCCGACGACGGCGACGAGGACGGCGAGGAGTCCGGCAGCCGTACCTTCGTCGCCGTCGGCGCCGACAATGAGGTGGCGGGCTTCGCCGCCGTCTCCTACTCCCCGTGGAACCGCCGCCTCACCATCGAGGACATCGAGGTCGCCCCTGACCACCGGGGCCGTGGCGTCGGCCGCGCGCTGATGGGACACGCCGTCGAATTCGCCCGCGAGTGCGGCGCCGGGCACATTTGGCTTGAGGTCACCAACGTCAACGCCGCGGCCATCCACGCCTACCGGCGGATGGGCTTCGCCTTCTGCGGACTGGACACGGCCCTCTACCACGGCACCGAATCCGAGGGCGAGCAGGCGATCTACATGAGCATGCCCTGCCCCTGAGCGGACAGCAGGCGGCAGGTGGGGGCGGACCCGTCGCCCGGCGCGACCGTCACGGTCAGCAACAAGGCCGGGTCCCCGGCCGGTTCTGTCGGCGGCGCGTGCCACTCCACGCGTGCGTCCAGCAGCCGGTCGCCGGCCAAGCCGGCCTCTACCTGTGGTCACTGCTCGCGCTCGGCCTCGGCGTCCTCCAGGCGCTCGCGGGCGCCGGCCGGATCCAGGCCGCCATCGGCGCCGAGGCGCACCCTGGCGGGCGTCACCACCCGACCCGTGGGACCGTACGGATAGGCGGCGCCGATGTCACCACCCTGCCAGTGGGGCAGCTACGGCGCGAGATCGTGCTCGTGACCCAGAAGCAGCACGTATTCACCGGCACGGTACGGGACAACCTGACGCCGGCACACGGCGGCGACGGCGAGGAGGCCCTGCCGGACGAGCGGTTTGAGGACGTGCTCTCAACCGTAGTGGTGTTGCCCTGGATCCACGGGTGCTCGACGCGATGGTCGACATACCGGTCGCCGGTGACGAACCGAGTACCGGTCATGCGGGCCAGGTCCAGGATGCGCTCGTCGGCGTCGGGTACCTCCTCGACCAGACCTTCGGCGACCCACCGGCGCAGCCGCAGCACCTCCTGCGGATCGGCGAACTCCCGGTGAGCGCCCAGCAGATGGGTGTCGGCGACGAGGTGGACGGAGACGTCGGGGTCACGGGACAGTTCCCTCAGTGCGCGCAGCACCAGATCGAGGCGGCTCAGCGACCGGGACGCCCGCGGGCCGATGGACCTCTGACGGACGATGTTGGAGAGCTCCACGAGGTAGTCGGCGTGTTCCGCCGAGCCGATCGGGTTCGGCGGGGGCGGGACGTGCCGCAGGCTCGGCGCCCTCACCGGCCTCGGCCCGGCAACGGTCGCGGCGGCGGGGAGCCGAGCGAGCGTTCCGCAGAGGGCTCCGCAGATGCCCGGCCGTGGCGGACCAGCACGGTGACCGTGGCCGCCAGGAAGACGGACTGCATGGCCGTCCGGGGGCCGAGCCGGTCCCACCAGGGCACGTCGCCGCCGGCGGCGTACACATTGGCGGGGAACATCACGATCAGCATCGCACTGAGCACGGCGGCCGAGCCCCGGGCGGTCCGCGACCACAGCAGCCCGAGCGCGCAGGCGAGTTCGGCGATGCCGGTCAGTGTGACGAGCAGGCCCGGGGCCGGCAGGGCCGGCGGCACCATGGCGACCATCTCCTCGCGCATCCCGACGAAGTGGGCGCCCGCGGTGAGCGTGAACATGGCCGCCAGGCCGCCCCGCAGGGCGGCGGTCGGCCGACGGAGCCGTACGGCCCCGAGCGCCCCGGCGAGCAGCAGCAGGCCTGTGACGGCGACGAGTGTGACGAGCGGTTCCATGTCCGGACCTTCCTGCCGTGATGGATGTCGTGACGTGTCGTGACGGATCTCTTGGGTATACGGGGGCGGGCCGGCGGGGTGCTCCCGCGCCTGCCGGTCAGGCGGAGTCGCCGGCCACGGCCGCGGCCGACCTGCGGACGGTGTCCGGGTCGATGCACTGGATCTGCACGACGACCCCGTCCGGGTCGGTGACGCGGACGCTGCGGCCGAAGTTCTCCTCGACCAACTCGTACGGGTAGCCGTTGCGTTCGAGCCGCTGCGCGACCTCCTCCAGCGGCTGGTCCGTCGCGAAGCCCAGTTCGGTGGCGCCGGGTGGCAGACCCTGCGAGACGGCGGCGGCGTGGAGGCCGACGGCGCCCGCGGCGGCGGTCAGCCGGACCCAGACGGCCGCGCCCGGCTCCTGCCGGACGGCGAGCCCCAGCCCGGAGTAGAAGTCCCGGGACGCCTCGACGTCGGCCACGTACCTGATGGGAAGAACGGTCAACATGGTCTGCCTTTCTGTGGTGGTCGCCGCCAGCGTCCTGCCCGGTACTCCCCTGCGCGCTGTAATGTCGCCGGGATGGACGCGACCGGACTTCGGAGGGGGAGCTGGTGACGCAATCCGTCACGCTCGACGCGCTGGACCGCCGTCTGATCCATGCCCTCCAGATCGACGGGCGCGCCTCGTTCAGCGGGATCGCCACCGTGCTCGGGGCCCCGGAGCGCACCGTCGCGCGCCGCTACCACCGGCTGCGGTCGGCCCTGGTGGCCCGGGTGGTGGGGCTCGTCGACAGCCGGCGGATCGGCATGCTCGACTGGTTCGTCCGCATCGACTGCGCGCCGGACGCCGTTGAGGCGCTGACCGCCGCCCTCGCGCAGCGGGACGACACCTCGTGGATTGCCCCGCTCGCCGGCGGGACGCGGCTGACCTGCATGGTCCGCACCCCGGCCGCGGGGCCGGCCGCGGGATCGGACGGTGGTCGCCCGCTCTTCGACCACCTGCTCCGGACCCCGGGAATACGAGACGTCGAGGCGAGCTGCGTGCTGCGTCCGGTCGCCGGGGTCGGCGGCTGGGCAGGCCGGACCAGCGCGCTGGACGCGTCCGAACAGGCGGCTCTTGTCGGCCCCGTGCCGGAGTCACCGGACGGCCCGGAAGTCCTTGCGGAGGCGTCCGGCTGGGGCGAGGCGGAGGCGCGGCTGGCGGGCGAACTGGCCCTGGACGGCCGGGCGGACGTGGCGCAGCTGGCCACCGTCACCGGGTGGTCGGCCTCGACCGTGCGCCGCCGCGTCGCCTGGCTGCGGGCCGCCGGGGTGCTGCACTTCGAGGTGGACGTGAGCCCGTCCCACTTCGGCTTCCCGGTGGAGGCGCTGCTGTGGCTGGAGGTGGCGCCGGCTCAGCTGGGCGAGGTGACGGAGGCGCTGTCACGGCATGCCGCAGTCGCCTTCGCCGCCGTCACGACGGGCCGGGCGTCGGTCTTCGCCATGGTCCAGTGCCGTGACACCGGTGCCCTGTACGACTACCTGGCCGGCGAGTTGGCCGCGCTGCCCGGCATCGGTCGGGTGGAGACCGCCCTTGTCCAGCGCCGCGCCAAGCGGGCGGGCCCGCTCCTCCTGCCGGCTGTGGGGGAACGCGCTCGACGATTCCCACCACGATCGACAGCCCACCGAGTCGGCCACATGAGTTGACGGCGCGCTTGTGCTGCTCACCTGTCAGGTCCGGTGGGAGGCGTTGCCGGACGACCCGGGGCGGATGCCGGGCGTGGTGGAGGAGATCCTGGGCACGGCGCGCGCCCCGGCACAGGCGCCCGACTACGGGCCCGCAGCCATGTGCTGACAGGTGGTCTCGTCACTCTGCCGGTCACCTGGTCACCGGAGGCGGGGACGCCGGCCGGGGATGGGTTTCGTACATGCGTACCGGTCACCTGGTCACCGGAGGCGGGGACGCCGGCCGGGGATGGGTTTCGTACATGCGTACCGCGACGAGCAGACCGGAGGCGGCGGTGAGGGCGGCGACGGCCCAGATGGCGGCAGTCAGGCCGTATGCGTCGGCGAGGATGCCGGCGAGCAGGGCGCCGACGGCGAAGCCGCCGTCACGCCACAGCCGGTAGACACCGACAGCCCGGGCGCGCCAGGCGGGGTGGGCGACGTCGCCGATGACGGCGAGCAGGGTGGGGTAGACCAGGGCGGTGCCGATGCCGAGCAGTGCCTGGGCGGCGGCCCAGACACCGAAGGTGGTGCCGAGGGCGACGAGGGCGATGGCGGCGGCCTGGAGCAGCATGCCCGCGGTGATGAGGTGTTTGCGGCCGATCCGGTCGGACCACCAGCCGGTGAGCAGCTGGCCCGCGCCCCAGACGGCCGGATAGATGGCGGCCAGGACGCCGATCCGGCCGATGGACAGGCCGTGGGTGGCGAAGAGCAGGGGGAAGATGCCCCAGGCGAGGGCGTCGTTGAGGTTGTTGACCATGCCGGCCTGGCTGGCGGCGGACAGGGCTCTGTCGGTGAGGCTCGTCCGCTTGGCGATCTGCCCGGTGGTCAACCGGGTCACGGCCACGTCCTGTACGGGGTGGAGCGCGGCTTCTGCGCGGGCGTGGTCGCGGGTTTCGCGTACCACGAGGACCGACAGCCCAAGGCCGAGTGCGGCGTAGGCGGCACCGAGCAGGAAGGGTTCGGGGCGCAGGCCCGCGTGGGCGGCGATGGCGCCGGTTGCCATGGCGGTGGCGGCGACCGCGACGTATCCGGCGGCTTCGTTGAGGCCCATGGCCAGCCCGCGGCGTGCGGGCCCGGCGAGGTCGATTTTCATGATGACGGTGGTGGACCAGGTCAGGCCCTGGGAGGTGCCGAGCAGGATGTTCGCGGCGATGATCCAGCCCCAGGTGGGTCCCCAGGCGAGCATGGCCGGGACCGGGAGGGCGAGCAGCCAGCCGCCGATCAGGACGGGTTTGCGGCCGTAGCGGTCGGAGAGGGTGCCGGCGAAGAAGTTGGTGACGGCCTTGGTGGCGCCGAAGGCCAGGATGTACGTCAGGGCGGCGGTATAGGCATCGAGGCCGAAGACCTGATCGGCCAGCGGGGACAGGACGGTGCGCTCCTGGCCGAGCATGCCGCCGACCAGGGCGTTGACGGCGACGAGCAGCGTGAACTGGGCGAGGTTGGCGCGCAGTCCGAGCCGGATGTCTCCTTGGGAGGCGGTGGCGGTCACGCGCCCGCCTGAAGGGGGCGGCCGGTGGCTTCCGCCCAGTCCGCGGGGCCGCCGACCATGACCGCGAAGCCACGGTGTCCGGCGCGCTGCAGCAGGCTGGCGGCGGTCATGGCGCGTTCGCCGTGCCCGCAGTGCACAACCGCGCCGGCCGGGGCGTCGTCGGCACGGGCGGTCAGCTCGCCGAGCTCGATGCCGATCGCTCCGGGGATGTGACCCGCGGTGTGCTCGGTGCGTTGCCGGACGTCGAGGACCGGGCGGTCGGCCATGCGGGCGGCGGTGACGAGTTCGATCGTCTCCTGGTCCCCGCCGTTGGCGGCCCACCCACTCATGGACACGTGCCCTGCGAGTCGTTCGTAACCGATCTTCAGGGCCTGCCAGGTGAGTTCTGCCAGATCCTGGCCGGGCGCGGTGACGAAGACCAGCGGGCTGTCGTCGGGCAGCAGCCAGCCCAGCCAGGTGGCGAACTGGTTGCGCAGCGGGACGGAGACGGCGCCGGGGATGTGCCCGGCGGCGAAGTCCGCGACCGGACGCACATCGACCAGCTGTGCACCCTGGCCGAGCAGCCGACGTACCTCGGCCGTGGTGAGCGGGGTGAGCCCCGGGGCGGAGCCGAGGACGGCGGGACCCCGCCGGTTGGTTTCTGCGAGGCGGTCGAAATAGGCGGGGTAGGAGCCGAGGCTGCCCAGGAGCTGCCGTACGAAGGAGTCCTCGTCCGGCGCGGCGAGCAGCGGGTTGGCCCGCTTCTCGGCGCCGATGCTGGTGGTGCGCTCGGCGCCGGGCGGGGCCGAGCAGAAGGAGCCCGCCCCGTGGGTCGGCCACACGGCCACCTGGTCGGGCAGTTCGGCCAGGCGTCGCAGGGACTGATACTGCGCGCGGGCGAGGTCCTCGGCGCAGTCGGCGCCGAGCAGGTCGGTGCGGGCGGCGGAGCCGACGATCAGTGAGCCGCCGGTGAAGACGCCCAGCTCGCGGGTGCCGTCCAGGAGCAGGAAGGACAGGTGCTCGTCGGTGTGTCCGGGGGTGGCCAGCACCCGCAGAGTCAGCCCACCCAGGTCGACCTCGTCTCCGTCGCCCAGGCCGTGGTGCCGGAAGGTCCGGTGCCCGGCGGCGGAGGCCAGCACCTCGGCTCCCTCGTCATGCGCGAGCTGCACCGCTCCGGAGAGGAAGTCGGCATGAAGGTGGGTGTCGGCGGCGAAGGCCACCGTGAGCCCGTGCCGTTGGGCGGCGGTACGCAGGGCGCGCAGGTCCCGGCTCGCGTCCACGGCCAGCGCCCGGCCGTCGCCCAGGTCGATCAGGTAGGCACTGTTGCCCAGCCCCTCGTCGACGAGCGGTGTCAGGTGATCGTCCGCGAAGCCCATCAGGTCCTCCAGTTGCCACGGCAGGGGACGGATCGCTTTCGCACCCGCTCCTGGATACAATATTCCATGGATTTATGGAGGATGGGGATTCTGTCATGGGAGACGCCGCGCGCAAGGCCGCGCTGTACGACGCCTTCGCCCGCACGGGCAAGGCCCTGAGCAGCGGAAAGCGCCTGGAACTGCTCGATCTGCTGGCTCAGGGCGAGCGCACCGTCGACGCCCTCGCCAAGGCCGCCGGACTGAACCTGACCACCGCCTCCGCACACCTGCAGAGCCTCAAGCAGGCCGGGCTGGTGGGCACCCGCCGCGACGGCGTCCGTATCCACTACCGACTGGCAGGAGACGACGTCGCCGCCCTGTACGCCCTGCTGCGCCAGGTCGCCCGCCTCCATCAGCCCGCCGTCGAGCCGGCCCGCGCCGCCTACCTCGGTACCGATGAGGCGGAAGAGGTGGACCGCGAGGACCTGCTCGCCCGCGCGGCGGCGGGCGAGGTCGTCGTCCTGGATGTCCGTCCCGCCGAGGAGTACGCCGCCGGGCACATCCCCGGCGCCCTCTCCATCCCGGTCGGGGAACTCGCCGA
This sequence comes from Streptomyces sp. ISL-10, assembly GCF_018614575.1. Taxonomy (GTDB): domain Bacteria; phylum Actinomycetota; class Actinomycetes; order Streptomycetales; family Streptomycetaceae; genus Streptomyces. The sequence continues at coordinate 64,097 of NZ_JAGGOJ010000003.1, forward strand.
CCGCTTGGCCGAGTTGCCGGACGACGCGGAGGTGGTGGCCTACTGCCGGGGCGCCTACTGCGTCCTCGCGTACGACGCGGTGCGCCTGCTGCACGAGCACGGCCGCAAGGCCGTCCGGCTGACCGATGGGATGCTGGAGTGGCGGCTGGCCGAGCTGCCCGTGGAGACGGAGCGGGCCGCATGATCCCCGCGCACCGGCCTGCTGTGCGTCACCCTCCTGCTCCGCCCTGCGTGCCCGCATCGCCGAGGCCGCCCCGGGCTCGGTCGTCCACGTCGTCACCGGCGTCCCTGATGTGTGCCACGTGGACCTGTCCTCGCCCTCGGGCCCCCGGAGTACCACCCCCGCCGACGGTGCCGATCAGCGCCGCGCCCCATGGCGCGGGGCCTGCCTGGTCTGTCGCCCCCGGGTGGAAAGCGATGTAGAAAGTGGCCATGAAGGGAAAGGGGCTTTTCCGCCGCCCGGATCGGCCGTCGCGACGTCGTTCGGGGCGGGGACCGCGTTCCCTGCTGAGCCTGCGCAGCGCCGCCGGGCAGGTGTTCGTGCTGCAGGTCGTGATCGTGTTGATTCTGGTCGCGGCCGCGGTGATCGCCCTGGTAGTCCAGGCCGATCGTGCCAGTGCACGGGAGGCCGAGCGCCTGTCGGTGACAGCGGCCGAGGCGTTCGCGAACGCCCCGGGCACGGTCGAGGCATTGACCGGTCCGAATCCGACGGCCGCACTGCAGCCACGCGCCGAAGCGGCCCGGAAGAAGGCGAACGTGGACTTCGTCGTCGTCCTCGACACCGACGGGATCCGTCTTACGTACCCCGACCCGAAGGAGATCGGGAAGAAGTTCGTCGGCACCATCGCACCGGCGCTGGAAGGCCGCACGACCGTTGAGCGCGCAGGCGGTCCGCCGTTGCCCGCGGGCCGGGGAGCGGCCGTCCAGGCGGTGGTCCCGGTGATCGCTGACGACGGGTCGGTGGTCGGCCTGGTGTCCGCCGGGATCACGGTGGAGAACGTGTCCGACCTGGTCGAACGGCAGCTTCCGATCATCTTCGGCGCCGGCGCCGCAACGCTCGCGCTGTCCACCACCGGGACCGCGCTGGTGACCCGGCGGCTGCGGCGGCAGACGCACGGCCTGGGCCCGGCGGAGATGACGCGGATGTACGAGCACCACGACGCGGTGCTGCACGCGGTGCGGGAAGGCGTGCTCATCGTCGACGTGGACGGGCGGCTGGTGCTGGCCAACGACGAGGCGCGGCGGCTGCTGGACCTGCCGGCGGACGCGGAACGGCAGCGGGTGGAGGAGCTGGGGCTCGACACGGACACGGCGCGGCTGCTGGTGTCGGGCGAGCCGGTCACGGATGCGGTGCATCCGGCCGGGGACCGGCTGCTGGCGGTGAACAAGCGGCCCACGGCCCCGTACGGGGGCCAGGCGGGCAGCGTGGTCACCCTGCGGGACACCACGGAGCTTGCGGCGGTCACCGGACGTGCGGAAGTGGCGCGGGAGCGGCTGAAGCTGCTCTACGACGCAGGGATGCGGATCGGGACCACGCTGGACGTGACGGGCACTGCCGAGGAGTTGGCACAGGTGTCGGTTCCCCACTTCGCCGACGTCGTCACCGTAGAACTGCTGGACCCGGTCCTGCGGGGGGAGGAGCCGGCCGGGGAACGCACCGAGATGCGCCGCGCCGCGACCGCCGGCCTGGCAGACGACCATTCCCTCTTCCCCGTGGGCGAGCTGATCCGGTTCGGTCCCACCAGCCCCGTCTCCGTCGGGGTGGCCGGCGGCCGGGCGGTTCTGGAGGCGAACCTGAGCACCTCGGACGGCTGGCGGGATCAGGACCCCGAGCGCGCCCAGCAAACCCTGGACCGCGGCATCCACTCCCTGATCACGGTCCCTGTGCGGGCGCGGGGCACGCTGCTGGGCGTGGCGAACTTCTGGCGGGCGAATGCCTCCCCGCCGTTCGAAGGGGAGGACACGTCCCTCGCCGAGGAGCTGGCCGCCCGGGCGGCCGTCGCGATCGACAACTCCCGCCGCTACACCCGTGAGCACACCATGGCCGTCACCCTCCAGCGCAGTCTCCTGCCCCGGGGTCTGCCCGAGCAGAACGCCCTGGAGGTGGCCTACCGCTACCTGCCGGCCCAGGCCGGGGCGGGCGGCGACTGGTTCGACGTCATCCCGTTGTCCGGCGCCCGCGTGGCCCTGGTGGTAGGCGACGTCGTCGGCCGCGGTCTGCACGCCGCGGCCACCATGGGCCGGCTGCGTACCGCCGTACACAACTTCTCCACCCTGGATCTGCCGCCCGAGGAGTTGCTGAGCCATCTGGATGAGCTGGTGGCCCACCTCGACGCGGACGAGGCCGCCGCCGAGGAACGGGGCGGGCAGGAGATCAGCGGGGTCACCTGCCTGTACGCCGTCTACGATCCCGTCTCCGGGCGGGTGGCCGCCGCCACCGCCGGCCACCTGGGGCCCGCGGTGGCCCACCCCGACGGGACCGTGACGTTCCCTGCCGTGCCGGTCTCACCTCCGCTGGGCCTGGGAGCCGGCCTGCCCGTCGAGAGCGCTGAGCTGACCCTGCCCGAGGGCTCTCGGCTCGTGCTCTACACCGACGGACTGGTCGCGGACCGCGGGCGCGACCTGGACGCCGGCCGGGAGGCCTTGCGTAGTGCCCTGGCCGGGCCCAGCCGCACCCCGGAAGCCACCTGCGCCGCGGTGATGGAGACCATGCTGCCCGTCCACCCCAGCGACGACATCGTGCTTCTGGTGGCCCGCACCCGTCGGCTCGACCCCGCGAAGGTCGCCCAGTGGGACGTGCCCCGTGACCCCGCGGCGGTGGCGCCGGTCCGCAGGGCCTGCGCCCGCCGCCTGGCGGACTGGGGTCTGGAGGAGATCGGATTCGCCACCGAACTCGTCCTCAGCGAGCTGGTCACCAACGCCATCCGCTACGGCGCCGAACCCATCACCGTCCGTCTGCTGCACGACCGCACCCTGATCTGCGAGGTCTCCGACAGCAGCAGCACCTCGCCCCATCTGCGCCGGGCCAAGACCACCGACGAGGGCGGGCGCGGTCTGTTCCTCGTCGCCCGGTACGCCGAACGCTGGGGCACGCGGTACACCTCCGCCGGCAAGGTGATCTGGACGGAACAGTCCCTCAACGGCGCGGCAGCGGAACCCTGCGTGCCGGGCGACGCGCTGCTCGACCAATGGCCCGACGAAGCCCTTTGACGGCAGTGTCGCGATGTGCAGTCCGTCCGGCGCCGCTTCGAGGAGCCCGGACGGCTCAATGCTCAGCCCTGCGGGTCCTGGGGCCGGGCCTCGACCTCGCGCAGCCTGTGGTCCTTGAGTTCGGTGCGCTCCTCGGTGCGATGGCCGCGGGCGATGTAGTCGCGCACCACCAACTCGATGGCGTCCTGGGGTGATCCGACCCCGGCCAGGACCATCACTTCCACCACCAGCTCGGCGTCGAGCCTGATGTCGACCTTGGCCACGGGATCCCCCTCGTCGTGTTCCATCCGGACTCTAACCCCTCAAGAGCGCAGAGCGCCGCTGTTCGTGCCGCGGTGGTGACCGGACCCGCGGACGGACCGTGCGAGCTGCCGCCGGCGGCAGCTCGATTCGCGGCCGGCGAAGCGCCCGCGCCCCGTGCGCCGATTCGGCGTACGAGTCGGTGAGTTCACCACGTGGACTCGGTCTTTGGAGCGAACACCATCCGTAGGTCCGCCGTGAAGATCAGCGCGGAATCACGGCTCTGTCGTCCGCAGGATGCGTGCCGGATCGGTCGCCGGTGCGAACGAGGCGAGTCGGCCCGGTGCGCGGAGGTCACCGTCGTCCATACCCCAGCCGACGGCGTTGGAGATCACGTAGTCGGCGCCGCCGGAGGTCTCCAGGATGTGAACGCGATTGCTGCGAAGGGTGCTTCCGGTGGCCGCGAGGATGCGGGTGTGCTCCTCCGCCGTGGCGCATCGGATGACGAGGCCGTCGTAGCGCATGCGCGTCTGCACGGCCTCGACGGGCTTGAAGAGCACGTCGATCCGCCGTGCGCCCTCGGTGGGTTCGCTGCGCAGCAGGAGTTGGCCGTGGCTCACCGTGCAGGCCCAGACCCTGAAACTCCGACCGGAGCGGAACAGTTCCCGGCCCGGTGAGAAGTGGTCGGCGTCATTGAGCCAGGCGTCCCTCTGCATGCGGGGATCGTGTCAGACGTACCGCGACCGGTGTGCGCCTGGTCCAGGAGTGGATGACCGGCAACCGGCCGGGGATCCCGCCGGCACCAGCAGCCGCTGATCCGAGCGCGCGGCACCGGAAAACCTCCGCATTCGAGTGAACCTCCCGCGTGATTTGCCGCTCTGATGACACGACAGTGCCGAAGGCCAACCCCCTTGCGCAGTCCGGCCCTTCGGCGTCCCTCATCAGAAGTGGAGACCAACCCCCATGAGAGTTTCCCCGACCCGCCACCGCCTTCGCCGGATAACCTCCGCCGGGCTGGTGGCGAGCGCGGCGCTGGCCCTCGTCGGATCGGCCGTCACCACGGCCGCGGCGCAGACCGCACCCGACGAGGAGCGGACGAGGCCCAGCGCCAAGATCATCGGTGGTGTGGAGCAGTCCAACGGTGCCCACCCGTGGATGGCGGCCCTGCTGAGCAAGGGCTCCGGGAACCCGGCCGATCGCCAGTTCTGCGGCGGCAGCCTGATCAGCGACACCGTGGTGCTGACGGCCGCGCACTGTGTGACGGGCGTCAAGCCGAAGAAGCTGGAGGTCACGGTCGGCCGGACCGTGCTGTCCGACAAGCGCCAGGGGCAGCTGCGCAACGTGCTGAGCATCGTCTCGCACCCCCGCTACGTCAAGGGGAACGAGGCGTACGACCTGGCGCTGCTGGAGCTGGCCAAGCCGGTCACCGGCACCGCCGCCGTGAAGATGCCGACCGCCGGCACCGACGCCCTGCTCCGCCCCGGCGCGCAGGCGACGGTCATCGGCTGGGGCAACACCGACACCGAGGTGCCGAGCTTCCCCGACCGGCTGCGCGGCGTGAAGGTGCCGCTGCTCTCGCACGCCGAGTGCACGGCGACGTACCCGGGCTACAACAGGGCCGTCAACGTCTGCGCGGGCGTCGAGGACAAGGACTCCTGCCAGGGCGACAGCGGCGGACCGCTGTTCCGCAAGGTCGCGGGCCGTACGTACCAGATCGGCATCGTGTCGTACGGCGAGGGCTGCGGTGAGCAGGGTGCGCCCGGCGTCTACACCTCCACCAGCTCGAAGAAGCTGTGGGACACCCTCGGCGAGTCCCGCGAGGGCAAGCGGATGAAGCAGCTGCTGGGGCGCTGACGCTGCGAGGCGGTGCCGGACGACCCCGGGTGCCTCGGTCGGGCCGCGTCCGGACGGAGCCGGACGCGGTCCTCGCCGGGTGCCGGGGTCCGGACGGCACCGCCGTTCGCGTCACGGCCGCGCGGGCGGCGGCCCGGCCGGCAGGATGCGGCGGGGCGGCACGGTGCGCCGGAAGCCCGGGGTGCGCCACTCGCGCGGGTAGCCGACCGAGACCTCCTCGAAGCGGACCCCGTCGTACACGGTCGAGCGCGGGATGTGCAGATGTCCGTAGACCATCGCGGCGACGTTGAACCGCAGGTGCCAGTCGGCGGTGCGTTCCGTGCCGCACCACAGGGCGAACTCGGGGTGGTGCAGCACCCGCATCGGCTCACGCACCAGTGGATAGTGGTTGACCAGGACGAGCGGCATCGCCGGGTCCAGCGCCGCGAGCCGGCCCTCCGTCACCTTCACCCTGCTCTCGCACCACGCCTGCCGGCTCTCGAACGGGTCCGGGTGCAGGAGGAACTCGTCCGTGCACACCACGCCCTTGTCGTAGGCGTCCGCGAGCGCCTGCTCCCGGCTGAGGTCCGGGCCGGTGCGGAAGGTGTAGTCGTACAGCAGGAAGAGCGGTGCCACGGTGACGGGACCGTCCGGGCCCGGCCAGACGGGATACGGGTCCTCGGGGGTGACGACCCCCAGGGAACGGCAGAGTTCCACGAGATGCCGGTAGCGTTCGACGCCGCGCAGTTGGAGCGGGTCCTGGCGCGGTGTCCACAGTTCGTGGTTGCCCGGAGCCCACACGACCCGGGCGAAGCGTGCGGAGAGGGTCTCCAGCGTCCAGGAGATGTCGTGCGACATCTCGCCGATGTCGCCCGCGACCAGAAGCCAGTCGTCGTCGGACTCGGGGCGCAGCCCGTCGACGATCCTGCGGTTCGCCTCGTAGGCGACGTGCAGGTCGCTGATGGCCAGGAGACTTCCGGCGGTCGGTCCCATGTGCACTTCTCCCGTCTCGGGCCGGACCGCCCGACGGCCCCGCCCTGCGCATGTGCCGCACGCCGGGGCCCGGTCCCTTGGGCGGCGACAAGAATCCGTGGCGGCAAGGGCCGCCACGAGGAGGCGCATTGGCCTCGCACAGCTTCGTCGTCCATACTGCCCGCCGTGGAGCAGCAGATAGATCCGAACATCAAGCCGGACTTCGCCGTGAGCACGGACCCGGCCTTCCTCCCTGGCCTCGCCGCCGCCCGTCCCGCCCCCGGGGCGGCCGACGGGAGGGGGGAGCGCGGGGACCGGGAGCCGGAGGACGCCGCTGCCGCGGCCGACGCCCCGGGGACCGACGCCGACGCCGACGATGCCTCAGGGACCGCCGATGCCGAAGCCGACGACGTCTCCGACACGGCCGACGAGGCCGGGACCGGGACCGGAACCGAGGACAGCGCCGACGACGCGACAGCCGAGGCCGACGACGCCGACGACACCGGACCCGTCTTCGAGGTCAGCGACCGCCGGGGCTCGATCACCGCGAACCGCGAGGGCGTCCGCTTCCGGCTCGACGACCAGGAGGCCGACTTCCGCTGGGACGAGATCGGCGCGGTCGAGGTCAAGACCCCGCGCTTCGGCCGCCGTTTCACCGTGACGGTCCACGTCGCGGCCAACCGGTGGTTCAACGCCGAGGTCGAGGCCGACGCCAGGAGCCGGCTCAAGGAGTGGACGGCGGAGCTGGACACGGTGCTCGACGCCTACTTCGAGGAGTCCTGACCGCCCCAACCCCCGCCGTCCCCCGGACGGGTGACCCTAGTGCGCGATGCCGTCGATGAGCTCGCGCGCTCCCTGGCGCAGCAGCGCGACCGCCACCGAGGTGCCGAGCGTGGCCGGGTCCAGCCGTCCGGCCCACTCGTGCGCGTTGAGAACGGTCTTGCCGTCCGGGGTGAACACCTTGGCGCGCAGTGACAGGTCGCCGTTGCGCTCGGCCTGTGCGTAACCGGCGATCGGGCTGTTGCAGTGGCCCTGCAGGACGTGCAGGAACATCCGCTCCGCCGTGGTCTCCCGGTGGGTGTCCGGATCGCCGAGGGCACTCACCGTGTCGATCACGGCGTCGTCGTGCTCACGGCACTGGAGGGCGAGGACACCCGCGCCGATCGGCGGGCACATGGTCTCGACCGACAGGACCTCGGTGATCACGTCGGTCCGGCCGATGCGCTCCAGCCCCGAGACGGCGAGCAGCAGCGCGTCCGCTTCCCCCGCGTACAGCTTCTCCAGGCGCCGGTTGGCGTTGCCGCGGATCGGGACGCACTCCAGGCCGGGGTGGGACGCGGCCAGTTGGGCCGCGCGCCGGACCGACGACGTGCCGATCCGGGTACCGGCGGGCAGCTCGTCGAGCGCGAGCCCGCCGGGGTGGACCAGGGCGTCACGGATGTCGTCCCGCTTGAGGAAGGCGGCGAAGGTCGTACCGGCGGGCAGCGGGCGGTCGGCCGGGATGTCCTTGACGCAGTGCACCGCGAGGTCGGCCTCACCGGCCAGCAGGGCGGCGTCCACCTCCTTGGTGAACGCACCCTTGCCCTCGACCTGGGCCAGGTCGCCCATCCACCGGTCGCCGGTCGTGGTGACGGGCACGACCTCGGTGCGGATGCCGGGACGCAGCGCGGCCAGCTCGGCGCGGACGCGCTCCACCTGGGCAAGGGCCATCGGGGAGGAACGGGAGACGATGCGGATGCGCTCGGGCACAGTCATGCGACCACGATAGGGCGTCGGTGAGGCGGCCCGGGACCGTTGCCCTTCAGCGAGGGGGCGTTGCTCTGCTTGGGGAAGCGACGCGCGCGACACGACCGCGGACGGGCCAGGTATGAGGCGTTTCGTCCGCTTCGGCGCATAGCTTCGGATTATGAAGAAACGACAAATCACCCTCCTCGCATCCGCAGCCCTCCTCATGGCCTCCGGCGTCGGCGCGGCAGCCCCCGCCTCCCACACCGGCGTCACCCACCGTGTGAGTCCCGGCCAGTCGATCCAGGCCGCCGTGGACGCCGCCCAGCCGGGCGACACCGTCAGCATCGCCGCAGGCACCTACCGCGAGAGCGTGCTGATCACGAAGTCCGGCCTGAGACTGCGCGGGGCGGGTGCCCGTACCGTGATCAAGCCCGCGGCGGACACCGCCCGGGCCGAGAACGCCTGTGCCGCCCAGGGCAACGGCGTCTGTGTGCTCGGCACGGCCGAGCAGCCCGTCGACGGCGTACGCATCGACGCGCTGGCGGTCTCGGGCTTCGCCAAGAGCGGCGTATGGGCCTCGGGGACCGACCGGCTGACCGTGCAGGGGGTGATCTCCGAGAAGAACGGCACCTGGGGGATCGCCCAACAGCGCTCCACCCGGTCCGTCCTGGCGGGCAACCTCCTCCGGTCCAACCGTGACGCCGGCATCTTCGTCGCGAACACGGTCTCCGAGGAAGCCGGTGCCATCGACACTCACGGGACACAGATCCGCGGCAACATGATGACGGACAACCGCATCGGGGCCACGGTCCGCCGGGTGCGGAATCTGACCGTCCAAGGCAACATGATGACGACGAACTGCGCCGGGCTCTTCCTCGTCGGCGACGAATCCAAACCTCGCGCGGGTGCCCTGACGGTCCGCCACAACCACATCGTCCGCAACAACAAGGCGTGCGCGGCCACGGCCAGGCTGCCCGAGATCCAGGGCGCGGGGATCGTCCTCACCGGCACCGAGGACACTCTCGTCGAGTCGAACACGGTGTGGGACAACGTCGGCAACTCACCGTTCTCCGGCGGGATCGTCCTCTTCAAGAGCGTCGTCGGCACCCCCGGCACGGACAACGTCATCCGCGACAACGTGGTCCTGCGCAATGCGACGGCCGACCTCGCAGACCGGGACTCCGAGGGCACCGGCAACCGCTTCGACGCCAACATGTGCGGCGTCTCCGAGCCCGCCGGAATGTGCTGAGCAACGCCGCCGGGGCACGTCCCGGCCGGGCCGCCCGGCCCGGCCCCACTGAACAGAAACGAGGCGGCATGACCACCGCACCCACCACTCCCCGTACCTCCATGAGGCTGCGGGAACTCGTCTTCGGCGCGGCCTGCGCCGCGTCCGTGCGCGCCGCGGCCCGGCTCGGCGTCGCCGATGCCCTGGACGACACGCCCCGGTCCGCCGAGGAACTCGCCGGGGCGGTGAAGGCCGACGCGAAAGCGCTGCGGCGCATGCTCCGCGCACTGACCTGCTACGGGATCTTCGCCGAGGAGGCGGACGGCCGGTTCGCGCACACCGAGATGTCCCGGCTGCTGCGCGAGGACGATCCGCACAGCCTGCGCTCCATCGCCCTGTGGTGCACCGAGCCGTGGACCTGGGCCGCCTGGCCCAAGCTCGACAAGGCGGTGCGCACGGGCGACAGCGTCTTCGGCGAGCTGTACGGCAAGGAGTTCTTCGACTACCTCCACGAGGACGCGCCGGAGTCGGCCCAGGTCTTCAACCGGGCCATGACCACCTCCAGCGTGCAGTCCGCGCGCGATGTCGCCGAACTCCTCGACCTCACCGGGGCGTCGACCGTCGCGGACATCGGCGGCGGCCAGGGCCATGTGCTGGCCGCCCTGCTGGAGAAGCACCCCGGCCTGAAGGGCACCCTGCTCGACCTGCCGAGAGTCGTCGAGAACGCCGACCCGCGGCTGCGCGAAGGCGGTGCCCTCGCCGACCGGGTGACCATCGTCCCCGGCGACTGCCGGCGGTCCATCCCGGTCGACGCCGATGTCTACATCATCAAGAACATCCTGGAGTGGGACGACGACAGCACCGCACGGACCCTGCGCAACGTCGTCACGGCGGCCCGCCCCGAGGCCCGGGTGGTCGTCATCGAGAACCTCGTCGACGACTCGCCGTCGATGACGTTCACCACCTCCATGGACCTGCTGCTCCTCCTCAACGTCGGCGGAGCCAAGCACACCATGAAGAGCATGACCAGCCGGATGGAGGCCGCCGGGCTGGTCGTCGGGGAGGTCCGCCCGGTGAACGCGTATCTGCACGCGTTCGAGAGCGTGGTCCCCGGCTGAGCAACCGGCGGACACAGCAGCCGGCCCCGCGATCACCGCGGGGCCGGCTCGTGCCGTGCGCGCTCAGGCGGGCCGGTCGCTCTGCCAGGTGTAGAACTGTGTGGCCATCGCGTCCTTCGGGCTCCGCCAGGTCTGCGGATCGTAGGGGCTGACGAAGGCCGCGAGGCGGTCGCTGACGTCCCGGAAGGCGGCGTGCTCGGTCACCTTGGCGATCGCCGGCCCCGGTGGCCGGTCGGCCTCGATGAGATGGAGGTACACGTCGCCGAACTGGAACAGGCTGCGCCGCCTGACGCCGACGAGGTGCGGCAGTTCACCGCTGTCGGAGGCCGCGAAGACCTCGGCGATGTCCGGCGCCGACCCGGGTGCCATTCGGGCGACTATCAGTGCTTGATGCATCGGGGGGCGTCCCTTCGGAGGCCGTCGGAGGAGGAGGACGTCAGCCCGGCGTGACCGGCGTGGTCTCGCGGACACGGGCCCGCTGTTCGATGCGGTCCCGGATCAGTGCCATCTGGGTGCGGGAGTTGTTGTTGATGTTGTCGGTCATCCACGCGTCGTCGACCGGCGCGTCCGGCTTCATCGCGAAGTCCTGCGTCCAGTGCATCCGGACGCCCTGGGGCGTCTCGGTGTACGTCCAGAGGATGTTCATGTACTGGAAAGGACCGGTCTCCACCCGCTTGGCGCGGACCGTGAGAGCGTCCCGGTCGGCCACCCGCTCCGAGACCCAGCTCCAGACCTTGCCGTTCTCGTCGGGGTACATGGTCAGTCGGAACACCGTCCGGTCGCCGTCGCGTTCGAGCACCTCCACGGAGGCGTACTCGGTGAACAGCTGCGGCCAGTGGTCGACGTCGTTCGTCACCTCCCAGACCAGGTCCAGTGGTGCGTCGATGATGATGTCGTTCTCGGTGTGCCCAGCCATGTCAGGCTCCTGCCATCAAAGAGTCGTTGACGAGGTCGAGGAACTCGCGCGGTGTCTTGCAGCGGTCGGCGTCGACGGGCAGAGCCTGGGCGTACCGGTTCTCCAGCTCGCCGACGATGCCCAGCAGGCCGAGCGAGTCGAGGCCGTACGCCTCGAAGGGGATGTCCGGGCTGGCCTCCATCTGGCCCGGGTCGACGGATATGCCGGCGCCCTTCTTCATCAGCGCGGACAGCTCCTCGACGGTCAGTTGTGCGGTCATGCGGTCCTCCTTCATGAGAGGTTGTCGGCACCGCGCCGGAGCACGAGCGCCGCGTTCGAACCCATCAGTCCCCGGCTCAGCACCAGTGCTGTGCGCAGCTCGGCGGGCCGGGCCGTGCCCGTCACCAGGGCGATGTCGTGACAGACGTCGAACACATGGGGTGTGGGCGGGACGAGGCCGTGCTCCAGCGAGAGCACCGCGGAGGCGACGTCGAGCACCGGCGCTCCGCAGTAGGCCCGGCCGGTGCCGGTCTTGGGGGCCGTCACCGGCACCCGGGTGCCGTGCGCACCGAGCGCGTCCGCGATGGCCAGCGCCTCGGCGCGGTCCGCCTCCGGCAGCCCCAGCGCGTCCGCGAAGACCACGTCGATCTCCTCCGGCGCACAGCCCGCCTCGTCGAGCGCGCCGCGGATCGCGCGGGCGAGCCCCTCGCGGGACTCCTCCCACCGCGAGGCACCGGTGAACGTCGCCGCGTGTCCGGCGACCACCGCCCGCACGGCGGCGCCCCGCGCGAGCGCGGTGGACTCGGCCTCGACCACGAGCATGGCGCCGCCCTCGGCGGGCACGAACCCGCACGCGTGTGCCGTGAACGGGCGGTACGCCCGCTCCGGTTCCTCGGCCGCGCTCAGCTCCCGGTAGCCGAGCTGGCAGACGACCGAATACGGGGCGAGCGGCGCCTCTGCCGCGCCGACGACCACGGTGTCGGTACCGCGCCGAACGGCGGACGCGGCGTGCGCCAGGGCATCGAGCCCGCCGGCCTCGTCACTGGCGACGACACCGCACGGCCCCTTGAAGCCGCCGCGTATGGAGATCTGACCGGTGCTCGCCGCGTAGAACCAGGCGATGGACTGGTAGGGGCCCACATAGGTCGGCCCCTGCCCCCACAGCCGCTGCAGCTCGCGCTGGCCGAACTCGCCGCCACCGGACCCGGCCGCCGTGACGACCCCGACGGCGAACGGCTCGTCGTGTTCCCCGGGGCTCAACCGCGCGTCGGCGAGGGCCAGATCGGCCGCCGCCATCGCGAAGTGGGTGAACCGGTCGGTCTGGACCAGGAACCGTTGCTCGACCAGCGCATCCGGGTCGAAGTCCCTGACCTCGCCCGCGACGCGCAGCGGCAGATGGCCGCAGCCTTCACGGGTCACCCGGTCGAGCGCGCTGACGCCCTCGCGGGTGGCCTTCCAGAAGGCGTCGGTGCCCACTCCGTTGGGGGCGACGACACCGATTCCGCTGATGACGGGGCGACGGCTGTGACGAGCAGTCATGGTTTCCTCCCACCCGGCCGGGTCAGCACCACCGCGGACTGGAACCCGCCGAACCCGCTGCCGACCGACAGCACGGTGCGCAGGTCCGCCTCGCGTGCGGTGCGCGGCACATAGTCCAGGTCGCACTCGGGGTCGGGTGTCTCGTAGTTCGCCGTCGGCGGCACCGTCCGGTGGACGAGTGCCAGCACGCAGGCGACGACCTCGATCGCGCCGATCGCGCCGAGTGAGTGGCCCACCATGGATTTGATGGAACTCATCGGCACCTTGTACGCGTGCTGCCCGAGCGACCTCTTGACCGCGGCGGTCTCGTGCCGGTCGTTCTGCTGCGTACCGGACCCGTGGGCGTTGACGTAGTCGACGTCCGAGCCGTTCAGCCGGGCGTGGTCCAGGGCGTGGTCGATCGCGCGGGCCATCTCCAGGCCCTCGCGCGTGAGACCGGTCATGTGGTGCGCGTTGCCGAAGGTGGCGTAGCCGCCGATCTCGCAGTACACGTTCGCACCGCGGGCCCTGGCGTGTTCGAGCTCCTCCAGAACGAGCACCGCACCGCCCTCGCCCATCACGAACCCGTCCCGGTTGGCGTCGAACGGGCGGGAGGCGTGTTCCGGGTCGTCGTTGTTCGGTGACGTCGCCTTGATCGCGTCGAAGCAGGCCACGGTGATCGGGGAGATCGGCGAGTCCGACGCGCCGGCGACACAGATGTCGAGCCGGCCGTCCTCGATGGCCTGGAACCCGTAACCGACCGCGTCCAGACCGGAGGTGCACCCCGTGGACACCGTCTGCACGGGTCCGTGCGCGCCCGTGAGTTCGGCTATCTCGGAGGCGAGGGCACTGGGCGAGAACGCCCGGTGCAGATGCGGCCCCGCCTCGCTGTGGTCGACGTCCCAGCGGCGGCCCGAACTGCTGACCGCCACGTAGTCGTGCTCCAGCCGCGTCGTGCCGCCGACCGCGGTGCCCATGGACACCCCGATCCGCCACGGATCCTCCCGCGCCATGTCCAGCCCCGCGTCGGCCAGCGCCTCGCGGGCGGCGACCATGGCGAACTGCACGTACCGGTCGGCCCGTCGCACCTGCTGGGCGTCCAGGCCGTGGACCGCGGGATCGAAGTCGACCTCGGCCGCGATACGGGACCTGAAGCCGGCCGGGTCGAACAGGGTGATACCCCGCGTCGCGGTCCGGCCGTCCGCGAGCAGTCCCCAGAAAGCCGGGGCGCCCACGCCTCCGGGTGCGACGATGCCGACGCCGGTCACCGCCACACGTCGGTTCACGAAACCGCTCCCGTGGGCTCGGACGGCCGGTGCTCGCGGGCGGCGCCCTCAGTGGCAGGGTTCTCCTCGGTGTCCACGTGCCCGAGCTCCGGGCGCGGGGCGAGCGGTCCCAGGTGGAACACCATGCGGGCCTCGGTGCGGCCCACGTTGCGGAACCGGTGGCGCACGTACGGCGGGATCATCAGCCCCTGGTCCGTACGGATCGGATACGTCTCGCCGTCCAGGTCGACCTCGAGATCGCCGGCCACCACGTACACGAACTCCTCCGAGTACGGGTGATAGTGCTCACCGATGCGGTCTCCGGGCTCGACGATCGCGAGGCCCATGAAGCCGCTCGTGGCGCCCACCGCTGTGGGCGTGAGCATGGCGCGCAAGTCACCACCGCGCCTGCGGTTGGGCTGGGTCTCGCCGAGATCGACGATGCGGTGTGTTGTGCTCATGGCTGTTTCCTCCACAGGGCCGGAAGGCGGAGCCGCGGTGTGCGGCGCGTGGCTCCGCTCGGACGGGCGCGGTTCACTAACTAAGCGCGGCGGTCGGTGATCAGACGCATGTCGGCGCTCTGCAGGAGGCGCGCCGCCACCTTGTCCTCGGTGGGCGACCCGTCCACACCGAGTGCTTCGAGGTCGAGCAGGCGTGCCAGCACGGCCGCCTTGCGTGGGCCGTGCGCGCCGATGGCGAGCAGCGGGTCCTTGTCGAGCGGACCGCGCGCGTCGACGAGCCGTACGACGATGTCGTCGCGCTGGAAGACGGTGCTGCTGTCGACGAGCCCGGCGGGAACGTCCGCGGCGGCCTCGTCCTGCTGCGCCAGGAGCTTCGCGAGCGTCATGCCGCAGCCCTTCTTCGCCGGGTAGAACAGACCGTGCCGCACGACGTCCTGGGTGCTGCCGCCGGTCGTCGCCAGGTGGTGGACGGCGGGGAGCGCCGCGCGCGTGAAGAAGACACGGGCCGACTTCGGGTCGTCGAGATCGCGGTCCTGCTCCAGATACGGGTTGATCGCCTCTTCGACCGCCCGCACTTCCGGCTGGCGGGCCACGTGCCGCAGCGCCGCCAGCAGGTCGCCCTGCACCTCGACGGTCCGCACGACGCGGTTGCCGTGCATGAACAGGGAGGTGCGGCGCAGCCGGGTCGTGTCGTCGACGCGGGCCTCGGGCGAGACGTAGTCGGCGAGGATGCCGGCGACCTTGCGCTCGCTGCCCGGCCTGACCGTAAAGGTGAGGGCGTGCCGTACGACGCCGTCACCGACCCGGGGCGCCGGCTGGATGCCCGAGCGGCGCTGTCCGGCGACCGCGGCGCGCGCCCCGTCCGTCTCACGCAGCACGCTGTAGCGGAAGGAACGGGTATCGCGCACGCAGTCGTGGAGCGGCTGGACGGTTTCCAGGTGCTCCTCGCTGTTCACCCAGGCGAGGAAGGGCGGGGCGCTCTCCCACTCGCTGGTGATCAGCCACTGCGACGGGTTCTCTATGGACTGGCACAGCTGGTCGGAGATGTGCCCGGGGACGGACGCCACCTGGTGCCGCATGTGCTCGTAGGCGGCGAGGAACTGCTGCTGTGCGCCGTCGTAGAGATCGAGCATCAGCACCACGCGCAGCCGGGAGCCGTCGAAGGCCGACTGGGATATACGTTCGGACAGCGTCGTCATGGTCACGCCTCTCCTTGGACTGTGAGCCCGCCACACCGGCGTACGACACCGGTCCTCGGAGATCCCGAGCGTGAGATCCGATGCGTACGGTCCGTCGAGCGCCGTCAACGTCAGTGGCGGTCCGGTCTCGATCCTCGCCACGTACCACCGGTGGCGCGAGTTATGTGAACCAGCCGGGTGAAGGGGCGACCCGAGGGCCCTCACCAGGGGCATGGAAAGGTCGTCCCCTTTCCGGCGGCCGCAGCAGGAGCTTGTCGATGCAACAACACGCAGAAGTACGCGTACCGGTCCTCATCGTGGGCGGCTCCCTGGTGGGGCTGTCCACGTCACTTTTCCTCGGTCGGCTCGACATCGAGCACATGCTGGTCGAGCGGCATTCCGACACGTCCAGGCATCCCCGCGGGCGGGGCAACAACGTGCGCACGATGGAGGTGTTCCGCACCGCGGGCGTCGAGGAGCACATCCGCGAGGCAGGCCAGGTCCTCGCCGGCAACCACGGCATCCTCCAGACCCCCTCGCTCACCGCCGGCGCCGGCGAATGGCTGATCAAGGAGGTGCAGCACAGCAGCGGCGCCTCCCGCTTCAGCCCGTCCGCCTGGTGCGTGTGCAGCCAGAACGACCTGGAGCCGGTTCTCCTGGAGCACGCCCGCAAGCACGGCGGCGATCTGCGGTTCTCCACCGAGCTGCGCTCCTTCGAACAGGACGACACCGGGGTCTTCGCGGTCGTCGAGGACCGGGTGACCGGCCGGCTGGAGACCGTGCGAGCCGACTACCTCGTCGCCGCCGACGGCCCTCGCAGCCCGGTGCGCGAACGGCTCGGCATCGGCCGGTCGGGGCCGGGCGATCTCTTCCACAACGTGAGCATCACGTTCCGCTCACGCGGTCTCGCGGCCGTCGTCGGGGACCGCCGCTTCATCGTCTGCTACCTCACCGACCCGGCGGCCGACGGTGCCCTGCTGCCCGTGGACAACGTCGAGAACTGGGTTTTCCACGCGCCGTGGCAACCCCAGGACGGCGAGACGCTCGAGGACTTCACCGACGAGCGCTGCATCTCCCACATCCGCAGGGCCACCGGCGTCCTCGACCTGGACGTCGAGATCACCGGCAAGGCGCCGTGGCACGCCGCCGAGCGGGTCGCCGAACGGTACGCGGACCGCCGCGTGTTCCTCGCCGGTGACTCGGCACACGAGATGTCGCCGACCGGTGCGTTCGGCTCCAACACCGGTATCCAGGACGCCCACAACCTCGCCTGGAAGCTCGCCGCCGTCCTGGGCGGCACCGCGGGCCCCGGCCTGCTGGAGACCTACGAGGCCGAGCGCCGACCGGTCGCGGTCGCCACCGGCCAGCGGGCCTCCGCCCGCTCCGAGGAGCACAGCCACCCCGGCTACTCGCCCGCCCCAGGCGGCGGCGGACGGCAGAGCGGGATGCTCACGGTCGCGCTCGGCTACCGCTACCGCAGCGGCGCCGTGCTGGGCGCCGACCCCCAACTGCCCGTCGTACCCGGGCAACTGGTCCTCTCGGGCGAACCCGGCAGCCGCGCCCCGCACCTGTGGGTGCACCGCGCCGGCGACAACCGCATGATCTCCACCCTCGACCTCTACGAGCGCTCCTTCGTGCTGCTGAGCGACGCCGGACCCGGCGGCGGCGCCTGGCACGCGGCGGGAGCACGCGTCGCCGCCCGGCTGCGCGCACCGCTCGACGCGTACCGCATCGGCGAGGGCCCGGACGCCGACCTGGTGCCCGAGACCGGCGTCGACTGGCGGGCCGCGCACGGCACGACCGGCGAAGGAGCCCTCCTCGTACGGCCGGACGGCTTCGTCGCCTGGCGATCGGCGGGCTCCGTGCCCGACCCCGAAGCGGTGCTCTCGGACGCGCTGGAGTCGTTGCTCCACCGTTCACCTGCGGGACGCGGCTGAGCGCCACCTGCCTGATAGCGTCCGCAGGCAGGCGGCCGGGAGGGGTCCGGCGGGCCCGCCCCGTATGAACGCATCCGGCCGGGCGGCCGTACTCCTCGCCGGCAACGACACCGGACCACCGTCCCGGCCGGGCACCGCCCGCGCCGGCCGGGCAGGAAGGGACATGCTGTGACAGCTTCACCCGCGAAGGACCGGCAGACCGCTCTCCGCGAGGAACTTCAGCGCCGCAATCCGGGCGAGCCCGAGTTCCACCAGGCGGCCCGGGAGGTCCTGGAGAGCTTGGGGCCCGTGTTCGCCACGCGTCCCGAGTACGCGGAGCCGGGGCTTCTCGAGCGGCTCTGCGAGCCCGAGCGGCAGATCATCTTCCGGGTGCCCTGGCAGGACGATCACGGCGCGGTCCACGTGAACCGCGGATTCCGGGTGGAGTTCAACAGCGCGCTCGGCCCGTACAAGGGCGGTCTGCGCTTCCACCCCTCGGTCAACCTCGGTGTCGTGAAGTTCCTCGGCTTCGAGCAGGTGTTCAAGAACGCGCTCACCGGGCTCGGCATCGGCGGCGGCAAGGGGGGCAGCGACTTCGATCCGCGCGGCCGCTCGGACGCCGAAGTGATGCGCTTCTGCCAGTCGTTCATGACCGAACTCCACCGGCACATCGGAGAGCACACCGATGTGCCGGCCGGTGACATCGGCGTGGGAACCCGCGAGATCGGTTACCTCTTCGGCCAGTACCGGCGCATCACCAACCGCTGGGAGTCCGGGGTGCTCACCGGCAAGGGACTCGCCTGGGGCGGCTCCGCGTTCCGTACGCAGGCGACCGGCTACGGCAGTGTGCTGTTCGCCGCCGAGATGCTGAGCCGCCGCGGCGAGGAACTGGCGGGGCTGACGGCCGTGGTGTCCGGCTCAGGCAATGTCGCCGTCCACACCATCGAGAAGCTCAGCGACAGCGGCGCCCATCCCGTCACCTGCTCCGATTCCCAGGGCTGCGTCGTCGACGAGAAGGGCATCGACGTCGAACTGCTCAAGCAGGTCAAGGAGGTGGAACGCGGACGCGTCGTCGACTACGCGCAGCGCCGCGGATCCTCCGCCCGCTACGTTCCGGGCGGCAGCGTGTGGGACGTGCCCGCCGACCTCGCCTTCCCCTCGGCCACCCAGAACGAACTCGACGCCCCGCACGCCCTCACTCTCGTCCGCAACGGTGTGCGGGCGGTCTCGGAAGGGGCCAACATGCCCTGCACGCCCGAGGCGGTGCGCATCCTCCAGGAGGCGGGCGTCGCCTTCGGTCCCGGCAAGGCGGCCAATGCCGGCGGCGTCGCCGTGAGCGCCCTGGAGATGCGTCAGAACTCCTCCCGCGACGCCTGGACGTCCGCCCGCGTGGAGAACGAACTGACCTTGATCATGGGCGACATCCACCGCGTCTGCTACGAGACGTCCGAGCGCTACGGCGTGCCGGGCGACTATGTGACCGGCGCCAACATCGCCGGCTTCGAGCGGGTCGCGGACGCGATGCTCGCGCAGGGAGTCGTCTGAGACATAGCGGGCCCGCCCGTCCGCACAGGACGGGCGGGCCCGCTACGTTCAGCAGGTCCTGCGGACGTGGCCCGGCTCGCCCTCCGGGTGCACGTCACGGTCACGCAGCACGACGGACAGACGAGCGCCCCGGGCCCGGCACGCGGCGGCGAAGTCGCCCCGCTCGTACTCGACGTCGAAGACGCGGCCGTCGTGGGCGCGGGTGAAGTCGGAGCACTCCGCGTGGCGCGCGCACTCCTCCACGATCGCGAAGTCGAAGCCGATGTCCTGGCGCGCGTGCAGCAGTTCGGCGGTGTTCTTCTGGGCGATCGCGAGCCCGCGCTCATGCGCCCGGCCCGCAAGCAGCCGGGCGAAGGCGATGGCGTCGGCCTCGGTGAGGAGTCCGTCCGAGCGGGTGTAGGAGTCGAGGTTGTCGGGCTCGACGGCGTCGAATCCGCGCTCGGCGCAGCCGTCGATCCACGGTCCGACGACGTCGAGCAGCGCCCCGCGCTTGGCGGCCGACGAGATGTCGAGGAGCGGCTCGTCCCAGTCCTCGTCGACGACAAGTCCTCCGCCGCGCCCGTGCAGCAGGAGATCGGGGTGGTGCTTGCGCCACCAGGTGACGGCGTCGCCGGGCTGTGTCTGGAAGGCGTTGACGTAGCAGATGTTGTACAGGCCGGGCACGGGCTCGGCGCCGCGGTCGCGGGAGAGGGCCTCCACGTCGTCTCCCGGCGGATAGGCACCGCCCAGCTGGTAGTCGAACACCGCGCCCGCGGCCGGGAGGCGGACGCCGTCCCCATGGGGACCGGGCGCGGTGGGGCGCGGCTCGGGTTCGGCGCCCGTGGAGCACGCGCTCATCACCATCAGCAGGACGGTGACGGCGGCCGCGGCGCGCAGCCGGGACATCGAGCGCATCAGCCCTCTGCTTCGGCGGCCACGTCCGCTTCCGCCTCGCCGGCCGCCCGGGAGGCGGGCCGGGCGTGGGCCACGAGGCCGAGCACCTCGGCCTCCGCGCGGCGGGCAGGGACGCCCGCCGCGATGAGCGTCGTGATCGCGGTCGCCTGCCCGTCGTCCTTCCACGAACGGGCGTTGACACTCTCCAGCAGCGACAGCGTCAGGGACTCCAGGGCCGCGCTGAGCGCGGGCGCCGGCACATGGGAGGGGAACGACCCCGCGGTCTGGCCCCGCTCCAGGATCGCGTTCACCGCCGCGCGTGCGGGGGAGAGGACCTCGGTGACGTGGTCGGCGCCCAGGTCGCGCCGGGCGAGGGCGATCAGCATGCGGTAGCGGTCGCCGACCGGCCAGATGGTGAGCACGAAACGGGCGAGCGCGCGCTCGGCCGACTCGTCCGCGGCGCCCGCCGCGGTGAAGGTGCCGACGGCGGCCTGAAGCGCCTCGGCGGCCTCGTCGGAGAGTGCTTCGAGCAGGGCCGTACGACCGGGGAAGTGTCCGTAGACGGTGCGGCGCACGACGCCGGCGGCCCGCGCGATCTCCTCCAGCGTGGTGTCCGGGTTGAAGGCCAGCTCGCTGCGTGCGACGGCGAGTATCCGGGCGCGGTTGGAGCGCGAGTTGCGCCTCTGCGGCTCGCGGGCGGCGGGCTTCGTCACAGCAGTACCTCGGGGCCGGGGGTCGCGCGGACAGGTCTTCATGTTTGCACGCCGGCGAGCAGCCGCCCAAGGAGCTCACGGGCCACGCACCGGGCGTGCGCGGCGCTTGCCCGCTCACCGCGGACGGCGCGCGCTCCGGCGTGGGCGACGGCGCCAGGTCGTGCAGGCATAGGCCGACCCGGCCCGGCCCGATCCGCCGAGCACGCTTGCACACAGCCTCGGGCGCGGGAGCCCCCACCCTGCAGTTGGCCGAAAGCCCGAGCGGCACCGGACGCCGTGGTCCCCCGGCCTGCGGGCGGACGCCGTGGTCCCCCGCCCTGCGGGCGGACGCCGATGCGGACATGCCCACGCCTGTGCCGGCGGATCAGCGCGGTCGCGAGCACCACATTGCGCCGCCCCGCGGCCGCGCCCGGGGCATCTGCTCGAACAGGACGCCCGTCATCGTGTGCCCCATCTCCTCCACCGGCTGACGGACCGTGGTCAGCTGCGGATCGGTGCCGGGCCGGCGGGGAGTCGTCGGAGCCGACGACCGCGACGTCCTCGGGCACCCGCCGGCCGGCCGCGCGCAGCGTGTGGGAGCGCCCCCGGGGGCCGGCCCGGCCAGGGACGTGCGGGCCCGGATCCCCAGGCCGCCGCACCGGCCGCGTCACTGGTCGGAGCCGGACCTCTTCGTCCCCGACGCGGTCGAGCCCCGCACCACCAGCTCCGGCATGAACACGAACTCGCTGTGGGGGGCCGGGGTCCCGCCCACCTCCTCCAGCAGCGCGCGGACCGCCGCCTGGCCCATTGCCTGCACGGGCTGGCGGATGGTGGTCAGCGGAGGATCGGTGAACGCTATGAGCGGCGAGTCGTCGAAGCCGACCACCGAGATGTCCTTCGGCACGTGCAGCCCCTGCTGCCGTGCCGCGCGGATCGCGCCGAGCGCCATCATGTCGCTGGCGCACACGATCGCCGTGCAGCCGCGGGCGATGAGCCCGGAGGCGGCGGCCTGACCGCCCTCCAGCGTGTAGAGGGAGTGCTGGATCAGCTCCTGCGACTCCTCCGGAGTGAGCCCGAGCCGCTCCTGCATCGCGGCCTGGAAGCCCTCGATCTTCCGCAGCACCGGCACGAACCGCCTGGGCCCGAGGGCGAGGCCGATCCGGGTGTGGCCGAGCGAGACCAGATGGGTCACCGCCAGCTGCATGGCGGCCCGGTCGTCGGGAGAGACGAAGGGTGCCTGCACCTTGGCGGAGAAGCCGTTGACGAGGACGTACGGCACGCCCTGGGCGCGCAGCCGGTCGTAGCGCTCCATGTCCGCGGTGGTGTCGGCGTGCAGACCGGAGACGAAGATGATGCCGGAGACCCCCCGGTCGACCAGCATCTCGGTGAGCTCGTCCTCGGTGGAGCCGCCGGGTGTCTGGGTGGCGAGGACGGGGGTGTATCCCTGGCGGGTCAGCGCCTGGCCGATCACCTGCGCCAGCGCGGGGAAGATGGGGTTGTCCAGCTCGGGGGTTATCAGACCGACCAGGCCGGCGCTGCGCTGGCGCAGCCGCACGGGCCGTTCGTAGCCGAGCACGTCGAGCGCGGCAAGGACGGACTCGCGGGTGGCCGCGGCCACACCGGGCTTGCCGTTGAGCACGCGGCTGACTGTGGCTTCACTGACCCCCGCCTGGGCTGCGATGTCGGCGAGCCGCGCGGTCATGTCAGTGGACTGTACCGCTCGTACGGAGGATTGCCCACCACGCACCGGATTCGGACGGTTGCGGCACGACGGCGTGAGGGTCCGATCACAGGTCTGCAAAACTTTGCGGAGTGGTTGCGGACGCCTTACGGCAGGCCCCACCCTGTGTCGGGAACGGTGTCAAGCGATTCGATGGCAACTCTCCGGACACGCGGATGTAACGATCAGCGGGCCTTGCAGAAATTTGCCGCAAGGTCTTTCCGATGCTTTTCAGCCCTGTTACGTTCCTGGCAACCCGGCGCCGCGAGGGAGCGGTCGGTGGGAGGCACGAGGTCGCCCCCGCCCTTCCGGGCACAGTTGAAGGAGTTCACATGCGGCGTGGCATAGCGGCCACCGCGCTGGTAGCGGCACTGGCCCTCTCGGCGACGGCGTGCGGTGGGGGCAGCGGAGACGAGGGCGAGGCCGACGGCCCGGTCACCATCACGTGGTGGGACACCTCGAACGCGACCAACGAGGCGCCCAACTACAAGGCCCTCATCAAGGAGTTCGAGGCGGCCAACAAGGACATCACGGTCAAGTACGTGAACGTCCCCTTCGACCAGGCCCAGAACAAGTTCCAGACCGCCGCCGGCAGCAAGGGCGCCCCCGACATCATCCGTGCCGACGTCGGCTGGACCGGTGCGTGGGCCAAGTCCCAGTTCCTCGCGCCCCTCGACGGCACCGAGGCGCTGAAGAACTCCGAGGACATCACGCCCGCTCTGCTCAAGCAGGCCCAGTACGAGGGCAAGACCTACGGCGCGCCGATCGTCACCGACACGCTCGCGCTGATGTGGAACAAGGACCTCCTGAAGAAGGCCGGCTTCGAGGCGGCGCCCACCACCTGGGAGGAGCTGAAGAAGGTCTCCAAGGCGGTCGCCGACAAGACCGACGCCGACGGCTTCTGGCTGAACAAGGCCGGCTACTACCAGATGCCGTTCCTCTACGGCGAGGGCGTCGACCTGATCGACTCCGAGGGCAAGAAGATCACCGTCAACTCGGACAAGGCGGTGAAGGCCATCGAGACGAGCAAGAGCCTGCTCGCCGCCGACGGTGTCGCCAAGCTCGACGTCTCCGCCGACTCCTACGCGCACATGCAGGACGCCTTCACGACCGGCAAGGTCGCGATGATCGTCCAGGGTCCGTGGGAGCTCACCAACATCTACAAGGGCTCCGCGTTCAAGGACGCCGCGAACCTGGGCGTCTCCAAGGTCCCGGCCGGCTCGACCGGCGCCTCCGGTGCCCCGATCGGCGGCCACAACCTGTCCCTCTACGCCGGTTCCGACGCCGCGCACCAGAAGGCCGCGCAGAAGTTCATCGGCTTCATGACCTCCGGTGAGACGCAGGCGAAGATCGCGCTGAAGAACAGCACCCTGCCGACCCGCACCTCCGCGTACACCGCCGACGTCAAGGCGCTGCCCGGCTTCGCCGAGATGCAGACGGTGCTCGCCGAGAGCGGCAAGGCGCGCGGCTCGGACCCCAGCTACAGCTCCCTGTACACCGACTTCGAGACCAACGTCACCAAGGTCCTCCAGGACAAGGTCGGCGTGCAGAAGGGCCTGGACGACACCGCCGCGGCCTACAAGAAGCTGCTGCAGGACTACTCCTGAAGCCGAGCGGCCGGTCCGCCCTCCTGACGGGGCGGGCCGGCCGCACAGCCGCGTCCCGACACACCGCAGTCAACTGCCGAGAAGAACGCCGAGAAGGTGCCGAAGATGACCGTCGCCGCTGAGGGCGCAACCTCCGCCGAGCGCGGGCGCGCCCCGCGCCCCGGGCGCCCCGGGCTCTTTGCCCGTATGAAGCTGTCGTACGAGAAGCACTGGTACGCCTGGGCCATGGTGGCCCCGGTCGTCCTCGTGCTCGGCGTGCTGGTGCTGTATCCGCTCATCCGCGGCATCTATCTGTCGATGACGGACGCCAACAGCCAGAACATCGGCCGCACCATCGGCGTCAACAAGATCCCGGACTCCTTCTCCTGGGTCGGCCTCGACAACTACACGGAGATCCTCTCGGGCGCGGACGGCCAGTTCTGGCCGCACTTCCTGTGGACGATCGTGTGGACGGTGGTCTGTGTCGCCTTCCACTACGGCATCGGGCTCGGACTCGCGATGCTCCTCAACCGCAAGATGCGCGGCCGTACCTTCTACCGGCTCGTCCTGATCCTGCCGTGGGCCGTGCCCACCTTCGTCACGGTCTTCTCCTGGCGGCTGATCCTGGCCGACGAGGGCGGCATCCTGAACACGGCGCTCGGCTGGCTGCAGTTGCCGCAGCCCGGCTGGCTCAGCGACGTCCTCTGGCAGCGCGTCTCCGCCGTCATGGTCAACGTCTGGGTCGGCGTGCCCTTCATGATGGTCTCGCTCCTCGGCGGCCTCCAGTCCATCAACGGTGATCTCTACGAGGCGTCCGAGATGGACGGCGCGAGCGCCTGGCAGCGCTTCCGGCACGTCACGCTGCCCGGTCTGCGCTCGGTCAGCTCCACCGTGATCCTGCTCGGCGTCATCTGGACCTTCAACCAGTTCGTCGTGATCTTCCTGCTCTTCGGCGCGACCGGTGCCCCCGAGGCGCAGATCCTCGTCACCTGGGCGTACCGCCTCGGCTTCGGTCAGGACCCGCGCGACTACGCCGGCTCGGCCGCGTACGGTGTGATCATCCTGTCGATGCTCATCGTCTTCGCCTCCTTCTACCGGCGCTGGCTCGCTCGCAACGAGCAGTCCGCCGCCTGATGCCGACAAGGACACCACCGACATGAGCACCCTCACCGAACGTCCCGCCGCAGCCCCGGTGAAGCGGCCTACCGGTTCCGCCGAGCGCACCCGAGCCCGCCGCCGCGGCGAGCGCAGCCTCGGGGCCTCGATCGCCATCCACGCGACGCTGATCGTGGCGAGCCTGATCGCCTTCTTCCCGGTCGGCTGGATCGCCTGGATCTCGCTGGGCCCGGACAAGACCGACTTCCTCCACCCCGACGAGATCGCCGGCAAGATCAGCTTCGAGAACTACTCGGCCGTTCTCGCCGACACGGAGTTCCTCACCTGGTTCGGCAACTCGATGATCGTGGCCCTCGGGACCTGTGTGCTCGGCGTGTTCATCGCCGCGAGCTCCGGGTACGCCGTCTCCCGGATGCGCTTCCCGGGCCACCGGCAGCTGATGTGGACCTTCCTGGTCACCCAGATGTTCCCGGTCGCCATCCTGATGGTGCCGCTGTACAAGATCGTCGCCGATCTCGGCCTGCTGGACACCTACGGTGCGCTCATCCTCGTCTACTGCACCACGGCCGTCCCGTACTGCGCCTGGCTGCTCAAGGGGTACTTCGACACCATCCCGCACGAGATCGACGAGGCCGGCCGTGTCGACGGACTCACCCCGTTCGGCACCTTCTACCGGCTGATCCTGCCGCTCGCCCGGCCGGGCCTCGCAGTGGCGGCGTTCTACACCTTCCTCACCGCCTGGGGCGAGGTCGCGTACGCCTCCGTGTTCATGCTCAGCCAGGGCAAGTACACCCTGTCGATCGGCCTGACCACCTTCGTCAGCCAGTACGACACCCAGTGGGACCTGATGGCCGCGACCGCGGTCCTCATCGCCCTGCCCGCCTCCCTCGTCTTCTATCTCGTCCAGCGCCACCTGGTCACCGGCCTCACGGCCGGCGCGGCGAAGTCCTGACGCGCCCCCGACCTGTTCCCGTCCGCCATCTCTTACTCAGGGAAGACATGACCCAGCACCTCACTGCCCCTGCGCACACCCGCGACAGCACCCGTCCGGGCTGGTGGCGCGACGCGGTGATCTACCAGGTCTACCCGCGCAGCTTCGCCGACGGGAACGGCGACGGCATGGGCGACCTCAAAGGCGTGCGCGACCGGCTGCCGTACCTGAAGGACCTCGGCGTCGACGCCGTCTGGCTCAGCCCCTTCTACGCGTCCCCACAGGCCGACGCCGGGTACGACGTCGCCGACTACCGCGCCATCGACCCGATGTTCGGCTCCCTCCTGGACGCCGACGCGCTCATCCGCGACGCCCACGCACTCGGCCTGCGCATCATCGTGGACCTCGTGCCCAACCACTCCTCGGACCGGCACGAGTGGTTCAAGCGTGCGCTGCGCGAAGGGCCCGGGTCCCCGCTGCGGGCCCGGTACCACTTCCGGCCGGGCAAGGGGAAGAACGGCGAACTGCCGCCCAACGACTGGGAGTCCATCTTCGGCGGGCCGGCGTGGACCCGCACCGAGGACGGCGAGTGGTACCTCCACCTGTTCGCACCCGAACAGCCCGACTTCAACTGGGAACACCCCGCCGTCGCCGACGAGTTCCGCTCCATCCTGCGCTTCTGGCTCGACATGGGCGTCGACGGCTTCCGCGTCGACGTCGCCCACGGCCTCATCAAGGCCGACGGCCTGCCCGACCTGGGCGGCCACGACCAGCTCAAGCTGCTCGGCAACGACGTCATGCCGTTCTTCGACCAGGACGGTGTGCACGCGATCTACCGCAGCTGGCGCAAGATCCTCGACGAGTACCCCGGGGAGCGGATCGCCGTCGCCGAGGCATGGACGCCGACCGTGGAACGCACCGCGAACTACGTGCGTCCCGACGAGCTGCACCAGGCGTTCAACTTCCAGTACCTCGGCACCGCGTGGGACGCCGTCGAGCTGCGCGCCGTGATCGACCTGTCCCTCGACGCGATGCGCCCGGTCGGCGCCCCCGCCACCTGGGTGCTCTCCAACCACGACGTCACCCGGCACGCCACCCGCTTCGCCAACCCCGCGGGCCTCGGCACCCAGATCCGCACCGCCGGCGACCGCGAGCTCGGCCTGCGCCGCGCCCGCGCGGCGACACTGCTGATGCTGGCGCTCCCCGGCTCCGCGTACCTCTACCAGGGCGAGGAGCTGGGCCTGCCCGACGTGACCGACCTGCCGGACGAGGTGCGCCAGGACCCGTCGTTCTTCCGCGCGGCCGGCCAGGACGGCTTCCGCGACGGCTGCCGGGTGCCGATCCCGTGGACCGTCGATGGCCCCTCGTACGGCTTCGGCAGCGGCGGCAGCTGGCTCCCGCAGCCCGACAGCTGGGCCGCGCTCAGCGTCGAGGCGCAGACGGGCGACCCGGGCTCCACGCTGGAGCTGTACCGCAGCGCCCTCGCGGTGCGCCGCGCCCGGCCGGAGCTCGGAGCGGGCGACGCCGTGGAGTGGCTGGACGCCCCCGACGGCGTGCTCGTCCTGCGCCGCGGCGGCTTCGTCTGCGTCGCCAACACGACGTCCGAGCCCGTCACCCTGCCCGCCTACGGGCAGCTGCTGCTGGCCAGTTCGACGGTGCGCGTCGACGGTGATGCGGCCGAGGTGCCCGCCGACACCACCGCCTGGTGGGCGGTGTGACGGTCCCTCCGCCTCGGGGCGACGCCACGCACGCCGTCCCGAGGCTCGCCGACCTCGCCCTCCAGGCCGGGGTCAGCGAAGCCACGGTCAGCCGGGTGCTCAACGGCAAGGCGGGTGTCGCCGCTCCGACCAGACACCGGGTGCTGGCCGCGCTCGACGTGCTCGGCTACGAGCGCCCCGTGCGGCTCAAACGGCGCAGTGCCGGGCTGGTCGGGCTGGTCATCCCCGAGCTGACGAACCCGATTTTCCCGGCGTTCGCCCAGGTCATCGAGCAGGTGCTGGCCGGGCACGGGTACACGCCCGTGCTGTGCACGCAGATGCCCGGCGGCGCCACCGAGGACGAGCTCGTCGAGCAGCTGGAGGAGCGCGGCGTCACGGGCATCGTGTTCCTGTCCGGGCTGCACGCGGACACCTCGGCCGACCCCTCGCGCTATGTGAAACTGGCCTCCCGGGGCGTGCCGTTCGTTCTCATCAACGGCTTCAACGAGCGCGTCGACGCGCACTTCGTCTCGCCCGACGACCGCTCGGCCGCGCGCATGGCCGTACGCCATCTCGTGGAGCTGGGGCACGAACGCATCGGCCTCGCCGTCGGCCCCACCCGCTATGTCCCCTCGCGCCGCAAGGCGGAGGGGTTCGTCGCCGCCCTGCATTCTCTGCTGGGCCGCACTCATGACGAGGCACAGGGCCTCATCCGGCGCACGCTGTTCTCGGTGGAGGGCGGCCAAGTCGCCGCCGGCGCACTGCTGGACGCGGGATGCACCGGCATCGTGTGCGGCAGCGACCTCATGGCGCTCGGCGCCGTCCGCGCGGTGCGCGGCCGCGGCCTCGACGTGCCGTGCGACGTCTCGGTGGTCGGCTTCGACGACTCGCCGCTCATCGCGTTCACGGACCCGCCGCTCACGACGGTGCGTCAGCCCGTACAGGCGATGGCCACGGCCGCGGTGGACGCGCTGATCGAGGAGATCGACGGAAATCCGGTGCAGCGCACGGAGTTCGTCTTTCAGCCGGAGCTCGTCGTGCGCGGCTCCACGGGCGCGCCCCCGGCTCTCTAGCGACCGGACCCGGCTGCTCTCCGCGGCCGGGTCCGGCAGCCGGCGGGGACCGGTCCGGCCGGCCGGGCGCGTGGGGCCCGGCACGGACCGGGACCCCCGGCCGGCGCAGACCCCGTGGAAGCCACCCACTCGGGATGACCGCCAACGGCCCTTGCCCCGATCAACCGCGGCCCAGGTGAGGGCCGGACCGGAGTCGTTGTTGAACGTAACACCGCTGCAATAGCTTGCGAAAGAGTTTGCGGACACGGAACGGCCACGTTTTCCCGTCGTCATCCAGTCGTCATGAAGCCCTGTCCAGAGGGTTGACCGGGTCGCGGGGCGGGTCGTACGGTCTCGACCGCAACAAGTTTCAGACTTCTTGCACAAGAATCCTCAAAGGCCTTGCGGGCACGGCGCGTTGACCGTACGAGGCTGCACCCTCGCATCCGCACCTCCCTGAAGAGCAGGAGGAACCATGGCCCGCACCACCGTGGCCGCTGCGCTCGCCGTCCTGGCGGGAGCCGCTGTGGCCGTCACGGCGCCCGCGCCCGCACAGGCCGCGCCGCCCGGCGACAAGGACGTCACCGCCGTGATGTTCGAGTGGAAGTTCTCCTCGGTCGCCAAGGCCTGCACGGACCAGCTCGGTCCCGCGGGTTACGGCTACGTCCAGGTCTCGCCGCCCCAGGAACACATCCAGGGCCCGCAGTGGTGGACCTCGTACCAGCCCGTCAGCTACCGGATCGCAGGCCGCCTCGGCGACCGCACCGCCTTCAAGAACATGATCGACACCTGCCACGCCGCGGGCGTGAAGGTCGTCGCCGACACCGTCATCAACCACATGGCGGCCGGCTCCGGCACCGGCACCGGCACCGGAGGCTCCACGTACGGGAAGTACGACTACCCGGGCCTGTACTCCTGGTACGACGTGAACAACTGCACCTCGCAGATCAGCAACTACCAGGACCGCTGGAACGTGCAGGAGTGCGAACTCGTCGGGCTCGCCGACCTGGACACCGGCGAGGAGTACGTCCGCACGAAGATCGCCGGATACATGAACGACCTGCTGTCGCTCGGCGTCGACGGCTTCCGCATCGACGCCGCCAAGCACATGGCCGCGGGTGATCTCGCGGCCATCAAGGCCAAGCTGACGAACCCGTCCGTGTACTGGAAGCAGGAGGCCATATACGGCGCGGGCGAAGCCGTCTCGCCGAGCGAGTACCTCGGCAACGGCGACGTGCAGGAGTTCCGCTACGCACGCGACCTCAAGCGCGTCTTCCAGAACGAGAACCTCGCCTACCTGAAGAACTACGGCGAGGGCTGGGGCTACATGGAGTCCGCGAAGTCCGGCGTCTTCGTCGACAACCACGACACCGAGCGCGGCGGCGACACCCTCACCTACAAGAACGGCGCCGACTACACCCTGGCAGGCGTCTTCATGCTGGCCTGGCCCTACGGCTCGCCCGACGTCCACTCCGGCTACGAGTGGTCGGACAAGGACGCCGGGCCGCCAGGCGGCGGACAGGTGAACGCCTGCTGGAGCGACGGGTGGAAGTGCCAGCACGCCTGGCGCGAGATCTCCTCGATGGTCGCCTTCCGCAATGTCTCGCGCGGCCAGTCCGTGACCAACTGGTGGGACAACGGCGGCGACCAGATCGCCTTCGGGCGCGGCTCCAAGGCGTATGTGGCCATCAACCACGAGACATGGTCGCTGACCCGCACCTTCCAGACCTCGCTGCCCTCGGGCAGTTACTGCGACGTCCAGAACAACAGGCCCGTCACGGTGAACGGCTCCGGCCAGTTCACGGCGACCCTCGGCCCCAACACCGCGGTCGCGCTGCACACCGGCGCACGGACCTGCGGCTGACGTCCGCAGCTCTCCCACCGCCCCGCTCCTCCTCCCGGAGCGGGGCGCCACCTTGGCACCCGCTCACCATCACCCTCATCCAGGAGATCCGTGTGATACGCCTCCGTATCCGCCTGCGCCCGGGCGCGGCCGCCGTCGCCGCGGCGACGGTCGCGGCGCTCGTTCCCGCCCTTCCGGCGGCGGCCGCGCCGAAGCCGCCACCGCCGCCCTCGGACAGAGCCCTGGCCGCCCAGCCGGCCCGCCACGACCTGACGCGCGAACAGTTCTACTTCGTGCTGCCGGACCGTTTCGCCAACGGCGACACCGACAACGACCGCGGCGGCCTCACCGGCACCCGGACGACCACCGGTTTCGACCCGGCCGACAAGGGCTTCTACCAGGGCGGTGACCTGAAGGGGCTCACCGAGAAGCTGGACTACATCAAGGGGCTCGGCACCACCGCCATCTGGATGGCGCCCATCTTCAAGAACCAGCCCGTCCAGGGCGAGGGCAAGGACGCGAGCGCCGCCTACCACGGCTACTGGATCACCGACTTCACCCAGGTCGACCCCCACTTCGGGACCAACGCCGACCTGGAGAGGCTGATCGACAAGGCCCATGACAAGGGCATGAAGGTCTTCTTCGACGTCATCACCAACCACACCGCCGATGTCGTCGACTACAAGGAGAAGTCGTACGGCTATCTGTCCAAGGGAGCCTTCCCGTACCTGACGAAGGACGGCGAGCCGTTCGACGACAGCGACTACGCGGACGGCGGCAACGGCTTCCCGCGGACGGGCCCGGACTCCTTCCCGCGCACGCCCGTCGTCCCCGAGGCGAAGAAGAACGTCAAGGTCCCCGCCTGGCTCAACGACCCGGAGATGTACCACAACCGGGGCGACTCGACCTTCGCGGGCGAGTCGGCCGCCCACGGTGACTTCTCCGGCCTCGACGACCTGTGGACCGAGCGTCCCGAGGTCGTCGAGGGGATGACGAAGATCTACCAGCGCTGGGTGCGCGACTTCGGCATCGACGGCTTCCGCATCGACACGGTCAAGCACGTCAACACCGAGTTCTGGACCCAGTGGGCCACCGCCCTCGACGCCTACGCGGCCAAGCGCGGCCGGGACGACTTCTTCATGTTCGGCGAGGTCTACTCGGCCGATCCGGCGATCACCTCGCCGTACGTCACCCGCGGCCGCCTCGACGCCACGCTCGACTTCCCCTTCCAGGAAGCGGCACGCGGCTACGCCTCCCAGGGCGGCTCCGCCGACAAGCTGGCGAACCTTTTCGCGCAGGACTACCGCTACACCACGGACAAGGCCAACGCCTACGAGTCCGTGCCCTTCCTCGGCAACCACGACATGGGCCGCTTCGGCACCTTCCTGCGGCGGGACAACCCGCAGGCCGGCGACAGCGAGCTGCTGAAGCGCTACCGGCTCGCCAACGAGCTCATGTTCCTCATCCGCGGCAACCCGGTCGTCTACTACGGCGACGAGCAGGGCTTCACCGGTGCGGGCGGCGACAAGGACGCACGCCAGAGCCTGTTCGCGTCGAAGACCGCCGACTATCTCGACGACGACCAGCTCGGCACCGGCCGCACCCACGCCGAGGACGCGTACGACACCGCGCACCCGCTGTACCGGTCCGTCGCCGCGCTGTCGAAGCTGACCAAGGCCCACCCGGCGCTGCGGGACGGCATCCAGCAGCAGCGCTACGCAGAAGGCTCCGTGTACGCCTTCTCCCGTACGGACCACGCGGCCAGGACCGAGTACGTCGTGGCCCTGAACAACGCGGACGCCGCGAAGACCGTCCGCATTCCGACCGGTTCGCCCGACACCGCCTTCATCGCGATCCACGGCGGTGACGCCACCGTCCGCAGCGGCGGCGACGCCACGGTCGAGGTCACCGTCCCGGCGCTCTCCTCGCTCGTGCTCAAGGCCGCGAAGCCGCTGGCCGCGCCCGCCGCGAAGCCCACGGTCACGCTCAAGGCCCCCGACGCGGGCGCGACGGGCACCGTCGAGATCGCCGCCGACACCGACGGCGGACAGCTGAACCGGGTCGTGTTCGCCGCGCAGGTCGGCAACGGCACGTGGCAGGTCCTCGGCTCCGCCGACCACGCCCCTTACAAGGTCACCCAGCACATCACCGCTCCGGCCGGAACCGCCCTGCGCTACAAGGCCGTCGTCGTCGACAGCGCGGGCCGCACCGCGAGTGCCACGGCCACGACGACCAGCGGCGCGCCCGCCGTCGAGCAGCCGCCGACCGCCACCCAGCGGGACTACGCGGTCGTCCACTACAAGCGGGCGGACGGCGACTACGCCGACTGGGGCCTGTACACCTGGGGTGACATCGCCGACGGCGAAGGCACCACCTGGCCCGCGGGCAAGCCCTTCACCGGCCGGGACGCGTACGGCGCCTTCGCCTACGTGAAGCTGAAGCCCGGCGCCTCCTCGGTCGGCTTCATCGCCGTGAACAAGGACGGTGTGAAGGACACCGACGCCGACCGCACCATCGACCTGTCGAAGACCGGCGAGGTCTGGATCGAGCAGGGCAAGCCGGAGGTCCTGGCGACCGCGCCGGAGGGTGCCTACCCGCCCCAGGACACGTCAAAGGCCGTACTGCACTACAAGCGGGCGGACGGCGACCACGCGGGCTGGGGACTGCACACCTGGACCGGCGCGGCGAACCCCACCGACTGGTCCAAGCCGCTGGAGCCCGTACGGACCGACGCGTACGGCGCGGTCTTCGAGGTGCCGCTCGCGGCGGGTGCGACCTCGCTCAGCTACATCCTGCACAAGGGCGACGAGAAGGACCTGCCGTCCGACCAGTCGCTCGATCTCAAGGCGAACGGCCACGAGGTGTGGCTGCTCGCCGGTCAGGAGAAGTACCTTCTGCCGCAGCCCAAGGGCGGCGGCGCGGCCCTGGACCTGGCCAAGGCGCAGGCAGTCTGGATCGACGAGAACACTGTGGCCTGGAACGGCAGCGACGCCGCCGCCTCCAGCGCCCTGCTCTACTCACGTGACGGCTCCATCGCCGTCGAGGACGGCGCCCTGACCGGCGACGCGCGGGTGCTGCGCCTGCACAAGGCGGCACTGACCGACGCGCAGAAGGCGAAGTACCCGCATCTCAAGGCGTACACGGCCTACCACGTCGACGAGCGTGACCGGGACAGGGTGCGCGAGGCGCTTCGCGGGCAGCTCGTGGCGGCGCAGTACGCGGCCAACGGCGCCGTGGTCACCGCCACCGGCGTCCAGATCGCCGGAGTGCTCGACGACCTTTATGCCGCGAAGGCCACCAAAACCTCGCTCGGCGCCACCTTCGACAGCAAGGGCGTGCCCACGCTGCGGCTGTGGGCGCCGACGGCGCAGCAGGTGGCCCTGGAGCTCGGCGGCAGGACCGTCGCCATGCGCCGCGACGACGCGAGCGGCGTCTGGTCGGTCAAGGGCAGGAAGAACTGGAAGGGAAAGACGTACCGCTTCGCCGTGAAGGTCTGGGCCCCGAGCGTCCAGAAGATCGTCACCAACAAGGTCACCGACCCCTACGCGCTCGCCCTGACAGCGAACTCGCAGAAGAGCATCGTCGTCGACCTCTCGGACACCTCTCTCGCTCCGCCCGGCTGGTCGGCGCTGAAGAAGCCGGCCGCCGTGCCGCTCCGGGACGCCCAGATCCAGGAGCTGCACATCCGCGACTTCTCCGTCGCCGACCCGACGGCCGAGCACCGGGGCACCTACCTCGCCTTCGCCGACAAGGACAGCAAGGGCTCGAAGCACCTGCGCGCACTCGCCGGCGCCGGCACCTCCTACGTCCACCTGCTGCCCGCCTTCGACATCGGCACCATCCCCGAGAAGAAGGGCGACCAGCAGCAGCCGGATTGCGACTTGAAGATCTACGCACCCGACTCGGAGGAGCAGCAGGCCTGCGTCGCCGAGGCCGCCGCGAAGGACGCCTACAACTGGGGCTACGACCCCCTGCACTACACGGTCCCCGAGGGCTCCTACGCCACCGACCCCGACGGCACGAAGCGCACGGTCGAATTCCGGCAGATGGTGAAGTCCCTCAACGAGGACGGCCTTCGCACCGTCATGGACGTCGTCTACAACCACACGGTCGCGAGCGGTCAGGCGGACAAGTCCGTTCTCGACAAGATCGTGCCCGGCTATTACCAGCGGCTGCTCGCCGACGGCTCCGTCGCCACCTCCACCTGCTGCGCGAACACCGCGCCCGAGAACGCCATGATGGGCAAGCTCGTCGTGGACTCGGTGGTGACCTGGGCGCGTGACTACAAGGTGGACGGCTTCCGCTTCGACCTGATGGGCCACCATCCGAAGGCCAACATCCTCGCGGTGCGTGCCGCGCTCGACAAGCTGACCATCGAACGCGACGGCGTCGACGGGAAGAACATCGTCCTGTACGGCGAGGGCTGGAACTTCGGCGAGATCGCCGACGACGCCCGCTTCGTGCAGGCCACCCAGAAGAACATGGCCGGCACCGGCATCGCGACCTTCTCCGACCGGGCGCGCGACGCCGTGCGCGGCGGCGGCCCGTTCGACGAGGATCCGGGGGTGCAGGGCTTCGCCTCGGGCCTCTACACCGACCCGAACACCTCCGAGGCCAACGGCACCGAGGCCGAGCAGCGGACGCGGCTGCTGCACTACCAGGACCTGATCAAGGTGGGCCTGTCCGGCAACCTCGCGTCGTACTCCTTCAGGGACACCAGCGGCCGTGAGGTCAAGGGCTCGGAGGTCGACTACAACGGCTCCCCGGCCGGTTACGCCGCGGCGCCCGGTGACGCGCTCGCCTACGCGGACGCCCACGACAACGAGACGCTGTACGACGCCCTCGCCTTCAAGCTCCCCGCCCGCACCCCGGCGGCGGACCGGGCGCGCATGCAGGTGCTCGCGATGGCGACCTCGGCCCTGTCGCAGGGGCCCGCGCTCTCCCAGGCGGGCACCGACCTGCTGCGCTCGAAGTCGCTGGACCGCAACTCCTACGACAGCGGCGACTGGTTCAACGCCGTCCACTGGGACTGCCGCGACGGCAACGGCTTCGGCCGCGGCCTGCCGCCCGCCGCGGACAACAAGCCCAAGTGGGGATACGCGAAGCCGCTGCTGACGAATCCGGCGCTCACCGTCGGCTGCGACCAGATCGACGGCGCCTCGGCCGCCTACCGCGACCTGCTCGAGGTCCGGACCACCGAGCCCGCCTTCGGCCTGGCCACCGCGGCGGACGTCCAGTCCGCGCTCTCCTTCCCGCTGTCCGGCAAGGACGAGACCCCGGGCGTGATCACCATGCGGCTCGGTGACCTGGTCGTGGTGTTCAACGCCACGCCGGAGCGGCAGACCCAGCGGATCACGGAACTGGCGGGCACGCCGTACGGGCTGCACCGCATCCAGGGCACGGGCGCGGACGAGGTCGTCAAGTCCTCGGCGTACGCAAGGAGTACGGGCACGTTCTCCGTGCCGGCCCGCACGGTGGCCGTTTTCGCGCGGGGCTGACGCCTCCGGCGCCCACCGAAGGTTCTCCCGTCCCTCACCCGTGTCGCTGTTGGGCCGAACGGGTGAGGGGCGGGAGGATGGTCCCATGAGTAGGTACGAGAGGTACGACGTCACCGACGAGCAGTGGGAGGGCCTGGCCCAGGTGGTGCCGCTGCGCAGTCGCGACGAGTGGCCGTCGCGGGTGGACCACCGGACCGTCCCGCAGGACTACGCGGTCGCCGAGAACCGTCGCTTCGTCGTGCTGCGGGTGCAGGTCTTCGCCGACGCGCGCGAGGTCGCGGAGTACCTCGTCAACCGGACGCCCGTCCTGCTGGACCTGACGGCGGCCGACACGGAAGTGGCCAAGCGCATCCTGGACTTCAGCAGCGGTGTCGTCTTCGGGCTCGGCAGCGCGATGCACCGCGTCGACCGCAACGTGTTCCTCCTGGCGCCCGTCGGCACCGAGGTGGAAGGAGCCGAGGCCGACGCCGTCCCTCATTCGTAGGACGCCGGCCACGGCGGAACGGTTCGGCGGTGATCACACTGCGTACCGTCCCGCTCATGGATGCGAACGCACCGGTCGTCGAACCGCACACACGGCCCGGCGAGGCCGGCGCCGCCCGGCCCCAGGTCACCGAACTACGGCTCACCGCCTTCAGGAAGCACCGTGGGGCGGTCCTCGCCCTCGGCCCCATGACGCTCTTCGCGGGTGCCAGCGGCAGCGGCAAGTCGAGTGCCCTCCAGGCGTACGAGGCACTCGCCCTGCTCGGCTGCGGACACGATCTCGAGGCCGCTTTCCCCGAGGCGGCCGACTGCGTTCCGGAAGGGGCACGGGCCGACCGGCAGGGGCGCCGCGGCTTCCGGATCGGGTGCACGGTGGACGGGCCCGCCGGACCCGTGCGCCTCGACCTCGCGGTCCAGGCCGTCCCGCGCCTGGAGGTCGTCGGTGAGCGGCTGACCGCCGGCGGACGGACCTTGCTCACCACGGCCCTGCGCGATCCCGCACGCCCGGAGGTGGAGGCCGCCTGGCACACCGCCGGTGCGGCCGGTGTCACCCGCGGCCGGCTGCCCGCCGACCGGCTCGGCACCGCCCTGCTGCCGCTGCACGTCGCCGGAAGGACCCCGGCGCAGCTGCGGGTGCTGGCCGCTGCCGAGCAGGTGGTCCTCGCGCTGCGGTCGGTCTTCGCCTGCGACCCGTGGCCCCAGCGGATGCGGAAGCCGGTCGCGGCCGGCCCGGGCAGGCTGCGGCGCGGGTGCGACAACCTGGCCGAGGTCCTGCACCGTACGCGCAGCGAATGCGGCAAGCGGCATGCGCGGCTCGCCGCGGCGGCGCGTGTGGGATGCGCGGGGGAGGTGACGGACCTGCGCGTGGAGGAGCTGGGGAACGGCACGGTGCGGGCGTTGCTCGCCCGCGGCGGCACATGCGCCGACACGCCCCTCGGGCGGCTCGGGGAGGGGGAGTTGAGGTACCTGGCCCTCGCTCTTGTCCTGCTCACCGGTCCGGGCGTGCTGTCCGTGGACCAGGTGGCAGAGGTGCCGGCGGCGTACCAGTCGCTGACCGTGCTGGCGGACGGCTTCGACCGCTGCCTGGATCCCGCGCAGGCGCGCGAACTGGTGGGCCTGGCGGCCGAGATGTGCGCCAGAGGGCACATCCGGCTGGCGGGGGCGGTCTTTGACGCGTCGTGCGCACGCGGGGTCGACGGAGTGTCGGTGGTAGACCTGGTGCCGTGACGAGAGACGACGGGCTGGACGTGGCGGGGCTGCAGCGCAGGCTGGCGCAGTTCGCGGCGGCGCGTGACTGGCAGCCGTACCACACCCCGAAGAACCTGGCGGTGGCGCTGAGCGTGGAATCCGCCGAACTGGTCGAGATCTTCCAGTGGCTGACGCCCGAACAGTCGGCACGTGTGATGGAGGACGACGGCACGGCGCACCGCGTGCGCGACGAGGTCGCGGATGTGCTCGCGTATCTGCTGCAGTTCTGCGAGGTGCTCGGGATCGACGCGCTTCAGGCCCTGTCCGACAAGATCGACCGCAACGAGGGGCGTTTCCCGGCGCCGTAGCGACGCCGGGGCGCGTCGTGGCGACGCCGGGGCATCGCCGGGGTGCTCCGGGGGTTGCGGGGGCGCTGCGGACAGATGTGGTGAGGTCACGGCCCGGCTGCTTCGACACCCCTTCGTCACTCTTTGGAGTTATCGAGTTATCCACAACAGCCCTGGTGTCCACAGATTTCCGAATTCCCTTGGCTTTTCTGGTCAATGACCTTCACTCTGGGTAATGAACTGAGTGGGCAGGAAGTCGTACGAACGGGGGCGCGCTCATGGAAGCGTTACGGCTCATCGAGATCAGCCGCCATGCACTGGCGCAGAGCCGGTCCGCGCCGGAGATCGTGGCCGAGGCCTGGCAGATCCAGGCGCTGGCCCAGGCGATCGGCAGCCGGCTCGCGATGAGCGGGCCCGCCGAGGTCCGAGGCGAGGCCCGGGGGCTCGGCGAGATCGGCGGGCGGGGGTGCGGTGTGCTCGACCATCCGATGGTGCGCAGCGGAGGCGTGCGGGCCACGCAACTGACGTCAGTGAGCGACCCGCAGGCCGCGTTGATCGGGCTGAACGTCCTGCTCGGCGAGGTCGGCATCGCTCTCGTCGGCGTCGCCTGCGCCACGGACGACGAGGGGCTCTACTGGCAGTGCATCGAGACGATAGACACCGCGGACGAGTCGAGCGACCGTGTGCGTGGCATGCTGCGCCGCCTCGCGGAGCACGAGCCCGACCGCCCTCCCGAAACGGTCCGCGGACGGGCGGGCCCCGCGGGGCCCGTCGCCGAGATGGGCCCGGCGGCCGGTGCTGTGTGAACCGGCCCGCGTGAGCCGGCGCTGCGTGACCCTGGCCTGGTGAACGTGCCGCGTGACCGGCCCTCGTCACCTGCCCCTCTGACGTGATTGCGTGGCGGCGAAAGGTGCAGGATGGATGCATGGATCTTCGAATCTTCACCGAGCCTCAGCAAGGGGCGAGCTACGACACCCTGCTGCGCGTCGCGAAGGCCACCGAAGAGCTCGGCTTCGACGCCTTCTTCCGGTCCGACCACTACCTGCGCATGGGCTCCGCCGACGGCATGCCCGGCCCGACCGACGCCTGGATCACCCTGGCCGGGCTGGCCCGCGAGACCAAGCGGATCCGCCTCGGCACACTGATGACGGCGGCCACCTTCCGGCTCCCCGGCGTGCTGGCCATCCAGGTCGCCCAGGTCGACCAGATGTCGGGCGGCCGGATCGAACTGGGGCTGGGCGCGGGCTGGTTCGAGGCGGAGCACCAGGCGTACGGCATCCCCTTCCCCAAGGAGAAGTTCGCCCGTCTCGAGGAGCAACTGGAGATCGTCACCGGCCTGTGGGCCACCGAGGTCGGCAGGACCTTCACCTATGAGGGCGACCACTACCGGCTGACCGACTCCCCGGCCCTGCCCAAGCCCGTCCAGGACAAGATCCCCGTGCTGATCGGCGGCCACGGCGCGACCCGCACCCCCCGCCTCGCCGCGCGGTACGCCGACGAGTTCAACCTGCCCTTCTCCTCGGTCGAGGACACCGAGCGCCAGTTCGGCCGGGTCCGTACCGCCGCCGAGAAGGCCGGACGCTCCCCCGACGACCTGATCTACTCGAACGCGCTGGTGGTGTGCGTCGGCAAGGACGACGGCGAGGTGGCCCGCCGCGCGGCGGCGATCGGCCGCGACGTGGACGAGCTCAAGGCGAACGGACTGGCCGGGTCCCCGGCCGAGGTCGTCGACAAGATCGGCCACTACGCGGCG
Organism: Streptomyces sp. ISL-10; assembly: GCF_018614575.1. Taxonomy (GTDB): domain Bacteria; phylum Actinomycetota; class Actinomycetes; order Streptomycetales; family Streptomycetaceae; genus Streptomyces. The sequence goes on from NZ_JAGGOJ010000003.1 coordinate 103,983, forward strand.
GCCGGCTCGTCCCGGATCTATCTCCAAGTGCTGGACCTGCACGATCTGGACCACCTGGAGCACATCTCCGACCAGGTCATGGCCCAGTTGACCTGATTCCCGGGAGCCACCGTGAGACCTGTCCGCACACTCGCCGAAGCGCTCGCCCGGGACGTCCTCGTCCTCGACGGCGGGCTGTCCAACCAGTTGGAGGCACAGGGCTGCGACCTGTCGGACGACCTCTGGTCGGCACGGCTGCTCGCCGACGATCCACGGCAGATCGAAGGGGCGCACGCGGCATACCTACGGGCGGGCGCCCAGGTGCTCATCACGGCGAGCTACCAGGCCACGTTCGAGGGGTTCGCCCGCCGGGGCATCCGGCACGACGAGGCCGCCCGCCTCCTCGGCCGCAGCGTCGCACTGGCGCGCAGCGCGGCCGAGGAGGCGCCCCGCGAGGTGTGGGTCGCCGCCTCGGTCGGCCCGTACGGGGCGATGCCGGCCGACGGCAGTGAGTACCGGGGCCGCTACGGGCTGACCTCGGCGGAGCTGGAGCGCTTCCACCGGCCGCGGATCGAGGCCCTCGTGGCCGCCGGTCCGGACGTGCTGGCCCTGGAGACCGTCCCGGACGCCGACGAGGCGCGGGCGCTGCTGCGGGCGACCGAGGGATGCGGCGTACCGGTGTGGCTGTCGTACACCGTCGCGGGCGGGCGGACCCGGGCCGGCCAGGACCTCGCCGAGGCGTTCGCCCTGACCGCGGACCGGGGCGACGTGCTCGCAGTCGGCGTGAACTGCTGCGACCCGGACGAGGTGGCCGCGGCGGTCCGCACCGCCGCCGAGGTCACCGGCAAACCCGTGGTCGCCTACCCCAACAGCGGGGAGGGATGGAACGCCGCCGAGCGGCGCTGGCAGGGCGCGAGCGCGTACGACCCTGCCGCGGCGCGCGCCTGGTGTGCCGGCGGAGCCCGGCTCGTCGGCGGCTGCTGCCGTGTGGGCCCGGCGGAGATCGGGGCGCTGGCCCGGCTCCTGGGCACGGGGTGACGCCTGCCGCGCGGTGGTGGCGCTCTGGGGCCTGCTTGTGACAAAAACTGCTGGTCGGGGCGGACCGAGCGGACGATACTCAAACACGTGTTCCTGACGATCAGTACGACCGGTACCCCCGAACGTCCCGCGACCGACCTCGGCTTCCTGCTGCACAAGCACCCCGACAAGGCGCAGTCGTTCTCCACCTCGCACGGCACCGCACACGTCTTCTACCCCGAGGCGTCCGCGGAACGGTGCACGGCCGCACTGCTGCTGGAGGTGGATCCGGTGGCGCTCGTGCGGCGCGGCAAGGGCAAGGGCCGTGGCGGCGCCCCCGACTCCGCGCTCGCCCAATACGTCAACGACCGCCCCTACGCGGCGTCGTCGCTGATGGCCGTGGCGCTGAGCACGGTGTTCAAGACCGCGCTGCGCGGTGTGTGCGCTGCCCTGCCCGAACGGGCCGAGGCCACGCTGCCGCTTCGCATCGAGGTGCCGGCGGTCGCCGCCCGTGGCGGCGCCGACCTGGTCCGGGCGCTGTTCGAACCGCTCGGCTGGACCTCGGTCGAGGCCGAACCGGTGGCCCTGGACGAGAAGTTCCCCGAATGGGGCGCATCGCGCTATGTGCAGCTGGTGCTCGAAGGGGAGCTGCGGCTCGCCGACGCTCTGCGTCAGCTGTACGTCCTGCTCCCCGTCCTCGACGACGCCAAGCACTACTGGGTCGCGCCCGACGAGGTCGACAAGCTGCTGCGCGCGGGCGAGGGCTGGCTCGCCGATCACCCCCAGCAGAAGCTCATCACCAGCCGCTACCTGTCCCGCCGCTGGGGACTGACCCGGCAGGCCATGGAGCGCCTGGAACTGGTGCGCCTCGCCGAGGCCGACGACCTCCGTGTCGAGGACGTGGACAACGCCGTGGACGAGACCACCGACACCGAGGAGCGCCCGGTGCCGCTCGCCGAACAGCGCAGGGAAGCGATCCTCGAGGCGCTGCGCGCCGTCGGCGCGAGCCGTGTCCTCGACCTGGGCTGCGGGCAGGGCCAGTTGGTGCAGGCGCTGCTCAAGGACGTTCGGTTCACCGAGATCGTCGGCGTCGACGTATCGGTGCGCGCCCTGACCATCGCCGGGCGCCGCCTCAAGCTGGACCGCCTCGGCGAGCGGCAGGCCGCCCGCGTCGCACTGATCCAGGGCTCCCTCACATACACCGACAAGCGGCTCGCGGGCTACGACGCCGCCGTGCTCAGCGAGGTCATCGAGCACCTCGACCTGCCCAGGCTGCCCGCCCTCGAATACGCGGTGTTCGGCTCGGCGCGCCCGCAGACCGTGCTGGTGACCACGCCGAACGTCGAGTACAACGTTCGCTGGGAGACGCTGCCCGCCGGACATGTGCGCCACGGCGACCACCGGTTCGAATGGACCCGCGAGGAGTTCCGGACCTGGGCCGAAGCCGTCGCCGGGCGCCACGGCTACGCGGTGCGCTTCGTCCCCATCGGCCCCGACGATCCCGAGGTGGGCCCGCCGACCCAGATGGCGGTGTTCGACAAGACGACGACCGACACGACCACGAAGCAGGCGACCGCCGCATGACCAGCACCACGGAAACGACCGCCACCGCTGCCGCCCCCGGCCGGCGGCTCCCGGTGACCGACCTGTCCCTCGTGGTCCTCGTCGGCGCCACCGGTTCGGGCAAGTCCACGTTCGCCCACAAGCACTTCAAGCGCACCGAGGTCGTCTCCTCGGACTTCTGCCGCGGCCTCGTCGCCGACGACGAGAACGACCAGAGCGCGAGCGGTGACGCGTTCGACGTCCTGCACTACATCGTGGGCAAGCGGCTCGCCGCCGGACGGCTGACCGTCGTCGACGCCACCAACGTGCAGACCGAGAGCCGCCGGCAGCTCGTACGCCTCGGCCGCGAGCACGACGTGCTGCCCATCGCCATCGTCCTCGACCTCCCCGAGGACGTCTGCGCCGCACGCAACGCCACCCGCCCCGACCGCGCCGGCATGCCCGGCCATGTCATCGCGCGCCACCGCCGCGAACTGCGCCGCTCCCTGCGCGGACTGGAACGCGAGGGCTTCCGCAAGGTCCACGTCCTGCGCAGCCCGGAGGAGGTCGACAGCGCCGAGATCGTCCTCGAACGCCGCTACAACGACCTGCGCCATCTCACCGGACCGTTCGACATCATCGGTGACATCCACGGCTGCAGCTTGGAGCTGGAGACCCTGCTCCGCAAGCTCGGCTACGACAACGGCGCTCACCCCGAGGGCCGTACGGCTGTCTTCGTCGGCGACCTCGTCGACCGCGGCCCCGACAGCCCCGGAGTGCTGCGCCGCGTCATGGGCATGGTCGCGGCGGGCAACGCCCTGTGCGTACCGGGCAACCACGAGAACAAGCTGGGCCGCTACCTCAAGGGACGAGCCGTCCAGCACACGCACGGCCTCGCCGAGACCATCGAGCAGCTGGAGAAGGAGGACGCCCGCGACCCCGCCTTCCGGGAGCAGGTGCGGGAGTTCATCGACGGCCTCGTCAGCCACTACGTGCTCGACGAGGGCAAGCTCGTGGTCTGCCACGCCGGCCTGCCCGAGAAGTACCACGGCCGCACCTCCGGCCGCGTCCGCTCGCACGCGCTGTACGGCGACACGACCGGTGAGACCGACGAGTTCGGGCTGCCCGTGCGCTACCCCTGGGCCGAGGACTACCGCGGCCGGGCAGCCGTCGTCTACGGACACACGCCGGTGCCCAACACGTCGTGGATCAACAACACCATCTGCCTGGACACCGGCGCCGTCTTCGGCGGCAGGATGACCGCGCTGCGCTGGCCGGAGCGGGAACTGGTCGACGTGCCGGCCGAGAAGGTCTGGTACGAGCCGGCCAGGCCGCTCGTCACCGAGGCGCCCGGCGGCCGCGAGGGGCGTCCGCTCGACCTCGCCGACGTATCGGGCCGCCGGATCGTCGAGACCCGGCACATGGCACGCATCGGCGTGCGCGAGGAGAACGCGGCCGCGGCGCTTGAGGTCATGAGCCGCTTCGCCGTCGACCCCCGGCTGCTGGCCTATCTGCCGCCGACGATGGCACCCACCGCCACGTCGCGGGAGGAGGGGTACCTGGAGTATCCGGCCGAGGCGTTCGCCCAGTACCGGGCCGACGGCATCAGCAGGGTCGTGTGCGAGGAGAAGCACATGGGATCGCGGGCGGTCGCGCTCGTGTGCCGCGACGCGGACGCGGCCCGGGAGAGGTTCGGCGTGGACGGTCCCACCGGCGCTCTGCACACCCGTACCGGGCGGCCGTTCTTCGACGACGAGGCGGTCACCGAGGAGATCCTCCAGCGGCTGCGTACGGCCGTCGGCGCGGCCGGGCTGTGGGACCAACTCGACACCGACTGGCTGCTGCTGGACGGCGAACTGATGCCCTGGTCGCTGAAAGCGTCCGGTCTGCTGCGCTCCCAGTACGCGGCGGTCGGCGCCGCCTCGGGCGCCGTGCTGCCCAAGGCGGGCGCGGCGCTGGAGGCAGCCGTCGCACGAGGCGTCGCCGTGGCGGACCTGCACACCCGGCAGCTCGAACGGGCCACCGACGCCGCGGCGTTCACGGACGCCTACCGCCGCTACTGCTGGACGACCGACGGCCTCGACGGGGTGCGGCTCGCGCCGTTCCAGGTCCTCGCCTGCCGGGGCCGCTCGCTCGCCGCGGTCGCGCACGACGAGCAGCTCGCCTGGCTGGACCGGCTCGTGGAGCACGACCCGACCGGGCTGCTGCAGGTCACGCGGCGACTGGTCGTCGACACCGGCGACGAGGAGTCCGTGCGCGCGGGCGTGGACTGGTGGCTGGAGATGACGGGCCGCGGCGGCGAGGGCATGGTCGTCAAGCCGCTGCAGGCGCTCGCCAAGGACGGCAGGGGCCGGCTGGTGCAGCCGGGCATCAAGGTCCGCGGCCGTGAGTACCTGCGCATCATCTACGGCCCGGAGTACACCCGTCCGCAGAACCTGGAGCGGCTGCGCCAGAGGTTCCTGAACCACAAGCGCTCACTCGCCCTGCGCGAGTACGCCCTCGGACTGGAGGCACTGGACCGGCTTGCCGACGGGGAGCCGCTGTGGCGGGTCCACGAGGCCGTGTTCGCGGTGCTGGCCCTGGAATCGGAGCCGGTCGACCCCCGGCTCTGAACAGGTCCGGCCGGCTGCGGGGAGGCACTGTCAGTGCCTCCCCGCAGCGCCGTGGCAGCGCCGAGCATGCGTTAGTCACGCACCGCGGCGTTCGGTGGGCGTCTTGGTCCATACGCGAGCCCGGCCTGGCAGTCGCAGCCCCCTCTGGTGGCGAAGCGGATACCGAAGCCGCCGAGCCCCGCGACGCAGGCCGCCGCGACCGAGGCGCTGCATCGCGCGCTCGCCTGCGACGTGCGCCAGGAGGTACCGCGCCGTGGCGCCGTGCGCCGTGAGGCCATGACGCCACAGGCTGCCCGCACGTCATCGGCCGCGCCGACCCACCGACACACCGGCCCGATGCTGCCAGGTGCCGCGGCCCCGACGCCGTGCCGCACGGGCTGCCCGGATGCCATCGGCAGCGCCGAGCCCACCGCCCACGCCGCCGGCTGCCGCGCCCCCGACACCCCGCCTCACCGACCGCGCGGCCCCACGGGCCCCACGCTGCCAGGTGCCACGTCGCTGACGCAGTGAGGTAACCCGCCGCCCGGCCTGCGATGCCTGTGGCCCTGTCGAGGTGTGGACCGCCGCGTCGACGCCACGACCGCCGTGACAAGGTCGGCCGTTCGCCGGGTGAAGGGCCGTCCGCGCGGCGAGGATGGAGGTATGGGATTCCATGTCGACTCCGAGGCCGGGCGGCTGCGCCAGGTCATCCTCCACCGGCCCGATCTGGAGCTGAAGCGGCTGACGCCGAGCAACAAGACCGCGTTGCTCTTCGACGACGTGCTGTGGGTGCGCCGGGCACGTCAGGAACACGACGGCTTCGCGGACGTTCTGCGTGACCGAGGGGTGGAGGTGCATCTCTTCGGCGATCTGCTGCGCGAATCGCTGGAGATCCCCGAGGCCAGAAAGCTCGTGCTGGACCGCGTCTTCGACGAGAAGGAGTACGGGCCGCTCGCGACCGATCACCTGCGGGCCGCGTTCGACGCGCTGCCCACCTCCGATCTCGTCGAGGCACTGGTCGGGGGGATGACCAAGCGGGAGTTCCTGGCCGGTCACAGCGAGCCGACGTCCGTCCGCTTCCATGTGATGGACCTGGACGACTTCCTTCTCCACCCCCTGCCCAACCACATCTTCACCCGGGACACTTCGGCCTGGATCTACGACGGCGTCTCCATCAACGCGATGCGCTGGCCGGCCCGGCAGCGGGAGACGGTGCACTTCGAGGCCATCTACAAGCACCATCCGCATTTCGTGGGCGGGGAGGACGAGCCGTTCCACCACTGGTCGGAGGGGCAGGACGACTACCCCTCCACCATCGAGGGCGGCGACGTGCTGGTGATCGGCAACGGTGCGGTGCTGATCGGGATGAGCGAGCGCACGACACCGCAGGCCGTGGAGATGCTGGCGCGCGGGCTGTTCGCGGCAGGCTCGGCCCGCACGATCGTGGCCCTGGACATGCCCAAGCGCCGGGCGTTCATGCACCTGGACACCGTGATGACGATGGTCGACGGGGACACCTTCACGCAGTACGCGGGGCTCGGCATGCTCCGCTCGTACACCATCGAACCGGCCGACGGCATCGGCGCGCTCAAGGTGAGCGACCATCCGCCGGAGCGTATGCACGACGCGATCGCGGCGGCGCTCGGGCTGAAGGACATCCGGGTGCTGACCGCGACGCAGGACGTGCACTCGGCCGAGCGTGAGCAGTGGGACGACGGCTGCAATGTGCTCGCCGTCGAACCAGGTGTCGTCGTGGCCTACGAGCGCAACGTCACCACCAACACCCATCTGCGCAAACAGGGCATCGAGGTGATCGAGATACCGGGCAGTGAGCTGGGTCGGGGGAGGGGCGGTCCACGGTGCATGAGCTGTCCCGTGGAGAGGGATGCTGTATAGAGATGCATTCAGTCGTATAGACTTCCATGGTCACCGCATTTCGCGATCCAGGAGCAGCCACCATGGCGATACATCTCGAAGGCCGCCACTTCCTCAAGGAGCTGGATTTCACGGCCGAGGAGTTCCGTGGCCTGATCGGCCTGGCCGCTGACCTCAAGGCCGCCAAGCGGGCAGGTGCCGAGGTCCAGCGGCTGCGTGGAAAGAACATCGCGCTGATCTTCGAGAAGTCGTCGACCCGTACGCGCTGCGCCTTCGAGGTCGCCGCTGCCGACCAGGGCGCGTCCACGACCTATATCGACCCGTCCGGCTCCCACATCGGCAGCAAGGAGTCCGCCAAGGACACCGCCCGGGTGCTGGGCCGGATGTTCGACGCGATCGAGTTCCGCGGTGACGCGCAGGAGACCGTCGAGGAGCTGGCCCGGTATGCGGGGGTGCCCGTCTACAACGGGCTCACCGACGACTGGCACCCCACCCAGATGCTCGCCGAAGTGCTGACCATGACCGAGCACACCGACAAGCCGCTGGAGAAGATCTCCTTCGCGTACCTGGGTGACGCCCGCTTCAACATGGGCAACTCCTACTTGTTCACCGGTGCCCTGCTGGGCATGGACGTCCGCATCGTCGCGCCGCAGGCGTACTGGCCGGCCGAGGAGATCGTCGCCGCGGCCCGCCAGGCCGCCGAGGGGAGCGGTGCGCGGATCACCCTCACCGAGGACATCGCCGAGGGTGTGCGCGGTGCGGACTTCGTCGCCACTGATGTCTGGGTCTCGATGGGTGAGCCCAAGGAGGTGTGGGACGAGCGGATCAAGGCGCTCGGTCCGTACGCGGTGACCATGGACGTGCTGCGCGCGACCGGCAACGCGGATGTGAAGTTCCTGCACTGCCTGCCGGCCTTCCACGACCTGGACACCGCGGTCGCGCGCGAGATCCATGAGCGCCACGGGCTCTCGGAGCTGGAGGTGACCGACGAGGTCTTCGAGTCGGCCCACTCCGTCGTCTTCGACGAGGCGGAGAACCGTATGCACACGATCAAGGCGGTCATGGTCGCCACACTCGCCGCCGCTGAATAGCCATGCCCCCACGTGGGCGGCATGTACCGGCGGCGGGCAGGCCGTCATCGGTGGGGTCCGGCTCCCATGCCCGGCCCCACTCCCTTGTGCGCGACGAGCACGATCTGCGCGCGCCACGGCCCGCTTGCCGGCGCGGTCGCCTACGCGCTCCACGGCCGGCGCCGCTCGCCGCCGGCCGCCGGCCCGTCATCCGTTGCCGGACGCCGGAGCTCGTCAGCGCCGTGCGGGCAGGGTGAACCAGACCGCCTTGCCGCGGTCCGTAGGGCGGTGTCCGCAGGTCGAGCTGAGCGTCCTCACGAGCAGCAGTCCGCGGCCGTGCTCCTGCCACGGATCGGGCATATGAGCCGGCGCCGCCGGTGAGAGATCGCCGGGAGGCGCCGGATCGGCGTCGTGCACCTCTACATGACAGCCCGTGGGCATCAGCTCGATCACCAGCTCTATGGGCACGCAGTGCGAGGTGTGCTCCACCGCGTTGGCCACCAGTTCCGCCGTGAGCAGCTCGGCCGTGTCGCTGTCCGGCGACGCCTCGATGTCCATCAGTGCGGCGCGGATCATCGCACGGGCCATGGGTACGGCCGCCGTGGTGTGCGGCAGCGCGATGCGCCAGGAGGCGTAGTCGGGTGCTTCGGGCACGGGGGATGTCCGTTCGGTGGCGGTGGTGTGTTCACCCTACGAACACCTTCACGCCCGACAAGAGCCCCGAGGGCTCCCTGCCGGGAGCTGTGCCTGAACCGGGACGCGCCCCCAGCACTGTCACAAGACGGATATCGCGTACTCGTGACGGCAGTCACGAATGAGTGATAGCTTCGAACGGCAGGCAGCAGCACGACCGTCCGCCGAAGGAGGCCCCACTCCATGAGCCCCTTTTCCGGTTCCGCGACGCGCACCGAGCGGTGGCGCCACCTGCGGCTGACACGACAGGACGGCGTGGCGAACGTCACGCTGGAGCGGCCCGACAAGCTCAACGCGCTCACCTTCGGCGCGTACGCCGACCTGCGCGATCTGCTCGCCGAGCTCTCCCGCGAGCGCTCCGTACGGGCGCTCGTGCTCGGCGGCGAGGGCCGCGGCTTCTGCTCGGGCGGCGACGTCGACGAGATCATCGGCGCGACCCTGTCCATGGACACCGCCCAGCTCCTGGACTTCAACCGGATGACCGGACAGGTCGTCCGCGCGATCCGGGAGTGCCCCTTCCCCGTCATCGCGGCGGTGCACGGGGTGGCCGCCGGAGCGGGCGCGGTGCTGGCGCTGGCCGCCGACTTCCGGATCGCCGACGCCTCGGCGAAGTTCGCCTTCCTGTTCACCAGGGTGGGGCTGTCCGGCGGCGACATGGGCGCGGCGTACCTGCTGCCGCGGGTCATCGGGCTCGGCCACGCCACCCGGCTGCTGATGCTCGGCGAACCGGTGCGCGCGCCCGAGGCCGAACGGATCGGTCTGCTCAGCGAACTGGTCGACGAGGGCGAGGCGGACAAGCGTGCGGCCGAGCTGGCCCGGCATCTCGCGGACGGGCCCGCGCTGGCGTACGCGCAGACCAAGGCCTTGCTCACCGCCGAACTGGACATGCCGCTCGCCGCCGCCGTCGAGATGGACGCGGCCACCCAGGCGCTGCTGATGAACGGTGAGGACTACGCGGAGTTCCACGCCGCCTTCACCGAGAAGCGTCCGCCCAGCTGGCAGGGCCGCTGACATGCCCCCTGTCCCGCCGCCCCGTGCCTCCCGCCCCCTGCGCGTCGCCGTCATCGGCGGCGGACCCGGGGGACTGTACGCCGCCGCGCTGCTCAAGCGGCTCGACCCGGCCCGCGACATCACCGTCTACGAACGCAACGCGCCGGACGACACCTTCGGCTTCGGTGTCGTCCTCTCCGACGAGACGCTGGGCGGCATCGAGCACGCCGACCCCGTGGTCCACGGCGCGCTGCGGGACGAGTTCGTCCGGTGGGACGACATCGACGTCGTCCACCGCGGACACGTCCTCACCTCCGGCGGGCACGGCTTCGCCGCACTCGGCCGGCGACGGCTGCTGGAGATCCTGCACGAGCGCTGCGCGTCCCTCGGCGTACGCCTACGCTTCCGCACGCCCGCGCCGCCCGCCGCCGACCTCGCCGCGGACCACGACCTCGTCATCGCCGCGGACGGCGTGCACAGCGCCACCCGGGAGGCCCACGCCGACGCGTTCGGCCCCCGGATCACGACCCACCGCTGCCGCTACATCTGGCTCGCCGCCGACTTCGCCTTCCCCTCCTTCCGGTTCGAGATCGCCGAGACCGAGCACGGCGTCATGCAGCTGCACGGCTACCCCTTCGCGGCCGACGCCTCCACCGTCATCGTCGAGATGCGCGAGGAGGTTTGGCACGCCGCGGGCTTCGACGAGCTCGACGAGCAGGAGTCCGCCGCACGCTGCGCCAAGATCTTCAGCGAGGCTCTCGACGGCCGTCCCCTGCGGGGCAACTCCTCCGCCTGGACCGCTTTCCGTACCGTGGTCAACGCGCGCTGGTCGCACGCCAACATCGTCCTCCTCGGCGACGCCGCCCACACCGCGCACTTCTCCATCGGCTCGGGCACCAAGCTCGCCGTCGAGGACGCCCTCGCCCTCGCCGCCTGCGTCCAGGAGCATCCCGACCTGGCCGCGGCACTCGCCGCTTACGAGAGCGAGCGCCGTCCCGTCGTCGAGTCCACCCAGCGGGCCGCCGCCGCGAGCCTGCGCTGGTTCGAGGAGCTCGCGACCTATCTCGGCCAGCCGCCCCGGCAGTTCGCCTTCAACCTGCTCACGCGCAGTCGCCGGGTCACGCACGACAATCTGCGGCTGCGTGATGCCGCCTTCACCGGGGCCGTGGAGCGGGACTTCGGATGCCCGCCGGACACCCCGCCCATGTTCACTCCCTTCCGGCTGCGGGGACTGACCCTGCGCAACCGTGTCGTCGTCTCGCCCATGGACCTGTACGTCGCGCAGGACGGGCTCCCCGGCGACTTCCACCTCGTCCACCTCGGTGCGCGTGCGCTCGGCGGCGCGGGCCTGGTGATGACCGAGATGGTGTGCGTGAGCCGCGAGGGCCGGATCACCCCCGGTTGCACCGGCCTCTACACCGACGAACAGGCCGCCGCATGGCGCCGCGTCACCGACTTCGTCCACCACCGGGCGCCGGGCACCGCGATCGGCGTCCAGCTCGGCCACTCCGGCCGCAAAGGCTCCACCAAGCTGATGTGGGAAGGCATCGACCAGCCGCTGGACGAGGGCAACTGGCCCGTGTCCGCCGCTTCCCCGCTCCCGTACCGCCCCGGCGTCAACCAGGTCCCGCACGCACTCGACCGCGCCGGACTCGCCGAGGTCCGCGCCCAGTTCGCCGCGGCCACCCGCCGCGCGGCCGACAGCGGCTTCGACCTCCTCGAACTTCACTGCGCGCACGGCTACCTGCTCTCCGGCTTCCTCTCCCCGCTGACCAACCGGCGCACGGACGGCTACGGAGGCTCCCTGGAGGGCCGGCTCCGCTTCCCGCTGGAGGTCTTCGACGCGATGCGGGACATCTGGCCGCAGGACCGGCCCATGACCGTCCGCGTCTCCGCGACCGACTGGGCCGAAGGGGGTACCACCCCCGAGGACTCCGTCGCGATCGCGCGCGCCTTCGCCGCCCACGGCGCCGACGCGATCGACGTCTCCACCGGCCAGGTCGTGCCGGACGAACGTCCCGAGTACGGCCGCTCGTACCAGACCCCGTACGCCGACCGGATCCGCAACGAGACGGGCGTCCCGGTCATCGCCGTGGGCGCCATCTCCTCCTGGGACGACGTCAACTCGATCCTGCTCGCCGGCCGCGCCGACCTCTGCGCCCTGGCCAGGCCGCACCTCTACGATCCCCACTGGACCCTGCACGCGGCGGCCGACCAGGACTACACCGGAGAGGCCGCTCTCTGGCCGCTGCCGTACCGCGCGGGCAGCCGCAAGCCCCCGACGGGCCGCACCGACGCCCCGCGGCCCCGGCTCGCCCTGAGCTGATCAGCCTCGTGCGCCCAGTACGAAGGCCGCGCCCGCGTCCCGCAGCCGCGCGTGCAACCGGGCGAAGACCTCCCACGAGCGCCCGCCGGGCCAGCCCTGGGGCAGCAGCTCGGCGGGCAGCCCCGGGTCCGCGTACGGCAGCCGTCGCCAGGAATCCAGGGCCGGCAGATAGTCCCGGTAGGCGTCCTCTGCGGGGGTGTCCTCCCTCGCCTCCCACGAGCGCAGCACCGGCTCGTGCAGATCGAGGAACTCCTCGTGCTGTTTGGCGATCGCCGCCAGGTCCCACCAGCGCGAGACCGCCTCCGCCGTGGGCGTGAAACCGAGATGCTCGCCGCGGAACAGGTCCACGTACGCGTCGAGCTGGAGGCGGCGCAGGGTGTGCTGCGTCTCGTCGAACAGCCGGGCCGGAGCGATCCACACGCCCGGTGCCGCCGCCCCGAAGCCCAGCCTGACCAGGCGGGAGCGCAGTAGATGCCGCTTGTGACGTTCCGCCTCGGGGACGGAGAAGACGGCGATGACCCAGCCGTCGCCGAGGTCGGCCGACGAGGCCGCGTAGATCCTCCGGTCGCCGTCGTCGAGGAGCTGACGGGCGTCCGCGGACAGCGCGTAACCGGCCGCGCCGTCCGCGGTGCGTTCGGCCACCAGCAGTCCGCGGCGTTTGAGCCGGGACACCGAGGACCGCACCGACGGCGGGTCCACGCCGAGGGCGCCCAGCAGCCGGATGAGCTCGGCCACGGCGAGGGAACCCGTGTGCTCGCGTCCGTAGGCGCCGTACAGGGTGACGATCAGGGATCGGGGGGTGTGCTGCTCGGCCACGTGATCACTCTAGAGCGCGCAGCCGGTAGCGCTGCAGCTTGCCGGTCGGTGTACGCGGCAGGGCGTCGAGGAACACGATCTCGCGCGGGCACTTGTACGGCGCGAGGCGCTGTTTGACCGACTCGGTCAGCTTCTCGGCCGTGCCGTCGCCGCGCTCCGCGCCCTCGCGCAGCACGACACAGGCGACCACGATCTGGCCGCGCAGCTCGTCGGGCCGCCCGACGACCGCTGCCTCGGCCACGTCGGGGTGGTGCAGCAGGGCGTCCTCCACTTCGGGGCCCGCGATGTTGTACCCGGCCGAGATGATCATGTCGTCGGCGCGTGCGACGTAGCGGAACCAGCCGTCCGGTTCGCGTACGTAGGTGTCGCCCGTGATGTTCCAGCCGCCGCGCACGTACTCCCGCTGCCGGGGGTCGGACAGATAGCGGCAGCCGACCGGACCGCGTACGGCCAGCAGCCCCGGCTCGCCGTCGGGCAGCGGCATGCCCTGCTCGTCCACCACGCGGGCCTGCCAGCCCGGTACGGGGATGCCGGTGGTGCCCGGCCGGATCGCGTCGTCCGCCGCGGAGATGAAGATGTGCAGCAGTTCGGTGGCACCGATGCCGTTGATGAGGCGCAGACCGGTCCGCTCGTGCCAGGACCGCCAGGTCGCCGCGGGCAGGTTCTCACCGGCCGACACACACCGTCGCAGCGAGCCGATGTCGTGGCCGTCGAGGTTGTCCAGCATCACGCGGTAGGCGGTGGGGGCCGTGAACAGGACCGACACCCGGTGCTCCGCGATCGCGGGCAGCAACTGCGCCGGGCCCGCCTGTTCCAGCAGCAGCGTGGACGCCCCGGCCCGCATCGGGAAGACCACGAGACCGCCGAGCCCGAAGGTGAACCCCAGCGGGGGACTGCCGGCGAACACATCGTCCGCCTCGGGCCGCAGCACATGGGCCGAGAAGGTGTCGGCGATCGCCAGGACGTCCCGGTGGAAGTGCATGCAGCCCTTGGGACGGCCGGTGGTGCCGGAGGTGAACGCGATGAGCGCGACGTCGTCGGCGGCCGTCGCGACCGCCTCGTACGGCTCCGGGGGCCGCGCCGCCGCCAGCCGCAGCAGGTCCTCGGGCCCCTCGCCGCCGTAGGTGGTGATCCGCAGCCCGGGCACCTCGGCCTTGACCAGGTCGTCGACCGACCGGACGTCGCACAGGGCGTGGCGGGCCGCGGCCATCTCGCACACCGTGGCCAGCTCCTTCGCCCGCTGCTGGGCCAGCACGGTGACCGCGACCGCGCCCGCCTTGAGGACGGCGAGCCAGCAGGCCGCGAGATGGGGCGTGGTCGGCCCCCGCAACAGGACCCGGTTGCCGGGGACCACGCCCAGGTCACCGGTGAGGACATGGGCGATCCGGTCGACCTGCTCACGCAGCTCGCCGTACGTCCAGACCCCGCCTGCGCCCGTACGGAAGACGGGCCGGCCGGAGCCGTGGCGCGCGATGGTGCCGTCCAGGAGCTCGGCGGCGCAGTTGAGGCGTCGCGGGTACCGGAGCGAGGGCAGATCGAAGACCATCTCCGGCCACTCGTCGACGGGCGGCAGACGGTCGCGCGCAAAGGTGTCCAGGTGGGCCGAGGGTGTCAGCTCCATGGTTCGCCCCTCTTCTGGTGGTGGGGTCGCGAAACGAGCGTATCGTGATGGTGACGACAGTCAACGGTCCGCGATACCGTGCTTTTCGCCGGGGGACACCCCGGACCTCCAGCCGTACGAAGTGGGGCGCGAATGCCCGTATTCTCACTCGATCCGGTACAGACCGCCTGGTGTGCCGAGCTGCGCACGCTGGCCGCCACCCGATTGCGCCCTCTCGCGGAGAAGGGCGAACCGGGGCACGTCAACCGCCCCTTGGTGGCGGCCCTCGGCGAACTCGGGCTGCTGGAACGCCTCTTCACGGCCGGCGCCCTCGAACTGTGCCTGCTGCGCGAGTCGCTGGCGTACGGCTGCACCGAGGCCGAGACCGCCCTCGCGCTCCAGGGCCTCGGCACCTCCCCGCTGGTCCGGGCGGGCACCGACGCCCAGCGCCGGCGCTGGCTCCCCGAGGTCATGGCCGGGCGGGCGGTCGCGGCCTTCGCGCTGAGCGAGCCCGACGCCGGCTCGGATGCCGCCGCGCTCACTCTGAAGGCGGTGCCGGACGGGCGCGGCTGGCGGCTCAGCGGCGAGAAGCGGTGGATCTCCAACGCCCCGGAGGCCGATTTCACTTCCGTCTTCGCGCGGACCACCGAAGGCGCGGGCGCGCGCGGCGTCACCGCGTTCCTCGTCCCAGCCGACCGGCCCGGACTCACCGGCACCGCTCTCGACATGCTCTCCCCGCACCCGATCGGCGCGCTCACCTTCGACGACGTCCCGGTGACGGCCGACGACCTGCTCGGCGAGCCGGACCGCGGCTTCCGCGTCGCGATGGACACGCTCAATCTCTTCCGCCCCAGCGTCGGCGCGTTCGCCGTGGGGATGGCGCGCGCCGCCCTGGACGCGACCCTTGCGCACACCGCGCACCGCAGGGCCTTCGGCGGCGCGCTCAAGGACCTGCAGTCGGTCGCCCACACGGTCGCCGAGATGGCCACCCGCACCGAGGCCGCCCGCCTGATGGTGTACGCGGCGGCCTGCGCGTACGACGAGGGAGCGGCCGACGTGCCGACACGTTCCGCGATGGCCAAAATGCTCGCGACGGAAACCGCGCAGTACGTCGTCGACTCAGCAGTCCAGCTGCACGGCGCCCGCGCCCTCCAGCGCGGCCACCTGCTCGAACACCTCTATCGAGAGGTCCGAGCCCCCCGCATCTACGAGGGTGCGACCGAGGTCCAGCGCACGATCATCGCCAAGGAGCTGTACGCGGGGGAGGCGTCCCGATGAGCCTGCAACGGCACAACCCGGTCGAGCTGTCGCCCCCCACCGGCTTCTCCCACGCCGTCACCGCCTCCGGTACCCGGCTGGTGTTCCTCGCGGGCCAGACCGCCCTGGACACCGAGGGCAAAGTCGTCGGAAGCACGCTGCCCGAGCAGTTCGAGAGGGCCCTGACCAATCTGCTCGCCGCGCTGGCCGCGGCCGGCGGCACCCCGCACGACCTCGCCCGCGTCACCGTCTACGCCACGGATGTCGCCGACTACCGCGCCCATGCCGTCGAACTGGGCCGTATCTGGCGTCGGTTGGCGGGCCGCGACTACCCGGCCATGGCGGTGATCGGCGTGGTCAGGCTGTGGGACGACGCGTGCCTGGTCGAGGTGGACGGGACGGCCGTCCTGCCCTGACCTGCGGCCGCACCCGCCCCCCTGCCCGTCGCCCTCCTGCCGCACGGTCGCCGACCGGTCAACTGCGAGCGCCGGGGAGCGTGTTGAGACCGGGGACAGCCGGGCGCGGGTGGCGGCAGACCAACCGGTGAAACCGGCCGCCGCAGCGGTCCTTCATGCCGGAGCCGCCCGGCGCCCGCCCATGATCGAGTGGTGACCCCCTCGGGGCCGGGCTTAACGTCGAACAGTGGACGAAGCCGTCTGCAAACCCGCTGAACGGGTGACATCCGAAAGGGATGTGCCACGACAGAGGCACGATGCGCCATGACCACCCCGCGACCGGCATCAGCGACATCGGACACCGCCCCCGAACGGGGCGGAGGCGGGAACGCGATGGCGCTCCTCGTCATCGCCTCCTGCCAGCTGATGGTGGTCCTCGACATCACCATCGTGAACATCGCGCTGCCGCACATCCAGAGGTCGCTGGACTTCTCCACCACCACCCTGTCGTGGGTGGTCAACGCCTACACGCTGACCTTCGGCGGACTGCTGCTGCTCGGCGGGCGCATCGGTGACATCCTCGGCCGTCGCCGCGTCTTCATCTTCGGTGTGCTGCTGTTCGTCGTCGCCTCGCTGCTCGGCGGACTCGCCCAGAACGGCGGCCAGCTGCTCGCCGCCCGTGCCCTCCAGGGCGTCGGTGGGGCGATCGCCTCACCGACCTCGCTGGCCCTGATCACCACCACCTTCAAGGAAGGCCCGGAACGCAACCGGGCCTTCGGCGCCTTCGCGGCCGTCTCGGCGGGCGGCGGCGCGATCGGGCTGCTGGCGGGCGGCATGCTCGTCGAATGGCTCGACTGGCGCTGGGTGCTGTTCGTCAACGTGCCGATAGGACTGCTGATCGCGCTCGCCGCCCCGCGCCACCTCAGGGAGTCCGAGCGGCACCCCGGGCACTTCGACCTCCTCGGCGCGCTGACCTCGACCCTGGGCATGGCGGCCCTGGTCTACGGGTTCATCCGCGCGGCACAGGAAGGCTGGCGCGACGGTTTCACGCTGGCGTCCTTCGCGGCGGCCGTGGTGCTGCTCGCGCTCTTCATCACCGTCGAGCGGCGCTCGAAACAGCCGATCACCCCGCTGCACATGTTCGACAACCGCAACCGGGCGGGCACGTACGGCATCATGCTGTGCCTCGCTGCGGCGATCTTCGGGATGTTCTTCTTCCTCACCCTCTTCGTCCAGAACGTGCTGGGCTTCGGCCCTCTGCAGGCCGGACTCGCCTTCCTGCCGGTCAGCGCCGTGATCGCGGTGGGCGCGGGAACGGCCTCGCAACTGCTGCCGAAGTACGGCCCGAAGCCCTTCATGGTGACCGGTGCGCTGCTCACCGCGATCGGCCTGGCGTGGCTGACCCTGACCGACGTCCATTCCACCTACGCGGGCAGCGTCCTCGGCCCCATGCTGGTCTTCAGCCTCGGGATGGGCATGCAGTTCGTCTCACTGACCCTGATGGCGCTCTCGCGGGTGCCGGTGCACGAGTCCGGCGCCGCGTCCGGCCTGCTCAACGCCACCCAGCAGGTGGGCGGTTCGCTCGGGCTGTCCATCCTGGTCACCGTCTTCGGCACGGCCAGCACCAACGAGGCCAAGGACCAGATCCCTCGCTTCATGTCCCAGGCGACACCGGCGGAACGGCTCCGGTTCGTGCGCACGGGCCAGCTGCCGGCCCCGTGGAGCGACCAGGTCCTGACCTCCGGCGTGTCCGCCGCCTTCATCGTGGCCGCGGTCTTCACCGCCCTCTCCGCGGTGATCGCCCTGATCGTGATCCAGGTCCGCCCCGACGACCTGGAACGCCTCAAGGGCGGCACGACGCCGGGGCCGTGAGCGTCACGCCGCGGCCCATAGCTGTGGTCGGAGCGGTCGGCAAGGGCCCCGGCACTCGTGCCGGGGCCCTTGCTGGTTGTGACAGGTCAGCTCATCGCAGAGGGACCAACGGACCGGCCGCGTCCGCGTTCGGTCCGAGCGCCGGCGGCCATGGCCAGGGCGCACAGAAGGGCGACGACGCCGACGATCACGTTGTTGACAACGGTTCGCGTGGTGTCGACGTTTCCGGCGACGAGCCACGGCGAGATGATCGTGAAGGCGCCGATGAGGCATGCCGCCCATGCCATGGCGTGAGTGCGTTCGTACGCGGATCCCAGGCCGCTCATGCAGACCGCATAGGCGATACCGAGGATCAGGTTGGTCACCGCCAGGGCGGTGACGCCGCTGAAGCCGGCGATCCACGGCGATGCCGCGAGATAGACGCCGGTCACCAGTGCCAGTGCTTCGACGGCCTGGGCCAGGGGATTGGTCGTCGCCCGCTCGAAGCGGGAACGCATCTCGGCCAGGTCCGGGTGTTGTGTGATGTCTGAACGGGTGGTCATGGTGGGCCGCCTCCTGTCAGCAGCCTTATCTGTCCTTTATGTCCTATGGAACGCCTGTCGGGCCGCGAGGTCAAATGGGCCATCTCCGCGCGGCGGACGGCAGCGAGACAACGAACGCCGTTGGTGTCCGGTGGTCCGGCATGCGAGGGCCGAAGTGCGGACCTGATCCTTACTGGCACCTGATCTGTTCGAAACTGCAAGATTCAAAAAGACAGCAAACACATCCTGTCGTCGACAGGATGTCGCCGACAACCGGGCCTCGGCGACGTGACCACGGGCCCTCGGCGACGTGACCACTCCGCACCCCAGAGCCCGGAACGAAGACGGAGCTAGGCGGAGAACTCCGTCGCCGTCGGCCGGCGCGACGCCGCCATCGCGTCGCGGGCGCCGGCCAGCGGGCGCAGCCGGTAGGTGTAGGAGTAGTCCTCGCCCGCGAACAGCTTGTACTCGTCGTGCGTGTGCGCGCCCCAGCTGTCGTCACCACCCACACCCATCTGCCGGTGGTTCAGCCGTAGTACGACCTCGTCCCGCGGGGTCAGCTGGTAGTCGTGGCGGGCACCGACCGACAGGTCCTCCGGGGTGAAATGGGAGGCGTTGACCTCCAGCAGTGGTTCTCCGGAGGCGAGCAGCCCCTTGCCGCTGCCATCCGTCAGCGCCACCCACCGCACGTCCGTCTTGTTGCCGTTCTCCTGCGGGCGGATGTAGGGGGTCCACTGTTCGGAGACGGTGCCGGAATACAGCCCCACGTCGGTGCCGTTGTTGCGGTCCCAGTGGTTCTCCTCGGGCCCGCGGCCGTAATAGTGCAGGTGCTCCAGACGCCCGGGCAGGAAGAGCATCGTGCCGACCTCCGGGATGTACGGAAGACCTGGCGCGCCCGGGTGCAGGGTGTTGTCGACCTTGATCTCGCCGTTGCCGAAGACCGTGTAGGTCGTGGTGTACGCGGACTCCGTCGAGGTGGGCAGGATTCCCCTCACGGTGATCTCGACGGCCCGATCGCCCAGCCCGCGCACCTGGACCTCCGTCACCTTGCGGTCGCTGCCGGCGTAGCGCCAGGTGCCGTTCCGGCGGGGCTGTCCGTTGCCGACGTCGTTGTCGGTCGGGGCACGCCAGAAGTTCGGCGCGGGGCCTGAAGTGATCAGCCGGTCGCCGCCCGACTCGTACGAGGTGATGATGCCGCTGCCCTTGTCGACGGTGACGGAGAAGTCCTCGCCCGCCACCGTCACGGAGCCGTCGCCTTCCTCGTAGCTCAGGGCCGGCACGGAGTCCAGCGGCCGGGGCGTCACGGCGGGGCCGCCGGCCTCGACGGCGAGCTGTTGCCCGGCCACCTCGAATCCGGCCTTCGCCCACTTCGTTGGCTCCTTGGTGGTGAACGACAGCCGGAGGAAATACTCGGCGCCCGGCGCCGGGTCGTCCGGCAGTGTGAAGGGGACGGTGATCTCCTTGCCGGACAGCGGGGCGATGTCGAGCTGGGCGCGGGTCAGCTCTCCGCGTTGCACCGTCTCGCCGTCGGCGATCAGGGCCCAGCTGCCATGGAACTCGCGGAGGTTCGTGAACAGGTACTCGTTGGTGACGGTGACCCGCCCGGAGGCCGCGTCACCGCCGGCGGCCGTCACATTGATCGCCTGATGGACCTGCTTGATCTCCGCGGCCTTACCGGTGTGCCCGCGGTCGGCGGTGACGATGCCGTCGGCGACGAAGTTGCCGTCGTTGGGACTGTCGCCCCAGTCACCGCCGTAGGCGAGGAACGTCGGCTCCAAGGGCCGCCTCTCCTTGAAGCCGACTGTGGCCGCGTCGAACCAGAACCGCACGTCGTCGTCGCCGGGGCCGCGGGAGTCGGAGGCGAGCTCGGCCGCGCTCAGGGCGCGGGCATAGACGCGCGCCCGCCGGATGGTGCCGCTGAACTCCCGGGTCCAGTTGTCCGCGTCGGTGGCGAGCGCGAGCGGCGTGGTGGTGCTGTCGGGCCTCTTGGAAGTGGTCCTGGTGGCCTTGGCCTCGCCGTCGACGTAGAGGGCCAGCGTGCCCGCCGCCGCGTCGAAGACGCCCGCGATGTGGTGCTCGGCGCCGGTCCAGCTCTGCGGCAGCGGCCAGCTCGCGGTGATCCACCGGCCGCCGGAGTGGATGAAGAACTCCAGGTTGCCGCCCGTCTGCTTGAGGGCGTACTGGGTGTCGCCCTTGGCGAGGACGGGCTGGTGGCGGCCGGTGACCTGCTGTGTCACCCAGGCTTCCAGGGTCAGTGAGCCGGTGATGTCGAGCCCGGCGTCGCGTTGGAAGACGGTGCCCCCGCTGACGCCCCTGTCGCGGTCGAAGGTGCCACTGGGGGCGAGGATCTCGCCCCTCACCGCGCCGGGTCCGGCCTCGGTGAACAGCTTGCGCGTCGGAGTGGGCCAGCTGAGGGACTGGTCGGCGAAGTCCCAGATCCACCCGCCCTGCAGCACATCGAAGCGGCGGATGACGTCCCAGTACTTCCTGAAGTTGCCGTTCGAGTTGCCCATCGCGTGGGAGTACTCGATCAGGACGAACGGCCGGGTGTCGGCGGTGTCCTTGGCGCGCTGCTCGACCTGCGCGGGCTTGGTGTACATCTCCGAGCGGATGTCGCTGATCCCGGGACGGTCGTCGCCCTCGTACTGGATGACCCGGGTGGGGTCGTAGGAGCGAATCCATTGGTTCATGGCGACGAAGGCGGAGCCCCTGCCGGCCTCGTTGCCGAGCGACCAGATGACGGCGGAGGCGTGGTTCTTGTCGCGGTGGACCATGTTCTTGGCGCGGGCCACGCATGCCTTCGTCCAGTCCGCGTGGTTTCCCGGGTAGTTGTCACGGATGCCGTGGGTCTCGAGGTTGGTCTCGTCCACCAGGTACAGGCCGTACTCGTCGGCCAGTTCCAGCCACAGCGGGTTGTTGGGGTAGTGCGAGGTGCGGACGCTGTTCATGTTCAGCCGCTTGACGACCTCGATGTCCTTGACCATGTCCGCGCGGGTCAGCGACATGCCCCGGCGGGGGTGCATCTCGTGCCGGTTCGTGCCGCGCAGGGAGACGGGCTTGCCGTTGATGCGCATCAGCCCGTCCCTGAGCGCGAACTCCCGGAAGCCCACCCGGTGCGACAGCGTCTCGGTCACCCTGCCCGCCGGGTCGCGCAGCCGCAGCACGGCGGTGTAGAGGTTCGGGTGCTCGGCGGACCACAGCTTCGGTTCCGGTACGGCCTTGGCGGCCTGCACGGTCACGTCTTCCCCTGCGGGAGCGGAGCCCAGGTCGGCGGGCTGCCGCAGCGGGCGGGGCCAGACCGGGTGCCCGTCCGCGTCGTAGAGCTGGGTCTCGACGGTGTACGTCCCGTTCCCGGATGCCCCGTCGGGGCCGTAAGCGCGCACGGAGGCGGTGACGGACAGCTCGGCGGCCGTGTAGCCGTCGCGGAGCGGGGTGTCGAGCTTGAAGTCCCGCAGGTGGACGGTGGGGGTGGAGAAGAGGTGGACCGAGCGGAAGATCCCGCTCAGCCGGATCATGTCCTGGTCCTCCATCCAGTCGCCGTCGGAGAAGCGGTAGACCTCCACCGCGATCTGGTTGCGGCCGGGCCTGAGGTGCGGGGTGATGTCGTACTCCGCGGAGGTGAAGGAGTCCTCGCGGTAGCCCACCGGCTCGCCGTTGATCCACACGTAGTGTGCGGACTTCACCCCCTCGAAGTGCAGGAACACCTGCCGTCCCGCCCACTGCCGGGGGACGGTGAAGGTGCGGCGGTACTGGCCGACGGGGTTGTAGCGGGTCGGTGCGAAGGGCGGCTGAGCCTCCTCGCCCTGGCCGTTGGCGCCCCACCAGGGGTACGTGATGTTGGTGTAGATCGGGAAGTCGTACCCGTGCAGCTGCCAGCACGACGGCACCGGGATGGTGTCCCAGGAGCTGTCGTCGAGGTCGGTGCGATGGAAGTCGGGGTCGCGGTGGTCAGGGCGGTCGGCGCAGGCGAATCGCCACGTCCCGTCGAGATCGAGCCGCCATGGCGAGCGGGTCCGGTCACCGGCCAGGGCTTGATCGACGTCCGCGTACGGCATGAGCGTGGTGTGCGGCGGCTCGGAGCCGACGTCGAAGATCGCGATGTTGTCGGTCCACTCCGGGGAGCCGTTGGCCGGCGGTTCCCAGGCGGCGGGCGCGGCGTCTGCGTGTACGGGGGCGCCGGCGGGCAGGGCCGTGGGGAGGGCGGAGAGGGCGAGCGCGCCGAAGCCTGCGGCTCCGCTCCCCAGAAGTCGGCGGCGGCTGACGTCTTCGGGACGGCGGGCGGGCTGATGGGCGCGGCCCGCCCCGGCGCCGGCTCCCGTACGTCTGCTGGTCGTCATGTCGATGCGGCTCCTTGCGTGGGACGTCGGCGCTACCTGGCGTTCGATATTTCGTCACACGTTCGAAATGCTGGGCGCGACGGTAGTGACGCGAGAGGAAGCGTGTCAACGGCTCGTCGGTGCATGTCTCCTTTTGGCGCAAGGGCGTTGACGAAGGCTCACCGAGGGCGACATTCTTCGGCGATCGAAATTCCGCATGCCGTCCGATAGTTCGAATTGCCGGGGCATCGGGTCACACACGACCACCCTTTAGATCCTGAGGTGGAAGGCCGACGGAACCGACTTCGCCATACCGGTGGTTGACGCGCTGCCGCTGTCCGCGGCGCACAGCGCGCTGAGCACTGTGGGGCGGCGAGCCGTGCGACAGATCGCGTGTTGCAGTCGCTGAAGGTGTCGGCCCTGAGAAGCGCCTGAAGTTCGTCGCCTTCGTCGAGATCGGCAAGCAGCCCGAGTAGCGGCGGCAGTTGCGGCCGGGCGGGATGGAAGGAGATCTGACCGCCGAGGAAGCGGCCGGACGCTGTCCCGTCCT
This sequence comes from Streptomyces sp. ISL-10, assembly GCF_018614575.1. Lineage (GTDB taxonomy): Bacteria > Actinomycetota > Actinomycetes > Streptomycetales > Streptomycetaceae > Streptomyces. The sequence continues at coordinate 127,393 of NZ_JAGGOJ010000003.1, forward strand.
CGTGGACGGTGAGCCGGCCAATTCGGAGGAATGGAGCCATCCGCAGAGCGTGACGAGGATGGTCGCGGGGCCGGTCGGCGGAGGTTCAGCTGGAGTTGAGGCGGGCGGCGAGGAGTGCGATGTCGTCGTCGGCGGAGGCGGGTGTCAGGTGGGTGAGCAGGCGGTCGCACAGGTCGCCGAGGGATGGCGCGGGCTGTGTGAGGAGGTGGGTGAGTTCAGCGAGGCGTTCGTCGATGTCGCTGCCGCGGGCTTCGACGAGTCCGTCGGTGTACAGGAGGAGGGTGCTGCCGGGCTGGAGGGTGACTTCGGTGGTGGTGTAAGGGGTGCCGCCGACGCCGAGCGGGACGCCGGGTGGCACGTCCAGGAGGCGGGCGGTTCCGTCGGGTGAGACGGCGGCGGGCGGGGGGTGGCCGGCGCAGGCCATGCGGCACAGGCCGCTCACGGGGTCGATGATCGCGTAGAGGAAGGTGGCGAGCATCGGCTCGGCGAGGTCTTCCAGTACGGCTTCCAGCTGGCGCAGGAGGTTCTCGGGTCGGAGGTCGAGGCGCGCCAGGGCGCGGACGCTGGCGGACAGTCTCCCCATGACGGCTGCGGCCGCGGTGCCGTGTCCCATGACGTCGCCGATGACGAGCGCGGTCTTGCCGTCATCGAGGCGGATCACGTCGTACCAGTCGCCGCCGACTTCGTTGACGTCGCCGGCGGGCAGGTAGCGGTGGGCGACCTCGATCATCACGGGGGAGGGGATGTACTGGGGCAGCATGCTGCGCTGGAGGATGAGGGCGGTGTCGTGTTCGCGGTGGTAGAGGCGGGCGTTGTCCACGCAGACGGCGGCGCGGGCCGCGAGTTCGACGGCGAGGCTCACGTCCTCGTCGGTGAACGGGCCGACGGGCCGGCTGCGGTACAGGGTGGCGAGGCCGAGCACGACGCCGCGGGCGGACAGCGGCACCATCATGAACGAGTGGACTCCCTGCTCGAGAAGTCGTGCCGGGGCCGGCGAGTGGCGGGCAGCAGGGGCGATGGCTTTGTCGTCGAGCCGTGCGATGACGAACGGTTCACGATCAGCGAGGACCTGAGTGTAGGGCGCTCCGGCGGGGAAGGTGAGGGTTCGTCCGAGCGGGGCGAGGAGGTCCGCGATACGCGAGCCGGCCAGGGGAGCCTTTCCGAGGCGGCGCAGGGCGGTGCCGCCGAGCAGGCCCGGGCCGAGGTCATCGCCCGTGGTGAGTGAGTCGACCACATCGACGGTGACGGCGTCGGCCAGGTCGGGCACGGCGACGTCCGCGAGCTCTTGAGCGGTGCGCTCCAGGTCGAGACTGGTGCCGATCTTGACGCTGGCTTCGTTGACCAGGGCCAGGCGGCGCCGGCCCGCTTCGGCTTCGAGCTGGGCCTGCTGTTGGGTGGTGATGTCGATCAGGGAGGCGGTCAGCCCGATGGCTCGTCCGTCGGGGTCTTCCAGCCTGACGTAGGAGCAGGACCAGACCCGATCGTGGTCGGGGTCCGCGGGCGTGCGGCCGGTGCGGCGGAAGTCGAGGATTGGTTGCCCGGTTGTCAGGACCTGCTGCATGGCGGCTTCCATGTCGGCGGCGTTCACCGTGGGCAGCAGCTCAACTACGCGGCGTCCGATGTGGGCGTTCTCGGGCAGGCCGTTCATGGCCTGCAAGGCTTGATTCACGCGGAGGAATCGCAACTGAGTGTCGAGCACGGCGATGCCGACGGGGGAGCGGACGAACAGCCCGTCCCATACCGCGGAGGAACCGCGGATGCCACGAGCGGTATGGGCGTCTGCCGCGAAGATCAGTACGGTGGTGCCGCCGCGGTGGCGCGCCGGGACGGGGGCCGCCCATATCTCCAGCTCGAGTGGATGTCCATCGCGGTGCCAGGTGGTCACGGTGGCCATGACCCCGCGGTCGGTGCTCGCGCTGTCCCACAGAGACCGGCCGAGGCTGCGGTCGGTGCCGGGATGCAGCAGCTCGGCGATGGGCCGGCCCACGACTTCTCGCGAGGGATAACCGAGCAGAGCCTCGGCCCCGTGGTCCCAGCGCACGATCGTCCCCTCAGCGCTTGTGGCCACGACCGCGATCCGTAGCTCCCCAAGCCAGCCGCCCGCGTCCCAGGCAGCACCACCGGAAACATCGTCCACGGGTGCCCGCATCACCACACTCCGTATCTGCCGCGCACGCCCCGTTCCCGTTCTCCAGTATCGACGCGCAACCGCCACGTCGCCCCTTCAGCATCATGCGCATCGTCACGGCGACCTGCGAGGAATGGCGGGCTCCGCGAGCCTCTCCACGTCGGGTGGGGCCCCACCTCGTCAGCCCGGTCGAGGCGGACTGGCTTCCAGCCGCTCGCCGACCCGGACCGTTACCGTTGGGCCGGGCCGCTTCCGGCACCGGGCGCAGGTCGATGTTTCTGTGGGGCGGCGCGCAGGCTTGCTCACACTGACGGCCAGGTCATCGACGGCCGGTCGGGTGTTGCGGCGATCTTGAATCGCTCCAATGGCGGTGCCCCAGCAGCGCGCCACCGCGTGACGCTGTCCCGTCGGCGTGGACGGTGAGCCGGGCCAATTCGCAGGAGTAGAGCCATCCGAGAGCGGGACGCGGATGGTTCCGCCGGGCCGGGTCTGCTCGATCAGCTCGTGAGAGAGGGTGAGGAGCCCGCGCGTGGCGATCAATCAGGACGGGCTCGACAAGAGGGCGGATGTGGCGCATCCCTGGCTGAGTCCCTTCGACGCCCCAGCGCTCGCGAGCGAATCCGCGCTGATCCTGAGCGACCTGGAGAATCACGACCAGGCTCTGACACAAGCCGGGGAAGCGGACGCTGCGGGAAGTGGGACGGACACGGTCTCTTGCAATGAGCCGCATCGTCCTCGTGGACGTCCACGTCCGACGAGGAGATCTCGATGCCGCGGTGAGCGTCGGACACGAGTTGCTCAGCGCGAGCCCTACGCTCGGGTCGATCCGTGTCGTGCACCAACTTGACGACCTGCGTCTGCTGGAGTCCCACAAGGGGAACGGGCTGGTACGGGAGTCCCACACCCGCCGATCCAGACGCGTGGAATGCATACCTCGCCGAAGGCAACGCCACACAGGGCGGAACGTGAGATCCGCTGGCAGGCGGCGCTGGAGAAGGCCAAGCAGCAAGCTGTTCAGGACCAACTCGCCGAGAAGCTCGGCGAAGAGGCCAGGCGTTGGCGGGAGGCGGCTGCACTGGGCGAGTACTGCGACGCCCTGGAACGTCGTCTCGCCGAGTTGGACAGCGCTCAGGAAGAGGCGGATCCGGCCGCGCCCGATGCTGGCTGCAGTGGGCACGTGGTTACGTGCAGGCGATCGATCCTTGTTGTAGGTCTGCTGGGCCTCGGTCAGCTCGCCTCCGGCGGGCTTCTCGAGGCTGGAGTGGCGGACCAGGGCTCCAGCACCTCAATCTGTGTATGCGCATAGCGGAATATCCGACCATGCTTGACTCTGGGGAAGAACTGGGAAGCAGACCAGCCAGTTGGGCACTACCTCCAAGCCCGGCCCTTCAGGGCGGGGTCAAGTTGATGGAATCCTGGAGGTCAATGATGAGTGAAGTACGAGAAGCGTGGGGGCAAGTGCTGGCATGGCTGGAGGAGCACGCCCCGGCCAGCAGAGCCACACTGGGCGGCCCCGCGACGCAGGAGGAGATACGTTCCACCGAGGCGCGTCTCGGTGTGGAGTTCCCTGTCCAGTTGCGGGAGTTCCTTCAGATCAACAACGGCCATCCTCATCCAGATGACCCCCAGGCTCTTGTCGGTGACGACTGCCACTACGTTCTTCCGTGCGCTCACGAACTGTTGAACCTGAGTCTGATGGAGAAGAACTACGATCATCAGCGCTGGGCATGGAACAACCAAGGAGATGGTGTTGTCTGGGATCAGCACTGGATACCTTTCGCCTCCGATGAAGATGGAATGTGCGGCATGTTCATCGATGTTCGTACCGGCGAGGTGGGCAAGTGGGGTGACTATGGCGAGTTGGAGCCCGCAGTGTTCCCGTCGCTTGCCGCCTTCTTCGTAGGGGAATTCGAGGAGATGAACAGCTCTCACGGAATCCAAACGGCCACATTCCGTAACGGTTTCGTTTCCTGGATCGACTGATACGCGCACGAGGATTGGCCTCGATTCGTCAGCGGGATTCGGTGGCTGACCTGCTCGACAGTTCGCCCGTGCCAGTGGCCCCTGATGCAGGCGGCGGGCTCGGCCGGGGTGGCGCCGAAGGCATCCAGGCCGGTGATCAGGTAGACGCGCTAGATCGTCAGCTTCCCGGTGGCGAGGTCGCGGCACCATCGAGACGGCGGATTCCATCGCGGTGGTTGGGCTTTGACCCCGGATCTTGAACACGTCTATGCGGCTCGGGTCAGGGTAGTTGATGTTGAGTGGAAGGTGTTCTCGTAAGCGATCGGGGATCGCTGGCGCCGAGCCGGGAAGGCCAACGTCGGCTGTTGTAGCGGCACAGTCAGCGGAAGGCATCGAGGCGGGCCTCACGCTCGCTCGACCAGCCCTTTCGCCCCCTCAGCGTCTCCCTTTTGAAGCTTGTGTTGAACGATTCCGTGGCGGCGTTGTCCGTGCTGCTGCCTACTGTGCTCATGCTCTGGCGGACGCCGGCCCGGCGGCAGGCGGCGGCGAAGGCCCGGCTCGTGTACTGGGCCCCGTGATCGGTGTGCATCACGGCTCGGCGAGGCTGCCGCGAGTCCGCTCGGCCGCCGCGAGGGCGTCGGTGACGAGCTCGGTGCGCATGTGGTCGGCGATCGCCACCCGGCCCCGGGCCGCTCATCGGCGGTGCGCCGGGCCGTGCGGTCCGGGGCGGTGCGCGCCAGTAGTAGAAGCTCGAGCGGGCGATGCCCAGGATGTCGCAGAGCCGCTTGATGCCGAATCGGCGCTGGTGATCCTCAACGAACTGGCAGAGGGTTACCAGCGCGTCTCTCCCGCGAAAGACCGGGCTGCCTTGCGCAGGATGTCCCGCTCCTCCTCCCACACGCGGATCCAGTTCGGCAGCGTCTCGGTGTTCACTCCGAGGTCGGTGGCGACCGACTTGATCGTCGCTTCCGGACGGGACCGGTACAACTACAACGCAACGGAGGCGATCTGCCGCTGGGCCAGGACTGCGCCGTGGTGGTCCATCACGGCCGGCAACTGGATCACGGTCGCGGTCTGGGTGCGCGTGCCTCGCACGGTCTTGCCGTTGACGGCGACGGCCCGCTGGGCCGGCCGCTTCGGGGGTGGTTCGGGTGGCGCCGGTGGCGGGGTTCTCGCCTGAAGAGGGCCACCAGAATCCTGGTGGCCCTCTTGGTTGTTACAGGTTACGGCAGGGTGAATCCGTCGAGATCGACCCAGTACTCGTCATCCTGGAGCAGGCGCTGGTTCTTGATGAAGTCACCGAAGGGCCGCATGGACTGGGTGTTCTGCCAGTTCGACATGCTGGACCGGCCGCAGGGCTCTCTCCAGGTTGGCTGCGGATAGTCCGGCCGCAGATGGATGGACGAGGTGTTGTCCGCGTTGCGCTTGATGTAGGTCTGGACGCACTCGCTGCCGTTCTTCGTCACCGGGTTGGTGCCACCATTGGCGGTAGGCGTGCCCCCGCTCTGGTAGCTGGCGGCGAAGGAGAACTCGTCGCACGACTTTTGGTCTGTCGTCCCCCACAGGTCAGTGTAGAGGCCGGTTCCCGGATACGTCGTCCACGAGTTCTTGCAGATGATCTCCCGGTTCCGCGTGCTCTGGAGCTTGGTGCCGCCGATGACGGTCTTCTTCCCCAGGTACTTCAGTGGCTTTCCGCCGTTACGGTTGCCCCAGGTGATCTTCGTCTTGTCCCACATCAGGCGGATGTGGGACGCCGCGCCGGGATACATCTTGGAGTTCATGACGTACGTCGGCTTGTACCAGGAGAACACGCAGCCGGCTCCCGCGTTGACAACAATGTTGTCGCAGCGGATCGTCAGTTCACTCTTTTCGACCTTGGCCGGGGTCGTGATCCTTGCACCGTTGATGGTGCCTCCGAACGTCCAGTGCGGGGTGATTCCGTCGCTGATGCCGGTACCGCTCGGCGTCCACTTCATCGTGGTGTCGATGGTCGCCGTGTGCGTGTCGCCCTTAATCCACTTGTCGGACCCGGCCCAGGTCGAGCTGACGACGGAGCAGTATCCGCGACAGGCGTAGTCGATGTCGAAATCGAAGCTGGTCGTCACTCCGGTCATCGAGTCAAGCTTGACGTGGCTGATCTGAGTGAACGTGCCGCTCTTGGGATCAGTGGTGATCGTGTTGCGGTAGTCGAATGTCGCAGTCCCATCCATGACGTTGTTCTTGAAGTGCCCGAAGGTAATCTTGTCGTGGACGCAGACGTTGTCACGGTCGTAGGTTACGGAGATTTCGGTGACCGAGCACGATGACAGGGACGTGGCCGTTGTTGCCGCTGCTGTCTGCATGGTGGCGCTGCTTGATGCCGCGCTGAGAGGGAAGAAGTTTCCCTCGACGGTGGCCGGCGGCTCCACCGCAGCCGGTTCCGGAGCGTTGGGGTCCGGGTTCGGGAACGTCCCCATCTTCATGCCGTTCCACTCGCCCGGGGCGAACGCGATGGCGTCGAAGGCAACGTCGGGAGTTCCGCTTTCGCCGTTGAAGTTGTCCAGGGTGACCTGCGGTGTGACTTCTCCGAAGAAGTAGGCACCCAGATCGACCCACTTGTTGGACTGGTTGGCCTTCTGCGAGATCGTCGATTCCCGCACCCCATCAACTGTGGTGATCTTGTAAGTGGCCGCACCGGTCTGCGCCCCGTGGTCGGGGATGTGCGCGAAGACCCTCGCCTGCCCGTTGTGTGTGGTGATCTTCTGACCGAGCGTCCAGGTGCCGGCGACTTTCATCCGGCTGGCGTTGCCCGGGTAGGACTCGGGCGAACGGGCGTGGGTGAACCAGAAGTGGTTGCCGTAGCCCGCGCCGATCTGGTGGGTGTCGATCTTGCCGGGGTAGGTGGTGACGGTGGTGGGGTTGTCCATTCCGTCGTTGGTGAGGTCCATCTGGGTGTCCCAGGGGACGAAGCTGAAGTTGAAGGTGCCCTTTGATGTCACCGCCCCGCACCCTCGTGAATCCGACCCTGCGGGGACGGAGCCGTTCGGCAGGTCATCGACGATCAGCGCGTTGGACGGCAGACCTGTGGCCGTGCAGTTCGGCGGGTAGGAGTTGGCGTCCGGCTGCTCTGGGTAGCTGGTGTTGAACCGGTGAACCTGATAGCCGCACGAGGCGTCGATATCGCAGTTCTTCCACTCCACTGGCTGGTCCCACCAGCAGTGCAGCCAGTGCGGGTTGCTCTCGTCGCTATCGATCATGCACGCGCCGAGGCCGGGATCATTGGAGTCATTGTCAGCGATCTTGGAGGGATCGCAGAAGTTCACCTCCGAGCAGAACAGGTCGACCGGCGGCTTGGCGTTGGACCGGTCATAGACGGAGTTCCACCAGGAGGCCAGGTATCCGGGCCGGAAGTCGCCGGGGGCGAACATCGCCGAGATCGGGCGTGCCGCCCAGCCGATGACCTTCTCCTGGTACGGCCATTCCTGCGGGCGTGCGGCGTGGCTGTAGTCGTCCTTCGACGGGTCGGAGGCGGACTCCAGGAACGGGACACGGTTGGCTTTCCACAGCGGGTTGGCCGGGTTGTTCGTCCAGCCCACGCCACTGTGTCCGGCGGAGTCAGCGGTGGCGTAGAAGCCGGAGTTGTAGGCCCACAGGGCGAAGAACCAGCTTTCGATCCACTTCGGATGACCACCATTGACGGTCATCCCGGCGTTGTAGGTCTGGTTCCACTTCTCGGAGAGGATCCGCACCCCGGCCGCGATGTTCGCGGTGTAGTCCAGAGCGACAGCGTCCTGAGCCAGCGGAGACAGAGCGGTCTCACCCGGCTTCGTCTTCCCCGCCAGCCGCATGCCGTCAGTGGCCTGCGTGATGCCGTAGCCGCAGTCGGCGTCCGCCCAGTTGATCCGCCACGGATCGAGTTGTTCGCCGGAGGCGGCGTAGTCGACGCCGTAGTAGTTCCCGATCAGGGAGTTCGCGGTGACACCGGGTACGGCGAACCGTGTGGCCTGCCACATGTTGGATTCCTGCGCGGTGATGCCGAGCATCACCTGCGAGGGAATGTGCCAGCGGTCGGTGACGTCGGGGTCTTCGTTGTCGAGCGTCCCGTTGGGGTCACCCGCCAGAACCGTCGGCGGGAACAGCCCCTGTGGCTGATAGCCGCCGGTACCGGTGTTCTTCCAGTTCGGAGAGCGGTAGAAGTTCAGCTCTCCGACGACCGCCTGGTCCACCGCCCACTCGACCTGACGCGGGGTGGGCTGGAACGCCTGCTTCTTCACATCGTTACGGGGCGTCGCGCAGTACCGCTCGCCCGTGCCCTCGCTCGGATTGTCCACCGTGCCGGCGATGAGCTGCGTGCGCATTGTCTGCGTGGACACACCGTCCTCATCGCCCTTAGTGGGGCCGGATTCGACCGGCCCCGCGTCCGGCAGCGCCGGGGACTTGGCCGTTCCCTGGGCTGCGGTCTCCGCCGATCCCGTGAGGTGTGCGCCCGGTGTCAGATCCAGCGCGGTTTCCCTGCCCGTGGCCAGCACACGCAGCGTGGTGCGTGCCGAACGCGGTTTGGAGGCGTCCTTGGGGTTGATCAGCGTGGTCTTGCCGTCCGCCCAGGTGGTGGACAGGGCAGTGTGCCCGTGGGTGGACATCGAAGCGTCCTTGGCCAGATGGCCGGGGTTCCTGACCCGCGGGGGAAGCGTGCCCCGAGAGGCGGCGCTGCCGGTGATGAACACCTCACCGCGTGCGGTGCTCGTCAGGTCCCACGCGTGGAGCCTGCCCGACGCCACCGCGACCGGCTTGCTCTTCGCACCGGCCTTCACCTTCTCCGCGCCGAGGTGCTTCGCCCAGCTCGTCGGCGTCTTGCCGGCGTCCTTGTCCATCTGCCGGTCGATGAAGGTGACACCGCCGTCGGCGTCAGTCGTGATCTGGAACGGGACGGTGATGGCGTGCGCGAGGACCTTCTCCTTCTTCCCGTTGATGCGGACCACCTTCGCCCCGTGAGCGGCGACGATGCCGTCCTTTGTGGGGATGGCGGAGGTGACCTGGCCGGGGTAGGTGTCCTTGCCTGTCTGCTTTCCAGTGGCCGCGTTCACGGTGATCAGCCGGGTCTGCTGCTTCTCATCACCGTCGTGGGAGAGCTGGGTGAAGACGACCTGGTCGCCTGTGCCACAGCCGGGGGAGAAGTACGCCAGTGATGTCTGGAACGGCAGCTTGGTGATGTCGCCCGATTCCAGATTGACGATCGCGGCGAACGCGCCGCGCACCATCAGCTCGGGTTTGTTGGTGAACATGCGCGGGGCGTAGGCGACGGCCGCGTACTTTCCCGACTGGGTAGTACAGGTGTTGCCTATCCAGGTGTCGGAGGCGAAGCCGCCTTCTAAGAGGGTGGCAGCTGTCTTCATCTGGTAGCCGTCACGCTCGGCTGCGGTGATGATGTGGAAGCCGGTGCCGTCTCCTGTCGTGGTGACCACGACGTCCGGCGATGTCTTGTAGTTGCCGCCGAGGAGGGCGTTCCGCTCCTTCTCCGGGATCACGGACGGCTTCGGCGTGACCTTCTTCGGCTCAGGGCTGCTCCAGCCGCTGGCCGCGTCTTGGGAGGGTGTGGGTTCGGCCAGGCTCTGAGTGACCGATCCCGTTGCCAGCATGGCTGTGCATGCGGTGATCGTCACCGCCCGCCACAGAAGTTGATGTCTCATCGGGTCCTCTCGGGATACCCCCGGCTTCAGCCGGGGGAGGAACGAGGCTCCTGCGGAGCAGGACAAGGAGTTGGGATTCGCCGTCAGGGCGGATCCCAGTCCCAACCAGCGGCAAAGAGCATGTACGGTCAGCGGGCCCGGTCGGCGAAAACCAAGCCGGCCGGGCCTACCGCTGGGCTGGCGGGAAGTCAGGTCTATGGAGCTGATGTAAGACCGATGGGCGGCACACCCCCCGTTGATTCGGGTCTTCGAATTCAGCGGGGATGTGCCTCCCGTCGGCTTCGCCAAGTGGTGGCACAGCGTGGGCGCAGGCGCTGGTTGGCTCGGCTCCTGAAGCCGAAGGCGTTACGGGCTTCGATCTTGATGACGCGGTTGTTGCCTTCGGAGGCGGCGTTGGAGATCCCGGTGGTCAGGTACGTCTCGATGCCGTCACACAACTGGCTCGCCTACAAGCCGGTTCGGTGCAGTGCCAGCGTGCCTTGTCCCACCAGATGCTCACCGGGCGTCCTCCGCAGGACAGGTGCGTGGGCCGGGTCGTTTGGCAGTCCTTCAGCCGGGTGACGAAGACCCCGCAGGACGGGCATGCCCGGGTGGAGTCCTCGGTCGTGACCACGCACACCACCGCACCGCCCACCCCGTCGTTCTTGACCTGCATCACACCCACCCCCTCCGCCCCAGCAGTGGTGTCGCAGCCTCGCTGATCCCGAAATCGTCAATGCTCGAGCCCGCCGATTTTCGTGATCTGTTGCCTGTAGAACAACCATGATCACGAAGGCCTGCGGACTCCTTGCGTCGGGGCCGCATCCCAGATTTCTTAGGCGCGGTGACCGACCGTCAGGTCGCCACCGCCCCCCCTCAAGTTCGAAGACCCGTTACTTCGGGTCGGCAACCGGCCGTGAAGCAGAAGCGTCGTCCTGCGAGGGAAGAATCCCCCTGCTTGAACTGGGGGAGATGTCAAGTGCTTCCTTTGTCGGGGTACTTCAGCCGTAACTGCGCGCTGCGGTCATGGTGAGGGCGTGGCGCGATTTGACCGCCTTCAGCTCCGTGCTGTGGTCCTTGATCGCCTGCTTCTGGATGGTCGACTCCTCGTCGAACCAGACCTGAATCAGCTTGGTTTTCTCCTTGCAGGCGAGATCGTGCAGAGCCAGAGTGATGGACTTCTGGGGGTCAGCCTCGCTGACGCCCTGGTCCATGGCCTTGTACGGGTTGGCGAGCGTGTGGCCCTTGGTCTTCATGCACGCGGCCCAGTCCTTGATCACCGCCTGGACGGGAGCGGACGTCATCGAGGCGGTCAGGCTCTCTCCGGAGAGATTGCTGACCACGACCGTGTCTTCCTCGTGGAGGGCGACCTTCTTCTTGCTCCAGCCGATGCAGCCGCCCACATGGAGCTTCTTGCCGTTGTGCTCGGCCCGTGCAGGCTTCGTCGTCGGCGCGCCGAGGTAGGAGCCGTCCTTCGCACCCTTGGGTGGCTTAGGCATCTCCGGCTTGGTGTGTCCGGTCAGGACCTCGAACTGCACACCGGTCAGGTCGGGCATCTTCTGGTCCGTGTGGCGGGTCAACTCTTCGGGCAGTCCGTAGCCGTACTTCTCGGCCATCGTGCGGTCGGTGATGCCGTAGCGACGTTCGATGTTGGCGTCGTTGTCGCTGGGCGGCGGGTTCGCGCCGGGCTGGGGGAAGACGATGCCCTGGAAGCCGTAATCTGCCATGCACTGCTGCTGAAGCGTGGTGGTGGCTTCCTCGATGGCGACGTAGTCGGCGTAGGAGACCATGTAGAACTCCAGCGGAAGAGTCAGTCCCTTGGTCAGGCCCCGCTCAGGAACAGCTTCTGGCCAGTTGCTCTTGTCGACGATCGGGCGGTTTTCAGCTGCGTTGTCCGCAGCGGGAGTGGCCGTGCAGGCAGACAGCAAACCGACCGAGGTCAGTACGGCGAGGGCGAGTGCTTTCCGCGGGGACGTCACGTTTTTCCTTTCGCGAAGTGCTGCGAGGCGTTGCTGTTCTTCGGTGCGGAGATCAGGTCAGTGTGGTTGCAGTTCTTGTACGGGTCGCGGTCGCGGAAGTACTGGGACGGGCCACCGAAACCGGAGTTGTGGTACACGCGGTAGCAGTCCACGTCGGAGCAGCGGTGACGTCCCCGGACGTGGTCAGAACCCGGTCGTCGGCGCTGCCGGCGATCTCCTTGCGCTTGCTGCCCGGGATCGCCGAGGGACAGTCCTTGTCGGAACCCTTGGGCCTGGCCATCCCGTTCGCAGCGCCCTAGGGAGGAGCGGGCTCACCTGTCTGTGCCGGGAAGGTAAGCGGGGGCCAGGGCCGGAGCATGCATACGGGCGCGTGCTCCGGCCTTGGTGGTCTATGGGGTGTGGGGGTCAGCCACGGAGGACTTCGCGCGTGCTCTTCACGATCGAGACACGCGGATGGTCGGGAACCGGCTTGCCGGGGTCGGTGAAGGTCAACTCCGTCGGCCACGACCCGCCCGGATAGACACCAACGGTTCCGGTTTCCATGGAAACCTTCGCGTCGAACCCGCTGGGACCGGTGACACGCACCTCTACCCGGTAGACGGCCCGCCCGCTGCCGGTGTTCGTTATCTTCAGCGGCACCCTCAGCGCATCTCCCTCCCTGACCGGAGAGAAGACGCTCACATCCCCCCGGGTCGCGACGGTCGGTCCGAAGTCTTCACTTCCCGACACACTGCCTCCGGGCCTCGTCGAGGGCGTGACCGGATCCCCGCTCGCCGCGGCGGCGGCCCGTTCCCTGCTCACCTCGTCCGTCCACTTCGGGGCAGGGGCAGAGCTGGTGCCGGGCGATGCCGGGGCAGTGGCTGCCGGGCTCGGAGAGACCCGCACGGACGGCGTCTTCGGGGCAGAGGCCGACGCGTCGGCCTGTGGCCCCGCGCAGGCAGTACACAGAACGCCGACCGCCACAGCGGCCGCGCTCACAGCGAAAGAAGCGCGGCGCGAGAGGGGCGGGCGCGCAGCAGTACGGCTCATCATGTGACGTCCGTTCCCTGTCAGTTGCACGGAGGGACGTGGAACTGACGGTTGATGAGCGCGGTGGTGGAGGTCTTGGAGTTCTTCATGATCGCGGTGACCTTCGCGCACAGACCATCGGTTACACGGACCGGGCCGCGTACTGGCTGAAGTTGCCCTCATCCACGCTGCACGGCTTGCTGAGGTCGTTCGGACACAGCTTGAGTTTCATGTACTTCGTGGTGCCGAGGTTGTTGTCGAAGATCGCGCAACTGTTGAAGGGTGCTACGTTCCTCTGGTAGGTGAACAGGGTTCCCCACCGCCGCTCGTCGGGAAGCTGCTCGGCGTACTGGAGGTAGTAGCCGGATCCGCACAGGTTGGATGTGGCCTGGACTGCCTGAGGGTCAGATGCGGCGATCGTGCGCGTGGTGCTGGTCGCTGTGGGAGAGATGGGCACCCCCGCGACGGTGGCTATGGAAGCGGCAGGGTCCTTCGGATCGCTCTTCGAAGCGGCATTGACGGTGGCAGGGGACTTGACGGTCTCCTGCCCGGCGGCGGGAGAGGCGTAGGCGGTCGCTAGGAGACCGACGGTTGCAGCTCCGGCGGCTTTACGGGCCGCTTGGGAGCGGGCAATGGTTCTTAACTGCACGGTTTTCCCCTCGGATTTCGTGCTGGCGTGTGAACAACCAGGCCATGGCAATGCGCCCCCTGCCGGACAGTCGCCAGGGGCGGGACAGCCGGTTGGGCGCCCTTGTATCGGTAACGTGTTCGAATCCTGGCCTGACGGGGGCGAGCTTATGTCCACGTCTGCGGCCAGGGCAACGAACTTCCTGCCCGCGCACTCGCGTACGGCCCGCAGCACTGGCCTGATCGTGCTGCTTACCAGGTTCCTGGGGCCCGGCCCGACTGGTCACTCCTGTCACGGGTGGAGACGCTCGCATCAGGCGTTGAGCGATCGATAGACGCCGCGGCCAGCGCCGGAGCAGTGGGCGGTGTTGAGGATGGACGCGGCAACCGGGCGCCGGCGACAGCACCTCCGTGCCGGTACCGAGTGACAGGAACTCAGGGACAGCGGCTGGAAATCCGGCGCGATGCCCTCCATGACCTCCCTCACAGAAGACCGATGGCTGAAGAAGCGCCCAAATCCCAAGACCGGCAAGCGCGAGCGCACGGCCATGCACGGCAAGTGCACGCGCTACCGCGGCGGGGGCATCCCCGGAGTCAAGGACCGCTCGTTCGACACGCTCAAGGACGCCAAGACCTGGCTTGCCCAGGCTCGAACGGACGCTCGCCGAGGCGAGTTCGTCGATCCGCGTGACGGTGCCATCTCCCTCAAGGAGTACATCGAGGCGCACTGGTGGCCCATGCAGAGCGGCGACCCGTCCACCATCGCGCGCATCGAGCAGAGGCTGCGCCGGCCCATCGTTTCGCACCTCGGTGCGCAGCCGCTGAACGGCATCGGCACGCAGGTGCTGCGCCACTGGAAGAAGCGGCTGGAGTAGGACCTCAGCCCGACCTCGATCCGCCTCGTCTGGGCGACGCTGTCCAGCGTTCTTCACGCCGCCGTCGAGGCCCCCCGTGCACGCAACCCGTGCCGCTCCAGCACGGTCGGTCCGCCGGCTAGCCTCGGGCCGGACGGGGGTCGACTCCGGCAGCGCCCGTAGGGGCCCGGATCACGCCCGGAGTCCCAGAGAAGTCCACGGATGCCGCCGCACCCCTTCCTGACCCGCTGCTGCGCAGGTCAAAGGGGGTGCGGCGGCATTCGCCGTTCAGATGTCCCGGAAGATCTCGATCTGCGCCCCCACCGTGTTCAGGCGCTCCGCGAGTTCCTCGTAGCCGCGGTTGATCACGTACACGTTGCGCAGCACCGACGTGCCCTCGGCCGCCATCATCGCGAGGAGGACCACCACTGCCGGCCGCAGCGCCGGCGGGCACATCATCTCCGCGGCGCGCCAGCGGGTCGGGCCCTCGACCAGCACCCGGTGCGGGTCGAGCAGTTGCAGTCGGCCGCCCAGGCGGTTGAGATCCGTCAGGTAGATGGCGCGGTTGTCGTAGACCCAGTCGTGGATCAGCGTCTGGCCCTGCGCCACGGCCGCGATCGCCGCGAAGAACGGCACGTTGTCGATGTTCAGCCCGGGGAACGGCATCGGGTGGATCTTGTCGATCGGCGCCTCCAGCTTGGACGGCCGCACGGTCAGGTCCACCAGACGGGTGCGGCCGTTGTCCGCCGCGTACTCGCCCGAGCGGTCGTGGTCGAGGCCCATCTCCTCCAGGACCGCCAGCTCGATCTCGAGGAACTCGATCGGCACCCGGCGGATCGTCAGTTCCGACTCGGTCACCACGGCGGCGGCGATCAGGCTCATCGCCTCGACCGGGTCCTCGGAGGGGCAGTAGTCGACGTCCACGTC
This sequence comes from Streptomyces sp. ISL-10, assembly GCF_018614575.1. Taxonomy (GTDB): domain Bacteria; phylum Actinomycetota; class Actinomycetes; order Streptomycetales; family Streptomycetaceae; genus Streptomyces. Next base: position 142,523 of record NZ_JAGGOJ010000003.1, read on the forward strand.
GATGTTCGGCACACCGTGCACGGTCAGCGTCGTGGTGCCGACGCCCTCGACCTTGACGCCCAGCGCCTCCAGGAAGAAGCACAGGTCCTGGACCATGTAGTTGGAGGAGGCGTTGCGGATGACGGTCACCCCGTCATGGCGGGCGGCGGCCAGCAGCGCGTTCTCGGTCACCGTGTCGCCGCGCTCGGTCAGGACGATCGGCCGGTCCGGCGAGGTCGAACGGTCCACCTGTGCGTGGTAGATGCCCTCGGTCGCCGTGATGTCCAGGCCGAAGCGGCGCAGGGCGATCATGTGCGGCTCGATGGTCCGCGTCCCGAGATCGCAGCCACCGGCGTACGGCAGGCGGAAGGTGTCCATCCGGTGCAGCAGCGGGCCGAGGAACATGATGATCGAACGTGTGCGGCGTGCGGCATCGGCATCCATCGAGTCCATGTCGAGACCGGCCGGCGGGACGATCTCCAGGTCCATGCCCTCGTTGATCCAACGGGTGCGCACACCGATGGAGTTGAGCACTTCGAGCAGGCGGTAGACCTCTTCGATGCGGGCCACGCGCCGCAGCACCGTACGGCCCTTGTTGAGCAGCGCGCCGCACAGCAGCGCCACGCACGCGTTCTTGCTCGTCTTGACGTCGATGGATCCGGAGAGCCGGCGCCCGCCGACCACCCGCAGATGCATGGGTCCCGCGTAGCCCAGCGAGACGATTTCGCTGTCGAGTGCCTCACCGATGCGCGCAATCATCTCAAGGCTGATGTTCTGATTGCCGCGCTCGATCCGGTTGACCGCACTCTGGCTGGTGCCGAGCGCTTCGGCGAGCTGACTCTGTGTCCAGCCACGATGCTGGCGGGCGTCACGGATGAGCTTGCCGATGCGTACGAGGTAGTCGTCTGCCATGGCTGGAGGCTATCTCACATATGAGATGTGATCGCGCGGGCATGGGCCGTCCGGGTGATGTCGCCCCGGGGGACGGCCGTTCGCCGGTAGGTGCGTACAGCGAGATATTTTGCCCTCTTTGGTCGCATATAGCCCGTGCGGCCCGCTTCGTGGGGCGGGTGCCCGGCATCCGCCGCAATCGCGCTGCCGCCGCACGGCTGCCCTGATGGGTGGTCAGGGCATCGGGTAAGCGGCTCGCCGGGCGCTGTCCCGGGGTGGCCGAATCGCGCGTGCCGCCAGTGGCCTGCGAGCCCGCCGCCGGGGGCGGGCGCCGGCGGTCGACGTCGCCGGCGCTTCCATGGGGCGGCATGGGCTGTCCTTTGACAGCGAAGTCAGTCGCTGAGGTGCCGCGTGACCTCGGCGGATCAAGTTGAGTGTCAAAGACCCCGACCGCAACCTCCGCCGAAAAGTGCTGCTGGGCCGCAGGGACTGCCTATGGTTTGGGCATGTCATCTCTCAGTGTCGGTCCGGACCCGCGTTCCGGCGATGTGCCGCCTGATCGCCGCATGCCTTCCGGGGTGGACTGGGTGATCACGGGGTTGTCGTGTTGGTGGGTGGCTGCTCCCTTCATCTTGCTGACTCCTGTGATCGTTCTCGCGATGGGGTTTCCGGAGGTGCGGGAGGAGTTCGGCAGGATATTCGGGCTGGCTGCTCTGGGTAGTGCGGTGGTCGCGCCTGCCGTGGGGTTCGTGGTGGCGCTCATCGGGCGTCGACGGCAGGCGCGCCGGCGCTTCGCCATCATGGGAGCGGTGTCCAGCGTGCCGGTCCTCTTCTTCTGGGTCTTCGGTGTACTGCTCGCTGAGTGTCCTGATGGCTATCACTGCTAGCCCGCCTGGCTCTTATGGTCCTGCGCGCGGCGTCTGCGGGCTTTCTCGCGGCAGCGCTTGGAACAAGGTCCGGACGAGGGTGGGCTCGCTTTCGCCGGTTCCTCATTGCTGGGGGTAGCGCTTCATGTGACGGCCGCGGTGGACGTAGTAGAGCAGGGACGAGTAGGAGACGGAGTAGTCGTGCTCGTCCATCAATTCCGCCCAGATGGCTCTGCCGCGAGCCCCCGGGCGAGCATGTCGTCGACCAGCCGTATGACGGGGACCATGACCGGGTCGTTGCGGAACTTCACATCACGATCAGCGGGTCGTGCGGTGTCCCGCAGCAGCCGGACTGTCCGCTGCGGGACCTCGTAACGCTCGGCCAGCGCACGGACGGTCATGGTCCCGTCGCGGGCGTCATCGGAGATGAGGCAGGAGGGTTCACCACGGCGCGGGAACAGTTCATTGCCTGGGTAGCGGGGGTTGGGCTTGGCGCGTCTTCAGGGCGAGTTTGCGTCAGCGAGCGCGCGCTCAAGCACTTCGGGAGACCGCCCGGCGGCGTCGGCGAGCCGGTCCAGGAGGGGTTTGCCGAACCAGAACGGCGGCCCGCGGAGATGTCCGTGCAGATAGGTGGGCTTGCGGTGGTTGGCGCGGGCGAGACGCCGGATGAACGAGTCGGGTTCCTCACCGAGTCGCGGTGCGAGCTGGACGGGCAGCCGGGCCAACCGGCCCGACAGAGACCCGGTCATCGGGTGACAGCTTGACCAGGCTCCCCGGCGGGTGGTTGTGCAGGGGCAAGGTCTCCTCCATGGTCGCCACGAGCCGACGCACGGCTCTGCAAGATCCACCCCGACCGGTACGGCCACCCAGCACCCCCAGCGCGTCATCTCGTACGACTAGGTTCGCCGGCAAGAAAGCCGAAACGACTGGGTTCGCTGTCGAACGCCTCGATTGGATGACAGCGGTCAATGGGCGTCCGGGCATGACCGGGCCGCGGCCATGTACTAGAGTTATCTCGACATCGAGATATCTGCCGAAGGCGTACCGCAAGCCGCCATTCGGTAAGGGTTACCTAACTAAGCCTTACCTTAGCGGATCGGCGAGGAGCCGTGGCGGCAGCATTGAGGTAGTACGCGCACATTGATGAAGGAGACTGTCGTGTCGGCGAACAGCTTCGACGCCCGCAGCACGCTGCGCGTGGGCGACGAGTCGTACGAGATCTTCAGGCTGGACAAGGTCGAGGGCTCCGCGCGCCTCCCCTACAGCCTCAAGGTCCTCCTGGAGAACCTGCTCCGCACCGAGGACGGCGCGAACATCACCGCCGACCACATCCGAGCGCTCGGCAACTGGGACTCCCAGGCCCAGCCCAGCCAGGAGATCCAGTTCACGCCGGCCCGCGTGATCATGCAGGACTTCACGGGTGTTCCCTGTGTCGTCGACCTCGCCACCATGCGCGAGGCCGTCAAGGAGCTCGGCGGCGACCCGGCGAAGATCAACCCGCTCGCCCCGGCCGAGCTGGTCATCGACCACTCCGTCATCGCCGACAAGTTCGGCACCGCGGACGCCTTCGGGCAGAACGTCGAGCTGGAGTACGGCCGCAACAAGGAGCGCTACCAGTTCCTGCGCTGGGGCCAGACCGCCTTCGACGAGTTCAAGGTCGTCCCGCCCGGCACCGGCATCGTCCACCAGGTGAACATCGAGCACCTGGCCCGCACCGTCATGGTGCGCGGTGGCCAGGCGTACCCCGACACCCTCGTCGGCACCGACTCCCACACCACCATGGTCAACGGCCTCGGTGTGCTCGGCTGGGGCGTCGGTGGCATCGAGGCCGAGGCCGCCATGCTCGGCCAGCCGGTCTCCATGCTCATCCCGCGCGTCGTCGGCTTCAAGCTGACCGGTGAACTCCAGCCCGGCACCACCGCCACCGACCTGGTCCTCACGATCACCGAGATGCTGCGCAAGCACGGCGTCGTCGGCAAGTTCGTCGAGTTCTACGGCGAGGGCGTGGCGGCGACGAGCCTCGCCAACCGCGCCACCATCGGCAACATGTCGCCGGAATTCGGCTCCACCGCCGCGATCTTCCCCATCGACGGCGAGACGCTGAACTACCTCAAGCTCACCGGCCGCTCCGAGCAGCAGGTCGCGCTCGTCGAGGCGTACGCCAAGGAGCAGGGCCTCTGGCTCGACCCGGCCGCCGAGCCGGACTTCTCCGAGAAGCTGGAGCTCGACCTCTCCACGGTCGTCCCCTCCATCGCCGGCCCGAAGCGCCCGCAGGACCGCATCGTCCTGGCCAACGCCGCCCAGCAGTTCGCGCAGGACGTGCGCAACTACGTCGAGGACGACGACGAGGCGGGCAAGGAGTCCTTCCCGGCCTCCGACGCCCCGGCCGAGCACAACGGCGTCCCGACCCGCCCGACCCTGGTCACGGCCCCCGACGGGTCGACCTACGAGATCGACCACGGCGCCGTCACCGTCGCCGCGATCACCTCCTGCACCAACACCTCGAACCCGTACGTCATGGTCGCCGCCGCGCTGGTGGCCAAGAAGGCGGTCGAGAGGGGCCTGACCCGCAAGCCGTGGGTCAAGACCACCCTCGCGCCGGGCTCCAAGGTCGTCACCGACTACTTCGACAAGGCGGGGCTGACCCCCTACCTCGACAAGGTCGGCTTCAACCTGGTCGGTTACGGCTGCACCACCTGCATCGGCAACTCCGGCCCGCTGCCGGAGGAGGTCTCCAAGGCCGTCAACGAGCACGACCTCGCGGTCACCTCGGTGCTGTCCGGCAACCGCAACTTCGAGGGCCGGATCAACCCCGACGTCAAGATGAACTACCTCGCCTCCCCGCCGCTGGTCGTCGCGTACGCGCTCGCGGGCTCCATGAAGGTGGACATCACCAAGGACGCGCTGGGCACCGACCAGGACGGCAAGCCGGTCTTCCTGACCGACATCTGGCCGACCGAGGCCGAGGTCAACGACGTCGTCGCCAACGCCATCGGCGAGGACATGTTCTCCAAGTCCTACTCCGACGTCTTCGCGGGCGACGCCCAGTGGCAGGCGCTGCCGATCCCGACCGGCAACACCTTCGAGTGGGACCCGCAGTCCACCTACGTGCGCAAGCCCCCTTACTTCGAGGGCATGACGATGGAGACCACCCCGGTCTCCGACATCGCCGGCGCTCGCGTGCTCGCCAAGCTCGGCGACTCGGTCACCACCGACCACATCTCCCCGGCCGGTGCCATCAAGGCCGACACCCCGGCCGGCAAGTACCTCACGGAGCACGGCGTCGAGCGCCGCGACTTCAACAGCTACGGCTCCCGCCGAGGCAATCACGAGGTCATGATCCGCGGTACGTTCGCCAACATCCGCCTGCGCAACCAGATCGCGCCGGGCACCGAGGGCGGCTACACCCGCGACTTCACCCAGGCGGATGCGCCGGTGTCGTTCATCTACGACGCCTCGCAGAACTACCAGGCCGCCGGCGTCCCGCTGGTCATCCTGGCGGGCAAGGAGTACGGCTCCGGCTCGTCCCGTGACTGGGCCGCCAAGGGCACCGCGCTGCTCGGCGTCAAGGCCGTCGTCGCCGAGTCCTACGAGCGCATCCACCGCTCGAACCTCATCGGCATGGGCGTGCTGCCGCTGCAGTTCCCGGAGGGCACCTCGGCCGAGTCCCTCGGCCTGACCGGCGAGGAGACCTTCTCCATCACCGGCGTCACCGAGCTCAACAACGGCACCACGCCGCGCACGGTCAAGGTCACCACCGACACCGGCGTGGAGTTCGACGCGGTCGTCCGCATCGACACCCCCGGCGAGGCGGACTACTACCGCAACGGCGGCATCATGCAGTACGTGCTTCGCCAACTTGTCGGTTCTTGACCTGACGTGAACGAGCGCCCTGCCCCTGTATCTCGCGCAGGGGGGCGGGGCGCTCGCGCTCGACGGTGCGGAAGGCGCCGCCTGCGACCGTGATCGCACGCGATCTGTTCCCGGAGCGGAGCTGCGCATCCTACGACGACGAAGACCCCGCACCTGGTACCAGGCGCGGGGTTCTTCTGTGGGGTGTTCACGAGTGTCTCTGACCAGGCGGGACAGCAACGGTTGAAGATCGCTTCCCAGTCAGCCGAAGATCGTTTCCCACTGATGGGGCGGCCTCTCGTGTCCCGGCGCACTGCAGTTGTCCGTTGGTCTTGCCCTGAGCTGCCGGTTTGCCAGGATGGCTGCGAACGCCTCTCCTCGCGTTCTCAGCGAAGCTGGCTTCTGCGGAACGTCCAGCGGCAGTGAGCATCGACACCTCAGCAGAGGGTGATGCCGAGGAGGAGCAAAATCCCTTGGTGCCTGCGACGAAGTGGACCATGGTGTCGTGATGAGTACTGAAGTGGAGCCGGTCGAGCACGAGGACCGGTGGGTCCTGAACCTCCGAGGCCTGAGTGTCGTCAGGATCAGCATCGACTTCCGGCTGACCCTCGTCCTGGATGCAGGGTGGGAAGTCGTGCTGGAAACACCAGCTCGGCTCTCGACCGGGTCACTCCACACCAGTCCTGATCTGCCACTGACGCCGGAGTCCCAGGACGTGGCTTTGGCTCTTCCACTATTCGGGGCGAAGGTTCTGTCCGCGGTTGCGTTCAAGTCCGGCGTCCTGCGGATGGTGTTCGACAGTGGCACGCATCTGACATGTTCGGCCGACGCATCGTTCGAAGCCTGGCAGGTCACAGAACCACGAGGATGGAGTTTCATCTCGTTGCCCGGTGGCGACCTCGCCGTCACCCGGTCCAGCAGCACCAGTCCGACGAGCACACCATCGCCGACCTCGCCGAGCTCTTCTCCGTCAGCCGCGCCACGGTGTACCGCGTCCTTGAACGCCACTAGGCCCCCAGCAGCAGCGCCTTCAACCTCCGGCGGGCAGTGACGTGCTGCCATACGTCTACCAGGTCACCAAGTACGACCCTGCCGACCGCGATCAGCACGGCCACTACGCCGGCGTCGAGCCTGCGACCAGTGACCACGGACCGGTCGAAACCGCATACTTGCAGGCCATCGCCGCCTTCGCCGAAGAAGCCGATGTCGAACAGTTGGCTATCCGCGAGCCGCAGATCGGCGGCTTCGCCGACTTCGGCTTGGCGCCACCGGTCGACGGCTACGGCCTGGCCGACCTCTTCCCAGCCGGCCTCACCGGGTTCCACGACGGTGCCCTGGTACCGATCGCCGCCGGCCTGGAACTCGTCCGGGCCATGCTCCGCGACAACGGCGCCTGGTGCCGTCTGGAGGCGGAGGGAGCATTCGCCGTGCACGTCGGCTGGGACCAGTACCTCTACATCGGCAGCAGCCGCCCTTGCGAAGCGGCGCTGGCCCGCACCCGCTCGCTCGGACTCTTCCCGGCACGCGTGCACGCATCGCCGTACGACTTCGCCCCCGATGACCCACAGCACGTACAGCGCCCGGCCGACGCCGACTTCTGGGACCGCCTGCACTGGACGATCAGCGGCCACCGCGCCACGTTCCTGGAGGAGACCTACGCCGCGAACGCCTCCCGCTGGCACCGCCTCACCCGCGACAACATCGAGACCGTGCGCTCCCGGCTGACCCCGCGCTCCCAGCTGGCGGTCTGGCCGGACCTGCTCACCGACGTCGACGTGGCCATGGCCGCTCTACCCGACGAAGGCTTGGTGGAGATCATCTGGGAGAACCAGGACGAGCAGATCACCAGCACGGTCGCGGACGAGACCCAGTTCGAGGCAGTGATCTCCCAGCTGGCCAGCGCGCGTGCTGCCGGCGTCGTATCCATGTATGCCGGTGAAGGTCTCCCGCTGTTCACCGCTGTACTGCCCGACAGGGACAGCGTTCTCCGCGCACGCTGGCAGACCGAACCAACGCCCAGCGACCGGGACTGGGCCTTCCTGAAGACCCTGCGGCGCGGCCAGGTCGTCACCGGCACGGTGACGACCATCGCCAGCTTCGGCGTCACCTTCGTGGACATCGGCGGCTTCACCGCGATGATCAATATTCCGGAGCTGTCCTGGCGTCCCTTCAACCAGCCGTCCGACGTCGTGAGCGTCGGCCAAAAGATCACGGCCGAGGTTCTCGACGTCGACATGGTCCGGGAGCGGGTGCCGCTGTCGCTCCGAGCAGTGCAGGAAGACCCGTGGCCGCAGGTCGCACAGCGAATCGGGCAGGTGGTCACCGGACCGGTCACCAAGATCGTCCCGTTCGGCCTCTTCGTCCGCATCGAAGACCGAGAGGACGGCTTCTGGGGGCTGGTACACACCAGCGAGCTGGATGAATCGTCCGGGAACGACATCGAGGTCGGTGACGCCCTCACTGTGAAGATCATCGATGTCGATATCGCACGCCGTCGCATTGCCTTGTCGCATACCCAGGCCCGCACAAGCCGCCCTGAGGGCGGCAGTAAGGACGGATCGGCATGAGGAGCCAGGAGGCCGAGATCGACCGGGACGTAGCCGCGCTTCTCGCGGCCAGGGCGTTCACCGAGATCCGTCATCTGGCCGGAGGCGCGCAGCACGCGGCGCAGGACAACTCCCCTGACGAGGCTCTGGAACGCATCAGATTCCTGGCCAACTTGAGCCACAATCTTCCGGGCGTCGCGCGGCCACGCCCCAGGAAGCCGTCCCGTCGGGGCAAGTCCCCCGGGCGCTTCGATCAGGCGATGGCCGAACGACCGATGAGCTGGGTCTGGAACACCGCCGGCCCCGAGGCGCGGGCGTGGATGCTGCGTCACATCGAGCAGACAGGACTGAGCTGGACGCCACCCCCGCCACTGCCCGCGTCCCGCAGGGACCCGTCGCCGAGGACACCGCAGCAATGGGTCAGCCTTCTACTCGGGCGCTGGCCGGTCAAGGCTCCAGCCGGGCGCCAGCCACTGCCTCCGGTAGCGAACGTTCTCAAGGCCGTCGACACCGAAGCAATCTGTGCCCTGCACGACGAGGCCCGACGGCTCCGGCTCGGCCTGAGTGGAAGCGCAGCATGGCTCCGGGCTCATCTTGCCCCCGACGGCGTCCACTATCTGCTCCCGGACCCGGCCCACTACTACTGGCCCGGCACCCCAGACGGTCGCGGCGGCAAGATCGACTGGTGGCAGTGCACCACGCTGCTGCAGATGTGCAACGGAGAGCAGGTCAGCGGCCTGGTCGCCGTACGCCCGGAGACCTTCACAGCGTTGCCCTCGACTCTGCCCCGCAAGGCCCAGTTGCGACTCGTCCACCGTGTCCGCTCCATCGAGCGAGACACCTCCCTTTGGAGCCGAGACCACAAGGCCGAATGCGCGCCGCAGCTTTGCGGCTACGTCCCCGAAACGACCGACAACGCTCCGACGACCACATGACCGCCGACAATGACGGCCGACGGGATTGATCGTCAGCCGCAGCTAGACCGTGGCGACAGCCTCGGGAACGCAGGGCCGACGTGGAGCGGAGTCAGGGTGGCTGCGCGAGGCAGAGTGGGGCGGTGAGTGAACTGTGGGCGCATGCCCTGACGTGGGCAGATGTGGATCCGGCTCGACATTCGTTCGAGATGGACGACGATGCGGCGGAGGAGTTGGCGGGCCTTGTCGTGCCCTTCCTGCCCAGCGCTGAAGTCGCTCGCGAGGATCGCTGGCGTTCATTGGAGCCGGTCACCGAGTTCCTGGCGGGCCGGTACGGCCGATGGGCCTGCGGATGGAACTGGTCGGTCGGCGAGGGTGACGTCGACGGAGGCGTCGTCGAGGTGTGGTGCTGTTCATCCGACTCCGTGACGACCCCAGATACGACTGCCCCGCTGGTTGTTGAGGCCCTTCAGGAATGGCGTGGCTGGCTGGAGGACCTGGCGGAACGGTTTGCGGCCCTGACTCCGCCGGGGAACACCCCGGTGACTTCGGCGGGCCACTGGTACTGGGAGCGAGCATGCACCCGCCTGGTCACTGTGGTGGCCGGCCGCACCCAGGCCGAGAGCGGCTGGTACGGGCACTGCATGCAGGTCCTCCGATGGTTCCTCGCCTACAACGACATCGACGAGGGCCAGGCCCAGGAGATGGTCAAGAACGCGGTCGGCGGCCGGTTCGGCAGTTGGATCGCACCTGACGTTCCCGTGGTCGACGCGGTGAGCTCGCGGTTCGCCAGAGGCGTGGGCGAAATCAGATGACTCCCGGACCCGGCCAGCCGAAGGACAGCCTTGCCGACTGGCTGCGCATCCGGACGGAGATCTCCTGGCCGTCCTGGTGCGGCGCACGCCTCGTCTCGGAGGCGCCGGCCCCCGACAGCTTCCGAAATTTCCTCATGACAATACGAGGCGGACGCGACAGCGAGGGAACCTCGCGGGTCCTGACCGCTCTCGACTTGGCCTTCGCCGACGCTGAGCAGGGCACACCACTGACCTTCGCCCTCATGACGAAGTGGCAGCGGACCGTGCTGGACCACGACCTCGTCGGGTTCCGCACGATGCCGGCCTTCGCGAAGGGCGGACGGGAGCGCTACGGCATGGCACCCGATTCGCGGGCCCGCTTCGAGCGCTGTCTGTCCGAGAGCGCTCAACCGGATCTGCCCCTCCCGTCACGCGCTACCCGGACCTACCTGGACATCCTCTTCTTTCATCCGTTCGGGGACGGCAACGCGCGCGCGGCCATGCTGGCGTTGGCCTTCGTCCTGGCACGGGAAGGCGTCCTCCTCGACCAGATTCACCCACTGCAGACCACCCGCTGGGCCGACGACGCCGAAGGCGCGGCCGATCTGGCGGTGCTGCTCGGAATCCTGATCACCGCTGCGGAGCGGCGTCCGTCCCACGGGAGGCAGTCATGAACGAACGTGACGTCCTGCTCAACGAGCTCGCGCAGGGGATGCGCCCGATATCAGAGGGCATCGAATGGTTCGACGGCCTCGGCCAGGAAGAGCAGTCCGATGCGCTGCTGTTCCTGCGCCACCACTGCGTCCAGGCGCGCGCAGTCACCGAGGACGCGCCAGAGAGCATCCGCCGTTCCGGGCTGCGCCCGACGCATACGCCCGCAGTGCTGATCTCACGAGGCCGGATCGACGAACAACTGGGGAAGGTCGCCTGCCTCACACCCCTCGACGAACGCCGCAAGGCGTTCAGGCTGCTGATCGCGGTGCTCTCGATTGCCGACGCGCGGCGCCGCGAGCGCTTCTGCTCTGGCGGGTGCAGTCACTGGTGGCACAGACTGCCCGTCGCCTGACAGCCCAGCACCGCACGCCTGAAGGCCACTTCCCTGTCGAACGTCTTCTGGGGAGCGGATCAGTCCCACCAGAAGTCCCAGTGGTGGGCATCGCTGATCCGCTCGGCGTATGCGGCCAGTGTGTACGGCCTGCTGCCCTGCCAGATGTTGTCCGGGCAGAAGGCGAAGTGCTCGGCCGCGACCAGGAGAGCCTCGTGCTCGTCCACCGGTGGCGCGGCAACGCTGAGGTGCAGCGTGGAGAAGCCGACCGCGACGACACGAACACCGAACCGATGTTCCCAATCTCGGATGACCGCGGAGAACTTCGCGGTGTCGTTGTCGTAGTTGCAGGGCCCGGACCAGCCCGCGACCGTCAGCGCCTCGGCACCAGACGCTGCGGTGACCAGCCCGAGGCGTGTCTGGGGGCGGTCGGCGAGGAACGCCTGCGCGTACTCGGCGGCCAGATGGTCGGGACGCGAGGCCGTCTCCCGCCGGGACGCGAGGCCGGGCCAGGTCTGTCCGAAGGGAGCCGTGACGGCAAGGCACCTGTCGGTGTCGAGCATGTCGTCGCCTTCGTCGACGGCTGTGTAGGTCGCCCACCATTGTGCGAGGAGGCTGGCAGGGTCGTGGCTTGCCGGGGAGGACATCTGCTCGGGGAAGACCTCCCCGGATCCCCATGGGCGGAATTCGCTGTCGCTCGAATCCAGCGAGTCGAGCAGCAGCGGCCACAGGCCGGAGCGTGTGTGTTCGGCGTGCATCCGCGTCCACAGCTCGGCCGTGGCCGGTCCGTCACTGAGCCAGAGGGGTTGTACATCTCCGTCGCCCTCATCGGACGTGACCATCCGACCGGGCGGAAGGCCCAATCGGGCTCCGGGGTCCATGGGGCGGATGCTGGCGCTTTGACCGGGACGTATCACTGAGAGGGTCCCGTCGCTCGATCGCGGAACTGCTGGAAAGCGTGCCAGCCCGACGTCTGACCCGGGGTGATCAGGTCCCCTTCGGCGCAGTCGAGCGCCTTGCACCGCAGAGCGTCGGCAAGACGGAGGACGGGCGTCAGCACGTCGTCCCCGGAGCCCCGGATGTGGAGCATGACGGAGTCCACCGGCTCCTCTGAGCCGATGTTGAGCTCGATGGACCACGTGGGGCCGGAAAGTTCACCCCACGCGGGGTCCGAGAGATCAACATCGGGCACGGCCTGGATGACAGCCGCGAGTACGTCGTCTCGTCGGCCGAGCGACTCCGGGGTGTAGTCGGCGGGGATCTCCTGCACCGAGGTGACGCCGGCGGGCAGGCGAAGGAGGATCACGTCCCAGCTCATCATGGCCTTCCGGATAGGACTCGAGTAGCGGTTACGGTGGGTCAGCTCAGGCTGGGCCCTGTCGGAATCACGGGATGTTGCCGACTACTGTCAGTACGAATACAGGGCGGTCAAGGCGGGGAGCCTGCGAGTCATCTCTTCACGGTCGTCGAAATTGAAGTTCCAGGCAGGGTCCAGGTCCGGGTGCCGGATGGTGAAGGCGTCGGCGGGAAGGTCCTGGCCAGTGGCCTTCTGGTGGGCGTTCAGGCGACGCTCAGCATGTCTTCGCAGTCGAGGCCGATACCCTCAGCAACGGCAGTGAGGACGCCGGGGAGTTCAGCAAGGGTGTCGGGGTCTGCGAGGACGCGCTCAAATGTTGTGCGTCCTTGTGCGATCAGCCAGCCGCGGAAGTAGTCGAAGCCATCGTCCGAGCACCCGCCGTTGACGACGTAGGCGGCGGCCCACAGCGGGTTCCGGTAGGAGTCGGCCATGAGATCCCACAGGGTCTGCTGTGCCGCGGTGATCTCTTGGGCTGAGCGGCGAGCAAGCAACGCGGAGGCACGGCCGGCGATATCGGAACCGTCCCTGGTGTCAGGTGCGTGTTCACGGGCTTTCTCGATCAGCTTCCAGAACTGCTCCTTGTTCATGGACGCGAGCATGCCACTACGTACTGACATCAGTCTGGGGCGGTGCTTGTCAGCGGACACGGCTACCGTGCTGGCGTGCCGAACTCCTATACGACGTTGTGGACCAACGACTTGTGCCGAGCGCTTGAGCGGTCCGGCTATACCGGTCAGCGGCTGACGATGCTGTTCGGCGGGCCGCACCAGTCGCTGCCGAGCTTCCAGCGCGCAGGGGTGCAGCCTGGCGACCACATCTACCCCGTGCGAGCCCACCGCACCCGTCTCCATGTGCTGGGGGTGCTGGAGGTAGCTCGCATCGTCCCCTACGAGAACGCCGGCTCGGCGCTTCCCGATGACGACTACGTGAAGTTGCTGGACTGGCGCCCGCTCAAGACCGGATGTGTCACCGAAGTGCTCATCGGGCCGCCAGGTGCCCCGCTCAGGTTCGACACGGTCGTTCCAGGGGACCTACTGGAGCGGCTGACGTACACATCCCGCCGGGGCGAGCGACTGCTCAAGCACGTCGAGGACGGGCGCCTGATCCGTTCAACGAGCCTCCAGGGCATCTACCGCCTCGCCGCCGACTCCGCCGAAGAGCTGGACCAGCTGATTCGCCACGACGGCCCGAACGGAGGAGCCGATGAAGTTTGATGAGATCAAGGCGTCCTTCTGGAGCGCACATACCTACGGTGTCCAGCCCGCCTTGACCGAAGCAACCGTCGCCGACGCGGAGCGAGTCCTCGGGCTACGACTCCCCGAATCACTGCTCGACCTTCTGCGTGTGCAAAACGGCGGCGGCGTGACGGCCGACCGGGACGCCTTTCCGACCAGCCAGCCAAGCTCATGGAGCGAGGACCACATCCCGTTCACCGAGTTGATGGGGATCGGCACCAGCGAGCACGGCTTGTCGCTGCTGGACACGCCGTACCTGGTGGAAGAGTGGGGACTGCCGTCTCCAGTCGTGCTGCTGTCCGGTGACGGCCACTACTGGATAGGGCTCGACTACCGGTCCTGCGGCGAGTTGGGGGAGCCGTCTATGACCTGGTTCGACACCGACTCCGGCGCAGAACTGCCGCTCGCGGCAGACTTCCGGGCATTCGTGGAGGGCCTTCAGCCTCTCAGCCGGTTCGAGTGAGCAGCCGTAGAGACGGTCGAACGTCTGGTTGTCGCATTCTGCGGCGGGAACGAAAGGCGCTGGTGGGGTTGGCCTCCAGCGCTGCTGCGACAGCGTGGATGACGGTGCGGTAACAGGTGATCACGATTACGCCTGACCAGGCACTCCAGAGGCATTCGAAGATCGCTTCTCGGATCACCAGAGATCGTTTCCCAACAGGCCGACGACATGCACCACAAAGCCGGAGTCAGCTCCTTGCCTGCGACGTCCGCTCCACTCGCCACCGATGCGGGTTCACTGGCGCCAGAGGTTCTCCCACTGCGTAAGCCTTCGGATCCAGGCTGACGCCCTCGTTCGGTGAAGGCCGATACGTTCCGTCGATCACCAGGACAGTGCGTACCGAATTGCCGGCTCCGAGCGGCATCAACAGGCGAATCGTGGCAGTTCCATGCACACCCGCTCCGGGCTCTTCTCGACCTTCCCCATGGAACTTCTGATCACGTTCCCGCTGGCTGTCAGCAACGGATGAGAATCGGGAATCTCATGATGCCGCGAGCGTCACCCGTGCTTGCCGCGGCAGCAGCATGCCACACCGAGTTTTGCGGGTGAGCTCACCAAGGTTTCGCCAGGTGATCCGCCGAACCTCCTCCGGCGTCAGCTGGTGAATCCGAGCCAGGGCCTGCTCGACATCGTCCACTCTTCCTGGCCGCCGGCCGCGGCTGCCAGATCGATCCCCGAAGGGATGGTCGGTCTCTGGCAGGACCCGTTCGAGCGGCAATCGTGAGGCCAGATCGGGCTGCCGCAACATGGCGGTGTTAACCGAGAAGAAGCAGCCGAGGTCGACTGCCCGCCGGGTCGGCATCGCATCGCCCAGCCACCAGTGCAACACCGCTCCATGGATCGGCCGCTCGGCGAGACAATCAAGTACGGCATCGGTTGCCGCGAAGCTATGGATGCTCGCAATCCGCGGGGACGTCTGCAACACCCTCAGCACCGCGGCGAGTGTCGCTCGTTGCGTCTCCATGGGGACACGCGACTTGCCATCCAGCCCCACCTCGCTGACATATGCCGTACGAGCGCTCAGCGCAGCGAAGCGGTCGGCCGCGAAGCTTTTCGGCTTCCGCCTGGGCCGCGGCCGACGGAGGTCGGCGGACCTTGGTGCGGCAGGGTGCCTTGTCGGAGAACGAGGTGAGGACGGCTCGCTCGAGGGCAATGACGTGCCCGGAGTCCCGGATGGTCTGCCCGGCTCCGTCCGGTGCCCGACGGTGGTGGGCGATGACCGCTCGGCTGGCGGTGACCACGTGCAGGCGGGTCGGTGGGGAAGACCGCGAGGTAGTGGTTGTCGTGGGCGATCGCGGTGGTGACGGCGACGATCCGTTCCGCACGGAGGCGCTTGGCTTCGTCGACGGGCATCGGCCAGCACTCGATGCGTTCGAGGTCCGCTCGCAACTCGGCCTCGTCCGCGTATGCGCGCGGGGCGTCCGGCGACTTCGCGATGGCCTTGCCGTACTCGAGCGTCCATGTCGTCCCGGTCTTCGTGAGCCGGGTCGGGGCCGTCCACGGCGTGTGACGCGGTCCGAAGAGGTGCGGCCGCTTCCGCATGGTCTCGCTCGCCATCTCGGGAAGACCGCCGTAGCCGACCGGGGCGGTGGGCGGCCAGAACCACTCGAGCGGCACGACGTCCGGGTCGGCCACCGCCCAGCCGCGCTCCGACAAGGTGCTGGCGACGTCGTCGCCGAGGAAGCGCAGCATGCCGAGCGTGAAGCAGATCGGGTCGTCGGAGTCGGCCATGCCTTCAGCCTTGCAGAGGCCGAGGAGATCGCGCCGAAGCATCTACTGGCGAGAGGTCGGGGATCGGCAATGAAGGGGCGCACAGGGGCCCGGTCACTCGAGGACCCGGACCCGCCGCCATAGCAGCGGGCGGAACACGGGGCAACCGCCAACGGAGCACGCTGACTCACCGTGCCGCGCGTGTTGAGGTGCTGCGTTGGCGGTAGGAAAACTCAGCCAGATATGCTCTCCACGCCCGGAAACTATGCGCATTTTGGCGATCTGATGCGAGGATCACTGCTCAGAACGCCATCGTCCTCGAAATCCTGCAGAACTACCGTGCAGCGGGAGCACGTCGCAGTACGTGCTGCGCAACCTCATCCGTGGATAAGCACAGCCGCGGCTGACGGATCGGCGACAACGCGAAGGGGCCGCACTCCCGGCAAGGGAGTGCGGCCCCGGCGTGTTACGGATCAGAAGAACAGGCGGTACGTGTTCCAGCCGCTGTTGCCGATCTTGACGCGGGACTTGAACGGCGCCGCGGCGCTGCCGGTGCCCTTGTACAGGTACAGCGCGCCGAGCTTGTCGCGCGCGATCAGGTCCGTCCTGCCGTCGATGTCGATGTCACCCACGGAGATCAGGGCGTTGAACTGGTTCCAGCCCGTGCCGATCTTGGTGCGGGTGGCGAACGGCGCCGTGTGGCTGCCGGTGCCCTTGTAGAGCCACAGCGTGCCGCCGCTGTCGCGGGCGACGATGTCGGCCTTGCCGTCCCCGGTCAGGTCGCCCTTGCCGGTGATCTGGTTGTAGATCTGCCAGCCGCCGCCGACCTTCTTGCGCGTGTTGACCTTGCCGTCGCCGTAGCCCAGGTAGATCCACAGCACACCGGAACCGTCCCGGGCGATCAGGTCGTCGGCCACACCGCCCGCGAGGTTCCCGGGTGAGACCATCTTGTTGTAGATCTGCCAGCCGGAGCCGATGGAGAAGGGCTCCTGGCCCCAGCCGCCGTAGTACACACCGCCGGCGCTGTTGATCTGCCAGAAGCCGTCGGAGTTGCCGTCGGCGTCGTTGTCCACCTGGGTGGCGTGCTTGATGACGTCCCAGCCGTCCCCGCTCCAGATGCGGCTGTCCAGACCGCCGTCGCCGTTCGGCGGGTAGCCGTACACGTCGCCGGGGGAGTTCACGCCGTAGAGGGCGTTGATCGGGGCGTCGCCGGGCTCGGCCTGGATGCCGAAGGCGGAGCCGCCCGACGCGGGCGTGCTCGCGGCAGTCGCCGGCGCGGAGGCGGGCTCGTCAGCGGCGGACGCGGTGCCCGCGGCCGTGCCGGTGACGAGGAGTGCGGCGGCGGTCGCCGCGGCAGCGAGGCGGGCGCGTACCCGGCCGCGCTTGAGGCCAGAGAGTTCGGCCACGTAGTTCTCCAAACGAGGATCGACAGAAGTGGCTCGCCTCGCGAGGCGAGGCGAGCCACTGTTTCACCCCTATCCTTCCATAAGGTCTTCACAGATCAATTCTTTTGTTGTGTCCAGCCGTTGAACAGCGGCGGGCGTCACCGGCCGATGAGCTCCACCTCCGCGAGCGTCGCCTCGTCCGTGGCGAGCAGCCGATAGTGCGCGTACGCCCCCGGCTCGGCCACGCCGAAGACCCGCGTCTGCCGGTCCCAGCCGAACGACTCGCCCGACCGCTTGTCCAGGTCCGTCCACGACTGCCCGTCGGCCGAGCCCTGCAGGACCCAGCCCGACGGCGCCTTGTTCCTGGCCGCGGACGTCAGCGTGTACTGCACCGCCCGCGTCTTCGGCGCCACAGGCAGGTCGACCGAGGTGAACGCCGCCGATGTGCCGGAGGAGTCGTCGAGGAGCGGCCCGCCGGGCGTGGTCACATCGCGCCGGGGTGCGGGGACCTCGTCGTCCTTGGTGAGGGAGACGGGAGCGGCGTCCTTGCCCGTGCCCCAGGCGGACGGCTCGGGGCCCATCGTGAAGTCGAGCGTGCCGCCCTCGGCGATCGCCTTGTGGGGAAGGGAAGTGGAGTTCCACTTCTTGCCGTTGACCCTCAGGCCTTGCACATAGATGTTCCTCGCGCTGTTCTTCGGGGCCCTGACGACCAGCTCGCGCCCGTTGTCCAGGTGCACGGTCGCCTTGGTGAACAGGGGTGAGCCGATGGTGTAGTCCCCGCTGCCCATCACCAGCGGGTAGAACCCGAGCGCCGAGAAGAGGTACCAGGCCGACTGCTCGCCGTTGTCCTCGTCGCCGTGGTAGCCCTGTCCGATCTCGCTGCCCGTGTACAGACGGGAGAGCACCTCGCGCACCTTTTCCTGCGTCTTCCACGGCTGGGAGGCGGCGTTGTACATGTAGGTGACGTGGTGGGCCACCTGGTTGGAGTGGCCGTACATGCCCATCCGCACGTCGCGCGCCTCGGTCATCTCATGGATGACGGAGCCGTACGAGCCGGCGAACTCCGGCGACGCCGTCTCGGGCGTGGCGAAGTAGGTGTCGAGCTTCTTGCCGAGGCCCGAGCGGCCGCCGTAGAGGTTCGCGAGCCCGCGCGAGTCCTGCGGCGCGGTGAAGGCGTAGCCCCAGCCGTTGGTCTCCGTGTAGTCGTAGCCCCACACCCGCGGGTCGTACCGGCCCGAGGGGACGCGCCAGTCGCCTTTGAGGTCGCGGCCCTGGAAGAAGCCGGCCTTGGGGTCGAAAAGCGTCACGTAGTTGCGCGCCCGGTTCAGGAAGTACTCCGACTCCTCCCGGTAGCGCGGCTTCTTCGTCTTCTCGTACAGCGCCCGGCCCATCTCGGCGAGCCCGTAGTCGTTGAGGTAGCCCTCCAGCGACCAGGACAGGCCCTCGTGGGTCTCGGTGGAGGCGTAGCCGAGGAAGGGTGAGGTCTCCATGCCCTTGCGGCCCACACCCGACGACGGCGGAACCACGGTCGCGTTCTTCAGCGCCGCCTCGTACGCCGCCTCCGCGTCGAAGTCCACGCCCTTGACGTAGGCGTCGGCGAAGGCCACGTCCGAGCTGGTCCCGGTCATCAGGTCCGCGTAGCCCGGGGAGGACCAGCGGGAGATCCAGCCGCCGTCCTTGTACTGCTGGACGAAGCCGTCCACCAGCTCGCCCGCCTTCTGCGGCGTCAGGAAGGAGTACGCCGGCCAGGTCGTGCGGTAGGTGTCCCAGAAGCCGTTGTTGACGTACACCTTGCCGTCGACGATCTTCGCGCCGGTCCGGGTCGGGGTGTCGGGCCCGGGCATCGGCGAGAAGGGGCTCGCGTACTGGTACCGGGGCTTGTTCTTGCTGCCGGTGTTCTCGAAGCCCGAGTTCGGGTACAGGTAGAGCCGGTACAGGCTGGAGTAGAGGGTGGTCAGCTGGTCGGGCGTCGCGCCCTCGACCTCCACCCTGCCCAGCAGCTCGTCCCAGGCGGCCTGCGCCTTGCCGCGTACGCGCTCGAAGTGGATGCCGGCCGGGATCTCGTCGGCGAGGTTCTTCCTCGCCTGGTCCACGCCGATCAGCGAGGTGGCGATGCGCAGGGTGACGGTGCGGTCCTCGCCCGCGTCGAACCGGTACCTGCCGTTGACGCCGTCGGCGCCCGAGTCCGTGACCGGAGCGTCGAAGACGCCGTACACGAAAAGCCGCGTGGCGCCGGTCGACAGACCGCTCTTGACGTCGGAGAAGCCGGTGAAGGAGCGGTTCGCCGGGTCGAGGGTGAGCCCGCCCTCCTTGGTGACGTTGTCGAAGACGACGCTCGCGTCGTCACCCGGGTAGGTGAAGCGCATCATCGCCGCATGATCGGTCGGCGTCATCTCGGCCTTGAGCCCGTTCTCGAACGTGACGCCGTAGTAGTGCGGGCGCGCGGTCTCGTTGTCGTGCCGGAAGGGCAGCGCCCGGCCGGTGCGCGTGGTGTCCGGAGTGCCGGCCGCGGCGGACGGCATCAGCTGGAAGGTCTGCCGGTCGCCCATCCACGGGCTCGGCTCATGGCTGGTGCTGAAGGCCTGCACGGCCGGCAGGTTGTCCGCGTTGTTGCCGCGCGCGTACTCGTACAGCCAGCTCTTGGAGCCCGCGTTGGTCACCGGGGTCCAGAAGTTGAAGCCGTGCGGGACCGCCGTGGCGGGGAAGGTGTTGCCGCGGGAGAACGAACCGCTGGAGTTGGTGCCGCGGGTCGTCGAGGCGTAGTCCGACAGGTGCGCGAGCCGCTTCCCGGGCGCCTGGGGCCTGATCGTGATGTCGTCGATCCATCCCTGGAACGCCGCAGGCCCCTTGGCGGAGTCGTACGCCACCAGGACCCTGTCGACCGTCCTGCCCGCGGCGACCGTGCCGATGCCCGAGGCGACGGCGTTCCACTGGTTGACGTACAGCCGCTTCGCGGCGCCCTGCCCCTGGGGGGTGAGCAGCCCGCCGTGCGAGTCGACGGCCTTCAGGTCGCTCAGGTAGGTGCCGTCGGTGAAGGCGAGGTCGACCGCCACGTTCGTGGCGGGGTAGTTGAGATCCGACTCCGCCATGGCGGGGAAGACCTTGTACGACAACTCGGTGTCGCGGCGCACGTCGATGTCGACGTCGAAGACCTTGTTGTAGGAGTAGGCGCGGCCGTCCGGCTGGTGGGTGCCCGCGTACCTCAGGGCCCGCTTCCCGCTGAACCCGGCACCGGCCTTGGCGGTCGGGGAGCCGCTGGGACCGCGGTCGACCTGGGTTCGCATGTCGTCCGGGACGGGGGTGGTCGTGTCCCCGCCCGAGAACTGGACGTCCGCGAGCTGCGTGATACCGGACGCGCCGTTGTTCTTCGTGATCTCCAGGCGGTAGTGCGCGTACGCCGTCACCTCGGACGGCGAGCCGATGTCGTACGTCTTCGTCTCGAAGCGCTTGGCGAACGTCTCGCCCGCACGCGTGTCGAGGACGGTCCACGTCTTTCCGTCGGCCGACCCCTTGAGCGTGAAGTCCCTGGGGTCGCGCTCGGCGTAGTCGTTGGCGGAGGTCAGCGCGTACGTGGCGACCTTGACCGGCTCGTCGGTGTCGAACTCGACCCATGCCGTCGGCTCGAAGGTGAGCCATTTGCTGCCCGGCAGGAGATCGACGAGATTCTCCTTCGTCTCGCCGGCGCCGGTGTTCTCGCCGCTGGCGCGCAGTTCGATCACCTTGTCGGTGACATTGCCCGGGATTCCGCTCGAGAATCCGCCGTCGACACCCGACGACCGCTTCTTTCCGTCAGCACCGACTTCGACGGTATTACGCCAATTGGGCTGTTTTTCGTCCGCCTCGAAGGATGAGGTGAATTCCCGGGCTGCGGTGGGGGATTGTCCGGGGTGCGCGGGAAGGGCGACGGCGGCGGAGGGGGCCGTCAACATCAGGAGTGAGGCGCTCACCGCGAGGGTGACCGCATGGGCTGGTCTTAGCCGAGGTCGGAGTCTTGGCTGCATCCCGGGTCATTCCTCCAGGGGAAGGCGCGTAGGACAACGTTGTCAGGCGCGAAGTGCAGGATCCAGTAGGGAGGTAAGTGACCTGGGCTGTCAAGGGTGTTGGCTGCGCCGAGCGGTCGGAATGGAATGTTCCGCGAGGAATGCTGTGGGCGTAAGGGTGCGGACGGGGCCTATGTATCCGTGAGGTCTCAACTCGGGAAAGACTGCCGCCCAACCTTGCATTCGATCTTGCTCACGTGGCGGGAAGTGGACTATACCTGTCGGCGTCCGCATAGCTGTTCAAGGTTGCGGGCAGGGGGACGGGCGGCGGTCGGGGCCATGCGGACCGGCAGCCGTGAAAATGGTCCTTTCCCCTGCCGGCCGGTGCACGACCCGAGCTTCACTGAGTTTCCCTTCGGGAAAACACAGCAACTGACCGCGGTGGCGGGGCCCTTCGCCTGAGGCGAGCAGTACGGGCGACCGGTACACCGCCTGAGTCCTGGAGAAGGCGAGGACTTGAGCATGGGATCCACCTCCGCCCACACGAACAATGAGGGCCTCAGCCGTCGAAATCTGATCAAGCGGTCGGCCGCACTGGGCCTGATCGCCGTCCCGACGATGAGTTTCCTGTCCGCGTGTGCCAGCAGCGGCAGCGGCGACGACCAGGAGAAGCAGAAGGGCGAGGTGACGAAGGACAACCCGTTCGGCGTCACCAAGGGCGGCACCCTTGACGTCGTCATCTTCAAGGGCGGCTTCGGCGACCAGTACGCCATCGAGTGGGAAAAGCTCTACAAGGCCAAGTACGGGCCGCAGATCAGCCACCTGGGCACCCAGGAGATCACCGGCAAGCTCCAGCCCCGCTTCAACGCGGGCAACCCGCCGGACGTCGTCGACGACTCCGGCGCCCAGCAGATCAAGCTGGACGTGCTGCACAAGAACGGCCAACTCGCCGACCTCAGCGAGCTCCTCGAGGCGCCGTCGGTCGACGACCCGAGCAAGAAGGTCAAGGACGTTCTGATCCCGGGCACCGCCGACAAGGGCTTCATCGGCGGCAAGATGCACGCGCTCAACTACGTCTACACGGTCTGGGGCGTGTGGTACTCCGGCAAGCTCTTCAAGGACAAGGGCTGGGAGGTCCCGAAGACATGGGACGCCTTCCTGGGCATCATGCAGGAGGCCAAGAAGGACGGCATCGGCGGCCTCGCCCACCAGGGCAAGCATCCGTACTACATCAACGTCATGATCATGGACCTGATCGCCAAGACCGGCGGACTGGACGCCATGAAGGCGATCGACAACCTCGACCCCAAGGCCTTCGTCGGCAGCGACGTGGCCAAGCAGTCCATCGAGGCGATCTACGAGATCGTCGACAAGGGCCTGCTCATGCCGGGCACCAACTCCCTGGACCACATCGAGTCCCAAACCGCGTGGAACGAGGGCAAGGCCGTCTTCATCCCCTCCGGTTCCTGGCTGGAGAACGAGCAGTTGAAGCAGACCCCGGCGGACTTCGACATGAAATTCCTGCCGATGCCGCTGCTGCCGGACAGCAAGCTGCCCTTCGAGGCCATCCGGGCCGGCGCGGGTGAGCCGTACATCGTCCCGGAGAAGGCCAAGAACAAGGCGGGTGGCCTGGAGTTCCTGCGGATGATGCTGTCCAAGGAGTGGTCGACGAAGTTCGCCCAGGTGGCCAACTCGCTGACCATCCTCCAGGACGGGGTCGACAAGGGCGTCACCCTGCGCCCCGGCACCAAGTCGGCCGTCGAGGCGGTCGACGCCTGCCCGGTCGAGCAGCGCTTCGACTACTTCTACACCACCTGGTACAGCGAGATGGACGAGTCCATCCGCACCGCGTCCGCCGAGCTGATGGCCAAGCGCATCCAGCCGAACGAATGGCTCAAGCGGGCGCAGGCCGCGGTCGACAAGGCGGCCAAGGACCCGGCGAGCAAGAACAACAAGCGTCAGTAGCCGAGGGCCGGAAACCAGGGGCAGGGTGCCATGCAACAGGGAAAGTACCGGTTCGTCACCGGATTTCTGATCGTTCCGGTCGTGCTGTACGCGGTCTTCATGATCTGGCCGTATCTGCAGACCTTCGGATACTCCTTCACGAACTGGCAGGGCCAGTCGCAGGAGATGAGTTTCGTCGGACTCGAAAACTACACCGCGTTGTTCTCCGACGAGGTGTTCCTGAAGGCCCTGTGGCACAACATTCTGCTCCTGATCTTCCTCCCCCTCGCGACCATCCTGCTCGCCCTCTTCTTCGCCTTCATGGTGAACGTGGGCGGGCGGGGTGGCTCCGGCGGCATCCGCGGAGTGAAGGGCTCGGGTCTGTACAAGATCCTTTTCTTCGTTCCGCATGTGCTCTCGATCGCCATCCTCGCCGTGCTGTGGCGGGCGATCTACCGCGGTGACGTCGCCGGCTTGATCAACGGCGTGTTCATCGAGCTGGGTCTCTCCGACCCCGCGCACCCGATCGAATGGCTCAACGAGCCCGATCTCGTGCTGTGGTGCGTGGCCTTCGTGCTGCTGTGGTGGGGCGTCGGCTTCTACCTCGTGCTGTTCTCCGCCGCGATGCAGTCGGTGCCGAAGGAAATCTACGAGGCCGCTCTGCTGGACGGCGCCAGCCGGACCCAGTCCTTCTTCCGGGTCACGCTCCCGCTGCTGTGGGACACCGTGCAGACCGCGTGGGTCTATCTCGCGATCCTCGCCATGGACTGCTTCGCCCTCATCTCCGTCATGACACCGGGCAACAGCTACGGCGGCGGTCCCGACCACAACAGCGAGGTCATGGCGACCTACCTCATGCGCAACTTCCTCTCCTTCGGAAAGAGCGGTTACGCCTGTGCCATGGGAGTCGTGATCCTGGTCCTCACCCTGATCCTGTCCCTCGTCACGCTGCGGGCCAGCCGCCGCGAGCGCATCGAATACTGAGCGGGGAACACGCTATGTCGAACACCCGGTTGATCACCGGCGTCGAGAAGGACGCCGTACCCGCCCCGCGCATCTCGAAGAACGGTACGGGCGGCCGCCCCGGCTCCGGCGGCGGCGACGGGGAGGGCAGGGTCCTCAACGTCTTCTCGCACGGCTTCCTCATCCTGTGGGCCGTGATGATCGTGCTGCCTCTCTTCTGGCTGCTGATCGGCTCCTTCAAGACCGACACGGAGATCGGTGCCAGCGCCTGGTCGTGGCCCTCGAACTGGAACTTCGACGCCTTCGGCCGCGCCTGGGAGAAGGGGATCGGCGACTACTTCGCCAACACCCTGATCGTCCTCGCCTTCTCCATCCCGCTGACGATGCTGCTCGGCGCGATGGCGGCGTACGTGCTGGCCCGCTACGAGTTCCCGGGCAACCGCTTCTTCTACTACTTCTTCGTCGCCGGCGCGATGTTCCCGGTCTATCTGGGCCTGGTGCCGTTGTACTTCCTCGTCGACATGTTCGGCATGCTCAACACGTACCAGGGACTGATCCTGGTCTACATCGCCTACTCGCTGCCGTTCACCGTCTTCTTCATGCACGCGTTCTTCCGGACACTGCCCACGGCCATCCACGAGGCCGCGGTCATCGACGGCGCCTCCCACACCCGGATCTTCTTCCAGGTCATGGTCCCGATGGCCAAGCCGGGTCTGCTCAGCGTCGGCATCTTCAACGTGCTGGGCCAGTGGAACCAGTACATCCTCCCCATGACCCTGATGCAGCAGCAGAGCGGCTTCGACAAGGACCGCTCGGTGCTGACCCAGGGACTGGTCCTGCTGAACCAGCAGCAGGGCTACGAGGGCGACCTGCCGGTGATCTTCGCCGGAATGACGATCGCCATGCTGCCGGTGATCGTCGTCTACCTGTCCTTCCAGCGGCAGGTCCAGTCCGGTCTCACTGCGGGCACGCTCAAGTAACGAATACGGACATGCCGCCCATGGCGGCACCCGCCCGGGCCCCGTACGACACCGCGTCGAACGGGGCCCGGGCCTTTCATTCCTGCGGTACGGACGCCCTGCCGCCCTTGCTCAAGGTCTTGACGCGAAAGGCCCCCGAGAGTTGAGCTTAGGGTTCACAAGTTGGAGAGACGTCGGGGTTGCCGTTCGCGATGGCCCCGGCCGGGGGCGGTCGTCGTGCCGCCCGCCGGGGGCAGGAGTGGATGAGTCGATGGAGACTCCGGGATCGCAGACATCTCTGCACCGGGCCAACCTCGAGCGGGTCGTGCGCGCGGTGCGCATGGCCGGCTCGCTCACGCAGGCGGAGATCGCCAGGAGCACCGGCCTCTCCGCGGCCACGGTCTCCAACATCGTCCGTGAGCTGAAGGACGGGGGCACGGTCGAGGTGACGCCCACCTCCGCGGGCGGCAGGCGCGCCCGCAGCGTCTCTCTCAGCGGCGACGCGGGCATCGTGATCGGCGTGGACTTCGGCCACACCCACCTGCGCGTCGCCGTCGGCAACCTCGCCCACCAGGTGCTCGCCGAAGAGGCCGAGCCGCTGGACGTGGACGCCTCGTCGGCCGAGGGGTTCGACCGGGCGGAGACCCTGGTCAACCGCCTGGTCGAGGCCACCGGGATCGGTCCCGGAAAGATCATCGGCGTCGGGCTCGGCGTGCCGGGACCCATCGACGTGGAGTCGGGCACGCTCGGGTCCACCGCCATCCTGCCGGGCTGGACCGGCATCAACCCCAGCGACGAGCTCTCGGGGCGGCTGGGCGTCCCGGTGTACGTCGACAACGACGCCAACCTCGGCGCGCTCGGTGAGCTGGTGTGGGGCAGCGGACGCGGGGTGAAGGACCTCGCGTACATCAAGGTCGCCAGCGGTGTGGGCGCCGGGCTCGTCATAGACGGCCAGATCTACCGCGGGCCCGGCGGCACCGCGGGCGAGATCGGGCACATCACGCTGGACGAATCGGGCCCGGTGTGCCGCTGCGGCAACCGCGGCTGCCTGGAGACCTTCGCCGCGGCGCGGTACGTGCTGCCGCTGCTCCGGCCCAGCCACGGGGACGGGCTGACCATGGAGAAGGTCGTCCGGCTCGCCCGTGAGGGCGATCCGGGCTGCCGGCGCGTGGTTGCCGACGTCGGCCGCCACATCGGCAGCGGCGTAGCCAACCTGTGCAACCTGCTCAACCCCAGTCGGGTGGTGCTCGGCGGCGATCTGGCGGAGGCTGGAGAGTTGGTACTCGGACCCATCCGGGAGTCCGTCTCCCGCTATGCCATCCCCAGCGCGGCGAGGCAGCTCTCGGTGGCGCCCGGAGCCCTCGGCGGGCGTGCCGAGGTGCTGGGTGCCCTCGCGCTCGTGCTCAGCGAAATGGGTGATTCGACCCTTCTTGGGAGCGCGTTGCCCGCCGGGGCACCCGCCTTCACTTAGATAACGGATGGCACCGTTGTCATCTCGTTAAGGATTTACTCCTTGACGCTGGCGGCGGGGCCGAGTTGACTTCCAGCCACCTCGGCCGCAGCGACGCGGCCTCGTCAGGGAGGTTTACATCGTGAACGCACATCTGCGTCGTGCCGCCGTTGCAGTCGCCGCCACCACCATGGCCGTGTCGCTCGCGGCCTGTGGTCAGGCGGGGGAGTCGGGCGACGCCGCCGACGAGACGGCCGGCAAGAAGGGCGACGACATCACCATCGGTCTTCTCCTGCCGGAGAACCAGACCGCTCGTTACGAGAAGTTCGACAAGCCGCTCATCGAGAAGAAGATCAGCGAGCTCACGGACGGCAAGGGCAAGGTCGTCTACGCCAACGCCAAGCAGGACGCCACGCTGCAGACGCAGCAGGTCGACACCATGATCACCAACAAGGTCGACGCCCTGATCGTGGACGCGGTCGACTCCAAGGCCATCGCCGGCGGCGTCAAGAAGGCCAAGGACGCCGGTATCCCGGTCGTCGCCTTCGACCGCCTCGCCGAGGGCCCGATCGACGCCTACACCTCCTTCGACAACGAAGAGGTCGGTCACGTCCAGGGCAAGGCGCTGCTCGAGGCCCTCGGCGACAAGGCCAAGGACGGCCAGATCGTCATGATGAACGGCGCGATCACGGACCCCAACGCCGCGCTGTTCAAGAAGGGCGCCCACGCCGAGCTCGACGGCAAGGTGAACATCGGCAAGGAGTACGACACCAAGGAGTGGAAGCCGGAGAACGCCAACGCCAACATGGAGGCAGCGATCTCGTCCCTCGGCAAGGACAAGATCATCGGCGTCTACTCCGCGAACGACGGCATGGCGGGCGGCATCATCACCGCCCTCAAGGCCGGCGGCTTCACCAAGCTTCCCCCGGTCACCGGCCAGGACGCCGAGCTCGCCGGTGTGCAGCGCATCGTCGCGGGTGAGCAGTTCATGAGCGTCTACAAGCCGTACGCGCCGGAGGCCGCTGCCGCCGCGGAGATGGCCGTGGCGCTCGCCAAGGGCGAGAAGCTCGACGCGATCGCCAAGGAGAAGGTCGACAGCCCCACCAACAAGGGCATCCCGTCGGTCCTGGTCCCGGTCGTCTCGCTGACCAAGGACAACATCAACGACACGGTGATCAAGGACGGTGTCTACACCGTCCAGGAGATCTGCACCCCGAAGTTCAAGGCCGCGTGTGATGAGCTGGGCCTGAAGTAAGGCCGCTCGCCGGAGCCCCGTGTCCCACGCGGCTCCGGTCCAGCCGGGACGGAACCGTCCCGCAGAAACCTTCCGGTGCCCCCTCCCGCCAACCAGCCCCCGCTGCGGGAGGGGCACCGGTCGGAACACTCGCGCATTCCACTGCTCAGCCTCCGCGCCGCCTCCCCCGGCGCGGCATCCCCGCCGGTCAGGCGGCGAAGGAGATGGTTCACGTGTCCGCTACGCCCGTGTTGGCGTTGCGCGGGGTCTCCAAGCGGTTCGGTGCCGTCCAGGCGCTCACCGACGTAGAGCTTGAGGTCCACGCCGGTGAGGTTGTCGCCCTGGTCGGCGACAACGGCGCCGGAAAGTCCACGCTGGTCAAGACGATCGCCGGCGTGCATCCCATCGATGAAGGCGTCATCGAATGGGAGGGCAGGGGCGTGTCGATCAACCGGCCGCACGACGCCCAGAATCTCGGCATCGCGACGGTCTACCAGGACCTCGCGCTGTGCGACAACATCGACGTCGTCGGCAACCTCTACCTCGGCCGCGAGCTCCGCAAGCGCGGTGTGCTCGACGAGGTCGAGATGGAGCGACGCGCGCTCGAACTGCTGAAGACGCTGTCGATCCGCATCCCCAGCGTCCGCATCCCGATCGCCTCGCTCTCCGGCGGTCAGCGCCAGACCGTGGCCATCGCCCGTTCGATGCTCGGCGAGCCCCAGCTCGTCATCCTCGACGAGCCCACCGCCGCCCTCGGCGTCGAGCAGACCGCACAGGTGCTCGACCTCGTGGAGCGGCTGCGGGAGCGCGGCCACGCCGTGATCCTGATCAGCCACAACATGGCAGACGTCAAGGCCGTCGCCGACAAGGTCGCCGTGCTGCGGCTGGGCCAGAACAACGGCGTCTTCGAGGTCAAGTCGACCTCGCAGGAAGAGATCATCTCCGCCATCACCGGCGCCACGGACAACGCCGTGACCCGCCGTGCGGCGCGCAACGCGGAGGTTCAGAAGTGAATATCGAGAAGACCTCCACCACCCCCGTCGAGGCGCCCGTCGTCAACCCGGACGCCGCGCATGACGCGGTCACCGCGGTCGACCCCCGGCTGCTGGTTCGCGAGCAGGGCCTGAAGGGATACGTCTCCGAGTTCCGGCGCAAGATGCACGCCGGTGACCTCGGCTCGATCCCGGTCGTCCTCGGCCTGGTGATCATCGCGATCATCTTCCAGAGCCTGAACTCCGCCTTCCTCTCCGCGGAGAACCTCAACAACATCGCCGTCACCATGGTCGGCACGGGCATGATGGCCGTCGGCATCATCTTCGTGCTGCTGCTGGGCGAAATCGACCTGTCGGTCGGCTCGGTCAGCGGTGTCGCGGGTGCCATCGTCGCCGTCATGAGCGTCAGCCACGGGATGAACGAGTGGGTCGCCGTCCTCGTCGCCCTCGCCGGCGGAGCCGCCATCGGCGCGCTGCACGGTTTCTTCTTCGCCCGGATCGGCGCCCCCGCGTTCGCCGTCACACTGGCGGGCCTGCTGTTCTGGCTCGGCTTCATGCTCCAGCTCCTCGGCGACGCCGGAACGATCAACCTGGACTCCGATGGCGTCGTCGGCAAGCTGACCACGTACTACTTCTCGGACGTCGCCGCCGCCTACGGCCTCGCCGCCGTGGCCGTGGCCGTGTTCTTCGTGACGTCGTACTTCGACAACCGCCGCCGGGAGGCCGCGGGCGTCCCCTCCCGGCCGCTGTCCGACGTCGTGCTGCGCACGGGGCTCCTCGCGGTCGTCGCCTTCGCGGCGGCGATCATGTTCAACCAGTACAAGGGCCTGCCCCTGGCGCTGGTGCTGTTCCTCGCGGTCCTCGTGATCACGGACTTCGTGCTCCGCCGCACCGCGTACGGCCGCAAGATCTTCGCGCTGGGCGGCAGCGTCGAGGCATCCCGCCGTGCCGGTATCAACGTCACCGCGGTCCGGATCTCCGTCTTCGCCCTCGCCGGGTTCTTCGCGGCGGTCGGCGGACTGTTCTGGGCCTCCAAGATCGCCGCGGCCAACCAGAGCGCCGGTACCGGTGACCTGCTGATGAACGTCATCGCGGCGGCCGTCATCGGCGGCACCAGCCTCTTCGGCGGCCGCGGCCGCACCTGGAACGCCCTCCTGGGCGTCATGGTGATCGTCTCGATCCAGTACGGCCTCGCCCTGGAGGGCATCGCGACACCCGTGGTCTACATGATCACCGGTGGTGTGCTGCTCGCCACTGTCGTGATCGACTCCATCACCCGCAAGACACAGAAGACGGCTGGTCGCGCCTGACGCAGCCAGCAGTGCCCGGCACCGCACGGCGGTGCCGGGCACTGCTGTGTGCGGCTGCCGGCCGAGCGAGAACGCATGGCCGCGCATCCGGGATCCGGACCGGAACATTAGACTCGGGCAATCGGCAAGGCTCGATCAGCTCGAACGCAGCTCGAAGCAAGGAGGCACGGGTGGCTCTGCTTTCCCGTATCAAGGGACCGCGCGACCTGGACCGGCTCGGCCCGGAGCAGCTGGAGCAGCTGGCGGCAGAGATCCGGACCTTCCTGGTGGACGCGGTCTCCAAGACCGGCGGCCACCTCGGTCCCAACCTGGGCGTCGTCGAGCTCACCATCGCGCTCCACCGGGTTTTTGACTCCCCGAAGGACAAGGTCCTCTGGGACACCGGTCACCAGAGCTATGTGCACAAGTTGCTGACCGGCCGCCAGGATTTCTCGAAGCTGAAGATGAAGGGCGGCCTTTCCGGCTACCCCTCGCAGGCCGAGTCCGAGCACGACGTCATCGAGAACTCCCACGCCTCCACCGTCCTCGGCTGGGCGGACGGCCTCGCCAAGGCGAACGAGGTGCTGGGGAGGGACGACCATGTCGTCGCCGTCATCGGCGACGGAGCGCTCACCGGCGGCATGGCCTGGGAGGCGCTCAACAACATCGCCGCGGCCAAGGACCGCCCGCTCGTCATCGTCGTCAACGACAACGAGCGCTCCTACGCCCCCACGATCGGCGGACTCGCCAACCACCTGGCCACCCTGCGCACCACCGACGGCTACGAACGCTTCCTCGCCCGCGGCAAGGACATCCTGGAGCGCACCCCGGTCGTCGGGAAGCCGCTCTACGAAACCCTGCACGGCGCCAAGAAGGGCCTCAAGGACTTCATCGCCCCCCAGGGCATGTTCGAGGACCTCGGCCTGAAGTACGTCGGCCCCATCGACGGCCACGACATCGAAGCCCTGGAGTCCGCCCTCGCCCGCGCCAAGCGCTTCGGCGGGCCCGTCATCGTGCACTGCCTCACCGAGAAGGGCCGCGGCTACCAGCCCGCCCTGGCGGACGAGGCGGACCGCTTCCACGCCGTCGGCAAGATCCACCCCGACACCGGTCTGCCCATCTCCAGCTCGGGCCTCGACTGGACCTCCGTCTTCGGTGAGGAGATGGTCAAGCTCGGCAAGGAGCGCGAGGACATCGTCGCCATCACGGCGGCGATGCTGCAGCCCGTCGGCCTCGACAGGTTCGCCAAGGCCTTCCCCGACCGCGTCTACGACGTCGGCATCGCCGAGCAGCACGGCGCGGTGTCCGCGGCGGGCCTCGCCACCGGCGGTCTGCACCCCGTCTTCGCCGTCTACGCCACCTTCCTCAACCGCGCTTTCGACCAGGTCCTCATGGACGTCGCCCTGCACAGGTGCGGCGTGACCTTCGTGCTCGACCGGGCCGGCGTCACCGGCACCGACGGCGCCTCGCACAACGGCATGTGGGACATGTCGATTCTTCAGGTCGTCCCGGGCCTGCGGATCGCCGCCCCGCGCGACGCCGACCAGGTCCGCGCCCAGCTGCGCGAGGCCGTCGAGGTCGACGACGCGCCGACCGTGGTCCGTTTCTCCAAGGGCGCCGTCGGCCCGGCGGTGCAGGCCGTCGGCACCGCGGGCGGCATGGACGTCCTGCGGTACGCCGACAGCGCCCGGCCGGACGTGCTGCTCGTCTCCGTCGGCGCGCTGGCCCCGATGTGCCTGGAGATCGCCGACCTGCTCGACGCCCAGGGCATTTCCACCACGGTCGTCGACCCGCGGTGGGTCAAGCCCGTCGACGAGGCGCTGGCCCCGCTCGCCGAGCGGCACCGGGTCGTGGTCACCGTCGAGGACAACAGCCGCGTCGGCGGCGTCGGTTCCGCCGTCTCCCAGGCCCTGCGCGACGCCGGCGTGGACGTGCCGCTGCGTGACTTCGGCATTCCGCCGCGCTTCCTGGACCACGCCTCCCGCAAGGAGGTCCTCGTGGAGATCGGGCTGACCGCGCCCGACATCGCCCGTCAGGTCACCGGCCTCGTCTCCAGGCTGGACGGCCGCATCGTCGACAGCGAGGCGGTCGAGCCCGCCCGCGACTGACGCGCGGTCGCACGCCCCCCGCGACTGACGCACTCCACGCGCGCGGTCGGCACTCCCCGGCGACTGACGCGCCGCCACGCACCCGGCCGGTGTGTGGACACATCGGACCGTTCGTGTGCAGAAGCTGCTGACCATGGGCCGGAAGGTCACCCTGTAAGGGTGGTCCCTCCGGCCCATTCGGTTCAACGGCACCGTTGCGGCTCTCCGTCGACCACCCACTGTCCCGATCATGGCGGAGACGACAAGCGTGGAGGTGCAGCGGTGAGCACAGAGACAGACCCCGCGGGCAGTAACAGGGGCGTCTTCCGTACCAAGACGGTCGAGCAGTCGATCCGGGACACGGAGGAGCCGGAGCACGCACTCAAGAAGTCCCTCTCCGCCCTGGACCTCACGGTCTTCGGCGTGGGTGTCATCATCGGCACCGGCATCTTCGTGCTCACGGGCAAGGTCGCGAAGGAGACGGCGGGCCCGGCGACAGCGCTGGGCTTCGTCGCTGCGGGCATCGTCTGCGCACTGGCGGCCCTCTGTTACGCCGAGTTCGCCTCCACCGTCCCGGTGGCCGGCTCGGCGTACACCTTCTCGTACGCCTCCCTCGGCGAGCTGCCCGCGTGGGTCATCGGCTGGGACCTGGTGCTGGAGTTCGCCCTCGGCACCGCCGTCGTCGCGGTCGGCTGGTCGGGCTATGTCCGCTCGCTGATGGACAACGTGGACTGGCATCTGCCCGCCGCGCTGCAGGGGCCCGATGTGCCGGGCGGCAGCTTCGACCTCCTGGCTTTCCTGCTGATCCTCGTGCTGACCGCGATTCTCGTCGTGGGTATGAAGCTGTCCGCCCGGATCACCGCGATCGTCGTGGCCATCAAGGTCACCGTCGTTCTCATCGTCATCTTCGCGGGCCTGTTCTTCGTCAAGGCCGACAATTACTCGCCGTTCATCCCCGATGCGCAGGGCCAGATCGAAGGGTCCGGCTGGGACGCGCCGCTGGTGCAGCTCCTGTTCGGCTACGAGCCCACCAACTTCGGCGTCATGGGCATCTTCACGGCCGCCTCCATCGTCTTCTTCGCCTTCATCGGCTTCGACGTGGTGGCCACCGCCGCCGAGGAGACCAAGCTCCCGCAGCGCGACATGCCCCGAGGCATCCTCGGCTCACTGTTCATCTGCACCGTGCTCTACGTCGCCGTTTCGCTCGTGGTCACCGGTATGCAGCATTACAGCGAACTGTCGGTCAGCGCCCCGCTCGCCGACGCCTTCAAGTCCGTCGGGCATCCGTTCTACGGCGGTGTCATCAGCTTCGGCGCGGCCGTCGGCCTGACCACCGTGTGCATGATCCTGCTGCTCGGTCAGACCCGGGTCTTCTTCGCCATGAGCCGCGACGGGCTGCTGCCCCGGTTCTTCTCCGTGACCCACCCGCGCTTTCGCACCCCGTACCGGCCGACGATCCTGCTGGGCGTGCTCATCGCCGTCATCGCCGGCTTCACCAGCATCAACGAGCTGGCCACGCTGGTGAACATCGGCACGCTCTTCGCCTTCGTCGTCGTCGCGCTCGGCGTCATCATCCTGCGCCGCACCCGGCCGGACCTGCCGCGCTCCTTCCGCACCCCGTGGGTCCCTGTCGTCCCGATCCTCTCCGTGGCCGCCTCGGTCTGGCTGATGCTCAACCTGCCGGCCGAGACGTGGTTCCGCTTCGCGGTCTGGATGGCGTTCGGCTTTGTCGTGTACGCCCTGTACGGGCGCAGGAACAGCCGCCTCGGACGCGTCGGCAAGGACGCCGTCTACTAGGGTTCTTCATGCCGATCAGGCCGGATCAGTGCGTGGTGGGGCCCACCTCAAGGGGTTCAACACCACTGACGCGGCCTTGGCGTTCCGCCTTCTCACCGCCGAGTCGGCGAAGCCCTCACCGGCTGGCGCAAGGGGCTGCCCGACCTCGGGGAGGAGCCGGCGGACGTCTTCCTCCCCCTGACGGTCCTGGCGGAGATGAACGGCGTGGACCTCGGCCCCGAGGTGGCTCGGAACCGAGAAGGGCACGCGACGTACGTACGCGCGGAACGAGCACGGGCCCGCCGATCCGGACGGGCGACGCGTCAGTCCTCCCGCTGATCGGCGGCTCCGGTAGGAGCGCCGACAACGACGGGCCCCGGCACCTTCCGGGGCCCGTCGTTGTCGGTCTCAAGTTCCGCGCACTGCCAGGTGGTCGCCCCTGGCGTCCTGCGCACGCGCTTTGCCGGCGGAATCGGGAGAGGAGGCGCAAGTACGGCGCCACATGACGCAGGATCAGCTCGTCGGTTCGTCAGGAATGGCCTCTTCCGCCCAGATGATCTTGCCGGTCTTCGTGTAGCGGGTGCCCCATCGCCGGGCGAGCTGCGCGACGATCAGCAGGCCCCGGCCTCCCTCGTCCGTGGTCCGGGCGTGGCGCAGGCGCGGTGAGGTGCTGCTGGCGTCGGAGACCTCGCAGATCAGGGCGCGGTCCCGGATCAGGCGCAGAGAGATCGGTCCGGTCGCATGGCGGATGGCGTTGGTGACCAGTTCGCTGACGATCAGTTCCGTGGTGAACAGCAGATCGTCCAGGCCCCACTCCGACAGCGTCCGACCGGCGAGGCTGCGGGCATTCGCCACGCCGGCGGGGTCGGAGGGCAGGTCCCAGGAGGCGACCCGGTCCGAGCCCAGGAGGTGCGTCCGGGCGAGGAGCAGGGCGACGTCGTCGGACGGCGGACCGGTCAGCAGAGCGTTGACCGCGTTGTCTCCGATCTCCTCCAGCGTCGGCCGCGTCACCGCGAGGGCGTTGCTGAGCCGGGAGAGCCCGACGTCGATGTCGCGATCGCAGGTCTCGATGAGGCCGTCGGTGAAGAGCCCGATGAGGCTGCCTTCGGCCAGCTCCAGTGTGACGGATTCGAAGGGCAGGGAGCCGAGACCGAGCGGCGGTCCGGCGGGCAGGTCCAAGAAGTCGACGGCGCCCTCGGGGCCGACGATCACGGGCGGGAGGTGACCGGCCCGGGCCAGCGTGCACTGTCTGCTGACCGGGTCGTACACGGCGTACAGGCAGGTGGCGCCCATCATCGCGGCGCCCACTCCCTCGTTCTCGGCCGCCGCCGACCCATCGCTGCCGTGTGCCTCCATGAGGCCGATGACCAGGTCGTCCAGGTGGGCCAGCAATTCGTCGGGGGGCAGGTCCAGGTTGGCGAGGGTGCGTACCGCCGTGCGGAGCCGCCCCATGGTCGCCGCGGAATTGATTCCATGTCCGACCACGTCCCCGACGACCAAGGCGACCCGGGTCCCGGAGAGGGGAATCACGTCGAACC
This sequence comes from Streptomyces sp. ISL-10, assembly GCF_018614575.1. Classification (GTDB taxonomy): domain Bacteria; phylum Actinomycetota; class Actinomycetes; order Streptomycetales; family Streptomycetaceae; genus Streptomyces. The sequence goes on from NZ_JAGGOJ010000003.1 coordinate 177,811, forward strand.
AGTCACCCCCCACACCGCTTGGCGCATCCGCCGGGTAGTACCACGACGCCACCTCCAGAGCGGATCCTCCTGTCAGCTCCTGCGGCAGCAGGTAGCGCTGCATCGAACGGGCCGCGGTGCGCTCCCGGGTGAAACGGCGTGCGTTGTCGACACACAGAGCCGCACGGGAGACGAGCTCCTCGGCGAGACGTACGTCGTCCTCCTCGAAGGGGCCCAGACGCCCGGACCGGACAAACGTCGCCACGCCCAAGGTGACGCCGCGAGCCCGCAGCGGCACCACCATCACCGAGCGGAACTTGAACTCGCGGATGACGGCGCCCAGCGACGGGTCCATGGCCACCCACGAGCCGGTGGAGGAATCCAGGTCCTCCACCAAGGTCCTGCTCTCCAGCAGGCAGCGGGCGACGGGCGAGGACGGGTCGCGCTGGACCGCTTGCCCCACGGCCAGTCTCGCCTCCGGGCTGCCCTTGCGCACCGACTTCTGCCCCGCGCGACGAATGACGGGGCCGGTGTCGACCGGCCCGGGGTCCGGTTCCTCGCCTCTGATGACAGAGTCCAGCAGGTCCACGGCGACGAAGTCGGCGACGGACGGCACGGCGTTGTCGGCCAGCTCCTGCGCGGTCAGCGGCACATCCAGCGCGCTGCCGATACGGGCACTGGCGTCGTTGAGCAGGGCCAGGCGCTCCTGGGCCCGCCAGCGCTCGGTGACGCTGATGATCATGTACCAGACACCCACGGTCCGGCCGTGGCGGTCCTTCATCCCGAAGAAGGAGGCCGAGTACGCACGCTCCCGGTGGGGATCTGCGTACGTGGGGCCGCGAAACTCGTAGTCCATCACCGGAGCCCCGGTCCGAAGCACCGTCTGCATGTTCTTCTCGAACGCCTCCGCCTCCAGCCTCGGCAGCACCTCCTGCACCTGCCGCCCCAGCCGTTGTTCGAGTGGGATCAGGCGCGACAGGATGTCGTTGACCCAGACGTAGCGCAGATCCGTGTCCAGGACGGCCACACCGACCGGTGCGTGTGCGAGAAACGGTTCGAGCCTCAGCTGGCTGACCCCGCCTCCTGGCATCCGCCAGAAGGCACGTTCCGGTGGCCGGCCGACGAACCTGCCGAAGGCCAGCGCGGCGGCCGTGGCGACCAGCACGCCCGGAACCATCTCGTAGATCCCCGACTCGAACGGCCCGAGCAGCGGATTGATCTTCTTCCACAGAAGCACCGTGGCCGCGCCCGACACGATTCCGGCCATGGCCCCAGCCCAGGTCATACGCGGCCAGTAGAGCGACAGGAGGACGACCGGCCCGAAGGCCGCTCCGAAGCCGGCCCAGGCATAGGCGACGATGTTCAGCACTCCGCCACCGTTGAGCGCGATCAGGCAGGCGACCAGAATCACCACCACCACGGTGCCGCGACCGACCCACACCAGCGACCTGTCCGAGGCCCGGCGACGGAGGAACGCCCGGTAGAAGTCCTCGGTGAGCGCGACGGACGACACGAGAAGCTGGCTGTCGGCGGTCGACATGATCGCGGCCAGTACGGCGACCAGCATCGCCCCGGCGACCCAGGGGTTGAGCAGGGCCTGGCTCAAGGCGATGTAAACGGTCTCCGGGTTCTCCAGCGGTGCGCCGAGCTGCCCGGCTCCCACGAGGCCGACGAGGATGGCGCCGGCGAGCACGACGAGCACCCAGCCCGTTCCGATACGCCGGGCCGCCGGGACGGCATGGGTGCTGCGGATGCCCATGAAGCGGGCCAGGATGTGCGGCTGACCGAAGTAGCCGAGGCCCCAGGCGAGCAGCGAAACGATGGCCACAGCGCCGAGGGAGCCGCCGGCCGTCCACTGACCATCGGCGAAGCGTGCCTCGGCCCCCACGTCCAGCAGGGCCGGCGTCTTGCTGTCCAGGGCGTCCTTCAGCGCCCCGAAGCCACCGAGCGCCCCGATACTGATCGCCGGGAGCACGATGAGGGCGAGGAACATCAGAATGCCCTGCATCACGTGCGTCAGGCTCACCGCGAGGAAGCCGCCGAGGCACGAATAGACCACGATCACCAGGGCGGTCAGGGACACCGCGAGCGCGAAGTCGACGTCGAAGACCTGCTCGAACAGCAACCCCCCGGCCACCAGACCACTGGCGACGTAGACGGTGAAGAACACGACAGTGACCGCCGCCGAGACCAGCCGGAGCATCCGGGTACGGTCTTCGAATCGCTCCTCCAGGTAGGCCGACAGGCTTACGGCGTTACCGGCGCGCTCGGTGTAGGTGCGCAGTCTCGGCGCGACGAACAGCCAGTTGAGGTAGGTGCCCATCGCCAGGCCGACGGCGATCCAGCCGGCGCCGATGCCCGCCGCGTACACGGCTCCGGGGAGCGCCAGGAAGAGCCACCCGGACATGTCGCTGGCGCCTGCGGACAGGGCGGCGGCCAGCGGGCTGAGTCTGCGGCCGCCGAGGGCGAAGTCGGCGAAGGTGCGCGTGCGGGGGTACGCCCAGACACCCACTGCGATCATGACCAGCACATAGACGACAAACGTGGCCAGGATCGGCGCGCTCAGGTCGGACATGTCTTCCTCGCCTGCGAGGCTGATGAGCACAAGCACGGCCAGTGGCAGGTCTGCACCTTGCCCTGTCATACAAATCTACAGATTCAGCGCCGGCAGGGACGGCCGACATCCTCCTCACGGGTGCCGTGATCACAGCTCCGGTCGGCCTCGAAGTGCGGCCGGCCGGGGAGAACCCGCGCCGGGCCGGAGGGTGAGACCTGGGTGAGCTCGCCCTACCAGGCCGCCCGGAGCCGGTCGGCACGTCGAGTTCGTACTCGGCGCCGGTTCTGAGCGTCCCCGGGGTCAGGGGCGGGATGCATCCCTCCGCATGGCCACGCTCTGGGCGCCCGGGCCACCCCCACCGGGCCCGGCGTCCGCACGTGCTCACAGACACCACCAGGTCAGCGCACCCCCCACGGTTCCAGAGCCACCGGCGGCAATCCGGCAGCGGGCTTCCAGCCCCGTAGCGGTGTGCACGGGGCCGGAGCGTGTCCGTGTCAGGCGGTGTCCATGCGCCGGCGTACCGAGCGTGGACCGGCGCACTGCGCTCCGTAGCGCGTCACCCGCTCTCGCAACTCCCGGTCGGCGGTGACCACGACACAGGGCCGCCCGGCACCCCTTGCCGACGCGGCCAGCTCTGTGATCAGGTCGTCGCCGCTGCCGGACGCCGCCTCCACCCGCACACCGGGCACCGACGCGACGCCCCGCGCGGCCCCTTCGACGACCAGAACGATCTCCACGGGACCCGTCGCCGCCGACTGCCCGCCGGGAGCCGCCAGCGAGTCCCGCAGCCGTGCGGCGGCGCCGTGGCGGTCCCGCCACCACCGGTCCGGCACCGAGCCGACCACATTGGCGCCGTCCACGATCACGACTGTGTCCATGGGGCCAGCATCCCAGGGCCGCGGCGCAGCGTCCGGAGCCGGGCTGAGACAATGAACGCGGTATGAACGACCCCGTACCCGATCTGTTTGGACGCACTGGACCTGCCATGACTGCTGTGCGTGCGACGACACTCCGAGAGCCGGAGTGGACCGGCTCCGAACGACTCTCGGGCCACTGGCTGACCCGGGGCAGGGACGGACTGCTCACCGCCTGCGCGCCCGCGGAAGGCGCGGTACTGCGCTGGACGCAGAAGGGAGCGGGCTGGGTCGGCCCCGACCGGCTGCCCGCACCGGGACTGCTGCCCCGGCTCACCGTCGCCCAGGGAGCGGACGGGTACATCCACCTGGTGGGCATGCGTCCGGTCGGCTCCGGAGACGGCATCGAGCTGGTGCACGCAGTGCAGTTCCAGACCGGGCGTCCCCTGCTGGGCTGGGATGTGTTCGGGCACCCCAACAAGGTTCCGCGGTGGACGGGCAACCCGGCGGCCGTCGTCGACGGTGAAGGCCGTCTCTACGTCGCCCTGCGCAACGGCGGTTCCGGCGTCAGCTGCCGGAGCCAGGGGGCTCGCGGTGGCTGGGGGCGCTGGCAGGACCTCGGCGGCTCCGGAGTCCAGGAGTCGTTGGCCGCGGCCGTCGACGGCGCAGGGCTCGTCGAGATCTTCGTGCCCGACCAGGAGACGATCGCGCGGTACACGCAGGAGAAGCCGGGCGCCCCCTTCGCCCTGGCGGACCGGTTGGACGTGCATGCCGCGCCGGGCACGCTCTCGGCGCTGGCCACAGTGTCCGGCTCTGTCTCTCTGTTCTTCGTCGACGACGACGGAGTCGTCCAGGTCTGGGCCCCGCAGCGGGACCCGCATCCCCGGCCGCTGATGAAGGCGGCCGGTACCGGTCCGCTCCACCTCGCGCCGGTGATGATCGAGGGCTACCCCTGCACGGTCCTCGCCCAGGAGACGGGCGAGGGGGCCGAGGTCGCGTTCGCGGCGTACCCCGCGGAGAACGAGGAAGCGGGCGCCTGGTGGACCCCTACCTCCACCGGCGCCGCCACCGGCACGGACGGCCCGATGCCGCTGGCCATGCGGGAGGACAGCGACGGCGGGCTGATCGCCATGGCCCTCACCGGCGACGGCGTACCGATGGCCACGCGTCAGAAGACGGCGGCCGGCGGATTCGCGCTGGGCCGCTGGAAGCCGCTGGTGTGAAGGGGCGGCAGCGACGGGGCGGATGACGCGCGCGCAGTGTGCGGTGCGCCGTCACTCCGCACCGCGGCGCGCCGACCAGGCGTCCGTCACGGTGACCAGTGCGTCGGCCGCCTCCGCCGACGCCTCGGAACTCATCCGCACCCTGCGGCTGAACTCGACGTGGAGGAACGGGACGCCGGCCTCAGCCGCGCTGCGTCCCTGAACGTTAGTGCGCCCCTCCAGCGGACAGTTGCGCACCCAGGCACGGCAGACGTCGAAGTCCTTCTCGCGCAGGGCATCCGCCAGCTCGCGGCCGTCGTCGCGCGCTGCGGAGCCCTCACCCGTGGACGCGACGACGTCGTGGTCGGGAGCCGAACCGCTCGCGAATCCGTGCAGTTGGAGACCGGGTGCACCACGCCGTACGAGCTCGTCGCAGACCGCGTGGAACACGCTGTCCCGCCGGTGCGCTACATCCGACGCGTTACCACTGCCTGCCTTGCGATGCGCACCCGCAATCACCAGAACGCCACCCGGGCTGCCGCGCAGCACGGCCACACCGAGCTGCTCGGTGGCCTCGTCGGAACGCGGGTGCGGCACCTGCACCGACCAGCGTGCGGGCGCGTCCAGGCCGACGTAGATCCGCCCCCAGCCGCGGGGGGAGGGGCCGTCGTCGCTGCGGTCGGCCACCTCCGCGTAGCGTCGTCCGCCGACGCTGTCGACGAGGGTCCGCACATCCATGTCCACGTCGGACAGCTGCTCGCGGGCCTTGTCCTGGCGGCCGTCGAGCAGCAGCCCCACGCCCCGGGCGACAGCTTCGCGGTCGGCGCGTGTGGGCCGCCGGTAGCCGGAGTCCTCGTCGAAGCGCGCGGTGTAGCGCTCGATCCGGCGGGCCAGATCCACCGTATCCCCGGGTGCCTTGTCGCCTCCGCGGGGACGCTCGCTACGATCCGGGGAACCGGTGCCGACTGCCAGCAGTGCCCAGAATCCGGCGACCACAACCGCGATCAGGATGATCAGTGGTGTAATCGTTACCTGACGTGTCCGCTTCGTGGTCATAGTCATACGAAGATATCTGAGTGACGAGAATATCCTCGCGCCGGTCGGTGACGACCGGCTTTGCCATGCTCGCTCTGCTCGCGGGTGCCACCGCCTGCGGCCCCCTCGGCTCGGACGGCGACGACGCCTCTGCCGGCAGCGAGACAGGCCGGGCCTTCACCGTCGCGGCCGCAGGAGACATCCTCATTCACCCGGAACTCACCGAGCAGGCACGCAAGGACGCCAAGGAGACCGGCAAGGGGGTCAAGGGCCTCGACTTCGGGCCGCTGATGTCCGGCGTCGCACCGGTCATCAGCAAGGCGGACCTCGGCATCTGTCACTTCGAGCCGGTGGTCGGCAAGCCGGAGGGGCCGTTCCGGAGCCATCCGGCGTTCCTCGTTCCGCCGCAGATCACCACCGCCGTCAAGGGCGCCGGCTACGACATGTGCTCCACCGCCTCCAACCACACCCTCGACCACGGCTACGCCGGAGTGGTGCGCACCCTGGACGCGCTGGACGCGGCCGGGCTGAAGCACACTGGCTCCGCCCGTAACGCCGCGGAGGCGGCCAGGACCGCGATCGTCGAGGTCAAGGGCGTCAAGGTCGCCCAGATCTCGTACGCGTTCGGCTTCAACGGCTTCGAGGTCCCCGAGAACAAGCCGTGGCTCACGAACCGGACGGACTTCGCGCACATCGCCGCCGCCGAGAAGAAGGCCCGTGAGGAGGGCGCCGACGTGGTCATCCTCAGCATCCACTGGGGGCGCGAGAACTGGCCCGATCCCAGCCGCTCCCAGCTGCGACTGGGCCGCAAGCTCGCCGAGAAGACCGGCATCGACCTGATCATCGGCCACAATGCCCACGTCGTGCAGCCCATGGAGAAGGTCGACGGCACGTGGATCGCCTACGGCCTCGGCAACCAGGTCGCGCGCCACGAGGTGCCGACCGGTCTGACCGAGGAGGGCGTCATCGGCTGGTTCGAGTTCACCGAGCGCGATGGCACATGGGACGTGAAGGCGAAGTACGTGCCCACGTTCGTGGACATCCCGCCCGACCCCGACGAGTCCGGCTCGCTGCCCGAAGGGGCCGTCGAGAACCACCGGCTGATCGATGTCGCGGCCACCCTCCGCGACGCCGACAAACTCGGCGAGCAGCGGCGTTCGCGCTACCGGCTCGCCTTCGAGCGCACCGCGGGGACGATGCTCAACCGCGGCGCCGGCCAGGACGGTCTCGAGCCGCTGCAAGAGCTGCCGTGATGAGTCCGCGGATTTCCGGTGTAGCCCTGATCACATCCGTACAACCGTTTGAGTGTTGTATCAGTCGAATGTGACCGGGTCGCACGTGAGTTGTGTCGACGACGCATGCCCGTGCGTGCCCTGTGATGTTCACGATTTTTCCGAGAGGAGCCCTCGTTGGCCGCTTCGCCCTCGAAGCGGCGGCAGAAAGCCCGCCGAAGGGCCGACATGTCACTGCTGGGCGGAATCCGACCGCCCATCGCCGTCCTGTCGGTCCTGCTTCTTGCCCTGGCGGGCATCACCGCCCTCTCCCTCGGACGCGTCGGTCACGACCGCGTGCCCAAGGCCGTTCTCACCTCGCAGCAGCACTTCGCCGAGGACGGCGCGGTCGGCATGCGTGCCTCCATCGACGAAAGTGTCACCGACCTCGCCCGGACCACCGAGCTGTTCAATGCTGCCGACCCCGTGCCTGCCGACGCCGTCCTCGACAAGCTGGGGAACGTCTACCAGAAGTGGCTGGGCACGGCCGTCGTCGAGATATCGTCCGGCAGGCTGCTCGCCGCACGCGGCGAGAACGTGCCGCTGACCGCGATCGACCGCTCGGCTCTCCGCGACGAGCAAGGCCTCGCACCGCGTATGGTCCGCCTGCCCAACGGCGAGACACGGCTGCTCTCCTTCGGCCTGCTGCACTGGGAGGGCGAGCCGCAGAAGCTGATCGTCGCCTCCAGCGGACTGAAGTTCCCCGGCATCAGCCTGGGTGGGTTCCGGGCCATTGCCGTGATCGACCAGAACGGCCGCGTACTCAGCCAGGACGGCGTCCCCGAGCCCGAGCAGGTACTCACCGACCTGCAGCGCGAAGAGGTCGCCCAGTCGAACAAGCAACTGAAGAAGTTCGCCGCGGCCGCCACCGAAAAGGCCAAGCAGCACCCCATCAAGTCCAAGGAGCCCGGCTCCGGTGGCTTCCAGGGCGTCAGCGGCAGCCTCATCGGCGGCAGCCACCTCGGCGACCGCTCCATCGCCGGCTACGCGACCCTGGCGGCCCCCGAGGCGGGTGAGTCCACCGTCGCCAGCAGCCTCGGACTGACAGTCGTCGCCATGGTCAAGGTCGCCGAGGACACCACGGCGGCCAGCAGTCCCCTGTTCGGCGTCCTCGCGGCGGGTGCCCTGCTCCTGATCGGCGGCGTCACCGTCGCCCTGCTCATCGGCACCGTCCAACGGCCCCTGATCCGGCTGTTCCTGGAGAGCCGCCGCCTCACCCGCGGCGATCTCGCCCGGCCCGTGACCGTGCCCCGGCGCGGCGAGGCCGCCCGGATCGGGGAGGCGCTGGAACGGCTCCGGCACCAGTTGCTCGGCGAGCCCACCCCCGCGACGGACACCCGGCGCCGGCGCTTTGGCAGCCGCAGCCTCCTCGCCGTCTGCGGAGTACTGCTGCTTGTGTGGTGCGCCCCGCTCCTGCTGCTGCTCAACCGGGCCGGCGACACCGTCGTCGTACCGCAGCAGATCGTCAATGACCAGCGCGAACGCACAGACACCCTCGCCGACAGGGTGCGCCGCTCCCTCAACGAGGGGCATGCCGACCTCCTGTCGGTCGCCACCCTCATCGGGGACCGCACCCAGCCCTCCGAGATGACCGAGGTGCTGGAACGGACGGCGAACCAGCACTTGCGGTACGAGTCGTTGTACGTGCTCGACGCCGACGGACGCGTCCTCGCCGAGACCGGTGGCGACCCCCGCAGCCCCGAGGGCGAGAGCCCGTCCGACCGGCCCATCCGGGTCCTCGATGACAGCAGCGAGGAACCGGTCGTCGTCGGCACCGCCGAGATACCCGGCCGACGCGGAGCCGCAGTCGTCGGCGAATTCCGGATCGACTTCATCAACTTGTTGCTCAAGCGTCCTGGACTCGGCGTCGTCCGCGTCGTCGACACCGAGCGCCGCATCGTTGCCGGGAACACCGGCTACCGGGCATTCCAGGGACTGCCGGGCAGCCGCCTCGACGCGCTCGTCGAAGGCACCAACCAGAAGGTCGGCACGAGCCCCCGGCCCAGCGGCGTGCTGTACCGCGACGGCGGCGACATCCAGATCGCGGCGGCAGCCCCGTTCACCGGCGGCGGCGCGGCCGAGTCCCTCGGCTGGACCGTGGTCAGCTGGCAGCCCGCGTCCCGCCTTGCGATCGCCGAGTACCACCTTCAGAACCGCACGGTTCTGGCGGGCCTGCTCGGCGTCACCGCGGCCACCGCCTGCCTGGGCTGGCTGTTCATCGTCGTCGTACGTCCGCTGCGGGCCCTCGCCGGGCAGGCCGAGGCGCTCGCCGACGGTGACCGACGCACTGTTCTCTACCCGCGCCACCACGACGAGGTGGGCGCCGTCGTCCGCAGCCTTGAGCTGATCCGGCAGCAGCTGCCGGCCCAGCAACGCAAGCGGGACGACGTGCCCCACCCCGCCGGAAGGATCTGACCCTTGCTCTTCCTCTACACCGTCCTGGTGGTGTGCGGCGCCGTCCTGCTGATCGCGGGTGTCGTCGAACAGCGGCGCCACTTCGCCAACCTGGAGCACATCCCGACCCGTGTGCTCGTCAACGGCATCCGCGGAAAGTCGTCCATCACCCGGCTGTGCGCGGGCGCCCTGCGCGGCGGCGAGCTGGTCACGGTCGCCAAGACCACCGGCACCGCCGCCCGGTTCATCCACCCCGATGCCACCGAGGAGCCCGTCTACCGCAAGTTCGGCATCGCCAACGTCGTCGAGCAGATCGGCATCGTGCGCCGCGCCGCCGCGTACAACCCCGACGCCCTGGTCATCGAGTGCATGGCCGTCATGCCCGCACTCCAGGAGATCAACCAGTCGAAGCTGATCCGCTCCACGATCGGCGTGCTCTGCAACGTCCGTGAGGACCACCTCGCCGAGATGGGCCCGACCCTGGACGACGTGGCCCGATCGCTGTGCCGGTCCATGCCGGAGGGCGGCATCTGCGTCACCGCCGAGAAGGAGCGCTTCGGCATCCTCCAGGAGGAGGCCGACGCACGGGACTGCCAGCTCGTCTACGCCGACCCGGAATCCGTCAGCGACGAAGAACTGCGCGGCTTCAGCTGGTTCACCTTCAAGGAGAACGTCGCCATCGCGCTGACCGTCGCCGAACTCCTCGGCGTGGAACGGCAGACGGCCCTGCAAGGCATGTACGACGCGCCGCCCGACCCGGGTGTGCTGTCCGTCGAGCGGTACACCACCGCGGACGGCAAGCGGCTGCGCTTCGCCAACGTCTTCGCGGCCAACGACCCCGAGTCGACGCTGATGAACATCAACCAGCTGCTGGACCTGGGCGCCATCGAACGGCCGCTCAACGTGGTCATCAACTGCCGCCCCGACCGTGTCGAACGCAACGGCCAGATGGGCGAGATCATCCCTGACCTCGACCCCGAGCAGGTCTTCGTCATCGGCCACCCCGCCAGGTCGGCGATCGACGCGATCCCCGCCGAGTTCCGCTCGCGCGCGGTCGACCTGGGAGGCGACCGGCGCGACCCCGAGGAGTTCATGGCCGAACTCCTCGGCCGCATCAGCCCCGACTCCTCCCTCGTCGCCATCGGCAACATCCACGGACAGGGCGAACTGCTCCTGGAGCACCTCGCCGAGCTCCCGGCCGACGAGAGCGACACCGAACCGCCGGCGCGGCAGGGCGTACCCGCACCCGTCCCCGTGCCTGCGGATCCGACGGAGACGATGCAGCTGTACGCCCCGCGCATCGATCCGTACCAGCCGTACTCGCCGGCCTATGAAGAGCGGTACGCGCATCAGCAGAACGTGCCCGTGCAGCGCCGCCGGTCGGAGCCGTCCCACGAACCGGTGCCATCTTCGGAGCCGGTGCCCGGACCCGAACCACACCTGCCGCGCGGGAGCGGGCTGTTCGAGCCGCGCCGCCCCCCGGCGCCGATCGCCGAAGACACCGACCAGCAGTGGTACAGCCCAGGAGAACAGCGTTGATTCCCTCCGTCCTCACCCCCGAGATCGCCGCCGTCGGCATCGCACTGGGGCTGCTCTTCTCCCTGGTCTGCTATTTGACGACCAACCTCTCGCCCGGCGGCATGATCACCCCGGGCTGGCTCGCCCTCACCCTCGTCGAGGATCTCCAGCGTGCCGCGATGGTGGTCGGTGTCACCGTCCTCACCTATGTCTGCACCCTGCTGATGCAGCGTTTCGTGATCCTCTACGGCAAGCGGCTGTTCGCCGCCGTCGTGCTCACGGGCGTCACCCTCCAGGCCACGCTGATGATCGTGCTGTCGCTCGAATTCCCGCTGATGTACAGCAACCAGACACTCGGTTTCATCGTCCCCGGCCTGATCGCCTACCAGCTGGTCCGCCAGCCCAAGGGGCCCACCCTGCTCGCCACCGGCTCGGTGACGCTCATGGCCTATGTCGTTCTCACCGCCGGGATCCTCCTCGGCGTCATGCCGTCCGTCTGACCACCGGAGCCGTATCCATCATGGCGAAGAAGAAGAGGCCTGCCGTGCACGCGGCGGTCGTACTGGGGTTGCTCGCATCGAGCGCCTACCTGACCGTGGAGCTGCGCAAGGACGAGCAGGCCAAGGCGCCGGCCGTCCAGGCCGTCACCGACACCCCTCTCCTGGAGTCGAGCACCGGGCAGAAGGGCGGCAAGCAGACCTGGGAGCGGTTGAAGAACCCCGAGCGCTCCGTACTGCTCGGCGAAGGCGGACAGGTCCTCGCGACCTTCACCGACGACGCCCGCACCGCGACCCTCAAGGGCCCGAGCCGTATCTTCACCGAGGCGGCCAACACCAAGTCCCGTGTGGTGACCGAGGACTGGGTGCGGCTGATGCCGGAGCCCTGGCGCAAGGGTGCCGAGAAGGAGCAGTGGTTCAAGGACTGGTTCAAGGAGTTCTACGGCAGCGAGGAGGACGACGTCTTCGCGACGGCCTTCCAGTATGTCGAGGGCGCGCCAGTGAAGAAGGACGACGAGGGGATCGCCTACACGGGCGACGCCTCCTTCGGACCGCTCAACCCGAACGGCAGCGAGGGCAACGACCTTCGCAAGGAGGCCTCGGACTTCTACGACTACCTCGGCATCCCGTACACCTTCCGTGACGGGACGTCCATGCAGCCCGAGACCGAACGCGCCCGCGCGGTCGACTGCTCCGGCTTCATGCGACTGGTGTGGGGCTACCGCGCCCGCTACCCGCTCGCCGCTTCCGACAGGGTGGGCGACGGCCTGCCGCGCACCGCCGACGGCATGGCCCGCTCCGACATCGGCGCCGAGGTCATCCCGCTCAAGGGTCTGGGCGCCTCCGACCGGCCCACCGCACTGGGCGTGCTGCAGCCGGGCGACCTGGTCTTCTTCGACCTGGACACGCGTACCAAGAAGCGCCTCGACCACATCGGCATCTACCTCGGCCACGACACCGACGGCCACATGATGTTCGTCTCCAGCCGCGAGGAAGCGAACGGCCCGACGATCGGCGACAAGGGCGGCACGTCCCGCCTCGACGGCAACGGCTTCTACGCGACGACCCTGCGCAGCGCCAAGCGCCTCTGACCGGCGCCGTACACGCGGAACGGGCCGTACGGGATCTCTCCCGTACGGCCCGTTCGCCGTTTTGACGGTACTTACGCGGGGACGCTGGCCACGCCCGGCGCCAGGAACCGCTTGCCGTTCACACGCTCCGAGACACCCTCACGGTCCAGGTACGGCGTGATGCCGCCCAGGTGGAAGGGCCAGCCGGCGCCCGTGATCAGGCACAGGTCGATGTCCTGCGCCTCGGCCACGACACCCTCGTCCAGCATCAGGCCGATCTCCTGCGCCACCGCGTCCAGGACGCGATCGCGCACCTGCTCCTCCGTCAGGACGGTGTCGCCCTGCTTCAGAAGGGCGGCGACCTCCGGGTCCAGCTCCGGCTTACCGGAGTCGTACACGTAGAAGCCGCGCTTGCCCGCCTCGACGACCGCCTTCAGGTTCGGGGAGACCTTGAAGCGGTCCGGGAACGCCTTGTTCAGGGTCTCCGAGACGTGCAGACCGATGGCCGGGCCGACGAGCTCCAGCAGTACCAGCGGCGACATCGGCAGACCGAGCGGCTCGATGGCCTTCTCGGCGGTGGCGACCGGGGTGCCCTCGTCGATGACGTTCTGGATCTCGCCCATGAAGCGGGTCAGGATGCGGTTCACGACGAACGCCGGGGCGTCCTTGGTGAGGACCGCGGTCTTCTTCAGCTTCTTGGCGACACCGAACGCGGTGGCCAGCGAGGCGTCGTCCGTCTTCTCACCACGCACGATCTCCAGCAGCGGGAGGACGGCGACCGGGTTGAAGAAGTGGAAGCCGACCACGCGCTCCGGGTGCTTGAGCTTGGCGGCCATCTCCGAGACCGACAGCGAGGAGGTGTTGGTGGCGAGGATCGCGTGCGCCGGGGCGACCGCCTCGACCTCCGCGAACACCGTCTGCTTGACGCCCATCTCCTCGAACACGGCCTCGATGATGAAGTCCGCGTCCGCGAAGCCCTCGGCCTTGTCCAGCACACCGGTCACCAGGGCCTTGAGGCGGTTGGCCTTGTCCTGGTTGATCCGGCGCTTGCCGAGCAGCTTGTCGATCTCGGCGTGGACGTAGCCCACACCCTTGTCGACGCGCTCCTGGTCGATGTCGGTCAGCACGACCGGCACCTCCAGGCGACGCAGGAACAGCAGCGCCAGCTGGGAGGCCATCAGGCCGGCGCCGACGACGCCCACCTTGGTGACCGGGCGGGCCAGGCTCTTGTCGGGCGCGCCGGCGGGGCGCTTGCCGCGCTTCTGCACCAGGTTGAAGGCGTAGATGCCCGAGCGCAGTTCGCCGCCCATGATGAGGTCAGCGAGGGCGGTGTCCTCGGCGTCGAAGCCCTTCTGCAGGTCGCCGTCCTTGGCGGCCTCGATGATGTCGAGGGCGCGGTAGGCGGCAGGGGCGGCGCCGTGCACCTTGGAGTCCGCGATGAAGCGGCCGCGGGCGACGGCCTGGTCCCAGGCCTCGCCGCGGTCGACGTCGGCGCGCTCGACGGCGATCTCACCGGTGAGGACCTTGGCGGTCCACAGCAGGGACTGCTCCAGGAAGTCGGCGCCCTCGAAGATGGCGTCGGCGATGCCGAGCTCGAAGACCTGCTTGCCCTTGAGCTGCTTGTTCTGGTTGAGCGAGTTCTCGATGACGACCGAGACCGCGCGGTCCGCGCCGATCAGGTTCGGCAGGATGGTGCAGCCGCCCCAGCCCGGGACGAGACCGAGGAAGACCTCGGGCAGCGAGAAGGCCGGGATCGCCTGGGAGACGGTGCGGTACGAGCAGTGCAGACCGACCTCGACACCGCCGCCCATGGCAGCGCCGTTGTAGTACGCGAAGGTCGGGACCGCGAGACCCGCGAGGCGCTTGAAGACGTCGTGGCCGCCCTTGCCGATGGCGAGCGCGTCCTCGTGGCGCTTCAGCAGCTCGACGCCCTTGAGGTCGGCGCCGACGGCGAAGATGAACGGCTTGCCGGTGATACCGGCACCGACGATCGTGCCCTCGGCGGCTTCCTTCTCCACCTGGTCGATCGCGGTGTTCAGGTTCGCGAGCGACTGCGGTCCGAAGGTGGTCGGCTTGGTGTGGTCCAGGCCGTTGTCCAGCGTGATGAGCGCGAAGCGCCCGGCGCCGGCGGGGAGGTCGAGGTGGCGCACGTGCGCCTGCGTGACGACCTCGTCGGGGAAGAGCTCCGCGGCGCCCTTCAACAGCTCAGCGGTGGTGCTCACTTGCCCTCCCAGTGGGGGTTTTCCCAGATGACCGTGGCGCCCATGCCGAAGCCGACGCACATGGTGGTGAGGCCGTAACGGACCTCGGGCTGCTCCTCGAACTGCCGCGCGAGCTGCGTCATCAGACGCACGCCGGACGAGGCCAGCGGGTGACCGAACGCGATGGCGCCACCGTACTGGTTGACGCGCGCGTCGTCGTCGGCGATGCCGTAGTGGTCCAGGAAGGCCAGGACCTGGACGGCGAACGCCTCGTTGATCTCGAAGAGGTTGATGTCCTCGATGGACAGGCCGGCCTTGGCGAGGGCCTTCTCGGTCGCCGGGATCGGCCCGTAGCCCATGACCTCCGGCTCGACGCCGGCGAAGGCGTACGAGACGAGGCGCATCTTGACCGGGAGGTTGTGCTCGCGGGCGAAGTCCTCGGAGGCGATGATCGAGGCGGTGGCACCGTCGTTGAGACCGGCGGCGTTACCGGCGGTGACGCGGCCGTGGACGCGGAACGGCGTCTTCAGACCGGCCAGGCTCTCCAGGGTCGTCCCCGGACGCATCGGCTCGTCGGCGGTGACCAGACCCCAGCCGGTCTCGCCGACGTCGGGGTTGGTGCGGCGCACGGAGACCGGCACGAGGTCCTGCTGGATCTTGCCGTCGGCGTACGCCTTGGCGGCCTTCTCCTGCGAACGCACGGCGTACTCGTCGGCGCGCTGCTTGGTGATGTGCGGGTACCGGTCGTGCAGGTTCTCCGCGGTCATGCCCATGAACAGGGCCGACTCGTCGACGAGCTTCTCGCTGACGAAGCGCGGGTTCGGGTCGACGGCCTCGCCCATGGGGTGGCGGCCCATGTGCTCGACACCGCCGGCGATGACGGCGTCGTACGCGCCGAAGGCGATGGAGCCGGCGACGCTCGTGACGGCGGTGAGGGCACCGGCGCACATGCGGTCGATGGAGTAGCCCGGCACGGACTGCGGCAGCCCGGCGAGGATACCGGCGGTACGGCCGAGGGTGAGGCCCTGGTCACCGATCTGCGTGGTCGCGGCGATGGCGACCTCGTCGATCTTCTTCGGGTCGAGAGCCGGGTTGCGCCGCAGCAGCTCCCGGATGGCCTTCACGACGAGATCGTCGGCGCGGGTCTCGTGGTAGATGCCCTTCGGGCCCGCCTTGCCGAACGGGGTGCGGACGCCGTCGACGAAGACGACATCCCTGACGGTACGAGGCACGATGGCTCTCCTCCAGGGTGCGGGGTTGCACTGCTGCGGCGCGCAACGCCTGAGCGTGCGCTTGCTTCCCCCATGCTACTTACGGGTAACCATGCTGCCCAGCCCCCTGGAGGCGGGGCGGTGAAGGTCACACGTTCAGGGTGCCCTCACCGGTGCTCTGCGAGGCCCTTCCGAGCCGGGTGGAGGCTGGGGTCCGGGCATGCGACGCGGGCGGCTCGGGAGGCGGAACGCCGGCACATTGACCGGGGACGCCCGACGAGGCAACGCTTCGGCGCGGTACGGCGTCCCGGACGGAGGACCCCCGAGCACGGGGCCTGTTCGGGCCGGGCAACGGGCCTCATCGCGGTGCCCTCGCTCGGGCGGCGCTCTGGCTGTGCCGTTCAGCCGTGTCGGCGGGTGCTGGGCCAGAGGCGGTACGCGGCACGTGGCACCGAGCGTTGTGCCCTCGCTCGGGCGGCGCTCTGGTTGTGCCGTTCAGCCGTGTCGGCGGGCGCTGGGCCAGCGGGGGCAGCATGCGGCACCGAGCGTCGTGCCCGCGCAGGCGGCGCTTGTTTGGGCACCTGCCCGAGGAGGGGTTTCATGCCGCGGGCAGCCGCGTCGGCAGGGCTCCCCGATCGTGGCGGCCCGCGCGGGCACGCTCCGGCTGTGCCGCCCAGGGGCGGGCACGCGGCACGCGCAGCGAGCGTCGTGCGCTCGCGGGCGGCGGCCGGGTGCGGCCACTTGCCAAAAGGGCCGGCGTCCCGCCGGGACGGCAGGCGGCAGGCCTGTCGCGGTACCCGGCAGGAACCGCGCTCGGGTGAGCCCCCGGTCGACGGTCGACGGGAAGGGCACATGGGCCGGAGGCCGGTGAGGCGCGTCCGTGGAGCAGACGGCGCCCGGCGGGCCCTACGCCGGGCCCGCCACCAGTGCGCCCACCAGCAGTGGAGCGACCAGCAGGATCTGCCACTTCCTCGCGCCCAGCGAAGTCAGCAGATGCGCCACCGACTCCGGGGTCACCGGTGCCGGCGGCTCCCAGCAGACCCGGCGCACCGTGTCGGGCGTGATCAGGTTTTCCTGGGGCACGTTCAGTTCCTCGGCCAGCGCGGACACCGCCGTACGCGCAGCCGACAGACGTGCGGCTGCCGCCGGATCCTTGTCGGCCCAGGCGCGGGGCGGCGGCGGACCGGCCACCTGCTGGCCCGGCTGGGGGAGTTCGGCATCCGGCAGGGCCTTGGCCCGGTCGATGGCAGCCTGCCACTGCTCCAGCTGACGCCGTCCCATCCGGTGCCCGAAACCGGGCAGGGCCGTCAGGGCTTGCACGTTCGCCGGCAGCGCGAGCGACGCCTCGATGATCGCGGCGTCGCCGAGCACCTTGCCCGGCGACACGTCGCGCCGCTGCGCGACCCTGTCGCGGGCCGTCCACAGCTCCCGTACGGCCGCCATCTGACGGCGTCGGCGCACCTTGTGCATACCCGAGGTACGACGCCAGGGGTCCTTCCGCGGGGGCGCCGGCGGGGCCGAGGCGATCGCGGCGAACTCCTGGACCGCCCAGTCCAGCTTCCCCTGCCGCTCCAGCTCCTTCTCCAGCGCGTCCCGCAGGTCGACCAGGAGCTCCACGTCGAGGGCGGCGTACCGCAGCCATGGCTCGGGCAGCGGACGGGTGGACCAGTCGACCGCGGAGTGGCCCTTCTCCAGCGCGTAGCCGAGAACGCCCTCGACCATCGCGCCGAGCCCGACGCGCGGGAAGCCCGCGAGGCGGCCGGCCAACTCGGTGTCGAACAGCCGTGTCGGCACCATGCCTATTTCGCGCAGGCAGGGCAGGTCCTGGGTGGCGGCGTGCAGGATCCACTCGGTGTCGGCGAGGGCCTCGCCGAGTTCGGACAGATCGGGGCAGCCCACCGGGTCGATGAGCGCGGTGCCCGCGCCTTCGCGGCGCAGCTGCACCAGGTAGGCGCGCTGGCCGTAGCGGTAGCCGGAGGCGCGTTCGGCGTCGACGGCGACGGGGCCGGTGCCCGCGGCGAAGGCCGCGATCACCTCGGCGAGCGCGTCCTGGTCGGCGACCACCGGCGGGATGCCGTCACGGGGCTCCAACAGGGGGATCGGCAGCCCGTCGGAGGGTACGCCGTCGTCCGGAGGAGCGCCCCCGGTGGTTCGCAGTGATGTCTGCGCTGCGGTCTCTTGGGCGTCGGTCACGAGTCAAGGGTATCTGCCCGCCCGGCCTCCTGACCTGCACCTTCGAGCAGGGGCCGCGCTGACCTGCGAAAACGCCTCTCAGTGGTTTTCGACGTCTCCCTGCGATTGCTGCTACCGAGTGCCCCGGACGTGCCCTCGATGGTCACCTCGCACACGCTTCCCGTACTTCGAAGGCCGAGATCGGTTTGCCCGTGACCAGCGAGGCCACCCATCCCCTCCGTGACGAACCGGACTTTGCCCCTGCCCCGCGCCGTCCGTGACATCTGTGTCGGGGTGCTCGGTGACGCCGCTCGGCATCACACGGTCCCGTACGAGACGTTCTGGAGGCCTTCGACGGCTGTACCCGCGGCTCCGGCGATTCGAGTCGCACATCCGCTCATCGAGACGGCAGCTCGCAAGGGGGCCGCCGCCCGGGTCAGGCCAGGAGTCGAACAGCTCAAGGGGTGCGAACGCAACGCGCCCGCCGACGCAACGCGCCCGCCGACGGAACGTTCCGTCGACGGGCACCGAGATGTGTCGGGCGTTTCAGTGGATGATGCCGGTACGCAGAGCCACCGCCACCATCCCGGCCCGGTCACCCGTGCCCAGCTTGCGCGCGATACGGGCGAGGTGGCTCTTGACCGTCAGTGCGGACAGGCCCATCGAGACGCCGATCGCCTTGTTCGACTGGCCCTCCGCCACCAGACGAAGCACCTCGACCTCGCGGCCGGACAGCTCGCGGTAGCCGCCCGGGTGGCTCGGGACACCCGGGGGGCGGCGGTGCATACGGCCGGCCGCGGAGCCGAGGGGAGCGACGCCGGGGCGGGTGGGGTGGCCGATGTTGGTGCGGGTGCCGGTGACGACGTAGCCCTTGACCCCGCCGGCGAGGGCGTTGCGCACGGCGCCGATGTCGTCGGCGGCGGACAGCGCGAGCCCGTTGGGCCAGCCCGCGGCGCGCGTTTCGGACAGGAGGGTCAGCCCGGAACCGTCGGGCAGGTGGACGTCGGCCACGCAGATGTCGCGCGGGTTGCCGACGCGGGGACGGGCCTCCGCGATGGACGACGCCTCGATCACGTCGCGGACCCCGAGTGCCCACAGGTGGCGGGTGACGGTGGAACGGACGCGCGGGTCGGCCACGACGACCATGGCCGTCGGCTTGTTCGGGCGGTAGGCGACCAGGCTTGCGGGCTGCTCGAGAAGAACGGACACCAGGCCTCCTGGAAAGGTGGGGACGGAGCCGGCTCGGGGGTGAAGCCGGGGCGAACCGTGCAGTTAGGTCATTGACCTCTTCGGCACCAAACCCGCCCGCCTTTAGAGAATGATCACGATTTAGTGAGTAACAATCGGGGCAATTCGGACAGGTTATCGATCATCCTACGAGCGAGCAGCGCCGCGGCTGCCTGTTCGGTGCGGGCGGGGCGCGTGGTGGCACGGCCCCGCGCCAGTGTCCCGGGGCGTACGCGGCCCGCCGTTCAGGGCTGCTGCGGCCCGCGCCGTTGGGGAAGGCTCACCACACCCGTCGTGCCGTCCGCGGCACCAGCCGGCGACGGGGGCAGCCCGGCGACCTGGCAGAGCAGATCGCACCAGGCAGCAAGGTGTGCGGCCGTGTCCGGGACGCCCTCCGCATCCTCCCGCGGCGTCCATGACGCGCGGATCTCGATCTGGGTCGCAGGGCGGCGGTCGGACAGTCCACCGAAATAGTGAGAACCCGCTCGGGTGACGGTGCCGCTCGGCTCCCCGTACGCCAGCCCGCGCGCCTCCAGCGCGCCCGTCAGCCAGGACCAGCAGACCTCCGGCAGCAGCGGGTCGGCCGCCATCTCCGGCTCCAACTCCGCCCGGACCAGCGTCACCAGACGGAAGGTGCCCTGCCAGGCGTCGTGGCCCGCGGGGTCGTGCAGCAGGACGAGCCGGCCGTCGGCGAGATCGTCCTCGCCGTCGACGACCGCGGCCTCGAGAGCGTAGGCGTGCGGGGCGAGCTTTTGCGGCGGCCGGGTCGGATCGATCTCGATCTCCGCTCGCAGCCGAGCGGACCGCAAGGCGTCGACCGCCTGGAGGAACGCGCTCGGCACCCCGCCCTGCTCCGTGCTTTCCGGCGCATCGTTGCCGTTGGAATGATCGGAAAAATGTCCCTGAGCCGCAGCCATGCGGGGAAGAGTAAGGGGAACGGGGTCGTCGCGCAGGGAGGGACACCCGGCCCGGGGCGGCCACTTCTTCTGCACGTGCGAAGATTCTGGACGTGAGCGCCAACGACCTTCCCCTGACTCGAGGCTCCGCCCGAGCGGGGGACACCCCGACCCGGGACCGGCAGAAGATGACGTACGACTCAGCGTTCTTGAAGGCGTGCCGGCGTGAACCCGTGCCGCACACGCCGGTCTGGTTCATGCGGCAGGCCGGGCGCTCGCTTCCCGAGTACCTGAAGGTGCGCGAGGGCATCCCGATGCTCGACTCGTGCATGCGGCCCGACCTCGTCACCGAGATCACGCTGCAGCCGGTACGGCGGCACAAGGTCGACGCGGCGATCTTCTTCAGCGACATCGTGGTTCCGCTCAAGGCCATCGGCGTCGACCTCGACATCAAGCCGGGCGTCGGCCCGGTCGTCGCCGAACCGATCCGCACCCGCGCCGATCTGGCACGGCTGCGGGACCTGACACCGGACGACGTCTCCTACGTCACCGAGGCGATCCGGGCGCTCACCGGAGAGCTCGGTACGACCCCGCTGATCGGCTTCGCGGGTGCGCCGTTCACCCTCGCGAGCTACCTCGTGGAGGGCGGGCCCTCCCGCAATCACGAGAACACCAAGGCCCTGATGTACGGCGACCCGCAGCTGTGGGCCGACCTGCTGGACCGCCTCGCGGAGATCACCTCCGCCTTCCTCAAGGTCCAGATCGAGGCCGGCGCGTCCGCCGTCCAGCTCTTCGACTCCTGGGTGGGTGCCCTCGCGCCCGCCGACTACCGGCGTTCGGTGATGCCCGCCTCCGCGAAGGTCTTCGACTCGGTCGCCTCCTACGGCGTCCCGCGCATCCACTTCGGCGTCGGCACGGGAGAGCTCCTCGGCCTCATGGGCGAAGCGGGCGCGGACGTGGTCGGCGTCGACTGGCGCGTCCCCCTCGACGAGGCCGCCCGCCGGGTGGGCCCGGGCAAGGCACTCCAGGGGAACCTGGACCCGGCCGTGCTGTTCTCCTCCCCGGAGGCGGTGCGCACCAAGGCACGCGAGGTGCTGGACGCGGCGGCGGGCCTGGAGGGCCATGTGTTCAACCTCGGACACGGCGTGCTGCCGACGACGGACCCGGACGCGTTGACGCGGCTGGTGGAGTACGTGCACGAGTCGACGGCGCGCTGAGAACGCCCCGACACGCCGCTCGCCGCGGGGCGCCCTGTCCCGCGGCGAGCGGTTCGTTTGTCAGAGCGGGTATTCGAGGCCGACCGGGTCGTTGCCGGAGACGACCCGGCAGAAGTCGGAGCCGTCGCCTCCGTCGACGAGGCCGTTGTTCACGCCGACGAGCAGGAAGTCGTTTCCGGCGCCGCCCAGAATGTCGCCGCTGGGCGTGACGACGCCCACCACGGTGATGTAGTCGTCCCCGCCGTCGCCGTCGCCGTCGCCGCTGACGACGCCGCTGACCGAGCCGGACGCGGCGCCCGACAGGTGGTCCCTTCCGGCTCCGCCGCTGACGGTGCCGTTGACCGAGCCCGCGACGACGATGTTGTCGTCGCCGCCGAGGCCGTTGACCGTGGCGCCGGCGTCGACCGTGGCGCAGAGGATCACGTCGTTGCCGGGCGTGCCGTTCACGGTGGGGCCCGAGACGGGACTGCCGTTGACCGTGCACGACGTCACGGCGTGGGCGGGGGAGCTCAGAGCGAGCGGTGCTATGACGAGTGAGGCGGCGCAGAGGGCGCGCACTGTGTGTCGGATCATTGAGTTAACCCATGGTGATTGAGCGGTCGCAATTCGTGACTCTGGGTCGACTCGGCCGTCCGGTCGCACGCAGGAACACCCCCGTCCCTGATGGTCTATCCTCCCCTCCGCACCGCCGCCGACGCCTTGCGGGCCGCCACCAGGACCGGGTCCCACACCGGGGAGAACGGCGGCGCGTAACCGAGGTCCAGCGCCGTCATCTGCTCCACGGTCATCCGCGCCGTCAGGGCGACCGCCGCGACGTCCACCCGCTTCCCGGCGCCCTCGCGCCCCACGATCTGGACTCCCAGCAGCCGGCCCGTACGGCGCTCCGCGATCATCTTGACCGTCATCGGGGCCGCGCCGGGGTAGTACCCGGCGCGGCTCGTCGACTCGATCATCGTCGTCACGTACTGCAGACCCACCTCCCGCGCGTCCTTCTCCCGCAGGCCCGTTCGGGCGATCTCCAGATCGCAGACCTTGCTCACCGCGGTGCCCACCACGCCCGGGAACGTCCCGTAGCCGCCGCCCGCGTTCGCGCCGATGACCTGGCCGTGCTTATTTGCGTGCGTGCCGAGCGGGACATGGCGTTCGCGGCCCGAGACCAGGTCCAGCACCTCGACGCAGTCGCCGCCCGCCCAAATGTTCTCCTGGCCGCGGACCCGCATCGACAGGTCCGTGAGCAGGCCGCCGTAGCGGCCGAGCGGCAGGCCGGCGGCACCGGCGAGCGCCGTCTCCGGCTCGACTCCTATGCCGAGGACCGCCACGTCCGCCGGGTATTCGGCGTCGTCGGTGGCCACCGCGCGCACCCGCCCGTCGTCACCGGCCAGGATCTTGGTGACGGCGGACCCCGTCACCGTCGTGATGCCCAGCCCGTCCATCGCCCGGTGGACCAAGGCGCCCATGTCGGGATCCAGCGTGGCCATCGGCTGCCGGCCACGCGTCACCACGGTCACCTCGTAGCCGCGCTTGAGCAGTGCCTCCGCCATCTCCACGCCGATGTACCCGGCCCCCACGACCACCGCGCGCCGGCCTTCCGTGTGCGTGAGGGTGTCCAGCAGCGCCTGGCCGTCGTCGAGGGTCTGCACACCGTGCACCCCGGCCGCGTCGATCCCGGGCAGCGCCGGCCGCACCGGGCGGGCGCCGGTCGCGATCACCAGCTTGTCGTAGCCCGTCCACGCCTCGGTGCCCGTTTCCAGGTCGCGGGCGCGCACCCGGCCGCCCGCCACGTCGATCTCCGTCACCTCGGTGCGCATGCGCAGATCGATCGCGCGGGCGCGGTGCTCCTCGGGCGAACGTGCGATCAGTTCGTCCCGTTCGGACACGTCGCCGCTCACCCAGTACGGGATCCCGCACGCCGAGAACGAGCTGAAGTGCCCGCGCTCGAACGCCACGATCTCCAACTGGTCCGGGCCCTTCGTCCTGCGTGCCTGCGATGCGGCGGACATGCCCGCCGCATCGCCGCCCACGACCACCAGTCGCTCCGTTGTCATGGGAACACGCTACGGCCGAGGGCCCGTTCAGTCCTCCGCCGCGGGAGGAGATGTCACCTCCGCGGCCGGAGCCGGCCCGGGCCGCGGCCGCAGCAGAGGACGCACCAGCCACCGCCACCCCGCGTACAGCAGGCCCAGCATCGCGGCGAAGGGAGCGACCGCGCCGATCGCCACCGTGATCCACCGCAGCGTCGCCACCAGCGCGTCCCAGCCGCCGCCCAGCGCGTCCAGGAAACCGGGGTCGTCGTCCTCCCGCGCGTCCTCCGTCTCCGCTTCGTTCAGCGTCAGCGTGATCGTCGCCAGCGTCGTGCGGTCCTTCAGCGACGCCTGCCGCGCCAGCAGTGACTCCAGCTCCGCCTGACGCGTGCTCAGCTGCCCCTCCAGAGCGACCACGTCGGACAGCCGCGTCGCCCGCTCCATCAGCTCCCGTACCCGCGCCACACTCGCCCGCTGCGTCGCGATCCGGCTCTCCACGTCCACCACCTGGTCGGTGACGTCCTTGGCGTCGGCCTTGCGGGAGAGCAGCTTTCCGGCGCCGGCGAGTTCGGCGAGGACCGCCCCGTACTCGTCCTGCGGCACGCGCAGGACGACATGCGAGGTCACATGGGTGTCGTCGAGACGTTCCGTGGTCTCGTTCTCGACCCGTCCGCCGGCCTTCTCGACCACCGCGCGCGCGTTCGCGAGCGCCTTGGCGGCATCCTTCACCTCCACGCCCAGCTCGGCGGTCCGGATGATGTGCTCCGTCGGCGGCGCGGACGGTCCGGCGGCGTCCTCGCGTGCCGCGCCGCCGGCCGGTTCGCCTTCCGGCTTGTCGGCCGCATAGCCGGATCCGGCCGCCTTGTCGCCCTCGCGAAGGGCGGGCTTGGAGTCGGCCCGCGCGGCGTCGCCGGACGACGAGTCGTTCGCGCCGCAGCCGACGAGGCCGAGCGAGGCGGCCAGCAGCAGTACCGCGCATGTCCGTCGTGCAGCCAGTCGTGCGGCCAGTCGTGCACCCATGAGACCCCCGGGCGGAAAATGTGGTGAGCGGTTGCCGATTCGACGCCCCGCATCCGCCGCGGGTTGCCCGATTCCGATCCCGAACCGGTCACGGTCGGGACTCGGTACGGGGGTTGGCGCGGCGTTTGAGAGAGTTGCCTCATGAACGTGGACACAGCTGCGCGTCATGTCGTCGTCATCGGTGGCGGCATCGCCGGTCTGGCTGCCGCCCACCGGCTCGCCACGGCCGGTGTGCGCGTCACCCTCGTCGAGGCGACCGACCGCATCGGCGGCAAGCTCCAGGGGGGCGAGGTCGCGGGCGTCCCGGTGGACCTGGGCGCCGAGTCGATGCTCGCGCGCCGGACCGAGGGCACCGACCTGGCCCGCGCGGTCGGCCTCGGCGACCGGCTCCAGCCGCCCGCCGTCGCCACCTCCGCGGTATGGACCCGAGGCGCCCTGCGCCCCATGCCCAAGGGCCATGTCATGGGTGTGCCCGGCACCCGGGACGCGCTCGCCGGGCTGATCTCGCCCGAGGGGATCGAGCGCATCGGGCGTGAGCGCGACCTGCCGCCCGTCGCCGTCGGCGACGACGTGGCCGTCGGCGCGTACGTCGCCGAGCGCATCGGCCGCGAAGTCGTCGACCGGCTCGTCGAGCCGCTGCTCGGCGGGGTGTACGCGGGCGACGCATACCGGATCTCGATGCGCGCCGCGGTCCCCGGGCTTTTCGAGGCCCTGCGGCACCACGACACACTGCTCGACGGCGTACGCGAGGTCCAGGCCAAGGGCGCGGCGCAGCAGGGTGCCGGCCCCGTCTTCATGGGCCTCGCCGGCGGCATGGGCACGCTGCCCGCCGCGGTCGCAGCGTCCGTACGGGCCCTCGGCGGCGACATCCGCACCTCGACCGCGGTCCTCGGGCTGACCCGCACCGGCTCCGGCTGGCACATCCGCACCGACCGCGAGCCGCTGACCGCCGACGCCGTCGTCCTCGCCACCCCCGCCTGGTCCGCGTCCGTGCTGCTCGCCGCCGAGTCCCCGGCCGCGGCCGCCGAACTCGGCCGCGTCGAGTACGCCTCCATGGCCCTGATCACCCTCGCCTTCCGGCGCGCCGACCTCGGCTCGCCGCCGCCGGGCAGCGGCTTCCTCGTCCCACCCGTGGACGGCCGGGCGATCAAGGCGTCCACCTTCTCCGCCAACAAGTGGAGCTGGGTGGCCGAGGGGGCGGGTGAGCTGTTCGTCCTGCGCACCTCCGTCGGCCGCTACGGCGAGGAGCAGGCGCTGGAACGCGAGGACCCCGAACTCGTCGACGTGTCCCTCACCGACCTCGCCGAGGCGATCGGCCTCACGGCCGCTCCCGTGGCGTCGGAGGTCACCCGCTGGACCGGCGGCCTGCCCCAGTACCCCGTCGGGCACCTCGCCCGGGTCGCCCGCATCCGCGAGGAGGTGGCGAAGCTGCCCGGACTGAGGGTCTGCGGAGCGGTGTACGACGGTGTCGGCATCCCCGCCTGCATCGGCAGCGGCCGGCGTGCGGCGGACGAGATCCTCGCCACGCCGACCCTGGCGCAGGGCACTGATCGGGACGCGGGACAATAGCCGTATGAGTGCGCCCGAAAAGATCCCGAACGCAGGCAAGAAGGCCAAGGACCTCAACGAGGTCATCCGGTACACGCTGTGGTCCGTCTTCAAGCTGCGCGATGCACTGCCCGAGGACCGCTCCGGCTACGCCGAAGAGGTCCAGGAGCTGATCGACCAGCTCGCCGCCAAGGACGTCACCGTGCGCGGCACGTACGACGTCTCCGGCCTGCGCGCCGACGCCGACGTGATGATCTGGTGGCACGCGGAGACCTCGGACGAGCTCCAGGACGCGTACAACCGCTTCCGCCGCACCCGTCTCGGCCGCGCACTCGAGCCGGTCTGGTCGAACATGGCGCTGCACCGACCCGCCGAGTTCAACAAGTCGCACATCCCGGCCTTCCTGGCCGACGAGACGCCGCGCAACTACGTCAGCGTCTACCCCTTCGTGCGCTCCTACGACTGGTACCTGCTGCCCGACGAGGACCGCCGCCGCATGCTCGCCGACCACGGCAAGATGGCCCGCGGCTACCCGGACGTGCGCGCCAACACGGTCGCGTCGTTCTCGCTCGGCGACTACGAGTGGATGCTGGCCTTTGAGGCGGACGAGCTGTACCGGATCGTCGACCTGATGCGCCACCTGCGCGCGTCCGAGGCGCGTATGCACGTGCGCGAGGAGGTCCCGTTCTACACGGGCCGCCGCAAGAGCGTGGCGGATCTGGTGGCGGGTCTCGCGTAGTCCGCACCGTTTTGACGGCGAGGTTTCACCGCGTCCCGCGCGGAAACCCAGCCGTCCACGACCGGGCCCGTCGGGCCCGGTCGTCTCGGCCAGGCCCGTGGAGACCGGCCACCGGCGGGACCGTCAGCGGCCCCCGCCCTGGTCGGCCACGGACTTGGTCAAGCACTGACCTGGAAGATCAGACGGCGTGCGGCAGCTTGCGCTGCTCCGCGCGTCGGTCCAGCGACACCGGGTCCGGCTCCGGGTGCGGCGCGCATGATGCGCGCCGCACCGGCGTCTTACCGCGCAGCAGGTAGTCCTCCAGGTACGCGTTGACGCACGCGTTGCCGCCACCGCCGATGCCGTGCGTGCCCGCGTCCTCCTCCGTGATCAGCACCGAGCCGTCCAGCCGCCGCTGCAGCTCGTGCGCACCCTCGATCGGCGTCGCCGCGTCCCTTTCCGCCGCCAGGATCAGCGTCGTGGGCAGCTCGCCCGGCTGCGTACGCACGTCCACCGGTTGCTGCCGGGGCGCCGTCCAGAACGCGCACGGCAGATTCATCCACGCGTTGTCCCACGTCTCGAACGGCGCGACCCGCGCGATCTGGGTGTTGTCGTGATCCCAGATCTTCCAGTCATCGGGCCACGGGGCGTCGTTGCACTCCACCGCCGTGTACACGGCGTTGGAGTTCTCCGTCTCCTTCGCCGTGTCCGGCCGGGGGGCGGCCTGCGCGATCAGCGGCTTCGGATCGTCCTTCAGGTACGCCGACAGCGCGTGCGCCCGCAGCGGCCAGTAGTCGTCGTGGTAGCCCACGCTCAGCATCGCCGCGTGCAGCTGCCCCGGGCCGACCTTCCCGCCGGCCGGCTTCAGCGCCAGCTCGGCGCGCACCTGCTCGTAACTGCGGGCCACTTCCTTCGGGGTGGCGCCCAGTTTGTACGTGGCGTCGTGCTTGGCCACCCAGACACGGAAGTCGGCCCAGCGCGTCTCGAACGCCACCGACTGGGCGAGGTTGTTGCGGTACCAGATCCGGCTCGGGTCGGGGTTGACCGCCGAATCGAACACCATGCGGCGCACATGGCCGGGGAACAGTGTGGTGTACAGCGCGCCGAAGTACGTGCCGTACGACGCGCCCATGAACGTCAGCTTCTTCTCGCCGAGCGCCGCGCGCAGCACATCGAGGTCACGGGCGTTGTTGAGTGACGTGTAGTGAGTCAGTGCCGCACCGGCCTTGCGGGCGCACCCCCGCGCGTACGCCTTCGCCTGCGCGATCCGCTCCTGCTTGTACGAGGGGGACGGGTGCGTCGGGGCCGGGGTGGGCGCTTTGATGAAATCCGCCGGGTCCTGGCAGGACAGCGGTGCCGAGCGGCCCACGCCCCTGGGCGCGTAGCCGACGATGTCGTAGGCCCGCGCGATCCTCTTCCATTCGGGCAGCTCGGCCGCCATGGGGAAGTACATGCCGGAGGCGCCCGGGCCGCCCGGGTTGTACACGAGCGCACCCTGACGCTCGGCCGACGGGCCGCTCGCCCGCACGCGGCTGACGGTCAGGGCGATCTGACGACCCGACGGTTTCGCGTAGTCCAGCGGGACCCGGACCGTGCCGCAGGTCACCGGCTTCGGCAGGCCCTCCTCTTCGGGGCAGGCGCCGAAGGCGATGCCGGTGGACGCCGCGCGTGCGGCGGCCACCGCGGTGCCGTGGGCCTCGGCGGTCGCGCCCGCGAAGCCGTCGGCCGGGTGGACGGCGCCGGCCGGAGGGACGGTGAGTGTCGTGAGGACCAAGGAAACGAGGCCCGCCACGGCCCCGAACTTCGCAACTGCTCTCATCGCGTTCCCTTCGTGCACGTGCGGCGGCCCGAGGGCCACGGGACGAAAAGGATCCTTGGTGGGGCGATTGATGTTGTAAAGCACCTCATGTGCGTGTCGCGTGTCGGCGCCGACCGCCAGGGGTCAGCGGATCCGGTCGGCCGCCCGGCCGCATCCGAACGCGGCCCGCAGCTGCGGATCGTCGAGTGCGTGGACTCCGTGGACGGCGACCTGGGTGAGCCGAGCTCGTTCACCCGCGCCGGTGGCGGCAGTTGCCTGCTCGATGAGCGAGTCGAGCAGCCGGTTGCCCAGCGGCGAGGCCCAGCCGGTGTAGGCGTGCACCTCGAAACGGGCTATGGCCAGGCAGCCCAGCGTCAGGACGAGCGGCAGCGCGAACCAGGCCATGACGGCGCCCGGCCGCTGGCCCTGAGGGAGCGTCAGCAGTGCCCCGACCGCCAGGACCACGGTGAGCACGGTGGACCCGCGGACGGCGCGGAGCGCGGAGACGACCGGATTCCTGGCGGCGTCGGGGACAGCGAGGCCCGCGCGGACCAGTCGGTCGGCGAGGGACCCGACGGATGCGGCGGCGGACACGGCGGCCCGCACCGCCGCGGTGGGGGCCTGGCCCGAGGGGCCGATCGCGCCGATGACCGCGCGCTCCAGGTCGTTCTCGCCGTCCGGGTCCACGACCGTCGCCCACCCCGTGTGCGCCAGCAGCAGCCGGCGCCCGCGGTGCATCGACACGAGCGTCAGCTCGGTGACGCGCTGGGGGCCGCCGGCCAGGAACGCGGCCTCGGGGAGCGTGAGCTCGTACGGCGCGCGCATGTCGTCGTGGGTCTCCTCGGCCCCCTCGTCCAGGTGACGGGGAGCGTCGGCGGCAGCCAGGCACAGCCGCAGGCAGCTGACCGCCGCGACGGCCCACGCCAGGAGGACGAGGATGAGCCAGAGCATGGGCGAGTTCTACGCGAGGAGTGCGCGTAGCGCCACAGCTTGTTCGCCATGTGGACGTATGCCGGGGTGGTGTGTCACGAGCTGCTGGACGAGCCGCAGCTGGAGCCGGAGGAACTTCCGCAGCTGGAGCCGGAGGAGCCGCCGCAGCTGGATCCGGACGAGCCGCCGCAGCTCGAACCGCCGCCGGACCCGCCGCAGCCCGCCCCGCCGCCGGACCCGCAGCCCGAGCCCGGGCCCGAGCCCGCGCACCAGAGGGGCTCCGAGGCCGACGCGTCGTAAACGCTGTACGCGTACGGCGCGTGCGAGACCGTGGAGCGGGATCGCGCGCCGTGCCGCGCAGCCGCGGTCAACTGGGTCCACAGATCCCGGTCCTGCAGTGCGCGTGCCCCGCGCAGAGCGACGGTCGCGACGACTCCCGGGGCGGCGTGGGCGTACGCCGCCCTGTAGTGGTGCAGGGCCCGGCGGCCGTCGGGGGTGACGCGACGGCTCGCGCGGCCGGCCCCGTTGAAGCCGATCACCACGCCGGGGATCAGGGCGGGCAGCGCTGTCACGACGAACGGCAGTCCGATCGGCTGGTGGCCGGTGCCCATGAACTGCACGACCGTCACGAAGAACGAGACCGGCAGGCCGATGACGCACAGGATGCCCTGCGTCAGGCCCCAGGCCGCGAGGCCGCTGTGCTGCCGTGGCGGCGTCATCAGGCCGCGGGCCGCCAGGGCGTGGCCGATCTCCTGCACGGCGGGGCTGCGCATGACCCCGCGCCGCAGGACGTGGAGCGCGCAGCCGGGGGCGGCGGCCAGCGCCTGCAACACCTCGCGCTCGACTGGGTCGTGCGCGACCTGACGCAGGGCGGTGACCACACCGGGGCCGCCGATGACGATGCGGCCTTCCGTGTGCAGCGCGGCGAGCGCGGCATCGGCGACGCGGGCCGGACCGCCGGCGAGGAAGGCGGCCTCGTATGCGTCGTGGACGCGCGGCTCGCCGTGCGAGGCGCTGCGCAGCGCGGCGGAGACCTTCAGGATCAGCAGCGTGGAAGAGAGGCCGACGGCGAGGTAGAGGGCGAGTGCGGCGAAGAACATGAGGTTCACCTTCCGATGCCGGCGAGGGCGGCGCGTGCGGCGTGCGCGATCCGTGCGGCCCGCCGCGGGGGCCGGGGCGCGGCGCGCTCCTGCCACCAGAGCGTGAGCCGGCGGCGGGCGGCGGCGTCCTCGGGGCGGCCGGTGGCGAGCAGATGCCCGGCGAAGTCGAGCGCGTCGCCTCGGTAACCGGCCTGCAGGGGGCGGTCCTTGGCGTACGAGAGAAACGCGGGACGGTAGGCGCGGCCGAGGATGCCGGGCAGCTCGGGGGCCACTTTCGCGACGATGTCGGCCCGCTTTGCCATGAGCGCTCTGCTCTGCACCCGCAGCCGCCGCGCGTCGAAACCCTCGGGCGCGGGTGTCCCCGCGACAAGAGCGGACACCAGCGCGGCCTGCCCCAGCCCCAGCCGCTCCCGGGCGGCGGTGACACAGGCCGGCCTGGCCCGCTCGGGCGTGGCGGCCGGGTGGTCGGTGCGGCCGTCGGCGGGTGCGGCGTCGGTGCGTTCGGCCCCGGCCGCGGCCGGTGTCCGCGCGGCGGAGGCCATTGGGACGGTGGTGACTGCTGCCGTGATCGGGCGTGCGGTGCCGGACGGCTCGGCGGCCCGCGCGGGCGCGGCGCCCTTTTGCGCGGCCGCGGGCTCGGCCCGCAGGGTCGCGTCGTCCTCGGGCGGGACGGGCTCGGAAGCAGGGCCGAGGTGGGGCGTGGCGCCCTCCCGCGTGGTGACGCGAGCGGGCGTGGGCCGTTCCGCCGCGACCCGGAGTGTTTCGCGAATGCTCGACAGTTCCGACGCCAGGACGTCCTGCGCCGGGAAGTCGTCGTCCCGTTCCAGCAGCACCCCCGGCGGGCGCACCCTCGTGCGGAGGTCCGCGAGCACGTCCAGGACCGGCCGGGTCACCGGGTGGGCGTGGGTGTCGTGCCAGAGGCCGTCGCGCTCGACGCCGCCCGCCACATGCACGTACGCGATCGCCTCCACCGGGAGCGCGTCCAGCGCCGCCGACGGGTCCTCACCGCGGTTCACATGGTTCGTGTGCAGGTTCGCCACGTCGATCAGGAGCCGTACGCCCGTCCGCTCCACCAGCTCCGCGAGGAACTGGCCCTCCGTGAGCTCCTCGTCCGGCCACGAGATCAGTGCCGCGATGTTCTCCAGCGCCAGCGGCACCGGCAGCGCGTCCTGGGCGATGCGTACGTTCTCGCACAGCACCGCCAGCGCGTCCCAGGTGCGCGGTACCGGCAGCAGATGGCCCGCTTCCAGCACGGGGGACGCGGTGAGCGCGCCCCCGGCCCGTACGAACGCGATGTGCTCGGTCACCAGCGGCGCGTCCAGCGCCTCGGCCCGCTCCGCGAGATCCGCGAGGCGGCGCGGCGACGGGCGGTCCGCGCCGCCGAGGCCGAGGGAGACGCCGTGCGGGACGATCCGGGTGCCCCGCTCCAGCAGCCGGGTCAGCGACGCCGGCAGGTGCCCCGGGCAGAGGTTCTCCGCGACGACCTCGACCCAGTCGACGCCGGGCAGGCGCTCCACCGTCTCCGCGATCTCCGGCCGCCAGCCGATTCCGATGCCGAGTTCCATGACGTCCCCCTCCTCTGCCCGACAGGCCTGTGTCCGGCATGTGATGTGCAGAGGTCATGGCCCCGCCGGGCACGGGTGAATCCGCAGAAGGGGACGTTCAGAGCTTCATTTGAGGTTCCCGGGCCAGGGGTTCCTGCCGGGGTCCCGCAGGGGTCCCGCCGGGGACGAGATCCCCGGCGGGGGCCGGTCACCCGGCGGTCACCCGGCGGGTGGCACCTCGGGACGGTCCGTGTTCACCGTGCCCGGAGCACCGGGCGAGGGCTGGGAGGTGAAGGACTGTTCACCGGTCGGCTCCGCCGGCTGCGGTGCCGGCGGCAGGTTCCCGTCCGGCGGCGGAGGGCCGGAGGGACTGGCCGTCGCCCCGCCCGCCGCCTCGTTCGCGATCGCGTCGAAGTCGACCATCCCGGTCGCCTCCAGCATCGTGATGTGGTCGAGCACGGTCACGTTCGCGTCGCTCGCGAGCTGCCGTATCAGCGCGTTCCGGGTGGTGTGCCGGACCTCGGCGATCACGGCGAAGACCTTGCCGTGCGCATTGCGCAGCAGGTTGGCGAATTTGCGCTCGTACTCCTGTCCGCTCGCCGCTGACAGCTCGCGCAGCCACCCCTGCTGCTGCTCGGTGGGCTGGTTCGGCAGCTCGACGCCCAGCTTCGCCGCCACGTCCCGCGAGCGCCGGTCCAGGTCGGTGTGGCCGACGACAAGGTGGTCGCCCGCGTCCTTGATCGCCTTGCTCGGCGCGCGTTCGATGGCCTGCTGGCCCGCGGGGAGCTCCCACAGCCCGGCCAGCCGCACCTTCACCAGCAGATCGCGGTCGGTGGCCGAGAGGGGACCCCACTGGGTCGCGACGGTCGAGGCGTTGAGGTTGGCCTGTCCCGTACCGGAGCGGTCGGCGTAGGACCAGACGGGAAACGCCAGCGCGCCGACCGTGACGACGAGAGCCGCGATGATGAGTGCTGTCCCGTTGATGCGCCGCAACAATGTGCCTCCAGAGCCGATGCGTGAAACGGCAGCCGAAACCGTCCCCCAACTGACTGGCGGGTCAGTCCAGCCGGCCGTCCCGCCGGTAGAACCTAGCCGGTCAACTTACGTGGCGGTACCGGAGAGTACGCATCCGGGGCCCGCGATGTTCAGCCGCGAAGCGACGGATGATCGGCGACCCCCGTGCACGACCCCGGAGCGGTCTCGATCGGGACCCGACCTCGGACTGTGCTTCTCACCTGCTTCTCTTCCTGCCTGCTTCCGGGCTCTTCGTAGCTCAGCCTGGGTGAGCCGCTCTTCGGGCAGCCGAACCGTCGCAGGCGGGTCACGTTCACCGGGCGGGTCTATTGAGACACCACGCTTCCAGCGCGCCTGTCGTCGCTGAGCTTCCCCGTCGGCAACGCGTCGTGCAGTGGTCTCGATCTGCCTGCTCACTGTGAGGCGACCGCTCTGGCCACGGGACGGCGCCAAGTGCTGCGGGAAGATCCGAGCGCGGCCCGTCAGGCGACTCCGGCGGGCGTTGAGCCGGGCGGCCTGGCGCGTCAGGTAATCGCGCTCGGCGAGGTTGGGCGCCTTTCGGGCCGCCTCGGCGTACAGCCGTGCCGCCGTCGCCGGGTCGCCGTCGCGCTCGTGGAGGTACGCCGCCACCGCGGCGTGGCGGGGCAAGGAGTATCCCCTGCTCGAAGAGCTTGAGGAGTCGTCCAGCGCCGCGAGCGCCGCGAGGCCGGCGCGCGGTCCGTCGGCCTCGCCGACGGCCACCGCGCGGTTGAGCCGGACGACCGGGCTGTCGGTCAGGCGCACGAGCTCGTCGTACCACTCGACGATCTGCACCCAGTCAGTCTCCTCGGCGGTGGGCGCGTCAGCGTGGAGTGCCGCGATGGCGGCCTGGGCCTGGAACTCGCCCAGCTGGTCGCGGGCGAGGGCCGCCTGCAGGATCTCGACGCCCTCGGCGATCGCCTCGGTGTCCCAGCGGCCGCGGTCCTGCTCGGCGAGCGGCACCAGGCTGCCGTCGGGCGCGGTCCGGGTGGCGCGCCGGGCGTGGTGGAGCAGCATGAGGGCGAGCAGCCCCGCCACCTCGGGATGGTCGACCTGGGCCGCGAGCTGCCGGGTGAGCCGGATGGCCTCGGCGGCGAGGTCGACGTCGCCGGAGTAGCCCTCGTTGAAGACCAGGTAGAGGACGCGCAGCACGGTGGCGACGTCGCCGGGCTGGTCGAACCGCACGCCGGAGACGGTGCGCTTGGCACGGCTGATGCGCTGCGCCATGGTCGCCTCGGGCACCAGGTAGGCCTGGGCGATCTGGCGGGTGGTGAGCCCGCCGACGGCGCGCAGCGTGAGCGCGACCGCGGACGACGGCGTCAGCGACGGGTGGGCGCACAGGAAGTAGAGCTGGAGCGTGTCGTCCACCGCGGGCGCGGGGCCGGGCGCCGGCTCCTCGTCGAGGCGGTCCTCACGCCGGCGGCGGGCGGCGTCCGACCGGGCCTGGTCGAGGAACTTGCGCCAGGCGACGGTGACCAGCCAGCCCTTCGCATCGCGCGGCGGGTCGGCCGGCCAGACGCGGACCGCTTCGACGAGCGCCTCCTGCACGGCGTCCTCGGCCGCCGCGAAGTCGGCTCCGCGGCGGACGAGGATGGCGAGAACGCCAGGTGTGAGGCTCCGGAGCAGGGCCTCGTTCATCTGAGTGGTCACTCCGTGATGCAACTGGCATGCGCGCCGAGGAACGGGCGCAGCTCGAGCCACTCGTGGATCGGCTTCCCGCCCGCCCCGGGGGCGGCCGACAGCTCCCCGGCCAGCTCGACGGCGCGCTCGTAGCTGTCGACGTCGATCACCATCCAGCCGGCGATGAGGTCCTTGGTCTCGGCGAACGGGCCGTCGGTGACCGGCGGGTGCCCCGCACCGTCGTACCGGACAAACGTGCCCTCGGGGGCGAGCGCCTGACTGTCGACGAACTCGCCGGTCTTCTCCAGCCGGGCCGCGAAGTCGTTCATGTACTGCACGTGCGCCGAGATCTCCTCCGGCGTCCACTGGTCCATCGGCACGTCATTGACCGCTGCTGGAGCGCCGCGGTAGTGCTTGAGCAGCAAGTACTTGGCCATCGTGTTTCTCCTCGGTGCTGGTGCGACCCATTGTGGTCGCGCTCATCTCGGGGACGGAACCGGTCACGGTTTCTCGACATAGCCGTGCGATTTTTTTGGCTCTCGTAGATGAGCCCTGGATGAGCCGCCTCGCGGTGTCCGGGTCCACGGAGCGGCGCGAGGCCGAGACGGAACGAGACCTTCCAAGATCAGCGGCGACCGAGCAACCGAATCAGGAGAAGGCTTCGCACGCGTCACTGTACGTGTGGTCCTGGCGCGTCTTGGTGTGCTCGGACCGGTGAGTTGTTCGGCCTGGAGGGCATGCACGTACTCGACGCCACCCGCGATCCCGACGTCGGCCGTGCACAGGGTCTGGTGGTGTTGCACGCCGAGTCCGACGCCGAGGTCCGACGCCGAGGTCCGACGCCGATCTGACCGGCTGTCCGGACTGCGGGGTAGTCGCGGTCGGCCACGGCCTGCACGTCCGGTTCCTGCACGACGCCCCGTGCTTCGGCACGCGGGTGCGGGTGCGGGTGCGGGTGCGGTGGCGCGAGCGGATCCGGCGCTGCCCCGACCCTCGTGTCGTCGAGGGACCTGGACCGAGGCGCACGACTTCGCCCCGCCGCGTGCCAAGCTCACCAGCCAGGCGGCGATGGGGATCCCCCGCTCGAGCGGAGCCGAGAGTGGGGGAGGGCCGTCAGCCTTGCGGCTCGACGACACCACGGTGCCGGCGATCGCGCGGCGGCTCGGGGTGAACTGCCTACGGCCGTCGTCTGCGTGGGAGAGGGCAGAATCGGCTGCCCCCTTCGACTACAAGAGTCTTCCCGGGGGCGATCTCCGTGAAGCCCGCGTCGCGGACCACCGGCAGTCCGCTGTCCGTGAGTGCGCGCCAGTGTGCCGGATCGGCGGTGCGCACCGACAGGCGGTACCCGGCCGTCCGCCATGCCTTCCGCTCCGCCTCCGACAGCTCCCACCAGGCGAGTTGGGCGCCGTGGCCCGTCTGGGCCATCGCCTTGCCTGCCGACATGTCCAGCTCCGGGTTCAGCCAGAGCACCGGTGCCTCCGGGTCGGGGGCCGCGGGCGGCTCCGGGTCGTCGAGATCGGTGCCGGACACCTGGAGTTTGGCGAGTTCCTTGGGCCATCCGTCGAGCGGTACGGGCGGGAAGACCCGGACCTCGGTCCGCCGGCCGGTCACGGTGATGCCCGGCAGCGCGGACGCCCGGCGCCACTCCGCGCCGCGCGCCCGGCGCACCACCTTGCGGATCCGGGCGTCCTGCCAGTCCCGCATGGCCCGGGCCCACTCGCCCTCGCCCGTGGACCGCTCGTCATCGAGGATCTCCAGGACGGCACGGGCCGAGGTCTCCAGCGCGTCGGTGCGGGCGGGCGGTTCGGCCTTCTCGATCCGCACGACCAGCGGCAGGACGAACTGCGGTGCCTCGTCACGCAGGCGGTTCTCGTGCCGGAAGGGACTGTCCGTGGGCCGGGCGGCTTCGGCGCGGGGGTCTTCACTGCTCACCCGATCAGTGTGCCAGCCGCCACGCCGGGCCATTCGGGGCAGTTGGCGGAACGACTGCCTCCGGGCGACGATGCCTCCCATGAAGAGCGATCTGTTCAGCAGCGAGAACATGGCGCAGCAGGCGACGGTGCCGGGGATGACCCTCCAGAACGCCAAGTCGGTGAAGTACGCGGTCAACGGGGAGATGCACGCGCGCCAGGGCTCGATGATCGCCTTCCGGGGCAATCTCCAGTTCGAGCGCAAGGGCCAGGGGATCGGCGGCATGCTCAAGCGCGCCGTCACCGGCGAGGGCCTGGCGCTGATGGCGGTGCGCGGCCAGGGCGAGGCGTGGTTCGCGCACGAGGCGGCCAACTGCTTCATCGTGGACATCGAGCAGGGCGACGCGCTGACCATCAACGGCCGCAACGTGCTGTGCTTCGACGCGACCCTGTCGTACGACATAAAGACGGTGAAGGGCGCAGGCATGACCGGCGGCGGCCTCTTCAACAGCGTCTTCACCGGCTACGGGAAGCTCGCGGTCATCTGCGAGGGCAACCCGATCGTGATCCCCGTCTCCCACCAGCAGCCGGTGTACGTCGACACGGACGCGGTCGTCGGCTGGAGCGCCCATCTGAACACCTCGCTGCACCGCTCGCAGTCCATCGGGTCGATGATCCGCGGTGGTTCCGGCGAGGCGGTCCAACTGAAGCTGGAGGGCGAGGGCTTCGTGATCGTCCGGCCCAGCGAGGCCACTCCGCAGAAGGCGGCCCAGAGCTGAGGCTGCAAGGAGTCGGCCGCCGTTACGGCCTCGGCGCCCCTGGGTGCTGCGCGACGTCGACCTCGACGTCGCGCCGCGCACCCTGGTCCGCGTCGAAGGTGCCAACGGCAGCGGCAAGTCGACACTGCTCAGGCTGCTCGCCGGTATCGACGTACCGACCGAGGGCCGCGTCACGGGCAGGCCGCGCACCGCGTACGTGCCCGAACGGTTCCCGGCCGCGCTGCCGTTCACCGCACACGGTTACCTGGTTCACCTCTGACGGATCCACGGCCTCGCCCGGCGTGCCGCTTCCGCTGCCGCCACGGAGTGGCTGGAGCGCTTCGGGGCCGCCGGCCACGCCCGTACGCCGCTCGGGGAGTTGTCCAAGGGCACCAGCCAGAAAGTCGTCGTAGCCCAGGCGTTCCTCGCCGGGCCGGAGCTGCTGGTGCTCGACGAGGCGTGGACCGGACTGGACGCGGCGGCGCGCGAGGAACTCGACCGGGCCGTCGCCGAACGTGTGGCGGCGGGGGCTGCGGTCGTGTTCGTCGACCACGATCCGCGCCGGCTGGCGGGGGCGGTCGATGCCGTGCACGCCGTACGGGAGGGCCGGCCGGCGCGGGCCGTACCGCGGTCCGCCGACGGGCCGCCGGGGCCGCGCACTCGGATCGTGGCGGTGGGACCCCCGGGCGCGGCACCGCCCGGGGACCTGCCCGGCGCGCCCGACAGCGCCCGGGCGAGAACGGCGCCACGGTGTTCTCCGTCGCCGCCGCGCACTCGGACGCTCTGCTCCGGGCGCTGCTCATCTCCCGGCCGCCGTGGCACATCCGCCGGCTCGACCCTCCCCCAGGGCTTCGCCCGGGAGTGCCCCCAGGCGGGCCCGCTGCGGAACCTGCCGCCGGCACGGGAGACCCGGTCGGCCGTGCCGCGGGGGCGCGGGGCGGTCCCGGCCACGTGACGGAGGACGCTGCCGCATGTCCCGCGCCGCCGGACGCAGGGCCGGGCCGTGCCTCGGGGGCGCCGGATAGCGACGCGTCCGGCGAAGCGGCCACCCGCACGCACACGATCACGGGACACGGCACACCATGACCGCTCTCGTCGGCTATCAGGCCGCTCTCCTGCAGCGCTCCCAGCGCTGGCTGCCGCCCGTGCTGCTCTACGCCATCACCCTGGCCGTCGGTATACAGGTCGGCAGTCCGGTGCTGGACGCTTTCGGCTGGACGGCCGCCGCGCTCCTGCCGGTCACCGCCTGGCTGGTGCGCGTCTGCGCCACCCAGGAGCCGCCCGCCGCGCGCGCCCTCACGGCCGCCGCCGCGGGTCCGCCGCGGGTGCACCTGTCGGCCCTGCTCGCCGCCGTGGCCTGCGCCGGGGCGGTCGGCGCCGTGGCGACCGGGGTCGTCGCCCTGATCAGCGACGCGATGCCCGCCGACCACAAGGTCGCGGTCCCCCTGCTGCCGGCCGTGGCCGCCGGGCTGTTCGCGTGCGCGGTGAGCGTCCTGGTCGGCGCGGCGGTGGGCGCGCTGTGCACCCGCCCCCTGCTGCACGCGCGCGGCTGGTCGCTGCCGGCCACCGCGACGGCGGCGCTGCTGGCCCTGGTGACTACCGGATCACCGGCGAAGCACGCGGTGAGCGGCCTGGTCACCGGCTCGCGGACCGGGACGATCCACCTGCCGGTGCCCGCCCTGGCGGCCGCCGCGCTGATCGCGGCCGCGGCGGCCGCGATCACCTGCCTGCTGTGCTCCCTGCGGGGCGCGGACGGGGGAGAGGCGTCGGCCTGGGAGAGGGACCCGCGTCGCCTCCGGCCGCGGACTACAGTCGTACGTATGAACGAGCACGAGTCGTACTGCGAGACCTCGACCGACTCCGGCACCGGTGCCGGACCGGCCGCGGACGCAGGCCCCGGCGAGGCGTTCGCCGAGTGCGTGCTGTGCCGCGAGCCGACCGAGTACCCGGCGTCCGTCAAGGGCGCTCCGCTGTGCCCCGTCTGCGAATGGCGGGAGGCCGAGCGGTCGGCCTGCTCCGGCTGAGCGGCGGCGGGCGGACGCGCTACGAGGCGCGCATCAGGTCGGAGACCTTCACGAAGCGGTACCCGCGGCGGCGCAGCTCCGGGACGATCCGGCGCACCGCCTCCTCGGTGACCGGGGCCGCGCTGCGCGTGCAGTGCATGACCACCAGCGATCCCGGTCGCACGCCCGCGAGGACCTCGTCGGCGACGGCGTCCGCGTCGGTCGCGAAGGCGTCTCCGCTGATGACGTCCCACTGCACCGCGGTGACCCCGGCGGGTGCGAGGGCGCGCAGCGCGGCGTCGTCGTAACAGCCGCCGGGGAAGCGGAAGTACGGCACGACATTGCGCGCCCCGGCTTTCTCGAACGACCTGAAGGCGCGGTCCACGTCCGCCCGCATGTCCTTCGCGGCGACGACGGGCAGCCCGTAGCAGCCGGACGTGAAGGCGTAGTGGCTGTAGGAGTGGTTCGCGATCTCGAAGAGCGGGTCCGTGCCGATGGCCTTTGCCTGCGCCGGGTACTCCTCGGCCCAGCGGCCGGTCATGAAGACGGTGGAGGGCACCTTCAGCGCGCGCAGCGCGGCGATGAGGCCGGGGTTGTCGAAGCGCTCCCCTTGTGCGGCGCGCGGACCCTGGTCGGCGGTCATGTCGGCGTCGAAGGTGAGCGCGACGGTCCTGGGCGCGGTGGCGGAAGGGGCCGCTGCGCGCCGGAAGACGGGAGTCAGCCCCTGCGGGCCGGGAGCGAGGGTCGGCGCCTTCGGCCGCTGCGGCACTTGCTGTTCCAGGGGTTTGCCCGGCTGCGGCGATGCGGCGGCCCCGCCCGTTGCGGTGGGGGAGGAGGGCGGCTTGAGCGCGGCGGCACCCGGATCGGTGCCGCGATCGGCTCCGGGGTCGGTGCCGCACCCGGCAAGTACGGCGCCCAGGGCGGCCATCACCGCAAATCTTCGTACACGAGTGGTCACTGACGGAAAATATACGATCATCGCACCGATGGATCGTCAGGGACGCTCCTGCATCAGGGTTGCCTTTCGCGGCGCAGCGGTCGGCCCCGTCCCTTGCACCGTGCAATGATGCCCCCTGTTTCACGGTCCGCTGCACGGACCTCGCGTACAGGAGGAACGGGATGGCCCTGCCCCCCACGGCCGGTGTGCTCACCACCATGGAGGACGTCCTCGCCGTGCCGGAGGACCGGGGCGGCGCCGTGTGGCGACTGGATCCCGCCGCGCGCCAGCTGGACGCGAACGTCATCCGTGTCGCGCCCCGCGACCGCGTCGATCGCCATGTCGAGCCCGACCTGGACGTCCTGCTGTGTGTGCTCACCGGCAGCGGCGAGCTCACCGTCGGCGGCGAGACCCAGCGCCTGGAGCGCGGCTGTGTGGCCTGGCTGCCGCACGGCACCGAGCGCGCCCTCGCCGCCGGGCCCGACGGGCTCGTCTACGTCACGGCCCACCGCCGCCGACCGGGCCTGTCCATCAGGTCCGCAGCTCCCTCCGCCACCGCCCGCGCTGCCGCGGAGGGCGGCGAGTCCGCCTGTCTGCTCCACCGGATCTGTCCCGGCTGCGACCGTCCCGCCGAGGACGCCGGCGCACGGTACTGCAGCCGATGCGGCACCGAACTGCCCCGGTGATTCAGGTCTCCTGACGCCCCGTCGGTGATGCGCAATTCGCCATCGCGACGGTCATCGGTGAGCACAACGCACGCCTGATGCGTATCAAGGGTCGGACGCGTCCCCCCGGTTCCCGTCGGCAACCGGATTCCGTACCCCCCGCAGGAGGCAGCGAGTTGAGTCACAGGCGAATACCCAAGCGAAAGGCCGTGCTTGCAGGAGCCGGGGCGGTGGGCATCGCCGCGGCGGCAATCCTGCTGCCACAGGCCAATGCGTCACAGTCGGATTCCGGCAGCGACGCGGCCCCCAGGACCATGAGCGCCGCTTCCGCCCAGGATCTGCTGACGCGGCTGGGCCCCGAACTGGGCGACGCGTACGCGGGTGCGTACTACGACGCAGACCGGCAGCGGCTCGTCGTCAACGTCGCCGGAGACGACAACGAGGCGGTCGACCAGGTCAACGAGGCCGGTGCCGTTGCCAGAAACGTCGAGAACAGCATGGGAGAGCTGAAGTCGGCGGCGAACACCCTGGCCGCGAAGGCCACCATTCCCGGCACGGCCTGGGCCGTCGACCCGCGGACCAATGAGATCCGCGTCACCGCGGACCGCACCGTGCAGGGCGCACGCTGGGACAAACTGGAGTCGGCCGTCAAGTCGCTGGGCTCCGGCACGGCCCGTATCGCCAAGTCCGCGGGCGAGTTCAGGACCTTCCTGGAAGGCGGCGACGCCATCTTCGGTGGTGGCGCCCGCTGTTCGCTCGGCTTCAACGTGACCACGCAGGACGGCGCGCCCGGCTTCCTCACCGCGGGCCACTGCGGTGTGGCCGCCGACAAGTGGTCCGAGGACGAGGGCGGCGCGCCCATCGGCACGGTCCAGGCGGCGACCTTCCCCGGCGACGGCGACTTCGCCCTGGTCACCTACGACGACCCGGCGACACAGGCCCCGAGCACCGTCGACCTCGGGGACGCCGGAACGCTGGACATCGTGGGCGCGGACGACGCGGCGGTCGGCCAGCAGGTGGTCCGTATGGGCAGCACCACCGGCCTCGACGACGGGCAGGTCACCGGTCTGAACGCGACCGTGAACTACCCCGAGGGCACTGTCACCGGCCTGATCCAGACCGACGTCTGCGCGGAGCCCGGCGACAGCGGCGGAGCGCTGTTCACGCGCGAGGGCGTCGCGATCGGTCTGACGTCGGGCGGCAGCGGCGACTGCACATCGGGCGGCGAGACGTTCTTCCAGCCGGTGACCACAGCGCTGGCCGCGGTCGGCGCGGAGATCGGTACGGGCGCGGGCAACGGCGCCGGTGACGGTAACGGCAACCCCGGCGGCGCTGGTGACGGTGACGGTGCGGGCTCCGGCGGGCAGGACGGCGTCGGTGGTGCGGATGCCGGTCAGCAGGACGGCTTGGGCCAGCAGGACGGCTCGGGCCAGCAGGACGGCTCGGGTCAGCAGGACGGCTTGGGTCAGCAGGACGGCTCGGGTCAGTAGAACCGCGCGGGCCGGCAGGGCGGCGTCGGCGAGGCCGACGGCAGCGGCTTCGCCCAGCAGCTCGGCTGAGCCCGTGTGACGGGGGGCGGCGGGGCCCGGGTGCCTGATGGCCCAGGGCCCCGCCGTTCTGTGCGGCCTGTGCCCGGCCTCACCCCTCGTCCGGACCTCCCGCCACGCAGTCGCCGGCCCCCGCGCCGCTCCCCGCCGTGTCGAGCGTCGCGGTCAGCGCGTCCAGTGAGGCGCGCAGGGCACGGATACGGTCCAGCGACAGGCCCGTGGCCTCCGCGATCCTGCGCGGCACGCCCAGCGCCCGGCCCCGCAGGGCCTCGCCCTGTGCGGTGGGCCGGATCGTCACCGAGCGCTCGTCCGCCGCGCTGCGCCTGCGCTCCACGTACCCCGCCGCCTCCAGACGCTTGAGCAGAGGGGAGAGCGTGCCGGACTCCAGGCGGAGATGCTCGCCGATCTGCTTGACCGGCAGTTCGCCGTGCTCCCACAGCACCAGCATCACCAGGTACTGGGGATAGGTGAGGCCCAGGTCCTTCAGCGCCGAGCGATAGACGCCGTTGAACGCGCGCGACGCCGCGTGCAGCGAGAAGCAGATCTGGTGGTCGAGGCGCAGGAAGTCCTCGTCCGCCACATCCTGCAGCGTCTTCTTGTCCGTGGGTGCGTCCATGCCTTCAGAGTACCAAGCCGTGCGCGATTAAGTTGTGCACAACTTAATTGTGTGCTTTATTTGGGTGGTCGATCCGCCCCGGCGGACCACCGCAGGAACTACCGGACGAAAAGGGATGTACTCATGGACGCGCTCTACACCGCTGTCGCCACCGCGAACGGCCGCGAAGGCCGTGCCGTCAGCTCGGACGGCCAGATAGACCTGCCGCTCGCGTTCCCGGCCGCCCTCGGCGGCAACGGACTGGGCACCAACCCGGAGCAGCTGTTTGCCGCCGGCTACGCCTCCTGCTTCGCCAGTGCGATGGGCGCCATCGGCCGCCAGGAGAAGATCGACGTCAAGGACGCCTCCGTCACCGCCGAGGTGTCCATCGGCAAGGACACCGACGGCGGCTTCGCCCTCTCGGTGATCATGCGCGTGGAGCTCCCCGACCACCTCCAGGGCGAGCCCGGCCGCGAGCTGCTGGAGAAGACGCACGCGTACTGCCCGTACTCCAAGGCGACCCGCGGCAACCTGCCGGTCGAGATCGTCATCGAGTAATCCGGGCCCCGCCGCCCGGCCCGGCCCGTGACCATGCGCCGTCGGGACGTCAGACGCCCGTGGGCGCGGCACCGCGCAGAGCGGTGCCGCGCCCACGGGCGCGTTCAGGCCGGACCGGTCAGTGCCAGGGGCCCGTGATCGCGAACGTCGTGCCCGGCGTGTAGCAGTTCACATACATCGTGCCGCCGTCCGGTGAGAACGCGACGCCCGCGAACTCGCCCCACTCGGGCTCCTCCGGGGTACCGATGTTCTGCGCGTTCCGAGCCATCGGGTACACCCGACCCCGCTTGGTGAGCCCGTACACGTGCTGCGCGCCGTTCCCGTCCTCGCACACCATCAGGCCGCCGCTCGGTGCGAGGCAGATGTTGTCGGGGGACTCGCCCGGCAGCTGGACGTCCGAGTCGGGGCCGAAGACGATCACCAGGGTGAGGCGCCGCCGCCCGGGCTCGTACTTCCACACCTGCCCGTAGTGGTCCCCAGCCGATCCCTCCGCACTGCGCGCGAAGCTGGACACGAAGTAGACCGCGCCGCCGCCCCAGTAGCAGCCCTCCAGCTTCTGGGCGTGGGTGATGCCCTTGGGGCCGAAGTCCTGGAGCCTGATGGGCGTCTGCTTCGCCTGGCTGTCCGGTACGGGCACCCACTCGATCCGGTCGAAGCGTGCCCCGGTCTCCTGGATCTCCGACAG
The DNA here is from genome assembly GCF_018614575.1 of Streptomyces sp. ISL-10. GTDB lineage: Bacteria > Actinomycetota > Actinomycetes > Streptomycetales > Streptomycetaceae > Streptomyces. The sequence continues at coordinate 222,101 of NZ_JAGGOJ010000003.1, forward strand.
GTCCGGCACGCCCGGCACCCGCATCGCCTGCAGCGCCCCGCCCGCGCGCAGGGAACCGGTCCCGCCCATCGGCTTGTCGGGCAGGAAGCGGTAGAAGAGGCCGAACGGACGCTCGAAGGCGTCCTCCGTCTCGTAGACGATTCCGCTCGACGGGTCGATGGCGATCGCCTCGTGCTGGAAGCGGCCCATCGCGGTGAGCGGCACGGCCCCGGTGCGGTGTGGATCGGCGCCGTCGACCTCGAAGACGAAGCCGTGGTCCTTGGTGTAGCCGTTGGTGCCGGCCCTGTCCTCGGTCTCCTCGCACGTCAGCCAGGTGCCCCAAGGGGTGGGGCCACCCGCGCAGTTGACCGCGGTACCGGCGATGGCGACCTGCTGCGACAGCACGTTGTTGCGGCCGTCCAGCTCCAGCGCCGTGCACCCGCCCTTGCCCATCGGGTCGTAGGTCAGGCCCTCGACGGCCGGTACGCCGATTCTGGCGTTGTGCCTGTTCTCGTGGTTGCGGACCAGGTGGACCCGGCCGCGGCGGCCGGCGAAGGCCGCCATGCCGTCATGGTTGCTCGGAACCGGACCCTGCCCGAGGCTCAGTTGGTCGCCTTCCCTGGACAGGACCTTGTAGCGGAAGCCCTTCGGCAGATCGAGCAGGCCGTCGGGATCGGGCACCAGCGGGCCGTACCCGCCGTGACCGCGGGCGGCGGCCGTGCCCGCGAAGAGTTCGGAGAACGCACCGGTGAACGCGATCCCCGCACCCACCGCACCGGCCTGGGCCAGGACTTGACGTCGTGTAGCGGTCATGAGGCACCAACTCCCTGCTGGCGGACAGGAATGTGACCCGCATGTGTGTATCACGCAGACGGCCGCTGCGTAACCATGCGGGCCACTGTGGCCCGTGGTGCGCTCCGCTCAGCCCAGCGTGGCGGTGAGCGTGATCGGCGTGGCCCTCAGCGCCTGGCTCACCGGGCAGTTCACCTTGGCGTCCTCGGCGGCCTTGACGAAGGCGGCCTCGTCCATACCGGGGACCGTCCCCACGACGGTCAGGTGGATGCCGGTGATGCCCTCGCCGGGCTGGAAGGTCACATCGGCCTTGGTCTCCAGGCGGGCCGGCGGCGTGCCGGCGCCCGCGAGGGCGTGTGAGAAGGCCATGTTGAAGCAGCTGGAGTGGGCCGCTGCGATCAGCTCCTCGGGGCTGGTGCGACCGCTCTCGGCGGGCTCGGTCCGCGCCGCCCAGGAGACGGGGTACTCGCCGATGCCGGAGGAGTCGAGAGAGACGACGCCCTTGCCTTCGAGGAGGCTGCCTTCCCAGACGTTGTGAGCCTGACGCGTGGTGGCCATGATGGTTCCCTTCAGATCGGGTCTACCGCCCCAACCTACTGCGCCACCAAGGCCTTCGCGTCCCGCGCCAGCGCGGTGAGCCGCGAGATCGCCCGGAAGTACTTCTTGCGGTAGCCGCCGTTCAGCATCTCGTCACTGAACAGCCGGTCGAACGGCAGGCCCGAGGCGAGCACCGGAACCTCCCGGTCGTACAGCCGGTCGGCGAGGACGACGAGCCGCAGCGCGGTCGACTGGTCGGGCACCGGCTGGACATCGGTGAGGCACACGGCCCGCACCTCGTCGGTCAGCGCGCCGTAGCGGCTCGGGTGGACCCTGGCCAGGTGCTCCAGCAGGTGCGGGAAGTCGTCCAGGGAAGCGCCCTCGGTCGCGTACGCGGCCTTGGCGACCTGCTCGTCGGAGTACGGAGGAGGGGCCTCGGGCAGGCCGCGGTGGCGGTAGTCCTCGCCGTCGATCCGCAGCGGGCGGAAGTGGGCCGACAGGCCCTGGATCTCGCGCAGGAAGTCGGCGGCGGCGAAGCGGCCCTCCCCCAGCTTGCCGGGCAGCGTGTTCGAGGTGGCGGCGAGCGCCACACCCGCGTCGACCAGCTTGCCGAGCAGGGTGGAGACGAGAACGGTGTCACCCGGGTCGTCGAGCTCGAATTCGTCGATGCACAGCAGACGGTGCCCGCTGAGCGTCCGGACGGTCTGCTGGAAGCCGAGCGCGCCGACCAGGTTCGTCAGCTCCACGAACGTGCCGAAGGCCTTCAGCGAGGGCTCGGCCGGGGTGGCGTGCCACAGCGAGGCGAGGAGGTGGGTCTTGCCGACGCCGTAGCCGCCGTCGAGGTAGACGCCGCGCGGCGCGGCGGGGGCCGTGTTCTTGGGGGCCCTCGCGAACCAGCGCCGCTTGCCGCCGCCAGAGGCGTGCGCGTCGCCGAGGCCGGACGCGAAGTCGCTCAGCACCTTGACGGCCTCGATCTGGCTGGGCTGCTGCGGATCGGGGACGTAGGTGTCGAAGCGCACCGCGTCGAAACGCGGCGGCGGCACCATCTCCGCGACCAGACGGTCGGCGGGAACGTGCGGCTCGCGGGCGCACAGCGACAGGGGCGCGGCTTCGGCTATCGGGCTGGTCGGCACAGTACTCAACTGTAAGGGGCGTGTAAGACTGCAGGACATGCGACGCCTGTTCCCTGTGACCGACCAGACACCGCCCGCCGACGTCCGGGAAGACCGGGAGTGGTCGCTGGACGAGCTGGCCGACGCCTATGCCTACCCCGCCGACGTGCCTCACGAGGGCGGCGCCGGCCGCGCGCGTGCCTGGCTGCGGGCCAACATGGTCTCCTCGCTCGACGGCGCGGCCCAGCACGACGGCCGCTCGCAGCCCATCTCCTCCGACGCGGACATGCGGATCTTCGGCGCCCTGCGCGGTCTCGCCGACGCCGTGGTGGTCGGTGCCGAGACCGTACGGCTCGAGGGCTACCGGCCTGCCCGGGCGCGAGGGGCCTTCGCGGAGCGCAGGGCTGCTGCCGGGCAGGGGCCCGCGCCCGCGATCGCGGTGGTCAGCGCCTCGCTCGACCTCGACTTCTCGTTGCCGCTGTTCACCGAACCGCTGGTGCCCACGCTGGTGCTCACCGGAGCCGCCGCGGCCCCCGACCGCATCAGGGAGGCGGAGAAGGCGGGGGCCGACGTCGTCGTGGCCGGTGACGGGCCGGGTGTGGAGCCCGCGCGGGCCGTACGGGCGCTCGCCGAGCGCGGCCTTGTGCGACTGCTGACCGAGGGCGGACCGCGGATGCTGGGTCAGTTCGCGGCTGCCGGGGTACTGGACGAGCTGTGCCTGACGGTGTCGCCGACGATGACGGTCGGGGACGCGCAGCGCATCGCGGGCGGACCGGCGCTGGCCGATCCGGCGCGGTTCGCACTGGCGTCGGTGCTGGAGGAGCAGGGCTTCCTCTTCACCCGGTACCGCCGGGTGTGAGGCGTGCCGGACGCGCCGCGCGTGGTGCGCGGGCCGGTGGCCACAGGGGCCGGTGACCGTCGCGCGTCTGGCGCGCTGGTCGGTGACAATCGTGGAATTTATCGTTCCGCTTAGCGTCGGAGGGGCACACTTATCTCGCAGACCCCGTGCCGTCACGGGGGACGGATGGTTTCCGCAGAAGGGCTCCTGAACGTGTTCACAAGCGTACTGATGATCGAGAAGCCCCTCACCTCCGAGGACGTGGAGTTCGTCACCACCCTGCACGGGGACGAGGCCGTCTCTTTCGTCGTGCTGATGCAGCCGCGCGGTGACCAGGCCGACGTGCTGCTGCGTGCCATCGACGACGTGGCGCTCGGAGAACTGAAGGAGGCCGTCCGCGAGGCCGAGGAGCCGGCGGGCGAGGAGGCAAAGGCCCCTGCCCAGCACGGCCTCGAACGCACCCTGGCCGCCCTGCGCGCCCGCGGATGCGACGCCGTGGGCCAGGTCATCGAGGCCCACCCGCTGGACAAGCTGCAGGCCGTCGTCGACGAGGAAGCCGCCGACGAGGTGATCGTGCTGACCGAGCCGCACTACGTGGAGGAGTTCTTCCACCGGGACTGGGCGTCGCGGGCCCGGCACAAGGTCGGCGTACCGGTGCTGAAGCTCTTCGCGCACAGCGAGTAGCCGACCGGGGGCGCGTCCGCAGGCAGGAGCAGGCAATAGGGTGGGCCCCTGCACGTGTACGCACACCCCGGGGAGACAGACACATGGCACCCGCCGTTCCCAGCGCCATGGAGCGCCCGCACTTCATCGGCATCGGCGGAGCCGGTATGTCGGGGATCGCGAAGATCCTCGCCCAGCGCGGCGCGAAGGTCGCGGGCAGCGACGCCAAGGAGTCCGCGACCGCCGAGTCCCTGCGGGCGCTGGGCGCGACCGTGCACATCGGGCACGCCGCCGAGCACCTGGCCGCTGACGCCAGCTGCGTCGTCGTCTCCAGCGCCATCCGCGCCGACAACCCGGAGCTCGCCCGCGCCGCCGAACTGTCCGTTCCGGTCGTCCACCGCTCCGACGCGCTCGCCTCGCTGATGACCGGACTGCGCTCGATCGCCGTCGCGGGCACGCACGGCAAGACCACCACCACGTCCATGCTGGCCGTGGCCCTGACCGAGCTGGGTCTGGACCCCTCGTACGCCATCGGCGGCGACCTCGAGGGCCCCGGCACCAACGCACGGCACGGCGAGGGCGAGATCTTCGTCGCCGAGGCCGACGAGAGCGACCGCAGCTTCCAGAAGTACGACCCCGAGGTCGCGATCGTCCTCAACGTCGAGCTCGACCACCACGCCAACTACGCCTCGATGGACGAGATCTACGAGTCCTTCGAGACATTCGTCGGCAAGGTCGTCCCCGGCGGCACGCTGGTCATCGCGGCCGACCAGCCCGGCGCGGTCGAGCTGGCCTCCCGCGTCCGCGACCGGTCGTCCCTGAAGGTCGTCACCTACGGGGAGTCCGAGGGTGCCGACGTCCGCATCCACAAGGTCACCCCGCGCGGCCTGACCAGCGAGGTCACGGTCATGCTCGACGGCCGCCTCCTCACCTTCACCGTCTCCGTCCCCGGCCGCCACTACGCCCACAACGCGGTGGCCGCGCTCGCCGCCGGCGTCGCCCTCGGCATCCCGGCGCACAACCTGGCCTCCGCCCTCGGCACGTACACCGGCGTCAAGCGCCGCCTCCAGCTCAAGGGCGAGGCCGCGGGCGTCCAGGTCATCGACTCCTACGCCCACCACCCGACCGAGATGACCGCCGACCTGGAGGCCATGCGCGGCGCGGCCGCCGACTCGCGGCTGCTCGTCGTCTTCCAGCCGCACCTCTTCTCCCGCACCCAGGAACTCGGCGCGGAGATGGGCCAGGCCCTGGCGCTGGCCGACGCCTCGGTGGTCCTCGACATCTACCCGGCCCGCGAGGACCCGATCCCCGGCATCACCAGCGAGCTGATCATCGACGCGGCGCGCACCGCGGGCGCCGAGGTCACCGCCGTCCACGACAAGGCGGCCGTCCCCGAGGTGATCGCGGGAATGGCGCGGCCCGGCGATCTCGTTCTCACGATGGGCGCGGGCGATGTGACGGACCTCGGTCCGATGATCCTGGCCCGCCTGTCGAACTGAGGGAGCGGTTGATGTCGTACGAGGTCGAGAAGCCGGACGAGCAGTGGCGGGCGGAGCTGAGCCCGGCGGAGTACGCGGTTCTGCGCCAGGCCGGGACCGAGCCCGCGTTCGTCGGTGAGTACACGGACACCAAGACGGCCGGCACCTACTCCTGCCGTGCCTGCGGGGCGGAGCTGTTCCGCTCGGACACGAAATTCGAGTCGCACTGCGGCTGGCCCTCGTTCTACGACCCCAGGGACACCGACGCGGTCGAGCTGATCGCGGACCGCTCCCACGGCATGGTCCGCACCGAGGTCCGCTGCGCACGCTGCGGCTCCCACCTGGGCCATGTCTTCGAGGGCGAGGGCTACCCCACGCCGACGGACCAGCGGTACTGCATCAACTCGATCTCGCTGCGGCTGGAGCCGGACGCGGACTAGGGCTCCTCCCGGCGGACACCGCCGGTCGTGGACCGGTGCCCCTTCCGGCGAACATTGCCGCTCGCGGCACCGGCCGGGAGAAAAATCGGCTGCGCCGACTGCCGGGCCCGCCCAGACTGGGCGGGCCCGTTCCCGTCCCCGCGAACCGAAGGAACACTTCCGCGTGCAGGCCGCTGTCACCGTCACTCCCGCCCAGGTTCCCGAACTGCTGCTCGGGCTCGCCACCGTGCGGCCCGTCTTCCTGTGGGGCGCGCCCGGGATCGGGAAGTCGTCGCTCGTGCGGAGGTTCGCCGAATCGCTCGGGCTGGAGTGCGTGAGTCTGCTCGGGACGCAGCTGGCGCCCGAGGACCTGATCGGGGTGCCGCAGATTCGTGACGGGCGGTCCGTGTTCTGCCCGCCCGAGGCCATCGCCCGCGACGAGCCGTACTGCCTCTTCCTCGACGAGCTCAACGCCGCGTCCCCCGACGTCCAGAAGGCGTTCTACTCGCTGATCCTGGACCGGCGCATCGGGTCCTACGAGCTGCCCGCCGGCTCGATCGTCATCGGCGCGGGGAACCGCGCCACCGACAACGCCCTCGCGCGGCCCATCGCGTCGGCGCTGGTGAACCGCCTCACCCATGTGCATCTCCAGGCGTCGTCGGCGGACTGGCTGGTCTGGGCGGGCGAGCACGGCATCCACCCCTGGGTGACGGACTACCTCACCGACCGCCCCGACCACCTCTGGTCGCAGCCGCCCAAGACCGAGGAGCCGTTCTCCACGCCCCGCTCCTGGCACATGCTCTCCGACGCCCTGCACTCCTTCGGTCCGGGCATCGACGAGGACACCCTCAAAGTCGTCGTCCACGGCACCCTCACGCCTGCCCACGCCGTCTCCTTCTGCGGCTACGCCAAGATCGTGCGGCACACCTTCGGCATCGAGGCGATCCTCAAGGGTGACGCCTCCTGGCCGAACCGCCTTCAGGACCGGGACCTGCTCTACTACCTGGCCGAGGCGTTCCGGGGGCGGCTGGTGAAGGAGCTGCCGCGGCAGAAGGAGCACGTGTCGCCGTCGATGCGGCAGACCGCCTACCGGGCCAAGTCGCTGCTCGTGCAGCTCGCCGAGATCTCCGTCGAGGTCGCGCAGACCGTCATCGCGGACGACACCGACGGGCAGCCCGTGCTGCCCTCCTGGTTCCTCGTCGAGGCCGCCCGCGACATGCCGCGGCTGGTGGAGGCCCGGCGGTGAAGAAGGCCGCCGCGGGGCAGCAGGGCGGCAAGCCCGACCCGGCCACCGAAGCGTTCGCTGCCGGGCTCGCCATGGTCAAGCGGAACCCGGCCTTCGCCGCCGTCGAGGCCGAGTTCTGCCGGCAGGGCAAGTGCGCCGCCACGCCCGCCGGGGGGCTTGCGGCCGTGGACTCCAACGGCGTCGTCCACGTCCACCCCTCCCGGCGTGCCGAACCGGACGACTGGGCCTGGACCCTCGCGCACTGCCTGCTGCACCTCGGGTTCGGGCACGTGCCCGCGGCCAAGGAGGCACGGCGCGAGCAGCCCGACCGCTTCGAGCGGGCCGCACGCTGCACGGTGGTCAACCGCTTCCTGCTCACCTTCCCGGTGGGCCGCCCTCCCGGCCACCTCCCCGAGGCGTATCCGGGCGGCGACGAGGCGATGCTCGCCGCCCGCTGGCGCCGCGACGGCATCCCGGCCGCCTACGAGCGCTGCGGCACCGCGGGCGAGCACCCCGACCAGGTCCTGGTGCCCTGGCAGATGTGGAACACTGCCCCGCCCGACTGGGAGACCGCCTTCGCCCACGCGCTCACCCGCAGTGTCTCCGCCGCCATGGACGTGGCGGGCGGCCGTCGCGACCGCGTCACCGGCGAGCGCGTGCCCCAGCGGCCCTGGGACCGGGCCCTGAACTGGTTCGTCTCCTCGTACCCCCTGCTCGGCGGCCTGGCGGCCGGCCTCACGGTCGTCGCCGACGCCGAACTCGCCCGCACGCAGGACATCTCCATCGCCGCCGTCAGCTCCGTCGCGGGCGAGATCTACATCAATCCGCTGCGGACCTTCACCGACGAGGAGTGGCGCTTCATCCTGGCGCACGAGATGCTGCACGCCGCCCTGCGCCACGGCGAACGCCGCGGCGCCCGCGACCCGGTGCTCTTCAACGTCGCCGCCGACTTCGTCGTCAACGGCTGGCTGGTCCAGATGCGTGTCGGCGAGATGCCCGAGGGGCTGCTGTACGACCCCGACCTCAAGGACCTGTCGGTGGAGGAGGTCTACGACCGCATCGCCACCGACCTGCGCCGCCGTCGCCGATTGGCGACCCTGCGCGGCAAGGGCGCCGGCGACATCCTCGGCGAGCCGCTGCCGCACCCGGATGCCCGCCCCTACGCCGACCTGGACGACTTCTACCGGCGCGGCCTGGTGCAGGGCTTCGACCTGCACCAGTACGGCGAGCGCGGTCTGCTGCCCGCCGGTCTCGTCCAGGAGATCCGCGCCCTGGCCCACCCGCCTGTGCCGTGGGACGCCCAACTGGCCCGCTGGTTCGACGAGTACGTGCCCCGGCCCGAGCCCGTACGGTCCTATGCGCGCCCGGCCCGCCGGCAGGCGTCCACCCCCGACATCCCGCGCGCCGGACGGTACTTCCCGTCCGAGGAGACGCCCCGCTGCACCTTCGGTGTCGTCCTCGACACGTCCGGCTCGATGAACAGCGCCCTGCTCGGCAAGGCTCTCGGCGCGATCGCCTCGTACGCCGAGGCCCGTGACGTCCCGGCCGCCCGCGTCGTCTTCTGCGACGCGGCGGCCTACGACGCCGGATACCTCCCCCCGGCGGAGATCGCCGGCCGGGTACGGGTCCGCGGGCGCGGCGGGACGGTGCTCCAGCCGGGCATCGACCTGATCCACCGCGCCGACGACTTCCCCGCGAACGCCCCGGTCCTGGTCATCACCGACGGATGGTGCGACACGCTGCGCGTCCGCCGCGAGCACGCCTTCCTGATCCCCCAGGGCGCGTCACTGCCGTTCACGCCCCGAGGCCCGGTCTTCCGGCTGACGTGATGGCGCGGGGCAGTTCGGGGCGGACCCCGAGCGCCGCAGAGGGCCGGTGCGCGGGGGTGGTGGTGGCCGAAAGCGGACGGGCAAGGCAGTTCACAGGACTCCGCCCGCCTCGTCGTGGAACACCTCCGGCCAGTAGCGGTAGTCATCGGGGCTTGCCGCGGGGAGGCAGGCGACCGGGTCGACCGAGGCGAGGGCGGCGGCCATCGTGTCGGCGAGGCAGTCGTAGAAGTCGTCGGTGAAATCGTGCTCCTTGTCGAGCGTCTGCTCCCGGCTGTGCATCCACACCGTGAAGGCCAGCGTGGAGATGTCCGCGTTGACCGGGGTGACGGTGTCCGAGTGGTACTCCCGGTAGTGCACCTGGCCCGTGCGGCCATCGATCAGGGCCTCGAAGTCGTGGACCAGGCTCCCCAGGCACACCAGCCACTCCGCACCGGCCGGCAGCCGCTCGCCCCCGTCCTCCCCGGTCTCCTCCCTCTCGGGCAGCGTCTGCAGCAGGTAGTCGTCGCGCCACAGCTCGAACATGAGACCGTCCTGCGGGAGCCCGACCTCCGTGAGGAACCTGCGTGTCGGCTCGTGCTCCAGAGCGGCCGGCAGGTCCGCCGGAGCCATACGGACCACTTCGCCCGGCCCGAACTCCTCGTCCAGCAAACCCTTCGGAAGATCGAGCCGCAGGCCATCGCCCGGCGCGGCGATCAGGGCCAGGGGACGTATCAGCGCGGCGATCCGCCAGAACGCCGGGACGGCGTGGTCCCACTCCTGCGGATCCCCGGCAGCGCCCCAGCCGCCGTCTCCCCACTCCTCGTCGGTGAAGACGGACAGCAGTCGCGCCGTGGCCTCCTCCACCACCTCCGGGCCCGTGCGGCCCACCAGGTCGGCGAAGTCGCCCCGCAGCGCGGTGAAGTCGTCGACAGCCGACAGGAAGCGCGCGAGGGCGTCGACGGAGGGGGCGAGCGGGAACACCTCGGCGCTCTCCGGGTGCTTGTCGAACAGCCACATGCTGAACACACGGCCCGTCGTCCCGTCAACCACGATCTCGTCCGCCTCGTCACCCTGGACCAGGAGATGCCCCAGGACGAACAAGGAGCCGGTGTCCGGGGCGAGTACGGACGCGTCCGCGCCCATGTCGAGCACGTACTGGCGGACGGTCAGCGACCGTGCCTCGGACAGCGGACCGAAGCGCATCAGGGCGTGCCCGTCCGGCAGTCCGCCGGCGGTCAGCCGCCGCCGCGTCGGATCGTGCCTGAACTCCGGATCGAACGCGTGCTCCGGCATGGTGATGGTCGTGCCCGTCATGATGCCCCCGGTCGGTCGTTCGTGGTGCTGATCCTTCGCAACAACCACAGTAGGACCGGCCACTGACAACGGCCTGACGGGTGCCGCGAGCCCGGTGCCAGGCCCGGGCGGCGGCGAACGGGACGAAGGCCGTCCAGGAGGCGGGGGAGAGGGCGAGGTGGAGGCCCTCCACCTCCTTGGAGTCGCGGACGTGGACGGTGTCGGGGCAGGCGGCGACCTCGACACAGGAGTCGCCGGAGCCGCCGCGCATGATGGATCTCGATGTTGCGCAGTCCGGCCGGCATGATCCGCACGGAGGTCCGCTGCGCCCGCTGCGGCTCGCACCTGGGCCATGTCTTCGAGGGCGAGGGCTACCCGACGCCGACGGACCAGCGGTACTGCATCAACTCGATCTCGTTGCGACTGGCTCCGGACGAAGAGCAAGACTGAGACAGTCGGTCCCAGCGGGGCGTTGGCCAACCGGTCCCGTACGGCTCCACGGCCTGTCCACGGCCGCGGATGTGGATGAGGACAATCGCGGTAGGCAGGCGGTCCGTTGGGCGATCAACGATCCCGTACTCTCAGGGCGTTCGATGGTCGCAAAGGGGTGGGGGTCCGCGTGTCGACACAAGGGAATGATGGCCGGCCCGGTGGGAGGGCACCGGCGAGCCGGTGGCGGAAGCTGATCGGCGTACTGATCGTGGGCGGTGTGGGGCTCGCCGTCGTCGGCGGCATCGCCTCCGTCTTCCTGGCCGGCTCGGGCTATCTGCCCTTCTTCTCCATGAGGGTCGTCTGGGAGACCCCGGTCGACCGCAAGGCGGCCGAACACGGCAACGGCAACTGGCTTGTCGGCGACACCGTCGTCCGCAGCCGCTTCGACGCCGTCACCGCCTTCGACGCGGGGTCGGGCAAGAAGCGCTGGGAGTACGTCGTGCCCCGCCGGGCCGATATCTGCGCGGTCAGCACCGTCGCCGACGGCTCCGTCGTGCTGATCGCCTACGGCGAGGCGGGCGCGGCGGGAAGCACCGAGGTGGAGAAGGGCAAGGGCTGCGCCACCGTCGCCGCGATCGCCCTCACCGACGGCCGCGAACTGTGGCACACCCCCCGCGCACCGGCAACCGGCGACGTGACCGCCGAACCCGACCTCGTCGCCACCGGCGGAGGACTGGCCGTACTCCGGGACAGCGACGGCTCCCGGCAGGTGAGGGAGATGGAGAAGGCTTCCGGCCGGTCCGGCGTCCATGCCGTGCGCGCCTTCGACCTGCGAACCGGAACCCCGCGCTGGAAGGCCGCCGTACCGAAGGGCTGCGTCCCGCACCGGGTCGCCGCCGCCGCGAAGCATGTCCTCGCCGTCGTCGGCTGCGACGACGAACTGAAGCTCACCGCGTTCGACCCGGCCGACGGCAAGGAGCGGTGGACCGTTCCCCTCGGCGCACGGCGTGCCGTCACCAGCGCGGACGTGACCTTCCTGTCCGCCGAACCGGCCGTGCTGCGCGTCGCGGAGGGAGAGCGAGGCGTGAACGCCTTCCTCGCCTTCGGCCATGACGGCCGCCCCCAGGCGCAGATCGAGGCCACCGGCGACTACGGCAAGATCCCGCTGGACAAGCCGAACAAGGTGGCCGTCGCCGACGGGAAACTCTTCGCCGCCGCCGAGCACGAGGACAATGTCAACCTCGATCGGCTCGTCGCCTTCGACCTGGCGAGCGGTGACGAGGCGTGGCGGGGGGAGGGCCCGGGCGGCTCGTACGACGTCGCGGCGCTGCACGTGGAGGACGGGCGGATGACGGTCCTGACCAGCTCCCCGAAGTACGGGGACGGGCTGATGGTCTTCGACGCCGCCACGGGCGACGAGGAGGACGACCGCGCCTTCCGCGAGGACCCGGTCAGCGGCTACGACGAGCTCGCGGACGTGCTCACCTACAAGGACCTGGTCATCGCCGTGCGCTGGGGCGAGGGCGTGCGGCCCTTCTCCGCGTACGAGCGCTGGTGACGGGTCCGGACAGGCTGTCCGCTTCCGCCGAAGCGGACAGCCGCGCGCGTTCGCGCCCTGGACGTCAGGCCCGTGCGGCGGCGAAGGGGACGAAGGCGGTCCAGGAGGCGGGGGAGAGGGCGAGTTGGGGACCCTCGGTGTCCTTGGAGTCGCGGACGTGGACGGTGTCGGGGCAGGCTGCGACCTCGACGCAGGAGTCGCCGGAGCCGCTGCTGTAACTGGACTTGTGCCAGGAGAGGGCGACTTCGACGCACGAATCACCGGAGCTGCCGCTGTAGCTGCTCTTGAACCAGACCAGTTCTGTGGTGCTCATACCGCTCCTCGCATCTGCCGCAACAGGCTCAGGGAGTCCTCCAGGGTAAGAGCCTGTGACCGCATCCTGGCATACCGCATCTGGAGCATGCTGACCACTTTCGGGTCGGAGATGAACTGGCCGTTCTCCTGCCCCTCGCAGTAGCCGAGCCAGCGGTTGTCCAGGGTCTCCAGCAGTTGCATGGGACCGTGCAGACCGGCGTGGTCCTCGCGCACCAGCGGCATGATCTGGATCTCGATGTTGCGCAGTTCGGCGAGGGCGAGGATGTGGTCGATGAGGTCCAGCGTGACCTGCTTCCCGCCGGTGCGCCGTCGGAACAGGTGCTCTTCCAGGATGAAGCTGTACGCCGTGTTCGGCCGCTCCCGCAGCAACCGCTGGCGTTCCTGCCGCGCCACGAGCTGTGCCTCGATCTGCTCGTCACCCAGTGGCGGCAACTGGTTCGTGAACAGTGTCCGCGCGTACGCCTCCGTCTGTAACAGCCCCGGGATCAACCGGCATTCGTACGTGTAGAGGCTCACCGCCTCCGCCTCCAGGCCCGCCCACTGGCGGAACCAGGTCGCCAGGCCCGGCCGCCGCGACAGGTGCCGTGCCGCGCCCCTGATCGTGCCGAACGCGTCCAGTACCTCTTCCGCCCGGTCGACAAAGGCCGCCGGGGGGAATCGCCTGCCCTGTTCGATCGAGGCGACCGTCGGCAGCGAGTACCGCACGCGTGGCGCGAACTCCTCCTGGACCTCGATGCCGACGTCGGTGGAGCCCTGGGAGACGTAGTCGTCGGAGTCGATCAGGGTCCAGCCGCTGTTCTCGATGCGCAGCAGCGCGAACGAGGGGTCGCGCAGCGAGGCGTCGTCCCGCTGCATCTGCCGCAGCACTCCGGCGTGCGGGGCCTCGGCGGCGTCGGGCGCGGTGGTGTCCATCTGGATCCGGTAGCCGAGACGCTTGCGGCCGACGAGCGCGAACTCCCACGCGGCGGCCGCCAAGGGGATGGCCAGACCGAGGATGGCGATCGTCGACTCCCAGGGAAAACCGTCCACCGCCGACTCCCGTGCTGACCGGATACAGATGTGCGCCAAATTACGAGCGCGTCAGCGGGGGCTGCGACGGCTGCCAGGAGTGTTCGGACGGCATTCACCGGGCCGTCGCCAGGGACGGTGGGTGTTCACGCGGCGTTGGTCGTACGCGGGGTGGCGCGGTGGCGGGGCCGGACGTCGACGTGGCGGGCAGTTCGGTGACTCACTCCCGCAGGCAGCTCAACGTCTGCATGGCCTCGCGCTCCATGCGGGAAAGATCGCCGAGGATGGTGCCTGCCTGCGCGAGGTACTGCGCATCGCCTGATTCACCGGCTTTCGTGATCAGTGCTGCGGCCTCCGTCCACAGGGTGGCTGCCTCGGTGTACAGCCCGTGGCCGGTGCGCAGGTGGCTGCTGTCGAGTAGTTGGGTGCATTCGGCGAGGAAGTCGCGGTAGAGATTACGGAACAGGGCGCCGCCGGTGCCGGCCTTCTCCATCAGGAGGGCGGCTTGGGGCAGGTCCCGTTGCGGGTTGTCGGTCCGCTGGAGCCATGTGCGTACCAGCTTGCCGGCCTTCTCGATGCCACGGTGGCCCAGGTTGGCGATGGGCGGGTTGAGGAAGGCGTCGGCGCAGGCGGTGATGGCGGGAACGATCTGGCCCTTCGGGGAGGGCAGGTTCCTCGGAGCGGTGAGGGTGAAGGACCGGTGCTTGGCGGTCATCGGGCCGCGCGCGGCCCTGGCCTGGGCGAGGCTGGTCAGGCTGGTGGATACCGTTCCGCCTTGCTGGTCGGTGTCCACCAGGTAGGCGTCGTGGTCGTCGTAGCCGTACATGGCGACGACGTGACCGCCGAAGTGCACCTTCGACCCGAAGTAGTCCAGGTGGTAGCTGTCGAGCTGTAGTCCGACGGGGTGGCCGGCGTCGATGGGGGCTGCCACGTTCTCCCATGCCCTGCGGGGGGAGGTGGTCTCCTGGACCAGGAGCTCCAGCCCGAGCCCGGTGGCCAGGTTTCTGGTGAGGTCGAAAGGCTTGACCCGTCCCCCGAGGAAGGGAAAGCCCATGTTCTTGCTGTCCCAGTAGATGAAGGACAGACCGGAGCCGAGGCCGAAGAGCATGGGCTCGGACAGATCGAGTCCTTGGTGCCGCAGCAGCACCCCCAGAGCTGTCGTCTCACAGTGCTGCGTGCCGCGGGCATCGATGTCTTTCACCGTGGTCATGCCATGCTCTCCTGGACGGGGATGATCAGCCGGGTCATCAGTTCCTCTTGCGGTGCCTCTGTCGGCCCGACGAGACAGGCCTCACGTACGGGCGCTTGCGGGCGCAGACCGCGCTCGTGGATGGCGGCGAAGAGCGCGTTGTAGGCCAAGGGCAGCTGGGCGTAGGGCCCGATGTGCACGGTCTCGGCCACGGGTCCGCCGGGCAGCACCTCGAACTCCACGCCGGACGTGCCTCCTTCCCCCTGCGGCGTCTGCACTCCGACGGCGATCTGCATCCGCTCTTCCAGGTCCAGCGGGTACAGCGCCCACAGCGGCGGCTCCCATGCGATGCCCGCCTTGCCGAGCACGGGCAGCAGCCGGCCTACGCACTCCTCGACCTTCTCCCCGATCTCCGCAGGGGTGCAGACCGCTCGCACCACTGCCAACCGTCGCTCCGGCTCCCTGCCCATCGTCACCTCATAGCCGGGCAGGCCGCCCTCCGCCAGGCGCTCCAGCATCTCCAGCCGTGCCTGGTCCCTGCTGATCCGCTCGGCCAGCCGGTCCCGCTCCGCGCGCAGGATCTGTGCCCTGGACTCGGGCTCGGCAGCCAGCGCCTGGGCGATCACAGCCAAGGGGAGATCCATCTCGCGCAGCAGGGCGATGGTCAGGGCATCGCGTGCCTGTTCAGGTGCGTAATAGCGATAGCCGGAGCCGGCGTCCACGCGGGCAGGAGCCAAGAGCCCCATCTCGTCGTAGTGCCGTAGCTGCTTGACGCTGAGCCGGCACAGGCGGGCGAAGCGCCCGATGGTGAGAAGTTCGTCTCGCACGCCATCATGGTGGACTCTCCCACGGTGGGAGAGTCCAATGCTGTACTCATTGGCGGCCCCAAGGCCGCCCTCTCACACCGGGAGCCGGGAGGACAAGGCTGTGTCAGCGTGTGCGCCGTGTTGCCGGCCAGAGGCAGATGCCGGGCGGTACGGCACCGGCCAGTCCCGCGATCAGTGCCGCCGTCGAGATCGGCTCGTCGAGGGTGGGGAGCACCGTGCTCCTGTCGCCGTCGGCGGCCCGCACGGTCACTTCGCAACCCTCCTCGGTCATGCTGGTGCTGTCGCCCAACCCGTAGCCGCTGTCGAAACACTTCCGGGTCGCGAAGGCATCGGCGACGAGCCACAGCACGGCGGCCAGGGCCACGAACAGGAGCATGCCGGTGAGGCCCGCAGTCCGCAGGGATCGGTTCCGGCCCGGGAGCCAGATCGTTGTGCGCGGTCATGTGGTCATCATCCTCGAATGCCGGACGCCGGCGGTGGCGGAGCCGCCGGCGGCGCATCCACGCCGGACGGTGTGCGCGGGCTGATCGCCGGCTGCAACGACGCCGGTGTGCTCGATCGCCGTCCGGACCTGGCCTTCACCGTCGTCCGCGCCGAGGATCCGCTCGCCGAGGAGCGGGAACGCGCAGTGACCGACCTGTGCCGGACGCCGCTCGTGGCTAGGCTGCCTGGCATGGGCAACGTGGGAGCGACAAGCCGGCGTCGTTTTCTCCAAGGTCTTTCGGGCGTCGCCGCCGCGGCCGTGCTGCCCGCGTGCGGGGCGGCCGAGGACCCCGGACCCCGGGCGCGGTCGCAGGGGTCGCAGCCGGCGGTCACGCCCACGTCCCGTGCCCGGCGGGTCCGGCCGCTGTACCTGGGGACGTACACCTCCGTCGACGGGGGCGGGACGGGGATCGGCGTCGCCGCGTACGACGAGACGACGGGACACGTCACCGGGGCGGGCGTCATCGAGGGCGTCGGGGACCCCTCGTACCTGGCCGTGCATCCCTCCGGGCGGACCCTGTACGCCGTGAACGAGCGTGCGGACGGTGCCGTGACCGCCGTGCGTCTGGCGGACGACGGCGGCCACCGGGTGCTGGGCAGCCGGTCCACGGGCGGGGCCGCGCCCGCCCATCTGTCCGTGCACCCCTCCGGGCGCTGGCTGCTCAGCGCCAATTTCGGGTCCGGAAGCGTCGCCGTCCACCCCATCGACGACTCCGGCGCGCTCGGCGAACGCACGGACCTCGTCCGGCACACCGGCACGTCGCCGCACGCCCACCAGATCATCACCACACCCGACCGCGGCCACGTCCTCGCCGTCGATCTCGGCAACGACACCGTGTACACCTACCGCCTCGACACCCGGGCCGGAGCCCTGACGGAGGTCTCCCGCGCGACCGTGCGCCCCGGGGCGGGCCCGCGCCACCTGACCTTCCACCCCTCCGGCCGCCACGCGTACCTCGCGAACGAGCTGGACAACACGGTGACGGTCTGCGCCTACGACCCGGAGACCGGCACGCTGCGGCCCGGCGAGCCGCAGTCGACCGGCACCGGCCCCGGAACCAGTTACCCGGCACAGCTCGTGGTGACGCTGAACGGCGCGTACGCCTACCACGCCAACCGCGGCCCCAACACGCTCACCCGGTACGCCGTTGAGGCCGGCGGCGCCCGGCTGAGGCTGCTGGACACGGTGCCGGTCGGCGGTGACTTCCCCCGCCAGACCGCCCTGTCGCCCTCCGGCGGTCTGCTCTTCGCGGCGAACCAGCGCTCCGGCACGGTCACCGTCCTCCACGTGGACGCGCGAACGGGCGAACTCCGGTCGGCGGGTGGGGCGTTCAAGTTCCCCGCGGTGGCGTGCGCGCTGCCGCTCTAGATCTCCGGCAGGGCCGCGACCGCCCACCTGGCCCGGGTCGACAGTTCGCTCAAGGAGCTGCGGAACTGCCGGGCGATCGTCTTCAGCAGGACCTTGGCGTGGGCCATCGTCTCCCGTGCGAGGGCTTGATCGCCGGCCTCGACCGCCGCGAGCACGAGCTCGAGATGCTGCTCCGTGATCTGCCGGCCCAGGCCACGGCGGTGCCAGTCCGGGACCGTGTCGTCGGGTGCGGCGCCGTCGCGCAGGCCGACGGCGGCCCGTGCCCGCCCCAGCGCCTCGCCCGCGGCGGCGAGATCGCCCTTGCGGCGTTGTACACGGGCCAGGGCGTAGGTCTCCGCGGCCCGGTCCCAGCCCGTGTCCTGGAGCGAGGCGAGGTTGAACTGGGCGCGGGCCGCCTGCCCGTGGTCCCCGAGGTCTTCCAGAGTCCGGCTGAGGGCGCGCAGCCGCTCGGCGTCCGGACCGGTGTCGTCCAGCATGCGGATCAGCGCCACGCGCGCGTGCTCGATGCGGCCCTGGCGGCGGGCCAGGTCGATCCAGGTGAACTCGCTCTCCGTCGCGGCATCCGGGCCGTACCGCTTCGCGTCCTGCTCCTGTGCCCACGCGACGACGCCCGCCGGGTCCTCGGGCGCACACATGGTGTTCGCCGACCGGACCAGCGGCACATCCGCCGCCCGCCCGTGCAGGGCCACCAGCACCGCGGCGAGCCACCGCTCCTCGTATCGCCGCGTCCGCTCGGCGTTCTCCTCGGCGTTCTCGCTTTCCAGCAGGAAGCGCAGCAGCGGCAGGTCGTCCACGCGGCGGTCGTACTGCGCCGCCCGCAGCACCCCGGCCCGCAGTACCGGGTCCCCGTCCACCTCCGCCCAGGCCGCCGGGCCGCCGGACCGCATACGCTCCAGCGCCGCCCGTCCGGGGGCGAGGACGACGTCGCGCAGCGGCTCCGTTGCGTCCTCGTCCAGCAGCCCGTAGGCGCACAGTTCGGCGGAGTTGAGCAGCAGATAGTCCGGCTCGGTGCGCCGGGCGGCGGCGTGCATCATGGCGTTCAGCTCGACGAGGGATCGGGACGGCAGCCCGAGGCCGCTCAGCAACGCCGCCCGCTGCGCGTCCAGTTCGGGGGCGAACGACTCACGGGCCTCCTCGTCCGCCGCGCTGACCTCGGCGAGCAGCGCCGCCTCGTCGAGGTCGGGGAGGAGGCCCTGGCAGTGCCCCGGGAAGGGGAGCCGGATGATGACCTCCAGTGCCTCGGAGACGCTGTCGCCGACCACTCCGGCATCTCCCTCGGAGGAGGCGTAGAGGACCGTGCCGTCCTCACAGACGAAGTACGTGCCGCCGGTGTCGTCACCGGCGACCGGCTCCAGCGACGCACCGGACGCCAGGTGCACGTCCTCGACGTGGTCGGCGCGACCGATGTCGAAGTCGAAGGGGAACGCGGCCAGTTCGGCCAGGTCCGGTCGCTCGCGAAGCAGGTCGAGGGCAGGATCGGTCATGCGGCAGAAGCCTAATGGGGCTCCAGGAGGTCTCACTTGTTGCCGTACAGGTCCTCGAAGACCGCGACCGTGCCGTACGGCTCGTACCGCGGCTCCTCCAGGAAGCGCACCCCCGCCGCCGACATCCGGGCGCGGTCGCGGGCGAAGTCGTCGGTGTGCAGGAAGAAGCCGACCCGGCCGCCCGTCTGCGCCCCCACGCTCGCGTGCTCGGCGTCGTCCTCGGCGCGGGCGAGCAGCAGGCCCGTGCCGCCGGCGCCGCCGGGCGGGTGGACCACCACCCAGCGCGAGGAGTCCCCGCGGTCGGTGTCCTCCACCAGCTCGAAGCCGAGGGCGCCGGTGTAGAGGGCGATGGCCTCGTCGTAGTCGCGGACGACAACGGAGACCAAGGCGATGAGGGGCATGGGGATACGTTATACGTATGATGGCGGGGTGGAACAATGCATTCCATGACGTTCCCGCCGCACCTCCTGGACCGCGCCCGCGCCCTCGCCGTCCCCGGGCGGCGCCGCATCCTGGGGCTTGCCGGAGCGCCCGGCGCCGGCAAGTCCACTCTCGCCCGGCGCCTGGTCACCGCGCTGGACGGCCTCGCCGTCCTCGTCCCCATGGACGGCTTCCACCTTGCCCAGAGCGAACTGCTGCGCCTCGGCCTCGCCCACCGCAAGGGCGCACCCGAGACCTTCGACGCCGCCGGATACGCCGCGCTGCTCGCCCGTCTGCGCGCACCCGAGCCGGACACCACGGTCTACGCGCCCGCCTTCGACCGCACGATCGAGGAGCCCGTCGCGGGCAGCATCCCCGTCGGGCCCGAGATCCCCCTCATCGTCACTGAGGGCAACTACCTCCTCCACGACGAAGGGCACTGGGCCCGCGTGCGCCCCCTCATGGACGAGATCTGGTTCCTGGAACTCGACGAGCCGACGCGCGTGCGCAGGCTTGTCGACCGGCATGTGTCCTTCGGCAAGGAGCGGCCGTACGCCGAGCGCTGGGTCCGCGAGTCCGACGAGGCGAACGCCCGTCTGATCGGCCTCGGGCGCGACCGGGCGGATCTCGTGGTCACGGTGAGCTGACGGCCCCTCTGCGGGCTGCCGAACCTGCCCGTCCCGCCGTTCACCTGCGCTCGGTAGGCTCGAAGAAGGACATGTGACGAGTGACAGGCAGGAAGGGCGGTCGGCGTGGGGCTGTTCCGGCGAGGGCCGAAGCGTGACGGACGCGATGCGCCCCGGGACCCCGAGTTCGCCTTCTTCTCCGCGGGCGAAGGCACGCGTTTTCGCGGCCTGGTGCGCGAGGCGTTCGCCGAAGCGGGCCTGGAGGTGACCGTCTACTCGGACATGGTGTCCGACAGCGCGGGCCGTCAGTTCGGCCTCGGCAACCTCGCCGCCGTCTGCCACAACGACGAACGCGGCCCGCGCGCCTGGCCCGAACTCGTCCGTCAGCACGTCGGCATGGTCCTGCGCACCATGGACGCGCCGTCCGCCCTGGAGACCCTGCCCACCGAGCAGATCCGTGCCCAGCTCTACCCCCGCGTCGTCGGCGCCGAGGGACTCGACCCGAAGAGCTTCGCGTACGCGCGCACCCTCGCGCCCGGCCTGTTCGAGATCCTGGCCCTGGACCTCCCCGAGAGCGTCATGATGCTCACCGACGAGGCCCTCGAACCGCTCGGCGACCTGCCCTACCTGCGCGACCAGGCGCTCTACAACCTTCGCGGCCTGCCGATCGAGGCCCACGAGACCGTCGCCGACGACGAGGGAATGCGCTTCGAGGTCGTGCTCGGGGACTCCTTCTACACCGCGAGCCGGGTCCTCGCGCTGGAGTCCCTCGTGCGCCAGGTCACCGGCGAGGAGCTGACGGCCGACGGCGCGCTCGTGGCGATCCCGTTCCGTCATCAGCTCGCCTTCCACGCCATCCACGACACCGGCATGATCCTCGCGCTGAACGCCATGGCCTCCTTCGCGGCCACCGGCTACGAGGACACGCCGGGCGCCATCAGTCCCTACGTCTACTGGTGGCGCGCCGGAACCCTGACCCAGCTCAGCGACCGCGACGAGGACGGGGACGGGCTGCGGATCATGGTCGGCGACGAATTCCACGAACTCCTGGAGCGGCTGGTCACCGAGGAGAGCGGTCGGCCGGGCGACGACGGCTGACCCCCGCGCGGCCGGCCTGGCCCGGTCGGATCACCGGGCGACCACGGCCGACGCCCTCTGCCTGCGCGGCAGGCCCGGTCGGATCGCGTCGGCCGCACTCGCGGGCGTCGGTGGGCCGAAGGAGGATGGCGGGCAGAATGCCCCGAGGAGCAGACCGCAGGCCGGGCAGGAGCCCCACGACCCTCGCGCAGGAGGCCCCATGACCAGCACGCCGACGCCGTTCACCGCCGACGACTACCGCGCCAGGATGACCCGCGCAGCCCAGTCCGCGGCCGACGCCGGCCTCGACGGGGTGCTGATCGCGCCCGGCCCCGATCTCGTCCACCTGACCGGCTACCGGCCCGTGGCCACCGAACGGCTCACCGTCCTCGTCCTCGCCGCCGACCGGGACCCGGTTCTCGTGGTCCCCACCCTGGAGGCGCCGGACGCCGAGGCGGCCCCGGGCGCACCGGCGCTGACCGTGCGGGACTGGACCGACGGCAAGGATCCCTACGCCGCCGTTGCGCCGCTGATGGACACGTCGGGCCGGTTCGCCGTCAGCGACAACACCTGGGCCCTGCATCTGCTGGGCCTCCAGCGGGAGCTGCCCGGCGCGTCGTACGTGTCGCTCACGCAGGCGCTGCCCATGCTCCGCGCGGTGAAGGACGCACGCGAACTCGCCCGCATCGAAGCGGCGGGCGCCGCCGCGGACCAGGCGTACGGCGAGATCCTCAAGGTGCCGTTCGCCGGCCGAAGGGAGAGCGACGTCGCCGCCGATCTGGCCGCGCTGCTGCTGCGGTTCGGGCACTCGCAGGTCGACTTCACCGTCGTCGGCTCGGGTCCCAACGGCGCCAACCCGCACCACGAGGCGGGCGATCGCACGATCCTGCACGGCGACATGGTCGTGCTCGACTTCGGCGGTCTCAAGGACGGCTACGGCTCCGACACCACCCGCACCGTCCACGTCGGCGAGCCGAGCGTCGCCGAACAGCACATCCACGACGTCGTGCGCGAGGCGCAGCAGGCCGGGGTGGACGCGGTGCGGCCGGGCGTGGCCTGCCAGGAGGTCGACCGGGCCGCCCGCGAGATCATCGAGGAGGCCGGGTACGGGGATCTGTTCATCCACCGCACCGGCCACGGCATCGGCGTGACCACCCACGAACCGCCGTACATGATCGAGGGCGAGGCGCAGCCGCTCGTCCCGGGCATGTGCTTCTCGGTGGAACCCGGAATCTACCTGCCCCGCCGGTTCGGCGTCCGTATCGAGGACATCGTCACCGTCACCGAGGACGGCGTCCGCCGCTTCAACAACACCTCACGCGAGATGGCGATCGTCGAGTAGCCGGGTGTCGAGTAGCCGGGTCAGGACACGGCGAGCACCACGCAGCTCTCCGGTGCCAGCCGCAACGCGCCGTCACCGGCCGGGACTTCGACCTTGCCCCAGGCCGCGGCGATCCGTCCGCCACCGCCCAGCGGAATCACGGCGGTCTCCTTGCCGAGGTTCACCGCGACCCGCAGATCGCCGCGCCGGTACGCCAGCCAGCGGCCCTGCTCGTCGAAGGCCACCTTCACCGCCGCGAGGTCGGGGTCCGTCAGGTCCGGCAGCGTACGGCGCAGGGCGATCAGCTCCCGGTACCAGGCGAGCAGCGCGGCGTGCGGCTCACGCTCGCGCTCCGAGCGGTCCAGACACGAACGCTCCCGGGTGGTCGGCGACTGCGGGTCCGGCACGTCCTCGGCCGACCAGCCGTGCTCGGCGAACTCGCGCCGCCTGCCCGCCCGTACGGCCTCGGCGAGCTCGGGATCGGTGTGGTCGGTGAAGTACTGCCACGGCGTGCCCGCGCCCCACTCCTCGCCCATGAACAGCATCGGTGTGAACGGGGATGTCAGCACCAGGGTCGCGGCGCACGCCAGCAGACCCGGCGTGAGAGAGGCCGAGAGCCGGTCGCCGACGGCTCTGTTGCCGATCTGGTCGTGGGTCTGGGCATAGGCGAGGAAGCGGTGCCCGGGCGTGGTGGCCACATCGACGGGCCTGCCGTGGGTGCGGCCGCGGAACGTCGAGTACGTGCCGTCGTGGAAGAAGACGTGGTTCAGCGTCTTGGCGAGCGCGGCCATCGGCGCGCGCGCGAAGTCGGCGTAGTAGCCCTGGGACTCGCCGGTCAGGGCGGCGTGCAGAGCATGGTGGAAGTCGTCGTTCCACTGGGCGTGCAGCCCGAGTCCCCGCTCGGCGCGCGGAGTGGTGGTACGCGGGTCGCACCGGTCGGACTCGGCGATCAGGAACAGCGGGCGGCCACGGTCGCGGGCCAGGGCGTCGACGGCGGCCGACAGCTCCTCCAGGAAGGTCACGGCCCGGGTGTCCGCCAGCGCGTGCACCGCGTCGAGCCGTAGTCCGTCGATCCGGTAGTCACGCAGCCAGGCCAGCGCACTGCCCAGCAGGAAGGCCCGCACCTCGTCCGACCCCGGGGCGTCGAGGTTGACCGCGGAGCCCCAGGGGGTGTGGTGGGTGTCGGTGAAGTACGGGCCGAAGGCGGGCAGATGGTTCCCGGACGGACCGAGGTGATTGTGGACGACGTCCAGCACCACGCCCAGCCCGAGTCCGTGCGCGGTGTCGACAAAGCGCTTCAGCGCTTCCGGGCCGCCGTACGGCTCATGCACCGCCCACAGGTCCACTCCGTCGTAGCCCCAGCCGTGCACCCCGGGGAACGGGCACAGCGGCATGAGCTCGACATGGGTGACGCCCAGGTCGGC
Source organism: Streptomyces sp. ISL-10 (assembly GCF_018614575.1). Classification (GTDB taxonomy): domain Bacteria; phylum Actinomycetota; class Actinomycetes; order Streptomycetales; family Streptomycetaceae; genus Streptomyces. Next base: position 245,778 of record NZ_JAGGOJ010000003.1, read on the forward strand.
CAGCTCGCCGAGGTGGGCGGCCGCCGCGTCGAGGGTGCCCTCGCGGGTGAAGGTGCCCACGTGCAGTTCGTACACGACCGCGCCGTTAAGCCCCCGGCCCGCCCACTCCTGCCGCCACGTGTACGCGTCGTGATCGACGACGGCGCTCGGGGCGTCGGGGCCGTCCGGCTGCCGCCGCGACCGCGGGTCCGGCCGCAGGGGACCGCCGTCCAGGGTGAAGCCGTACCGGTCGCCGTCACCGGCCTCGGCCTCGGCGATCCACCAGCCCACTCGCCCCTGGTCACGCTCCATCGGGCGCTCGGCGCCCTCCAGCCACAGCATGACCCGCTCCTCGGCCCGCGGCGCCCACACCTCGAACAACAGCACTGGCGCATCCCCTCGTCGTCGATGCCGGTCCCGTCGATCCCGTATGTCCCGTCCATCCTGGCAAGTCCGGGGTCTTCAGGCGGCGTGCTTGGGCCATTAAGGTCACGGGCCATGCCGATCCCGACCGAGCCGCTGCCCCTGTTCCCACCCGGCTTCCTGTGGGGAGCCGCCGCCTCCGCCTTCCAGACCGAGGGAGCCGCCGACGCCGAGGGCAAGGGCCCATCGGGCTGGGACGCCTTCGCGGCCGCGGGACGCATCAAGGACGGCGCCGACGCCGCCCGCGGCACGGGTTTCCACGACCGCTACCGCGAGGACGTCGCCCTCCTCGCCGGCCTCGGCGCCGACGTCTTCCGCTTTTCGGTCGCCTGGCCGCGGGTGATACCCGGGGGCAGCGGCCCGGTCAACACCCGCGGCCTCGACTTCTACGACCGGCTCGTCGACGAACTGTGCGCCCGGGGCGTCACCCCGGCGCCGACCCTCTACCACTGGGACACCCCGCTCCCGCTCGACGAGGCGGGCGGCTGGCTGCGCCGCGACACCGCCGAACGGTTCGCCGAGTACGCCGCGGCCGTCACGGCACGCCTCGCCGACCGCGTACCGATGTGGATGACCGTCAACGAACCGGCCGAGGTCACCCTCCTCGGCTACGCACTGGGCGAGCACGCCCCCGGCCGCCGGCTCCTCTTCGACGCCCTGCCCGCCGCCCACCACCAGCTGCTCGCCCACGGCCTCGCCGTCCAGGCGCTCCGTGCGGCCGGCGCCACGTCCGTCGGCCTCGCCGTCTCCCACTCGCCCGTGTGGACGGCCGGGGACACCGACGAGGACCGGTTCGCCGCCGAGCTGTACGACACGCTCACCAACCGGCTGTTCGCCGACCCGCTGCTCACCGGCGCCTACCCCGACGAGAACATCGCCGCCCTGATGCCGGGCTCCGTCGCCGACGACCTCGCCGTCATCGCGCAGCCGCTGGACTTCTACGGCGTGAACTATTACCACCCGATGCTCGTCGGCGCGCCCGACGGCGACGCACTCGACGGCTTCGGCGGCGTCGCGATGCCCGCGGAACTGCCGTTCGGGCTGCGGGAGATCGCCACCGCCGAGCGCACCGACTTCGGCTGGCCCGTCGTCCCCGACGGCCTGCGCGACGTCCTCGTCTCGCTGAAGGACCGGTACGGCGACCGGTTGCCGCCCGTCGTCGTCACGGAGAACGGCTGCTCCTACGACGGCCTCGACGACCGGCGTCGTATCGCCTTCCTCGACGCCCACCTGCGCTCCCTGCACGAGGCGGTCACGGAGGGCGTGGACGTGCGCGGCTACGTCGCCTGGTCGCTCACCGACAACATCGAATGGGCCGAGGGAACGTCGCAGCGTTTCGGACTCGTCCATGTCGACTACGACACCCTCGAGCGCACGCCGAAGGCGTCGTACCGCTGGTACCGGGACACGATCGCCGCGCAGAAAGGCCGCGGGTGGCGGTGAGACGGGGGCGTCCGGGGCGGTCTGTTGGTGCCGGGACACGATCGCCGCGCAGAGCCCGGGCCGCAAGTGACACGGGGGTGTCCGGGGCCGCCTGCCCGGACACCCCCGCGTGGGTTCAGTTCCCCGCAGGGGGAACGAAGTTGATCCGCTCCCTGACCACCGGGTGGCCCGCCTTGGCGAAGTTCGCCGCCATCGGGAAGTTCCCCTGGTCGGTGGCGCCCTTGATGAATTCGGCACCCCGCTCGGCGAGGAAGTGCGTGCACTCGGCGAGCAGGTCGTACGCGTAGCCGCGGCCGCGCTGCTCCGGGACGACGCCGATGAAGCCGATGCACGGGCCGCCCGGATTGTGCGCCGGGATGTGGATGCCGGCCAGATCGCCCTGCGGTGTGTGCGCCAGCTGCCACCACTCGCGCGGCGACGGGCACCAGTGGAAGAAGTCCAGTTCCTCCTGCGCCGCCTGGTCGAGACCGCCCTCGGCGATCGCGCGCAGCGCGTGGGCGTCCAGCGTCACCGAGTGGATGCGCTTCAGCGCGTCGAAGAACACGGCGTCGTCCGGCTCCGGCCGGAAGACGAGCCGCCCGGGCCGTTCGGGCAGACCGCACTCGGGCGTCCAGCAGTACATGAACCGCTCGACGAGCGCCGTGAATCCGGCCGCCTGCGCCGCCCGGACGCGGGCCTCACCGGCCGCCCGGGCGACCGGGTCGTCCCGCCACCCGGCGGGCAGGTTGAGCTCCAGTTCGACCTGGAAGGGGGCGGTGCGCAGCAGTTCGGCGCCCGCCTCCTCCTCGCCGTCGGCGATGTCGAACCAGTTGACGTTCAGGGGCGTTTCGTCGTTCGGGCCGCCCCACCAGGCACCTCGGGCGACGACCTTGCCGTCGCGCAGCGCGACCCGCTTCCACTGCGGGCGGTGGACGGTGCGGGCGTGGCCCTCGGCGGCGCCGAGAGGGTCGGGCAGGGTGTCGAAAAGATGGGCGTCGCTTGCATCGAGCGCGCGGATGACCAGATCGGTCATGAGGAAGTCCTCCGGGATGAGATGTGCGTCGAGCGCTCCCGGTCAGACACTGAACGCCGGGCGGACGGGGCGGGAGCGCAGAATTTGTGTGGTGTACACGGCACTCGCCTCCTTCCGTCGTCACAGGCGTCGGTGCACCCTAGACCGCGCCGCGCACGCGGGTCCAGCGCCTTTTCGCCGCCACTCGGGGTCCCTGTGCGGGGCGCACGTTGCCCCATCGGGCGGCGAGGCGGGCGGAACACCACCTTCCGTGCAGGTCAGAGCGGTCGCGACGGACAGCGGCACACGCCCTCTTCTGGACACCCGGCCCCCTTCGGCCCGACAATCTGCGATGTGACGTCCTCCTACGAGCCCCACACGTATCCCGCGCGGCTGTCCGACGCCGAGCGCGAGCGTGTCCTCGATGTGCTCAGAGAGGGCGCGGCCCAGGGCAGGTTGTCGCACGAGACCTTTGTGCACCGCATGGAACTGGTCCTGGCCGCACGCCGTTCCGAGGAGTTGGACGCGCTCACCGCCGACCTCGTCCACGAAGGCCGGTTCTCCCGACGCATCTACAGCGCGGTCAGGCGGGTCTCGGCCTTCTCCGTCCGTCTGCGCAGGGCCTGGCAGGCGGAGAAGCTGCCGCCGCTGCTGCTGCCCGAGCCGGGACCGTACCCCCTGCGCATCGGCCGCGACCCGGTCAACGGACTGCGGCTGAGCCACGACACGGTCTCCCGGCTGCACGCCGAGCTGAGCCACCAGGGCACGCTGTGGGTCCTGCGCGACCTCGGCTCGACCAACGGCACCACGGTCAACGGCCGCAGGGTGACCGGCTCGATCGTGGTCCAGGACGGTGACATGGTGGGATTCGGCAGCATGAACTTCCGCCTCACCGCGCGCTGACCCCGGCATCCCACAGGCCACCCCGACGCGGTCGGCGGGGACAACTCCCTGCGATAAGCCTGCGGTGTCCAGTGACCGGGCACCACCCGGCACCACCCGGCATCACGCGGTGCTATCGCGCATGTACTGATCAGCCGTCACAGGGCGAGGCGCGCGCATGCCGGGCAGAGTGTGCGGCGGGCCGCCGACCGTGCCACGCCGCACGGTCAGCGCGAGCCCGCCGGCGGCGGGGGCCGGCCTGCGGCCGCCCGCGACGGGAACGGCCGGCCCTCCGTCGCGGCACCGTCGACCCCGCGGTGGGGCCGCCGCCCCGGCACTGGCAGGGACCGGTCGTCCGTCCGACGAGGAGGGGATCGTCCTCGTCGTCCGGTTCGACGACCGGCCGGACGCCCCCTCGGTACGGCTGGAGGAACTCGCCGACAACAGCCGGGTGCGGTGCGCCATGGAGCCCCTGGTGGAGGGGCCCTTCGCCCGGCTGCTGCAGACCTCGCGCCCGAATGGAGTACCCGCTCCTCACCTCACCCGTACGGGCGTACGCGGACTGCGGTGACGGCGGCGCAGTGGTCGCCTGAAGGGAACCGCGAGCACGAGAACCGCGGCCGTGACAGGGGAGCACACACCATGCACGCGGACATACGCCCGGTCCCCGAGCCCACCCCGCCCACCCGCTCGGCCCCGTCGGCCGGGTCCGCGTCGCACCGCCCCGGCTCTCCGTTGCCCGGCCTGCCGACGGGCGACGAGCACGAGCTGTACGAGGGGTACCGCCGGCTGCGCGAGGAGTATCCCCTCACCTACGACGCGTCCGTCGGCGCCTGGCTGCTCAGCCGCTACCGCGACGTCGCGACGGCGCTGACCGATCTTCGCTTCACCCATGGCCACCGGCCGGGCGACGTGGGGTGCGCCGCGCATCTGGCGCCCGTCCCGCACGCCATGCGCGAGACCGTCCAGCGCACCGCGTACGTCCTCGCCCGGCGGATCGCGGGGCGCGAGCAGGCCGACCTCGTGGAGGAGTACTGCCGGTGGCTGCCGTCCGGCGCCGTCGGCGTGCGGGGGAGCACGACAGGCAGGGCGCTCCTCGCCGGGCGGTGCGTCTCCCAGATCTCGGTGCGGGAGAAGGCCCTCGCCTCGTTCTTCGCCAATCTGCTCGACCACCCCGTCCGGTTGGCCACGCTGCGGACCGATCCGCGGTTGATCGCACGGGCCTGGACCGAGTCGCTGCGGCGCGACCCACCCGTCCTGGTGGTGATCCGCAGGACTGCCGCCGAGGTCGCGCTCAGCGGTGGCACGCTGCCCGCGGGCGCGGCCGTCGCCTGCCTGATCGGCGCCGCCGGGCGGGACCCCGAGCGGTTCCGCGACCCCCACCACTTCGACCCGCTCAGGAGCGACCCCGGCCAGCTGACCTACGGTCTCGGCGGCTGCCCGGCGGTGGAACTCGCGGCCATGGAGGCCGAGTACGGACTGCGGGCGCTGATCGAGGCGATGCCCCGGCTGCGCTGGGCCGACGGTTTCCGCCCGGTCGCCAGTGGCCTGATCACCCGGTCCCCCAAGGCGCTGCTGGTCCGCCCACGCGGCTGAGCAGAGCCACGGGCCGCGCCGCGAACAGCTCGGCCACCGGCACGGGCACCTCACCGGTGAACTCCTCGTCGCCGCCCAGCAGATCGGTCCACCGGCCCGGGGGCAGCGTGAGAGCCGTGCCCCGCCAGCCGCCGTCGCTCTCCAGGCGCAGCGAGAGCCGGGTGACGGCCGTGACCACCTCCTCACCTCGGCGGAACGCGACGCAGTGCCCTGCCGCCGGGCCGGCTGCGGTGAGCGGTTCGTACGCCGCCCGGTTGCCGAACAGGTCCGGACGCGCCCGGCGCAGTCTGAGCGCCGTGGCCGTCAGCGCCTCCTTCTCCGCGCTCAGGCCGCCGACCGGGTCCGCCGCCAGGCCGCCGGTCGCGCCACCGGTCAACGGGTCGGGCAGCGGGGGGCCGAAGCGGGCCGGGGCCCGGTTGTCCGGATCGACCAGTGCCAGGAACTCGCGCTCCGAGCCCTGGTACACATCGGGCACACCCGGCATCGTCAGATGCAGCAGCGCCGCACCCAGCACGTTCGCCCGCACATAGGGGGCGAGCTCGCGCACGAAGCGGGCCACCGAACGCTGCGGTGACCCGGCCGGACCCGTCCCCACGAACGCCGACACGGCCTTCTCGTACGCCGGGTCCGACTCGGTCCAGCTCGTGTGCACCCCGGCCTCCCGCACCGCCTTCAGCAGCGCCGCCTCCAGCCGGTCCGCGTCCGGGATACCGAAGCCGACGGCCGTCTGCCAGGCGACCCACGCCAGTTGCGCGTCGGGCGCGCCACCGCCCCCGGACGGGCTCTCGGCCTCCTCGGTGATCCGCTCCAGGAACCGGGCCCACCGCTCCGGACATTCGGACAGCACCGCGATCCGTGCTCGCACATCCGCGCTGCGTTTGGTGTCGTGCGTGGTCAGCACCGTGCCCGTGTCCGCCCAGTCGCGGGCGAGCCGGGCGCAGAAGGCGTGGAACGCCGCCGGCTCCACCGCCGGGCTGCCCGGGTCCCCGCCCACCTCGTTCGCCGAGATCAGCGGCGAGTACCGGTAGAAGGCCGTGTCCTCCACCGACTTGGCACGCAGCGCCGACGCCGTCTGGGCGAAGCGCGCACGGAACCGGACCTGGTCCGGCCCGTCGCCGAGCCGGCCCAGCGCGAGGTCCCGCACCACGTCCACCGCCGCCGCCTCGTCGGCCACCGCGAACGTCTCCCGTGCCGCCCGGGCCGCGTCGTCGGGGAGCGCCGACTCGGCGTCGACCCGATACGGCCGGTAGACGGGCACGCGGACCAGGAGCTCACGCACCGCCGCACGCAGCGCCCATGGGGCATGGTCGCGCAGCCGGGAATCGGCGGCGCAGATCCGCTCGGCGAGTCTGACGAGCGTCGCCGTCTCGGCGGCCAGCTCGTACGTCACGACCTCGTACGCGGCACGCCGCGCGGTCGCCTCCCACCGGCCGCCCAGGCTGTCGTCCACGTCGGTGAAATCCCGGTAGAGGCCGACCAGTTGCCGCACGCCGGCCGGGTCCGTGAACAGGCCGTCGACCCGGCGGAGCGCGTCGTACCCCGTCGTACCCGCGACGGGCCAGCCGGCCGGAAGCCGCTCGTTCCCGGTGAGGATTTTCTCCACGACGATCCAGCTCCCCCTACGACCCGGCGGCCGTGGGAGGGGGCCCCAGCCGCCGGTCGCCTCGTCGAGTCTGCGCAGATAGCCCTCGGGGTCCGCCACGCCGTCCGGATGGTCGACCCGCAGGCCGTCGACGACCCCGTCCCGCACCAGCTCCAGGATCTTGGCGTGGGTCGCGTCGAAGACATCGGGGTCCTCCACCCGGACCCCGATGAGGTCCGAGACGGTGAAGAACCGGCGGTAGTTGAGCTCGGTGCGCGCCAGGCGCCACCAGGCGAGCCGGTACCACTGGGCGTCCAGCAGCGCGGGCAGCGGCAGGTGCGCGGTGGACGCGCGCAGCGGGAACCGCTGCTCCCCGTGGTGCAGGACCTCGCCCTCGACCCGCAGCTCCGCCAGCTCGCCGCCGATGCGACCGGGCAGCACCGGCAGCAGCACCTTGCCGTCCCCGGCCGCCCAGTCGATGTCGAACCAGCGGGCGTACGGCGAGGCCGGGCCCTCGCGCAGCACCTCCCACAGGGCGCGGTTGTACCGGGGGACCGCCGCCATATGGTTCGGCACGATGTCGACGACCAGACCGAGCCCGTGCTCCCGGGCCGTGTGCGACAGCCGTCGCAGCCCTGCTTCGCCGCCGAGCTCCTCGCGGATGCGGCCGTGGTCGACGACGTCGTAACCGTGGGTGGACCCCGGCACCGCCTCCAGCACCGGCGAGAGGTGCAGATGGGAGACGCCGAGGGCGGCGAGATACGGAACCGCCGCCTCGGCGGCCGCGAACGGGAATTCCGGCTGCAGCTGGAGCCGGTAGGTGGCCGTGGGTGTCATGCGAACATACGTACCCGCCCCGCACGCTTCTGTGCCGCAGGTCCCGGCCGTTCGGTCGATCGAGTGATCGTCGGCCCCACCGGGAACTTCCGCGGGGGGTCGGCTTCCCGAGGCAGGCGACGCCGCACGGGCCCTGCGGAGGCGCCGTGCCGTCAGGCCGGAGCTACGCGGGCCGGCGCGGCACGGTCAGGCTGCGGTGGCTGCCACTACGCGGGCCGGCGCAGCACGGTCAGGCTGCGGCCCAGCAGGCGCAGCACCTCGCCGGCCGCCACCATCGGGCCCTTGCCCGGTGGTACGCCCTCGCGGCGGGCGGTGTCCACCACGACCTGCCACTCCTCGCCATGGTTGACGGGGATCGTGAAATCCAGCTCGTCGGCGCTCGCGTTGAACATCAGAAGGAACGAGTCGTCGGAGATCCGTTCGCCCCGGGGCCCCGGCTCGGAGATGGCGTGACCGTTCAGGAACACCGACAGCGCCTTGGCGTGTGCCGCCTGCCAGTCACGCTGGATCATCTCCTCGCCCTTCGGCGTGAACCAGGCGATGTCCGTCAGCTCGTCGTGGGTGCCCTCCACCGGCCGGCCGTGGAAGAAGCGGCGCCGCCGGAAGACGGGGTGGTCGCGCCGCAGCCACACCATCGTCTTGGTGAACGTCAGCAGCGAGCCCTCTTCGTCCTCGCCCGGATCGGGCCAGTGCACCCACGAGATCTCGTTGTCCTGGCAGTAGGCGTTGTTGTTGCCGCCCTGGGTGCGCGCGAACTCGTCGCCGTGGCTGAGCATCGGCACGCCCTGGGAGAGCATCAGCGTCGCGATGAAGTTGCGCATCTGCCGCTCGCGCAGCTCCAGCACCCCGGGGTCGTCCGTGTCGCCCTCGGCCCCGCAGTTCCAGGAGCGGTTGTGGCTCTCGCCGTCCCGGTTGTTCTCGCCGTTGGCCTCGTTGTGCTTGCCGTTGTAGGAGACGAGGTCGTGCAGGGTGAAGCCGTCGTGGCAGGTGGTGAAGTTGATCGAGGCCAGCGGCCTGCGGCCGTCGTCCTGGTAGAGGTCCGAGGAGCCGGTCAGACGGGAGGCGAACTCGGCCAGTGTGCGCGGCTCGCCCCGCCACAGGTCCCGCACGCAGTCGCGGTACTTGCCGTTCCACTCGGTCCACAGCGGCGGGAAATTGCCCACCTGGTAGCCACCCTCGCCGACGTCCCAGGGCTCCGCGATCAGCTTCACCTGGCTGACCACCGGGTCCTGCTGCACCAGGTCGAAGAACGAGGAGAGCCGGTCCACCTCGTGGAACTGGCGTGCGAGTGTCGCCGCGAGGTCGAAGCGGAAGCCGTCGACGTGCATCTCCGTCACCCAGTACCGCAGTGAGTCCATGATCAGCTGGAGGACGTGCGGACTGCGCATCAGCAGGGAGTTCCCGGTGCCGGTGGTGTCCATGTAGTAGCGGCGGTCGTCCATCAGCCGGTAGTACGAGGCGTTGTCCAGGCCCCGGAAGGACAGGGTCGGGCCCAGGTGGTTGCCCTCGGCGGTGTGGTTGTAGACGACGTCGAGGATGACTTCGATACCGGCCTTGTGCAGCGCCCGCACGGCCTGTTTGAACTCCAGCACCTGCTCGCCGCGGTCGCCCCAGGAGGCGTAGGCATTGTGCGGGGCGAAGAAGCCGATGGTGTTGTAGCCCCAGTAGTTGTTCAGCCCCGAGTCCACCAGCCGGTGGTCGTTCACGAACTGGTGCACCGGCATCAATTCCAGCGCGGTCACCCCCAGTTCCGTCAGGTGTGAGATGACGGCCGGGTGCGCGAGGCCCGCGTATGTGCCGCGCAGCTCCGGCGGCAGCTCCGGGTGGAGCATGGTCAGGCCCTTCACGTGGGCCTCGTAGATCACGGTGCGGTGGTAGTCGGTGCGCGGCAGGCGGTCGTCGCCCCAGTCGAAGTACGGATTGACCACGACGGAGGACATCGTGTGCGGTGCCGAGTCGAGATCGTTGCGGGAGTCCGGTCTGCCGAAGTGGTAGCCGTAGACCGACTCGTTCCAGTCGATGGAGCCGCTGATCGCCCGCGCGTACGGGTCGAGCAACAGCTTCGCGGAATTGCAGCGCTGCCCGCGTGCGGGCTCGTACGGGCCGTGGACACGGAAGCCGTAGCGCTGACCGGGCATCACCCCCGGCAGATACGCGTGCCGCACGAACGCGTCGGTCTCGCGCAGCTCCACCGCGGTCTCCGAGCCGTCGTCGTGGAGCAGACACAGCTCGATGCGCCGCGCGGCTTCTGAGTGCACGGCGAAGTTGGTCCCGGCGCCGTCGTAGGTGGCGCCGAGCGGGTACGCCTGTCCCGGCCAGACCTGCATAGATTCGACTCTTCCATTTCTGATCCGGGTGCGGGGGACTACTCGGCCAAGATCCTCCCCCAAAGTGGGGCAAGCTCCTAGGACTTCGTACCGTCCTACCGGGTGACCGATGCGGATTCCGGGGAAAGAGGGGATGTGCGCGGCAGGATCCGTCGAACGGGTGTACAGCCGGGGTGTCCGGCGCTCGCCGCACCGGCCGGCGAGCGGAGCGAGACCGTCGCGCTGATCCCGCCCGGCCCTGCCCACCCGCCCGGCACGGTCCGTCAACATCGGGTTCCGCTCCATCGTCCGGGGTGAGCCCGGCGGCCCCTGCCGGTCCACCGGCAGGGTCTTGCGCGCGCCGCACAGGACGTGACGTCTATGAATCCGCTCACTCCGGCAGCTTCCGCCGGTCGGAACGGACATCACAATCACGGGAGTTGAGAAACAACCCGGTCCATCCTGCTGCACCGTCTCCCGCTCGCGGAGTACGCTTCCTTGATCGTTGAAGACGGTCGTCCAGGAGAAGCAGAAGGCGGTGCGCGGGTGAGCTCGGGAGGGCTGGAGCTACCCCCCGGTGACGCGGGTCATGAGGGGGGAGACTCCGCCGAGGTCCCGCCAGGAGCGGTTTCGCTCGCGCGGCCGATGGAGATCGGGGCGGAGCTGGACTGGGGCGCGGACGCCTGGAGCGAGGTGCGTACGCGCGCCCAGCGGGCCGGGCGCGCCTACATCTGGCTGAATCTGGTGGAGCAGCGGTTGCGGGCAGTGGTCGCTGCCGTGCTGCGGCCCATCTACGACCCCGTGCACGGCGAGGACTGGGTCGTCGCGGCGGCCGGGCCGGCCGGTCAGGAGTGGGTGCAGCGAGCGGTCGCCGTACGAGAGGTCTCGCGCCGTAAGGGCTACCTGCTGGACCCGGCGGACGACAATGTTCTGTCCTTCCTCACCCTGCCGCAGCTGCGCGAGCTGATGGTGCAGCACTGGCCCTGCTTCGAGCCGTACTTCGACGACCGGCGCGACGTCGAACTCGCCCTGGACGAGCTGGAGGTCGCGCGCAACGTCGTCTCCCGCAACCGGGCACTCAACGAGGCCGTCCTCGCCCAGGCCGAGCGCGCCTCCGCGCGCCTGCTGGAGATACTCGGCAGCGGCACGGGAGTCCCCTCCGCGGACCGCCTCCCCGTCGACGCCGTCGAGGACCTGGTCGGCGACCGGTACGCGGACGTCGTCTCCGTCCACTCCGACCGGGTCAGACTCCAGCGCCAGCTGCCCGCCGAGGACCTCTTCGGCGGGGCGCGGCGCCTCGACGCGATCGGCATAGGCCTGAACCTGCTCGTGCAGAACTTCTCCGGCCGCCGCCTGGTGCGCCTGGCCGAGTCCGGCTGCCGGGTCCGGCTCCTCTTCCTCAACCCGGCCAGCAGCGCCGTCAAGCGCCGCGAACGGGAACTCGGCATCAAAAAGGGCGAGTTGAGCCGCACCGTGGAGATGAACATCCTCCATATGCGCCGCGTCCGCTCCAAGCTGCGGGACCCCGGCGCCTTCGAGATCCAGGTCTTCGACGAGACCCCCCGCTTCACCGCCTACCTCGTCGACGGCGACGGCCCGGACGGCCTCGCCGTCGTCCAGTCCTATCTGCGCCGCGCCCGCGGCATGGAGGCCCCCGTCCTCGTCCTGCGCGGCGGCGGGCGCTCGGTGGTCCGCTCCGGACAGGACAGCGAAACGGGACTTTTCCAGACCTACCGCGAGGAGTTCGAGTCGGTATGGGCTGACTCGCGGCCTGTGTCCTGATCCGCCCGGCGCAGCCGTCCCCGGCCTGTCGCTGCCCGCGGCCTCGTTGTCAGTGGTGCGTGGGAAGGTGATGATCCAGCGGGGGGAAGCACCATCGCACCATGGAGGAGGGGCATCATGTCCTGGCACGGGGGACCACTGGCCGGCTTCGATCTGGAGACCACCGGCACCGATCCGCTCGACGCGCGCATCGTGACGGCCGCCGTCGTCGAACTGCGCGCGGGGGAGCCGGTGCTCGGCCGCGGCTGGATGGCGGACCCGGGGATACGGATTCCGGAGCAGGCGTCGGCCATTCACGGCATCAGCAACGAACGTGCCGCGGCGGAGGGCAGGCCCGCGCGCGAGGTGGCCGAGGAGGTCGCCCAGGTGCTGACCGGATACTGGCAGCGGGGTGTGCCGGTCGTCGCGTACAACGCGGCCTTCGATCTGACGCTGCTGACCGCAGAGTTGCACCGGTACGGGCTCGCCTCGCTGAGCGAGCGGCTGGACGGGCGCCCGATAGGCCCGGTCATCGACCCGTACACGATCGACCGCGCCGTCGACCGATACCGCAAGGGCAAGCGCAATCTGGAGGCGGTCTGCGCGGAATACGGCGTCGTCCTCGACCGTGCCCACCGTGCGGACGCGGACGCGCTCGCCGCGGTGCTTGTGGCGCGGGCGATAGCGGAGCGCCACCCGTCGGTGGCGCAGCTGGACCCGGGCCTGCTGCATGAGCGTCAGGTGAGCTGGTACGCGCAGTGGGCGGCCGACTTTCAGAGCTTCCTGCGCCGCAAGGGAAGCCCCGAGGCCGTGGTGGACGCTTCCTGGCCGCTGCGCGAGCTCGCGCGGGCGGCCGGCGCCTGACGCGGCCCCGCCCCGCCTGTCGGCGGTCCGTGTCCTTCGCCGGCCCTGCTGCGACTGTGGTCCGTGCCTTGAGGCGACCTGTGCTTCTGGGCGGTTGTTGTCAAAGGACCTGGGGGTCGTTCTCGCGTCCGGGCGGTCGGCGTCTTGGGACGTGCGGCGGCTGGGTCTGATGCGGCCTGTGCTTCTGGGCGGTCGTTGTCAAAGGACCTGGGGGCGGTTCTCGCCTCCCGGCGGTCCGTCTCTTGGGAACTGCGGCGGGCCGGACCCGATGCGGTCCGTGCTTCTCGGCGCTCCTCGCCCTTCGGCGGTCTCCGTCTTGGGACCTGAGGCAGGCGGGGCATGACGCCGCGCCCGCTTCTCGCCGGGTCTCACGTCTTGGCGGTCCGTGTCCTGGGCGTGGCCTTGGCAGCCTCCGCTGCCGACAGGAGCGCCGCCCGGCAGGCACCGGCACCTGATGGGGCGTGGTGTCAGAAGGGGTACCAGCGCACCTCGGGGGCGCCGTCGCGCAGGGACGCCACCCGGCGGCGGAACTCGTCGAGTGCCTCGGGGTTCGTGGGTGCGTGCTGGGCCACCCAGGCACAGCTTGCCGTCTCGCGCGCGCCGCGCAGCACCGCGCAGCCGTCCCACTCGCGCACATCCCAGCCGTAGGCCGCGGTGAACGCGTCGTAGGCGGCCGGGTCGAGGCCGTAGCGGTCGCGGGACAGTGCCATGACCACCAGGTCGTGCTCGCGCAGATCGAAGGAGACGGTCTCCAGGTCGACCAGCACCGGCCCGTCCGGGCCCACATGGACATTGCGGGGCAGTGCGTCGCCGTGGATGGGGCCGGGGGGCAGGTGGGGCGTGAGCGCTGCCGCCGCCTCGGCGTAGCCGTCCCGGCGTTCGCGCAGAAAGGCGGCGTCGGCGGAGTCGATCGAGTCCCCGGCGAGCCGCAGCCACCGCTCGACCCCGCCCAGCAGATCGCGGCGGGGCAGTGCGAAGGAAGGGGAACCCAGCGCATGGACACGGAGCAGCAACCGCGCGAGATCGGCCGGTTCAGCCGGGCGCACGGCAGCGGGCAGCCGGTGCCAGAGGGTGACCGGGTGGCCGTCGACGAGCCGGGGCGCCGACTCGGCGGCGCGCACCGCGGGGACACCTGCACCCGCCAGCCAGGAGGCCACCGCCAGCTCCCGCTCGGCGCGAGGCAGCAGTTCCGCGTCCCGGCCGACCTTGACCACGATGTCGCCGGCCGCGAAGACTGCGTTCTCGCCGAGGGCCAGGAGAGCGGCGTCCTGGGCGGCGGCCGCAAGCCCGGCCGCCGCCAGTAGGTCGCGTGCCTGTGCCTCGTCCATCGGTCTCTCCCAGCGCCGTGCCTGCCGCCTGTCCGGCAAAGTCTCGCATCGGCGCACGCTGTCTTGACGAGCCGACGACCCGTCAGCACGATGACGGAGCCGCCGGGGCGGCGGATCAGGACCCGGTCAGGGCCGGGCCGCCCGAAGGAGTCGACTACGTGACATCGGCGACCGCAACGGCGCGGTCCGGGAGGAGACCGGCGTCAGGGGCCTGGTTCCTCGTCCTCCCCGCGCTGATCCCGATTCTGGTGCTGAGCGTCGGTCCGCTGCTCTACGGCATCGCGCTGGCCTTCACCGACGCACAGGCCGGCCGCACGGAGCCAACCGAGTGGGTCGGGACGCTCAACTTCCAGGACCTGCTGCACGACACGTTGTTCTGGGACTCGTTCCGCATCGGACTGCTGTGGGCGGTCGGCGTCACCGTTCCGCAGTTCCTTCTCGCACTCGGCCTCGCCCTGCTGCTCGATCAGCGGCTGCGGCTGCGCGGGCTCGCCCGCGCGCTCGCGATCATTCCGTGGGCGATGCCCGAGGTCGTCGTCGGCATCATGTGGCGGCTGGTCTACAACGCGGATGCCGGCATCCTCAACGAGACCGTCCGCGACCTGGGCCTCGGTGACGGCCGCGACTGGCTGACCGGCCTCGCCACCGCCCTGCCCGCCGTGGTCGTCGTGGGCATCTGGGCGGGCATGCCTCAGACCACGGTGGCACTGCTCGCCGGTCTCCAGAACACCCCGCACGAGCTCCACGAGGCCGCCGCACTGGACGGGGCGGGCGCCTGGCGCCGGTTCCGCACCGTCACATGGCCAGCGCTCAGACCCGTCGCCTTCGCTATCACCGCGCTCAATTTCATCTGGAACTTCAACGCCTTCGCCCTGGTGTACGTGCTGACCAACGGCGGTCCGGGCGGACGGACCCGGCTGCCCATGCTCTTCGCCTATGAAGAGGCCTTCCGCTACGGCCAGTTCGGCTATGCGGCCGCCATGGGCTGCGTCATGGTCGCCGTCATCTCGGTGATGCTCGCCTTCTACCTGGTGGGCCGGCTCAAGGGAGGGGACGGGAAATGAGCGCGTTGCGCACCAGCAGGTCCGGCCGCGCCGGGCAGTACGTCGCGCTGTTCTGCTACTTGGTCTTCCTTGCCTTCCCGTTCCTGTGGCTGCTCTCCACCGCGTTCAAGCCGGCGCGGGAACTGGGCTCTCTGCACCCCACCTGGATACCGCAGGACCCGACTCTCCAGAACTTCCGGCAGGCCTTCGACGAACAGCCGCTCCTGCGGGCGGCGGGCAACAGTCTGTTCGCGGCCCTCGCCGCGGCATTGATAGCCGTCGTCATCGCCACGCCCATGGCTTATGTGATGGCCCGCCACCGCAGCAGACTGACCGCCGCGGCCACCGGCTGGGTCGTGGTCAGCCAGGCGTTCCCGTTCGTTCTGGTGATCATCCCGCTGTTCCTGATCCTGAAGAACCTGCACCTGGTCAACACCCTGTCCGGCTTGGTCATGGTCTATGTCGTCTGGTCGCTGCCGTTCGCGCTGTGGATGCTGGTCGGCTATGTGCGGGCGGTGCCGGGCGAGTTGGAGGAGGCCGCGGCCGTGGACGGCGCCGGGCGGCTGCGTACGCTCGTGTCGGTCACCGCGCCGCTGCTCGCACCGGGGATCGTCGCCACCGCGCTGTTCGCGTTCATCACGGCGTGGAACGAGTTTTTTTTCGCGCTCGTCCTGCTCAAGACCGCGGAGAAGCAGACCTTGCCGGTCGTTCTCACACACTTCCTCGGCGCGGAGGGCGTCGCCGATCTCGGGCCGCTCGCGGCGGCCGCGTTCCTCGCGACGCTTCCCTCACTCGTCATTTTCGCGATCATCCAGAAGCGGATCACAGGCGGCATGCTCGCCGGGGCGGTGAAGAACTGATGCGCGCACGACTGCTGACGGCGGCCGCCACCGCTCTCGCCCTGCTCCTGACCGGCTGCGGCGGTGACGGCGACCGCCCCGACGGAAAAATCCAGCTCCGCTTCCAGTCCCTGGCCTGGCAGAAAGAGTCGGTCGACGCCAACAAGGAACTGGTGAAGGAGTGGAACGCGTCCCACCCGGACGTCCAGGTCGCATACGTCCAGGGCAGCTGGGACAGCGTGCACGATCAGCTGCTCACCTCGTTCGAGGGCGGCGAGGCGCCGGACATCATCCACGACGCCTCCGACGATCTCGCCGACTTCGCGTACGGCGGCTACCTCGCCGACCTGACCGACCTGCTCCCCGAGCGGCTCAAAGCCGACATCCCGCGGCAGAGCTGGCGGACGACGACCTTCGGCGAGGGCGTGTACGGCGTGCCGTTCCTCCAGGAGCCGCGCGTCCTCATCGCCAACAAGAAGGTGCTGCACGACGCCGGGGTCCGCGTCCCCACAGCCGGGCGGCCGTGGAGCTGGGAGGAGTTCCGGCAGGTCACCAAGGACCTGACCGAGCACATGGGGAAGGGAAAGTACGGCATCGCTTGGCCCCTGAAGGAACCGGTGTCCGTGACACTCAACCTCGGCCTGTCCACGGGCGGTCAGCTCTTCCACCGCGGGGGCGACGGCAAGGTCACCATCGAGTTCACCGACGCCGACGCAGTGGTGCCCGGGACCGTCCGTGACCAGGTCAACGTCGATGGGAGCGCCTCGCGCAGCACGCTGGGCGCGGGCGGTTCGGACGCCCTGCCCGGCTTCTTCGGCGGCAAGTACGCCATGGTGCCGCTGGGTTTCTCCTACCGGCAGCAGATAGTCCAGCAGGCTCCCGAGGGATTCGAGTGGACGGTCCTGCCCGCCCCCGCCGGCCCCGAGGGCCCGGCGCAGGGGGTGAGCCCGCAGACGTTGTCGATCGCCGAGGACAGCCCGCACAAGAGGGAGGCGGCGCAGTTCATCGACTTCATGCTCCAGCCGCAGAACATGGTGCGGCTGGCCAAGGGCGACTGGATGCTGCCGACTGGCACCGAGGCCCTCGGCGCCCCGGCCCTGCACACCGACAAGGACGGCTGGGCCGTGGGCGCCGCGCTCGCGCGGCATCTGCGGCCGGCTCCGGCGCAGTCGGTGCGCGGCTACCCGGAGTGGAAGGACAAGGTCGCGACGCCGGCGTACCAGGAGTTCTACAGCGGCGCGATCGACGTCGGCGAGCTGCGGAAACGGCTGGTCGATGACGGCAATTCGGTGCTGGCGCGCTATCAGCGCTGACGGTGGTGTGCCCGGTGCCCGGTGCCCGGTGCCGGCCTCCCGGGTGCGGACCGGATGCTTCGTCCGGGTCGCGCCCCCGGGCCCCGGCCGTCACCTGCCCGAATTCGGCGCGTCTCGTACGCCCGCAAGCGCCGCGGCGACTACGGCCGTTGGTCACAACTCACCGTTGCCCACTGACCGCAGTGGCGCGGGTGCCTGCTCGACGGGGCGCGACGCGAGGAGTTCCGCCCTGTGCCGCGCGTCGGCACCGGCATCGTTCGCATCGAACGACGTACGTGGCAGCTGCCGGCACCTGGCGTTGGGTGCGTACCGCCGGCACCTGGCGATGCGGCGCGTACCGCCGGCCGTCGAAACGGGCTTCCGCGGCGCGGCGGTTCTCTGTACGCCTTGCTGTGCGACGACGGTCACCCGGTGCGCCGGCTGAATGCGGCGTTCCGGGGCGGGCCTTGACCGGTCGGCGGTCATGGCCTGGTGGCGGCCTTCGTCGCGCCCGGGCAGTGGCTCCGGTTGTAAGGGGTGCTGCACCGAGCTGCGGGTGGGGGGCGCACGCGCCCGTAAATAATTGCACGAGACGTCTCGTCTCGTTATGGTGGAAGGCATGACGCAGACGACAGACCGCGCCCATATCGCCATGTTCTCCATCGCGGCCCCCGGGCACGTGAACCCGAGTCTCGAAGTGATCCGGGAGCTCGTGGCCAGGGGCCACCGCGTCAGTTACGCGATCCCCGCCTCCTTCGCGGACAGGGTCGCGGCCACCGGTGCCGAACCGGTCGTCTACACCTCGACTCTGCCGACGGGGGACGATCCGGACGCCTGGGGCACCGAACTGATCGACAACATCGAGCCGTTCCTGACTGACGCCGTCCAGGCGCTGCCGCAGCTGGCCGAGGCGTTCGCCGGTGACGAGCCGGACCTCGTCATCCACGACATCACCTCGTACCCGGCGATCGTGCTCGCCCACCGGTGGGGCGTCCCCGCCGTCTCCCTCTCTCCCAACCTGGTCGCGTGGGAGGGGTACGAGGAGGAAGTCGCCGAGTCCATGACCGCCGATCTGCGCGCGTCCGAGCGCGGCAAGGCGTACTACGCCCGCTTCTCGGCCTGGCTGGCGGAGAACGGGATCACGACGCACCCGGACCGGTTCGTCGGCCGCCCGCGCCGCAGCATCGTCCTGATCCCGCGCGCCCTCCAGCCGAACGCCGACCGGGTCGAGGAGTCCGTGTACTCCTTCGTCGGCGCGTGCCAGGGCGACCGCGGGGACCAGGGGGAGTGGCAGCGGCCGGAAGGTGCCCAAAGGGTCGTGCTGGTGTCACTGGGGTCGACGTTCACCAAGCAGCCGGCGTTCTACCGGGAATGCGTGAAGGCTTTCGGCGGGCTGCCCGGCTGGCACCTGGTGCTCCAGATCGGCAGGCATGTCTCGCCGGCGGAGCTCGGCGAGCTGCCGTCGAACGTGGAGGTCCACGACTGGGTGCCGCAGCTGTCGGTGCTGCGCCAGGCGGACGCGTTCGTCACGCATGCCGGGGCGGGCGGCAGCCAGGAGGGCCTTGCGACGGCCACCCCGATGGTCGCGGTCCCGCAGGCGGTGGACCAGTTCGGCAACGCGGACATGCTGGTGGGACTGGGGGTGGCAAGCCGCCTGTCGACGGAGGAGGCGACGGCGCACGACCTGCGGGAGGCGGTGCTGTCGCTGGTGTCGGACGGCGAGGTGTCGGCCCGACTGGCCCGGATCCAGGAGGAGATGTCCCACGAGGGCGGGACGGGGAGGGCGGCGGATCTGATCGAGGCGGAGCTGGTGGCGTGAGGGGGTTTCCCCTCCCCGCCCTTTCCGAACCGGAGGCGCAGCCCCCGTGCCCCGGCGTCTCGTTCGCCGGTGGGTTGTGTGTCGGGTGGGGGCGCTGCTCTTGGCTCGGTGTCGTGCCGGAGCTCCGGATTCCGTGCCCCGGTGCCTCGTTCGTCGGCGGGGTTGTGTTCGGTGGGGCGCTGCTTTCGGCTCGGCGTCCTGCCGAGGGTCCGGTCTCCGTGCCCCGACGCCTCCATCGCCGACAGAAGTTGACCTCGGTCGGCCGCCGCTCTCGGGCCCGGGCTCGGGCGGTCTTCCGCGCCCCCCGGCGCCCCCGGCGTCCCCCCTCGTCCCCCACGTCGGCGCGCTGGAGTCGCCCCGGGACGTGAGGCGTAGGCGGGGGATCCCCCGCCTACGGCCCGGCTACGCGCTCACCCGCTCCGGCTCGCGCGGGCCCGGCACATCCTCTTCACGGGTGCCGTCGACCGCTTTCATCACCTCGTCCACGGCCGTGCGGAAGGCGGGGTCCGTCGCCTTGACCGAGCCGTCCCGGGCCTGGAGGAGCACGGTCTCGCCCGCCGTCTCGTCGATGCCGGCCTCCTCGGCGATGCGGGCCGCCTGAGTCGTCTCGCCCGACAGCTGCTCGCTGTCCTTGAGTTCGGCCCGGCCCGTGGCCGATCCCGTGACCATGGCCGGCAGGACGAACAGCACCCAGATCCCCTCGGCTGCCCAGCGGTGCCGAGCGCTCCAGCCGCCCGCCCGCGCGGCTATCCCTAGCGGACCTCCTCCGGCTCTCCCCATAACTTTTACACTCCCTCGTGCTTCGCTCCACAAATAGCGGCGGCCCGCCGCCGTTTCCGTTTCGAAGCCAAGGGCGTAATCAGGTCGACTCGTCCTGCCGGCCGACGACTGCGAACGGCAATTCCTTCCTCCTTCGGAAGGGGGCACATCCCCGACATAGGAGATGGAAGCCCCTTACATCCGTGGGGAGTTGGGGTCCGCGTCCGACTTGTGAGGCCCTGGCCGATTTCTTATTGCGAAACCTTGTTGAGTAAGTCACAGGTACATGAAGGTCTTGATCTGAGCGTGTCAATCGGTCAGGGTTTCGAGCCAGCCCCCGGAGAATTTCCGTCCGCGGGCCAATCCCCCCACAAATGATGACGAGGAGACCCCTCTTCATGGCAACTCACAAGCGCTCCCACCGGATGAAGCTCACCGCGGCCATCACGGCCGTCGCGGCGGCAGCCGGAGTCACGCTTCTCAACACGACCTTCGCCGGCGCCGCGGCGCCCGCCGAGGGCAAGATCTACGGCGCGAACGCCGAAGGCGCCGTCGCAGGCAGCTACATCGTGATGCTCGACCAGAAGGCCGACAAGAAGGAGCTGGCCTCGGAGTACGGCGGCAAGCTGCGGCGCAACTACAGCTCCGCCATCAACGGCTTCTCCGCCAGCGGCCTTTCGGAGACCGAGGCCAAGCGCCTCGCCGCCGACCCGGCCGTCGCCAAGGTCGTGCAGAACAAGAAGTTCACGATCAACGCCACCCAGGACAACCCGCCGTCCTGGGGCCTGGACCGCGTCGACCAGGCCGACACCGCCGGGGACAGCAAGTACACCTACCCCGACACCGCCGGCGAAGGCGTCACGGCGTATGTGATCGACACCGGAGTCCGCATCTCGCACAAGGACTTCGAGGGCCGCGCCACCCACGGCTTCGACGCCGTCGACAACGACGACTCCGCCGACGACGGCAACGGCCACGGCACCCACGTCGCCGGCACCATAGCCGGTGCCGCGCACGGTGTCGCCAAGAAGGCGAAGATCGTCGCGGTGCGGGTGCTCGACGACAACGGCTCCGGCACCACGGAGCAGGTCGTCGCGGGCATCGACTGGGTCACCCAGAACCACCAGGGTCCCTCCGTCGCCAACATGAGCCTCGGCGGCGGCGCCGACGAGGCGCTCGACGAGGCGGTCCGCAAGGCGATCACCGCCGGTGTCACCTTCGGTGTCGCGGCGGGCAACGAGTCCAGCGACGCGAGCCAGGGCTCCCCGGCCCGCGTCCAGGAGGCCCTCACGGTCGCCTCGTCCACGAAGGACGACACCCAGTCGGACTTCTCCAACTTCGGCGAGATCGTGGACATCTACGCTCCGGGCTCGGACATCACGTCGGCCTGGAACGACAGCGACGAGGGCACCAAGACCATCTCCGGCACCTCCATGGCGACCCCTCACGTCGTCGGCGCCGCCGCGGTCTACCTCGCCGGACACCAGGACGCCACCCCGGCGGACGTCGCGAAGGCGCTCACCGACGGCGCCACGGCCGACAAGATCACCAACCCGTCCGCGGGCACGCCGAACAAGCTGCTCAAGGTCGTCGAGTGACCAAAGGCCCTGTCTCCCGTCGACCATGACGTGAGCAGGGCCCCAAGGGGTGTCGTCCGGGCCGGCCGTTCCACGGCCCCCGAGCGGCACCCCTGCGGCGCGCCCGCCGTGAGCCGGCGGCCGCCGTGCTCTCCCCCACGGGGCGCGGCGGCCGCCTTATCGTGTGCGCATGACGAAGGTGCGCACATGACGAAGAGGTACGCGGCGCTGCTGCGCGGAATCAACGTGGGTGGCAGCAAGAAGGTCCCCATGGCCCAACTCCGCGCGGTTCTGGAGGATCTGGGACACCGTGACGTCAGCACCTATCTGCAGAGCGGCAACGCGGTCTTCGCCGGCCCGGCGCGTGACCAGCAGGCGCTCGCGGCCGGGATCGAGGCGGCCCTGGAGAAGACCTTCGGCTTCCGTGTCGACACCCTGGTGCGCGACGGCGCCTACCTGCGGGCGATCGCCGATGCCTGCCCCTTCCCCGCGCCCGCGCTGCCGGGCAGGCAACTGCACGTGATCTTCCTCTCCGAGCCGATCGCGCCGGAGCGGCTGGCGTCCGTCGATGTAGCGGCCCACCTGCCGGAGGAGTTCCGGCTCGGGGACCGGGCCATCTACCTGTACACACCGGGCGGCCTCGGCCGCTCGAAGCTCGCCGCCACCCTGGCGCGACCCCGGCTGCTGGAGGGTGTGGTCGCCACCACCCGCAATTGGAACACCGTCCTCGAACTGGTGGAGAAGACCCGTGACTGAACCAGCGACCGAAGCCGTGAACGCCGCGATGGAGGCGGAGTTCCGGCTGCTCGACCCGGCCGTGCGGTCCACGCCCGCACTGCTCGCGCAGCTCCTCCACCCCGATTACGGGGAGTTCGGCACCTCGGGCCGGCTCTGGAACCGTGCCTCGATCCTGGCTGGACTGCAGTCGCACGACGCGCCCGCGCCCCGGCCGATCACCGCGTCCCGGATGCAGGGTGTGCAGCTCGCCCCCGACGTGGTGCATCTGACCTTCGACACCGAGTCCGGCGGCCATCGCGCCCACCGCAGCTCCATCTGGCGGCTGACCGGCGGCGAGTGGCTGCTCTACTTCCACCAGGGCACCCGTTTCACGGAGGCGGAAGCGGACGCGCCGTCGCCCACCGTGGCGGAGTGAGCCGGTGAGTGAGCCGGGGGTGAGGCGGCGGAGCGAGCCGGGGGCCGCGCGCGCCGGAATGGCCCAGAGGACCAGGTGTCAAGTGGACCACGGGGGAGTGCCACTTCCTGGCTAGGGTCGACGACATGGACACCGCGCCGAACACCGAAGGCGGAAGCAGCGCCGGCAAGAGCGTCGTCGACTTCTACTTCGACCCCGTCTGCCCCTTCGCCTGGATCACTTCCCGCTGGATCCTTCAGGTCGAGCGCGAGCGCGCGCTCGACCTCCGGTTCCGCCAGATGAGCCTCTTCCTGCACAACATCGGCAACGAACTGCCCGACTGGTACCGCGATCTCGTCGACCGCTCCGTCGGCCCGGCACGGGTCCTGGCGGCCGCTGCCGAACAGCACGGCGACGGGGTGCTGCGCGACCTCTACACCGCACTCGGCACCCGTATCCACCGGGACAGGAACGACGACTTCGCCGCGGTCGTCGCCGAGTCCCTGGCCGAGCTCGGCCTGCCCGCGTCGCTCGCCGAAGCCGCACACGACGCGTCGTACGACAAGGCGGTCCGCACGAGCCACGACAGGGGCAAGGACCCGGCGGCCGATGGGTACGTCGGCACACCCACCCTCCACGTCGACGGCACCGTCTGGTTCGGCCCGGTCCTCAACGCCATCCCCAGGGGCGAGAAGGCCGTCGCCCTCTTCGACAGCTTCCGCGTTCTCGCGAACCACCCCGACCTCTTCGAGGTGAAGCGCGCCCGCACCGGGAACCTCGTCTTCGACTGACCGGTCGCACTGTCGCGTTTGTTCAAGACCCCCTCGTACGGCGCGGCGCAGGATGTGCGGCATGGACAAGGACACCGTGTACCCGTATCTGTCGGAATGCGCCGCCGAGACCGCACGCCTCGCCCGGGGTGTGGGCGCGGGCGCGCTCACCGGGCCGACGCCGTGCACCGGCTGGGACGTCGCGGCGCTCGTCAACCATCTCGTGCTCTACACCTCCCACGGCCTGGAACACCGCGCCCTGCGCAAGCAGCTCCCCGAGGAACTGACCGGTCGAGACTTCACGGCGGACGGGGACTGGGCACAGGGATACGCCGAGCAGCTGGACCGCGCCCTTTCCGCCTGGTCGGACCCGGCGGTGTGGGCGGGTGAGGTGGACCTCGGCTTCACGGGCATGCCGGCCGGCGAGATCGCCTCCCTGATCACCAAGGAACTGGCCGTCCACGGCTGGGACCTGGCCCGTGCCACCGGACAGGAGCACCGCATCTCCGACGCGGCCGGCGCGTTCGTCCTCGCCGTCGTCGACGCCCACGCCGAGGTCTACCGGCAGTACGACGGGTTCGCCGCCCCCGTCGCAGCGCCCCCGTCGGCGACGGCGTTCGAGCGGGCCCTCGCGGCCGCCGGGCGCGATCCCCGCTGGAGCGCGCACGTCACCGCGTGACCGGCTGATCTACCGGCTGATCCGCTCCGGGTCCGGGTCCGGACGGCAGACCTATGCGGTCACCGCGTGACCGACCGGTCCGGAAAGACAGGCCGACGCGGTCACCGCGAGCACCTGGTCCCGCGCCCGCGCCCCGTCGTAGCGGGTCAGCAGCAGGCGGGCCAGCTCCGGCCCGGGTCCCAGCACATCGGCCAGCACGTCCGCGTCGCGCGCGCCCTCGGCGATGCGGTCCGGGAGGCGGCCGGGGGCGATCACGTACGGCGCGACCGCCACCCGGCGCACGCCGAGGGCGCGCAGCTCGCGCACCGCGTCCTCGGTGCGGGGCAGAGATGCGGAGGCGAACGCAGGTCGCACGGCGCACCAACCGGTGTGCCGCAGCTCCCGCGCTGTTTCGGCGATCACTGCGATCGCCTCCGGGTCCGTGGAGCCCGCCGATGCCAGCACCAGGCCGGTCGAGCTCTTGTCGGCGGGGGTCAGCCCCGCCTCGTACAGCCGCCGGTGGACGGCGGACAGCAGCAGCGGCGACGGGCCGAGCACCTCGGCCTGGCGTACGCGCAGCGACGCGGGCGCCTGCCGCAGGACGGCGGGGATGTCCGCCTTCGCATGGAAGGCACGTGTCAGCAGCAGCGGAAGCGCCACTACCTCGCGCACGTCCTCGGCGGCGAGCCGCTCCAGCACGCCCGTCACGGAGGGGAGGTTGAAGTCCAGGAAGCCGACCTCGACGCGCAGCCCCGGCCGCAGCGACCGCACACCCCGGACGAGGGCGTGCACCGTCGCGGCATGGCGCGGGTCGCGGCTGCCGTGGGCGATGACGAGGAGGACGGGACTGCGCATCATGGACTTCAGCTCCTGACGAGGAGACCGCGGCTGCGCAGCACCCACCGCTCCAGCGGGCTGAAGATCAGCAGGTCGATCGCGATGCCGACGATCAGGATCAGGATGATGGCGAAGAACACCCCGGCCATGTCGGCGTTGTTGCGGCCGTTCTCCAGCAACTGGCCGAGGCCCAGGCCCAGGTCGGGCGAGGAGGCGATGATCTCCGCGGCCATCAGCGACCGCCAGGAGAACGCCCAGCCCTGCTTGAGGCCCGCGATGTATCCGGGCAACGCCGCGGGCATCACGATGTGCCAGGTGCCCTTGAGCCCGGTGGCCCCCAGTGTGCGGCCGGCCCGCAGGAACAGCGGCGGCACCTGGTCGACGCCCGACAGCAGCCCGTTCGCGATGGAGGGGACCGCGCCCAGCAGGATCACGGCGAACATCATCGAGTCGTTCAGGCCGAGCCAGATCACCGCGGGCGGCACCCAGGCCACCGAAGGCAGCGACTGGAGACCGGACAGGATGGGCCCGATCGCGGCGCGGACGAACTTCACCCGGGCGACCAGCAGGCCCAGCGGCGTACCGATCGCGAGGGCGAGCAGGAAGCCCAGCAGGCCGCGGGACACGCTCGTCCAGATGACCTCGAACAGGGTGCCCTGCAACCACATCTCGGACAGACTGTCCCACACGGCGGACGGCGCGGGCAGCTTGTAGTCCTCGGTGACCTCGGCCCAGACCAGCACCTGCC
Organism: Streptomyces sp. ISL-10; assembly: GCF_018614575.1. GTDB lineage: Bacteria > Actinomycetota > Actinomycetes > Streptomycetales > Streptomycetaceae > Streptomyces. The sequence goes on from NZ_JAGGOJ010000003.1 coordinate 271,244, forward strand.
ACGCCACCAGCACCAGGGCGACGGCGGCCAGCGGCGGGAGGACCTTCTTCAGCAGCACCTCGCGCACCGGGGTACGCGTGACCTGCACGGCCTCCAGCGCGTCGAGACCGGCTTCGAGGCCCGCGAGGTCGTCGTTCCCGGCCGTGGCCTTCGCGGTCGTGTCAGTGCTGGCCATGTCGGCGGATCTCCCCACGCAGTTCTTCGGTGATCTCGACGGACAGCTCCGCCACGGCGGGGTCCTCGATGCGCCGCGGCTGATCGATCTCCACGGTCCACTCACGGGCGATGCGCCCCGGCCGCGACGACAGCAGCACCACGCGCTGCGCGAGGCGCACCGCCTCCCGCACGTTGTGCGTGACGAACAGGACCGAGACGTTCGTCTCGCTCCAGATACGGGTCAGCTCGTCGTGCAGCACGTCGCGGGTGATGGCGTCCAGCGCCGCGAACGGCTCGTCCATCAGCAGCAGCCGGCTGTCCTGCGCCAGCGCACGGGCCATCGCGACCCGCTGCCGCATGCCGCCCGACAACTCGTGCACCCGCTTGCCGTACGCGCCGCCGAGCCGCACCAGCTCCAGCAGCCGCTCCGCCTCGCCTCTGCGCTCCGCCTTCGGCACCCCGCGCAGACGCAGCGCCAGCTCGATGTTCTTGCCCGCGCTCAACCACGGGAACAGCGCATGCTCCTGGAACATCAGAGCCGGCCGGCCGCCGGGGGTCTCGATGGACCCCACGGACGGCCGGTCGAGGCCCGCGACCAGGTTGAGCAGCGTCGATTTGCCGCAGCCCGAGGCCCCCAGGAGCGTGACGAACTCACCGGGAGCGACATCGAGGGTGATGTCGTCCAGGACGAGCTGGGTGCCGGCGGGCCCGGCGAAGGACTTGGAGACATGCCCGATCCGGGCCGCGTACTCGGTGCGCACGCGGTCGTCGGCCTTGGCGATGGCAGTGGCCATGGTCGTCACCTCCTGGGAACTCGGCTGATAGGGCAGTTACTTGACGCCGAGCCCGGCGTCGGCGAACGAGGGCCTGCCCTCGGCCTCAAGGACCTTGTTGAGCGGCCGCAGGTCGTAGATCCCGGCGAGATCCGGCCGCTCCAGCAGATCCGCCTTCACCGCGTGCCCTGCCTGCGCGTCGAGCGTCGCGGCCAGCGGGTCGTCGGTGAAGCGGATCGAGGGCCACGCCGGGTCGATCACCTCCGGCGGCAGCGCCTTGCCGGTGAGCTCCTGGAGCTTGGCGTTGGCGGAGGCCTTCGCCTTGTCCGGGTTGGCGTTGATCCACTCGTTGGTCTTCACCGTGCCGCGCAGAACCGCCTCGACGACGTCCGGGTGCTCCTCGAGGAACGACTGCGACACGATCACGTTCGTGATGACGAACTTCTTGTCGGGCCACAGCGTCGACTCGTCGAGCAGCACCTTCGCCCCGTCGCTGACGAGCTTCGACGCGGTCGGCTCCGGCACCCAGGCACCGTCGACGGAGCCGGACAGATAGGCGTTCGGCGTGACCTTGTTCTCCGTGCGGACCACGGAGACGTCGCCCTTGCCGCTCTGCGGGTCGACCTTCCAGCCCTTCTCGGCGATCCAGTTGAGGAATGCGACGTCCTGGGTGTTGCCGAGCTGCGGGGTGGCGATCCTCTTGCCCTTGACGTCGTCCAGGGTCTTGATCTTCTTCGGGTTCACGACCAGCTTGACGCCGCCGGAGGCCGAGCCGCCGATGATCCGCAGGCTCTTTCCCTGGGACTTCACATAGCCGTTGACCGCTGGGGAGGGGCCGATGAAGCCGATGTCGATCGAGCCGGCGTTGAGCGCCTCGATCTCGGACGGACCCGCGTTGAAGGTCGCCGTCGACAGCTTCGTGCCGCCGAGCTCCTTCTGGATGATGCCCTCCTGGTCACCGACCAGGGCGGTCGCGTGCGTCAGGTTCGGGAAGTACCCGAGCTTGACGGTGTCCAGACCGCCGATCTTCTCACCCTTGGCTGCGTGAGCGACCTTCTCGTCCTTCGCCTGGGAGCCGTAGCCGCAGGCGGTGAGCGCCACGGCCAGCAGGGGCAGGGCGGCGGCAGCGGCGAGGCTGCGACGGACGGTGGTGCGGATGGCTGGCACGGGTGGGCTGTCCTCTCGGTGGCCCGGCCTCGGCGTCAGGTGGGACGCGGCCGGGGCGTCGGCGGTCTTCGTCGGTGCTTGGTGCGGGGGGTGCGGGCGCGCGAGCAGTGCGCGTACGTCATCGCCGGCATCGCGCCACCCCGCCCGTGCCCGCGCCGAGGACGCCGCTGCCGATGCGGCCGCCTTCCTTGGCGAAGGTCCTGAAGATGTCGGTCATGTCAGAAGTCCCAGCCGTCGTCGTCGCCCTCGTCCTTGACCGGCTCCGGCGACGCGAACGACTCGCCGACCATGCCCGCGGTGAGCGTGGTGCCGTCGGCCGGGTCGATCAGGATGAACGCGCCGGTGCGGCGGGAGTCGGCGTACGAGTCGAGCGGCAGCGGCTCGGCCGTACGGATCTTCACGCGGCCGATGTCGTTGGCGACCAGCCGGCCCGGGTGGGGGTGCAGGGAGAGGTCGTCGAGGGTCAGCCGGGACGGGATGTCCTTGACGATCGCCTTGACCGTGCGGGTGCCGTGCTTGAGCAGCACGCGGTGGCCGACGGTGAGCGGCTGGTCGGCGACGTGGCAGACGGTCGCCTCGACATCCTGGGTGGTCGGGGGCGCGTCCTTGCTCGGCACGATCAGGTCGCCGCGCGAGACGTCGATGTCGTCCTCCAGCAGGAGGGTCACCGACTGGGTCGTCCAGGCCACGTCGACCGGCTTGCCCAGAAGGTCGATGCCGGAGATGCGCGACGTGCGCCCCGAGGGCAGCACGGTGACCGCCTCGCCGACACGGAAGGTGCCGGCCGCGATCTGGCCCGCGTAGCCCCGGTAGTCCGGGTGCTCGGCGGTCTGCGGCCGGATCACGTACTGCACGGGCAGCCGTGCGTGGCAGTGGCTCAGGTCGTGGCTGACCGGGACCGTCTCCAGGTGCTCCAGGAAGGTCGGGCCGCCGTACCAGTCCATGTTCGCGGACGGGTCCACCACGTTGTCGCCGGCCAGCGCCGAGATCGGGATCGCGGTGATCTCCGGGACGCCGAGTTCGAGCGCGTACGCCGTGAACTCCTCGGCGATGGCGGCGAACACGGACTCCGCATAGTCGACGAGGTCCATCTTGTTGACGGCGAGCACCACATGCGGAACGCGCAGCAGCGCGGCGATCGCCGCGTGGCGGCGGGTCTGCTCGACGACTCCGTTGCGCGCGTCGACCAGGATCACCGTGAGTTCGGCGGTCGACGCGCCGGTCACCATGTTCCGGGTGTACTGCACATGACCCGGGGTGTCGGCGAGGATGAACCGCCTGCGCGCGGTGGCGAAGTAGCGGTACGCGACGTCGATCGTGATGCCCTGCTCGCGCTCGGCCCGCAGACCGTCGGTGAGCAGCGCCAGGTCGGGAGCCTCCTGGCCGCGGCCCCGGGAGGCTCTCTCGACGGCCTCCAGTTGGTCGGCGAGGACCGACTTGGAGTCGTGCAGCAGCCGGCCCACCAGCGTGGACTTGCCGTCGTCGACGGACCCGGCGGTCGCGAAGCGCAGCAGGGTGGTGGCCGAAAGCTGCTCGGCCAGCTGCTCAGTGGTGCTGGTCATCTCTAGAAGTACCCTTCGCGCTTGCGGTCTTCCATCGCGGCCTCGGACAGCTTGTCGTCGGCGCGGGTCGCGCCCCGCTCGGTGAGCCGGGATGCGGCGATCTCGGCGATCACGGCGTCCAGCGTGGTGGCGTCGGAGTCGACGGCACCGGTGCAGGACATGTCGCCGACGGTGCGGTAGCGGATCAGCCGCTTCTCGGTCGTCTCGGACTCCTTCGGGCCGCCCCACTCGCCCGCGGTCAGCCACATGCCGGCCCGCTTGAACACCTCGCGCTCATGGGCGAAGTAGATCTGCGGCAGCTCGATGCCCTCGCGCTGGATGTACTGCCAGACGTCCAGCTCGGTCCAGTTGGACAGAGGGAAGACACGGACGTGTTCACCGGGGGCGTGGCGGCCGTTGTAGAGCTGCCACAGCTCTGGCCGCTGGCGGCGCGGGTCCCACTGGGAGAACTCGTCGCGGAGGCTGAACACCCGCTCCTTCGCGCGGGCCTTCTCCTCGTCGCGGCGGCCGCCGCCGAACACCGCGTCGAAGCGGTGCTGCTGGATGGCCTCGGTCAGCGGCACGGTCTGCAGCGGGTTGCGGGTGCCGTCGGGGCGCTCGCGCAGCTTGCCGGCGTCGATGTATTCCTGCACGGAGGCGACGTGCAGCCGCAGCCCGTGCTTCTCGACCGTACGGTCGCGGTACTCGATGACCTCGGGGAAGTTGTGCCCGGTGTCCACGTGCAGCAGCGTGAAGGGGACCGCGGCGGGTGCGAACGCCTTCAGCGCCAGGTGCAGCATGACGATGGAGTCCTTGCCGCCGGAGAACAGGATCACCGGCCGCTCGAACTCGCCCGCCACCTCGCGGAAGATGTGCACCGCCTCGGACTCGAGCGCGTCGAGGTGGGAGAGGGCGTAAGGGCTGTCGGTGCCCTCGCTCAGGACATGCACACTCGTGGTCACAGGAGACCCCTCTCTGTCAGCAGCGCGTGAACCGCCTGGGCGGACTCCTGCACGGTCTGGTTCTGGGACTCGATCCGCAGGTCGGGCGACTCCGGCTCCTCGTACGGGTCGTCGACGCCCGTCAGCCCGCTGATCTCGCCGGCCGCCTGCTTGGCGTACAGGCCCTTCACGTCGCGTACCGAGCAGACCTCCACCGGAGTGGCGACGTGCACCTCGACGTAGGCGGTGCCCTCCTGCTGGTGGCGCTTGCGCACGGCCTCGCGGCTGTCCGCGTACGGGGCGATGACGGGGACGAGCACCGTCACGCCGTGAGAGGCGAGCAGTTCGGCGACGAAGCCGATCCGCTGCACGTTGGTGTGCCGGTCCTCGCGGCTGAAGCCGAGGCCCGCCGAGAGGAACTCGCGGATCTCGTCGCCGTCGAGCAGCTCGACCCGGTGGCCCTCCGCGCGCAGCCGGCCGGCCAGCTCGTACGCGATGGTGGTCTTGCCGGCGCTCGGCAGACCCGTGAGCCAGACGGTGGCTCCGGTCACGTTGGTCTCCTGGTCCTTCTGAGTGTTCGTCATCAGCCGTGCAACCCGCATTCGGTCTTGCCGCGCCCGGCCCAGCGGCCGGCGCGCACGTCCTCGCCCTCAAGCACCCGGCGGGTGCAGGGGGCGCAGCCGACGGAGGCGTAGCCGTCCATGAGCAGCGGATTCGTCAGGACACCGTGCTCGGCGACGTACGCGTCCACGTCGTCCTGGGTCCAGCGGGCGATCGGCGAGATCTTGACCTTCTGCCGCTTCTCGTCCCAGCCGACGACCGGGGTGCCGGCCCGGGTCGGGGACTCGTCGCGGCGCAGGCCGGTGGCCCACGCGTCGTACGCGGTCAGTCCCTTTTCGAGGGGCTTGACCTTGCGCAGGGCGCAGCACAGGTCGGGGTCACGGTCGTGCAGCTTCGGGCCGTACTCGGCGTCCTGCTCGGCCACGGTCTGGCGCGGGGTCAGCGTGATGACGTTGACGTCCATGACGGCGTCCACGGCGTCACGCGTGCCGATGGTCTCCTCGAAGTGGTAGCCGGTGTCGAGGAAGACGACATCGACGCCCGGGAAGACGCGGGATGCGAGGTGGGCGACGACCGCGTCCTCCATGGAGGAGGTGACGCAGAACCGCTTGCCGAAGGTGTCGGCCGCCCACCGCAGGATGTCCGGCGCGGAGGCGTCCTCGAGGTCGCGTCCGGCCTGCTCGGCAAGGGACTTGAGGTCCTGCTGAACAGTCGTCATATCTCTTCCCTCCCACTGCTGTCTGTCTGGAGCCCCCGGGCCAGGAGCCCGAGGAACTTCAGCTGGAAGGCCCGGTTGCATGCCGCGCATTCCCACGCACCGTGACCCTGCTCGCTCGGACGCAGGTCCTCGTCGCCGCAGTACGGGCAGTAGAAGGGGGCGGCCCGCTCGCTCACGACAGGGCCTCCTCGCTCGCACGCGCCGCCCAGGTCGCGAAGCGCTCGCCCTCCTCGCGCTCCGCCTCGAAGCGCTTCAGGACCCGCTCCACGTAGTCGGGCAGCTCCTCGGAGGTGACCTTCAGACCGCGGACCTTGCGGCCGAACGCGGGCTCCAGGCCCAGCGCGCCGCCCAGGTGCACCTGGTAGCCCTCGACCTGGTTGCCCGCGTCGTCGAGGACGAGCTGGCCCTTGAGACCGATGTCCGCCACCTGGATGCGGGCGCAGGCGTTGGGGCAGCCGTTGATGTTGATGGTGAGGGGCTGGTCGAACTCGGGGAGCCGGCGCTCCAGCTCGTCGATCAGCGCGGAGCCGCGGCCCTTCGTCTCGACGATGGCGAGCTTGCAGAACTCGATGCCGGTGCAGGCCATCGTGCCCCGTCGGAACGGAGACGGCTTGACCTTCAGGTCCAGCGCCTCCAGGCCGGCCACGAGGGAGTCGACCTGGTCCTCGGCGACGTCGAGCACGATCATCTTCTGCTCGACGGTCGTGCGCAGCCGGCCGGAGCCGTGCGCCGCGGCCAGGTCGGCGATCTTGGTGAGGGTGGCGCCGTCGACACGTCCCACGCGCGGGGCGAAGCCGACGTAGAAGCGGCCGTCCTGCTGGCGGTGGACGCCGACGTGGTCGCGCCAGTGCTCGACGGGCTGCTCGGGAGCGGGGCCGTCGACCAGCTTGCGCTTCAGGTACTCGTCCTCAAGCACCTGGCGGAACTTCTCGGCGCCCCAGTCGGCGACGAGGAACTTCAGCCGGGCGCGGTTGCGCAGCCGGCGGTAGCCGTAGTCCCGGAAGATCGAGATGACGCCTTCCCAGGCGTCCGGGACCTCTTCCAGCGGGACCCAGGCACCCAGGCGCACACCCAGCTTGGGGTTGGTGGACAGGCCGCCGCCCACCCACAGGTCGAAGCCCGGGCCGTGCTCGGGGTGGTCGACCCCGACGAAGGCGACGTCGTTGATCTCGTGCGCCACGTCCAGGAGCGGGGAACCGGAGATCGCGGTCTTGAACTTTCGCGGCAGGTTGGAGAAGTCCTTGTTGCCGATGAACCGGCGGTGGATCTCGTCGATGGCCGGGCTGCCGTCGACGATCTCGTCCTCGGCGATACCGGCCACCGGAGAGCCGAGGATCGTCCGCGGGGTGTCGCCGCACGCCTCGGTCGTCGACAGGCCGACGGCCTCCAGCCGGCGCCAGATCTCCGGGACGTCCTCGATGCGGATCCAGTGGTACTGGACGTTCTGCCGGTCGGTGAGGTCGGCCGTGCCGCGTGCGAACTCCTGCGAGATCTCGCCGATGACGCGCAGCTGCTCGGTGGTCAGCCGGCCACCGTCGATGCGCACCCGGAGCATGAAGAACTCGTCGTCCAGCTCCTCCGGCTCCAGGATCGCGGTCTTGCCGCCGTCGATCCCGGGCTTGCGCTGGGTGTACAGGCCCCACCAGCGCATACGTCCGCGAAGGTCGGCCCCGTCGATGGAGTCGAAACCGCGGTGGGCGTAGATCGTCTCAATGCGTGTCCGCACATTGAGACCGTCGTCGTCCTTCTTGGTCTGCTCGTTGCCGTTGAGCGGCGTGTGGTGACCCATGGCCCACTGGCCCTCGCCGCGGTGGCGTCCGGTCTTGCGTCGGGGCGTCGCGGGGACGGGCTTTTCGGGGGTGGCGGCCATGGCGGTATGTCCTTCGAGACTGCAGGAGGGCGGCTCTGAGCTGCACACTCGCGGCGAGGGCGCGACGGTGCGCAGGGCGGTGGTGAAGAAGGGGAAAGCGCGGCTGTGCTGGGCTGTCAGCAGGCCGGACAGATGGCGCTGGACATGCGGCCGAGGTCGACGTGCCGCCGACTCACCAAGGCAATTCCAGTGCTAGACATGACGGAAGCGTGTCATGGGAGTTTGGACTCAGTCCACCGACATCCAAAATGTGGACAACACTGTCCCGCATCGCGAGACAGTGTGTCATGGGTCACCGCTGAGGGGGCGTTCAGACGCCGGCGCCGGGCCAGGGGCCGGTGGCCGTCCCGTCGTCCGCCTCCTCGTCGACCTTGGTGTCGAAGAGCGTGAAGCCACGGCGCAGGTAGTTGTCCATCGCGTGCGGGCCGTCCTTGGAGCAGGTGTGCAGCCACACCCGCTTCGTCTGCGCGAGACCGGGCCAGCGGTCGGCCAGGTCCCAGGCCCGCGCGACACCGTACGACAGCAGATGCCCGCCGATCCTGCGGCCGCGGAACGCCGGGATCAGCCCGAAGTAGACGATCTCCACGGCGCCGTCGTCCTGCGCCTCCAGCTCCACGTAGCCCGCCGGAGTGCCCCTGTCGTACGCCACCCATGTCTCGACGCCCGGACGGTCCAGCCATTCCTGCCAGGCGGCGTAGGACATCCCCAGCCGGTCCGTCCAGCAGATGTCGCCACCGACGGCCGTATAGAGGAAGCGGCTGAACTCGGGCGAGGGAACCTCCGCCCGCACGATCCGTACGTCCCCCTCGGGCAGGGACGCCGGCAGCTGATCGGCGGGCGACGTCTGGTGGAGGGACCACGTGGTCACAGTGATGCTCATGCGCGCCAGACAACCACGCCGCCGAGATCCGGCCAAGCGCCGGTTTCGGGCGGCTCCTGCCGGGCGCGGGGCCGGTGGTGCCGGGTGTGGGGTGGTGGGGTCGGTGGTGCCGGGGGTGAGGTGGTGCCGGGTTGTGGGGTCGGTGGTGCCGGGTGTGCGGTGGTCGTGCCGGTGTGCGGTGGTCGGGCCCGGTCGTGCCCGCCGTGCGGGGGTCAGGCCGCCCGCGCCTGCCGTACGGCCGCGGCCGTCGAGTGCGGCAGCAGGTCACCGGGCTCCTGCGGCGTGACCACCTCCACCTCCAGGTCCTCGGCGAACCGGTAGGGCCGGTGTGCCAGCACCTGCGCGAGATACCGCCGCAGCCGCGACATCTCGGCCCGCACCGTCACCGTCCGCGTCCGGTCCTGGAAGATGTCCTCCGCCAGCTGCGCCGCGCTGCGCCCGTCCCGGTGCAGCGCCAGCAGGTACAGCAGCTCGGCATGGCGCGGACTCAGCTCGTACGCCCAGCTGCCGAGGCCGCCCGACACCCGCACCGACGGCCGCCGCGGCCGGCTCAGGTCCAGCACCACCCGCCCCGGCACCACGGGCCCGGCGTTCTCCTCGTCCACCCGCACCAGCCAGCCGCCCGGCAGCGGCTCCACCGAGCACATGCCGAGCGACGGCAGCCACAGCCGCCCCGCGCGCACCGACTTGGGGAGCGCCAGTCTGCCGGGCGGTGCCATCCCGGCCACCGCGGCCGGCCAGCCGTTGCCGTCCACGGCCACGGCACGGCCGCCGATCCGGCCCAGCAGCGGCACCGCCGCACTGCGCAGCCGGTCCAGCGCCTCGTGATGGCGGTTGCGCAGCTCGGCCTCGGCCAGCTTGGTGACCGAGGTGACCAGTGCGAGCGTCGCCGGATGCATGGTGGACAGCGGCCCGCTGATGTCGACGACGCCGATCAGCTTCCCGTCGCGCGGATCGGTGAGCGGGGCACCCGCACAGGTCCAGGTGTGGTGCGTGGCGACGAAGTGCTCGGCCGAGTGCACGTGGGCCGGACGGCGGGTCACCAGGGGAGTGCCGACGCCGTTGGTGCCGACCACGCTCTCGGACCAGTCCGCGCCGAGGACGAAGCCGTGCGCGTCGCCCTTGCGCAGCACCGCCGCGCTGCCCTCCCGCCACAGCAGCCGGCCCTCCGCGTCCGAGATCACCATGATGTGGTGCGCCGCCTCCGCGATGGAGACCAGACCGTCGCGGAGCACCGGCAGCACGTCCAGCAGTGGCGAGGCCAGCCTGCGGCGTTCGATCTCCTCCAGCGGCAGCAGGCCCGCCCTGCGGTCCCGGTCGGGATCCACCCCGCCGCGCAGCATCCGCTGCCACGACTCGTCGATCTCCGTGCGGGGGCCCACCTGCGGCCGGCGTCCGGCGAGCGCCGCGTCCCGTACGCCTTTCAGCAGCCTGCTGGCCTCCGCGGTGTCCATGGCCGCGAGCCTTGCGAGGTCGAGCGTTGCGTTCTGCACTGGGGCCTCCTCGGTGACGCCAGCGTCCGGAGCGGGGGGTGGCCTGGGGCGTGTCCCGCCATCCTCCCCCTCTTCGGGCACAACGCGCTGCCATATGCCATACAAGGATGCAACCCTTTGCAACCGTCGCGAACGGACGTGCGCCTGTATGAAGGTGACGGAGCACCGGTCCGCCGGTGTGGGGGTGGTGCCGTGTCGGCGCAGCACCACCCAACAAACGTCACGGGCGCGGGCCGTCGCACCACGGCCCGCGCCCGTTCGACGTCACCCCGGTCCGTGTCCGGTGGCCTCACCCCGGTCCGCGCCCGTTCGGCGTCACACCACGGCGCGGGCGCGCTCCACCACCGACGCCAGGTCAAGCGAGTGCGGCAGCGTCCCCAACGCAGTCCCCCAGTCGCCGCCCAGCCGCGAGGCGCAGAAGGCGTCGGCCACTTCCGGCGGGGCCCACCGCACCAGCAGCGAGCCCTGCAGCACGAGCGCCATGCGCTCGACGAGCCGCCGCGCCCGCGCTTCGATGCCCTCCAGATCGGCGAGCTCCGTCAGCAGGTTCTTGATTGCCGCGTCCAGCCGGTGGTCCGCGCCCCGCGCCGTGCCGACCTCCTTGAGGAACGCGTTCAGCGCCTCCGGCTCCCTCTGCAGCGCGCGCAGCACGTCGAGCGCCTGGACGTTGCCCGAGCCCTCCCAGATCGAGTTCAGCGGCGACTCGCGCAGCAGCCGGGGCATGCCCGACTCCTCCACGTAGCCGTTGCCGCCCAGGCATTCCAGGGACTCGGCCACCACCGGCGTGCACCGCTTGGTCACCCAGTACTTGGCCGCCGGCACCGCGAGCCGCAGGAACGCCCGCTCCCCGGCGTCATCCGCGGCGGCGTCGTACGCGGCGGCCAGCCGCAGCCCGAGCGTCGTCGCCGCCTCCGATTCCAGCGCCAGGTCGGCCAGCACATTGCGCATCAGCGGCTTGTCGATGAGCAGCCCGCCGAAAGCGCTGCGGTACGCCGAGTGATGCACGGCCTGGGCCACCGCCTGCCGCATCAGCGCGGCCGAGCCCAGGACGCAGTCGAGCCGGGTCGCGGCCACCATCTCGATGATGGTCCGCACCCCGCGGCCCTCGTCGCCGACCCGCCTCGCCCAGGTCCGGTCGAACTCGACCTCGCTGGAGGCGTTGGACCGGTTGCCCAGCTTGTCCTTGAGCCGCTGGATCCTGAAGACGTTCCGCGTCCCGTCATCGAGGACCCGCGGCACCAGGAAGCAGGTCAGCCCTCCTGCCGCCTGGGCGAGGACCAGAAAGCCGTCGCTCATCGGCGCGGAGCAGAACCACTTGTGACCGGTCAGCACGTACTCGCCGTCGGCGGCCAGCGGCTCGGCGCGCGTGGTGTTCGCGCGCACATCGCTGCCGCCCTGTTTCTCGGTCATGCCCATCCCGAACAGCGAACCGGCCTTCTCGGCCGCCGGGCGCAGGCCCTGCTCGTACACCGTCGACGTCAGCCGCGGCTCCCACTCCGCGGCGAGCGCCGGGTCCGTGCGCAGAGCGGGCACGGAGGCGTGCGTCATCGACAGGGGACAGCCGTGGCCGGCCTCGGCCTGGGTCCACACCAGGAATCCGGCGGCCCGCCGCACATGCCCGGCGGGCCGGTTCCAGGCGTTCACCAGGCCCGCGGAGACGCCGTGGCCCAGCAGCCGGTGCCAGGCGGGGTGGAAGTCGACCTCGTCGATCCGGTTCCCGTAGCGGTCGTGGGTGCGCAGTTTCGGCGGGTTCTCGTTGGCCTGCGTCCCCCATTCCTGGGCCTGTGACGAGCCCGCCGTCTGCCCGAGGGCGGACAGTTCCTCGTGCGCCACGTCCCGCAGTTCGGGCGCGACATGCCGCTCGACCGCCTCCGTCAGAGCACGATCGGCGGTGTAGACGTCGTACCCCACCAGGGGCGGGGCCTGGTTGGTCACTGTGTGGGTGCTGTCTGCCATGCGGATACGGTAAGGAGGTGCAGGCAGCAAATGAAACACCCGGGCGGCCCCATGGGCGGCTCCACCGAGCGCGAGTCCTCTACCGCAATGTCTCCAAGCGGAAGATGGCATGGCTGCTGGTCAAGGACACCGTCAATTCCTGCATCGAGTACCGCATCCTGGGCCTGGCCGCCGAGGCGGCGTTCTTCACGCTGCTGTCGGTGCCGCCACTGATGCTGGGCCTGCTGGGCCTGCTCGGCTACATCGACGACTGGACCAACACCACCACCGTCGCCTCGATCGAGGAGAACATCCTCACCGCCGTCGGCACCGTGCTGTCCGACCGGGGCGTCAACGACATCGCCAAACCGCTGCTGGAGGACGTCACCCACGGCGGCAGGCCGGACCTCATCTCCATCGGTTTCGCCATCGCGCTGTGGTCCGGCTCCCGCGCGGTCAACGTCTTCATCGACACCATCACCGTGATGTACGGGCTGGACGGGCAGCGCGGCATCGTCGCGACGAGGCTGCTGGCGTTCCTCCTCTACATCATCGCCCTGCTGATCGGCGCGGTCGTGCTGCCGCTCGCCGTCGTCGGCCCGGACCGGGTCGTGGAGCTGATGCCGTGGGGCACGGAGGTGGTCGAGCTCCTCTACTGGCCGGTGGTGATCCTGCTCTCCATCGCCTTCCTCACCACCCTGTACCACGTGTCCGTGCCGGTGCGTTCGCCATGGGTGGAGGACGTGCCGGGCGCACTCGTGGCGCTCGGGATGTGGGTGGTCGGCAGCTTCCTGCTGCGCATCTACCTGACCAGCACCGTCGAGGGCCCCACCATCTACGGCTCGCTCGCGGCACCCATCGCGTTCCTGCTGTGGATAGGCATCTCGGCCTTCGCCGTGCTCGTCGGCGCGGCCGTCAACGCCGCCATCGACCGGGTCTGGCCCTCGGTCGCCACGGCCGCGGCCCGCGCCGCCAACGAGCGGGCCCGCGCCGCCGACGCCGCCGAGCTGCTGGCGCGGGCGAGGGCCGCGCATGTGTACGAGGACGAGGACGAGGAGGAGGGCGGCGGCGACATGCCGTCCGAGTTCCCCGAGCGCTGGTCGAAGTTCCTGCCACCGGACGACGTGAAGTCGCGCCTGCACACGGGGCGGGACACGGCCAGGGACAACGGTCGCGACAACGGCAGGCAGCAGCCGCGTGACCCTGGGCGGGAGCCCGGTCGGGACGATGCCGGGGACAACGGGCGCGACAACCGCAGGTGACAGCCGGGGCGGCGCCCCTATCCTCGGTCGTATGTACCAGGAACGGCCCTCACGGCTGGACGGCTGCGTCTCCTGGACCAGGACCGCGGACCGCCGCGACGGCCCGGTTCATCTCGTGCATCCGGTGCTGCCCGACGGCTGCATGGACCTGCTGTGGAACGAGGGCCGGCTGCTCGTCGCGGGACCGGACACCACGGCGTACCACCCGGGCGGCGGAGCCGGGGAGGCCTGGGCGGGCCTGCGGTTCGCACCCGGCGCCGCTCCCGCGTTCTTCGGCGTCCGGGCCCAGGAGCTGCGCGACCGGCGGGTCGAGCTCGCCGACCTGTGGGGCGCGGCGAAGGCGCGCGCACTCGCCGAGCGCGTCGGCGACGCCACGGACCCGGCCGTCGGGCTGGAGGCCGTGGCGCTGGCCCGTGCCGCCCACACACCGCAGCCGGACCCGCTGTACGCGCGGATCGTCCGGCACCTGGATGCCGGCGGCACGGTCGCCGCCGCCGCGGACGCGGCCGGACTCGGCACCCGCCAGTTGCACCGGCGCTCCCTCGACGCCTTCGGCTACGGCCCCAAGACGCTCGCCCGCATCCTTCGGCTCCAGCGGGCGCTCGCCCTGGTGCGCCGGGGCGTCCCCTACGCCGAAGCGGCGCTCGCGGCGGGCTGCGCCGACCAGGCCCACCTCGCCCGGGAGATGCGCGCCCTGGCCGGGACCACCCTCAGCGCCTACGCGGCATCCGCGAAGAGGGAGACTCCCATGCCGTCCGGATCGAGCACCACCGCGTAACGCTGCCCCCACACCGCGTCCCACGGCTTGAGGTGGCCCCGGTACCCGGCGGAGACCAGCTCTTCATAGAGGGTGTCGACCTCGGCGGGGCCCTCGCAGCGGAAGCAGAGCCCGGTCCGCTCCCCGCCCGACGGGGCGGTCCAGCCGGAATCGAAGGAGCGGACGGTCTCCTCGGTGTCCCACAGCACCCGCAACCCGCCGGGCAGGACCGCCTCCGCGTGCGGGGCGGAGTCGGCCCCGGCGGGGATGTCCAGGCCGAGGCGGCGGTAGAAGGCGAGGGAGTCGGCCATGTCGGAGACGACGAGGCCGATGGCGTCGAATCGTGGAGTCATGGCGCCACGGTAGGGCGGCGGCCGCGCGGCGGTCTTGAACGAATCGGTCACGCCAGGCGGGGGGCGTACGGCGGTGGTTGGCGGGCGGGGCGCGCTGGGCGGCCGGTGGTACGTGGCGGTCGGCGGGCGGGGGCGCGTTGGGCCCCACGGGGTCACGGTGGTGGTCGCGGTGCGCTCGCCCGCGAGCTCTGCTTGGGGCCACCCAGCGGTTGCCGCCCGGCAGGTACGGCCCCGGGCCACTGCGGTGGGCCACGGCGGCGGGCCACGGCGGTGGTCGGCCGGCGAGCGCGGCCCCACGTCATGAGCGCCCCGCCGTCATGGATTCGTAAGGCGGCCCGCTCCCGCGACGGTGCCGGAGGCGAGGACACTGGGCGTATGCACACGATTCTGGTCGTCGACGACGATCCCACCGTCGCCGAGGTCGTCACCGGATATCTGGAGCGCGCTGGTTTCGCCGTGGACCATGCGGCCGACGGGCTCCAGGCGCTGCGGCTGGCCGCGGGGCGCAGGCCCGATCTCGTCGTGCTGGACCTGATGCTCCCGGGCATGGACGGACTTGAGGTGTGCCGCCGCCTGCGCGCCGACGTGACGGCGGCGTCCGTGCCCGTGATCATGCTCACCGCGCGCGGCGACGAGGACGAACGGATCCTGGGCCTCGAAATCGGCGCCGACGACTATGTGACCAAGCCGTTCAGCCCGCGCGAGCTGGTGCTCCGCGTGGAGTCCGTCCTGCGGCGCGGCGGCGCGGCGCGGGCGCGGCGCGGTGGTCCCGTGCTCGCGGCCGGGGGCGTCGAACTGGACCCGGCGGCCCGGCGCGCGCTCAAGGACGGCCGTGAACTGTCCCTGACCCTGCGCGAGTTCGACCTCCTCGCCCATCTGATGCGGCACCGGGGGGAAGCCATCGGCCGGGAGCGGCTGATGCAGGAGGTGTGGGGCTGGGAGTTCGGCGACCTGTCCACCGTCACCGTCCATGTGCGACGGCTGCGCGGCAAGATCGAGGACGATCCGGCCCGGCCGCGTCTCATCCACACCGTATGGGGCGTGGGCTACCGCTTCGACGTGCCCGAGGAGGACTGACCGCGGTGCGGGACATGCTGCTCATCGCCCTGTACGCCCTTCTGGGCGCGGCCGCCGCCGGGATGGCGGGCGCCCTGGTGCTACGGGTCCTGCGCCACCGCTCGGTGGCCGTGTCGCTGACCGTCGTCGCAGCCGTCACCGTCACGGCGATGCTCGCCGGGACCCTGGCGGTCGCCCAGGCCATGTTCCTGTCGGCGCACGACCTGACCGTCGTCACCATGGTCGTGGCCATGGCCGCCGTCGTCTCGCTCGCCACGGCGCTGCTGCTGGGCCGCTGGGTCGTCGCCCGCAGCCGGGAACTCGCCCGCGCGGCACGCTCCTTCGGTGACGGCGGCTCCTTCGCCGCGCCGGGCCGTTCGTCGACCGCCGAACTCGACGAGCTCAGCCGGGAGCTGGCCGCGACCAGTGAGCGGCTCGCCGCCTCGCGGGAGCGCGAACGCGCCCTGGAGACCTCCCGGCGCGAACTCGTCGCCTGGATCTCCCACGACCTGCGCACGCCGCTCGCCGGGCTGCGCGCCATGTCGGAGGCGCTGGAGGACGGTGTCGTCCAGGACCCGGAGCGGTACTTCCGCCAGATCCGTACCGAGGTCGACAGGCTGAACGCCATGGTGGGCGACCTGTTCGAGCTCTCCCGCATCCACGCGGGCGCGCTGTCGCTGACACCGACCCGGATGTCCGTGTACGACCTGGTCGGGGAGGCGCTCGCCGGCGCCCACCCGTTGGCCAGGGAGCACGGCGTGCGGCTGGTCGGGGACGCCGTCGAGCCGCTGCCCGTCGAGGTCGACGGCAAGGAGATGACCCGGGTACTCGCCAACCTCCTGGTCAACGCGATCCGCCGGACCCCCGCCGACGGCACGGTCGCGGTCGCCGCGGAGCGCCGCGAGGACTGGGTGGTCCTGTCCGTCACGGACGGTTGCGGCGGCATTCCCGAGGAGGACCTGCCGCGGGTCTTCGACACCGGCTGGCGCGGTTCCCAGGCCCGTACGCCCCCGGCCGGCGCCGGCCTCGGCCTCGCGATCGTCCGGGGCATCGTCGAGGCGCACTCCGGCCATGCCGATGTGCGCAACGTCTCCGGCGGCTGCCGCTTCGAGGTGTCGCTGCCCACGACTTCCGCGTAGCTGCCCGGAACGGGCCTCCGGCCTCGGGCCTCGGGTCGCGGTCGCGTCGCGTCGTGTCGGGTCGCGGCCGCCCCGCGCCGCGTCGCGCCAGGCCATGGACTCAGCGGCTTCCGTGTGGCTGCCCGGCCGGGTGTGAGGTCGCGGTCCCGACCGCTTCCGTGTGGCTGCCCGGCCCCGGTTGTCAGGCCGTGGCCCGGCGAGACCGAGCCTGCTCGTCCCCGTCCGCAGCCGATGCGCCCCGTCCGCAGCCGACGGGCCCCGGTCGCAAACCGCGTGATCGCGCACGGCACTCTATGGGGTGTGACCGCCGCCTTCCCGCATCAGACGCAACTGCCCACCCGTTCCGGCCACATGATCGTGTGTGGCGACGACACCCTGGGGCACCGGCTCGCCGCCGAGCTGCGCGAGGTCTACCGGGAGCGCGTCACGCTCGTCGTGCCGGCCGCGGGCTCGTCGAGAGGCGCCGAACCGTCGCCGGGGCGTGTCAGGGCCTCCGTCCTGTTCGGGCGGGTGTCGGCCGCCATGACCCGTGCGGTCGGCCCCGCCGTCGCACCCGGTGACACCCCGCCGGCCGACCTCCCGCGCGTCCTGGAGGCACCGGAACTCGACGAGGAGGCGCTGCTGGAGGCCGGGGTCGGCGACGCCGCGGCCCTCGCGCTCGTCCACGACGACGACGAGACCAACATCCGGGCCGCGCTCGCCGCCCGGCGCCTCAACCCCCGTCTGCGGCTGGTGATCCGGCTCTACAACCGCAAACTGGGCCAGCATCTCGAGCAACTTCTCGACCAGGTCGCCGCGTTGGCCGCCCCCGGTATCGGCCCCGCGGAACTGGACGCCTCCACGACCGTCCTGTCGGACGCGGACACCGCCGCGCCCGCGCTGGCCGCCACCGCGGTCGCCGGGACGAGCAAGGTGGTACGGGCCGACGGCCTCCTGCTGCGTGCCGTCGAACGCACACCGCCCGCCCGGGGCGAGGTCGCCGACCCGGACCTGTGCACCCTGGCGCTGCTGTCGTCGACCACCAACGACCCGGCGGGAGCCGAGGGTTCGGACCGCAGCGGCCAGGACGGCCCGCGGCTGCTCCCCGACGACCGGATGGTCGCGGAGGCCACAGGACGCGGCACGGTCGTGCTGGAAGCCATCTCGCACGCGGCGCCCGGCCGCGGTCCCGGACCGCTGTCGGGCCGGGGCGCACCGATCGGCCGGCTGTTCTCGCGGCGGCTGCGCTGGTCCCTCGCGGGTCTCGGCGCCGCCGTCGTCGCGCTCGGCGTCGCCACCTGGCTCACCACCGGAGACGATCCGCTGCACGCGACGTACCTGATCCTGCTCGACCTGTTCGGCATGGGGGACCCGGCCCACGGCAAGGACGACGATCGCCAGGTGCTCCAACTGCTCACCGGCCTCATCGGTCTGATGCTGCTCCCGCTCACGGTCGCGGCCGGGCTGGAGGCCCTCGGCACCTTCCGTACCGCCTCCTCGCTGCGCCGCCCGCCCCGCGGGCTGTCCGGTCATGTCGTCCTGCTCGGTCTCGGCAAGATCGGCACCAGGGTGCTGATGCAGCTGAGGGAACTGGGCATTCCCGTGGTCTGCGTCGAGGAGGCCCCCGAGGCGCGGGGCATCCCGCTGGTGCGGCGTCTGCGGGTGCCGACCGTGATGGGCGACGTGACCCAGGAAGGCGTACTGGAGGCCGCGAAGATCCACCGGGCGCACGCCCTGCTCGCGCTCACCAGCGTCGACACGACCAATCTGGAGGCCGCCCTGTACGGGCGCTCGGCCAAGCCCGATCTCCGTGTCGCCCTGCGCATCTACGACGACGATTTCGCCGGGGCCGTCTACCGCAGCCTGCGCGCCGCGCATCCCGACGCCCTGACCCGCAGCCGCAGTGTCTCCAGCCTGGCGGCCCCGGCCTTCGCCGGTGCCATGATGGGGCGTCAGATCCTCGGTGCGATCCCGGTCGAACGCAAGGTGCTGCTGTTCGCCGCGGTGGAGGTCGCCGGTCAGCCGCGGCTCGAAGGGCTGACGGTGGCCGAGGCGTTCCGCCCGGGACGCTGGCGCGTGATCGCCCTGGACGCGACGGCTCCGGGGGACCGGCTCCCCGACCTGGCCACCGCCCGCCGCTCGGCCGACGAGAACACCACCGGACTCGTCTGGGACCTCCACCCCGGCTACGTCCTGCGATCCGAGGACAGGGTCGTGGTGGCGGCGACCCGGCGCGGACTCGCCGAACTGCTCGGCAGGAGGCATCCCACTTCCGGCGGACACCGCTGAGGGAGAGCTCGTCGAACGGTTCGGCGGCAGACGCCGCACGTCCGGCGACACCGCTCAACGAGGCCATCACTCATCCGTTTTGGCTCCGGGGCCGATCCTCCATACGATCCGCGGATGATCATAAGAAGACGGTCGGCGATCGGGGCCTGCGCCCTGCTCGCGGCCCTGGCCGCCGGGCTGCTCCCGGCGGGGCCGGCAGCCGCCGGCGAACCGGTCGCGAAAGAGCCCCCGAAGGTCGAGCTGGTGCTCGACGTCAGCGGCTCCATGCGCGCCCGCGACATCGACGGCAAGAGCCGGATGGCCGCCGCCAAGCAGGCGTTCAACGAGGTTCTCGACGCCGTGCCGCAGGAGGTGGAGCTCGGCATCCGCACGCTCGGCGCCGACTACGCGGGCGACGACCGCAAACGCGGCTGCAAGGACACGCGGCAGCTGTACCCCGTCGGCCCGCTCGACCGCACCGAGGCCAAGACGGCGATCGGGACCCTCGCGCCCACCGGCTGGACCCCGATCGGCCCCGCCCTGCTCGGCGCGGCCGACGACCTCGAAGGGGGTGACGCCACCCGCAGGATCGTCCTCATCACCGACGGCGAGGACACCTGCGCACCGCTCGACCCCTGCGAAGTGGCGCGCGAGATCGCGGCCAAGGGCATCCACCTCGTCATCGACACGCTGGGCCTGGTCCCCGATGCCAAGACGCGCGCTCAGCTCAGTTGCATCGCCGAGGCCACCGGCGGTACCTACACCTCGGTCCGGCACACCGACGAACTCTCCGAGCGGGTCAGCCAGTTGGTGGATCGCGCGGCCGAGCCGGTCGTCACGCCCGTGGCGACCGAGGGTGCCGCCACGTGCGCGGACGCGCCCCGGCTCGTGCCCGGCCTGTACACCGACCGCGAGAAGCTAGGCGAGCACCGCTGGTACCGCGTCGAGGTGTTGCCCGGCCAGGAGTTGCGCGCCTCGGTCAGCGTCGCCGCCGACCGGGCCGTCCGCAACGACTACGGCGTCCTGATGCGCGCCGTGACCGTGCACGGCCGCGAGATCGTCCGCGGCTCCGAGGCGGGTGACGGCCGCACCGATCTGATCTCGACCGGCCTGCGCTACCCCAAGGCCCAGGCCGAGGACGACGACGGAGTCAAGCCGGCCGCCGAGACCGTGTGCCTGGAGGTCGGCAACTCCTTCTCGGCGGCCCCCGGCGTCCCGGCGGAACCGGGTCTGCCGCTCGAACTCACCGTCGACGTGGTCGAGGCCCCCGACGAGGCGGCGGACGTCGCCTCCTTCGGCCTGGGCCGCGGCTGGTGGCTCGTCGGACTGCTCGTACTGACCGGCTTCGCCGCCGGTCTGGTGTGGGGCTGGATCTCGCGCTGGCGCGTCGCCGTCTGGAGGACCAACTGATGCGTAGAGCAGGCATATGGGCGGCCGGAGCGCTGGCTGCCGCATCGCTGGTCGCCGCCGCGGGCACGGCGCTCGCGGACGGACCGTCACCGAGCCCGTCGGCGGGGGAGAAGAACCCGACGGACGCCGGCACCACGTTCCGCACGGCGACGGCGATCGCGCAGGGCCAGAAGGCGACGGCGAGCGCGTCGAGCGGCGACTACCTGTACTGGGTCTTCCCGGCCGACGCCGGGCAGCGCGCCACCGTCAGGGCCGAGGTCGCCCTGCCCGACGCCGCCGCCCGGCACGGCGCCTCGACCTGGCGGATCGACGTCTACGACGGGCTGCGCCGCCGCCAGCCCTGCATGTACGGCATGCAGTCGCGTACGGTCGCCGTCGGCGCGGCCTCGGTCGAACTGTCCTGCACCCTGCGGACCGTACGGGCACTGGCCGAGCCGTGGGCGAACGACCCACTGCCGGGCAGCTACTACGTACGCCTGACCCTGACCGAGGCGCCCGAGCAGGACATGGGGCTGCCCGTGCGCGCCGAGGTGGAGGCGGCCGCGAAGGACATGGGCGGCGCGTACGCGGTCGACGGCACGCTGTCCGAGCCGCTGCTGCCGGGCGTCTCGGCGGCATCGGCGCAGGCGGGCGATGCGGAGGAGGTATCGGACCGGGCCTCGGACGAGGGGTTCTCGTGGGCGTCCGGACGGTGGTCCGACCGCTGGCTGTGGACCGGAGCGGGAGCGGTGCTTGCGGCACTCGCCGGCATCGGCGGCCACGCGCTGACCCGCGGCTCCGGCCGACCCGCGCGGGTGCCTCCGGGCGCCTGAGGCCGGGCACCCGACGACAGGCACCCGAGGCCGGGGGCTTGACGCCGGGTGCCGGAGGTCTTGCGCCTTGAGCCGCGGCCTGAGGCTTGCGCCTTGAGCCGCGGGCTTGACGCGGGGACCGACGGCCGGTCACCCAAGGGCGGCCTCGGCGCGGCTCCCTGACGCCGAGGCCCCTGGGCGCCGGGTACCTGAGACCGAGGCTCCTGAAACCCCGGGCGCCTGACACCGGGGTCACGAGGCCGGCGCTCCGAGGCCGTGCTCCGAGTGGCCCCGACGTCAGGGCCCTTGACTCCGGGCGCCTTGAGCCGCCGGACTTGCACCGGGGACCGACGGCCGGCCTGAGGCGCAGGCCTGAGCCCCGGTGACCGAGGTCGGCCCCTCGCGGCGCGGGCCTGACGCGGGGAGCAGCGGCCGGTCACCTAAGGCGGGCCTTGGTGCCGGGAGCCTGACGCCGAGGCCCCTGGGCGCCGGGTACCTGAGACCGAGGCTCCTGAAACCCCGGGCGCCTGACACCGGGGTCACGAGGCCGGCGCTCCGAGGCCGTGCTCCGAGTGGCCCCGAGGCCAGGGCCCTGACTCCGGAAGCCTGACGCCGCAGCCTGACGCCGCATGCGGCGGACGGCCACCACGGAAGGGCGGCCACCACGGACGGGCGGCCACGGCGCGCACGCGCCGTGGCCGCCCTTATCCCCGCGCGGGGCTCAGAAGCCGAAGACGACCCCGTCGGCGCCGTTCTTGAGGCAGGCGTTGCCGAAGGTGTGCGCGAAGCTGACCCGCTTGCCGTCCCACACGCCGTCCGCCGTGACCGTCACCGGATCCCACTGCCTGGTGCACATGACGCCGCTGTCCGCGGTGGTGATGGCGTCGAAGCGGGCCCCGGCGGCGCGCAGTTCGGCGCAGGCGGTCCCGGGGTCGGGGTGGGTGCCGCTCGCCGTGGGCGCGCAGCTCAGGGTGACCGCGCGGAGCACACTGCCGTTCAGGGCGTCCTCGCCCGCGGTGACGGTGAGCACGAGCGCGGAGGGGGCGTAGAGGCTCTGCGAGCCGGTCTGTGCCGCGCCCGCGCTGCCCGTGCCGGGCGCGAGGGCGATCCCGAGCGCCATGGTGGCGAGGACGGCGCTTCTGGCGATGTACCGCATAACGAACACTCCTTGGATGATGGTGCCGGAAATCGGACGGTGAGGTCGGAGCGGAGTCTTGCTCACCACACGCCGGAACGCCCACTCGTGACTATCGGAATCAGTCACCCCCTGTGACCTGGTGCGGGCAGGTTGTGACTGCGACTTCGGCGCTGACCAGCGGTTCAGTAGCGCGCCGAAACGGCCGAAGAAAGCCGTTCGCGGTAGTTGATCAAGAAGAGGCAAGGAAAACCAATACTTGAAGCATTGATTGAAAGGTGGAGGTGAGTTCACGCCTTCGTCACTCGTCCGTTGGACTGTTCCGCGGCGCAGGGGTTCACTGAGCAGGGGACCTGGGAGGTGTCATGGAACCGGCCGAAGCACTGGACCGCGTCGCCTTTCTGCTGGAGCGCACACTCGCCGAGAGCTACCGCGTACGCGCTTTCCGCACGGCCGCCGCGGCCCTCGCGGAACTCGACCACGACGACATCGCCCGGCGCGCGGCGGCCGGAACGCTGGTCGACATCAAGGGCGTCGGTCCCAAGACGGCCAAGGTCGCCGAGGAGGCACTCGCGGGCGGCGTCCCCGCGTACCTGCGCCGCCTGGAGGAGGAGGCAGCCGCGCCGCTCGCCGACGGCGGCGCGCGGCTGCGCGCGGCCCTGCGCGGCGACTGTCATCTGCACTCGGACTGGTCGGACGGCGGCAGCCCCATCGACGAAATGGGCCGCACCGCGGCGGAACTCGGCCACGAATGGGCCGTCCTCACCGACCACTCGCCCACACTCAAGGTGGCCCGCGGCCTGAGCGCCGAGCGACTGCTCGCCCAACTCGACCTCGTCGAGCGCCTCAATGAGGAATGGAAGCCCTTCCGGCTGCTCACCGGCATCGAATGCGACATCCTGCCCGACGGGACGCTCGACCAGGAACCCGAACTCCTCGACCGCCTCGACCTCGTCGTCGCCTCCGTCCACTCCAAGCTCCGCATGGACGCCCCGGCCATGACCCGGCGGATGCTGCGCGCGATCGAGAACCCCCTCACCGACGTGCTCGGCCACTGCACCGGACGTCTCGTCACCGGCGGGCGGGGCACGCGTCCCGAGTCACGGTTCGACGCCGACCGCGTCTTCGCCGCCTGCGCCGAACACGGCACCGCCGTCGAGATCAACAGCCGCCCCGAACGGCGCGATCCGCCCCTGCGGCTGCTGCGCCTCGCTCTCGACGCCGGCGTCCTGTTCGCCATCGACACCGACGCCCACGCACCCGGCCAGCTGGACTGGCAGATCATCGGCTGCTCCCGCGCCGAGGAGTGCGGCGTGCCCGCGGAGCGTGTGATCAACACCTGGACAGCGGACGAGCTGATCCGCTGGACCCGTACGCGCAAGCCACCGGACGGTGGCTGAGCTCTGGGGCCCCGTAGGGCGGCCGACCCCCCACGGCGGCTGAGCGTGCGTCAGCCCTGGGCGCGGAAAATGCCTGGCGCGGCACTCAACGCCCCCGCTAAGGTGGCCGCGTTGCTGCGTCCGGCGGTTCCTCCGTCGGCGCTCCGAGCCGAGAACGACCAGGAGGTGTGACCGATGGCTGTCATGGCGATGGGCGCTGCCCGCATCCAGAAGACCATTTCTCCCACCCCCGTGGTCTCCGGCTGACCTCTCCTTCCCTCCGGCGCTCTGAGCGCCTTGGCGCCGACGCGCGCCTGCCGGGGCCACCCTTGTGAAGGGTTCCCCTTGAATCTCTCTTCTGCATCCGCCGCATCCGCACACCCCCTCGCCGCCTACGGCTGGGACGAGGGATGGGCCGAGGAGTTCGCTTCCGACGCCGACCGCGGTCTGCTGCCCGGCCGTGTCGTACGGGTCGACCGCGGCCAGTGCGATGTCGTCACCCCCGTCGGCCTGGTCCGGGCCGACACCGAGTTCGTCACACCGCGCGACCCGATGCGGGTCGTGTGCACGGGCGACTGGGTCGCCGTCGACACGAACGGCGACCCCCGCTACGCGCGCCGGGTGCTTCAGCGCCGTACCGCGCTCGTGCGGTCCACGTCGTCCCAGCGGTCCGAGGGGCAGGTCCTCGCGGCCAACGTCGACCACGCCGTCATCTGCGTCTCGCTCGCGGCCGAGCTCGACCTCGGGCGGATCGAGCGGTTCCTCGCGCTCGCGTGGGAGAGCGGCGCGCAGCCCCTCGTGGCCCTCACCAAGGCCGACCTGGTGCCCGACGTCACCGCGCTGTCCTACCTCGTCCAGGACGTCGAGACCACGGCGCCCGGAGTGCAGGTACTGCCGGTCAGCTCCACCACCGGGGAGGGCATCGACGTGTTCGGCGCGATCGTCTCCGGCGGCACGAGCGTACTGCTGGGTGTCTCCGGCGCGGGCAAGTCCACACTCGCCAACGCGCTGCTCGGCGATGACGTTCTGGACGTGCAGGCCACCCGGGAGGTCGACGGCAAGGGCCGGCACACCACGACGACCCGCAACCTTCTCGTCCTGCCAGGCGGGGGAGTCCTGATCGACACCCCCGGCGTGCGCGGGGTCGGCCTGTGGGACGCCGAGTCCGGGGTCGGCCAGGTCTTCGCCGAGATCGAGGAACTCGCCGAACACTGCCGCTTCCACGACTGCGCCCACGGGGCGGAGCCGGGCTGCGCGGTGCTCGCCGCGATCGAGGACGGCACTCTGCCCGAGCGCCGGCTCGACAGCTACCGCAAGCTGGTCCGCGAGAACCTGCGGATCGTGGCGAAGACGGACGCCCGCCTGCGGGCGGAGATGCTGCGCGACTGGAAGCTGAAGAGCGCGCAGGGCCGGGCGTACCTGACAGCCAAGCGCGGCGGCTCGCGCTGAGGTGCCGAGCTGCGCCGTGCCCCCGGGAAGGCTCCGGGGGCACGGCGCAGCCGCGTCACGTCCCCAGCACCACCGCCACCCACGCCGCCACCACCAGCAGACAGCCGAACAGCTCCACCAGGACGCTGGTGCCCGCCGCCCGCATCGCCGCCCGCGTCGACGCCTTCGCCTGACCGTGGCCGCCCAGGCGGCGGCGTTCGCAGACGTAGATCCCGCCGATGAACCCCGGCACCGCTCCCACCACGGGTAGCACCACGAAACCCACAAGTGCCCCCACGCCCGCGTACAAGGCCGTCCGGCGGGTGACGGCCACCCCGCGCAGCCGACGCGGCGGCAGCAGCCACACGATGACCTGGATGATCAGCAGGACCGCGGTCGCGCCCATCAGCAGCGCCCAGGCGGCTCCCGACAGCTCGTGCATCGCCCACCACAGGACCGCGGCCCACACCAGCAACCGGCCGGGGACCCCCGGCAGCAGCACGCCCAGCAGGCCCAGCAGCATCACCCCGCCCGCCATCAGCAGCTGCCACACGCCCATGCGACCAACAGTGCAGGATCAGGGCCGTTCCCGCAGGTCGCGAGCCACCCACCCCTTCGCATACGCATGCCAGCCCAACTGCAGCCGGGTGCTCACGCCCGCGAGCTCCATCAGGCCCTTGACCCTTCGCTGCACCGTGCGAAGGCCGAGGTCCAGCTGCTTGGCCACGCTCGCGTCCGTCATCCCGGCGAGAAGCAGCGAGAGGATCTCCAGGTCAGTCGTGTCCGGACCGGCGGCGGCGGTCGCGATGACCGCATCGCCCCCGCCGCCCAGCCGCAGTGGCAGGGCATCGCGCCACACCGCTTCGAACAGCCCGGTCAGTGACTCCAGCAGACCGCTGGCGTGGACGACGAGCGCCGCCGGTTCCGCGCCGCGGCCCGTCAGCGGCGCCATCGCCAGCGAACGGTCCGCGACGACGAGCTCGGTCGGCATCCGGTCGACGACCCGGACCTGCTCGCCGCGGCCGAGAGCGGCGGTCAGCTCCGTGATGCCGCCCGGCATCGTCAGTACCTCGCGTTCGACGACCACCCGGTACGTCACCCCGCGCGTGGCCGCCCTCTCCTCCGCCTCGTCGTCCGCGCCCCTGACCGCGATGGGCCGGCCCCTCACCAGCGCGCAGACCTCCTCGGTGGCCCCCAGCTGCAACTGGACGAAGCGGCGCGTGACGGCGCTCGCTCCCGTGACCACCTCCACCAGGTCGTGCACGGCGGGCTCCGCCGACTCCGCGCGGTACTCCTCCGCCAGCAGCGCCGCCGCCAGCTCCGCCTGCTCCAGCTCCTGCCGCTGCTGCGTCAGGAGCGCTCCCAGCGCAATGCCGGGCGGGGCCGCCACCCACCGCCCGGTCCGCGCGGAGGACTGCGCCGCGAGCCCCTGCTGCTCCAGCCGGCGCAGCGTCCTCTCCGTCTCCGGCTCCGGCAGCGCGAGCCGGTGCGCGAGATCGGTGATCTCCGCGGCTCCGAGCGCGACGAGCGCGCGGTAGGCCGTCTCCTGTCTCTCGTCGAGACCTATCGCTCCCAGCACGGTGCCCCTCCCCGGACATGCGCTTCTGTGCCGCCGTGGCGGAAAACGGCCACGGCGCAGACCCGCCCCGCACATCATCCCCGCACGGGCCGTTCCTCTGCCAATGTGGCGCAACAGCCTCCGGAGACATCGCTCTTGCGCCCATTGCGGCCGGATTCGGACGTGGAGAGCGATGCGCCCGTTATCGCGTACGGCACTCCGCCTCGCCGGGGCGTTCGGGGACATCGGCACCATGCGACTGCTGCGCAACGGGGGAGAGATAGGGCAGACTGGATTCCCGTCCGGGGTCTTCGAGTTCCCGGCGGACGACGCGCTGTACGAACTGTCGCTCAACCAAGCGAAGCCGGGACAGCCGGCCGCGGTCGGGAAGCGCTCCACCCAGCTGCTGACGACCTGGAAGTTCCGCTCACGCCGGACGAAGGCGTGTACTCGTGAGGGATCCCGCTGCTCCGACGGCGGCGGCACATGGACCAGGCGGTCACCCGGAAGCGGGGCGACGCCTGGACGGCGACCGTGGACCACGCGGGCGCTTCGGGCCGGACGGTCACGCCGAAAACCGAACTGACGGACGCCAAGCGCGGCTCCGTCCCCCAACTCGTGGTCGGCGCATACGCCGTGCGCTGACCACGACGGTCCGCCGGGCGACCTTCCCGTGGGGGGTTGGGCCGCCCGGCGGACCACTTCAGGGGTGGGAATCTTCGGGATGCCCCGTTTCGCCTGCCTCTTGCGGTCGACAATAGGGGCATGAGCGAGCAGGGGGAGAGGCCGAGCGGGCCGACATCCGAGGACGACTGGTGGAGCCGGCTCTACGACGAATCCGCCCCGGACACGGGCCCGGGCCCGGCACGGACGGACGACACACTCGACGCGCGCTTCGCCTCGGCGTCGGGCACGGTGTCCCACGCCCGCGCCTGGTGGGACCCGCGTGCTCCACAGGGGCGCGGTGCGGTGCCGGGCGGTCCGCCGGATGCCGGTCCGCCGGGCCGTGCACCTGACACCCCGCCGACCACAGCCGGCCGGTCTGCGCCGGGTGATCCGGGTTCGGTACCCGAGTCCGGTGTTCCGCCGGGTGTCCCTCAGCCTGCACGGCGTGAGCCGTCACCGGGTGGCCCGCCGGCTGCCGGGCTGCCGGATCCGATGCCCCAGGCGGTCCCGCCGGATGCCCCGCGGGGGACTGCACCTGACGCCCCATCTGCCGCCGCCGGCCGGGCCGGGTCGGGTGATCCGGGCGCGGGGCCGGTGCCGGGCCGGGATGCGGCGTCGGAGGCGGGCCTGACGCGTGGTGACGCCGACGTGCCGGACACCCCGAGGCGTCGCGGGAGCAGTGGCGTGACGCATGATCCGCGGTCCGCGCGCCCCGACGCTGCCGGGCTGCCGGATCCGATGCCCCAGGCGGTCCCGCCGGATGCCCCGCGGGGGACTGCACCTGACGCCCCATCTGCCGCCGCCGGCCGGGGCGCGAGCGATTCGTGCTCTGGCACGGTGCCGGGCCGTCGGCCGGATGTCGCGCCGGATGCGGGCCTGCTGCCCGGTGACGCCGGCTCGTCGTCTGCGCGGCGTGAGTCGTCGCCTGGCAGCCCGCCGGACGTCGCCTCCGGCACCCCGCCTGCCGCCGCCGGCAGGGCCGCGGCGGGCGGGCTGGAGGCGGGGGCGGGGGCCGGTCCGCAAGCTGATCCGCGCTCACTGCCCGAAGGGCCGTTCGGCGTGCCACGGCAGGCGAGTGGGCCCGGCGACGCGGGGCGACCCGGCGTCGGGGTTGTCGGAGGCGGGTCGCCGACCTATGAGGCCGAGCCCACCGCCCTGCCCGCCGCCGAAGCGCTCGCGCTGGAGCAGCTCGTTCCCGACACCGTCCTCGACGGCGCGCGGTACGGCACGTACACCCTGCGGGCCGCATCCGTCCGGGGCGATTCCGCGCGGTTCCGCGGCGAACCCCGGCACGAGGCCCTCCTCACCGCCCGGTTCGGGACCGGGCCCGCCGCCCTCGTGCTCGTCGCCCTCGCCGGCGGCAGCCGGCACTCCGACAACGCCCACCTCGCCGCCGCCGACGCCACGCGCTGGATCGGCACGGCCGTCGGCCGCAGTCACGAGCGGCTCGCCGCGGACATAAGGGCGGGCCGCAGGGGCGACCTCAAGTCGGGGCTGCACCGCCTCACCGACCGCGGCCTCGGCAGACTCCGCGTCCGCGCCGCCGATCTCGGCCTGAAGCCGGAGCACTACACCGTCGGCCTCCGCTGCCTTCTGCTGCCCGCCGATCCCGGCTGCCGCACCCGCGTCTTCTTCGGCGTCGGCAGCGGCGGTCTGTTCCGGCTGCGCGACGGGTCCTGGCAGGACATCGAGCCGCCTGTCCCCGAGAAGTCCGTCGGCGCACCCGCCTTGGGCTTCGGCTCCCCGCCGGCCGAGACGCCCTGCGGCGACCGGCTCACCATGGACCTGAACATCACCCCGGCCCCGGCCCCACCCCCCGCCGAACCGTTCCGCTTCCGGGCCTCGATCGCCCGCCCGGGCGACACCCTCCTGCTGTGCAGCAACGGCCTCGCCGCGCCTCTGCGCCGGGAGCCGGCCCTCGCCGCGGCGCTCACGGAAAGGTGGGACGGTCCCGAGCCGCCGGGCATGACGCAGTTCCTCGCGGACGTCCAGCTGCGGGTGAAGGGGTACGCCGACGACCGTACGGCCGTCGGCGTCTGGGAGGCGTAACCGCACAGGCGCGACCGGCCGGGCCATGGGTTGATGGACTTCGAGGTCCACGAGAAAGGGCACGTAACCCATGGCCAAGCAGAACGTGGCGGAACAGTTCGTCGACATCCTCGTCCGTGCCGGCGTCCAGCGTCTCTACGGTGTCGTCGGCGACAGCCTCAACCCCGTCGTCGACGCCGTCCGCCGCAACGCGGCCATCGACTGGGTCCAGGTCAGACACGAGGAGACGGCCGCGTTCGCGGCGGGCGCCGAGGCGCAGATCACCGGACGTCTCGCAGCATGCGCGGGCTCCTGCGGCCCGGGCAACCTGCACCTCATCAACGGCCTCTACGACGCCCACCGCTCCATGGCGTCCGTCCTGGCCCTCGCCTCCCACATCCCGTCGTCCGAGATCGGCCTCGGCTACTTCCAGGAGACGCACCCCGAGCTGCTGTTCCGTGAGTGCAGCCACTACTGCGAGATGATCTCCAGCCCGCAGCAGATGCCCCGCCTGCTCCAGACGGCGATCCAGCACGCGATCGGCCGCAGCGGGGTGAGCGTCGTCGCGATGCCGGGTGACATCGCCGACCGGCCCGCACCCGAGAAGTCGATCGAGCACGCCCTTGTCACCACCCGCCCCTCCGTCCGCCCCGGCGACACCGAGCTCGACAAGCTGGTCGCGATGATCGACGAAGCCGAGCGCGTCACGCTGTTCTGCGGCAGCGGCACGGCCGGCGCGCACGCCGAGGTCATGCAGTTCGCGGAGCGCATCAAGTCACCTGTCGGCCATGCGCTCCGGGGCAAGGAGTGGATCCAGTACGACAATCCCTATGACGTGGGGATGAGCGGTCTGCTCGGTTACGGCGCGGCGTACGAGGCCACGCACGAATGCGATCTGCTCATCCTGCTCGGCACGGACTTCCCGTACAACGCCTTCCTCCCCGACGACGTGAAGATCGTCCAGGTCGATGTCAGGCCCGAGCACCTCGGCCGCCGCTCCAAGCTCGACCTCGCCGTGTGGGGCGACGTGCGCGAGACGCTGCGCTGCCTGACCCCGCGGGTACGGGCCAAGACCAGCCGCCGCTTCCTCGACAAAATGCTGAAGAAGCACGCGGACGCCCTGGAGGGCGTGGTGAAGGCGTACACACGCAAGGTGGAGAAGCACGTCCCGATCCACCCCGAGTACGTCGCCTCGGTCCTCGACGAACTCGCCGACGACAACGCCGTGTTCACCGTCGACACGGGCATGTGCAACGTCTGGGCCGCCCGCTACCTCTCGCCCAACGGGCGGCGCCGCATCATCGGTTCGTTCAGCCACGGCTCGATGGCGAACGCGCTGCCCCAGGCGATCGGGGCGCAGTTCACCGACCGGCACCGGCAGGTCGTCTCCATGTCGGGCGACGGCGGCTTCGCCATGCTGATGGGCGACTTCCTCACCCTCGTCCAGTACGACCTGCCGGTGAAGGTGGTCCTGTTCAACAACTCCTCCCTCGGCATGGTGGAGCTGGAGATGCTGGTCGCCGGACTGCCCTCGTTCGGCACCGCGAACCGCAATCCCGACTTCGCGGCCGTGGCGCGGGCCGCCGGTGCGTACGGGGTTCGGGTGGAGAAGCCCAAGCAGCTCGCGGGCGCGCTCAAGGATGCCTTCCGGCACAAGGGACCCGCGCTGGTCGACGTCGTCACCGACCCCAACGCCCTGTCCATCCCGCCACGGATCAGCGCCGAGATGGTGACCGGCTTCGCACTGTCCGCCAGCAAGATCGTGCTGGACGGCGGGGTCGGCAGGATGCTCCAGATGGCCCGTTCCAACCTGCGCAACGTCCCCCGGCCCTGACCGCTCGCAAAGAGCCACGTCGACAATCCCATGAGTGGCGTTCCGCGCGCGGGGCATGCATCCGGTGAGCACATACGCAATACGACCTGTTCCGACGTGTGGGTGGGGGATCGATGTCAGAACGTCACGGGGGCACGGAAGTACGCGGGCGGCTGCACCGCAGACTCGGCAGCGGTGATCTGACCGCTGTGCCCGAAGTGCGGCACGCGTTACGCGACCTGATGGGCAAGTGGCCCGGTCCCGCGTCGGACAGTCCCGCCGATGCGGCGGACGTGGCCGAGCTGCTCGCCAGCGAACTGGTGACCAACGCGCTGGTCCACACCGACCGGGGCGCGGTGGTGACCGCCACCGTCGAGGACTCACGGCTCCATGTGGAGGTCCGCGACTTCATGGCCGGACTGCCGGTACCGGACGTACCGACCGCCGACCTCGGCAGGTGCGACGCCGATGTGTCCGACCCCGGTACGTCCGACCTCGGTACGTCCGGCAGGGGGCTGGTCCTGGTGGAGTGCCTTGCCGACGCCTGGGGCGTGCGTACGGCCCACGGAGTGGGCAAGGTGGTGTGGTTCGAGCTGCACGCCGGGGCGGCCTGAGCCCGAAGGCCCCGGCCGCCCCGGGTGTCCGGCGCTCAGCCGAACTGCCGCTCCAGATCCTTGAGTTTCTGCTCCAGGGAGTCCAGACGCGGCAGGGTCTGGGTGTCGTCCTCGGCCGTGAGGTCCACCGTGATGGGCTCAGGGCCCTTCGGCTTGATGGCCTGGAGGGAGGGCCGGGCGCGCAGGGGCAGCTGTCCCGGCTCCGCTATGGCGGGCTCCACGACGGCTCCCGAGGGCTCCAGCACCGATCCGGCCGGCGGCGCCTGGCTCTGGGGGCCGCCGGCCGGGCCGAGCGCGGGCAGCTGGGCGGGGCGCGTTGCCCGGCCCAGGCCCCAGGCCCGGTGCTGCCGGTTGTAGGCCTTGATCTGCGCGCGCTCCAGCTTCTCCCGGTCCCGCCTGTGCAGCCGGTTGCGCTGCTGCTCCCGCCGGTCCTCGCGTACCTCGTCGACCGCCTCGTCCAGGGTGCGTACGCCCTCCAGGAGCATCAGCGACCAGGCGGCGAACGTCTCCCTGGGAGCGCGCAGCCAGCGGACGATCCGGATCTGCGGCAGTGGGCGGGGCACCAGGCCCTGCTCGCGCAGCGCCGCCCTGCGCGTCTGCTTCAGCGCCCGGTCGAACAGGACAGCGGCCGAGAGGGACATGCCCGCGAAGAACTGCGGGGCGCCGGCGTGGTCGAGGCCGCGTGGCGCGTGCACCCAGTTGAACCAGGCCGCGGCGCCCGCGAAGGTCCACACCAGCAGCCGTGAGCCGAGTGCGGCGTCACCATGGCTGGCCTCCCGCACGGCGAGGACGGAACAGAACATGGCCGCGCCGTCGAGTCCGAAGGGGACCAGGTACTCCCAGCCGCCCGTGAGGTTGAGGTTCTGCCGTCCGAAGCCCACCAGGCCGTGGAAGGAGAGCGCGGCGGCCACCGCGGCGCAGCAGAAGAGCAGGACGTAGGAGGCGATGCCGTAGACGGCTTCCTTGCGTCTGCGGCGTTCCTCGCTGCGCTCCCAGGAATCCTCGTTCGCGGCTGTGCTTCCGGTGTTTCGTGCGCGCTTGCCGCGCGTGAGCACCGCCATCGCCGTCAGGACTCCCACCAGCATCACGCCGCCGGGAAGCAGCCAGTCCAGCGATATGTCGGTCAGTCTCATGCGGTGTCCCTTGCATCGCGGTAGGCGTAACGGCGGCCATATTGGCCGACCGCACAGCACGTCCAAGGGGTTTCGGCGCAAGAGCATGCCAACGAGGCGCTTCGGTGCACGGATAGGTGCGATCTGGTCGAACTGCTCTGCGGGTGAAAGGGATTGTGTTCGAGTCGAAGCCGCTCGAAAGAGTGGCGTCGATCCGAGGAACGGAATTGATGCCGGGACGCGCCTCACGCGCCCGCGGCACCAGCCTCACGCGCCCTGCCGCAGCCGTTCCACGCGGTCGGCATCGCAAGTGCGCGGGCAGGTGACGCAGGTGTCCTCGGGGCGCAGCGTGTAGAACAGGCAGCAGCTCGCCCGGTCGCGGGTCGGCAGCTGTTCGCCGTCCGGTCCGGTCAGCTCGCGGAATCCCGCGGTGCCCACGTACGGCTTGGCCGTGCCCGGCAGCAGTCGCTCCAGCTCCGTGACGGCGCGGCGCTCCTCGCCGAGCAGGTGTGCGATATACCACAGCCCCTCGACGACCTCGTCCGTCGCCATGCCCCACAGGGCGCGCTTGCCGCGCCGCATCCGGGGGCCGAAACCCTCCAGCACCGGGCCGATGTGCTCGGCGACCGCGCCGCGGACCTCCTCGCGCAGCGCCTCCTCGTCCGGCACCACACGGGCGCCGGGCAGTGCGGACGCCGGGTCGTCCGGCAGGCAGGCGAAGGAGCTCACCCGGACCCTCATGCGTCCCAGGGCGCGCTGGAAGGCCACGTCCTCGACGGGCACCCGGGGCACTCGGCGGTGCAGGAACCACGGGACGGTGATCAGCAGGCAGGCCGGCCAGGCGTAGCGGTGCAGGCCGAAGCTGGCGACGACATCGGGGCGGGCCTGCTGCCCGTGGTCCCGCAGCACCTGTGCGTTGTCCCAGGCGAGGAAGGAGTCGAGATCCGGGCCGCCCGCGGCGAGATCGCTCGCGCGGACCCAGCCCGCGCCGGCAGGCGCGGTCTCGCCCTCGCCCAGCTCCTGGACGCGCAGACCGGGGAAGACCTCGGCCAGGCGCGCGTAGGCGTCGCCGATGGGGGAGGCGAGGCCGGTAGACAGGGCGGAAAGGGTCATGCCGGGGACCACCGAATCGCGATCGTTAGCAGGTTAGGCTTACCTTACCCGATCTTTTCGATGTTTGAACTGCGCCCTGGCCCGCCTATCGTGCACAAGAGGGCCCTCGCACACGCCAGCCGGCCCCAGATCCTGGCCGGAGGAGGACCGAGTGGAGCAGGCCCGAGCGCGCGATGCCGCCGACCGGCCGTACCCGCCCGCACGCGTCCCCGCCCAGGGCACGCCCGGCCCGCTGGAGCAGGTCCGCGGCGAACACACGCACGGCGAGGCGTCGGCACCCGCCCCGCGGCTCGTCCGGCGGCACTCCGTCCGCACCCAGATCCTCGAGGCGCTGCGCATCGCCCTCGTCGACGGCGACCTCGTCCCCGGCGAGGTCTACTCCGCGCCCGCCCTCGGTGAACGTTTCGGCGTCTCCGCGACCCCCGTGCGCGAGGCGATGCAGCAGCTCGCGACCGAGGGTGCCGTCGAGGTCGTCCCCAACCGCGGCTTCCGCGTCCTGGTGCGCACCCCGCGCGAACTGGCCGAACTCGCCGAGGTGCGCGCCCTCATCGAGGTGCCCGTCATGCTCCGCCTCGCGAGGACCGTCCCGGCCGCGCAATGGAGAGCGCTGCGGCCTCTCGCCGAGGCGACGGCCGTGGCGGCGGCGACCGGCGACCGCGCCGGATACGCCGAATCGGACCGGGCCTTCCACCACGCGGTCCTCGCCCTCGCCGGGAACCAGCAGCTCCTCGCCGTCGCCGACGACCTGCACCGCCGCTCCCAGTGGCCCCTCACCGACGCTCCCGTCATCCGGCGGGCCGACCTGGTCGCGGACGCCGCCGAACACGCGGCCCTGCTGGAGGCGCTGATCGCCCAGGACCTGGGCGTCGTGCAGTCATTGGTACGCGAACACTTCACCGGTTCCGGCATCTGACGGGAGCAGGCGTTGCGCGGCACGGTATGGACGGCGGCCAACCAGCTCGGCGTGGTCGCCGGCACCCCCGCGGAACTCCAGTCCGTCCTTCTGTCCGGCGCACCGCGCACCCTTCGGCTCGGACGGACGGGCCAGGACCGCGCGGTCGTCGACGAACTCGCGCGAATCCTGCGGGAGTTCGGCCATGTGCGGGTGGTCGTCGAACAGGTCGCGGACAGTGCGCCGCCGCCGAGCCGGCCCGTGGATCTCGCCGACCCGGCCGCCGTGTGCGCCGCCGACCCGTTGCTGATCACGGCGGCGTACGAGAAGGACACCGCCGGACACGGCGGGCTGCGGACGGCATGGCTGCGGGCGGGACAGGCGCTGATCCGCGACCAGGACCCGGCCGGGCGCGCCACGGCGCTGCTGGCCGCGCTGCCGGCCGCGGCCGCGCCGCAGCTGCGCGCGACCCTCACCGAACTGGCCGCCGGCTCGTGCTGGAGCGTCTCCTGGACCCGCGACCGCGCCGGCGCGGAGCCGCGGCTGCCGGGGCCCGTCGCCGCGCTGACCTTCGCGGCGGGCAGGCTCCTGATCGCTGAACGCACCGGCGTCGTACGGTACTTGGATGCCGAGCCCCGCATGGCGCCCGCGTCCGGCCGGGTCACCGCGATGGCGGCCATGGACGACGGAACCGTCCTGCTCCTCGACGAAAGGGGACGCCTGCACACCCGTGGGCCGGGCTCCCCGCTGACCGCAGCCGTCACCGCCACCCTTGCCGCTCATCCGGGCACCGCCCTGGCCGCGGCCGGCGACACCGTGCTGGTCGGCGACCGCCACGGATCCGTGCACGCCTTCGGCCCGGCCGGGGTGGATCAGGTCGCACCGCACTCGGGCCGGGTCACCGCGCTTGCCGCGACCGGCACCCTTGTCTGGAGCGGCGGCGCGGACGGCGCCGTGTGGCTCTGGTCGCCCGGCGGCGCCCGGCAGCCCGCGCCGCTGACCGAGCGCCCCTGCCCCGTCGTCGCCCTGCATGCCGCGCACACCCCCGAGGGCCCGGCCGTCGCCGTCGCCTGGGCGGATGGGCTTGCCGCACTGCACCGCCCGGGTGCGAAAGAAGTGCCGACCTTCCGTCCGGGGCCCGCGATCCGGGCTGTCGCAGTGATCCCGCAGAGCGGCCAACTGGCCCTCGCCACCGACGAGATGCTCGTCTGTCTCCGCCCCGCCTGAGCCCTCCGCGTGTGCCCTGGACTACCCTGTTCGGCCGTGCTGTACACCAGCGAGGGGGTATCGATGAGCGGGGAGCTGCCGGAGAGACCGGAGCCGTCCATATCCGACGAGGAGTGGGCCCGGTTCCAGATCGAGAGTGAGGGGCCCGCACGTCTCGCGGCGCCCAAGGAGCCGTCCGCACGGGCGCGGATGGTGACCGAACGGCTGCGCCGGGCCGACGAGGAGGCCGCACGGCAGCAGGGCCGCGCGCGGCGCCTCGTCCGCAGGGGCCGGCCGGTGCAGGCGCAGCCGGACGGCTGGCGCGCCTGGCCCGACCGGCGGACCCGCCCGCGGCGCAGCCGGGTGTGGGCCTTCCTGTGGATCGCCGTCGCGATCGGTGCGGTCGTGGTGCTGCTGAACCCCGTCGGGGCGATGTCCTGGCTCTGGTGACCGCCGCCGTTCTCGTTCCGACCGACCGGTGCGTTGTTCTCGGCCCGGTGAGCGGCGCGTTCAGTCGGGCGGTTCCAGGCCGGACAGCAGCGAGGCGACGTCCAGGCCGGTCAGCAGGTACTTCTCGAACGCCAGGTTGTGCAGTGCCCAGGGCGAGCGGCGCAGTCTGACGCGGTCGATGGCGCTCTCGCTGTCGTGGCCCAGTTCGATCAGGGTCTGCGCGGCGACGAGCCCCGAACGGTTGTAGCCGGAGTAGCAGCGCACCAGGACCCTGCGGCCGGCCCGTACGGCGTCCGCCGCGACCACCGCGATGCGGCGGACGCTGTCGATCTCGCCGACGGTCAGCCAGTCGTCGGGGATGGGCACCACATGGTGCTCCACACCGGTGGCCGGGCCGTGGCCCGCGCGGGTCCACAGGCTGATCACCAGGTCGAACTCCCGGCCGACCACGACGTCCTGATGGCCGCGTGCCCCGTCCGACCAGACATGGCCACCCATCCACAGGCCGGTCGTGACCTCGTCCCAGCGCGTCCGGGGCTCCGGAACCTCCCCTTCCCTGCGGCGTGTTCTCACTGGGCGGCGGGTTCAGGACGGACGGGGGCGACCTGCGGCGGCACCGCGGGCGACAACTGTGGGTTCAGCCATACCGGTACGCCGCCCAGCAGTCGGAACAGCCGGCGCGCCTCCGCGCGAAGGCGGCCCGCCTCCGGCTCCGGTTCGCAGTCGGCGAGCCCGGCGAGTGCGGACGCCGTACCGATCAGGTAGCCCAGCTCCTCGCGGATGCGCAGGCACTCCGCGAAGCCGTGCCGCGCCTGCGTCAACTCTCCCTCGCGCAGGGCGATCCCGGCCAGCTGCTGCCAGGTGAAGGAGAGCAGCAGCGGATCACCGTGCGCGGCGGCTCCCGCATGGGCCCTCTCGTAGGCGGCACGCGCGGCCTGCGGCGAGTCGGCGATGTGCTCGGCGACCAGCCCGCGCCGGAAGTCCAGCAGCGGACGCCGCGGTGACGTCGGCGCGAGCAGCGCCGTCGCCCGGCCGAGGGCCGAACGCGCCTCGTCGGCCCTGTCACGTACCCCGAGGCGGGTCGCGGCGTACGCCAGCCGGCCGCGCTCGCTCGCCGCGCCGCCGCGCTCCTCGTCGTCCCCGGCCACGGCTTCCGCGGTGCGCAGCGCGTCCTCGGCCTCGGCCCAGCCGTCGCAGGTGAACAGGCAGCGTTCGATGAGCAGTCCGGCGCGCTCCAGGGCCGCCGCCGGGTCCGCGGCACGCGGCGCGAGGAGAGCCGCCGCGTCGGTCCAACAGCCGCGCGAACGCAGCCGCCATACCGCGGTCTGGAGTGGATCGTCACCTGCTGTGGTTCCGGAACCAGACATGGCGGTATGCGCCACTTGCCCTCCCCGAGCACGCCATTGAGCTGTTGAGTCCACCGCATCTCAGCATGGATGGGCTCGCCTGGCCAAGAGGTCGAGTGAATCAGTTCACAATCTTTCAGCGGCCGACCGGGTCACCGTGAGCGGCGTCCCCGGGGCGACCAGGGGCGAGATGGCCCCCGTCGTTGAGGGGCGTCGGGACCGAGAGGGTCCGTACCGGCACGGAGGCGGCCGACGCGGCGTCGGCGTCAACCAGATGGATCTCGCCATGACCCCCACGGGTGACGGCCACGAGCGGCGATCCGGGTGACGCGGCGATCGCCCGGCGCTGCACCCCGTCCCACGGTGTGCCGCCGGACCTGGGCGCGCCGTCCATGGCGGGCAGGGGTACGCGCGCGCCGATCCAGGGCTCGCCGGAGTCCGTGGCGGTCAGGATCAGTTCGTCCCCGCGGGGGCGGACGCGCGCGAAGGCGACCTGGCGTGCGGCGACGGCCGGCTGGAAGACGAGGCCGGGCCCGAGCGGCAGTCTGCCGGTGGTCCCGGAGGCGAGCCCGTGCCACCAGGCGTCGACCACTCGGGCCGGCGGCCGGGGTCGGCAGGGCCGCCCCGCGCACAGGGCCACGGGGTGCGGCGGAGGGGGCCAGGGCGCAGGGAGTGGCCGCGGCCCCCGCCTCCCCAGGGCAGCGGCTGCTCCGCCACCAGCGCGTCGCCCACGCGGCGGGCCCGGTGCACCGCGTCGCCCGTGGCGGCGTACAGCCGTCCGGTGAGCGGGGCGTGGGAGTCGTCGTGCCCGTCGTCGGGGGAGCGGCAGTCGGCCCCGGGCGTAGCGGGCGTGCGGGGGCCGGCTGGACGAGGCGACGGCGAACCTCGACGCAGAGGGCGACGCGGCCGCCACGGCTCTGACGGAAGGCTCCGGGTCCCGTACGACGCCGGTGATACCCCACCGCCCGTCGACGGTCCGCCGGGCGGACGGATCGCGGTCCTGGAGGCGGGCCGGGTCGCACACACGGGGACGTGGGAGCAACTGGCGTCCCCGGGCGGCGCGTTCGCCCGGGTGCTCGCGCTGACCTGGTGCTTCCCGGGATCCTGAACGCCGTGCCCCGGGGCCCCGCGGCGCCGGGGACGCCGCGCCCCCGGGGCACACACCGGCGTCAGCTCATCCGGAGCGCCAGGAAGAAGTCCAGCTTGTCCTCCAGGCGCGACAGGTCGCGTCCCGTCAGCTGTTCGATCCTGCCGACCCGGTACCGCAGCGTGTTGACGTGCAGATGCAGGCGCGTGGCGCAGCGCGTCCAGGAGCCGTCGCAGTCGAGGAACGCCTCCAGCGTCGGGATCAGCTCCGCACGGTGGCGCCGGTCGTAGTCCCGCAGCGGGTCCAGCAGACGGGCCGTGAACGCCCGGCGCACGTCGTCCGGCACGAACGGCAGCAGCAGTACGTGCGAGGCCAGCTCGTGGTGGCCCGCCGCGCACACCCGGCCCGGCCGCGCCGCCGCCACGCGGCGGGCGTGGCGCGCCTCCTCCAGGGCGCCGCGCAGGCCCTCGGCCGAGTGCACGGCGGCGCTGACGCCCAGCGTGAGGCGGCCGTCGCCGTCG
Organism: Streptomyces sp. ISL-10; assembly: GCF_018614575.1. Lineage (GTDB taxonomy): Bacteria > Actinomycetota > Actinomycetes > Streptomycetales > Streptomycetaceae > Streptomyces. The sequence continues at coordinate 310,642 of NZ_JAGGOJ010000003.1, forward strand.
AGGCCCGCCGACAGGGGGGCGCGTACGGACTCCAGCAGTGCGTCGGCGTGCAGCCCGGCGTCGGCGGGCGGGGTGCCGTCCTCCTCGTCCGGGGCCCCGCCCAGGCCCAGCGCGGGCAGCGGCACCAGCGCGATCGCCTCGTCACCCGTGTGGGCCACCGCGATCCGGTCCGCGGAGTCCGGCCCGGCGGCCGACGGGTCGACGAGGATCTCCTCCAGCAGCGACTGGGCGACCGGGCCCGCCTCGATGCCCGAATCCGCGCCCCAGTCGACGCGGGCCACCACGACCTGCCAGTGCGGCGCGGTCCCCAGGCCCGGCAGGAGCACTGGGGCGGCCACCCGCAGCCGGGCCGCGATCTCCGCCGGCGCGGCACCCGTCTGGACCAGTTCCAGCACCTCCTGGGCAAGCCGGCGCCGTACCGTGCGGGCCGCCTCGCGCCGGTCGCGCTCGACGGCGATCAGCTGGGTGACGCCCTGGAGCAGGTCGAGCCGGGCCGCCGGCCAGTCCCCGGCGTCGGCCTCGACGGCCAGCAGCCAGTCCGACAGCACGCTCTCGCGCACGTCGCGCGACGCGGCCGCGGCCCCACGGCCGGTGTTACGGATCGGGAAGAGGGAGTAGGTCACGCCCTCGACCACCGCCCGGTGCGGCGGGCGCCGGCCGGCCCGTACCGCGGCCAGGTGCTCACCCGCCAGTGCCGCGCCCGTCCGCGCGGACAGCCCGTCACCCGCGCCCGCGATCTGCCGCCCCGTGGGGGAGAGGACCCAGGCCCGCAGATCCAGATCGGAGCCGAGCAGATCGAGGACCGCGTCCGGGCCGCCGCCGGCCGGACCGGAGGTCATCAGTCTCCTGTGTCTGTCGACGACTGCCGCGAGGTCCCCGGCGCGCTCCCCGGAAACCTGCCGTACGACGTACTCCGTGATCGTTGCGAACGCAACGGACTCGTTCACTGCGAACAGCGGAAGCCGGTGGCGGGAACACGCCTGGACCAAATCGTCGGGAACGTCGCCGAGCTCCGCCTCGCCGGCCGCGAGCCCCGCGACCTGAGCGCCCGCGAGGATCCGTACGAACGGTTCCGAGTCCTCGGCGCTGTGGCGCCAGGCGAGCCCGGTGAGCACCAGTTCGCCGCCCGAGAGATATCGGCTCGGGTCCCGGAGGTCGGTGGTCATCACGCCCCGCACGCCACGGTCGAGCTCTTCCTCGCCGCCGAGCAGCCGCAGCCCCAGCGCGTCGGTCTCCAGCAGTGCGCGCAGCCGCATCTCGTCGCCACCGATCTGTCTCGTTGTTGCGGGTTCTGGCCAGAGATCGTTGGCCACGGTTTCCGGGGGAAAACGGTGAGGTTGCTGATCTCCGCCTTTCGTTCGAATCTACAAGACGAGAGAGGCGGCCAGCCAACTCCTTCATGGTTTCGGTGACTGCACCGGTCGGATCGCGCCTTGTGTACTGGACCACACCGCGTAAACAGCACGTGAACATCCAGTCGAGGGCCGGCCGTCCCGGGCCCGTTGCGACGACGACCCCGAGATAAGAAGAGAGCCACTCATGGACTTCCTTCGCCCCGCCAGCTGGGAGGAGGCGCTCGCCGCCAAGGCCGAGCACCCCACCGCTGTCCCCATCGCGGGTGGCACCGACGTGATGGTCGAGATCAACTTCGACCACCGCCGGCCGGAGTACCTCCTGGATCTGAACCGCATCGGTGAGCTGACCGAGTGGGAGGTCGGCGGGGAGAGCGTCCGGCTGGGTGCCTCCGTCCCCTACACCGCGATCATGGAGAACCTGCGGTCCGAGCTTCCGGGCCTCGCGCTCGCCTCGCACACCGTGGCATCCCCGCAGATCCGCAACCGCGGCGGCGTCGGGGGCAACCTCGGCACCGCGTCCCCGGCCGGCGACGCGCACCCGGCGCTGCTCGCGGCGGGCGCGGAGGTCGAGGTGGAGTCGGTCCGCGGCTCCCGCCTGATCCCGATCGACGCGTTCTACACGGGCGTCAAGCGCAACGCGCTCGCGCCGGACGAGCTCATCCGCGCCGTGCACATCAAGAAGGCCGACGGGCCCCAGCAGTACTCCAAGGTCGGCACCCGCAACGCGATGGTGATCGCCGTGTGCGCCTTCGGCCTCGCCCTGCACCCCGAGACCCGCACCGTGCGCACCGGCATCGGCTCCGCCGCGCCCACCCCGGTCCGCGCCGAGGCCGCGGAGGACTTCTTGAACGCCGCGCTCGAAGAGGGCGGATTCTGGGAGAGCGGGAACATCATCACCCCCTCGATCGCCAAGCAGTTCGCGGAGCTCGCCTCCGGCGCCTGCAACCCCATCGACGACGTGCGCGGCACCGCCAAGTACCGCCGTCACGCGGTCGGCATCATGGCCCGCCGCACGCTCGGCTGGACCTGGGAGCAGTACCGCGGTACCGCCCGCACGCTTGAAGGAGCTGCATGACCATGCGCGTGAATTTCACCGTCAACGGACGCCGGCAGGAAGCGGACGACGTCTGGGAGGGCGAGAGCCTGCTGTACGTCCTGCGCGAGCGTCTGGGCCTGCCCGGCTCCAAGAACGCCTGTGAGCAGGGCGAGTGCGGTTCCTGCACGGTCCGCCTGGACGGCGTGCCCGTCTGCTCCTGTCTCGTCGCCGCCGGCCAGGTCGAGGGCCGCGAGGTCGTCACCGTCGAGGGCCTGGCGGACTACGCCAAGCAGCGCGCGGAGCACGCCACCTGCGGCACCTCCCTCCAGGACGCCCAGCCGGGGGCCCCGGACGGAGCCTGGGGGAGGAGTGCCAAGGGCACCGACTCGCAGACCGGCGAGGGCGCCGAGCTGTCCCCGATCCAGCAGGCGTTCATCGACGCGGGCGCCGTGCAGTGCGGCTTCTGCACCCCCGGCCTGCTGGTCGCCGCCGACGAGATGCTGGAGCACAACCCGTCCCCGACCGACGAGGACATCCGCGAGGCCCTGTCCGGCAACCTCTGCCGCTGCACCGGATACGAGAAGATCCTGGACGCCGTCCGCCTCGCGGCCGCCCGCCAGGAGCGTCAGGAAGAGGCGGTCTGACCATGGCGCAGAACACCCGGGTCGCTTCCGTTCCCGCGGGCACTCCCACCAAGGTCACCCAGGGCTCGAAGACCAAGGGCGGCATCGGCGAGTCCACGCTCCGCCCCGATGGCACCCTCAAGGTCACCGGCGAGTTCGCCTACTCCTCCGACATGTGGCACGAGGACATGCTGTGGGGCCAGATCCTGCGCTCCACCGTCGCGCACGCCGAGATCGTCTCCATCGACACCTCCGAGGCCCTCGCCCAGGCAGGCGTCTACGCCGTCCTCACCTACGACGACCTGCCCACCGAGGTGAAGAACTACGGCCTGGAGATCCAGGACACCCCGGTCCTCGCAGGCGGCCGGGTACGCCACCACGGCGAGCCCGTGGCCCTGGTCGCCGCCGACCACCCCGAGACCGCGAGACGCGCCGCCGCGAAGATCAAGGTCGAGTACAAAGAGCTGCCCGTCGTCACCGACGAGGCCTCCGCGACCGCCCCCGACGCGCCGCTGCTGCACCCGGGCCGCGACGACCACCACGCCGGTCACGTCCCGCACCCCAACATCGTGCACCGCCAGCCGATCGTCCGCGGCGACGCCGACGAGGCCGCCAGGCGTGCCGACGTCATCGTCTCCGGCGAGTACACCTTCGGCATGCAGGACCAGGCCTTCCTCGGCCCCGAGTCCGGTCTCGCCGTGCCCGCCGAGGACGGCGGTGTCGACCTGTACGTCGCCACCCAGTGGCTGCACTCCGACCTCCGGCAGATCGCCCCGGTCCTCGGCCTGCCCGAGGAGAAGGTCCGCATGACGCTCTCGGGCGTCGGCGGCGCCTTCGGCGGCCGCGAGGACCTGTCGATGCAGATCCACGCCTGCCTGCTGGCGCTGCGCACGGGCAAGCCGGTCAAGATCGTCTACAACCGGTTCGAGTCCTTCTTCGGCCACGTCCACCGCCACCCGGCGAAGCTCTGGTACGAGCACGGGGCCACCAGGGACGGCAAGATCACGCACATGAAGTGCCGGATCGTGCTGGACGGCGGCGCCTACGCCTCCGCCTCCCCGGCCGTCGTCGGCAACGCCTCCTCGCTCTCCGTCGGCCCGTACGTCATCGACGACGTCGACATCGAGGCCATCGCGCTCTACACCAACAACCCGCCCTGCGGTGCCATGCGCGGCTTCGGCGCGGTCCAGGCGTGCTTCGCGTACGAGGCGCAGATGGACAAGCTGGCGGCCGAGCTGGGCCTGGACCCGGTGGAGTTCCGGCAGCTCAACGCCATGGAACAGGGCACGCTCATGCCGACCGGGCAGCCGGTCGACTCCCCGGCCCCCGTCGCCGAACTGCTGCGCCGGGTCAAGGCCCGTCCGCTGCCGCCGGAGCGCCAGTGGGAGACGACCGAGGGCGCGGACGTCCGCGCGCTGCCCGGCGGTCTGTCCAACACCACGCACGGTGAAGGCGTCGTCCGCGGTGTGGGCTACGCGGTCGGCATCAAGAACGTCGGCTTCTCCGAGGGCTTCGACGACTACTCCACAGCCAAGGTGCGCATGGAGGTGGTGGGCGGCGAGGCCGTCGCCACCGTCCACACCGCGATGGCGGAGGTCGGCCAGGGCGGTGTCACCGTCCACGCCCAGATCGCCCGCACGGAACTCGGCGTCACGCAGGTGACGATCAACCCGGCGGACACCCAGGTCGGCTCGGCCGGCTCCACCTCCGCCTCCCGCCAGACGTATGTCACCGGTGGTGCGGTGAAGAACTCCTGCGAGCTGGTCCGCGAGAAGGTCCTGGAGATCGGCCGCCGCAAGTTCGGCACCTACCACCCGGCCTGGGCCACCGCCGAGCTGCTGCTCGAAGGCGGCAAGGTCGTCACCGACGGCGGCGAGGTCCTCGCCGACCTGGCGGACGTGCTGGAGGACGAGGCCGTCGAGATCGAGGCCGAGTGGCGCCACCGCCCGACGGAGGCGTTCGACCTGCGTACGGGTCAGGGCAACGGCCACGTGCAGTACTCCTTCGCCGCCCACCGCGCGGTCGTCGAGGTGGACACCGAGCTCGGCCTGGTGAAGGTCATCGAGCTGGCCTGCGCCCAGGACGTCGGCAAGGCACTCAACCCGCTGTCCGTCATCGGCCAGATCCAGGGTGGCACCACCCAGGGCCTGGGCGTCGCGGTCATGGAGGAGATCGTCGTCGACCCGAAGACCGCGAAGGTGCGCAACCCCTCCTTCACGGACTACCTCATCCCCACGATCCTCGACACGCCGACCATCCCCGTCGACGTGCTCGAACTCGCCGACGACCACGCCCCCTACGGGCTGCGCGGCCTCGGCGAGGCCCCGACCCTGTCGTCCACCCCGGCCGTCCTCGCGGCGATCCGGAACGCGACCGGGCTCGAACTGAACAGGACGCCGGTACGCCCCGAGCACCTCACCGGTACCTGATCTGCCCCTGCGGCCCAGTGGCCGTGGGTTCCCCCCATCCCCCCACTCTTCTCCGGGCGGTGCGTGCCATGGCTCCAAGCAACATCACTTGCGCCCTGTCCACGCCGCCCGGAGAAACCCCGTACCGCACCGCTCGCGGTCACCGCAGGTCCCAGCACCACCAGCACCACCGTGCAGAACCCGCAGAGAACGTTCGTCTCGGGCCGTCCCCCGGGTCGTGCAGCCGAAGCACCTTCCCAAATCCCGCCATCGAAATCCTTCCGGCGGGTGCCCCTGTGAACCTTGGGAGTAGGCACCATGACCCAGCAGTCCACTGAGCCGAGAGGCGCTGACGACGCCGACGCAGGCACGCTCCCCCAGGGCCTTCGGCCCGAGGGCGCCCCCAACTCGCTGCGCTCGCCCGCCGACCGGTCCTGGCTCGACCGGTACTTCCACATAACCAAGAGAGGGTCGACCATCGGGCGGGAGGTGCGCGGCGGCATCACCACCTTCATGGCGATGGCGTACATCATCCTTCTCAACCCGGTGATCCTGTCGGTGCCCGACGCGAACGGCGCGCGGCTCGACGGTGACCAGTTGACCACCGCCACCGTCTTCGCCGCAGCCGCAACCACCATCGTGATGGGCCTCATGGGCAATGTGCCCCTGGCCCTCGCCGCCGGACTCAGCGTGTCCGCCGTGATGGCATTCCAGGTCGCTCCCGAGATGTCCTGGGAAAACGCGATGGGGATGTGCGTCATCTACGGCGCCGTGATCGTCCTGCTCGTCGTCACCGGCCTGCGCGAACTGATCATGAACGCGATCCCTCTGGCGCTCAAGCACGCCATCACCATGGGTATCGGTCTGTTCGTCTGCCTCATCGGCCTGGTCCAGGCCGGATTCGTCACCTCCATGCCCGGTGAGGGCGGCATCGCCGGTGCCAAGCCGATCCAGCTCGGCACCCACGACATGCTCACGGGCTGGCCCGTGCTCTGCTTCTCCGTCACGGTGCTGCTGATCTTCCTGCTCCAGGTGCGCAAGGTGCCCGGCGCGATCCTCATCGGCATCGTCGGCGGCACGCTGTTCGCCGCCGTCGTCCACCAGTTCGCCGGCCTCGACAAGGCCGCCTGGGGCGGACTGAACGCGCCCGAGCTCACCGGTTCCATCGTTTCCAGCCCTGACTTCGGCCTCTTCGGCTCCGTCTCCTTCGACGGCATGGCCGACGTCGGCGGCATCACCGTCGGCGTCATCGTCTTCACCCTGGTGCTGGCGGGCTTCTTCGACGCCATGGGCACCATCATCGGCATCGGCCAGCAGGCCAACCTCGCCGACTCCACGGGCAAGATGCCCGGCCTCAACAAGGCCCTGGCCATCGACGGCGCCGGCGGTGCGATCGGCGGCTTCACGGGCGCGTCCGGACAGACCGTGTTCGTCGAGTCCACCGCGGGCGTCGGCGACGGCGCACGCACCGGCCTCGCCAGCGTCGTCACCGGTCTCGCGTTCACGCTCTGCCTGTTCTTCACCCCGCTCGCCCAGCTCATCCCGACCCAGGTCGCCGCGGCCGCGCTGGTCGTCATCGGCTCGATGATGATGAGCAACGCCAAGCACATCGACTGGAACGACTCGGCCACCGCCATCCCGGTCTTCCTGACCACGGTGCTGATGCCGTTCACGTACTCCATCACCGCCGGCATCGCCGCCGGTGTCATCGCCCACGTCCTGATCAAGGCGGTCCAGGGCCGGGCGCGCGACGTCGGCTGGCTGATGTGGATCCTGTCCGCCGTGTTCCTCGCCTACTTCGCCCTCAACTCGATCGAGGGCTGGCTGGGCGTCAAGTAGCACCTTTGCCGTCCTCCACACACCTTCATCCAGAGGAGACCGACATGCTGGACATCGCCGAAGAGCTGAACCGGTGGGTCGAGCAGGGCCGTTCGTTCGCCGTCGCGACCGTCGTCGCCGTCGGGGGCAGCGCACCGCGCCTGCCCGGCGCCGCGCTCGCCGTCGACAGCGGGGGCACGGCGATCGGCTCGGTCTCCGGGGGCTGTGTGGAGGGCGCGGTGTACGAGCTGTGTCAACAGGCGCTCCAGGACGGCGAAAGCGTCCTGGAAACCTTCGGATACAGCGACGAGGACGCGTTCGCCGTGGGCCTGACCTGCGGCGGCGTCATCGACATCCTCGTCACCCCCCTGACTGCGGACACTCCCGGCAGGGAGGTGTTCGTGGCCGCGCTGGCCACCGCCGCCCGCGGGGAGGCGGCGGCGGTCGCGCGGATCACCGACGGCCCCGCCGAACTGTCCGGACGGGCACTGCTCGTGCATCTTGACGGCGGCTTCGACGGCTCCCTCGGCGGCCATCCGGAACTGGACCGCACGGCCGCCGGCGAGGCCGCGGCCATGCTGGACGCCGGCCGCACGGGGACCGTCGTCATCGGCGAGGACGGCTCGCGCTGCGGCCGGCCCCTGACCCTCCTGGTCGAGTCGAGCGTGCCCGCCCCCCGAATGATCGTCTTCGGTGCCATCGACTTCGCCTCCGCCCTCGTACGGGTGGGCAAGTTCCTCGGCTACCACGTCACCGTCTGCGACGCCCGGCCCGTGTTCGCGACGCCCGCCCGCTTCCCGGACGCGGACGAGGTGGTCGTCGCGTGGCCGCACGAGTACCTGGCGCGTACCGAGGTGGACGCACGCACCGTGCTGTGCGTGCTCACCCACGACGCCAAGTTCGACGTGCCGCTGCTGGAACGCGCGCTGCGGATGCCGGTCGCGTACGTCGGCGCCATGGGCTCGCGCCGCACCCACGAGGACCGCAACAGGCGGCTGCGGGACGTCGGCGTCACCGAACTCGAACTGGCCCGGCTGCGTTCCCCGATCGGCCTCGACCTCGGTGCGCGCACGCCGGAGGAGACGGCCCTGTCCATCGGCGCGGAGATCGTGGCGAACCGCCGCGGCGGCAGTGGGGTCTCCCTGACCGGCGCACACACGCCGATCCACCACGACGGCCCCGACGCCGTCGCGGGCCGGATCGGGTCGGTGGCATGACTGCTTTTCGTCCGGCGACCTCACGGACGCCGGCTGTGACGTTTCTGTGAGGCGCGGCGCAGAAATGTGTGTGGGGGACACACACGCGGCTCATGTCATGAGCATGTCGTGACTGGGCGGCGCACGGCGAAGAGGAACGAGTGGGCAAGGAGCGGGGCGATCGACGGGCGCACGTACACGACACGGAGCTCGGTGACGCGGTCGCGAGGGCGCAACAGGGCGACGACACCGCCTTCTCCAGGGCCTACCGGATCGTCCATCCCCCGCTCCTGGGCTTCCTTCGCGGACTCGTCGGCGACGACGCGGAGGACGTCGCCTCCGACGCATGGCTTGAAATCGCCCGCGACATAGGGCGTTTCCGTGGTGACGGCGCCGGCTTCCGTGCCTGGACGGCGAGCATCGCGCGCAACCGGGCCATCGACCACCTGCGACGGCTCAAGAGCCGCCCGCGCGCCACCTGCCTCGAGCACGACCTCGCCGAGATGCCCGCCCGTCAGGACACCGCGCAGGAGGCGTTGGAAGCCGTCTCCACCCAGCAGGCTCTTGCCCTCATCGCCCGACTTCCGCGTCAGCAGGCCGAGGCCGTGCTGCTCCGGACGGTCATCGGACTCGACGGAGTCACCGCCGCACGGGTGCTCGGCAAGCGGCCCGGCGCGGTCCGTTCCGCCGCCCACCGCGGTCTCAAACGCCTGGAGAAGCACCTCGCCCCGCTCCGGGGCCAGGGTCGTGTGACAGATTCGGCCCCCCATGCGCTGGGAGGTGCGAGATGACCGAAAAGCGATCTGGAGACGCCATCGGCTCCGGAGCCGAGCCGCGGCAGCCCACGACACCGGCGCTGGAGGCGGTGCTGGCGGCCGCCGCGCGCCCGGCGCCTGTCGGGCCGGAGGCTGCCGAACGGGCGCTCGCGGCGTTCCGCGCCGCGCGTGCCGACGGCGCACTCGGCCTGGCCACCCGGCCCGAGGACGACTGGCGTCCCGTCACCCGGCCGAAGGCCCGTGCACGCGGAATCAAGGCGGGTATCGGCGCGGCCGTGGCCGGGGTGATGCTCGGCGGAGTGGCGATGGCGGCCGGCGCAGCACCGTTCACCGACCGGCCGCCCCGGCCGCCGGGCCCGGGCGCCTCGTCCGGTACGGGCGAGGACAACCCGGACGCCGTCCGGGACTCCGCCACGCCCACCGAGGGGACGACCGGAGCCCCCGCGGGCGAGCGCCCGCCGGCCGCGAAGGACGAGGCGGCGCACTGCCGCGCGTACGACGACGCGAAGCGGCGCGACGCCGCCCGGGCCGGCGCGATGCGCAAGCGGCTGGAGGAGGCGTTGGGCGGCCCGCAGGCCGTCGCGGACTACTGCGCACGGCTGCCGGCTGAGTCCGGCGCGGAGGGGGAAGCGGTCGGCGGCGCTCCGAAGCCGTTCGATCCATCCGCCGCCAACGCACCCGCCACGCCCCCCGGCAAGGCGAGGGACCAGCATCCCCGGCAGCTGCCCAAGGACTGAACATGCCGACCGTTCGTCGGGTGTTGCGGAGCGCCCCAGACGCCCGAACGGTGGTGATGGTTGTACACCTGGCCCCCGGAGTTCTGTGAGAACAGACACCCGACACCGGCCGTGATGCTCTGCCCACCGATTCCGCTGGGGCAGACGAGCTGTTCATGGCCATGGGTGGGAGGAATCGGATGCCGTTCGAAGGGCATGCAGAACAACTTCCGGACGCAGACGGCATGCAGGAGCACGCCGCAGGCTTCGTTGCCGAGATGCGCGAGCGCAGCAGACTGCCGCTCGACTACACCGTGTCGAGCCTCAGACTCGTGGACTTCGTCGTCGACGGACTCAGACGCGGCGGAACTGACCGCCCAGGTGTCGACCGCTTCCTGCAAGGCCTCGGCGCCTACGTCGGCGAGGTGATCGTCCGCCGCGCCGGCGCGCGCTGGGTCGACCTCGACGCGGGCCAGCGCGAGCTGTTCGGCCAGCCCGTCGGCATCCGTATGCCCGACGGCCGGGTCTGGAACCCGTTGGGCAAGGTGGTCAAGCGGTTCGAGCACGGCGCTTCGGAGTCCGTCGATCGCTTCTACCTGCTGCTGCACGGACGCCGGACGCCCGGCAGGCGCGGCCCTGTGCCCCGGCCCGCCGGCTGCCCGGACCCGCAGAGAGCCGCCTGCTGACCGCGGTACGCCTCCGGCCGGGCGCACCGGCGCGTGGTTGAACACCGGGCGGATCCGTTGCGTACCTGTGGGCGGCCGGGCGGATCCGCCCGGCCGCCCACAGGCAGGGGAGGCACGTCTTGGCCGCCGGCAACGTCACCGCGCTGTTCCGCGCGTCCACCGCGCACAGCCCTTCGTACTTCTCCCTGGACCGGGCGGGCGGCGGTACCGGGGAGATCACCGACTTCTGCATCCCCTGCAACCCGTACTTCCCCACGCCCGCCATGTTCGACGAACTCGGCAGACGCCTGCGGGAGATCCTCACCTACTACCCGAGCAGCGCCGACACCATCACCGCCGAGCTCTGCCGGCTGCTCGGTCTCAACCCGCAGACCGTCGCCATGGGCAACGGCTCCACCGAACTGATCACCTGGATCGACCACCTGCTGGTGCGCGAGTCCCTCGCCGTGCCCGTACCGACCTTCGGACGGTGGACCGACCAGCCCATGGAGACCGGCAAACGGGTCGACATGCTGCTCCTGCCCGAGGCCCGCGGATTCGCCCTCGATCCCTCCTCCTTCGTGCAGTTCATCCGGACCAGGGGCTCGCGCGCCGCCGTCATCTGCAACCCGAACAATCCCGACGGCGGACTGCTGACCAAGCAGCAGGTGCTGTCCCTGCTGGACCAGTTGCAGGATCTCGACCTGGTCGTGGTCGACGAGTCCTTCCTCGAATTCGCCGACGCGGGCCAGGAGACGAGCGTCGCTGCCGAGGCCGTTCTGCGGACCAACGTCATCGTGCTGCGCAGCCTCGGCAAGAACTTCGGCCTGCACGGAGTGCGCTTCGGCTACCTGGTCGCCCATCCCGGTCTCGCCAGGCGGATACGAGACGCGCTGCCGAAGTGGAACCTCAACTCCTTCGCGGAGACCGTCGTCTTCATGCTGGCCGAACACCGTCACGAGTACGCGCAGAGCCTGCGCCAGGTGGGCCGCGACCGCGAGGAGATGATCTGGCGGCTCTCCCAGGTGCCCGGAATGACCGTCTACCCGTCCCAGGGCAACTTCGTCTACGTGCGCCTGCCGGAAGGCGCGGACGGTTCGGTCCTGCGGGACCGGCTGCTCGCCGAACACGGCGTGCTGATCCGCGAATGCGGCAACAAGATCGGCAGCTCCAGCCGGTTCGTGCGCCTGGTGGTGCGCCCCGAGCCCGATGTGCAGCGGCTCGTGTCGGCGATGGAGCAGGTGCTTTATGGGCGGCAGACGCCGGTCCAGGCGCCCCCGCCCCCGCCGGAGCCGGTGCGGCCGATGCTCGCGCAGGCCGCTCCGCTCACCCTCGCGCAGCAGCCCGTCGCCGCCGAGGGTCTCGCCCCGGCCGACGGCAGGGGCCGCACCGGCGTCCCGGCGGCCAGCGCCATGGACGCCGGGTACACCTCGGGCGCCGCCATCGTCGACCGGCTGATCGCCCAGGCATGATCCCCCACGGGCCCGGAAGTCCCCCCACGGGCCCGTGGGTCCGCCTACGCGTAGGTGAACGGCTGGTACTCCGCCAGCAGACGGAAGTCCCGGTACAGCGCCTCGAAGTCCCGGTTCCACACCAGGAACGTGCCGCCCACCGTCACCAGGTCCGACGTCCCCTCGACCCGGTCGCCGGGCCGCACCGTCCACCGCATCTCGTACGAGCTGTCGATCTTCGGCTCCAGCCGGTCGGCGACCACTCCCGCGCGCAGCGGCATGCAGGCGTCGAAGCAGTACACCTGCTCGCCCTGCCACGGACGGCTCGGGACGCCGCTCTCGATGCCGAACGCGACGTTCACCAGGGCCTGGCCGTAGTGGCGCTGCATCGCGGCCAGGCCGGACAGGCCCTTGAAACGCGCACCGACCTCAAGGAAGACCAACTCGTCGTCCCCGGTGAGGAACAGCTCCAGGTGCGAGGCGCCGTCCGGCCTGCCCAGCGCGTCCAGCGCCTCGCCGGCGAAGGCGACCATGCGTGCCACGCGCGGGTCGTCGTCGAGGAGGTTGATGTCGGCGTTGACCCGGCCGCCCGCGACGTCCGCCGAGTTCACCAGATACTCCGTGACCCCGCCGAAGACCGTCCTGCCCGCCGCCGAGATGATGTTGACGCTGTAGACGCGGCCGTCGATGAACTCCTCGTACTCGTACGCCCGTCCCAGATCGCCGTCCACGGGCAGCGCGGCGAAGTCGTCGTAGCTCTCGACGGTCACGACGCCGATGGATCCGGCGGAGTCGGTCGGCTTGAGGACGAACGGCAGCCCCACCCGGCCGGTGATGTGCTCGAAGTGGGCGCGCGCGCCCGCCCGGTGGCGCTCCGGGTCCCACGCGCCGAACGCCGGGGCACGCACACCGGCGGCCGCCACCCGCTGCTTCATCTCCAGCTTGTCGAGGAAGGGAATCACCTCGGCCGGACAGGGCCCCGCGAGCCCCAGGCGCTGCCGGATCTGCGCAGCACCCAGCACGTTCTGCTCCAGATACGTGTGCACGGTCAGCCGGTCCCGGCTCGTGCTCCGCAGCAGGGCGGCGACGACCTCCGTGCCCGCGTCCACGTCGATCTGCGCGGTGTTGAGAGGGGACGGGTCCGGCTCCAGCGTCGGTACGACATGCACCTCGTCGAACCAGCCGCGCCAGAGGTCGGTGAGGTGGACGGCGTCGAGCGTGGTGAAGACCCCGACGAGCCGTACGGCCGCCCGGTCCTCGAACAGCGCGGGGTCGAACGCCTCGAGCCCTCGGGTACCGATGAACACGGCGGTGTGCGGCGCGGCGTGCGCGCGGGCCGGATCGGCGGCGGTCATGCCGTTTCCTCCTTCATGGGGCGCCCCTCGGCCGGGGACACCGATACGAGCGGACGCGCGGGTACCGCGGTCGCCGGACGGGAGACGAGCGGCTCCGCAGAGCCGGGGGCGGGGCGCCGCCTGCGGCGCAGGGCGGCGTACTCCCAGCCCACGACGAGGACCGCGATCACGGCCACGTCGATGCCGATGGACCATTCGACGCCAATGGTGTCCATGCCGCGCGAGAAGGCGAAGCCGGACACCGCCATCAGGCTGTAGTACACCGCCGTAAGGAGTCCGACGACCGAGGACACCCGGGAGTCGGGGGAGTGGGAGATGAGCCTTTTGTACTGGTGGGCCCAGACGACCTCACCGGCGAACACCAGCAGCACGAACACCGCGAGCGCGGGCCCGAGGCTGCCCTGCGCCAGCGGAAGCACCGCGTACATGAGGGTCGCGAAGCCGATCAGGGCCACGGTGAGACGCCCCTGCAGACGCTCCGGCACCTTCCCCCGCCGGCTCAGATACTGGTACACGAAGACACCCGCGAACACGGCGAGCCACTCGGCGGTGAAGAACACCGCCATGCCCGAACTGCCCATGCCGAACCAGAGTTCCGGCACCGCCGTGATCAGCACCTCGTACGTCGCCTGGAGCGCGGTGACCGCGAGAACGATGTAGAAGACGGCGGACGAGATGACCGGGCTGCGGGCGATGACGACGGCAGCCGAGCGCAGGTTGGCGACCACGTTCTCCTTCACCCCCGCACTCTCCCGCCGGGTGGCCGCGATGCGCTGCCGGTTGGGCCGCACCAGGGCGAACAGCACCGCCGACAGCAGGAACGTCGCCACGTCCAGGAGCACGACCGTGCCCAGGTCGACGAAACTGAGGACGAAGCTGCCCACCGCGCCGGCCGCGGCGATGGCCAGGAACAGGCTGGAGTTGAAGACCGTCGAGTACGTGTCGGTCTGCTCCTCGTCGAAGAACTGCACCAGCGCCTTGACCCGGGCCGCGTTCACCGCGCTGTTGAGCAGCGCACGGGCGAAGACGACACCGACGGCGAGCGGGAACATCCGGGGCGAGAGCGCGGCCAGGAACAGCAGCGTGACGGCGGCGGCCACCACGTTGAGCGCCACGAGGAGTCTGCGGGCGTCGGCACGGTCGATGTACCGGGTGGCGAGCAGACCGACGAACAGGTTCGCGATCCAGTCGGCGGCGAAGACGGCCGACGCGAGGGTGGCGCTGCCCGTCTCGCCGTAGACGAACGCCACGTACGAGATCATCAGCAGCTTCGAGCCGAACAGCGAGATGAACGACGCGACGTAGGACAGAAGGAAGTTGCGGTTCAGATAGACGCCCATGGCATGGTCCTCGGTATGCGTGCGGACGGGGCCCGCGGCCGTCGGCGCACTGCGGGCCCCGCTGTTCACACGGTGGAAGCGGCGATCACGGGCGGTGCACGCTCTCGGGCCACTTCTTGTCCTCGTTCACCCGCGACACCAGGGGGACGTCCCGGATGTCGTCGTGGTTGAGGACCCACATCAGGAACCGCTCCAGGCCCATGCCGAAGCCGGACGTGCGCATGGGGAGTTCCTGCTTCATCTCGGCGTACCAGGCGTAGTCGCGCTCGGGCACCTGGTGCATCGCCAGCGCCTTGCGGATCTGCTCCGCGTCGGCGTGGCGCTCGCCGGAGCCGACGACCTCGCCCATGCCGAAGAAGAGGTCCGCATTGGCCGCGGTGAGCTGCTCCTCGTCACCGAACGCCTGGTAGAAGGGCACCGAGAGGTGGTCGAAGTGGGTGACCCACATGAACTCGTTGACCATCTCCATCAGCTTGTGCTCGCCCCGGCGGGTCAGGGTGCGCCAGCTGCCCTCGTCACGGACGCAGCCGTCCTCGCCCTCGAGGAGCGACACGGCCTCCTCGAAGGTGATCCGGGGGAAGTGCCCCTGGTGCTCGGCCATGCGGCTGAGGTGCGAGGTGTCGCCGGCCGCCTGCGCGATGCGGTCCCCGTACGTCTCCAGGGCGGCTCCGGCGAGTGCCTTGACGTAGCCCTCGACGTAGTCGATCAGGTCGTCGATGCCGCCCGGGATCTCCGCCTCGCTGTGGCTGTACTGGTTCAGGTGCGTCGTGTCGGGCTCCTCGCCGCGGAACGACGGCATGATGTTGTAGCAGCCGCCGGGGGCGAGACGCATGCCGTACTCGAGCATGAACTGGTTGGAGTCCGGCAGGTAGGTGTCGACGCCGTTCACCGTGACCGGCACGGGCTCGGAGTCGCTGCCGAGACCCGTCGGGCATGTGATCGTGCGGACCGTCAGCGGCAGGTAGAGCGCCTTGAGCCCGCGCGACGCCGCATACTCGGCGGTGGTGGAATGGATGAGGTCCTGAAGGTCGGCTATGAGCTTGTACCACGGCGAGTTGAGCGCTTTCAGAAATGCGCCCGGTTCATTCCCCCACGCATGCGGCGGCCGTACGGCGGCCGGCTTGACGGAGGCAGTCGTCGTGGTGTCCAGAATTGTCATTCTTCCCACTCCAGTTCAGCGAAGATCGGAACAGATCAGCGAAGTGCGTCGGCAGCGCTCATGGCGATTGCGGCGGTGCGCGGCCGGGTGATGGAGACGAAGTCCTCGGAATGCAGTGCGACGGAAAGGTCGAGGCGTGCTGCGTTGAAGAAGATCTCCTTCTGCCGCAGCAGTTCCGGATCCACCACCGCTTCCAGGTCGGGGTGGAACGAGAACGGCGTGATCGAGCCGCACACGGCGCCCGCCAGCTCTTCGGCGGTGTCGCGCTGGGCGAAGGAGGCGTCCCTGCCGCCGTAGAGCAGCCGTATCCCCTCCAGGTCCACCAGGCGGTCGCCGGGGACGACGGCGAGGACGTACCGGCTGCTCCGCTTGGTGATCTTGACGCGGACGACGATGCATTTGGCCGCCTGGTTCAGCGGATGTCCGCGCAGCCGGCTGGCGACATCCGTACGGCCCTCCGGTGCGTGGTGCAGCAGCCGGAAACGTGCTCCCTCGCTTTCGAGGAGTTCCAGAATTCGCGCGCAGACCCCGGTGTCTTTCTTGAGGTCCAGGAGTTCGGATGGCGGAGCCATGTGATTTCCCCCAGCTGGCACACCGAAACGATCAATTGTTTGACCGCCGAGTATGCGAATGACGTTAGGGGGGAGGCCACTTGGCCGAGAATCTGCGACAGGGGACTTCATCAGGTTTCCGGCGGGCGCCGGTCACGACCCGCTGAATCGCAGGTCCCCCCGGTACGCCGCCGACCTGGAGTTGTTCACCACAAGCCGCTCCTGGCGAATCTCCGGCTCGGGACCGGTGAGCACGTGGGGACGCGACAGCGCCCTTGGGGTGGATGAACAGGTCCTGCCGCCCCGGCGGCGTGGCGCGGCGCTCGGGCGGCGGCAGCTCGTACCGGAGGGGCCGGTGGCGGCCCGCCGGCCGGCGCCGCACGTTGTACACGCTGCCGAACTTCCCCAGCGTGCGGGCGAAGTCGGTCTGCTCGCGGGCCGGGTTGCGGCCCACCACGCCCATGGCCGCGATGGCGTCGCGCAGGCCCAGGTGCTTGCGGTTGAGGCCGGCCCGCGTGCGGACCAGCTCCCGGTGGAACTCCTCCAGTGGGAGTCCGGTCGGGACGACGGCGTGCTGGATGTCGAAGAGCCGGTAGTCGCGGGTGGTGAGCTTGCGGGCCTCGGTGTGCCAGATCTCCGTGCCCGGATACGGCGTCACCACGGTGAGGTGCACGATCTCCGGTACGGAGAGGGCGATTCACGGATGAGTCGGAAGCGGTCCGCGCCCCAGGCGGGGTCGACGACGAGGTTGATCGCCACCGTGATGCCCATGCGGCGGGCCGTCTCCAGGGCCCGGACTTTCCGCCGTCTCGACCCTGCCCCTCGTCGGAGCCACGCCGCCGCCGTCCGGTGAAAGCGGCGGCTGCGCGGCGGTGGGCGTGGATTGACGGAGCCCACTGTGCCCCGGCCGGCGTGCTCCTGTGCGCGCTCGCGCGGCCCTCGGGCCAGGGGCGCCGGCGTGGGGCCGGGCGCGCCGGCGCCGGGGGACCTCGTCCCGGGCGGCCGGACGGGGACGTCGCCTCACGCGCCGGATGCGGCGACGGCCCGGCGCGGCGCGGCGATCGTGCCGCACCGCGCCGGGCCGGGCCGGGCCCGGTGAATCAGGCAGCCGCGGGAGCCGCCTGGGCGCTCACCTGCTCGATGACCTCGGTCAGGGAGGCCACCACCTCGGCGTCGTCGGCCGGGTGCGTCGAGGCGAAGCGCGTCGCGGAGCCGGGGATGGACAGCTTGACGTCCTCAAGCACCGCGCCGCCGGCGATGCCGGCCGCCTTGCGGGCCTCGTCCTGCGCCCAGACGCCGCCGTACTGGCCGAAGGCAGTGCCGACGACGGCGACGGTCTTGCCGGAGATGGCCCCGGCGCCGTAGGGGCGGGACAGCCAGTCGATCGCGTTCTTCAGCACGGCCGGCATGGTGCCGTTGTACTCGGGCGAGAACAGCAGGAGCGCGTCGGCGCGGCCGGCGGCCTCGCGCAGGACTGCGGCGGCGGCCGGTACGGCGCCCTCGACGTCGATGTCCTCGTTGTAGAAGGGCACGTCCGCGAGCCCCTCGAAGAGCTCGACGTCGACGCCCTCGGGGGCGTGCTTGACGGCGGCCTCGGCGAGCTGCCTGTTGTGCGAGCCGGTGCGGAGGCTGCCGACAAGGGCGAGGATGCGAACGGACATGGAGAGCTCCTGGGCAGATGGGCAGGGAACCGGACCTCGGTCCGGTTAAAGTTGTACCACCTATCCGGACCGCGGTCCACTTTCTCGGAATCCCGGGCTACGCTGGATCCATGACCGGCCCCCTCCCGCCCCTGCCCCTCCTGAACCCCGAGCCCGACCGTGTGCCCGGCGCCGCGGACCCGGGCCTCGGCGGGTCCGGCGAACGGCCGGCGCTGCGGGCCGACGCGGCGCGCAACCGCACCCGGCTCCTGGAGGCCGCCTCCGGGCTGGTCGCCGAGTGCGGGGCCGCGAACCTGACCATGGAGGCGCTGGCGTCCGCGGCCGGCGTCGGCAAGGGAACCGTCTTCCGGCGGTTCGGCGACCGGGCCGGTCTGTTCCTGGCACTGCTCGACCACCGTGAGCAGCAGCTCCAGGCCGCCTTCCTCTCCGGCCCGCCGCCGCTCGGCCCCGGCGCACCCGCCGAGGAGCGGCTGCATGCCTTCGGGCCGGCCGTGCTGCGCCACGAACGCGACCATCACGGCCTCATCCTGGCCGCCCGGACGGACCCGGTCCGCCCCTACAGCGTGCCGGCGGCGCGTCTGCGCCTCACGCATGTCTCGGTGCTGCTGCGCCAGGCCGGCACGCCGGGCGATGTCGAGCTGATCGCGCATACGCTGCTCGGTTACCTCGACACCGCCCTGGTCCACCACCTTCTGGTGGAGCGTGGCCTGCCGCTCGACCGCCTGGAGGCGGGCTGGCACGCGCTCGTCGACCGGCTGGTGACGGCGGGCTGACCTCCCGCACCGCGAGCCGGAGCGGAGCGCTCACCACCATCGCCATTCCGCTGTCGGGTGCCGGGTGCCGGAGGAGGGGGGTCGGGAGCCGGTCGCCTCGGCGCCATGTGGCTACCATTTCGGCCGAACGGCCCATGGTGACCCCCGCGCCCGCCCAGAGGTCATCGGGCCGCCCCACGACCCAAGGACGTACTCCCGTGCTCGTCGCCCGCTCCATCGCCCTGTTCGCCGTCGCGGCAATCTTCGAGATCGGCGGTGCCTGGCTGGTGTGGCAGGGCGTGCGGGAACACCGGGGGTGGATCTGGGCCGGAGCGGGTGTGATCGCGCTCGGCCTGTACGGATTCTTCGCCACGCTCCAGCCCGACGCACACTTCGGGCGGGTCCTCGCCGCGTACGGCGGCGTTTTCGTCGCCGGATCGATCGCCTGGGGGATGGTGGCGGACGGCTACCGACCCGACCGCTTCGACGTCGCCGGCGCCCTGATCTGCCTCGCCGGAATGGCGGTGATCATGTACACACCGCGCGGCCACTGACTCCGACCGTCGATGCGATGAAGGCATGTTTTGACCACATCGCCGACGCGGTGAAGCTGCCGGACCTGGTCCGGCTCGAAGGCAACCTCGTCGTCGCACGGTTCGAGACCATGAAGGTGTACTCGGCGCTGGCGGCTGTCGAGCACCTGCTCCGCACCGGCCGCGTCCGGCCCGGTGACACCCTGATGGACTCGTCCAGCGGTACCTACGCCGCCTCGCTGGCCCTGGCCTGCCACAAGCACGGCATGAAGTGCCACATCGTCTGCTCCACCAAGGTCGACCCGTCGGTCGTGGTCCAGCTCGAACTGCTCGGGGCGGTGGTGGACCAGGTGGCCATCCCGCCCGGCCGCTGGTCGACAAAATGGACCTGGAGGTGCGTCTGGCGCGCGTCCACCAGCTCCTCGCGGAGCGGGACGGCATCCACTGGATGCAGCAGTACCACGAGGACTACCACTACCTGGGCTACCGCGACTGCGCCCGGCTCATCCACCAGCAGTTCGGCGACGGCCCGCTGACGCTCGTCGGCGGGGTGGGGTCGGGGGCCTTCACCGGGGCGCTCACCACCTACCTGCGCGACCTGCGGGGCGACACCGAACTCATCGGCGTACAGCCCTTCGAGAGCGTCACCTTCGCCAGCGACCCGGTCGGGGACCCGGTGGCGAGTATCTCGGGCATCGGCAGCCCCGTTCCGTTCCGGCATGTGCGGCACGCCCTGTACGACCGGGTCCACTGGATCGCGCACGAGCAGGCGATCTCCGCAACCGTCGCGCTGTACCGCGAGCACGGGGTGTTCGCCAGGATGTCGTCGGGCTGCACCTATCTGGCCGCCGCATGGGAGGCACGGCTCCACCCGCACCGCCAGTACCTCTTCATCGCGGCCGACACGGGCCACCGCTACATGGACAGCGTCTACCGCAAGCATGCCTCCGTCATGCCCGCCGCCGGTCTCGAACCGAAGGTGATCGACGACCTCGGAGACCTCTCCCTGCCATGGTCGGTCATGGACTGGCACCGCCGCCCGTTCGCGATGCCCCCGGACTCGGCCCTCCTCGCCTCTGCCACCGGCAACGTGACCTCCCGCTACGTGAGTTACGGCCGCGAAATCATCGGCATGGCCAAGCGGCACGCGGCGGTCCAGGAGTACATCCCCAACGTCCGCACCAACGAGAAGCGCGTCATCGTCGCGGGCGACACCCCCGTCTCCGGCTTCCTCCGTTTCCACCGCGACAACGACAACCGCGCCGACGCGACCGTGGGCGCCCAGTACGCTCCCCTGGAACTCACCGACGACGAGCGCGCGTTCATCGCCCGCCTCGGCAAGCGCATGATGGACCACGGAATCTTCTACGTGGGCGTCGACCTGGCCTACCCCTACGTGATCGAGGTCAACATGGAAAACCCCGGCGGCGTCAACTACCACCGCCGCGCGACGGGCGAGACCACTCCTCCGAGGCGGTCAACTCGGTCCTGGCAGCTCTCCGCTCCGCCGGAAAGCTGCCGCCCCTCCAGGCATTCACGCCCTGCTTGATTGGTTCCAGAGCCCGACAATCACGCTTGACCACTACGCCCACTTCATGCCCGAGGCCGGCGGCAAGGGCCGCGCCGCCATCGACGCGCTCCTTGGTCCGGCCCCCGAAGGCGCCGTGGCGGCGTAGGGCCGTGTGTCTCGTCTTCATTCGCGCCCGCGTGGCACGGCCGCAAGCGGTGCCACTCGGTCTGCCGTTACGCCGCGTAGCGGCTGGAGTCGCAGCGGGTCGTTTCCCACGCGGAACCGCGGCCAGTGGGGAGCGCCTTGTCGTTGCGACTCGCGGCACATTCTGCCCAGATTCTCCCCAGGGGGATGAGCTCATCACCTACAGCCAGTCCCGCTTCTTGAAGATCACGTACAAGCTCGTGCACACCACCGCCATCAGCAGGATCGCGAACGGATACCCGCCCGCCCAGTGCAGCTCCGGCATGTTGTCGAAGTTCATCCCGTAGATCGTTCCGACCAGCGTCGGAGCAAACAGGATGGCGGCCCATGAGGAGATCTTCTTGATCTCCTCGTTCTGTTCGAAGCCCGCCTCCGCCAGCGCCCGCATCTCCGCGTTCTGCTGCTGGGTCACGAGCGTCGCGTTCACCGTGAGGATGTCGGCGAGCGCCTGGCGGAAGCCGTCCACGCGTTCGCTGGTGTGCGTGACGTGGTCGGCGACATCGCGCAGATGGCGCTGGAGCTCCTCCTGCGTGCCGTACTTCGCGAAGCCCGCCATCAGCGCGTGCAGCATCGCGACGAGGGGCCGGGTGGCGCGCTGGAACTCGACCATCTCGCGGGCCAGTTCGTAGATGCGGCGCGAGACCGCCGGGTCGCCGCCGAAGACCTCGGTCTCGATCTCGTCGATGTCGTTCTGGACTCCGGAGACGACCGGGGCGTAGCCGTCGACCACCGCGTCCAGGATCGCGTAGAGCACCGCCTCGGGGCCCAGCGCGAGGAGCTCCGGTGTCTCCTCCATGCGGTGGCGCACCGCTGACAGATCGGGCGCGGCGCCGTGGCGGACCGTGATCAGGAAGTCCTTGCCGACGAAGACGTGCAGTTCGCCGAAGTCGACCTCCTCCTGGGCGTCGAGATAGCGGGCCGCGCGCAGCACGACGAAGAGCGTGTCACCGTAGCGCTCCAGCTTGGGCCGCTGATGGGCTTCGAGTGCGTCCTCGACAGCGAGTTCGTGGAGGTCGAACTCGGCCGCCAGCGAATGCAGTTCCGCCTCGCTCGGGCGATGCAGGCCGATCCACGCCATGCCGCCCGGGTACCGGCGCAGCTGGTGGAACGCCTCCGCCAGCGACTCGGGGGCCGCCACCCGGCGTCCGTCGCGGTACAGCACCGCCTGCACCACGCTGCCGTGCTCGTCGCGGACGGGAGGGGCCGCGGGCGGCTCGGACCCCGGTGCGGTATCCGCAGGACGCGGCTCGGCGGGCGGCGCGGGACGGCGGCGCCAGTGGTGCCTCCTGGGGGAACGTGGCATCGCGGATCTCGCCTCCCGCCTCGTCGTACGGCCCTGCCGGCTGCGGGGCCTGGCCCGGTGCAGGATATCCGCACCGGATGGCCCGACCGGGTGACGCTCCACGAGGACCATCGAGGACAGAAACTGTCCGCAAGGCTCGTTAGCGTACGAGCATGGCGACGAAGACGACGTATCCCCGGCTCGGCACCCGCGCGCTCAACCGCGCCACGCTGGAGCGCCAACTGCTGCTGCGACGCGCACCCCGTTCCGCGATGTCGGCCGGCGACGCCGTACGGCATCTCGTAGGACTCCAGGCGCAGAACGTGAAGCCGCCCTACTACGCGCTCGCCGCGCGGCTCGCGGACTTCGACCCCGAGGAGCTGTCGACGGCCATGGCCGACCGCCGGGTCGCCCGCATGGTGACGATGCGGTCCACCATCCACACGCACACCGCGGACGACTGCATGGCCTTGCGGCCTCTGGTGCAGGCCGCGCGGGACCGCGAGCTGGGGCAGTTCAGGACCGGGCTCGCGGGCGTGGACCTCGGGCGGCTCGCGGCCGTGGCGCGCGAGCTCGTGGAGGAGCGGCCGCGGACGATGAAGGACCTGAGGGAGGCGCTGCTCGTGCACTGGCCGGACGCCGACGCCTTCGCCCTCGCGGTCGCGGCCCGCTGCACCCTGCCCCTGGTGCAGGTCACTCCGCGCGGCCTGTGGGGAAGGAGCGGCCAGGTCGCGCTTACCACCGCGGAGCACTGGTTCGGCAGGGAGCCGGAGCCTGCACCGGCACCCGACGACACCGTGCTGCGCTACCTCGCGGCCTTCGGGCCCGCCTCGGTCAAGGACTTCCAGACCTGGTCCGGACTGACCCGCACACGCGAGGCGTTCGACCGGCTGCGCCCCGGGCTCCTCGTCTTCCAGGACGAGCACGGCACCGAGCTGTTCGACCTGCCGGAAGCGCCCCGGCCCGACGCGGACACCCCGGCGCCGCCCCGTTTCCTGCCGGAGTTCGACAACCTGCTGCTGTCCCACGCGGACCGGAGCCGGGTCGTGCCCCTGGAGTACCGGACGCGTACCTGGAAGGGGAATCAGGCCCACTGCACCGTTCTCGTGGACGGCTTCCTGGCCGGCGTCTGGCGGCTGGAGGAGACCAAGGACACCACGACGCTGTCCGTTCAGCCGTTCGCCCCGCTGACCCGGGCGCAGCGCACCGAAGTGGCTGAGGAGGCCGCCGCGTTGCTCACGGTCATGTTCCCGGCGGCCGCGCACGACGTGCGGTTCGGGGAGGTGGTGGGGGAGGACGGTTGAGAGCGGGCAGGGCGCGCCCTCCTCGGCGCTAACGGTGTCCGCGTCCCCTCGGCGCTCACCTGCCCGCACTCCTCGGCGCTCACGGCGCTCACGGCGCTCACGTGCCCGGCCTCCGCCCGGCCCCGGGTGCTCACGGTGACCGCGCGTCCGGAGCCCGACGTGCCTCAGCCGGACGTCACGGCAGCAGGCCGTTCCGGCGGGCCGCCGCCACCGCCTCGCCCCTTCTGTGCGCGCCCAGCTTCCGCATCGCCGAGCGCAGATACGCCTTCACCGTCTCCGGTCTGAGCCCCAGCCGCTCCGCCGCCGCCGCGTTCGTCGCCCCCGCCGCCACGCAGCTGAGCACGTCCACCTCCCGTGGGGCGAGCGACACCCCGCCGGCGCGCGACGCGTCCGGCCCCGCGGCTGTGGCGAGCCGGCCGCAGGCGTCCAGCAGTTCGTCCCGCAGCGCCGGGTCCGCGATCCGCGGAGCCAGGGCTCGCAGCGCGCCGTGTGCCTCGCGTACCGACTCCCATGCCCCGGGCCGGTGCTCCCCGACCGGCGGGCGGGCTTCGGCCAGCAGCCGCTGCACCTC
This sequence comes from Streptomyces sp. ISL-10, assembly GCF_018614575.1. Taxonomy (GTDB): domain Bacteria; phylum Actinomycetota; class Actinomycetes; order Streptomycetales; family Streptomycetaceae; genus Streptomyces. The sequence goes on from NZ_JAGGOJ010000003.1 coordinate 334,908, forward strand.
GTCCCGTACGGCCAGTGCCTGCTCCACGTCCCGCGCGGCCGCCACCGCCGCGTCGAGGACGCGGTCGCCCAGCACCAGCGGGTGGCGCAGCGCCCCGTACAGCAGGCCCCGCACCTTGCGCCGTACGACCACGGGCACCGCGACCACCGAGCGCAGGCCCTCCGCCGCCACCGCCGCGTCGTACTCGTGGCTGATGTGCCGGGCAGCCGGGTAGTCGGTCACCGCGCATGGCCGCGACAGGGCCATGGACTTGCCGCCGAGGCCGTTGCCGGGGCAGATGGCCAGGCCACGCAGCGCACTGGTCGCCGCGCCGTTCAGCTCGGCGATACGCAGCTGCCGCGCGTCGTGCAGCAGACCGCCGAAGGCCACCGGCAGCCCGGTGGCACGCCGCAGCCGCAGCAGCGCGGCGCGCATCTCCACGGCTTCGTCGGTCACCGGCATGCCGGCCTCTCCTTCCGGTGTCCCGCGGGTCCTTGGCCGTGTCCCGCGGGGACGACACCCCCGTTCGGGGGTAGTGAGACCCAGGTCACCGATTACACGATGTCCGTGGCCGGTCCCGCAACGAGGAGGAAACATGACGTCTGGCGGCGCGACGGAGAGGTTCCGGGCTGCCCGGGACTTCCTGCTCCGGCACCGGGAGGACTACGCGGGCGCCCAGCAGGGCTTCGAGTGGCCCCGCTTCGAGCACTTCAACTGGGCACTGGACTGGTTCGACGTCATCGCCGAGGGCAATGACCGGACCGCGCTGCACATCGTCGAGGAGGACGGGGCGCGGACCCGGATCTCGTTCGCCGAGATGTCCGCCCGTTCGAACCGGGCCGCGAACTGGCTGCGTGAGCGGGGCGTACGGGCAGGGGACCGCATCCTGGTCATGCTCGGCAACCAGACCGAGCTGTGGGAGACCGCGCTCGCCGCGATGAAGCTGCGCGCCGTCATGATCCCCGCCACCCCGCTGCTCGGCCCCGCGGACCTGCGAGACCGCATCGACCGCGGGCGCGTGCGGCATGTGATCGTGGGCGGCCGGGACGCCGCGAAGTTCGGCGAGGTGCCGGGCGACTACACGCGGATCACGGTCGGGTCGGAGTCGGCCGGCTGGCTTCGGTACGAGGAGGCGTACGAGGCGCCCGCCGCCTTCGAGCCCGACGGGCCCACCCGTGCGGACGACACGCTCATGCTCTACTTCACCTCCGGCACCACCGACCTGCCCAAACTCGTCGAGCACACCCATGTGTCCTACCCCGTGGGCCACTTGGCGACGATGTACTGGATCGGCCTCAAGCCCGGCGACGTGCACCTGAACATCTCCTCGCCCGGCTGGGCCAAGCACGCCTGGTCCAACCTCTTCGCCCCGTGGAACGCCGAGGCGACCGTCTTCATCCACAACTACACCCGTTTCGACGCGGTCCGGCTCATGGCCGAGATGGACCGGGCGGGTGTCACCAGCTTCTGCGCGCCGCCGACCGTGTGGCGGATGCTGATCCAGGCCGACCTCAGCAGCCTCGCCAAGCGCCCCCGCGAGGTCGTCGCCGCCGGTGAGCCGCTCAACCCCGAGGTCATCGAGACCGTGCGGCGCGCCTGGGGCGTGACGATCCGCGACGGATTCGGCCAGACGGAGACCGCCGTACAGGTCTCCAACAGCCCCGGCCAGCCCCTGAAGCCGGGCTCCATGGGTCGGCCGAGCCCCGGCTACACGGTCGAACTCCTCGACCCCGTGACCGGCGAACCCGGCGCGATGGAGGGCGAGATCGCGCTCGACCTGTCCACCGCCCCGGTCGGCCTGATGACCGGCTACCACGGTGATCCGGAACGTACGGCCGAGGCCATGGCAGGCGGCTACTACCGCACCGGGGACATCGCCGCCCGCGACGAGGACGGGTACCTGACGTACGTGGGCCGCAGCGACGACGTCTTCAAGGCCTCCGACTACAAGATCTCGCCGTTCGAGCTGGAGAGCGCGCTGCTGGAGCACGAGGCGGTGGCGGAGGCGGCGGTCGTGCCCGCACCCGACCCGGTGCGGCTCGCCGTGCCTAAGGCGTACGTCGTCCTCGCCGACGGCTGGGAGGCCGGGCCCGACACCGCCAAGGTGCTCTTCGCGCACTCGCGCACGGTCCTCGCACCGTACAAGCGGATCCGCCGGCTCGAATTCGCCGACCTGCCCAAGACGGTGTCGGGGAAGATCCGCCGCGTCGAGCTGCGCCGGCTCACCGCGGAGGGGTCGGCCGCCGAGTACGTCGAGGGGGACCTGCGATGAATCAGTCCTATGCACACGGCACGAGCGGCACCCCACTGCTGGGCGACACGATCGGCGCGAACCTGGACCGCGCCGTCGCGGCCTGGCCCGACCGGGAGGCCCTGGTCGACGTGCCATCGGGCCGCCGCTGGACGTACGCCGAACTCGACGACGCGGTACGCCAACTGGCGCGCGGCCTGCTCGGCTCCGGCGTCGCCAAGGGCGACCGGGTCGGCATCTGGGCCGTCAACTGCGCGGAATGGGTGCTGGTCCAGTACGCCACCGCCCGCATCGGCGCGATCATGGTGAACATCAATCCGGCCTACCGCGCCCACGAGCTGGAGTACGTGCTGAACCAGGCCGGGATCTCGGTCCTCGTCGCCTCGCGGACCCACAAGACCAGCGACTACCGGGCCATGGTGGACACCGTCCGCTCCTCGTGTCCCGGGCTGCGGTCCGTGTACTACATCGGGGACGCCTCCTGGGACGCGCTGCTCGCCGCCGGAGCGTCCGTCACCGAGGAGCGGCTCGCTGCCCGCGAGGCGGAGCTGTCCTGCGACGACCCGGTCAACGTCCAGTACACGTCGGGGACGACGGGGTTTCCCAAGGGGGCGACCCTCTCCCACCACAACATCCTCAACAACGGGTACTTCGTGGGCGAGATGATCGCCTACTCCGAGCGGGACCGCATCTGCATCCCCGTGCCGTTCTACCACTGCTTCGGCATGGTGATGGGCAATCTCGCGGCCACCTCGCACGGCGCCTGCATGGTCATCCCCGCGCCCTCCTTCGACCCGGCCGCGACACTGCGGGCCGTCGCGGCGGAGCGGTGCACGTCGCTGTACGGGGTGCCGACCATGTTCATCGCGGAGCTGAATCTCCCCGACTTCGCCTCCTACGACCTCGGTTCGCTGCGCACCGGCATCATGGCCGGCTCTCCGTGCCCCGTGGAGGTGATGAAGCGGGTCGTCGCAGAGATGAACATGGCGGAGGTGTCGATCTGCTACGGCATGACGGAGACGTCCCCGGTCTCCACGCAGACGCGCCCCTTGGCTTCGCCAGGGGGGACCCCAGACGACGACCTCGAACGCCGCACCGGCACGGTCGGCTGCGTCATGCCCCACGTCGAGGTGAAGGTCGTCGACCCGGTCGCCGGCGTGACGCTGTCGCGCGGCGAGGCGGGCGAGCTCTGCACACGCGGCTACAGCGTGATGCTGGGCTACTGGGAGGAGCCCGAGAAGACCGCGGAGGCCATCGACGCGGGCCGCTGGATGCACACGGGGGACCTGGCGGTAATGCGTGAGGACGGCTACGTCCAGATCGTGGGTCGCATCAAGGACATGATCATCCGGGGCGGCGAGAACGTGTACCCGCGCGAGATCGAGGAGTTCCTCTACACGCACCCCAAGATCGCCGACGTTCAGGTGGTGGGCGTGCCGGACGAACGCTACGGGGAGGAGATCCTGGCCTGCGTGATCCCGCGCGACGCCGATGACGCGCCGACGCCGGAGGAGATCACGGACTTCTGCCGCGAACGGCTGGCGCACTACAAGATCCCGCGCCGCGTGGAGATCCTGCGGGACTTCCCGATGACGGTGAGCGGGAAGGTCCGCAAGGTGGAGCTGCGGCGGCGCTTCGGGGGGTGAGGGCGTCGCGCTGGGGGCCGGGGGGCTGCGCCCCAGCCCCTTGGGCGAGCCGCATCGTCCGGCTCGGAAGGTGCTCTCCCTCTCCTGCCCGAGATCGGCACGCCGCCGCAGGTGACACGCGCAGGCCGGCCTCGTCGTCTTCGGCTGCCCGGGCCGGACCGGTGCGGATGCCGCTCACCGGCCGTGGTCGGGGCCTCGGGCCGGAGTCTGCGGGGCGGGAGGTCAGCCCCGCAGACTCCGGCAGGCGCTCAAGGACCTCCGCAGCTCACGCCGCCCGAGGACGGCTCGGGCGGCGCGATGCCCCCGTCGCGGCTGCCGCGGCCCAACAGACCGCCGCCGCGGGCGAAGTGGGGGAGGTGGAGCTCCAGCGCCCTGTCGCCGTGCAGTGCCACCGACATCTGGACCCGTGGCACGCTCGCGGTGCCTCGCAGCGGGCGGTCGGGCAGTGGGTGGGCCTCGTGCAGTGAGGCCAGCAGGCGGCGCGCCGCGGGTGTCTGCCGGGGGACGAACCACAGCGCGACCGCCCCGGCCACCGGCACCGCCGAGGCCATCGTCTGTGGCAGGGAGCCCGGCGTGATCGCCAGGCCCGTAGCGACCGTCAGCGGCACCGCGCACAGCAGCGCACGGGCCGTGCGCCAGCGCCGGGCCGGCCGCAGCAGTCCTTCCGCCGCGCACTGGTCGTGCAGGGCTTCCAGCGCGCGCTGCACCCGAGGCACGGTGAGGAGCACCCGTATGCCGGCCGGGCGGCGCAGGGAGGTACGGACGGCGAGCTGCAGGGGGTCGCGGACCGCCGTCCCCCAGCCGTCGATCCGTACCGTCCCCGCGCGCCCGTGGGTGACGACACCGCGCTGCTGGAGGGCGACCAGCGCCACGGTCACGGCCGCCCGGCGGCCCCCGCGCAGCAGTGCGACGCACTGGGGCAGGGGAGCGGCGGCTGCGCCCGGCCCGGGCGTACCGGCGCGCAGGAGCACCGCCGCCGCCGTGAGCAACGAGCACGCCGCGCCCGTGAACCACCACATGTCGAGGGGCATCACGCCCACCTCCCCCGAGAGGCCCTAGGAGATATCTGCCCAGGTGCGCGGGGGTTCGAAGCCCGAAAGGGCCGATTCTGAGCCTTACTTGAGATTCGGACCGGTTCCGGCGACTACGTACCGATCGTGATCAGTTCGTCCGCGGGCGCGTTCACCGGCTGCGGGCAGCCCGTGAGGTCCATGACGAACAGCGGGATGCCCAGCCTGTCCGCGCGGGCCCGCGCGTCGTCCGCGTAGCCCGCCAGGGAGAAGAAGACGCTCTGGGCGGACGCGCTGAGGCCGTTCAGCCACAGGCACTCGACGGCGCGGAGGCCGGTCGCGCGGGTGGAGGAGTCGACCTGGGCCACCACGCCCGCCCCGCGCAGGTCGATGCCGGACACCGGTCTGGCCTCCGGCTGGACGACGTCGTGGAAGCCGAGCCACCGCAGATACATCGCGGCGGCCGTCACCGCGTCGCGTGCCGTGCGGATGGTGACCGGCCGGAAGGAGGGGCGGGCGGCCGTCGCTGTGCGGGGCAGGGGTATGTGTGCGGGGCGTGACCCGTTTGGACCGCCGTCGGCGACCGGCCCACCGTCGGCCCCCGGAGCGGCGGCGTCCACGGGGTGCACCGGCATGCGCAGCACGGTCCCGCAGGGGCAGCCGAGCTCGGGCTGCGGCCACTGGTCCTGGCGCTCGCAGGAGGGGCAGCGGACGGTCACCCAGTCGTCCGTCCAGGTGCGGTGGGTGATCGGCTCCGGGCGGGCGTCCTGCATCAGCGGCGGCACGAGCGGCGCGCCGCATGCGCACGGGTACACGGGCGGTGCGTACAGATGCTCGCGCCGGCAGGCCGGGCAGTGCACCGGCACGCTCTCGATCATCACGGCACCTTCCCCCTCGCGGCTGCCGTCCATCGTCCATCAATGGCCGGGAGTTGGCGAGGTGCTTCACAAACTGCGCCCCTTGTGCTCCGGCGGCTGCTCCGGCGCCGCCCCGGCATCCGCCTCCGGTGCCCGCCCCGTGCCGGTCCTCCCTTGACGCCGGACCGGGGGCGTTTTACATTGCTTCCGTATAGCAGAACTAGACTTCCGTATTGCGGAATCGAATACTGGACACCGACGCGGGACGAGGCTCTCAGGTGGCGCGACAGAGCGAATCCCCAAGGCCGGAGCAGGAGCACCCCATGCCTCGTATGACCGCCGCCCGAGCGGCAGTTGAGATCCTCAAGCGTGAAGGCGTCACCCACGCGTTCGGAGTGCCGGGCGCCGCGATCAACCCCTTCTACCGGGCGCTCAAAGAGGGTGGTGGCATCGACCACACGCTCGCGCGTCACGTCGAGGGCGCCTCGCACATGGCCGAGGGCTACACCCGTGCCGGCGCGGGCAACATCGGTGTCTGCATCGGCACCTCCGGCCCGGCGGGCACCGACATGATCACCGGCCTGTACTCCGCGATCGCCGACTCGATCCCGATCCTGTGCATCACCGGCCAGGCACCGGTCGCGAAGCTCCACAAGGAGGACTTCCAGGCCGTCGACATCGCCTCGATCGCGGGGCCGGTCACCAAGAAGGCCACCACCGTCCTGGAGGCCGCCCAGGTCCCGGGCGTGTTCCAGGAGGCCTTCCACCTGATGCGCTCCGGCCGTCCCGGCCCGGTCCTCATCGACCTGCCGATCGACGTCCAGCAGACCGAGATCGACTTCGACCCGGAGACCTACGAGCCGCTGCCGGTCTACAAGCCGCAGGCCACCCGCGCCCAGGCCGAGAAGGCCATCCGGTTCCTGCTGGAGTCCGAGCGCCCGCTGATCGTCGCCGGCGGCGGCGTCATCAACGCCGACGCCTCCGACCTGCTGGTCGAGTTCGCCGAGCTGACCGGCGTCCCGGTCATCTCCACCCTCATGGGCTGGGGCACCATCCCGGACGACCACGAGCTGAGCGCCGGCATGGTCGGTGTGCAGACCTCGCACCGCTACGGCAACGCGACCTTCCTCGAGTCCGACTTCGTCCTCGGCATCGGCAACCGCTGGGCCAACCGCCACACCGGTTACAACCTGGACGCCTACACCAAGGGCCGGAAGTTCGTCCACGTCGACATCGAGCCCACCCAGATCGGCAAGATCTTCGCCCCGGACTACGGCTTCGCCTCCGACGCCAAGGCCGCCCTGGAACTCTTCGTCGAGGTGGCGAAGGACCTCAAGGCCGAGGGCAGGCTGCCCGACTTCAGCGAGTGGGCCGCCTCCGCCCAGGAGCGCAAGGCCACGCTGCTGCGCCGTACGCACTTCGACAACATCCCCATGAAGCCGCAGCGTGTCTACGAGGAGATGAACAAGGCGTTCGGTCCAAAGACCCGCTACGTCACCACCATCGGCCTCTCCCAGATCGCCGGCGCGCAGATGCTGCACGTCTACAAGCCGCGCCACTGGATCAACTGCGGCCAGGCCGGCCCGCTCGGCTGGACCATCCCGGCCGCGCTGGGCGCCGCCACCGCCGACCCGGAGACCCCGATCGTCGCGCTCTCCGGCGACTACGACTTCCAGTTCATGCTGGAGGAGCTGGCGGTCGGTGCGCAGCACAAGATCCCGTACGTCCACATCCTGGTGAACAACGCCTACCTGGGCCTGATCCGTCAGGCGCAGATCGGCCTGGACATCAACTTCCAGGTCAACCTGGAGTTCGAGAACATCAACACCCCCGAGATCGGCGTCTACGGCGTCGACCACGTCAAGGTCGTCGAGGGCCTCGGGTGCAAGGCGATCCGCGTCACCGACCCGAACGAGCTGGCCGCCGCCTTCGAGGAGGCCAAGAAGCTCGCCGCCGAGTACAGCGTCCCGGTGGTCGTCGAGGCCATCCTGGAGCGCGTCACCAACATCTCGATGAGCAAGACGGTCGACATGAGCAACGTGACCGAGTTCGAGGAGCTCGCCACCGAGCCCGGCCACGCCCCCACCGCGATCAAGCCCCTGAAGGTCTGATTGACCGGCCCCGCGGGGCCACGAGGCCCGGTCCGCACCTGTGGACCGGGCCCTTGTCGTACCCGGGCGCTAGCGTGGCCGGATGGACATGATGGACGGACTGCCGCTGCTCCCCTTCGCCGGGCTGCCGGAGCTGGAGGCATGGCTGGAGGAGAACCACGGGACGGCGCCCGGCCTCTGGGTCGCGCTCGCGAAGAAGGGGTCCGGGGTGCCCTCGCCGAGCGCGGGCGACGTCAACGACGCGGCGCTCTGCTTCGGTTGGATCACCGGGCTGCGGCGCTCGTGCGACGAGGTCCGCTATCTGCAGAAGATCAGCCCGCGGCGGCCGCGGAGCACCTGGTCGCAGGTGAACGTCAAGCGGGTCGCGGAGCTGACGGCCGCCGGCCGCATGCGGGAGCCGGGGCTAGCTGAGGTCGCCTCGGCCGAGGCGGACGGCCGCTGGGAGGCCGCGTACGCGTCGCAGCGCGAGGCCGAGGTGCCGCCCGACCTGGCCGCCGCGCTGCGGGAGAACCCGCGGGCCCGCGAGACGTTCGAGAGCCTCGGCAGGTCGGACAGGTATCAGGTGGTCCTCGCTCTGCTGAAGGCCAGGACGGACCACACTCGCCGGGCCCGCCTGGAGCGGACGGTCGCAGCGCTCGCGGCCGGCGAGAAGGCGAGCTGAGCGCCGGGCGTGCCCGTATGCGGAACAGGGCCCGGCCTCTGTGCGAAGGCCGGACCCTGGTCCTTGAGCGCGTGGTCCGGGACCGTACCGGATCAGGCGCTCCGTCTGTGCAGTTGATGCCGCCCGACGGTGCGAGGCCGGCGCGACAGGACGTTCGCGCCGCCGGGCGGGGTCTGCGTGGGGTCGTCGGACAAAGTCCGGCGCAACCGCCCGAAGCCTGCGGTGGGGCACCTCCCAGCCGCAGGGCTGGGGGACCGTGCGCGGGTGGCGTTCAGGATTGGCCGTTCGCGCCGCAGGGTGGGTCTTGGGGTTCCGCCGGGGACCGCGGCGGGGCGATTGGCCGCCGGCCCTCCTCACGTCAGGTCGGAGAGGGAGACCGGTGCCTTCACCACCGCACTGGCATCGCAAGGCCGCCGCGGTCCTCAAGCTGTCCGCACCGGCGACCACCCCTCATCCGGGCCACCGGTCCGGACCGCGTACCGCCGCCGACACGACGCCGACCGCGGTACGCCGTCTGTGACCAGTCCTCGACTAGTCCTCGCGCAGCGCGCGGACCGCCTCCTCCACGCGCTTGCCGTAGTCGGCGTCGGCGGCGTGGAAGTGGGCGAGGTTCTTCTCGATCACGTCGTCGCGGGTGACCTGGGACAGGCCGCCGGCGATGTTCGCGACCAGGCGCTGCTTCTCCTCCTGCGACATCAGGCGGTAGAGCTCGCCCGCCTGGAAGAAGTCGTCGTCCTTGACGTGTGCGGGCGCCGCGTGGGTGCCGATCCAGCCGGTGACGGCCAGCGGGGCGGACAGCGCCGCGTCCGTCTGGGCGGGCCCCGCGTACGAGTTGGGCTCGTAGTTCTTGTCGTGGCGCGAGCCGTTGCGCGTGGCCATCAGGCCGTCGCGGCCGTAGTTCTCCGCCACGGTCGCCTTGGGGGCGTTCACCGGCAGCTGCGTGTGGTTCACGCCGAGGCGGTAGCGGTGGGCGTCCGCATAGGCGAAGAGGCGGCCCTGGAGCATCTTGTCCGGGGACGGGCCGATGCCGGGCACGAAGTTGTTCGGGGAGAACGCGGCCTGCTCGACCTCGGCGAAGACGTTGTCCGGGTTGCGGTCGAGGACGAGACGGCCCACGCGCTGCAGCGGGTAGTCGCTGTGCGGCCAGACCTTGGTCAGGTCGAAGGGGTTGAAGCGGTACTCGGCCGCCTCCGCCGCCGGCATGACCTGGACGTAGAGCGTCCACGACGGGTTCACACCGCGCTCGATGGCCTGCAACAGGTCCGTCTGGTGGGAGTTGGCGTCCTGGCCGACCAGCTCGGCCGCCTGCTCGGAGGACAGGCAGCGGATGCCCTGGTTGGTCTTGAAGTGGTACTTCACGAAGAAGGCCTCGCCCGCCTCGTTGGTCCACTGGTAGGTGTGGGAGCCGTAGCCGTTCATGTGGCGGTACGAGGCGGGGATGCCGCGGTCGCCCATCAGCCACGTCACCTGGTGCGTCGCCTCGGGGGCGTGCGCCCAGAAGTCCCAGACGTTGTCCGGCTCCTGACGGCCCGTGAAGGGGTCGCGCTTCTGCGAGTGGATGAAGTCGGGGAACTTGACCGGGTCCTTGATGAAGAACACCGGGGTGTTGTTGCCGACGAGGTCGTAGTTGCCCTCTTCGGTGTAGAACTTCACCGCGAAGCCGCGCGGGTCGCGGACCGCGTCCGCGCCGCCCAGCGAGTCGGCCACGGTCGAGAAGCGCAGGAAGGTCTCGGTGCGCTTGCCCACCTGGGACAGGAAGTCGGCCTTCGTCCAGCCGGTGACGTCGTCGGTCACCTCGAAGTAGCCGTACGCGCCGCTGCCACGCGCGTGGACCACGCGCTCCGGGATGCGCTCACGGTTGAAGCGGGCGAGCTTCTCCAGCAGGTGCTGGTCCTGCAGGAGCAGCGGGCCACCGACGCCGGCGGTGGCGGAGTTCTGGTTGTCGGCGACGGGGGCGCCGGACTCGGTCGTAAGCACGCGCTTCGACATCGTGACCTTCCGTACGGGAGCTGCACTGGCTGACGGTCCGAGGAGCGTAGATACGCGGCGGAGGAAACGTCAACAGTTTGTTGAAAGTGAAGAGTGGGTGTTCCGGTCGGCGTCGACGCCTGGGCGCGACAGGACAGGTGTCAGCGCCGGCGCCGACCGGAAGCTTGCGGGGCCGTGAGCAGCCTGGGCGCGCGTCCCGGGTCGTGGTCGGCCTGGGCGGGGGCTTCGGTGGCTGGTGCCCGGTGGGTGGCTGATCACGGGGTGGGCCGCCTCACGGGGCCGCGCCTGCACCTCGGGCCGTGGTCGGCCCGGGCAGGGCCTCGGCGGTTGGGGGTGGGCCGCTCGTGGCCTGGGTTCCGGGGTGGGCCGGGCGTCAGACCTCGCGGCCCGAGAGGCGCTCGACGGCGCGCAGCAGGGCCGAGTGGTCCAGGCCGCCGTCGCCCTGGGCGCGCAGGGAGGCGACCAGCTGGGCCACGACCGCGCCGACGGGAAGGGCGGCGCCCACGTTCCGGGCGGCGTCGGTGACGATGCCCATGTCCTTGTGGTGGAGGTCGATCCGGAAGCCCGGCTTGAAGTCGCGGTTCAGGAAGTTGTCCTTCTTGCGGGTCAGCACGGTAGAGCCGGCCAGACCGCCGTTGAGGACGTCCAGGGCCGCGGCAAGGTCCACGCCGGACTTCTCCAGGAAGACCACGGCCTCGGCGCACGCCTGGATGTTGACCGCGACGATCAGCTGGTTGGCGGCCTTCACCGTCTGGCCGGAGCCGTGCGGGCCGCACAGCACGATGGTCTTGCCGAGAGCCTCCAGGATCGGCTTGGCGGTCTCGAAGTCCGCCTTCTCGCCGCCGACCATGATGGACAGCACCGCTTCGATGGCACCCGCCTCGCCGCCGGAGACCGGGGCGTCGAGGACGCGGATGCCCTTGTCGGCGGCGGCCTTCGCCAGGGCGACCGAGGTCTGCGGAGTGATCGAGGACATGTCGATCAACAGCGCGCCCGGCTTCGCGTTCTCCAGGATGCCCTCGGGGCCGTAGGAGATCGCCTCGACCTGGGGCGACGCCGGCACCATGGTGATCACGACGTCCGCGTCACGGACCGCGTCGGCGATCGAGGAGGCCGCGGTGCCGCCGGCCGCGGCCAGGCGGTCCAGCTTGTCCTGCTCCAGCGTGAAGCCGGTGACCTGGTAACCGGCCTTCAGCAGGTTCTCGGACATGGGGGAGCCCATGATGCCGAGTCCGATCCAGGCAACCGCCGGGCGGGTGGGGCGGGAGGAATCAGCAAGAGTGCTCATGAGGGTACCTCTCTCAAAACGCTTGCAGGTGAGTCAGTTGGCCGCTCGGGCCGCCGCCGGCAGCCAGTCGAACGACTCGGCGCTGGGGCGGTCGCCGGCCTTGTACTCCAGGCCGACCCAGCCCTCGTATCCGGCCTTCTTCAGCTCGTCGAGGAGCTGCTCCAGCGGGAGCGAGCCGGTGCCGGGCGCGCCGCGGCCCGGGTTGTCGGCGATCTGGACGTGGCCGGTCTTGTCGGCGTGGGCCGCGATGACCTGGGATACGTCCTCGCCGTTCATGGACAGGTGGTAGATGTCCAGGAGGAACTTGGCGTTGCCGAGGCCCGTCGCCGCGTTCACCTTGTCGACGACCTCGATCGCGGCGGGCGCGCTCACCAGCGGGTAGAGCGGCGACTCCGGCTTGTTCAGGGTCTCGACGAGCAGGATCGCGCCCACGCGGTCGGCCGCGCGGGCCGCCGACACCAGGTTCTCCAGCGCGAGTGCGTCCTGGACCTGGGGGTCCACGCCCTCGACCCGGTTGCCGTAGAGCGCGTTGAGCGCCTTGCAGCCCATCGAGGCGGCGAAGTCGGCGGCCACCTCGATGTTGGCCCGGAAGCGGTCGGACTCCTCACCCGGCACGGAGAGCGCGCCGCGGTCGGGGCCCGGCAACTGCCCGGCGTAGAAATTGAGGCCCACCAGCTGGGTGCCGGCGTCGTCGAGCGCCTTCTTGAGGGCGTCGAGCTCCGCCTGCGGCGGGGTGGGGGTCTCGATCCAGGGCCACCACAGCTCGACCGCCGTGAAGCCCGCCGCGGCGGCTGCCGCGGGGCGCTCCAGAAGCGGGAGCTCCGTGAAGAGGATCGAGAGGTTCACATCGAAGCGCTGGTCCGCGTATCCCATGAGGGCTGTGCGCTCCTTCCGTATTGCGGAAGTTTCTTTCTGCTTAATGGAATTCTGGCCAGCGGAGGCCTGAGCTGTCAAGACGCACACGCAAAAAAGCGCCCCCGAGCTGGGACGGCCTGGCCGATGAGCCTGTGCCGTCCCGGCCCGAAGGCGCGGGTGGGGAGGGTGCGGGAGGTGGGGACGGGGGTGCGAAAGGGGATGGGGGACGGGGAGGGGAAGGCCCGTCGGGCCCGGGAGGGGAAGGCCCGTCGGACCCGGGAGGGAGGGCCCGTGTCCGACGGATCAGGGGCTCGACGCCCCTAGAGAGCGTCGACGGCACTCACCTTCCAGCCGCTGTCCGTACGCGTCATCGTCATCCGCACCCGGTTCAGGTCGACACGCGAGCCCGTGACTTGGGTGCTGGTGGTGACCTGGTTGACGAACAGCAGGACGACGACCTTGTCCGGCGACGCCGACACCACCGACGCGGCAGGGGCGCCGCCGTCCGGCGGGCGTACCACCGACGCCTTCACCGTGCCGCGGTACTTCTTCGCCGTCGGCGCGACCACCGTCTTCGTGGTCCTGCCGTACTCGTCACGGAAGGAGCCGGTCAGCCAGGTGCGCGCCTCCGCGAAGTCCTTGTCGAGCCGCCGGTGGTCGTACGACAGCACCACCGGCGCCGCCTTGCGGGCCGCCGCCAGCGCCTCGGTCCGCGCGGCGTCGGCACCGCTGCCCCGGGCGTACTCCAGTCCCAGCACCCCGGACGCGACCAGGGCCGCCACCAGCAGCAGTGCCAGCGCGGCACACACACGGCCGCGTGTGAGCCGGCGGGCCCGCACGGTGTCGGCGGCGACCAGCACCCGCCCGACGTGCTGCTCCTCGGGCCTGCGCGCCTGCGAGACGTCGTCCGGGGCCTCGGCCGGCACGTCCGTGAGAGGCACGGCACGGGACGCCGCCGCCAGGCCCGAACCGTCAGGACCGTCCGAGGAGCCGCCCGCACCGGTCCTGACCCGCTCGGTCCTCTTGGCCGCCGCCCGCGCGGCGGCGGCCATCGTGCGCTGCCCCGACGCGGTGCCGCGCCCCCGGGTCGTCGGATTCGCCATGGTCCTGCTCCTCACTGCTGGTGGTACGGGGGTGGGCGTCGGGGCTGTCAGCCGACGAACTCGACGTTGGAGGTGAGCCAGCGACCGCTCTCGAGCACCAGGTCGAGCTGCAGCCGGTAGGTGCGCGCCTGTCCCTCGGGTGCGGCGGTGTTGGTCACCTTGCTGTCGGCGACCACGAGCACGCGGGCCGACCGCTTGTCCGCCCGCGCGATGCCCGCCTCCAGCACCTGGCCCTGCGACACCGACTTGTTCGCGGCGACGAGCTTCGTCAGCTCGGCGGTCTGCGCGGTGAACTGCTCCTTGAAGTCGCCGGTCGCGCCCTTGAGCACGTTCGCGCTGTCGCGCTCGTAGTGCCGGTAGTCGAGGGAGGTGAAGTTCAGCGCCGACTGGCGGGCGGCGGCCAGGATGTCCCGCTGCCGCTGCGTCTCGGCACGCTGCTCGTACACCTCGACGCACAGCCACCCACTGAGCGCGGTCACGGCGACGGTCCCCACGGCGAGCGCCGCGGCCGTCAACCGGCCGTGCGCCACGCGTCCGGCGGCTCGCCGCAGCCCGCGCAGGCTAGCCCAGCGAGCGCCCGCCCCCTCGCCCTCGTCAGCGGCTCGTGCCCCCGGAGCGTCCGAGTCGTCCTGCCCACCGACGGCCTCCGGGTCCTCCGGCTCGTCCTGCGCGCCCGCGGTCGACGACGCCCGCGCCGCCTGAGCGCCCGAGCTCTCGGGGCCTGCGTCGGCGCGGTCCTGCGTCGCGACCCCAGCCGCCTGTGCATCCGGCTCCCCGGGCGCCGCCTCGTGGCGGTCGCGCGCCGCCGTGGCGTTGTCGGTCATGCCATCGGTCCCACGAGCAGCCATTGCCACGAGTCCTTTCCGAACGTGCTCTGTTCGCCGCCCGTCGAGCCGATCTCGATGAGCGTGCCGCCCGGCCCGGCGAGGGTGCCGGTCTCCGGGTCGTACGGGGTGACGTGCGCCGCCTGCCGCGCGCCGCCCGGCCCCGAGGAGGGGCCGGGCGCGTTCTGGGCGCCACGCACCGAGGTAGCGCTGCCGCGCGGCTCGGTGCAGCGAGCCCCGGTGTTGGCGGGCCGCTGAGAGGTGTCCGCCGGATCGCGCCGCTGGGTGCCGTACCCCTGGCGGCACGACGGCGGTTCGTCGGCGTTCACGACCATGCCGAAGTGGGTGGTGCCGTCGCCGGGGATCACGGTGTAGCTGCCGGCGACGATCACCGGGAACGCCACCAGCGACTGCTCCACCCCGGGCAGGCGGGCCACGGTGACCTGGCCGCCGCTGATCAGATTGGAGAGCAGCACCGGCAGATGCGTCTCGTTGGACTTCAGCAGCGAGTCGACCTCCTGCGCCGCCGGGGCGCTGTTGCCGACCAACCGCCTCAGATCGCCGTCACGCGCCTTCAGCTCCGCGGTGAGCGCGGCCAGGTCGCGGGAGAACGACGTGATCGCCGATCCCTTGTCGCTCTGGGTCTTCAGCACCACCCGCGAGTCCTCGATGAGCGAGATGGTCTCGGGCAGGTTCTCCGAGGCCGACTCGACCAGCAGGTTTCCGGAGTCCACCAGCTTGCTCAGATGCGGCCCGGTGCCGGCGAAGGCCTTGCCGAGTTCGTCGACCGTGACCCGTAGATCGTCCTTGCCGACCGAGTTCACCAGCCGGTCCAGGCTGAGGACGGGCGCCGTCGTGGGCAGCGGGACCCTGGTGTCGGCGCGCGGGATCTCGCTTCCCTCCTGCAGATACGGGCCGCCGGAGCGGCGCGGCTGGAGGTCGACGTACTGCTCGCCGACGGCGGACCGGTTCGCCACCACGGCCAGCGTGTCCGCCGGTATCCGGGTCCCGTCCTCGATGTCCAGCGCCACCGAGACGCCGTCCGCGCCGGCGAGCCGCAGGTCACCGACCCGGCCCACCGGAACGCCCCGGTAGGTGACCTCGGCGCCCTGGAAGATGCCGCCGGAGTCGGCGAAGTCGGCCCGCACGGTGTATCCGCGGTCCAGCAGGCTGTCCACCAGGCCGGTGTATTGGGCGCCGACGTAGGAGCACCCCACGGCGGTGACCGCGGCGAAGGCGATCAACTGGCCCCTGACCGTACGTGTGATCACGGCTGCATCCCCTTCAGCATCAGCTCGGCCAGTGCCAGATCGATCCCCGCGGGCAGCCGGCGTCCGTCGCCGGACGCGTCCTCGTAGGAGGCGTGGCTGCCGGTGCACACCGGCGGACACAGCGGTCCGTCGCCGCCCGGGGGCGGGGGAGTGCCCGGCGTCGGTGCGCCGGGAACCGAGGGGGGCCCGCTCGGCAGAGGCGCGTCCGGTAGGCCGGGCACCTCGGGCGTGCCGGGAACCTCCGGCAGCCCGGGCTTTCGCGGGGTGCCGGGCTTCTTCGGTTCCTCCGCGAGGTTGCCGTAGATGCTCGCGAGGTCCAGGTCCGCGGTGATCTTGAGGTTGACGTAGTCGCCCTTGATGGCGCCGGTCGCGTTCCGGGGAAACGGATACGTCGTCAGGAGCTCCAGAGAATTGGGGAGATCGCTTCCGGCCTTGTTCAGCTCCTGAAGGATCGGCTTCAGGCTCTTGAGGTTGGCCACCGTGTCCGCGCGGGAGGTGTTGATCACCTTGGTGCCCGTCTTCCCGAGCTCCGAGAGCGAGGTCAGCATCGCCGTCAGATTGCGGCGCTGGTCGGCCAGTACCTTCAGCGCGCCGGGCATCGTGTCCACGGCCTGCGCGATCGTCTTCTTCTCCGCGGCCAGCCGCTTCGCGAGCCGGTCGATGCCCTTGAGCGCCCGGACGATCTCCTTGCGCTGCTCGTCGAGCCCGCCGATGAACGTGTCCAGCTCGCCGAGCAGGTCCTTGACCCGGTTCTCCCGGCCCTCCAGCGCCTTGTTCAGCTCCACGGTGATCGTCTTGAGCTGCGCCACACCGCCGCCGTTCAGCAGCGCGGAGAGAGCGGAGAGCACCTCCTCGATCTCGGGGTTGCGCCCGGTGCGCGACAGCGGGATGCGCGCGCCGTCGGTGAGCCGCCCGCTGGGTTCGACGCCCACCGGCGGGGACAGGGCCACGTACTTCTCCCCGAGCATGCTGGTCTGCCGCAGCTCGGCGATCGCATTGCCGGGCAGCTTCACATCGTCGGCGATACGCAGCCGCACCCGGGCGTGCCAGCCGACCAGTTCCACCTCCTCGACCGCGCCCACGGTGACGTTGTTGACCTTCACCGCCGACTGCGGGACCAGGTCGAGAACGTCCCTGAAGTCGGCCGTCACCTGGTAGGCGTTGCCGTCGGCGGCCGCGCCGCCGGGCAGGTTCACGTCGTACAGGCCGTTGAAGTCGCAGCCGGTGAGCAGCACGGAGCCCATGGCCGTCACCAGGGCCACGGCCCTGCGCCTGCGGGGTGCACTCATGCGCGTGCCTCCAGGATTCCGCCGAGTGTCCGGTCGACCTGGCCGGTGCCCGACACGGGGCCGGCATGCGGCACCTTGGGCAGCGATTCGAACAGCTTGTCCAGCTCAGCGCAGTCGGGGTTCTTGCCCCCGGCGTCGCCGGTGGTCTTCAGCAGTGAGCACAGCAGCGCCGCAGGGTCCTGCGGATGGTCGGGGTTGTTGCGGGTGTCGAGGGTGCCGGACGAGGGGTTGTACGCGTTCTGGAGGTTCGACAGGCCGGTCGGCGCGACCTCCAGCAGCTCCGCCAGCGCCGCCCGCTGGGTGACCAGCACCTTGGTGACCTTGCTGAGTCCCTTCACGTCCTCGGTGAGGGTTTTCTTGTTGTTCTTCACGAACCTCGACACGTCACCGAGCGCCACCCCCAGATGCTTGAGAGCCGCCGCGAGGTCCTTGCGCTCCCCGGCGAGCTGATCGGCGACCGCGGCGAGACTGTCGTTGAACGACCGCACGCTCTTGTCGTCGGCGGCGAGCGCCGCGGTGAACACCTGCAGATTGCGTACGGTGCCGAACAGGTCCTGCCGGCCGTCGGACAGCGTGGTAACCGCGAGGGACAGGTCCTCCACCGTCTGGTGCATCTGTTCGCCCTGGCCGTCCAGATTGTCGGCGCTCACTCCCAGCAGCCGTGAGAGCGAGCCGTCCTTGTTGGCACCCTTCGGGCCGAGCGCCTCGGCCGTCGTGTGCAGGCTGTCGAAGACCCGGTCCAGCTCCACCGGCACCGCCGTGCGGCTCTGGGGGATCACCGCGCCGTCGCGCATCACGGGCCCGCCCTTGTACACCGGCAGCATCTGCACGTAACGGTCGCTGACGACCGAGGAGTTGATGATGGCGGCCTGGGCATCGGCTGGGATCCTGCGCCCGGGCTCGTACTCGAGCTCCACGCGCACCCGGCCGCCCTCGGGGACGATCTCGGTGACCTCACCGACGCGTACGCCGAGCACCCGCACGTCGGAGCCCGGGTAGATGCCCACGGTGCGCGGGAAGTACGCCGTGACGCGCATCGGTTCCTCGCGCGGCCACAGCACGACCGCGGCGCAGACCAGCAGCGCCGTGGCGACGGCGGCGGACGTCAGCCGGGCCGTACGGCCCTTCGGGTTGAAGCGGATGCGGCCCTTCATCGCGACCCTCCTGTCCGGGGGACCACCGGAGCGGCGACCATGTTCTGGATGTAGCTGTCGAACCAGCGGCCGTTGCCGAGGGTGTTGGTGAAGACCCGCACGTACGGGGCGAGCAGGGCGACGCTGCGGTCGAGACTGGCCTGGTTGCGCTCCAGCATCCGCACCACCTGGTTCAGCCCTTCGAGCGCCGGGCCTATCTCCTTCTCGTTGTCCTTGACGAGGCCTGACAGCTGGATGCCGAGCGCAGCCGAGCTCTTGAGCAGCGCATGGATGGCCGCCCGGCGACGGGATATCTCCTTGAAGAGTGCATCGCCGTCCTTCACCAGGGTGGTGAACTCACCGGAGCGTTCCGCGAGCACCTTGGTGACCGAGTTGGCGTGCTTCAGCAACTCGCGCAGGTCCTCGTCACGCGAGGCCACCGTCTTCGAGATCTTCGACAGTCCCTTGATCGAGGCGCGTACCTCCTCCGGCGAGTCCTCGAAGGTCGTCGAGATGGTGTCCAGGGCCTTCGCCAGCTGCTCGGTGTCGACCTTTTCGCTGGTGGTCGTCAGATCACTGAACGCCTGGACGACGTCGTACGCCGGGGTCGTGCGCTCCAGCGGGATCTCGCTGCCGGGCCGCAGCTGTCCGGACCCCTTCGGCTGCAGGGCCAGGTACTTCGAGCCCAGGATCGTCTTGATCCGGATGGCCGCGCCGGTCCTCGTGCCGAACTTCGGGTCTCCCTTGACGCGGAAGACGACCTTCACATGGTCGCCGTCGAGATCGACCTCGTCGACCTTGCCGACCTTGACCCCGGCGATGCGCACCTCGTCACCGGGCTTGAGCCCGCCGGCCTCCGAGAACGCGGCGCTGTAGGTGTCGCCGCTGCCGATGACCGGCAGGTCGTCGGCGTTGAACGCGGCCGTCGCCAGCAGGGCGAGCGTGGTGAGGCCGACCGCGCCGATCACCACCGGGTTCCTGTCGCGGAACGGGCCGAGCCTGGGCAGGAGCCGTGTCGTCATCCGCCGCACCTCGCCCGCGCCACGTGCAGCTCCGGAGTGATCACCTCTCGGGTCTTCGGCAGCACGATCCGGCCGTCGAAGTCACAGAGGTAGAAGTTGAACCAGGAACCGTACGAGGCGGTCCCCGTCAGCTTGTTGAGCTTGTTCGGCAGCCGCTTCAGCACGCCCTCCACGGTCTTCTCGTTGTCGTTCAGCGTCTTGGTGAGGTCCCTCAGCTCGGCGATGTCGCCCCGCAGCGGCGGCCGGGCGTCCTCGAGCAGACCGGAGGTCGCCTCGGTCAGCGAGCCGATGTTCTCCAGCGAGGACCCGATCGGCTTGCGGTCGGCGGACAGTCCGGAGATCAGCCGCTGCAACTGCTTGAGCAGCCCGGAGAACCGCGCGCCGCGCTTGTCGAGGGTCTGCAGCGTGGTGTTGAGGTTGTCGATCACCGATCCGATCAGCTCGTCCCGGTCGGCGAGGGTCGTGGTCAGGGAAGCGGTGTGCGCGAGCAGGCTGTTGACCGTTCCGCCCTCGCCCTGCAGCGTCTTGATGATCTCGGTCGCGAGCTGGTTGACGTCCTTCGGGCTGAGCGCGGCGAACAGCGGCTTGAAGCCGCCCAGCAGCGCGTTGAGGTCGAGCGCCGGCTGCGTCCGCGCCAGCGGGATCGTCCCGCCCGGCTTCAGCTTCGTCCCGTCGCCCGCACCCTCGGTGAGCGCGATATAGCGCTGGCCGACCAGGCTCCGGTAGCGGATGACAGCACCGGTGCTGGTCAGCAGCGGCCGGTCGTGGGAGACGGTGAAGGTCACCTCCGCCAGGGTGCGGTCCTTGATGCGGATGTCCTCGACCTCGCCGACCCGCACCCCCGCGACGCGGATGTCGTCGCCCTCCTCCAGGCTGGTGACATCGCTGAACACCGCACGGTAGGTGTGCTCCGGGGTGAAGGAGAGGTTGACGATCGTCGCCGCGAGCAGCGTCGTCGCCAGGATCGTCACCATGGCGAAGAGAACGAACTTGACCAGCGGTGCCGCGGTCGCGGTGGCTCCTGATGCCTTCATGCCACACTCACCGCCGTCCCGCGCGCCATGGGGCCGAAGAGCAGCGTCGCCACTGCGGGCACCTGGTCGGCGGACACCCCGAGGACCGGCGCGACCAGCGAGCCGATGGCCCGCTGCTCGGCCGCCGTCGCGGAGACCGGGCCGGCTCCGGGCGGCCCGCCGGCAGCGACATCCTTCGTACCGTCGTCGAGCTTGGTGTGTCCCGACGGCACGGAAGGATTGGGGATGCTTCTGCAGTTGGGGCCGGAGCGATCGGCATAGCGCGGTTCCTCACCGGGTCGGTACGCGGGTCGCGGATGGACGAATTCGAGGGTGATGCGCATCTCGCCGCCCCTGAACGCCTTCTCCGACTCCCTGGTCTGGCGCTCGAGGCCGTCCAGGAGACACGGGTACTCGGGCGAGTAGCGGGCGAACAGGTCGAGGGTCGGGCGGGAGACACGGCCCAGGGTGATCAGCCGCTCGCCGTTGTCGTCGAAGAACTTCTCCGCCGTGCCGGCGACCTTCGCCGTTCCCGTCAGGGCGGCGGCCAGCTGCTCGCGCTTCGCCACGATCGTGCGGCTCGTGGTGACGGAGTTGCGCAGGATGTTCATCAGGTCCGGTGCCGCGTCCCCGTAGACCTCGGCGACATCGGCGAAGCGGGAGATGTCCTCCTGCATGGACGGCATATGGGGGTTGAGCTCGCGCAGATAGCGCTCCAGCCGGACCAGGTTGTCGCCGATGCGGTCCCCGCGCCCTTCCAGCGCGGTGGAGAACGCGTGCAGCGTGGCGTTGAGATCCGCGGGCCGCACGGTGCGCAGCAGCGGGAGCAGGTCGTTCATCAGGTGCTGCACCTCGATGCCGGCCCTGGTGCGGTCCTGGGTGATCACGTCACCGGCCCGGATGTGCCTGCCGGACGAGCCGGGCGGCGCCACGAGATCGACGAACTTCTCACCGAAAAGCGTCTTCGGCAGCAGCCGTGCCTGCACATCGGCCGGGATACGTTCGACGTGCTCCGGCTTCAGAGCGATGTCGAGCGTCGCCTTCTCCCCGTCGGCCCGCACCTCGCGGACCTCGCCGACGAGCAGTCCGCGCAGCTTCACGTCGGCCCGCGGGTCGAGCTGATTGCCGAGGGTGTCGGCCTCGAGCGTGATGCGCACCACCGAGGTGAACACCTGCTGGTACGCGGCCACGGAAAGCGACAGCAGCAGGGCGATGACGGCGAGGAACACGATGCCGTACAGCCGCAGCCTGCCACTGCGCGCCGCGGCGCCTCCTTCGATGCTCATCGGCCCCTACCCCGCTATCCGTACGGTCGTGTTGGCGCCCCAGATCGCCAGGCTGAGGAAGAAGTCGAGAATGTTGATCGCCACGATCGAGGTCCGCACCGCACGCCCGACCGCGACGCCGACGCCGGCCGGGCCACCGCTCGCGTAGTAGCCGTAGTAGCAGTGCACCAGGATGATCACGACCGCGAAGACGATCACCTTGCCGAAGGACCACAGCACGTCGACCGGCGGCAGATACTGCTGGAAGTAGTGGTCGTAGGTGCCGGTGGACTGCCCGTAGTAGCCGGTGGTGATGGTGCGGGCGGCGAAGTACGAGGACAGGAGCCCGATCACGTACAGCGGGATCACCGCGACGAACCCGGCGATCATCCGCGTCGTCACCAGGAACGGCAGCGACGGGACGCCCATCACCTCGAGCGCGTCGGTCTCCTCGCTGATCCGCATCGCGCCCAGCTGCGCGGTGAACCCGGCCCCGACCGTCGCGGAGAGGGCCAGGCCTGCCACCAGCGGGGCGATCTCACGGGTGTTGAAGTACGCGGACAGGAACGCCACGAAGTTCGACGTGCCGAGCTGGTTGAGCGCCGCGTATCCCTGCAGGCCGACCTCGGTGCCGGTGAAGAACGACAGGAACGCGATCACCCCGACGGTGCCGCCGACCACGGCGAGCGCGCCACGGCCGAAGCTCACCTCCGCGAGCAGTCGCAGGATCTCCTTCTTGTAGCGGCGCAGGGTGCGCCCGGTCCAGGCCAGCGAACGGCCGTAGAAGGACAGCTGCCTGCCCAACTCCTCGAGCTGAGGCGGCAGCACACGGTTCATCAGCGGCATCGCTCAGCCCCTCTGCGGAACGATTTGGAAGTACACGGCGGTCATCACGAAGTTCGTCACGAACAGCAACATGAAGGTGATGACCACCGACTGGTTCACCGCGTCACCGACGCCTTTCGGACCACCCTTCGCGGTCAGGCCCTTGTACGAGGCGACGATCGCGGCAATCGCCCCGAAGACCAGGGCTTTCAGCTCGGCCGCCCATAGGTCGGACAACTGGGCGAGGGTGGTGAAGGAGGCGAGATACGCGCCTGGAGTGCCGTTTTGAAGAACGACGTTGAAGAAGTAGCCGCCGGCCACGCCGACCACCGACACAAGCCCGTTGAGCAGCACCGCGACCAGCATCGTGGCCAGCACCCGCGGCACCACCAGGCGGTGGATCGGATCGATGCCGAGCACCTGCATCGCGTCGATCTCCTCGCGGATCTTGCGCGCGCCGAGGTCCGCGCAGATCGCCGTGCCGCCCGCCCCCGCGATCAGCAGCGCCGTGACGATCGGCGACGCCTCCCGCAGCACGGCCAGCACCGAGGCCGCGCCCGAGAACGACTGGGCGCCCAGCTGCCGCGTCAGACTGCCGATCTGCAACGCGATCACCGCGCCGAACGGGATCGACACCAGCGCCGTCGGCAGGATCGTCACACTCGCGACGAACCACGCCTGCTGGATGAACTCCCGGACCTGGAAAGGCCGTTTGGGGATCGTGCGCAGGACGTCGAGGCCCATCGCGAACAGGCTGCCCGAATGCCGCAGGGCACCCGTGGGGGACAAGCTCATGCGCCCGCCGCCTTCCCGCGCACGGCTGCGCGCATCTGTCGCAGGGACTCGCGTTCGGCGATCGCCTCCCAGCGGGGAGGCCGGTCGATTCCCTTGGTGGGCAGCAGGCGGGGTGTCAGGTCGGGTATGCCCTGCTGCTCGTCGTCCGGCTCCCCCAGCTGGGCGAGTTCCTGCTCGACCTGGGCGGCGTCCTTCTCCTCCGCCATCCCGATCGGGCCCTGCATGCGGCCGTTCAGGAACTGCCGCACGACCGGTTCGTCGCTGGTGAGCAGCTGCTCCCTCGGGCCGAACATCACCAGCTCCCGCCGGAACAGCAGTCCGATGTTGTCCGGCACCTGCCGGGCGGAGGCGATGTCATGGGTGACGATGAGGAACGTGGCGTCGATCTGGGCGTTCAGGTCGACGATGAGCTGGTTGAGATAGGCCACGCGCACCGGGTCGAGTCCCGAGTCCGGCTCGTCGAACAGGATGATCTCCGGGTCGAGCACGAGGGCGCGGGCGAGTCCGGCGCGTTTGCGCATGCCGCCGGAGATCTCGCCGGGCAGTTTGTCCTCGGCGCCGATCAGGCCGACCATGTCCATCTTCTCGAGGACGATGCGGCGGATCTCGCTCTCCGGCTTGCGGGTGTGCTCGCGCAGCGGGAAGGCGATGTTGTCGTAGAGGTTCATCGATCCGAACAGCGCGCCGTCCTGGAACAGCACACCGAAGAGCTTGCGGACCTCGTACAGGTCGTGCTCGCGCAACGTGGTGATGTCCGTGCCCGCGATCTTGATCGAGCCGCGTTCGGGTCGGAGCAGGCCGACCAGGGTCTTCAGGAAGACCGACTTGCCGGTGCCGGAGGGCCCGAGCATGACCGAGACCTCACCGGCGGGCAGGGTCAGAGAGACGTCCTGCCAGATGACCTGGTGCCCGAAGGACTTCGTGAGCCCTTCCACACAGATCTCGACACCCATCCGGTTACACCCTTCAGCCGTGGAGCGATCCGACACCTGCTCTACGGGGAGGGGCGCCGCGTCCGTCGCGACGACTCGGAATTTTTTTCGGGCGGGTTACGGGAGGGTGAGCGGGGGCGCTTTGCGGCGGATTTGTCCCGGGGGCTTCGCTCCAGCGCCCGTACCGCCCTCCGGGCGGTGTCCTCGATGCCCGCGGGGCGTGGGTGCGGGTGCGTCCCGTGCTCGCGGGGCGTGGGTGGGGTGCGTTCCCACGGCCGCCGGGTGGTGCGCCTCATGCCCGCGGGGCGTAGGTGGTGATCCTTCCCAGGGCCGCAGGGCGTAGGGGATGCCCCATGCCGCGGTGTGTAGGTGTGAGGGCTCCATGCCCGCGTTGTGTCGGGGTGCGTCTCATGGCCGCGCGGCGTTGGTTGCGGGTCTTTCCCACCGCCGCGGTGCCTAGGTGTGAGTGCTCCAAGCCCGCGGTGGGCGGGGATGTGGGTGGATCCCACGGCCGTGGGCGTAGGCGGGGGCGTCTCCCATGGTCGCAGGGCGTAGGGGATGCCGCGGTGCGTAGGTGTGAGTGCTCCATGCCGTCGTGGGTGGGGTGCATCCCACGCCCGCGGGGTGTAGGGGGCGTCTCATGGCCGCGGGGCGTGGTTGCGGGTGGCCGTGGGGCGTAGGGGTGCGTCTCATGACCGCGGGCGTAGGTGGGGGTGTCCCCCATGGCCGCAGTGCGTAGGGGATGCCCCATGCCGCGGTGCGTAGGTGTGAGTGCTCCATGCCGGCGTGGGTGAGGTGCCTCCCGTGCCCGCTGGGCCTGGGCGGGGGCGTCCACGGCCCCGGGGTGCACGGGGTGCGTCCCACGGCCGCGGGGCGTGGTTGCGGCGGCCGGCAGGCCGTAGGGGACGGGGCCGGGGGCGGAGCCCCCGGTTATGGGATGGGGGCATTCCCCCCGGCGACGCTGGGGGCTCCCCACGCACAGCCGTCGGGTCATAGGGGAGGGCGGGGGAGACGGCCCGCACAGCTTACGGGCCCGACGGCAGCGGCAACGGCACTGAGGGGACCGGCGCCGACGCGGACGGCACCGGCGGCGGTGCCACCTCCGGCAGCTGCGCGCTCATCGACGTGACACCCGGGACCGGCACCTCAGGAACCTCGACCCCCTCCGGCAGCACCGGCAGACGCGGCACCGCCGACGTCTCCAGCGGCAGCGCCGGCAAGGACACCTCGGGCAGCGACACCTCCGGCAGCAGTGGCTTTGAGCTCCATTCCGCGCCGTCCGACGGCATCGGTCCCTGCCGCGAGCCGAAAGGAGACGGCGAGCCCGTCGGCCCGGGCCCCGGCGCGGTCGAGGCGGTCGGCTCGGAGGCGACCGTGGGCGTCGCCGGGCGGGGCAGGACGGGTGCGTCCCCGGACCGGTACGGCAGGACGAGTCCCGCGACCGCCAGCGTCGCCGCCGTCGACGCGATGGCGACCGCCTGGGCATGACCCCCGCGCGGGCGGCCGCGGCCGCACAGCCACAGGACGAGCCCCAGGGTCGCGGCCAGGGAGTTGCGCAGCGTGCGCCGGGCCCTGGCGAGCAAGGACTCGACCGTCCGGTAGCTCAGGCCCATCTTCACGGCGACCTGGCTGACATCGAGATCCTCCGACTTCAGCCACAGCGCCTCCGCCTGCCGGACTGGCAGCTCACCGCTGCGTACGGCCAGCCAGCGCGCCTCCGCCCGGTCGCAGACCGCCTCGTCGACGGGCACCGGCCGTGGCGGATGCAGCGTCGGGCTGGTGCGGACCTCCGCCTCGCGGTTGACCTGGCGGTGCCGGTCGATGCACAGCCGCATCGTCACGGTCGTCAGCCAGGCGCCCAGCCGCTCGTCGTCCAGGTGCGGCTGCTCCGCGGCGCGGAGCATCGCCTCGTGCACGGCGTCCTCGGCGTCCTCCATGCTGACGGACCGGCGCCGGGCCACCCTCAGCAATTGCTCCCGGTGGCTCCAGGCGCGCTCCCAGCGCTCGTGCGCCCTGTCGGCGCCCGGTTCACCGAAGTGCTCAGGCTGTGTGTCTGTCGCCATGAGGGCCCCCTTGCTCTCACCACCGGCCGCGTGCTGTCCGGCGGATGGCGACATTACCGTCCAGTATCCGGAGTTGTGGAGGGGGAGGACCTCATCGAGTCCGTTCCGTTGTCGGAACGGGCGTGCCGGTCAGTCCACGCTGGTCAGCGGGGTGGTGGGCAGGCCCTTTCCGGCGCCGGGCAGCGTGGGGGCGGGGACGGGGAGGGGGACAGAGGGCTCGGTCGGGCCGACCGGCTGCGCAGGGGACGCGGACGGCGACGGTGACGCGGACGGCGAGGGGGACGACGAGGGGGCGGCGGACGGTGCCGCGGTGGGGGGCCGGGGTGTGGAGGAGGACGAGGACGAGGGGGACGGCGGCTTGGACGGGGACGGCGCCGATGTGGCCGGCCGTGTCTGTTCCGGTGCGGGGCGCGCCTCGGCGCCGTCGGGCACGACCGTGTGCCCGTCGAGGTAGTAGGTGAACCACGACCGCACGGTGAGCAGGTACGCGGTGGAGTGGTTGTAGCCGAGAAGCGCGCGGTCCAGGTCTCCGGCGTCCGCCAGGTCCCGTCCGCCCGCGCACAGGTAGCGGCCCGCGGCGAGTGCCGCGTCGAAGACGTTGCCGGGGTCCCGGTTCCCGTCGCCGTTGCCGTCGGCGCCCCAGTGCGCCCAGGTCGAGGGGATGAACTGCAGGGGCCCCACGGCCCGGTCGTACGCGGTGTCCCCGTCGTACCGGCCTCCGTCGCTGTCCCGGATGAGTGCGAAGCCGTTGCCGTCCAGACGCGGGCCGAGGATCGGCGTGAGCGTGGTCCCGTCGGCGCTCACGCGGCCGCCGCGGGCCTGCCCCGACTCGACCTGGCCGATGGCGGCGAGCAGCTGCCAGCGCAGCCCGCAGCCGGGGGTCGTACGCGCCAGTTCCTCTTCGGCGGCCCGGTAGGCGGCGAGCACGGTGGCGGGCAGTGCGCCGACCGTCGCGGTGACCGCCGTTCCGGCCTGCCGCTGCCGCGCCGGGCCCGGCACTCGCAAAGGCGGGAGCTCCGTGCGGTACGCGCTGTCCCCCGACACGCTCGGCTCCTGCGACCGCCCTGCGGACGCGAACGTCCCCGGCCCCTGCGAAGCGGTCAGCACGGCCATCGCCGCGGTCGCGACCGCCGTCGCCCTGACGCCTCTGCCTGCACGCCCTGTCATTTCCCGACCCCTCCCTGCGGTTCCGTCATCTGCTCTACGCCCCAAGCGGCCGGGTCCGTCGCCCGCGTACGGCCGTTTTCTCCCGCGCCGCCGCCTACGTGCCCGACGGACCGGGTAGCGAAGGTGCCGCGCCCACGCTCTTTCCCGTGAACCGGACGGGCCGGCACGGGCCGCTGCCGTGCGCATACGGTCCGCGACCGCCTGCACGCTGCTGTGTCCCGCGCGGTGACCGGAGGCCCGCGCCCGTGCGCCGGTGCTCGCTCTCCGATCGCGGATGGCGTGGGCCGGATTGCGCGGGGCTGCTGCCGTGCTCCGTCTCCGCGTCTGCCTGCGCGCTGCCGTGTCCCGGGCGGCGGCCCGGGCTTGCGCTGATGCCGCGATCGCGGATGGCTGCGGCCGGATTGCGCGGGGCTGCTACCGCGCTCCCTCTCCGTGACTGTCTGCGCGCTGCCGTGTCCCGCGCGGTGAGCCGGGGGCCCGCGCCCGTGCGCCGGTGCTGGCCGTCCGCGATCGGGGATGGCGTGGGCCGGACTGGACGGGCCGCTGCCCCGGCGGTATGGGCGCGGCGGCCATGCGGCCAGGCCGCATGGCCGGGTCTCCGCCGACCCGTGGGGGCACCGACCCCGGCCCGCTGCCCCTGCCGTATCGGGGCCGCCCCCCGGCGGCCTGGCCACGTGGCCCGCTCCCGCGTGGCCCGCTCCCGCGCGGACCGCGTGGGCACGGGCCCGGGGCCCGCCGCCCCCGCCCGGCTCCCCGCCGGAAAAGCCCGCCGCTACCGTGGGGGCATGGTGCGACTGAGAGTGGAGTTCACGACCGAGCCGTTCGACCTCGACGAACCGCCCGCCCACGCGCTGGCCGTCCGCGAGGTCGTTCAGGACGCGGGGCTGGACAAGGTGGACGTCGGGCCCTTCGGCAACACCGCCGAGGGTGGTGCCGACCAGGTGCTCGGTGCCGTCGACGCGTTGCTGCGCAAGGCGCTCGAGACTGGTGCGACCCGGGTGTCGCTGCAGGTCAACGTGGTGGAGGGGGAGGGATGACCGGGCCTGGGGAGCACGCGCTCGCGCAGGCGGTCAAGCCGCTCGTCGACGCCATGGGCGCCGTGCTGATAACGCCCGACGAGGCCCGTGAGGACGACGTCGTGCTGAGCTGGGAGGGTGAGGAGGTCGTCGCCGTACGCCTGCCGCAGCTCGCGGACTCCCTCGACCACATCCTCGCGGCGCTGGAGCGGCAGCACGGCAGGCCGCTCGCCGAACTCGACCGGAAGACAAAGCAGTCGGTCGTCAGGACACTGGAGGCACGGGGCGCGTTCTCCGTACGCCACGGGGTGGAGACGGTGGCCGGCGCGCTGGGTGTCAGCCGCTTCACCGTCTACAACTACCTGAACAGGGAAAACGCGGCCAAGGGCGGCTGAGCGCCCGCCCGCCGCGGCCGCCGTCCGGTGCTTCGGGCGGCGGCTTTTGTGTTCGCCATTTTTCAACAAAGTGTTGACGTCGTGTTCCGGAGGGCGTTAGCTATCCGCAGCCCGTCCGACGCACCACGATGCACAAGCCACGGAGGCTCCCGTGACTGCACTCTCGAACCAGGGTCTCGCCCGGTTCAACGCCTCCGAGGACAGTGCGGCCCTGGCCGCGCTGCACGAGGTGTGCGCCAGTTCGGCCTGGGGGAGCAAGATCCTCGCCCAGCGGCCGTACACCAGCACCGACGCCCTCTTCGAGGCCAGCGACGCCGCCATGGCCGAACTGACCGCCGACGATCTGGCCGAGGCTATGGCAGGTCACCCGCCGATCGGCCGGCCGAAGCCCGGTGACCCGACCTCCTCCCGCGAACAGAGCGGAATGGCCGGGGCCTCCGAGGCTCTCAAGGCCGACATGCTCGAACTGAACCTGGCCTACCAGGAGAAGTTCGGCCACGTCTTCCTGATCTGTGCCACCGGCCGTACCGGTGAGCAGATGAGGGACGCCGTCCGCGAGCGGATCGAGAACTCGCCGGAGCAGGAGCGGGAGATCGTCCGCACCGAACTGGGCAAGATCAACCGCATCCGGCTGACCCGCCTCGTCGAGCTCGCAGAGGAAGAGAGCGCATGAGCACGGAAACAGTGGCCTCGCCGCACAGTTCGGTGTCCACGCACATCCTGGACACCAGCATCGGCCGCCCCGCCGAGGGCGTCGCCATCTCCCTGTCGGCCCGCAGCGGTCCGGCCGCGGAATGGCAGCAGCTCGGCGGATCGGCCACCGACGCGGACGGGCGCTGCAAGGACCTTCCGGCGCTGCCGGAGGGCACGACCCATGTACGTCTCGACTTCGAGACCGAGACGTACTTCGAGAAGAAGAAGCAAGCCGAGGCACAGCAGGACGCCCCCGCGCTACGGGACAGCGGCGTGTTCTTCCCCGAGGTGGCGATCACCTTCGCCGTCGCACCGGGCGAGCATTACCACGTACCGCTGCTGCTCAACCCGTTCGGCTACTCCGTTTACCGAGGGAGCTAGCAGACATGCCCACGATTCTCGGCCAGAATCAGTACGGCAAGGCAGAGAACCGCGTTGTCAAGATCACGCGGGACGGCGACACCCACCACATCAAGGACCTGAACGTCTCCGTCGCCCTCTCCGGCGACATGGACGACGTGCACTACTCCGGCTCCAACGCCAACGTCCTGCCGACCGACACCACCAAGAACACGGTGTACGCGTTCGCCAAGGAGTACGGCATCGAGTCCGCCGAGCAGTTCGGCATCCACCTCGCCCGCCACTTCGTGACGAGCCAGGAGCCGATCCACCGGGCGCGCATCCGCATCGAGGAGTACGCCTGGGAGCGCATCGAGACCTCCGACGGCAACTCCAAGTTCATCGGCGCCGACGAGGTCAAGCACTCCTTCGTCCGCAAGGGCCAGGAGACCCGCACCACACAGGTCACCTTCGACGGTGACACGTGGCAGGTCATCTCCGGCCTGAAGGACCTGGTCGTGATGAACTCGACCAACTCCGAGTTCTGGGGTTACGTCAAGGACAAGTACACGACCCTGCAGGAGGCGTACGACCGCATCCTGGCCACCCAGGTGTCCGCGCAGTGGCGGTACAACTGGACGTCGGACGAGAACCGGATGCCCAACTGGGAGAAGTCCTACGAGCAGGCCAGGAAGCACATGCTCCAGGCCTTCGCCGAGACCTACTCCCTGTCGCTGCAGCAGACGCTGTACCAGATGGGCTCGCGCATCATCAACAGCCGCAGCGAGATCGACGAGATCCGCTTCTCCCTGCCGAACAAGCACCACTTCCTGGTGGACCTCGAGCCGTTCGGGCTCAAGAACGACAACGAGGTCTACTTCGCCGCGGACCGCCCGTACGGCCTGATCGAGGCCACCGTCCTGCGGGACGGCGTCGAGCCGCAGATCCCGGTCGACATGACCAACCTCTGACGCCAGGCCGCCGACCGCCTTGCCCGCCCAACAACAGCGGGCGGGGCGGCCGGCGGACGGGAGGGAAGACCATGGCACACGGACTGCGCACCGCTGGCATCGCCACCCTCGTCGGACCCGTCTTCGGCGGCTTCCCCACCTCCGCATTCGCCGCCTGCGCCTTCGCCCAGAACGTCGGCGTGGTGTCCCTGACGCGGGTGCCGGCCGCCACGTCGTCGCCGTCGCCTGCGGTGTCCTGCTCGTCCTCGGCGCCTTCCCCGTCCTCGGCGCGGTCGCCCCGCTCGTCCCGATGCCCGTCCTCGGCGGCGCCGGCATCGTCCTGTTCGGCTCGATCGCTGTCAGCGGCTTCCGAACCCTCTCCGAGGCCGGACTCGACGACAGCTCCCACATCATCCCGGGGACCGTCGCGCGCGGGGCGGGCGTCGTCCCGCTCGCCGCGCCCACCTTCTCCGCGGACCTCCCCGCCCGGGCGCAGACCGTCCTGGGCTCCGGGATCAGCGCCGGAGCGCTCGTCGCGGTCCTGCTCGACCTGTTCCTCCACCCTCTCGGCACCCGCAGCCACCAGGCTGTGGCACTCAAATCCTCCTAGGGTCCTGCCGTGCCCACCACGCCACATCCCGAGACAGAAGAAGGAAGCACCATGGCACCTTCGGCAGCCCACGACGGCGCGACGGACAGCAGCGCCGTCGAGCGCATCGTCATCGAGAACTGTGCGATCGCGACGGTCGACGCCGACGACACCGAGTACGCCTCGGGCCACATCGTCGTCGCCGGCAACCGGATCGAGTCGGTCGGGGCAGGACCCGCCCCCCAGGGCCTCGGACACGTCGTACGCCGCATCGACGGCACCGGCCACCTCGCGACACCGGGTCTGATCAACACCCACCACCACTTCTACCAGTGGATCACCAGGGGCCTGGCGACCGACCACAACCTCTTCAACTGGCTGGTCGCCCTCTACCCGACATGGGCGCGCATCGACGAGCCGATGGTTCGCGCCGCGGCCCAGGGCTCGCTGGCGATGATGGCCCGCGGCGGCGTCACCACCGCCATGGACCACCACTACGTCCACCCCCAGGGGTCCGGTGACCTGTCCGGCGCGATCATCGGCGCCGCACGGGAGATGGGGGTACGGTTCACCCTCGCCCGTGGCTCCATGGACCGTGGCACGTCGGACGGCGGCCTGCCGCCGGACTTCGCCGTCGAATCCCTCGAAGGCGCCCTCGCCGCCACCGAGGAGACCGTCGACAAGCACCACGACGCCTCCTTCGACGCGATGACGCAGGTCGCCGTCGCGCCCTGCTCGCCGTTCTCCGTGTCGACCGAACTCCTGCGCCAGGGGGCCGAACTGGCCCGCCGCAAGGGCGTGCGCCTGCACACCCACGGCTCGGAGACGGTCGAGGAGGAGGAGTTCTGCAAGGAGCTCTTCGGCATGGGGCCCACCGACTACTTCGAGTCGACCGGCTGGCTCGGCGAGGACGTGTGGATGGCGCACTGCGTCCACATGAACGACTCCGACATCGAGGCCTTCGCCCGCACGCGGACCGGTGTCGCCCACTGCCCGTCGTCCAACGCCCGTCTGGCCGCCGGCATCGCCCGCGTTCCCGACATGCTCAAGGCCGGTGTCCCGGTCGGACTCGGCGTCGACGGCACCGCCTCCAACGAGTCCGGCGAACTCCACACGGAGCTGCGCAACGCGCTGCTGATCAACCGGCTCGGCGCCCACCGCGAGGCCGCGCTGAACGCCCGGCAGGCGCTGCGGCTCGGCACCTACGGCGGCGCCCAGGTCCTCGGCCGCGCCACCCAGATCGGCTCACTGGAGTCCGGCAAGCTCGCCGACCTCGTGCTGTGGAAGCTCGACACGCTCGCGCACTCCTCCATCGCCGACCCGGTCGTCGCGCTGGTCTTCGGCGCGGCCGCTCCCGTATCGCTCTCCCTCGTCGACGGAAAGCCCGTGGTCGAGAACAGCCGGCTGACCACGGTGGACGAGGACGCCATCGCCCGCTCCACGCGGGACGAGGCACAGCGCCTCGCGCGGATCGCCGCGCAGGGCTGACCCAAGGAAGTCCGGCCGGGGGGGACGGCCCCCGGCCGGCGGCCGTGGACCCGAGCGGGGTCCACGGCAGCCCTCACCGGGGGGTGCGTGCGATAAAGGTGCGCGTCCCCCGGTGACGGTGACTCGTGTCGGCACATCTCGGCACGATCATTACCCGCATCACCGGCCCGGGCGCCCGGTATGTGCACGCCGCATCAACCGCATCGACAGCACCACCCGCACCACCTCCTTGACACCACATGTCCCCGATGACGTGTTACCCGACCGGAGGCACCGCCGTGGCCGCGCACACCTCGACCGCCGAGGCACCAGACCGGAAACATCCGGTCGACGAGACCCTTCCCCCCTTCAAGATGTTCACCACCGGGCTGCAGCATGTGGCAGCCATGTACGCGGGTGTGGTGGCCCCGCCGATGATCGTGGGCCCCGCCGTGGGCCTCGACGCCAAGGACACCGCGTTCCTCATGGGCGCGTCCCTGTTCACCGCCGGTATCGCGACGCTGCTGCAGACACTGGGCTTCTGGCGCGTCGGCGCCCGGCTCCCGTTCGTCAACGGCGTCTCCTTCGCCGGGGTGACACCGATGGTCGCCATCGGCAGGGACCGCGGATACGACGGCATCGCCGTCATCTTCGGCGCGATCATCGTCGCCAGCGTCCTGGGCTTCGTCCTGACCCCGTACTTCTCCAAACTCGTCCGCTTCTTCCCGCCCGTCGTCACCGGCACCGTCATCACCCTGATAGGTGTCTCGCTGCTGCCCGTGGCCTTCAACTGGTCGCAGGGCGGCAACTCCACGGCCGACGACTACGGTTCGATGAAGAACATCGGCATGGCGGCGCTCACGTTCGTCGTCGTGCTCGCCCTGCGCAAGTTCCTGCGCGGTTTCCTCCAGCAGATCGCGATCCTGCTCGGTCTCGTCGTCGGCACCGTCGTCGCCCTGCCGCTGGGCATGGCCAACCTCGACGCGATCAAGGACGCCGACGTCATTGGCTTCCCGACGCCGTTCCACTTCGGCGCTCCGCAGTTCGAGATCGCCGCGATCGTCTCCATGTGCATCGTGATGCTGGTGTGCATGACGGAGTCCACGGCCGACATGCTGGCGCTCGGCCGGATCGTGGGACGCCCCGCGGACGAGCGCACCATCGAGGGCGGTCT
The DNA here is from genome assembly GCF_018614575.1 of Streptomyces sp. ISL-10. Taxonomy (GTDB): domain Bacteria; phylum Actinomycetota; class Actinomycetes; order Streptomycetales; family Streptomycetaceae; genus Streptomyces. The sequence continues at coordinate 368,880 of NZ_JAGGOJ010000003.1, forward strand.
GCGTGCCGACACGCTCGGCTCGGCCGTCAGCCCGCTGTTCAACGGCTTCATGTGCAGTGCCTTCGCCCAGAACATCGGGCTCGTCGCGATGACGAAGGTGCGCAGCCGCTTCGTCGTCGCCGCGGGCGGCGGCATCCTCATCCTGCTCGGCCTGTGCCCGGTCGCCGCCTCCGTGATCGCCCTCGTTCCGCTGCCGGTCCTCGGCGGCGCCGGCATCGTGCTGTTCGGCACGGTCGCGGCGAGCGGCATGCAGACCCTGGCGACGGCGGCGCTGGAGAAGGGGGAGAACGCGCTGATCGTGGCCGCAGCCGTCGGCATCGGACTGATCCCGATCGCGGCGCCGGAGTTCTACCACGCCTTCCCGAAGGACCTGCTGGTCGTGCTGGACTCGGGCATCTCCACCGGGTGCATCGTGGCGATCGTGCTGAACCTGGCCTTCAACCACCTGGGCGCCAAGGCCGGTTCGCAGGAGGATTCACCGGAGGAGGCGGCGGCCGGATCCGGCGAGGTGGCGGCTCCGGCCGCCGTGCACTGAGCCGGCTTCCGATGCGACGGGCGGCCCGGGGAGATCTCCCCGGGCCGCCCGTCCGCACATCGCCGCCGCGTCAGCCGATGTGGAAGCTGTCGCCGTATACCTTCCAGTCCAGCGGCGTGTTCAGGGCGAGATTGCCCTTGTTGAGGAAGACCCGCTGGGCGGTGTCCACCCGGCTGGTGTCCTCGTGCGCCGCCTCCTGCTTCATCGCCCACACGCGGGCGTCGAGGAAGGCGTGCAGATACGCCTTCTCGTCGCCGCCCTGCGCCGGTGACTTCGCCTTCGCCAGCGCCTTGCGCCGGATGCTGCCGAAGCTGGTGCTGTCGCCGCCGTCGCCGTGCATCACGATGGCGTCGTAGTAGATGAACTGCCCGAGAACGCCCACGCCGTCCTGCTTGCCCCGCCGCACGGCCGGGTCGAAATAGACGCGGTCGCGTTCGTCGTTCTGTGCCTTCTTGAACGCCGGGTCCCCGGCCGCCTTGCGCCAGTCGCGCGTGAAGCCCGGGTCGAGGCCCTCGTGCGAGTCGGTGCCGTCGACCTTCCGCAGTGCGGGCAGGTACTTCGCCAGCACGTTGCCCGGCTTGCGCTGGGTGTAGAGCTCGACGAGGTCGAGCATGTCGCCGGTGCCGGAGCAGAAACCGATGATGCCCGCGGTGTAACCGCGGCCGTCTCCTATGTCCTCGATGTACCTGTACTGGGCTTTCCAGTCCAGCGAGGAGTTCTCCGCGCTGGAGACGAGCTGCATGGCGATGTCCTTCTTCACCGGGTCGTCCAGCCCGACGGCGGCCGGCGCGGCGGCCGGCCGGTGCTGTGGCGGGTACTGTTCCGCCGCGCCCGCCGCGACGGCGGTGGCGGGCAGGGCGACGAGGACCGCTCCGAGCACCACGCGCGGGAGGAGCCCGAGCCGGTTGCGGATGCGCTTGTGGGAGGTGGGCACCGTGCCTCCATAGGGAATACGACGGGGAGTTGCACTGTTAGGAAACTTTCCTACCAGCTCGCCCCGGCCGCGTACACCCCTGGGCGGCACCCAATGCGGCGCCGTGGCGGACATCGCGCGTCCCCCCGGCGCCGTCACAGCCGGCATGGCGAGTCCGAAGCCCGTGCCGAGCAGCGGGATCGCCGGCAGCGCATCGGCGCCGTACGAACCGTTCGGCGACGCCTGGGCGAACAGCGCCGGTCCGGCCGCGATCGGGCCGAGCCCCGCATGCAGCACCGCACGCGGCCCGTGGTGCGACGAGCGCCGCGAACAGACCGCTCTCGGCGAGCGGTTCGAGCGCGTCCGTATCATCGACGACCCGCACACCCCCGGTGAGCAGCGGACGAACCTCACGCGTGCTGGTCGTGACGCCCCGCGCGTAGTGTGGTGATCATGACTGGCGAGACCGACCTGCCGAAACTGCTGAGCGGCATGCGCCCGGTGCTGAAGGCGGGCCGTTATGTGTTCACCACCGTCGAGGACCGTGTGCCCTCCGGTATCACCCCGGTGGTCACAGTCGCGGAGGACGAGGGCCTGACCCTGGTCGTACGGCGCGAAGAGGCGGACGCGGCGAGGCTGGCGTACGACTACGTGGCCGGCTGGATCACGTTGCGCGTTCACTCCGCGCTCGAGGCGGTCGGGCTGACCGCCGTGGTCGCGCGGGAACTCGCCGACGCGGGCCTGAGCTGCAACGTCGTCGCCGGGTTCCACCACGACCACCTGTTCGTGCCCTACGAGCACGCTGACCGCGCGGTCGCCGTCCTGGAGGACCTGGCACGGCGCTCCGCCTGAGCCGACGGCGATGCCCGGGGTGCGCAGGTGTGGACCACAACATCCCGCATGTGGCCCGCGCTTGCCGGTCCGCAGCGTTCCAACCGACCCGCCCGGCCCTGCGTGGGGCGGCACGGTGCCGCACGTGGGCCGGTGTCCCACCGGCAGGGGCAACTACCTGCGCGCCGGATGCCTCCGCGCCTCTGGCAGGCTGAGCGCATGACGTCAGGCAAGACCGAGGAGTTCACCGCCCACCGCCCCAGGATGTTCGGCCTGGCGTACCGGTTGCTCGGCTCCGCCGAGGAGGCCGAGGATGCGGTGCAGGACGCCTATCTGCGCTGGAGCAGCGCCGACCGTGCGGCGATCGAGCACCCATGGGCCTGGCTCGCCAAGGTCGTCACCAACCTCTGCATCAACCGGCTCACCTCGGCCCGTGTGCAGCGTGAGCGGTACGTGGGACCGTGGCTGCCGGAACCGGTGTTCACGCAGGACGGTTCACTCGGCCCCCTGGAGTCCGCCGAGCAGCGCGAGGCGGTGTCGGCGGCGCTGCTGGTGCTGCTGGAGCGGCTCACGCCGACGGAGCGCGCGGTCTACGTTCTGCGCGAGGCGTTCGGCTACCGCCATCGGGACATCGCGGGGGTGCTTGAACTGAGCGAGGCCAACTGCCGTCAGATGTACCGCAGGGCGCTCCAGCGGGTGGCGACGCCGGAGACCCGCTTCACACCGGCCGCCGAGCGACAGCACGAACTCGTCGAGTCCTTCGTCCTGGCAGCACGCGAGGGCGATCTGGCAGGACTGGAGAAGCTGCTCGCCGAGGACGTCACCTGGTGGAGCGACGGCGGCGGCAAGGTCACCGCGGCCCGGCGCCCCATCATCGGCCGGGAGAAGGTGCTGCGCTTCCTGTGGGGCAGCACGCAGCGGTACGCGGGCGGCTGGGCCCTCGCGGCCGCCGAGGTCAACGGAGCGCCGTCGCTGGTGGCGCACGTGGCGGATCGGCTCATCGCCGTCGTCTCCTTCGAACTGCGCGACGGCGTCATCGCCCAGGCGCGGGTCGTTGTGAACCCGGACAAACTCGCGTTCGCGGGCCGGCAGTTCACCGCAATGGCCTCTGGGGCGTGACCCACGGGTGAGTGCGGCCACAAGGAGGGGGCTGTCACATTTCCGGGTGCTCGTCGGTTCTCCATGTGTGACGTGCGCTCCACCCGGGAGCGCACGCCCACCGAAGGGACGACAACTGCGATGACCACGATCCTGGTGACCGGCGGCACCGGAACGCTCGGCCGGCTCGTCACCGAGCGGCTGCGCGCCGGGGGCACCACCGAGGCCGGAGGCTCTGGAGCAGGGCACGAGGTACGGGTGCTGAGCCGGCACTCCCGGCCTTACGCCGTGGACCTGCGCGAGGGCACGGGGCTGGCCCCGGCCGTCGCCGGCGTGGACACCGTCGTGCACTGCGCGACCTCGCCGCGCGGCGGCGACGAGCAGGCGGCACGCCATCTGATCGAGGCGGCCCGCCGGGCCGGCGTGCGGCATCTGGTGTACATCTCGATCGTCGGCGTCGACCAGGTGCCGCTCGGCTATTACCGGACCAAGCTCGCCGTCGAGAGGCTGGTCGAGGAGTCGGGTCTCGGCTGGACCGTGCTGCGCACGACGCAGTTCCACGACCTGGTGCTCCAGGTGCTGCGGAGCTCGGCGAAGCTGCCGGCCATGCTGCTCCCGGCGGGGGTCGCCGCCCAGCCGATCGAGGTGACGGAGGTCGCTGCCCGGCTGGCCGAACTCGCGACCGGGGTGCCCGCGATGGGGGTCCCCCCGGCCGGGGGCTGGGGGAGGGTGCCGGACATGGGCGGCCCCGAGGTCCGTACGTTCCCGGAGCTGGCCCGGGCCTATCTGCGCGCGAGCGCACGACGCCGGCCCCTGTTGAACGTGCGCCTGGCAGGCAAGGCCTACCACGGGTTCCGGGCGGGCGGGCATCTGACGCCGGAGAGGGCCGTGGGAAAGGTGACGTTCGAGCAGTTCCTGGCGGAACGCTTTCCTGCGCGGAGCTGACGCCCAGGTGGGGTGCGGGGCGCCCGGGGTGGGCCGCATCCGACGTGCGCATCGGCGGGCGCAAGGTAGCGGATGCGCTTCCGGCACGGGAGGTGTCCCCGGCCCCGGCCACCCGCGGACCGCCGCCCTGCGGGCGGACGGCGACAGTTTGCGAGCACACCCCGAGCGGCGAGCCGGCCCGCTGCGGCGACCGGTGACCGCCCTCGGACGACCGTGGGTGACCGGTCCAGGCCCGCTGCGGCGACCGGCGACCGGCGACCGTGACCGGTGACCCCAGGCCCGCTGCGGCGACCCGCGACCGCGGACCCGCGACAGCGAGGGGCGACCCGCGACCGGTCCCGTCCCGGCCTCCGCCCGTCAGCGTGCGTCCGCCGGAGTCCAGTCCGGGCGGCGGCCGCTGAGGCCCACGATCCGGTCCAGCATCGGCGCGCTGTCCGGCACGGGCACCACAGGGCCGAAAATGCTCTCCCGCAGCTCGTCGTCGCCCGCCGGGGTCAGCATCTCCCGCGACACGGCCATGCTCGCCTCGTCGGGGGCGTAAGCAAGGCCCGTGGCGCGCGCCAGGTCCCAGCCGTGGATGACGAGCTCGTTCAGCGCCACGCGGCCCGCCACGGCGCCCGGCAGCGTGACGCCGCCCGCCTGGGTCATGCCCTCCCACGCGTCCGGCTCGCGCCAGGCCTGGACCAGTTCGTCCAGGCGACGGGGAATCGCGGTGCGCCAGTCGTCGGGCAGGACCGGCAGCTCCGCGTCCGGGCTGGTCCCGGTCGTGGGGCCCAGATCCTTGCGCCCTGCGTCGCGGAAGGCCGTGGCCAGCCCGTGGATGTGGGCCAGGATCTCCCGTACGGCGTACGCCGGGCACGGCGTCGGATCGCCCAGCCGATCGTCGCCGATCTCGGGGAGGAGATTCACGATGCCGTCGGCGGCGGGCCGGAGGTCGGGTACGGCGGGGGTCGCCCCCGAGGCAGCAGAGGTGGCAGAAGCAGTCATGCAGTGCTGACCGCTCGCGGCGCCCGAACTCATCGGCACCCTGCCCCGGCACCGGCAGGTGGGCCGGTCGCTCGCTCGATCGGGCTACCCCACGTCCGGTGGACCCGCGCGCACCCCGCCCGGTTCCATACGCTCCCCGCGTGACTCGTACCACTGCGCTGAACACCGGACTCGACGACTTCCTCGCCTGGGCCGCCCGGGAGCGGGGCACCGCCCTGCCCGTCCGCCCCGCGGACGCGGTACTGACCCTGCTCGCGCTGCGCGGAGCCGACCGCAGGAGCGGCGTGCCCGAACCGACACCGCAGCTGGTCGCCCAGGTGCTCCACGAGGACCTGCCCGAGCTGCTGTGGGCGTCCGACGACGAACTGGCCGCCGTACCCGCCGTGCTCACCGCGCTCGCCGACCGCGTCCGCGCGGTGGGCCGCCTCAACGCCAAACGCCACACCCGCCTGCTCGCGGCGATCGACGAGGCCGTGCCCGGCTTCCGTACCGCCATGGCGGACCCGGCCCGGCTGACCTGGCCGCGCTGGTACGCGTCGCTGCTGAGGGCCGACGGCACGGACCCGGACAACGCCGACGCCGTACGCGCCTGGCTCGACGCCTACGAGCGCACGCCACACGCCGAGCGGCCCGCGCTGCCCGAGTCCCAGCACCGCTTCGAGATGGCCGGCCGGACCTTCGCCACCCGCGCACGGCTCGCCGAGTCGCTGCTCGCCGCGTTCGCACGGGACACCGCCGTCACCTCCCCGGCCGATCGGCTGCTCCCCGCCCCGCCTCTCGACGCCGACCGGCCCGACGACGCGCTCGGCACCGAACTGGAACGCATCGCGGACGCCTTGACGGACCGCTGGACCGCCACCGGTCTGACCCAGGCGCTCGCCGGACCGCACGCCGGCCTGGCGCCGAGCCCCGAGGCGCTGCCCCACGCGGCCCTCGCGGACCGCATGCTCGACGAACACCTCGACTACTACGGCGCGTCCTCGATCCCGCTGCCGCCCCCGGCCCGCGTGCCCGATCCCGAGGACATCCGGGCCCTGCTGCACGCCGCCCCGCTGCCGGCCGCCCTGGCCGCCGGCCAGGAGCTGGACGACGATCTGCGGGAGATCGCCGAACGCTGCGGACTTCCCGGGCCCGCCACCGCCGTCTGGGACGAGGGCACACCGCAGGAACTCGTCGAGCTGGCCGCCGACATCCTGGCCGCCCAGGTCGAACAGCTGCCCACCGTGACCGGCCCACAGGACAGCTGGTCCGTGGACGGCGCGCATCTCCTCTACGCCCTCTACGAACGCGGCTGCACTCCGGACTCGGTGGCCCGCAAGGCGTCCGACAGCGACTTCGCGGAGATCCCTCCAGAGCTGGAGGACGCCCCGGCCGGGGTGCCAGCCATCGCTCCGGCGGCCTACGAGACCCCGTCGCCCGAGGAGTTGTCGGCGCTGCTCGGGCTGCCCGGCCGCACCGGGGCGGACAGGGAGGAACTCGACCCTGTCGCACATTCCCTCGCCGCCCTCGTCGACCGCCTGGCCGAGACCGGCTGTGTCTTCCGCCGCGGCGACACCTATGGACTGACGCCGCTCGGCAGTGCCGTCATGCGGCATGTGATGGCCGCCGGACAGGTCACCGTCCCCGACGCGGACACCGTCGCGGGCTGGGACGCGGAACAGACCGTTGCCGCGGTACGCAACTGGCCCCCGCGGATCGCGGCGCGGACCCTCGCCGACTGGGCCGCCCGCAACGGGGGAGCGGACAGCGGCGAGGCGTGGGCGCCGTTGCTCGCCGCGGTCTCCGCGGCGAAGTCCCTCGACCTCCACGGGACCCGCGTCCGCGACTGCTTCGACCTTCTCGACCTGGCCGGCATCCCGGTCGCGGCCCTGCGCGCGGCCCTCGCCGACCCTGTGACCGGCGCCGAGGCCCGCCGCCTCCTGCTCGCGCGCGGCGAGGACGTCCGTGAGGAGAGCGTGCCGCCGAACGCCAGGGCGACGACCCTCGCCGAAAAGCTGGACCGGCTGTGGATGGCGGACATGCGCGCCTATGTGACGGAGCGCCATGAGGACGACGAGGCGCGGATTCCGGCCCTGGACGAGATCCCGCCGACGACGCTTCTGCCCGCCTTCGACGAGGAGTCCGCCGCGTGGCCGGGCGGGGCGCCGGCGCTGATCCGCGCACTGGCCGCGGCGGACCCCCTCACCGCCCACCGCACTCTGGTCTCCCTGCGGGACCACCATCGCGACAAGCAGGTGGCGGGCGCCGCGGCGCAGGCGCTGAAGCCCGCACGACGAGCGGTGAAGCGGGGCCACGGCTGACGGGGGCACCCGCCCGGAGCGGTCTCCCTGAGGTCGGGTCAGGGACGGCGGTCGGGTCAGGGACGGCGGTCGGGTCAGGGACGGCGGTCAGGGCAGGGACGGCGGTCGGGTCGGGAAAGGCGGTCCGGTCGGGAAAGGCGGTCCGGTCGGGAAAGGCGGTCCGGGGGGCCGGTGTCAGAACGACGTCTCCCGCACGCTCGCCCGGTCCGAGGGCTCCGTCGTGGCCGTGATCTCGGAGCGGTGGCGGCTCGCGGCGAACGTCACCGTCAGCGTCTCGGGCGCGCTCTGCGTCGTACTCGTGGTGAAACCCTCGTACGGCACGGCCGAGATCAGGCACACCCCGCCGCTCCCGTAACGCACCGTCGCCTTGCCGCCCTGGGACGAGATCGTGTGCACCCCCGAACCGCCCTCCTGGCACCCCTCGCCCGGGTCCGCCCCCGACGGCGCGGACGGCTCCGCCGACGGTGGCGGGGTCGTCCGGGACGCCGGAGTCGGCGTCACGGGGCGGGGCTTCGCGGTCGTGGGCGACGGGCTGGGCGCCGCGGTGCGGCTCGGTGTCGGCTTCGGTGTCGGCGAAGGGGTGGGGCGCGCGGACACCGAGGCGTGCGGCCCGGCCGCGAAGTCCTTCGGCGCCGACTGCGCGACGGGCGCGGTCGGGCGGGTCGAGCCCACCACGAAATGGATCGTGATCATGACGGCCGTGACGCTGGCCGCGGTGCACGACAGCCAGATCAGCAGGTAACGCAGGAGGCGGGACACGACACCATAGTGACGGACCGGCTAACGTGCCTGCCCATGGCCTGCGTACTTGTCGTCGAGGACGACCCCGTGATCCGTGCCGCCCTGATCGAGGTGCTGACCGGGCACGGGTATGCGGTCCGCACGGCCCACCAGGGCTTCGAGGCGCTCCGCGAGATCACCCAGGCCCCGCCCGACATCGTCGTACTCGACCTCGGACTGCCCGATCTGGACGGCCTCGACGTCCTGCGCATGATCCGGGGCATATCGCGCATTCCCGTCCTCGTCGCCACCGCGCGCGACGACGACCGGGAAGTCATCAGGCTCCTCAACGCGGGAGCGGACGACTACATGGTCAAACCCTTCTCCGGCGGCCAACTCGCCGCCCGCATCGCCGCCGTGCTGCGGCGTTCCGTGCCAGCGGGGCAGGCCCGCGACCGGCAGCCGGTCGTGCAGGTGGGCGACCTCAGGATCGACCCGCTCGCCCGCACCGCGCACCTCGCCGGCCGCGAGCTGAGCCTGACCCGCCGCGAGTTCGACCTGCTCGCCTACCTCGCGGCCAACGCGGACCAGGTCATGTCCCGCCGGCGCATACTCACCGAGGTGTGGCAGCAGCCGTATCTGGAGGATCAGACGGTGGACGTCCATCTCTCCGCTCTCCGCCGGAAACTGGGCGAAAGGGCCTCCCGGCCGCGCTACCTGCACACCGTGCGCGGTATCGGCATCAAACTGGTCACCTCGCCATGAGACGCGCGCTCGCGGGCATCGCCCTCGCCGTGACCTCCATGGTCGCGCTCTCCTTCCTCATACCGCTCGCCCTCCTCGTACGCGAACAGGCACGGGACCGCGTCACCACCGCGGCCGAACAGCGCGCCGGCGCACTGTCCCCCGTCCTCGCCCTGACCACGAAGCGCGCCGATGTTCAGCAGGCGGTGGCCGAGCTCGGCTCCCGCGACCGACTCGCCGTACGCCTCCCCGACGGAGAGCTCATCGGCACCCCGCATGCACCGGAGGAGGCGCTCGACCGCGCCGTGCGCAAGCGGGAGACGCTGGCCATCGACACCGCGGAGGGATGGGTCTACCTCCAGCCCGTCGTCCTGCCCGGGGACCGGGTCGCGGTCGTCGAGTCATACGTGCCGACCGCGGACCTCACGCGTGGCGTGGGCGCCTCGTGGGGCGTGATGTCCCTGCTCGCGCTCGGTCTGGTGGCCGGCTCGGTCCTGGTCGCCGACCGCCTCGGCGCCCGGGTCGTCCGCTCCTCACGCGGGCTCAAGAGCGCCTCACTCGCTCTGGGTTCCGGGGATCTCGACGTACGGGTGGAGCCGGACGGGCCGCCCGAGCTCCAGGAGGCCGGCGTCGCGTTCAACACCATGGCCGACCGCGTCGTCGAACTGCTCGCCGTCGAACGGGAGATGGTCGCCGACCTCTCGCACCGGCTGCGCACCCCGCTGACCGCGCTGTACCTGGAGGCGGATCTGATGAGCGGTACGCCCGGCGCACGGCGGATCACCGCGGCCGTCGGGCAGCTGGAAAGCGAACTGGACTCCATCATCACCGCCGCCCGTACCCCGCTCGCTGCCGGTCCGGCCGCCGGGGTGGTGCAGGGACGGCCGTGCGAGGTCACCGAAGTGGTCGCACTGCGCCTTGACTTCTGGTCCGTCCTCGCCACCCAGCAGAACCGGCTCTGCGAGCGCTCCTTCACCCCCCGGCCCACTCCCGTGCACTTCCCGGAGGACGACTTCGCCGCCGTCGTCGACGCCCTGATCGGCAACGTGTTCCGGCACACTCCGCAGGGCACCGCCTTCGCCGTACGGGTGGAGCGCACCGACCGGCACGTGGTGCTGACGGTGGACGACGCGGGCCCCGGCGTCGAGGACCCCGAGGCCGCGCTCACCCGGGGCGTGAGCGTCGGCGGCTCCACCGGCCTGGGCCTGGACATCGTGGCCCGCGCGGCGCACGCGGCCGACGGGGAACTGCGGATCACCCGGGGCCCGATGGGCGGAGCCCGGGTGCGGGTGTCGTTCGCGCTGGCGGATGTCTGAGGAGCGGGTCTACCGGCTCGCGCCGAAGTTCTGCGTCCACCACGGGCCGCCGTCGCCGAAGTGGACACCGATGCCCAGCTCATTGAAGGAGCAGTTGAGGATGTTGGCGCGGTGGCCCGGGCTCTGCATCCACGCGTCCATGACCGAGGCCGCGTCGGCCTGCCCGCGCGCTATGTTCTCGCCGAGCGTGGACCAGGCGTACCCGGCGGCCTCGACACGTGTGGTCATGGTGGAGCCGTCGGGGCCGGTGTGGGACATCACGCCGGAATCGGCCATCACGTCGCTGTAGTCGTCGGCTGCCTGCGTCAGCCGCTCGCTGGCGGTGACCGGTCCGCAACCGGCCGCGGCACGCTCCTCGTTGACGAGCGCGAGGACCTGCGCCTCGGGGCCGCTCGACGTGCCGTCGCCGGCCGCCCGGGTCGTACGGGAGGAGCCGTCCGGCGCGTCCGTGGTCCCACCCGTACCCGTGCCCGTGCCTGTTCCTGCGCGGTTGCCCGTGCCGGCCGCGCGCTTGGCCTCCGCCGACTGCTCGGACGGCGTCGCCGAGGGGCGCGCACTCTTCCTGGGCGTCGCCGGCTCGGTGCGGGTGGGTGCGGGCGTGCTCGCGCTCACCGAGGGCGAGGGGAGAGGGGAGGACGCGCCCGCGGCATCGGCGGCCGAGCCGCTCGCGGTGTCGGCGCCGTTGGCCGTCACCCGGTCCGCGGCCCTGCCCTGGTCACCGCCCGAGAAGGCGGTGACGCCTGCGCCTGCCGCGACCGTGATCGCACCGAGGGCCAGGGCGATGCCCCGTGCCCGAGGAGCGCCCTTGGGCCGGGCGTGGGAGCGGGACGGCTTTCGGTCTGCTCTGTGGGAACCCATGTGGAAGGCACCTCGGATGGTCGTTCGGCGGATGGTCGGTCCGACGAAAGATCCCGGCAGGTGCAACCGCGCCCACCGGGATTCGTGGGGGGTTGACGAGAGCGTAGGCGTAAGCCGCGCCCGCAGGGCGGTCCAAAAGCCCATCTTCAAGAAGTCATAAGAAAGCCATGAGGCTCAGGCAAGGTACGTCGGTCGGGAGCCTTGAAGTGGGGCGGCAGGTATGCCATATAGGTCTGGACCATTGCCGTCGTCCGCGGAGGCCCGACCGTGCAACGTCTCCCCACCCTGGCCGCGTTGGCCTGCCTCGCCGCTCTTCCGCTCGCCGCCTGCACGGGCGAGGCGAAGGACACCGAACCCCCCTCCACACCCGCCGGCGTCACCGCCCAGGCGGGCAGCGCCACCTCCGTCCACGTCATGTGGGACACCTCCTCCGACAACAAGGCGGTGACCGGGTACGAGGTGTACGAGAACGGCAGCCGGGTCACGACGCTGCCGGGGGCCAAGCACATGGTCGACGTCGACCGCCTGCGCCCGAAGACCGCGTACCGCTTCACCGTCCGTGCCCGCGACGCGGCCGGGAACCTCTCCCGGCCGAGCACGCCGATATCGGTGACCACACCGGCACAGGCCGCCGACGACCGCACGCCGCCGGCGCGCCCGACGGCAGTGCGCGGCACCACGGACGGTCCCCGGGCGGTGACGCTGATGTGGTCGCGGTCGGCCGACGACGCGGGCGTCACGTCGTACGACATCTACCAGGAGGACTCCCGCGTCCACAGCGTGCCCGGCACCCGGACGACAGCGCGCGTGACGGGACTGCGCCCGGGGACGGTCTACAGCTTCACGATCCGTGCCCGCGACGCCGCCGAGAACTCGTCCCCCGACAGCAGACCCGTCGACCTCACCACTGCGCCGGCCCCGGGCGACAAGGCCCCGAACACGTCCCCGACGTCCCTGCGGGCCGTGGCTCGCAAGGGAGCGATCGACCTGTCGTGGACGCCCCCGCGTACCGGCGGCCCGGTGCCCGAGCACCAGCTGTACCTGAACGGCAGCCTCGCGACGACGATCGTCTGGGGCGCGGAGCCACCGGCGGGAACGGCGACGTACACGATGACGGTCACCGACGCGCCGGGCACCCGCTACAGCGTCAAGCTCCGCGCGAAGCTCCCGGACGGCATGTGGGGCGACTTCTCGGCGCAGCGGACGGTGGTGGTGACGTAGCCGGCCTCGACACGCTGCCGGCGCAGCTGCCCGAATCCAGCTCGCCGCCACCGCCGACGAATCGCATGGGACGGCCTCGCTGGTCTCCGGCCGTGGATCACTTCCGCGGGCCGCGGGGAACAATCCGACTCGGCGGGCAGTTCCGGTGATCATGACAGCGAAGCATGAAGTCCTGCACTACACGGCGTTCTCCGGCGACCCGGACGGAGGGAACCCGGCCGGGGTCGTCCTCGACGCGTCGGGACTCGACGATGCCGCGATGCTCTCGATCGCGGCCGGTCTCGGGTACAGCGAGTCCGCGTTTCTCACCGCGCCGCCGGAAGGCCTCGGCGGGGAGCCGGGGCGTGCGTTCACCCTCCGGTACTTCAGCCCCAAGGCGGAGGTGCCGTTCTGCGGGCACGCCACGGTCGCCACGGCCGTGGCGCTGGGCGAGCGCATCGGGACGGGCGACCTCGTCTTCGCCACGCGGGCGGGCACGGTGCCGGTGACGGTGAGCGAGGCGGACGGGGAAGTGCGGGCGACGCTGACCACGGTGGAGCCGCACACGGAGTCGGTCACGGCAGCCGACCTCACCGAGGCCCTGGCCGCGCTCGACTGGCCGGCCACCGACCTGGACCCGGCCTTCCCGCCCCGCATCGCCTTCGCGGGCGCCCGCCACTTGGTGCTCGCCGCGGCGACCCGTGAACGACTGGCCGACCTGGCCTACGACTTCGCCCGCCTGGAGGCCCTGATGCACCGCCTCGACCTGACGACGGTCCAGCTGGTGTGGCGGGAGTCGGACACGGTCTTCCATGTGCGCGACCCGTTCCCGGTGGGCGGCGTGGTCGAGGACCCGGCGACGGGCGCGGCGGCGGGCGCGTTCGGCGCGTACGCCCGCGAACTGGGCCTGGTCCCCGAAGCGTCGGTCCTCACCCTCCACCAAGGCGAGGACCTGGGCCGCCCGGGGGTGCTGACGGTGGAGCTGAGGGAAGGGGACAAGCGGGTACGGGTGACGGGGACGGGGACGCGGATCGGCTGAGGAGGGGCCGCGCGGTGGACGATGCCGCGTTGAGGTCGGCAGCCCCGCCGACGCGGCCGGGCTCCAGCGCATGAGCACCCGCCGGCGGATGCTCCCTGCCCTCGGCCGGCACTCAATCGCGGCTGCCGGGGGTGAGCAACGGTTTCAGGAACTCGCTCGGTGTTCCGTGCCAGAAGATGTGCAAACTGTCCCGAGCCCGCGTCGCAGCGACGAACAGCAGCGACCGGGCCCGCTGCAACTCCCTGCGATGGCGCAAAGCGTCGACGGACTTCAGGCGCAGTACAGCCTCGCGGGGTACGAGCCCCTGTGCGACACCTGCGATGATCATCCGCTGGTACTCCAGACCCTTGAACCGGAACATCGTGCCGATGTGCACCCCCTCGTCACCGCGGGGGCCGTCCGGGCCGATCTCGATGGCACGGATGCCGAACTGCGCCAGCGAATAGGCTGCTTCCTGCGCCATGGCGTTGGTGGGGACGCAGATGCCGATCTGCTCCAGCGGGATGTCGTCCCACGCGGCGATCAGCGCCGCGATGCCCTCCCGCTCAGCCTCCCAGTCGACGTGCGGATGCAGGGCGGGCAGGCCGCCGCTCAGCACGGACCGGTAGCCCGCCAGGTTCTCCTCGTTGCCGTCCAGGTCGTCGAATGCCTCGCCGCTCAGTACGCCCAGCGCGGAGCCCAAAATCTGCCGCGTCGTGCGGTAGCTGAGCGACAACTTGGCACTACGGCCACGGATGTTGACACCGAGGCTGCCGAGTGTGACCTGGCTGCTGTAGATCCGCTGATGGGTGTCGCCGACGAGGAAGATGTCGTTGCGGTCCCGGCGGACCATCGCCCGCAGCATCTTCCAGTGGCCCGGCTGCAGGTCCTGCGCCTCGTCGACCACAATGTGCCGGTAGCGGGGGCGGAGCCTGCCGGCAGAGCTGTCCTGGAGATGGATGTTGTCCAGGCCGCCCGCTTCCTCCCGCTGCCGCTCGACGGCCTCGATGCGCTGCTCACGCTCGATCTCCAGCCGCGCCGCCCGTTCGGCGACCTGCGCCCAGGTCTGCCGCCCGAGCCCGTCGAGACGCTGGGCGAACCGCTCGGTCAGCTGCCAGATCTCGGCGCGCTCCAGCCGGGTGACGTTGCGTCCGCGGCCGGCCCTGCGGGCGCGGAAATAGTCCGTACGGGAGGTCACGGCCTGCCCCAGGATCACCTGCGTCCACTCGTCGTGCAGGAACTCCGCGTCCCAGCCCGTCTCGTCCAGCTCGTCGAGCATGGCCCGCCACTCGCGCAGGGCCTGGTTGTCGTCGATGGTCTGCTTGCTGCTGCCCGGCTCGGCCTCGCGCACCACGCGCAGCGCCAGCTGGTCGACATGGCTGATCTCGACGCGTGCCAGTAGCTCCTCGCCGCCCAGCTCCAGCAGCCGGGCCCGCAGGTCCGCGGCAAGGTTCTTGTTGTACGTGGTCAGCAGCACCGGCTTCGTACGCCCCGGCGGCAGTTGTGACGCGAGGTGCTTCACCCGGTGGAGTGCCACGATCGTCTTGCCGGTGCCCGGTCCACCGCCGACGCGTGCCGGTCCGGAGTAGTCACGCTCCACGAGCTTGGCCTGAGTCGGGTGGAGGAAGACCTTCCAGCGCCCGAAGTTGCCCCCTTCCAGTGCCTCGCGCAGCGCCTCGTCCGTGGTCGTGACCATGGTCGCCGGGCGCTCGGCGGCGGCCTGGAAATCCTCGGTGTCGACCGGCTCGGGGGCGGCGACCGGGGCCGTGATCTGGTCGAGGACATCGTCGTAGGACTTGCCGTCGAAGAGGGAGAGCAGTACCTCGCCTGTGAGCTGAGGGGCGTACTCGATCAGGCCGAGCAGCTGCTCCTCGGTGGTGAGTGTCCGCACCACCGGCAGCAGTGGCTGCGCCACACCGAGGTCGGTCAGTTGCTCGTCGGTGAAGTGGGCGAACAGCGGCGCGGACACCGGTGGCTGCTCCACCGGCGCCGGCGCAGGGGCGGGAGCGGGGGCCTGCACCTCGGGAGCCTGAGGAGCCTCGGGCGGCAGGAGCCGCCTGACGACGCTCTCTTCGACGACCTGGAGGTCGACGTACTCCAGCCCACCGGTGACCGGGTTGACCCCGTACGCGAGCCGGTCGAGGTTCGCGTACACGTCTTTGCGGTGCTTGACGGAGACGATCAGCCAGTCGTCGTCGGCGAGCCGCAGCAGCAGCGCCCGGTAGTCGTCGCTGATCCGCGCCGACCACAGACGGGTGTGGCCGGACAACTGCTTGAGCCGCAGCCCTGAAGAGCCGGGGCTCGCCTTGAACTTGTGCTGGAAGTCGTAGATCGCCCCCTTGACGGTGCGCGGGAGCTTCAGGATCTCCTTGTCGGCCTTGTCCAGCAGGCGCAGAGTCACGTTCGCCGCGCTCATCAGTGGGTGTCCCCCCGCATCGTCTCGTCGTGCTGTTCCTGTGCTGCGAGCCGGTCGGCCAGCTCCTTCGCCGTCCACGCCTCGGCCGGCCGGACCTCCCAGCCCGCCTCGGCGAAGGCACGGTCCCGGTCTTCGGCCTCCGCGTCCGGTTCGCCGTCGATCGGCCGGTGCGCGAGCACGACACCGATTTTCGCGTCGGGCCAGGCCAGTTCGGCCATCCACCCGCGGTCGTCGAGCTCGTAGCCGTCGTGCGGGGCAGGGACGCCGAGGGAGGCGAGAGCGACCGCCAGGAGCTCCAGCCCCGGCTCGTCCGGGTCCAGCAGCTCCAGCACCGCGTCCCAGCCGCCGTCCCGGGCGGCGCCCTGCGCGCCCTCGGTATCCGACCTCTTCACCGGTGCGAGGACCGGCTCCACCGGCGCCGCGACCAGCGGCGGCCTGCCGCTACCGGTTTCGGTTGTCGTCCCGTCCGCGGGCTCGTCGAGGACCGTCACCCGCGTCGACTCGAGCCAGCCCACGCCGCCCGCGACCGAGAACTCCTGTGCGGAAAAGCCCTCCAGCAGACCGGTCGTCAACTGGGCGCTGTCGCCGCCGCCGTGCTCGAGGAACTGCAGCAGATTGCTCCAGTACAGCCAGGCCCTCCAGCGCCGCTTGTGCCGCTCCTCGTCGGCCACGGCCGTCTCGCTGTCGTCGAGAACCGTGATCGCCGACCACACGGGCGGCGTCGACCTGGCGTCCGCGACGGCCACCACACGGCAGCCCGAGGCGTCCGTCGCGGCGAGCAGCCGCACCTTGCCGGGCTGGGCCTTGGGTGCCCGGCCGCGCAGCGCCGCCTCGATCTGCTCACCGACCGACTCGGCGGCAACGACCGCGGCCTGCGGCCGCGTGCCCATCAGACCCGCCACGGCGGCCTCGGCGCGCGCCGTCCAGCCGTCGGCGTCCGGCGAACGCAGATAGGCGATCAGCTGCTCCGCCGGATTGACCCACACCGTCTCGGCCAGCTCGCCGGGCAGGCCGCTGCGCACCTTGTCGTAGTACGCACGGGCCTGCCCGAGCGCCTCCTCGCCGTACGGCCGCCACACCGGGTCGGACGGCCCGGCGGGGGAGTAGCCCTTGTTCCGGAGGCGGGTGCGCCACTCCTTCACGTCGTAGTACGTCAGCTGGAAGACCCTCACGCCGTCCGCCCGCAGCCGCGCCCGCTTGGCCGCGTCGTCGGCCAGCCGGTTGTGCTTGGCGCTCGCGTGGAACTCGAAGCCGTCGAGATACAGGGCGAGTCGCGGGCCGGGTGCGTCGAGCCGCTCGAACAGCACGTCCGGGCGGGTGCCGTCGAGGACCCGCTGCTGGGACACCCGCCACCGCCGGGTAGCGCCGTCGGAGCCGGTGAGCCGCAGGTCGAGGGAGTACGTCCCGGCGGCCGTGGTGTAGGCGTCGGCGGCGGCCTTCGCCTCCGGCTGTCCGGCCCACTCCTTCAGCGTCTCGACGAACATGACCTCTAGGTCGGACTCGGCCTGCCGCTCCAGCGGGATCTGCTGGGTCGTGGGCACGCGGGTGGTCCGCCAGGCCTCGCCTTCCTTGCCCAGCAGCTCGTCGAGCATCTGACGGACCTCGTTGCGGCTGACCTTGTCGTAGTCGCCGGCCGGCACCCGGCGCAGCAGGCAGCGGTGGCAGCCGTCCTGCCCCTTCTCCTGGCAGGGGCAGCCGTCGATGACCTCGCGGGCCTTCAGCAGCACCTCGCGGAAGCCGTCGGCCGAGGCGAGCCGGTGCAGGTAGCCGGTGCCGCCGGGCAGCCGGTCGTAGACGACGAGGAAGCGCCGGGTCCAGTCCGAGTCGCCGCCGTCCGGCATCGATGCGGCCGCGATGTCGATGTGGTCCGGGTCGCCGCCGTACCGGGCGGCTATGCCCGCGAACAGTGCTGCCGTGAACGAGGCGAGCCGTTCGTGGGCGCGGGCGACTGACGCCGGCAGCAGGATGCGCACCGCTTCCGTGGTCAGCTCGTGCGCCAGCAGCAGTGGTACGTCCCGTCCCTTGCCCTGCTCCTCCCCGCCCGAGCCCTTGGTCCGGCGGCGCGGGCACCACAGCAGATGGTGGGCGCTGGCCCGGGTGCTCGCGGCGAGCGAGTCGGTCAGCGCCTCCTGCGGCCGGTCCGCGACCGGCCGCCCGTCGGCGGTCGCCCCGCCGCAACTGGCGCACACGTAGAACGGATTGATGCGCACGTCGTCACCCGCGAGCGGGACCGTGCTGGAGCCGTCCTGGCGGTCGAGGCCCAGATTCAGGGTGCGGATCACCGCCCGCCGCGTGAAGTCGACGCCGAACGTGGCCGTCTCATGCCGCCACGAGCCCGGCGCCAGACGGTCCGGATCGATGTCGACGGTGGTGAGCATGGCGTAGCGGCGGCGGTCGCGTTCGTCCCTGTCGTCCCGCACGCGGGCGTCGTCGCGCTTGTCGCGGGCGATGACGCGCCTCGGTTCCAGCACGTACTGCACACAGCCCGCGTCGGCGATCTCGCGGCCGCCGCAGCGAGGGCACGGCGAGGCGTCGGCCTGGGCGTTCTCGGTACGGGCGTAGCCGCAGGCCGGACACAGCCGCCACACCTGCCAGGCGCGACGCTCGGGGCTGCCGATGTCCAGGGCACGCACCTGGTGGCGGTAGCCGTTGACGTAGAAGCTGCTGCCGGGGGCGAGTTCGGCGAGGGCGAGGCGGCGGGAGCGCTCGTAGTCGCGGACCTCGCTGCGGTACGGCTTGCGCCGGACCTCACCCTGCCCGCCGCCTTCCTCCGCCTGTCCCTGCTCCTCCTCCGTCCAGTAGAGGGTGGCCTCCAACTGCGTGGTGGTGTCGGTGAGGCTGTAGTTGGGCAGCAGGCCGAGCTCCACCAGGGCGCCGTGCGCGCTCGAACGGCTCAGCTCACGCAGCAGGTCACCGGTCGTGCGCCGCTCGGCCAGCAACTCACGGTGCTCGCGGTCCTGTTCGGGATCGCTGCGGATCAGACGCTCCATCGCCGTGTCGATGGCTGCGATACGGCGCCGCAGCTCCTCGCGCCGGCCCGTCCAGTCCTCCTCGGCCTCCTGCAGGGTACGCACGATGCCGCCGGTCGCGTACGCCCGCAGCTCGTCGGCGGCGTGGGCCGTGACGCCTCCGTCGCCCCCCTTCTCCCTGTCGGCCTGGAACAGCTCAAGGAACTCCTCCACCAGGCGACCGCCGTGCGTGACCGCCGCGTCCGCCAGGTCCTGGCACCAGCCGGTGGTGCCGAACAGGGCGGACACCAGCCGTGGCACCGGCATCAGCCGCTCCCCGTCGGCGGTGGTGAGCCCGCCGCGGGCGGCGAGGTCCAGCAGATGCGCGGTGTACTGGCGGCGCAGGATCTCCACCGCGGAGAGGTAGCAGCCGGGCGGCACGATGTCGCCCGCGATCATCTCGCGCGGATCCTCGAGGTAGTACAGGTCGCGGGCCCTGCGCCCGCCGAACGCGACGATCAGCGCGTTGCCCGTGCGGCGTCCGGCGCGGCCCGCGCGCTGCACGTAGTTGGCCGGGCCCTTCGGCAGCGAGCCGAGCAGCACCGCCGACAGGTCGCCGATGTCGATGCCGAGCTCCAGTGTGGGCGTGCAGGACAGCACGTTCGGGTCGGTGTAGTGGGTGCCCGCGCGAAACGTGCGCTCGACACGCTCCCGTTCGGGCCGGGTCAGCATGCCGGTGTGCTCGGCGGTGACGACGCGGAAGGTGCCGCCGGTCAGATACAGCCGCCGGTAGTAGTCGTCCTTGTAGTCGCGGGCGCGCGAAGAACCGAAACCGCTCGAGCCGAGGCTGCTGCGCATGTCGACACCGGCCGAGGACGGGTCGCTCAGCGGAGCACGCAGCATGCCCTGGCACCGGTACCGCGCACAGGGGTGCCCGTACCAGCGGGTACGCCGCTCGGGCGGCACCACCTGCTGCCAGCCGCAGTCCATGCAGCTGACGAACGCCTTGTTGGCTGCCTCGTCGTCGAGCAGCCGCACCTCGATGTGCCCCGGCTGCAGCCCGTACACCCGGGTCGTACGGTCGGCCGCCGTACGCACCGACAGTGCCCGCTCGTCCACCAGCACGGGCAGCAGCCTGCGCAGGTATTCCGTCGCACCCGCCGCGTCCAGCCCGAGGCAGCGCCGCGTCCAGTCCTGGTACCAGCCCAGCCGGCCGGTCACCGAGTCGAACGCCGACCGGTCCTTCTGCCCGTCGAGCAGGAACCGCGGCGCGGCCATCCCCTCGGGGAACGCCGGCATCCCGTCCGGCCGGCCGCCCCAGATCTTGAACCGGGCCACACCCGCGTCCTTGATCCACGGCTCCAGCCACCGGTGCCGCAGCCCACCGCGGAGCCGGACGCGCTCCAACAGGCCGCGCACATAGGCCAGATACCGCTCCGACGTCGGTATCCCGCTGCCCACCAGCAGTTGCCCGGGCAGTGACAGGTGCAGATCGCGGGCGAGTGCCGTGATCCGCTCCGGCTCGTCGATCACGACCTCGGCGGCCGCCGTACGCGTCAGTTCCAGCGTGCGGCCCTGGCGCGAACGCAGGCCGAACTCCATCACCGTGGCGAACGCCAGCCGCTCCCCGATCAGCTTCCAGGTCCGGGCGTCACCCGTGCCCCGCCCGGACAACAGCCGGTCCACGCCCGGCTCGTCGTGCAGGTCAGGCGGTACCACGGCGGCGAGCGCCTGCGGATCGTCCACGGAGTCGAGGACGTTGCCGATCAGGTCGTTGAGCGCGGTCGGCGCACCCGACTCGTCCAGGTTGTGCGCCAGGAGCGAGCGCAGTGAGAACTTGTACGACGCGTTCGCCACATACCCGGCCCGGTGTGCCGCGTCCTGCGTCGAGTCGTTGAACAGCAGGGTCTTGCGCTCCTCCGGCACGAGCGCGATGTCGCCGCCGGTGAACAACTGCGTGACCGTAGCGGAGGCGAGAGCGGCGAGCGCGGTGCCGAGGAAGCGGATGCCGTTGTCCGTGTTGCAGGCCGGGCAGCGGTCGTCGAGCGCCGCCTTGTCCGCCGACTTCTTGTCCGTGATCGCCAGCGCGAACCAGGCGTCCTGAAGCTCTTGTGCATCCTGCACCATGGGCAGCCGGTAGGTGCCCTGCGCGCCGTCCAGCACCACCACGGACAGCGGGTCGGCGGCGCCGGACCTCGGCTTCGCGCCGGTCAGCGCGTTGAGCGCTTCCTCCGCCTCCGCCCGGGTGGCTGCGATGAAATAGCGGATACGCCGCTTGTCACGGCCGAGTCCGGCCCGCCACACCTTGTCCTGCGTCATCACGAGCTGCTGCGGATCGGCCTCCGGCGACAGCGCCGCCCAGCCCGAGCGCCCGCAGTTGCGGCAGTACACCGCGGGCAGCGAGGCCACGGCCGGACGCAGCGCCGTGTCCGTGCCCGGCATCGGCTGTGGGCGGCGCGCGTCCGAGGCAAGGCTGCCCGAGTCCTCGCCGTCGGCCCCCGCCGCGGGCCCGGCCGCCAGCGCCGCACGCCGCGCGGCGGTCCGGTCGTCCTCGTACCACCGGAACTCCGGTGTCGGCCCCACACCGCGCAGCACCCGGCTCACCGGACGCACCCACAGATGCGCCTCGATGTGCAGCAGCGGTCTCGGCCGCTGCTCGTCCGACTCGGGATCCCGGGCCGCCGACAGCAGGGCCACGAACCGCGACAGGGCCTGCAACGCCAGCCGTGGGTTCTCCCTGGCGGTGCGCCCCCAGGCGTACCCGAAGCCGCCCAGCCGCTCGCGCAGCTCCCACTCACCGAGCGGGTCGCCGCCCAGCAGCTGGAGCACCTTGTGCGTGAAGTCGTGCCGCTTGAGCATCCTGCCGATCTGGAACGCGCTCAGCCCGCGCCGCTCCAGCAGCCGCTCCGCCAGCCCGTCCAGGTCCAGCAGATCCGGATGCGCCTCCACGCCGGGACCGCCGGACGCTTCGATGACTTCCTTGGGGTCGGGCGGCTCCGGCAGTTCGTAGTCCACCTCACCGGCGAACTGCTCGGCGGTCATCCGCTCCTCGCCGACCACCGCGTCCGGAGTGAACTCCACCCCGAACACCTGCGCCGCGACGTCGAGGATGCCGCCCTGTGCCCGGCCGTTCGTCCCGCCCGGCCTGCCTTCCCCGAGTGTCGCGGAGGTCGCTACCGGACAGATACCGCCCAGCGGACGCCCCTTGGCGCCGCCCTGCCCGGTCGCCGCCGCGAGCCTGCGCAGCAGCATCGCCACATCGGTGCCCTGCGCGCCGTCATAGGTGTGGAACTCGTCCAGCACCACATACGCGATCGCGGCGTCCTGCCACAGCGGCAGGTCCTCGCCGCGCTGCAGCAGCAGGTCGAGCATCTTGTAGTTGGTGATCAGCACGTCGGGCGGGTTGACCCGCATCTCCTCGCGCCGCGTCATCACCCGCCGGAAGTCGGTGTCCGGCCGGTCCCCGATGTAGAGCCCGGCCGTCACCTGCGCCAGCTCCGGCTGCGTCAGGTAGTCCCCGATCCGCCCCGCCTGGTCGGTGGCCAGCGCGTTCATCGGGTACAGCAGCACGGCCTTCACGCCGCGCCGCCCGAGCGCCTTCTGCCGGCGGCAGTGGTCCAGGACCGGCACCAGGAACGACTCGGTCTTGCCCGACCCCGTCCCCGTCGTGATCAACGTGGGTTGGGCAGGCCCGTGCAGGGTGCTCAGCCGCTCCCACGCCTTCGCCTGGTGGCGGTACGGGGCGAAGCCCGGCACCCAGTCCAGATGCCGCTGCCACCCGTCGGCGGCCGCGTGGAACGGTGTCCGGATCCGCAGATACGGCCCCCGGAAGATCCCGCCCTCCGGGTCGCCCAGGAACCGCTCCAGCGCCAGTCGGGTGTCCTCCTCGGCGAGGGCGTACGTCGTCGTGAGGTACTGGGTGAGACTGCCCCGCAGCTGCGCGGCGGCCAGCGTCGGCCTCACGTGGTGCCCCCTCGGTCCTGCGGCATGCGGGTGAACTGGATCAACCGTATACGCGACCCCGGACATCGTGACCCGTATCCCCGATGACGGGATATCGCCACTGGCCTGAAAGGCGCCCTTTCGCCCCGAACTGTCTGCCTTCACTCTGCCAGCAGGGTCGATACCGAGCCATGGCCGTGGGGGAGCCGCGATGGTCGAGCCGCTGTACGTACCCGTCCTGCCGATGCGGCGCTCCGCCGTAACCGCCTACGGGCAACTGCACCCGCGGCTGCGCCGGCACATCGCACCCCTGTGGACCGTCCCGCCGCACTCCGGTCCCGAGCGCACCCGCGGCACTCCGGCAGCCCTGCACCCGGACCCCGACGACACCGGGCGAGAACTGCACCGATGGCTCACGCCCCGGGCCGACCACCTCATCGAGGCGACCGACGGGCTGCCGGGCTGGGTGGACGCCGCCCACGTAGAAGGCGAGGTCCACGGCGCGGCGGTCGCGCTGTGGCACCTCGCCACCCGCAGCCGTCTCACCCTTGTCACGGGACCGGAACGGCACCCGACGCTCCAGCGCTACACGGCGGACCTGGCCTTCGCCGGCGGCCGGGGCCTCGGCATACGGGTTCTCGTCGACGAACCGCCCGACGAGCCGTGCACCTCGCAGATGCTGGACCTCGTCTCCCGGCTGTGCGCGCCGCCGGCACACCTCGACCTGCTCCTGGACGTCGGAGCGGTGAACGACCTCGCCGAGGCCGGCAAGCGGTCTCTCATGGCGCTGGACCTGCTCGCCGCCCTGATGCCCTGGCGCAGCGTGACGCTGCTCGCGGGCGCGTGGCCCGAGCACGAACCAGCCCGCGAACCGGCGCTCTTCACACCACCCCGGCTCGACCAGGCCCTCCACGCGCAGGTCCGCGCCGCACGGCCCCGGCAGCGACTGCACTACGGCGACTATTCGGTCGAGCACGTCCGCAGTGCGAACCGACCCGCCGACTCCGGCCGGTACGGACCCCCGTGGAGCCTGCTGCGCTACACCTTCCCCGACCGCTTCCTCGTCGCCCGGGCATCCACCCGCGGCCCCGAACGCGCCGACCAGGTCCGCTCGACGGCCCGCCGCATCGTCGAGCACGAGTCGTACCGCCGCGAGCCCTCGTCCCACCGCGGCGCCGCAGAGGACTGGCTCGAGTCCTGCGCGTACGGCGCCGGGCCGGCCGGAACGGGCACTCCCGAGACCTGGGCGCGGATCGGCCACGCCCAGCACCTCACATACGTCACCAGGCGTCTGACGGACGGTGACAGCGCCTGAGCGGCCTGTGCCTCACGGCAGGGCGACGACGGCCCACACCGTCTTGCCGGGAGCGGCGCTGCGCGGCGAAACACCCCAGTCGGCGGCAAGCGCCTCGACGAGCAGGAGTCCGCGCCCTGACTCCTCGCACCCCGAACCCGGCCGCATCCCTGTGGCGGGGCGCTTCTCCGTGCGCGTGTCGGTGACGTCGATCCGCAGCCGCGCCGGCGAGGCGGCGAGCCGCAGATGGAAGTCCCGCCCAGGCACGTGACCGTGACGCACGGCGTTGGCGACGAGCTCGGCCGCGATCAGCGTGACGGTCTCGTTCGCGGCCGAGTCGTACGGATGCCCCCACTCGTGCAGCCGGTGCGACACGAGCCGCCGCGCGAGTCGCGCCCCGCGAGGAGTCGAGGTGAACTGCATCGTGAACTCGTGGGTGGTGCCTGGGTCGTGGACAAGCGCCGTGGGCGGCAGGGCCATTGGTCTCATGCCGATCAACCCTGCTGTCGTGAGAGCTCGGTTGACCAGGCCTGACGCGCGGACGCCCATGCGGTGTACGCAAGGCAGCACGCCGTGTACCTGACCGGCTGCGCCGAGCGTGTCTGATCAGTTCGCTCATGTCGCGCCCCTCCCTGTAGCCGACCTGCCCGGTACTGATCTGTGTCCCTTCAAGATTGCGAGTCTTCTTTCAGACGTGCTGACTTGGGTTGCCTTGAGCTGGAGAAGGACCGGCGCCGTCGCAGCATCGGAGAACGACCACGGGGCAGTGATCCTCGTTTTCGCCCCGCCTGGCACTCGCCTCGCCATCATTGGGACATGCGGAAACTCGAGGCGCACGAGATGCCCCTGCACAAGGTCTTCAGCAGCGACTATGACTTCCACATCCCCGACTACCAGCGCCCCTACGCCTGGGAAGAGGAGCAGGCGGTCCAACTACTGACGGACCTCGTCGAGGCACTCGACCGTGGGACGGACGAGCCGTACTTTCTCGGATCGGTTGTCCTCGTCAAGGAGAGCCTGACGGAAGCGAGAGTCGACGTCATCGACGGACAGCAGCGGCTCACCACGCTGACCATCCTGCTGTCAGTGCTGCGCGACCTGACCCAGGACCCTCAGCTGAGCCTGGACCTTGACAAGTTGGTCAGCGAGCAAGGCAACAAGATCCTTGGCTTGGCCAGGAGGCCGCGCCTCACCCTGCGCCCGCGCGATGCCGGGTTCTTCAAGCAGCATGTGCAGACGAGGGGGGCCGTCAAGACACTGCTGGCGCTCAACGCGGAGACGCTGAGCACGGACGCGCAGAAGGCCATCCTCCGAAACGTCGCCGCTCTGCACAGTAGGCTCGCCGACTGGTCGGAGGAACGTCGGCTCGGGCTGGTGCAGATGCTCGGGGAGCGTACCTATCTGGTCGTCGTCAGCACCCCCGACCTCGACAGCGCCCATCGCATCTTCAGCGTCATGAACTCCCGAGGGCTGGACCTGTCGCCCACGGACATTTTCAAGTCGAAGATCATCGGTGATCTCGGGCCGGAGGCGTCCGACGAGTGCGCCACCAAATGGGAGGATGCGGAAGAGGCTCTGGGCAGGGACGATTTCGCTGACCTCTTCCTCCACCTGCGCATGATCTTCGCCAAGAAGCGGGCCGAGCAGGAGCTGCTCAAGGAATTCCCCGAGCAGGTGCTCAGCCACTATCTGCCGGGCAGGGCTGAGACGTTCGTCAACGATGTCGTCCGTCCGTACGCCGATGCCTATGTCCAGGTGCGCGATGCCACCTATGAGGCCGCACAGGGCGCCGAGAAGGTCAATGCCTGGTTCAGGCGGCTCCAGCAGGTCGACAACAACGACTGGAGGCCTGCCGGCCTATGGGCGCTGCGCAACCACGCGAACGATCCCCTGTGGCTCGATCGGTTTCTCGGTGCCCTGGAACGGCTGTCCTCCAGCATGTTCATCCGGCGGGTCTACACCACACCGCGCGTCACTCGCTATGCCGAGCTGCTGCGTCAGCTCGATCTGGGACATGGACTCGACGCAGGCGCCCTTGAGTTGACGGAAACAGAGCAGGCAGAGACCCGCGCCAGGCTGAACGGCGATCTGTACCTTGTGGGAAAGATCCGGAAGTACGTACTGCTCCGGCTCGACGAGCTGCTGGCCCAGGGGCAGGGCGTCACATACGATTACCCCGTCATCACCGTCGAGCATGTCCTCCCGCAGAACCCGAAGCCCGATTCCGAGTGGGTCGCCCTCTTCGACGAGGAGGAACGCGTCGAGTGGACGCACAGGCTGGGCAACCTGGTCCTTCTCAATCGGTCAAAGAATTCCGTGGCACAGAACTACGACTTCACCGTGAAGAAGGCCAAGTACTTCACCGGCCGCAGTGGCGTGGTGCCCTTCGCCCTGACCTCCCAGGTACTCCAGCACGTCCAGTGGACACCTGACCTGCTCCGCACGAGGCAGAAGCAGCTTATAGAGCTGCTCACCAACGAATGGCGTCTATGAGACGCCCGACGGCTGAAGCCGATATCAACCTGGTCGGCGAAGCTCTGCATACAGACACACTGAACCTGCTGCCGCGGCAAAGCGGCTGGGAGATTGTACTGATCGGTTGACGACCCGGGGGCTACGGCTACTGGCGCGTCGGTCCGACGAACACATGGACGAGGTCGGCGTCGAAGTGGGGGGCGGAAATGAGCGGGACGGCAGCACCGAAGGGGCGGGGCGGTCGGACATCGGCCGGTGTGCCGTTCGACGACGACAGGCTTCGCTTGCAGTACATCCCCTGGGAGGGACTGACCACAGCACCGCAATCGCTTGATGCGGTGCAGCAGGTCTTCTACGACCTGCCGGAAACCGCGGACCGGATCCCGGTGCCGGCCACGCTGAAGCGTCCGACGCCGCAGGCTGTCATGAGTGCGGCCTGGCAAGACCTTCCCGACGGTCTGTACATTTTTGAGTCCCGGGCAAACGGACCAGTGTCCGCCGGCCTTGCGCTGAGCGGTGGTGCGGCTTCCTCCGCTCCCCAGCTCAAGCGGCTTCGCGACATCGACGACGGTCACCAACTGCATCGAGCTTTCCTGCTCTATCAACAGTGCTGCGCCGCAGCAGTGCAGGACGAGACCACGACGCCCGCCTTCGTCCCCGGCGACCTCGTCCGCTTCACGGGCCGTGGTGGCACTCACACGGTAATGAAGACGAGGCTGATGCGGGACGGCGGAGTCCAGTACATGCTTCAGGACGCTGCCGGGAACCGCATCAGGGCCTTCGAAGAGGACCTGGAGGCCCTCCCGCCCAGTGCCGAGGACCCCGAGGACTGGATCCTACGCGCACCTGCCTCTGCCAATCGGACGGCGCTCGCGCTCACGCTTGCCAAACTGAGCACGCCGCTCACCGATATCGTGTACTCCTACCAGTCGAGCCGGACTGTGTTCCGGCCGTACCAGTTCCGCCCTGTGCTCAAACTGATGAGTTCGGACCGCCAGCGACTGCTGATCGCGGACGAAGTCGGTCTGGGCAAAACCATCGAAGCCGGCTTGATCTGGAACGAGCTGGAGCAGCGTACTCATCTGCGGCGCACATCTGAACGGCGCGGCGGCGGCACCCACTTCCGGGGCCTGGTCGTCTGCCCCGCCGCTCTCGTCACCAAGTGGCAGGACGAGATGCGGGAACGGTTCGACCGGCGTCTGCGCGTGCTTGACGCCGAGGGCATGGCCGAGCTGGTGGATCTCTTCCGCAGCGGGAACAGCGACGAGCCATTTGCAGGCGTGGTGTCCCTGGAGCGACTCCGCCGCGCGGGGCAGCTTGCCGACCTGGCCGAGCTTCAGCCGCGATTTGATCTCGTGATCGTGGACGAGGCGCACTACCTGCGGAACGCGAGCAGCCGTAGCCACGCCGCAGCGACCCTGCTGGCTGACTGGGCCGACGCTCTGATCTTCCTTTCTGCGACCCCGCTCAACCTCGGTAACCAGGATCTCTACAACCTCGTTCACCTCCTCGACGAGACTTCCTTCCCTGACCCCAAAGTCTTCGAAGGCCAGCTTGAACCCAACCGTCACCTCAACGCGGTGGCCGTACGCCTAGCGGAGGACGTCCCTGGCGGCCCTCGTTCCCTGCGTGCGACCCTGGAACGGGTCCGAGGTTCCGCATTCGGCAGGCTCACCGCCGCTCGGCCGGAATACGGCCGCCTCATGGAGATCCTGGACACGCACGCGCCACTGTCTCCTCAAGACTTGGCTGAGGCGCGGAGGTGTATCGCCGGGCTCAACGCACTTGCCGGCATCGTCAACCGAACCCGCAAGGCCGATACACCGGACCGTAAGGCTGTGCGCCAGGCTGAGGACGTCGCCGTCCATTGGACGCCCGCGGAACGTGCCTTCTACGACGATCTTCACGACTGGTGCCTCAGGCGCGCGGCACGCAGCGGAACCGCCGCCGGGTTCGCCGCGCAGATGTGGTTGCGGCAGGCAGCCAGTTGTATTCCCGCAATGCAACAGCGCTTGCGAGAGCGCTTCTCGGCACCGCCGCCCGACGGCATCGCCGAAGCAGAGTTGCTCTACGAAGCAGAAGTCGTCGACGACAACGCAGAGGAGGACCTGCCCACCGATGGCTCGTCCGGCCTCGGCGCGTCGCAGTCCAGACTCGCTCGCGAGCTGGCGGACCAGGCCGACGACTTGTCAGCACTGCCCTCGCTGCTCCGACCACTTTCCACGGACACCAAGTTCGAACGCTTCGCCGCCATGCTGCGCGACGCCCGTGCCAAGGGTCTGCGCCAAGCGATGATCTTCTCCTTCTTCACCCGGACCCTCGAGTACTTGGAGGACCGGCTGACACCGGAGTTCAAGGTCCGAGTCATGCACGGCAAAGTGCCGCCGCTGGAGCGCACGCGCATCATGCAGGACTTTCGCGCAGGCGCCTTCGACTTGCTGCTGGTGAGCGAAGTGGGCAGCGAGGGCCTGGACTTCGAGTTCTGTAACGTCCTGGTCAACTACGACCTGCCGTGGAATCCCATGCGGGTCGAACAACGTATCGGACGTCTCGATCGGTTCGGCCAACAGCACGAGAAGATATTCATCTTCAACATGCAGGTGCGTGGCACCATCGAGACCGAAATCTTCCAGCGTCTCTACACCCGTATCGGGGTCTTCCAAGACTCCATCGGCGAACTCGAGCCGATCCTGCGGGGGCATCTCAAGGAACTCCACCGCATTGTTCTTGACCCTCGTCTCACTCCGGATGAACGGCGGCGCCAGGTCGATCGCATCGCGGTCGCCCGAGCGGACCGCGACAAGGACCTGCAAACCCTGAACGCGGCTCAGGAGCTTCTCACCGGTCTCGACGGCCTGCTCATCGAGGGTTTCGACGAGACCAGTCCGGGCCGAGGCCGTTACCTGGGCCCGAAGGAGATCCGCGGGCTCGTCGAGCGCTTCCTCGAAGACAGCCGTAACGGCACCCTGCGACAGGTTTCCGGCAGCGACGACCTGGTGGACATCACCGGCAGCAAAGAACTGCTCCAAGTGATGTACGGGGCGATGGACGCCGGTGCCTTCGTCCAACCCCGCGACGACCTGCTGGCCAGGCTCAAGAGCGGCACACCGATGCGTTTCTGCTTCACGGCGAGCACCTCCTCCGAATCAGCGGTTCCGCTGCTCAGCGTCCGCCATCCGCTGGTACGCGCCGCCCAGTGGTGGTTCGAGCAGCACGGCGAACTTCTCCGCCGCTACGGGCGCGTACGGCTGCCCGGTCTGCCGCCGAACTCCCGCTGTTTGGTGGAAGTCCGCCTCGCCCGCGCAGACGGCACTCGCTCACGCCGAGAACTGTGGACCACGGCCGTCGACATCGAGACACTGCGGGAGGTGCCAGAGATCGGGGCCGCTCTGCTCACTTCCCTCGCCAAGGGTGACCTCACCGACGCGCCGAGACCGCTGCCCGCTGATATCACCTCTTTGCTCGTCGAGGCGTTGGACGAGGTGCAGGACCTGGCGGCGGTGCAGGAGCGCACGACCAAGCGGTCCTACGAGGCAGAGAATGTCCGGCTTGCCGAGGGACGGCGTGCCACGGTGCGCGATACGTTCCGATTGAAGATCGAGCAGGCGCGCCGTCTCGCGCTCGCGGTGGATCACACGTCGATCAGCCGACTTCATGCGAGCCGGGTCCAGCACCTGGAGACCCGGCGAGACGCCCGCCTCGCTCAGATGGATCGTGACTCCCGCTTCAGTCTCTCCACGGAAACGGTCGCGCTGGTCCTGGTCGAGGGCGACTGACCGTACACCGGACCAGTGGCCGAGGCGCGGTGTCCTCAGCCACCGGACCGATGTTTCACTCCCAGGGGTGGGAGTGGACGTCGGTGAAGGATCTCGGTTGAGGCACGTTGCCACCGGTCCGCAGCTGGGTCAGGCTGATCGCACCCTGTTCTCCGGCCCGCAGCACTGGCCATCGTTCCACCCTGAATGTCAAGGGCCTTGGGGTTGCGTCTCTGACGACCATCTCCCCCGAGATGCGCAGCTCGAAAGAGAAGGAGGTGCGTGGGTACAGCTCGATGGGCAGATATGGCAGGACATTGCCGTCCACGGAGAAGTCCATGGGTTCCCCGTCCACCGACTCTGCCCTCAGCCGCGCTTTCGTGACCCGTTTGACGCCCGGTATCCCGTTCCAGCGATGGGCCAGATGCCGCTCTCGACGCATCACCTGATCCCAGGAATAGAGCGGCTCGAAAGCTGGATAGAGCAGTTCGCCATGACGGCTCCCGTCCGGGTCCTCCCACTGAAGCAGCAGGTCGAAACCGGGCCGTGGAAGGTTGAGCCGGTGGTAGTTGCGTACCACCAGCCCTGTCACAACTGACTGCTCGGGTGTTGCGAGCGCTCTGTCGAAGCCGACCTCAGCATGAGGGAAAGCGTCTTCGAACGCCTGCCGTACCAGTGGAACCTGGGACATGCCACCGGCGAGCAGCACATGCCGCACGTCCGGCGCCAGGTCGCGCAGTCCCATGCGGGCCAGGCTCTCGATGTCGGGCGTCTTGCGCCTCCGCAGCCGTGCCTCGCACAGCGCGGCTCTGACGTGTTCCAGCGCTTCATCCAACTGCGGCCGGAATGCCTTTTCCAGCCGATGACGGCTGTAGGTGAGCAGTGGTAGATCTGTGAAGCCGCCGCCGAGCGGAACAGCCTGCTCGCCGTAGCGTGTGTCGGAAAGCAGGACCTTGAGCCGTCGGGCGGCCGCGACAAGCAGCGCTCTGACGGTGGACGGATCGGGCATCCGGTCGACATCGACGCCAACGGTTCCCAGGTCCTGTTCCAGGTCCTTGGCGATCCGCAGGTCCAGGGTGTCACCGGCCTTGGCGACACCGCGCGCCGACAATACGGTGAGTTCTGGGGCGCCGTCCTGGAGCGATTCGGTCACCTCGACCACCGCGATGTCAAGCGTGCCGCCGCCGAAGTCGAAGACCAGTGTGGTTCCGTCGGGTCGGTCTTCACCGAGGTCCCAGAAGAGTCCCTCGGACCAGGCGAGGCCGGCGGCTATCGGCTCATCGACGATGTCGGCGACAGATACCGGAATGCCGGCAGCCCTGGCCAGGCCGGCGAGCCGTCTGCGCCGTGGTCCGTCCCAAATCGCTGGGCAGGCGAGGCGAAAAACTGCGCCATCCATTTCGGCGCCGCTGGCCTTCGCGCGCAGTGCCACGTGCTTCAGCATCTGCCCGATAAGGAAGTCCGCAGTGAACCGCATGCTGCGGCCCGTGCCCGCGACGTGCAGCGCATCGGGTGAGGTGTCGAACGTGATGCACTGCTTCACCGATCGCAGCGCCGACGCTCCCGCGACTGCCTCTGCTCCCTCACCGAACAGCAGGTCGCCATCTGTCGACACTGCTACGACGCTCGGCATCCAGGCCGTACCCCGACCGATGGGTACGTTCTCCGGCGGGCTGCCGGGGAGCCGTTGGCTCACCAATGTGGTGGCGGTACCGAAGTCGATGCCGATCAGCGGTCTTTCGTTCTGCACCTATGTCCTCCAAGGACACGAGCTGCCAAGAGGTGGGAGAGCTCGCACGGCTGAGGGACGGCCTCGTTCACTGCTCGGCCTGACGGACGATGATTGGTTCGAGTACCACCTGATCGGACTCGTGGGGCCCCTGCCACACGAAGCCGGGGCGCTCCACCACGACCCGTGCGCTCGGCCCGCCCGGAGCCCGGTGCTTCAGCGGGTCGTAAGCCGCCTCTTCCCCGGGAGTCCCGATGTCCAGCACACCGGCTGCTGCCGCGCGGGCCAGCACCCTGCGGTACAGAACGCTTGTTGCCCCCGAGTCGTCAGCCTCGTGCACTGCCTGATCGGCCACTTCTCCGAGTACCTCGGCAAGAACCCGCAACGTGTCGATCTTGGCTTGCCGCAACTGTGCCTGTGATGCTCCGCGCACAGTCTGCCGGGCCTGGCGAAGCTCGTCGTCCCGTCGCCGGCCCGCGAGGGTCAGCCCTTCGACGCGCTGCTTCGCCTCAGTGAGTTCTCGTCGGCTCGACTCCCACTTGGCTTCTGCGACTTGGATGCGTTCCTCGGATGCAGCCAGTTGCTGCTCACGGTCGGCCACGTTGAGCCGCAACCGGTGTATCTCCGCTTCAGCTTCGGCGAGGGCGGCCGACAGGGAACGCCGGTCCCGCTCATGCTGTGCCCGCGCGGCCTCGGCGTTGCTGCGCTCTGCTTCGAGCAGGTGGGTCAGGGATGAAATCTCGGCTCGCGAATCTCGCGGCTCCGCCTGCGAGGGGTGGCCCGGTACGTGCTCCGCAGCCGGTTCGGTCGTGATCGATGCGACGGGTGAGGCATGACCGTCGCCGGCCTGCGCCTCGTCCCCCGCAGGGGCGGCCTCCCCGAAAGCCTCCGAGGACTCCTGAAGTGTGGCCGCAGTCTCGTGGGACTGGCTTGCCCGCTGCCTTGCGGCGGCTTCGGATCGAAGTTCCTTCGGAATGGCGGGATACTCAGCGACGAGCTTGCACCATTCATGGACTGGTCCGTGCGGCAGCTCGCTCAGCCTCGGGCGCGCCAGCAGCGCACATGCCCGTACGGCCATTTCCTCGGCGAACTCCAGCCATGGACCATCATCTTCGCTGGGGCGCTGGACCAGCGCGCTGCGCAGAACATGCGGGGCCCTCTCCAGGAGAGGACGCAAGTGCTCGACTGAGGTCGGGGCGTCATCCCCAGGGCCGGATTTCAAAGTTGCCTGCTCGAAGCAGTCCATGAGCAAACGTCCGCAAGCCCATGCGTCCTTTCCCTTGACGGCCTTAGCAGCCCTGTCCGCGGCGAGACTTGGGGCGGGTATGGCGACGAGGGGGACCAGCAGGGGCGCCAAGGGGAGGGCCGAAGGCGGGCCGGCGTCCATGTTCGCGGGACCGTTGGGCTGCGTTCCTGGGAGAACGATGCGGCGGCGCGCCCGTGACACTTCCGTGATGTACTTGACCGCAATGACGCGGACCTCTTCGGGAACGCCCTCGGGGTTGGGGTCCGTCCACTGGTGGGGCCACTCGGCAATGGGTACGTCGAGTGCGTGAGCCGCCAGCTGCTCGTACGGCGACAGCTCGTTCAGCCCGGCGGACACGATGGTGCGCAAGGCTCTTCTCGTCGTGGCTGTGACGGTCCGGGGTGGGCCTGCCAGCTGCCGAAGCGCTTCGGACGCAGGCATCCGGCGAGCAGTTGTGCGTCGTCTCTCCTTCTTTTGTGAAACCCACCGCAAAGGGCCTCGGCTCGTCCCCGTGACGTGTGGGTGCTCCAGGAGCAGGCCGCGCATCTCGGACCACCGATCAGCGGACATGCCTGCTTTGAGTGAGAGTGATTCCGTCAGTTTCCGGAGGTCACCTATGGAAGCCGATTGCCCCTGTTCGCGAAGCAGTTGTGCGAGCACTTCGACGGGATCGGCGTCGAACTCCTCTTGAAGCGCCTGCAGGTCGGTGGCTGCCCGGTACCGGACGGAACCCGGCTCGAGAGTGAACACGGTCTCCGGCACCGGGAAGGGGAGCCGTTCACTGACACCGTCGACCCACTGAACGACGAGTCCCGTCTCGTCCAGCTCGCGAACGGTGCCTATACGGCCTGCGGTGTTGTGGTCGCGTTGCTCAACCAGGGATCCGATCTCCACGCTGCGAAATCTTAGCGGTGTCGGACCACGGCCAAGCTGGGTTGACCCAACAGTCGGTGAAACGCTTGCACTGTTCGGCCGCCGGACTTGTCACGCCTGGATCTTGGTCCGCGGTACGCGATTTTCGCGTACCGCGGCCGCGACTCGTTCGCCCGTTCGCGCCTGCTGCGAACGCGATGCGTCACTGTCGGCCCGGGATGCCGCTCCGTCGGAAGCGTTGAACCGCGTGGCGGGCAGCTCGCAAGCTCCCACGGTCCGGGTGCTCCCTACGACAGCATGCTGGCTGAAAGCGGGGATGAGTGGCCCGGATCGAGTTGTCGGCACGGCTTCCTGTTCAGGCGGGTTCCAGGGCTACGCCCTTCGGCGGTCACGGCGCTTCGACGGCGTTGAGGTGTCTGTGCATCTCCGCTCTGAGATGGCGGAACGGATCGCGGTGCGACGCGTGGAACCGCACGAGCTGGGAAAACCAGTTGACCAAGCAGCTGGAAGAGGTGCGGGCCGAGCGCGACGAACTCGCCGTCGCTGAAAGGGTCTTTCACCGGATATCCGAGCAACTCGAGCTCGCGGCGGACGAGATGGTGAAGATATGCTGGTTACTGAGTCACCGTGTTGAGACGGCAGCGGGGTTGTCCGAATCAGGCAACCTGGCTACACGCTGAACCGCCGGGGGGAACCGTCATGACCGAAGCTCCGATTGACGCTGCCGACGCCGACCGGAAGGTCGTCGAGAATGAGCGGGCCGAGCTGCGGGAGTTCATCAAGGGGTTGAGCCCGGACGACATCAAGTCGGGCAACTGGTTCACCAAGCTCAGCGCTCAGGCCATGAGCTCCTACAGCCACAAGGTCGACTGGCAGTACTTCCAGGAGCGGTATGAGGGCGTACCCGCGGATGCCATCGTCGATCAGCGGATCAAGATGGCGGCTCGGTACGCCGCGCTCGAAGGTGGACTCTCTGCCGGGGCGTACTCGGCGGCCGTCATCGCCACCCTCGGGAGCCTTGGTGGTGCCTCGACGGCGACTGTCCCGGCCGCCGTCGCGACCATGATGGTCGATGTCGCGTTCATCACCCGGCTCCAGCTCCGCCTGGCCTACGACATCGCAGTCCTCTATCGGGTCCCGCTCGACCCGTCCGACCCCGATGACATGTGGAAGCTCATTCGAGTGGCCTTCACGATCAAGAGCGGGGAAGTGGTCCGGGAAGGCGTGGTCAAGGCGGTCCCGGTCATAGTGCGGCCGTTGATCAAGCGCTTCTACTCCGGAGCGGTACTGACCGCCGCGAAGGGGCTCCCCGTCGTCGGGAAGTTCCTCCTCCAGCGCAACATCATCAAGATCGGTATCCCCGTGGTCGGCGTTCCCCTTGCGGTGGTGTTGAACCGCTATACGACGCTGCTCGCGGGGCGGCACGCGCAAGCCGTCTTCCGGAACGAGGCGCGGGTGATCGAAGTCGCCGAGGGTCTGAGCAAGCGGAGTCAGCACCCGCAGTTGATGCTGTGGGTCGCGTGGCTCGTCATCAGGGCGAACCGCAAGATGGCCGACGATGAGGCGCTGTTGATGCGGCACCTGGTGAGGCTGGTCCGCGAGCAGCATCAGGTGGTCGACGAACAGTTCGCTCACCTTGTCGATATCGACCCCGCTGAGGTGTGGCAGCGCATAGACGCCGAGCCAGGGGATCTGAGCGACATCCTCGACGTGGCCGACCGGGTGGCCACTGTGGACGGTGCCGTCAACGCGCGCGAGAAGGCCGTCATATCCGAGCTTCGAGATCGCTGCCGCTGAATCTGACGCCGGCATGCGGCGGCTGGCCCTCCAGTGTCTCCTCGCCCAGCGTGAAGCCGAAGTACATGGCCGGTCCGCGCACCGGCCCTCGTCTTCCGGTCGCAGACGCCTGAACTCCTCGGGGACGCGCTCCCGCAGGCGGGCCTCGACGAGGCCGTACGTTCTCCGGCCGTAGGGACTCCGCTGTACGCAGAGGCAGGACCCACGTACGCGCACGGGGTCCTGCCTCACCGCCGAGGGCGACCGATTCGGCCGCGAGACCATGAGTTCAGAAGACGTCGAAGGTCTCGATGTGCCGCCGGATCTCCGCCAGGACCTCAGCGCTGCCACCTGTGGCCGGTAGGACCCACGGCCTTTCCTCGCCGCTCTCCATGGCGAGGCTGCTGATGAAGCGCACGAGATCAGGTGACGGCACGAACGAGTCACGCAGCCACGTCGCGAAGACGGCTGCCTCGTCGGCGGTGACGTCTCTGAGCGTGATGAAGGCGTAGTCGGGTTCTTCCATGGACGAGGTGCCGTCGATCCACACATCAGGGGCCAGCGCGATCTCGAAGTTGAGCACCTGCTGCCCGTGCACGGCCGAGACCTGGTACCCGATCACGGCGTCGGCGAACGCTTGCCGAAGAGCCTGCTCCAGTGCCGGAAGGCTGGATCGCCAGGCGCCGCCGTCCTCCTGGGGAGGGTAGAAGCCGATGTTGGTGCGGATGTTGCGTTCGGTTACCACTGTGTTCCTCTGGTCAGTATCGCGTTCACGGCACGTATCGAGTAGACCCGGGAGTCCCCGTCATCGCCATCATGGATTGCCAGTACGCCGCACTGTCCGTGCCGTTCGTGACGATCTCCAGGCCGCGGATCTCCCTGTTCGCAGGGTTGGTCATGGCTTGCCTGTACCTCATCAGTTCCTGCTCGTCACTGGTGTACATGGAGTCCACCAGTGGATCCCATGCGATCTTGCCCTGGCTGTTGACCTTGACCGGCTTGGCCAGCGTCTCGTTCACCCTGTCGAGAGATCTGAAACTCTTCTTCGTGCAGTCCGGGTCCCGGACGTGCTTCGCTTCGACGAGGTGGCCGTCCGCGGGGCGTATGCCGTCCACCATGAGCCCGCGCTTCTGACCCGCCAGCGGTACCTCGCGCTCGGGGTAACCCGCGATACGCAACTGATAGGCATTGTCCGGATTGTGGGGCCCGCCGCCCCCGGCCAGCCCTCCGGGTCGCAGAGTATGAGCCCAGGTGCGGAATTGCTGTTGCTCCGAGGCGGTGAGGAGGCGAGTGCTCCCAGGGGCGGGCGGTATGGGGTCGGCGAACGGGATGCCGGGGTCAACCGGATTGACGGTGGGAAGCAGCATGGGCGCCGTTGCCCCCGAGAAGGACGCCAGGCGCACGGGGACGGGCACAGGCACCCTGATGAACGGCGGCAGGAAGGGTACCCCGGGCAGGCCGGGAGGTGTCGGGCCCTCGGGCTGCGGCAGTCTGACTCGCTCAGCCGCCGAGTCGAGTGCGTGCGCCACGTTGCCCAGATCCTGTATCCAGGGGTCGCTGAGCACCGCGTCGTGCAGCCCGCCGTCGTATCCGTTCGCCCCGAACATCGGCTGGTCCCACGGCATGTCGACGGCGAAGAGATCGTTCTGGTGCTGCTGGATCCTCTCCTTGGCCGCCTCGACGTGGTCCGCGTACCGGTCGCACGCCTTGGCGAGTTGCGAGCACGCGGCGACCAGGTTCGTCACCAGCGGCTCGTCCACCTCTGCCTTCGCAGGCGGGCAGGTGAGACCGACGAAGTGTTTGACGTACGCACGAAAGGCGTCGGCGGCCTCACCGGAGTGAGCCTTGCCGGCAGTGCTGGAGTACGTCTGCGCGTCTTCCAGGAACCGCTGCATCAGGGAGCCGGCCTGTCGCCAGGACCCGGCGACGTCCCGGATCTTCTCCTGCGACCCGCGAAACCGGTCGCTTCTTCCTGAGGGTGCGTACTGGTCGTACCAGGCGGTCTCACCGACCACCTCGGGCAGGTCACGGCCGAGGCCCAGGTAGTTCTCCGTGCAGTCGGCCCCAGGGTCGCCCATG
Organism: Streptomyces sp. ISL-10; assembly: GCF_018614575.1. Taxonomy (GTDB): domain Bacteria; phylum Actinomycetota; class Actinomycetes; order Streptomycetales; family Streptomycetaceae; genus Streptomyces. The sequence continues at coordinate 406,878 of NZ_JAGGOJ010000003.1, forward strand.
CCTACGGTCAGATCCACCTGCTTGCCGAGAAGCTGCGCGACCAGCTTGCTCTCCTGGGCCATGAACTCACGTGCGGTGCGCATGAGACCGCGGCTCGTCTCTCCGAGGACGTAGGAGCTGAAGCCCATCTGGTTCAAGGTGGCGGACGCGGCCGACACGTACACCTTGGCGAACGCCCGCCCGGCGTCGTCGTCTCCGGCCATACCGTGCTGCCGTGCGAGTTCGTGACCGAGGGCGATGGCGGTGTCGCGGGCACCGCGCATGGACTCGATGAGCCCCATGGAGCCGCGAATCATTCCCTCGGCGATGAACTTCAAGTCAGGTGCGAGTCCGCTCACTGTGCTGCCTCCCCGTTGCAGACGTGAGTGATCAACTTAGTACGAGTCCGGTTGGCTCGTCTGCACGGGTATCAGCCGACTGCGGGCCGCTACAAGGGGACTTGCTCTTCGACTCGGAGCGCTGTCGTGTCAGGGCGGCACCAGCAGATGCTGTCCGAGAGATGCCGGGAACAGGGACAACCGTAGCGGTCGTGAACTGGCCGAAGGAGTGCGGTTCACGCTCCTGGACCAGTCCGGCGCCTCACCTCACGAGCGAGTCGGGCCGGAGAGTCGGATGCCTGGCCGGGGCTGCTCTCGGATGGTCATCCGAGGACGAGCAGGGACTCGGCATCCGGGAGGAGTACGTCCGGGAGCGAAGCCGGGTTATGGGGATGCCGGCGGCGCTGCCGGCGACGGTGAAGGGGATGGGCAAGGTGGCCTGGCTGGGGCAGGGGAGCGGGGGTCAGGCAGGCTGGAGCGCCGGGCGCCACCGTCCTCCTGGGCGGGTAGAAACCGATGTTGGTCCGGATGGCGCGCTCGGTGGCCACCCTGTTCCTCTGATTCTCTACTGATCCACGGCAGAGCCCCACCGAGAAGACGTGTGGGCCGCGAGACTGCTCAGCCGCTCGTGGGATAGGCCATCAGGACGTCCCCGCTCTCGTCGAGGGCGAGCCCCACCGACTCGTTGACCAGGACCGGCGCGATGTCAGGGGGCGTTGACAGGTCCTTTCCGGTGCGTGCGTCAAGGGCTACGATCCCGTTACCGGTGGTTCCGTAGACGCGGCCGTGCCACGCAGTGGACACCTTCGGTGCGACGCGATCCGCAGCGTCGTCGGGCAGTTGCCACAGGATGCCGCCGCTCCTGGCGTCCATTCCTGCTGCTACGTGGCCCTCGGCTCCCTTGCCGGAACATACGAGTGTCTTCCTGTCGTCGTACGTGCATCTCGCGCCGGCCAGAGCGGTCGGCATCTCGCGCCTTGTCACCCCCGAACGGGCGTCCACGAGGCGGTGGTACGCGTCACCGGTGGCATAGTCGCGACCATGGACGACGATCAGGTGCGGGCCAGCGGTATAGGCACTGAGAGCATAGCTGTCCGTGCCGATCCAGCGCTGCTTGCCGTCGACGATGCCGCGTCCGGCCACCCGCTCATGCGCCGTCCCGTCCTCGACGGTCGTACCGACCGCAGTACCTGCCGCGATGCCGACGGCGCGGAACCGGTCCTGTGTCCAAAGGACCTTGCGCATGCCCACGTCGACCGCGAACGTGACGGCGTTCGTCCGGTCCTGGACGGTGACCACCGCCTTCCCGTTCTCGGCGCCTGCGACCTCGGTGTACAGCGTGCTCAGAGAGGTCTCGGCCCACTTCGGGAGATCCAGCACGAGCCGCCACGTCACTTCGTGGGAGTCCATGTCGCTGCCGGTGAGTTCAACGGCCGTGTGGTCCGCCTGGGTACCGGTGCCGGACCGCTCGACCAGGAACGGAGCCACAAGCGTTGCCGTTTCGCCATGAGGGATGACAGCGGGGGCCTCTGCCGAGTCGTCGACGTCCCACTCATTGGAAGTGCGCACCGTCTTCTCGCGGGGCGCAATGGTCGCCAGTACGCGGCCGTCCGCCGTGTCCACTGCCTGCACACGGTCTGGTAGCGCCACGTAGGCCGTCGACTTGTGCAGAGCAATCGGGAGTGAGTCTTTGAGGGTGCCGCCGACCGTCAGACGTCCGGCCGTTGCCTCCTCCGGCATCGGGCTGCCGGAGTCGAGAGCGAACTCGGAGGGAGGATCATGGACGGGGCGGGGTGGCGAAGCCGGTGTTGCCGTCGCGTTCTTCGGCGTGTTCGGGGGCGAGGTGCCGCTGCCGCTGCTGCACCCGGTGCCGACGAGCAGCGCTGTAGCAGTGGCCACCAGCAGCACTCTTGTGACTGCAGGCTTTCCCGTGGTCCGCACGATGCCTCCCCGTTCTTGCGCGGATGCTGTGAGTGATCATAGGTGACCTGAACAACCGTGGCGTCAGCGCTGCTTGTCGCCCGCACATTGTTGCGTCAGCCTGCCCTGAGTGCCACCAGATCCGAGACGAAGTCCGAGTAGGACGGATTGATACCCGTCGGCGTGCCGAGGAGCCCCGCCTTCTGAGCCGCGACCATGATCGCCGGCGCTTCGCTCTCGCGGTACGCCGGGCTGCCGAGTTTCCTCTGCAGCAGCTCCTTCGGGCTCCTGCCGGGACAGTGTGTAGCCGCGTTCGTGGGACGGTGCGTTTCTGCGATTGATGGTCAGCTCGTACTCGTCAGGCGCCTTCAGACTGGAGTGCGTGGTCCAGGTCGCCTTGAGGCCGATGCGCAGTGACGTTGAAGGCTTCTCGCCGCCCCAGTAGGCCACTTCATCGAATCCGCCGTGGAGGGCCAGGGCGGGCTCGAGGTCACGCTGAATCATGTCTGCCAAGAAGTCGAACACCTTCAGCACGTTCGTCTTGCCCACGCCGTTGGCCCCACGAGAACCGTGAGATCTCCCAGGGGGAGGGAGATCCGGCGGAGGCTAGGGGAGTTCTCCACGTCGAGTTGGAGGAGTCGGGCGGTCATGCCGCGGACACTACCGTCCGCACACGTTCGACGGGCCACAGATGAGCAGGGCCGGTGAGGCCGACCGAAGAGTGCCTTCCGATAGTCAGCAGCATCAGGCGGCAAAGCAACGGGCGCCCCGAGGGCCCTGGTGCAGTTGTATTCACGCGAAGGGTGTAATGCCGGTGGTGTACCCGGGCGAACTGGGGTGTGGGGTGCGTACCGTTGATCGGGTGATGAGTGGGGCGTGAGGCGGTACGGGGGCGTGTGTACGCGGGGGCCGGGTGGCTGTACGCGGGGTGAGGCGTGACGGGGTGACAGCCGGCGGCGTTGCATGCGGGAGGTGGTGGTTCGAATGACCATTGAGGACGAGCAGGGGCTCGGTATTGGGGACGAGTACGCGGAGGGGCGGGGGTCGGGGCAGGGGCCCGGTTACGGGGACGACGGTGGCGGGGGCGCCGGCGGTGAGGGGGACGGGTACGGCGGCGGCCTGTCCGGACCGGGGGAGCGGGGGGCGGGGGCGGGCATCCTGCATGTGTTCGGGCGGCAGTTGAAGCGGTTCCGCGAGTGGGCGGAGATCGACCGGGCGGCGTTCGGGGCGATGACGGGTTACTCGGCGTCGACGATCGCCAGCTACGAGCAGGGCCGGCGGATCCCGGGCCCGAAGTTCATCGACCAGGCGGACGAGCTGCTGGGCGCGCGGGGCGTGTTGCAGGAGATGAAGGAGGAGGTCGCGCGGGCGCAGTATCCCGCGTTCTTCCGTGATGCGGCGAAGTTGGAAGCGGAGGCCGTCGAACTACACGTGTACGCGAACCAGGCGGTGCCGGGACTGTTGCAGACAGAGGAGTACGCGCGTGCCGTGTTCACAATGCGCAGGCCGCTTTTGACTGATGAGACGATCGAGGAACGGGTCGCGCTTCGACTGGCTCGACACGAGATCTTCGCACGGCAACCGCTGCCGACCCTCAGCTTCGTCATCGAAGAGTCAGTGCTGAGGCGGCCCTTGGGCGGAGACGGCGTGATGCGTGGCCAGTTTGAGCAACTTCTACTGGATGGGGAGCGGCGTAATGTCGCGATTCAGGTGATGCCGACCCGGCGGGAGGACCATGCCGGACTGGCTGGACCGTTCACCTTGATCGAGACGAGAGAAGCGCGGAGGATCGCCTACGTGGAGGCATACAAGCACAGCCGTCTCTACACGGACCGGAGGACTGTGCGCGAGCTCGAAGAACAGTACGGTCTCCTCCGGGCCCAGGCGCTCACACCGCGCGAATCGCTGGACCTCATCGAGAAGTTGCTTGGAGAGACATGAACGTCGAAGAGTCTGTGCCTACAGTGCCCGAGCTGGCGTGGTTCAAGAGCAGCTACAGCAGCGGCGAGGGTGGCGAGTGCGTCGAGGTGGCCGCCTGCCCTGGTGTGGTGCACGTGCGCGACTCGAAGGACACTGCCGTTCCGATGCTGACCGTTCAAGCGCAGACGTGGCACGCCTTCGTCGGCTTGGCGGCGGGGAGTCGTGCCGTGTAGGCACGCGGTCGGCTTGGCACGGGGGCGGTTCTCGAGGTACTGGGAACCGCCCCCACCTGCGTTGCGTCAGGCGTCCACAGGGGCGGGCTCCGACGGGGACCAGCGGCCGGCAGCGATCTCCGCGTCGAGGCGCGCCTGGAAGTGTGCGTGCGCTGCCCGCATCTCGGCCTCACGATCGGCCTTGTAGAAGGGCGCAGTGTAGCCGTTCGGGCACGGTGTGGTTGCGGGGTGCTCCAGATGTTGGAGGAGATCGAGGTGGTCCTGCTTGCTTTGGCCGTAGCCGTATGTGTTGTGGTTCGCGGCTACCTTGCGGCCGTTGGCATCGAAGTAGGTTTCGGCCTCGTAGTCACGAAGGATTGGGAAGCGTGTGCCGTATATGGCAACGAGTTGGTCGGCCGTGATGCCGAGCCAGACGGCGACCAGGGCGTCGAGTTCTACGAGGGCAGCTCGACGTTCGTGTTCGGAACGGAGAGGGGTGCCGTACTCCCAAGTCGGTTTGAGGCCGGAAGCGAGAGGCTTCAAACTGGGCCAGTTGGGGTTGGCCCACTCCTCGTAGCCTGCCCAGCGTAGGTCGAAGAGTTCCTCCCAGAGGGGGGCGTAGTGGACGGTGAGGGCGTTCAAGCGAAGGGTGCGAAGGAGGAGGGGAGGGGCGAGGGGGTGCCTCGGATCGGGCGCGGGCATCTTGCGGGCTTCGGCTACCTGGAGGTGGGAGCGGCCTGTAATACGCAAGAGGTAGTCGAAGGGAAGAGCCGCCCAAAAGCCAGCGTTGAGGACGGTGAGACGATTGTCAGACATAGCCATGGACTGCACTGTGTGGACATGCGCGGGGCCAGGCGGGATTAGAGCGGCAAAGAGGCTGCGTTCCGTGATGAACGGGATCATCGCCCTCCAAGCCAACCGGAAGAATGAGGTAGTTGGCTTCCCGAGCCAGGAACTCTGCGCCGCCAGGTAAGTTTCTCGGTCGGTGGCCCTGACATAATTGGTCACTGGAACATGGTCAACGGACGCTGTCTCCGGCGAGACTGGACGCCAGTCACGATGACTCTTGCAAGGGATTCGAGGTTCTTTAGCGAATGGGTGAGCCACTGACATGTGTGGTCCCTGTAGGATCACCTCAGATAGCTCCGCAGCGGCTTGAGTGTTCCAGTGGATTAGCCCGTCATTCTTTGCGTTGGTTTCGAGGAATCCAATCGTGATCATCGGATCGAAAGGGGATAGGCGCGGGGAGTGAGCGGCAATTGCCTCGATTGCGCCCTGCTCTCCCCTGAGGACCGGATAGAGCAACGGAGTGTGTGAGACGGGTCCCTCGAAGCCTGTGAGTCGCCGCCAACCAGTCAGCAGTGCGCTATCAACGTGCACAACTCGATCGAGGTGTGGTCGGAGGTCCCAACCGCCGTTGTGCTTGATGCCTGGTGTCGGGCCAAGCCCGTCATGAAGCAGCGAGGCTGGAAGAGTTTCGGCGCCACGTAGTTCGCTGAGGTGCAGGAAATTAGGTTCCCTAGCAGGGCCGTAGATGTGAACTCCGAATTCTTGCGTGCGGCCTAGATCTTCGAAGGCCCAGTTGGCCGAGTTCATGAAGTGCGCGTGAATGCGCAAGTGGCGATAGGCGGACGCCCTGATGTCTCCTTCATTTATGCCGCCGAAGTGAGTGTCTGGGTGGATCAGGCCTCCTCGACCAATTGGGCCGAAATGTCGCCAGATCTGTGTCATGAAGGCTCTGTAGAGATCTCCGCGAGTGCCTACGAGCAACGGATACGCTACAGGGCTTCCGAGCAATGCAACCATGCCAGTAGTCATGGCGAGCTCACTGAGTACAAATGCCCGGTATTGCGGCTTTCTAGTAAGGACCTCCTCCTTCCGAAGGCGCCACTCCGCTGTACTTGGTTTCATGCTGAGCTTGAACCATGGCTCTAGTTCAGCTAGAACCGCATCCTCCTGCCAATCCGGCCTCACCCACGGCGGGTTCCCCACCTGCAAGTCGTACCCGCCCCGCCCAAACACCTGGGCGAACTCCAACTCCCAGTGGAAAAAGCCCTGCTGGGTCGCCACATCATGCGCAGCGCTCGCCCATGGGTAGCGCTCCTCCAGGCGAGTCCACCGGTCCATGCCCATGAACTCGGGGAGGTCGTCCTCGTACGGGGACAGTTCGCTCAGGGACTCGAACTCGGAGATCAGCGAGTCCGCCGGGACCTCCTGCGTACCGAGCAGCGACTCCGCGAAGTCCAGCCAGTCGTCCAGGCCCGCCAGCGGCACAACCGAGCGGCGGCGGGCTGTGACCTCCTCCTTGCGGCGGCCGGTGCGTCGCTTGTCGATGTCGCCGCGCGTGACCTCCTTGACCGTCACGTTCCCGAGGAGGTCGACCTCCTCGTAGGTGCGGACCACGTCGGAACCCGAAACGCCGGTCGGGGCCTCGGACGGCAGCGACGCCAGGGCACGCTCGTACGCCCCGTCCGACCCGTCCAACAGCGCAGCCTTCTGCACCGGCCAGAACCAGAGCGCGCACCACGCGTCCATCAGGGTCTTGAGTCGCCAGTACGGGGTGTCGACCGCCTCCAGGTCGGCGAGCACGTCCTCGCGCTGCACCGCCTCCACCGGCCGGCGCAGCCAGTCCGGCTCCGCGCCCCACACGTCGATGCGGCGCGAGATGTCACGTTCCGAGATCTCCAGCCGCCGGCACACCAGCCCCCACAGGTACTCCGCCCTACGCGCCAGACCCTGCAGCCTCGCCGTCTGCTTCGCGGTCGGCGACTTGGTGATGGCCTTGCGCCACGCCGCCAGGCGCTTCGCGTCCTCGGGCGCGAGGGCCTTCGCCTCCTTCTCGGCCGCGACCGCGCCCCACTCCTTCGCCGGCAGCAGGAAGTGGTGGACGGCCCCTTCCGGAAGGCCGTCCGAAGCAGCGGTCAGCGGAAAGCGCTCCGGCGTCGTCCCGAGCCAGCCGCCCTTCTTCAGCCTCTCCGGGCCGTAGATCTCCCGCCGCCCGCCGATCAGCGAGTTGCCGCGCCGCAGGTGCAGGCCGAACCACGGGGCTTCCATGCCCGGGTGCATGGTATTCAGCCACAGCGAGACCTCCGCCAGCTCCACGGCCGTGGAGTTCAGGTCCACGCCGTAGGAGTTGTGCAGCGCGATGTACGCCTTGGCCTTCTGGAGTTCGACCGGGTACTTCTCCGTGTCGATCGCCTCGCCGGTCTCCTCCTGCCGACGCCGCAGGTACTCCGCCGCGACCTGGTTGATTGCCTCGTTGAGGAACGCGCCCGACCCGAGGGCCGGTTCGCAGATCTTCCAGTCCAGCAGCTCCCGCGCCTCGGTCGTCGTCCCGTCCTGGTCCAACCGATGCTGCAAGGCCAGCTGCACGGTCACCTTGGTCAGCGACTCGGGCGTGTAGTACGACGCCGAGGTCTGCCGGTCACGCCCCGACAGCCGGTAGACGAACGCCCCGGCCCGGTAACGCCGCCGGAGCTCCTCGCCGGTCTCCTCGTCCCGTACGCGTACGAACACCGCGTCCGCGTACTCGTCGGCCTTCGACGCCGGGACCAGCCAGGAGCCGTCCTTCGGGTCGCCGCCCTTCGCCACCTCGTACAGCTCCTCGCCCGCGACGAAGCCCGAATACGACATCAGGCCCTCGTACACCGCGCCGAGCTGGTTGATGCCGAGCTGCGCGTACGAGATGAAGCCGCCGCGCTCGCCCTTCCTGCCCTTGGTGAGCATCAGCTTGCGCAGCACCTGGTACAGCGTGGCGTTGCGCAGCCGGGTGTCCAGATAGCGGGTCTCGCCCGTCTCGTCCTCGTCGTGACGCGGGTCCGGCACCGAACGGGCGCCGATGAGCCTGATGGACTCGCCCTCGAAGAGCTTGGAGTGCAGTGGCTCGAACCGCAGGCCGATGTCTTCGGAGACCGGCGTCTCCGACGCGGCGGCACCGTGCGTGCGGCGGGGCCGGTAGCCGTCCTGGACCTTGCGGAACAGCAGGTCCAGCGACTCGTACAGGTAGAAGCCCTCACGGGCCTTCTCGCCGACCAGGTCGCGTTCCGCGACGAGTTCGCCGAGCCGACCGAGGCCGTAGCCCTGGTGGTACTCGGGGTAGTCCGACGGGAGGATGCCCAGCTCGGGGCGGGCCTCCGCGTACAGCAGGAACAGGATGCGGTACAGGTAGCGCAGCGACTCGCGCGTCAACTGCTTCGCCAGGTCCGGGAGTTCGGCCACGTCCTCCAGCCGTACGCCCTCGTGGGAGCGGATGCGGTCCAGGATCTCGTTGGCGATGAGCTCGACCGACTCGCGCAGCCCGTCCCGCAGCTCGGAGGAGACGCCCACCGCGTGCTTGGTCGACTTGTCGATGAGACCGGCGAGCGGGTTCTCGCCGCCCTCCTCCGGGGTGCGCAGCGAGTCCGCGCCGAACAACGCGGCCAGGGTGTCGAGTTCCTGGCCGTCCTTGGTGTTGTTGCGGTCGAGCGCCGTGTCCAGGGAGGCGGCCAGGTAGCGGCCCTCGCCCCACGCGGCCCGGTCGGCGAGGACGATGACGCCGCCCGCGAGGAGCAGGACGTACCGGGGCGCGTCCTCGCAGGCGAAGAGGAAGGAGGCCAGCTTGGAGCCGGTCGTGATCGTGTTCTGGCCGTCGAGCCGCAGCGGGTGGAGCAGCCGGCCCGCGCCGTCCGGGTCGAGGGCGGCGTCCGGTTCGGCGGCCCAGCCGCAGTCGAGGGCGACGAGGCCGGTCTCGGCGTGGGCGACCTCCACCTCGTAGGACGTGTCGGCGCGGCGCACGGTGAGCGTCTGCGGCTTGGCGTCGTAGCCGAAGGCGCGCAGCACGGAGGCGTTCAGCTCGGCGGCGCGGGTGCCCCACTCGGGGTGGTCGTAGGTGAGGGCGTCGTCGTCCGCCGTGTCGTCACCGGCCGCGTCGGCGAAGTACGCGCGGGACTTGAAGTACGGGCGGCGCAGCGCCCGCAGGCCCAGGCGCGGGGTGACGGGCAGCGCGTCGGCGGCGGGCTCCGTGCCGTCGACGGAAGCGTCCGCAGAGGCCGCCTTCGCCTCCTCCTCGCGCTCCTTCCACTTCGCGAGCAGACCCGACTTGAGGTCCTTCGGGAAGACCTCGGCCAGGTAGTGCGCGGAGAAGTAGTCGCCGCGGTTGACCAGGGAGTCGTACGTCATGGTGGCAGGAACCTCCTGGTTCAGTGCGCGACGGGCGCGGCGGCCGGGGCGGGGGACGCCGCGTCGAGGACGGCGAGGACGCGGAGCATGGGGCGGCCGGTGGTCAGCAGCGAGTCGGCGAGGCGGGTCAGGTCGGTCTTGGTCGTCCCGCCGCCGAGGCTGAGCTGCTCCCAGTCGCCGAGGCGCTGCCGGTACTGCTCGATGGGCCGCTCGAGCGCCCGGTCCCAGTCGTCGCTGTGCCGGTCGAGGAACGCCTCCGCCGCCCGCAGCGCGTCCGGGATGCCGGCGGCGAGGGCGTCGAGGTCGTGGGCGTGCAGCGGGTTGGCCATCGTCGGGCCGACCCCGGCGCGGCGCAGGGCGTCGACCATGTCGTCGGAGGCGACGCCGTCCCGTACGGTCATCCACTTCACGACGGTCGGGCGGCCGAGCGCGTTGGAGTAGATGCCCTGCACCAGGTACGTGGGGGAGGGGACGTCGGCGGTGACGACTGGGGCCTGCTGGCGGCCCAGGTTCACCAGCACCTTGTCCGTCAGCCACTCCACCACCGGGTGGAGATCGGTCAGCAGCGAGATGTCGGGCCAGCTGGAGGTGGACGACTCCCGGGCCCGTACGAGCGCCAGATCGGCGAGCTTGCGGTTCAGCGTCACCAGCATCCGCTCGTGGAGGCGCTGTTCGCGGCGGTAGTCCGGCGGCAGGGCCTTCATCCGGTGGATCAGGTCGGCCGGTGGCTTGAAGGAGATCAGGCCCGTCTCGTCGTCGCGGTCCATCTCCAACTGCCGCTGCGCGTCCGGGAACACCTCGCGCAGCGCCTCGTCGATGAACTCCCGCGTGCCGGCGAACAGGCGCGGCACGACGGCGGGCGCCGGCGCCGGGCCGGCGGTGTCGTCGTCAGCCGGTGCCGCCGGGCCTTCGGGTGCGGCCGGGGCCGCCTGCGTACCGTCGAACGCGTCGACCTCGGCGAAGAAGTCCGCCAGGAAGTCGTTCGCGGCCGCCACCGCGTCCTCCGCCGACCGCTGAAGCGACTCGTCGACCGTGCGGCCCCGCAGCAGGTCCTGGACCAGGGACTTCTCCTCGGCCTCCGCCCGGTACAGCCCGCTCACCGCCTCTGCCGTGCCCAGCGAGCGGTGCGCCTCGTCCTCCCGCTCCAGCAGCCGCTCCGCGACCGTCCGGTCGTCCTTCGCGCCGTCCACGCCGCTGGTGAGGATCAGCGCGCGGAACTGCGGCCGGTGGGCCTGCCCGTAGCGGTCGATGCGGCCGTTGCGCTGCTCGATGCGGATCAGCGACCACGGCACGTCGTAGTGGATCAACTGGTGGCACTGGCGGTGCAGGTTGACGCCCTCGGAGGCGACGTCGCCCGTGAACAGGATGCGTACGGGGGCGTCGGCGAGGCCGAAGTCCTCGACGCACTGCATCTGCTGCTCGTCCGAGAGCCCGCCGTGCATCACTCGCGCGGCCTCGGCGAGCGCCTTGCCCTTGAAGCCGAGTGCTGCCGGGACCGTCTCCCGCAGCCACTCCAGCGTCTGCACCCGCTCCGAGAAGACCACGACCCGGGTGTCGGACTTCGGGCCGACGCCGATGGCCTTCAACTGCTCGACCAGCGCCGCGAACTTCGCCGAGTCCGCCTCCGTCATGGTCGCGGTCAGTTCGTCCAGCCGCCGCAGGGCGAGGACTTCGGGCGCGTCCGGGTCGGCGAAGTCCTTCTTCACCAGCGTTTTGATGCGTGCCTCGACCGTCGCCCGGAACGCGCGTTGGGAGGAGAGGAACGACTTGAGCAGCGTGTATGGGAACAGCGGCACCTCGCTGACCGACGTGCCCTCCGCCGGCAGCCACACCTGTGCCAGTTCCTCGAACACCTTCTCCTCGGCCGGGGTCGCCGCGCAGTGCACCGACTCCGACGGGCCGCGGTCCGCCCACTGGCCCTTCATCGTCTCGCGGACCTCGGGACTGACCTTCGTGCGGCGGATGAACAGGTGCTCGATGTCCTTCGCCTCATACCGCTCGGGGTCGCGGATCGCGGCCGGGTCGAGCAGGGCGATCAGCTCGGCGAAGGAGCGGGCGTTGCCGTTGTGCGGGGTGGCGGAGGCCAGGATCAGGGCGTCGGTGCGCGGGGCGAGGAGCTGGGCGAGCTGGTTGCGCAGCGAGCCGCGGTTGATCAGGTTGTGCGATTCGTCGATGACGACCGCGTCCCAGCGGATCTGCTCCAGATGGTGCTTGTACTGGTCGGTGTTCTTCAGGGTGTCGACGGAGACGATGACCCGCTTGAAGTACGTGAACGGGTTGCGGCCCGCCGGGATCTCCCGCTGCACCTTCTCGATGCCCGCCGAGTCCAGCCGGATCAGCGGAATGGCGAACCGGGTCCACAGCTCGTGCTGGAACTGCTCCAGGACGTGCTGCGGCGTGACGACGAGGATGCGCTCGCCCCGGCCGCGCCGGATCAACTCGGCCAGGGTAAGGCCGATCTCCAGCGTCTTGCCGAGGCCGACCACGTCCGCGATGAGCAGCCGGGGGCGCAGGTTGCGGCCGGAGAGCGCGAGCTGCGCCGGGCGGTGCTGGTAGGGGAGTGCGTCGAGCAGGAAGCTGTCGGCGAGGGCGAGGCCGCGCTCCGACTGGGGGAGCGGCGTCTTGCGGAGCACGGCCTCCAGGAAGAGACGGCTGCGGCGGAAGTTCGCCGAGCCGTCCGCGATCAGCGTGGTGCGTCGCGGGTCCATCAGCTCCACGTCGTCCAGGGCCGTGAAGAACACGGCCTCCTGGTCGCGGACGAACTCCGAGACGCCCACCGCCTCGATCCGGTCGCCGTCGTGGGCGGTGCGCGTCACGTTCCGTACGAGCCACTCCTCGTCGCGTACGACGATCTGCGCGCCCGGCGGGTACTGGGCGTCCGCGACGACACTCGCGGGCCGGGCCATCGGCTCCGTACGCTCCGTGCGCTCCTGCTCGACGGTCACGGGCGCTGCCTCCTGTGCTGTTGCTGCTCTACGGGGGTGGTGCGGGGCGTTGGGGGCCCGGGTCAGAACTTGGCGCTCTGCGCGTACGCCTCGCGCAACTGCTGGGCGACCTTGCGGGCCTGTACCGAGTGGCGCCGCGGCGCGGGGGCGGGGCGCTTCGCGGTGCGGGCGGTGCGCGCGGCCGGCTCACGGGGAGCGATGTCCGCCCGGAGTGTGGGGGTCAGCGCGGGCGGGGGCGCGTCCACCGGCCTCGGCAGAAGCTGCGTGATCGGGAGCGTGGGCGCGGGGACCTCGGCGGCGGACTGCGGCAGCGGCTGGGTGGGGAGTTCGGCCGACGGTACGGAGGGCCCCGGCGCGGTGTGCGTGGTCAGCCGGCGCCGGGCCTGCGCGACCTTCAGACCCTGCGCCTCGATGACGGCCCGGCACCGCTGGACCACCTCGGGCATGGTCGGCCGGTCCCCAGCGGAGTGGGCGAGCATCGACGTCAGCAGCGGCACCAGTTCGTCCGGGACGCCCGAGAGGTCGGGCTCGTTCCCGCTCTGGATGATCATGTTGAACAGGACGTGGATGTTGGCTGCTTCGTACGGGTAGTGGCCGGTCGCCGCGTACAGCAGCACCGCGCCCAGCGCGTAGACGTCCACCGGGGAGGACAGCGGCTTGACGCCGCTCGCCTGCTCGGGGGCCATGCAGGTGGGGGTGCCCATCACGGTGTTCGGGGCGGTGAGCGTCACCCCGGCCTCGGAGAAGACGGCGAGCCCGAAGTCGATGATCTTCGGGCCGTTGGGGCCGAGGAGGATGTTGGCGGGCTTGAGGTCGCGGTGGACCAGGTCCTGCTTGTGGACGGCGGCGAGTGCTTCCGCGAGCGTCGCGCCGAGGGAGGCGACCAGGACGGCCGGGAGGGGGCCGTGGGTGGTGATGTGGCGGCGCAGATCGGGGCCGTCGACGTACTCGGTCGCCAGCCACGGGCGCTCGGCCTCCGGGTCGGCGTCCAGGAACGCGGCGATCCGCGGGCCCCAGATCGTCTTGAGGACCTCGATCTCCTGAGCGAAGCGCAGCCGGGCCTCGGAGTCGACGACCGACGCCTTGATCACCTTCACAGCCGCGGGCTCGCCACCGGGCGACTCGCCGAGATAGACCTGGCCCATGCCACCCTGCCCGATACGGCCGAGCAGCTCGAAGCCGCCGAGTTCGGCGGGGTCCTCGGGGCTCAGCGGCGTCGTCTGCACGGGTCCTCGTTCGGGCTGATCAGGTGGTGAATGTCCGGGAACACCGTAGTCGACTGCATTGAGTGACGGGAGGGGTACGGCTACTTCGGCCCGAGGCGCACCGTGGTTCGAAGAAATGCCCGATGAGCGCTTCTTCGATCGATCTTCACAACAACTCCATATCGTGTTGGTCAAGCCCGGTGTGTCGAGACGTAGCGGCTGATATTTCAAGAGATCTCCAGGGTGTCTGATCATCGGCCGCCCTCGTGCCTCAACGCCCAGGAGGTTCCCGCCGCATGCCCGACGAGCCCAGGACCACGTCCGCACCCGCCGACGACCCCGGTCTCGATCGGCTGAGAGCCGTACTCGGCGACTGGCGCAACTCGCTGCTGGACATGGGCGGGCGAAACCGGTTGCTGAACTTCCGGCACACCAGGACCGCGACCCTGGAGATCACCACCCCCGACGCCGCGGCGCTCCTCGGCGGGCTTGCCAAGGGCTGGGACTTCGCACCCGTCGACGAGGACCCGTACGACGGCGACGACGCCTACAGCGGCAGGACCGACCGGGCGGCGACGGACCGTCCCGGACTCGTCACGCAGAAGACCACGCAGGCCGCGCTCAACAGCGCGCTGTACCAGCTGCGTCAGCGCTCCGGACAGATGTTCAACGACTACGGCCTGTGGGTCCTGTGGCTGGGCGTCGGCATGCTCGACTGGCGGGAGGAAGGCGCCCACGAGGCCAGCTCGGCGCCGCTCGTCCTCGTCCCGGTCGAACTGAGCCGCTCCACCGCCGACCGGCGCTACCGGCTCTGCCTCGCCGACGGCCAGGACCGCGCCCACAATCCCGCACTCGCCGTGAAGACGGACCGCCTGGGCGTCGACTGGAGCCCGGTCACCGCCACCGACCCCACTGACCTGCCCCGTGTGTTCTCGGCCGCCCGCGACGTCGCCTCCGGACTGAAGGACTGGAAGGTCGACGAGAGGGTGGTGCTGGGTCTCTTCGCGTCGCACCGCGAGGCGATGTACCAGGACCTCCAGCAGAACGAGGACCAGATCCTCGCCCACCCGCTGGTACGCGCCGTCGCGCTCGGGCCCGACGCCGGGCTGCCCGACGACCTCATCGGCTTCGACCCCCCCCGGAACTGGACCGGATCGACGAGATCCAGCTGCCGGAGAAGACTCCGCTGGTCCTGGACGCCGACGCCTCCCAGCGCCAGTGCATCGCCGCCGCGCTCGACAACCGCTCCTTCGTCATGAGCGGCCCGCCCGGCACCGGCAAGAGCCAGACCATCACCAACATGATCGCCGCCCTGGTGCACGCCGGCCGCAGCGTCCTGTTCGTCAGTGAGAAGGCCGCGGCGCTCGACGTCGTACGCAACCGGCTGCGCGGCGTGGGGCTCGGCGACTTCGTCATGGCGCTGCACAGCGGCGACACCGGCAAGAAGGCCGTGGCCACCGAGCTCGCCCGCGTACTGACCACGGAAGCCCGGGTCAGCGGGGCCGCCGAGCACGAGCTGGAACGGGCACGGCAACTGCGCGAGGAGCTGTCCGCGTACGCCGCGGCCATGAACCAGACCCGGGAGCCGATCCGGCGCACCCTGCACGACGTCCTCGGCCGCCTGGTGCAGCTCGAGCAGGCCGGCACACCACAACTCCCGCTGTCCGCGCAGAACGCGAAGACCGCACGGACCCTGAGCGCGGCCGCGCTGCAGGAGGCTGCGGCCGCCGCCCAGTCCGTCAGCCGTGCCTGGCGGCCGGCCACCGAGGGAGAGGCCTTCCCGTGGCGCGGGCTGACCCGTACCTCGGCCCACCAGGTCGTCGCCGAGGCCGACGAAGCACTCGACGCCCTGCGGACCGCCGTCCGGCGGCGGCCCTTCGCGGCCGCCACCGACGAGCCGGGTACCGTGCGCGAACTGCAGCAGACCGTACGGACGCTGCGTGCAGCCCTGCCCGAGCAGAAGGCCGCCGCACCGGGCGTGGCACTGCCGGAGGACGTCGCCGGCCAGGTCGCACAACTCGCCGATCTCTTCGGCCTGCCCGAGCGCGGCAACGCCGAAAGCGCCTTCGCGCTGTGCGAGCTGGCCGACCTGGCTACGTCCGAGAACCGGCCGCCGCGCGAGTGGTTCGACACGGCGACCCTGCGGCAGGCCCACGAGGCCGCCGCACAGCTGCGGCAGGCGCTGGCCACCGAGACGCAGGCGCGCGCCGCAGCAGAAGACGTTTTCACCGATCAGGTGCTGCACGCCGCGGAACTGCCAGCCCTGGTACAGCGCTTCAAGGACCAGCACCACGGCCTGATGCACCGGTTCTCCGCCCAGTTCAAGGCCGACCGTGCGGCGGTAACGGCGCTCACCCGAACCGGCGCATGGGACAAGTCGCTCGTCGGCAGGCTCGACGACGCTCTCGCCTGGCACACCGCCGCCGGAGAAGTCGTACGCCTCACCGAGCTGCACAGCGCAGTCCTCGGTCGCCGTACGCCCCGCGTCCCGCAGGACATCGACGCGCTCGACCGCGCACTTGCCACCGCCGACCGCATCGCCGAGCTGGGGCGCGACGCGCACCGGCGGGAGGCGCTGACCGCACTGCTCGCCGACGACGCCGGCCACGACCGCCTGCCGGGCCTCCTCGCGGACAACATCCGCCGTTCGCTCGGTCACTGGTGTGCCATCGCGAGCCGCCGCGCCGAGCGCTGGTCCGACGCGGTCGGCGGGCTGCTCGACCTGTTCGACGCCGCACGAGGCGCGCAGCTCTCGCCCGCGCTGCTCGGACCCCTCGACCAGGCTCGGGAACTCATCGACAACCTCCGCGACGATCCGCGCGGACCGGAGGAGTGGCACACCTATCGCAGCGGCCTCGACGTCCTCGCCCGCCACGGCGCCGACGATGTGATCACCGCCGCTGCCGAACGGGGCCTCGACCCGTTGACACTTCCCCACGTTGTCGAGCAGGCGCTGCTGCGCTCCTGGGCCGAAGGCGTCCTCGCCACCGACATCCGGCTGCGCACCACCCGCTCCGACGCCCTCGATGCGCGCGTCGCCGATTTCCGCGAAGCGGACCGGCGGCTGATCGCCGCGGCAGGCGGGGCCGTCATAGAAGCGTGCAACAGGCGCCGGCCGCGAAGCTTCGGAAGCGGCGGCGGCGCCGTGATCGTCCGCGAGGCGGAGAAGAAGACCCGCCACATGCCCGTGCGCGAACTCCTGGGCAGGACAAGGGAGGTGGTGCAGCGCATCAAGCCGTGCTTCATGATGAGCCCGCTCAGCGTCAGCCAGTTCCTGCCCGCCGACTACCACTTCGACGTGGTGATCTTCGACGAGGCGTCACAGGTGCGGCCCAGTGACGCCATCAACTGCATCTACCGTGGACGCAGCCTCGTCGTCGCCGGGGACGAGAAGCAGCTGCCGCCGACCTCGTTCTTCGACGCCTCCGTCGAGGACGACTCGGACGAGTACGCCGAGGACGTACCCGACTCCTTCGAGTCCCTGCTGCACGCCTGCAAGGCGGGAGCCATGCGCGACCTGCCGCTGCGCTGGCACTACCGCAGTCGCCACGAGAACCTCATCACCTTCAGCAACCGCCGGTTCTACGACAACTCGATGATTACCTTCCCGGGTGCGTTCGACGAGGGCAACGACGTCGGTGTCGCGTTCCTGGAGGCCGACGGCGTCTACGACAGAGGCGGACGGCGTGACAACACGCGGGAGGCCGAGTACGTCGCCCGACGGGTCATCCACCACTTCGACACCCGGCCCGGCAGGACGCTCGGCGTGGTCGCCCTCTCCCAGGCCCAGGCGTCGGCCATCGACCACGCGGTCCAGCAGGCGCGGCTGACCCGACCGGACCTCGAACACTGCTTCACCGAGGACCGCCTCGACGGCTTCTTCGTCAAGAACCTCGAGTCCGTGCAGGGCGACGAGCGCGATGTGATGATCATGTCCGTCGGCTACGGCCGCGACGAGAACGGAAAGCTGGGCCTCAACTTCGGCCCCATCAACAAAGGCGGGGGCTGGCGGCGCCTCAACGTCGCCGTCACCCGCGCCCGCTACCGCATGGAAGTCGTCGCTTCCTTCCGCGGCGCACACCTGGCCGACAGCCCCAACGAAAGCGTCCAGCACCTCAAGCGCTACCTCGAGTACGCGGAGAACGGCAGCGCCGTCCTCGCCGCCGACGCCGTCCAGTTCGACGCCGAACCCGACAGCCCCTTCGAGGAGTCGGTGCTCGAAGTGCTCCGACGTTGGGGTTACACCGTCCAGCCCCAGGTCGGCGTAGCCGGCTTCCGCATCGACCTCGGCCTGCGCCATCCGGAACTCCCCGGCGCCTACGCGCTCGGCATCGAGTGCGACGGAGTGATGTACCACTCCTCCCGGGCGGCCCGCGACAGGGACCGGCTGCGGGAGCAGGTGCTGAACGGGCTGGGCTGGCGGCTGTACCGGATCTGGGGGACGGACTGGTATCGAGGGCGCGTTGCAGCGGAACTGCGGCTGAAGGAGGCCGTGGAGCAGGCCATAGCCCAAGGACCGTTGGTTGCCTCCCGGCCGCACGTACCGGCCGCCAGCAACACTGACGGTCCTACGCGTGGCCCGGGTGGGGAGCCGGCGACCTCGGTCTCCGATGCGTTGTCCGAACTGCATGGTGAGGAGATCGAGCACGACCGCGTGCCGGTGGACCCGGAGATCGATCGGGCCTGGAGCACCGAGTACCGCATCAGTTCGTTCACTGTCTCCTCCGCCTACGAACTCCACACCCCCGAGGCCCGGCGAGACCTGCGCAAGGCGCTCGCCAGGATCATCGAGGCTGAGGGGCCTATCCATGAGGACCTGCTCGTCCAGCGGGCCCGGGAGGCATGGGGTGTCGCCCGGGCGGGCAACCGCATTCGGGACAACGTCCGTCAGGTGGCGCAGACGCTGGTCCGTTCCGGGCTTGTCACGGTTGATGGCTCGTTCTTCTACGCGACAGAGCGTGGCGACCTCAAGGCAAGAAGGCACGCGCCCGGCGATGTCCCGCGAAAGGTCGCACACATCGCACCCGCGGAACGGCATCTGGCTCTCTGTGAGTTGACAGCGGAGTGCCCCGGTATGTCGCAGGACGAACTGATCAAGCAGGCCTGTGATTTCTTCGGCTGGCGACGCATGGGCAAGGACATCCGCGACTGCCTGGCGGCCGACATCGCCGAGCTGTACGGCCAGGGCAGGCTGGAAGGCGGCCCGGGGCGCGTCGGCGCGGTGCGCTGAGAGGCGTGGTACGTATCGCTCGATCTTGAGGGACAGGTTCGCGGACCGCGACGGCCCGATTGCGCTTCCTGCGCCGCTCGTCCAGGTAGAGGCAGCGGATCCTTGACGACGTCCCCCGGCACGTTCTTGAGGGCGTTCAGCGGCTTGGTGGAGGTGGGGTCGGCGAACGCCTTTTTGATGTGCTGGGCGACTGCTTGCTCGGGGGCTCCCGGCTGGGAGCTGTACTCGAGCGTGGCGAGCATGCTGAAGGCGGCACCTCCCTTGTTCGCGGGGTTGCCGGCCCCGGTGGAGTTCCGCAGATACGTCGCTGAGTCCCAGTGTGGGGCGAACATGAACGGCTTGCCGGTCTGGGGGCTGTTGCCCACCCACCCCACCGGAAGTGTGGAGGTGATCTCGGGCTGATAACGGCGAAGACGACGTCCGCTGCTCCCGCGCCGGTGCCCTGTCCCGGTGCGTAGCGAACGGTCTGGGTGTAGTGCGGACTGGCCTTCATCTGCGGCCAGGTCCTAATGACGGGGAGAGCCTTGCTGATGACCGGCTTGGCAGCAGTGGGCCAGTCCTGCGCGACGGCGCCCTTGAGCCCGATCTTGAGGCCTGCGACGCCGGTGCTGCCGATCTGCGTGAAGTCGATGACGTCGTAGTAGAAGAACATGGTGCGGTCGGCTTCTCTGGGGACGGTGCCCGTATGTACACGGTGTAGGTGCTGGTGCCGACCGGGCTGGTCCGTTTCATCCCCTTCGCCTTGGCCCACCACCGAGGCGGTCGGCAGACACACCGCGTTCGATTTGGAGGCGTTCCTCGACGAGGAGTGGCCCGCCTGGGGTATCCCCAAGATGGAGCTGGTCGCTTCCGGTGACGGCTTCCGGGTAATGAACTCGGCCACCTACCGCGAGGCGGCCCGCACCGCGATCACGGCACCGCCGTTCGTTCTTCAGGCGACCACGGAGAACCTGAAGGCAATGCCTCCGGCTCCTGGGAGAGCCGACTGTGCAACAGAAGGTGCGCAGCCGAGTTGGACGAACTGATCGACGCAGCGAGCGGCGGGGGGCGCGGGCGGCCCGCGGCATCGTTCACGAGCCGTTGCCGTCGGCCTTGTTCCGGGCGGCGGCCGGCCGGTCACGCTCCGGAAGTGCGGCTCGGCCGGGGATCACCCCTGCCGGCACCGGCACCGACATCACGGCCCACGCGGGCCATGGGGTGAGCGCGCTGCGGTCGGACCTGTGGCGGCGGATCGGCCACTCCCCTTCACCCCAAGCCGACCCGCTCCGCGTGCAGTTCCGAGCGGACCAGTTCCAGCAGACGGCCCAGCCAGTTGCGGCCGCGGCCCGCGTTGTCGCCCCAGAAGGCGGAGTCGGCGTCGGAGTAGATCAGGGTTGCGTCCTCCGTCGACAGGAGGAACTCGGCAAGCACCGGGTGTTGGGCGTACTTGGCGCGGAGCAGGCGGGTCATCACTGCCGTGCGGACCTGCTCCCAGCCGTCGCGCCGCCGGGCGTCGGCGGCGAGCTTGGCGGCCGCGGCGGCGGTGTCGGCAGAAGTGATCGCAGCACGGGCGTCGGTATCCGCCGTGGACAGCGCCCAGTACGCATGCGCGATCGACGGGTACGTGACGCCGTCGATGTCCACGGGCGCCGGGAAGTCGGTCCGCAGCGACTTCTTGTTCCGCGCGTCCGAGGGCTTGAGCGGGTACGTGTGGGGGACGTGGACCGCCGGGGCGTGTGAGGTCGTGGGGCCATCCGCCGGGACTCGGGAGGCGCGTTCGGCGATCCAGCGGGACCGGTCCTCGAAGTAGGCGACCGCCTCGTCGTACTCCTCCTGTGTGACCGGGTCGTCCGGCCACTCCTCCGTGTGGCCGCCCGGTCCGGCCACGAGGACCCTGAGCGGCTCGTCCCTGCGGTCCATGTCGCCGAGCGCGTAGTGCCGCTGGGTCTCCGGGACGGCGAAGTACGCGGCGCGGGCAGCGGCGCGCTTCTCCTCGGTGCGGTCCGCGAGGAACGCCTCGGCAGCCGCCAGGCACCGGTCCGTGGAGTCGGGGCGGCCGTTGAGCTGCTCGATGGTGTCCCGTATCTCGGCGAGCAGCAGCTCCGGTGTGAGCCAGGTCCGCGGCTCGCCGAACGTCCAGTGGGCCAGGTCGTACCCGGAGCCCCGGGCACCGTCGGGGAGTTCAGTGGCGACCCATCCGCTGCGGAGCTTCCCCTCGAACTCGTCGAGGGTGACCAGCCCCCAGCAGTCGATGAGCCCGTCCGCGTAGATGAACAGGTCGGTGAGGTGGTAGTCGCCGTTGCGGATGAAAGCGTGACGCCAGGTGCCGGGGACGCGGACGCCGTCCGCCATGCGATGAGTGACCCGCTTGCTGATCATGCGCGTCATTGTGCCGCGTCGCCGTACCGCGCGAGAGCGGCGGGTGACCGGCCGGTGGACGTCTCCGGACAGGGGAGGCACCAAAGCAAAACCGGATGATGAGCTGCCCAGCCCCCTGTTAGATTTCGTTCCGCGCGGGGCGGCTCCCGAGTGTGCTTCCTTCCTGAATTCCTTTCACGAAACAGCGCCCTCACTTCCCGCCCCGCGCAACACCCGGTCATCCGGGAAGGGGGAAGAAAGACGTGTCCGGCACCAAGGCCGCCATCCGCACCGCGACCACTCCGCGCAGCCTCGCCGCCGTGCTCCTCGCACGGCGCGGGGTCGTGTACCTGCCGGGGGGCGGGGACGTCTTGGAGCCCGCCGGGGACGTGGGCGCCGCGTTGCTCGAGGCCGACCTCGTCGAGCGCGGGTATCTCGTCGCCGCCCCGCTGCGTGCCGCGTTCGCGGCGCTCGACGCGCGGGCACTCGGGGCGATGGGCCGGGCCCTGCTCCAGGACATCGACCGGGAGACCGGCGCCGACCGCCCGCACGAGCCGCTGCTGCGCGGATTCCCGGACAGCACCCCGCACGACACGTACGCGCACTACGTCGACCGCGTCCTCACGGTGCTGTTCCAGCGCTCCGAGCAGCCGTGCGTGCTGTGCGGCGCCGTGGACGCCGTCGTGCCCGTCGCGCCCTGCGCCCACCTCGTGTGCGGCACCTGCTTCGACGGCGCCGACTTCTCGGCGTGTCCCGTGTGCGAGCGGCGCATCGATCCCGCCGACCCGTTCCTGCGCCCCAAGCGCCCGCGTCGGCTCTTCGCCCGCCGCCCCGCGCCGCCCCAGCGGCTGCGACTGATCGCGTACGGCGGTGACCTGAGTGACCGTCAGCATGACGCCGCCCAGGAACTGGACACCCTGCTCGCCCGGACCGGCGCCCTGAGTCCGCAGGACACCGACGACCTGGACGCCCTGCTGGCCGTCCGGACCCGCGACGGCCTCGACCGGCTGCCGACCGCCGTACCGGGCCGCGAAACCAAGGCCCGTCTCGTCGCCTGGCTGCTCGCCGACCCCGCGACCCTGCCCACGACCCTGCCCTTCGCCACCGCTCTCGTCGACACCGCCACCGACGTGCTGCGCGTGCTCGCGGTCCGTTCCGGCGGGGACGCGGGACTCGTGGAGATCCCGCGCTTCGCCCGTGTGTCCCGGCCCCTGCGCCGCGCCCTGCTGTCCGCCCTGGACGCTCTCGACCCGGCGCGGGCGGCCCAGGACATGCGGCGGTACCGGCGCGCCTGGATCCACGCCGCGGAGCTGCTGCACCCCTTCGAGCACACGGACCGGTACCCCGGCGCGGCCCTCGCGTTCGCCGCGCTGCGGGGCACGGCGCTCGGCGACGACGCCCTGTCGCTCGCCCTGCGCAAGGCCGCGGACGGCGTCGACGGCATCGACGTCACCGGCCCGGTCGTGACCGTACGCACCTGGGCCGGCCAGGTCGAGACGGCGCTCGCCGGCCGTGACCTCCGCCGGGCGCTCGCCCTGCTCCAGCAGCGGCCGGGCGAACTGGTCCGCCGCCTCGACCACCTGCTGCGCCTCGCCGGTGACGGAGGCGGAGACGGAGACGAGGAGCGTGCCGTCGTCGCCGCGCTGGAGCGTGCCGTCGGGCGGGTTGCACCGGCCGTCGTACTGTCCGCGCTCGGCGCGATCCGCACGCGTACACGCGAGCGCACGGTACGGGTGTTCTTTCCCAAGGGCGCGGCAGCGCGGGCCCATGTGACCGACGACGGCAGGCCGGCGCTCCCCGCCGCGCTCGTGCGGTCCGTGGCAGGCGTGCTGACGGCGGAGATGCTGCGCCGCGCCGGGGAAGCGGCGCCGGTGGAGGTCGCGGTCGTGGACGCCGCGCTGGACGGCGTCGTCGCGCCGTTCACCGAACGGACCGCGTCGCGGGCCCTGGTGACCCTTCCGCGCGGCAGCGAACTCGCCGTCCCGGACGGCAGGACGTTGCGCCTGTTCCTGCACTGGATGGAGAGTCCCGCCTCGGGACGCACCGACCTCGACCTGTCGGCGGCCATGTTCGACGCGGACTGGCGG
Organism: Streptomyces sp. ISL-10; assembly: GCF_018614575.1. Lineage (GTDB taxonomy): Bacteria > Actinomycetota > Actinomycetes > Streptomycetales > Streptomycetaceae > Streptomyces. The sequence goes on from NZ_JAGGOJ010000003.1 coordinate 430,208, forward strand.
CACATGGGGGAGTGCGACTACACCAGGCTGCGGTACGAGGGCACGGCGGCGGTGCACTCGGGCGACCTCCAGGACGCCCCGCCCCCGCTCGGCGCGTCCGAGTTCGTCGATCTCGACCTGGAGCGGCTGGCCGAGGCCGGGGTGCGTTACGTCGTCGCGGTCGTCTACTCGTACAACAACGTCCCCTTCGGCGACCTGGCGGACGCCTTCGCCGGGCTCATGGTGCGGGACGCGCCCGGGAACGAGGGGCCCGTGTTCGACGCGCGTGCCGTGGAGCAGCGCTTCGACCTCACCGGCAGCAGCCGCGCCTGCGTGCCCCTGCTCGTCGATGTGCAGGCACGCACCATGCGCTGGCTCGATGTCGTCAAGGGAGTCACCGGCACGCAGCATGCCGTGTGGCGGCACGCGCACGCGCTGGCCACCCTCGCCCACCGGCTCACAGAGCTGTTCGCCTCCGGCGCCCGCGTCGGCTTGGGCGAGCTCGCGGTGTGGCAGGCCGCGGCCCGGGCGGCAACGGTCGTCCTGCGTCACACGGACGGCTCGCGGAGCGTGTACGCCCGGCGGGACGGCGAGGACGTGGCCGGTTTCGCGGCACGCATCGGTTCACCGGAGACCGACGTGCCCGGTCCCTCGGCACGGCCCCGGCTGGCGTTCCTGATGCGCGGGGACGTCGAACTGCCCGACGGCAGCGAGGTCTTCGCGCTGTACCCGTACGCGCAGGACGCGACGCGAGTGCGCCTGCTCGCCGCCCCCGACGTCGTCACGGCCTTCGCGCCGCGCTGACGCACCACCGCCCCCGGTGCTGTGCGGTACCGGGGGCGGCGTGAAGCGCAACAGGCGGGATCAGCCGAGAAGTTGCTCGTATGCCGGAAGCGTCAGGAAGTCCTCGTACTTCTCGTCCAGCGCGACCTTCAGCAGCAGATCGTGCGCCTGCTGCCAGTTGCCCGCGGCGAAGGCCTCCTCGCCCAGCTCCGTGCGGATCGCCGCCAGTTCCTCCGCCGCGACCCTCCGCGCCAGCTCCGGGGTGGCCCGCTCGCCGTTCTCGAAGACCACGCCCGCGTTGATCCACTGCCAGATCTGGGAGCGGGAGATCTCCGCCGTGGCCGCGTCTTCCATCAGGTTGAAGATGGCGACCGCGCCGAGTCCGCGCAGCCACGCCTCGATGTAGCGGATACCGACCTGGACCGCGTTGCGCAGGCCCTCGTACGTGGGCCTGGCGTCCAGGGAGTCGATGGCGATCAGGTCGCCGGCCGCGACCGAGACGTCCTCGCGGAGGCGGTCCTTCTGGTTCGGCTTGTCGCCCAGCACCGCGTCGAAGGACGCCATCGCGATCGGGACCAGGTCGGGGTGGGCCACCCACGAGCCGTCGAAGCCGTCGCCGGCCTCGCGGTCCTTGTCGGCCTTGACCTTCTCGAAGGCGACCTTGTTGACCTCGGGGTCCTTGCGGGACGGGATGAACGCCGCCATGCCGCCGATCGCGTGCGCGCCCCTTTTGTGGCAGGTGCGCACCAGCAGCTCGGTGTAGGCCCGCATGAACGGGGCGGTCATGGTCACCGCGTTGCGGTCCGGCAGCACGAACTTCTCGCCGCCGTCACGGAAGTTCTTCACGATGGAGAACAGGTAGTCCCAGCGGCCGGCGTTGAGGCCGGAGGCGTGGTCGCGCAGTTCGTAGAGGATCTCCTCCATCTCGTACGCCGCCGTGATCGTCTCGATCAGGACGGTCGCGCGGACCGAGCCCTGCGGGACGCCGACGTAGTCCTGGGCGAAGACGAAGATGTCGTTCCAGAGGCGGGCCTCCAGGTGCGACTCGGTCTTCGGCAGGTAGAAGTACGGCCCCTTGCCGAGGTCCAGCAGGCGCTGGGCGTTGTGGAAGAAGTACAGGCCGAAGTCGACCAGGGCGCCCGGCACCGGCGTGCCGTCGACCTGGAGGTGGCGCTCGATGAGGTGCCAGCCGCGTGGGCGCATCACCACGGTCGCGAGCTCCTCGGCGGGGCGCAGGGCGTACGACTTGCCCGACCCCGGGTCGGTGAAGTCGATGCGGCGCTCATAGGCGTCGATCAGATTGAGCTGGCCGAGGACGACGTTCTCCCAGGTGGGTGCGGAGGCGTCCTCGAAGTCGGCGAGCCAGACCTTCGCGCCTGAGTTGAGCGCGTTGATGGTCATCTTGCGGTCGGTGGGTCCGGTGATCTCCACCCGGCGGTCGTTCAGGGCCGGGGGTGTCGGGGCGACCTTCCAGGAGTCGTCCGCGCGGATCGCCGCGGTCTCCGGGAGGAAGTCCAGCGTGGAGGTGCGGGCGATCTCGGCGCGGCGCTCGGCGCGTCGGGCGAGCAGCTCGTCACGCCGGGGCGTGAACCGCCGGTGCAGCTCGGCCACGAACGCGAGGGCCGCGTCGGTCAGGACCTCTTCCTGCCGGGGAAGGGGCTCGGCTTCGACGATGGCCAGCGGGGACGGCGCTGGTGCGGACATGAGCTGTCACTTCCTTCAGCGGGCATTCAGGAGCTTCTCAACGAGCGTCGGGGCTCACGAGCGGCGCCGGGCGGCCGCCCGGGGCGCGGCACGCGGCACTGAGTGCCACGGCTCCCGGGTACGGCCGAGGGGCGCCTTCGGTGGGTCAGGCGCTTCTGATCAGTGGATAGTAGTTATCGCATAGTGGAAGTTCAATGGTTTGTTGATATCGAGATTCTCCGGGTCGACACAACGTGTCGCTCAGTGCCACGCCGTTCACTCAAGGTGGCGCAGATCCCCGGGCGTGTCGATGTCGTAGTCCTGCGCCACGTCCCCGCACTCCACGAGCGTCAGCTCGCCCTCGTGCGCCGTCACGTACGCCCGCGCCCCGCGGTCCCCCGCCGCGCTCGCCGCGATGTCCGCCCAGCGGTCCGCGCCGAACACGAGCGGGTGCCCCCGCCGCCCCCCGTACGCCGCCGCCGCGAGTGCCGTACGCGACCGGCCCGCGGCCCGCACCCTCGCGACCGCCGGTGCGCCGATGCCGGGCTGGTCCACCAGCAGGACCAGCACCGCGTCCACGCCCTCGGCGGGCAGCGAGCCCAGCCCCACCCGCAGCGACGAGCCCATCCCGCTCGCCCACGCCGGGTTCTCGGCCACGTGGCACCCCGTCAGGTCCGCCTCCTCGCGTACGGCATCGGCCGACGCGCCCAGCACCACATGCACCGGGCCGCAACCGCCCTCACGCAGCGCCCGCACGGCGTGTTCGACCAGCGGCCGGCCGCGGTGCGTCAGCAGCGCCTTGGGCCGGCCGCCGAGCCGCCGTCCGCCGCCCGCTGCGAGCAACAGGCCCGCGACAACGGGCTCGTGGGCGTTTGGCTCGTGAGAGACGGGGCGCGGGCGGGGGTATGACATGAGGACTCCTTCGCCCGTTGAGGGCACGGTGGGACGCCGGCCCGTCCGGGCATGTCGCGCGCGCTGCAACCGCGCGGGCCGCCCGGGCCGTCCGACGTGGAGAGCACGGGGTGACCTTGGATAAGGTTCACCTCCAATACTGAGGTTCGCCATGGGGGATCGAGAGTCGATGAGTGGGCGCGCGCACCAGGGAACTGTGTTCCAGCCGCTGGGTGAGGACGATCCGAGGACCGTCGCCGGATACAAGATCGCAGCTCGGCTCGGAGCCGGCGGGATGGGCAAGGTCTATCTCTCGTACACCCCTGGCGGCCGGCCCGTCGCCATCAAGGTGATCCGGCCCGACTTCGGCCAGGATGCCGAGTTCCGCCGCCGGTTCGCCCAGGAGGTGCAGGCCGCGCAGCGTGTGCAGGGCCTGTTCACCGCGCCCGTGATCGACGCCGACGCGGATGCCGAACAGCCCTGGCTCGCCACCGCCTACGTGCCCGGTCCCTCCCTGGCCGACGCCGTCGCCCAGCACGGCAGACTGCCGGTGGAGACCGTACTGCTGCTGGTCGCCGGTATCGCCGAGGCGCTGCAGATCATCCACGGCGCGGGCATCGTCCACCGGGACCTCAAGCCGGCCAACGTCCTGCTCGCCGCCGACGGCCCCCGCGTCATCGACTTCGGCATCGCCCGTGCCGCCGACGCCACGTCGCTGACCAGCAGCGGCGTCACCATCGGCACGCCCTCCTTCATGGCCCCCGAGCAGGCCGCGGGCAGCCATGTCACGCCCGCCACCGACATCTTCGCCCTCGGTCAGATCGCGGCATACGCGGCCACCGGCAAGGCGGCCTTCGGCGAGGGCACCTCGCACGGCGTGCTCTACCGGATCGTCCACGAGGAGCCCGACCTCACCGAACTGCCGGACCGGCTGCGCGAACTGGTCACCCGCTGCATGGTCAAGGAGCCCGACGGCCGTCCCTCCGTCGCCGACATCCTGGCCATCTGCCAGGCGGCCAACGGCGAGACGGTGCTGCGCCGCCCCGACGAGTGGCTGCCGAGCGTGGTGGCCGCCGAGATCACCACCCGCGTCGCCGCGCCCGCGCCAGCGGCCACCCCGCCGGCCGGGCAGGCGCCGGTCGCTCCTGCGCAGCCTGCGGCGGCGCCGACCCATGCGCCGACCGCGCACGCCGCGCCGGCGACGCCGCCGCCCGGATTCGGCCCGGCCCCGCAGACGGCCCCCCAGCCCCATGCGCCCACCCAGCCGGCGGCACAGTCGCACGGGCAGCCGCAGACGCACGGGCAGCCCCAGCCGTACGTTGCGCAGCCGCAGACGTACGGCTATCCACAGGCGGGGCCGCCCGGCTACGGCTACCCGCAGGCGGCCGCGCACCCGCAGCCCGGCGCGCCCGCGCCGTACCCCACCGTCACCGTCACCGGCCCCCAGGCACCCGCCGCGCCGAAGAAGAAGACGGCCCGTAACCTCGCCATCGCGGTGCTGGCGACCCTGGTTATCGGCGGCGCCGCGGGCGGCGGCGCCTACTACGCCCTTTCGGGCAAGGACGAGGACAAGACCAACCAGAGCCAGGACAAGCAGGGTTCGCAGAAGCAGGACACCACCCCGGGCGCGGACGGCACCCCTTCCGGCGACGGCAACGGCGGCGACGAGGTCGACACGCCGCCCGACGAGTCGGTGCCGGACCCGACACCCAAGACGTACACCGGACTCGACGTCGTCGACAACTACCACCTCAAGCTCGACGACGAACCCCTCCTGCCCGTCAATGACGACTCGGAGGGGGACATCGAGTACGAGTGGGGGATCGGTCAGATCGAGTCCCCGAGCGGTCGGCTCATCCTCCTGCGCAGCGAGCAGACGGCCGACCTCGCCACCTGCAAGAGTGAGACCCGGTACACCAGTACGATCGAGCTGGACGTCCTGTCGAAGGGCGCGAGGATCTGTGTGCTGACGGACTCCGGCCATGTCGGGGTGGCCACCTACCAGGGGAAATCGCCGGACTCCGACCCCAGTCAGTACATCACCCTCGATGTCACGGTCTGGCGCAACGCGATCGACCCTGCCCCTTCGTCCTGAATTCCGTCCTCACTGTGGCGCGTCGCGGGCCGGATGGCGTTAACTGGCCCGCACCCCGCGGGCGTTCGGCCGTCCGGCGGAACGCAGGCGCGGGCACGAGGACGTGCGAGGGGCTGGGCTTTGTTGCGAAGCGTGGGGCAGACGCGGGTGACAGGGAGCGGCGGCGACCCGAGGGCGGCGGAGCTACGTGCTGCGGTCGCGCAGCTCCGCCGTGAACTGGCCGGGTACCGTGCGGAGTTCGGTGACCGGGCGATCGCCGAGGACGAACTGGCCGTACTGGCCGCGATGATCGCCGCGGGCGATCCCGAGATTCCCCGTATGCGCCGTTCGCTGCTGCTCATCGCGGGCGCGCTCGGATCCGTGAGCGCGCTGACGCCCGCGCTGATGCAGGTGCGCAAGGCGGTGGACATGTTCAGCGACGTCCCGCCCCAGCGGCACGTCTGACGCCCCTACGGCCTCGGTGGCCCCGCGCGGATGCCGTCGCGCCGCCCGGCGGCAACTCAGCCTCGCTGGGGGCCCCAGCTACGGCCGCCAGGCAGTAGGGGAGCTTTGAGGCGCGGGGTCCGGGGCGGAGCCCCGGCGGTGGTGTCGGGGACACCCAGCCGCGGTGGTGTCGGGGACACCCAGCCGCGGTGGTGTGGGGGCAACACGCGGCCCCTGCGGCGTCAGGGCGGGCACGGTCCCTGCGGTTCCGGGGGCGGTGTCGGGGCACGCGCGGCTTTGGCGGTCGGTGCAGACACCGTCCCGCCGGTGTTCGTGCGCACGCGGCCTCGCGGCGCGGGGGCGGACGCGGCCGGGTGTCGGGGCACGCGCGGCTTTGGCGGTCGGTGAACACACGGTCCCGCCGGTGTCCGTGCGCACGCAGCCCCCGCGGCGTCAGGGCGGGGCCGGTCCCGGCGGTGTCGGGGCGGACACGGCCAGGTGTCCGGGCACACGTGGCCCCCGCGGTGCCGGGAAAACGCGCCTCCGGGCAATGTCGGAGACACGGTCCCGCCGGTGTCCGTGCGCACGCAGCCCCCGCGGCGTCGGGGCACACCCGGCCCCGGCCCCCCGGGGGCTTCAGCTCTGCGGGGACGTGCTGGCCAGGGCCGCCGACAGGTCGTGCGCGACCTCCTGGAGGATCGGGACGATCTTCTCCGTGGCCTTCTCCGTGACCCGGCCCGCCGGGCCCGAGATCGAGATCGCCGCCGCGGTGGGGGAGTCGGGCACGGACACCGCGAGGCAGCGCACGCCGATCTCCTGCTCACTGTCGTCGACCGCGTAGCCCGCGCGCCGGACCTGTTCCAGCGCGGCGAGGAACCCCTCCGGCGTCGTGATCGTTTTCTCCGTCGCGGCGGGCATGCCCGTGCGGGACAGCAGCGCCCGCACCTCGTCCGCGGGGGTGTGCGCCAGCAGTGCCTTGCCCACGCCCGTCGAGTGCGGCAGTACGCGCCGGCCGACCTCGGTGAACATGCGCATCGAGTGCTTGGAGGGCACCTGGGCCACGTACACGATCTCGTCGCCGTCCAGGAGCGCCATGTTCGCCGTCTCGCCGGTCTCCTCGACGAGGCGGGCGAGGTAGGGGCGCGCCCAGGTGCCCAGCAGCCGGGACGCGGACTCGCCGAGGCGGATCAGCCGGGGGCCGAGTGCGTACCGGCGGTTGGACTGCTGGCGTACGTAGCCGCAGGCCACCAGCGTGCGCATCAGGCGGTGGATGGTCGGCAGGGGGAGACCGCTGCTCGCGGACAGTTCGCTCAGCCCGACTTCGCCACCGGCATCGGCCATTCGTTCGAGCAGGTCGAAGGCGCGCTCCAGGGACTGCACGCCGCCGCTGGCGGCGGGCTTTGCTGCGTCGGTGGCGCTGGCGCTGGACGTCGGCACGTCGGCGGTCCTTTCGGGCAGGCAGGGCGAGGCAGCAGCCTACCGGGCTTATATGCGGGGCCCGTCGCTCCCATGGGGGCTTCTTTGCCGGTCAGGGCCCGTTTGTCCAGGTGTCCGCCGGCTTTGCGGGCAGGCCGGTGGCCGCACCGTTGGGTGAAGCACCCCACATCGCAGTGGAATAATACTTCCACTTTATGGAAACGTCCAAGTGGATCACCGTGGGCGGGGCGGGTCTTGACGGGCAACGGCCGGAAGTGAAGACTCCTTCAACAGTTCGTTGAATTTCTGGCTGGCCGAAGCAGATCGGCGTTGGCCGGCGTTCAGGAGTGTGAGGGGAGCTGGTGTCCGGCGTGGACGAGGGTGTGGACGTGGCCGTGGACGGGACCGTGGACGTGAATCTGGTGCTGCGCTCGACGCGCGTCGTCACCCCGGAGGGGACGCGCGCCGCGACCGTCGCCGTCGCCGGCGGGAAGATCGCCGCGGTGGGGCCGTACGACGCCGAGGTGCCCGCGGGCGCCCGGCTGGAGGACTTCGGCGACGACGTCCTGCTCCCCGGCCTCGTCGACACCCATGTGCATGTGAACGACCCCGGGCGCACGGCGTGGGAGGGCTTCTGGACCGCCACCCGCGCCGCCGCGGCCGGCGGCATCACGACCCTGCTCGACATGCCGCTCAACTCGCTCCCGCCGACCACCACCGTCGAGAACCTGCGCACCAAGCAGGACGTCGCCCGGCCCAAGGCCCACGTCGACACCGGATTCTGGGGCGGCGCGATCGGGTCCAACCTCAAGGACCTGCGGCCGCTGCACGACGCCGGGGTCTTCGGCTTCAAGTGCTTCCTGTCGCCATCGGGCGTCGAGGAGTTCCCCGAGCTCGACCAGGAGCAGCTCGCCCGCACCCTGGCCGAGATCGCCGGCTTCGGCGGCCTGCTCATCGTGCACGCCGAGGACCCGCACCACCTGGCCTCGGCCCCGCAGCGCAGCGGCCCCAAGTACGCCGACTTCCTGGCCTCCCGGCCGCGCGACGCCGAGAACGCCGCCATCGAGGGCCTGATCGCCCACGCCGAGCGGCTGAACGCCCGAGTGCACGTACTGCACCTCTCCTCCAGCGACGCCCTGCCGCTCATCGCCGCCGCCAAGCGCAGAGGAGTGGCGGTCTCCGTCGAGTCCTGCCCCCACTTCCTCACCCTGACCGCGGAAGAAGTCCCCGACGGCGCCACCGAGTTCAAGTGCTGCCCGCCGATCAGGGAGGCCGCCAACCAGGACCTGCTCTGGCAGGGCCTCGCCGACGGCACCATCGACTGCATCGTCTCCGACCACTCCCCGTGCACCACCGACCTCAAGTCCCCCGACTTCGCATCCGCCTGGGGCGGCATCTCCTCGCTCCAGCTGGGTCTGCCCGCCATCTGGACCGAGGCCCGCAGGCGCGGCCACACCCTCGACGACGTCGTCCGCTGGATGTCCTTCGCCCCGGCGAAGCTGGCGGGCCTCGGCGACAAGGGCGCCATCGAGGCCGGCCGCGACGCCGACTTCGCGGTCCTCGCCCCCGACGAGACCTTCACCGTCGACCCCGCCGAACTGCACCACCGCAACCAGGTCACCGCCTACGCGGGCAAGACGCTGCACGGCGTCGTCCGGTCGACGTGGCTGCGCGGCGAGCGGATCGTGGAAAACGGCAACCTGGCCGAGCCGACGGGCCGACTGCTCGAAAGGAACAACTGAAACCGTGTCCTCTTCCCTTCCCTCCTTCACCGGGGACGCCAGTCCCTACGGCGGCGGCGACCCGTACGCCGACTACCGCACGGCCGACTTCCCCTTCACCCGGTACGCCGACCTCGCCGACCGCCGCCTGGGCGCGGGCGTCATCGCCGCCAACGACGAGTTCTTCGCCGAACGCGAGAACCTGCTCAAGCCCGAGGCCGCCGAGTTCGACCCCGAGCACTTCGGCCACAAGGGCAAGATCATGGACGGCTGGGAGACCCGCCGCCGCCGCGGCGTCTCCGCCGCGCAGCCCCACCCCACGGACGAGGACCACGACTGGGCGCTGGTACGCCTCGGCGCGCCCGGCGTCGTGCGCGGCATCGTCGTCGACACCGCCCACTTCCGCGGCAACTACCCGCAGGCCGTCTCCGTCGAGGGCACCTCGGTGGCCGGGGCCCCCTCGCCGGAGGAACTCCTCGGCGACGACGTGAAGTGGACGACGCTCGTGCCGCGCACGGCCGTCGGCGGCCACGCCGCGAACGGCTTCGCCGTCGACACCGAGCAGCGCTTCACGTATCTGCGCGTGGGCCAGCACCCCGACGGTGGCATCGCCCGCCTGCGGGTGTACGGAGAGGTCGCGCCCGACCCGGCGTGGCTGGCCGCGCTCGGCACCTTCGACCTGGTCGCGCTGGAGAACGGCGGGCAGGTCGAGGACGCGTCCGACCGCTTCTACTCCCCGGCCACCAACACCATCCAGCCGGGCCGTTCCCGCAAGATGGACGACGGCTGGGAGACCCGCCGCCGCCGCGACAAGGGCAACGACTGGATCCGCTACCAGCTGGTGGAGCAGTCCGAGATCCGCGCCGTCGAGATCGACACCGCCTACCTCAAGGGCAACAGCGCCGGCTGGGCCGCCCTGTCGGTGCGCGACGGCGAGGGCGGCGAATGGCGTGAGGTGCTGCCGCGCACCCGGCTGCAACCCGACACCAACCACCGCTTCGTGCTCGCCGCCCCGGCGGTAGGCACCCACGCCCGCATCGACATCTACCCCGACGGCGGCATCTCCCGGCTGCGTCTGTTCGGCTCCCCCACCGAGCAGGGCACGGCCCGTCTGATCGCCCGCCACCAGGAGCTCGGCGGCTGACGGCCGCCGTGGGGCGGGGAGGAACGACACCCTCCTGGCCCCCGCGCGGGGCGCGCCGCCCGACAGCAACGGTGCGCCCCGCGCCCAGGAACCGCTGCTACGCGGCGTGGCCGCCGTCGACGGCGAACCCGGCACCCGTCTCGTATGCGGCCCCGTCGCCCGCCAGGTACGCGGCCATGGACGCGATCTCGTCCGCGCCGCCGAAACGGCCGAGCGTGGTGTCCGCCTTCTGCGGCTCCGCGTACGGCCGTCCGCCGGATTCATGTCGGTGTCGGCCGGCCCCCGGGTGGACGATGTCGGCCGTGATGCCCGCGCTCGCCCAACTCGCGTGCCCGGGGGCACCTCCCGGCGAGGTCAGGGGGAGCCTTCGTCAGCCCGATCTGCGCCGACGTGCTCATGGCGTACGGCGTGCCGCCGGGCCCGGGCACGCGCTGTGTCGCGCAGGTCCCGATCGTGATGATGCGCGAGCCGCGAGCCGCGAGCCATCCGCGCCGCGGCGGCCCGGGAGGCCAGACAGACGCCGCGCACGTTCGTGGCGAGGACCCTGGCCACGTCGGCGACGGTGATCTGCTCCAGCGGCGCGAGGGATCTCACGCCCACGCTGTTCACCAGGCGCCGAGCCCGCCGAGCGCGTCCGCGGCGCGGGCCACCGCCTCGGCTGCCCCGGTCCGCCGAGTCGGCGCGCAGTGCCACCGCCCGCCGGCCCATGGCCTTGCCCCCCGCTCACGACCTCCGCGGCCGCCTCCTTCCCCACCGTGTACGTGATCGCGGCATCGGCGCCGTCCCGCGCCAGCCGCAGCGCCGTCGCCGCGCCTATGCCGCGGCTTCCACCGGTCACCAGAGCCACCTTGCCGTTCATAGAGACCTTCCCAGCCCTCTCGCCATTGGTTGCGCCTTCAATGACGGCGGGAGGAGGTCCCCGATGCCGGCGGTGATCGGACGCCGTGGTCGCGTGCGCGAGCGGCGCGGCGATGAGTTCGGGGCCAGAGTGGAGTCAGAGCTGTGTGCTCCTGCGCAACCACGACAAACCCTTGTGAAGGGCGTGCATCATGGCCAAGCTCAGCCTCACCCAGTTCATCTCCCTCGACGGCGTCTACCAGGCACCCGGCGGTCCCGAAGAAGACACCAGGGGCGGCTTCGAGCAGGGTGGCTGGTCCGTGCCGTACGGGGACGAGGACTTCGGCCGGTTCATCAACGAGGTCTTCGAACGGCCCACCGCCTTCCTGCTCGGCCGCCGCACGTACGAGATCTTCGCCGGCTACTGGCCTCTGCAGAAGGACCCCGCCGACCCGGTCGCGACGAAGCTCAACGCCCTGCCCAAATACGTCGCGTCGACCACACTCGACAGCCCCGACTGGTCCGGCACCACCGTCCTCCGCGGAGACGTGGCCAAGGAGGTCACGGACCTGAAGGAGCGCACCGACGGCGAGATCCAGCTGCACGGCAGCGGCCACCTGGCCCAGTCCCTCATGGCACATGACCTGATCGACACACTCCACCTCCTGGTCTTCCCCGTCGTCCTCGGCAAGGGCCTGCGGCTGTTCCCCGAGGGCGCGACGCCGACCGCCTTCCGGCATGTCGACGCGAGGACCACCGGCTCCGGCATCGCCATCCACACCTACGAACTCGCCGGCCGCCCCGAGTACGGCAGCTACGTCTGACTCAGCCAGGTCTGACCCGGCCACGTCTGACACAGCTACGTCCGACGCAGAACCGCCGGGAACGGCTGAGCCCGAACCCGCCGCGCGCCGGGAAAGATGTAGCCTCCACACGTACGGCCCCGATACGGTGATCGCTCCGTGAGCGAGCCACCGACGCCTCCCACGCCTGTCCGCCTCAGCCGTTGGAGATCCAGGGTGTCGTTCGTCGCCGTCCCCGTCCCCGTACTCGCACCGCGCCGCGCATGGCTCACCGATCTGCCCGTGCTGCTCGTGGCCGTGGTGTGGGGCGCCAGCTACCTCGCGGCCAAGGGCATCACCACCACGCACACCGTCGTCGCCGTACTGGTCCTGCGCTTCGCGCTCGTCGTGCCGGTGCTCGTCGTCGCGGGCCGGCGCAGGCTGCGGGCCCTGACCGCGGCCCAGTGGCGTGGGGGCGGGCTGCTGGGACTCGTCCTGGGCGCGATCTTCCTGCTGGAGACGTACGGCGTCGTGCACACCTCCGCCACCAACGCGGGTCTCATCATCAGTCTCACCATGATCTTCACGCCCCTCGCCGAGGCGGCCGTGACCAGGCAGCGACCCGCCCGCTCCTTCGTTGCCGCGGCCGGGGTCTCCGTCGCCGGAGTGGTGCTGCTGACCCAGGGCGGCGGCTTCACCACTCCCTCCCTCGGCGATCTGCTGATGCTGCTCGCCGCTCTCGCGCGCACCGTCAACGTCCTGGCGACGGCCCGTATGAAGTCCCTGAGCGGCGTTGACCCCCTTTCGCTGACCACCGTGCAACTGGGCGGCGCGGTCGCGGTGTTCGCCGCCCTGGTCGCCGTCCCCGGAACGGGTGCGACACCGTGGTCCGTTGCCGTCGCATTCGGCCCGCGGGAATGGGCCGGGCTGCTCTTCCTGTCCCTGTTCTGCACGCTGTTCGCGTTCTTCGTGCAGACCTGGGCCGTACGCCGCACCTCGCCGTCGCGCGTCAGCCTCCTCCTCGGCACCGAGCCGCTGTGGGCGGCCGCGGCCGGCATCGCGATCGGCGGCGAACGCCTGGGCGCGGCGGGCCTGCTCGGCGCGGCGCTCGTCCTGACGGGCACGATGTGGGGCCGCCGCGCGGCGGACCGCTAATCGTCCCCCGGTGGGTGCCCCGAAGGCCGGCGCCACGCCACCCGCGAGGACTCCGGCCACGGCGAGGACCTCACCATCGCCGAGTGGACCTTCTCCACCGAGGGCCTGCCCTCGTACCAGTGAGGCCGGAACTCGGGAGGCCGGCGCTCAGGAAGCGGTGCACGCCTCGGCGATCGCCAGGCTGTTCTCGTAGAGGTGGTGCCGGGTGATCCGGCCCCCCTCGACGGTGAGGCGCAGCGCGAAGGGGCCCTCGAAGGACTTCCCCGTCGCACGCACCGTGCCCGAGACGTGCCCCATCAGGACGGCGTTGGTGCCGTCCACGAGGAACGTGTCGACGCAGGCCCGGGCGTCCTCGGCCACCGTGTGCTCGACCAGCTCCGTGAACTGGGCGGCGCATTCGGCTCCGGTGGAGCGCGGCCGGATCCACGGGACGGCGGGGTTCTCGGCGAGCAGCCAGTCGACCTCGTCCGCGAAGAGCGCGACGAGCCGCTCGGCGTCCCCCGCCATCCGGGCGGCGAGGAACTCCTCGACGACGTGACGGGTGGTGTCGGCTACGGAACTCGCGAGGTTCTCGGGCGACTTGACGGGCATGGTGCGCTCCTCGGGCCTGATGCGGAACCCCCGTCGGGGATCTCGTTGACGTGCACCACACTGCCGCGGCAGGGGAGCGCGGTCGATTACGTCGGGGGTAATGGCATCGCCGGACGGACGTGCGCCTCCCTGACACCTCGGTGCAGGACCGGGCACGGCCCGGCGTGATCGCCACGCGGGGCCTCAGCCGCTGCGGCCCACGCGGTCGGAGGTCACCATCAGCGTTCCGCCGAGTACGGCCAGCACGATGCTCGCGTAGAGCTCATGGCCGTCGAGGAAATCCAGACGCGCCACGACGCCCCACAGCTTGAACCAGCCGGTGAGCTCGTGAAGCACCCCCGCGACGCCCCAGACGAACAGAAGGAATCCGACCACCTCGAGAATCTTCTTCATGCCGGAAGGCTCGCGTGGACGCGTACCCGTGCGCGTCCGGCTTCGGGACACCGCGGTCCGCCGAAAGTCGGCCGAAAGTCCGCTGCCCCGCGACTTTGGTAGCCACTGCCCGCCGGATCGCCGCATCCACGTCGTCACCTGCGTAGCTTTCTCGACATGACACGCACGGAGTACCCATGGCTGCTGCCGTCGGCCATGTCCGACCCCCTCGACCTCGAAGCGGCCCGGAGCCGTGGCAGGGCCAGGCCGCGGCGCACCGTGCGCGACTGGGGCGTCGACACCCTTTTCTTCGTCATCGCCGCGGTCATAGGCCTGCTGGCCGGCATGACGAGCGCGAAGGTCGGCAATTCCGACGCGGTCGTCCTCGTCGATCAGCTCCTCGGCGCGGCCGCCTGCTGCGTCCTGTGGGCACGGCGACGCACGCCGGTCGGTCTCGCCGCCGCCCTGGTGGTCCTCGCCGCCGTCGCACCGGCCGCGGGAGGCGCGCTGATGCTCAGCCTGTTCAGCCTTGCCGTGCACCGTGCGTTCAAGCCCGTCGCCGTCCTCGGCGTGCTCGCCATCGCGTCCGGCGCCGTGCAGGCCGCCGTACGGCCCGACCCGGAGATGTCGTTCCTCGCCTCGACGGTCACCGGCACCGTACTGGTCCTGCTGATGACCGGCTGGGGAATGCTCGTACGCGCACGCCGGCAGCTCGTGACGGCTCTGCGGGAACGAGCCCGCCGCGCCGAGACGGAGGCCGCGCTGCGGGCTGAGCAGGCGCAGCGCCTCGCCCGTGAGGCCATCGCCCGCGAGATGCACGATGTACTCGCCCACCGGCTGACCCTGCTGTCCGTGCACGCGGGGGCGCTCGAGTTCCGGCCCGACGCGCCCCCGGCCGAGGTCGCGAGGGCCGCGGGCGTGATCCGCGACAGCGCCCGCGAGGCGCTGCAGGACCTGCGCGAGATCATCGGCGTGCTCCGCGCACCCGGCGAGAGCGAGGGCACCGACCCGAGGTCACCGTCTCCGTGCACGGCGGCCCCGGCGACGGGCTCTCCGTGGAGATCGTCAACCCGCCGCCGACCGGGGAGGTCGAGCCGGTGCCAGGTTCGGGCCAGGGCCTCATCGGGCTCACCGAACGCGCCACCCTGGCCGGCGGCCGGCTCGAGCACGGAGCGACGGGTGACGGACGCTTCCGGGTGGCGGCCTGGCTACCGTGGCCCTCATGACCATCCGTGTGATCGTCGTCGACGACGACCCGCTCGTGCGGGCAGGGCTGTCCTTCATGCTCGGCGGTGCCGACGACATCGAGATCGTCGGGGAGGGCGCGGACGGATCGGAGGTCCCCGGGCTCGTCGACCGGCACCGGCCCGATGTCGTCCTGATGGACATCCGCATGCCCGTGACGGACGGCCTGAGCGCGACCGAGACCCTGCGTGCCCGGCCCGACGCACCCGACGTCGTCGTCCTGACCACCTTCCACGCCGATGAGCAGGTGCTGCGCGCCCTGCGCGCGGGCGCGGCCGGTTTCGTCCTGAAGGACACCCCGCCCGCGGAGATCGTCGCCGCCGTGCGCCGGGTGGCCGCGGGCGACCCCGTCCTGTCCCCGGCCGTCACACGGCAGTTGATGACGCACGTGGCGGACGGCGGCGGCGCCGGCACACGACGGCAGGCGGCCGCACGGCGGCTGGAGTCGCTCGCCGAGCGCGAACGGGAGGTTGCGGTCGCCGTCGGACAGGGCCGCTCGAACGCCGAAATCGCGTCGACGCTGTACATGAGCGTGCCGACGGTCAAGACCCATGTGTCGCGCATTCTCGCCAAACTGGGCCTCAACAACCGTGTCCAGATCGCGCTGTTGGCCCATGATGCCGGGCTGCTGGACGAGGACGGTCCGCAGAAGTCGCCGTAGGCTGGGCGAATGACGATCGTCGATCTCGCAGAGTTCGGTGCGGACTTCACGGCGAACCCGTATCCGTACTACGCGCGGCTGCGCGAGGCGGGGCCCGTCCATCAGGTACGGGGCGCCGACGGCGGCCGGCTCTGGCTGATCGTCGGCCACGAGGAGGCGCGCTCGGCGCTCGCCGACGCGCGGCTGTCCAAGGTGCCGGCCACCGTCGGCGTGACCATGCTCGCCGAACAGGTCATCGGCCCCAACCTGCTGGTGCTCGACCCGCCCGACCACACCCGGCTGCGCAAGCTCGTTGCCCGCGAGTTCACCGGCCGGCGCGTGGAGGCGCTGCGACCGAGGATGCAGCAGATCACCGACGAACTGATCGACGCGATGCTGCCGGCGGGCCGCGGCGACCTGGTCGACGCGCTCGCCTTCCCGCTGCCCATCATCGTCATCTGCGAGCTGCTCGGCATCCCGGCCGCCGACCGCGACGACTTCCGCAAGTGGTCCAACGAGATCGTCGCCCCCACCAGCGCTGAAGGCGAGTCGAACGCGGTCCACCGGCTGCGCGGTTACCTGGACGAGCTGATCGAGAACAAGGGCTGTGCCGGTCCCGCCGACGACCTGCTATCCGCCCTGCTGTGCACCCGCGCCTCGGACGACGACCGCCTTTCCGCCGCCGAACTGCGCGCCCTGGCCTATCTGTTGCTCATCGCGGGCCATGAGACGACGGTCAACCTGATCTCCAACGGCATGCGCGCCCTGCTCACCCATCCCGATCAACTCGCAGCCCTGCGCGCCGACTTCTCGCTCCTGGACGGGGCCGTGGAGGAGATGCTGCGCTACGACGGCCCGGTGGAGAACGCGACCCTGCGCTTCAGCGTCGCCCACGTCCCGTACGGCGACATCGTCATCCCGCCCGGTGAGACGGTCCTCGTGGGTCTCGCCGCCGGCGACCGGGACCCGGCCCGCTATCCCGAGCCGGACCGCTTCGACATCCGCCGCGACACCCGGGGCCACCTGGCCTTCGGCCACGGCATCCACTTCTGCCTGGGCGCGCCGCTGGCCCGGCTGGAGGCCCGTGTCGCCATCCGCTCCCTGCTGGAGCGCTGCCCGGAGCTCGCCCTCGACGAGCCCGCCTCCGCCTACGAGTGGCTCCCCGGCCTCCTGATGCGCGGCGTCCGCCACCTGCCGGTGCGCTGGTAGTCCGGTGTGACGGACGGCCCCGCACACCACCTGACGATGTGAGAGGAACGCCGTGACCACCGAAGCCGCCATCGTTGATCTCGCTGCGCTCGGCGCCGACTTCACCCGCGACCCCTATCCCGTCTACGCCGCGTTACGCGAGCGGGGCGCCGTCCACCGGGTCCGGCTGCCCGAGGGCCACGAGGCATGGCTCGTCGTCGGTTACGAGGCCGGGCGCGCCGTTCTCGCCGACAACGCCCTGTCCAAGGAGTGGCGCAATGCCGCCCCCGATCTCGGCGTCTCGCAGCTGTCGGCCGGCATCACCATGCTCAGCGCCGACGCCCCCCGGCACACGCGGCTGCGCAAGCTCGTGGCACGCGAGTTCACCATGCGGCGCGTGGACCAACTGGCCCCGCGCGTCCAGCGGATCACCGACGAACTGCTGGACCGCATGGGGCCCACGGGCCGTGCCGACCTCGTCGACGCGTTCTCCTTCCCGCTGCCCATCGCCGTCATCTGCGAACTGCTGGGCGTGCCCTTCCTCGACCAGGACGCCTTCCGGCGCTGGTCCAACACCGCCCTGGCCTCCACCGGCCGGGCCGAGCGGGAGGCGGCGGCGGGGAACTGACGCGGTATCTGGCCGGGCTGCTCGCCGAGAAGCGCGACAAGCCCGGCGACGACCTCATGAGCGCGCTCATCCACCGGGCCGACGGAGACGATGAGGACCGGCTCGGCGGCGACGAGCTGATGGGCATGGCGTGGCTGCTGCTGATCGCCGGCCACGAGACGACGGTCAACCTGATCTCCAACGGCGTCCTCGCGCTGCTCACCCACCCCGACCAACTCGACGCGCTGCGGGGCGACTTCTCGCTGATGGACGGGGCCGTGGAGGAGATGCTGCGGTACGACGGGCCGGTGGAGACCCCGACGTACCGCTTCACCGTCGAGCCCTACGAGATCGGCGGCACGGTCGTCCCCGGCGGCGGACAGCTGGTCCTGGTCGCCCTCGCGGACGCCGACCGCGACCCGGCCCGCTATCCGGAGCCGGACCGCTTCGACATCCGCCGCGACAGCCGGGGCCATCTGGCCTTCGGCCACGGCATCCATTACTGCCTGGGCGCGCCGCTGGCGCGTCTGGAGGCGCGTGTCGCCATCCGCTCGCTGCTGGAGCGCTGCCCGGACCTCACGCTGGACGCGCACACGGCCGCGCTCACGTGGCGCACGGGCATGCTGATCCGCGGCCCGGAATCCCTCCCGGTCCGCTGGTGACCCGGGGGCGCTGCCCCGGGCCCCCGCGCCTCAGTCGCCGGCGGGGCTGTTTCTCAGCCCGTCCGGGGGTCCCCCGGGGCGAAGCCCAGGGGGAGTTCGATGACACCGCGCGAAGCGCGGGTAACGGGGCCTGGGGCGCAGTCCCGGTTCAGGGGTTCAGCCCGACGGGATCTCCTCCAGGCGGACCGGGCGGTGTTCGCGGCGCGAGAGCTCGCAGGCCTCGGCGACCCGCAGCGCCGTCAGCGCCTCGTGGCCGTCGCACGCGTTCTCCCCTTCGCCCGCCACGAGGCGGATGAACGCGTCCAGCTCCGCCTCGTACGCGGGGGCGAAACGCTCCAGGAAGCCCGGCCAGGGGTTGTCCACCGGCGGCAGGCCCTTCGGTTCCGTGGAGCTGATCGGCGTACGGTCGTCCAGCCCGACCGCGACCTGGTCGAGCTCCCCGGCCAGCTCCATCCGCACGTCGTAGCCCGCGCCGTTGCACCGCGTCGCGGTCGCCGTTGCCAGCGTCCCGTCGTCCAGCGTGAGCAGCGCCGCCGCGGTGTCCACGTCGCCCGCCTCGCGGAACATCGCCGGGCCCGCGTCAGCCCCGGTGGCGTACACCTCGACGATCTCGCGTCCGGTCACCCAGCGCAGGATGTCGAAGTCGTGGACCAGGCAGTCCCGGTACAGCCCGCCGGACAGCGGCAGGTACTCCGCGGGCGGCGGCGCCGGGTCGGACGTGATCGCCCGTACGGTGTGCAGGCGGCCCAGCCGGCCCGAGCGCACCAGCTCGCGGGCCGCCGTGTAGCCCGCGTCGAAGCGGCGCATGAAGCCGAGCTGCAGCTCCGTGCCCGCCCGTTCCACCTCGCGCAGCGCCGCGAGCGTCCCCGGCAGATCCAGGGCGATCGGTTTCTCGCAGAATGCCGGCAGCCCCGCACGCGCCGCGCGGGCGATCAGATCGGCATGCGCGGCGGTCGCCGAGGCGATCACCACCGCGTCCACGCCCCAGGCGAAGACCTCGTCGGCACTGGGTGCGGCCGTGGCGCCGCAGCGGTCCGCCGTGCGCACGGCGCGCGCCGCGTCCGTGTCCGCCACGACCAGTGAGCCGACCTCGCGATGGCGGCTCAGTACCCCCGCGTGAAAGCTGCCGATACGTCCCGTGCCGATCAATCCGATGCGCATGGCCCAAAGGTGGAGGCGGTGCCGCCGCCTGTCAAGACTTTGTCCTGACAACCGAACCTCACGACTTCCCGTCAACTTGGCGTGCGACTACGCTCCCCCACGTGCCCAAGCAGCCCAGTCACGAGACGGAACCGGCCCTCTCGCTCCAGTTGAGCGTCGACCGCACCAGCCCGGTCCCGCTCTACTTCCAGCTCTCCCAGCAGCTGGAAGCGGCCATCGAGAGGGGGGCGCTCACCCCTGGCACTCTCCTCGGCAACGAGATCGAGCTCGCCGGCCGGCTCGGCCTGTCCCGGCCCACTGTCCGCCAGGCCATCCAGTCCCTGGTCGACAAGGGACTGCTGGTGCGCCGGCGTGGCGTGGGCACCCAGGTCGTGCACAGCCAGGTCAAGCGCCCGCTGGAGCTCAGCAGCCTCTACGACGACCTGGAGGCGGCCGGGCAGCGGCCCGCCACGGTCGTGCTGAACAACGCCGTGGAGCCCGCGAGCGCCGAGGTCGCCGCCGCGCTCGGCGTCGCCGAGGGCAGCGAGGTCCGGGTCGTCGAGCGGCTGCGCTACGCCCACGGGGAGCCGATGGCCCGGCTGCGCAACCACCTCCCCGCCGGGCTGCTCGACTGCGACACCGCCGCGCTGGAGTCGACCGGGCTGTACCGGATCATGCGCGCGGCCGGGATCACCCTGCACAGCGCCCGCCAGTCCGTCGGAGCCCGCGCGGCCGACGCGGCGGAGGCCGAACTGCTGGGCGAGGAGGCGGGGGCCCCGCTGCTCACGATGGAGCGCACCACCTTCGACGACACGGGCCGCGCGGTTGAGTTCGGCTCGCACATCTACCGGGCCTCGCGTTACGCCTTCGAATTCCAGCTCCTGGTCCGTTCCTAGGCACTGCCCGGTGGGCCACCGTCGCGTAAGAATGTTCGGACAAAGTCTTGACTGGCCCGCGGGGCCGCCGTAGAAACTCACCCAGCCGCAACCCGGCGGCGGGGTAAGGAGGCGGACCCACATGCGCACAACCCGCACGGCAACAGCCCTGCTCGCCGCGAGCGCCCTGGCCGTCCTCGCCGGATGCAGCAGTTCCGGCGGCAAGGAAGGCAACGAGAAGCCCGCCGCCGAAGGCGGCGGCGAGGCCGCGAAGACGCCCAGGATGAAGATCGCCATGGTGACCCACTCGGGCCAGGGCGACACCTTCTGGGACATCGTCCAAAGCGGTGCGAAGGTCGCCGCCCGCAAGGACAACGTGCAGTTCCTCTACGCGTCGAACCCCGAGGGCAAGGAGCAGGCCCAGCTGGTCCAGACGTACATCGACCAGAAGGTCGACGGCATCATCGTCACCCTCGCCAAGCCCGAGGCCATGAGCGACGTCGTCAAGAAGGCCGTCGCCGCGGGCATCCCCGTCGTCACCATCAACTCGGGCGCGGAGTTCTCGAAGGGCCTCGGGGCACTCAGCCACATCGGCCAGGACGAATCGGTCGCCGGCGAGGCCGTCGGCGAGGAGCTGAACGAGCGTGGACGCAAGAAGGCGCTCTGCGTGATCCACGAACAGGGCAACGTCTCGCTCGAAGCGCGCTGCGCCGGGGTGAAGAAGACCTTCCGGGGCACGGTGGAGAACCTGAACGTCGAAGGCACCAACATGCCCGCCACCACCTCGTCCATCGAGGCGAAACTGCAGAGCGCCAAGGACATCGACGCCGTCGTCACCCTCGGGGCGCCCTTCGCGGCCGCCTCCGTGAAGGCCAAGGACGGCGCGGGGTCGGAGGCGGAGATCAACACGTTCGACCTCAACGCCGACGTGGTCAAGAGCCTCAAGGCCAAGGACATCGCGTTCGCCGTGGACCAGCAGCCCTACCTCCAGGGCTACCTCGCCGTCGACGAGCTGTGGCTCAACAAGGTCAACCGGAATGTCATCGGCGGCGGCAAGCCCGTCCTGACCGGTCCCGCGCTCGTCACCGAGAAGGACGTCCCGGCGCTGGAGAAGCTCACCGCAGACGGCACCCGATGACGCACCCCGTCCTCGTCGCATCGGCACCCGCGGCGTCCCCCGTCCTCGTCGCCGGGGTACCCGCGGCGCACCCGATGCGGACTCCGCCGCCCTGTGCGGCGTGCCCCGACCTTGCCCCGCCGCCCTGCGCGGCGCGCCTTGTCCTCGTCGCCGGGGCACCCGCTGCGCACCCGATGACCACCCCGCGACCAGGCGTGACGGATACTTGGGCGGCCGGGGCAGGTCGCTGCGACCCCCGGCCGCACAGGGCAGCACAGCGAGTACGGCAAGAAGGGCACGGCGTCGTGGCACGGGCAAGGACAGGGGTACGCGCACTGGGCGCGGTGCTGGCAGCGGTACTCGGAGCGGGCCTCGTGGGGTGCAGCAGCACAGGCGGCAAGCGTGCCGAGGACGCCCGCAAGGCCGCGCAGAACGCCCGCGGCGAGGCGGCGGTCACCACCCCGCGCTGGACCTTCGCCATGGTGACCCACTCGGGCGACGGCGACACCTTCTGGGACATCGTCCAGAGCGGCGCCAAGGAAGCGGCCGCCAAGGACAACATCAACTTCCTCTACGCCCACAACGACGAGGGCCAGCAGCAGGCGCAGCTCGTCGACTCGTACATCTCCAAGAAGGTCGACGCGCTCATCGTCACCCTCGCCAAGCCCGACGCCATGAAGGCCGTCGTCGCCAAGGCCCGCAAGGCAGGCATCCCGGTGATCACGGTGAACTCCGGCTCCGAGCAGTCCAAGGAGTTCGGCGCCCTCACCCACATCGGGCAGGACGAGTCCGTCGCCGGCGAGGCGGTCGGCGACGAGCTCGACGCGCGCGGCCGGAAGAAGGCGTTGTGCGTCCTGCACGAGCAGGGCAACGTCGGCCACGAGCAGCGCTGCGCCGGGGCGAAGAAGACCTTCGGCGGCCGGATGCAGAACCTGTACGTCGACGGCACCAACATGCCCGACGTCCAGGCGTCGATCGAGGCCAAGCTGCAGGCCGACCCGTCCGTCGACTCGGTCGTCACGCTCGGCGCGCCGTTCGCGGACGCCGCGGTCCAGGCGAGGAAGAGCGCCGGGTCCGAGGCCGAGGTCGGCACCTTCGACCTCAACCCCAAGGTCGCGGCCGCCCTGAAGGACGGCACCCTCGGCTTCGCCGTGGACCAGCAGCCCTACCTCCAGGGCTACGAGGCCGTCGACCTGCTGTGGCTGTACAAGTACAACGCCGATGTACTCGGCGGCGGCCGGCCCGTGCTGACCGGGCCGCAGATCATCACCCAGAAGGACGCCGACGAGCTCGCGGAATACACGGATCGGGGGACCCGATGAGCGCGACCGCACCGCCTGCCACACCCGGCAGGGCATCGCAGCAGACCGACGAGCGGCTGCTGCGCACCTCCCCGCTGCGCAAGCTGATGGGCCGGCCGGAGCTGGGCTCGGTAGTCGGCGCCGTCGCCGTCTTCGTCTTCTTCTCCGTCTTCGCCGACTCGTTCCTGAAGGCGTCCAGCTTCTCGACCGTCCTGTACGCCGCGTCGACGCTCGGCATCATGGCCGTGCCGGTCGCGCTGCTGATGATCGGCGGCGAGTTCGACCTGTCCGCCGGTGTCCTGGTCACCAGCTCGGCGCTCGTCTCGTCGATGTTCAGCTACCAGATGACCGCGAACATCTGGGTGGGCGTGGGTGTCTCGCTGCTCGTCACGCTCGCCATCGGCGCGTTCAACGGCCTCATGCTGACCCGGACGAAACTGCCGAGCTTCATCATCACGCTCGGCACGTTCCTGATGCTCACCGGTCTCAACCTGGGCTTCACCAAGCTGATCAGCGGCACCGTGTCGACGAAGTCCATCGCCGACATGGAGGGCTTCGCCTCCGCCAGGAAGCTCTTCGCCTCCGAGCTCACGCTCGGCGACGTGACGCTCAAGGTCACCGTCCTGTGGTGGTTCGTGCTGATCGCGCTCGCCACCTGGATCCTGCTGCGCACCCGGTTCGGCAACTGGATCTTCGCGGTGGGCGGCGGCGCGGACGCGGCCCGAGCGGTCGGCGTCCCGGTCAACCGGACCAAGATCGGCCTGTACATGGGGGTCGCCTTCGCCGCCTGGGTCTCCGGCCAGCACCTGTTGTTCTCGTTCGACGTCGTGCAGTCCGGCGAAGGCGTCGGCAACGAGTTGACGTACATCATCGCGGCCGTCATCGGAGGCTGCCTGATCACCGGCGGCTACGGCTCCGCGATCGGATCGGCGGTCGGCGCGTTCATCTTCGGAATGACGAGCAAGGGCATCGTCTACGCCGAGTGGAATCCGGACTGGTTCAAGTTCTTCCTCGGAGCGATGCTCCTTCTGGCCACCCTGCTCAACGCATGGGTGCGCAAGCGTGCGGAGGCGACCTCATGAGCGCACTCGTGGAGCTCGACGACATCAGCAAGTACTACGGCAACATCCGCGCCCTCGAAGGCGTCTCCCTCCAGGTCCACGCGGGTGAGATCACCTGTGTGCTCGGCGACAACGGCGCGGGCAAGTCCACCCTCATCAAGGTCATCGCGGGCCTGCACCGGCACGACGCAGGCACCTTCTCGATCGAGGGCGAGGTCACCACGCTGAACTCACCGCGGGAGGCACTGGACCGCGGCATCGCCACCGTCTACCAGGACCTGGCGGTCGTCCCGCTGATGCCGGTGTGGCGCAATTTCTTCCTGGGCTCCGAGCCTACGAGGGGCACGGGCCCGTTCAAGCGACTCGACGTGGCGACGATGCGCGAGACCACCCGCTCCGAGCTGCTGCGCATGGGCATCGACCTGCGGGACGTCGACCAGCCGATCGGCACGCTCTCCGGCGGCGAGCGCCAGTGCGTGGCCATCGCCCGCGCCGTCTACTTCGGCGCCAAGGTGCTGGTGCTCGACGAGCCGACCGCTGCTCTCGGGGTGAAGCAGTCCGGTGTGGTGCTCAAATACGTGGCCGCGGCACGGGACGCAGGGCTGGGCGTGGTGCTCATCACCCACAACCCGCATCACGCGTATCTCGTCGGTGACCGCTTCGTGCTGCTCAAGCGCGGCATCATGGCGGCGAGCCACACCAAGGACTCGGTCACACTCGACGAACTCACCCGCCAGATGGCGGGCGGCAGCGAGCTGGAGGACCTCCGCCACGAGCTGGAACGGGCGCCGGCGCCCGCCCGTCTCGGCGAGGGCGCACCCAGGGACGCCACCGCCTAGGGCCGGGCAGCGGCTCACCCACCCGGCCCGCCGGATGGCAGAATCGGCCCCGGTGGTGGGTACCGCCCACCACCGGGCCGTCACCGGCGGCCACACCCCCGACACCCGTAGGGACATGAGCACGTACCGCGACTTTGCGAACCGAGGGTCCGCCCGCGCCACCGTCCTCAAGACCGTCGGAACGCGAGAGCGGCGCTCCCACCTCACCGCGCCCCGGGTGCCCACCGTCGGCATCGACATCGGCGGCACCAAGGTGATGGCCGGCGTGGTCGACGCCGACGGCGTCATCCTGGAGAAAGTCCGTACCGAGACCCCGGACAAGTCCAAGAGTCCCAAGGTCGTCGAGGACACCATCTGCGAGCTGGTCCTCGACCTCTCCGACCGCCACGATGTGCACGCGGTCGGGATCGGCGCCGCCGGCTGGGTCGACGCCGACCGCTCCAAGGTCCTCTTCGCCCCCCATCTGGCCTGGCGCAACGAACCCCTGCGCGACGCGCTCTCCGCCCGCCTCGCCGTCCCGGTCCTCGTGGACAACGACGCCAACACGGCCGCCTGGGCCGAGTGGCGCTTCGGCGCGGGCCGCGGTGAGGACCATCTCGTGATGATCACCCTCGGCACCGGAATCGGCGGCGCGATCCTGGAGGACGGCCAGCTCAAGCGGGGGAAGTACGGGGTCGCGGGCGAGTTCGGCCATATGCAGGTCGTGCCCGGCGGACACCGCTGCCCCTGCGGGAACCGCGGCTGCTGGGAGCAGTACAGCTCCGGGAACGCGCTGGTGCGCGAGGCCCGGGAGCTGGCCGTGGCCGACTCCCCGGTGGCGTACAACATCATCGACCGGGTCGGCGGCAGTGTCCACGACATCACCGGACCGCTGATCACCGAACTGGCCCGCGAGGGCGACGCCATGTGCGTCGAACTGTTCCAGGACATCGGCCAGTGGCTCGGCGTCGGCATCGCCAATCTCGCCGCGGCCCTGGACCCCTCCTGCTTCGTGATCGGCGGCGGTGTCAGCGCCGCCGACGACCTGCTCATCGGGCCCGCCCGGGACGCCTTCCGCCGCCACCTCACGGGCCGCGGCTACCGGCCCGAGGCACGCATCGCCAAGGCCCAGCTCGGTCCGGAGGCGGGTATGGTCGGTGCGGCCGACCTGGCCCGCCTGGTCGCGCGCCGCTTCCGCCGGACGAACCGCCGCCGGGTGGAGCGCCATGAACGATACGAGCGGTACGCGCAGGCCCTGCGCAATCCGAGCTCCGTCCGTCCCACCCAGGAACCTCCGACATGACCACCACCACCACCACGCCGACCCGACAGCCCACTCCGCCGGTCCCCGAGGGCAGGCGGCACATGCTCGTGCGCCGCTGGCTCACCGCGATCACCATCGTGCTCCTCGTCGGCATCCCGGCCGGCTATCTGGTGATCTCCGCCGAGCAGAGCCGTGCCAGCGGCCGGGACAAGGAGGCCGAGTCCTCGGCCACCGGTCTGCGCGTCAAGTGGCCCTCGCTGATGAAGCGCCGCATCTTCGAGGTGCCGATCCCCGAGGGCTCCTGGCGCGTCGGCTACTACGAGACCAGCAACTGGAAGACCAGCCGGCTCTACGTGCAGTTCCGCACCACCTCCGACGGTCTCGACGCCTTCCTGAAGGATGTCGGCACCAGCCGGGCCGCCCTCCAGGACGGCAAGGTCACCATCGGCGACCGCGACAGCGAGGTCGTCGGCTGGAACTTCGGCCTGAAGGACCGTGCCTGGGCGGGCACCACGCACCAGAACAAGGACCCGCGCCCCACGCAGGACATCACGGTCGACCTGACCGAACCCGCCAAACCCTGGGTGTACGTCGTCTCCACCGCGACGCCCTGAGAAATCCGCCGGAACCGCACGGCCTGGCCACAGGCCCCCACCGGGGCTCCACACGGCCTTCACGGAACGGCGGTGGAGGCGGTAACGGGCCGCCCAGGACGACCCCCTGGCCGAATGGGGTCCTTCCACTCATTACCGTGGGGCGCGTGAGTGAGACGCAGACGCCCCCGAAAACCCTGCAGTACCGGATCGACGGTGCCGACGACGCACCCGTGCTCATCCTCGGCCCCTCGCTGGGCACCACATGGCACATGTGGGACCGCCAGATCGGCGAGCTGTCGGCGCGGTGGAGGGTGATCCGGTTCGACCTGCCCGGCCACGGAGGCGCGCCGGCACACGCCGCCGGCTCCATCGGCGAGCTCGCCGAGCGGCTGCTGGCCACTCTCGATCTGCTCGGCGTCCAGCGCTTCGGGTACGCGGGCTGTTCCATCGGCGGCGCGATCGGCATCGAGCTCGCCCTGCGTCACCCGCACCGGGTCGCGTCCCTGGCGCTGGTCGCCGCGTCGCCCCGGTTCGGCACCGCCGACGAGTTCCGCCAGCGCGGTGTGGTCGTGCGGACCAATGGTCTCGACCCGATGGCCCGCAGCGCGCCCGAGCGCTGGTTCACCGGAGGATTCGCCGCCGCCCAGCCCGCCATTGTCGAGTGGGCGGTCCAGATGGTCCGTACCACCGACCCCGGCTGCTACATCGCCGCCTGCGAGGCCCTGGCCGCCTTCGACGTACGCGCCGAGCTGTCCCGGGTCGGCGTGCCCACCCTCGTCCTGGTCGGCTCCGAGGACCAGGTCACCGGGCCGGCCGAGGCCCGCACCCTGGTCGCCGGGATCCCGGACGCCCGGCTCGCCCTGGTGCCCGGCGCCTCCCACCTGGCGCCCGTCGAGCAGCCCGCGGCCGTCACCGACCTGCTGGCCCACCACTTCGACACCGCCTGGAACGACACCCTGGCGGCGATCCCGGTCCCGCAGGCGGCACCCGCGACCTCGGCACCTGTCGCGCCCGTCGCCGAGATCGCACCGGCCGCCCCCGAGCAGCCCGTGGCGGTGTCGTACGGCAGGCCCGACCCGTACGACACGGGGATGAAGATCCGCCGGGAGGTGCTCGGCGACGCACACGTGGACCGGGCGACTGTCGCCGCCGACGACTTCACCGGCGACTTCCAGGAGCTGATCACCCGTTACGCCTGGGGCGAGGTGTGGTCCCGTGAGGGCCTCGACAGACGCACCCGCAGCTGCGTCACCCTCACTGCCCTGCTCGCCGGCGGCCACCTCGACGAACTCGCCTTCCATACCCGGGCCGCGCTGCGCAACGGGCTGACCCCCGCGGAGATCAAGGAGGTCCTCCTGCACGCCGCCGTCTACTGCGGCGTCCCGGCGGCCAACTCGGCGTTCAAGGTCGCCCAGGCGGTGATCCGGGAGGAGACGACGCCCCGCGCATAGCAGGATGGGGGGCATGAGGATCGTCAAGAAGACCCATGCCTGCGTCCGGCTGGAAAAGGACGGACGGTCGCTCGTCATCGACCCCGGCGGTTTCACGGAGGAGGACGCGGCGCTCGGCGCCGACGCCGTCCTGGTCACGCACGAGCACCCCGACCACTTCGACGAGGGACGGCTGCGGGCCGCCCTGGAGGCGAATCCGGCCGCCGCGATCTGGACCCTGCGCAGCGTCGCGGACCGGATCTCCGCGGCCTTCCCGGGGCGCGTCCACACCGTCGGCCACGGAGACTCCTTCTCCGCCGCCGGATTCGACGTCCAGGTCCACGGCGAACTGCACGCCGTCATCCACCCCGACATCCCGCGGATCACGAACGTCGGTTACCTCGTGGACGGTTCGGTGTTCCACCCCGGTGACGCGCTCACCGTGCCCGACCAACCGGTCGACACGCTGCTGCTCCCGGTGCACGCTCCCTGGAGCAAGATCTCCGAGGTCATCGACTATGTCCGCGAGGTGCGGCCGCGGCGCGCCATCGACGTCCACGACGCCCTGCTGACCGATCTCGCCCGGCCCATCTACGACCGGCAGATCGGCGAGCTCGGCGGGGCCGACCACGGTCGGCTGGCGCCGGGCGAGGCGCAGGAGGTGTGAGAGGGGGCGCCCGGGCGGGCCGGTGACTGTCACACCTCGCCGTTAGGCTTGCGGCATGCGTATCGCCACGTGGAACGTCAACTCGATCACCGCCCGGCTGCCGCGTCTGCTGGCCTGGCTGGAGAGCAGCGGCACCGACGTGCTGTGCGTCCAGGAGACCAAGTGCACCGAGGAGCAGTTCCCCGCCGAGGCCCTGCGTGAGCTGGGCTACGAGTCCGCGGTCAACGCGTCGGGCCGGTGGAACGGAGTGGCGCTGGTCTCCCGGGTCGGCATCGACGACGTCGTCAGGGGCCTGCCCGGCGCGCCGGACTACGCGGGCGTGCAGGAGCCCCGGGCGATCTCCGCGACGTGCGGCCCCGCCCGCGTCTGGTCGGTCTACGTGCCGAACGGCCGGGAGGTCGCCCACGACCACTACGGCTACAAGCTGCGCTGGCTGGAGGCCCTCTCGGCGGCCGTGACGGAGGACGCCGCGGGCGAGCGCCCCTTCGCCGTCCTCGGCGACTTCAACATCGCGCCCACCGACGACGACGTGTGGGACGTGGCCGCCTTCGAGGGCCTGACCCATGTGACCCCGCCCGAGCGGGCTGCGCTGGAGGCGCTGCGCAAGCGCGGCCTCTCGGACGTCGTGCCCCGCCCCCTGAAGTACGAGCACCCCTTCACGTACTGGGACTACCGCCAGCTGTGCTTCCCCAAGAACCGCGGCATGCGCATCGACCTGGTCTACGGGAACGGGCCGTTCGCGCAGTCGGTCAAGGACGGTTACGTGGACCGGGAGGAGCGCAAGGGCAAGGGCGCGTCGGACCACGCGCCGGTTGTTGTCGATCTCGACATCTAGCGTTTGTGGACGCGCGCCCTGTGGTGCGTCCGGTCGGAGGGATGCGAGGCTGAGCAGTATGAACATCCCTTTCTTGGACAACTGGCTCAGGCGCCATGACGATGATCGTGAGCACGGGGGAGGGGCCGCCGCCAAGGAGAGTGATCCGGAGCGCGCGGCGGCCATCACCGAGCTGCTGTCCGAGTGCGAGCTGCTGCGCGTCCGAGCGGGGCAGGCGGGGCTGGTGCTGGACGATTCCCCCGGCTCGTTGACGGCGCTCGACCAGCTGCCGCCGCGCTGGCGGGACGACCCGGAGGAGCTGCCCTGGCTGGGCAATGACGCCGGCCTGTATCTGGGCACGGTCATCGTGCGGACGGTCCCCGGCGCTTCGTGGCACATCTGGCCGGGCGGGCATCCGGTGGTCCGGCTGGCGTCGGGCCGCGAGGTCAGCGTCGTCGAGGCCGGGCTCGAGTGGGCGGTCAACGGAGCACCGGAGCTCTCGCAGGTCTACGCGGAGGCCGCCGAGGCCTGACCGCCCCGCGCGGCCGCGCTCCAGCGGGGCCGCCCCGTGCCCCAGTAGGGGCGCCCGCCTTCCGTCCGCTCACGCACCCTCGTTGGATGCGCTCCGAGCGCTCCCCCTGCGCGGATCAATCCTCGACTTATACGGCTTATGCCCTATTTATGCGTGTCGGGTGTGAAGTGCCTTGCCGGGCTGGATAGTTTGCGCTGACCGCGACACAGCGACAAGGGGCAGGGCAGCGTATGGCCGTCGATCCGTTGATCGAGCTGACGTCAAAACCTCCTTCTCACGGCACCCCAGGACGGTGCCCGCCGCCGCAGTTCCTCCCCGCGAGCCGGGGGTGACACAGGCCGGCGTGAGCAGCGCCGGCCGCACCACGAACGCTGTTGTCCGGGTTCTCCCGCGTCCGTCGACGCGGGGGAGTGGGGGACAGCAGCTCATGGAGCACCACCCGCGCCCTGCCCCGTGCAGGGTCCGGCGGCAGCCGGTGATCACTCCCCCAGCAGCGGGGCCGACAGGCAAGGCGGGTCGGCTGCGGAAGAGGAGAAGGTCAGCTGCGCGCCGGCCGGGTTGTGCTCGATGGAGAGCGGGTCGACGGTGTCGACGACACGGCCGGACGGTGGCCGGCCGGGACGCGTAGGCGGTGGACAACTTCCAGGCCTACGGTGAACGGCCGGCCCGGGGCCCTGCCGTGGCAGGTGTACGGCGCGTGGCCGACCGGCTTGCCGAGGCCGAGCGGGCCCACGTCGCAGCGGTACGCGACGAGGGCGCCGCTCTCCTTGGTGCTGGTGCCGGTGCTGGTGCCGGCGGCGGTGACACGGGCAGGATCGGGCGGCATGACGGTGCCCGATGTCTTCGACCCGCGGATCTACGCCACCGGACTTCCGCACGCGGCCTTCCGGGAGCTGCGCGACCACCACCCCGTCGCCTGGCAGGAGGAGTACGAGGTCCTTGGCTGGCCGCCCGGTCCCGGATTCTGGGCGGTCACCCGGCACGCCGACGTCGTGCGCGTCCTCAAGGACGCCCGGACGTTCTCCTCCTACCTGGGCGCCACGCAGATCCGCGATCCCGACCCCGCCGACCTGCCGTTCATCCGGCGCATGATGCTCAATCAGGATCCTTCCCCTCGCTTCGCGGGGGAGGCCCCCACCGGCCACGGGCGACTGCGGCGGCTGGTGAGCCGTGCCTTCACCCCCGGCCGTATCGACCGCTTCACCGGCGCGGCGCGGGCCCGGGCGCGTGCCCTCCTCGGCTCGGCACGCGCGGCGGGCACGGAGTTCGACCTCGTGCGGACCGTCACCGACGACTACGCCCTGCTCAACCTCACCGATCTGCTGGGCGTCCCCGAAAGCGACCGGCACCTGCTGCTGACGTGGACCGAACGGGTCATCGCCTACCAGGACCCCGACGAACCCCCGGTCCTCCAGGAGGGCCGGCCCGTCAACCCGCGCTCCCCGGCCATGCTGCAAGAGATGTTCGACTACGCCCGGCAGCTCGCCGCCCACAAGCGCCGCCGACCCGCAGACGATCTGATGACCGCCCTCGTCAACAGCGGACCCAACAGCGGACCCAACAGCGGGCCCAACAGCGGATCCGCCGGTGGATCCACCCGGGGACTCACCGATGGCGAGCTGGAGATGTTCTTCTTTCTCCTGACCGTCGCCGGAAACGACACGATCCGAAGCGCCGCCCCCGGCGGCTTCCTGGCCCTCGCCGCCGATCCCGCCGAGCAGCGCAGGCTGCGGGACGGCGAGGTGGGTGTGGACACGGCCGTCGAGGAACTGCTGCGCGCCCATCCGCCCGTCCTCAGCTTCCGCCGCACCGCCACCGAGGACGTCACGCTCGCCGGCCGCCGCATCCGGGCCGGAGACAAGGTCGTCGTCTTCCACGCCTCGGCCAACCACGACGAGCGCGTGTTCACCGACCCCCGGCGACTGGATCTGTCACGTCGTCCCAACCCCCATGTCTCCTTCGGAGGCGGCCCGCACGTCTGCCTGGGCGCGCACTTCGCCCGCCTCCAGCTGCGGGTCCTGCATGAGGAGGCGAGGGAGCTGCTGCCGCCCTACCGGCTCGCCGCCCCACCGCGCAGGCTCGTGTCGAACTTCATCAACGGCATCAAGTGCCTGCCGCTGACCGTTGATTAGCACCACGGGCGGCAGTACGGCACGCCCCCGGCCGCGTCAGGCGGCCGCGCGGTCGGACTCGCTCGCGGCCGGCGGCGCCGCCTGCGCCGTGCGCGTGACATCCGCGACGAGCTCGACCACGTCGGGGCCGTACGCCTCGGAGTTGACCACCTTCAGCAGCAGGCAGAAGGTGCCGTTGCCGTGCTTACGCGCCAGCTTCCGGTGGTGCCGGGCCAGATAGCGGGTGGCCGCCTGGTTGGTGATGGCACGCTGCCCGCAGAAGACGAAGACGGGGCGAGCCTCCTGCCCCGTCGTCAGCCGGGCCAGCAGCACGTACTCGGCCGTACCCGGCACCATGGGGTAGTGCTCGGAGCCTATTCGGAACGCGCCCTGATCCGGGCCGGGTTCGGCGTCCATGGTGACGTTGACTCCCGGCAGCAGGGTCTGCAGATGCGCCGCCGTGCGTCGATTGGAGACCGGCCCCCCGACGCAGAACTCGGTGCGCTCACCGAAGCCCTGCTGGGCCGTGTCGTGCCAGACGATCTGCGCATGGGCCCCGCAGTCCTTGACGAGGGCTGACAGCTCCAGCAGCGCGAACACGTCGAAACGGTGCACCGAGCCGTCGCGCCCCGCCTCGCGGTTGACGACGAGCGCGCATTCGGAGTTGCCCGGGAGACCGAAGAAGGCCTGTTTGCGGCGGAGTCGGCGCCGCCAGAGGTACGTGCGGGCGAGCCAGCCGATCGTGGCGCTGATACCGGCCGCCACCACACCGAGCACGATGTTGCGTACGTCGTCAGTCATGGGCGCGCATGGTAGCGGTGTCCGCCGCATGCCGTTTGAGGCGGTCCTGACGTTCGGGCCGTGCAGAAGTTACGCTGCGCGGACGTTCGCCCCCGGGAGGTAGCGCATGCGTCGCTCCGTCGCACGAAATGTGTCGGTACTGGCCGTTGCCGCGGCCGTGGTCTCCGTCGGAGGGGCTGCGCCACCGACGTACTCCCCCTCGGCCGTGGCGCCCTTGAAGACCCCGGTCGCGGTCGGATACGGCGGGGCCGTCGCGAGTGTGGACGCCGACGCGTCGGCCGCCGGTATCGAGGTCCTGCGGCAGGGCGGGAACGCGGTGGACGCGGCCGTCGCGACCGCCGCCGCCCTCGGCGTCACCGAGCCGTACTCGGCGGGCATCGGCGGCGGCGGCTTCTTCGTCCACTACGACGCGAAGTCCCGTACGGTGCACACCGTCGACGGCCGCGAGACCGCGCCGCTCTCCGCCGACACGTCCCTCTTCCTGGAGAACGGCGAACCCATCCCGTTCGCCGAGGGGATGACGTCAGGGCTCGGCGTCGGCACCCCCGGCACCCCGGCGACCTGGCGGACCGCGCTCGACACCTGGGGCAGCAAACCGCTGAAGCAGCTGCTGCGTCCCGCCGAGCGGCTGGCCGAGGACGGATTCACCGTCGACACCACCTTCCGCTCCCAGACAGCGGCCAACCAGGCACGCTTCGCCGACTTCCCCGCGAGCGCCGAACTGTTCCTTCCCGGCGGCCAACTGCCGGTCGTCGGATCGGTGTTCAAGAACCCGGACCTCGCACGCACCTACCAGGAACTCGGCCGCAAGGGTGTCGGTGCCCTCTACCGGGGACCCATCGCCGACGACATCGTCCGCACGGTGCAGGAGCCGCCCGTCGTCGAGGGCGCCACCCGCATCGTGCGCCCGGGCGACCTGACCCGGCGCGACCTTCAGGCGTACGAGACGATCCGGCGCGCGCCCACGAAGGTGTCGTACCGCGGACTCGACGTGTACGGCATGGCGCCGTCGTCGTCCGGCGGCACCAGCGTGGGCGAGGCGCTCAACATCCTGGAACGCACCGACCTCTCCGAGGCCGACCGGACGCAGTACCTGCACCGCTTCATCGAGGCGAGCCGGATCGCGTTCGCGGACCGGGGCCGCTGGGTCGGCGACCCCGCCTTCGAGGACGTCCCCGTGCGGGGCCTGCTCTCCCAGCGGTTCGCCGACTCGCGTGAGTGCCTGATCAAGGACGACGCGGTCCTGAAGAGCCCGCTCGCGCCGGGCGACCCGCGCCGGCCGTCCCCGTGCGGCTCGACCGGGGAGGCCGCACCGACCACGTACGAGGGTGAGAACACCACACACCTGACGACCGCCGACAAGTGGGGCAACGTCGTCGCCTACACGCTGACGATCGAGTCGACGGGCGGCAGCGGCATCACCGTGCCAGGACGCGGCTTCCTGCTCAACAACGAGCTGACCGACTTCTCCTTCGCCCCGGCCGACCCCGCCGTCCACGACCCCAATCTGCCCGGCCCGGGCAAGCGGCCGCGTTCGTCCATCTCACCCACGATCGTGCTCGACCGCCACGACCGTCCCGTCCTCGCCCTCGGTTCGCCGGGCGGAGCGACGATCATCACCACCGTCCTGCAGACACTGACGGGCCATTTGGACCGTGGACTGCCGCTCGTCGACGCCATCGCCGCGCCGCGCGCCAGCCAGCGCAACCAGGCGACCACGGAGCTGGAGCCGGCCCTGTGGAACGACCGGAAGCTGCGCGCCGAACTGGAGGCCATCGGCCACGCCTTCCGGCAGAACCCGGAGATCGGCGCGGCGACCGGCGTCCAGCGGCTGCGCGACGGCCGGTGGCTCGCCGCGGCCGAACGGGTGCGGCGCGGCGGTGGCTCGGCGATGGTGGTGAACCCGGCGCCGTGACCGGCGGGGCGGCGTAACCCGTTCGGCCCCCTGACGGAGCCGCTTCGCGCACGCGTGGGTAGGGAGCCTTTCGACAGAAAGGCTCCCTGTGCGCATGCGAAACACCGCTCTGGCCGTGGCCGCCGGTTTCCTGCTGCTCGCCACGGCGACCCTGCCTGCCGTCGCCGCACCCGCCTCGGCCTCGCCACCACGGGCCGCGTCACCGTCCGAGGGCACGGTCGACGCCGAGGACCTGCTGGACGCACTCGGCACCTGCCGCCAGATCTCCCGGGGCAAGTACCGCACGGACAACGGTGCACCGGCGAACGTCCCGGTCTGCGAACGGGACGGCGCGGTCTACTGGACGGCCGACCTCGACATCGACTGCGACGGCGTGCGCACGGCGAGGTGCAACAGCACCACCGACCGGTGGTTCCAGCCGCACACCTCGTTCCAGCAGTCCAACGGCAAGCATCTGAACGCGGAGAAGCTGCCGTTCGTCGTCGTGCCGGCCCCGAGCGACACCTGGAACTACCAGGCCTCCGGGATCCGCGGCGGAACCGTGGCCGCCCTGGTGTACCAGGGGCGGGTCGTGTACGCGGTCGTCGGCGACACCGGTCCGAGCGGGATCATCGGCGAGGCGTCGTACGCCGCGGCCGAGGCGCTCGGCATCGACCCGCATCCGACCCGCGGCGGTACTTCGTCGGGCGTCACGTACATCCTGTTCCCGGATATGCGCGTGGATCCGATCGAGAGCCACGGGGCGGCGGTCAAGCTCGGCGACGCGATGGCCCGTCGCTTCACCGACGCCGACCGAACGGGGCAGCCACCGCAGCGGGAGGGCGCGGGTGGGCCGGCCGCCTGTACGCCGGGTGATTGCGTGCCGACGCAGCCGACGCAGCCGACGCAGCCGACGCAGCCGACGCAGCCGACGCAGCCGACGCAGCCGACGCAGCCGGTGAAGCCGGTGCAGCCAGTGCAGCCGGTGGCGCCGACGCAGCCGACGCAGCCAGTGCAGTCAGCGCAGCCGGGGGCACCGGTCGCGCGCACCACGTGAGCGCGTCGTGGTGGGGCCGATCGGGCCGGTCGATCTCGTTGACCGAGGCGAGGAGTGTGCCGGTCGGGCCGGTCGGGCTGGTCGACCGCGCGCCGGGGGAGTGCGGCGGTGGGTCGGCATGCCCGCGCACTGAGGGTGCGGCGGTGTGGCCGGTCGAGTCCGTCGATCCGCTCGAACACGGCCGTGGCGGGAGCGGGTGGCCAGGGGCGTCGCACCGGATGGCCTGGGGCCCTGTCCGATCGATCGGGCCGGATCCCGGGCGGGGAGCCGGTCGGGAGCCGTCGCGCTGATCCGGGCGGCGGGCCGGCACGCCCCTTCCGGCGAGCCGGCCGAACGGCGGGCCGCGCTCGGCGGCCTGGCAGCCGTCCGCGGATGCCGCGTCGTGCACGGCCCCGGGACCGGCCTCGGGAGCGTACCGGCAGACTGGCCTGAAATCGCACGGCGTTATGGCCGAGAAGCGTGCATCGCGTGCGATTCGCCGCGCTAGCCTGCGCGCATGACCGCCACCGTGACCATCCTGACCGCGGGTTACGTCGGCCCGCGCACCGCCTCCACCGTCAGCCTCCTCCGGGACGGCGACACCGTGGTCGTCGTCGACCCGGGCATGGTCGCGGACCGCAAGCTCATCCTCGGCCCACTGGCCGACGCCGGAGTCGCCCCCGAGCAGGTGACCGACGTGGTCTTCAGCCACCACCACCCGGACCACACTCTCAACGC
Source organism: Streptomyces sp. ISL-10 (assembly GCF_018614575.1). Lineage (GTDB taxonomy): Bacteria > Actinomycetota > Actinomycetes > Streptomycetales > Streptomycetaceae > Streptomyces. Next base: position 466,617 of record NZ_JAGGOJ010000003.1, read on the forward strand.
CGCCCTCTTCCCGGCCGCGCGCTACCACGACCACTGGGCCATCTACCAGGACGACCTCTGGACCGACCGCCCCGCCGACGGCTTCCGTCTCTCGCCGTCGATCCGGCTCGCGGCCACTCCCGGCCACACTGCCGAGGACATCAGCACCCTCGCCGAGACCGCCGACGGCCTCGTCGTGCTCACTCACCTGTGGTGGTCCGCGGACGGTCCCGTCGAGGACCCCTATGCCACCGACCCGGCTGCCCTGCACGCCTCCCGCCGAGCGATCCTCGACCTGGCCCCCGCCCTGGTCGTCCCCGGCCACGGCGCCGCCTTCACCCCCACCGCGGACACCCCGAGCTAGCGGGCGAGACAGGCCGCGCCCCGCCCCCGCGTTCTGGATCCCGACCGCGGGCAAGGGCTGAGCAACCGATCCGCTTCGGTGGCTCGTCGTCGGGGAAGATGCTCCGCGCCTGGAGGGCGAGCCTTGTCGCTTCTCCGAACGCCGCGTGCCGCTCCACCCGGTCACGCCGCAAACGCTCACCGAAACGCTCCGGCCTTGGAGCGCGGCGGCTTCGTCAGCCGGGCCGGGTACGACGACAACCGCCACTCATCGAGTACGAACCCACGGCGCTCGGGCGGGCGGCGCTGGACCCGATGAAGGCCGCGTGCGAGTGGACGCGGGCCCACCTGCACGAACTGCTCGCGGCCCGCGAAGCTCACGGGACCGGCTGACGGCCGCGGGGGATCGCGGTTCGCTGCCGAAAAGCGCGCGTAGCAACGACGTAACACGTCTGCGGTCGAATGCCTGGTTCCAGGTTCTATCTCCGAGTGGTCAGGGGCGGCGATGACGGCGCATCAACTCCCGGCAGCGAGTGGCACGTTCGCGAGATACCTCGGGGACGTCGCCGGGCAGCTCGACCACGGGGAGGGCTGGTGCGCGATCTTCTGGCAGCGCGACCCCGACGGTATGCGTGCCTGCCTGGAGGGTGTCGAGATCCCGCCGTGGGACGTCGTCGAGTCCCTGCTCCACGACCTGGCGTCCGTACGGGGGTCGGACCATGCCGGGCCGGAGCGGGACCGGGCGCGCACGCTCCACGCGGCGGCCGCTGCGGCGCACGACCGGCTGCCGGGCGGGCGGGAGGCGCTGGAGCGGCGGCTGGAGGTGATGCGCGGCGAGCAGGCGCACGCGGCGGGCCGCGCCGACGAACTGCTGCGGTCGCTGGCGGCGGAGCCGGAGGGCACGGCGGAGGCGGAGCGCCTGACCCATGAGCTGGCCTGGACCCGCGACGACCACGCACGCGCGGTGTCACGGATCACGGAGCTGACGGCGCGCCTCGCGTCACTCGACCGGCAGACCCCGCCCCTGACGGACTGGTTCGGCACGGGGACGACGGCTGGGGCGTACGGCGCGGATGGCCGCGCGGTCGCCGACGACAGCGGCGCGACGTCTGCTACCACTCGGCCGAGCGGTCCCGGGACAGGTCATGGGTCGCCGGAGGCGGCCGCGACGACCGGCGCGGTGACAGGTGGTGCCGGGGCGTACGAGGGTTCCGGGCCGGGTGGCCGCGGGCAGGCGGCTGGTCCCGCGACCGGCCACGGCGTGGCCGGTCGGGCCGCGATGACCGGCGGGGCTGCGGAGTGGGCGTACGCGACCGGGCCTACCGGCGCCGGCGCTCACACCGCGGCCGGGCAGTCCGGCACGCAGGGCGCGGTCGGTGGCGACGTGGCGGCGATGCCCGCCCCCTCCGGGCCATCCGGCACGCAGGGCCCGTTCGCGACCGCCTACGGCGCGGCCGACGCTGCGTGGGACCCCTCCGCCCACGGTGCGGCCGACGCGGCGTGGGACCCCTCCGCCCACGGTGCGGCCGACGCGGCGCGGGACCGCTCCGCCCACGGTGCGACCGACGCGGCGCGGGACCGCTCCGCCTACGGCGCGACCGACGCGGCGCGGGAGCCTGCCGACGGCGTGGCAGCCGTCCGGGGCAAGAAGAAGCGGCGGCGCGGGGCCCGGTTCGCCGGAGTGGAGGATGACGGGGGCGGCGCAATCGCCGTGCCCGTGCTGCCCGTCGCCGACGACGTGCCCCGGGGCGCGCGGTACGGCGGCGCGGCCGCACCCGCCCCCGCCCCCGTACCTGCACCGGCCTCGGCGGCCGAGCTCGAAGGCGCGGGGCGGGCCGCACGGGAGACTGTCGCCGCCCTCGGGCGGCTCCGGGCCGAGGGCCGCGGCGGCGAGGCGCACGTCGTGCTGTGCGAGGCCGCCGCCCGCCCCGCGGCCTGGCTGCCCGCGCTCGCCGCCGAGCTCGACCGCGGCGGGTTGACCGCCGACTGGGCCACCCTCCTGTGGGAGGTGGCGTCCCAGCCGGCCGGGCGCCTGGCGGCGGCTGCCGACGCGCTCACCGCGGCCGGCCGGCCCGACGACGGGGGCCAGTTGCTGCGCCAGGGGGTGTCTCGCCCCGCCGAGGAGATCGCCGACGCTGCGATCGCCCTGGCGGCCGAGGGCCTCGGCCCGCGCGCCCGTGCGCTGCTCGTCGCATACGTGCAGGTGCACCCGGCGGAGGACGCGGCCGGCGTCGTCGCCCGTGACCCGGCCCGCCTCCTCCCTGTTCTGCTCGACGCCGCCCGTGAGGTCTCCCCGGACCGAAAGCGTGATCTCGTCCACGCGCTGCGTGTGGCCGGGTACCTGGGCACCTGAGCGGGACAGAAACCGTTCCGAAATCGACCGCTCGGGTGCGAAACATGATCGACTCAGCGGGTTGACGACGATGGTCTTGCCCCGCTGTGTGACGTGGCTTACGTTCTCCATCTGCGTATTGCGTCTACGTGCGTAGAGGCTCTCTGGCGTCTCGTCGAAGGAGCAGCTCATGGCCCATGTCGTACGCGCCGCCCTCGTCCAGGCCACCTGGACCGGCGACACCGAATCCATGATCGCCAAGCATGAGGAACACGCCCGGGAGGCGGCTCGGCAGGGTGCCAAGGTCATCGGCTTCCAAGAGGTCTTCAACGCCCCCTACTTCTGCCAGGTCCAGGACCCCGAGCACTACCGCTGGGCCGAGCCCGTCCCGGACGGGCCGACCGTCCGCAGGATGCAGGACCTCGCCCGCGAGACCGGCATGGTGATCGTGGTCCCGGTCTTCGAGATCGAGGGCGCCGGCTTCTACTACAACACCGCCGCGGTCATCGACTCCGACGGCAGTTACCTCGGCAAGTACCGCAAGCACCACATCCCCCAGGTCAAGGGGTTCTGGGAGAAGTTCTACTTCAGGCCCGGCAACGCGGGCTGGCCGGTGTTCGACACCGCCGTCGGCAAGGTCGGCGTCTACATCTGCTACGACCGCCACTTCCCCGAAGGCTGGCGCCAACTCGGACTTGGTGGAGCCCAGTTGGTGTACAACCCGTCCGCGACCCACCGCGGTCTGTCCTCCTACCTCTGGCAACTGGAGCAGCCCGCCGCCGCGGTCGCCAACGAGTACTTCGTCGCCGCCATCAACCGCGTCGGCATCGAGGAGTACGGCGACAACGACTTCTACGGCACCAGCTACTTCGTCGATCCGCGCGGCCAGTTCGTCGGCGACGTCGCCAGCGACAAGGAGGAGGAACTGGTGGTCAGGGACCTCGACTTCGACATGATCGAGACCGTGCGGCAGCAGTGGGCGTTCTACCGGGACCGCCGCCCCGACGCGTACGAGGGGCTGGTGCAGCCGTGACCGACCTGTACCGCCGCCACAAGACCGTCCTGCCCGACTGGCTGGCCCTCTACTACGACCGGCCCATCGAGATCACCCACGGCGAGGGCCGCCATGTCTGGGACGCGGACGGCAACCGCTACCTCGACTTCTTCGGCGGCATCCTCACCACCATGACCGCGCACGCCCTGCCCGAGGTCACCAAGGCGGTGAGCGAGCAGTCGGCCCGGATCATCCACTCCTCCACCCTCTACCTCAACCGTCCCATGGTGGAGCTCGCCGAGCGCATCGCCGGCCTCTCCGGCATCCCCGACGCCCGCGTCTTCTTCACCACTTCCGGCACCGAGGCCAATGACACGGCTCTGCTGCTCGCCACTGCCCACCGCCGCTCCAACCAGATCCTGGCGATGCGCAACAGCTACCACGGCCGGTCCTTCTCCGCGGTGTCCATCACCGGCAACCAGGCCTGGTCCCCGACCAGCCTGTCCCCGCTCCAGACGCTGTACGTGCACGGCGGCGTGCGCACCCGCGGTCCCTACGCCCCGCTGTCCGACGCGCAGTTCATCCAGGCGTGCGTCGCCGACCTGGAGGACCTGCTCGGCCACACCCGCGACGTCGCCGCGCTGATCGCCGAACCGGTGCAGGGTGTCGGCGGGTTCACCTCGCCGCCCGACGGGCTGTACGCCGCCTTCCGCGAGGTGCTCGACCGGCACGGCATCCTGTGGATCTCCGACGAGGTGCAGACCGGCTGGGGCCGCACCGGCGAACACTTCTGGGGCTGGCAGGCGCACGCGGAGAACGGGCCGCCGGACATCCTCACCTTCGCCAAGGGCATCGGCAACGGCATGTCCATCGGCGGCGTCGTGGCCCGCGCCGAGGTCATGAACTGCCTCGACGCCAACTCCATCTCCACCTTCGGCGGTTCACCCGTCACCATGGCCGCCGGCCTCGCCAATCTCGGCTACGTCCTGGAGCACGACCTCCAGGGCAACGCCCGGCGCGTCGGCGGGCTGCTCATCGAGCGCCTGCGGGCGATCGGCGCGGGCGTCCCCGCCGTACGGGAGGTGCGCGGCCGCGGCCTGATGATCGGTGTCGAGCTGGTGAAGCCGGGCACCGACGAGGCCGACCCCAAGGCGGCCGGCAAGGTCCTGGAGGCCGCACGTGAGAGCGGCCTCCTGATCGGCAAGGGCGGCGGACACAACACCAGCGTCCTGCGCATCGCCCCGCCGCTGACGCTCACCGTCGCCGAGGCGGAGGAGGGCGCGTCCCTCCTCGAACAGGCCCTGCGCGCCGTCTAGGGCCTGTCGTTCCCAGTCCACACGCGAGGAGACCATGAGCACCCGCACCCTGATCCGCGGCGGTCTCGTCATCACCGCCGCCGACGAGATCCACGCCGACGTCCTGATCGACGACGGCCGGATCGCCGCACTCGCCGCCCACGGCACCGCCGCCGCGGAGTCCTGGACGGCGGAGCGCACCATCGACGCGACGGGCAGGTACGTCATCCCGGGCGGAGTCGACGCGCACACGCACATGGAGCTGCCGTTCGGCGGCACCGCCGCCTCCGACACCTTCGAGACCGGTACCCAGGCCGCGGCCTGGGGCGGCACGACCACCATCGTCGACTTCGCGGTGCAGTCGGTGGGGCGCTCCCTGCGCGAGGGCCTCGACGCCTGGTACGCCAAGGCCGACGGCCGGTGCGCCATCGACTACGCCTTCCACATGATCCTCTCCGACGTCAACGAGTCCTCGCTCAAGGAGATGGACCTGCTCGTGGAGGAGGGCATCACCTCCTTCAAGCTCTTCATGGCCTACCCCGGCGTCTTCTACAGCGACGACGGCCAGATCCTGCGCGCGATGCAGCGCTCCGCTTACAACGGCGGCCTGATCATGATGCACGCGGAGAACGGCATCGCGATCGACGTCCTCGTAGAGCAGGCGCTCGCCCGCGGCGAGACCGACCCCCGCCACCACGGCGAGGTCCGCAAGGTGCTGCTGGAGGCGGAGGCCACGCACCGCGCCATTCAGCTCGCCCGGGTCGCCGGCGCGCCCCTGTACGTCGTGCACGTCTCGGCCGACGAGGCCGTCGCCGAGCTCGCCGCGGCCCGCGACAAGGGGCTGAACGTCTTCGGCGAGACGTGCCCGCAGTATCTGTTCCTGTCCACCGACAACCTGGCCGAACCGGACTTCGAGGGCGCCAAGTACGTCTGCTCCACACCCCTGCGGCCCAGGGAGCACCAGGCCGCGCTGTGGCGCGGACTGCGCACCAACGACCTCCAGGTCGTCTCCACGGACCACTGCCCGTTCTGCTTCAGCGGACAGAAGGAACTGGGCCGCGGCGACTTCTCCAAGATCCCCAACGGGCTGCCCGGTGTGGAGAACCGCATGGACCTCCTCCACCAGGCCGTCCTCGACGGGCACATCACACGCCGCCGCTGGATCGAGATCGCCTGCGCGACCCCGGCCAGGATGTTCGGCCTCTACCCGAAGAAGGGCACCATCGCGCCCGGCGCCGACGCCGACGTCGTGATCTACGACCCGCACGCCGAGCAGACCCTGTCCGCCGAGACCCACCACATGAACGTCGACTACTCGGCGTACGAGGGGAAGGCAGTCACCGGACAGGTGGAGACCGTCCTGTCGCGCGGCGAAGTGGTCATCGAGCGGCGGCGGTTCACCGGCCGCGCCGGCCACGGCCTCTACACGCCCCGTTCCGCCTGCCAGTACCTGAACTAGAAAGGCCACCTCGTGGATTTCGGACTCGTCCTGCAGACCGACCCGCCCGCATCGGCGGTCGTCGGGCTGATGCGGCGCGCGGAACGCAACGGCTTCCGCTACGGCTGGACCTTCGACTCCGCGGTCCTGTGGCAGGAGCCGTTCGTCATCTACAGCCGCATCCTGGAGCACACACAGAAGCTGACCGTGGGCCCCATGGTCACCAACCCGGGCACCCGGACCTGGGAGGTCACCGCTTCCACGTTCGCCACGCTCAACGACATGTACGGCAACCGCACCGTGTGCGGCATCGGCCGCGGCGACTCGGCGATGCGCGTGGCGGGCCGCAAGCCCAACACCCTGGCCCGGCTCGGCGAGGCGATCGGCGTGATCCGCGACCTGGCCGAGGGCCGGCAGGCGGTCGTCGACGGGCAGCCGATCCGCCTGCCCTGGGTGCGCGACGGCAAGCTGCCCGTCTGGATGGCCGCGTACGGGCCCAAGGCGCTGGCGCTCGCCGGGCAGAAGGCCGACGGCTTCATCCTCCAGCTCGCCGACCCGTTCCTCACCGAGTGGATGGTCAAGGCCGTGCGCGCCGCGGCAGCGGACGCCGGACGCGACCCGTCGGCGATCACGATCTGCGTCGCGGCCCCCGCGTACGTGGGCGACGACCTCGCACACGCCCGCGACCAGTGCCGCTGGTTCGGGGGCATGGTGGGCAACCATGTCGCCGACCTCGTCTCCCGCTACGGCGAGCACTCCGGCATGGTCCCCGAGGCCCTGACCGCGTACATCAAGGAGCGGCACGGCTACGACTACAGCCACCACGGCCGGGCCGGGAACCCCTCCACGGACTTCGTCCCCGACGAGATCGTGGACCGGTTCTGCCTCCTCGGCCCCGCCGAGACGCACATCGAGAAGCTGAAGGCCCTGCGCGAGCTGGGAGTGGACCAGTTCGCCGTCTACAACATGCACGACGCGAAGGAAGCGACGATCGACGCCTACGGGGCGCAGATCATCCCCGCACTCACCAGATGAGCATCTGCTGAAGGGTCAGGCCTCATGACCGCGACCGTCCCGCCCGTGCCCCCCGAAGGACCCATAGCCGACCCGGCAGGACGCGTCGAACTCCCGCCGGGCGGCCTGCCCGTCGACGGCCGTTTCGTCAACGACGACCTGCTGCCCGTGCCGGTCGCCCGCCGCCGCTGGACCACGTACAACTTCGCGGCGCTGTGGGTCGGCATGGCCCACAACATCCCTTCCTGGCTGCTCGCCTCCGGCCTCGTCGCGCTCGGCATGGACTGGAAGCAGGCGGTGTTCACCATCGCGCTCGCCAATGTCATCGTGCTGGCGCCGATGCTGCTCACGGGGCACGCCGGGCCCAAGTACGGCATCCCCTTCCCGGTGCTGGCCCGCGCCTCGTTCGGGCTGCGCGGCGCCAACCTGCCCGCGATGATCCGGGCGGCGGTGGCCTGCGCGTGGTTCGGCATCCAGACCTGGATCGGTGGCCAGGGCATCTTCGTCCTGCTGGGCAAGCTGTTCGGCGGCTGGGCCGAGGTGTCGAAGGTCGGCGGCCAGCCGTGGACGCTGTGGGTGTGCTTCGTACTGTTCTGGGCGCTCGAACTGGCCATCATCTACCGGGGGATGGAGGCTCTGCGCCGCTTCGAGAACTGGGCCGCGCCGTTCGTCATCATCGGCGCCCTGGTGCTGCTGGTCTGGATCGCCGGCAAGGCGGGCGGTCTCGGGCCGCTGCTCGACCAGCCCTCGCGGCTCGGCTGGGGCGCGGACTTCTGGCCGGTGTTCTTCCCCTCCCTGATGGGCATGATCGCCTTCTGGTCGACCCTGAGCCTGAACATCCCCGACTTCACCCGCTTCGGCGCGGGCCAGCGTGCCCAGATCTGGGGGCAGACGCTCGGGCTGCCGACCACGATGACGCTCTTCGCCCTGCTGTCCGTCTTCGTCACCTCCGGCTCGCAGGCCGTGTACGGCGCTGCCGTGTGGGACCCGGTCGCGCTCGCGGCCAGGACGGACAACGTCTTCGGCCTGCTCTTCGCGCTGGTGACCGTGCTCGTCGCGACGATCTCCGTGAACATCGCGGCGAACGTCGTCTCACCCGCGTACGACCTGGCGAACCTGGCCCCGAGGCTCATCAACTTCCGTACGGGCGCGCTGATCACGGGTGTCGTCGGGGTGCTGATCATGCCCTGGAAGCTGACCGAGACGCCCGAGCTGTACATCTTCACGTGGCTCGGCCTGGTCGGCGGACTGCTCGGCACCGTCGCCGGTATCCTCATCGCCGACTACTGGCTGGTGCGGCGCACCGTCCTCGACCTTCCCGCGCTCTACACACCCGGTGGACGCTACTGGTACACCGCCGGCTGGAACCTGCGCGCGGTCGCCGCGTTCGCGGTGGGCGGCGTGCTCGCGGTGGGCGGCTCGCACTCGGCGCCGGGGAAGGGGCCCTTCCCCGAAGACGGGCTGATCCCCTTCCTCAGGCCGCTCGCGGACTACGGCTGGGCCGTGGGTCTGCTGACCTCGCTGCTGCTGTACGTGGCCCTGACGCGCGTCAACGGGCGGCGAACAGCGGCGTGAGCGCGGCGGCCGGCCGGTCGCGCCACATGTCCGCACCGCCCCCGCACACAGGATGGGCCGCCAGGAAGGCGGTCCACTCCACCCGCAGTTCCCGCACCCGTGCGGGGGGCCGAAGTCCGTGGCGTGCTCGCCGAGTACGCTGCGCAGCCAATAAGGTCGCGGCGGGCTCCATCACGATGAGTCCGGGCCTCCGGCTCGCGGGCCGCGGCCCCCCACCCAAGCCGGAAGCGTCATGCTGCCGGTGGCACCAGACCGCCGCTCCACGGAGCGGACGCCATGAGTGCAGCACATGGTCGAGGGCCGCGCGGCGGCTTCCTGCACGGTGAACCTCACCCTGACCGGTCGTGTGCGGGGCGACCGTGGCAGGGCCATCGACAACCGTGCCTCAGCGCCGCGACCGCTGTGCGGACACCACCTGTCGGAGCGTCCTGTCGGCCATCCCGCCGCGCTGCACCCGTTCGGCGAAGCCGGGGAACTGTCCGGCGATCGCGCCCAGCAGCCTCAACTCCAGCGGAGCGACGTTGATCTCGGCCACATCGCGCTCCACCGCCCGCATCACCCCGGCCACCACCTGCCGCGGCGAGACCGTGCGGATGCCGGCCGGAGGTTTCGCGCCCGTCGCGGCGAACATTCCCGCGTCCCGCACGAAACCGGGCTGGACGATCGAGACCCCGACACCCGTGCCGTGCAGGTCCTGGCGCAGCCCGAGAGCGAAGCCCCGCAGTCCGAACTTGGTGCCGCTGTACAGCGAGGCGGACTTCGTGGCGGCCTTGCCCGAGATGGAGCCGACGAACGCCAGGTGGCCCCGGCCCGCCCCGACCATGGCGGGGGCGAGGAGGCGGGCGAGCATGGCGGGCGCGTGCAGGTTCACGGCGAAGGCGCGCTCGACCTGGTCGGGGGTGTAGTCGAGCAGGTCGCCGCTGGAGGGCAGGGCGGCGTTGGCGATCAGGAGGTCCGTGCCCGCGGCCTCGTCGGCGAGGCGGCGCACATCGTCGGGTTGGGCCAGATCAGCGACGACCGCACGCGCGCCGTGGCGCTCGGCGAGCGGCCGAAGGGCGTCGGCGCGCCGCCCGGTCACGGTCAACTTGGCACCTCTCGCGGCGAGTTCGGCCGCGAGGGTGCCGCCTATGCCGCCGGTCGCCCCGGTGAGCAGAACGGTTGCTCCGGTGATCCGCATCTGGTTACCCTCCAGTTCTGTTCGTTCGAACGAACAATAGGGAGGCGGGGGCAGCGTGTCCACAGACCCATTCGGCGGACTCGTCGAGCATGTAAGGGCGTTGGCGGCGGGCGAGACCACGTCCGAGGCTCTCGTCACGGGCGCTCTCGCCCGTATCGAGGCCACGCAGAGCAGTGTCAACGCCTTCCGCACCGTGCGCGCCGAGGCCGCGGTCGAGGAGGCGCGCGCCGCCGACCGCAGGCTCGCGGCGGGGGACAGGCTGCCGCTTCTCGGCGTGCCCGTCGCGGTCAAGGACGACACCGACGTGAGCGGGGTGCCCACCTACTTCGGCTGCGCGGGCGACATCCCGCCCGCGGCCGAGGACGGTGAGGCCGTACGGCGGCTGCGGGCCGCGGGCGCCGTGATCGTCGGCAAGACCAACTCGTGCGAGCTGGGCCAGTGGCCGTTCACCGAAGGGCCCGCCTTCGGGGCGACCCGCAACCCCTGGGCCGATGGACACACCCCCGGCGGCTCCTCCGGCGGCTCCGCGGCAGCCGTCGCCGCCGGACTGGTGCCCGCCGCACTCGGCTCCGACGGAGCGGGATCCATTCGCATCCCCGCGGCCTGGACCCACCTCGTGGGCATCAAGCCGCAGCGCGGCCGCGTCTCGGTCCACCCGTACAACGACTGCTTCCAGGGCCTGACCGTCAACGGCCCGCTCGCGCGTACCGTCGCCGATGCCGCGCTGCTGCTCGACGCCGCGTCCGGCCCCCACCCCGAGGAGGCCTACCGTCCCGCCGCGATCGACGCGTCGGCGGCCGCCCGCCGCGAACCGGGACCGCTGCGCATCGCCCTCGCGCTGCGCCCGCCGCTCACCCTCACCGGCACCCGCCCCCACCCCGAGGTGCGCCGCGCGGTCACCGCGCTCGCCGACTCCCTGGCCCGCCTCGGCCACCACGTCGAGGAGGCCCGCCCCCGCTACGGCCTCATCGGGCTGAGCTTCCTGCCCCGCGCCGCGACCGGCATCGCCGAGTACGCCGACCGGCACCCCGATCCGGCCCTGCTCGACCCGCGCACCCGGTCTGCCGCCCGCTCCGGTCACCGGCTCGCCCGCCTCGTGCGGGCGGCGCGAGCGCGCGAGGCGGCCCAGCAACGCAGGATCGGTGCGTTCTTCGGCGGCTACGACGTCCTGCTCACCCCCGCCACGGCCGCCCCGCCGCCTCGCATCGGCGACTTCGACGGGTTCTCCGCCCGGCGCACCGACATCGGCATCGCCGCGGCCTGCCCGTACGCCTGGCCCTGGAACGTGCTGGGCTGGCCCGGCGTGGCCGTGCCCGCCGGGTTCACGGCCGACGGACTGCCCATCGGCGCCCAGGTGCTGGGACCGGCCGGCAGCGAGGAACGGCTGATCTCTCTCGCCGCCCAACTGGAGGACGCCCTGCGGTGGTACGAGAAGCGTCCGCCCTCCTCCTACGGCCTTGCGGCGGCAGACTGGACCACCCCGTGACCAGCGGGAGCGCGCCGGTGGGACAATGACGCCATGCCCACCGCACCTCGCTCCGCCGCCACCCGGCAGCGCATCATCGAGGCCGTCCTGCACATCATCGGCAGGGACGGGGTCGCGGCGGTCACCAACCGGCGGATAGCCAAGGAGGCCGGTGTCTCGCTGGGGTCGGTGACGTACCACTTCGAGACCCAGCACCACCTGTTGCGGGAGAGCCTGCTGCACTTCGTCCGAGAGGAGACCCGGCGTTTCACCGCACTCGCCGACCAGTGCCGCAGCGAGTGCGTCGACATCGCGGGCGCGGCCGCGCTCGCAGGACGGGTGGCGGGCGGCATCGGCTTCGACAGCGAGCACATCGCCACGTTCGAGCTGTACGTCGAGGCCGGACGGGACGAGCGGCTGCGGGAGGCCGCGGCCGAGGCGTTCGCCGCGTACGACCGGCTCGCCGCCCAGATACTGACCGGCCTCGGCGTCCCGGACGCCGAGCGGTACGCGGCGACGACCGTCGCCCTGGTGATGGGTCTCCAGCTGCGGCGGCTGGCCACCGGCGGGCCGGCCGAGGACCTCGTCGACGCACTGCTGCTGCTCGCACGCGGCGCGGTGGGGGAGGGTGCGCTCGGCGACGGCACGGTCGGCGAGGGTGCGCTCGTGCCACCGGCCGGGCGGTGAGGCCCGTCTGATGCGGGCCGTCTGATGCGGGCCGTCTGATGCGGGCCGTCTGATGCGGGCTGGACCCCATCAAATTACCCTGAAAGGGTGCATATCGCTCGCCGATGCGCCCTGCCCGCCCTGGCCGTGGGGCTCGCGCTCGGTCTTCTGCCCGGCCACGCCGCCGCAGGGGAAGCGCCCCGACTCGCCGCCGTCGTGCGGGACGTGCCGCAGGACAGACTCGGCGCGAGCCACGAGCCCGGCTGCCCGGTGCCGCCGGAGCGGCTGCGGCTGATCACCATGAACCACTGGGGCTTCGACGGTCGTGTCCGTCGTGGGGAACTGATCGTCCATCAGGATGCCGTGCGTCCGGTGCTGCACGCCTTCGGGAAGATCTTCGACGAACGCTTCCCGATCCGGCGCATGCGCGTCATGGCCGAATACGACGGGAGCGACGCGCGTTCCATGGCCGACGACAACACCTCCGCCTTCAACTGCCGCCGGGTGACGGGCGACGCCGGCCACCTGTCCCGCCACTCCTACGGCGACGCCGTCGACATCAACCCCCTGGAGAACCCGTACGTGGACCGCTCCGGCACCGTCCACCCACCGGCCGCCGAACGCCACCTGGCGCGGACCCCGGCCACCAAGGGGCTGATCATGCCGGGCGACGCCGTCACCCGGGCCATGGCGAGCGCCGGCTGGCAGTGGGGCGGCCTCTGGTCACCGCGGGACTACCAGCACTTCTCCGCCGACGGCACCTGAGGGCCCCGCCCCGTGGCCGTCGGGGCGACGGCGAACCCGGGCGACGGCGAACCCCGGCGGAACGCCGGGTTACGGTGCGGGGCGCCGGGCGACTCCCGCGATGTCAGCCGGGCGTGATTGGCTGGTGGCATGATCGATGAATTTCTGACCGGTGATCTGTCCGACGTCGAGGAGGCGCTCCGCAAGGCGGCCGCCGCCGAGATCACGCCGCGCTTCCGGCAGCTCGCCGAGCACGAGATCGTCGAGAAGAACGGCCCCCACGACCTCGTCACCGCCGCGGACCGGCTCGCCGAGGCGCATCTGACCGCCTCGCTGACCGCCCTGCTGCCGGGCTCCGTGGTCGTCGGCGAAGAGGCGGTGCACGCGGACCCGTCGGTTTACGAGGCGCTGCACGGCGACGCCCCCGTGTGGATCGTGGACCCCGTCGACGGCACGCGCCAGTTCGTGCACGGCGAGCCCGGCTTCTGCACCCTGGTCGCGCTCGCGCACCGCGGCGAGGTCCTCGCCTCCTGGACGTACGCGCCCGTCACCGACGAGCTCGCCGTCGCCGTGCGCGGCGGGGGCGCGCGACTGGGCGGCGAGGCGCTGCGCTCCGGCTCGCCCGCCCCCGGCGCCGTACTCGACGTGGCCATGTCTCACCCGGACTACACGACCCCCGAGCAGAAGCGGGCGCTGCTCGGCCTCGGCGTCCCCGGAGTGCACGCGCGACCGTGCGGGTCGGCGGGCCTTGAGTATCTGGACGTCGCGAGGGGCGTCCTGGACGCCGTCGCCTTCTCGTGGGAGTACGCCTGGGACCACGCGGCCGGGCTGCTGCTGGTCACGGAGGCGGGCGGCGCGCATCTCACCCTGACCGGCGAGCCGTTCCGCATCACCGGCGGCAACACCCTGCCCTTCACGGCCGCCCGTGACGCGGCGACCGCGCGGCGCATACGGGAGCTGCTGACCTGACCCGTCGCGCGTGGTGCGGACGGCAGCGACGCGACCTGTCGCGCGCGCCGTGCGGTCGGCCTCCGGCTTCCCGGCCCCCCGGCCGCCGGAGTCAGGTCAGCAGCGACCTGACCTCCCGCACCAGTTCGCCCGCCGAATTGACCGCCGCGGCATCCAGACGGGTGAGCGCCGACGACACACGCGCGGTGAAGTCCCCGGGGACGTCCGGGAGCGCGGCGGCGGCCGCAAGCGCGCCCTTCTCGTTCAGGCACCACACCCGGTGATGCGCGTGCAGCGACTGCACCAGTACCCCGAATGCCCGGGACAGGCACAGCGACACATGCAGTGTGTCGCCCGCCCCTGCCGACTTGCGTCCCGCCGCGACGGAGAACTCCGCCTCCCACGCCGCCCGGACCAGGGCCGTGCGCAGCGGCTCCGGGTACGACCCCGTCTGCGCCCGAAGCTCCGTCAACTCGCTGGCGGGGTCCGCCAGTACGCGGCACAGCGCCACCTCGCCCGCGTAGGCCGGGGACCAGAAGCCCAGCGGATGCCCCGGTTGCACACCTGTCTCGTACCGTCCGGCCCGGCAGTCGGCCCACACCCGGTCCACCCGGTCCAGATCCCGCAGGATCCAGTCCACCGGCACCCCGTCCACCATCAGCCAGGCGCCGCCGTCGACCCACGGCCCCCAGCCACCAGGTCCGGCGACCTCCACCGGCCGGCCGGTCAGCTCGGAAGCGAGCGCGGCGAGTGCCGCGACATCGGGTTCGCCGCGGTAGTAGAGCCCGAGGTCCCAGTCGGAGTCCGGCCGGTGGGTGCCGCGCGCCCGGCTGCCGCCGAGCGCGACCGCGCGGATGCCCGCAACGGCTGTGAGCTGCCGGGCCATCGACTCGATCACGGTTTCCATCGGGACGGAAGGTACCCCGGCCCGCACTGTCGGTGCGCCGGAATATCCTGGGGGCTCATGGCCTCGGCTGACAAAGGAGTCCGAAGGTGCCGTCGATGCTCGATGCCGTCGTCGTGGGGGCGGGACCCAACGGACTGACCGCCGCGGTCGAACTGGCCCGCCGTGGCTTCTCCGTTGCCGTGTACGAGGCCCTGGACAGCGTCGGCGGCGGTGCGCGCACCGAGGAGCTGACCCTCCCCGGCTTCCGCCACGACCCCTGCTCCGCCGTGCATCCGCTCGGCATCGGATCACCCGCGTTCGCCCGTATGCCGCTCGCCCGGCACGGCCTGGAGTGGCTGCACCCGCGGCTGCCCCTCGCGCACCCGTTCCCCGACGGCACGGCCGCGATCCTCAGCCGCTCGGTGGGCGAGAGCGCCATGTCCCTCGGCGCCGCCGACGCGGGCGCCTACCGCCGTCTGATCACGCCCTACCTCGGGCACTGGGACACCCTTGCGGCCGACTTCCTGCGCACCCCCTGGGACGGGCTGCCCCGCGCCCCGTACCGCTTCGCCCGCTTCGGGCTCGACGCGATCCAGCCCGCGTCCTGGCTCGCCCGCCGCTTCAAGGGCGAGAAGGGCCGGGCGCTGCTCGCCGGGCTCGCGGCGCATTCCATCGCGCCCACGAGCGGTGTCGCCACCGGCGGCATCGCCCTGGTGTTCGCGCTCGCCGCGCATGAGGTCGGCTGGCCGGTGCCGCGCGGCGGCTCCCAGGCCATCTCCGACGCCCTCGCCTCCTACCTGGGGGAACTGGGCGGCGAGATCCACACCGGCACCGAGGTCAAGCGCCTGGACGAGCTGCCTCCAGCCCGCGCGTACGTCTTCGACACCTCGCCGACGGCCCTCGCCAGGATCGCCGGACTCGGCCACGCGTACTGGCGCTACCGGTACGGCGCTTCCGCGTTCAAGGTCGATTACGCCCTTTCGGGGCCCGTGCCCTGGACCGCGAAGGACGCCCGCGAGGCAGGGACCGTGCACATCGGCCCGACCGCGGGAGAGATCGACACGGCCCTGCGGCGGGCGGTAGAAGGCCGTGATCCCGAGGTGCCGTTCCTGATCACGGCGCAGCCGAGCCTGATCGACCCCACCCGGGCCCCCGACGGCAAGCACGTGCTGTGGGCGTACGGTCATGTGCCGGCCGGCTGGGAGGGCGACGCCACCGAGGCCGTCGAACGACAGCTGGAGCGGTTCGCCCCCGGCTTCCGCGACCTCGTCCTGGCCCGGGCCGTAGCCGGCCCGCCCCGACTCGCCGCGCGCAACGCGAACTACGTGGGCGGCGACATCGCCTGCGGCGCGTTCGCCGGCCTCCAGACCGTGCTCCGCCCCAAACTGGCCCGCGTCCCCTACGCCACCGCGCACCCCGCCGTCTTCCTGTGCTCGTCGGCGACCCCGCCGGGCCCGGGAGTGCACGGCATGTCCGGTCATCACGCGGCGAAGGCGGTCTGGCGGCGGCTCCGGGCAGAATGACCGCCGCCGCGCGGGCGGTGAGGGCGATGATGGCGGGCATGACCGAACCGACGATCACCCTCGTACGCGGCGACATCACCGAGCAGCACGCCGACGCCATCGTCAACGCCGCCAATTCCTCCCTCCTCGGAGGCGGCGGCGTCGACGGCGCCATTCACCGCCGCGGCGGCCCCGAGATCCTCGCCGAGTGCCGCGCCCTGCGCGCCTCCCGCTACGGCAAGGGCCTGTCCACCGGAGCGGCCGTGGCGACCACGGCAGGGCGACTCGACGCGGCCCATGTCATCCACACCGTCGGGCCGGTCTGGTCGCGCGAGGAGGACCGGTCGGCCCTGCTCGCCTCCTGCTACCAGGAATCGCTGCGCGTGGCGGCCGAGTTGGGGGCGCGGACCGTGGCGTTCCCCGCCATCTCCACCGGCATCTACGGCTGGCCCATGGACGACGGGGCACGCATCGCGATCCGCACGGTGCGCGAAGCCGCCACGGAACCGGTCACCGAGGTGCGCTTCGTGCTCTTCGACGAGGCCGCGTACGCGCAGTTCGAGGCGGCCCTGGCCGCGGCGGGCTGACGCCGCCACGTGGCGTGCGGTCACTCCGCGACGAGAACGCCCACACCGGTGATCCGTCCCGCCGCCAGGTCCGCCAGGGCGCGGTCGGCCTGGCCCAGGGCGTAGCGCGTGACCCGCACCGTGGGCCGCAGCCGCGCCGCCTCGGACAGGAAGGCACGGCCGTCCTCGCGCGTGTTGGCGGTGACGCTGCGCACGGTGCGTTCCTGGAACAGGTGCCTGTCGTAGTCCAGCGGGGGCACGGCGCTGAGATGGATCCCGGCGACGGCGAGCGTGCCCCCGCGATCCAGTGCGGCCAGCGCCACCGGCACCAGGCTGCCGGCCGGGGCGAACAGGATCGCGGAGTCGAGCGGCTCCGGGGGCGGCCCGGCTCCCGCGGACACCGCACCCAGCTCGCGGGCCAGCCGCTGGGCCTCCGGCGACCTGGTGACCACGTGGACGACGGCCCCTCGGGCCACAGCCAGTTGGGCGGTCAGATGCGCGGAGGCCCCGAATCCGTAGATGCCGAGCCGGCCGCCCGGCGGCAGGTCCGCGCGACGCAGCGCGCGGTAGCCGATGATCCCCGCACACAGCAGCGGCGCGGCCTCCTCGTCGCCCCACCCTTCCGGCAGGCGGTAGGCGAACCGGGCGTCCGCCAGCAGGTGGTCGGCGAATCCGCCGTGGATGTCCCAGCCGGTGTAACGGGATGCGGGGCACAGGTTCTCCCGCCCGGCCCGGCAGTAGCGGCACCGTCCGCAGGTCCCTGCCAGCCATGCCACGCCCATCCGGTCGCCTGTACGCACCTCCCGTACGGCGCCTCCCGCCGCGACCACCTCGCCGACGACCTCGTGGCCCGGTGTGCAGTCGGGCCTGCGCGGCGGCAGGTCCCCCTCGGCCAGGTGCAGGTCCGTCCGGCAGACCCCGCAGGCGCGTACCCGCAACAGGACGTCGTCCGGTCCCGGCTCCGGTGTCGGGCGTTCCGCCCGGCGCAGCGGGCCGGTCACGAGGGGACCCGGGGACCCGACCACCCAGGCCGACGTCACTCCGGGCGCGGAGGGCACCATCGTCGTCCCGCCCGATTGCCTAGGGCTGTTGCTGTTGGCGCCGTGGTTGTCGGCGTCGCCTGTCGCCGTTGCGCGTCCGCGCGGCCGTCGCGCGGCCCCGCGCATCCGAGACCGTCACATCGGCCGGCCGCCGCGCGGCCGACCCGGGGCCGCGGCCCTGCCCGCCACCCCGGCCGTCTCCGGACCGTCCCGGCCCGGGGACGGCCCCTTCGATCGGCTCACATGCTCCAGCGCAGCACCGCTCCGAGTCCGCCCACCGGACCCTGCATTCCCTGGGGGACAATGAGGACTTCGCCGCCCGACGCCGCCGCGGACCGCAGCAGCGCGTCGTCCGCGCGCGCCCGTTCGGGCTTGGCCACGCCCATCGCCTGCGCCTGGCCGCGCTGTACGGCGACCTGGTCGACGCCGGGCCCGATCCACACCTCGCGCCCCGCGTCGGACGCGTCCGGTGTGAGGAGCAGCGTGGCCACCTGGTGTTTGCGCACGGCGTCCACTACCGCGGGCATTCCTTCGGCGGCCTCGCCGGGGCCGGTGTCGACGGCGGAGGACTCGCGGTGTTCGCCCGGCCTGCCCCGTCCCACCCGGAAGCGGTCGAGAGCGTTCTGGAGCCGGTCGCGGGCGAACTTCTCGCATGCCTCCGCAATCTGCCGGTCCAGCACGCTCGTGGACGCGCCCGCGGACCTGCTGCCGTTCTCGGCCTCGACGGTGACGGCCTGGACGCGCTCGGGCAGCCGGTTGAACACGGCCCGCCGCTCCCGGGGATCGCCGGTGAGGACGATCAGCTCGGCGTCGCTCTCGGGCAGCCGCCGGGCGAGCTCGCGCGCGATGATGTCGGCGGTCTCGTTCCAACTGTTCTCGACCTTGTTCCGGTAGTGCCACTCGTACCGGTCCGCGGGAATGCTGCGGTGCCCGCGGCCCTGCCACTCCTTGCCGTTCGCCTGGCCGAGGGTCTCCCGGCGGAACCCGTCGCGCAGCTCCAGATCGGCGCCCGTCCGGTCGATGTAGGCCACCAGGCACGCCGGCCGGTCGCCCCGGAGATCGGCGAGCGGCGCGACGTGCGGCAGGACCGACCACGTCGCCTCGACGGCGGGCGGGGACACCGAGAGCGGGGTGTCGAGCACGACCTCGGCTCCCGCGGCGAAGAGCGCCCGTCCGGGCGGCGCGCCGGAGACCGGTTCGTGAGCGAGCCGGTCCATCACCGCCCTGACGGTGTAGGCATCGGCGCCCGCGTCGATGAGCTGTGCGGCCACGGCACGCTGACGGAGCTGCTGCACCTTCGGTGCGTCCTCGGTCGCGCGCGTGGTGTCGATGTAGACGGAAGCCCATGGTCCTGGCCGGGCGAAGAGCGGTTTGAGAAAGCCGAGTTCCATGATTACCCCCAGGCAATCGTGGATTGCGAATACCACCAGGTTATGCCGATATGCACATGGTGACTGCGTGACGACCAATGACTGGATGCCCACGGAGTGCCCCCGACGGACCGGTCGAAACGGGCTGCCCGGCACGGTGACCCTGCGCGTTCGCTCCGATACTGCAGGTGTCTCACCAGAGACTCGTGGACAGCCAGGCAGGGGAGCGTTGATGTCGGATTCCCGCCAGCCCTCGTCCTCGGCGTGCTTGATGCTTGAGTCCATGCACACCGACACCGAGCGCTGCGTACGCGCCGTCCGGTCCAAGGACGCGCGTTTCGACGGGTGGTTCTTCACCGCCGTCCTGACCACGCGGATCTACTGCCGCCCCAGCTGCCCGGCCGTGCCGCCGAAGGCCGAGAACATGACCTTCTACCCGAGCGCCGCCGCGTGCCAGCAGGCCGGCTTCCGGGCCTGCAAGCGCTGCCGGCCCGACACCAGCCCCGGCTCCCCCGCCTGGAACGCCCGAGCCGACGCCGTCGCCCGCGCCATGCGGCTCATCGGCGACGGGGTCGTCGACCGCGAGGGCGTGCCCGGCCTCGCCGCCCGGCTCGGGTACTCAACGCGCCAGATCGAGCGCCAGCTCTTCGCCGAGCTGGGGGCCGGACCGCTCGCCCTCGCCCGCGCCCAGCGCGCCCAGACCGCGCGGCTGCTCATCGAGACGACCTCCCTGCCGATGGCCGAGGTCGCCTTCGCCGCCGGTTTCTCCTCCATCCGCACGTTCAACGACACCGTCCGCGAGGTCTTCGCCCTCTCCCCGAGCGACCTGCGCGCCCGTGCGTCGAGGAGCCGCACGGCCGCGGCGGCGACACCCGGGGCGATCGCGCTCAGGCTGCCGTACCGCGCCCCGCTGAACCCCGACAACCTCTTCGGCCACCTCGTCGCCACCGGGGTCCCGGGGGTCGAGGAGTGGCGCGACGGCGCCTACCGGCGCACGCTCTCCCTCCCGTACGGGCACGGCATCGTGGCGCTCACTCCCCGGCCCGACCACATCGCCTGCCGGCTCTCGCTGACCGACCTGCGCGATCTCACCATCGCCATCAGCCGCTGCCGGTGGATGCTCGACCTCGACGCCGATCCGGTCGCCGTCGACGACCGGCTGCGCGCCGACCCCGAGCTCGCCCCGCTCGTCGGCAAGGCGCCCGGGCGGCGTGTGCCGCGCACCGTGGATCCGGCCGAGTTCGCCGTGCGCGCGGTGCTCGGACAGCAGGTCTCCACGGCCGCCGCCCGCACCCACGCGGCCCGGCTCGTCACGGCGCACGGAGTGCCTGTCGAGGACCCCGAAGGCGGCCTCACCCACCTCTTCCCGACCCCCGGCGCGCTCGCGGCCCTGGATCCCGAGGCCCTCGCCCTGCCCCGCAGCCGCCGCACCACCCTGACCACTCTCGTCGCCGCGCTCGCCGACGACGCCCTGCGGCTCGAACCCGGCAGCGACTGGGACCGGGCCCGCGCGCAGCTCGCCCAACTGCCCGGCTTCGGCCCCTGGACCGTCGAGGTCATCGCCATGCGCGCGCTCGGCGACCCCGACGCCTTCCTCCCCACCGACCTAGGAATGCGCCGCGCCGCCGCGGGCCTCGGCCTGCCCGCCACCCCGGCCGCGCTCACCGCGCACGCCGCGGCCTGGCGGCCCTGGCGCGCGTACGCCGTCCAGTACCTCTGGGCCACGGACGATCACCCCATCAATCACCTGCCCGCGTAAGGAAGTCCGCAGCATGACCAGGCAGCACACCGTCGTCGACAGTCCCTACGGCCCGCTCACCCTCGTCGCCACCGACGGCGTCCTCAGCGGGCTCTACATGACCGGTCAGCGGCACCGCCCGGGGGAGGAGACCTTCGGTGTCCCCGACGCGAGGCCGTTCACGGCCGCCATCGAGCAGCTGGCGGCCTACTTCGCCCGCGAACTCACCGCGTTCGACCTCCCGACACACCTCGACGGCACCCCGTTCCAGCGCAGCGTCTGGGACCAGCTGCGTCGCATCCCCTACGGCGAGACCCGCACCTACGGCGAACTCGCCGAGGTCCTCGGCAACCGGGGCGCTTCCCGCGCGGTCGGTCTCGCGAACGGAAAGAACCCGATCGGCATCATCGTCCCGTGCCATCGGGTGATCGGTTCGTCCGGCAGTCTGGTCGGCTACGGCGGCGGACTCGACCGCAAGCAGCGCCTGCTCGCCTTCGAACAGGGCGGCTCGGACGACGCGCTGTTCTAGGCGTCTTTCGCGCCGGGCCACCGGACACCTCTAGGAGGCCAGGTGCTCCGGCGGCTGGGACGCCAGGCGGTCGAGCAGCGGCGGGAGCGCCGTGCCGATCGGCTCGCGCACGATCTCGTCGGCCAGTTCGTCGTACGGCGTCGGATCCGCGTTGACCACCACCAGCCGTGCTCCGTGCTCGACCGCGATCCCGGCGAGGGACGCCGCGGGCTGCACCTTCAGCGTGGTGCCGACGGCGACGAACACCTCGCACGCCTTCGCGATCGCCATCGCCTGGCCCAGCACCTCCGGGTCGAGCCGCTGGCCGAACATCACGGTCGCCGACTTCAGGATCCCGCCGCACGCGAGGCACGCCGGATCCTCCTCGCCCGCCTCCACCCGGGCCAGCGCCTCGGCCATCGGCGAGCGCACATGGCAGCGTGTGCACGTCACCGTGCGCGCGGTGCCGTGCAGTTCGAGCACCTTGCGGTCGGGCATCCCGCCGAGCTGGTGCAGTCCGTCCACGTTCTGCGTGATCACCCGGACGGCGACGCCGGGCCGGCGGTCGAGCTCGGCGACGGCGCGGTGCGCGGCGTTCGGCTCGGCGCGCCAGGTCGCGCTCTCGCGCCGCATGATCCAGGAGCGGCGGCGGATGTCGGGGTCGGTCATGTAGTAGTCGTACGTGACGAGCTTCTCGGCCTCCGGATCGCGCCGCCACAGGCCCTTGGGGCCGCGGTAGTCGGGGATGCCGGAGTCGGTGGAGATCCCGGCGCCGCTGAATATCGCGACGAGTGTCATACGGCGAGCCTACGAGCCCGGCGGGCCGGCGGCGAGCGAATTGACCGCCGCCGGCCCGCCCAGCGCCTAGGAGGTGACCTTGGCGAACGGTGTCGGTGTCCGTCCGGTCCAGCGGTGCTGCACCGCCCGGCCCGACTCCTTCACCACGTCGCCGTCCTGGACCCTTGACGTCTCGGCCAGATAGAACCGCCCGTCGTCGAGCGAGACCAGGCCGTACTGCCCAGAGGACTGCCAGCCGTACGTGCCCGAGGGCTCGTGATGCAGACCCTCCGGCAGCAGCGGCAGCATCCGCCCGCGCTCGGGCTCCTGCTGGCCGCGGACCTCACCCCACACGGGTCTGCGTGCACCGTCGACGACGAACAGCGAATAGTTGGGGAAGGCCGGCTTGGTGCCCTTGTAGGCGGCCATCAGCCAGTTGCCGCTGTGTCCGTCGTACTCCAGGTTCTGCACGCCGTAGGTGGTGTTGCCGGTGTACACGAAGAACTTGCCGTCCGTGCGCGCCGGGCCGCTGCGATGGGGCGCCGATTCGGTCAGCGGGCGTTCGTACGCGCGCCACCGGCGCACGTCGTACTGGAGCAGGACCTGATGGTCGTTGTCCCGGCGAGTGGCGTTGGCGTACACGCCATAGGCGACGGTCAGCTTCTGCGGTCCGGGCCTCCTGCCGAACGCCGGGCCGAACGCCACCCCGTCGATGCCGCTGCACCCGTAGCGGTGGTCGGGCGTCTTGCCCGTGTTGCCGTCGAAGACGCCGTCGCCGTTCATGTCGGCCGTGTAGTCCTCGACGACCTCCCTCAGGTGGACCGTGGTGACGACCCCGCTCGTCTCGGCGTCCATGTTCATCCGGTTGATCCGGTCGCCGTCCAGGATCGCGATGTAGAACGCCTCGGCCGCCTTGTACTCCAGCGATCCGTAGACCCGTCCGTCCGCCGTGTTGAAGTCCAGGTCGCCCAGATGGCCGGTGAACCCGGTGACGGAACCGACGGGATTGCCGCGCAGGTCCGTCTTGACCAGCAGATTGGTGAACGAGAAGTACATGAACCCCTTGCTCCGGTCCAGCGCCATACCTTGCAGGTGCCCCGACGGCCAGGCGCCGCCGTCCACCGTGAGCGGGGGCTCGATCGCCCTGGGCGGCGGGCCGGCGGCGGCCGCCGGGCTCGTGATGCCGATCGTCGCGGCGGCCACGAACGCGGCGGCCGACAGGAAGCCGTACGAGTGCCTGTGCATGATCCCTCCGGTGTCCTCGAAGTCCGGATGGTGCCCGGCGAGGCGTGTGCGCCGAAGTGGACGGCGCGCACACCTGTAAGCGGCATACCCAGATTCACTGATGGTCTGTCAGTGATGCTGCCACACAGGGTGATTGGGGTTCCGCGTCGGTCGGCCGTCAGCCGGTCGCAGCAACGGAACCGGTGAGCGCGGTGAACGGCATCGGTGTGCGACCCGTCCAGCGGTGCAGCAGCGCCCTTCCCGACTGGGTCGCCGTGCCACCGCGGACCTTCGTGGACTCGCCGACGTAGAAGCGCCCGTCGTCGAGGGAGACCAGGCCGAACTGACCCGGCGCATGCCAGCCGTACGTTCCCGACGGTGTGTGGCGCAGCCCCTGGGGCAACAGCGACAGCAGCATGCCGCGCTCCGGGCGCCGCTGGCCCCGGATCTCGCCCGCGACGGGCGGCCTGCTGCCGTCGACGGCGAAGAGCCCGTAGTTGGGGAACCGGCGCTTGGTCCCCTTGTACACGGCCATCAGCCAGTTGCCGCTGTGTCCGTCGTACTCCAGGTTCTGCACGCCGTAGGTGGTGTTGCCGGTGTACACGAAGAACTTGCCGTCGTGCCCGGCGGGTCCGCTGCGGTGCGGGCGGGCCTCGTCCAGCGGGCGTTCGTACCGCTCCCAGTCGCGTACGTCGTACTGGAGCAGGACCTGGTGGTCGTTGTCGCGCCGCGCGGGGTCGGCGTACACGCCGTAGGCGACGGTCAGCTTCTGCGGTCCGCGCTCGGCGCCGAAACCGGGGCCGAAGGCGACCCCGTCGATGCCGGCGTTCCCGTAGCGGTGATCGGCCGTCCTGCCCGTGTTGCCGTCGAAAACGCCGTCGCCGTCCATGTCCGCCGTGAAGTCGCGGGCGACCTCTCTTAGGTGGACGGTGGTCAGGACGCCGCTGGTGCGCGCGTCCATGTCCATGCGCGAGATGCGCCGGCCGTCGAAGACGGCGATGTAGAACGCGGCGTCCTCGCCGTACTCCAGCGAGCCGTAGACGCGGCCGTCCGCGGAGTTGAGGTCGAGGTCGCCCAGGTGGCCGCCGATGCCCCGGACCGAGCCGAGCGGCCTGCCGCTCAGATCGGTCTTGACGAGCCGGTCGGTGAAGGAGAAGTACAGGTGGCGCCGGGCGCGGTCGAGCGCCATGCCCTGCAGATGGCCGGAACGCCAGGACCCGCCGTCGACCGAGGCGGGCAGCGGGCGCGCGGGCACTCGGGGAGCCGCGGCGGGCAGCGGGCGCGCGGGTGGGGGAGCGGTGGCGGGCGTGCGCTGTGGTTGTGCGGGAATCTCGTGCGGGGTGGCGGCGGGGGCCGCGCCGGCGACGGTCAGCGCCAGAGCGGCCAAGAGGGCGGTCGGCCAGCCGCGCAGGTGCGTGAACATGGTCCCTCCGGAGTCCTGGGGATCCGGAGGCTGCCCGGCGGGCGTGCACGGTGTGGGGCGCGGCGGAGAACGCGCCATGAACGCCCGCCTATTGCACCCCTGTTACCGGCATACGGAACGAAACGCCCATGGTGTCGATGGGTCGGCGGGATCAGCGGCGCTTGGGCGGCAGACCGTTCTCCAGCTCGACCGTCCCGGTCCCGGACGCCAGCGCGTCGAGTGCTGCCGCCACCCGGTGGCCCAGGGAACCGAGCAGATAGTGGGGCAGGTCCTCGCGCGCCACCAGCCGCCATGAGAGCAGCTCGTCCTCCGCCAGCTCGATCGCCCCGAACTGGGCCTCGGTGAGCACACCGCCGTCGTACACGTACGCGGCGATCGGCGGCCGCCCCTCGCCCGGCACCCAGTCCACCGCGAGCAGCGCACCCGGTTCCAGGTCGAGGCCGATCTCCTCCAGCGTCTCCCGGCGCGCGGCCTGGCGGGGAGTCTCGCCCATGTCCGACTCCACGGTCCCGCCGGGCAGCGCCCAGCCCTTGCGGTAGTTGGGCTCGACGAGCAGCACCCGCCCCTCGGCGTCCCGGAACAGTGCGGCGGCTCCGGCCAGGATGCGGGGCAGCGAGGCGATGTAGGCGGCGTAATCGGAGATCGTCACGCCAGGCAGCGTAGGTCATCCGCGACCCCCGGCCGCATGCCGCGACGGCGCGGGACATGGAGGAAACACCCACATGTGTGGCCTGATGCCGTCCGATGCCGGGGTGGCAGGTCGTCCGAGGGTGTGGATAGGGTCGGGGACGGCGCGACTGCCTGTTCGACAGCAAGGGATACACGGTGAGGGACGGAGCAGTTTCTCAGCCTGCGCGGGTGCTCGTCGCAGCTGACAAGTTCAAGGGCTCGCTCACGGCGGTGCAGGTCGCCGAGCGGGTGACAGCGGGGCTGCGGCGGATCGTCCCGGACCTGGAGGTCGACACCCTGCCCGTCGCCGACGGCGGCGACGGCACGGTCGCAGCGGCGGTGGCGGCGGGGTTCGAGCGCCGTGAAGTGCGGGTGACCGGGCCGCTCGGTGACCCCGTGACCGCGGCGTACGCCCTGCGGGATGCCACGGCGGTCGTGGAGATGGCCGAGGCCTCCGGGCTGCAACACCTCCCGTCCGGCGTCTTCGCGCCGCTGACGGCCACGACGTACGGCTCCGGCGAGCTGCTGCGCGCCGCGCTCGACGCGGGCGCGCGCACCATCGTCTTCGGAGTCGGCGGCAGCGCGACCACGGACGGCGGAGCAGGGATGCTGGCCGCGCTCGGCGCCCGCTTCCTCGACGCTGACGGCAAGCCCGTGCCGCCAGGGGGCGGCGGCCTCGACTCGCTCGTGACCGCCGACCTGTCCGGCATCGACCCCCGATTCCAGGACGTCGACCTGATCCTCGCCAGCGACGTCGACAACCCGCTGACCGGGCCCAAGGGCGCGCCGGCGGTCTACGGCCCGCAGAAGGGCGCGACGCCGCAGGAGGTGGCCGCCCTCGACAAGGCGCTCGCCCACTACGCCTCCGTCCTCGGCTCCGACCTGGCGGAAGCGCCCGGCGCGGGCGCGGCGGGCGGCATCGGCTACGGCGCGCTGGTCGCGCTCCGCGCCCGCTTCCGGCCGGGCATCGAGGTGATGCTCGACGTGCTGGGCTTCGCGCCCGCCCTGGAGCGGGCGACGCTCGTCGTCACCGGGGAGGGCTCCCTGGACGAGCAGACCCTGCACGGCAAGGCCCCTGCCGGTGTCGCGGCGGCCGCCCGCGCCCAGGGCATCGAGGTCGTGGCGGTCTGCGGCCGCCTGGCACTGCCCCCGGAGGCCCTCGGCCGTGCCGGCATCCGCCGCGCGTACGCCTTGACGGCCCTGGAGCCCGACTCGGCGAAGTGCATGGCGGAGGC
Source organism: Streptomyces sp. ISL-10 (assembly GCF_018614575.1). Lineage (GTDB taxonomy): Bacteria > Actinomycetota > Actinomycetes > Streptomycetales > Streptomycetaceae > Streptomyces. The sequence continues at coordinate 493,524 of NZ_JAGGOJ010000003.1, forward strand.
GGGCCCGCTGCTGGAGCGGGCGGCGGAGTCGATCGCGGCGGACTTCCTGACGTAGCGGTCAAGTGAATGGCGGGCGCTGCCCGCCCTGTGTGCCACGACGCCGCCCCGGCGGGCCCTGCCCGCCGGGGCGGCGTCGGTTTCCGGCCGGATCCGCCGACATGGTTCAGGCGGGCCCGCCTGGAACGTACGGCGGAGTCCGTCGCAGGGGTGTGCCTCGCTCGGCCTGGTTCGACCTGGTGGCTCGTCGTCCCCCCGTCCGTCCCGTCCGGCCGGGTGGCTCGACGGCCTGGTCCGGTCCCGGTCCGCCCGGCCCGGTGGCTCGACGGCCCCGTCCATCCCATCCGGTCCGGCCGACTCGACCGGCCCGGGGCCCGACCGACTCGACAGGCCCGCGCCCGGCCGACCCGGCACCGCGCCCCGGCGCGGTGCCGGCACGGGGCGGCCCGCGCCCGCGTCACCGCACCCGGCCCGCCACGAGGCCGGTGTCCGGGCCCGCCGGACACCCCGCTGTGCGCGTGCACAACGCGGCCCTTCCGGTGCTGGTCAGGCGCAGCGAGCAGCGCTCCGGCCGTGGACCCGGTACCCCCTCCGGTGCTGATGTTGGCCCCCAACAGGCGAGCCGACCGCTGGCGAGCCGGACAAGGGGTTGCGTATGGCCGCCGCGCTGGAGGTGCGGGCGCTGTCCGTGGGGTACGGGCCCGTACGGGCGTTGCGGGACGTCTCCGTCGACGTGCCCGAGGGCGCCGTCGTCGCCGTGCTCGGCGGCAACGGCGCAGGCAAGTCCACCCTGCTGCGAGCGGTGTCACGCACACTGCCGTTTCAGCGTGGGCACGTCACCGCCGGAAGCATCAGTTTCGAAGGGCGCCCGCTGAACGGCCTCAGCGCCGCTCGCGTCGTGGCGGCCGGAGTCGTCCAGGTGCCCGAGGGCCGCCAGGTCTTCGCACGGATGACCGTGGCGGACAATCTGCGTGCCGGCACGCTCGGAGTGCGCGGACGGCGCGAGTCCGCCGCCGCGCTCGCCCGCGTGCACGAGCTGTTCCCCGTGCTGGCCGACCGCGCCCACCAGAAGGCCGGTCTGCTGTCCGGCGGCGAACAGCAGATGCTCGCCATGGGGCGGGCGCTGATGGCCCGGCCCCGTCTGCTTCTCCTCGACGAACCCTCGCTGGGCCTCGCCCCGCTCATGGCGGCGCGGATCGCCGAGACGATCAAGGAGATCAACGCCGCCGGCACTCCGGTGCTGCTCGTCGAGCAGAACGCGGCGATCGCCCTGCGCCTGGCCTCCACCGCGTACGTCCTGGACGTCGGCGAGGTCGCCCTCGAAGGCCCCGCGGACGAACTCGCGGCCTCCGACGAGGTCCGGCGCCGTTACCTCGGAGTCGTCGACGAGACCGCCGCGCAGGACGCGGCACAGGCGCAGCACACCGCGCCGGCGCTGGAGAGGTGGTCCGCATGAACGTGACCACGGGCAACGCGCCCCTCGTCGTCGAGGACGTGACCGTCCGTTTCGCCGGGCTCACGGCTCTCGACGGGGTGTCCTTCACCGTCGAGCCGGGCAGTGTGCATGCCGTCATCGGGCCGAACGGGGCCGGCAAGTCCACCACGTTCAACGTGCTCTCGGGCGTCTACAGGGCGACGGAGGGCAGCGTCCGCTTCGGCGACGACGAGCTCACCGGGCTCCCGCCGCACCGCATCGCGGCCCTCGGCGTCGCCCGCACCTTCCAGAATCTCGCGCTTCCGCCCCATGCGACGGTCGCCGACAGCCTGCTGCTCGGCCGGCACCGGCTCACCCGTACCGGCTTCGTGGCGGCGGGACTGCGGCTGCCGTCGGCGGCGCGCGAGGAACGCCGGCACCGCGAACGTGTCGCGGAGATCGCCGCGTTCGTCGGTCTCGCGGACGACCTCGACCGGCCCGCCGGTGAACTCCCTTACGGAAAGCAGAAACTCGTGGAACTGGCCCGCGCTCTGTGCATGGAACCGCGGATCCTGCTCCTCGACGAGCCCGTCGCGGGCATGACCGCCGACGAACGGCGGCAGACCGCCGCTGTCGTCGCGGGCGTACGCGACAGCCTCGGCATATCGATCGTGCTCGTGGAACATGACATGGGGGTGGTGATGCGGCTCGCGGACGCCGTGACCGTACTCGACTTCGGACGCCGTATCGCGGGCGGCACGCCCGCCCAGGTACAGGCTGATCCGGCCGTCGTGCAGGCGTACCTCGGTACGGAGGCCACGTCATGACCACGTTCACCGAACTCCTCCTCGGCGGGCTGTCCATCGGCTCCGTCTACGCGCTGATCGCCCTCGGCTTCGTCGTCATCTTCAAGGCGACAGAGGTGGTCAACTTCGCCCACGCCTCGCTCCTCCTCGCAGGCGGCTACATCACCGCCGTCCTCCATGACGACCTCGGCTTCTGGCCGGCGCTGGCCGTCGGCATCGCGGGCGCCGCGGTCGTCGGCTCGGCCGTCGACTTCCTGGTCATGCGCCGCTACCGGGGCTCCGACCACAGCGTCCTCGCCATCGTCACCATCGGCGTCGACATTCTCCTGACGACGGAGCTCACCCGCCTGATCGGCACCGACGTGATGGCACTCGGCGACCCCTGGGGCGACCGGGTGGTGAACCTCGGCGAGATCACGATCGCGCAGACCCGGATCGCGGCGTTCGTCGCGGCGGCACTGCTCATCACGGCGTTCCTGCTCGCCTTCCGCTACACCTCCTGGGGTGTGGCGATGCGAGCGGCGGCCGAGAACCCGCAGACGGCCGCGCTGATGGGCGTACGCCTGGGCCGGGTGTCCATGTCGGCATGGGCGGTCGCCGGCGCGCTCGCCGCGGTCGCGGCGCTCTTCCTGACCGTCTTCCCGACGCCCGGCCTGGAACGGGCCACGTCGCTCGCCGCCCTCAAGGCGTTCCCCGCCGCGATCCTCGGCGGTCTTGACTCGACCACGGGTGCGCTGGCAGGCGGCCTGATCGTCGGGGTCACGGAGTCGTTCGCGACGGGCTACCAGAGCGAACTGACCTTCCTGGGCGGGGGGATCGGCGATCTCGCCCCGTATCTGGTGATGCTGCTCGTGCTGTTGGCGCGGCCCGCCGGACTCTTCGGCACGAAGGAGCTCGCCCGTGTCTGACGCCAACCGCCCGGGCCCGGCCACGACGGCCGGGGCCACGCCACCCCCGCCGGAGACCGGCAGCGGCGACATCACCCCATCGGCCGCGCCTGCGCCGGCCCCTGACGCTCACGTCGCCGGAGAAGAGCCCGCCGGGTCGGCTGCGCCGACGACGCCCGAGCACGCGCCTGCCCTAGCCGCGACGTCCGAGCACGGGACGTCCGAGCACGGGACGTCCGAGCAGGGGACGTCCGAGCAGGGGACGTCCGAGCACGCGCCGGCCGAGCCCGAACTCCTCCCCGGCGCACGTACCGACCGGGCGGCCGACTCCGAAGGCTCCCGGCCGTCCGCAGACGCCACTGGCACGTCCTCCGGGTCCGCCGAGACTGCCGGGTCCTCCGGGTCCTCCGGGTCCTCCGGGTCCGCCGCGTCCGCGGCACCCGCGGCACCCGCGGCACCCGCGACACCCGCGGCGGCGCCGACGGCGGCCGGAGCCGCGCCGGTGCCCGGCGCGCGCACCGGTCAGGCGGCCGACACCGAGGCCTCCGGACCACCCGCGGCCGGCTCCGCGGTGCCTCCCCAGAAAGAGACGCCCACGGCGGAGCGGGCCCCCGCCGAGCCATCGGCGGGCGCACCGTCCGGGTCACCCACATCCCCCGTGGCCACGTCGGCTGCGGCCTTGCGGGCCAGGTCCCTCACAACCGGCACCCGGCCTGCATGGCGCCGCCCCCGCGCGTACGTCTGGGCCGCCCTCTCGCTCCTTCTCCTCGCGCTGCCCTTCTACCTCGACCGCTTCTGGCTCCAGGCCGGACTCTTCGCCATGGCCGCCGCCATCGGCGCCATCGGCATCAACCTGCTCACCGGTGCCACGGGTCAGCTCTCCATGGGCCACGCCTTCTTCCTCGCCGTCGGCGCGTACGGCTACTGCATCCTGGCCGGCGGCAACGACGTGGAGAGCGGCCACGAGCTCACCGGTTTCGGCCTGCCGACAGGGCTCGCCGCGGTGCTCGCCGTACTCCTCGCAGGGCTGGCGGGTGGACTGTTCAGCCCCATCGCCGGCCGGCTGCGCGGCGCGTACCTGGGCATCGCCACGCTCGCGCTGATCTTCGTCGGCCAGCATGTGCTGTTCAACGCCCGTGACCTGACCGGAGGTTTCAACGGCCGGTCCGTGCCCTCGCTCTCCCTCTTCGGATTCGACTTCGACGACAGCGAGCTCCTCGTCGCAGCCGTCCCGTTCCAGTCCATGGAGAAGCTCTGGTACGCCGCGCTCGTCGCCCTCCTCCTCTGTGGTCTCTTTGCGCGCGGAGTCCTCCGTGGCCGTCCTGGCCGGGCGATGAACGCCCTGCGGGACCACCGCATCGCCGCCGGGGTGATGGGGGTGCCGGTCGCCCGCTACCGCGCCGCCGTCTTCGTCCTGTCCTCGATGTACGCAGGGCTCGCCGGCGTCCTGCTGGCCCTGGTCTTCCAGCGGACCGTGCCCGAGTACTTCGGCATGATCCTTTCCCTCGAGTACCTGGCCATGATCGTCATCGGCGGTCTCGGCACGGTCGCGGGAGCCGTCGCCGGCGCGGTCTTCGTCTCGCTGCTGCCCCAGGTCCTCACCCGCTGGAGCGACGCCCTGCCCCTGGTCTCCGCACCGGGCACCGGCGGCGTCTCCCCGGGAGAGGCCTCCCGCTATCTGTACGGCGCGGCTGTCGTCGCGGTCGTGCTGTTCCTGCCCGGCGGACTCACCCGCCTCGTTCCGTCCCCTCGGGAGAAGAAATGAAGTCAAGAACGTACGCGGCGGTCCTCGCCGTCCTGGCGCTGACGGTGACGGCCGGCTGCAGCAGCAAGGCCACGAGCGGCGACGGCGACACCAAGGGCGCCGGGGGAGTGAAGAGCGGTGAGGGCGTCACCGACAAGACGATCACGCTCGGCGCGCTCACCGACATGACGGGCGTCTACGCCTCCCTGGGCAAGAGCGTCACCCAGGCCCAGCAGCTGTGGGCGAAGCAGACCAACGCGGCCGGCGGCATCTGCGGCCGGCAGATCGAGCTGACCGTGCGCGACCACGGCTACGACCCGCAGAAGGCCGTCGCCGGCTACACCGAACTCGAACCCAAGGTGCTCGGCTTCGCGCAGTTCATCGGCTCGCCGTTCGTCGCGGCCGTCAAGGAGCGCGTCCACGGCCAGGACAAGGGGCTCGTGCTGCCCCAGGCGTGGTCCGCCAGCCTGCTGGGCAGCCCGTACGTACGGGTCCTGGGCGCGACGTACGACATCGAGACGATCAACGCCGTCGACTATCTCCTGGCCGAGAAGCGCATCAGCAAGGGCGACAAGATCGGTCACGTCTTCTTCGAAGGCGACTACGGCGAGAACGCGCTCGCCGGCTCCAGGTACGCGGCCGAGGAGGCGGGGCTCACGGTCGTCGAGCAGAAGATCAAGCCGACCGACAACGACATGTCGGCGCAGGTCGCGGCCCTGAAGAAGGCAGGCGTCAAGGCGATCCTGCTCAGCGCGGGTCCACGGCAGGCGGCGTCCTTGTCCGGTGTGGCGGCGGCGGGTGGCTTCAATGTGCCGATCGTCGGCAACAACTCCGCGTTCGCGCCGCAGCTGCTCGCGACGCCGGCTGGGCCGGCGCTCACCAAGGACTTCTACATCGCGGCCTCCACGCTCCCGATCGGCGCGCCCGATCCGGGCCCGTCGAAGCTGGCCAAGGACTACGCGGCCGCGTACCCGAAGGACGGGCTCGACAACGGCGTGGTCGCCGGATACACGGCGGTCACGGTCTTCGGGGAGGCGCTGAAGAAGGCCTGCGCGGAGAAGGACCTGACCCGCGAGGGCGTCGACAAGGCGCTGCTGACGCTCAAGGCGTACCGGAGCGACTTCGGCATCACCCACGACCTTTCGGACCCGGTGGCGCCGTCCACTCGCGAGAGCCTGATCATGAAGCCGGACAAGAGCGTCCCCGGCGGACTGAAGGTGGTCCGCCCGGCGACGGCCGCGGCAGCGGCGAAGTCCTACAAGCCCTCGGCGGGCTGACCTCTCTCGCCCCCGCCCCGCCCCGCCCCCTGGCGCACGTCGCCAGGGGGCGGGGTGTGTTTCGGCGGCCAACGCCCGACCCGCACGGTTGTAGGAAGGCGGTCACGGGGTACCCGCGCCACGTACGCGGCCCGCGCGGCAGTCCCTGCCCCTGCGGGCAGATCCAGGAGGAGGCGCAGCATGAGCACGGTGAAGGAGACCGTCGAGGTCGAGGTCCCCGTCCACACCGCCTACAACCAGTGGACGATGTTCGAGGAGTTCCCGAACTTCATGGAAGGCGTGGAGGCGGTCACCCAGGTCGACGACCGCCACAACCACTGGACCACCAAGATCGGGGGAGTGAAGCGGGAGTTCGACACCGAGATCGTCGACCAGCTCCCCGACGAGCGCATCGCTTGGCGCACCATCAGCGGCGACACCAAGCAGAAGGGCATGGTGAGCTTCCAGCGCCTGGACGACACGCACACTCGGGTGGAACTCGTGATGGACGTCGAGCCCGGGGGTATGGCCGACAAGACCGCTGACATGACCGGGATGATCGACCGGCGCGTCAAGGGCGACATGCGACGTTTCAAGGAGTACATCGAGCACCAGGGCGGCGAGAGCGGAGGCTGGCGCGGTCGCATCAAGCCCGGATGACCCGTCCCGGGGCCCTCGTCGTCGCAGTGGCAGCGAGTGGGCGCCGCCGCGACCGCCGCCCCGGCCCGTACGCTCTGCCGCATGGTGCATGTACTTGGCAGCAGGATTCTGCTGAGCCCCACCGATCCGCAGCGCTCGCGCGACTTCTACGGCCGCGCTCTGGGGCAGGCGGTCTACCGTGAATTCGGGACCGGCACCGAGCGGGGAACGGTGTACTTCCTCGGCGGCGGGTTCCTCGAACTCTCGGGCCGCTCCGACACCCCGCCCTCGCCGGCGGTGCGGCTGTGGCTGCAGGTGCCCGACGTGCGGGCCGCCCACGACGAGCTGCGGGAACGGGGCGTAGAGGTGCTGCGGGCGCCGCGGACGGAGCCGTGGGGCTTGGTCGAGATGTGGATCGCGGACCCGGACGGAGTGCGCATCGCGGTGGTCGAGGTGCCCGAGGACCATCCGCTGCGCTATCGCCCGTAAGGGGGGCGCAGCGCCGTGCGCAGCGTGCGGGTGCCTCGGGACGCCCCGGCCCCCGGGTTCGTCCCCTGGCCGCACCATCCGCTGAGGCATCCCCGTGACGGGCCGCAGCGCTGCGACCACCGGGCGCGTGCCTCGGGACGCCCCGGCACGCCGCCGGTGGCACCATCGGCCCACGGAACGCCCGGTCACCCCAGGGGCAGCCCCGCAGACGCGCCGAGGGCCCCGGATGCCTTCGCATCCGGGGCCCTCGGCGTTCACGACATGCGCGCCTCCGGCGCGCTACGGCACCTGCGCCGTCCGTGCCTCGCGGCTCGCGCGGCGGTTGTCGCGGAAGGTGTTCACACGACGGGCGGTGGCGAAGAGGGGGATCGTCGCCGCCATCACGATCTGCAGGGCACAGCCCATCTGGAGCATCACCTGGCCGCCCGGCGCGTCGAAGGCCCACGCCGCCAGCATGCCCATCGCCGCCACGATCCAGCCGAGCATCGCCACCGCGAGGACACCTCGCGGCTTGGGGTACTCGACCCGGCTCACCATGAGCCACGCCGTGCCGATGATCGCCAGCAGCGTCGGGATGAACAGCAGCTCCAGCAGCACGATCGAGACGACCGTGAGCGCTCCGAAGGGGCTCGGCATGCCCTGGAACATGCCGTCCTTCATGGTCACGCACGAGAATCTCGCAAGCCGCAGCACCACCGCCAGCAGTACCACGATCGCGGCGACCGCCGAGACCCGCTGATGGGCGTCGTTCGCGACCATGCCGTAGACCAGCACGAAGTACGCGGGCGCGAGACCGAAGCTGATCAGATCCGAGAGGTTGTCCAGCTCGGCGCCCATCGGCGACGACCGCAGCTTGCGGGCCACGAGCCCGTCGCAGAGGTCGAAGATCGCCGCGAGCAGCATCAGGATCACGGCGGTCGCGGCGCTGTGCCGCGCCATGCCGGTCTCCTGGCTGCCCTGGAGGTGCGGGATGAGGATTCCGGTGGTGGTGAAGTACACCGCCATGAATCCGCACGTCGCGTTACCGAGCGTGAGGGTGTCCGCTATCGACAGCCGCAGAGAAAGCGGCATCTCCTCCGCGTCGTCCTCTTCCTCGGCCTCCGCCACCCAGTTCGCCTGTGTGTCGGGATCAATCACGGTCAATGCGAGTCACCCCCGCAGTCGTGGTCTGGCCCACCTCGACAGCGACCTCGACACCTTCGGGGAGGTAGATGTCGACGCGCGAACCGAAGCGGATCAGACCGATGCGCTCACCCTGCTCGACCTTGGTGCCCTGCGGGACGTACGGGACGATGCGCCGAGCGACCGCGCCGGCGATCTGCACCATCTCGATGTCGCCGAGTTCGGTGTCGAAGTGCCAGACAACGCGCTCGTTGTTCTCGCTCTCCTTGTTGAACGCGGGGACAAAGCCGCCGGGGATGTGCTCGACCGAGGTCACCGTGCCCGCGAGCGGGGCGCGGTTGACGTGGACATTGAGCGGGCTCATGAAGATCGCGACACGAGTGCGCCCGTCCTTCCACGGCATGATGCTCTGCACCACTCCGTCGGCGGGCGAGATGACCCGCCCCGACGCGATCTCGCGCTCGGGGTCGCGGAAGAACCACAGCATGCCCGCCGCGAGCGCGGTGGCGGGCACGGCAATGGCCGCGGCCCGCCGCGAGCGGCGGGCACGGGCCAGGCTGAGTGCAGCGGTGGCGACGGTCGGCAGAAGCCACGGCGATGCTCCGCGAGCAAGGCGTCCCTTGAGGAAGCCGTCGCGTGGTGCAGAGGTTTGGCTGTGGGGCATGGATGACCTTCGTAGCGGATGATGCCGCGCTGGCAACGGGGGACGGCGGCTTTCCGGCCGATGTTATCGGGTGCGGACCGCAACTGGGAAAGCCAGCAGACGAGTCGGCGGCCGGAAGATGATGACAGGGTGTGATCTTCTTCGCGGCCGAACCGACTCATAAGCGGCAATCAACCCTGGAACCGGTACTCCTCGAGCAGCCGACGTCCAATGATCATTTTCTGGATTTCGGCGGTACCTTCACCGATCAGCAGCATCGGAGCCTCGCGGTAGAGGCGCTCGATCTCGTACTCCTTGGAGAAGCCGTAGCCGCCGTGGATACGGAAGGCGTCCTCGACGACTTCCTTGCAGTACTCGGAGGCGAGGTACTTCGCCATCCCTGCCTCCAGGTCGTTTCGTTCCCCGGAGTCCTTTTTGCGTGCCGCGTTCACCATCATGGCATGCGCGGCCTCGACCTTGGTAGCCATCTCGGCCAGCTTGAACTGGATCGCCTGGTGGGAGGCGATCGGCTTGCCGAAGGTGTGGCGCTGCTGGGCGTAGGAGACGCCCAGTTCGAAGGCGCGCTGTGCGACACCGCAGCCACGTGCCGCGACGTTCACACGGCCGACCTCGACGCCGTCCATCATTTGGTAAAACCCTCGGCCGGTGGTGCCGCCGAGTACCCGATTGGCCGGAATGCGAAGTCCGTCCATGATGAGCTCGGTCGTGTCGACGCCCTTGTAGCCCATCTTGTCGATCTTGCCGGGGATGGTCAGGCCCGGACGGACCTCGCCGAAGCCCGGCTCCTTCTCGACCAGGAAGGTCGTCATCGACTTGTGCGGGGCCGTGCCCTCAGGGTGTCCTTCGTCACTGCGGCACAGAACGGCCACCAGAGTGGACGTCCCGCCGTTCGTCAGCCACATCTTCTGGCCGTTGAGGACGTACTCGTCGCCGTCCTTCACACCCTTGGACGTGATCGCCGACACGTCCGAGCCGAGACCCGGCTCCGACATCGAGAACGCGCCGCGCACCTCGCCGAGCGCCATGCGCGGCAGGAAGGTGTCCTTCTGCTCCTGCGTGCCGTGCTGCTTGAGCATGTACGCGACGATGAAGTGGGTGTTGATGATGCCCGAGACGGACATCCAGCCACGGGCGATCTCCTCCACGCACAGCGCGTACGTGAGAAGGGACTCACCCAGGCCGCCGTACTCCTCCGGGATCATCAGGCCGAACAGGCCGAGCTCCTTCAGACCGTCGACGATCTCCTGGGGGTACTCGTCCTTGTGCTCCAGCTCGGTCGCGACAGGAATGATCTCCTTGTCGACAAAGTCCCGGACGGTGGACAGGATCTCCTGCTGGACGTCGGTCAGACCTGCGGTCTGGGCGAGTCGCGCCATGACTACTTCTCCTGCGACTTGAGTTCGGGGCGGCCGGGCTGCTCGCCGCCGCGCTCCTTGATGTACGTCTCGGTCGGGACCATCACCTTGCGCCGGAAGACGCAGACGAGGGTGCCGTCCTGCTTGTAGCCCTTGGTCTCCACGTAGACGATGCCGCGGTCGTTCTTCGACTTCGACGGCGTCTTGTCGAGGACCGTGGTCTCGCCGTAGATGGTGTCGCCGTGGAAGGTCGGGGCCACGTGCCGCAGCGACTCGATCTCCAGGTTGGCGATCGCCTTGCCGGAGACGTCCGGCACGGACATGCCGAGCAGCAGCGAGTAGATGTAGTTGCCCACCACAACGTTCTTGCCGAAGTCCGTTGTGTTCTCCGCATAGTTGACGTCCATGTGGAGGGGGTGGTGATTCATCGTCAGGAGACAGAAGAGGTGGTCGTCGTACTCGGTGACCGTCTTCCCGGGCCAGTGCTTGTAGACGGCCCCGACCTCGAACTCCTCGTAGGTGCGTCCGAACTGCATGATGCTCAGGCCTCCGGGATCTCGAACTTGCTGGTGCGCTGCATGCCGGCGGCGCGTCCCTTGCCGGAGATGACCAGCGCCATCTTGCGGCTGGCCTCGTCGATCATCTCGTCGCCGAGCATCGCCGAGCCCTTCTTGCCGCCCGCCTCGGACGTGTAGTAGTCGTACGCGTCCAGGATCAGCTCGGCGTGGTCGTAGTCCTCCTGGGAGGGCGAGAAGATCTCGTTGGACGCGTCGACCTGGCCCGGGTGCAGCACCCACTTGCCGTCGAAGCCGAGGGCGGCGGCGCGCTGGGCGACCGCGCGGTAGCCGTCGATGTTGCGGATCTGGAGGTAGGGGCCGTCGATCGCCTGGAGGTTGTTGGCGCGGGCGGCCATCAGGATCTTCATCAGGATGTAGTGGTAGGCGTCGGCCGGGTAACCGGGCGGCTGCTCGCCGACGACCAGCGACTTCATGTTGATGGAGGCCATGAAGTCGGCCGGGCCGAAGATGATCGTCTCCACACGCGGGGACGCCTGCGCGATGGCGTTGACGTTGTTGAGGCCCTGCGCGTTCTCGATCTGCGCCTCGATGCCGATCTTGCCCAGCTCGAAGCCCATGGTCTTCTCGATCTGGGTGAGCAGCAGGTCGAGCGCCACGATCTGCTCGGCGCTCTGCACCTTCGGCAGCATGATGCAGTCGAGGTTCTGGCCGGCGCCCTCGACGACGGTGACGACGTCGCGGTAGGTCCACTCGGTGGTCCAGTCGTTGACGCGCACGACCCGCGTCTTGCCCGTCCAGTCACCCTCGTTGAGGAACTTCACGATGGTGTGCCGGGCCTCCGGCTTCGCGAGCGGCGCACAGGCGTCCTCGAGGTCCAGGAAGACCTGGTCGGCCGGCAGCCCCTGGGCCTTCTCCAGGAAGCGCGGGTTCGAGCCGGGCACGGCCAGGCAGGAACGGCGCGGACGCAGACGGTTGACCGGGTGCACTGGCGTGCTCATGCGGGGACCTCCAGAGGGTCGAGCTTGTTCGCGTTGCGGATCTCGTCGACGATACGGCCGATGATCTCCGTGATACCGAAGTCCTTCGGTGTGAAGACGGCGGCCACTCCCGCCGCCTTCAGTTCGGTGGCGTCGGCGTTCGGGATGATGCCACCCACGATCACCGGGATGTCGGCGGCACCCGCCTCGCGCAGCCGCGTCAGCACGTCCGGCACCAGCTCGGCGTGCGAGCCGGACAGGATGGACAGGCCCACGCAGTGCACGTCCTCCGCGAGGGCGGCGGAGACGATCTGCTCCGGAGTGAGCCGGATGCCCTGGTAGACCACCTCGAACCCGGCGTCGCGGGCCCGTACGGCGATCTGCTCGGCGCCGTTGGAGTGGCCGTCGAGCCCCGGCTTGCCGACGAGCAGCCGCAGCCGCCCCGCCCCCAGTTCCTCCGCGGTGCGGGCCACCTTCTCACGTACGACGGCGAGCGGCGTGCCCGCCTCGGCGGTGACCGCCACCGGGGCGCTGCTGACGCCTGTCGGCGCACGGAACTCGCCGAAGACGTCACGCAGCGCCCAGGCCCACTCGCCGGTGGTGACGCCCGCACGCGCACACTCGACGGTGGCCGCCATCAGGTTCTCGGTGCCCGCAGCGGCCTTCTTCAGCGCCGCGAGGGCCTCGGCGGCACGGGGCTCGTCGCGGCCCGCACGCCATTCGTGCAGCTTGGCGACGACCCGCGCCTCGTTCGCCGGGTCGACCGTCATGATCGCCGTGTCGAGATCGGCGGTCAGCGGGTTCTCCTCGGTCGTCTCGAAGATGTTGACGCCGATGATCTTCTCGTCGCCCGCCTCGATCCGCGCCCGCCGCTCGGCGTGCGAGGACACCAGCTGCGACTTCAGGTAGCCGGACTCGACGGCCGCCATCGCGCCGCCCATCTCCTGGATCCGGTCGATCTCCGCCAGGCACTCGGCGACCAGGGACTCGACCTTGGCCTCGATGACGTGCGAGCCGGCGAAGATGTCCTCGTACTCCAGCAGGTCCGACTCGTGCGCCAGCACCTGCTGGATACGCAGCGACCACTGCTGGTCCCACGGCCGGGGCAGCCCCAGCGCCTCGTTCCAGGCGGGCAGCTGCACGGCACGTGCCCGGGCGTCCTTGGACAGGGTCACGGCCAGCATCTCCAGCACGATGCGCTGGACGTTGTTCTCCGGCTGTGCCTCGGTCAGGCCGAGGGAGTTGACCTGGACGCCGTAGCGGAAGCGGCGCTGCTTCTCGTTCTCGATGCCGTACCGCTCGCGGGTGATCTTGTCCCAGATGCGGCCGAAGGCGCGCATCTTGCACATCTCCTCGATGAAGCGGACGCCCGCGTTCACGAAGAATGAGATCCGGGCGACCACGTCACCGAACTTCTCGGCCGGCACCTGGCCCGAGTCGCGGACGGCGTCGAGGACGGCGATCGCGGTGGACATCGCGTACGCGATCTCCTGCACGGGCGTGGCCCCGGCCTCCTGCAGGTGGTAGCTGCAGATGTTGATCGGGTTCCACTTGGGGATGTTGGCCACCGTGTACGTGATCATGTCGGTGGTCAGGCGCAGCGAAGGACCGGGCGGGAAGACATGCGTCCCGCGCGACAGGTACTCCTTGACGATGTCGTTCTGGGTCGTGCCCTGGAGCCTGGTGATGTCGGCACCCTGCTCCTCGGCGACCACCTGGTACAGCGCCAGCAGCCACATGGCGGTGGCGTTGATGGTCATCGAGGTGTTCATCTGCTCCAGGGGGATGTCCTGGAACAGCCTGCGCATGTCGCCCAGATGGGAGACCGGCACACCGACCCGGCCGACCTCGCCGCGGGCGAGGATGTGGTCGGGGTCGTACCCGGTCTGTGTCGGCAGGTCGAAGGCGACCGACAGTCCCGTCTGGCCCTTGGCGAGATTGCGCCGGTACAGCTCGTTGGACGCCTCGGCGGTCGAGTGACCGGCGTACGTCCGCATGAGCCAGGGCCGGTCCTTCTTGCGCTCAGTCATCTGGGAACCCGGCCCCTCAGACGTTACGGAAGCGGTTGATGGCGTCGATGTGCTTCTCGCGCATCTCCGGGTCCTTGACGCCCAGACCCTCCTGCGGGGCGAGCGCGAGGACGCCCACCTTGCCCTGGTGGAGGTTGCGGTGCACGTCGTACGCGGCCTGGCCGGTGTCCTCGAGTGCGTACGTCTTCGACAGCGTCGGGTGGATCTTGCCCTTGGCGATCAGGCGGTTGGCCTCCCACGCCTCGCGGTAGTTGGCGAAGTGCGAGCCGATGATCCGCTTCAGCGACATCCACAGGTAGCGGTTGTCGTACTCGTGCATGTAGCCCGAGGTCGAGGCGCAGGTGGTGATGGTGCCGCCCTTGCGGGTGACGTAGACGGACGCGCCGAAGGTCTCGCGGCCGGGGTGCTCGAAGACGATGTCGATGTCCTCGCCGCCGGTGAGCTCACGGATGCGCTTGCCGAAGCGCTTCCACTCCTTCGGGTCCTGGGTGTGCTCGTCCTTCCAGAACTTGTAGCCCTCTGCGTTGCGGTCGATGATCGCCTCGGCGCCCATCGCGCGGCAGATGTCCGCCTTCTGATCGCTGGAGACGACACAGATCGGGTTGGCGCCGCCGGCCAGGGCGAACTGCGTGGCGTACGAGCCGAGGCCGCCGCTCGCACCCCAGATCAGGACGTTGTCGCCCTGCTTCATGCCGGCGCCGTTGCGGGAGACGAGCTGGCGGTACGCGGTGGAGTTGACGAGGCCCGGGGCCGCCGCCTCCTCCCAGCTGAGGTGCTTGGGCTTGGGCATCAGCTGGTTGGACTTGACGAGCGCGATCTCGGCCAGGCCGCCGAAGTTGGTCTCGAAGCCCCAGATGCGCTGCTCGGGGTCGAGCATCGTGTCGTTGTGGCCGTCGGAGGACTCCAGCTCGACGGACAGGCAGTGCGCGACGACCTCGTCGCCGGGGTTCCACGCGTTCACGCCGGGGCCCGTGCGCAGGACGACGCCCGCGAGGTCGGAGCCGATGATGTGGTACGGGAGGTCGTGACGCTTGGTGAGCTCCGAAAGCCGTCCGTAGCGCTCCAGGAAGCCGAAGGTGGACAGCGGCTCGAAGATCGAGGTCCACACGGAGTTGTAGTTGACCGAGGAGGCCATCACGGCCACCAGTGCCTCGCCCGGGCCGAGCTCCGGCACGGGCACGTCGTCCAGGTGGATCGACTTGCGCGGGTCCTTCTCCCGGGTCTCGAGGCCGGCGAACATCTCCGTCTCGTCCTTGTGCACGGTGATCGCGCGGTACGACTCGGGGAGCTTCAGTGCGGCGAAGTCGGCGGACGTGCTGTCCGACGACTGGATCGCGTCCAGGATTTCCTTCACGGTGTTGCCTCCGGCGGAGCGCGCCCAGGGGGACGCTGAGGGGTACGTCGGGGTTTTCTGCTGCTGTGGAGGTGTGCCGTCGGTTCGGCGGATGGTGCTGCTGGCAGCGCTGGTGTGCGCGAAAGGTGCCTGTGACGCAGGCGTCCGGGCGCACAACCCGGGGAGGGTTGAGGGGACAGCCGGCGCACGAATGGTCTCTGCGCGCCGGCCGCCCGGACACCTTCAACGTATGGCACGGCGTGCCAGGTGACAAGACACTGCGTGCCAAGAATTTCCCTCAGATGCAATCCGCTGGACACATGTGAGCGATGATCGATCGAAACGGGTCGCGAAACGGCCGATGGCCGCCCGAATCGGGCGGCCATCGGCCACAGGCGAATGCGGCGGTCAGGACTGGTTGAGCGCCTGCTCGATCGTCCGCATGACCTCACTCAGCGGCGCGTCCGTACGCGCCACGGCCACCAGCACCTCGCCCTCGGTCCGCACGGCGGCGGGCGGCGGCTCGGTGGCTGCCGGGCCGTGCGTCGCCTTGCGGCCCGCTCCTATGCCGGTGCCGAAGGTGTCGCGGACGATGGCGAACGCGTGGTCCAGCTGGGCCTCCACATCGCCTTGTCCGCCCGCCCGCAGCCAGCGGCGCAGCACATGGTTGTGCGCCGTGACGACCGCGGACGCCGCGACCTCCGCCAGTAGCGGGTCGTCGTTGCCGGCGTGGTGGTCCCGCTCGTCGAAGTGGCCCAGCAGATAGCGGGTGAACAACCGCTCGTAGCGGGCCACCGAGGCGATCTCGCGCTCCCGCAGCGTCGGCACCTCGCGGGTGAGGCGGTAGCGCTCGACGGACACGGCCGGGGAGGCCGCGTACATCCGCATGACCTCCTTGATGCCCCGGCACACCGTGTCGAGCGGGTGTTCGTGGGGCGGGGCCGCGTTCAGGACCGCCTCCGCCCGGACCAGGGTGTCGTCGTGGTCCGGGAAGATCGCCTCTTCCTTGGAGCGGAAGTGGCGGAAGAAGGTCCGCCGCGCCACTCCGGCCGCCGCGGCGATCTCGTCGACCGTCGTCGCCTCGTATCCCTTGGTCGCGAACAACTCCATGGCCGCCGCCGCGAGTTCGCGGCGCATCTTCAGGCGTTGCGCGGCGGCGCGGGAGCCTGCGGCACTTTCCGGAGCGTCGGACGCGGCGCCGGCGCGGCCGGGCCGGCGGACGGGATCAGCGGGCTGGGGCATGATCTGAACGTACTGCATTCGTGCAGCCGGGCGCGCCTGCGGGGCGGGCCCGGCGCGCTCGGACGCCGGGGGCGGGCTCCCCGGACCGAGGAGCCCGCCCCAGGCGCCGTCGCTGTCAGCGCCGGGCATATTCGCGGAAACCGCGTCCCGTCTTGCGCCCCAGGCATCCCGCGGCCACCAGGTGCTCGAGCAGCGGCGCGGGCGCGAGGCCCGGGTCGCGGAACGCCTGGTGCAGGACCTTCTCGATGGCGAGCGAGACATCGAGGCCGACGACGTCGAGCAGCTCGAACGGGCCCATCGGGTACCCGCCGCCCAGCTTCATCGCCGCGTCGATGTCGTCGAGGGAGGCGTAGTGCTCCTCGACCATCTTGATCGCGTTGTTCAGGTACGGGAAGAGCAGTGCGTTCACGATGAATCCGGCACGGTCGCCGCAGTCCACCGGGTGCTTCCTGATCTTCGTGGTGACCTCGCGGACGGTCGCGTGGACGTCGTCGGCGGTCAGGACCGTCCGCACGATCTCCACCAGCTTCATCGCCGGGGCCGGGTTGAAGAAGTGCATGCCGATGACGTCCTGCGGGCGCGAGGTGGCGCGGGCGCAGGCGACGACGGGCAGCGAGGAGGTCGTGGTGGCGAGCACCGCGCCCTGCTTGCACACCTTGTCCAGGGTGGCGAACAGCTGCTGCTTGATCTCCAGGTCCTCGGCGACGGCCTCGACGGCCAGGTCGACGTCGGCGAAGGCGTCCAGCGAACCGGCGGGCGTGATCCGCGCCAGCGTCGCCTCGCAGGCCTCCTCGGTCATCCGGCCCTTGGCGACCGAGCGCCCCAGCGACTTGGTGATCCGGGCCTTGGCCACCTCGGCCTTCTCCAGGCTGCGGGCCGCGAGGACCACGTCGAAGCCCGCCTTGGCGAAGACCTCCGCGATGCCGCTCGCCATGGTGCCCGAGCCGGCCACGCCGACGGAGGAGACCGCGCGGCCTCCGGTGGCCCCGGCCGCCGGCTGCGGGGTGAGCGCGTCCGCGACCACCTCGGAGGTGCCGGGGGCGGCGTAGGTGTAGAAACCGCGTCCCGCCTTGCGGCCGGTCAGCCCCGCCTCGCTGAGCTGCCCCAGGATGGGTGCGGGCGCGTGCAGCCGGTCGCGCGACTCGGCGTACATCGCGTCCAGCACGGTACGGGCGGTGTCGATGCCGATCAGGTCGAGCAGCGCGAGCGGGCCCATCGGCAGGCCGCAGCCGAGCTTCATGGCGGCGTCGATGTCCTCGCGGGAGGCGTACCGGGCCTCGTACATGGCGGCGGCCTGGTTGAGGTAGCCGAACAGCAGGCCGTCCGCGATGAAGCCCGGCCGGTCGCCGACCGCGACCGGCTGCTTGCCCAGCTCACGGGCGAGTGCCGTGACGGCCTCGACGGCCGGCGTCGAGGTCAGCACCGAGGAGACGACCTCGACCAGCTTCATCGCCGGGGCCGGGTTGAAGAAGTGCAGGCCGAGGACGCGCTCGGGGTGCTGGGACTCGGCGGCCAGGCGGGTCACGGACAGGGCGTTCGTGCCCGTGGCGATGAGGGCGTCCGGGCGGACGACGGCGTCCAGTTCGCGGATGACCTGCTGCTTGGCCTCGTACGACTCCGGCACGACCTCGATCACGAGGTCCGCATCGGCGGCGGCCTGCAGGTCGGAGAAGGTGCGGAAGCGTGCGAGAGTGTTGCGGCGCTCCTCCTCGGTGATCCGCTCGCGCTCCACGGCGCGCGCGGTGGAGGCCTCGAGCGCCGCGACCGCCTCGCGGGCGGCGGCGTCGCTGACGTCGATGCCGATGACCTCACGGCCGGCGCGGGCGAGGACCTCGGCGATGCCGGTGCCCATGGTGCCGAGGCCGACCACGGCGATGGTGTGCAGAGGGGTGTCCATCGGGGGACTCCAGGGATGAGTGACGACTGATGAGGAGCGCGCGCGGAGAACGCCGAACGGGCATGGGGCGCACGGGTGTTCATGTGGCCGACGGACTCTGTCCCTTGTCACGTCGTACTGAATGGCAGAACTGCCGAACCGACTTCCCCATGGACTTCGCCATGGAGGTCACCACCCAGCGGCGGCTGCGTCACCAGGCCGCGCTGAGTGCGGGGGTTACCCGCTCACATGAGATTAACTCGCGAGTAACGAGCGCGCCACCCCTCGGCCGGTGTGATCTGGATCGCGGCCGCGGCCCGCCGATACGCTGACCGCCATGGACGAGGAGTTGCGGTCACTGGCGACGCGGCTGCGGGGCGAGGCGGGCGGCGGCCCGGCGTACGAACGGCTGCTGACCACCACCGACCGTGATGAGCTCGCCGCGGTCCTCACCGAACGCGAACGCCCCCTGTGGGCTCGCGAACTCGCCGCGTTCCGCCTCGGCTGCGCCGGTGACCGCCGGGCCTTCGAATCCCTGGTACTGCTCCTCAACCACCGCGACCCGGAGCGGTGCGTCTCCGCGGCCCATGCGCTGTTCCTGCTGGGCGACCCCAGAACCCCCCGCGCGGCGGCGGCGCTTGCCACCAATGAACTGCGTGTCGCCTATGCCCTGTTGCCGGTCCGTCTCCTGACGAGGCTGCGTGCCCCCGAGTCCGCGCCGGCACTGATGACGGTCCTGCGCCGCAGACTGGTGGCCGGGGATCCCCACTGGCGGGTGGCACTGGCCTGCGTGGAGGGCCTGGGCGCGCTCGGCGACGAACGCGCGGCCGAGGTCGTGCGCGCGGCCCTGCCCCATCCGCGCCTGACGGCTGCGGCGGCCGCGGCGCTGGCCCGCCTGGACGGGTGACGAACGGGCCGGTCGGAAGGGCGGGTGCTATGCCCGGGGGCCGGCCGTCGACCGCGGTCGCCGACGCGGGCTGCGCCGCGAGTCCTGGCCGGCTCCGTCCCGTCCCGTCCCGGCCCGGTCTGTGACCGGCCTTGCGGTCGGTGAACGGGGCCGCCGTCGCCGTGGCTGGTCCGCGACTGTCGCGGAGACCGACTCGCGCGGTCCGCGACCGTTCCGCCGGTCGGTGACGTGGCGGTGCCTCCGGTTCCTGGCCGTCCCGGCTGATCGGGCCCCGGTCGGTGACGCGGCCGGGGCCGTCTGTCCCGGCGTCCCCGGCACCGGCTGGTGACACCGCGGTGCCGCGTGTCCCGGCCCGGGCTGTGACCGGCCTTGCGGTCGGTGAACGGGGCCGCCGTCGCCGTGGCTGGTCCGCGACTGTCGCGGAGACCGACTCGCGCGGTCCGCGACCGTTCCGCCGGTCGGTGACGTGGCGGTGCCTCCGGTTCCTGGCCGTCCCGGCTGATCGGGCCCCGGTCGGTGACGCGGCCGGGGCCGTCTGTCCCGGCGTCCCCGGCACCGGTTGGTGACACCGCGGTGCCGCGTGTCCCGGCCCGGGCTGTGACCGGCCTTGCGGTCGGTGAACGGGGCCGCCGTCGCCGTGGCTGGTCCGCGACTGTCGCGGAGACCGACTCGCGCGGTCCGCGACCGTTCCGCCGGTCGGTGACGTGGCGGTGCCTCCGGTTCCTGGCCGTCCCCGGCCCGCGCCGTGATGGGTCCTGCGGTCGGTGGCGCGGCTGCCTGTCGTTGCCGGCTTCGCGACGTCACTCGTGATCGGGCCCCGGTCGGTGACGCGGCCGGGGCTGTCTGTCCCGGCGTCCCCGGCACCGGTTGGTGACACCGCGGTGCCGCGTGTCCCGGCCCGGGCTGTGACCGGCCTTGCGGTCGGTGGCGCGGGCGGGGCTGCCACGGAGACCGCGACCCGCGCCGGTCCTGGACCGTCCTGACGGTCGGTGACGCGGCGGCCGAGTGTCCCGGCCCGGGCTGTGACCGGCCTTGCGGTCGGTGAACGGGGCCGCCGTCGCCGTGGCCGTCCGGACGGTCGGTGACGTCGGCCTCGTCCGCGACGGGGTCGGGGCGCGACCCACTCGTCGCGGGGCCCGCGTTCGTCAGGGACGTCGGACGCCGTAGGGTCTGGCCGGTCGCGGGGCGGGCTCCTGTGAGGGGTCCACGGCCGGGTGTGCGTTCCGGCCGGGAGGGTGGGGCGGCCGCCGGAGCCGGCCGCGCGTGCGCGGCCGCAGTCGGGCCCGCGCCGCGTCCGCCACGCGGCGCGGCGTCCACGGAACGCGGGGACCGTCCACCGGACGCTGTGGCGGTGCGGACGGCCGTGGCGGAACCGCGGGAAGACGGACCACCGCGTCCAGGCCGCCACGCGGGGCCTCCTCCAGCGTGGCGCGCCCGCCGCCGGCGACGGCGAGCCGCTGCACCAGAGCGAGTCCCAGGCCGCTGCCGCCCCCGGCGGCTCCCGGTGCCCGCCAGAAGCGGTCGAAGGCGCGGGCACGCTGCTCGGGTGGCAGCCCCGGGCCCTCGTCGACGACGTGCAACTCCACCCAGGAGGACCGCGCTTCGCGCGGGAGACGGCGCGTCGCGCGTACCTGACGCGTTTCGAGCCGGACCTCGGTCCCGGGCCCGGAGACCCGCAGCGCGTTGGAGAGCAGGTTGTCCAGAATCTGTTCCACCGCCCCCGGTACGGCGAGCGCAAGGCCGACGCGTTCACCGGCGAGGATCAGCCGGCATCCCTGAGAGGCGAACAACGGGCCCCACGTGGCGGCCCGTTCACGGGCGCAGCGGTCGAGGTCGACCGGCTCGCGGACGGTGGCGTGCTCCTCGAGACGGGCCATGGCGAGCAGTGTCTCGACCATCCGCGCGAGCCGTTCGGTCTCGGTCATCGCGGCGGTCAGGTTGGCCCGGGCGACCGGAGCGATCCCGGGCTCCAGGTTGTCCAGCCGCAGCCGCAGCGCGGCGAGGGGCGTCTTGAGCTGGTGGGACGCCTCGCCCGCGAACGCCCGCTGCGACTGCATCACGTGCTCCAGGCGCGCGGCCGTGTCGTTGAAGGTGCCGGCCAGCCGGCGGACCTCGGGCGGGCCCGTGGACGTCGCCAGGGTGGCCCGGACGGAGAGGTCTCCGCGTGCCAGCTGGGCGGTCACGGCCTCCAGTTCCATGATGGGGCGGCCGGTCCAGCGGGCCACGGCGAGTCCCAGCCCCGCGAAGGCCGTCAGGACGAACAGTCCCGCGACGGCGAGCGTCACCCAGACCCGGTGCACCCGCTGGGAGGCCACCTCCGTGGGCAGCGTCAGGTGCACGGCACCGGAACGCGATGCTCCGGCGGTCACCGGGGCCGCCGCGGCCAGCACCTCCACCCGCCCGTAGCCGCTGGTGCGCACTTCGGTGGCGGCCCGCCCGCCCAGTGCGGCGCGCACGTGCCTGCGGCCCAGCATGTCGCGGGCCTCGCGGTCGCTCAGCGGGCGGGACGCCGCACGGACCCTGCCGTCGCGGTCGAGGACGAACACCTCTCCGTCGATCCGCTCGGCACAGTGGTTCACCCGCCGGGCGAGCGCGGCCGTCTGGTGGGAGCCGAGCGAGAGCCGGGCGTACGCGGCGAGGGCCTCGGCCTCGTCCTCCGCCGTCCGCACCACCCGCTGCCTCTCCGCGCCGCTGTAGACGATGCCCAGCGGTACTTCCAGGCTGAGCAGCACCAGCACGACGAGGGTGAGATAGCTCAGCCGCAGGCGCCGGGTCACGGCCGCGGTACCCGGTCCGGGGCCGACGCCGGCCGCCCGTCGCCCGCCTGGGCGGGGAACGAGACCTGGTCCGTCAGCCGGAAGCCGACACCGCGCACGGTCTCGATCCAGCGGGCGTCACCGAGCTTGCGCCGCAGGGTCGCCACGTGGACGTCCAGCGTCCTGGTCGGGCCGTGGAAGTGCG
This sequence comes from Streptomyces sp. ISL-10, assembly GCF_018614575.1. GTDB lineage: Bacteria > Actinomycetota > Actinomycetes > Streptomycetales > Streptomycetaceae > Streptomyces. The sequence continues at coordinate 515,741 of NZ_JAGGOJ010000003.1, forward strand.
GGTCCCACACCTGGTCGATGATCTGCCGACGGGTGTACACGGCACCGGGATCCTCCGCCAGCAGGGCCAGCAGGTCGAACTCCTTGGGCGTGAGGGCCACTTGTTCGAAGCCCAGCCGGACCTGGCGGGTGCGCCGGTCGACGACGAGCCCTCCCGGCCGGGCGGATCCCGCCCCGTCGGACGCCCGCCGGATGTGGGCGTCGGGCGCCGGGTCCGTGCCGGGGGTGCCGGCCGCAGGCTCCGGCAGGGCGGTCACCGACGGCCGGGCCGGTTCCGGCGGACCGGTGAAGCCGTGGGCGGCAACGGCCGTGCGCCGGGTGACCGCCCGGACCCGGGCGATCAGCTCACGGAGGCTGAAGGGTTTCGCCAGGTAGTCGTCGGCCCCGATCTCCAGACCGACGATCCGGTCGGCCTCCCCGCCCCGTGCGGTGAGCATGATGATGGGCACGTCGGAGACCTGACGGATGCGTCGGCAGACGTCGATACCGTCGATGTCGGGCAGGCCGAGATCCAGCAGGACGATGTCCCCGTAGGGCGCGCCGAGCGCCTCGGTGCCGGTGGCGACACGTTGCACCGCCAGGCCGTAGCGCGCCAGCCCTTCGGCGAGGGGCTCGGCGATGGTGTCGTCGTCCTCGATGAGCAACACCCGCATGGTCGTCTTCCCATCCGTCCGTTCTCGGCGACACGTCGGGGCCCTGCCGGGCGCGCAGTCCAATTGCGCGCGTCAAGTGCCTTGTGTGCAGGGCGAGTTCGGCATCTGCACCGTACAACAGGGGGTCGCCGGGAAGATCGTGACTCATCCCACGCCCGACGACCCGCGTTCTGGGCCGTGTTCTGCGTACACGCCCCGTCGCCGCAGAGAACTGGCCGGATCATGTGCGCGCCTTGGCGTGCTGCTGGCCTGGCTTTGACAACCGTCTCCCTACGGTCGTTGCCACAGTCCGCAGGTGCCGCCCCCCGAGGTGTGCGCCGCTGCGAACCCCCAGGAGGCAACCATGCAGGCCCTTCTCGACCATGCGCGTTCTTTCCACCGGAATCCGGGCTGGGACGCCGACACTCTGCGCGCCCTGGCGGCCGGCCAGTCGCCCGAGGCCATGGTCATCAGCTGTTCGGACTCCCGCGTCGTCCCCGCGCTGATCACCGGTGCCGGGCCGGGCGAGATCTTCGAACTGCGCAACGCGGGCAACATCGTGCCCCCGCCCGGCTCGGGCGTCCCCTCCGGCGAGGCCGCGACCATCGAGTACGCGCTCGACGTGCTGGGCGTGCGCGACGTGGTGGTGTGCGGCCACTCACACTGCGGGGCGATGGACGCCCTGGCCTCGGGCAGCGACCTGTCCGAACTCCCGGGCGTGGCGGCGTGGCTGTCGCTGGTGCGGCCCGCGCTCGCCCCGTACCTCGGCCCGGGCACCGGCAAGGATGAGCGGCTCGAGCACATCGTGCAGCGCAACATCGTGCACCAGTTGTCGGTGCTGAGCTCGTATCCGGCGGCCCGCCGGCTCATGAACGCGGGCGCCCTCCGCCTGCACGGCTGGTACTACCGCGTCGAGACCGGTGCGCTGCTGGAGCTCGGGGCCGACGGGACGTTCGAGGCCCGCTGACGCCGCCGCCCACCCGCTCGGCCCCTGTCGCACCGAACGGCTCCCCCCAAAGGACCCCCTCATGACTTCCCCCACCCGAAAACGCGCCCGCCACGCCCGCCCCCCGAGCAGGACCTTCCCCACACGTCCCGCCACTGGGCAACGCCCCGCCGGCGGCGCCGGGGACCAGCGCCCCACCCTCGCCGAAGAACTGCGCGGAGCCTCACTCGTCACCGAGATCGTGGCGTCGTTCGTCGTCTTCCTCGTCGCCCTGCCCCTGTGCATCGGAGTGGCTGTCGCCTCGGGCGCACCCGCCGAACTCGGCATCATCTCCGGTGTGGTCGGCGGGCTGGTCGTCGGCCTGATGCGCGGCAGCACCCTCCAGGTGAGCGGGCCCGCGGCCGGGCTCGCCGCGCTGGTCGCGGAGGCCATCGCCGCGCACGGAGCGGCGACGCTCGGCATCATCGTGCTGGCGTCAGGAGTCCTCCAGATCGCCCTCGCGCTCATCAAGCTCGGCCGGATGTTCCAGGCGATCTCCGTGGCCGTGGTCCAGGGCATGCTGGCGGGCATCGGTCTGCCCCTCATGATCAGCCAGTCCTACGTGCTGGCGGACAGCAAGGCTCCGGGCACCCCCGTGGAGAACATGCTGGGCCTGCCCGGTCTGGTCGACACGGCGCTGAGTTCCACCGACGCCCTGATCGCCACGGCGCTCGGCCTCGCGACCGTGGCGCTGTGCTTCGTCTGGAAGAAGGCGCCCGGTCCCGTGGCCAGGATACCGGCGCCGCTGGTCGCGGTCGCCGTGGGCATGGCGGTGGCCGCGCTTCCCGGGGTGCGGATCAACACCCTCCGAGTGGGCGACCTGGTCGCCTCCGTTCACCTCCCCGGAGCCACGGAGTTCGCGTCGCTGGCGGACCCGGCCGTGCTGGCCACCGTGCTCACCTTCACGGTGATCGCCTCGGCGGAGAGTCTGTTCACCGCCGCCGCCGTGGACCGTATGCACTCCGGTCCCCGCACCCGCTACAACACCGAACTGCTCTCCCAGGGCGTGGGCAACACGGTGTGCGGCACCCTGGGCGCGCTGCCCATGACGGCCGTGGTCGCCCGCAGTTCGGCCAATGTCCAGGCGGGAGCTAGGACACGGCTTTCCCGCACCCTGCACGGACTGTGGCTGCTGGGCTTCGCCATCCTGCTGCCCGGCCTCCTCGCGCTGATCCCCATCACGGTGCTTGCCGGGGTGCTGGTGCACAGCGGCTGGAAGCTCCTCGCGCCGGACCAGTTCCCGCGGTTGTGGAAGCAGGACAAGGGAGAGGCGGTCGTGATGGTCGTCACCACCCTCGCGATCTTCGGTACGGCCCTGCTGGAGGGCGTCCTCATCGGTCTGGCCGCGGGTGTCGTCCTCGCCGTGCTCCGCATGTCCCGGACCACCGTGCGGCACAGCAGCGACGGGGACACCGCGAAACTCACGATGACCGGCAGCGCCACCTTCATCAGGCTCCCTCAGCTGCTCGACGCGCTCGACGCCGTCGCCGCGGCCGGCAGCCCCCGGATCCGGCTCGACCTGACGGCCATGACCCACCTCGACCACGCATGCCGCGTCCAGATCGACGAGTTCGTGACCCAGCAGCGCAGGAGCGGAACGGTCCGGGTGGAACTGCTGCTCCCGAGCGGCTCGAAGGACGCTCCCGCGGCGCAGCCCGGCGGGCCGGTGCCCGGAAACGGCGTGCCGGTGCCGGTGCCTGGTAACGGCGTGCCCGTGCCGGTGCCTGAAAACGGCGTGCCCGGACCGGCGCCGGCGGGGGAGGAGCGGGCGGACCTTCCGTACCGCCGCGCGGCCCGGTCCGCCGCGGGCCGGGTGGCCGCGCCACCCCGTCCCGACTCCGAACCGCTCGCGCCCGACCGGGAGTTCGACGGAGCGGCCGCGACAGAGCGGTTCGACGTCGGTGAGTGGGAGGAGGCGTACGTGAGTGAGACCCCCCTTCACGACACCGGCACGGCCCAGTGGTCCCAGCACCGCCGCGACCCGAGGCGCTCGAACGCCGCCCGCAGCGGTCGGCACGCCGCAAAATCTCCCGGCCCGGACGACATCCTTCACCGGTGAACCGGCGGGGTCTCCTCCTGGGGAGACTCAGGGCTCGCCAATCGCCGAGGCTGCCGACAGCCGCCGTGCGTAGCGCACTTCGGGGATGGCAACCCCGTCGACCTCGAACGGCTCCTCCGCGCCGTCCGGCACGAATCCGGCCCGCTCGTAGAAGCGGCGGGCGCGTGCGTTCTCCTTGAGCACCCACAGCTGCATCCGTACGAAACCGCTCGCGCGTGCCCGCCCGGTCAGCTCCGCCATCAGTGCGTGGCCGACGCCGGAGGACATCCGTTCGGGCAGGACGTAGAGGGCGTAGAGCTCGCAGGCCCCAAGCGGAGCGTCCTCGTCCCGCGACGGTCCGAAGCAGCCCCAGCCGATCACGTCCCCGTCCCGCTCCGCGACCACATCGGTGACCTCGGTGACCTCGGTGCCGTCGGCCGGATACCGGCGGCGCCGCACCGCGTCCTCCTCGACACTCATGGCGTCCAGATACGACTGGGGCATCAGCCCGGCGTACGCGTGGCGCCACCCGCCCACCCGGACCGCGGCGACCGCCTCGCAGTCGTCGACGGTCATGTCCCGCACCTTCACCGTCATCGGTCCGCGCCCTCCCTCGCCGTCGTGCACCGCAGACTGCCCGCCGTCCCTCACCGGCGCCACCCATAATCCGGCGCCCGCCGGTGGCGGCGGGTCAGAGCAGTGTCAGCTGGGTCGGTTCGTCCCCGGCGTGCAGGGCTTCCGGCTCCGTCCGCACCGGCGGGCGCCGGTGACCGCCGGGACGGGCCGAAGGGCCGATCCCGAACTCCGTCGCCAGCTCGTGCACATGACGGGTGATACGGCGCTGGTACCACTTGGGGGCGTAGGCGCCCTCGGCGTACAGCCGCTCGTAGCGCGCGACCAGGTGCGGATGGTGCTCCCGCAGCCAGGCCATGTACCACTCGCGGGCGCCCGGCCGCAGATGCAGCACGAGCGGCGTCACCGAGGTCGCCCCTGACTCCGCGATCGCGCGGACCGTCGCCCGCAGCTGGTCCGGATGGTCGCCGATGAACGGGATGACGGGCGCCATCAGCACTCCGCAGCCGATCCCGGCGTCGGTCAGGGCGCGTACGACGCCGAGCCGGCGCTCGGGGGAGGGCGTGCCCGGCTCGACGGTGCGCCACAGCTCGCGGTCGGTGAAGCCGACGGAGACGGAGATGCCGACCTCGGTGACCTCGGCGGCCTGCCGCAGTAGATCGAGGTCGCGCAGGATCAGCGTGCCCTTGGTCAGGATGGAGAAGGGATTCGCGTGGTCCCGCAGCGCCGAGATGATGCCCGGCATCAGCCGGTAGCGGCCCTCGGCCCGCTGGTAGCAGTCCACATTCGTGCCCATGGCGACATGCGCGCCCTGCCACTGCCGGGAGGCGAGCTGGCGGCGCAGCAGCTCCGGGGCATTGATCTTCACCACGATCTGGGAGTCGAAGCCCAGCCCGGTGTCGAGGTCGAGATAGCTGTGGGTCTTGCGGGCGAAGCAGTACACACAGGCGTGCGTGCAGCCCCGGTAGGGGTTCACCGTCCATTCGAACGGCATCCGGGACGCACCCGGCACCCGGTTGAGGATCGAGCGGGCGCGGACCTCGTGGAAGGTGATGCCCCGGAACTCGGGGGTGTCGAAGGTGCGGGTGGTCACCGCCGATGCCCCGAACAGGGCGGATTCCCCGCCGATGGCGGAGCCGTCGGCCAGATTGTCCCAGCGCATGGGTGCCTCCTCGCTCAGCACTGACCACAGAATAGAACACGTGTTCCCATGATCGCTTCAAGCGGGATTTGGGGCGGCGGGCCCGAGGTGATTGGCTGGCCGCATCCCGATGGAGCGACTGCTGGAGGAACAGGACATGGCGCAGGTCGAGGCCACCACGGAACGGATCATTTCGGCGGACGCGGAGACGGTGTTCGACGCGCTGGCCGACTACGAAGGCACCCGCGCGAAGCTCCTGCCCGAGCACTTCAGCGAGTACGAGGTGCGCGAGGGCGGTGACGGCGAGGGCACCCTCGTCCACTGGAAGCTCCAGGCCACCAGTAAGCGTGTCCGGGACTGCCTGCTGGAGGTCACCGAGCCTGTCGAGGGCGAGCTCGTCGAGAAGGACCGCAACTCCTCCATGGTCACCACCTGGCGGGTCACCCCCGCGGGTGAGGGCAGGTCCAAGGCCGTCGTCACCACGGTGTGGAACGGCGCCGGCGGTATCGGCGGCTTCTTCGAGAAGACCTTCGCGCCCAAGGGGCTCGGCCGGATCTACGACAGCGTGCTGGAGCGGCTCGCCGCCCACGTCGAGAAGTAGCCTCACCGGATCGGGTGGTTTTCCCCGCGGCCCGGATGTGCGCCCCCGGCGCGCCGCGCCGGGGGAAAGCCCCTGATGAGCGCCCCCAAGTGCCCCCTCTGCGAGGCCTGTTGGGGTCGTCTCGAACGTCCTGCCGGTCCCGCGCCCGACTTGCTCCTCCTTCATGCGCAATGCGAAGAATGACGCCGCGCAGCGTGACGAGGGGAGCAGGACGTGGGCGGCAGCACTCTGGTGAAGGACGAGCAGGCCGCACCGGCCGCCGCCGGTCCGGCGGACCCGCCGCCTCCCGCCCCCGCCGCCGCGGCGCCGCTGAGCCCCCGCCGCGTACGGCTCGTCTTCATGTCCCTGATGCTCGCGCTGCTCCTCGCCGCGCTGGAGCAGATGATCGTGGCCACCGCGCTGCCGAAGATCGTGGGGGAGCTCCAGGGCCTGGACCGGATGCCCTGGGCGATCACCGCGTATCTGCTCACCGCCACGATCGGACTGCCGATCTACGGCAAACTCGGTGATCTCTTCGGCCGCAAAGGCGTGTTCCAGTTCGCCATCGTCGTGTTCGTCATCGGCTCGGCACTGGCGGGCTGGTCACGCAGCATGAATGAGCTCATCGCCTTCCGCGCCGTTCAGGGCATCGGCGCCGGCGGCCTCATGATCGGCGTGCAGGCGATCATCGCCGACATCGTCCCGCCGCGCGAACGCGGGCGGTTCATGGGGCTCATCGGCGCCGCCTTCGGTCTCGCCTCCGTCGCGGGGCCCCTGCTCGGCGGCTTCTTCACCGACCACGTGTCCTGGCGCTGGTGCTTCTACTTCAACGTCCCGTTCGGGCTGATCACCCTGGTCGTGGTCACCCTCGTGCTCAAACTTCCCCGGCCCGCCACCAGGGCCCGGCTCGACGTCCTCGGCGCGCTGTTCCTCGCCGCGGCCTCCACCTGCCTCGTCCTGCTCACCAGTTGGGGCGGCACCGAATACGCCTGGGACTCCCGCGTAGTCCTCGCCCTGGGCACCGGGGCCGCCGCGAGCACCGCCCTCTTCCTCGTCGTCGAGCACTTCGCGCCCGAACCGCTCGTCCCCCTGCGGCTGTTCCGCGACCCCGTCTTCGTCGTCACCTCGCTCGTCGGCGCCGTCGTCGGTGTCGCACTCTTCGGCGCGGCGGGCTATCTGCCCACGTTCCTGCAGATGGTCGACGGGGCCAGCGCCACCGAGTCCGGCCTGCTGATGCTGCCGATGATGGGCGGCATCGTCGCCGCCTCCATCATCTCCGGCCGGCTCATCAGCCGTACGGGCCGCTACCGGATCTACCCCGTCGTCGGCGGTGCCGCCTCCGCCGTGGGCATGTGGCTGCTCTCCCGGCTCCAGACCGACACCCCGCGCCTGGAGTACAGCATCTGGCAGGCCGTCCTCGGCATCGGCATCGGACTCGTCATGCCCGTACTGATCCTCGCCGTGCAGAACGCCGTGCCGCCCGCCGACCTCGGCACCGCCACCAGCGCCAACAACTACTTCCGGCAGATCGGCGGAAGCGTCGGGGCCGCCGTCTTCGGCACTCTGTTCGCCGACCGGCTGAGCCACGCGCTCGCCGACCGCCTGCCGTCCGGAGCGGGCCTGCCCGCCCCGGAGACGATCACCCCGCAGCTGGTCCACGCCATGCCGCCCGCCCTGCGGGAGAGCTACATCCAGGCGTACGCGGACGCGATGCCGCGGATCTTCCTCTACCTCGTGCCGGTGCTCGTCCTCGGCCTGGTCCTCGCCTTCTTCCTCAAGGAGAAACCGCTGGTGTCCCACAACGCCCCCACCGCCGTCCCGCACGCCCGCAGCGCCGTGGGGACGGCCCCACCGGCGGCGGCCGTGCCCGTCGCGGGCCTCCCCGTCTGCGGCATCGTGCAGCACCACGACGGCAGCACCGTCCCGCGTGCCGCGCTCACCCTGATCGACGTCCAGGGACGGCAGATCGGCCGCGGTGCGAGCGGCGAGGACGGCCGCTATGCGCTCAGCGTGCCGGGTTCCGGCTCCTACGTGATGATCGCGGCGGCCGGCGGACACCAGCCGCAGGCGGTCACGGTCACCGTCGGCGAACGACCCGTCGAACTCGACGTCGTGCTCGGCGGAGCGGGAAGGCTCGCGGGCACCGTCGTCACCGCGGACGGCTCCCCGGTGCGCGATGCGGCCGTCACCCTCACCGATGTCCGCGGCGAGGTCGTCGCCTCCACCCGAAGCGGCCGGGAGGGCGGCTATGTGATCTCGGAGCTGGTCGCGGGGGAGTACACCCTCGCCGCCAGCGCCCCGGCCTTCCGGCCGGCCGCGCACCCCGTGAGCGTGCAGCCGTCCCACGAGACCCGTCAGGACATCGAACTGGCCGGCGGCGCCGTGCTGCGCGGCACCGTACGCGCCGGGGACGGGCGCGCCGTCGACGACGCCCGTGTCACGCTGCTCGACGCGGCCGGGAATGTGGTCGACACGCTCACCACCGGTCCCGACGGAACATTCCGTTTCGTGGACCTGTCGTCCGGCGAGTACACGGTGATCGCTGCCGGTTACCCGCCGGTCGCCACCGTGCTCCACGTCGCGGGCGGAGGGCGCACGGAACGCGACCTCCAGCTCGGCCACGCCGACTGACCACGCCCGGCCCGCGGCACGCCCGCACGGCGACCGGCAGGTGTCGCGGGCTTGACGTGGCGTCAATCCAGGTGAGAAGCCCACCGGTTCGGCCGTTGCCCGGCGCTCCGTCCCGGCAGGCCCGTACCGTGGTGACAAGGCCACCGATCGGGAAGGAGCGCTCTCCCATGGACAGTGGTGTGCGAACGGCACCGCAGAAGTACGCCGCAGCCGGGCGGATTCCGCTTGCGGTCGCCGTCGTGGACGCCGACGGCCTGGTGTCGCACTGGTCCACCGGAGCCCGGCGTCTCTTCGGCCCGGCGCGGGAGGCCGCGGTCGGCCGTCCCGCCGTCGAACTGCTGCCCGTCTTCGGTGCGCTCACCACCGACGCGGCAGACGACTTCGTCGACGGATACGGCGCGCCCCTCGTCGGCGGCCTCACCGACTATCCGGCCGCGGGCCGCGCGCGGCTGTCCGACCCGGGCCGCGACCGGGTCGACGTGCTGTGGTGGGCCTACCCCATGGTCGGCCCCGGCAGGGAACGACTGGTGGTCCTGGCGGCCGACGCCGGCCAGTTCGACGCGCAGGACGAGAGCGTCGAGCGGATCGCGCCTGGCTTCGCCCTCCACACCGACTTCCCCGGCTCCGACGAGCTCGCCCGGAGACTGCCCGAGATCCTGCCCAGCATGAGCGTGCGCGAGTCGACCCGGATCGTCTCCCAGATCCTCGACCTCGGCTATCCCGTGCTGGAGTTCAGCCACCACGACCGGGTGCCCGTCACCCCGGACTGGGGCGTGCCCCGCAGGGCCCGGCGCACCACCCGCTCCCGGGCTGCCGGGGAGGTCGCGGCCGGACATCCCGTCGACGCCGCCGACCCGGTGCGGGATCTCGAATACGCGGCGGTGCGCGAACGCCTGGAGTTCCTCAACGAGGTCAGCGGCCGCATCGGCTCCTCGCTCGACCTCGCCCGCACCATCCAGGAGGTCAGCGCCGCCGTCGTACCCCGGTTCAGCGATGTCGCCTGCACCTATCTGCGGGAAGAGGTCGTCGCCGGCGAGGGCTTCTCGGTCGGGGAGCCCGACGAGACGACCATGTGGCACCGGGTCGCCTTCGAGCACGTCGACGAGCCGGGCCGCTGGGACGACGTCGTGCCGGTCGGCGAATCCATGCCGTTCCCCGCGCACACACCCTTCTTCCAGTGCATGATCACGGGCGAGCCGGTGCTCGTTCCCCGTATCAGCGAGGAGATGGGCACCGCCATGGCGGAGCAGTTCGACAAGCGCGACATGCGCCCGCTGATCAACGGCCGCTCCATGCTGATCGCACCGCTCAAGGCACGCGACGTCGTCCTCGGCTGCATGATCCTGCTGCGCCACCCCGAGCGGCCGGAATTCCACGACATGGACCGGGTCACCGGCGCCGAACTGGCCGCCCGCGCAGGTCTCGTGCTCGACAACGCGCGGATGTACACCTACCAGGAGAACGTCGCCGAGACCCTCCAGGACTCCATGCTTCCGCAGGTCACCCCGCGTATGGCGGGCTGCGACACGGCCACCCGCTATCTGCCGGGCACGCTGCTCGGCCGGGTCGGCGGCGACTGGTTCGACTGCGTGAAACTTCCGGGATCCCGCACCGCGCTCGTCGTGGGCGACGTCATGGGCCACGGCCTCAACTCGGCCGCCATGATGGGCCAGCTGCGCACCGCCGTACAGACGATGGCCGCGCTCGACCTGCCGCCCGAGCAACTGCTGCGGGGCCTCGACGACCTCGCCCAGCGCCTGGGCGAGCACTACCTCGCCACCTGCCTGTACGCCGTGTACGACCCCGTCCGCGGCGAACTGCACCTCGCGAACGCGGGCCATCTGCCGCCGGTGATCGTCCGTGCCGAGGACGGCCGCAGTGAACTCCTCGACCTGCCCACCGGCGCACCGATAGGGGTCGGCGGCGTGCCGTTCGAGAGCGTCCGCGTGCCCGTGTCGCCGGGTGACCGGCTGGTGATGTGCACCGACGGGCTGGTGGAGGTGCGCGGTGAGGACATCGGCGTGGGCCTCGCCACTCTCTGCGAGTCCGCCGCGCACCCGGCCGCGTCCATGGACGACGCCTGCGACACGATCATCCGCGCCCTGGCGGCGTCGTTCTCGGAAGCCGGCCGCGGCGGCCGCAAGGACGACGTGGCCTTGCTGATGGCCCGACTGAACGGCATCGCCCCCGAGTCCGTCGCCACCTGGGAGCTGTCGCCCGACCCGCGCGAAGCCGCCCGCGCCCGCCGGCTCGTACGCGCCCGGCTCGCCGCCTGGGGACTGGCCGAGCTCACGGACACCGTGGAACAGCTCGTCGGCGAGCTCGTCGCCAACACCGTCCGGCACGCGGGAGGGCGGCGCGCCGAGCTGCGGCTCGTACGGGCAGGGACGCTGCTGTGCGAGGTCGCCGACGAGGACCACACGCTGCCGACGTTGTGCGGCGCGCGGCCGGACGACGAGGCGGGGCGTGGCCTGCACGTCGTCAGCGCCCTTGCGCGGGAGTGGGGCTCGAGCCGTACGGCGCAGGGCAAGACGGTCTGGTGCGAACTGGGCCTCTAGGGTTGTCGGCCAGGTGGCCAGGACAGCACTACTGACCTTCAAAGCGTGGTGTCGTAGGGGCTGACGTCTCGTGACCCCTGCGGTATGCCGACTGCATGAGGTATGCGCAAGGTGCGGGCTGACCGACGAACGGCGTGCTTTCCGAGAGCAGTTGCGGTTGGAGGCGGCCGAGCGGTTCCGGCAGGGCGACGAGAACACGGTCATCGCTCACGACCTGCGGGTCAGCGGCCGGTCGGTACAGCGTTGGCGCAAGGCTTGGTCGCAGGACGGGCCGAGAGCCCTGGCCTCGAAGGGCCCGGCATCGCTGCCCCTGCTCAGCGACGAACTGTTCGCCGTGCTGGAGCGTGAGCCGGCCAAGGGGCCGGTGGCACATGGGTGGCCGGACCAGACGTGGACCCTGTCGCGGATCAAGACGCTGATCGGGCGCCGCTTTCACAGGAGCTACACCGTGCAAGGGGTGGCCGCCCTGCTCAAGCGGCACGGCTGGAGCTGCCAGGTCCCCGCCCGGCGGGCGGTCGAGCGGGACGAGAACGTGGTGGCCGGCTGGATGAAGGAGACCTGGCCGCAGGTGGAAGGACCGTGGCGGCGCTCGACGCCTGGCTCGTCTTCGAGGACGAAGCCGGATTCTCGATGACGCCGCCGACCACCCGCACATGGTCCCGCCGCGGCCACACCCCTGTGGTCCGCGTGCGGGGCCGCTCCCGCCGCCGCTTATCGGTGGCCGCCCTGGCCTGCTACAAGGCCGGCGAGTCCTCGCGGCTGATCTACCGGCCCTGCCCGGACGCCCGGCCCGAGGGCGCAAAAGCGTCCGACGCGGCCTCCGCCAGCTCCAGTACCGCCACGACGTCCTCGACGGCTGCCTCACCGGCACCGGCCTCCGAACGCCAGCCACCATGACGACATCACGCATTCAAGGTCAACTAGCCATGGCGGGCTCCAATAGTTCGCTGGGCGAAATTGTCGACGGCGGTGATAACCATGGCGGGGGGAGGTGGTAGAGCGGGCACAGGCGGCGCTCCTCCGGCTCCTCGGAGGCCCCCGGCGGAGCGGGGCCCAGCGGGTCGTCGATCGGTAGGAAGACGGCCGCCCGGTCGTCGGGGAACGCGGCCGCTCGATCCTTGAGGTACCGCCGGACCTGTCGCTTCGCCCGCGGCGCACGTCCGTGGTGCGATGGAACTGGGGGCGGAAAGGAGAGCGATCATGCCCGCAGCGAAGCGAACGAGTGTCGCCGCCTCGGTGACGGTCCGCCCGCTGGTTGAGCCGGACCTGGATCGGGCCGACGAAATCTTCAGGGTCGCCTTCGGGACCTTCCTCGGGGCCCCTGAGCCGGAGACGTTCTTCGGGACCGCCGACTATGTCCGCACCCGCTGGGCGGCAGATCCACACGCGGCCTTCGCAGCGACCGTCGAGGGCGAGGTCGTCGGATCGAACTTCGCCGCCAACTGGGGCAGCGTCGGGTTCTTCGGCCCGCTGACCGTACGTCCGGATCTGTGGGACCAGGGCATCGGCAGGCGCCTCATGGAACCGGTCATGGCCTGCTTCGACACCTGGGAGAACCGCCACCTCGGCCTGTTCACCTTCTCGCACAGTCCCAAGCACCTCGAGCTCTACCGCCGGTACGGTTTCTGGCCCCGATTCCTTACAGCCATCATGAAGAAACAGGTCGCCGTCAGTGCCGCAGTCCCCGGCCGAGTGCTGTACGGCGAGCTGACCGCCGCTGAGCGGCCCGACGCACTGAGCCTCAGTCGCGCACTGACGGGGGCCGTGTACGAGGGCCTGAGCTTGGAGCGCGAGATCATGGCCACACAGGCGCAGGGGCTCGGTGACACCATCCTCCTCGAGGGCGCCGACTCCGACCTCGACGGTCTGGCCGTCTGCCACTGCGCAGCGGGGTCGGAGGCCGGTGAGGACGTGTGCTTCGTCAAATTCGGCGCCGTACGCCCTGGCCCGGACGCCGAGGACCGGTTCGAACGACTGCTGAATGCGTGCGAGCAGCTGGCCATCGAGAAGGGACTGGGGCAACTGGACGCCGGAATGAACCTGGCCCGCCAGGATGCCTACCGGCGCATGGTCGACCGCGGTTTCCGTACCTGGCTGCAAGGCGTGACCATGCACAAGCCCAACGAACCTGGCTACAGTCACCCAGACGCCTACGTGATCGACGACTGGCGCTGAGTCCACCGCCATACTCGGCTTCGAGGGGGCGGCCACCTGCTCGTCCTTTCGGACAAGCCTTTTGACCTGCTCAGATGGTTCCGGTCAGTAGTGGTTGGTTCCTGCCGTCTCTGGATGGCATGTGTCCGGACTGTGTCCCGAGGACGACCAGCTCGTGGACGTCGAGCTGATCACCGAGCGCGCCGAGGATGGGTTCTGGATCTTCGACGACCGCTTCGCCATCACCGAGGACTGGCACGCTGAGCTCTGGCTTGACGACACCGACATCATCGCCACCTATACACGGGTTTGGCAGACGCTGCGGGAGTCAGCCGTGTTCGGCGCCGACGCGCAGGCAATTGTCGCGCAAGCGCGACGGAGCCTGAGCCCTCGCTGAAGACCTTTAGTCCGGTGGTTCCCTCCGGAAACGTTCAGCCCGCTTACTCTCGTACTCCTCACGCCCGCGCGCACGGGAGCCGGCGAGGCGAGCGCGAAGGGAGTCGAGCGTGACGGCAGGTGCGACACCGACGGCAAGGCGACGGCGTTCGCGTTCAGGAGTCCGGACGGCGACATCGTCTCCTGGACCTTCCCCGGCGTGAAGGGCGTTCCGGACGAGGTGCCTCAGGAGACGGTGCGCAAGATCCTGGCGACGGTCCGCCTGGCCGGCGCGCAGGGGCTGCGACGTACGGCCGTGTACCCACGACCGGAACCGAGTGGCCCGGCCAACTCGCCTGTTATTGCATCGAGTTGAACTTTTCACCATGTGTTGGTCAACTCCTCCGCAGGGCGTCACCCGCGGATGGAACACTGTGCCCCGCGCGATATTCGGGGACGGGGGCCGATCCGCCCTCCGATCCGCCGGACAGGCCCCAGGGGGAGGCGCCCGTGGACGTCGGGGAGAGACGGACCGCCGAGGAACCGCGGCTGGCGATCAGGCGCGAGTCACGCTCTGCCCGGTCGCGGCGCAGCTTCCTGCTGACCTTCCTGCCGCTGCTGGCCGCCGTGCTGACGGGCACGACGGCGCTGGCCGTGTCCGGCAACATCCTGCTCCCGCTCGAGCGCGTCGTCACGCTGGAGGGGAAGATGGCCTCCAAGCGGGACTTCTTCGAGGACGAGGAGGTCCAGCGGATCCTGTTGAAACATCACCTGCGGGTGCACATCACCAGCTCGGGATCGCGTGAGGTCGCCGTCCGCGACATCTCCTCGTACGACTTCGTCTTCCCCTCGGGCCAGCCCGCCGGTGACCTGATCACCGCTGAACGCGCGGCGGCCGGCCAGTACGCCAAGGTGCACCGCCCGTTCGTCAGCCCCATCGTGCTCGCCACCTACCGTGAGTACGCCGAGACGCTCGCCGACGCGGGCATCGCGACCGCGCAGCGGGGGGCCGGGGCCGAGCCGCCGTACTACTACGTCCTGGACATGCGGAAGTTTTTGCAGCACATCCACGACAGGCGCCGCTGGAACGACATAGGGGTCCAGCGGCACGGCATCACCAACGCCAACCGGATCGTCGCCCAGGCGCCCGACGTCTGCGGCGCCAACTCCGCCGGGACCTACCTCGCGCTGGTCGCCTTCACCTGGCACGGCGGCGGCGACGAGGTGCCCGACACCGACCGGCAAGCCGACGAACGCGGCCGGGACATCCGGCATCTCATGGAGCAGGGCCTGCCCGCCGCCGACGTCTTCCGCACCTACATCTCGCCGGAGGGCAAGAACATCGCCCCGCTGGTCGTGGCCTACGAGCACCAGTACCTCGCCTACCAGGTCCAGTACCGGGCCACGTCCCAGCGGCTCGACCCGCAGCGCGTGCTGCTCTACCCGTCCGGACAGTTCGTCACCCAGCCCCAGTTCATCGCCCTCAACAAGGACGGCGACCGGCTCGGCGAACTCATCACCCACGACCCGGAGCTGCGGCGCCGCGCCATGGAGCTCGGCTTCCGCATCCTCGACCAGGCCGGACAGGTCGCGAGCGATCAGCTCACCGGCTTCCTCCGGGACCGCCGGGTCCCCGTGCCCGCCATCGACGGCGACGACACCAGGTCGGCGATGCCCAGACTGCGCTACCTGGAGCGCATGATCTCCGCCGTCGGCGACTGCCCGCCCGCCGACGTCGCGACCGGGCAGCCCTGATGGGCGCGCCGCCCCGCGCGACCCGGCTCGTCGCCCTGTGCCTGGCGTGCCTGTGGCTCGCCGTGGCCACGGCCTGCGCCCCGAACCGTCCCGACCCCCTCACCCTGCGGGTACTGGCCAGCACGGAACTCGCCGACATGGCCCCGCTGCTGGACGAACTGCGCCGCGAGACCGGCATCACGCTGGAGATGGACCTCAAAGGCACGGTGGACGCGAGCAACGAGCTCGCCGGCCCCGGCCCCCGCCGGCACGACCTGGCCTGGCTGTCGTCCGACCGCTACTACCTGCTGAAGTCCAAGGCGAACGGCGCGGGCGGCGAGAAGCCGCTGGCGACCAACACCATGCGCTCGCCCGTCGTCATCGGCATGAAGCGGGCGGTGGCCGACCGGCTGCGCACGAACACGCCCGACGGACAGATCTCCTGGGCCGACGCGGCCGACTCGGCGGCCGACGGCTCTTTGCGGTTCGGGATGGCCGACCCACGCAGCAGCAACAGCGGGCTCGCCGCCCTCGTCGGTGTGGCGACGGCCGCGGCCGGCACCGGAACCGCCCTGCGCCCCGCCGACGTCTCCTGCGACCGGCTGCGCGGCTTCTTCGCCGGGCACGCGCTCACCGGCGACGCCGCCGGCTCACTCGCCGACGGCTACGTGGCACGCCAGGGCGAGCTGAACGCCCTGATCACGTACGAGTCCGAACTGCTCGCGCTCAACAGCAGCGGCCGGCTCCGTGAACCGCTGGAGATCGTCTACCCCAAGGACGGCATGGTCCTGTCCGACTATCCCGTGCTGCTCCTCGACCCGGCCCGACGCGCCGCGTACGACCGGCTGGTGGAGTGGCTGCGCAGCCCGTCCGTCCAGAAGCGGATCATGGAACGCACCATGCGCCGCCCGATCGACCCCGCGGTGCCCCGTATCGCGCCCCTGCGCGAAGACGTCGGCAACGCGCTGTACTTCCCCGACGACCAGAAGGTCGTCGACCGGCTCCTCGCCGGCTACGGGGACCCGCGGCGCGACCGCAGTGCGCAGGTGCTCTTCCTGCTCGACTTCTCCACGTCGATGCGCGGTGAGCGCATCGAACGGCTGCGGGCCACCTTCGACGGACTCGCCGGCGCGGACGACTCGCACTCGGGCAAGTTCCTGCGGTTCTACCGCGGCGAAACGCTCACGGTGATGCGCTTCGGCGGGCGCGTACTGGACGAGCGCAGCGTCACCTACCAAGGACAGGCCGATCTGGACCGCTTGCGCGGATTCGTCGCGTCGGACGACTTCGACGACAGCACCGCCGTCTGGTCCTCCCTCGAAACCGCCTACCGGAGCGTGTCCGCCTCCCTGCGCGAGCGGCCCGGACGCGAGGTGTCCATCGTGCTGATGACCGACGGCGAGAACAACGCGGGCATCGGCCTCGACGCCTTCGTCCGCCGCCATGCGCGGCTGCCGGCGCAGACCCGCGCGGTGCGCACCTACACCATCCGCTACGGCGAGGCGGACGACGAGGAACTGGACCGAGGGGCACGGACGACGGGCGGGCGCATGGTCGACGCCACCGACCGTTCCCTCAAAAGCGCGTTCAAGGAGATCCGTGGGTGTGTTCACTGAGGCGTGGTGGGGTGTGTGGTGGCCCTGGATGCTGCTGTGGCTGCTGACGGCGTCGGGCGCCGTGGCGCTGCTCCTCCTCGCCGCCCACCGGCTCGTCCGCGGCAGACGCGGCGGCCGGGACCTGACGTACAGCATCTGCTTCTACCTGCACGACCGGTCCGTCATGGACCACTACCAGATGCGCGGCTACGCGGCGGCGCTGCGCAAGGAGGTCGAGCAGCGCACGAGTGACAGCAAGGACGGCAGCGTGCGGGCGAAGGTCTTCGGGCTGAGCGCAGGCGGCGGGCGCAAGGACAACAGCGAGATCGTCAGCAAGTACCTGGAGGTCGCCGAACCCATCTCGGTGATCGGCGTCGTCATGGACGTCCTGGAAAAGAAGGACGTCATCGTGCATGTCGACCTCGTGGGCGGAACGGTACGTCGCAATGCGGCGCTCGCCCGAGCGCTGGCGGGCCATCCCCGGTCCGCCGCGTCCGCGGCGCAGACGGTGCGGCTGCGGGACATCGAGGACTTCGTGCTCATCCGCGGCCGGTTCCGCAAGATCGGCGAATCGCCCGAGTCCACCGTCTTCCTCGCCCCCTACGGCGACCCCGACAACCCTTCGGCGGGTCCCCGGGTCCGGGTCACCTGCGCGACCGAGGGGCTGCGCAACGAGGTCCCGCGAGGCACCTTCTCGGCGCGCTGCCTGGGCAAGGTGCAGGACTGGAACGCTGCCGACTCGGTGCTCGAAGTGCAGGCCATGGCCATCTTCCGATAGGGTCCGCGCGCAGCAGGGCCCGTCCGGAGGAACACCGATATGACCAACAGATCCGCGCCTTTCGACGACCTGGACCGCAAGATCGTCGCCGCTCTCGTCGCAAATGCCCGGAGGAGTTTCACGGAGATCGGCGCCGCGATCGGCCTTTCGGCGACCGCGGTGAAACGGCGCGTGGACCGTATGCGCGAGGCCGACATCATCACCGGCTTCACCACGACCGTGCGCCCCGCCGCGCTCGGCTGGCGCACCGAGGCGTACGTGGAGGTGTACTGCGACAGCGCCGCCCCGCCCCGCCGTCTCGCCGAAGTCGTCCGCAACCACCCCGAAATCATGGCCGCGATGACGGTGACCGGCGGCGCGGACGCCCTCCTGCACGTGCGGGCCACCGACGTGGAGCACTTCGAGGAGGTGCTGGAGCGCATCAGGGCCGAGCCGTTCATCCGCAAGACCATCAGCTACATGGTGCTCTCCCACCTGCTCACGACCAGCCCGGAGGCCGGTGCCGGCCGTGCCGCGACCATGGAGGAACCCCCTTCCGCAGACGCGTGAAACGAACTGCCGCCGGGACGCCGATTTGCGCAGCATTCCTGCGCGTACACGCACGTGTTGTTTCTTGTCGCCGCTCCGTCCCGATTCCTACCGTTGAGACGTCATCGGACATCGAGACGAAGCGGGAGGAATCCCTCGGTGCCACCCAGACGCGTGTCCCGGCCCAGGCGCTACCTGGTCTGTGAACCCCGGTACTACGACGTGCAGTACGCCATCAACCCCTGGATGCGCGAGGACGGCGAGGTCGACCACGACCTCGCCCGCGCCCAGTGGAAGACCCTCGTCAGCACCTATCTCGACCTCGGCCACACCGTGGAACAGGTACAGCCGGAGCCCGGCCTCGTGGACATGGTGTTCGCCGCGAACTCCGCGCTCGTCCTCGGCGGCCGGGTCCTCGGCTCGCGGTTCCACGCACCGCAGCGCCGCCCGGAGGAGGCGGCGTACGAGACGTGGTTCAAAGGGGCCGGGTTCGAGGTGTACCGGCCCGAGTCGGTGTGCGAGGGCGAGGGGGACCTCGTCCCCGCCGGCGGCTTCGTCCTCGCCGGCACCGGCTTTCGCACCACCCCGACCGCGCACCGCGAGGTCCAGGAGTTCTTCGGCGTCCCGGTCGTCGGCCTCCAACTGGTCGACCCGTATTTCTACCACCTGGACACCGCGCTGTTCGTCCTCGACGACGGCGGCGCTGACCGCCCGGCCCACATCGCCTACCACCCGGAGGCGTTCTCGCCGGGCAGCCGCGAAGTGCTCGCCCGCATGTTCCCCGATGCGCTGATCGCGACCCGCGAGGACGCCATGGCCTTCGGACTCAACTCCGTCTCCGACGGCCGCAACGTCCTCGTCGCCCCGCAGGCCGAAGGACTCATCGGCCGCCTCGAAGCCCACGGCTACGTTCCCGTCCCCGTCGACCTGTCGGAGTTCCACAAGTCCGGCGGCGGAATCAAGTGCTGCACCCAGGAGATCCGCGCATGACCCTCACGCCCGAGCGCACCGAGCGCTCCTCCGCCGAGCTGATCCGCGCCGAGGAGGCCACCCTCGCGCACAACTACCACCCGCTGCCCGTCGTCGTCGCCCGCGCGGAGGGCGTCTGGGTGGAAGACGTCGAGGGACGCCGCTACCTCGACATGCTGGCCGGTTACTCGGCCCTGAACTTCGGCCACCGCCACCCGGACCTCATCGCCGCGGCCCACCGCCAGCTCGACGAGCTCACCCTCACCTCGCGCGCCTTCCACAATGACCGGCTCGCCGGATTCGCGGAGGGTCTCGCCGCCCTGACCGGACTCGACATGGTCCTGCCGATGAACACCGGCGCCGAGGCCGTCGAGAGCGCGGTCAAGGTCGCCCGCAAGTGGGCGTACGAGGTCAAGGGCGTGGCACCGGACCGGGCCACGATCGTCGTCGCCGACGGCAACTTCCACGGCCGCACCACCACGATCGTCAGCTTCTCCACCGACGACAGCGCCCGTGGCGGCTTCGGCCCGTTCACGCCCGGCTTCCGGGTCGTCCCCTACAACGACCTCGCGGCGCTCGAAGCGGCGATCGACGACACCACAGCGGCCGTGCTCATCGAGCCGATCCAGGGCGAGGCGGGCGTCGTCATCCCCGACGACGGCTACCTGACCGGCGTACGCGACCTCACCCGGCGCGCGGGCTGCCTGTTCATCGCGGACGAGATCCAGTCCGGCCTCGGCCGCACCGGCACCACCCTCGCCGTCGACCACGAGTCCGTCCTGCCCGACATGCTGCTGCTCGGCAAGGCGCTCGGCGGCGGCGTCGTCCCCGTATCCGCGGTCGTCGCCCGGCGCGACGTCCTGTCGGTGCTGCGCCCCGGCGAACACGGATCGACGTTCGGCGGGAACCCGCTGTCCGCGGCCGTCGGTTCCGCCGTCGTCGGCCTCCTGGCGACGGGCGAGTACCAGCGCAGGGCCCGGGACCTCGGCACCGTCCTGCGCGACGGCCTCGCCGCCCTGATCGGGCGGGGTGTCGTCGGCTTCCGCGCCCGCGGCCTGTGGGCGGGCGTGGACGTCGACCCGGCGGTCGGTACGGGCCGGGAGATCAGCGAACGGCTGCTGGCAGAGGGCATCCTGGTCAAGGACACCCACGGCTCCACCATCCGGATCGCTCCGCCCCTCACCATCACCGCCGAGGAGCTCCAGGGCGGCCTCGCCTCCCTGGAAAAGGTCCTCGGCGGATAGCGGTACGCATCCCCTGAACAGCCACTCTCCGGTCTAAACTCGCGGCCCTGGGCACCGTGCATCCGTGGAACGGAGAGTGGCTGTGAAGATCCTGATCAGCGCCGACATGGAGGGCGCCACGGGGGTGACCTGGCCGGCCGACGTGCTGCCCGGCACCCCCCAGTGGGAACGCTGCCGTTCGATGTTCACCTCCGACGTCAACGCCGCCGTCCTCGGCTTCCTCGACGGCGGCGCCGACGAGGTGCTCATCAACGAGGCGCACTGGTCCATGCGCAATCTGCTGCTCGAACAACTCGACGAGCGCGCCCAGATGCTCACCGGACGCCACAAGTCGCTGTCCATGGTGGAGGGCGTCCAGCACGGTGACGTCGACGGCATCGCCTTCGTCGGCTACCACACCGGCGCCGGATCGGAGGGCGTCCTCGCGCACACCTACCTCGCCAACTCCATCACCGGCGTGTGGCTGGGCGGAGTTCGCGCGAGCGAGGGACTGCTCAACGCCCATGTCGTGGCCGAGTACGGCGTCCCCGTCGTCCTCGTCACCGGCGACGACCTCACCTGCGAGGACGCCCTCACCTACGCGCCCGGCGCACTCAAGGTCGCCGTCAAGGACCATGTCTCGCGCTACGCGGCCGTCTGCCGCACCCCGGCCCGGACCGCGTCCGAGATCCGGGCCGCCGCCAAGGAGGCCGCCGCGCTTGCCGTGCGGCACGATCCGGTGCGCGGTGGACCATTCACGGTGGAGCTGGAATTCGACGCCGAGCACCTCGCCGCCGCCGCGACCGTCGTGCCCGGCGTCGGCAGGACGCACGGCGAGAGGCGCGTCGCGTACACCAGCGAGACGATGTACGAAGGCATTCGGACGTTCAAGGCGGTCACGACGATCGTCTCAGCGGCCCTGGAGGAGCAGTATGGCTGACGTGACGACGACGCCCATGGATGCCCAGGCCCTCGAAGAAGTAGTGACGTTCACCTCCGAACTCATCCGCATCGACACCACCAACCGCGGCGCGGGCGACTGCCGCGAGCGGCCCGCCGCCGAATACGTCGCCGAGCGGCTCGCCGCCGCCGGACTCGAACCGGCCCTGCTGGAGCGCACACCGGGCCGCACCAATGTCGTGGCCCGCATCGAAGGAACCGACCCCGGCGCCGACGCGCTCCTGGTCCACGGGCACCTCGACGTCGTCCCCGCCGAACCCGCCGACTGGACCGTCCACCCCTTCTCCGGCGAGGTGCGCGACCACGTGGTGTGGGGCCGCGGCGCGGTCGACATGAAGAACATGGACGCGATGGTCCTCGCCGTCGTACGGGCCTGGGCACGGCACGGCATCAGGCCCCGCCGCGACATCGTCATCGCCTACACCGCCGACGAGGAGGCCAGCGCGGTCGACGGCTCCGGCTACCTCGCCGACACCCACCCCGGCCTCTTCGAGGGCTGCACGGAAGGCATCGGCGAATCCGGCGCGTTCTCCTTCCACGCGAGCCCCGGCATGACGCTCTACCCCATCGCGGCCGGTGAACGGGGCACGGCATGGCTCCGGCTGACCGCCCACGGCACGGCCGGTCACGGCTCCAAAGTGAACGGAACCAACGCGGTGACCCGGCTCGCCGCCGCCGTCGCCCGGATCGGCGAGCACGAGTGGCCGGTGCGGCTCACCCCCACCGTACGGGCGGCCCTCGCCGAACTCGCCGCGCTGCACGGCATCGACACCGATGTGCACGCGCCCGGCTTCGACGCCGACGCGCTCATGACCAAGCTCGGGCCCGCCGCGGCGCTCGTCGAGCCGACCGTGCGCAACAGCGCCAACCCGACCATGCTGGCGGCCGGCTACAAGATCAACGTGATTCCCGGCCAGGCCACCGCGTATGTGGACGGCCGGATGCTGCCCGGCTGCGAGGACGAGTTCCGCGCCACCATGGACCGGCTGACCGGCCCCGACGTCGAGTGGGAATTCCATCACCGCGAAGTGCCCCTCCAGGCACCCGTCGACTCGCCGACCTTCGCCAAACTGCGCGCCGCCGTCGAGCGGTTCGACCCCGACGGCCGTACCGTGCCGTACTGCATGCCGGGCGGCACCGACGCCAAGCAGTTCTCCCGGCTCGGCATCACCGGCTACGGCTTCTCCCCGCTGAAACTGCCACCCGGCTTCGACTACGCGGCCATGTTCCACGGCGTCGACGAGCGCGTCCCCGTGGAGGCCCTCCACTTCGGCGTTCGCGTGCTCGACCACTACCTGCAAAGCGCGTAAGGGGAGTGGCATGGTACCCACCGGTCGCTACGGAACCTGGCCCTCACCGATCGGCGCCGCCCTCGCCGCCTCGCGGGACGGACAGCCCGACCACCTCGGCATCGTCGGCGACGAGGTGTGGTGGACCGCGCCGCGCCCGGCGGAGGGCGGCCGGCGTGCCCTGGTGCGCCGGCGCCCCGACGGCCGCGAGGAGTCGGTGCTGCCCCCGCCGTGGAACGTGCGCAGCCGCGTCATGGAGTACGGCGGTCTGCCGTGGGCCGGGGCCGGAAGGGCGGAAGGCGGCCCGCTGATCGTCTTCGTACACTTCCCGGACCAGCGGCTGTACGCGTACGAGCCGGACGTTCCCGGCGCGCGGCCGCGTCCGCTCACGCCCTTCTCGTCCGTCGGCGGCGGTCTGCGGTGGGCCGAGCCCCTGCTGCGCGTCGAGCAGGGCGAAGTCTGGTGCGTGCTTGAGGAGTTCACCGGAGAGGCACCCACAGATGTGCGCCGGGTGATCGCCGCGGTGCCCCTCGACGGTTCGGCCGCCGAGGACCGCGGCGCCGTCCGCGAACTCAGCGACGACCGGCACCGCTTCGTCACCGGCCCGAAGGTGTCGCCCGACGGGCGGCACGCCACCTGGATCGCCTGGGACCATCCGCAGATGCCGTGGGACGCCACGGTCGTGCTGCTCGGGGACGTGACCGACGGCGGACCCTTCGCGGGCGTGCGCACGGTCGTCGGCGAGGCGGACGAGTCGGTCTGCCAGGTCGACTGGGCCCCGGACGGCTCGCTGCTGTTCGTCTCCGACCGCGGCAACTGGTG
Source organism: Streptomyces sp. ISL-10 (assembly GCF_018614575.1). Lineage (GTDB taxonomy): Bacteria > Actinomycetota > Actinomycetes > Streptomycetales > Streptomycetaceae > Streptomyces. Next base: position 539,305 of record NZ_JAGGOJ010000003.1, read on the forward strand.
GGAGCTGCGCCGCATCCGCCCGGCAGGCAACGCCTTCGGCCACGCCACCGCCCTCTGCCCGGGCCGGCAGGAGGAGTTCGGCGGCCCGCTGTGGAAGACCGGCTCGCGGTGGTTCCAGCCGCTGGAGAGCGGACTGGTCGCCGTCGTCCACGGCAGGGGCACCACCGCCCTGGGCATACTGGATCCGGAGACCGGCGAACTCGTCGACGCCGCCGGTCCCTGGAGCGAGTGGATCCCCACGCTCGCCGCCTGCGGCGACCGGGTGATCGGCGTCGCCGCCAGCCCGCGCAGCGCGTACGAGATCGTCGAGCTCGACACCCGCACCGGCCGGACCCGGGTGATCGGCAGCGCCCACGACGACCCGGTGGACCCCGCGTACTACCCCGAGCCGCAGATCCGCACCTTCACCGGCCCCGATAGCCGGGAGATCCACGCCCACATCTATCCGCCGCACAGCCCGGACCGGATCGCACCCGACGACGAGCTGCCGCCGTACGTGATCTGGGCGCACGGCGGACCCACCGGCCGCGCCCCGCTCGTGCTGGACCTGGAGATCGCCTACTTCACCTCGCGCGGCATCGGCGTCGCCGAGGTCAACTACGGCGGCTCCACCGGCTACGGCCGCGCCTACCGCAACCGCCTGCGCGAGCAGTGGGGCGTGGTGGACGTCGAGGACTGCGCCGCGGTCGCCGAGGCGCTGGCCGACGAGGGTACGGCCGACCCGCGGCGCCTGGCGATCCGCGGCGGCAGCGCCGGCGGCTGGACGGCGGCCGCCTCGCTCGCCACCACGGACGTGTACGCGTGCGGCACGATCATCTACCCGGTCCTCGATCTGCTGTCCTGGGCAGACGGCGAGACGCACGACTTCGAGTCCCGCTACCTCGAATCGCTCGTCGGCCCGCTGTCCGAGGTGTCCGGCCGCTACCGCGAGCGGTCGCCGCTGACCCGCGCGGACGGCATCACCGCGCCGTTCCTGCTGCTCCAGGGCCTGGACGACGTCATCTGCCCGCCGCCGCAGAGCGAACGGTTCCTCGCACGGATGGCCGGGCGCGGCGTCCCGCACGCGTACATCGCCTTCGAGGGCGAGGGCCACGGCTTCCGCAGGGTGGAGACGATGATCCGCGCGCTGGAGGCCGAACTGTCCCTGTACGCCCAGACCTTCGGCATCACCCGGTCCGACATCCCCCTGCTGGAGCTCAGGAAATGACCAGCGCGTCGCTCAGCCGGCCCGCCCGGCTCACCCCGGGCGCCAGGGTCGCCGTCGTCGCGCCCAGCGGTCCCGTACCCGGCGAACGGCTCGACGCCGGCCTGGACATCCTGCGCGGGTGGGACGTGGAACCCGTGGTGATGCCCCATGTCCGCGACACGCACCCCCGGTTGGACTACCTCGCGGGCACCGACGAGGCACGCGCCCGCGACCTGACCGAGGCGTGGTGCGATCCGTCCGTGTCCGCCGTGATCTGCGCCCGCGGCGGCTACGGCGTTCAGCGCATGGTGGACCTGGTCGACTGGGCGGCGATGCGGGCCGCGGGCCCCAAGGTCTTCGTCGGCTACAGCGATGTCACCGCCCTTCACGAGGCGTTCGCCGTACGGATGGGCCTCGCGACACTGCACGGGCCGATGGCGGGCGCGGCCACCTTCCTCAAGGACGCCCGCACACAGGCTTCGCTGCGGGCCACCCTGTTCGAGCCCGAGGCGGTGCGGACGATCGAGGGCCTGCCGCGGGCCCGCACGATGGTGCCGGGCCGGGCGAGCGGAGTCGTCTTCGGAGGCTGCCTCGCTCTCCTCGCGGCCGGCATCGGCACCCCGCACGCACGGCGCAGCGCCCGCGGCGGGCTCCTGCTGCTGGAGGACGTGGGGGAGGAGGACTACCGTATCGACCGCATGCTCACCCAACTGCTGCGTGCGGGGTGGCTGGCGGGCGTCGCCGGGGTGGTGCTGGGTTCGTGGGCGGAGTGCGGACCGTACGAGCGGGTGCGGGCGGTGCTGCTCGACCGGCTGGGGGACCTCGGCGTACCGGTGGTGGAGGAGTTCGGGTTCGGGCACGGCGAGACGGCGCTGACGATGCCGCTCGGCGTGCCGGCGGTGCTGGACGCGGATGCCCGGACGCTGACGCTTCAGGTGCCGGCGCTGCTCTGACGGCCGTTCCGGTCGCCTGTCCTCCGCTTCAGGTCCGTCGCTGCTCCATCGGCCAGTTCCGGGTGTTGGCTTCTCTGAGACTTCGCCCGCAGCGTGTCACCCGTCTCCTACCTGTCCCGGGTCACGGCGCCCACCCTCCTCGTCCAGGGCCAGGCCGACAACTTGTTCAGCCAACGAGGCCCAGGCCAGCCACGAGACGCTCCTGGCCCAGGGGACCGAGACGAAGATGATCTGGCAGTCCTGGGGCCACAGCGGCGGCATGACGAACCCCGCGTCCGGCGAGCTCAACCTCGGGGAGGGCAACCTGGAGACCAGCTACGTGGGGCGGCGCATCCTCGCCTGGTTCGACCGGTACCTGCACGCAGACCCGCACACGGACACCGGCCCGGCCTTCGCCTACTACAGCGGCTGGCAGAGCGGTTACGGCGAGGCGCGAGCCGTCCCGTCGCTGTCCCAGAAGCTCTACCTCTCCGGCGACGGCAAACTCGTCGACACCCGCGCCGGTCGCCGGGGCAGCCGCCCCTACACCAACTGGTCGGTCCCGACCAGCCACTCCGAGTCGTCCCTGGCCGGCCTCATCGGCGTAGCCAACGCAGCCGTACGACACCAAGGGCACCTACCTGGGCTGGCGCAGCGAACCGCTGTAAGGCACCGGTCGACGTCGTCGGCGCACCCCGCGCCCGGCTCAAGGTCGTCTCGCCGAGCACGGAACGCGTCCAGCACTCCGGTGACGCGGCCCGACATTCTGGTGCTGTTCGCCAAGGTCTACGACATCGCGCCGGACGGCAGCAAGGCCTTGGTGAACCGCCTGGTCGCGCCGGTCCGGGTGCCGGACGTGGCCAGGCCGTTCACCGTGGAGCTGCCGGGAGTCGTGCACCGCTACGAGGCCGGCCACCGGCTGGAGTTCGTGATCGCGGCGAGCGACGGGGCGTACTTCGGCAACCGGGGCGTCAAGCCGGTGACGGTCGTGAGCGCCCCCGAGGACACGGGGTCGCTGGAACTGCCGGTGGTGCGGGGGTCGTTGTCCTGAGGGGGCTCCCAAAGCCGGTGCCCGCCCCGGCCTGTACGGTGGCCGAGGCGGGGCTCCGATCACACCGAGGGGGACGGCAGTGCTGAGTCACGACTGCCGGTTCGCAGCGCGGGGAACCGACTGATGATCCGGCCCGGCAAGAACGGCCTGGTGGCCGCCTCCGTGCTCTTCGCAGCCCTCTCCGGCTACACCACCACCGAGGTCATCGAGCAGAGCGCACCACCCGTCACGCCCCCGTCGCCGTACGCCTCGCGGGAACCGGCCGACTGCAGCTCGCCGGAGTTGGAACCCGTACGCTGCCCCGACGGTTGGGCGACCGGCTGCCCAGAAGCTGCGCCCTCGCCGAGCGGCAGCGCCACTTCGGCATGGCTGCGCAGGCCGGGCCGCGGCAGCGAATCTCACCTGATCCCTGCGCCGGGCAGCACAGTCGCCCGGGACAACGAGGTCACGGCCGGGGCCGTGCCCGCGCCCACCGGAACCTACCCGGCCCCGGTGGACGAAGCCCGCCCTGTCGTCTGCGTCGAAGCCACGTACCCGGACTGACCGGCGTCACAGCTCGGCCCGGCCCGCTTTGGTGAACAAGTCGGGCATGCGTACACGGCGGTGTCGTACGGGTCGGGCGCGGACCTGTACGGGTGGTGGCCCGTGTCGACGGAGTGCCGAGGGCCGTTCAACCGGTGTCAGGCACAGGCAGGTTGGCATGTGGGGGCGTGGGCTCATGGCGAACAGCCGCACGAAGAAGCGGGACAAGGACGACGACCGGCCGGTCATCTGGGTCGGCTACGGCAAGCTGCTCAAACTCTTCCGGGAGCGGGCGCACTTCACACAACAAGCCCTCGCGGACGCCGTCGGCTACTCGTACGAGCAGGCGGCATCGATCGAGCAGGGCCGCCGCCCCGCGAAGGCCGCGTTCACCGACGCGGCGGAGCGCGTCCTGGACGCGGGCGGGGCGCTGGCGGTCCTCCAGGACGATGTTGACCGGGCGAAACTCCCCTCGTTCTTCTGGGACTTCGCGCTGATCGAGACGGAGGCGGTGAGCAGGTTCTCGTACGATCCGCTGCTCGTGCCGGGCCTGTTGCAGACGGAGGAGTACGCGCGGGCGCTGTTCGCCGGGCACTGTCCGCCGCTGGAGGACGAGATCATCGAGCAGCACACGGAGGCGCGGCTGAACCGGCAGAAGCTGCTGACGCGGACACCGCTCGTCGATCTGTCGTTCGTGATCGAGGAGGCGGCACTGCACAATCCGATCGGCGGGCGGGAGGTGATGCGCGGGCAGCTTGAACGTCTTCTGGAGGTCCGTGCGTTACGGAACGTGGAGGTTCAGGTCATGCCGTCCGGCAGGGGCTTCCATCCGGGACTGAACGGCGCGTTCGTCGTCCTGGAGACCTTGGAGCACCGGCAGGTGGGGTATGTGGAGTCCCAGGAGACCGGTGTCGTCGTCAGCGATCCCGCAAACGTCAGTGCTTGCGGCTTACGGTATGGCAAGCTGCGCTCGCAGGCCCTGAGCGCTGAGGAGTCTGCGCGTCGCATCGAACGTCTGGCAGGAGAGGCATGAGCACCGAGCAGGCTGCACACGGCCCGGACCGGCTGAACTGGTTCAAGAGCAGCTACAGCGGGTCCGGCGGCGGCGACTGCGTCGAGGTCGCAGCCTCCGCCGGCGACGTCCACGTCAGGGACTCCGAGAACACCACCCGCCCGGGACTTCGTGTGTCCCGGGCGAGTTGGGCGGCCTTCGTGGCGGAGGCTACGCGCTGAGCGCCGCGTAGCCCGGGCGGATCACCTCGTCGATCAGCCGCTGCCGCTCCGGCAGCGGCAGGAACGCCGCCTCGGCCGCGGCGACGGTGAACTCCTCGAAGACCTCGGGGCCGTAGCCGAACGCCTCCGCCATGTGCACGAACTCCAGGCTCATGTCCGTCCCGGACACCAGGCGGTTGTCGGTGTTCAGGGTGACGCGGAAGCCCAGGCGGCGCAGCAGGTCGATGGGGTGCGTGTCGTACGACTTGGCCGCGCCCGTCTGGAGGTTGGAGGTCGGGCAGACCTCCAGTGCGATGCGGTTGTCGCGCACGTACGAGGCGAGGTGGCCCAGGGTGGCCGTGCCGTCGTCGCGGACCGTGATGTCGTCCGTGATGCGCACACCGTGGCCGATGCGCTCGGCGCCGCAGACCTGCACCGCCTCGTGGATCGACGCGGCGCCCACGGCCTCACCGGCATGGATCGTGAAGTGGCAGTTGTTGCGCCTGAGGTGCTGGAAGGCGGGCAGGTGGCGGGCCGGCGGATTGCCGATCTCGCCGCCCGCGATGTCGAAGCCCGCGACCCCGCGCTCGCGGTGCGCGACGGTCAGCTCGGCTATCTCCAGCGAGCGGTCGGTGTGCCGCATGCCGGTGAGCAGCGCCCGCACCGTGATGCGCCCGTCCGTGCGGCGCTCGCCCTCGCGCAGGCCCGCGTTCACCGCGTCCACGACCTCGTCGAGCGTGAGCCCCCGCTCCTGGTGCTGCTCGGGCGCGTAGCGCACCTCGGCGTACACGACACCGTCGGCGGCCAGGTCCTCCGCGCACTCGGCCGCGACGCGCTCCAGGGCCTCGCGGGTCTGCATCACCGCGCAGGTGTGGGCGAACGTCTCCAGGTAGCGCTCCAGCGACCCGGAGTCCGCGGCGTCCCGGAACCAGACGGCCAGGGCTTCCGGGTCCTCGGTGGGCAGGCCCTCGTAGCCGTGGGAACGGGCCAGCTCGATGATCGTGGCGGGGCGCAGACCGCCGTCGAGGTGGTCGTGGAGGACCACCTTGGGAGCGCGCAGGATGTCAGACAAGTGCATGCATCCGGAGTGTACGGCACCCTGCCTGGGAGTCCGGGAGCGTGTCAGTTCGACTGGAGGACCGGGAGGGCGGGGGCGCCCGTGGGCAGCATGTGCTTGGCCGCCAGGATCGGGGTGCCGTCCACCCGGATCACCTGCGTGACCAGCACGGCGGGCGTGTCCGCGGGGCGCCCCAGTTGCTCCCCGCGGCACCGGCCGAGCAAGGTCGCGCTGATCTGGCTGTGCGCCGTGAGGGCCGTGCCCCGTGAGGCGGCGGCCAGGACCGCGACCATGGAGCCGGCCGCCTGCGGTGCCGACCGCAGCGCTTCGGCGAAGTCCGGGTGGTACCGCCGAAGCGTCTCCTCCGCGGCCGCCCACTCCTGGCTGAGCGCCGCCGCACCGTCACCGGTGAGCACGGACTCCCAGAACAGCAGCTCCGCCCCGGCGGGCGCGAGCAGATGCTGGGTGGTGAAGTCGGTGGGCTCCTCGACCGTGCGCAGCAGCGGCCGCACCCGCAGCGCCCGGCCCGCGCCGAGCAGCTCCTCCAGCGGCTGGATCTGCTCGTAACCACGCCTGGGCGGGCTGGCGTTGACCGTGCGACCCACGCCGCGGCGCACCGAGAGCAGGCCGTCCTCCTGGAGGAGGAGCAGCGCCTCGCGCAGGGCCGGGCGGCTCACGCCGAGTTCGACGGCGAGCCGGGGCTCGGAGGGGAGCGTGGACCCCGGCGGATAGGTGCCGTCATGGATGGCGTCCGCGATCCGCTCGTAGAGCACCACGACCGGTCTCCGCTGCTGCCCGCTGACTGCCACTGGCCCTCCTCGGCTCACTTGTCAGCAAGTTATGCGAGCGGGTGTGGCCGGAGCAATGCGGCCCGGCCTTGCGCTGTCCGGCTTGTGTGCGTCGCATCACCCGGGGCTTGACGTTCTACGCACGTAGATTCCACCCTGTGGGGGCACAGCTTGTCTGACAAGATCGCTGTGCGCTCATCGAGGCATGACATCCGAGGCAAGACATCCAAGGCAAAGGGGCCGACATGTCCACCACGCTCGGCCGGACGCGTTCCGGGTCCGCATCCGATCTCACGGGCCGTGGCCCGATGCTGGCGGCCATGGTGCTGGCCGTGCTCGGCTACCAGATCAACGCGACCATGCTCAGCCCCGCCCTGCCCGATGTGATCGAGCGCCTCGGCACCACCACGGCTGCCGCGGGCCTCTCCCAGACGCTGTTCTTCCTGATGGCCGCCGTCGGACAGGTCACCCTGGCCCGCCTCAGCGATCAGCGCGGCCGCAAGCCCATGATGATCATCTGTGCGTTCGTGCTCATCGTGGGCAACCTGCTGTGCGTCTTCGCACCCAACATCGAGATCTTCATCGCGGGCCGCATCCTCCAGGGCGTCTCCGCCGCGATGTTCACCCTCGCCTTCCTCACTCTGAACCAGCTGCTCAGCCCGGCCGGCTTCGGCAAGGCCGCGGGCATCATCACCGCCGTCAACGGCGGGCTCGCCGGCGTCGACGCCGTTGCCGGCGGTCAGATCGCCGACACCATCGGCTTCCGGGGCATCTTCGTCTGCTCCACGCTCATCGCCGTCGCGGGCCTGATCGGCGTCCGCCGGTACGTCCCCGACGTGCCGCCCACCACGGCCGACGCCCGCTTCGACTCGCGCGGTATCACCGCTCTGTCGGTCGGCCTCACCGGTGTGCTCGTCGGCCTCGCCCAGGGCGCGGCATGGGGGTGGACCTCCCCGCTCACGCTTGCCTTCCTGCTCGGCGGCCTGCTGGCCCTCGTCCTCTTCGTCGTCTCGCAGAGGTCCGCGGCCAACCCGGTCATCGACATCGAGGTGCTCGCCTCACGCCGCGCCTGGCCGCTGCTGATCACCACGATCTGCACCCTCGGCGGCGCGTTCGGCGCGATCGCGCTCACCATCCCGCTGTTCTCGCAGGACGCGCGGGTCGGCCTCGGCCTGTCCGCCGTCGCCGCCGCCGTCCTCTTCCTCACCCCCATCCAGCTCATCGGGGTGATCTCCGCGCCCCTCACCGGCCGACTGGGCCCGAAGGTCGGCTGGCGCCGGATCGTGGTCACCGGAGCCGTCGCCAACTTCGCGATCTTCGTCTTCGCCACGCTCTTCCTGCACCACCAGTGGATCCTCGTGGCCGCGCTCGCCGCGCTCGGTGTGACGTACGGCGGCTTCATGCTGACCGGCCTCAACGGCCTCGCCGTCACCACGGCCCCCAAGGACAAGCCCGGCTCGCTCTCCGGACTCAACGGCGCCTGCTTCGGCATCGGGGCCTCGCTCGGCATCGCTCTCGCCTCCGCCATGATCACGGCGGGCAGCGACGCCAACGGGCCGACCGCGGCGGGCTACCAGCACGCCATGTATGCGGCGCTCGCGCTGCTCGGCATCGGAGTCGTGACGTCGCTGCTGATCCAGCGGCCGGAGGCGGAGGACGCCCCGGCCGAGGAGGAACCGGCGCTGGTGATCGCGCACCACTGATCGACGGCTGGTGACGGTGACGTGCGGGGCAACGGGCTGATGCCTGCGGCCCCGCTGTCCCCGCTGCCGGAGGGCGTGCCCGCGAGGCCCCGGTCACTGACGTCGAAGGCGAGGTGTCGTCAGGGGCTGACGGTTCGTGGTGCCTGCGGGATGCCGTCCGCATGAGGTGTGCGCAGGGCGGCTGCCGACCGCGGGAGCGGCGGCCCTTTCGTGAGCGGCTGCGGTTGGAGGCGGCCGGGCGGTGCGTCCGGGGCGAGGAGGCCGCGGTCATCGCGCGTGAACACGCCTCACTGGCCCACCCTTCCGTCGATGCACTCGCGCAACAGGTCGGCGTGCCCGCAGTGACGGGCGTACTCCTCGATCCTGTGCACCATCAGCTCCCGAACCGAGGTGCCGTCCTTCCCCAGACGCTCGCTCAGATCCGGGTGCTCGGCCAGCGCGGCGTCGGTCGCCGTCTGCTCACACTCCAGATCGGAGTACGCGGCGTCGACCATGGCCTGCTCGGCGACAGCTCCCTCGAAGTCCGCGTCACGCCGGCCGTACAGCTTCGGCAGCGGATCACCGTCGCTGATCCAGTTGCGCCAGTCCCGTTCCACTTCGGCGAGGTGCCGAAGCAGGCCGAGCAGCGACATCGTCGACGGCGGAACCGAACGGCGGGCCAGTTGCTCCGCATCCAGACCCTCGCACTTCATCCGCAGGGTCATGCGGTAGCCCGTCAGGAAGTCCAACAGCGTCGCAAGCTCGCCCTCCGGACTGGCTCCCTCGTTGTTGCGGGGGTCGTTGTCCGGGTCGGCCCACATGTCGGGGTAGACGGTTGCCTGGGTCCATCGTGCGGGTTGACCACTCATGCGTTGCATCTTCGCCCCAAGGGCCCGGGCCCGCCAGGTTTTTCACGGTGCGGGGCCCGTCCCGGATGCTGATCAAATGACTAGACAGTGCTCCTGACTTGGGAAGATGGGGCTAGTCGAAGGCTTTGTCCACCGCGGGAACGACGTCGCTCTTAGGCCACGGTGACCAGGACGAGGATCCCCCGCGAACCTGCGGTGCGTCAGGCCGCTTTGCGGTCCACGTACTCGAAGACCGAACCATCCGGGTGGACGGCGATCAGATTGCGCCCCACGGGGGTCGGCACCGGACCGGCGACGACCCGGGCGCCGACCGCGGTGAGCGTCTCGTACGCCTCGTCCACGTCCTTCACCGCGATCGTGGCGGACACCTTGCGCAGGACCTCGAGCTCCGACTCCGGACCGCTCATCAGCAGGAAGCAGCCGACCGCCGCGACCGAGACGCCGCCGCGCTCGAAGCGCAGCGGCGGGGCGCCGGTGAGCCGTTCGTAGAAGGCGGCCGACGTCTCCAGGTCGTCGACGCAGATACGGAGGGTGGTTCCGAGGATCTCCATGACGGCGAGGGTAGTTGGCGTGAGCGGGCCCTGTCAGGGGCGTGCGGGGGACGAGGGCTCACACCCGGCACAGGATCTCGCCGTGCGGGACCATGAACCAGGCGTCCTCGTCCGCGCCCCAGGCACGCCAGCCGTCGGCGATCGCGGCGAGCTGCGCGGCGGTCGCGTGACCGCCGTCCACCGCGATCCGCGCGTACACCGAAGCGGTCGTGCGGTCCGCCCAGAGCCCGCTCCACCACGCCCGCTCCTCGGGCGCCGCGAAGCACCATGCGGCGGCGGTCGCCGTGATGTCGGTGAATCCGGCGGCGCGGGCCCACGACACGAGCCTGCGTCCCGCGTCGGGCTCACCGCCGTTGGCACGGGCCACCCGCCGGTACAGCTCCTGCCACTCGGAGAGCACCGGCAGGTCGGGGTACCAGGTGAACGCGCCGTAGTCGCTGTCGCGTGCCGCGACGACCCCGCCGGGACGGCACACCCGGCGCATCTCGCGCAGGGCCGTCACCGGGTCGCCCACATGCTGCAGGACCTGATGGGCGTGCACGACGTCGAAGGAGTCGTCGGGGAAGTCCAGGGCGTGGACGTCGGCGACCGCGAAGCGGACGTTGTCCAGCCCGCGTCCCTCGGCATGCGCCCGTGCCCGCGCCAGCACGTCCAGCGCGGCGTCCACCGCGGTGACCTGCCCGGGCGCGACGAGCGCGGCGAAGTCGGCGCTGATGGTGCCGGGGCCGCAACCGACATCCAGCACGTTCGCCCCGGGCCGCAGTTCGCCGAGCAGGTACGCCGCGGAGTTCTCGGCGGTCCGCCAGGAGTGCGAGCGCAGGACGGACTCGTGGTGCCCGTGGGTGTAGACGGCGGTCTCCTTCGACATGGCGGGTCTCCTTCGCTGGGGCCTGCACAGCCCCTTCGCCGGGATGCGTGCCGCCACCGTACGCGCTCTGTCTGTATGGTGAGATAGAATTCTTGAATAGTGGACACCTTGCTGGAGCGGCGTGGGCCCGCACGGTGGTTGTGCCTGCCGTCGGCCTTCCGGCTCCTGAAGGCAGGTAGCCCGCTGGGAGCGGTGGGCTGCCCCGCCAACCCGGAAAACGCCCGGCACTCACCCCGGGCGCGCGACAATCGGCTGATGACTGAGACCTGGACTCCGACCGCCCCCGGTGTGCTGCGGCTTCCCTCCGGGAGACTCGTCCGGGGTCGGGGGCTGCGACGGCCGCCCGCCGCCGGACCGCTGCCGCAGTTCGGCGTGTATCTGCTCGGCAGGCAGCCGCCGTCCACCGACTGGGAGGCACGCTGGCTGCGCTGGCCGGACTTCCGCCTTCCCGCCGACCGCGCGCTCGCGTGCGAGCTCCTGCGCGAGTCATGGGAACGGGCCGCCGCCGAACGGGTCGAGATCGCGTGCGGCGGCGGGCGGGGCCGGACCGGAACGGCCCTGGCCTGCCTGGCCGTTCTCGACGGCGTACCGGCCGGTGAGGCGGTGGCGTTCGTCCGGGCGCACTACGACCGGCATGCCGTGGAGACACCGTGGCAGCGGCGTTACGCAGAGCGCTTCGCGGACACCGCGAGGGCCTGAGCAAGGGGGCCTCGGCGACCAGCTCCCCCGTGGCCGGCCGCCGAAGCGCGCTGTGCCATGGTGCTGGACGCACGGGCAGCACGTCGAACCGATTTACGCGCCCGAGGCGGCATCGGACCGGCCTTCGACGGTCCTACAGCAGCTCCTGCGGCCGGTAGACCGTGAGGACGTCCACCAGCTTCTCGACCACCAACTCCCGTGGTGCCGCCGCCACTTCGCCGTCGTATGCCAGCAGCGTGCCCGGTGCCAGGCCGCCGATGCGCACCTGGCGGAGCTGCCGGGACGCGTGCACGGGCGAGCGCTTGAGCCTGCCCGCCAGTGCCGCGCCGAGGAGGCGCCAGCCCGGCGCGCGTCCGCCGTGCACCACACGGACGTCGAGCAGACCGTCCGCCAGATTCTCGCGGTGACCGGGTGTGGGCCCGACGCCCTTGTACACGCCGTTGCCCGCGAACAGCAGCCACACCGGGCGGCGCCGCCCCTGCACCTCGACCTCCAGCGGATGCTCGCCGCGCAGTACGCGGGCAGCTGCCAGTACGCCTGCCGACCAGCTGCCGATCCGGGGCGACCAGCGCTCCCGGATGCGGACCAGCTCCGGGTATACGCCCAGGCTGAACGTGTTGAGGAAGTAGCCCGGCGCCGCGCTGCCGTCCGGCCCGGGGGTGAAGCGTCCCAGGTCGACGCCGACGGCGTCCCCGGCCTCCACCGCCCGGCACGTGTCGCGCACGGACTCGATGCCCAGGTCGTAGGCGAAGTGGTTGAACGTGCCGCCGGGGAAGACCGCCAGCGGGACGCCGTGCGTGGCGGCCACGGCGGCCGCCTGGCCGACCGTGCCGTCACCGCCGACGATGCCCAGCGCCCGTGCCCTGCCCGCGGCCTTGGCGAGGTGTGCCGCCAGTTCCTCGGGCGCGCATTCCACGACCTCCGCGAGCGGCAGCTCGGTGCGCACCTCACGGGCGTGGTCCGCGGACCCGGACCCGGATTCGCGGTTGACGACGACCACCAGGCCCTCACCGCCCCGCAGCGCGGGTGCATGCGCCTTCGGGCGTCCCGGCGCGGGCAGCTGCGACCGCGTCGGCACCAAGCCGCGCACCGCGAACGCCGCGCCGGCGCCGAGCGCCGCACCCACCAGCACATCACTCGGGTAGTGCACTCCTGTGTAGACACGGGAGAACGCGACGGATGCGGCCACCGGCGCGAGGGCTGCGCCCCAGCTCCTGGACTCCAGCGCGACGCCGGTGGCGAAGGCCGTGGCCGACGCGGCATGACCCGAGGGGAAGGACGTGGTGAAAGGACGCCGCTTCAGCTGCCGCATGACCGGCACCGCGTCCAGCAGAGGCCGGCTCCTGCGGACGGAACGCTTGCCGACGGTGTTGATCAGGGCCGAGGCGACCGCGAGCGAGGCCACACCCCGCACGGCCGCCCGGCGCGAGCGTACGTCGCGTCCGAGCACGGCGATCCCGGCCGCCGCCCCGAACCAGAGCAGCCCGTGGTCCGCGCTCCTGCTGAGCCGCGGCAGGACCGGCTCCGCGCCCGGCCATTCGCGTTCGGCGACGGATCGCAGCACCTGCCGGTCCCAGGTGCTCAGGAGGTTGGCGATCCGTCCGCGGAGGCGGGCGCTTCCCTGTGCGTCGACCACTGGCATGTCGAGTTCTGGCATGTCGGGCGGATACCCCCTCGGCGCGACCCCACGCGGGCCCACCCGAATCCGGTGGCCGCATCCGGTGGCCGCATCCGGTGGCCGCAGCGAGCGGACGCCGCGAGTGGGGGACGGGGCCGTTCGTGGGCACCCCGGGGGGCCCGGGCCGTCGGGCCCGACCGACTACGGCACCACGGTTCACGCGGCGGTATCGGCCAATCCTTCGTATAAAGGACCAGGGGTCTAAAGGGCCGGGCGCCGGGCAGGCACCCGGCGTCGGGAGCGCTCGCGAGCGGTGGAGGCAGGTGGCGGGATGCACGGCACGGCGTCCGAGGGACGTGGCCCCGTCCGGTACGGGCCGCACGCGCCGGAGACCGGGCTGCCGGTGCTTCCCGGACCCGTCGCGGTGCTCGCCGGTGCCGCCGTCGTCGCCCGGAGCGAGCCGCCCGGCGGCGACGCAGCGCTGCGGGAGGCCGCCTGCGGTTACTGGGAGCGGCGTGGCCTCGCCAGCAGCCCCGCCGAGGTCGTCGCCGCCTCCGGAGCGCAGCCGCTGCTTTTCGCGCTGCTGGGCGCGTACGACGGCGATGTGCTCATGCCGCGCCCGTGCCCCGCCTGGTGGACCCCGCAGGCGCGGCTGCTGGGCCGTCCGGCCTACCACGTGCCGACCCCGGCCGAGTGCGGCGGCGTGCCGGACCCGTTCGCGCTGCTGGAGACCGTACGGCGGGTCCGCAGCGAGGGCGGCCGGCCCCGGATCCTGCTGCTGTCCGTCCCCGACGACCCCACCGCCACCGTCGCCCCGCCGGAGACCATGGGGGAGGCCTGCGAGGCCGCCGTCGACGAGGGGTTGCACATCATCAGCGACGAGACCTGGCGCGACACGCTCCACCAGCCGCGCGACACCGTGCTGCTGAGCCCGGCGGAGATGTGCCCCGGTGATGTCACCGTGATCAGCGATCTCTCGGGCGCGCTCACTCCCCAGTCCTGGCCCGTCGCGATCGCCCGGTTCCCGGTCGGGGCGGACGGCGCCGCCCGGCGCGCCCGCACCCTGGACGTCCTCACCGCGCTCGGCGCCGTCGTCCCCGCTCCGCTCTCCGCCGCCGCGGCCCACGTTCTCGGCGAGCCGGCCGAGGTGGCGGAGCGGACGGTGCGTGCCGCCGCTCTGCACTCAGAGGTCGCCGCGGCCGTGCACCGCGCCGTGCTCGCGGCCGGCGCCCTGTCCCGCCCTCCGCAGGCGGGCCGCCATCTCTACGTGGACCTCGGCCCGTTGCGCGGCCGTCTCGCCGAGCGGGGTGTCAGCGACTCCATGGAACTGGAGGAGTACCTGAGCGACCGGCTCGGCACGTCCGTCCCAGGCGGGCACCGCTTCGGCGACGAGCTGGGCGCGCTGCGGGTGCGGCTGTCCACCGGGCCGCTGCTCGGCACGACCGCCGACGAGCAGCTGGCCGCTCTGGCCTCCCGGACCCCTCTGGAACTGCCCCATGTGGAGCGGGCATTGAGCAATCTCGGATCGGCCTTCGACGAGCTGCGGTGACGCGTTGACGGGAGACCCTGGATGACAGAGCAGTCAGAGTTGACGGAGCAGGCGGAACAGAGCGGACCCGCACACCATCCGGCGGGCACGCGACCGGGCCTTACGGCGCCCCCGCCCGCCACCACCCGCCCCCTCGGCGAGATCCGCATCTGGCCGAGATCCTTCGCCGACCGGCTCACCGCCCCTCTCCCGGGCGTCCGCGCCCTGGCCCGGTTCGCCACGGAGGGCGCCGTACGTCCCGGTCCAGCGGGGCTGCGCGACATCCCGCTGCTTCCCTTCGAACCCGGCACGCTGCCCGAGGCGGACACCACCACCGTCGCCGTCACCTGGGCCGGGCACGCCAGCTGGGTCCTGCGCATCGGCGGGCTCACCGTCCTCACCGACCCGGTCTGGTCCCGCCGCATCCTCGGCACCCCGGCGCGCATCACCCCGGTGGGGGTGCGCTGGGAGGATCTGCCGCCCGTGGACGCGGTCGTCATCAGCCACAACCACTTCGACCACCTCGACGCCCCCACGCTGCGGCGGCTGCCCCGCCGCACACCGCTGTTCGTGCCCGCGGGGCTCGGCCGCTGGTTCCGGCGCCGCCGCTTCACGCGGGTCACCGAGCTCGACTGGTGGGAGGATGCCGAACTGCGCGGTGTGCGCTTCGAGTTCGTACCGGCCCACCACTGGTCCAAGCGCACCCTTCTCGACACCTGCCGCTCGCTGTGGGGCGGCTGGGTGCTCACCGACGCACTGGACCGGTCGGTGTACTTCGCGGGCGACACCGGCTACGGGCACTGGTTCAAGGAGATCGGCCGCCGTCACCCCGGTATCGACCTGGCCCTGCTGCCCATCGGCGCGTACGCTCCGCGCTGGTGGCTCAGCGATGTGCACACCGACCCGGAGGAGGCGGTGCGCGCCTTCGAGGACCTCGGCGCACGGAACATGGCGCCCATGCACTGGGCGACGTTCGTGCTCTCCGCTGAGCCCGTGCTGGAACCGCTCCAGCGACTGCTGGCGGCCTGGCACCGCACGGGCCGGCCGCGCGACGAACTGTGGGACCTTCCCGTGGGCGGCTCACGGGTGCTGACGGCCTGAGCGCCCGGCCGTACGGGCGGCCAGTGCGCACGCGCCGGCCGGCCGGTGCTCATGCCTGCCGGCCCGCGCCCGTACGGCCGATTCTCCGCGCCCCGGGGCTGGTGCTCATGCCGGCCGGCCCGCGCCCGTACGGCCGATTCTCCGCGCCCCGGGGCTGGTGCTCATGCCGGCCGGCCCGCGCCCGTACGGCCGACTCTCCGCGCCCCCGGGCCGGTGCTCATGCCTGCCGGCGGGTGCCCGCCTGCCGCATCCTGCGCCACACCGCCGGTGCCCCGCCGACCAGCACGGTCAGCGCGACCGCCGCGACCACGCCCTGCCACGGCCGGGCGAACAGCGACCCGCCCAGAATGCCGATCAGCCCGTACGTCGCCGCCCACGCCAGGCACGCCGGAGCGTCCCCGCGCATGAAGCGGCCCAGCTCCATCCGGGCCAGCAGGCAGGCCAGCATGACCGGGATCCGCCCGGCCGGCATCAGGCGCGAGAGCACCAGCACCGTCACTTCGTGTTCGGCGAGCTTCTCCTGCGCCTGCTCCAGCCGGTCGGGCGCGGCCCGCCCCCGCAGCGCGGCCAGCCAGCGCGAACCGTTGTGTGAACCGACCCCGCGCCGGCCGAGCCAGTACAGGGTCACGTCCCCGACGAACGCGGCCAGCGACGCGATCAGGAAGACGAACAGCAGGGCGAACGGAGCCGTCTGATGGACCGCCACCACCGCCGCGGAGCTGACCACCGCGCCGGTCGGCACCACCGGCACCAGCGCCCCGAGTGCCACCAGCAGGAACAGAGAGGGATAGCCGACCGCCTGCTGTGTCGACTCCGGCGGCAACCCCCTTGCCATCTCGGTGAGTTGTGCCACCATCGCCGGAACGTCCGGGGTCACCGCCCGGCCTCCGGCCTGATCCGCTCGCCGTGACCCAGCCGGTGCACGCTCACCTTCGGCGCGAGCCGTGCGGCCTTGCGGGCGAACTCGTCGCCCGGTGCGTAGAACTCGTGCGGCCGGACGCCGTCCATCCCGATCGGCCAGTACGTGCCGTAGTGCACGGGCACGGCCGCGCGGGGCGAGAGGGAGGCGAGCGCCTCCGCCGCCCGACCGGCGTCAAGGTGGCCCTGCCCCAGGTACGGGCCCCAGCCGCCGACGGGAAGCAGCGCCACATCGACCGGACCGACCTCGTCGGCCATGGAGTCGAACAGACCGGTGTCGCCTGCGAAGTACGTGTCGGCCTCGCCGCTGACGACATAGCCGAGCGCGGGGGAGCGGTGCGGCCCCCAGGGCAGCCTGCGCCCGTCGTGCCGCGCGGGGACCGCCCGTACGCGAAGGTCGTCGACGCGCACCTCGTCGCCCGGGGCGACCTCGGTGACGCGCAGGTCGGCCGCCGCGGCGACCCGCCGCAGCCCCGGCACCGAACGTGCCGCGCCGGAGGGCACGACCAGCAGGGTGCCGGGCGCGAGCCGTGCGAGCGAGGGCAGATGGAGGTGGTCGGAGTGCAGGTGGGAGACGAGCACGGCATCGGCGACGGTGGCCTCGACCGGCGGCAGGGCGCCGCGGCGCCTGCGGAGATGGGCAAGCCGCCGTACGAGTAGGGGGTCGGTCAGCACCCGGACCCCGGAGTCCTCGATCGTGCAGGTGGCATGACCCCACCAGGTGATCTCCACCGGCACGCGACGCCTCCTCGTAGCAGGTCCCCCGTACCGTACGAGGGTAGTTGTCCCCGGCCGGGACCGGGCCTTGGTCCGGGCCGTTGGCCGCAGCGGCCCCTGGCACCGAGTGCGCCTTTGTGGTCCGTGGGGAGCAGCGCCAGTACCGAGTGCGCTGTGCCGCAGGGGCAGACGATCAGCCGGGCCCGGCCGTGAGCCGTGCGTGCCCCAAGCAGGGGCCGGCCCAGGCCGCTGGCCCTGGCGGATCCCTGCACCGAGTGCACCTTCGCGGCGATCCGCCATGGCCCGGGGCCCCGCGAGCGCTGTGCCGCAGGGGCAGACGATCAGCCGGGTCCCGCCGCGAGCCGTGCGCATCCATGCGGGTGCCGGTCTGGTCGGGGCCGTTGGCCCTCTGGGCGATCCCCGCGGCCCAGGTACCGGGCCTGGCCCGGCCGTTGACCGTCGCGGCCTCGGCACCGAGTGAGCCGTCGTGGTGATCCGCGGCGACCCCCGACACCGCGTGCGCCGTGCCCCAAGGCCAGCCGGGTTCCGGCCGTCCCCCGCTCAGGGGCGCCGCGCTGTGCCACGCTGGAGGCCTGCTCGAGGGGTGAGGTGACACGCGTGGTCGAAGGGCGGTGGCGCACTGCCGGAAGGGCCGTCTTCCGGGTCGTCGTGGTCTGGGGCGTGTCGGCCGTGACCATGCTGGCGCTCGCCGGGCTGCTGCCCGACTTCCGGCTCCAGTCCGCCGACGGCGACAGCGTGACCCGGACGGCGATCACCGCCGGCTGGGGCGCGGGCGCCTTCGGTCTGCTCGGGGCGCTCGTGTGGCCCGTGATCGTACGGGCCCTGCTGCTCGTTCCCGCGCTCGTGCTCGGCCTGCTCGTCTTCTTCCTCAACGGCTCGCTGCTGCTCATCGCCCTGTGGCTGATCCCGGACGGCCGCGGCACCGCGAAACCGGAGACCGCCGTCGTGGTGGCCGCCGTGATGTCCGCCGTCGCGTCCGCGACGTCCACCGCGCTCGCCGTCCGCGACGACGACGCCTACCGGCGCAGGCTCTCCCGCCTGGCCCACCGCCGCAGCCGCCGCCGCGGCGAGGACCCGGGGCGGTCCGGTTCACCGGGCACGGTGTTCGTACAGCTCGACGGTGTCGGCCACGACGTGCTGCGGCGGGCGGCCGACAGCGGGGTGATGCCCACCGTCGCCAGCTGGCTCGGCGACACGCACCGGATCACCCCCTGGCGGACCGACTGGTCGAGCCAGACCGGCGCCAGCCAGCTCGGCATCCTGCACGGCTCCAACCACGACGTGCCCGCCTTCCGTTGGTACGAGAAGGACCGGCGCCGGATCGTGGTGAGCAACCGCCCGGCGAGCGCGGCCGAGCTCCAGCGCCGCGCCGTCGAGCGGACGGCCGACGGCGGGCTGCTGACCGTGGACGGGGCGAGCCGCGGCAATCTGTTCACCGGGGGCGCCGACCAGGTCGCCCTGGTCCTGTCCGTCGCGGCCCGCCGGGCGCGCGCCAACCGCTCGCGGGCCGGCTACTTCGCGTACTTCTCCGATCCGGCGAACGCCGTCCGCACCGCCGTGTCGTTCGTCGCCGAGGTCGCCCGCGAGATCGGCCAGTCGACGCGTGCACGCCTGCGAGGCGACGAGCCGAGGGTCGGCCGCGGCGGCCTCTACCCGTTCATCCGCGCGTTCGCCACCGTCGTCGAACGTGATGTGGTGGTCGCCGCGGTGATGGGGGACCTGCTCGCCGGCCGGACCGCCGTCTACGCCGATCTGGTCGCCTACGACGAGGTCGCCCACCACTCCGGACCGCACAGCATGGACGCCCAGGCGGTGCTGGAGCGGCTGGACCGCTCGCTCGCGCTGATCGCCAAGGTCGCCGAGCACGCGCCCCGCGACTACCGGATCGTGCTCCTGTCCGACCACGGCCAGAGTCCGGGGAGCACCTTCGAGGACGCGTACGGGCTGACCCTGCGCGATCTGGTGCGCGCCGGCTGCGGGCTGCCGGTGCCGCGCCGTGCCGAGCGTTCCAAGAGCGGGGCGGAGGCCCGCGACGCGGCCCGTGACGCGCTGCGCACCGCACTGCACCGGGACGTCGAGGAGGACGGAGAGCTGGAGCAGCCCGCGACGGGCTCCGACCCGATCGTGCTGGCGTCGGGCAATCTGGCCCTGATCTCGTTCCCCGACGTGCCCCACCGGGTGGGCCGGGAGGAGATCGAACGCCGCCATCCCGCGCTGCTGTCGACCCTCGCGAACCATCCGGGCATCGGGTTCCTGCTGGTGCACAGCGAGGAGCAGGGGTCGGTGGTGCTCACGCGGGGCGGCGTCGCCGTGCCGCTCGCCGATCTGAAGGACGGCGACGGCGGGCCGCTCGCCGCGTTCGGCCCCGGCGCGGTGGACGCCGTGCGGCGCACCGACGCGTTTCCGCATGTCGCGGACATCATGGTGAACTCGATGTACGACCCGAGGACCGGCGTGGTGCACGCCTTCGAGGAGCAGATCGGTTCGCACGGCGGGCTCGGCGGGGAGCAGTCGGAGGCGTTCCTGCTGTCGCCGCTGGAGCTGTCGCCGCCGGTGCCGCCCGGGGGCGAACTGGTGGGGGCGGAGCAGGTGCACCGGGTGCTCAGGCGCTGGCTGCGGGAGTGCGAGGGGCCGCAGGTCCCGATCGGGCCGAGCTCCTTCGCCCGGCGGGAGAACGTGCGGGAGTTCTCCCGGCGGGACCGTCAAGCGGAAGAAGAGATTCCAGTTGATGAGGGTTCCCTGCCGGACGACACCATGTGACCTGCTCCCGGCCTCCGTCGCCCGGTACGGCGCCATCGGCCTCGCCGCGGGTTCGGGTTGCGCGGCCGTCCACCAGGGAGTGCTCTTCCTCTTCGCGGGCGTGCTGGTGTACGCCTGGACGTCGGCCCGGAAGATCAGCGTGGCCTGTCGAGGAGAGCGGTGACACATGCGTGCGGTGGTGTTCGACGAGTTCGGCAAGCGGCCCGGGATACGGGAGGTGCCCGACCCCGTCCCGGCGCGTGACGGCGTCGTCGTCAGGGTCGAGGCGACCGGACTGTGCCGCAGCGACTGGCACGGCTGGATGGGCCACGACGCCGGCATCGCCCTGCCGCACGTCCCCGGCCACGAACTGTCCGGAGTGATCGCCGCCGTAGGCCCCGATGTAATGGGCTGGTCGCCCGGCGACCGGGTCACCGTCCCGTTCATCTGCGCGTGCGGCCGCTGCGCCGCCTGCGCCCGGGGCGCCCAACAGGTCTGCGAACACCAGGAACAGCCCGGCTTCACCCACTGGGGCTCCTTCGCCGAGTACGTCCCCGTGCACCACGCCGACGCCAACCTGGTGGCTCTGCCCGACGGCATGCCGTACGCCACGGCCGCGAGTCTCGGCTGCCGGTTCGCGACCGCGTTCCGGGCGGTCGTCGGCCAGGGCCGGGTGCGGCCGGGGGAGTGGGTGGCCGTGCACGGCTGTGGTGGCGTCGGCCTCTCCGCGGTGATGATCGCCGCCGCGTGCGGGGCCCGCGTCCTTGCCGTCGATGTGCCGCCGGGCGCGCTGGAGATGGCCCGCAGGCTCGGGGCCGAGGCGGGCATGGACGCCTCCGCGCTGCCCGCCGGCGGCGTCCCCGTGGCCGTCCAGGCGGCCACGGGCGGCGGCGCCCATCTCTCGATCGACGCACTCGGCGCGTCCGTCACCTGCGAGAACTCCGTCCGCAGCCTGCGCAGCCAGGGCCGCCACGTCCAGGTCGGCCTGCTTCCCTCGGGAGCGCATGTCCCCATGGACCGCGTTGTCGCCCTGGAGCTGGAGATCCTCGGCAGCCACGGCATGGCTGCCCACGACTACCCGGCGATGATGGCGATGGTCGCCTCCGGTGCGTTGCGCCCGGAACTGCTCGTGACGGCGGAGATCACCCTCGACGCCGTGCCCGACGCGCTCATGGCACTGGACACCGCGCCCGGCACGGGCGTCACGGTGATCACCCCGCACGCCGGGGCCTGACGCGCATGACCTGCGAGGTAATCGACCGCCCGCAGGACCGCACGGCAGTCTGGGGCCACCGGAGCCCGGGCGGCGCACTCCGTCCGGACCCCGGGCCCCGTCCGTACGACCCCGATGGAGGCTGATCCCTCATGTCCCAGGCCCTGCTCGCCGGCATCTCCCGTACCACCGAGCCCCGGACGATGTTGCGCCGCTTCCTCGCCCTGGACGCCGCCGTCACCGGGGCCAACGGGCTCGCGTACGCCGCCGCGTCCGGGCCGACCGGCCGCTTCCTCGGGGTCGACGACGTGCTCCTGCTCGGCGTGGGGGTCTTCCTCGCCGTGCTGGGCGGAGCCATCGGTGTGCTCGCCGCCCGGCCCCACCCGCCCGTGCCGCTGGTCAAGGCCGTCATCGCCGCCAACATCGTCTGGCCCCCGCTCAGCCTCGCTGCACTCGCGCTCTGGCTGGAACCCACACCGGCCGGCGCGGTGTGGACCGTCCTGCAGGCCGTTACCGTGGCGGGCTTCGCCGCCCTGCAGTGGTCGGCGCTGAAGGCGACGGCTAGGGCGTGAGCGACCGCAGGTACGTGGCCGTCGCCGGGTCGGCCGGGAGGAACGTCTCGATGGCCAGCTCCGCGACGGTCACGTCCATCGGGGTGTTGAACGTCGAGATGGAGGAGATGAACGACAGCACCCGCCCCTCGTGTTCGATCCGCAGCGGGAGCGCGACATACGGACAGGGCTCCGGATCCTCCCGGTCGTCCGGGCCGTCGTCCGCCTCCGGCAGGGGGTAGGCGGCGACCTCGTCGTACAGATCGCGCACCGCCTGCCGGCGGGCGAGCGCCATGTCGCGCTCCATCTGCGCCAGCAGATGACCGCGCCACCGGCGCAGATTGCGGATGCGCGGGGCGAGCCCTTCGGGGTGCAGCGTGATCCGCATGCTGTTCAGCGGGGGCGAGAGCAGGTGCTCCGGCAGGCCGTCGAGCAGCATCGCGATGCCGCGGTTCGCCGCCACGACGGTGTACGAGCCGTCGACGACGAGCGCCGGATACGGCTCGTACCCCCGCAGCAGCCGTTCGATGCCCTCGCGGAGCGCGCCCATGGAGGGGTCGTCGACGGGTGTCTCCGTGTACCGCGGGGCGTAACCGGCTGCGAGCAGCAGCGCGTTGCGCTCACGCACGGGGACGTCGAGATGGTCGGCGAGCCTGAGGATCATCTCCTCGCTGGGCCGCGCGCGTCCCGTCTCGACGAAGCTGATGTGGCGGGCCGAGGACCCCGCACGCAGGGCCAGTTCCAGCTGGCTGATCCGGCGCTGCTCGCGCCAGCCCCGCAGCAGCGGCCCTGCACCCGTACCGGGGACGACAGTTGTCATACCCCGACCGTATTACGGTGTCCCGGCGGTCGTTTCAGCCCCTCGCCTCCCCGAGCAGCGCGGCGAGCGCCCGCTCGATGTCCATGGCGGCGCTCTCGGCGGCGGCGGGTACGGCCGCGTACGCGTGGACGAGGAAGCGGCGCAGTGTCGCGGTGTCGAACTGGAGCAGCGCCACGCCCTCCGGCGAGCGCAGCTCGACCATGGTCTGGACGCGTCCGCAGGGCCAGATGTGGACGTCGCCGTCACCGGATGGGGCGCGCAGCCCGGCATCGAGCAGGCTGCGGGCGAAGGTCCAGGTGACACCCGTGTCGTTGAGGCAGGCCTCCGGGGGGAAGACCAGACGGACGGCGAGCGGGTCGGTGTCGCGGTACCGCAGAATCACCGGCACGGCCAGGGAGTGGGGCGCGTCGCTGATGAGACGGGCCACGACGGATTGCTCGATGGAGGGTGACATCGCTCGCTCCTCTTGCTGCTGCGCGGTTCTGCTCCTTCTGCATGGGACGGCGTCACGGCAGGGCTCGCCCGTACGCGAGCTACACCAGTGGCGCGTGTGACCTGCATCACCCACCTTCGAACTCCGGAGGCCGGATGGCCAGACCTTTGCGGCATTGCATTTCGGCATAAAAGGGACGCCTGCCCGGTGGGGTCCGCGAATTCCGCGCTTCGGGTCCGTTCGTCCGCCTTTCGGGCGGCGACCCGGTGGCCGAAAAAGCGCCCCGAGCCACGAAAGGGCCCGGGGCGGAGAGGAAGGGGAGCCCCGGCCGGACGGGGGTTTCCGGCCGAGGCGGTCAGGAGGGCGGGCTTCGGGGCGCTGTCGCGCCCGCCCCGCGCATAGATGAACGATAAACCACCGTTCGGTGTTCCTGCCGTCGGCAGCGATCTTCTGTGATGCCTGTTACTCGCCGTAAGGCTCTTCCCTACTGGGCGGCTCCCCGGGGTGTCACCGTCGCCAGCACCGACGGCAGCGGATACCAGTCGGCGGACACCACGCTCGCGTGCCGCCCCGCCAGCAGGGCGATGCGGTCCCGAGCCTGCGCCTCGGTCGGGTTCGTGCCGTCGATCGCGGGCGCGACCTGGTGCGCGGCGGTCATGACGACGAGGTAGCGGTTGCGGTCGTACCAGGAGGTGTCGATCGATCCACCGGCGTACGCGCTCGCGTCACCGTCGAACACGACGAACCACGGCCGGATCGAGGCATCCGCGTACCGGCCGCGCGGGTCGCCGGCGGCCGCCTTGTGCACCGCCGGGAACGCACCGGCCTCGCCGAGACGCCCCGCGGCCTTCAGATCGCGCAGGTGCTGGGCGTACTCGCGGTCGGTCAGGAGCGTGTCGGCGGGATTGCCCACCTCGACCGTGCCCGGGATGAGCTCGACGACGAACCGGCCGGCCATCTCCGAACGGGCCGGCCAGCCGTTCGCCCGCACGGCCGCGTCGAGGTCCTGCTGTCCGCCGGCCAGGTCCGCCGGACGGAACAGCGCATCGCCGAGCTTCGCGGTCAGCAGCGCGTCCAGCTCGTCGGGGCCACGGCCACTGATATTCCGGAAGCCGTCCTTGAGCTCGATCTTCACGAGCACCGGACGGTGCCCGGGGTGGGCGTCGTGCCAGGCCCGCATGTCGGCCAGGCAGCCGCCGAGGTCCCGGTTCCTGGGCTTCGAGCGCAGCTCACCGGCGTTAGCGGCGCCCACGCAGTTGTTGTTGTTCCCCAGCGGATTGCTGTGCGAGACCCGCCAGGACCTGCCGAAGGCGTTGGTCCAGACGTCGATCTCCAGCATTCCGGCGCCGGAGTCGAGCGCGTCGGCGAAGTACGGGTACTTCGCCTGCTCGTAGGCATTGTGCACGCCGACCCAGGTCGTCGCGGAGTAGGGCAGCTGCCCCGGGTCCGCGACCGGTGCGGCCGCCTCGGCCGGAGCGAGTGCGGCGGCGAGCAGGCCGGCCGCGACGAACGTCGTCGCGACCGTGCGCAGGAACGTCCCCATGGGGCCCCTGTCCTTGTGTCGAGTGGTCAAGTCGACGGAACACTAGGGGAGTTGGACGAACGGTGGGGAGACGCTACCCGGCCGTTGCGGGGCACGCCGCGAGGACGTGTCCCACCGGGTTCCCCGGCCCGTTCGCCGTGGCGGGCGCGTGGGCTGCGAGCGCCTCCGGCCGAGTCGACCTGACGGGCGCTCCAGGTGCGGCATGATCCGGCCCCGCCGGGCACCCTCAGCCCCGCTGGGGGGGGCGCCCCGTGGCTTCAAGGAGGACCTCCACCCACGTCCGCCGGCCGTAGGGGGAGTTCGAGGCGCGGGGCTTGGGGCCGAGCCCCGACGGGCGACTCCGGCTCCCGGACCAACCTCAGCTCCGCTGGGGACCTCCACCCACGTCCGCCCGCCGTAGGGGGAGTTCGAGGCGCGGGGCTTGGGGCCGAGCCCCGACGAGGGGCTCCGGCTCCCGGACCAACCTCAGCTCCGCTGGGGGCGCCACCCACGTCCGCCGGCCGTAGCGGGAGTTCGTGGCGTGGGGTTCGCGGCCCGGCGTTCGGGGTGGAGCCCCGACGGGGGGCGTGGGCTCCGGCCTCGTCGCCGCCGAGGCACCGGGTCCAGGGGCGGCCACGGGTGCGGCGCGTGCCGGCGCCCCGGGCCCCGGGAGGCTGGCCCCGGCCCCGGGAGGCGGACCCCGGGACCCGGCAGGCTGGCCCCGGGCCCTGGGACGCGCGAACGGGTGCGGGGGGCCGGGCCGCGAGGCACCATGGCCGCATGCTTCTCGCCCGACTCGCCGAGGTGTCCCGAGAGGTCGCCGCCACGTCCGCCCGCTCCCGGAAGATCGCCGCGCTCGGGGAGCTCTTCACCGAGGCACGCCCGGAGGACGTCGCGCTCGTCATCTCGTACCTCGCCGGACGCGTTCCCCAGGGCCGCATCGGCATCGGCTGGAGCGTGCTCAAGGAACCCGTACCGCCGGCCGCCGAGCCCGGTCTGACCGTCACCGAGACGGACGCCGCCCTCACCGGACTCGCCGAGGTCTCGGGGCCCGGCGCCCAGGCCGGGCGTCGCGAACGGGTGCGCACCCTCATGGCCGCCGCCACCGCCGAGGAGCAGCACTTCCTGATCCGGCTGCTCACCGGAGAGGTACGACAGGGAGCGCTCGACGCCGTGGCGCTTGAGGCGGTCGCCAAGGCCGCCGGAGCCCCCGCCGCCGACGTGCGCCGGGCCGTGATGCTCGACGGCTCACTGCCACGGGTCGCCCGCGCGCTGCTCGCCGACGGCCCGGAGGCCCTCGCCCGTTTCCGGCTGAGCGTGGGCAGCCCGGTGCAGCCGATGCTCGCCCACACCGCGAAGTCCGTGACCGAGGCCGTCGCGGCGCTCGGCACCGGATGCGCCGTCGAGGAGAAACTCGACGGCATCCGGGTCCAGGTGCACCGCACGGGGGACGACGTCCGGGTCTACACCCGCTCCCTCGACGACATCACCGCCCGGCTGCCCGAAGTGGTGCACAGTGCCCGGGAGATGGCCGGGGACCGGTTCATCCTCGACGGCGAGGTCATCGCCCTCGGCCGGGACGGCCGCCCCCTGCCGTTCCAGGACGTTGCCTCGCGGGTCGGCTCCCGCCTCGACGTCGAAGCGGCACGCGCGGCCCTGCCGCTGTCGCCCGTCTACTTCGACGTGCTCGCCGCCGACGGCGAACCCGTCCTCGACCTGCCCGGCCACGAGCGCCACGAACACCTGTCCAGGCTCGTGCCCGGGCCGATGCGGGTCCGCCGCCATGTCGTCCACGACCCCGCCTCCGAGGAGCAGATCGCGGCAGCGGAGGCGTTCTTCGCCGAGACGCTGCGCATCGGCCACGAGGGCGTCCTCGTCAAGGCACTCGATGCGCCGTACGTCGCGGGTCGCCGCGGCCGCTCCTGGCTGAAGGTCAAGCCGGTGCACACGCTCGACCTCGTCGTTCTGGCGGCCGAATGGGGACACGGGCGGCGCACCGGGCTGCTGTCCAATCTCCACCTCGGTGCCCGCGCCGCGGACGGCGGCCTCGTCATGCTCGGCAAGACCTTCAAGGGCCTCACTGACGAGATGCTCCGCTGGCAGACCGCGCGACTGCGCGAACTCGCCGTAGACGACGACGGGTTCACCGTCCGCGTCCGTCCCGAACTCGTCGTCGAGGTGGCCTACGACGGGCTGCAGCGCTCCCCCCGCTACCCGGCCGGGGTCGCGCTGCGGTTCGCGCGTGTGCTGCGCCACCGGCCCGACAAGCCTTCGGAGCAGGCCGACACGATCGAACAGGTCCTCGCCACCGCCAGGCCGTGACCGCGGCGCGGCGGGGTGTCAGCGCAGGCCCAGCACCTTGTCCGCGAACGCCGACAGATTCGCCGTCGTGCGCGCGATCCGCTCATCGAGCGTGAGGCTTTCCTCATACCGCCCGTGCCGCAGCTTCGGCTGCTTCTTGCCGCGCACGTACAGCGAACAGGCGAGGTCCGCGCAGAGATACGTGCCCACGGTGTTGCCCTCGCGGCCCACGGCACCGGCCAGCGGCGCGGCGAACAGGGTCACCCCCGAGGATGCGTGCCCGGTGAGACACGCCTGGCACATGCTCGACTTCAGCGCGCTCGTCCGGCCGGTGGCGGGGATCCGCAGCGTGATGCCGACCGGCCGGTCCTCGCGCGGCAGCACCAGGTGTGCCTTCAGCGGCGCGCCCGGGTCGACCCAGCCGAGGAAGTCCAGGTCGTCCCAGGGAAGTTCATGGAAGTCCGCGGGCAGGCGCATACGCGACGCCTCGCCCTTCGTGCAGTTGACGAAGGAGGCGCGGATCTGTTTGTCGGTCAAAGGTTCCACTCGGTGGAACGTACACAGCGCGTCCCGGTGCAGGCATCCGATTTATCGGGCATCGGATCTATGGTGTCCCCGTCTCCACGGTGCCTGCGTCCCCTCCCGGAAGGATCACGGTCATGCCCACCGAGCCACTGTCGCAGAAGGAGATCGAGGACCGCCTGCGGGAACTTCCCGGCTGGTCGCTCGACGACGGGCGCATCGCCCGCTCCTACCGCCTCGCCTCGCACTTCGCCGCGACCGCCATGGTCGTGCACATCGCGCAGATCCAGGAGGAGCTGAACCACCACTCCGTCCTCGCCCTCGGCTACAACACCCTCGCGCTGACCGTGCACTCCCACGACGTCAACGCCCTCACCGAACGGGACTTCGCCCTCGCCGAGCGCGTCGAGGAGATCGCCCCGGGGCACGGCGCGAACTGAAGCCCCGGCATGCTCGGGGCGTGCTCGACCACGACCCTGAAACAGCGGTCCACGACGCCACACGCGGCGGTGTGGCGCGCGCCGAGGCCGCCGCTGCCGCCGTCCGCGGTCTCCTCCAGCCGACCGCCCGCCACCCTGCCGGCGGGCGGCGCGGCCCTGGTGGCGGATCCGCTGTGTGGCGGCGGGGCGACCCTGGTGGCGGATCCGCTGTGTGGCGGCGGGGCGACCGTGGCGGCGGCTTGTATGACGGCGGCGGGACCATGGCGGCGATCGCCCGGAAGGTGGGCTACAGCGGGTCGTTCGCGCTGAGCGCACGCGGCATCGGTCCGCAGGAGCACCGCACCGGCGCTGTCACGTCCGGGGCGTGACCGCGTCCCCCCGCGCGGCCGGCACGACGACGACGCAGCCGCGTCCGCGCGGCTGCGCCGTCCTGTCTGCTCGTCGCCCGTGCGTCAGGCGAGGTTGAACTCTGCCGGGTCCGGGCCGAGCCGCCTGCCCTCGTCGAGTGCGGCGAAGGCGGCCAGGTCGTCGGCGTCCAGCTCGAAGTCGAACACGTCGATGTTCTCCTGGATCCGGGACGGCGTCACGGACTTGGGGATCACGACGTTGCCGAGCTGGAGGTGCCAGCGCAGCACGACCTGGGCGGGGGTGCGGCCGTGCTTCCGGGCGATCGCGACGACGGTCGGCACCTCCAGAAGGCCCCTGCCCTGCCCGAGCGGGGACCAGGCCTCGGTCGCGATGCCGTGCCGGGCGTGCGTCTCGCGGGCGGCCGACTGCTGCAGCTGCGGGTGCAGTTCGATCTGGTTGACGGCCGGGACGACCGAGGTCTCGCCGATCAGCCGCTCCAGGTGCTCGGGAAGGAAGTTGGAGACGCCGATGGCCTTGGCACGACCCTCCTCGTAGATCTTCTCGAAGGCACGGTAGGTGTCCACGTAGGCGTCCTTCGCGGGCAGCGGCCAGTGGATCAGGTACAGGTCGACGTAGTCGAGGCCGAGCCTGTCCAGGGACGCGTCGAACGCGCGCAGCGTCGTGTCGTATCCCTGCCGGCTGTTCCACAGCTTGGTGGTGACGAACAGCTCCTCGCGGGCGATCCCGGAGGAGGTGACGGCCCTGCCCGTGCCCGCCTCGTTCTCGTAGGCCGCGGCGGTGTCGATGCTGCGGTAGCCGGCCTCCAGGGCCGTGGTGACGGCCCGCGCCGCCTCGTCGTCGGGCACCTGCCAGACACCGAAGCCGAGCTGCGGCATGGCGACACCGTTGTTGAGCGTGATGGAGGGGACCTTGCTCACGAGCGGTCGATCCTTACGTCGTCGGTTGGTACTCCCATGGTCAACGATCACATCCGCGGACGCATTCCCGTCACGGCACCCGGCTTGCCCGCCCGCGGCCGTAGGCGCAGTCGGTCGGCGCCATTGACCGCGGCTCGTCAAGGCGGCACCCTGTGGCAGATGCCTGAACGCCGGACATCGACATGAACGGCGTCCGGCTACGGGCCGCCCACGCCCGTGCGCGTCGCACGGCACTCCTGACCCCCCATCTCAGGAAGGCAGGTACGGTCATGCCCCTCCTCCGGTCATGCCCCGCACACCCCACACGTCCCGGGAACATCTCCCGCCGTCCGCCCACGACATGGCCATGCCCGAAACCGCGCCGCCGCCGGCCGTCTGGCAGTCGCCGGACTTCACGGTCGTCGAGACCGCGCTGGAGGTCACCGCCTACGCCCTCGCCGACCGCTAGCGGGCGCCGCCATGCTGCTGCAGGTGCTCGGCACCGCGGCCGGCGGCGGACTGCCCCAGTGGAACTGCGCGTGTCCCGGCTGCGCCGGGGCCCGCGCACACCCGCGCCGCCGCCGGCTGCACGCCTCGCTCGCCGTGCGCGCCGACGAGCGCCGCTGGTACCTCGTGGGCGCCACCCCCGACATCGGCGAACAGATCGAGCGATGCTCCCACTTGCACCCCGGTCCGGGCCCGCGAGACTCGCCCGTCGCCGGCGTCGTCCTCACCGACGCCGAACTCGACCACACCCTCGGCCTCGCCCGGCTCCGCGAGGCCGACCGGTTCGAAATCCTCGCCACCGAGCCCGTCCGCGGCGCGCTCCTCGGCCGCCTGCGCATCGGCGAGACCCTCGCTCCCTACACCCGTGTCACCTGGCGCGAACTCGGCACCGACGCCGTCCCGCTCGCCGCCGGAGCCACCGTCGACGTGTCGGCCGTGCCCGTCGCGGCCAAGCGCCCGCGGTATGCGGCCGGGACCGGGCCCGACGCACCCACCTGGGCCGTCGCCCTGCGTCTGCACGAGCGGGCCACGGGGCGCACCCTGCTGTACGCGCCCGCGCTGGCCCACTGGAATGAGGACTTCGAGCAGGCCGCCGAGGACGCCGACGTCGTCATCGTCGATGGCACGTTCTGGGACGACGACGAACCGGCGCGGGCCGGTGTCTCGGCCCGGACGGCCAGATCCATGGGCCATCTGCCGATCGACGGACCGAACGGCACCGCACGCCGGCTGGCGGCACTGCGCGCCCGCTGCCTCTACACCCACCTCAACAACACCAACCCCCTCACAGACCCGGACGCGCAACAGCACGCACAGCTGGCCGGTTCGGGCCTCGAGGTTGCCGCCGACGGGATGGTGATCGAGCTGTGAGCAGCACCGCACCATGGGGCCCCGCCGCGTTCACGCAGCGGCTGCGCGCCGTGCCCGCCGAGCGCTACCACGACCGGCACCCGTTCAACGTACGGATGCACGAAGGTCGCCTCGGCCGGGAGGAGCTGCGCCGCTGGATCGTCAACCGCTTCCACTACCAGCGTCACATCCCCGTCAAGGACGCCCTGATCCTGGCCAAGTTCGACGATCCGGCACTGCGGCGGAGCTGGCTCCGCAGGATCAGCGACCACGACGGAGAGAAGGACGGCGAAGGCGGCATCGAACGCTGGCTGCGCCTCGGCGAGGCCGCCGGGATCCCGCGCGCACACCTGCTGTCGGGCGCGGACGTCCTGCCCGGGGTCCGGCTCGCGGTCGACGGCTACGTCAACTTCTGCCGTCTGCGCCCGCCGCTCGAAGCCGTCGCCGCCTCCCTCACCGAGCTCGCGGCACCGGACATCATGCGCACCCGGATCGCGGCGTTCGAACGGCACTACGGCTGGATCGGACCCGAAGGACTGACCTACTTCCGCAGCCGCGTCGGACAGGGCAGCCGCGACGGCGAAGAGGCCCTGGCCCTGGTGCTGGCCTGGGCGCGCACCCGCGAGGAGCAGGACAGCGCGGTCGCCGCGCTCACCTTCAAGTGCGATGTGCTCTGGTCCCTGCTCGACGCCGTCGAGACCGCCGGAGCACGGACATGAACGGCCCGCTCGCCGAGGGCACGAACCCCGACCGCGCCTGGCGGCCGGTGCTGTCCCGGTCGGTGATGCTCCGCCACGACCCCGTCCGCGACACCGACCTGCTGGTGCTCCCCGAACGGGTCGTCGTCCTGCACGGCGCCGCCGGCCCGGCGCTGCGTCTCTGCGACGGCACGCGCGACGTCGCCGCGGTCGTCGCCGAACTCGCGGCCCGCCACTCGGGCGCGCCCGTCGCCGAAGAGGTGCCCCCCTTTCTCGAACGCCTCCGGGCGGAAGGCTGGCTCGTATGACCGGACCGTCCTGCGAGCCGCCCTGGGCGCTCCTCGCCGAACTCACGCACGGCTGCCCGCTGCGCTGCGTGTACTGCTCCAACCCCGTCGAGCTGGTCCGCCGGTCGGCCGAGTTGACAACGGACGAGTGGGCCGGCGTCTTCCGGCAGGCCGCCCGGCTCGGCGTCGTGCAGACCCATCTGTCAGGCGGTGAGCCGCTGTTGCGCCGCGACCTGGACGTCATCGTGGCCGCCGCGGACGGCGCGGGCATCCACACCCAGCTCGTCACCAGCGGCTCCGGCCTGCACGCCAAGCGGCTCGCCCCGCTGGTCGGGGCCGGACTGCGCAGCGTCCAGCTCTCGGTGCAGCACACGGATCCGGCCGCCGCCGCGCGCATCGCCGGTGCCCGGGCGCTCACCGCGAAGGAGCGCGCCGCCCGGCTCGTACGGGAGGCGGAGCTGCCGCTGGGCGTCAACGTCGTCCTGCACCGGGCGAATCTGGACGCCCTCGACGATCTCGTCGAACTCGCCCTCGCCTGGGGTGCCGAGCGCATCGAACTCGCCAACACCCAGTTCTACGGCTGGGCGTTGCGCAACCGGGAGGCCCTCCTCCCGGGCCGGGAGCAGATCGCCGACGCCCGCGTGCGGGTGGAGCGGTGGCGCGAGCGCCTGGCCGGCCGTATGGAGCTCGTCTGGGTCGTACCCGACCATGTCGACTCGATCGCCAAGCCGTGCATGGGCGGTTGGGGTGCCGTCTCCCTCACCGTCGCTCCCGACGGCACGGTCCTGCCGTGCCCGGCCGCGGCCACCCTGCCCGGTCTCGACCCGCCCTCCGTGCGGGAGCACTCCCTGGAGTGGATCTGGTACGAGTCGCCGGCGTTCGGGCGCTACCGCGGCCACGCCTGGATGCGGGAGCCGTGCCGCAGCTGCGAGCTGCGCACCCGGGACTTCGGCGGCTGCCGCTGCCAGGCGTACGCCCTCACCGGGGACGCCACCCGTACGGACCCGGTGTGCTCCCGCTCCCCGGACCACGCGCTCGTCCGCGACCTGGTCGACCGCCCGCGCGAGCCGGTCCGGGCCTCGTACGTCCACCGCGCCCGCGCCCGACACTGACCAGGAGCGGACGTCACCGGTACAGGGCGTCGACCTCGACCGCGTACGCCTTCTCGATCGCCTTCCGCTTCAGTTTCAGCGACGGGGTCAGCAGACCGTGTTCCTCGCTGAAGGGATGGGCGAGTATCCGGAACGTGCGGATCGACTCCGCCTTCGACACCAGGGTGTTGGCGGCCACGACCGCGCGCCGGATCTCCATCTCCAGATCGGGGTCGCGCACCAGTTCCGCCGGCGCCAGCGGTGCCCTGCCCTGGATCGTCAGCCAGTGGTCGACGGCTTCCGGGTCGACGGTGACGAGGGCGGCGATGTACGGGCGGTCGTTTCCGACGACGATGCACTGGGCCACCAGCGGATGGGCGCGCACCCGTTCCTCCAGGGCGGCGGGCGAGACGCTCTTGCCGTTCGACGTCACCAGGATCTCCTTCTTGCGCCCGGTGATCGTCAGATAGCCGTCCTCGTCGAGCGCGCCGAGATCTCCCGTCGCCAGCCACCCGTCCTGGAGCACGGCGTCGGTGGCCTCGGGGTCGTTCAGGTAACCGGAGAAGATGTGACCGCCGTGCAGCCAGACCTCGCCGTCCTCCGCGATGTGCACGGAGGTGCCGGGGACCGGCTGGCCGACCGTGCCGTAACGGGTGCGCTCGGGAGGGTTGGCGGTGGCCGCGGCCGTCGACTCGGTCAGCCCGTATCCCTCGTAGATCGTGACGCCCGCACCGGCGAAGAACAGCCCGAGACGGCGGTCCATGCCCGAGCCGCCGGACATGGCATGGCGCACCCGGCCGCCCATCGCGCCGCGCACCTTGGCGTATACCAGCTTCTCGAACAGCTGGTGCTGGACGCGCAGGCCGGCCGAGGGCCCCGGCCCCAGACCGAATGCCCGGTGCTCCAGGGCCTCCGCGTACCTCACGGCCACCTCGACGGCCTTGTCGAACGCCCCCGCGCGGCCCTCGCCCTCGGCCTTGCGGCGGGCCGCGTTGAAGACCTTCTCGAAGATGTAGGGGACGGCGAGGATGAACGTCGGCCGGAGTGTGGCCAGATCGGGCAGCAGGGCGCTCGCCTGGAGCACCGGCTGATGACCGAGTTTGACGCGGCCGCGAATCGCGGCGACTTCGACCATGCGGCCGAAGACGTGGGACAGCGGCAGGAACAGCAGCGTCGCCGGCTCATCGCCCGGCCGGGAGTGGAACACCGGCTCCCAGCGGCCGATCATGGTGTCGGCCTCGAACATGAAATTGGAGTGTGTGATCACACAGCCCTTGGGGCGGCCGGTCGTGCCCGAGGTGTAGATGATCGTCGCGATCGAGTCGGGGGTGACGGCCCGCCGGTGGCGGTGCACCACCTCGTCGTCGATGTGGGCCCCCGCCTCGAACAGCTCGGACACGGCGCCGGCGTCCAGCTGCCAGAGCCGCTTCAACTGCGGCAGCCGGTCGACGACCGAGCCGACGGTCATCGCGTGGTCCCCGTGCTCCACCATGCAGGCCGAGACCCCGGCGTCGTGCAGCATCCAGTAGACCTGCTCGGCGGAGGACGTGGGATACACGGGCACGGACTGCACGCCGACCGTCCACAGCGCGAAGTCGAACAGGGTCCACTCGTAGCGGGTGCGGCACATGATCGCGACCCGGTCGCCGAAGCGGACGCCGTGCGCGAGCAGTCCCTTGGCCAGCGCCAGCACCTCGTCGCGGAACTGCGCCGACGTGACGTTCTGCCAGTCGTCCTGTCCGTCCTTGCGGGCGAGCGCGACACGGCCCGGATCGTCGATGGCGTGGTCGAAGACCGCGTCCGCCAGTCCGCCGACCTGAGGCGCCGCGGCCATGGGTGGGACAGTGAACTCGCGCAATGGCCTGCTCCTTGTGGCGCTCCGCACAGCGCCGTGACCGTACCCCACCGTTACGCCGGGCGGGAGGGGCCGCGCGAACGGATCAGAGCGGTCAACGGCACAGGTCAGCGGTGGCAGCCGAGTGGGGGGAACGGTGGATCGAGGTGAATTCTGACCTCGGAGTAAGTACAGCCGCCGGAATCTCCACCGAATCTGTACGTGGCGATCACCGGCGCTCTACCGGGCGGAGACGTTTGTCCGTACCTGCGCCTGCACGTCTCGGGAACGCCGGGCCCGGCGCGTGGGCCCCGACCGCGCCCGCCGACAGGGCCGTGCGCGGCCCGGCCTTGTGCCCCGCCGTGCCCGCCGACAGGGCCGTGCGCGGCCCGGCCGTGCCCGCCTGGGGATCCGGCGCGCGGCCCGGCCGTGCCCGCCGGCTCACCTCGGTGCCGGGCCGTGCAGCCGGTCGCCCGCCGCCAGCAGCGCGTCGCCGAGTGCCGACGCCGCCTCCTGCGCCGCGGGCCGCCGGCGGCCCTGGAGCAGTACGAAGTCGACCGTGCCGAGGTCCGGCAGCCCCGCCCGGTCCGGCACGGCCGCCAGGCCCGGCGGAATCAGCCCTCGGGTGTGCGCCATCACGCCGAGCCCGGCGCGGGCCGCGGCCACCAGGCCGCTGAGGCTGCCGCTCGTGCACACGATCCGCCACGCGCGGCCCTCGCGCTCCAGCACGTCGAGCGCCCGGGCGCGGGTGACCGCAGGCGGCGGGAAGAGAATCAGCGGGAGGGGCCGCTCCGGATCCGGTCGTACGCCCCGGGCCGCGATCCAGACCATGCGGTCGCGCCAGACCAGCTCCCCTTGCGAGGCGCCCGGGCCACGCTTGGCCAGCACCAGGTCAAGACGACCCGCCTCCAGGCGCTTGTGGAGCGTCCCCGAGAGCTCCACCGTCAGCTCCAGGTCGACCTCGGGATGGTCGCGGCGGAACGCCTCCAGGATTTCCGGCAGCCGGGTCAGCACGAAGTCCTCGGAGGCCCCGAACCGCAGCCGGCCGCGCAGCCGCGTGCCGGTGAAGTACGCCGCGGCCCGCTCGTGCGCCTGCAGGATCGTCCGCGCGAAGCCGAGCATCGCCTCGCCGTCCTCGGTGAGCTCCACAGTGTGCGTGTCCCGGCTGAACAGCGCCCGCCCGGTCGCGTCCTCCAGTCGCCGCACGTGCTGGCTCACCGTCGACTGCCGCAGCCCCAGCCGGCGGGCGGCGTGCGTGAAGCTCAGGGTCTGCGCCACGGCCAGGAAGGTGCGCAGCTGGGTCGGGTCGTACACGCCTTCCACCGTAGCTCGCTCATCACAAAACGTGATGACAGTCAGAGCGGTGTACGGGATTCCCGATCGGCCCGCCCAGGAGGACCATGGAAAGGGCACGTCCTGATCCGAGAGCAAGTGGAGCTCATGAACCGCCGCCGTACCGTGCGCCTGCCGTCCTGGCTGAGAATCGACCCGTACATCCTTGCTCTGCTGGGCACCGTGGCGCTGGCGGCCCTGCTGCCCGCGTCCGGCGCCGCGGCCGACGTGGCCGGCGGGGCGTCCACCGGTGCGGTGGCGCTGCTCTTCTTCCTCTACGGGGCCCGGCTGTCGACCCGCGAGACGCTCGACGGGCTGCGTCACTGGCGGCTGCATGTGACGGTCCTCGCCGCGACGTTCGTGGTCTTTCCGCTGCTGGGTCTCGCGGCGGGCGGGCTCGAACCGCTGGTGCTGACGCCCGAGCTGGCGAACGGACTGCTCTTTCTGTGTCTGGTGCCCTCCACCATCCAGTCGTCGATCGCCTTCACCTCGATGGCCCGCGGAAACGTCCCGGCGGCGATCTGCGCCGGCTCGTTCTCCAGCCTCGCCGGCATCGTCCTCACGCCGCTGCTGGCGGCCCTGCTGCTGGGCGGCGGCGCGGGCGGGCTCTCCGCGGACTCGCTGCTGCGGATCGCGCTGCAGCTGCTCGTCCCGTTCGTCGCGGGCCAGTTGCTGCGACGCTGGGTGGGCGGCTTCCTCGCCAGCCACAAGCGGCTGCTCGGCTACGTGGATCGCGGTTCGATCCTGCTCGTCGTCTACACGGCCTTCAGCGAGGGCGTGGTCGCGGGGGTCTGGCACCAGGTGACCCCCCTGCGCCTCGGCGGCCTTCTCGCGGTCGAGGCGTTGCTGCTCGCGCTGATGCTGACGCTCACCTGGTTCGGCGCGAAGCGGCTGGGCTTCGGCAGGGCGGACCGGATCGCGATCCAGTTCGCGGGCTCGAAGAAGAGCCTGGCGGCCGGGCTGCCGATGGCGACGGTGCTGTTCGGCGCGCAGGCGAGCCTGGCGGTGCTGCCGCTGATGCTGTTCCACCAGCTGCAACTGATGGTGTGCGCGGTGATCGCGAAGCGCCGCGCGGGGGCGGCTTCCCCGCCGGAGGCGGGCGGGGCCGGGACTTCGGGAGTGGGCGGGGCCGGGACTTCGGCGTCAGTGCATCGACCGGCCGCGGCGGCGGCGCGCGGCTGAGCGGTGTGGTCCCATGGCGACCGGTGGCCGCGAAAGCGCCGCCAAGCCGGCCCACCTGCGACCGGCCGCCGCCGCGGGCAGGTCCTCGTACCGGTGGAGACGTGGACAACACTGCGTACCGAGACGGTGTCCTCCGCCACAACGCCGCCCGTTGGTCTACTTGGCCGACCCCGTGAAAGCAGGCGTGCGACGGGAGGGCAGGACGGCGGAGGCCGACAGCCTCGCGGAGGCCACTGCTGCCACCGACCGATCTCCGTCCGCAGCGCGGGCGGTACGGGGCCGAGGCCGTGCCCGACGAGGACTGACAGTGGCGGCCAGGCTGACCACCCGAGCCTCGGCCGAGGCTGACCGGTGTGTGCGTACGCCGCCAGGTTGTGCAGATGCCCACCGTCGTGGGGCCGGTTTCCTGCCGCGCCGACGCGGCCCCGTCGTGCGACTGCGAAAATCACCCGGTGACGACGTATCCGATACGCCCCTTCGGCACCCGCCCCTGCACCCTGGTCGTCTGCCGGGGGTGCTGCTGCGGCGACCCGCGCAAGAACCCGGGCACCGACCACGCCGGCCAGCTCGCCAGACTGCGTGACGCGGCAGGCGCGTCCGGCGGGCGTCTCGCCGTACGCACCAGTGACTGCCTCGGGCCCTGCGGCCAGGCCAACGTCATCGTCGTGCAGCCTTCCACGGAGGGCCGCCGCCGCGGTGCCCGCGCAGCCTGGATCGGGTGGGCCCTTGACGACGATGCGACGGACGACGTGATCGCGTGGGCCGAGGCGGGCGGCCCCGGCATCGCCGAGCCCCCGGCGACCCTCACGCTCCAGATGATCCCGCCGCCCTCGGACGCCCGACGCCGGGCGGGACGCTGAGCCGCGCCCCACACGGTGGGCCCCTCTGCCCGCGGCCGTGCGAGGGCTCTCGAACCCTCCGGGACCAGGGGACGGAAGGCCCCGGCCGGCGCAGGGGGCGCTCCCCGCCGGGGTCGCTCTCCCGTGTCCGCGGGGCGCCTCAGACGCCGGTGCCCAGAGCGATGCGCTCGTCGCCCGCGTACACGTTCATGTTGGCGCCGCGCAGAAAGCCGACGAGCGTCAGGCCCGTCTCGGCCGCCAGGTCCACCGCGAGCGACGAGGGCGCCGAGACGGCCGCGAGCACGGGGATGCCCGCCATCACCGCCTTCTGCGCAAGTTCGAACGACGCCCGCCCCGAGACCAGGAGGATCGACTGGGACAGCGGCAGCCTGCCGTCCCGCAGCGCCCGGCCGACGATCTTGTCGACCGCGTTGTGCCGGCCGACGTCCTCCCGGGTGTCCAGCAGCTCCCCCTCGGGCGAGAACAGCGCCGCCGCGTGCAGGCCCCCGGTCCGGTCGAAGACCCGCTGCGCCGCCCGCAGCCGGTCGGGGAGGCCGGCGAGCAGCGAGGGCTCGACACGGACCGGGGGAGTGTCGGCGATCGCGAAACGGGCGTTCGTCCGGACGGCGTCCAGGCTCGCCTTCCCGCACAGCCCGCACGACGACGTCGTGTAGACGTTGCGCTCCAGCGTGATGTCCGGCACCGGCACACCGGGCGCGAGCTGCACATCGACGACGTTGTACGTGTTGGAGCCGTCGTCCTGGGCCCCCGCGCAGTACACGATGGACCGCAGTTCCTCGGCCGCTCCGAGCACCCCCTCGCTCACCAGGAAGCCCGCCGCCAGCGCGAAGTCGTCACCCGGGGTGCGCATCGTGATCGCCAGAGGTCTGCCGTTCAGCCGGATCTCCAAAGGCTCTTCCGCGACCAGGGTGTCGGGGCGCGAGGAGACCACCCCGTCACGGATCCGGAGGGTGCGGCGGCGCTCGGTGACCCGTCCCATGGCGATCAATCCCGATTCTGTACGTGGTGGTAGCCGAAGCGACCCTTGATGCAGAGGTTGCCGTGGGTCACCGGGTTGTCGTGCGGCGAGGTGACCTTGACGATCTCATTGTCCTGCACGTGCAGCGTGAGGTTGCAGCCGACGCCGCAGTACGCGCACACCGCCGTGGTCTGCGTCTGCGCCGACATGGCCGGTGAGCAGGGCCAGGTTGATCAGCGCGTGGACGTTGTGTCGGTGCCGTTGTGGTGCTCGGGATGCCGAGCGTCCAGCACAGCTGGGGCCCGTTCGACGGTGGCATAGGCGTGGGCGAGTTCGCGGATCGCCGCGGCGGGGACGGGCGCAGGAGAGCATTGCGAAGGC
Source organism: Streptomyces sp. ISL-10 (assembly GCF_018614575.1). Taxonomy (GTDB): domain Bacteria; phylum Actinomycetota; class Actinomycetes; order Streptomycetales; family Streptomycetaceae; genus Streptomyces. The sequence goes on from NZ_JAGGOJ010000003.1 coordinate 578,410, forward strand.
GTCGGGGCCGTACGCCCCACGCGCGTGCCGGAAACCGGCGGCCGCCCGGCCCAGCGCCTCGCCTCAGCTCGCCCTGTGCAGCGGGCCGTCGTCGCCGCGCACCAGGGGCCCCCGGATACCGCTTCTGCGGCTTCTTCATGCTGCGCCACTTCTTCATGCTGCGCCACCGGCGGCGACAACTGCGACCTCCACGGGGCTGAAGCGTAGTCGACAAAATATTGTCTACAGCCCTTTTGCGGTCAAAGGTCGTGCCCCGCAAACGCGGGCTGTCGTTGGGGAAGCTCCAAAGACCGCCCGGAGAAGCTTGTCGGATCACCTGCCGTCGTACCGGTGGGTAGCCGCGAAGACTGGGTGGTTCCTGCATCTCACCGAGGGGGACCCTCCATGACCGGCTCACGTGTCGTCGCCGTCGGGCATTATCAGCCCGCCAAGGTGCTCACCAATGACGACCTGGCGGCCATGGTCGACACGAGCGACGAGTGGATCCGCAGCCGCGTGGGCATCACGAGCCGGCATGTCGCCGGCCCCGACGAGCCCGTCGACGAACTGGCCGCGTACGCCGGCGCCAAGGCCCTGGCCTCGGCCGGGCTCACCCCCGCCGACATCGACCTGGTGCTGGTCGCCACGTCCACGGCCATCGACCGCTCGCCCAACACGGCGGCGCGCGTGGCGGCCCGGCTCGGCATGGGCTCGCCCGCGGTGATGGACCTCAACGTCGTGTGCGCCGGCTTCACCCACGCGCTCGCCACAGCGGACCACACGGTGCGCGCGGGGGCGGCCAGCCGGGCCCTGGTCATCGGCGCGGACAAGATGGCCGACGTCACCGACTGGACCGACCGCACCACCTGCGTGCTCGTCGGCGACGGCGCCGGGGCCGCCGTGGTGGAGGCCACCCGGCCCGGTCAGGAGCCCGGCATCGGTCCGGTCCTGTGGGGTTCGGTCCCCGAGATGGGGCACGCCGTACGGATCGAGGGCACCCCGCCCCGCTTCGCGCAGGAGGGGCAGTCCGTCTACCGGTGGGCCACCACCCAGCTCCCGCCCATCGCCCGCCAGGTCTGCGAGCGGGCCGGCGTCGCTCCCGAGGAACTGGCCGCCGTCGTCCTGCACCAGGCCAACCTCCGGATCATCGAGCCCGTCGCCCAGCGGATCGGCGCGGTCAACGCGGTCGTCGCCCGCGATGTCGTCGAGTCCGGCAACACCTCCGCGGCATCCATCCCGATGGCGCTGTCCAAGCTCGTCTCGCGCGGCGAGATCACCTCGGGCGATCCCGTTCTCCTCTTCGGCTTCGGCGGAAACCTCTCGTACGCGGGCCAGGTCATCCGCTGCCCGTGAGCGCACGCCCCGCCACACTGGGCGGCATGGAGACGAAGCGAAGTGCCGGACTGCTGCTCTACCGGCGGCGGAACGCGGAGACCGAGATCCTCATCGGGCACATGGGCGGCCCGTTCTGGGCGTCGCGCGACGAGGCGGCCTGGTCGATCCCCAAGGGGGAGTACATGCCGGACGAGGATCCAATGGCCGCCGCGCGGCGGGAGTTCGAGGAGGAGCTGGGGCTGCAGCCGCCCGTCGGCGACTGGATCCCCCTCGGCGAGACGCGGCAGTCGAACGGCAAGGTCGTCACGGTGTGGGCGATGGAGGGAGACCTCGACACCGACCTCGTCGTCCCCGGCACCTTCACCATGGAGTGGCCGCGAGGCTCGGGAGTGCAGCGGGAGTTCCCGGAGATCGACCGTGCCGAGTGGTTCGGCGTCGGGACCGCGCGGCAGAAGCTTGTGGCGGCGCAGCGCGTTTTCCTGGACCGCCTCGAACCGTTCCTGTGACGCCGGTGGGGATGCGGGACCGGCGGAGAGACGCGGATCTCGGTGCGGGTGATCGGGCTCGGTAGACTGTAGACGATAGCCAATCTGGTCGCTTCGCCGTTGCCGTCAGCCTCGAGAGGGACCGTGATGGTGTCCGCAGGACTGCCCCGGGGAACCGTGCCCAAGCTGGAACGACCGGGCCCGCTGCGCGAACGCGTGTACGAGGCACTTCTCGAACTGATCACCACCCGGGCCCTGCCTCCCGGCCAGCATCTGGTCGAGAGCGAACTCGCAGGCCACCTCGGCGTCTCCCGCCAGCCCGTGCGCGAGGCGCTCCAGCGCCTTAACACCGAGGGCTGGGTCGATCTGCGCCCGGCGCAAGGCGCGTTCGTGCACGAGCCGACCGAGGCCGAGGCCGACCAACTGCTGTCGGTGCGAACCCTGCTGGAGGCCGAGGCGGCCCGCCTCGCGGCGGCCAACTCCGGTACGGCCGGCATCGACGCACTCGAAGCGCTGTGCGCCAAGGAGGAGCAGGCCGTCGCGGACGACGACGTCGACCTGGCGGCGGCGACCAACGCCGCCTTCCACGCCAAGGTGATGGAGCTTGCGGGCAACAGCGTCCTCGCCGAACTGGCCGCGCAGGTCGACCGCCGGGTGCGCTGGTACTACACACCCGGGGCACGGCAGCGCGGCCGTCAGTCGTGGATCGAGCACCGCGCCCTGATCGCGGCGATCTCCGCCCGCGACGAGCAGCGCGCCACGGAGACCATGCGGGCGCACGCCGAACACACCCGCACGGCGTACCACCAGCGCGAACAGCCCTAGCGGCGGCGGGCACCCGCGAGACCTGGTGCGGGGTGCCGGACAGGCCCGGTGCGTGCAAGGTCGGGGACCCGGCGCCCGCGGACCCGGCGCCCGCATGGCCGCGTCGTCGGCGAGACCCGGTGCCCGCATGGCCGCGTCGTCGGCGAGACCCGGTGCCCGCATGGCCGCGCCCGCGAGACCCGGTTCCTGCGAGGTCGCAGACCGGCGGCGGTGAACTGCCCGCGGAGCTGGTGCACCGTCAGTCGGCCTGATCGGGTGGGGCCGTTTGCGGTCCGCGCCGGGCCCACCCTCGTCCGTGCGATGCCGCGGAGGGCCCTGGCGACCGGCTTTGTCCCGAGTGTGGAAGAAGTTGAGCCGGAATCGTGCGCAAGTTCTTCCCACTCCGGCAAAGCGCTGCTACGTTCCCCTCGAAAGCAGACGGAAGGCCAGGGTTCCCCGCGCCGAGAGGGCTGAGGCCGAGGGCAGGGGAGGGGAGGGGTACGTGAGACGCATGACGGCTCGACCCGCGAACGCGCACCAGGCGCGACTGCTTCGGCTGCTGCGTGACGGTGGGCCCAACTCCCGTGCGCAGCTCGGCGACCAGGTGGACCTCTCCCGGTCCAAGCTCGCCGTCGAGGTCGACCGGCTGCTGGAGACCGGGCTGGTGGTCGCGGACGGACTCGCCGCCTCCCGCGGCGGTCGCCGCTCCCACAACATCCGGCTGGCCCCCGCCCTGCGCTTCCTCGGCGTCGACATCGGCGCCACCTCGATCGACGTCGCAGTCACCAACGCGGAGCTCGAGGTCCTGGGGCACCTCAACCACCCCATGGACGTCCGCGAAGGGCCCGTTGCGATCTTCGAGCAGGTGCTGTCGATGGCCGACAAGCTCAAGGCGTCCGGGCTCGCCGAGGGCTTCGACGGAGCGGGCATCGGGGTGCCCGGACCGGTTCGCTTTCCCGAAGGCGTGCCCGTCGCGCCGCCGATCATGCCCGGCTGGGACGGCTTCCCGGTCCGCGAGGCGCTCAGCCAGGACCTCGGCTGCCCGGTCATGGTGGACAACGACGTGAACCTGATGGCCATGGGGGAGCAGCACACGGGCGTCGCCCGATCCGTGGGCGACTTCCTCTGCGTCAAGATCGGCACCGGCATCGGCTGCGGAATCGTCGTCGGCGGCGAGGTCTACCGCGGTACGACGGGAAGCGCCGGGGACATCGGACACATCCAGGTCGAGCCGGACGGCAGGGCCTGCGCCTGTGGCAACAAGGGCTGTCTGGAAGCACACTTCAGCGGCGCCGCACTCGCCCGCGATGCCGAGGAGGCAGCGCGCGCCGGTCTCTCCCCCGAGCTCGCCGCCCGGCTGGAGGCGGCCGGGCAGCTGACGGCCGTGGACGTGTCGGCGGCCGCGGCCGCCGGGGACGCCACCGCGCTCGACCTGATCCGCGAAGGAGGCAACCGGGTCGGCCAGGTCATCGCCGGACTGGTCAGTTTCTTCAATCCCGGCCTCGTGGTGATCGGAGGCGGGGTGACGGGGCTCGGGCACACGCTGCTGGCCAGTGTGCGCACCCAGGTCTACCGGCAGTCGCTGCCGCTGGCGACCGGCAACCTGCCCATTGTGCTGGGGGAGTTGGGGCCGACCGCCGGAGTGATCGGAGCGGCCCGGCTCATCAGCGACCACCTGTTCTCACCGGCCTGACCCTGATCACACCGGGCCGACCGCTCGGCCCGGCCCGCCCGAACAGGCATCACCCGCACCGCATCGCCCGCACCTTCGGCGCGGCCAGGCACCACCACCGCTCCATCGCACCACCTGCACTGCACCACCTGCGCTGCACCACCTGCACGGCCACGCACCACACATCGTTCGCCCGTCCCACCGGCACCACCGGCACCACCGGCACCACCGGCACCACCCGCACCGGTCGACGCACGAGCCGCACCACGACGTGCACCCACACCCCGCACCCCGCACGCCCCCGCCGCACCGACGGGGGCGCCCCGGGCCCTCATCCGCCCTGCCCGCTCACCGGCCGCACCCGCCGAGGGGATTCGTCATGGCACCAGAACCACCCCTGCTCACCATGTCCGGCATCACCAAGTCGTTCCCGGGCGTCCGCGCCCTGGACGGCGTGGACCTGGAGGTCCAGGCCGGCGAAGTCCACTGCCTCCTCGGCCAGAACGGCGCGGGCAAGTCCACGCTGATCAAGGTCCTCGCCGGTGCGCACCAGCCCGACGGCGGGCAGATCGCCTGGCGGGGCGAGACCGTCTCTCTCAAGTCGCCCATCGCCGCCATGCGCCTCGGTATCGCCACCATCTACCAGGAACTCGACCTGGTCGAAGGGTTGTCCGTCGCCGAGAACGTCTTCCTCGGGCACGAGCCGACGTCGGCCGGCTTCGTCGTACGCGGCGCCGCCGCCCGGGCCGCGACCGCACAGCTGCTGCGGCGGCTCGGGCACACCGAGATCGAGCCGGCCCGCCACGTCGGCGACCTGTCCGCCGCCCAGCAGCAGATCGTCTCCATGGCCCGCGCCCTTTCCCACGACGTCCGGTTGATCGTGATGGACGAGCCGTCCGCCGCGCTGGACCCCGAGGAGGTCGACAACCTCTTCCGTATCGTCGGCGACCTCACGGCCGAGGGCGTCGCCGTCGTCTACATCTCCCACCGGCTGGAGGAGATCCGCCGCATCGGCGACCGTGTCACCGTCCTCAAGGACGGCCGCGCCGTCGCCGGCGGCCTGCCCGCCGAGTCCACGCCGACGCGTGATCTCGTCTCGCTGATGACCGGCCGCAACGTCGAGTACGTCTTCCCCGAGCGCCCCCCGGGCCCGGTCGCCGCCACGGGCGAACCGGTCCTGCGCGTCGAAGGGCTTGCCAGACAGGGCGAGTTCGCGCCCGTCGACCTTCAGCTGCGGCCCGGGGAGATCGTCGGCCTCGCGGGGCTCGTCGGTTCGGGGAGGAGCGAGATCCTGGAGACGATCTACGGTGCCCGCCGGCCGACCGCGGGCCGTGTCCTTGTCGACGGCACCCCGCTTCGCCCCGGCAGTGTCCGCGCCGCCGTCCGCGCCGGCATCGGTCTCGCGCCCGAGGAACGCAAGGCGCAGGGCCTGCTGATGCTGGAGTCCGTCACGCGGAACGTGTCGCTCTCCACGCTCTCCCGCTTCTCCCGCGCCGGCTGGCTGGACCACGGTCGGGAGTGGGCCGCCGCCCGGCAGGCCACCAGAGAACTGTCTGTGCGGCCCGACAATCCCGACGCCCGTATCCGCACCCTCTCCGGCGGCAACCAGCAAAAGGCCGTGCTCGCCCGCTGGCTGCTGCGCGGCTGCAAGGTGCTGCTCCTCGACGAGCCCACCCGCGGCGTCGACATCGGCGCCCGCGCCGAACTGTACGCCGTCATCCGCCGGCTGGCCGACGACGGCCTCGCCGTACTTCTCGTATCCAGCGAAGTGCCCGAGGTCCTGGGCCTCGCCGACCGTGTGCTGGTGCTGCGCGAAGGCAGCGTCGTGCACACGGCCGACGCCCGGGAGCTCGACGAACACCGCGTACTCGACCTTGTGATGGAAGGGAGCCCGACGGCATGACGCAGCCAGCCTCCACGGCGCGGCAGGACGCGCCGGCCGCCACCGCCAAGTCCGCACCGGCAGGCGGGGGGTGGCGCAGGCCGCTCGGACTGCGCGCCGACGTCCGCAACCTCTCCCTCGTCGGCGTCCTCGCCGTACTCGTCGCCGTCGGCGGCGTCACCAAGCCCGACGAGTTCCTCGACGCCGGCAATCTCCAGCTCGTGCTGACCCAGGCGTCCGTCATCGGTGTCGTCACCGTCGGCATGACGTTCGTCATCACCAGCGGCGGCATCGACCTGTCGGTCGGCGCGATCGTCGCACTCGCCTCCGTATGGGCCACCACCCTGGCGACCCAGGAGTACGGCTTCGCCGGCATCCTGTTCACGGCCGTGATCGTCGGCGTGGGCTGCGGACTCGTGAACGGCTTGCTGATCGCGTACGGCGGGATGGTGCCGTTCATCGCCACCCTCGCCATGCTGGCCTCGGCCCGCGGACTCGCCCTGCAGATCACCGACGGCAGGACCCAGATCGTCACCGTGAACGAGGTGCTCGACCTCGGCGTCAAGGACGCCTACATCCTCGGCGTCCCGCCCCTCGTCCTGGTCTTCGCCGCCGTCACCGTCGTCGGCTGGCTGCTGCTCAACCGCACCACCTTCGGCCGCCGCACGGTCGCGGTCGGAGGCAACGCGGAGGCCGCCCGGCTCGCCGGCATCGACGTACGCCGCCAGCGCCTGTACCTGTACCTGCTGTCCGGCCTGTGCTGCGGCATCGCCGCGTTCATGCTGATCGTGCTCGCCGGCTCGGGGCAGAACACCAACGGCAACCTGTACGAACTCGACGCCATCGCCGCCGCGATCATCGGCGGAACGCTGCTCAGCGGAGGCCGCGGCACCATCGTCGGTTCCGTCCTCGGCGTCCTCGTCTTCACGACGATCACCAACATCTTCGCGCTCAACAACCTGGAGACCGCCGTCCAGCAGATCGCCAAGGGCGCGATCATCGTGGCCGCCGTCCTCGTCCAGCGCCGCACCCTGCGCGGTGGCGAGGCCTGACGGCCCCTTTCATCCCGCACGCCCCCCTCTGTCCCACCGCCCAGTCGAAGGGTCGATCCGCCATGCCGCACACACCATCCCCCAGCCGCAGAGGACTGCTGTTCGGCACTGCCGCCGTCTCCGCCGGAGCACTCCTGACGGCCTGCACGAGCAACGAGCCCAAGAACCAGGAGCAGGCCGCCGGCAACGCCCCGGTCGCCGACGACAAGCCCGGCAAGGCCGTCACCATCGGCTTCGCCGGCCCCCAGGCCGACCACGGCTGGCTGAACGCCATCAACCAGAACGCCAAGTCGCGCGCGGAGAAGTACTCCGACGTCACCCTGGAGATCACCGAGGGCTCCAACGACACAGCCGCCCAGATCGGCCAGGTCCAGACCCTCATCAACAAGAAGGTCGACGTCCTCGTCATCCTGCCCGCCGACGGCAAGGCGCTCACGCAGGTCGGCCTCCAGGCAATGAAGGCGGGCATCCCGGTCGTCAACCTCGACCGCGTCTTCGCGTCCCCGCAGGCCTACCGCTGCTGGATCGGCGGCGACAACTACGGCATGGGCCTCAACGCGGGCAACTACATCGGCGAACAGCTCAGGGACAAGCCGAGCGCCACGGTCGTCGAACTCGCCGGCCTCGACAACCTCGAACTGACCAAGCAGCGCACCCAGGGCTTCGACGACGCCCTGAAGAACTATCCCAACATCAGGAAGGTCGCCCGCCAGGCCGCCGACTTCACCGTCGAGTCCGGCCAGGCCAAGATGGCCCAACTCCTCCAGGCCCAGTCGAAGTTCGACGCCCTGTGGAACCACGACGACGACCAGGGCGTGGGCGCCCTGCGCGCCATCGCCCAGGCCGGCCGTGACGACTTCCTGATGGTGGGCGGAGCGGGCGCGAAGTCCGCGATGGACGCCATCAAGGCCGACAACAGCGTGCTCAAGGCCACCGTCCTGTACCCGCCGACGATGGCGGCGTCCGCCATCGACCTGGCGCGGGCGCTCGGACAGGGCAAGGGCGTCAGCGGCATGGCCGAACTGGAGATCCCGGCCTCCCTGACCCTCTACTCGGCCGTCGTCACCAAGGACAACGTCGACGCGTACCTGCCCACCGGCTTCAACTGACCGGCGCGCCGCCCCCACCGTGCACACCGACGAGGAGGATCCGTATGGAACAGAGGGACAGCGATGCCACCGCGCCGACACTGGGCGTGGGCATGGTCGGATACGCGTTCATGGGCGCCGCGCACTCCCAGGGATGGCGCACCGCGGGCCGGGTGTTCGACCTGCCGCTGCGGCCGGTTCTCGCCGCGATCGCCGGCCGTGACGCCCGCGCCGTGCGCGCCGCGGCCGACAGACACGGCTGGGCGGCGGCGGAGACCGACTGGCGCGCCCTCGTGGCCCGGGACGATGTGCAACTGGTCGACATCTGCACTCCAGGGGACAGCCATGCGGAGATCGCCATCGCGGCACTGGAGGCGGGCAAACACGTCCTGTGCGAGAAGCCGCTGGCCAACACGGTGGCCGAGGCCGAGGCGATGGTCACGGCCGCCGAAGCGGCCCGCACACGCGGGCAGCTGGCGATGGTGGGCTTCAACTACCGGCGCGTGCCCGCCCTTGCCTACGCACGCCGGCTCATCGCCGACGGCAGGCTCGGCACACTGCGCCACATCCGGGTCACCTATCTCCAGGACTGGCTGGTCGACCCCGACTTCCCGCTGACCTGGCGGCTGGAACGCGAACACGCCGGGTCGGGGGCGCTCGGCGACCTGGGCGCGCACATCGTGGACCTCGCGCAGTACCTGGCGGGAGAGCCGCTGGTCGGAGTCTCGTCCCAGCTGGAGACCTTTGTGAAGGAACGGCCGCTGCTGCGGGGGGCGTCGGCGGGCCTCACGGCATCCGGCGGCACGGAACGCGGACCGGTCACCGTGGACGACGCCGCCCTGTTCACCGGACGGCTCGCCTCGGGGGCGCTGGCCTCGTTCGAGGCGACCCGGATGGCGTCGGGCCGCAAGAACGCCCTGCGCCTGGAGGTCAACGGCGAGCTCGGTTCGCTCGCCTTCGACCTGGAACGCCTCAACGAGCTCTCCTTCCACGACCACCGGGAGCCGGCCGTCACCGCGGGCTTCCGCCGCATCCTCGTCACCGAGGCGGAGCACCCCTACCTTCAGGCGTGGTGGCCGCCGGGCCACGCGCTCGGCTACGAGCACACATTCGCCCATCAGGCCCGCGACCTGGTGGAGGCGATCGCCACCGGGGCGCAGCCCCTGCCGTCGTTCGCCGACGGACTGCAGGTGCAGCGGGTGCTCGCGGCGGTCGAGGAGAGCGCGCGGAAGAACGCCGTGTACACCGAGGTGCCGGCGCCCGCCGGTGCGCACGCGGGTGCGGACGGCGCAGCACAGGGAGTACAGGCAGCACAGGCAGTACAGGCGCAGGTCTGACAAGGAGGTCCGATGCCACGCCCGTTCACACTGTTCACCGGTCAGTGGGCCGATCTGCCGCTGGAGGAGGTCTGTCGGCTGGCCCGTGACTTCGGCTACGACGGCCTGGAACTCGCCTGCTGGGGCGACCACTTCGAGGTCGACAAGGCACTGACGGATCCGTCCTACCTGGACGGCCGGCACGCGCTGCTGGAGAAGTACGGCCTGGCCTGCTGGGCGATCTCCAACCATCTGGTCGGCCAGGCCGTCTGCGACAACCCCATCGACGAACGGCACCAGGCCATCCTGCCCGCCCGCATCTGGGGCGACGGGGAGCCGGAGGGCGTGCGGCAGCGCGCCGCCGCCGAGCTGAAGGACACGGCGCGCGCCGCGGCGGCCTTCGGCGTCGACACGGTCATCGGCTTCACCGGCTCCTCGATCTGGCACCTGGTCGCGATGTTCCCGCCCGTGCCGGAGCGGATGATCGAGCGCGGTTACGAGGACTTCGCCCAGCGGTGGAACCCGATCCTCGACGTCTTCGACACCCAGGGCGTCCGCTTCGCCCACGAGGTCCATCCCAGCGAGATCGCCTACGACTACTGGACCACCAGGCGGGCCCTGGACGCGGTCGGCAACCGGCCTGCCTTCGGGCTCAACTTCGACCCCAGCCACTTCGTCTGGCAGGACCTGGACCCGGTCGGCTTCCTCTACGACTTCCGGGACCGGATCTATCACGTCGACTGCAAGGAGGCCCGCAGGCGGCTGGACGGGCGCAACGGGCGGCTCGGCTCCCATCTGCCGTGGGGCGACCCCCGGCGCGGCTGGGACTTCGTCTCCGCGGGACACGGCGACGTGCCCTGGGAGGACGTGTTCCGGATGCTGCGTTCCATCGGTTACGAGGGGCCCGTCTCGGTGGAGTGGGAGGACGCAGGAATGGACCGGCTGGCCGGCGCGCCACAAGCGCTTGCGCATCTGAAGCAGTTCGACTTCGACCCTCCCAGCGCCTCCTTCGACGCCGCCTTCTCGGGCGGCGATCAGTAGAACATCCAGTTCCAAGCCCGGCGGTGCACCTGCCGCCGGGCCGGTCCGGCATGCCCCAACACGCCTTTGTCCTGCTACGGGAAAAAGTTCAACTGTCCTGATGCACAAGGGGTTTCCGTCCAGGATGAACCCGGCTACCGTCCCATCTCGTGTACACGACATAGGTGGTTCCGGATTGACGGCGCATTCCGGTTCCACGGCGTCCAGCCCGACGCGGAGCTCCCGCAGTCCCATGCGAAGCACCCGCTGACAGCACCGCTCCACGAGGCGAGCGCAGTCCGGGGGGACAGCCCCAGCGCTCCACGGCAACCCGCTCGTTCGACCGGCCACTACCGGAGGACATCCGTGCACAGAAATAGGCCCAGGGTCCGCAAGGCCCTCGCGCTCCTCACCGGCAGTCTTCTCGCAGCAACCTCGCTCGCCCTCACCGCGCCGACCACGGCGAACGCCGCCGACCCCGAAGCGGCCCCGGCCGCCGCGGAATTCCAGCAGGTCACCCTCGCCAAGGGCGGTGAGGAGACCGGCGAGCCCATGTCGCTCGCCGTGCTCCCCGACCGCAACGTGCTCCACACCTCGCGCAACGGCGAGCTGCGCATGACCGACCCGGGCGGCAACACCCGGGTCGTCGGCACCATCCCCGTCTACGCGCACGACGAGGAGGGGCTCCAGGGCATCGGCCTGGACCCGCAGTTCAGCGAGAACCGCTTCGTCTACCTCTACTACGCACCCCCGCTGGACACCCCCGCCGGGGACGCGCCCAATGAGGGGACCGCCGCCGACTTCGCGAAGTTCGACGGTGTCAACCGGCTCTCCCGCTTCGTCCTCAACGAGGACGGCACCCTGAACAACGCCAGCGAGAAGAAGATCCTCGACGTGCCGGCGACCCGCGGCATCTGCTGCCACGTCGGCGGCGACATCGACTTCGACGCGGCCGGAAACCTGTACCTGTCGACCGGCGACGACTCCAACCCCTTCGCCTCCGACGGCTACACGCCCATCGACGAGCGCCCCGGCCGCAACCCCGCGTACGATGCCCGCCGCACCTCCGGCAACACCAACGACCTGCGCGGCAAGATCCTGCGCATCAAGGTCGCCGGTGACGGCTCGTACACGATCCCGGAGGGCAACCTCTTCGCCCCCGGTACCGAGAAGACCCGGCCCGAGATCTACGCCATGGGCTTCCGCAACCCGTTCCGGTTCAGCGTCGACAAGAAGACCGGCGTCGTCTACGTCGGTGACTACGGCCCGGACGCCGGAACCGCCGACCCCAAGCGCGGCCCGGCCGGACAGGTCGAATTCGCCCGTGTCACCGGCCCCGGCAACTACGGCTGGCCCTTCTGCACCGGCGACAACGACCCGTACGTCGACTACGACTTCGCCACCAGGACCTCCGGCGCCACCTTCGACTGCGCCGCCCCGAAGAACGACTCTCCGCACAACACCGGCCTGGTCGACCTGCCGCCCGCGCAAGCCGCGTGGATCCCCTACGACGGCGGATCGGTGCCCGAGTTCGGCACCGGCTCAGAGTCCCCGATGGGTGGTCCCGTCTACCGCTACGACGCCGCCTCCACCTCGCCGGTGAAGTTCCCCGAGGAGTACGACGGTGACTTCTTCGCCGGAGAGTTCGGCCGGCGCTGGATCAAGCGCATCGAGCACGGCACGGACGGCGTGGTCCAGTCGATCAACCCCGTCCCGTGGACCGGCACCCAGATCATGGACATGGCCTTCGGCCCCGACGGCGCGCTCTACGTCCTCGACTACGGGACCGCCTGGTTCGGCGGCGACGAGAACTCCGGTCTCTACCGCATCGAGAACGCCACCGGCGGACGCTCCCCGGTCGCCGAGGCGAGCGCGGACAAGACCTCCGGCACGGCGCCCCTGCGCGTCTCCTTCTCCTCCGCCGGAACCACCGACGCGGACGGCGACGCGCTCACCTACAGCTGGGACTTCGGCGACGGCGGCACGTCCACGGCGGCCGATCCCACGTACACCTACAGGAAGAACGGCACCTACACCGCCACCGTCACCGCCGAGGACCCCAGCGGACGCACCGGTTCCGCCAGCGTACGGGTCGTCGTCGGCAACACCGCTCCCAAGGTCACCCTTGAGCAGCCCGCCGATGGCGCCCTGTTCGACTTCGGCGACGAGATCCCCTTCAAGGTGACGGTCACCGACCCGGAAGACGGGACCATCGACTGCGCCAAGGTGAAGGTGACGTACATCCTCGGCCACGACAGCCACGGCCACCCCGAGACCTCGGCCAACGGCTGCACCGGCACCATCAAGACCTCGGCCGACGGCGGCCACGACCCCAACGCCGACATCTTCGGAGTCTTCGACGCCGAGTACACCGACGGCGGAGGCGGCGGCCAGGCCGCGCTGACCTCCCACGACCAGGCGAAGCTCCAGCCGCGCCACCGCCAGGCCGAGCACTTCGACAACGCGTCCGGCATCAAGACCTACGACAAGACGAGCGCGCACGGCGGCAAGACGGTCGGTGACATCCACAACGGCGACTGGATCTCCTTCAAGCCGTATCACCTCGCCGGCTCGGCCAAGCTCACCGCACGCGTTTCCTCCGGGGGGTCCGGCGGCATCCTGGAGGTGCGAGCCGGATCCGCGAGCGGCACCCTGCTCGGCTCCACGCCCGTGCCCGTCACCGGCAGCTGGGACACCTTCCAGAACGTGGACGTCGCCCTGCGGTCCGTCCCGCAGCGGACCACCGAACTGTTCCTCGTCTTCAAGGGAGGAGCCGGAGCGCTGTACGACGTCGACGACTTCCAGATCTCCGACACACCCGTGGACAAGGCCGCCAAGCGCGTCCTCGTCTTCTCCCGCACCGCAGGCTTCCGCCACGACTCCATCCCCGCCGGCGTCGCCGCGCTGAAGGAGCTCGGCAGCGGCAGCGACATCACCGTCGACGCCACCGAGGAGGCCCGCCAGTTCACCGCCGCCAACCTCGCCCGCTACGACGCGGTCGTGTTCCTGTCCACCACCGGTGACGTCCTGAACGCCGACCAGCAGAAGGCGTTCGAGGACTACGTCGCCGCCGGCGGCGGCTACATGGGCGTGCACGCCGCGGCCGACACCGAGTACGACTGGCAGTTCTACGGCGGACTCGTCGGCGCCTACTTCGCGTCCCACCCGCAGATCCAGCCCGCCACCGTACGCGTCGAGGACCACGAGCACCCGGCGACCGCACACGTCGACGGACCCTGGCAGCGCACCGACGAGTGGTACAACTACCGCACCAACCCCCGCGAGCAGGCACGTGTCCTCGCCACCCTCGACGAGACCACCTACCAGGGCGGCACCATGAAGGGCGACCACCCGATCGCCTGGTGCCAGACCTACGAGGGCGGCCGCTCCTTCTACACCGGCGGCGGCCACACCAAGGAGTCCTACGCCGAGCCGGCCTTCCGGCAGCACCTCCTGGGCGGACTGCGCTACGCCACCGGACAGGTCGGCGCGGACTGCGAGCCGAGGACCGGCTACCGGCCGATCTTCAACGGCGAGTCCCTGGACGGCTGGAAGCAGGCCGGCCCGGGCAGGTTCAACGTCGTCGACGGCGAGCTGCGCACCGAAGGCGGCATGGGCATGCTCTGGTACCAGGCCAAGGAGCTGCACTCCTACTCCCTCAAGCTCGACTGGAAGACGGAGGGAGACGACAACTCCGGAGTCTTCGTCGGCTTCCCGGCCTCCGACGACCCGTGGTCGGCCGTCCCCAACGGCTACGAGATCCAGATCGACGCCACCGACGCCCCGGACCGCACCACCGGCGCCGTCTACGGCTTCAAGTCGGCCGACATCGAGACCCGCGACCGGGTGCTGCGGCCCTCGGGCGAGTGGAACACCTACGAGATCCGGGTCGAAGGCGAACGTCTGCGGGTCTTCCTCAACGGAGAGAAGATCAACGACTTCACCAACACCGACCCGGTCCGCAGCCTCAAGGACGGCTACATCGGCATCCAGAACCACGGCGCCGACGACCAGGTGTCCTTCCGCGACATCCAGCTGAAGGAGCTGCGCTCCTAGGGAGTGCCCCCTTCAGGGCCGCCACTGAGCCGGCGGCGGGCGGGGAGGCGCCGTACCCCCGCCCGCCGTCCTCCAACCACATCGGAACATCGACATGGCAGGGAGGCAGCCCGTGAACGACGACGGGAACGCAAGCGAGCCCCGGATCGGCCAGGCGCGCACGGGGGTCTGGTTCGTCGGAGCCCGCGGATCGGTGGCCACGACGGCCGTCGCCGGATGCGCGGCGGTCACCGCCGGACTGTATCCGCCGACCGGCATGGTCACCGAGACACCGCCGTTCACCGGCACCGGACTGCCCTCCCTGCCCTCCCTCCTCTTCGGCGGCCACGACACCGCCGGCTGCCCGCTGCCCAAGCGAGCCGAGCACCTCACCGAAGCGGGCGTCCTCCCACACGGCCTCGTGCGCGCGGTCCGCGGCGAACTGGCGGCAGCCGACCAGGAGATACGCCCCGGCGGCCCGCTCGCCGGGGACCCCCGCACCGACGAGGAACTGATCACCGCCTTCGCCGCCGACCTCACCTCCTTCCGCGACAGACACCGCCTCGCACGGGTCGTCGTCGTGAACGTCTCCTCCACCGAACCACTGCCGGGGCCGGACGCCGTACGACTGCCGCCCAGCTCCCTCTACGGGGCCGCCGCCGTCCGCGCCGGCTGCCCCTACGTCAACTTCACCCCCTCCACCGGGCTGCGCACCGCGGTCCTCACCGACGCCGTCGCGGCCAGTGGACTTCCCCACGCGGGCCGCGACGGCAAGACCGGCCAGACCCTGCTCCGCTCCGTGCTCGCCCCGATGTTCGTGCAGCGCGCCCTGTCCGTACGGGCCTGGTCCGGCACCAACCTGCTCGGCGGCGGAGACGGAGCGGCACTCGCCGACCCCGCCGCCGCGGCCGCCAAGAACGCAGGCAAGGAGCGCGTCCTCGCCGACACCCTCGGCCACAGCCCCGAGGGCGAGGTCCACATCGACGACGTGCCCGCGCTCGGCGACTGGAAGACCGCATGGGACCACATCGCCTTCGACGGCTTCCTCGGCTCCCGGATGGTCCTCCAGACGATCTGGCAGGGCTGCGACTCGGCACTCGCCGCGCCCCTGGTCCTGGACCTGGCCCGCCTTGTCGCCCGCGCCCACGAGGCGGGCATCTCGGGTCCGCTCCCCGAACTCGGCTTCTACTTCAAGGACCCGGACGACGGTCCTGCGGGCCTGTCCGAACAGTTCACTGCGCTGCTGTCCTTCGCCGACCGCCTGCGGGAGACCCGGTGATCCACTCCTTGCTCACCCGCTTCGCGCCCCCGGCCGGCCGGTTCCACGGCCCCGCCATGCCCTCCTCCACACCCGGGGCCGTGGGCGCGCCGGCGCGGCCGCCGGGCCATGCCACGCTGCGGGCCTGGGCCGAACTGCTGCGCGTCTCCGCCCTGTTCACCGTGCCCGGTGACGCCCTCGCGGGCGCCGCGGCGGCCGGGCTGCGCCCGAACCGGGGCACGGCACTCGCCGTGTGCGCCTCGCTGTGTTTGTACGAGGCGGGCATGGCGCTCAACGACTGGACCGACCGCGAAGAGGACGCGGTCGACCGGCCGCACCGCCCCCTCCCCTCGGGCCGTATCACCCCGGCCGCGGCGCTGACGGCGGCCGGGGCCCTCACCACGGCGGGCCTCGCCCTCGCCTCCCGCGCGGGCCGTCCCGCCCTGGCCGTGGCCACGGCCCTGTCCGCGACGGTGTGGGCGTACGACCTACGCCTCAAGCACACCAAGGCCGGCCCGGCGGCGATGGCGACGGCCCGCGGCCTGGACCTCCTGTTGGGCGCGACGGCAACGCTGTCCGCCATGCCCCCGGCCGGGGCCCCGCCCGCCGCGCCGGGGCGCGAGGTTTCCGGGCTGTCTGCCATGCCCCCGGCCCGGGGCCTGTCCACGGGTAGCGTCACCGGCCCGCGGCCCACAGCGCCGGGTCGTGAGGCAACCCGCTCGGGCCGCAACGCCTCCAGGCCACCCGCCCGCCCCGCCCACCGAGGGGCCGCTGTGGGCGCGCCCCCGCCAGGGACCGACGCTGCCCGGCCGCGCGGCGCGTCCGGGGCAGCCCGGTTCGGGGACCATGCGCCGGGCGCGCTTCGCGCCGCCGCGGCCTCGCCCGGGGCGTTGGCCCGTGGGGTGCGGCGCGTGGCTGCCGCCGGGGGGTTGGGGGCGGAGCCTCCTGGGTTCCGTGGGGGACTCTCCGCTTCGGCAGCGGCCGGACGTGCCGCCGACCCGGTTTCGCCGGACGCCGTCCGGGTGACCGCCGCCGCGGCCTCGCCCGGGGCGTTGGCCCGTGGGGTGCGGCGCGTGGCTGCCGCCGGGGGGTCGGGGGCGGAGCCTCCCGGTTCCCGTCAGGGTTTCGGGGAGGGGTGGGGTGGGGGATTCTCCGCGCCGGCCCGCGCCGCCGCCGCACTCGCCGCGCACACCTACGCCGTCACCGCCGTCTCCCGGCACGAGGCGCACGGCGGTTCGACGCTCACGCCCCTCGCGGCTCTGGCCGCCACCGCCGTACTGGGCGCCGTGGTGGCGCACCCTCGGCATCGCCCCGGCGAATCGGGAGCCACCATCCGGCGCGCCGTGAGCGCAGCCGCCCCAGTCCTGCTCGCCGCCGCCTACCTCCGTACCGCCGCCACCCCGTACCTCCACGCCGCCCTCAATCCCTCGCCGCCCCTCACCCAGCGCGCCGTCGGCGGCGGGATCCGGGCCGTGATCCCGCTCCAGGCAGCCCTCGCCGCCCGGTCCGGCGCGAACGTCACGGCTCTCGCCGTCATGGGGCTCGTACCGATCGCCCGCAGGCTCGCACGAAAGGTCAGCCCCACATGACCCTCCACCCCGGCGGACTCCGCCTCGGCTACGGCACCAACGGGCTCACCGACCTGCGCCTCGGCGACGCCCTCGCCCTCCTCGCGGACCTCGGCTACGACGGCGTCGGGCTGACCCTCGACCACATGCACCTCGACCCGCTCGCCCCCGACCTCGCCGGCCGCACCGCCCGCGTCGCCCGCCGACTCGGCGAACTCGGCCTCACCGCCGCCGTCGAGACCGGCGCTCGCTACGTCCTCGAACCCCGCCGCAAGCACGGACCCTCCCTCCTCGACCCCGACCCCGACGCCCGCGCCGCCCGCACCCGGCTGCTGCTCACCGCAGTCGACGTCGCCGCCGACCTCGGCGCACACGCCGTGCACTGCTTCAGCGGCATCACCCCTGCCGGCACCGACGCCGACACGGCCTGGAAGCGCCTGGAGGAAGGCCTGTGGCCCGTGCTCGACGCCGCCGCGGCGGCCGGCGTACCCGTCGCGATCGAGCCCGAACCGGGTCATCTGCTAGCCACCCTCGACGACTTCCACCACCTGCGTATCGCGCTCGGCAACCCGGCGCCGCTGGGCCTCACCCTCGACATCGGCCACTGCCAGTGCCTCGAACCCGCACCCCCAGCCGACTGCATCCGCGATGCCGCCCCCTGGCTGCGGCACGTCCAGATCGAGGACATGCGCCGCGGCGTCCACGAGCATCTGCCCTTCGGTGACGGAGAGATCGACTTCCCTGCCGTCCTCGACGCCCTCGCCGCCACCGGCCACCAGGGCCTCACCGTCGTCGAACTGCCCCGACACTCCCACGCGGGCCCTGAACTGGCCCGTACCTCCATCGAGTTCCTGCGCACCGCGCGCAGGCCCCGCACGAAGGGAGCACCGGCATCGTGACGCCCGCACCGGTACCGACCCGCAAGGAACTCGAGGAACTGCTCGACGACAGCGCCCGTGCCTGGCTCGGCGACGCCTTCGCCGAGGCCGCCCGGGCCGCCGCCGCACCCCCGGCCGCGTCGTCCCCGTACGCCGCGCACACCTGGGAACTGCGGTTCGCCGCGGCCGGCCGGCACTGCGGACACGAGCACGCCGACGCCGCCCGCACCCTGATCCTGGGCGAGGCACGCGCCGGCCTGGACACACTCACCCGCCTCTACCAGCAGGGCAGCGCCGCCGAACGCCGCGCCGTGCTCCTCGCCCTGCCCGCGCTCGTCCGCGGCCCGCAGGCCCTGCCGCTGATCGACGACGCGCTGCGCACCAACGACACCCGGCTCATCGCGGCCGCCGTCGGCCCCTACGCCGCCGCCCACCTCGATCCGCACCCCTGGCGGCACGCGGTCCTCAAATGCCTCTTCACCGGCGTCCCCGCCGACGTCGTGGCAGGGCTGGAGCGACGCGCCGCCGGCGACGGGGAACTGGCCCGCATGCTCACCGACTTCGCCGCCGAGCGCACCGCCGCCGGCCGCGCCGTCCCCCACGATCTCGGTCGCGTGCTGACCCTGACCGGCCACAAGCCCGAGGAGCTGTGATGCGCATCTTCGACCCCCACATCCACATGACCTCCCGCACCACCGACGACTACGAGGCGATGTACGCCTCCGGTGTCCGCGCCCTGGTGGAGCCGTCCTTCTGGCTGGGCCAGCCCCGCACCTCACCGGCCGCGTTCTTCGACTACTTCGACGCCCTGCTGGGCTGGGAGCCCTTCCGCGCCGCCCAGTACGGCATAGCGCACCACTGCACCATCGCCCTCAACCCCAAGGAGGCGAACGACCCCCGCTGCACGCCCGTCCTCGACGCCCTGCCCCGCTATCTCGTCAAGGACGGCGTCGTCGCCGTCGGGGAGATCGGCTACGACTCGATGACACCGGCCGAGGACACCGCACTGGCCGCACAGCTCCAGATGGCCGCCGACCACGGTCTGCCCGCCCTCGTCCACACCCCGCACCGGGACAAGCTCGCCGGACTGCACCGTACCGTCGACGTCGTCCGCGAGTCGAACCTGCCCACCGAACGGGTGCTGCTCGACCACCTCAACGAGACCACCGTCGAACACGCCCTCGACAGCGGCTGCTGGCTCGGCTTCTCCATCTATCCCGACACCAAGATGGACGAGGACCGCATGGTCACGATTCTGAAGACGTACGGAACGCACAAGGTGCTCGTCAACTCGGCCGCCGACTGGGGCAGGAGCGACCCGCTCAAGACCCGCAAGGTCGCCGACGCGATGCTCGTCGCCGGCTTCAGCGAGGACGACGTCGACCAGGTGCTGTGGCGCAACCCCGTCGCCTTCTACGGCCTCAGCGGCCGGCTCCAGCTCGACGTGCCCGCCCCCGAAGCACTCCACGAAGGCAACTCCATCCTCCGCGGCGGGGAATGAGAGGAGAGCCGTCGATGCGCTTCCGCCACCCCGACGGGTCCACCGTCCACCTCTCCTACTGCACCAACGTCCACCCGGCCGAGACCCTCGACGGCGTCCTCGCCCAGCTGCGCGACCACAGCGAACCCGTCCGCAGACGGCTCGGCAGGGACCGGCTCGGCATCGGGCTGTGGCTCGCCAGGGACGCGGCCCGCACCCTGGTCAACGACCCGGCCGCGCTGCGCGGCCTGCGCGCCGAACTCGACCGCCGTGGACTGGAGGTCGTCACCCTCAACGGCTTCCCCTACGAGGGCTTCGGTGCCGACGTGGTCAAATACCGCGTCTACAAGCCGGATTGGACCGATCCCGAGCGCCTCGCCCACACCACCGACCTCGCCCGCCTCCTTGCCGCCCTGCTGCCCGACGACGTCACCGAGGGCACCCTCTCCACCCTGCCGCTCGCCTGGCGGACCGGCTTCGGCCCGCAGGCGGCCCGCGCCGCGCGCGCCGCGCTGACGACGCTCGCCGAACGGCTCGACGCCCTTGAGGAGCTGACCGGCAAGTCCATCCGGATCGCCCTCGAACCGGAACCGGGCTGCACCGTGGAGACCACCGCCGACGCCATCACTCCCCTCACCGACGTCGGAGCGCCGGACCGCATCGGCGTCTGCGTCGACACCTGCCATCTCGCCACCTCCTTCGAGGAACCCCGGGCCGCGCTCGCCGCGCTCGCCGCTGCCGGCATCACCGTCCCCAAGGCCCAGCTGTCCGCCGCACTGCACGCCGAGCACCCCCACCTGCCCGAGGTGCGCGACGCCCTCGCCGCGTTCGCCGAGCCGCGCTTCCTGCACCAGACCCGTACCCGCACCGCCGCCGGGCTCCGCGGCACCGACGACCTCCCGGAAGCCGTCGGCGGTGCGGCGCTCCCGGACGGCGCCCCGTGGCGGGCCCACTTCCATGTGCCCCTGCACGCGCCGCCCGCCCCGCCGCTCACCTCCACCCTGCCCGTGCTCCAGGACACCCTGACCCGGCTCGTCGGCGTCCCCCGGCCCCTCACCCGCCACTTCGAGGTCGAGACCTACACCTGGCAGGCCCTGCCGCCCGAGCTGCGGCCCCGCAACCGCACGCAGCTCGCCGACGGCATCGCCGCCGAACTCACCCTGGCACGCGACCTGCTGACCGGCCTCGGCCTCAAGGAGCTGCCGTGAACGACACCGACCGCCCCACCCCGCTCCTCGTCCTGGACGTCGTCGGTCTCACCCCCAAGCTCCTCGACCACATGCCGCACCTGAAGGCGCTCGCCGCCGCCGGATCCCGGTCGGCGCTGTCCACCGTGCTGCCCGCCGTCACCTGCGCCGCCCAGTCCACCTTCCTCACCGGCACCCTCCCCGCCGAACACGGCATCGTCGCCAACGGCTGGTACTTCCGCGAGCTCGGCGACGTCCTGCTGTGGCGTCAGCACAACGGCCTCGTCTCCGGTGACAAGATCTGGGACGCGGCCCGCCGCGCCCACCCCGGGTACACCGTCGCCAACATCTGCTGGTGGTACGCCATGGGCGCCGACACCGACATCACCGTCACCCCCCGCCCCGTCTACTACGCCGACGGCCGCAAGGAGCCCGACTGCTACACCCGGCCGCCGGCCCTGCACGACGAACTGACCGAGAAGTTCGGCACGTTCCCCCTGTTCCACTTCTGGGGGCCGGGTGCCGACCTCGTCTCCAGCCGGTGGATCGCGGACGCCACCCGCCACATCATGCGCACCCGCCACCCGGACCTGACCCTGTGCTACCTGCCGCACCTCGACTACGACCTGCAGCGCTACGGCCCCGACGACCACCGCTCGCACCGGGCGGCCGCCGACCTCGACAGCGTGATCGGCCCCCTCCTCGACGACGCGCGCCAGGAAGGCCGCACCGTGGTGGCCCTGTCGGAGTACGGCATCACCCGCGTCAGCCGCCCCGTCGACATCAACCGCGCCCTGCGCCGTGCGGGGCTGCTCGAAGTCCACACCCAGGACGGCATGGAGTACCTCGACCCGATGGCCTCACGGGCCTTCGCCGTCGCCGACCACCAGCTCGCCCATGTCTACGTCCGCCGCCCGGAGGACCTGGAAGTCACCCGTGAGGTCCTGAAGGACCTGCCCGGCGTCGACGAGCTCCTCGACGACGAGGGCAAGAAGGCTCACGGCCTGGACCATCCCCGCTCGGGTGAGCTCGTCGCCGTCGCCGACCCCAATGCCTGGTTCACGTACTACTACTGGCTCGACGACGCCCGGGCTCCCGACTTCGCGCGGCTCGTCGAGATCCACCGCAAACCCGGTTACGACCCAGTCGAGTTGTTCATGGACCCCGAGGACCCCTATGTGCGGCTGAAGGCCGCCAAGGCCGTGGCCCGCAAGAAGCTCGGCATGCGCTACCGCCTCGCGGTCGTGCCTCTGGACCCCTCACCGATCCGCGGCAGCCACGGCCGCCTCCCCATGAGCGACGAAGAAGGTCCGCTCATCCTGTGCTCCACCCCCCGCGCCGTATCAGGCCGCACCGCGGCCACCGAGGTGAAGTCGCTGCTGCTCCGGCTCGCCGGCCTCGGTTGAGGCAGCAGGACGTCTCCGCATCCGCACCCCCGTGACACGAGAGAGAGAATCACTGTGACCGCGTTCAACGACGACTCCCGCACCGGCGACGCGCTGCGCCGCACACTCGGCGTCAGCCGCCGCCGCTTCCTGAGCACCTGCACCGCCGCCGCGGCCGCGGCGATCGCCGCCCCGGTGCTCGGCGCCTCACCGGCCCTGGCCCAGGTGGAACAGGGCGACAGAGAGCCGGGCCACGGACCCGCTCTCGTCCCACCTCACAAGCGCGGCATGATTCTCTACACCGTCCGTGACGCCACGGGCCGCGACCCGATGTCCACGGACCTGCCCTCCGGCTTCCGCGAGGTCTTCCATGAGCTGTCGCGCTACGGCTACCGGCAGGTGGAGTTCGCGGGATACCGCCAGCACGCGGGCGCGCCCGGCGGCGCGAACCTGGAGACGGCACAGGGAGCCAGGCTGCTGCGCTCCTGGCTGGACGAGTACGGCCTGCGCGCGCAGGGCAACCACGGTTTCATCCCGTCGTCGTGGCCGCTCACGCCGTCCGACGTCGACACCTTCAAGCGCCACCTGGAGATCGCGAACATCCTCGGCATGGAGCACATGGGCACCGGCGGCGACCCCACCGGCAGCTCCTACCGGTCCGACTGGGACGTGGCGGCCGACAAGTGGAACGCGCTCGGCGCGATCGCCCGCAGCGAGGGCATCAAGCTGTACACGCACAACCACGACTCCGCCTACGGCTTCCTGCTCGACGGGGGACCACTCGACGCGGTGGGCCGGCCGACCCGCAGCTCCGGCATCCGCAAGCTGGAGTACTTCCTCAGGAATACCGACCGGCAGTGCGTCTGGCTGGAGATGGACATCTTCTGGGCGCACGTGGCGCAGTACAAGTTCCACACCTACACCGCCCACGACGGCTCGCAGCAGAGGAACGTCTTCGATCCGGCCGCGCTCGTCGCGGCGAACAACCGGCGCTACCCGCTGTTCCACGCCAAGGACGGCACGGTCAACACACAGAGCGGGCAGGGCTACGACATGGTGCCGTTCGGCACGGGCGACATCGACTACCGCGCGTTCTTCTCCCGCGTGGGTGCGAAGCACTACCACAACCCGATGGTGGAACAGGACAACGCGCCCAGCTCCACCGACCCCGGCCAGTCACTGGACTACGCCCGCATCGGTTACGACAAGCTCGCGGCCCTGCGCGCCCGTCGCTGACCGCACGTCCCGCCCGCCGCCCGGTGGAGAACTCCACTGGGCGGCCGGGCTGTTGTCCCCGCAAAAGCCGCTACCGACCAGTAGTAAGAATGTCGCCTGCCGTCCATCATTAATCGCGAGCATGTCAACCCGTTCGGTCGATCATGGCCGAACGGGCTCCCTGAGCCGCCTCCCTACCCAGGAGACCCCCCATGCATGCACGCATCTGGACGGTCCGTACCACCGCGACCGCCGCCGCCCTGACCTTCGTCGCGGCCCTGCCTGCCGCCACCGCTCACGCGGACATCCCGGCCGCGACGACAACCGCCGTACGGACGCAGAGCGTCGACTACGGCACCTGGCTGCGCGACGTCGCCGCCGTCGTCGCCGAGGCCCGCCCCTACATCGAACAGCGCACGGCCGATGCGTCCGGTGAGAAGCAGGCGATCGTCCTCGACATCGACAACACCTCGCTGGAGACGCACTTCCACCCGTTCTGGGAGCTGCCCACCCCGGCCATCGCCCAGATGCGCGACCTCGCGCGCTACGCCGACTCCCGCGGCGTCGCCGTCTTCTTCGTCACCGCGCGCCCCGGCATCATCCACTCCCTCACCGACTGGAACCTGAAGAAGACCGGCTACCCGGTCGACGGCCTGTACGTGCGCGACCTGCCCGACCTCTTCGACGAGGTCAGCGCCTACAAGACCGAGAAGCGCGCCGAGATCGAGGCCAAGGGCTACACGATCATCGCCAACATCGGCAACAACACCACCGACCTGGTCGGCGGCCACGCCGAGCGGACGTTCAAGCTCCCCGACTACGACGGCCAGTTGTCGTAGGCGGAGCCCGTACGGCCGGGTGGCCGCGGTGGCCGGTCTCCCGGCCGCCGCGGCCACCCGTGGCCTGACGGAACGCCGGACGCCGCCGCCTACATCTCCGACCACGTCCCCAAGCCCGTCGTCGGCCAGATCGCCGGTTTCCCCGCGCCCGAGGGCAAGACCATGGGCCACGCGGGGGCCATCGTGTCCGGCTCCACCGGCACTGCCGGGGCCACGCGGCGGGCGCTGGAGGCGGCCGGGATCCGTGTCGGTTCGACACCGACACAGACCTCGCAGCTCGTCCGCACGCGCCTCACCGAGTCCACTGGCTGACACGCCCCCCTTTACGCAACCGGTGCTCGGAGGAAACCCTTTCGGGCAGTTCCTCGGGGCGACCGGCGTGTGCGAGCCGGCCGCCCCTGCCACCTCCCGCCCCGTCACGACTCGTACGAGCGGAGAACACCTGATGGCACCCACCCTCACGCTCAAGCCGGGCACCGCCTGGACCGACGCCTGGCAGCGGTGTCTGGCCGCCGCCCCCGAAGCCTTCCGGGACGAGCGCGTCCTCAACCTCTGGGACGGCCGCTGGCAGGCCGACGGCCGGACCCTGCCCGCCACCAGCCCCGTCGACCTCGGCCCGATCGCCGGCCCGCCCCGCCTGGACGCGGCCACTGCCCACCAGGCCGTACGCGCCTCGCTCGACCAGCACCGCGCCTGGCGTCATGTCCCGCTGCCCGAACGGCGCGCACGCGTCGCCGCCGTGCTCGACGCCCTGACCGAACACCGCGAGCTGCTCGCCCTGCTGCTCGTCTGGGAGATCGGCAAGCCGTGGCGGCTCGCGCAGGCGGACGTGGACCGCGCGATCGACGGCGTACGCTGGTACGTCGACGGCATCGAGCCCATGCTCGAAGGCCGCAGCGCACTCGACGGCCCGGTCTCCAACATCGCCAGCTGGAACTACCCGATGTCCGTGCTCGTCCACGCCATGCTCGTCCAGGCCCTCGCCGGGAACGCGGTGATCGCCAAGACGCCCACCGACGGCGGCGCCGCCTGCCTCACCCTCGCCTGCGCGCTCGCGACCCGCGAGGGCCTGCCGGTCACCCTGGTCAGCGGCAGCGGCGGCGAGCTGTCCGAAGCCCTGGTCCGCTCGCCCGAGATCGGCTGCGTCTCCTTCGTCGGCGGCCGCGACACCGGAGCCCGTATCGCCACCGCCGTCGCCGACCTCGGCAAGCGCCACATCCTGGAACAGGAGGGCCTCAACACCTGGGGCATCTGGAACTTCACCGACTGGTCCGCCCTCAGCGCCGTCGTGCCCAAGCTCTTCGACTACGGCAAGCAGCGCTGCACCGCCTACCCCAGGTTCGTGGTGCAACGCGAGGCGTTCGCCGACTTCCTGGCCGCCTACCTGCCCGCCGTACGCTCCGTTCACACCGGCCACCCTCTCGCCGTCGAGCACCCCGACGACCCGCTGCCCGCCCTGGACTTCGGCCCGCTCATCAACGCGGCCAAGGCCAAGGAGCTGGCCGACCACGTAGCCGAGGCCACAGACCGCGGCGCGATCCCGCTCCACCGGGGTTCACTGAACGACGGCCGATTCCTGCCCGGCCAGGACACCTCCGCCTACCTCCCGCCCGTCGCACTCCTGAATCCGCCCCCGTCCTCCCCGCTCCACCACGCCGAACCCTTCGGCCCCGTCGACACGATCGTCCTCGTCGACACGGAGGCGGAACTGCTCGCCGCCATGAACGCCTCCAACGGCGCGCTCGTCGCCACCCTGTCGACGGACGACCCCGCGGCCTTCGCACGCCTGGCACCGCAGATCCGCGCCTTCAAGACCGGCCACAACAAGCCCCGCTCACGCGGTGACCGCGACGAGCTCTTCGGCGGCTTCGGCGCCTCCTGGCGCGGCGCGTTCGTCGGGGGCGAACTGCTGGTGCGGGCGGTGACGGAAGGCCCGGCGGGGGAACGGCTGCCCGGGAACTTCCCCGAGTACCAGCTCAACGCCTGACGCGGGTCCGGCCACGACCTGCCGGATCGGTGACCATGTCCGGGGACATCGGCAGGACCGGTGCCACGCCGGCGACATGGGCCGGACCGGTGCCATGCCCGGGGGGCATGGGCCGGACCGCTGGCCGTGTCCGGGGTATCGGCCGGACCGGTGCCCGCGGACCTTGCGGACGTCCTACTGGGCGCGGAGGAGCCCGGCGGACGTCCGCACCGGTGGCGACACGGAGAGCTCGTTAGCCCGTTCGCGCTTCCCGTGTCGTCGTGTTCACCGCGGTGCGCTCCCCGCGGCGACCTGCGGGAAGCCGGAAGGAGGCCTGATTCCCGGCACCCTACCGGGTGACCCTGCGCCCGGTCTGACATTGCGATGATCACCGACTGTGGTTGCCTCGTGTACGGAGCACGGAAGAGGTGCCGCGCAGACAGGCCGGACACGGCTCCGCTGGAGGAAGACATGCGAATCGCACGCGCCGGTCTGAAGATCGCCCTGGTGTTCGGCATCCTTGCTCTCTCCGCCCCGGCCGCCGCGGCCGCCGGTGAGAGCGACATCGACATCAGCCCGCGGAATGCCTCCCCGGGGACCAAGGTCACCGTCAGCACCACCGCCTGCGGGAAGGAGACGTACGGCAAGGGTGAGTCGGAGGCGGGTGGGAAGTTCCACCTCCTGGAGGGGAGCCGCGCAGGCGTCCTGGTGGGCGAGTTCCAGATTCCTGAGGACGCCGCTTCCGGAACCGACACCATCACGCTGAAGTGCCCCCCGCGCACCAAGGTCACCGGGACGCACCAGATCAACGGTCGCCCCAGTGGAGGCGTCGACGCCGGCTTCGGTGACGCCACCGACGAGGGCACGCAGCTCGCACTCGGGGGTCTGCTCCTGACCGGAGCAGTCGCCGGCGGCGTGACGAGGATGCGCCGCCGGGACACCGCCGGGACCTGACCTCCGGCGGAGTGGCTCGGACGCACCGCCGCCGCGGCGCCTCAGGACCCGACCGTCCCTCCTGCCCACCGGCCCCTGGCCACCGTCCCGGTGCCGGGGGTCGGCCGGGTACCGGCCCGCTGCCGTGCGAAGGACCATCCCCATGGACGACACCCCCACGACGAGGACCACCGACGCCGCCCGTCTTCCCTCGTACAAGTTGCTCGCCTGTGCCGCTGTCGCGGGGGCCATGCTGGTGGCCGGCGCGCTGCGCGACGACCACCCCCCGCAGCCCTCGTCGGCGCAGCCCTTGGCCTCGTCCGCGCAGTCGGCTCGGGACCACACACCGCAGACCGCCGACATCGGGCCTCTGCCCCGCGCGGATCCCGTCCGCCTCCTGATCCCGGCCGCCGGCGTGAACGCCCCGCTGACACGGGTGGAGTTGAACGACGCGGGCGCGCTTCGGCCGCCGCCGGGCGACGAGCCCGGCCTCGCCGGCTGGTACGGCGACGGCACGGCCCCCGGTGAGACGGGCACGGCCATCACCGTCGGACACGTGGACACCCCCGCCGGCCCCGGGGTCTTCTACCGGCTCGGGGCCCTCACCAAGGGGGACACCATCGACGTCGTCCGGGAGGACCGGCGCACGGCTGTCTTCACCGTCGACGCCGTAGAGCTGCACGACAAGGGCGACTTCCCGGACGAGAAGGTCTACGGCGAGGCGGGCCGGCCGGAACTACGGGTGATCACATGCGGCGGTGACTACTCCCCGGGCACCGGCTATCAGAGCAACGTCGTCGTCTACGCGACGCTCAGCGCGGTGAAGTAGCGTCGCGCCCGTCCCGCCGGCCGTTCAGCGAGTGTCTGGCGGTCGGGCTCCCGTCAGCCGGTGCCTTGCCTGCCGGGCTCCCGTCAGCCGGTGCCGGCGGCTGGGCTCTCGTTCAGCCGGTGCCCTGGCGGTAGGGCTCCCCTCAACCGGTGCCTTGCCGGGCTCCCGTTCAGCCGATGCCCTGGCGGTCGGGCTCCAGCGCGAACGCGCGCTCGGCCGCCTCGGGCAGCGCGGTCTGCACGGCCGCGACGAGCAGCGCGCGATGCCGCTCCAGCGGCTCGCGCCGCGCCTCGGGCACGAACCGCAGCAGATCCTCCAGGCCGGCGATCAGCCGTCGGGACACCTGCGGGCTCCCGACGGCGCACCCCCGGATCTCCGCGAACCCGAGGTTCACGAGATCGCCCCACCCGGGCACGTCCTGCACCAGCCGTACCACACCGTCGCGGTCGCGGTAATGCACGGCGCCGAGCGGCCGGCCGGCCGCGGCCGCGAGGAACTGCACGATCCGGTCGACGCACTGCACGGCCGTGGTCGGGTCGTTCACCGCCGGGGACAGCGCCCGCAGCGCGATGTCGGACAACTGGCGCAATCCGAACCCGAGATCCTGGTGGAAGGTGCGGTCCACCCCGACGGAGACCGCGGACCCCAGGATCCGCCGGGACGGCAGGTCTCCCCCTCCGCCGTGCACGGCGAGGACCGGTGTCCCCGGCACGACGAAGTCCCCGATCCGCGGGATGAGCCGCAGGACCACCCCCCGGCGCCGGGCGACGCGCACAAGGCGGGCCACATGCACGTCCCGCAGTGTCCCCGCCCGCCCCTGATGCCCGATCCGCGCCACCTCGGCGGGCAGCGGCGCCGTGTCCGCGTCCTGGACGGGCATCTTGTCGAGCACCCCGAACGACTCCCTGGTCACCCGCTCCACCACGGGCCCCACCTTCATGAGCTGGAGCGTCTGGGTCACGTAGGCGATGAACAGCAGCAGACTGAGCCCGACCATCAGCAGGGTCAGCGCGGCCTGCACCAGAGGCACCGACACCACCTTCCGGGGATCGGTCTCGCTGTCGTACGAGGTGAGGACGAGAAGCGAAAGCACGAAGGTCCCGAGGAACACGGAGAAGGTCAGCTTGCTGATCCGGCTCCGGATGAAGATCCGGACAACGCGGGGGCTGAGGTTGCCCGAGGCCATCTGGACGGCGACGAGCGAGATGCTGAAGACGACACCGATGAAGGTCATCATCGCGGAGCTGACCGTGGTCACGATGGTCTTGGCGTCCTGGGAGAGCGCGGCGAGGGAGCGCACTGCCTCGTAGTCGCCGGTCTCCTTGAGGACGTCCACCAGTGCCGTGTCGACGGCATCCGCCGCGAGCCAGAGAAGAAAGACGAGGATCAGGGTGAGTGTGGGCGCGAACCAGAAGGTGTCGCGCAGGTGCTCGCGCAGCGAGGAGAGGACGCGGGGCCTCCGGTAGGTGCGATGGCTCACGCAGCCGACGGTATCCGCACGCTGCGCGCTCGCGCGGATACACGCTGTACTGCGGCGGTTCGGCCCGTTCGGACAGCCCTGACCACGGGATATGCGGGTGAAGGGCACCTCGAACCCCTGGTATTGTTGTCCCTGTCGCCGCGGGAGACCGGGGCCGACCACCGGTCCGGGTGGCGGAATGGCAGACGCGCTAGCTTGAGGTGCTAGTGCCCTTTATCGGGCGTGGGGGTTCAAGTCCCCCCTCGGACACCAGTGAGACCCCAGTTCGTCTGGGGTCTTTTTGCGTTCCCGGGCGCGGGAGGCCTGCCCTCCCTGGCGCGACGGCTCATGCGAGCAGGCTTGTCGCGGGCTCGCCCGCTTCGTCTGAACCAGCTCCTCGGGTAGGTTACGCGCCGCAACACCGGAATCACTCCTCCTCATCCAGAAGTCCCGCCTGCGAGGCTTTGCCGAGGTAGGCAAGGGCGCTCAGGACAGCGGGATCCGCGCTGGGGGGCACTTCGGCAAGCTGGGTCCTGCCCGGACGGTGGCACGGCCATCCAGAACCGGGCGTCACATGGCGGCGGGCGGGAAAGGGCGGGTGGTGCCGAGGGCGTCAGTCGCGTGGTCGGTCCATGTCGACGGAGTAGCCGTGGAACGCGTCGTCCCGCAGGCCCGGCGCAGGCCGCCAGCTGCCGAGCACGGCCGCCGACGGCGCGAACAGCGGCTCCGGGCAGGGCGTCCAGCGGCCACCACTCCCAGCCGGCGATCTCCTCCGGTTCACGGACTTCGGCTGTTCCCGACGCCGCCGCGACCAGAGCGGCGGCGGTGACCCGGGTCACCCCGCGGGTGCCGTCCACGAGGATGGTGCCGATCCGGACGCCGTCCGCGTCCGCCTCCAGCCCGGTCTCCTCTGCCAGTTCGCGGACCGCGGCCTCCTCGAACCTCTCCCCGAAGTCGTCAGCATGGCTCGCGGTCACCCGGCATCCTGCTCCTGTTCACCCTGGCGCTGACCTGGCTCGCCGTGATCCCCGGGCTTTCTGCGTCGTCGGTCGAGGGCGCTGGCGCGTTCGCCTACCCCCTCATCTTCCTGCCGTTCGTCAGTTCGGCGTTCGTGCCCACAAAGACGATGCCCGGCCCGGCGCGCTGGTTCGCCGAACATCAGCCGGTGACGTCGATCGTCAACACGATCCGCAACCTGTTCGCCCAGCAGCCAGTCGGTGACGACATCTGGACCGCCCTCGCGTGGTGCGTCGGCATCCTCGTCGTGGCGTACATCTTCGCGATGGCCGCCTATCGCCGGAAGATCGCCTGAGGCAGGCTGAGACCCATGCTCACCATCAGCCAGCTTGCGGCGTACGCCGGGGTGACGGTGCGGGCGGTACGCCACTACCACCGGATCGGGTTGCTGCCGGAGCCCGAACGCGACCGGTCCGGATACCGGACCTACGACGCGGTCGCGGTCGTGCGACTGATCCGGATCCGCACCCTCGCAGACGCCGGCGTGCCGCTGGCCCGGGTGCAGGAACTCCTCGCCGCCGGCCCGGAGGAGTTCGCCAGCGGCGTCCAGGAGATCGACAAGGCCCTGCGCGCCGAGATCCGGCGGCTGCAGGACACTCGCAGCCGACTCGCCAGGCTCGCCGCCGGAGAGCACCTGGCGCTCCCGCAGAGCGTCGTGGACTACCTCGACCGGCTGCGCGGTCTCGGCGTTGAGGAGCGGTACATCGAGATGGAGCGGGACGCCTGGATCATGATCGCCGCCCAGGTGCCGCATTCGATCGACTCCGTGATCGCCAAGAAGCACGAGGAGCTGGACGACCCCGACATGGTGAAGCTCTACAGCCTTCTCAGCGGGGCACTCGGCTGGCCGGCCGACGATCCGCGGATCGTCGAGGTCGCCGACATCATGGAGCGCTTGATGGTTCGCGCTGTGGAGGCTGGCGAGGTGGGTGCCGAAGACGGAATCGACGACCAGTTCGTCGACCTGCTGGACTCAGTGTCCTCACCGCACGCCGCACGGCTGTTGGCGATCCTGGAGGAGCGGGGCTGGAGGGGCTGGACCCGCATCGAGCGAGTGCCTGCCGAGAGACTCAGCACGGAGCTGCCGCCATCGTGAAGGCAGGTCAGCGACTCAGGGCGGCTTCGCCGCCCGCCGTGGGGCGGGTAAGTGAGCACATCGAACACCCCGTAGCCCTTGATCAACACCGCGCCGCGGGGTGGCAGCGCAGGAGGCGAGTTCAGCTACTACCTGCACTTTTGCCTGTGCCGGTTCGTATTTACGCGTCAGAGCTGAAACGTCCGCCTGAGCGCCGACGCTTCCCAAGCTGAGAGCGCGAGTTCGATTCTCGTCACCCGCTCCATTTTGAAACCCCAGGTCGGCGGCCTGGGGATTTGTTTGTTGTCTAGATCATGCTGGAGCGGATGCAGGCGACGCTCGGCAACGCGACCTCCTGCGCCGTATCCGGTCGGTCTTGCCCACTGGCCCTAGTCGTTCCTCGTGAAGGTGCCGAGACCGGTCGTGTCGAGGTTCTCGACCCGGACCTTGTCGGCGCGTCCGTCGGACCCGACGGTGAAGGTCACGCCGGACAGGCCGACGGCGTTTTCGCCGGTGGTGCGGTAGCTGAAGGTGTCACCGTCGTGGTGGCGCAAGGAGAACCGTTGCTTCTTGGGCCCGAGTTGCATGGTGAGTTCGCCCCCCTGGGCGCTGACGGTCATCGGGCCGTAGTAGTCGTTGGCGTACGTTCCGGTGTAGGCGCTGTTTGCCTTGGCGGGTGCGGGCGAGGCCGGAGGCTTGCTGTAGTCGACCGGCGACTGTTCCCCCGCGAGGGTCTGCTTGATGATCGGCCCGAGGAACGTCAGCCAGTCGACGGTGGGCCCGCCCGTCTGCGCGGTGTCGAGGAACGTGGCGGTGATCGACTCGGGCAGGCCGACGGGCTGGCCGTTGGTCAGGACGACGATGCCGAGCTTCTCCGAGGGCAGCAATGCGACGTGGGTGGCCGCCCCCAGCGCGAAGCCGCCGGAGTGGCCGAGCTTCAGCCTGCCCTGGTCGTCGTAGCTCACGTTCCAGCCGAGCCCGTAGAACCCGGACCGGCCCACAGGCGAGTGCGGCGGCTCGGAGAGCATGTGCGGCAGGTGGGTCTGCTCCAGCGCGTCGGCGTCGACGACTTGCCGCCCCTCGAACTTGCCGTTGCCCAGTTGCAGGCGCAGCCACTTCGTCATGTCCCGGGCCGTGGAGCTGGCCCCGCCCGCCGGGCTCTGGGCATCCGCGTCACGCACATGCTCGGCACGCCAGGTGTCCCCGGTCTGCACATGCAAGGCGGCCTTGTTGTCCGCCTTCTCGTAGTCGGCGAAGGAAGAGCTGGTGGACTCCATGCCGAGCGGCCGGTACAGCTTGTCGGCGGACAGCTTCTCCCAGCTGGTCCCCGCTGCTCGCGCGGCGGCGACGCCGGCTTCGGTCAGCCCGAAGTTGGTGTACGCGTAATGGGCACGGAAGGGGGCCAACGGTTGGTAGCGGAGGTGGTCCAGGATGTACGAGCGGTCGTAGCCGAGGTCCTCCAGGAGGTCTCCGGCGTGGTCGGGCAGTCCGCTGCGATGCGAGAACAGGTCGGCCAGCGTGACATGGCGGGTGACCCACGGGTCCTTCAGGGTGAAGCCGGAGCTGTAGTCGACGACCGGGTCGTCCCAGCCGACGGTCTTCTCGCCCACGGCCGCGGCGACCACGGTGGACGCAAGGGGCTTGGAAACCGAGGCGAGCTGGAAGACGGTGTCCGCTCCGACCCCGTCTTTCGTGCCTGCCTTCCGCACGCCGAACCCCTTCAGATACAGCACCTCGTCGTCGTGCACCACGCCCACGGCGACTCCGGGCACACCGGTGCGGCGCATGGCGTCCCGTACGACGTCGTCCAGCTTGCTCACCGCGGTCTCGACCTCGGCCCGGGTGAGCTGTGGCGGTGGCTGGGCGGGTGGGACGGTGGGCAGCGGCGACGTCGCGACGGCCGCACGGCCGGCAGCGGTGGTGGTGTCGACACCGGACCCGGTACAGCCGACGGCCAGCGCCGCTACCAGGCCCAGTCCCGCGGCGGCGCGAAGGGAGCGGGGGCATGCACTGTCGAGTCGGGACATGTCTTCCATGGAAATCCCTCCCCCGGCACCTGTCGCGCCTTGGCGGGCCGTTCGGGGGGCCGGCATACGCCGTCACGCTCGCCTGTTCAGGCCCAAGGCTGAGTCCTGTGCACGGTGTCGTGCCCATAGCGTGCCCAAGAGAGCGGATAACCACGGTCAACAGCGGTGGGATCAGACACCACTTTCATCCCAGAGAGAAGGCATCTGCGCAGGTCAGCGACTCAGGACGGCTTCGCCGCCCGCCGTGGGGCGGGTAAATGAGCACATCGAACACCCCGTAGCCCTTGATCAACACCGCGCCGCGGGGTGGCAGCGCAGGACTACGCGCACCTCAACCGCGCCCTCTACAACACCGGCGACTGGGTTCCGCAGGGCCGGATCATCGGCTGGTCCGGCGCGACGGGAGCGGCCAACGGCGCACACCTGCACTTCCAGGTCATCAACTGCAACACACGCGTCGGCATCCCGGCCACACTCCAGGGCTGGACACCGCCCACGGGTTCCTGGCCGGTCAGCGTGAACACACGCGCCTGACCGGCGGGGCGGCCAGAAGCGGGCCGGGCGCGACACGAGTGGAAGGGGCGGATCACCCCAACGCGCCGACGGCCTCCACGAGGTCGGCCACAGCAGTGCCGAGCGCCTCCAGACCGGGCCCTGCCTCACCGCCCGGTTCCTTCATGTACACGTCCCGCCGAATCTCGATCATCAGCGCGCTGACACGCTCGTCCCGCCCGTAGTGCTTCAACGGCACGTATGTCCCCGCGAACGGGCTGTCGAGCCCCGTACCACCGAACCCCGAGAACGCCTCCTGCGCGGCTTGGAGGAGGCCGGCCGGCGTGTGGACCGGATCCGTCCCGAGACAGATCGGCGGTCGGGGACCGCCGGCGTGGAGCTCGTACGGCAGCGGCTCGGTCGGGTACGAGTGCACATCGATGACCACGGCCCGCCCGGCGGCGGAGAGCCGTGCGTCGACGGCCGCGGTCATGGCGGCGGCGTACGGCTCGAAGTAGCGCCGGACAAGGTCACTGCCGTCGTACCCGTCGGGCCGCAGCGCCTCACGGTGCGTGGTCCGCGTGTAGACCGCGCCCATCCCGACGGCGAGCATCTCCTCCCGCTCGTCGGGGAAGCGCTCGGGGTCGACGACCAGCCGGGACAGCTGGTTGACGAACCGCCAGGGCGTGCTCTTGCAGAGTGAGGCGGCCACGGCGGCGACCTCCGCGGTGTGGGAGTCGGTGATGTGGTCCAACTCCCTCTCGAGCGCACGGTCGTCGAGCACGATCCCGCGCCGGACGTCGGCGGGCAGGGCACGGGAAGAGTGGGGGACATGCAGGACGACGGGGGAGTCGGCGGCACCGGGCAGGAGCCGGAAGGACGTCGGGGTGTCGGTCACGCGCGTTCCTTACGGGTGGTGTGGATCGAGCTCGGAGAGGCAAGCACGCCTCCCCACCAGTGGTTGGTCCGGCCGCGAGGTGCGGACGACCGGGGAACGACTTTAACGGGAGGGTCCGACACGCGAGTCCGACTGGACGACCGGGCGACCGGACGGGGCAGGAAGGCGTCCCTGTCTGGGAGACCAGGTCCGCATCGCCCCGCGAGCCCTGGGTAGCGTGCCGGCATGACGCACACCCAGCGGACCGCACCGGAGCCGACCTCTGAACCGATGACCGACGAGGACGGCGTGAGGCTGCCGAGGCTGCGCTTCAAGGACGTGGTCGTGCGCGGAGCCGTGCACGGGATCGCCGCTGTTGCCCTGCTGGCCGTCGGCTGCCTGTTCGTCACCGACCATCACGACCGCGAGACTTTCCTGGCCGTGGTGGCGGGATTCGCCATGGTCGGCTCCGGGGTCGGCATCGTGTTCGGGGGCCTGTTCTGGGCAGCCTGTGCGGGGGACGTCCGGCGCTGGCGCGACTGGCGCACCATCACCGGGCAGACGGGCGGCGTCATGATCACGGCGCCCGCACTCGTACGGATGGGTGTGCTCGCCCTCGTGCTCTTTCCCGGCGCTCTCGGCCTCTACCACCTGGTCGACAACGCGCCGTACGGCTTCCTCTACGGTTTTTGACCATCACCGTCCGTCGCTGCCCAGGGTCACGCGGAAGTGCCGGGGGACGGGACCGCCCGCCTCTACGAAGTCGGCCGGCGGGTCTCATCGGCGGAGGCTGCTCGGATGACAGCTTCGTGGACTTCCGTGCAGGCGTGATCGCGCAGGGACGGGAGTGGTACGAGCGCATAGCTGCCGGTCCTGACAGCCTTGCCGCGCTTCCCCTCGTGATCCGCGGTGCGGAGGAACAGGACCGACCGGAGCTGCTGTTCTACGAGGACGTGAACTACGCGGCTGATGACGCGTTCGAGCGGATCACCGGCGATGCGGACGCCTTTGAGGCAGCGTGGCGCAACTGCCGACAGAATGCTGTCGGGAGCCGGGCCGTCGTCGACATGGGGGAAGACTTCGACTTCTCCTGACGACCAGGAGATGCGCCGCCGACTGCCCCGTCTGGCCGCCCTCATCCTCGCCTTGCCTGCTTGAGCGCTCTCATGACGAGGACGGCACGCTCGACAGCCGCGATCTCCGCGCTCGCGCCGCCTCGCCGCTCCGGGGCATCAGGCCCGCAGTGAGCCCTTCGCCGCGAGGGGTCCGCGCCGGGTGCTCGCACCGACGTCACGGCCCCGGGGCGAACACCATCCGCACCATGGCGGTGAGGATCAGCACGAGGGGAATCGCGTACCACCATCGTCGTACACACCTGAGTGCGACGAACCCGGCCGTGACCGCGGCCGCGACGACCTCGGCCCAGAGGCCGAGGACAGCCATCAGCCGCACGGTCTCGGTGAGCGTGCGGTCCCAGGGGCCCTCGGACTCGGTGAGGAGGGCGTTGAGCACGAAGAAGCCCCCGAGCGCGTGCAGGGCGAGAAGCACCGCTGAGGACCCCGCCGTGGCGAGTGCCACCCGCACGACGCGCGGAGTGCGTTCCTTCGTCTCCTGCCCATTCACCGAGTGCCCGTCTCGCGTCGTCGATGTTGTCGCCGAAGCCTCGACCCTATGCCTGTGCGTCGTCCCGGGCCGCCGTTGTACGGCGCGGGTGGCGGATGTCGGTATTCAGGGAGTGTGCCGCTCAGTTGCCCGTTCGCGTGGACTGCGGCAGGCGGAGTGCGAAGACCGAGTGTCTCGCAGAGCTGGTGAACACGGTGTCGCCCCGGACCTGGAGCGTATGAACTGTCCCGCCCTGTTCCCTGGAGTCTGCACGCGCCGGTCGGCGCACAAGCCCACTACGCGCATCTCAACTGGTTATCTCGCCCTACCGGTTCGCAGCGGCCCGCCGGCCTACGAGAAGGATCGGAACACACCCCCGGATCGGTGAGCGCCGCTTCGGCGAAGTCCTCGGAGTCCATGTCGGCGATCGACAGGTTCGCGTGCACGGTGTGGACGCCTGCCGGGACGGTCCGAAACTGCCGAGGCGGCGGGTCGCCGATCAGCTCCTGGCCGTGCATCGGGTCGAGTCGTCGTCCTCGTCGTAGATGGCGCGGGCCAACAGCCCCCGCTGCGCGCACTGCATCGTGACGCTGTCGGCGAGGAACACCACGCACAAGTCTCGTCGGCCCTCACCGCGGCGACGACGTCGCCGGGCGTTGCACCGGCCCCGGGCGGGAATGTCCACGAGGTGGACATGGGCCTCCTACTCGCCCTCAACTCCCCACGGCTGAGCCAGATCCGCCACCGGCCTGCCACGCGGCCTCGTCGCCGAATGCGGTCCGGACGATCAGCGCAGCGAATTCGTCACGCCCGGTGATCTCGGGCAGTACGGTCATGTGTCACTCCCGTGGTGCATGGTGAGAGCCGACTCTCTCACGGACCACTGACACGGCCCGGCCGCACACCGAAAGGGAACAGAGACCCGTGCCCAAGGCGTCGAGATTCGATCAGCGAGCGGTTGCGCTCATCGAGCTGCGGGGGACCCGGATCGAGTGCGACATGTTCGAGGAGGCGCTCGCGGCCCGGGGCTGGCCCGTCCTGGAGAAGCGTGGTGGTACCGGCTCCGAGGTCACCGAGCGAAGGGCCTGGTACACCATCGAGGCGCGCTTCCCCGGCAGCCGTTTCAACGCCGTCAGGGGAGCACGCGAGCGGATCGAAGCCATCTCCGACGAGTTGCTGCTGGACCTGAACGTCGAGGTCGTCGACCGTGTGGTCCGCGATCCCGTCGACCGGCCCCACTGGTTCGCCTACCGCCGTCCGCAGGCCCACCCCCGTTCTGCTCCGCTGCCCCGGTGGAGGCGCTGGGCAGAACGGTCGATGCTGTGGCAGGCAGAGAACCTGGGGGTCCGGGACACCGGGCGTCTGATCACCGCCACTTCGGCGTCAGCAGCTCAGCATCTGGCGACGCGCGCCCTGCCGGGAACCGCCCTCCAGCCGGGAAGGGTTGCCGCCCGCCGGCCCATGGGCACCGGCCCGCGTACCGATCTCGGCAGGCGGCGTGAATCCGGCCGGCTGCTCGCCCGGCTGCTCATGCTCATGGCCTTGGCGCTGTGGGCCGGAGCGCGCATCGCCGACCGTCATGCGCAGGGGTTCGACTCCTGGTGGGGCTTCGCCGTGATCGGGCTCGGAGCGGTCCTCGCCACGGCCTTCGTATTCCGCCAGGCGTTCCCTGCCACATCGAAGGCGGCCGCCCTTGTCGTCGGCGTCGTACTCGGCGCTACGAGTGCGGTGTTCGGTGCCCATATGGTGCGTACCGAGCCGGGCTCGGGCTGGGGCTCGCGCGTCATCGTCTACGGCTTCGCGGCAGGCCTGGTGTTCAACGGGATCCGGCTGCTCGTCCGGCAGTGGAGCTGGCAGCGCACCGCGCCCTGGTTGCTGCCGGCTCTCCTGCCCATTTCCCTCGGCTTCCTGCCGTCGCTCGGCCTCGGGCTGCACACCTTCTACCTGGACGCGTTCGGGCTCAACCTGGAGGATGTCGAGATTCCGCGGGCCTACCAGTTCGCGGCCTCGGTGAAGCTCACGGTCTGCATGAGCCTGTGGCTCGCCGCGCTTGCTCTCCTGGGATACATGAAGCACCTGCACCTGTACGTGAAGGACCGCTGGTTCGGCAACGTCGTGCTCGCTGTCGTGAGTCTCGTGCTGCTGCTCCAGGGTGCCCTGGAGCTCGGCGTGCTGTCCGCGGGAAGAGCCGGCAGTCAGGCGGTGGCGGCGGCGAAGGGCGGCCGCACTCCTGTCGCCTATTTCGGGATCGCTCCGGAATGGGTGTGCGCCCATCCCATCGGCAAGGCTGAGGAGATACCCGTCGAGGGCGGCGAGTTCGTTCCCTCGCGCCCCTACCTCAAGGTGGGCGACGCGGGCGGGACCGTCGTCCTTTGGGACGCCGGTCGGCAGCAGGCGCTGAAGTTGGCCAAGGACAGGCTGCGCATCGTCCCGGACGACAGACGCCCCGCCTCGTGCGGATAGAGCACCAGGGGCTCGGACTTCGGTGGCGTAGTGCACGAAGTGCGTCCAGCCGGTATGGCCGGCCGTCAGCTGAGGGGGGCAGTACGGGGTGCCGGATCCCTTCGAGGTACCGGTTGGTCCGGCGCAGCCTGTGGTCCGCAACGCTTCCTGGGTCAATACCATGCAATTGATCACTGCCGCAAGCTCTCTATTTCTCCGCGTGGCTGGTTATGATCGGCACCCCTACGTCCCACCGAAGCCGGACCGGCCGTTTCCCCCAGTCCCCTCCCCAGGACTGCGCCTGGCCCGGCTGTCGGCCTGTCGCCCACTTCCCCCGCTCCCGAGGATTGATGTCTCCCATAGAACCCGAAGGGTCACGAGGCCGGTCGACGGTTCGTCGGCGCCGTACCCTGCGCCTGCGTACGCTGCTCATCTGGCTGGCGGTGGTCCCCACAGTGGCGATGGGTGCCCAAACCGTCGTTACCGCGAACCGGTTGCTGGACGACGCGCAGCACCTGCGCGCTGACGTGGTGGCCGGTGAGCGGATCGGCGTACCCCTGTACGAGCTCATGGTCGAGATGCAGGCCGAGCGGACGATGACTGCCGCGCTGTGGGCGGGCTCTGCCGTGCCCGAGGACGACCTGCGGAAGCGGCGCGCCGCCACGGACCGGGCCGCCGCCGAGTTCCGCCGGTCCTCGTCCACCGGTGGGGCGCGATCCGAGCAGGCTGACCGTCGCCTCCTGGAGGTGCGGGAGGGCCTCGACGACCTGGATGCCTTCCGCGAACGCGCGGACGCCCGCAGCGGCAGCGCCGACAGTGCGATCGCCTACTACACCGGCGTCATCAGCCAGATGGTCCGCTTCTACCAGGACGAGTTCAGCCACACGGAAGACGGCGGGCTCACTCAGGAAGGCCGCGTGGCCGTCGCCATGTTCTCGGCCTCCGAGATGATGGCGCAGCAGGACACGATCCTCGCGCAGGCCGGGCCGTCCAGGGAACTGACAACCTCCAGGTTCGCCGACATCGTCAACGCCATCGGCGCACACAGGTACCTGTACGACATGTGGATCGTGCCCTATCTGCCCGCCGAGGAGAACGAGCTCTACGCGCAGATGGCCCACTCGGACGCGTGGCGGACCAAGACCCGCATCGAGGACGAGGTCGTGTCCGAGCACACGGACACGCGGTTCGGCGTGAAGCTGCCGAGGGACGTCAGCGGCTGGTCGGCGGCGCGCGAGAAGTGGGCGCCGCAGTTGGACACGCTGAACGCCAACCGGGCGCGGGGACTGCTCTCGCAGGCCGACGCCAAGGCGTCGGAGCTCGAGGCGGGGGTCGCCTGGCTGATCACGGCGAGCGGCGGCGCGCTGCTGCTTGTCGCAGCCGTCGTCGTGTTCACCACGCGCTCGGTGCTGCGCCGCCTGCGCCGTCTGCACGAACGCACGGTGACCATCGCCGAGGACACGCTGCCGGACGTCGTCGACCGCCTGCAGCGGGGTCAACTCGTCGCAGCAGACACGCTGCCCACGGTCCGCGGAGACCGGGACGAAGTGGGACGTATCAGCGACGCGTTCGCCCGGGTCGTCGCCGTATCCGTCGACGGGCACAGGACACTCGCGGACGAGCGACATGGCTTCGGCATGTTCGCCGCGGGCATCGCCTCACGCACCGGCAATCTGGTCAGCCGCCAGTTGAGCCTCACCGAAGACCTCCAGGACACCTTCGGCCACGACGAAGCGCTCCTCGCCCAGTTGATGCGATCCGACCAGTTGACGGTCGGCATGCGGCGGCAGATCGAGAACCTGCTCATCCTGGCGGGCGGTGAGATCCCCGACCCGCACACCGAGCCCATGCGCGTCGCCGACCTGCTGCGCGAGGCCGCCGCGGAGGTCGAGGACTTCCGGCGGATCGAGCGGCAGGCCCTGGACGAGATCAGCGTGGAACCGCGTGTGATCAGCCAGATCAGCCACCTCCTTGCAGAGCTGCTCGACAACGCCACCCGATTCTCCCCGCCGAAGTCGAAGGTCGTCATCCGGGCCGACCTGGTGGCCGACGGTCTGTCGGTCGAGATCGAGGACCGCGGTCCGCGAGTGACCCCCGCGAGCTACGAGGAGATGAACAGGCGGCTCCACTCGGCCCCGCCGTACGCCGTCCTGGCGGAGAACGCACACCGGCTGGGTCTCTTCGTCGTCGGCCACCTCGCCGAGCAGCTCCAGGCCACGGTCACGCTGCGCAGGTCGGTGTACGGCGGGACGTCGGCCATTGTGATCATTCCCAAGGAGCTGCTCGTGCCGACCGAGCGGGAACAGTCACGCAAGTCGGTGCGGCCCGTTCCCCCTCAGCCCGTCTCCGCCGAGCCTGTACCCGCCGAGCCCGTCCCCGCACCGCGCCGCCTCGATGAACGCAAGCCCGAGCTGGTCCTGCATTCGCGGTCCGGTCTGCCGAGCCGTCGGAGGCATGAGCGGTTGCAGGAGAGCACGCTCCCGGTGCGGTCCGTGGCCTCGGACGGCGACTCGCGGCCCGCCCTGCCCGAGCGTGTCCCGCAGGCCCATATCGCCGAGCAACTGCGCGAGCCACGCGCATCGGAACCTGTGGTCGCTCAGAACGCGGCGACACCTGAAGAGGTGGCCGACGCATGGGCGGACTACGAACACGGAACCCAGACAGTGGAACAAGAGCTCCGACAGGATCGGCCATGACGACGACATCGAACGACATGATCTACAGCATCCTGGACAACAATCTGAGCAGGATCGCCGGTGTCCAGGGAGCCGTGCTCCTGTCCAATGACGGGATCAAGCTCAGCGCCTACCTGCTGGACCGGCCACAGGCGGAGCGCATCGCCGCGGCGTCCTCCGGAATCGCGGCCACGATGAAGGCGATATCCAGGGAGATCGACGGTGGCCGGGTGATCCGCCAGCTGGTCGAGATGGACGACAGGTATCTCTGCATCGTCGGGTGCGGGGAGGGCAGCACGCTCATCGTCGTGACCTCCCGCAAAGCACGGCTCGGGGAGTTGGGCGGCGAGGCGGTGCGGACCGCGCAAGCGCTCGGCGAGTGGCTGGGCACACCTGAGCGCAGCCAGGCGTCCGCGTCGTAATGCCCGACGATCCGCAGCACGGAGGCCGCCGCCGGACTCGGCTGTACGCACTGACCGATGGCCGTACAGCCGCTCCGCACACCGTCCTGACCATGGACACCACGATCACGGCGGCGGTCGCCGCGGACGCCCACGGTGGCCTGCCCACGGAGTGGCAGGCCATCCTCTCCATGTGCCCTGCGCCGGACGGGCGGGCGGTCGCCGAGATCGCGGCCCGGATGCACATGCGCCTCACTCCGATGACGGTCCTGCTCGGCGAACTCGCGGACCGCGGGCTGATCCACCACCGGCCGCCGCTGGCGGAGGCCGAGACCACCAATGTCCACCTGCTCATGAGAATCAGGGACAGCCTTGCCCGTATATGAATCCCCTGCCCAGGAAGCAGCCCCCGTCAAGGTCCTGATCGCCGGGGGATTCGGCGTCGGCAAGACGACGCTGGTCGAGACGGTCTCCGAGATCGAGCCGCTGCGTACGGAGGAGCGGCTGACGGCCGCAGGTGTCGGCGTGGACGACCTCGACGGCATCGAGTCCAAGACGGTGACCACCGTCGCGATGGACTTCGGCCGTATCACCCTCACCGACGCCGGAGTCGTCCTCTACCTGTTCGGTACGCCGGGCCAGGAGCGCTTCTGGTTCATGTGGGACGACCTGCTGAACGGGGCTCTCGGAGCGATCGTGCTGGTCGACACCCGGCGCCTTGACCGCAGCTTCCCGGCTGTCGACTTCTTCGAGAGCCGCGGGCTTCCGTTCGTGGTCGGCGCGAACTGCTTCAACGGCGAGCAGCTTTACACCCCGGAGGAGATCGGGGCGGCGCTGCACCTGCGTGACCCGAACACGCCCATCCTCTTGCTCGACGCCCGCTCCCGTCAGGACGCCCTTGGCGCCCTGCTCTCGCTCCTCGACACGCTCATCACCAAGGCGGAGACCGCCGCGTCCGTCTGAAGGAGGAAGCCGCCGCGCATCGGCGTGGACGCGTCAGCGTTGGGGAGGCTCCGCTGGGCGTGGGTCCCGGGCATCCCGCCGGCGTGAAACGTGGCCGTCACCTACACCGCGGGCCGGCAGAAGACCTTCGACAGCAACCGAAGATCGGCTTCTTCGCCCGGCGCGAGCTGTTCGCCGACGCCCTCCCCGGCGGTGCGGGCGGTCCTGCGTACGGTGCAGGGAATCGACCAGCCGCTGTCGACGTACGGTGACTACCGGGCGATCCTCCCGGACGAAACAATCCGGTCCGCGATCGACGACGTCCTCGCCCTGCCCTGACGACCGGCCTGCGGACGCGCCCAAAACGGGCCCGGCACACGCGAACTGCCATGGGCGGTGAGGGCGGGCACATCGAGTGCGGCACCTCTGGAAGCGGAGACCGGACCTCAAGCCGCTGCTCGATCCACACGCCGAGCAGCTTCGCCAGAGCAATCGACAAAAGGCCCGCAGCCCCGTTGGTGACAACACGCCTGCCTGTGTGACAACTATCGCGCTTCGGCTCCGTTCGCAGCGCTCAAAGGATCTTGCGGGACACGCCTCAGCGAGCCGGCCTTCTTGTGCAGCGCAGTTGGTCGGTGTCCACCGTCTCGGCGGTCCGCCGCATTCCCGCGTCGTTGGGGTGGAGATGGTCACCGCCGTCGTACGCCGGCAGCATCCTTGACGGGCGTGCGGGGTCCCTGACCGCCGCGTCGAAGTCGACCACCTCGTCGAACAGCCCGCCGTCCCTGATGAACGCGTTCACCTGCTGCCGTACGGCCTCGCCGCCCGCTGTCCACTCGCGCCAGCCCTCGTACGGCATGACCGTCGCGCCCACCACGCAGACGCCCGCCGCATGCGCCCGGCCGACGATCCGGCGGTAGCCGGCGATCAGTTCCTCCGCCGTGGGCGCCAAAGCCGCCTTGATGTCGTTGACGCCCTCGAACAGGACCATCGTCCGAACGCCCCGTTGGGACAGCACATCACGCTCCAGCCGCTTCTCGGCGCTCTCGCCGGAGCCGTCGCTCAGCACCTTGTTGCCGGAGATGCCCTCGTTGGCCACGCCTTTGATCCTGGTGGTGGGATCGCTGTTCAGGCGAGCGGCGAGCAGGTCCGGCCAACGGCGGTTCGCGTCCGGGGTGGACGAGGCGCCGTCGGTGATGGAGTCGCCCAGGGCGGCGACCGCGCCGATGCCCGGCCGGGCATCGACGACCACGGCGTCGAGGTAGAACCAGGAACGCACGGTGCGGGTGTACGGCGTCGCCGACTCGTCGGCCGCGTGGTCGCCGAGCGGTGCGACGTACGACGTCTGCAGAGCCATCCGGTGTCCGGTCGCCCTCCCCGCCGCCTGCCGCACGTACAGGCTGACGACCAGGTCCGAACCCGGCCGTACGCTGCCGGGCAGCGGATCGCTGTGGACCAGGCCCCCGGGCGGGACGGTCACGGAACGGGCGCCCCCGAACGTCAGGGCGCGGTTGGTGCCGGGGACGACGGCCGCGCCCGACGCCCGCAGCCCGGCCTGCGCGCTGCC
Source organism: Streptomyces sp. ISL-10 (assembly GCF_018614575.1). Taxonomy (GTDB): domain Bacteria; phylum Actinomycetota; class Actinomycetes; order Streptomycetales; family Streptomycetaceae; genus Streptomyces. The sequence goes on from NZ_JAGGOJ010000003.1 coordinate 623,192, forward strand.
GAAGGTCACCGGCTGCTCGCCGAAGGCGTTGGAGAGGCGGATGCGCAGGGCGCTGCCGCCCGCGCTGGTGTGGACGACGAGGCGGTACGTCAGGTCCTGCGCCGCCGCGCCGAGCCGGTCGGCGCTCGCGGCCCAACTGACCACCTGCGTGGTGCCGTGGGCGGAGGGAGAGGGAGAGGGGGAGGGGGAGGGGGAGGCGGGAGCGGCGTGGGCGGCGGTGAACGCCGTCGCCGCCAGGGCCGTCACGGTCGCCAGCGAAGCGACGGCTGCCGTGCGCGGAAGGGGCCGGGGCGGACGTGACCAGGGTCTGTTCATGTTCCGTGTGACCTCCGATGCGTTCGCGGCGCATGCGGTCATTGCATTGACCCGCGCCGGACGCTGCCTTTCCATACCTCTTGTTCCCCTCGCGGTGCGTGAACTCACCTGGCGCGGGGGTGAGTTACTTGCCGCCATCGGTACCGCCTGCGAGGATCGCTGATCGATCAGGTCCAAGGAGCTGGGCCAGACGCATCGAGGGAGCCTCGTATGACCGGGACCGAGCCGGCCGCCGCACGGATCGACACCAGCAAGCCGCACCCGGCCCGGGTGTACGACTGGTACCTCGGCGGCAAGGACAACTACCCGGTCGACGAGGAGCTCGGCCGGCAGATCATGGGAGTCGACGGCACCGCCAAGCATGTGGCGCAGACCAACCGCTGGTTCATGCAGCGCGTCACCCGCTGGATGGCGCGCGAAGCCGGGATACGCCAGTACCTCGACATCGGCACCGGCATCCCGACCGAGCCCAACCTGCACCAGATCGCCCAGACCGCGGCACCCGAGTCCCGCGTCGTCTACACCGACAACGACCCCATCGTCCTCACACACGCCTCGGCCCTGCTGCGCAGCACCCCCGAAGGGGCCACCGACTACATCCAGGCCGATGTGCGCGCCCCCGCCCGCATCCTCGAGCAGGCGCGCAAGACCCTCGACTTCACGCGGCCCGTCTCCCTGTCGCTGGTGGCCCTGACACACTTCCTCAGCGACGACGACCGCCCGTACGACCTGGTGAAGGAGCTCGTGGACGCCCTGCCCTCCGGCAGCCACCTGGTCCTGTCCCAGCTGACCGCCGACCTCGACCCTGCCGCCGTCATGCGTGGTGTGCAGATGTACTCCGCGGGCGGCGTCACTCTCGCTCCGCGTACGCATGCCGAGGTGACCCGCTTCTTCGACGGACTTCAGCTCGTCGAGCCCGGCGTCGTCCAACTGACGCAGTGGCACCCGGAGCTCGCAGTGGGCGAGTCCGTGAACGAGGACGCGGTGATCTCCCTGTACGGAGCCGTGGCCCGCAAGCCGTAGGACAGGAGCAGGGCCCCCAGGGGGTGGTCCCGGCCGCCCCGCCGCCTGCCCGAGCGCCACCCCAAATCCCGCTTATGGTTGCGCCCCCGCCTATGATGCGCTGGTGTTCGATTCCCGGCACATCAAGACCTTCCACGAAGTCGTGAGGACCGGCTCCTATTCGGCCGCCGCCCGCGCCCTCGGCTACACCCAGCCCGCCGTGACCCAGCAGATGAAGGCCCTCGAACGGGACGTCGGCTCCGCCCTTTTCGTACGCGTCGGGCGCCGCATGAGGCTCACCGAGGCCGGAGAGGCGCTGTCACGGCACGCGCGAAGCATCCTGGACTCCATGGCGGCCGCGCAGGAGCAGATGAACGCCCTGACCCGGCTGCGCTCCGGCCGGGTCCGCCTGTGCGCATTCCCCAGCGCCAACTCCACCCTTGTGCCCGAGACGCTCGCCCGGCTGAGCGCCTCCCATCCCGGCATCCGGGTCGACCTGCTGGAGAACGAGCCGCCCGAGTCGCTGCACCGCCTGGCGCGCGGTGAATGCGACATCTCCCTCGCCTTCAGCTATCCCGGACTGCGCGAGCAGGTACCCGGTGAGCTGGTCGAGATCCCGCTCCTCGAGGACCGGTTGACCGTCCTGCTGCCACGGCCCCACCCCCTCGCGCGGCGACGCATGGTGCGACTGGCCGATCTGGCCGGCGAGCGCTGGATCGCCGGTTGCCCGCGCTGTCGTGCCAACCTTCTTCACGAGTGCGCCGAAGCCGGCTTCGTGCCCGACATCGCCTTCATGACGGACGACAACCTCGCCGTGCAGAGCCTGGTCGCCGAAGGGCTCGGGGTGGCGATGACCCCCGCGCTCGTCCTGAACTTCATGCGCCACGAGAAGGTCACCGGCCGTCCACTCCAGCCCTTCTCGCGCCGCAAGATCTTCGCCTACGTGCTGCGGGAGCACCTGCGCATTCCCGCCACCGCGCGCGTGCTGGAGGAGCTGCGGACGGTGGCCGCGAACAAGGTCGGCTGCTGACCGCAGCCCGGACGAAGGAGCCGTCTCCACCACCTTGTCTCATAAGCGCTGCTTGGGAGAACCCAACACATCGTTGTTGGACGTGACAGTGGGTGTGCCCGGACGCTGCCCGTATGACGACACCACCTCCCACCGCATTCACCGCGGCCCGCACCACCGCCCGCCTCGACTCGCTGATCGACGGCGTGCGCGAGGCGGTCGGACGCGGCCTGCCGCCCGACCCGACCGCCCAACTCGTCGGCGAGCGCCTCGCCCCGCACCTCGGCGCGGACGACCTGCTCACGCCGGAGCAGTGCGCAAGCGATCCGGAGCGCTACCGCCAGCACCTTCTGCACGCGGAACACGACGGCAGCTTCTCGCTCGTCGCCCTCGTCTGGCTCCCGGGACAGGGCACCCTGGTGCACGACCATGTGTCCTGGTGCACCACCGGAGTGCACCAGGGGGAGGAGTACGAACGGCGCTACCGGCTCGTCCCCGCCGACGGCCCGCGTACCGCGGCGCGGCTCGTCGCCACCGCCGATGTGGTGTCCCGGCAGGGCGAGTTCTGCGGTTTCGCGCCGCCCGGGGACATCCACCGCGTGCGGAACGCGGGGCCGGGGACCGCGATATCGCTGCATGTCTACGGCGCCGACATCTCCCGTCTGGGCACCAGCGTCCGCCGCGTCTACGACCTGCCGGCCGACCGGTGAACGCCGGCTGACAAAGCCGCCCCCGCACGGGCCGCACCGCCTCGAAGGCCTGCCGCACCGACCCTCGGCCCGTCACGGCCGCGTGCGAGCAGCGGCAGCGCGGCGGCGTCGTGCCCGGGGGCCGGGCTCCCATGGCCGTACGTCCGCGCCGCCGTCGGTGTGGGGGGTCGGCACGGCCGTTCGACACCCGGTGACCCCGGGCACCGGCAGGACGCTACGGCCGCGGCTTCCGGACCGCCATCCGTACCGCCGATTTACGGATACGCAAAGAAACCGCGCGCCCCCGCCGTGCCTAGTCGGCGCGCTGCGAACGCGCCCGGGACAGCGTCTGCCGTGACTGCGACTCCAGCTTGCGGCGGGCCCGGGCCACATGCTGTTCCACCGTGCGCGGTGACAGGTGCAGCGTCGCCGCGATCTCCCGGTTCGTCAGCCCGGTCGCCGCCAGATCGGCGACCTCCTGCTCGCGCGGTGACAGCTGGTCCCCGTAAGCGGGGCGGCCGCGGGGACGCTGCCCGTCCGCGGGCTGGTGCGCGCGCAGCATCGCCCGGATGCGGGCGGCGTCCCACACCGCCCCCAGCTCCGTCAACTGCTGGACGCACGAGGTGAGTTCGGCGACCGCGGTCTCCGTGTCCCGGCCACCGTCCAGCAGACAGCGGGCGGCGCCCTCGGTGGCCAGGATCGCCGAGTACGGCCGCGGCAGTCCCGCGTACACGAGCGCCGCCTGCCGGAACAGCTCCGCCGCCCCGCCCGGGTCGCCGTCGGCCTCGGCGAGCAGCGCACGGCACCACTGCAATGCCGCGTCCGAGGCGGGCGCCTGGCGTCCCTGGAGACCCGCGGCGTACTCGGCGACCATGCTCTGCGCCGTGGGGCGCCGGCCCGCGCGCAGTGTCGCCTCCACGGCCCACGGCGCCAGTTCCGCGCCCCACACCCACACTCCCTTGTCCCGCAGCCGGTCCCACGCCATCGACGCCTCCTCCACGGCGGTGTCGACGTCGTCGCGCACCAGCGCCATACGGATCAGGGCGCCGGAGGCGGTCGCCATGTGCGGCACGGACGTCCCGTCCGGTGCGCGGGGGCCCTCGCCGGCCAACCACGCCGTCGCCTGCTGCCACTCGCCCTTCGACAGCGCGAGCAGCCCCAGCACGATGCGGCCGTCGAGGGCCACGCCCGGCATCGTGTCGGACTCGGCCACGAACGCCCGGGCGCGGGCGGTGAGATCCGACCAGGCGCCCGAGGCCCAGTCCAGCAGCAGCGACGTGCCGCCCGCCCCCTGCTCCACATACGCCGCGCCGCTGCGGGCCGCCAGCTCCACGCCCTCCGCGAGCAGTTCGCGGGCGGGGGAGAGCTGGCCGAGCCACAGCGCGCCGTCCGCCGCGTTGCACAACCCCCGGGCCACATGCTGCTGGTACACCGCGTCGTCGGTGTCCCTCGGCAGCAGCTCCAGCGCCTGCCACGCGGACGGGTCGCCCACGTACATCAGCGTGCCGACGCGGTTGGCGGCCACCGCCGTGCGTGCCTCCTCGTCGCCGCTGTCCGCGCCCGCCTTCTCGGCCCGCTCCAGCCAGTACAGGTTCCGTTCCAGCGGGACCGTCGACAGCAGGGGCATCGCCAGCGCGGCCATCGCCCTGGCCGCCATCACCGGCCGCTCCTGCAACTCCTCCACCGCCTGCTGGAGCTCCAGCCAGCCCTGCATCCCGGCCACGGCCTGATTGCACAACAGCAGGCCCAGGTCCAGGCGGATCTGGCCGCGGACCGCGGGCGGCAGCGTCTGCTCGTCGACGATCTGCCGCAGCACGCTCACCGTCTGCTCGGAACGAAGTCCCAGCACCGCACTGTGCGCGAGCAGCGGCGCCAGACGGGCACGGGCCTGCGGCGGAACCGTGGGCAGCGACAGCGTCTCCTCCAGCAGGTCGATCGCCGCCTGGTGGTCGCCCGCCGCCGCCCGCTCCAGCGCGGCCCGCTCCACCGAGCGCAGCCAGCCGCCGATCTCGCCGCCGTGGCGCCGGTGCCGGGCGAGCGGACCCCACGGCACCGGCTGCCTGCGGGCGAGCACGGCGGCCGCCCTGCGGTGCATCCGGCGGCGGACCGGGCCCGGCACCTCGTCGTACACGGCCGCGGCGGCCAGCGGTACGAAGAAGCTGTACCTGCCGAGTTCGTCCTCGGTCAGCACGGCTCCGCGCAGTGCGCCCACGAGCGCCCTGGTGCCCTCCTCGCCCGCGAGCCCCGCCACCGCCGTGACCTCCTCGGCCTCGGCGGGATCGCTGAGCACGGCGGCGGCCCAGGCGGCGCGGCGCATCCGCGTCTCCAGCGCCGCGGTACGGGCGAGGGCGAGGTCGGCCAGACGGGGCGGGACACCGGCGCTGTCCAGGTCCCTGAGCGAGTACCGCTCGCGCGGCTCCCCGGTCTCGCGCAGCAGACGCACCAGATCGGTGACGACCTGGGGGTTGCCGCCGGAACGCTGCCGGATCCGGGCGAACAGCTCCGAGGGGCCGCAGTCCGCGCCGAGTCCCTCCTCCACGAGCTCGCGCACCTGCTCCACGTCGAGGGCTGTGAGCCGTATCCGCTGCACGGTGAGCGCGGCGGGGTAGCAGGCGCCGCGCCCCAGGACGAGTCCGGGGTCGCGCAGCTCCTCGGGACGGTAGGTCAGGGCGACGGCCAGTCCGGGGGGCGGCTGCGCGACGAGACGGCGCAGCAGGTCCAGCGAGGGGTCGTCGGCGAGATGGACGTCCTCGGCGACGAGGAGGACGGGCCGGTCGCCGGTGGCCCCGGTGGCCCGCGCGGCACCGGGGCTGTCCCGGCTGCCGGCCGAAAGGAGCGGAGCCAGGGCGGCCGGCAGGTCGGCGCCGGGCTCGGGTGCCGGTGGACGCGCGGGCCACGACGCCGCGGCATGTGTGGGTGGTGCGGAGGGGGTGGGGCGGCCGTGCTGCCCGGTCTCGGACACGCCGAAGGACTCCATCACGGACACACCGAAGGAGGAGAAGGTCACGGTGACGGTGTGTGCCCGCGCGGCCTCGGTCACGGTGTGCGCCCGCGCGGCCTCGGCGTCGGGGTGTGCCCGCGCGGCCTCGGTGAGCCGCCGCGCCAGCCGCGACTTGCCGGTGCCGGCCGCGCCCTCGATCAGCAGCAGAGCAGGCTCGCCCGTGGGGTCGGCCTCCCCGCCGCCGTGGGTGAGCACACGTGTCAGCCAGCGGTCCGCCGCGAGGTCACTCAGAGTGTCCACCGAATCACTCTCCTAGGAGGTTCCGGGGCATTTCGATTCTTTACGTATACGGGTTTCAGTGTCCCTGATTGCTCCGTCCGTGCACGGCCACCAATGTTGAGCTGCCGCAGAAGATCTGCATGGCTGTCGACGGCCCGGAGAGGCGTGTACCGCCCTCCCGGCCGCTGGACCTTGGTCAGGGCGACGTAGCCCGGCCGAACAGGAGCCCAAGTGATTGCCATAGAACGTGCACCGGACCCGGACCCGGATGGGATCGGACCCACCTCTGCTCTGCGAAGCCTGGCCCACTGCGCGATGCCGGCCTCGCCGGAGGCCGCGCGCGCACTACGGCGCTTCGCCCGGGCCGTCGCACGTCGATGGCGGCTCGCCGAGCACTTCGACGAGGCGCTGTCCTTGATCGTCACCGAACTCGTCACAAATGTGGTGATGCACAGCGGTAGCCCGTGGGTGTCCACGGTGATCAGTGTCCGAGGTGAGGCGCTGGTCGTCGAGGTCATGGACGCGGGCTGCTGGAAGTCGCGCCCCAATCCGCGGCAGGAGCCGCTGGACGCCGACGTGCCCTGCGGGCGCGGCCTGCGCCTGGTCGATGCGTACGCGTCCCGCACAGTCGCGCACCGCACGGAGACGGGCAGCGTGGTCCGCGCCGAGATCGCTCTGCGCGGCGACCGCGCGCCGGCCGGCGCAGCGCCCACCCTGGACCTCGATCCGGTCGACGAACTGGACCTGGACGAGGGCCTGGGCCTGGACGAGGATCTCGGCCTCGGGGACGAGGACCTCGACCTGGACGTGGACGCGGAGCTGGAGCTCGAGGACCTCGATCTGGACCTGGACCTCGACCTGCGGACGTGACGGTCAGGGGCGGGCCGTCGTCCGTGGGTCTTGTCAGGGCGGCGGGCATGTTGCCGTGGGCGGGCCACGGCCGGCGGGCGTTGCCAGGCCGGCGGGCACGGTGGCGGGCGGGCCGGTTCACGGCTCGTGAGCGTCAGACCGGCGGGGCGCCGCGCCACGGCGGGCCGCCCGCCACGGGGCGTCACGTCGGCGGGAACGGGCCCGTCTCGCACCACCCACCCCGCACGAGTCACCTCGGCGGCCCGGTGCCGTTGGCGGGCGGGCTCCCGGGCGGTGGGCGTCCCGTCAGCGGACATGGGGCCGTCGCGGGTCACGGGCCCCGCGAGCCCCGGGCCCCCGCCTTCAGGTCACGTCAGCAACGCAGGGGTCGCGCGGGTCAGCACCGAGGAGACCCGGTCCCATGTCTCCATGTCCCGGTCCAGCGGCGGCAGTTCCCGGCCGTCGCCCGTTCCCCAGCCCGTCGCGACCGATACGGCGTCCTCGCCCGTCGCCGCCGTCGCCGCCAGTGCCGCGGCCCCCAGTGCCACCAGTTCGGTGCTGTCGGGGATCAGCACGGGCCGGCCGGACAGGCGGCGTACCGTCTCGATCCAGTGGCGGCCCTTTGCGCCGCCGCCGACCAGGCGCAGTGGGCGCGCGGCCGCCGCCGGCGATGCGGGGTCCTCGCCGCAGGCGCGCATCACCTCGTCGAGGGCGCGGAGCACCGTGACCACCGCGCCCTCGTAGGCCGCGCCGAGGATCTGCTGACGGGTGGTGGTGTGTCGCAGGCCCGTGAGCAGACCGGCGGCCGCGGGCAGATCGGGGGTGCGTTCCCCGTCGAGGTACGGCAGGACCACCAGCTCCCCGCCCGCCTCGGCGGCATCGCGGTCCAGGCCGAGCAGCGCCGCGATCTTGTCCACGGCCAGCGTGCAGTTGAGGGTGCAGGCGAGTGGCAGGTAGGTGCCGTCCGCCGCCGCGAATCCGGCGAGCAGAGGCGACGCGGGCCGGGTGCGGGTCGCGGCGAAGACCGTGCCCGATGTGCCAAGGCTCAGCGCCGGATGGTCGAGCAGCCCCTGACCGCCGAGACCGAGACCGACCGCGGCGGCCATGTTGTCGCCGGTGCCCGCGGCCACGGCGGTCCCGGCCGGCAGGCAGAGCTCGGCCGCGGCCGCGGCCGTGAGCGTGCCGACGCGGGCGCCGCCGGTCGCCGCCACGGGCGGCAGCAGGGCGGCGTCGAGGCCGACGAGGGCGAGCAGTTCGGGGTCGTACGCGCCCGTCGCGGTGGAGTACCAGCAGGTGCCCGACGCGTCCCCCGGGTCGGTGGCCGCGGTGCCCGCCAGGCGCTCGGTCAGGAAGTCGTGGGGGAGCCGTACGGCCGCCGCGGCCTTGGCGGTAGCGGGCTCGTTCTCCCGCAGCCACTGCCACTTCGCCGCCGTCATGGACGCGACCGGAACCGAGCCCGTGCGCGCCGTCCAGGCGTCCGGGCCGCCCAGTGCGCCGGTCAGCGCCGCGGCCTGGGGTGCCGAGCGGGTGTCGTTCCACAGCAGTGCGGGGCGCAGCGGAACCCCGGCCCGGTCGAGGACGACGAGGCCGTGCTGCTGGCCGGCGACCGCAATGCCGCTGACCGCGGACGCGTCGGCACCCGTGGCCCTCAGTTCCTTGAGGCCGCCCGCGACCGCCTCGCGCAGTGCCCGCCACCAGACCTCGGGGTCGCTCTCGCGTGCGCCGCCCTCGCCGTCGACGCGGTGCGGGGCGCGGCCCACGGCGAGCAGCCGGCCCGTGGTGGCGTCGGTGAACGCCGCTTTCGTGGACTGGGTCGAGCTGTCCACCCCGATGACGACCGCGTCTGTCGGCATTGCTCCACCTCTCGTTCCGCCATGGCCCCTATTTGGCCGAGCGGAGAACAAATTACGCCACGTCCGGTCGGGTGCAACAGAGGTTGCGGTGCTTCTGTGATCGTGGCGGGGTGTGCATTATTAGTAAGGTAAGAAAACAAACCAGCGCTCCAAAGGTGGACAAGGTCATGACGGAACACTTCGCACCCACCCCCGGCGACCGGTTCAGCTTCGGTCTGTGGACCGTCGGCTGGCAGGGCCGTGACCCCTTCGGCGACGCGACGCGGCCCCACCTGGATCCCGCCGAATCGGTCCGCAGGCTCGCCGGTCTCGGCGCGTACGGAGTGACCTTCCACGACGACGACCTCATCCCCTTCGGCGCGAGCGACAGCGAGCGCGCGTCACACATCAAGCGTTTCCGGCAGGCGCTGGACGAGACGGGCCTGGTCGTGCCGATGGCCACGACCAACCTCTTCACGCACCCGGTCTTCAAGGACGGCGGCTTCACGGCGAACGACCGCGACGTGCGCCGGTACGCGCTGCGCAAGACCCTCCGCAACATCGACCTCGCGGCCGAGTTCGGCGCGCAGACGTATGTGGCGTGGGGCGGTCGCGAGGGCGCGGAGTCGGGGGCGGCCAAGGACGTACGCGTCGCCCTGGACCGTATGAAGGAGGCGTTCGACCTGCTCGGCGAGTACGTCACCGAGCAGGGCTACGACCTGCGCTTCGCGATCGAACCAAAGCCCAACGAGCCCCGCGGCGACATCCTGCTGCCGACGGTCGGCCACGCGCTCGCGTTCATCGAACGCCTGGAGCGGCCCGAACTGTACGGCGTCAACCCGGAGGTCGGTCACGAACAGATGGCCGGTCTCAACTTCCCGCACTCGATCGCGCAGGCCCTGTGGGCGGGCAAGCTCTTCCACATCGACCTGAACGGCCAGAACGGCATCAAGTACGACCAGGACCTGCGCTTCGGCGCGGGCGACCTGCGGGCGGCGTTCTGGCTGGTCGACCTGCTGGAGACGGCCGGCTACGACGGCCCGCGCCACTTCGACTTCAAGCCGCCGAGGACCGAGGACTCCGACGGCGTGTGGGAGTCGGCGGCCGGCTGCATGCGCAACTACCTGATCCTCAAGGAGCGCGCGGCGGCCTTCCGTGCCGATCCGGAGGTGTCCAAGGCGCTGCGCGCCGCGCGACTGGACGAACTGGCCCGCCCGACGGCGGACGACGGCCTCGCGGGGCTGCTCGCGGACCGGGGCGCGTACGAGGAGTTCGATGTCGACGCGGCGGCCGAGCGGGGAATGGCGTTCGAGCGCCTGGACCAGCTGGCGATGGACCACCTCCTGGGGGCGGCCGGCTGAGCCCGGGCGCGGCGTGCTGCCGGGTGGCGGGCAGCACCTGCGCGTACGCCTCCCCGGGCGAGGGCGCCGCGTATCTCCTCGCCGGTTCCTCATCCTGGGCCGGCGGGACCAACCCCCGCGTCAGCGACCGCGCCCCCCGTACCCCATCGGGTCCGCCAGCGCGTCCTGGACCGTCAGGGCCGCCGCGCCCCGTGCCGCGTCCGCCGCCGGGGACGAGGCGCGCAGGCGTGTGCTGCCCGGCGGCCAGAGGCCCGAGACCACCCGGGTCGACAGCTCCGCGCCCGTCGGCGGCGCGAGCCACGGCAGCAGCGGGCGATAGATCCCGCCCAGGACCACCGCGTCCGGGTCGAAGAGATTCACCGCTCCCGACAGCACCCGGCCCAGCATCGCCCCCGCCTGCGTGAGCGCCGCCACCGCCCGGGGCTCTTCCGCGCGGGCGCGGCCCTCCAGTTCCACCACGCCCGCCGCGCCGGCTCCCTCGTCGATGCCCGCCGCCCGCAGCAGCGCGGACTGGCCCGCGTACTGTTCCAGGCAGCCGCGGGATCCGCAGCGGCACAAGGGGCCGTCGTCGGAGACGGACACATGCCCGATCTCGCCCGCGAATCCGTGCGCGCCGCGCAGCAGTTCGCCGTTCAGGACCAGCGCGCCGCCCACGCCGATCTCGCCCGTCAGATAGAGGAAGCTGCGTACGTCGCCGAGACCGCCGAACCACAGCTCGGCGAGCGCAGCGAGGTTGGCCTCGTTCTCGGAGCGCACCGGCAGGGCGGGCGCACCGGGCCGCAGTGCGGCGAGGGCCTCGGCGAACGGGGTTTCGGCCGCGACCGCCGTCCATCCCAGGTTCGGGGCGTGGCGGACGGATCCGTCCGCGATCAGGCCCGGCAGCGCCAGCGCCGCCCCCACCGGGCGCAGCTCCTGCTCGGCGGCCGAGGCCAGCGCGCGCGCCGCGATCCCGGCCGCGCGGCCGAGGACGAGGCCGGGCGGTGCGCCCTGGTTGTCGAGGTGCTCCACGAGGCGCACGCGGTCGGTGCCCGCGAGGTCGACCACGCACACGGAGACGTAGTCGACGTTGATCTCGACGCCGCAGCCCGCGACGCCCGTGCGCGCGACCTTCAGCACCGTGCCGGGCCGTCCTGCCTGGCCGCTGAAGGTCTTGCCGGACTCCGACAGGAAGCCGCTCTCCAGAAGCTGTTCGACCAGCGACGACACCGCCGCACGGGTGAGCCCGACTCGTGCCGCGACGCCGGCGCGGGTGGTCTCGCCCTCGTCGCGCACGGCGCGCAGGACCAGGCTGAGGTTGTGCCGCCGGACCGTCTCCCGGTCGGCCTTCGGCCCCAGTGGAGTCGGCGCGTGACGCCCCGCCCGGCCCCGCGCGCCGCCGACCGGTCCCACGCCTGTGTGATTGCCGTTCATATTGCGGCCGAGCCTAAGCGATGCCGCGCTGCCGCAGTACGGCAACGGCCACGTCCGGATCAGCCCGAGCGGGTCCGCACGGACCACCCATGGAGAACCCGATGGACCGGCATCCGAAGAACTACGACGCACCCGACGGACCCGGCGCCGCCCGCCCTTGCCACGCGGCCCCGTCGCCCCGTCGCACCATGCCCCGGCCGGGACGGGCAGCCGACAGACCCCCGGCACCAGGCCCCGCCGTCCCCTCGCCCTGTGCCCGGGCCGGGACGGGCCGGGACGGGCAGCCGACCCGTCACCACGCCCCCGCCGTGCCGTCGCACCAACGACCCGGCCGGGACCGCCCGTCGGCATCAAGGCCCGGGACAAACCGGGCCCTCACGCCTCCGCCGCGTCCGGCTCCCTCTCGCCCCGGCGCTCCTTCGCGAGACGCAGTTCGTCTGTCGTCAGCGGCGGGCCGGGCAGCTGTGGCAGTTTCGGTCCGCGCAGCACCGCCAGCGCTATCTCCGGTCTGAGGAGTGAGGCGATGGGGGCGGACAGCGTCATCACGTCGAACAGTGCCTTGGTGACGAGGGGCCGCCCGGTCGCGGTCAGCATCAGGCGGTCGACGTACGTCCGCAGCACCCGCGCGCTCGCGCCCGGCTCCCTGCCGATCGCGCCCGGGTAGAGGATGTCCTGCCCGGTGGCCAGGTCCCACGCCGTCGAGACGGGGCCGGCGACCGCGCGCTGCACGGCGCGGGCGAGCCCCGGCGCACCGACGCCCCGGGCCGCCAGGGCCTCGCGCAGCGCCAGCACGCCCTGGGCGGCCACCGACATCCCGTGCCCGTAGACCGGGTTGTACGTGGCGACCGCGTCGCCGATGGCGACGAAGCCCTCCGGCAGGTCGGCGGCCTTCTCGTAGTAGCGCCGCCGGTTGACCGTGCTGCGGTTGACCACGACGTCGGTGAGCGGCTCGGCGTGGGCGATCAGCTCGCCGACGATCGGGTGACGCACCGAGCGGGCGAAGTTCTCGAACTCGTCGGCGGCGCTGGTGGGCTGGCCCCCACGGGTGCCGGACAGGGTCACCAGCCAGCGGCCGCCCTCGATGGGCACGATGGTCGCGGTCTGCCCCGGCCGCGGTTCCCGTGCGTCCGCCTGCACATTGACCACGGGGAACTGCGCGGTCCCCGCGGGCGCCCGGAAGAGACGGCTGGCGTACGCGAGCCCGGAGTCGACCTTCTCCTCGCGGACCTCGCCGGAGCCGAGCGCCCTCAGCCAGTCGGGCGTCCGCGAGCCGCGGCCGCTCGCGTCCACGACGAGGTCGGCGGGGAGCACGCGTTCGTCTCCGTCCGCGCCGCGCACTCGTACGCCCGACACCCGCGCCGCGTCGCCCTGGAGGCCCAGCAGCTCGGTGCGCTGCAGGACGGTGATCCCAGGCCGGGCGGTGACCTGTTCGCGGATCACCCAGTCGAGGAGGTCACGGCTGCACGCGATGAGGAACTGCATCTCCGGCCAGCGGCGGAACCAGCCCAGCGCCGACATGGACACCAGCCCGGTCGGCAGCGGGATGCGGCGGGCGCCCGCCGCGAGCCAGCGCTCCGTGGTGCCGGGCAGCAGCGCCTCGATAACCCGCGCACCACCTGACCACAGCAAGTGGGCGTGGTGGGCCTGCGGCAGGCTCCTGCGCGCGTGCGGCCCGTCCGGCAGTGCGTCGCGGTCGACGACGGTGACCTCGGCGACGTACGGACGCAGGACGTCGGCGGCCAGCATGCCGGCCAGACCGCCGCCGATCACGACCGCCGTACGGGGCGCGCTCCGGCCGGTTCTCACAGGATCACTCATCGGGTGCCGCTCTCTGACCTGGCCGCGCGCACGCGCGCTGCAGCGACGACGGGGGAATGACGCAGTGCCAGGGACATACGCACCAGATCGCGCGGTCCCTGTGTCGCCTCGGACGTGTAGGTCCGGGCCGAGCTTATGACTTCGCCCTCGGGGTCGGCGGCACGGGCCCGCAGCGCGGCGGCAACCATCGCGGCGTCCGCGACGGCTTGTGCCTCCCGCGTGTCGGCGCCGGCCGCGACCGCCTCCTCGTACGCGCTCGTCCGCAGCCCGCGGTCGAAGTACGGATCGAGCTGGAGCAGACCGTCGTGGATGTCGGACTCGCGCTGGGTGACGCGCAGTTCGACGGGGGAGAGGGGGGAGATGCGTACCGTGGGTGTGCCGGAAGGGGACGCGGAGCGCAGCTCCCGCCACAGGGTGCCGAGCTGCCGGTAGGCCGCCCAGGCATGCCAGTTGTCGGACAGGCGCTGGCCGACGAGCGGCAGGATGAACCCGATGGCGCTGAGCAGCGCGCCGATGGAGGCGAGGGGCGGCGCGGCCAGGGTGCTGAGCGCGTCCCAGTCGTGGCCGGCCCAGCGGGCGAAGACGGCGGAGAACTTGCTCACCCCGTAGGCGAGGTTGAACAGCGAGCCGAAGACGATGACCACCAGTCCGCCGCGCAGCCAGCCGCACACCTGGAGGGACCAGCGCCAGCACAGCGCCGTCATGCCGACGGCCGCCACGCTGTGCCCGACCAGGTACAGCACGATCATCTCGCGGATGTACGGGGTCGTGGCGTAGTGCGTGTCGAGGTCGCGCAGCCGCTCCTCGGGTGCGTCGCCGAGGGCGAAGAGGACGATCAGGAGCACGACCACGACGCCGTAGCCGACGACCCAGCGCAGGGAGACGCGCCGGGTCTCCTCCGGCGGGCCGCCGCGCCAGTTGACCAGCAGGACCAGGCAGGAGGCGCTGAACGCGGCCAGAATGCAGTAGACCAGCGGGGCCGAGACGTTGGGGATGCCGGTGATGCGGTTGACCGCGGCGATGGTGGGCGGCGCGGCGAAGAAGAACGTGCAGGCCGCGAGCACAAGCAGGGCGCACACGGAACGGAGCAGCGGATCACGCCAGTCGCGGAGCATCCCCGGCAGTTTGAACGCCAGTGCGGCGCCGAGGGCGGCGGCCGGTATGTAGTAGTCGGGTCCGTCCACGCATCAGCCCTGTGGCCCGCGGTATCCCAGGGACGCCTCGATGCGACCCGCGACACACTCCCGGCGCACCGGGCTGCGCCCGGTCGAACCGGCCAGCCAGGCACGGCACTTGCTGCCGAGCAGCAGCCCGAAGCTCTCCGCCTCGCGCTCCTCGGCCTGGTCGGAGCGGGACCGGGCGGCGACCTTGAGCACCGTGGCCTGCAGGTCGGCCTCGTCGGTGAGCAGGCGTGCCGCGACGGCGGCGCCCTCGACGTGGTGGCTGCAGTGCCCGGCCTTCATGTGCCACAGCTCATGACCGAGAATGACCAGCTGGTGGTCGGGGGCGGTGCGCTCCTCGATGACGATCAGATCCTGGTCCGCCATGTCGAGCCAGAGACCGCTGGCGGTGCCGGGCGGGAATGAGGCCATGCGGTAACGGACGGGCCTGCCACGGTGTCTGCTCATGCCCGCGCACAGCGCACCGTAGAGATCGGCGGGGGCGGCGGGGGCCGGCAGGTCGATTCCGGCGACCAGCTCGCCGCACAGTCTGCGCATGTCCTTGCCTATGCTCACCGCTCTCCTTTCCCCGCGCGCACGCGTCGGGACACGTCCTGACTCCGAGCCTGTCCGGAAATCAGGTGTCCGTCGGCCTGACGCTCTCGAGGAGCAGGTCGAGCCACTCCGTGACCTTGTCCCGGTGCTTGTCGGTGGGCAATTGGGCCGCCCGCCAGGCGATGCCCCGCACACCATGGTCCTGCAACAGCCGCTCCAGCGGGTCGCTCTCCCCCACGATGTCCTGAAGCAGACTCTGCTCGGTGGCATGCAGGGCGCCGACGAGCGCGTCGGAGTCGTCAGCGGTCAGAAAGCCCGCATGGACCTTGAAGAACCGCTGGATCGCGTCGCAGTGCTCCATGGTCGGCCGTCGGTCGCCGTTGATCAGCGCGCCCGCCTGCTGGCGCGACATGCCCGCGCCGTCGGCGATCTCCTGTTGGGTGTACCGGCGGCCGTTGGGCTTGAGCCGGGTCCTGCGCAGGAGATCGAAGCGCTGCAGGAAGCGGGCCTGGAGGTCCGTCTCGCCGGCCGGGCGGCCGTCCAGCAGGGCGCGGACCACATCGGCCGGCACGCCAGAGGCCTCGGAGAGAAGGTCGACGTCGAAGACCTCGTCGTGGCTGATTCCGAGCTTGTCCGCGAGGTCGGCGAGCCGGGCGACCGATGCCGCCAGAGGGTCGCCGGCGGCCGGACCCGGAACCGAGAAGCCGTCCGTCACCTGTAGGTCTCCTAGATCGCACGAGGCGGCCCCGCACTCAAGGGGCTGCCGGGAGGTTAACCGCTTCGAGTGAATGCAACCAGGTCTTGCCACAGCTGTGGCGCGAATCGCGCGATGAACGCCGTGGAATGCCACGATAGTTGACATAGTTGCCTCGGTGGTAAGAGGATCGCCAAGCAGTATGAAGATCCAAAGGGGGCTGCCACAGCGGGACTTGGCAGGACTTCGAGAAGCTTCGGAAGGGTGGCGTTCTCGATGACGTACGAGGCGGGCGTCGAGCGCCCTGGAGGTCAGGGACGCCCCGGCCGCAGTGGAACCACGCGCGGCAGCGCCCGTACGAAACGACAAGGCGACGCCCTGGAGCCGGACGCCGGGCCGCGCGGCCGGCTCCGCCGGATCAACGGCGACCGCGACAGCTTCCGCGAGTGGAGCGCCCCGCTGCGCCCCTCGGGTCCGGTTCCGCCCTCGGGGCCGGTCCGCAGGCCCGCCCCGGCCCGCCCTGCCGGGCCTCTCCATCCGCCCGTTCCCGTCCGCCCCCCGGCGCCCGCACCCGGCCCGGGGCCCGCGGCGCCCGCCGACCCCGCCACCCAGGCCTACCTGCGCGACTACGCCGCCCTGATGGACGCCGTGCCGTTGCCGTCGCTGCTGTTCGACCGGCGCTGGGACGTGGTGCACACCAACCCGGCCTTCGACGCCCTGTTCCGCAACATGGGTCCGCATCCCACGGCCATGCCCCACCAGAACTTCCTCCGCTTCGCGCTTTTCCACCCCGACGCGCCCACGGTGCTCGCCGAGCACGAGACCAGCTGGTGCCTGCCGCTGATGGCACAGCTCGCCGGTGCCCTGGAGGGCGACGGCGACGGCGAGGACGACGGCCTTTCGGCCATTCGTGACGACATCGCGCTGGACCCGATCATGGACGCGGCCTACCGGTGCGGACTGCCGCACTGGATGAGCGCGGTGGGCGCGGCGGCGATCCACCACGACGGAGCCGTGCGGCCGGTGAACCACCCCGACCCCCGCTGGGGGCGCACCGACTGCCGGATCGTGGACGAGACGCCCGCCACGCTCCAGAGCAAGGGGTACACCCGGCTCACCCTGGTGCTCCGCGAGAACCGCTCGGCGGCACCGGGTGTGGCCCGTGGCAGGGCGCATCTGCGGGCGGTCTCGGGCGGCTGAACGAGGCCCTGTACGCGGTCCCAACGGCGGCTGAACGGGGCCCGTTCCTTCTCGCGCTCTCCAGCGGCTCAACAGAGCCCCGTTTCTTCTCGCGGTCTCGGGCGGCCTGGCGGCGGTCCGGGTCCTGCGCGGGGCCTCCACGGGCTGAGCGGCGGTCCCGGTCCTCAGTGCCTTCTCCGGCGCCTGCGCGGCGGTCCGGACCCCGCCGTGCCTCAGCGCATCGCGGCAACCGCCCATTCCGCGACGATGGCCACCGCCACACCGACGCCCAGCACCAGCGTGGCCCAGCGGGTGCGGCCGGCACGGCTGAGGACCAGCGCGCTGCCGGAGAGGATCAGTGCCATGCCGTAGAAGCCGAGGGTGAGCACCGAGTGCGTACTGCCGAGCCGCAGCACCAGGACGGCGCCGACCGCGATCATGATGGCCGCGGAGAGGGCTATGCGTACATGGCGGGCCTGGCGTGGTGTGAGCCCCTGCCGTTCCGGGCTCGTATTGGCTTCTGACATGTCGAAAGCCTATCCGCAGGGTCCCGGGGACCGTCCGGCGGATCACACACCCTGTGCGCTGCCCACCTTGGCGGGCCACTTCGGTGCTGAGCCGGTGAGCTGGCAGGCCATCAGATACAGCGGGATAGGAGGCGTGTAGGGGCTCGCGCCGTCCGGGCCGCGGATCAGCCGCGGGCTGTTGCCGGGCACGCGGGCGCCCCGGGCGTAGTGCGCCGGCAGCGGCCACAGCAGGTCGAGGTCGGATCCGGCCGGAACGATCCACCACCACCACTGGCCGTCGGCGAAGACGCAGCCGTTGCGCGGCATACTGCCGAGGAGTCTGAAGCCGAACCGGGCGGGCACGCCCACGGCGTCGCAACCCAGTGACGCGGGCGGCGAGTCGGGCAGGGGGAGGTGAGTGAGTGCGGCCTCCGGGCGACGGCACTGCTGTACGAGCCGCGGCTGCCGGCACCGGCGTGGCGTCGGGCCGGGCGGCTCCTGGCGCACGCCCCGGGCGAGGAGCGTCGCCAGCATCTTCAGCACGGCCACGCGGTCTCGAACGGCGCGCCGTCGTACGGCAGTTCGGCCCATACGACCCGGCCCGTGCCGCACTCGCGGTCGTACGTCCCCCAGGCGGCGCTGACCGCTTCGACGAGCAGCAGTCCGCGCCCGCGTTCCTCCTCGAGGCCGTGGCAGACGCGGGGGCCGCTCGGGGCGGAGCCCTGGTCCTGCACGGTGATGCGCAAATGACCGCCTGCCAGGGCAAGTTGACAGGACACCAGGTGACCGCCGGTGTGCACGACCGCGTTGGTGACCAGTTCGGAGACGATCAGAAGGGCCGTGTCGCGGGTGTCACCGCCGATGGCCCAGTGGTCGAGCCGCTCGCTCACCCGTCGTCTCGCGCAGGAGACGGATTCGACGCGCGCCGGCACCTCAAAGCCGTATCGGGAGGGGAGAGCGGTGTCCGGACTCGCGTCCAGGAGGGGGGTGGTGAGCGCGTCACGGTTCACGCATCCCAGTCTCCCGCCGCAGCGGGCACCTTGGCAAGAGTCACTCTGAAAAATGCAGAGTGGGCATATTCATCGCTGAAACGCCGTGGCACACTGCTCGCACACAGAGCACGTGGGGAGGTCTCGAAGTGAGTGAACCGCGGTCCGCCCCCACCGTGGGACAGGTCGTCCTCGGCAAACGCCTGCAGGATCTCCGGGAGCGCGCCGGTCTCAGGCGCGAGGAAGCGGCAAAGGTCCTCCGTGTCGCCCCCGGCACCATCCGCAGGATGGAGACGGCCGAGGTCGCCCTGAAGATTCCGTATGTCCAACTGCTCCTCGGCGCCTATGGGATCGGCGACGAGGAGGCCCGCGGCTTCGTGGAGCTGGCCGAGGAAGCGAACAAACCGGGCTGGTGGCAGCGCTTCCACGACGTCCTGCCCGGCTGGTTCAGCATGTACGTCAGCCTGGAGGGCGCCGCGAGCCTCATCCGTGCGTATGAACCGCAGTTCGTGCCCGGGCTGCTGCAGACGGAGGACTACGCACGGGCGATCATGTTCGGCGGTGCCATCGGTCACACCGATCCGGACGAGATAGACCGGCACGTCGCGCTGCGGATGGAGCGTCAGGCGCTGCTCGAACGACCCGATGCGCCCCGACTGTGGGTGATCATGGACGAGACGGTGCTGCGCAGGCCCGTCGGCGGTCCAGGCGTGATGCGGGCACAGATCGAGAGGCTGCTCGACAGCACCCGGCTGCCCCATGTGACGTTGCAGCTGGCCGAGTTCGCGAGCGGCCACCACCCGGGCACGTACGGGCCCTTCGTCCTCTTCCGGTTCGCCATGCCCGAGCTCCCGGACATGGTCTACAGCGAATACCTGACCGGTGCCGTCTATCTGGACGCGCGCCCCGAGGTCGCCACGCATCTGGAGGTCATGGACCGCATGGCGACGCAGGCCGCGACGGCACACCGTACGAAGGAGATCCTGAACGATCTCCGCAAGGAGTTGTGAATGAGTCGCATATACAACGGCATGCCCGCCGCCGAGCTGGGCGAGGACGGCTGGCACAAACCCTGGAGCGGCGGCAACGGCGGCAACTGCGTCGAGACCATGAAGCTCGCCGACGGCCGGGTCGCGGTTCGCCAGTCCGCCGATCCCGACGGCCCGGCGCTCATCTACACCACCAACGAGATAGCCGCCTTCATCCAGGGAGCGAAGTCCGGCAAAGCGGATTTCCTGGTCAGCTGACCTGCTGCCGCGGGGGCAGCAGCGTCACCAGGAACCGCTGCGCGGACGAGACGTTCCCTGCCGCGTCGACCGTGCGGTACTCGACGGTGTGGGTGCCGTAGTCGGGTGTGGCGTCGTCCCAGGGCACCACGCGGGGCGTGCCCAGCTTTCCGTACACGAGATCGTCGATCACCGTGCCCTGCGGGGTGAACCGGTAGGGAGCGCCGGCGTCGGTGGGCCAGCCGTAGTACGTCTGCCATCCGTCGCCGTCGACCCTGAACTGCCGCACCACATATCCGTCCCGGTCGTCCCGGGCGGTCAGCCGCATGGTGAACGCACCGTCGTAGACGTACTCCACCGGCCGGCCCGGCCGGTGGACCGTCCGCAGCGGCTCGGACAACTCGTACGCGGCGGTGGCCGCCGACGCGTCCACGCTCCACGCCAGTTCCTGGTCCGTGCCCGCGATCCGAGCCGTCAGCCGATGCGTGCCGGGTCGCAGCCGCAGGGCGCCCAGGTCCAGGTCGCGGTCGTTGCCGGGGTTGGCGACCGGACGGCCGTCGAGCGTCCAGCGGACCGCCGGTGTGCGGTCGGTGGGGTGCGTGGTCTCGGCGTACACCACCGACGCGGCACCGACCGGGGCAGCGGTCGCGGTGTGGTCCGTGAACGCCGACGACATCTCCTGCGGCGCGGTGGCGAGCGAGGTGTCCACCGTCCAGCTCACCGTGCGCGTCAGCGCGGCGGACGCGCGTACGGCCGGGTCGCGTACGAAGGGAGTGGGATCCGTGACGGTCGCGGTGAGCGTATGCGAGCCGGGCGAAAGGCGCAGGCGGCGCAGGTCGACCGTGCGGGCGTCAGCCACCGCACGCAGCCGCTTCCCGTCCAGCCGCCATACGACGTCGAGCTCACCGCCGACGGGGTGCAGCGTGTCCACCCACACCGTCCGGTCGTCCCCGACAGGAGCGGAGTTCGGCGCGTGCCCCTGCACGAGGTTCACCCTGGCCGAGATCTTCTGCACCATCACCTCGCGTTCGACCTGGTCGAACGGGTACCCGAGGGTCTTCATGATCGAGTGCTTGCTGGGCCGCCACACACCCTTCGTGCTGTACATCCCGCCCTCGTGGCGCCCGATGACCCCGCCCGACTCGCTCTCCTCGCCCAGCCAGCGCCACCACTTGGCGCGCTGCTCACGCATCTGGTCCTCGGTGAGCAGCGTGTGGTGGGCGGACGCCGGCTCGCCGCCGCTGTAGGCGCCGCCCGGCACCCCGCGCGCGTAGTAGTCGTACTCGTCCTGGAGCCCGCCGAGCGAGTGGCCGATCTCGTGCGGGGTGATCAGTGAGGACAGGGCGTTGCCGCCCGATGCGGTGGCGTAGGCGCCGCCCGCGCCGCCGTAAGTGTCGCTGTTGGCCAGGGCCACGATCTGCCGGTTGGCGTTCGCCGTTCCCGGCACCAGATCGGCCAGGGCGCTCGCCGCGCCGCTGTCCACGGTGAGCAGCCGCTGGACGCTGTTCGCGTTGCAACCGCCCCAGAAACCCATCCCCAGCGCGGTGTCCCGGCGCGGGGCGTCGAGGCCGGGGTCGCAGTCGACGCCGGACTCGGCGGATGCGACCTCCACGGCCCACACATTGATGTACGAACGGTAGGAGGCGAACGGCTCCGTCGACCACAGCACATTGAGGTGGGTCTCGACGTCCGCACGGAACTCGGGCAGCTCGGCCGCCGTGTAACCGTCCCCGAGAACAACCAGGTTGAAGCGCTTGTCGGCGGGGCCCGTCGTCTGCACCGGCACGACCGCGGCCGCCTGAGTCGGGGAAGCCTTCGCCACGGAAGCCTTCGCCACGGAAGTGTCCGCCACGGCGGCGTCCGCCGCGGCCGAGGGGGCGCCCGTGCCCAGGAACAGCGCGGCGAGCACGGCGGCCGCGGTCGCGAACAGCGCCGCTCCGCGCGCCCGTGTGACGGATGAGGTCATGGTGATGCAGCGTACGCGTGGGATCAACCGACAGTAAATACGGGGAAGTTGACGAATTGCTTGTCGGGTGGGGGAAGCCGCAGCGGCAGGCGCCCCGATGTGATCGAACCGAGCACGCGTGCCGCCCGGCCCCCGTGCATGACGGCAGGCTCCCCGGCAGCCCGTGCACGGTCAGGAACCCGAGTACGGCGAAGGCGTACGTCTCCTTCGCCGCCGAAGGCACCCCAGCTCGTCGGAGGTGCGCAGGCGGATCCCGGGCCGGCCCGGCGCGGAGCATCGCCATCAGGGCGGGATTGCGGGTGCCGCCACCCGAGGCGACCACTTCGGTGGCGCCCAGCGGACGCACCGCCTCCGCGACCGTGCGGGCGGTGAGGAGGGTGAGTGTCGCCAGCACGTCCTCGGGCGGGAACGCCCCGAACCCGGCCAGCGCCGTCCGCAGACAGCCGTGGTGGAACAGCTCCTTGCCCGTCGTCTTCGGCGCCGGCCGCCGGTAGTACGGCTGCTGGAGCAGCCGCTCCAGCAGCGGGCCGTGGACCCTGCCCGCCGCGGCGAGCGCGCCCGCCTGCGTCGTACGTGGCCCGGCCGCCGGTCAGTTCCGTGACGGCCGCGTCCAGCGGGGCGTTCGCCGGGCCCGTGTCGAAGGCCACCGGATCACCCGACGCAGGGACGGCCGTCGCATTGGCGATCCCGCACAGGTTGAGCGCGACCGGCACACCGGGCCGCCCCCCGCAGCCACAGGACGTCCACCAGGCTCACGAGGGGGCGCGCCCTGCCCGCCGGCCGCGATGTCACGGGCCCGGAAGTCGCAGACCACCGGGCGGCCCGTCGCCTCCGCGATCCACGCGGGCTGCCCCAGCTGGAGCGTGCCCCGCGCCCGGCCGCCGTCCACCCAGTGGTACACCGTCTGCCCGTGTGAGGCGATCAGATCGGCCCGGCCGCCGCACAGTTCGCGGTCGGCCGTCAGCACCACTGCCGCGAAGGCGGCCGATACGGGTGTCGAGGGGGGGGCAGACGTCCGCGAGCGTCGTTCGCGCGGGCGGCAGGGCACCGGTCAGCGCCGACCGCAGCTCCTCGTCGTAGCCCGCGCCGACCATGCCGAGCGGTGTCACGGTCAGGGTGTCGCCCTCGAAGCCGATGTCGGCGGCGGCCGCGTCGACGGCGTCGTAGGACGTCCCCGGCATCAGCCCGACGCGCCTCACCGCAGCGGCCCGCGGTGGTCTCTGCCCTCGGCGACCCGCCCGAATGCCTCGCGCCGCGGGGCGTGTCCGGCAGGGTGGGGCCGGTGCGACGTATGCCGGACGACGGCGCCGATCAGCACCGCGACGGCCGCCGCCCCGTACGCGATGTTCCCCAGCACGTCCACGTCCGGCACGGCGGACGCCGCGACATAGCGCGCCGCGCCCGCGGCCGCCACCGCCAGCCACTCCCACCGCCCGTCCAGGGCCACCAGGGCGACCAGCAGCAGCGCGTACCACGAATAGCGGGGCGTCATCAGCAGGAACGCCGTTCCCGTCACCAACAGCGCGCCGCTGAAGGGACGATCGGGATCACCGCGCCACAGCACATGCGCCACCACCGCCACCATGACCACCACGACGGCGGCCTGCGCCCACGCGTCCGGCAGGACCAGCCGCAGCAGCCCGTACCGGCCGCGGGCGGCGGGGTCGTCGTACCCCTCTTCCTCGGCGTAGCCGCCCAGATAGCCCAGCACCGACTCCCGGGAGAGCAGCAGGTACGGCAGGTACGACACAGCGACCACCGACGCGGCCGGCAGCAGTACGGCCGCCGCGTCCCGGATCCGCCGCACACCCGACAGCGCACCCGGCAGCACCACCGCGGGCAGGAGCTTCGTGGCCACCGCCGCACCGAGCAGCACCCCGCCGCCCCACCGGGTGCGCACCACGACCGCGAGCCCCGCGACCGAGAGCAGCACGCCGAGGACATCGACATGGGCGTTGTTCACCGCCTCCATCGGCACGGCCGGACACCACGCCCAGTACACGGCCGTGCGGGGGTCGCCCCGTCTGCGCAGGACGAGGACCAGCACCGCCGTGGTGCCGACCGCGAGGAGCGCGCCCTGCGTCTGCAGCGCCTTGTGGCGCACGCCGTCCGGCGCCACCGCGTGCACCAGCAGGAACCAGCCCTGCGCGACGGGCGGATAGACGGTGTGCACCTGTGGCCGGTTGATCCGCGTGCAGTGTGTTTCGCCGCGAGGGCCCGCGATGCGGTGCCGCTCCGGCTCGGCGCACTCCGCGCCCGACGGGAACAGCCACGCGTCCCGCAGGTCCGCGAGCGCAGGATCGGCCGGCGGGTGGTCGTACGGCGAGATCCCGGCGGCCTGCACCCTGCCGTCCCAGGCGTAGCGGTAGGAATCCGTGCTGGTACGCGGCTCGGCGAGCAGCCCCGTCGCGGCGACCGCCGCACCGCCCACGAGCACCAGCACGACCGCGTGCCGCACGGGCGCCCGCCGCGCCGCGGCCGCCGCCGCCGCGAACAGGACCCAGCACGCGGCGTACCACCACGACAGACCGGCGGGATCGGTGACGAAACCGCCCCTGAGCACGGTCGCGGCCAGGGTGGCGATCAGCGCCACCAGCAGACCGGCGGCGGTGAGGGTGCGCATCGTGATCACCGGCTCAGCGTCGCAGCCCGAGTGCGCCGGACGCGGGACGCGGGGCTCGATGTCCGCGTTCCGTAAGGTGTCGGACGGCGCCACGTGAGCCCTCGCGGAGGTCTCATGGAGACATGAGATTCCGAACGGTCGGTGCGGCCGTCGCCGGACGGCTCCGGGGCCTGCCCCGGCCGCCGCTGCCCACGTTGCGCCTGCCCCGGCCGCCGCTGCCCACCTTCTCCGGCCGTCTGCACGACGCGCGCACCGCGACCGTGATCGGCCGGTGGCTGGGCGTCGCGTTCGCGGTGTGCTTCGTGACCGGCCTGATCAGCCACTACCTCCAGAACCCGCCGGGGTGGCTCGCCGACGCGCTGCCCAGCAGACCGTACTGGGGCTACCGCCTCACCCAGGGGCTGCATGTGGCGAGCGGCACCGCCGCGGTCCCTCTGCTGCTGGCGAAGCTGTGGACCGTGTACCCGAGGCTGTTCGTCTGGCCGCCGCTGAAGTCCGTACGCCACGCACTGGAGCGGCTGTCGATCGCCGTGCTGGTGGCCGCCTCTGTCTTCCAGCTCGCGACCGGACTGCTCAACACCGTCCAGTGGTACCCGTGGCCGTTCTCCTTCGTGCCGGTGCACTTCGCCGTCGCGTGGCTGCTCACCGGCGCGCTCGTCCTGCACATCGCCGTGAAGCACCCCGAGATCACAGCGCACTGGTCCAGACGCTCACCCGGAACGCTCGAACTGCCCGCCGTGGACGGGCCCGACCGGCGCTCGCTGATGATCGGACTGGCCGCGGCCGTCGGCGCGGTGACCGTGACGACCGTCGGCCAGGCGTTGACCCCGCTGCGGCGTCTGGACCTGCTTGCGCCCCGCCACCCGGACCACGGCCCGCAGGGCCTGCCGGTCAACCGCACCGCCGCCGCCGCCGGGGTGACGGCACGTGCCGTCACCGACTGGCGGCTCACCGTGACCGGCCCCCGCCCGCGCACACTGACCCTCGACGAACTCGCCGCCCTGCCCCAGCACACCGTCACCCTGCCCATCGCCTGCGTCGAGGGCTGGAGCAAGAACGCCCGATGGACCGGCGTGCGCATCAGGGACCTGCTGGAGCGGGCCGGCGCCCCGCCCGGTTCCGCCCTGCGCATCACCTCCCTCGAACGCCGCGGCGCATGGCGCGTCGCGGAGATGGGCGCCGGCTACACCGAGGACCCGCTCACCCTGCTCGCCCTGCGCCTCAACGGCGAGGTGCTCTCCCTGGACCACGGCTACCCCGCCCGCATCATCGCCCCGAACCGTCCCGGGGTGCTGCAGACCAAGTGGGTCAGCAGAATCGAGGTGCTGTGATGCGTCTGCGCATCGTGACCGGCGCGGTGGGCCTCGCTTTGATGGGCGTCGGCGCCTCGCTCCTGGTGAACGGCGGACAGATCAGGGACGTCGCCCTCTGGCTGGCCGGAGCGATCGTGATCCACGACGGGATCATCGCGCCCGTCGTGCTCGGCGTGGGCCTGCTCGTGGCGGGCCTGCCGGCGCGGGGGACCGTGCGCGGGGCGCTGATCACGGCGGGCTGCCTCACGCTCGTCGCCCTGCCGGTGCTGCTGCGCCCCGGCACGCCCCGGAACACGTCGGTGCTGCCGCTGGACTACCCGCGCAACTGGCTGCTGACAATGGCAGCCGTCGCCGTGGCCACGGCGGCACTGGGAGGCAGCCGTTGGCTGTGGAGCCGCCGTGCCCGGTTCCGCCCCCACTGGCGCGTCCGCCGTCGCGGTGACGAACGGCCGGGCCGTCTCAGGCGGTGACGACCCCCGCCGGTAATCTTCAGGCATCACGCTCCCAAGCCGGCCGCTTCAGACGGTGACGAACGGCCGCGCTCGCCGGGCGTCGTTCAGCGCGGTCGCCCACCACTCCAGCTGGTCCAGCAGCACCTTCGCGGCGCCCTCCGGCAACCGCCGTGAGGCCCTCGCACCGGCCGACGTCGGCCTGCCCGCGGGCCCGCGCCGCCGCACCCCCGGCCTGCGCCGCTCCGAGCTTGCCACCCTCGCGGGGGTCAGCGTCGAGTACGTGACGCGCCTGGAGCAAGGCCGCGACCGCAGGCCGTCCCCGCCGGTGCTGTCCGCCCTCGCCGACGCGCTGCGCCTCGCCCCTGCCGAGCGGATCCATCTGTACCGGCTCTCCAAGGGTGCGGACGGCAGTTTCACGTGCATGGGAGACGCCCAGGTCAACCGGCAGGTGCGCCCGACGGTCCGCGCGCTCCTCGACCGCCTGGAGCCCACCCCGGCCGTCGTGCTCAACCGCCTGGGCGAACTGCTCGCCTGGACCGAGGGCTACGAGCGCCTGGTCCGCCCGCTCGGCCTGCTGGACGGCGATCCGCCGAACCTGGCGCAGTACGTGTTCACCGACGCCCGGGCGAGATGGGCGTACCCGGACTGGGACCGGGTGGCCGACGAACAGGTAGCGGCGCTGAAACAGGGGCCGTTCCGCGCGGACCCCCATGTGGCGCTGCTCGTCGATGAGTTGACGGTGACGGCGGGCCCGGAGTTCGTGGACCGCCTCCGCTCCGTGCCGGGCCTGCCGCGCGCGAACGGCGTCGCGCGCCTGACGCATCCCGAGGCGGGTGACCTGCGACTGTCCTACGAGACGTTGGAGCTCCCCG
The DNA here is from genome assembly GCF_018614575.1 of Streptomyces sp. ISL-10. Lineage (GTDB taxonomy): Bacteria > Actinomycetota > Actinomycetes > Streptomycetales > Streptomycetaceae > Streptomyces. The sequence goes on from NZ_JAGGOJ010000003.1 coordinate 650,232, forward strand.
CTGACGACGACCAGCGCCTGCTGGTCCACCTGCCGGCGGACGAGGCGACGAGCCGCGCCCTGGACACCCTGACAGGCCGCCGCCCGGGCGCCCTCCGCGCGCTCCCGACGGGCGCGTGACGGCTTCCGGGGCGCTGCCCCGTGCGCGTGACGGCTCCGGGGGTGCTGCCCCGTGCGCGTGACGGTTACTCGGGCAGTGGCCGGTCGTCGATGACGTTCTTCATGACGAGGGTGGCGGTCAGGCGCTGGACGCCCCGCTGTTTGGCCAGTTGCTGGTCGTAGAGCTGCTGGCAGGTGGCCAGGTCGGTGGTGGCCACGCGCAGGAGGTAGCCGGGTTCGCCGAAGAGCCGCTGGGATTGGAACTCGTCCAGGGGGAGTGTGACGACACCGCGAAACAGCGGTACGGGGTCCGGGGCCGGAGCCCCGAAGCCCGCGTCCGCCGGCCCGCCAGTGCGCCGGCCCCGTCACGGGAAGGGGACGGGCGGGGGAGACCCCCGCCCCAGCCTCACGAAGCACCGTCCCGCCGACTCCCACGACTCCACCACCTCCCACCCCACCGCCCCCGCGTAGCGCCGCAGCGCCCCCGCGCCCACCCGTGCCCACGGGAACAGCGCGCCCTCCGCGCCCGGGCCTGCGAACACGCGGACCTCCGCCCGTTCGTCCACCTCGACCGGCGCGCTTTCCACGATCAACGCGCCCCGCCTGGCGAGGAGTTCGGCGGCCCGCCCCAGCAGGGCCACCGGATCGCCGCCGATGCCGATGTTGCCGTCGATCAGCAGGGCGGTGTCCCAGGCGCCCTCCCGCGGCAGCGGGTCGAAGACGGAGCGGCGCAGTGCGCTTCCGCCGATGCGTGTCGTGCGGGCCACCGCTTCGGGGCTGACGTCGATGCCGAGCGCCGGCCGCCCGCGCACGGCGAGCGCGGCGACGAGCCGGCCGGGCCCGCAGCCGATGTCGAGCACCGCGCCCCGGCAGCGGTCCAGCACGGTCTGGTCCGCCTCGTCCGGCTTCGCGCACCAGCGTTCGACGTCCAGGGGCAGCAGCCAGCCGTCCGGGCGGCGCAGGAAGAGCGGGCCGCGTTCGGTGCGCAGGGCGTCGGTGTACGGGTCCGCCTGCCACGCCGGGGCCGTCATCGCGCCCCGGCCCCGGCGAACGAGGACAGGACCGCCGCGAAGCGGGACCTCGGAGCGAGCGCGGCCACCGCGAAGGCGTCGGCCGCCGTGTCCACGTCCCGCAGCACGGGCAGTTCACGCACCGTCAGCCCCTTAGCCACCAGCCGCGCCCGCTGCACCGCCCCCGTCGACGGCGAGGACATCGGCACGCCCCGCAGCAGCGCGGGCCGCGGCGCGCCGAGGCCGAGCGCCCAGAACCCGCCGTCCTCCGCCGCCCCGAACGACGCCTCGTCCGCCGCCAGTTCCAGCCCCGGGGCCAGCAACGCGGGCGTGAGCTGAGGGGTGTCCATGCCCACGAGCAGCGCGGGACCCTCGCACAGCCCGAACGCGTGCGCCAGCCGCTCGTCGAGGCCGCCGCCGCACTGCGCCACCACATCGAAGCCGGGCGTGAGCCATGTGCCGGGCGCGCCGTCCAGGACGAGCACGCGCCGTCGCGCCGGGGTGGCCCGTACGGCGTCGAGGGTGTCCCGTAGCGCCGCCTCGGCCAGACGCGCGGCCTGCTGTGGCGAGAACGCGGGCGTCAGCCGGGTCTTCACCCGGCCCGGCAGCGGGGACTTGGCGATCACCAGCAGCGTCCCGTTCACCGCGCACCACCGGCCACCGGCACGCGCGGCTTCTCCGCCAGCACCGCCCGCATGTCCCGCACCGCGTGCCAGGTCCCACGCCAGGTGCCGGTGACCTTCGACTTCCCGGTTCGCGGCAGATACGGGACTTCCGTCTCGCACACCCGCAGCCCCGCGTCCGCCGCGCGCACCACCATCTGGAGCGGGTAGCCGCTGCGCCGGTCCGTCAGATCCAGTGCCAGCAGGTCCGCCCTGCGGGCCGCCCGCATCGGACCCAGGTCGTGCAGCCGCAGCCCGGTCCGCCCGCGCAGCATCCACGACAGGGCCGCGTTGCCCGCGCGGGCGTGCACGGGCCACGCCCCTCGGGCCCGCGGCCGCCGCCGTCCCAGCATGAGGTCGCACTCCCCGCCCGCCACGCGGCGTACGAGGCCGGTGAGCAGGCCCGGATCGAGCGACGCGTCGCAGTCGCAGAAGCACACGTACTCCGCCTGGGCCGCCAGCAGCCCGGCATGACACGCTGCCCCGAAACCCCGCCGCGGCTCCCGGACCACATGCGCACCGAGCTCCTGCGCGATCCGGTCCGAACCGTCCGTCGACCCGTTGTCGACGACGATCGCCCGCCACCCGGCCGGAATCCGCTCCAGCACCCATGGCAGCGCCGCCGCCTCGTCGAGACAGGGCAGCACGACATCGACGTTCACGACCGCGCACCCCGCATCCCGCTCGTCGCGAACGCGGCCATGCCCTCGCCGAACGTGATCCGCGGCTTCCAGCCGAACTCGGTCATCAGACGGCGGGAGTCGGCGGTGATGTGCCGTACGTCGCCGAGCCGGAACTCGCCCGTCACGACCGGGGCGGGCCCGCCGCGGGCCTCGGCCAGGGCCGCCGCCATCTCGCCCACGGTGTGCGGGGTGCCGCTGCCGGCGTTGTACGCGCTGAGCTCGCCCGGCTCCCGGCCGTGCACGGCCTCCAGCGCGATCGCGTTCGCCTCCGCAATGTCCCGCACGTGCACGAAGTCCCGCCGCTGCCGCCCGTCCTCGAACACCCGCGGGGCCTCGCCGAGCTCCAGCGCCGAGCGGAAGAAGGAGGCGACGCCCGCGTACGGGGTGTCGCGCGGCATCCCGGGGCCGTACACGTTGTGGTAGCGCAGGGACACCGCCCGGCCGCCCGTGGACCGGGCCCACGCCGCGGCCAGGTGCTCCTGGGCCAGTTTCGTCGTGGCGTACACGTTGCGCGGGTCGCAGGCCGCGTCCTCGCCGACCAGCCCGGGCGTCAGCTCCGCGCCGCACTCGGGGCACCGGGGTTCGAACCGCCCGGCCGCGAGGTCCGCCGCGGCCCGGGGGCCCGGCCGGACCCGACCGTGCCGGGCGCAGTCGTAGCGGCCCTCGCCGTAGACGACCATCGAGCCCGCGAGCACGAGGTCCCCGACGCCGGCCCCGGCCATCGCCGCCAGCAGGACGGCGGTCCCGAGGTCGTTGCAGCCCACGTAGTCGGGGGCGTCACCGAAGTCCGTGCCGAGGCCGACCATCGCGGCCTGGTGGCACACGGCGTCCACGCCGCGCAGCGCACGGGTCGCGACGTCCGGGTCGCGTACGTCCCCGATCACACACTCCGCCTCCGGCAGCCGCGGGGGCGAGGGATGGGCGGCGGGCAGCAGGGCGTCGAGCACGACCGGATCGTGCCCGCGCGCCGCCAGGGCCGTGACGATCTGCGAGCCGATGAAGCCCGCGCCTCCTGTGACGAGTACACGCATACGGCCGACGCTACGGTCCGGGCCGGCAAAGACCGCCGGTCCGCGCCGGTGCGTCACAGGTCCGTAAGGAGTGGCGCCCCCGGGCGGGGGACCTTTAGGGGTGGCGCAGATACGCGAGACCGGGATGCTCGGCGCGGTATGCGTCGATGAGGCGGCGGGCCACGCTCACCGAGTCGACGAGCGGGTGCAGGGCGAACGCCTTGACCGCGGCCGCCCGGGATCCGCTCCCTGCCGCCTCCAGCACCTCGCGCTCCACCGCCTTCACGGAGGTCACCAGGCCGGTGGCGTGGCCGGGCAGCGGGTCGACGCCGAGGGGATGCGCCCCGTTGGCGTCCACGAGACAGGGGACCTCGATCACGGCGTCCTCGTCGAGGACGGAGAGCGTGCCGCGGTTGCGGACGTTGAGGATCAAGGTGGTGCGTTCGTCGCGCGCCACGGCGCGCATCAGCGCGAGGGCCACCTGCTCGTAGCCGCCCGGCTCCAGGTCCTCCTCGGCGCGCTCGCCCACCCCCGCGGCCTCCCGGTTGGCCGCCATGTAGGTGGCCTCCCGTTCGGCGAGGGTGCGCCGCCAGGTGGCCAGTGCCGGCGTGCCCGGCCGCTTCAAATCCTCGTAGAATCCAGCCTGTTGTTCCCGCAGGAACGCGCCCCGGCTCCGCCTGGCCTCCTGATGGGCGCGGACGGTCTCCCGGTTGAAGTAGTAGTAGTGCAGATACTCATTGGGGACCGCGCCCAGCGAGCGCAGCCAGTCCGCCCCGAACAGCTTTCCCTCCTCGAACGAGCCGAGGGCCTCCGGGTCGGCGAGCAGCCCCGGCAGAAGATCCCGGCCGCCGACGCGCAGCCCGCGCAGCCAGCCGAGATGGTTGAGCCCGACGTAATCGGCCCAGGCGGTCGCGGGGTCGGCGCCGAGCACCCGGGCCACCCGCCGTCCGAGCCCGACCGGCGAGTCGCAGATGCCGATGACCCGGTCGCCCAGGACGCGGCTCATCGCCTCGGTGACCAGACCCGCCGGATTGGTGAAGTTGACGACCCACGCCTCGGGGGCCAGCGCCGCGACGCGGCGGGCGATGTCCATGGCCACGGGGACCGTACGCAGCCCGTACGCGATCCCGCCCGCGCCCACGGTCTCCTGTCCCAGTACCCCTTCGGCCAGCGCGATCCGCTCGTCGGCCACGCGCCCTTCGAGGCCCCCGACACGGATCGCGGAGAAGACGAAGTCCGTGCCGCGCACTGCCTCGTCGAGGTCCGGGGTGAGAGAGACCCGCGGCGCGTCCGGGCGTCCGGAGGCCTGCTCCTCCAGCACCCGGGCCATGGCCCCGAGCCGGCCGTCGTCCACGTCGTACAGGCACACGTCGGTGATCCGGCCCTCACCGCCGTCGCCGAGGAGCGCCCCGTACACCAGGGGCACACGGAATCCGCCACCGCCGAGAATCGTGAGCTTCATCCCCGTACGGTACGTCGGCGCCCTTCCCCGACGTCGGCGCAGACCTTCCCGCCGGGCGGTACGACGCCCACGGGAATTGATGAAGTCCCCAGGCGGCCGTTCCCCTGTTCGAGTGGTGCTGTCTACGGTCGTCGGCGTCCAGGCCCCCCGTCACGGAGCCCTCATCAAGGAGCGCCCCTATGCGCGTCTACCTCGACCGCAACTTCCTTCTGACCTATGCCGCGTCGTTCATCTCGCTGTTCGGGTCGAAGCTGCTGATGATCTCCTATGTGGCCTTCGTCTACGGCGAGACCGGCAGCGCCACCCTGGCCTCCGCCGTCTTCGCCGCGGATTGGATCGCCAACCTCTTCGTCGGTCTGCTGACCACGCAGTACATCGACCGTGCGGACGCGAAACGTCTGCTGCTGCGGCTCAACCTGGCGGCCGCGGCTGTCACGCTTGTGTTCCTTGCCTGCCTGACGCCCGATCAGTTCCCGGTGGCGGTCTCCGTCATCTTCGTCCGGGCCCTGCTCAACAGCGCCGTCAACGCCGCCCGGGTCAAGGCCCTGGTGCAGTTCTTCGACAAGCAGCAGACCGACATCTACTCGGCGGTGCTCAACTCCAGCCTGTTCATCGCGATCGCCGCCGCGGGCGCGGTCGGCACGATCATCCTCAACTTCACCGGCATGGGCACCGTTGTGCTCATCGATGTGGCGACGTTCCTCGTCTCGGCCGCCCTGTTCGCGTGCGTACGCCCCAACCGGGCGCGGATCGCGGAGGCCCGGGCCGTGGCGGGCGCGAAGCGGGAGAGCGCCGCTCAGAACGTCAGGTCGGCCGCGCGGATCATCGCGGCGACCCCGGCGATCTCCACCGCCGTCTTCTACATCGTCCTCGCGGTGACCGCGTTCCAGGCGACGTACGAAGTGCTGATCACCGCAGTCCCCGACCTCTGGTTCTCGCTCGGCGAGTCGGGCACGGCGCTGTTCTTCACCGCCGAGTCCCTGGCGGTCATCGCCGGTCTGTTCCTCTACCAGTACCTCAGCCGCCGCGGACTCGTGCCCGAGCACCGCCAGCGGCTCCTCAACCTCGCCGTCACCGGCTTCGCGGTGTGCATGTACGCGGTGCTCGGCTCGTCCCGGTCGAGCCTCGCCCTCGCACTCACCGCGTTCGTCGCCGTCGTCCTCGCCGGCGAGGTCGTCTGGGCCCATCAGTACAAGCGGCTCATCGCCCACACCCCCGAGGCCAAGGTGTCCTCCGTCGTGGGCCTGATGTCGGCGGTGGGCTACAGCCTGATGGCCGTCTTCGGCTTCGTCTTCTCCTGGGGCATGGACGCACTCGGCGCCGAGTGGGCCGTCGCCCTCGATCTCGTCCTCATCTCCCTGCTGGTCATCGGCTGGGAAGCCCGCGCACACCGATCTGGGAGTCGTCATGCGGAAAGCATTCGTCCTGCTGGAACTGGTCAATCACGTGGCGCTGGTGGCCAGGTCGGCGAAGGCCCGCGGCCTGGCAGTGGTGGTCGTGGGGCAGAGCCCGCTGCCGCGGCAGGGCCCGTACGCCGTCCCTGACGGGGTCGTGGACGAGTTCGTCCCGATCGCCGGCTGGTCCGACGCCGACGGGGTGCGCGCGGCGCTCGACGACCTGCACAGACGCTACGACGTCGTGGGCACCTACGCCGCGTTCGAAGCGGCGCTGCCCTACGACGCGGAGTTCCGCGAACGCCTCGGGCTGCCCACCAGCGGTGCCGCCACCCTGGACGCCGCGCTCGACAAGGCAAGGGTGCGCGACCGGCTCCGTGCCGCCGGACTGTCCCGGCTGCGCTCCACCACCCTCTCGGGCGCCCTGCTCTGGGACACCTGGGGCTTCGACGGACCGGCGATCCTCAAGCCGGTGCACGGCACAGGCAGCGCCCTGTGCTACACCGTCGACTCCCTGGACGCGCTGCGCACCGCCGCCGCGGACATCGAACGCACCACCCTCGACGCCGGGATGACCCGCGACTACGTCCTGCGGACCGGTGAGTTCGTCCTGGAGCAGAAGGCTCAGGGCGAGCTGCTGTCCGTCGAGTCGCTCGTGTACGGCGGCGAGGTGAACGTGATCGGCATGCTCGGCCGCTACGTCCTCGCCGACGACCCCGTTGTCGAGCAGGCCGCGGTCTTCCCGTACCGGCACCCGCGGTACGACGAGATCGCCGAGGCGGCAGTGGCGTTCCACCGCTGTCTGGGCATCACCCACGGCCCCACTCATCTTGAGGTGATGGTCCCCGAGGACGGGCCCGTGGAGCTGATCGACTTCAACCTGCGGGTCGCCGGCGCGGGGGCGGTGCTCGCCTTCTCGGAGGTACTGAGAAGCCCCTACGAGGAACTGCTGACGGACCTCGCGTGCGGGGTCGCGCCGGATCTGGCCGCGCTCCGCCCGGTGCGGTGGGCCGCCGAGTGCCTCGTGCTGCCCCGGCCCGGGACCACCGAGCTGCGTGACATCACGGTTCCGCCGGCCGCGCGCCACGTACGGATCACCAAGGAGATCGGCGCACGGCTGACCGGCCGCTCGGACCAGCTGGACAGCGTCACGCTGTTCGTGGTGACGGCCGGCTCGGCGGAGGAACTGCACACTGCGCTCATGGACGCCCGCCGGAACACGATCGTCAACGGTGAGCCACTGGGCGACAACCCCAACAACCGCCTGATCGCCCCGGCGCACCTGCGCACCCCGGTGGGATTGGGCGCCTGAGACGCGGCGGGGGTGTCCGTCCCTGACCGGCCGGACACCCCCTCTCCTCGGCCCGTCTGCGGCCGATGGAAGCTAACCGAGGTCGAAGGCGTTCGGCAGCCCCCACCGGTGGCGGGAGCGGTCGTGCCGTTTGAGCGCTTCCAGCTCGGGCGCCCGGAACAGGGGGGTGACCGTGCACCGGGGCGCGGCCGAACCGGTGCCGTCCAGCAGGGCGTTGACCGCGGCGCGCGCCGACGCGTTGGCCCCCTCCATCGTGGCCAGGTCGATGTCGACGGACACGTAGTCCCCGGCGAGAAAGAAGTTGGGGACCGCCGTGGCCGCGGAGGGCCGGTTGTGGAAGGTGCCGACGGGATGGATCAGGAGCTGGTCCTCGTTGGTGGGGTGCGGGGTGCCGAGGCCGTCGACGCCGGGGTCCAGGAACCAGGAGTGCAGGGCGCTGTCCTTGAGAACGGTCCTTCCCGTGTCGTTGAGCGCGGCTTTCAGCTGCGCCCACACCTCCTTCGCGACCTCGGCGCGGGTGCACTGCTTGGCCGTTTTCCCGTACAGGACCCCGGGCCGGTCCCATTCGGAGATGTCGACGGACAGGCAGTCCACCACCGCCCCGTCGCCGTAGTCGGCGGGGAAGTCCCGGTCCGGCCAGTGCCCCGCCTGCTGGATGGCCGTCAGCGACCAGGGGGAGTCGACGCAGTTGAGATGGCCGTGCAGCAGCGGTGCGCTCTCGGTCAGATAGAACTGGATGCCGGTCATCCAGTCGGTGTGCAGTTCGTCGCAGCGGGCGAGCTGCGGGTCGGCGGCCCGCAGCGCGGGACCCCAGGTGCGCCGGGCGTGTTCGACGGGCAGCGCGGAGACGTAGTGGTCGGCGGTCACCGAGCGGCGCGTCCCCTGCGGGTCCTCGACGACCGCGGCCGTGATCCGTCCGTCGCCGTACGCCATCTCCCGTACGGTCCAGCCAACCGCGAACCGGACGCCCAGCGAGGCCAGATGCGCCACCCAGGGGTCGATCCAGGCCTCGTTGGTGGGCGCGTCCAGGATGCGGTCGAGGGGGCCGTCGGCGCCGCGGCCCAGCGCGTTGAAGACGAACGCCTCCAGCAGGGTGGCGACCGTGCGCGTGCTCGCCACCTCGGCTTTGGTGGCCACGATGTTGCGCGTCATCCCGATCGCCAGGATGCGCTGATAGTCGTGACTCATGCGCTCGGCCCGGATGAAGTCCCACCAGGGCGTGCGCTCCCAGACCTCGTCACGGCGCTCGTCGCAGCTGGTGAGGAAGACGAGTACGCGGTTCACGAAGTACGCGGTCTCGTGGACGGGGATGCCGAGCGCGGTGTCCAGCATCGCCGTGAGCGCGCGGCGGATCTCGTCGAGCGTGAGCTCGGCGGGCCGGTGCCCCGGCCACGGGAGCGGGATACGTAAATCCTCGCGTCCGGTGCGGGCGAGGGACATCTCAGGCGGGGCGACGAGGTTGTCCCAGACCCCGCGCGCGTTCCCGGGGAAGGGAATGCGCCGCATGGTGTCGGGGAGGTTGTGGTAGATGCCGGGAATGAAGCGGAAGCCGTGCTCGGCCGGTAACGGTCTGCGCCCGCCGCGGGCGCTGCCGGGCACGTCCATGCTGCGGGCCTTGCCGCCGAGCGCCCGTCGCTCGTAGACGGTGACGCCAAAGCCGCGCTCGGCGAGCTCGTGCGCGGCGGTGAGCCCCGCGACGCCGCCGCCGAGCACGGCGACCGATCCGGGGACCGGGGCCGCGGCCGCCGCGGCGACACCCCCGACCGAGGAGAGTGCCGCAGTGCCGCCGGCCGCGGCGGCTCCCGCGATGAAGGTGCGTCGTGACGTGCGTCGTGAGGTCCCCGAACGGTCCATCCGATCCCCTTACCGACGGTAACTTTTCGCGGTCCGGCGCAGGAGCATACGAAGAACCCTCGTGACCCGGAAGCCACGCGTGGGCCCATTCCTTCAATGGCTGGAAAATGGAGCCATGGCACGACGCACCAAGCGCCCCGGGCGCACCGAACCGCCCGCTCTCACCCCCGCATCGCCCTGCCCCTGCGGTCTGCCCGCCACGTACGCGGAATGCTGCGGCCGCTTCCACAGCGGCGAGGAGACGGCACCCACCGCGGAGTTGCTGATGCGCTCGCGCTACAGCGCCTTCGCCGCCCATGACGCGGCGTATCTGCTTCGCACCTGGCACTCCTCGACCAGGCCCTGGCAGCTGACACTGGATCCGGGGATGCAGTGGTCGAGCCTGGAGATCACCGACGTCACGGACGGCAGCGCGCTCCACACCAAAGGCACGGTCACCTTCCGGGCCCGCTACCGGCACCACGGCAAGCGCGGAGAACTGCACGAACGCAGCAACTTCACCCGCGAGAACGGGGCGTGGGTCTACGTGGACGGCACCTTCATCGAGTGAGCGGGCGCCAGGCCGTCGGGCAGCCGGCGATCACCAGTGGGTGCGGCCGGGCCTGACCGCGAGCCGGGGGTCGTACGCCGCGAGCACCTTGTTCGCCCGGGCCAGTGCGGACAGCGCGTGCTCGCGGTCGGCCCGGTCGTCGGCACACAGCGGGCCGCGGAACCGGTACACCTCGCGCGCGGCGCACTCGGCCTCGATCTCGGCGTGCAGGACATGGGCCGGCATGCAGGAGCCGATCATCACGGCCACGCGGTCGGGGATCGGTACCGGGACGAGGTTGGAGGCGGTCACGTCGAAGTCCTTGTCTTCTCTTTCGTCGGGAGTCCGTCGGTCGGTCGGCCTCCCACCCCTCCATGACTACCGGAGCGCTGTCCGGGTTCCGCGGCGGGGGTGTCTTTGTGCGGCATCGGTTGCTGATCGCCCCGTTGCTTTGTCGATACGCGAGAGTAAGTTGACCCTCGAGTAAGTGCCGAGGTCCCGTCAACTCCCCGCCCGCGCAACGCGAGAGCCGCGAACAGGAGCCGACCATGGGCGTACACAAGGATCTGAAGAGGGCGAAAAAGCACAGCGATCTCGCCGACCGCGTCCCGGTGGAACTGGTCAGGGAGGACGGCGTCGTACGAGAGGCGCGCACCGCACATCTCGCCCGGCCGTCCGCATCCGGCAGCACCGCCGACATACCTTACGCGAATGCCGCCGAAGCACCCGCATCGGTAATCCTCCGGCGCAAGGGTGACGACGGTCACTGGCGCCCCGTCACGGCCGCCGGCTTCGCCCGCCAAGTCACGGCGGCCGCGAAGGGATTGATCGCCGCGGGGCTTGAGCCGGGCGGACGGGTCGCCGTGATGTCCCGAACCCGCTACGAGTGGACCGTGATCGACTTCGCGATCTGGGCCGCCGGTGGCCAGAGCGTCCCCGTCTACGCCACCTCCTCCGTCGAGCAGGTCGCCTGGATCATGCACGACAGCGGCGCACGGCATGTCGTCGCCGAGACCGCCGAGCACGCGGCGACCGTGACCGCCGCCGCTTGTGGGCTCGACGGGGAGCCCCGAGTGTGGACCTTCGACGACGCGGCGATGGAGACACTCACCACACTCGGCCGAAACGTCCCGGACGAGGAGATCACCAAGCGGCGGGCCGCCCTGACGCCCGACACGGTCGCCACCCTCTGCTACACCTCCGGCACCACAGGGAAGCCCAAGGGCTGCGTCCTGACCCACGCGAACCTGCACGCCGAGGCCGCCAACACCGTGGAACTGCTGCACCCCGTCTTCCAGGCGGTCACCGGGCAGGCGGCGTCCACGCTCCTGTTCCTGCCGCTCGCCCACATTCTGGGCCGGACCATCCAGATCGCCTGTCTGATGGCCCGTATCGAGCTCGGCCACTGCCCGAGCATCAAGCCCGACGAGCTCAGGCCGGAGCTGCGGCGCTTCCGGCCCACCTTCGTCGTCGGCGTCCCCTACCTCTTCGAGAAGATCCACGACACCGGCCGGGCCACGGCCGAGAAGATCGGCCGCGGCGCCTCCTTCGACCGCGCCCACCGCATCGGCGTACGGTTCGCGGAGGCGTATCTCGCCAGGTTCCTGGGCACCGGCAGAGGGCCCGGCGTCGGTCTCACCCTGGCCTGGGCCCTGTACGACCTGCTGGTCTACCGCCGCATCCGCACCGAGCTCGGCGGCCGGCTCCGCTATGCGATCAGCGGTGGCTCCCCGCTCGACCGCGAGCTCAACCTCTTCTTCTGCGCGGCCGGCATCGTGATCTACGAGGGATACGGACTGACCGAGACCACCGCGGCCGCCACGATCATCCCGCCGCTCGCGCCGCGCCCGGGCACCGTCGGGCAGCCGGTGCCGGGCACGGCGATCCGGATCGCCGGCGACGGCGAGGTGCTGATCAAGGGCGGCATCGTCTTCGGCGCGTACTGGAACAACACGGCGGCGACCGGCGAGGCCCTCGCGGACGGCTGGTTCGCCACCGGCGACCTCGGATCACTCGACGACGACGGCTATCTGACGATCACCGGCCGGAAGAAGGACATCCTCGTCACCTCCGGCGGCAAGAACGTCGCGCCCGCCGTCCTCGAAGACCGGCTGCGCAGCCGCCCGCCCGTCGGCCAGTGCATCGTCGTCGGCGACAACCGGCCCCATGTCGCGGCCCTGATCACCCTGGAGCCCGAGGCGATGGAGCACTGGCTCACCGTGCGCAAAAGGCCGAAGGACACGCCGCTCGCGCGGCTGTGCGAGGACCCCGAGCTGATCGCCGACGTCCAGCGGGCCGTCGACCACGCCAACGCGGCGGTGTCACGCGCCGAGTCCATCCGCCGCTTCCGCATCGTCGCGGGCGAGTTCACGGAGGAGAACGGCCTGCTGACGCCGTCCCTGAAGATCAAGCGGCATGCGGTCGCCGCGGCCTACGCCGCCGAGATCAAGGCGCTCTACGCCTGACGTCCTCCGCTCACGCGGGCCCTGGCGCCGCCCCGGCGCGGCAGGGGCCTGCGCCCACCGGGCGGTGAGCGCCGCTCACCGCCCGGGAGCCGACAGCACCTCGTCCAGGTCGTACCGCACCGGCTCCTGAAGTTGTTCGTACGTGCAACTGGAGGGCTCCCGGTCGGGCCGCCACCGCCGGAACTGCGCGGTGTGCCGGAAGCGGTCGCCCTCCATGTGGTCGTACGCCACCTCCATCACCCGCTCGGGCCGCAGCGCCACCCAGGACAGGTCCTTCTTGCCCGACCAGCGGCTCGGCGCGCCGGGCAGCCGCGCGCTCTCGTGCGCGCTCTCCTCGGCCCAGCGCGCCCACGGGTGCTCCGAGACGTCCTCCATCCGCAGCGGCTCCAGCTCCTCCACCAGCTCCTGACGCTTCCGCACGGAGAACGCAGCGCACACGCCGACGTGCTGGAGCGCCCCGGAGTGGTCGTACAGCCCGAGCAGCAGGGAGCCCACGACCGGACCGCTCTTGTGGAAGCGGTAACCGGCCACGACGACGTCCGCGGTCCGCTCGTGCTTGATCTTGTACATCAGCCGGGTGTCCGGCCGGTAGGGCAGATCCAGCGGCTTGGCGACGACCCCGTCGAGGCCGGCGCCCTCGTACTGCTCGAACCACTGTTCCGCCACCGCCACGTCCGTCGTCGAGGGGGCGAGATGGACCGGCGGCCGGACGCCCGTCAGGGCCCGCTCCAGCGTGGTCCGCCGTACCGTGAGCGGTGCGTCGAGCAAGGACTCGTCGCCGAGGGCGAGCAGATCGAAGACGACGAAGCTCGCGGGTGTGCGCTCGGCGAGCATGCGGACCCGGGAGTCGGCCGGATGGATGCGCTCGGTGAGCCGGTCGAAGTCGAGCCGGCCCTCGTGCGCGATGACGATCTCCCCGTCGACGACGCAGCGCCCGGGCAACTGGCCGAGGAGCTGGGCGACCAGCTCGGGGAAGTACCGGGTCAGCGGCTTGCCGGTGCGGGAGCCGATGACGAGTTCGTCGCCGTCGCGGTGGACGATCGCCCGGAAGCCGTCCCACTTCGCCTCGTACTGCATTCCGGGCGGGATCTCCTTCACGGACTTGGCCAGCATCGGCTTCACGGGCGGCATCACGGGCAGATCCATGGGCCGATTCTCCGGCATGCGGCCCCACTCGGCACGGCCTACGCTGGCGGGCATGGCTGGAGCGGTGGAACTGGAAGTGGGGGAGCGCACCGTCCGGGTGTCCAATCCCGACAAGGTGTACTTCCCCGAGCGCGGCTGGACCAAGCTGGACATGGTCACCTACTACCTGGCCGTCGGCGAGGGCATCACCCGGGCCCTGCGCGGCCGCCCCACGACGCTGGAGCGCTACCCCGAGGGAGTGACCGGCGAATCGTTCTTCCAGAAGCGCGTCCCCAAATATCTCCCGGACTGGATCCCCACCGCGCACATCACCTTCCCCTCCGGCCGTTCCGCCGACGAGATGTGCCCCGACGAACCCGCCGCTGTCATCTGGGCAGCCAACCTCGGCACCGTCACCTTCCACCCGTGGCCCGTCCGCCGCGACGACACCGACCACCCCGACGAGCTGCGCATCGACCTCGACCCGCAGCCCGGCACGGACTACGACGACGCCGTGCGGGCAGCCCACGAACTGCGCGCCGTCCTCGACGAGGCCGGACTGCGGGGCTGGCCCAAGACCTCCGGTGGACGCGGCGTGCACGTCTTCGTGCCGATCGAGCCCCGCTGGAGCTTCACCCAGGTCCGCCGCGCCGCCATCGCCTGCGGGCGGCAGCTGGAGAGCCGGATGCCGGACCGGGTGACGATCAAGTGGTGGAAGGAGGAACGCGGCCGGCGCATCTTCGTCGACTACAACCAGACGGCCCGCGATCGCACCATCGCCTCCGCCTACTCCGTACGGCCCCGCCCGCACGCCCCCGTCTCGGCCCCGCTGCGCTGGGACGAGCTCGACATCGCACGCCCCGAGGACTTCGACATCAAGACGATGCCCGGGCGCTACGCCGAGGTCGGTGACGTCCACGCGGACATGGACGACCACCGTTTCAGCCTGGAGAGCCTGCTGGAGATCGCCCGCAAGGACGAGGCGGACCACGGGCTCGGTGACCTGCCCTATCCGCCGGAGTACCCGAAGATGCCGGGCGAGCCGAAGCGGGTGCAGCCCAGCAGGGCGAAGAAGGCGACGGACTGACCGCGCGTACGGCGGACGGCGGCTCTCCTCCCCGCGGTGGGGGAGGAGAACCGCCGTCCGTGCCTGCTGTGTGTGCGGAGTTGGCCTACAGCTCCTTGACCCTGATGTTGCGGTAGGAGATCACATCCGTCGTGCCGTGGACCTGGAGGCCGATGTAGCCGGAGGCATAGCGCCGGCCGTCGGTGCCCGGGTCGTCGGAGCGCGGCGGCTCGAAGACCTGCCCGCCGGTGTTGTCGAACTCGTTGACCAGCTTGCCGTTGCGGAAGACCGAGTAGTGCTGGCCCTCGACCCTGATCTCGTAGTCGTTCCAGGTGCCCTTCGGGGTGACCCCTGCACCGCCGAGGCCCACGCGGTCGAATCCGTAGATCGAACCCGACTTGTACATGTCGCCGTCCGGCCGGTCCAGGATCTGCACCTCATGGCCGTACTTGATGGCGACCCACTCCGGACGTGACTCCTCCGGGTTGTCGTGGACGTACGGGAAGCGGACGAAAACACCGCCGTTGGCGTTGCCCGACCCCGGGGCGTCGTCCCGCCACTGCAGCTTCAGCGAGAAGTCGCCGTACTGCCGCTGCGGGAACCACAGCATCCCCATGCCCGGCACCGTGGTGCTGCTGGTCATGGCGCCGTCGTCGCCCAGCGCGAACCTGCCGCCGCCGACCTGCTCCCACTTGGCGAAGGTCTCCTGGGTGCCGTCGAAGAGGTCCCGGTAGCCGGCCGTCCGGCCGGGCTTGCCGATGCCCGACTCCTTGGCCGCCCGGTAGATCTTCCTGTGCTCGCGCTCGTCGATGACACCGTCGGCGAGCAGCCCGTCGATCACACCGTCGACGTGCTTGAGGAACAGGGCGTGCGAGGACCAGTCCTTCTCGTCCTCGATCAGCTCGTTGATCGTGCAGCGGCTGCCCGTCATCCGGTTCGGGATGCCGGTGTCCACGGTGCCGACGATCACGGTCGGCCGCTCGTCGTACTCGGGGCAGTTGGGCGGCGGCACTCCGCCGCCCTCGGCCACCGAGAACGCGACGCTCTTCGCCGCGGAGGTGTTGCCCGCCTTGTCCGTCGCCCGGTACAGCAGCGTGTGGTAGCCGACCCGGTCGACGATCACCGGCGTGGTGTAGGCGAGGTAGGGCCCGCCGTCGAGCGAGAACTCGACGCGGTCCACGCCCGAACCGGAGTCCGTCGCCGACACCGTCACCTCGGCGCGGCCGATGTACGCGCCGTCGGAGTTCTTGTCGCCGCTGACGGTCGCCGAGGTCTCCGGCGGTGTCGTGTCGTCGGTGGGCGGGGCGACGACCGTGAAGTCGACGGACTTCTCGGCCGCTGTGTTGCCCGCCTTGTCACTCGCCCGGTAGCGGACGGTGTGGGCGCCGACCTCGTCGACGACCACCGGGGCGGTGTACGGCTGCCAGGGTCCGTCCGCGCCCACGGCGTACTCGACCCTGTCCACGCCCGAGCCCGAGTCGGTCGCGCCCACGGTCACCGTGGCCTGGCCGATGTACGCGCCGTCGGCGTTCCTGTCGCCGTCGACCTTCACCGTGGTCTCGGGGGCGGTGGTGTCCGCACCACCGCCCTCGGTCACCGTGAGGATGCCCTGCATCTGGCCGTGACCGGGGATCGTGCACGTGAAGAGGTAGCGGCCCGGCGTCAGTGTGACCTCGGCGGTGTGCCGGCCGCCCATGTCGTCGTTGGGGTTCGCCAGGATGTTCAGCGGCACGTCGTTGTTGTACTCGGGGTCCGAGACGTCGAAGGTCAGGGTGTGCGGCATGCCGGTCGTGTTGCCGGTGGCCGTGCTGTTCTCGAAGACGATCGTGGCCGCCCCCGCCACCGCCGTGGTGGGGAAGGACAGATAGCGGTCGATGGGGTCGCCCGCCGTCCAGGTCAGCACCTGGGCCGCCTCGGTCACCCGGTCGTCGTCGGTCCTGCCGTACGCCACCGCGGACGTCAGTCCCACGACCATGGCCACCGCGGCCAGCAGGGCCGTCCACAGGCTCGCCGTTCGGTGTCCCGTTCTCACTGCGCCGCCTTCCTCGCCAGCTGGTCCGCGGCCGGGGTCGCCCCGCCGCCCTTGTAGGTCACACGCCACAGCGCGGAGTTGGAGTCGGAGGTGAAGAAGCCGCGGCCGTAGTCGAGCACGTACAGCGAGCCGTCCGGGGCGAACTTCCAGTCCATGAGGTTGCGGATGCCGCCGGCGCCGACGGGGACGATCTTCTTCAGGGACTCGGCGTGCACCGGGATGCCGCCCTGCCCCACGGTCCGCGGATCGGTGAGCACCGCGTGCCGCGGCTGGTCTCCGTCGTAAAAGTCACCGACGAACCACTTGCCGTCCCAGTAGGAGGGCCACTTGACGCGGGAGTCGCTCGCCGCGTCGAAGCGGTAGACCGGACCGTTCATCGTCGCCTGGCCGCCGCCCCTGAGCCACGGCATGAGCAGCTTCTGCTCCTCCTGCTTGTAGCTCGGGACGCCGTTCGCGTCACGCGGGTAGTCCACGCCGCCGCCCTGCGGCGAGTACCAGATGGTGTTGGCCGTGACGGGCGGCAGATTCACCAGACCGTCGTTGTTCGGTGACTCGTTCTTCGGCGCGTCGCAGTCGTACCAGCCGAGCGGCACGCTGGGGTCCGGCAGATTCCGGTCGCGGTAGGGCTGCTTGTTGCCCATGCAGTACGGCCAGCCGTGGTTGCCCGCCTTGGTGATCGCCGCGAAGGTGTCGTACTTGGCCGGGCCCCACGTCGTCGACGGCGCGCCCGCGTCGGGGCCGACCCAGCCCGCGTAGAGGATGTCCGTCTGCTGGTCGACGAAGACGCGCGCCGGGTTCCGTACGCCCATCACATAGATCTCACCGCGCGTCTTGCCGCCGCCCTCGGCCATCTCCCGGCCCGTGAACAGATTGCCCTCGGGGAGGGTGTAGGTGCCGTCGTCCTCGGGGTGGATCCGCAGGATCTTGCCGTTGAGGTTGTGGGTGTTGCCCGCGGTGCGGCGCGCGTCGGCGAACGAGACGCCCTGGAAGTCCGGCTCCGGGTTGTTGCCGGAGTAACCGCCGCTGAAGCCCGAGGAGTTGTTGTCACCCGTGGCGATGTAGAGGTTGCCTTTCGAGTCCCAGGCCATGCCGCCGCCCGCGTGGCAGCAGCTGTGGATCTGTACCGGCCAGTGCAGCAGCACCTTTTCGCTCGCCGTATCGAGCGTGTTGGTGGCGAGGTCGAGTGTGAAGCGGGAGACGCGCCGCTCGGCCGTGTGCGTATCGCGGTTGATCCGCGAGTGCGGCGTGTAGTGCAGATACACCCAGCCGTTGGTCATGAAGTCCGGGTCGAGCTCGATGCCGAGCAGGCCTTCCTCGTTCTTGATCAGCTCGTCGCCGCCGCCCTTGTTGCCGAAGACGGTCAGGGCACCGGCCTTGGTCACCTTGCCCGTTGACGGGTCGTAGACGTGGATCTCGCCGTTGCCCTTGCCGATGTTGGGGTTGTTCCAGTCCCTGACGACCGGCACGCTCGAGTCGGCGCCGCCGCGACCGATGTAGAGCACCCGGCCGTCGGGTGCCACGACCAGGCCGTGGGGTTCGCCGATCTGGTCGTTCCGGCCGGGCTGGTTGGGCTTGGTGACGCGCTCGGCCGTGTAGTTGGCGTCGATCGTGGCCTTGCAGTCGGCCTGCGACAGGCGCGTCGTCCATGCGAGCGCGCCGCGCAGGTGGTCGCGGAAGTCGCTCTCGGCGAAGCTGTCGACCGTACCGCCCATACCGGTGTAGAAGGACCGTCCGCCGTCGTAGTCGCGGCACCAGGAGACCGGGTGGTCCCAGCCGTTGGGCTTCTCGGCAGGGGTGTACGAATTTTCCTTGAGCCGGGCCACGGTGTGCACCGCTCCGGAAGGATTCTGCGCCCAGTTGAACCACTTGTCGGGCCGCCGCCAGTTCAGCGGGAGGGACCGGGTGGCCGGATGCCGGCGGTCACCGACCTCGACGACCGCCCGCTGGGTGCTGCTCGCGGGCCCTGCCGGCCGGGCGCCGATAAGCCCGGTGAACCAGTCCGAGTACGGCTCCGTGCGCGCGGCGTCGTGGATGCCGACGAATCCGCCGCCCGCCTCCAGGTACGACTCGAGCCCGGCCTCCTGCTCCGGGTCGAGCACATCGCCGCCGCCGGTCAGGAACACGACCGCGTTGAACCTGCCGAGCCGCTTGGCGTCGGTGAACACGGCCGGGTCGTCGGTGGCCTCGGTCCTGAACCGGCCTTCGGCGGGACCGGTCAGCCCGATCGTCTCGATCGCGGAGATCCCCGCGTTCACGGTCGGCGACTCCTGGGTCGCCGATGCGTGGAAGACGAGCACCCTCACGTTCGCGCCGCCCGGCGGAGAGGGGAGGGACAACGTTGTCGGGGGCGCATCCGGATACGGTCTGGCCGAGGCGGCGTTGCCGCCCAGGAGTGAAGCGGTCAGGGCTCCGACGCCAAGTGCCGCACCCAGAAGCCCTCTTCGGGATCTCGACCGGTGATGTGGTGCGCGCTGCATGTGGTCACCCACCCCTCTTTGGTCACAACGACAGCCGTTGAAGCTAGACCTCTTTTGACGGTTCGCCAATAGGTATGGCCGGAGAAGAACGAACTTTGTCCTGACCGTGGATAAACAGAGGGGGCCCGGCTACCGTATGGCCGTCCCCGGGGGCGCCGCCACGCCCCTCAATCTCCGCCGACGACTGGAGAGTTCGGCATGGACAGACGCAGCTTCAACCGGCGCCTGATCGCGGGCGGCGTCGCGGCCACGGGAATGACATCGTTGTCCCCTGCCTCGACCTCCAACGCCGCCCCCGCCGCGGCAGCGTCACCGAAGACTGCCCCGGCAGGCGGTCTGGTACGCCACCTCAAGCTGTACGCCGAGAAACTGGCGAACGGTTCGATGGGCTACGGCCTGGAGAAGGGCAAGGCGACCGTCCCTGGCCCGCTGATCGAACTGAACGAGGGCGACACGCTCCACATCGAGTTCGAGAACCTGATGGACGTGCCCGTCAGCCTGCATCCGCACGGCGTCGACTACGACATCCACAACGACGGCACGAAGATGAGCCGGAGCCATGTCGAACCGGGCGCCACCCGCACCTACACCTGGCGCACCCACGCCCCCGGCAGACGGGCCGACGGGACCTGGCGGCCCGGCAGCGCGGGCTACTGGCACTACCACGACCACGTCGTGGGCACCGACCACGGCTCCGGAGGCATCCGCAAGGGGCTCTACGGCCCGCTGGTGGTGCGCAGGAAGGGCGACGTCCTCCCCGACAAGCAGTTCACGATCGTCTTCAACGACATGACGATCAACAACCGGCCGGCCGCCGATCCGCCCAACTTCCTTGCCACCGTGGGCGACCGCGTCGAAATCATCATGATCACGCACGGCGAGTTCTATCACACCTTCCATCTGCACGGTCACCGCTGGGCGGACAACAGGACGGGCCTGCCGGCCGGTCCGGAGGATGTCAGCCAGGTCATCGACAACAAGATCACCGGCCCGGCGGACTCGTTCGGCTTCCAGGTGATCGCGGGCGAACACGTGGGCGCGGGGGCCTGGATGTACCACTGCCACGTGCAGAGCCACTCGGACATGGGGATGGCCGGGCTGCTGCTGGTCGCGAAGGAGGACGGCACGATCCCGGGCCACGAGCCGCACCACCCTGCCACCGACGGCGGCCACGCGCACTGAGTCGCTAGGCGGACACGCCGAGGTCCCACACCTTCCACGCGGTGTACGGCGCGGCCTTCACGTGGATGCGCGGGCCACGGCCGACCACCCGGCGGCGCGCCCTACCAGTGCGCCGGCCTTTCTGGACGTCATGACGCCGATCCTGCCCATGCGTCGGGCGCACCCGCAACGCACTTGAGCCGGGCGCGAATCGCCGTGGAGTCGGTACTGCGTGCGTCCGGCGCTGTTCGGTAGCAGACTCGGCAGGGACCGCGGTCGCAGGAACCGCCGCCCGGGGGGCCACGAAGGAGGGACCATGCTGAGCACCGACTACGTCACCGGCTCCCCGAACTGGATCGACCTGGGCACGCCTGACCTCGATGCGGCCGCCTTCTTCTACGGCAGGCTGTTCGGCTGGGAATTCGCGTCCGCCGGGCCGGAAGCGGGCGGCTACGGCATGTTCCGCCTCGACGGCAGGACCGTCGCTGCCGGCATGACCGTGCCGGCCGAACAGGCCCCCGCCGGCTGGAGCGTCTACTTCCAGACACCGGACCTCGACGCGACGGCCGAAGCGGTCGAGGGCCATGGCGGCTCGGTGGTGTACGAGCCGATGGACGTCTTCGACCAGGGTCGTATGGCGGTCTTCATGGACCCGTCGGGGGCGGGCTTCTCCGCCTGGCAGCCGCGCATCAACAAGGGACTCGACGCCGTCAACGACCCCGGCACGCTGTGCTGGCTGGAGCTTTACACCCCCGAGCCGGACTCCGCGCTCGCCTTCTACCGCACCGTCCTCGGCTGGGAGACGGACACGATGCCGCTCCCGGACGGCAGCGGCGACTACACCCTGATCAGGCCGGGCGGCTCGGACCCCGAGGCGGCGTTCGCCGGAGCCGTACCGCTGACGGCGGATCCCCGGGAGAAGGCCCAAGGACCCTTCTGGCTCCCGTACTTCGAGGTCACGGACTGCGACGCGAGCACGGCCACGGCCCAGGAACTCGGCGGCGAGATCAGGATGCCCCCGACCACGATGGAGGGGGTGGGCCGCTTCGCCCGGCTCGCGGATCCGGCGGGTGCGCGGTTCGCGGTGCTGCGGGGTGTGGAGCAACGGAGCTGAAGGGCTGGGCCCCGGCTTGTTGACGCTTCATTGATCGGCTGTTTATCGCCACGCGGCAAGGTGACCTGCATGGCGATCAACACCATCATCGAGCCGGAACTGGCCTGGCAGGAGACAGCGCTGTGCGCCCAGGCGGGCCCGGAGTTCTTCTTCCCGGCCCCCGGATCATCCACCCGCGAGGCGAAGCAGCTGTGCGGAGCGTGCGAGGGGCGGGTGGCGTGCCTGGAGTACGCGCTCGCGCACGACGAGCGATTCGGCGTATGGGGCGGCCTTTCGGAGAAGGAGCGGCACCGGCTGAAGCAGGGCCGCGAGCGGGCGGGGCGCTAGCTTCCGCCGCACGGTCCCGCCCGCCCGCCGGTGGCACCGACGCCGCGGGGGAGGGCGCGCCGACCTGCGGTGATCCGGAGAGGGCGGGTGCCCCGTCGAGCGGGGGCGGGCACGCGGCGCACGTGGCGCTTCCGTTCCCCGGGCCGTACCGAGTTGCAGTGGTCCGCGGACGGCGCTGCCCAGACACCGGCCGACTGCTCGCGGGGCGGGCAGGGTGTTGCGCTCGCGCCGTATTCAGTGTCGTTCGCCACGTATGGCCATCGACCCGGCGCCACGCACCGGTACGACGAGCCCGTGAACATCCATCCCTGAGCCCGCGTCAACCCCCTACCCCGCACCGCGGTGGGGATATCCGGATGCTCCGGTCGACGTGCTGTCGTTAAGATCGCCCGGAGTCACGGGGGTGGTGCGGCGGTATGAACGACCAGGTCACGAACGACGAGCTCGACGCATTCGGCGTCATGGTGCAACGGCTGCGCACACTGCCCCTGGGGGATCCGCGGCGGATGCGGGGCGAGGAGATCGCCGCGACCTTCGCGCGGGAGAGCCGCAACCTGCGCCGCAAGGCCGTGCGGCACGCGCGGTCACAGGCGGATGCCGCTCTCGCGGCCGCGACCGCCACCGGAGCGCTCGACCGGCGGGAGGACGCGCCGCTCGAGGCCGTCGAGCCGGGCAGGGGCGTCGAGCACTACGCACGGCCCCGGCACTGCTATGTCTGCAAGACGCTCTACCGACAGGTCGACAGTTTCTACCACCGCCTCTGCCCGCCCTGCGCCGAGGACAACACCGCCAGGCGCTCGCTGAGCACCGACCTCCACGGCCGGCGGGTCCTGCTCACCGGCGGCCGCGTGAAGATCGGCTTCCAGCTTGCCCTGATGATGCTGCGGGACGGCGCGGAGCTGCTGGTCACCAGCCGGTTCCCGGACGACACACTGCGCCGGTTCCGGGCCGTGCCCGGCAGCGGCGAGTGGCTCGACCGGGTCACCGTCGTGGCCGTCGATCTGCGCGACCCCCGGCAGGTGCTGGGCCTGTGCGAGCGGCTGCGTGCCGCCGGCGAGCCGCTGGACATCCTCGTCAACAACGCGGCCCAGACCATCCGCCGCCCGCCGGAGGCCTACGCGCTCCTGGCCGCGGGGGAGAGCGGCGTGCCGCGGCCCCGTGTGCTCATGGCGCCCGGGTACGCGCCCATGGCGGCCGTCGGGGCAGCGGACGGCGCGCTCTCCCTCGTACTGTCGGAGCCGGAGGAGGCCGACGAGGCGGGCCTGCTGCCCGACCTCGCGCCGGAGAACTCGTGGTCGGTGCGGCTCGGCGGGCTCGACCCCGCGGAGCTGCTGGAGACCCAGCTGGTCAACGCCCTCGCACCGGCGCTCCTCGCCGACCGCCTGCTGCCGCTGTTGATGGCCTCGCCCCGGCCGCGGCGGTACATCGTCAATGTGACCGCCGTGGAGGGACGGTTCGCGGTACGCAACAAGACGGCACGCCACCCGCACACCAACATGGCCAAGGCGGCACTGAACATGCTCACGCGCACGAGCGCGGCGCAGCTCGCCGCCGAGGGCGTGCACATGTGCAGTGTCGACACCGGCTGGATCACGGACGAGAATCCGGCGCCGCGCAAGGCGCGGATCGCCGCCTTCGGCACCCGTACGCCCCTGGACGTCGTCGACGGAGCCGCCCGGATCTACGATCCGATCGTGCGCGGCGAGGCCGGGGACCCGGTCGCCGGCGTGTTCCTCAAGGACTACCAGGAGGCCGCGTGGTGAGACGCGGGGTCAGCGCCCGGCGCGTGCCGCCATGCGGGCCTTGCGGGCCGCGAGCTTCTCGTCGAACTTCGACGCCTCCGCGTCGAGCCCGCCCATGTACAGGCCGAGCTCTTCCTGCGCCTTGAGGCCATCGGGACCCAGGCCGTCGATGTCCATGACCTTAAGGAAGCGCAGCACGGGCTGGAGGACGTCGTCGTGGTGGATGCGCATGTTGTAGATCTCGCCGATCGCCATCTGCGCGGCCGCGCGCTCGAAGCCGGGCATGCCGTGCCCGGGCATCCGGAAGTTGACCACGACGTCACGGACGGCCTGCATGGTCAGGTCGGGGGCGAGCTCGAACGCCGCGCCCAGCAGATTGCGGTAGAAGACCATGTGCAGGTTCTCGTCCGTCGCGATGCGCGCCAGCATCCGGTCGCAGACGGGGTCGCCCGACTGGTGGCCGGTGTTGCGGTGCGAGACGCGGGTCGCGAGCTCCTGGAAGGCGACGTACGCGACGGAGTGCAGCATCGAGTGGCGGTTGTCCGACTCGAAGCCCTCCGCCATGTGCGCCATGCGGAACTGCTCCAGCTTGTCCGGGTCCACGGCGCGTGACGTCAGCAGGTAGTCGCGCATGACGATGCCGTGCCGGCCCTCCTCCGCGGTCCAGCGGTGCACCCAGGTGCCCCATGCTCCGTCGCGGCCGAAGAGGGAGGCGATCTCGTGGTGGTAGCTGGGGAGGTTGTCCTCGGTCAGCAGGTTCACCACGAGGGCGATCTTGCCGATGTCGGTGACCTTGGACTGCTCCGGCTCCCAGGCCTCGCCGTCTTCGAAGATGCCCGGGAAGTTCCGGCCGTCGCTGAACGGCACGTACTCGTGCGGCATCCAGTCCTTGGCGACCTTGAGATGGCGGTTGAGTTCCTTCTCCACCACCTCTTCCAGCGCATACAGCAGCCGGGCGTCGGTCCACGCTTCCGAGCTGCCGAGGTGGGGAGAGGTGATCGTCACGAGTGCTCCTGGGGCGGGTCGAGTAATACTTACGGCTTCGTAGGTTACGAGACCGTAGGTTAAGGGTGCGATAAGGCCTCGGCCAAGCCCGGATCCGTAATGTCCCTTTACGCTCAGTTATGGCGGCAGGTGGCGGAACGGAAGGGAGAGGCACGTCACCGCACTGGGGGAGGGCCGCGCCCCAAGCGGCCCTGCCACCCCGACCGGTCAGTCCGCCGGAAACACCTCCGTCCGCAGCTCGTCGGCCGAGATGTCCCGCAGCCCCTCGTCGTCGAGCAGCAGCCGGCGCGTGACCCCGATCGACTCCAGGAACGCCAGGTCGTGGCCTGCCACGATCAGCGCGCCCTCGTAGGACTCCAGCGCCGCCGTCAGGCGGCGCACGCTCGCCATGTCGAGGTTGTTCGTCGGCTCGTCCAGCATCAGCAGCTGTGGGGCCGGCTCTGCCAGGAGCAGGGCCGCGAGGGCCGCCCGGAAGCGCTCACCGCCCGAGAGCGTGCCCGCCCGCTGGTCGGCGAGGGCCCCGCGGAACAGGAACCGCGCCAGCCGGGCCCGGATCGCGTTGTTCGTCGCACCCGGCGCGAAGCGGGCCACGTTCTCCACCACGCTCAGTTCGTCGTCGAGCAGGTCGAGGCGCTGTGGCAGGAAGCGCAGCGGCACCTGGGCGGCCACTTCGCCCCCGGTCGGCGCCAGCTCTCCGGCCACAGTGCGCAGCAGCGTCGTCTTGCCGGCGCCGTTGCGGCCGACCAGCGCGATGCGCTCGGGCCCGCGCACCTCCAGCTCTCCGGGCACCTCCGTCCCGTGCCGCAGCCGCAGCCCGCTCAGCCGGAGCACTTCCTTGCCCGGGTGGACGGTGGTGTGCGGCAGTTCGATCCGGATCTCGTCGTCGTCGCGCACGGCCTCCGCCGCCTCGTCCAGACGCTCCTTCGCCTCCGTGAGCCGTTCCGTGTGCATGATGCGGTGCTTCCCGGCCGACTCCTGCGCGGCGCGTTTGCGGGCGCCCATCACGATCTTCGGCTCCCGCTTGGTGTCCCACATCTTCTGGCCGTACCGCTTGCGGCGCGCCAACTTCACCTGGGCGTCCGCCAGTTCGCGCTTCTGTCGCTGTACGTCGGCCTCCGCGACGCGCATCATCCGCTCCGCCGCCTCCTGTTCGACGGCAAGCGCCTCTTCGTATGCCGTGAAGCCGCCCCCGTACCAGCTCACCTCGCCGTCCCGCAGGTCGGCGATCCGGTCGACTAGTTCGAGCAGTTCGCGGTCGTGACTGACGATCACCATGACCCCGGACCAGGCGGTGACCGCGTCGTAGAGTCTCCGGCGCGCATACAGATCGAGATTGTTGGTGGGCTCGTCGAGCAGGAGCACGTCCGGCCGGGCCAGCAGCAGGGCCGCCAGCCGCAGCAGGACGCCCTCGCCGCCGGAGACCTCGCCGATGGTGCGGTCCAGGCCGATGTGCCCGAGCCCGAGCTGGTCGAGAGTGGCGCGGGCGCGTTCCTCGACGTCCCAGTCGTCGCCGACGGCCGTGAAGTGCTCCTCGCTCGGATCGCCGCCCTCGATGGCGTGCAGCGCCGCGCGCGTCGCCGCGATGCCGAGCACCTCGTCGACCCGCAGTCCGGTGTCGAGGACCAAATTCTGCGGCAGGTAGCCGACCTCGCCCGCGACGCGGACGGTGCCCGACGTGGGGGCGAGATCACCGGCGATCAGCTTCAACAAGGTGGACTTTCCCGAGCCGTTGAGCCCGATCAGGCCCGTGCGGCCGGGGCCGACGGCGAGCTGGAAGTCGTCGAAGACCTCCGTCCCGTCCGGCCAGGCGAAGCCGAGGGAGGAGAGGGTGATGAAGGTGGGGGTGAGGGTCATACGGGTCTCCCGGTTGCATGGAAGGGGGCAGGGCAACGGGTGGAGACACCGGGACACGTGGCGACGGAGCCGTACGGGATCAAAAAGAGGTCCCGGTCGGCCGGAAAGCGGACGGCGAGGCGTCGAGGTCGCACACATGCGCGCAGGGCGGAAGCCGGGCTGCACGGTGTCTCAGAACCTCAGACGAGCAACGTCCTACTCCGATCGACGACAACAGAACCGTCCCTCACGGTAGGGAGCGGGACGCGAGGCTGTCAACGCGATTAAAGTGCGAGCCGGGCCCCGGCGTTGATGTCGCAAACCTGCCAGCGGCCGCAGGGTGAGCGCTGATTGAGTGCGGGCATGACGAACCTCCGTGACCTGGCCCTCCGCTTCCACGCCCTGCACGCCACCGGCCGCCCGCTGCTCCTGGCCAACGCCTGGGACACCGCGAGCGCCCGCATCATCGCGGACGCCGGCGCCGCGGCCGTCGCCACGACCAGCGCCGGGGTCGCCTGGGACCTCGGCGCCGCCGACGGTGACCGGCTGGACCGGACCGCCGCGCTCGCACAGGTGGCCCGCATCGCCTCGGCCGTCGGCGTGCCCGTCACGGCGGACGTCGAGGGCGGCTACGCGGTCGATGCCGACGGCGTGGCCGAGACCGTGCGCGCGGTGCTGGCCGCCGGCGCCGTGGGCATCAACATCGAGGACGGCCCGCGGCCCGCGGACGAACACGTCCGCCGGATCGCCGCGGCACGCGCGACGGCCGACGCGGCCGGTGTTCCCCTCTTCGTCAACGCCCGCATCGACGTGTACCTCGCGGGAATCGGCGCGGAGAAGGACCGGCTGCCCGAGACGCTGGAGCGGGCCGCCGCGTGCGTCGCCGCCGGGGCGGACGGGGTCTTCGTGCCCGGGGTGACCGACCCGGGGACCGTGCGGGCCCTGGCACAGGGCATCGGCGCGCCGCTGAACGTGATGGCCGGCCCCGGCGCCCCCGATGCGGCCGAGCTGGGCCGGCTCGGGGCGGCGCGCGTCAGCGTCGGATCGGGGATAGCGCAGGCCACGCACGCCGTTGTGCGCCGAGCCGCGGTCGAACTGCTTCGGACGGGCACATACACGTCGCTGGCCGGCGGTTACGACTACGGGGAGCTCAATGCCCTGATGGGGAAGGGCCGGAGGGACATGTAGCGGATCGCCCCTCGGATCAGCAGGCGTCGCGCAGCAGCTCGGCCAGTTCGTGGTCGAGGTCCAGATGCAGGTGCTCGCTGCCCGCCGGCACCAGGCTCTGCGCCCGTGCGAGGAAGCGGCGCAGCTCGCCGGTGCGGAGGTGCACCACCGCGATGCCCTCCGGGGCGTGGAACTCCAGCACCGTACGGTCGTAGCCGTACGGCCGCACCCGTACGTCTCCGACACCGGCTGCCGCATGGACCCCCTCCGCCAGCAGCTCGCGGGAGAACGCCCACGAGGTGTCGATTCCCTCCAGTGTCGCCGGCGCCGGGAAACCGATGCGCACGGCGAAGGGGTCCCGGCGGTCGTAGTGCAGCGTCGCCGGAACCGACTTCGTACGAGGTGCCGAGGAGACGAGGCGGGCATGAACGGCCTGCTCGATGACGGTGGACAAGGCCCGCTCCTTCGTGTGCGGCTCGGTGGAATCGTCGGACCCGGGGCTCCCGGACACCGGGGAAGACGGTCGATCAACGGAATCCGTGCATCCGGGAACCCAGTGAGCTGCGTCACCGCCGCTGCCCGGTGCCGTGCGCCGTCTCGCACTCTGGACGCCGCTGGGGCCGTGGGCTAACTTCCAGCGCCATGACGTCCAAGGGGAAGACGAGACGAATGGTGTCGGTGGGGCTGTGCGCGGCTGCGGTTTCCGCAGCGCTCGCCGTACCGGCGCAGGCGGCCCGCCCGGCCGCTGAGGCGGACACGCGCGCGGCCGCGACGCTGCCCGCCTGGAAACTGAAGGACACCGGGACCGCTGTTCGCTTCCGCGGCCTCGCGCCCGTCAGCCGCACGGTGGCGTGGGTGGCGGGCTCCAAGGGGACGGTGCTGCGCACCGGTGACGGCGGCCGTGAGTGGGTGGACGTCTCGCCGCCGGGAGCGGGGGAGCTGGAGTTCCGGGACATCGAGGCGTTCGACGCCCACCGGGCCGTGGCGCTCGCCATCGGCGAGGGCGAGGCGTCACGGGTCCTGCGCACCGACGACGGCGGGGCGACCTGGACCGAGTCGTTCCGCAACACCGATCCCCGGGCCTTCTACGACTGCCTCACCTTCTTCGACAGCCGGCACGGCCTCGCCATGAGTGATCCGGTCGACGGCAGGTACCGGATCCTGTCGACGGGTGACGGCGGCCGGTCGTGGAAGGTGCTGCCGAACGACGGCATGCCGGCCGCCCTCCCGGGCGAGGCCGGATTCGCCGCGAGCGGCCAGTGCCTGGTCAGCTCGGGCCCGAAGGACGTCTGGCTGGCCACCGGGGGAGGGGCAACGGCCCGCGTCCTGCACTCCGCCGACCGCGGACTCAACTGGAGCGTCGCGGAGTCGACCGTTCCGGCCGGGGACCCGGCGCGCGGAGTCTTCGCCCTCGCCTTCCGCGACCGCGCCCACGGCATCGCCGTGGGCGGCGACTACCGCTCCGGCGAGGCATCGCCCCGGGCCGCGGCCGTCACGGGCGACGGCGGGCGCACCTGGCGCCAGACGACGACACCGCCGCCCGCCTACCGCTCGGGTGTCGCCTGGCTGCCTCACCTGAAGTCCGCCGCGCTCGCCGTGGGCCCAACGGGCACGGACCTGACGGTCGACGGCGGCCGTACGTGGCGAACTGTGGACACCGGATCGTTCGACACGGTCGACTGCACACCGGACTTCGGGTGCTGGGCGTCGGGCGAGAAGGGCCGGGTCGCGCGCCTGGAGTTCTGACCGGACGGAGCTAGGACGGCAACTTCTGCCGGTACGCGGCGAGTTCGGGCGCGGTCTTCGTCGCGATGAACTCCGTGATCCGGTACGTGCACACCTCGCCGACGACGAAGGGGTCGGCCGCCGCGATCTGCTCGATCCGCGCGCGGTCGTCCCCCACGGCCAGGATCACGCCGCCGTCGCGCGGGTTCTTGCGGCCGGAGGCGAGGACCACGCCCTCCTCGTACAGCGCGTCGAGCCACTCGACGTGTGCGGCGAGGAGCTCTTCGACGCGGTCGACGGGAGCGGTATAGGTCAATTCCATGACGAACATGATCGCCAGATTACCGCCCGGGGTCCGCCGGAGCCGGGGCCGTGGCGTATACCGTCCGTGCCCGGGAAGGACCGCCTCGGGACGGGCGGGCCCAGTGCTGTGACCGGACGGGTTCACCGGCTCGCGATGCTCGAAATGGCGCTTCCCTGGCCCGCTGGACGAGCGATCGCGTACGACCGTACCGCTGCGCCCGTCGCCATACGTGGCCCGGGTGTCCGATCGCCGCCGACTCGGCGGCGATCGGGACCGCCCGCACATGGGATGACCACGGCTACGCCGGCTCGTCCAGCTGACCGAGATCGGTCCGCGCAGGGCTGCCACAGGGACGAGCAGTCCTCGTGGGCCTGTCCGCCAAGCACCTCCAGCGGTCTGCACAGACGTCACCGACCATCCATCCGCCCCGACTGCCGGCCACGGCGGACCTACGCGGTCACCGCACTAGGCTGGGCCCACCATGAAGATCGTCGAAGTGCCCGCCGACTGGCCCGCGAACGAAGAGGCCGCCCTGGCCGTCCAGGACGAACTGCGCAAGCGCGTCGTCCTGGACGAGCCCGGGCCACCGCCCGGCCACGGGTCGGTGACCGGTGTCGACGTGGCGTACGACGACGAGCGTGACATCGTCGCCGCGGCGGCCGTCGTGCTCGACGCCGCGACCCTGGAGGTCGTGGCGCAGTCCACGGCGATCGGCCGCGTCTCCTTCCCGTACGTCCCCGGCCTGCTCGCCTTCCGGGAGATGCCGACGGTCCTGGCCGCGCTGGAGTCCCTGCCCGTGCCGCCCGGCCTGGTGGTCTGCGACGGCTATGGACGCGCACACCCACGGCGCTTCGGACTCGCGAGCCACCTCGGGGTGGTGACGGGACTGCCGGCGATCGGGGTCGCGAAGAACCCGTTCGTCTTCACGCACGGCGAACTGGGCGATCGGCGCGGAGACTTCGCGCCGCTGCGCGCCGACGACGGCGAGGAGGTCGGCCGGGCGCTGCGCACCCGGTCGGGTGTGAAGCCGGTCTACGTCTCGGCGGGCCACCGGGTGACGCTGGACACGGCGTGCGCACATGTACTGCACCTGGCGCCGCGCTTCCGCATCCCGGAGACGACGCGCCACGCGGACGCGCTGTGCCGGAGGGCGCTGCTGGAGGCGACGGGGTCGTGACGTCCGCGGCGGGCGCTTCCCCCTACCCGCCCTCCGCCTAGGACCTGGCGGCGGTGGGAGGTACCCCCCCTCCCGAAGCCGGGGCTCAGGGACGAACGACACAGACGCTGCTCTGCGAACGGCACGTGGGACAAGATCCTGCGGGCCGTCCGAGCCGACGCCGATGCGGCAGGCCGCATCGACTGGTCCATG
The DNA here is from genome assembly GCF_018614575.1 of Streptomyces sp. ISL-10. GTDB lineage: Bacteria > Actinomycetota > Actinomycetes > Streptomycetales > Streptomycetaceae > Streptomyces. Next base: position 681,158 of record NZ_JAGGOJ010000003.1, read on the forward strand.
GCGCGCGTGGATTCCACCTCCTGTCGCGCCCACCAACACGCCGCCCGAGCGCGCAAGAAACCGCCGCGAGTGCCGGGAAGAGACAGCTTGACCCGCCCAGGGGTGTCGGGTGTGGCTCTACGTCTTCTGCCGCTGACGGCTTGCGTGGATTGGCCGCCCGACACCCCACGACGACCTGGCTGCCCACGAGCAATTGCGAACTGATCGCTCCGTAGGGAATCGCCCGGCGTGGCCGTCTGTGGGAGGTACGGCAGCACACCGACCGGAGAACAAGTGGCCGCGATCCGGCTCTGGCTTCGTCCGTGATCCGCCGGACAGGACCTGGCGGTGAGGCGCTCGAAAACCGGTGGAACAGCGCAGCTGTGCGCCATTACCGTGCTGCCGAACCAAGTCGTCTGGTCAAGGACGTGCCGTTGTACACCCTGTGAGACCTCCCGAGTGCTGATTCGTCGCGCGTCGCGCATGTGCGCCGCGCTTCTTTTTGCTGCGGACTTCTCACTGAAACCGGTGTACTTCTGTGCTCAAAAACTGGGTGGTCGTGCCCACCTGCCTGCCGCTCGTTCTCCGTCGTTGCCACGCGTGCGCGTCCGAGCGCTTCCGGGCAAGCGGTAAATTTCGCGTCAACGCAAACCACAAGCTCATCGACGCCTGGCTCCTCGCGCTCTGTACCGCTTGCGGGGAAACTGCAAAGCTCACGGTCCTGGAGCGGATGAATGTGCGCTCCGTACGACCTGAGCTGCTGGACCGGCTGCATGACAACGACCCTGGCCTGACAGCTGAGCTGCTCCAGGATCCGGTCGTGCGGCGCCGTAATCGCATCGCCCTCGACTGGGACAACGCCTGGCATCTCGACACCGGCGGGTCGGATCACCTGGACCGCGAGGTGATCGACGTCTCGGTCCGCTTTGCGGCGCGGATTCCTGTCCGGCCGGTGCGACTGATCGCTGAAGGCTGTGGCCTTTCGCGGGCCGAGGTCGAAAGACTGATCACGGAGGGGAAACTCGTTTCGGCCGTCCGCCTGAGCGGCAAGCTCTCCGGCGACTTCACCTTCATGCTCAAGCGCTGAGCCCACACCGGGACCAGGGGTCGCCCGGCAAGGTCTGCCGGAAACGGCCCCTGGTCCCAGAACCCCGTACCGCCCTTCGGACGCGTCCTCAACCTCCCTGTGGGCTTCGCCCGGAGCCCACAGGGGCTGACACAGTGAGCCGCGCCGGTGATTGAGGCGCGCCGGTGATTGAGCAGCGCCGGTGATTGAGGCGCGGGGCCCGGGGGCAGAGCCCCCGAGCCCCGCGCAGCGGCCACCACGCGCCTACCGCGTCGCGGCCACGCGGAAGACGATCCCCGCCGAGTCCAGGCGTGACACCAGCGCACCCCCCATCGCCACCGCCGTCGTCAACTGGCCGCCCCCGACGCCCGGCAGATCGTCGAACGCCAGGCACAGCGCCGATTCCGACAGCATCTTCGCCGTCTCGTCGTACCCGGGGTCGCCGCCCGACACCTCAGTGAACACCCGGCGGCCACCGCCCTCGCCCACGAAGCGGATCGAGAACCAGCTCTTCGCACGGCGGTGCGCGCTCGGGCCGTCCCCCGGTGCGTAACGGTTCATCAGCCAACGGCGGGCCGACGGGATCTGGGCGAGGGCGAACCCGGTGGCGATGGCCGCCGGGCCGCCGAGTGCCATCGGCAGGGACCGGACCGCCGCATAGTGGCGGTAGCGGAAGTCGGGGCCGTAGCGCTCCAGCGCGCGGGCCGAACGCGCCACGATCTGCCCGTCGATCGTCGGCAGCGGCAGCGCCCACGCGCCCGTCTCCCGGCTGAAGCGCGGCGTGCCGAGCGGTGCGCGGGCGCGCCGCCCGACGAGTCTCGGCTCGTGCAGCCGGCGCTCGTGCGCGGCGCGCAGCGTTTCGCGGCCGCGCGCCATCGCCGTGAGCGCCGAGGCCATGGTGCCGCCGGAGAACATGGCGTTGGAGCGGACGAACCCGTCGACGCTCAGCGGCACCCCCTCGGGCAGCTGTCGCACGGTGAACCAGACACCCAGATCGTGCGGGACCGAGTCGAATCCGCACGCGTGGACGAGGCGCGCGCCGGTCTCACGGGCGCGCGCGTCATGGCGTACGAACATCGCGTCCACGAATTCCGGCTCGCCCGTCAGGTCCGCGTAGTCCGTCCCTGCCTCGGCGCACGCGGCCACCAGGGCCTCGCCGTACATGACGTAGGGCCCCACCGTCGTCGCGACGACCCGTGCCGACTCGGCGAGTTCCCGCAGGGCGCGCGGATCGTCCGCGTCAGCCTCGATCAGGGGCAGGTCCGCGCACGAAGGAGCGATCACCGCGAGGCGTTCGCGGAGCCGTTCCAGCTTGGGCCGACTGCGGCCGGCGATCGCCCACCGGCAGTCGTCCGGCGCGTGCCGCGCCAGATACTCGGCGGTGAGCTGCCCGACGAACCCGGTGGCCCCGAAGAGCACGATGTCGTACGGGCGCTGCGCGCGGCCGGTCCCGTTCTGGCTGTCCAATGGCTCCTCCGCCGGTCGGGGCTGTACGGCGGATCAGGGCACGGGGCCAGAACGCCGATGTCGGTGGCTGAGGCTAGCGCGCCGCGCGGCCTCGCAGAAGAAGCGTTTCCCATCGGTAACCTGGCACTCCGCAACTTCTAAGCGCTTGCTCTGCCGAAGCCCTTGTGCGGAGTGGAACGCGTTCTTACCATCACTGGTGTTACATCAGTTGTGTCACGGTGCTGGGGGCTGGATGGCAGCGTCAATGAACGGCCCGCTGGCCGGGGTGCGTGTGGTGGAGCTGGCGGGCATCGGGCCCGGCCCGTTCGCCGCCATGCTCCTGGCCGACCTCGGGGCCGACGTCGTACGGATCGACCGGCCCGGCGGCGCGGGACTCGGTATCGATCCGGCCCACGACCTCACCAACCGCAACAAGCGCTCGGTGCTGATCGATCTCAAGTCCGAGGACGGTCCTGGCCGGGTCCTCGATCTCGTCGAACGGGCCGACGTGCTGATCGAGGGCTACCGCCCCGGTGTCGCCGAACGCCTCGGCGTCGGCCCGGACGTGTGCCTGGCCCGCAATCCACGGCTCGTATACGGGCGGATGACCGGGTGGGGGCAGGACGGCCCACTCGCCCCGAGGGCCGGACACGACATCGGATACATCGCCCTCGCCGGCACGCTCTCCATGATCGGCAAGGACGGTGAGCCGCCCGTCGTCCCCGCCAACCTCGTCGGCGACTACGCCGGCGGCTCGCTCTACCTCGTCATCGGTGTGCTGGCCGCCCTCCAGCACGCGCGCAGCGAAGGCGGCAGGGGCCAGGTCGTGGACGCGGCCATCGTCGACGGGGCCGCCCACCTCGCCACGATGATCCACGGCATGATGGCGGCCGGGGGCTGGCAGGACAGGCGCGGCGCGAACCTGCTCGACGGCGGTTGCCCCTTCTACGGCACCTATGAGACGGCCGACGGCCGGTACATGGCGGTCGGCGCGCTGGAGCAGCGGTTCTACGACGAGTTCGTCGACCTGCTCGGCATCAAGGACGAGCTCCCCGCCCGCAAGGACTTCGACCGCTGGGGCGAGCTGCGCGAGGCCGTCGCCGCCCGCTTCAGGACCCGTACCCGCGCCGAGTGGACCGCCGTCTTCGAGGGCTCGGACGCCTGCGTCGCACCCGTGCTCACGCTGCGGGAGGCCCCCGCACACCCGCACCTCGCCGCCCGCGCCACCTTCGTCGACCACGCGGGCATCACCCAGCCCGCGCCCGCGCCGCGTTTCTCCGCCACGCCAGGCGCCGTGACCCGGCCCCCGGCCCTGCCGGGCGCGGACACCGCGGAGGTCGCCCGTGACTGGGGCGTGACCTTGTCCGTTCCCCTGGAGGACCGTTGAAGCGCCAGATCTTCACCGCCGAGCACGACGCCTTCCGCGAGACCGTCCGCACCTTCCTCGCCAAGGAGGTGCTGCCGCACTACGAGAGTTGGGAGAAGGACGGCATCGTCAGCCGGGACGCCTGGCTCGCGGCGGGCCGTCAGGGGCTGCTCGGCCTCGCCGTGCCCGAGGAGTACGGAGGCGGCGGCAACGACGACTTCCGCTACGCCGCCGTGCTGCACGAGGAGTTCACCCGCGCCGGTGCACCCGGCCTGGCCATCGGGCTGCACAACGACATCATCGGCCCGTACCTCACCTCGCTCGCCACCGACGAACAGAAGCGGCGCTGGCTGCCGGGCTTCTGCAGCGGTGAGACCATCACCGCCATCGCCATGACGGAACCGGGCGCGGGCTCCGACCTCCAGGGCATCCGCACCACCGCCGAGGACCGCGGCGACCACTGGGTGCTGAACGGTTCCAAGACCTTCATCTCCAACGGCATCCTGGCCGACCTGGTGATCGTCGTCGCCAAGACCACCCCGGAGGGCGGCGCGCACGGCCTGTCCCTGCTCGTCGTCGAGCGCGGTATGGAGGGATTCGAGCGTGGCCGGAACCTCGACAAGATCGGCCAGAAGTCCCAGGACACCGCCGAGCTGTTCTTCAACGACGTGCGCGTGCCCAAGGAGAACCTCCTCGGGGAACCGAACGGCGCCTTCGTCCACCTGATGACCAACCTGGCGCAGGAGCGGATGGCCATAGCCGTCGCCGGGATCGCCGCCGCCGAGCACCTGCTGGAGATCACGACCGCGTATGTGAAGGAGCGCGAGGCGTTCGGGCGGCCGCTCGCCAGGCTCCAGCACATCCGCTTCGAGATCGCCGAGCTGGCCACCGAGTGCGCCGTCACGCGCGCCTTCCTCGACCGCTGCATCGCCGACCACGCGGCCGGCGAACTGGACGCCGTCCACGCCTCCATGGCCAAGTGGTGGGCGACCGAGCTCCAGAAGCGCGCCGCAGACCGCTGCCTCCAGCTCCATGGCGGGTACGGCTACATGAACGAGTACCGCGTCGCCCGGGCGTTCACGGACGGCCGCATCCAGACGATCTACGGCGGGACGACCGAGATCATGAAGGAGATCATCGGCCGCTCCCTCCTCAGTTGAGACGCGCCCGACGACAGGCACACCGCCCCAACTCAGCACCTCCGCACCGTCTCCTTCCGCAGACTCACCTCATCGCACGGTCCCACCCTCATCGAAAGGCTCCAGACAGTGAGCACCGAAGCGTATGTGTACGACGCGATCCGCACCCCGCGCGGGCGCGGGAAGGCCAATGGCGCCCTGCACGGCACCAAGCCGATCGACCTCGTCGTCGGGCTGATCCACGAGATCGAGCGCCGCTTTCCCGGCCTCGACCCGGCCGCCATCGACGACATCGTGCTCGGCGTCGTCGGCCCGGTCGGCGACCAGGGCTCCGACATCGCCCGCATCGCGGCCATCGCCGCCGGGCTGCCGGACACGGTCGCGGGCGTCCAGGAGAACCGCTTCTGCGCCTCGGGCCTGGAAGCGGTCAACATGGCCGCGATGAAGGTCCGTTCCGGCTGGGAGGACCTCGTCCTCGCCGGCGGTGTCGAGTCCATGTCGCGGGTGCCGATGGCCTCCGACGGCGGCGCCTGGTTCGCCGACCCGATGACCAACCACGAGACGGGCTTCGTGCCCCAGGGCATCGGCGCCGACCTGATCGCCACCCTCGGGGGCTGGTCGCGCCGTGACGTCGACGAGTTCGCGGCGCTGTCGCAGGAGCGCGCCGCGGCGGCCTGGAAGGACGGCCGCTTCGCCCGGTCCGTCGTCCCGGTCCGCGACCGCAACGGCCTCGTCGTCCTCGACCACGACGAGCACATGCGCCCCGGCACCACCGCCGACTCCCTCGCCGCGCTCAAGCCCTCCTTCGCCGGCATCGGCGACCTCGGCGGCTTCGACGCCGTCGCGCTGCAGAAGTACCACTGGGTGGAGAAGATCGACCACGTCCACCACGCGGGCAACTCCTCGGGCATCGTCGACGGCGCCGCCCTCGTCGCCATCGGCAACAAGGAGGTCGGCGAGCGCTACGGCCTCACCCCGCGGGCCCGGATCGTCTCCGCCGCCGTCTCCGGCTCCGAGCCGACCATCATGCTCACCGGCCCCGCCCCTGCCACCCGCAAGGCACTGAAGCGAGCCGGACTGACCATCGACGACATCGACCTCGTCGAGATCAACGAGGCGTTCGCCGGTGTCGTCCTGCGCTTCGCCCAGGACATGGGCCTCTCGCTCGACAAGGTCAACGTCAACGGCGGCGCGATCGCCATGGGCCACCCGCTCGGCGCGACCGGCGCGATGATCCTCGGCACCCTCGTCGACGAACTGGAGCGCCAGGACAAGCGGTACGGCCTCGCCACCTTGTGTGTCGGCGGCGGCATGGGTATCGCCACCGTCGTCGAGCGTCTTTGACCCCCGTCCTCCTCCTTGCCTGCGAAAGTAGACAGAAAAATGAGCGAGTCCACCACCATCCGCTGGGAACAGGACGAGACCGGCATCGTCACCCTCGTCCTCGACGACCCCGACCAGTCCGCCAACACGATGAACCAGGCCTTCAAGGCGTCCATCGCGGCGATCGCCGACCGGGTGGAGGCCGAGCAGGAGTCCATCCGCGGCATCATCGTCACCTCCGCCAAGAAGACCTTCTTCGCGGGCGGCGACCTCAAGGAGATGATCAAGGCCGGTCCGGACGACGCGCAGTTCGTCTTCGAGGCGGGCATGGGCATCAAGCGCGCCCTGCGCCGCATCGAGACCATCGGCAAGCCCGTCGTCGCCGCGATCAACGGCGCGGCGCTCGGCGGCGGTTACGAGATCGCCCTCGCCTGTCACCACCGGATCGCCCTCGACGCGCCCGGCTCCAAGATCGGCCTGCCCGAGGTCACCCTCGGCCTGCTGCCCGCGGGTGGCGGCGTCACCCGCACCGTACGGCTCATGGGCATCGCCGACGCGCTGCTCAAGCTGCTGCTCCAGGGCACCCAGTACACCCCGCGGCGGGCGCTGGAGAACGGACTCGTCCACGAAGTCGCCGAGTCGCAGGACGAGATGCTGGCCAAGGCCCGTGCCTTCATCGACGCCAACCCGGAATCCTCGCAGCCGTGGGATGCCAAGGGCTACAAGATCCCCGGCGGTACCCCGTCGAACCCGAAGTTCGCCGCCAACCTGCCCGCCTTCCCCGCGAACCTGAAGAAGCAGACCGGGGGCGCCCCCTACCCGGCGCCGCGCAACATCCTCGCGGCCGCCGTCGAGGGCTCGCAGGTCGACTTCGAGACCGCGCAGGTCATCGAGGCCCGGTACTTCACCGAGCTGGTCACCGGGCAGATCGCCAAGAACATGATGCAGGCGTTCTTCTTCGACCTCCAGGCTGTCAACTCCGGCGCGAACCGGCCCTCGGGCACCGAGCCGCGCACGGTCCGCAAGGTCGCCGTCCTCGGCGCCGGGATGATGGGCGCCGGCATCGCGTACTCCTGCGCCCGCGCCGGTATCGAGGTGGTCCTCAAGGACGTGTCGGCCGAGGCCGCCGCGAAGGGCAAGGGGTACTCCGAGCAGCTGTGCGCCAAGGCGGTGGCCAGGGGGCGTACCACCCAGGAGAAGGCGGACGCGCTGCTCGCGCGCATCACGCCGACCGCGGAGGCGGCCGACCTCGCCGGCTGCGACGCCGTGATCGAGGCGGTGTTCGAGGACACCGCGCTCAAGCACAAGGTGTTCCAGGAGATCCAGGACGTCGTCGAGCCCGACGCCCTGCTGTGCTCGAACACCTCGACGCTGCCCATCACCGTCCTCGCGGAAGGGGTCACGCGGCCGGTGGACTTCGTCGGTCTGCACTTCTTCTCCCCCGTCGACAAGATGCCGCTCGTGGAGATCATCAAGGGGGAGCGCACCGGGGACGAGGCGCTGGCCCGTGCCTTCGACCTGGTCCGGCAGATCAACAAGACCCCGATCGTCGTCAACGACTCCCGTGGCTTCTTCACCTCGCGCGTCATCGGGCAGTTCATCAACGAGGGCGTGGCGATGGTCGGCGAGGGCGTCGATCCCGCCTCCGTCGAACAGGCCGCGGCCCAGGCCGGCTACCCGGCCAAGGTGCTCTCCCTGATGGACGAGCTGACGCTCACCCTGCCGCGCAAGATCCGGGGCGAGACGAAGCGCGCGGTCGAGGAAGCGGGCGGCACCTGGGCCGGCCACCCCTCGGACGCGGTGATCGACCGGATGGTCGACGAGTTCGGCCGCACCGGCCGCAGCGGCGGCGGCGGTTTCTACGACTACGACGAGGACGGCAAGCGCGCCGGCCTCTGGCCGGGGCTGCGCGATCACTTCACCCGCCCGGGCACCGACGTCCCCTTCGAGGACATGAAGGAGCGGATGCTCTTCTCCGAGGCGCTGGACACCGTCCGCTGCCTGGAGGAGAACGTCCTCACCTCGGTCGCCGACGCCAACATCGGCTCCATCATGGGCATCGGCTTCCCCGCCTGGACGGGCGGTGTGCTGCAGTACGTCAACGGCTACGACGGGGGCCTGCCCGGCTTCGTGGCACGCGCGCGTGAACTGGCGGAGCGGTACGGCGAGCGGTTCCAGCCGCCCGCGCTGCTGCTGGAGAAGGCGGAGCGGGGCGAGGTCTTCACCGACGCCTGACCCGGCTCCGCCCCGAGGACGCGGCGGCTACCGGCGGGGCCGGTAGCCGCCGCCGTTCCTCGTGGTTCGGTGGCTCGGCTCACCTGCGAGCGCTCAAGCCGGCGTCGACGGTCGATCGTGCTCGCCTCCCCCGGACTCCGTCCGGGGTGCCCAACGTGCCTCGCAGCCTCCGGACGTCGCCTGTCGGCGCAAGGCGCTTTCAGCTGCCCCGCTCCGCCTCTCCCGACGGCCCGCCGGTGACGAACGCCCCCCGCAGCTCCTCACGCAGGGAGCGCTGAAACGCCGTCACCAGAGCCTGGATCACCATCGGCTGCATATGCGCCGACAGCGACTTCATCGCCGCCACATGGTCCGTGCCGGACTCGCGCTCGCGGTAGGGCCCCCAGACCTCGTCGCGGAACAGCCGCGTCAGGTCCTGCGCCGCGGCGCGGGCGTGGTTCAGCAGGACGGTGCGGGAGGCGAGGATCGTCTCGTGCGCGATGGGCACGTCCAGCAGCTCCACCCCGAGGCGCAGCAACGAGCCGTCCAGCCGGAACGCCTCCCCGGCGGTGCGGTCGAGCACACCCATGGCAGCCAGGCGGTCCACGTCCTGCTCCGACAGAGGCCGGCCGGCCCGCCGCTCCAGCTCCTGCCGGGAGACCTCCTCGGCCGATTCCGGAGCCCACGAGGCGACCAGGGCCCGGTGGATCGCCAGGTCCTGGGCGCTGAGATCCGCAGGCAATTGCTCCAGATACCGCTCGATCGCCGCCAGCGTCATGCCCTGGTGCTGCAACTCCTCGATGAGGGCGAGTCGTGACAGATGGCCGGACCCGTAGTGCCCGACGCGTCGGGGACCGATCACGGGCGGGGGCAGCAGACCGCGGGTGCTGTAGAACCGAATGGTCCGCACGGTGACCCCGGCACGCGCGGCCAGTTCGTCGACGGTGAGCCTCGGCTCCTCGGTCTCGGTCGCCATGACCCTCCTTTGCTGAACCGCACCGGTGAAACAGTATTGCTGTCTCACCATTGTTGTGAAAGCGCTGGGCCGCGTGAAAGCCGGTGGGCGCAGGGCCAGGGCGCTGTCAGTGGTGCATCGTACGGTTGTGCCATGTCGGAGATCAGATATGTCCGGGGGGACGCCACCGCGCCGCACGGCAAAGGCGTCAAGCTGATCGCCCACGTGTGCAATGACCTCGGGGGCTGGGGCAAGGGCTTCGTGCTCGCCCTCTCCCGCCGCTGGCCGGAGCCCGAGGCGGCTTTCCGCCGCTGGCACCGGGACCGCGCGAAGAACGACTTCGGGCTGGGCGCCGCCCAGTTCGTCCAGGTCGGCCCGTACGTCTGGGTGGCCAACATGGTGGGCCAGCGCGGCATACGTACCGGCAGCAAGGGTGTCCCCGTGCGCTATGAGGCCATCGACACGGCGCTCGCCGCCGTTGCCGACAAGGCGCTGGAGCTGGGCGCCTCGGTCCATCTGCCGCGCATCGGCTGCGGGCTGGCGGGCGGCAAGTGGTCGCGGGTCGAGCCGCTGATAGCCGAGCGGCTGGCGGCGCGGGGCATCGACGTGACGGTGTACGACCACGGCGACTGACCGCCTGAAGAGCCCCGGTCCGCCGGGCTCTACGATGGCCGTCGGCATCCACGGGGGCAGTACATGACGACGACGTATTCACTGGTCAACACCGGCCGCGGCGGGCGGCGCGGCAAGGTCAAGGGCCTCGGGCCGAGCGGTGGTCCGCCGATCGCCGTCGTGGCCGACGAGGGCGGGGACCGGCTGTGGCCCGTCGCCGCGTTGCAGCGCGACCACGGGGCGGGCGCGTTCCCGGCGGAGGGGGCGTCGCGGGAGTTCGTCCTGTGGTCCTACGAGGACCCTCGCAAGCTGCTGGCCCGGGTGACCACGGAGGACCTGCCGGGCCTGGGCTCCGGCGGACCCGGCGCCGTCTACCGGGTCGAGGACGCGCACGGCGTTCCGCTCGGCCGCATACGGGTGCGGCGCGGGTCGCTCCTCCGGCTCGGCCGCACGCGTTGGACCGTCGAGCCTGCGCACGGGCGCCCCGCGCGCGGATTCGCCGGGCGGCTGATCTGGTGGGCGCTGTGGTGGACGGCGTTCATGCCGTACAACCTCGTCGTTCTCATCGGCGCCTTCACCGGCCTCGCCGAGGACCCGGTGACCTGCCCGCGACGGCTGATCCTGCGGGACGGGTCGGGCCGGGCGCCGCTGGTGTACCGGGGCATGCTCGACGATTACCGGGCGGTCGACGGCGCCTGGGACCCACGTCTGGTGGCGGCCCTGGTCGGCATCCACCAGACGTACACCTCGGTCGCGGCGAGCGACGACACCGACTGGTACGCCAAGGGCTGAGCAACGGGTGTCCGAGCGGCTTCACGGCGACCCGGGCCGACGTGCCCCCAGGGGACGAACGGCCGTGCCGGACGAACGATTTCAGCCTGCCGACGTTCAGCGGACGCACTGGCAGAGCGACCCGACCACCTGACCTGACCGCCCCGACCCGCCGCCCCCTCCGGCCCGTGCTTGGGTGACAGGGGCCGGCGCGGGACACTGCTGCCATGAGTGCCGCTGCCACGAGTGCCGTGCCGTCGCTCGATGTGCTGGTGGTGGGTGCAGGGCCGACCGGTCTGGCTCTGGCGGCCCAGTTGCAGAGGTACGGGGCGCGGTTCCGGGTCATCGACCGGCATCTGGACCGGGCGCGTGAATCGCGTGCCCTGGCCGTCCAGCCGCGGACGCTGGAGGTTCTCGCCCCCTTCGGCGTCTCCGACGAACTGGTTCGGCGCGGGAACCCCGCGGTGCAGTTGCGGTTGCATCTCCCCGGTCGGACGGTGCGGCTGCCGCTGTTCGACCTGGGTGTCGCCGACACCCCGTACCCGTTCCTGCTGTTCCTGTCTCAGGCGGAGACGGAAGGCGTCCTCGGCCGCCACCTGACCGACAACGGGACTCTCCTCGAGCGCGGCACCGAGCTGGTGGAACTGGCCGATGAACGCGACGGGGTGGCCTGCCGGCTGAGGAAGCGGGACGGCCCCGAAGAGATGCTGACCGCCCGGTACGTCGTCGGCTGCGACGGGGCGCGCAGCACCGTGCGCAAGCAGGCGGGCATCGGCTTCGAGGGCCACGCCTACCCGCAGACGTTCCTGCTCGCCGACCTGGAGGTCGACGGTCTGGAGCCGGGAGCCGCGCACGCCTGCATGACGGAGGCGGGCATGGTGTTCTTCTTCCCCCTGGAGACGCCCGCCGGCTGGCGGATGCTCGCGATGCGACCGCCCGGTGCCCCGGGTGCGGACACCACCGTGAACCTCGCGCTGCTGCAGTCGTTGGTCGATCGCTACGTGAGCATGCCGCTGCGCTTGCACGACCCGGTGTGGATGACGGACTTCCGGATCCACCACCGCGGTGCCGTGAGGTACCGGTCGGGGCGGATCTTTCTGGCGGGCGACGCCGCCCACATCCACAGCCCCGCCGGTGCCCAGGGCATGAACACCGGCATCCAGGACGCCCTCGACATCGGCTGGAAGCTCGCCCTGGTCTGCCGCGGCGCCGCACCGGACGTCCTGCTGGACAGCTATGAGGCCGAACGGGCCCCGGTCGGCCGGAGCGTCCTGCGCTTCACCGACCGCGCGTTCAAGGTGGCCACGAGTGGCCACCCCCTGATCCGGCTGGCACGCACCCGCATCGCGCCGCGTGTCGCACCGCTCGTCCTGCGTCCCCAACCCCTGCGCGCCGCCGCCTTCCGCCGGCTGGGCCAACTCGCCGTCCACTACCGGCGGAGCCCGGCCACCACCGCAGGGCCGCGGGTGCCGCGCCGCGGTCCCAAGGCGGGCGACCGGTTGCCCGACCGCCCGCGCGGCCTGCAGGCAGTGGTAGCCGGGCCCGGCTACCACCTGCTCCTGTGCGGTCCGGCGAACGCCTGGGACCGCGGACGGATCAGCAGCGCTCTCGAAGGCCGCGACGCACTCCTCCATGTGCACACGTCCGGAGCGAATGCGCCCTGGCGGGGCACCGCTCACTGCCTGGTCCGCCCCGACGGCTACATCGGGTATCTCGCGGCAGGCAGGGATCTGGACGGCCTCTTCCGCTACCTCGACCAGTGGTTGCCGCGCCAGGGCTGAGCCGCCAGGGCTGAGCCCGGCAGGTCTGAGCCGGTAGGGCATTCGGGCGCCGCGCCGCGCGGGCCAGGTTCGATGGATGTCTATGTTGACGTTCGTCGAATCAGGTGCCATGCTGATGCCAAGACATCGACAGATATCGAATCAATCAGCCGGTCCTCTGCTTCCCTGTGAGGCCACCGGCTTCCACACCTGACTCACCCGTCCAGAAAGAGGCCTCACCTCATGAGCTCGCACCCAGACCTCCCCGTCGTCGTCATCGGAGCCGGCCCGGCCGGCCTGGCCGCCGCCGCCCACCTCGTCGGGCGCGGCATCGAGCCCCTGGTCCTGGAGGCAGGACCGGTCGCGGCAAGCGCCGTGCGCGACTGGTCGCACGTCAGGCTGTTCTCCCCCTGGTCCGAGGTCGTCGATCCCGTGGCCGAGAAGCTCCTCGCCCCCACCGGCTGGACCGCACCCGACGCCGCCGCCTACCCCACGGGCGGGGACTGGGCGGAGCAGTACCTCCAGCCGCTGGCCGACGTCCTCGGCGCCAAGGTCCGCACGGGCGCCCGTGTCACCGGCGTCTCGCGCCTCGGACGGGACCGTGTCGTGGACGCCGACCGCGATCAGCAGCCCTTCACCGTCCATGTCTCGTACGCCGACGGCCGCGAGGAGCGGCTCACCGCCCGCGCCGTCATCGACGCCTCTGGCACCTGGACCATCCCCGGCCGCATCGGTGGTGACGGGCTGCCCGCGCTGGGCGAGCGTGCCGCGGCCGACCGCATCTCCTACCGGGTTCCCGACCTCAAGGACCCGGCCGTACGGGCCCGATACGCGGGCAGGCGCACCGCCGTCATCGGCTCGGGCGCCTCCGCCTTCACCGCCCTCGCCTCCCTGGCGGACCTGGCCGAGGAGACTCCCGGCACGCACGCGGTGTGGATCCTGCGCCGGGGCATCAGCGGCAGCACCTTCGGCGGCGGCGAGGCGGACCAGCTCCCCGCCCGTGGCGCACTCGGCCTCGCGGCGAAGGCCGCCGTCGACCAGGGGTACGCCGACGCGGTGACCGGCTTCCGCACCACCGCCGTCGAGAGGACCGGTGAGCAGCTGGTGCTCGAAGCCGAGGACGGCCGACGCCTCGACCCCGTCGACGAGGTCATCGTCCTGACCGGTTTCCGCCCCGACCTGTCCTTCCTCGACGAACTGCGCCTCGGACTCGACGAACGCCTCCAGGCCCCCGTCGAACTCGCCCCGCTGATCGACCCCAACCAGCACTCGTGCGGCACGGTGTACCCCCACGGGCACCGCGAACTGGCCCACCCCGAACCGGGCGTCTACCTCGTGGGCATGAAGTCCTACGGCCGCGCCCCGACGTTCCTCGCCATGACCGGCTACGAGCAGGTCCGCTCCATCGCCGCCGCCCTCGCCGGCGACCTCGAAGCGGCCGACCGCGTCGAACTGACCCTGCCCGAGACCGGAGTCTGCGGCGGCGCCGGACTTTTCGACCAGCCGGCAGCCGCCCAGGCCGAGTCCGGCGGCGGGTGCTGCGCCACCCCGAGCACCCTCCAGATCGGCGTCGGAGCCCCTGTCTCCTCCGGCGGCTGCTGAACCTCGTGACAGACCTCGATGCGAGCGGGGCCGCGACCGGAACAGGGGACCGGTGGCGGCCCCGCGCCGCCCTGCCTGCCCTGTGCGCGACCCAGATCACCAGCTGGGGCATCGTCTACTACGCCTTCCCCGTGCTGAACCCGCAGATCACCGAGGACACCGGCTGGTCGGCGGGTGCGACGACGGCCGCGTTCTCGGCCGCGCTCCTCGTCTCCGCGCTCGCCGGAATCCCCATCGGCCGGATCCTCGACCACCGCGGCCCGCGCGCCGTCATGACCGTCGGCTCCCTCATCGGCACGGCGAGCCTGGCCGTCGTGGCAACCGCCCCCAACGCCGCCGTGTTCACGGCCGGGTGGCTCCTCGCCGGGCTCGCCATGGCCGCCACCTTCTACCGGCCCGCCTTCGCCGCACTGACTCGCTGGTGGGCGCCGGGCCACGTGCGCGCCCTCACTCTCGTCACCCTCGCCGGAGGACTCGCCTCCACCCTCTTCGCGCCCCTCACGGCCGTTCTCGCCGACCACCTGTCCTGGCGCAGCACCTATCTGGTGCTCGCCGCGATCCTCGCGGTGGTCACGGTGCCCGCCCACGCCCTCGCCCTGCGCGGCCCCTGGCCTCCGGCCCCCACCGCACCCGCCCCCGCGGAGGGAAGTGTCGCCTCCGTGGCCCGCAGCCGACCGTTTGTGCTGCTGGCCACCGCCTTCACCCTCTCCGGCTTCGCGATGTACGCCGTCGTCATCGCCCTCGTCCCACTCCTGCTCGAACGCGGCTGCACCACCACCCAGGCCGCCTGGATCCTCGGCATCGGCGGCGCCGGACAGACCGTCGGACGCACCTTGTACGCCGCCCTATCCCGCCGTGTCGGCCCAACTCCCCGCACTACGGCCCTCATGGCCCTCGGCGGTGTCACCACGGCCGGTTTCGCGCTGATCCCGGGCCCGTACGCCGTGCTGATCGTGCTGTCGGTCGTGGCCGGCATGGTCCGCGGCAACCTCACCCTCCTGCACGCCACCGCCGTCACCGAACGATGGGGCACCACCCACTACGGCAGGCTCTCCGGTCTCCTCACGGCCCCCGCCACCATCGCCGCCGCCCTCGCGCCCTTCGCCGGGGCCGCACTCGCCGGATCCCTGAACGGCTACCCCGCGCTCTTCCTCACCCTCAGCGCATTGTCCGCCGCGGCCGCGGTACTGGCCGCCGTCAGCTCCACCACGCGCACCGGGCCGGGCAAGCGCTCCACCACACGCACCGGGCCGAGCAAGCGGAAGGGGCATGCCCACCACCGTGGGCACGCCCCGCTGTGACGGAACGACCAGTCAGTAGACGGCGACCCCGTACGCGCTCAGCGCCTCGCGCACCGGCTGGTGCAGGGCCGAGCCATTGGTGCCGGTGCAGCCGGAGCTGCCCGAGTGGATGCCCAGGGCCGTGGAGCCCGCGAAGTGGGCGCCACCGCTGTCACCGCCCGCGGAACAGGCCGTGGTGCGGACCAGGTTGTGGACCGGTCCGCCGCCGTAGTTCACGGTGACGTTCACCGCGGTCACCGTGCCGCTGGTCACCTTGGTCGTGGAGCCGGACTTGCTCAGGGACTGGCCGACGATCGCGTCGGCCGCCGAGCTGATGTCCTGGTTGCTGCCGTTGTAGAGGTTGACGTCACCCGCGGGTTGCGAGCCGTCGGTGTACCGGACGAGGCCGTAGTCGTTGGTCGGGAAGCTGGTGCCCACACGGGTGCCGATGGACGGCCCGCCGGACGTGGCCGACCAACTGCTCGCCGAGTTGGTGCAGTGCCCGGCGGTCAGGAAGTAACGGGTCGTCCCCTTGGAGACGTTGAACGCCGCCGAGCAGCGGTAGCCGCCGCCGTAGACCGCGTCCCCGCCCACCACTTCCTCGGTGAAGATGCCGGGGACGCGCTTGATCCGCACGCTGTCGCCGAGCGTGGCGGCGACCTTCCTCAGCCGGGCCATGTCGCGGGCGGACACGGAGGAGTCGGCCTCGATCGCGACCTGGTTGGTCGAGGGGTCGACACCCCACGACGTACCGGCGATCTGGGCCTTGGCCCGCAGGGTGTCCATCGCGGACCGCAGCTGTGCCTTGCTGCGGGAGACGAGCTCGGCGCGGGCACCGGTTGCCCGTACCCTCTCGGCGGCCTCGGCGTCCGTCACCGTGACCACCAGCTCGCCGCTCGCGGCGTCGAGGTAGGAGCCGGCGGTGCGGTCCCCGAGGTCGCGTGCGATCCGGCTGTGCTGGGCGTAGTGCGCGGCAGTCGCCGCGACGCCCGGGGCCGGGCTGCCGGCCGCCTTCGGGTCGTCGGCGGCCGCGGCAGGGGTGGAGCCGAGTCCGACGGCCGTCAGGGCCAGAAGGGCGGGAAGGCAGATGTGCGCGCGGAGCGTGCGTCTCATCGGGGCTTCTCCTTCTACGAGTCCGTGGGGGGATTGCCGCGGGGACGGCAATATGGACTGGACCAGTCCGGAGTGCGGACTCAATCTGGCATGGCCCTGACATCGACACAAGGGTGGTGCCGCGCGCTTGCGCCTACTGGCCGGAGGCAATCACCGGATAGTGGTCGGACAGATTGGTGTACGTGTACGTGATGCCCCAACTGGAGACCGACCAGGGCGGACTCTGCTCCTTGATCACCTCATTGGTCCAGCCCGCGGGCTTCGCGTGGCCCGCACGGTGCAGCACATGGTCGAGATCCTCGCGGGGGTCGTCGGGATAGCGCTCCGCGGCGATCGAGTTCTCCTGGGTGTCGAAGGAGTACGGGTGGCCCGTCCGCGCGTCCGCTCCCGCGAAGCCGCCGGCGGCGAGCATCGAGGCGTACTCGGGAGTGCGCGAGTCCACGTTGAAGTCGCCCGCCACGACGACTTGCTCGGTGGCCGGGATGTTCTTGCCGTCCAGGAAGGCGTCCATTGCGCGGAACTGACGGCTGCGCGTCTCGGCGGCCTCGCCCGCGTCGCACCCGGGGTCCGTCGACTGGGCGTGTGTGCCCACGACGTGCACCTTCGTGCCGTTCACGTCGAGGACCGCGTACACGAATCCCTTGTTGGAGTACCAGTCCGCACCGCAGGCGTCCGCGTAGACGTACTGCTCCTTGCGCACGATCGGCCACTTGCTCAGGACCGTGACACCCCCGTCCTCGGGAGTGGTCGCCGAGTACGCGCCGCCTGTCGCGTCCCAGCCGTTCTTGCTCCGGCCCATCACCGGCGTCTGGTACGGGTACCGGTTCGCGGCCCTGCTCTTCAGTGCGTCCGACGAGGAGTTGTCGAAGGCCTCCTGGAGCACGACGACGTCGTGGCCCTGGAAGAACGGCGCCGCGGGGATGGCGGCCGCCCGGTGGTCCTGGCCCCAGTTGGGGTAGAGCGACTTGCTGAACAAGAACGCGTTGTAGGTGAGGACCTTCAGGTTCGGCGTACCGGCGGCCGGGGCCGCGGCCGCCGTCGGAGCGGCGCCCGCCAGGGCGGTGGCGGTGAGCGCGGCGGACAGGACGGCGGACACGGCGGCGCCGGAGAAACGGCGGAGCTCTGCGTGCGGCACTGGATCTCCCGTTCGTGGTGGGGGGTTCCCGCCGGCCTGTGGACCGGCGCCGCACATCAAAGCAGCCGTAGTTACCTTCTGGTAATAGGCAGGTGCCCGCTTTCTTTACGCCGTCCCACGATCAGGGGCGGATCCCGTCGCAGGCGAGGGGCAGATGCCGCGGCCCGCGCAGCACGGCGTTCTGCCGGTACGGGGGCGGGTCCTCCAGCAGACGTGGGTTCTCCAACCTGCGGGCCAGTTCCGACAGGGCGAGTTGGGCCTCCAGCCGGGCGAGTGGTGCGCCGAAGCAACTGTGGATGCCGCTTCCCAGGCCGAGGTGCTGGATGTCCCGGCGGTCCGGGTCGAAGCGGTCCGGGTCCTCGAAGCGCTGGGGGTCGCGGTTGCCGGACGCCAGAACCAGCCAGAGGGAGGCGCCCTTGGGAATGGTGACGCCGCGGACCTCGATGTCGGCGAGGGTGGTGCGCTGCGGCACCAGTTGCACCGGCGGCTCGAAGCGCAGCAACTCCTCCACGATGGGCACGGCCAGCCGCGGATCCGCACGCAGCTGCTGCAGGACGTCGGGGTTGCGCAGCAGGGTCAGCATTCCGTTGGTGACGAGGTTGACGGTGGTCTCGTGCCCCGCGATCAGCAGCAGCGCAGCGGTGCTGAGCAGTTCCATCGTGGTCATCGTGCCGTCCTGGCCCTTGGCCGTGGCCAGTTCGGAGAGGATGTCGTCTCCGGGCCTCCTGCGGCGCTCCTCGATCAGGCCGGCCAGGTACATGCCCAGCTGCGTACGGGCGTCGTGCGAGGCCTTGCCCCGTTCGGCGGGATCCGCGTCCGGGTCGGGGTCCAGGCTCGCGGCGATGGTGTCCGCCCAGGTGTGGAAGCGCGCCTCGTCCTCGCGCGGCACCCCGAGCAGCCGGCAGATCACGGTCACGGGGAAGGGGTACGAGAACTGCTCCACCAGATCGAACCGGCCGGTGTCGCCGATGCCGTCGATGAGACCGGAGACGATGCCGTGGAGCTCTCCACGCATCCCGTCGACCCGGTGGGGGGAGTGCGGCGGACCGAAGGTCCGGTTCGTCATGCGTCGCAGCCGGTCGTGCTCCGGCGGGTCGAGCCGCAGGAAGCTCGGTGGCAGGGCGCTCTCCTCCTCCTGGGCCGACTCGGCCAGCGGGTCGCGGGCGGTCGATGCCAGATTGCGGGCGTCGGAACTGATCCGGGGATCGTGGAGAAGGCTGCGGATCTCGTAGTAGGTGCTGACGACGTACGGCCCGTCCTCTTCGTGGTGTACCGGTGTCTTCCGCAGCTCTTCGTAAATCGGGTACGGATCGGGGCGGTTGGCGTAGTCCAGGATCTGGTGCAGCAGGGATTGCGTCATGGCGGGTCCTCGGGGCCGTGCGGGTCAGTGCGGATCAGTGCGCGGGAGTGAACGTCATCCGGCGGTCGGCCGGCGAATATCCGCTGAGGGTCACAGTGGGGCCGTGGGTCGGGACCGACGGGTCGGGGAAGTCCGCGTCCATCGGCCGCTGTCCGTCCGTGGGCCGGTCGACCGTGGGGAACGGCGGCGGGAACGGCGCGGTGGTCTCGATCAGCTCCTGGTAGAACGGCAGCCACCGGGCATGGTCGAAGGCGACCGCGCCGATGACGCGCCCCTGGTACCCGTAGACGCCCATGAACCTGCCACTGTCGAGCGTGCCCTGCGCGATGATGATCTCCGTCCCCAGCGACGGCACGCCCACCGACTTGATGTTCACGCCGAACTGCGAGGACCAGAAGGCCGGCACCCACAGGTGGGGGAGACGGTCGGTGCTCTCACTGAGCATGTTGTGCGCCGCGATCTCGGCCTGGGCGACGGCGTTGCCCCAGTGCTCCAGGGACAGGAACTGGTAGCCGAACAAGGCGTGCGGGGAGCGGGCGACGTCGCCGGCCACAAAGATGTCGTCGGTCACGATTCCGCGGATGTCGAAGGCGCGGCAGCCGGCGTCGCAGGCGATGCCACGGGGGCCGGCCCCGAGTCCGGACCCGGCGAGCCATTCGGTGTTGCGGGTGGCGCCGAGCGAGACGACCACCACATCGGTCTCCACGGTGGAGCCGTCCGAGAGATGCGCCGCGCGTACCCGTCCCGAGGAGTCTCCTTCCAGAGCGGTGACCATGACCCCGCACCGCAGATCCACGCCGTGCTCGCGCTGGAGGTCGGCGGCGACGGCGCCGACCACCCCGCCGAGCGCGCCGACCAGGGGTGCCGCAGCGCGCTCTGCGACGGTGACGGGGAGGCCGCGTTCGCGGCAGGCGGAGGCGATCTCCGAGCCGGTGAACCCGGCGCCGATGACGAAGACCCGCTTGGGTCCCTCGGCGAGCCGCCGCGCGAGCGCGGCGCCGTCCTCGCGGGTCCGCAGCACGAAGACGCCGTCGAGTTCCGCCTCGGCCTCACGCGGCCACGGTCGGGCCCGCACCCCGGTGGCGATCAGCAGCCGGTCGTACGGCACCTCGTCGCCGTCGGCCAGACGCACTCGCCTGGCGGCCATGTCCAGGCCGGTGGCCGGTACGCCGAGCCGCCAGGTCGCGTCGACGGCCCGGCGCCTGGGCAGCGCGGTGCGGTCGGCGGGCGCCATGCCCAGCAGCACCTGCTTGGACAGCGGGGGTCGGTCGTACGGCTCGTAGGGCTCGTCGCCGATCATCGTCAGGGAACCCTCGAAGCCCTTGTCGCGCAGGGTCTCCGCAGCCCGCAGGCCCGCCAGCGAGGCGCCGACGACGACGATGCGGCCCTCACGTTTGAGCCGTTCCAGGGATCCGTCACCGTTCACCGGACACCGCCTCGGTTGGTGCGTCCATCCCATCGAGGAGGATGGCCTGGACGGGGCAGGCCGCGGAGGCCTGTGCCAGCTTCTCGCGCTGTGCCTCGTCGGCCTCCGGGTTGTACAGCAACCCCTCCTCGCCGTGCATGACGAAGACTTCGGGGGCGAGAAAGGCACATTGCGCGTACCCCTGACAGCGGTTCAGGTCCACGACAAGCCTTACCAAGGGATCGGTCCTCTCCAGTGGGCTCGGGTCACCCCCTGGGACAAGCTTCGGGGGCTGGAGGAGATGTGGCGACGAGGAAGAGACTGTTGGAGTGAGCGCTGCCCCGGCTCAGACCGGGGCGGCGGGCCGTGACCCGGCGGGACGCCGGCCGCTCAGGATGTACAGGCTGATGACCAGAGCCCAGGCGGGAAAGACCAGTTCGGACCACGGCAGGTCCGCTCCCACCACGAGCAGTGTCAAGCCCGCCAGATAGCCGAGGACGACCAGCGGGCGCGGGAAGACGCCGAGTCGGCGGCCGATGGCCGAGGTCGTGAAGATGAACACCGCCGCCATCCGCATCGTGTACGTGGTCAGCAGGGTGTAGGCGAAGTGGCGGCCGAAAGGCGAGTGCTGCTGACTCTCGTCGAGCACGGTCCCGGCCGCCGCGGCGCTGCCGAACAGGGTGGCGACGAAGATCAGTCCGCTGCCCAGGAACACGGTGGAGACGAACCGGTCCTCCGCCTCACCGGCCTGTTCCCGCAGAGCCCCCATGAACCACAGGAAGGCGATCCCGGCGAACGGAAGCAGCGCCAGCGCCGTCTGCACCGCGTCCCGCTGCCCGGCGTCGACGGTGATGTCGTCCCCGTCGGCCCCGCCGGGCAGGGCAAGGCGCACCAGGACGATCGCCGCGGCGATCAGGAGGGCGAACACCACCCCGGCGATCCCGGCGGCCCGCGGTGTCCCGAGGCGCTCGTGCTTCGACTCCATGGTTCCTCGCTTTCTGTACTCCTTTCTTACAGACAGCAGCGATTCGGCAGCTCGCGCCACCGGGGCCGCTCGGGAGGACGAGCGCGGTGCGCCGTACAGGTCATGGACGACGCGGGCTTCCCGGTGTCGTCCGGCGGGGCTCGCCGAGCCGCCGCTGAGGATGATCGGCCCTGTCCACCGTTGCGGCTCATGGCGGTCGGCCGGCTCTCCCCTGTCAGAGGTGCTCTCGCTGGTCCTCGCGGTGCCGGCCGCGTACGCCGTCACGCGGTTCAGGACCCCGAGCGGGCGCGCCTTCATCCTCGCCGCACTGGTGACCAGGATGGTGCCGCCGGTCGCCGCCGGCGTGCCGCTCGTCGGCCAGGGACGGCGGTGGACCGCAGGACGATGCCCCGGACCCGGCGCGCAGGTCGGGGCGGGGGCCGTCGGCCTCTCATGGCAAAAGAGGGCGAGCGACCGCAGCACGCGTCCCGCTGAAGCCGGCGTTCTGGGCGAGGACAGCCGGCTGGACTCTGCGTCGCCCGGGGTCCGGAGAATCCCTGATGGCGGCGGGGCGCATGTGCTCCGGGTCGCATACTGGGAGATGACCGACCGGGCCGCACCCAGGGAGAGAACCGATGAGCAGGGCAGCCGCCGAAGACCTGCTGCCGCCCCCGCCCGGCGGCGTGCTCTGGGGCCTCGCCGGTGACGTCCGCGCCCTGCTGATGCTGCCCGCGGCGCTCACCATGCAGGTCGCCCACCCCGCGGTCGGCGCGGGCGTCGACGAGCACTCCGTCTTCCGCACCGACCCCTGGGGCCGCGGTGAGCGGTCCCTGCGCTCGCTCCAGCTGTGGATCTACGGCGGCGAGGAGGCGGCCGACGAGGGCCGGCGGCTGCGCGAGCTGCACCGCACCATCCAGGGCACCGACACCCACGGCCGCCGCTACCACGCGCTGAATCCGGCCTACTACTCCTGGGTCCACGCCACCGGCTTCCCCGTCTACCGCCACGCCGCCCGCTACCTGGTCCGCGAGCTCACCGAGGCCGAGGAGCGGCAGCTGTACGCGGAGTGGCTCCAGGTAGGCCGGATCCTCGGGATCCACGACCGGGACATGCCGCAGACGATCGAGGAGTTCTGGCCGTACTACCGCAAGGTGCTCGCCGACGAGATCGAGCCGACCGTCGTGGTGCGCGAACTCGTCGACGTCCACCAGCGGGTGCCGCCGCCGGACCGGGGACCCGCGCCGCTGCGGCTCGTGCTGCGGATCCTGTGGCCGCTGCTGCTGCCCCCGCTCGCCCGCTTCCGCCGCTTCATGACGATCGGGCTGATGCCGCCCGAGGCCCGCGAGGCCATCGGCCTGGACTGGACGGACGAACAGGAGCGCGCACTGCGCCGGTTCGGCAGCGTCGTCCGCGCCGTGGTGCCCCTCCTCCCCGAGCGGCTGCGCTATCTGCCCCTTGCCCGCGAGGCGCGCCGGGCCCAGCGGCTCAGCTCAGCCCGCCGCGGGCGATGACGTCCGCGTACCAGTGCGCGCTGTCCTTGAAGGTGCGCCGCTGGGTGGCGAAGTCGACGTGCACGATGCCGAACCGCTTGCTGTACCCGTACGCCCACTCGAAGTTGTCCAGCAGCGACCACAGGAAGTAGCCCCTTACATCGGCGCCGTCCTCGATCGCCCGGTGCACGGCCGTGAGGTGCGCGCGCAGGTAGGCCACCCGCTCCGGGTCCTTGACCTCACCGGCAGGGTCGGCGTAGTCGTCGTAGGCGGCCCCGTTCTCGGTGATCACCAGCGGCACGCCCGGCAGGTCGTCGCGCAGCCGGGTCAGCAGTTCGTACAGACCGTCCGCGTCCACGGGCCAGTCCATCGCGGTGCGCGGGCCGGGCGCCGGCAGGAAGCGCACATGCTCCTCCGCGCCCGCCCACGGCGACGGCGCGTCGGAGGAACCGGCGGCGACGACGGTGGGTGAGTAGTAGTTGATGCCCAGCGAGTCGATCGGCGCCGACGCCGCTTCCAGATCACCGTCCGCGACGAACGACCAGTCGGTGACCGGCGCGGTGTCCCGGATCAGGTCTTCGGGGATGCGGCCGTGGAAGACCGGGTCCAGGAATATCCGGTTGCCGACGGCGTCGATCCGGCGCGCCGCGTCCCGGTCCGCGGCTGACTCGGAAAGCGGCCGTACCGCATGGAGGTTGAGCGTGAGCGACACCTCCGAGTGCGACGGCAGCTGTGAGCGCAGCACCTGCGCCGCCCAGCCGTGCGCCAGATTGAAGTGGTGTGCCGCGCGCAGCGAGGCGAGCGGGCTGGTGCGGCCCGGCGCGTGCACCCCGTTGCCGTACCCGAGGAACGCGGCGCACCACGGCTCGTTCAGCGTCGTCCAGGTCGCCACCCGGTCACCGAGCGCCCCGGCCATGATCCCCGCGTACTCGGCGAAGCGCTGCGCCGTCTCGCGCTGGGGCCAGCCGCCCGCGTCCTCCAACTCCTGCGGCAGGTCCCAGTGGTACAGCGTGGCCACCGGCCGGATGCCCGAGGCGAGCAACTCGTCGACGAGCCGCCGGTAGAAGTCCAGGCCCTTCTGCACGGCGGGGCCGCGGCCGGTGGGCTGCACCCGCGGCCAGCCGACCGAGAAGCGGTAGTCCGTGACGCCGAGCCGCCGCATCAGCGCGATGTCCTCGCTCATGCGGTGGTAATGGTCGGCGGCGATGTCGCCGGTGTCGCCGTTGCGGACTTTGCCGGGGACGCGGCTGAACGTGTCCCAGATGGACGGGGTGCGCCCGTCCTCGGCTGCCGCACCCTCGATCTGGTACGCCGCTGTGGCGGTGCCCCAGCGGAAATCCGCCGGGAACCGGTGCGTCGCCGTGGTGTCGGGGCGTGCGTCGAGCGCGGTCATGAGGATGGAACTCCCAGGAGTGAGACGTTGTGCGAGGGGGGAGGCGGAGGTCAGCCCTTGACCGCGCCCTGCATGATTCCGCCGACGATCTGCCGCCCGAGCACGCCGAAGACCAGCAGTACCGGGAGCGTGCCGAGCAGCGTGCCCGCCATGATCACGGACTGGTCGTGGACATAGCCGCCGCCGAGCTGGCGCAGCGCGACCTGGACGGTCGGCTCCTGCGAGGAGAGGGCCACGATGGGCCAGAAGAAGTCGTTCCAGGCGGCCATGAAGGTCAGCATGCCGAGCACGGCCATGCCGGGCCGGGCGACGGGCACCACGATCTCCCAGAAGATCCTGGCCGTGGAGGCGCCGTCCACGCGTGCGGCCTCGATCAGCTCGTCCGGCAGGGACTGCACCAGATACTGGCGCATGAAGAACACGCCGAAGGCGGACACCAGGCCGGGCAGGATCACGGCCTGCAGCTGGTTCACCCACTGCAGTTCGGCGATCAGCATGAACAGCGGGATGACGCCCAGCTGCGGCGGGATCATCATGGTGCCGACCGTGACGGCGAGCAGCGCGCCCCGGCCGCGGAAGCGCAGTTTGGCGAAGGCGAAACCGGCGAGCGTGCAGCACAGGACCGTGCCGACGGTGATGGAGCCGGACACGATGAAGGAGTTGAGCAGCGCCTTGCCGATGTCGGCCTCCTCCATCACCGCCTCGAAGTTGCGGATGAGGTGGGAGCCGGGCAGGAGCGTCGGCGGCACCTTGGCGAGGTCGGCATTGGAGCGGCTGGCCGCCACGATCGTCCAGTAGAAGGGGAACGCGGAGACGAGGACGGCGGCGATCAGGATGGCGTAGGCGAGCTTGCCGCCCTTCATGGTGCGGCCCGCGCGGGAGCGGCCGCGCCTGGCCGGGGCGGGCTTCTGGCGGGCCGGCTGCTTCGTCGGCGGGTCGGCGAGCGCGGTCATCGGCCGGCCTCCTTGCGGGAACGACGGCGCGCGACCAGGGCGTTGACCCCGACCAGCACCAGGATCAGCAGGAACATCACCCAGGCGATGGCCGCGGCCCGGCCCAGGTGGAAGAAACCCCAGCCCTGCTCGTACATGTAGAGCCCGAGCGTCTGGTACTGGTGCGAGATGCCGCCGGAGATGGAGCCCTCGAACAGCAGCGGCTCACCGAAGAGCTGGGTGGCGCCGATGGTGGAGACGATCACGGTGAAGACGATGGTGGGCCGCAGGCCGGGCAGCGTGACATGGAAGAACTGCCGCCGGCGCGAAGCCCCGTCCATCTCGGCCGCCTCGTACAGCTCGCTGGGGATGGACTGCATGCCCGCGAGGTAGATCAGCGCGTTGTAGCCGGTCCAGCGCCAGATGACGATGGTCGACACGGCGATCTGTGAGGCGACGGTGCCGGTCTGCCAGTCGACGGGACCGAAACCCACCAGCCCCAGCACGTAGTTGATCAAGCCGAAGTCGCGGCCGAAGAGCTGGGCGA
Organism: Streptomyces sp. ISL-10; assembly: GCF_018614575.1. GTDB lineage: Bacteria > Actinomycetota > Actinomycetes > Streptomycetales > Streptomycetaceae > Streptomyces. The sequence goes on from NZ_JAGGOJ010000003.1 coordinate 707,010, forward strand.
AGACGAGCGTGGCGGCCGCGACCGACGTCGCGTACGGCAGCAGCATCGCCGTGCGCAGGAACGTGCGCCCGCGCAGCCGGTAGTTGAGCAGATGCGCCAGGCCCAGCGCCATCACGAGCTGCGGGACCGTGGACAGCACCCCGATCGTGAACGTGTTGCGCAGTGAGGTCCAGAAGAACTCGTCGCCCAGCAGCGCGGTGTAGTTGCCGAGGCCCCGCCACTCCATCTCGCCCGGAGTCTGCAACTCCACCCGGTACAGCGACACGAAGGCCGTGTAGAGGAGCGGAAAGAGACCGAAGGCGGCGAAGAGAGTGAAGAACGGGGCGATGTAGGCGTACGGCGAGACCTTGCGCCAGGCGCGCCGCACGGCCGGCGGCCGTGCGGGCCCGAGCGGTTTCGCGGAAGCGGTGAGGGTCACGGTGCGGCCCTTCGAAGGGAGTCGGTACGGGCGGGGCCTCCGGGCCGGTCCGGGGGCGGGGGTGGACGACGGACCGGCCCGGAGGCTGCGGGTGTCAGCCGATGGTGTTGTCGACGCCCTTCTTCGCGTTCGACCACGCCTTGTCGGGAGAGATGCCCTTGCGCTCGACCTCGCTCAGCGCGTTGGTGATCTGCTGGTTCACATTCTGGTCGTGCACCCCGAGGACCTGGACCGGGGCTGCCTTCGCCGCGTCACCGAAGATCTGCCCGATGGGGGCATTCGAGAAGTACGGGTCCTTGGCGTCGGCGACCTCGTCGATCGCGCCGGTCGCCGAAGGGAAGTTGCCCTGCTTGCGGAAGAGCTTGGCCTGCTGCTCGGGGGCGGTGAGCCACTCGATCAGCTCGTACGCCTCCTTCTTGTGCTGGGCGGCGCGTGGGATCGAGAGGTAGGAGCCGCCCCAGTTGCCGGCCCCGCCGGGCAGTGCGGCGATGTCCCACTTGCCCTCGCCGCCGGCGCCGGCCTGGCCCTTGATGTAGCCGAGCATCCAGGCGGGGCACGGGATGGTGGCGAAGGAACCGGCGGCGAAGGCCTGATTCCACTGCGGGGACCACTGATCGAGCTCGGCGCTCAGCCCGCCCTGCGCGGCCTCGACCGAGGTGTTCCAGGCGGCCTTGAGTGCGGGGTTGGTCTCCCAGATCAGCCTCCCCGACGCGTCGTAGTAACGCTCCTCCTCCTGGCCGATCATGATGGAGAACAGGCTGCCGACACTGTCCAGCCAGGCGCTCTTGGCGGGTGCCCCGGCCTTGTACTGCCGGCCGAGATCCAGATAGCCCTCCCACGTCGACCACTTCTTCGCGAGCTCCCCGCGGTCCGTGGGCAGTCCGGCCTGCTTCAGCAGGTCGGTGCGGTAGCACATGGCCTCCGGGCCCACGTCCGTGCCGAGCCCGAGCACCTGGCCGTCCTTGCCGGTCGCCGCCGCCCACTTGGCCTCCGCGAACCGGCTCCTGAGCTTGTCCGCGCCGTACTTCTTCAGGTCCTCGAACGTGTCCGCCTGCTGCTGGCTGACCGACGCGATCCGTCCCACTTCGATGCCCTGGACGTCGGCGAGACCGCCGCCGCCGGCCAGGCGGGTCTGCAGCGACTTCCAGTAGTCGGCCTCGTCCTCGGTGTCCGTCTGCTTGATCGTGACGTTCGGGTGGAGCTTTTCGTACTCCGCGTAGAGCCCGGCCTCCTTGTAGCCGAAGGATCCGAACAGGTCGACGGTGAGCGTGACCTTCCCGCCCGCGCTGTCGGAAGCGCCGTCGGACGAACCTCCACAGGCGGCGAGCAGTGCCCCGGCGAGCGCGACCGCACCCAGTCGGACGGCTGCCCTCTTGGCGGCTCGGGCTATGGGCATGGGAAGCCTCCCTTGGCTTCGGGCTGGAGCGAGAGCGCGCGGCTGCTCTGTGAGAGCGCTCTCAGATGTGGCGACTGGAGCGTGCCCGCTCCGCGCTCTCTCCGTCAATAGTCGAAGGCATAACGGCTTGGACTCGGGCCCAAGTCCCGTCTCTGTCCCATGTATTGACACCCGCGTTTCAGGAGTTTTACGTTTCGGCCATCTGAGAGCGCTCTCGGTCCCCCTCCCCGTGATGACTTGAGGTGCCGTCCATGCCACCCCCACGCACCGGACCAGCCGCCGCGCTGGTCCTGGCCACAACCCTGGCCGCCGTAGGACTGGGGCCCGCCGCCGCACCCGCGGCCGCCGCCACCGTCCCCGTAGGATCCGGCAGTTACTCCGACACCCGCCCCGCCGGCACGTCCGGCCCCACCACCAACACCGGCACACCGGTCACCCCCAAGCTCACCCCCGCGGCCTCCTCCCGGCCGGTGCCCACCAACGACTGGTGGTCCTCCCTCGCCTTCCAGCGCTACGGCGACAACCCGTACTCCACCCCGATGTACGGCCACCCCCTCACCTACCAGGCCACCTCCGGCGGCCTCGACGTCGGCTACCCGACCACGCCCGCGATCGTCGGCGACGGCCGCCAGTACGAATTCGCCCACAAGCGCGACCTGACCATCGGTCTCGCCGGTCTCAACTCACCCGACACCAAGGCCGACGACTGGTCCGACTGGACCGTGACCCCCTACTGGTCCGACGGCGCCCGCACGCTGCGCACCACCATCGGACACGGCCTGCCCTTCGTGTACGCCAAGGGCACCGGAGCGAACGCGCAGATCACCACGGCCGGCGCGCCCACCGTCTTCGCCGACCAGGGCAACGTCCTCGGCATCACCGTCGCCGGACACCACTACGCCCTGTTCGCGCCCACCGGAAGCGACTGGAACGTCTCCGGGGCCACGATCAGCGCCGGCCTGGGCGGCAAGGACTACTTCTCCCTCGCCGTCCTGCCCTCCACCGGCGCTCTGGCGACGTACAAGAAATACGCCTACAGCTTCGTCACCGGATCGAAGGTCGCCTGGAACTACACCGGCGGCACCGTGAAGGCCACCTACGGCCTCACCACCGAGGCGAAGGAGGGCGCCGAACGCGGCACCCTCCAGGCGCTGTACCGCCATCAGTGGCTGCACACCACCGACCCGCTCACCCCGCACACCTACCTCTCGCCGCGCGGCACCATGAAGGTCCGCGAGGCCGCGTCGTTCACGACAACCCAGAAGGCGTCAGCCGTGCTGCCCGCCCTGCCGAAGTCGAACGGTGCCGACGCCGCGCGGCTGCGCGGCTACCTCAACGACGTCGTGAACGCCTCCGACCCGTTCTCCGGCGCCACCGACACCTACTGGACCGGCAAGGCGCTCGGCCGCCTGGCCCAGCTCGTACCCGTCGCCGAGCAGATCGGCGAGAGCGCCACCCGCGACCGGCTGCTCGGCCTGATCAAGGGCAGGCTCCAGGAGTGGTTCGCATCGGGCGGTGCGGCGGAGTTCTCGTACGACAAGAACTGGCGGACCCTGACCGGCTACCCGGCCTCCTACGGCAGCGACACCGAGCTCAACGACCACCACTTCCACTACGGCTACTACGTGTACGCCGCGGCCGTCGTCGCCCAGTACGACCAGGCGTGGGCCGCCGACTCCGCGTGGGGCGGCATGGTGAAGACCCTGGTCCGGGACACCGCCAACCCCAGCCGGACCGACACCGCCTTCCCCTTCCTGCGCGGCTTCGACGTGTACGCAGGACACAGCTGGGCCTCGGGCCACCAGGGTTTCGCCGCGGGCAACAACCAGGAGTCGTCGTCGGAATCCACCAACCTCAGCGCCGCGCTGGTGCTGTGGGGCTCGGCGACCGGCGACACATCGCTGCGCGACCTCGGCACCTACTTGCTGACGACGGAGGCGGAGTCGATCGCGCAGTACTGGTTCGACGCCGACGAGCAGGTCTTCCCCGCTTCCTTCGGCCATGACACGGCCGGCATGGTGTGGGGCAGCGGTGCCGCGTACGCCACCTGGTGGACCGCGAATCCCGAGGAGATCCACGGGATCAACGTGCTGCCCGTGACCGGCGGGTCACTGCACATGGGCGGCGAGAAGGCGGCGATCCGGCGCAACATCGCCGAGATGGAGCGCGAGAACGGCGGCCCGGCCGTCGAATGGCGCGACATCCTGTGGGAGTTCCAGTCGCTCGCCGACCCCGCCACGGCCAAGGCCAAGTGGGACGCGGGCCACGCCGGATACACCCCCGAGCAGGGCGAGTCCAAGGCCCACACCTACCACTGGATCAGCACCCTCGACACCCTCGGCGCGCCCGACCCCACCGTGACCGGCGACATTCCCACCTCCGCCGTCTTCGCCAGGGGCACGGTGCGGACGTACGCCGCGCACAACCACGGCGCGACGGCCCGCACGGTGACCTTCTCCGACGGCAAGACGCTCTCCGTGCCGGCCCGTTCCACCGCGACCGGCACCGGGACCGGCGGAAGCGATCCCGACCCAGACCCCCAGCCGCCGACCGGCAACACCTTCCAGCTGCGCAGCGGAGGCACCCTGACCACGGCGACCGGCGGCACGGCGGGCAGCGACACCATCGCCTCCGCGGACGGGGCCAACCACGACGGCACCCCGTACCGGCCGCTGGTCTACGAGGTCCGGGGGGTCAACGGCACCCTCAAGTCCGGTGCCTCGACCGCCTTCCGGCTCCCGGTGGACGCGGGCACCACGGTCGGCCTCGGACAGCAGGCCCGGATCAGCTACGACCTCACCGGCGACGGCACCTTCGAACGCACCGAGATCTACCACTACTTCGCCACCGACCCGGTGACCGGCTGGGAGGAGTACGCACAGTCGCGCGGCCTCAAGGCGGCGACCGGCACGCTCGGCAACCTCGTCGGCGGCACCGTACGGCTGGAGGTGTGGAGCGCGATCGGCAACGGCACGTCCAGGCTCCAGACCGGAACGGACAAGTCCGTGCTGGTGATCCCCTTCGGCTGACAAGGCCGCGGGACGCGGCGGGCGCCGGAGGTCAGGCCGACGCCCGCCGCACCAGCGTGGTCGGGGTGATGACGGACGCGGGGGTGTCGCTGCCGCCCCCGTTCAACTGCCGCATCAGGAGCCGGACCATCAGCCGGCCCATGCCCTCGATGTCCTGGCGCACGGTGGTCAGCGCCGGCCGGGTCGTCGCGACGACGGACGCCATGTCGTCGAAACCGACGACCGCCACGTCCTGCGGCACCCGCACGCCCCGCTCGCGCAGCGTCCGCAGGGCGCCCGACGCCATCAGGTCGTTGGCGACGAACACGCCGTCCACGTCCGGGCGCCTCTCCAGCAGCTCGGCCATCGCGCGGGCGCCGCTCTCCTCGGTGAAGTCGCCCCGGCACAGCAGTCCGGGATCGGCGTCGACCAGCACGTCCCGGTAGCCGTCGACGCGGTCCTGTGCGGAGGTCTGGTCGCGGGGGCCCGCGATGTGGGCGATGCTCGTACGCCCGAGCGAGACCAGATGGCGCACGGCCTCACGCGCCCCGCCGCGGTTGTCGCAGTCGACGTAGGGCACGCTCGGCGCGGAGCCGGTGACGGGACGGCCGCCGAAGACGGTGGGGATCCTGGCGCGGCCGATGACAGCGGGCATCTGGTCGTCGTTGTGGAGCGAGAAGGCGAGCGCGCCGTCGACATGGCCGCCGCCGAGGTAGCGCGCTATGCGGTCGTGGTCGCCGGGCCCTTCGACCCACAGCAGCACGAGCTGCGTGTCGTGTGCCGTCAGCTCGCGGCTGATGCCGCGGACCTGCTGCTCGAAGAACGGGTCGGAGAAGATCCGGAACTCCGGCTCGGCGATGATCACGGCCACTGCCCCGTTGCGCCGCGTGACCAGCGTACGGGCCGCGTGATTGGGCACGTAGCCCAGCTCCTCGACCGCCTGCCGCACCTTGTCGGCCAGGGGAGCCCGTACTCCAGTACCACCGTTGACCACCCGGGACGCCGTGGCCCGCGAGACCCCGGCGCGCGCGGCGACGGCTTCCAGCGTGGGACGGGACCCTGCGCTCTGCTCGGGCAAGGCGGGTGCTCCTCGTGTCTGCTCCGTCGGCTGCGAGCCCTGTACGCCGCACAGGATAACTCGCTGACCGGCGAGCCTGAGAGCGCTCCCACCACGGCCTCCTCGCCGAGCCCGCGCCCGGCGCCACCTGTCGGGCCCCGGCTGTGGTGTGCCGCGCCGGAGGGAAACGAGCCGGTGCCCCGCAGCCGTTCCTGGGCAGGCGGGGCACCGGGAAAACACCTCAGTGGTCGTGCCCGCGCCCGTCCCCGTGGTCGTGGATCGTGTTCGTCTCCGCGATCTTCCTCCAGGACTTCGGCTCGACCGGCGCGCCCGCGTCACTCCGGGCGATCCGCGCCCCGGCCGCCGCCTGCGCGGCCGGCTTCGCGGGCTCGTACAGCCATGTGTCGAACAGTGCCGCCAGCGGCCTGCCCGAGATCCGCTCGGCGTACCGGACGAAGTCGCCCACCTTCGCGTTCCCGTACGCGTGCTCCGCCGGCCAGCCCTTGAGAATCGCGAAGAAGTCCTCGTCGCCGATCTCGTTCCGCAGCGCCTGCAGCGCCAGCGCACCCCGGTCGTAGACGGCGATGTGGAACTGGTTGTCCGGTCCCGGGTCGCCCGGCTTCACGGTCCAGAACGGGTCGTCGGCCGCGCGGGTCGCGTACACATGGTCCGCCAGCTCCTGCGCCGTGCCCTCGCCCTCCTTCTCGGACCACAGCCACTGGCTGTATCGGGCGAAACCCTCGTTGACCCAGATGTCCTTCCAGCCGTCCACCGAGACGCTGTCGCCGTACCACTGGTGCGCCATCTCGTGCACGACCACGGAGACGTTGGCGCCGTTCGCGAACTGCCGCGGGCTGTAGAACGGGCGTGTCTGGGTCTCCAGCGCATAGCCGCTCTTCACGTTCGGCACATAGCCGCCGAGCGCGTTGAACGGATAGGGGCCGAAGATCTCCGTCAGCCACTCGGTGACCTCCCCGGTCCGCTCGATGCTGGCCCGCGCAGCCCCCGCGTTCCCGCCGAGGTCCTTGCTGTACGCGTTGAGGATCGGCAGCCCGTCCGCCGTCTTGTCCGTCGTGATGTCGAACGTGCCGACGGCGAGCGTGGCCAGATACGACGCCTGAGGCTTGTCGGAGCGCCAGTGGAAACGGGTCCGGCCCAGCCGCGACGTCTGCGAGACCAGCACCCCGTTGCTGATGGCCTGGGTGCCGTCCGGGACCGAGACGGAGACATCGTAGGTCGCCTTGTCCAGCGGGTGGTCATTGCTCGGGAACCACCACACCGCCGACTCGGGCTCCTGCGCGGCGACCCCGCCGTCCGGGGTGCGGTGCCAGGCGGTGTAGCCGCCGATGCTGAGCTCGGACGGCTTGCCCGCGTACCGGACGACGACGGTGACCGGCCGGCCCTTGTCCAGCGGCGTCACCGGAGTGATCTCCAGCTCGTGGTCGCCGCTCGTCGCGAACGCCGCCTTCCTGCCGTTCACGCGCACCTCGCCCACCGAGAGCCCGAAGTCGAGGTTGAGGCGGCTCAGGCGCTGGGTGGTGGTGGCGAGGATCGTCGCCGTCCCCTCCAACAGGTCCGTCTCCGGTTGGTACTTCAGCCTCAGGTCGTAGTGGGAGACGTCGTAACCGCCGTTCCCGGCTGCCGGGTAGTAGGGGTCGCCGATGCCCGGGGCCCCGCTCGACGTATTTGCGGCCGATGCCGGGATCGCCAGCAAAAGAGTGGCCGCGAGCGCGCTCGGGACGATGAGTCTGCGGTGCACAGGAGCTCCAAGTCGTGGGGAAGAACGATCAGTTGGACTCTATGCACGGCCGGGGCCGCCGGTCAGGAGCGAAGCCCGGCCTTTCATCCGATTGCCATGCGCCCGACATGGCATCCGGTGTCCCATCGGTCGCGTCTGTGCCCTGATTGCCCTCTGTCGCACGGGAGTTGACGGGAGTACCTTCCGCCCATGCCGATACCTGTGCGGGCCACCCGCCTGACGTACAGATCGCTGGTCGCCGCGACCGCCGCCGCCCTGATCACCGTGGGCCTCGCCCCCTCGGGCGCGCAGGGCGCGCCGCCGCGCGAGAGCCGGCCCGTCTACTCCTACGAGAACGCGATCCGCGAGTCCGTCTGGGTCGACACCGGGCTCGACGAGGACGGCGACGGCCGCACCGACCGGGTCGCCGTCGACATCGTCCGCCCGCGTGAGACCGCGCGAGCCGGGCGGAAGATTCCCGTGATCATGGACGCCAGCCCGTACTACTCATGCTGCGGGCGCGGCAACGAGAGCCAGCGCAAGACCTACGACGAGAACGGCGACCCCGTCCAGTTCCCGCTCTACTACGACAACTACTTCGTTCCGCGCGGTTACGCCTTCGTCGCCGTCGATCTGGCCGGAACCAATCGGTCGGACGGCTGCGTAGACGTCGGTGGCCGCTCGGACATCCAGTCCGCCAGGGCCGTCGTCGACTGGCTGAACGGCCGCGCCCACGGCTGGACCTCGCGCTCGGGCGGCGAACGCACCCGGGCCGACTGGACCACGGGCAACACCGGAATGATCGGCAAGAGCTACGACGGCACCATCGCCAACGGCGTCGCCGCCACCGGCGTACGCGGACTCAAGACCATCGTCCCGATCGGCGCCATCTCCTCCTGGTACGACTACTACTTCGCCAAGGGCGCGCCGCTGTACGACTCCGGCCCCGACTGGCTCTCGGGCTACGTCGAGAGCCCCGAGGCCCGCGAACGCTGCCAGGCCGTCCAGCAGCGCCTCGTCGACGGGGCCCCGCGCAGCGGCGACCTCACCGCCCTGTGGACCGAACGCGACTACGTCCCCGACGCGGACAAGGTCAGGGCCAGCGTCTTCGCCGTGCACGGCATGCAGGACCTCAACGTCCGGGCCAAGCACTTCGGCCAGTGGTGGGACGCGCTCGCCGACAACGGCGTCGAGCGCAAGGTGTGGCTCTCGCAGACCGGTCACGTCGACCCGTTCGACTTCCGCCGCGGCACGTGGGTCACCACCCTGCACCGCTGGTTCGACCACTATCTGCTCGGCCACGACAACGGCGTCGACCGCGAACCGATGGCCGACGTCGAGCACGCCCCCGACCAGTGGTCCACGGACCGGGTCTGGCCTCCGCGCCGCACCGCCACGACCGCCCTGCGCCCGGGCCCCGGCCGAGCTCCCGGCGTCGGCACCCTGTCCCTGACGCCCGCGCGCCCCGGCGCCACCGAGACGTTCACCGACGACCCGCGGCAGGACGAGACCGACTGGGCCGCCGCCGTCGACACCACCACAGCGGCCAAGGCGGGATTCGTCACCCGCCCGCTCGGCCGGGACCTGCGCCTGTCCGGCTCCGGCCGGGTCACCGTCACCGCCACGCCCTCGACCAGCAGCGCCCATCTGACCGCCGTACTCGTCGACCTCGGCCCCGCCACCATCCGCGACTACGCGGCAGCCGGCGAAGGCATCACCACGCTGCCCGCACGCACCTGCTGGGGTGCGAGCACCGCAGGCGACAGCTCCTGCTTCAAGGAGACGAAGGCGCACACCGCCGAGGTCGGCCACACCGTCTTCAGCCGTGGCTGGGCCGACCTGGGCAACCACGCGTCCGCCGCCGAGGGAAGGCCGCTGACACCCGGCAAGCCGTACACCATCACCCTCGATCTGCACGCGAGCGACCACGTGGTCCCGGCCGGGCACCGGCTCGCCCTCATCGTCGCCGGCACGGAACGGAACCTGATCGAACCGCCCGCAAGCACCCCGCGGCTCACCCTCGATCTCGCCCGCACCACGGCGGACCTGCCCCTCGTCGGCGGAGCCGCCGCCTTCGCCCGCGCCATCGACCGGTCCGCCGCGTCCGCCGGCACCCCCGGCGCGGGCGGCCGGAGCTCCGACGGCGTCGCAGGGCCGCGTTCCATCCGTCCGATCCCGGGAGGCAGCACCCGATGACACCCCGCACACGACCGATGCTCCGGATGCCGCGTCTGCGCACCCTCCTGCTGACCGGCGTGGCAGTGGCGTTGGCCGCCCCGCTGGTCACCGCGCCCGCCCAGGCCGCGCCCGCCGCGCCCCGCACCGGCTTCGAGACCAGCAACGGCGCCCGCTGGACCACTCAGCCCGAGGAACAGGCGCTGCTCGCCGCGGTGGACCGGGACAGCACCTCCGTGTCCGTCGAACGGATCGGCAGCACCAAGCAGGGCCGCCCGCTCCAGCTCGTCCACCTCGGCAACCACGACGCCGCCCACACCGTCCTGCTGATCTGCAGTCAGCACGGCGACGAGCCCGCCGGCCGCGAGGCATGTCTGACCACCGTCCGCGACCTCGCCTACGGCAGTGACCCGGCGACCCGCCGACTGCTGTCCCGCACCCATCTCCTCGTCGTGCCCACCGCCAACCCCGACGGCCGCGCAGCGGACACGCGCGGCAACTCCGACGGCGTCGACATCAACCGCGATCACATCGCCCTGAAGACCGCCGAGGGGCGGGCCGTCGCCGCCGTGATCCGCGACCGGCGCCCTGACGTCGTCTACGACCTCCACGAGTACGGAGCCACCCCGCCCTACTACGACAAGGACCTGTTCGATCTGTGGCCCCGCAACCTCAACACCCACGCCGACGTCCACCGGGAGGCAAGGACGCTGTCCGATCGCTATGTCCGTCCGGCCGCCGGACGCCAGGGCTACTCGACCGGCACGTACGGCATCTGGACCGACCCCGTCACCGGGGAACCGCTCAAGCAGACCGCCGGTGACGGCCAGGAGCGCATCCTGCGCAACGCGACCGGCATCAAGAACGCGGTCGGACTGCTGATCGAGAGCCGCGTCGACGCGCTGACGCCCGAGGAGCAGGCGGATGCCGCGCTGAACAACCGGCGTCGCGTGCACAGCCAACTCGCGTCGCTGGGGGGACTGTTCGCCTTCAGCGAGGAACGCAGCGGCCGGATCGAGGCGGCGACCGGCGCGGCACGGCTGGCCGGCTTCGCGGACCGCGGGCCGGTGTATCTCGGCGGGGCCGACAACGACCCCGCCACCCCGGAGGAGACTCTTCAGGACCCGCCCTGCGCCTACCGTCTCGACACCGCCCAGTACGCGGACGTGCAGGATGAACTGGCCCTGCACGGCGTCGTGGTCCGGCCCGTGGCGGGAGGCGCCGTCGTGCCGATGCGGCAGTCCCGGCGCACACTGGTCCCACTGTTGCTCGATACCCGCGCGGCCCATCACCTCACCGAGGGGAAACCTGTTGACGCCTGTTGATCCCGGGAGCTGATCGGCCGGTGTGGTAGGGGGTAGCGGGGAGAGCAATCGGACTCCGTGAATTCGTGAAAGGTGCCCCCGTGTCGCACGAGGAACAGAAGCCGGGCAAACGGCTGTGGTACCCGGTCAGGGCAGCGCTGCCGGGCCGCCACCCGCACGAGGAGAAACCGGCCGTCACCGACCGCGTGGTGTTCGGCGTGACGGCCGTCCTCACCCTCGCTTTCGTGATCTGGGGCTCGGTGTTCACCGAAACGCTGGAGGACGCCTCCGACACACTGCTGAACGGCCTGATGCACAACGGCGGCTGGGCCTTCGTCCTGGCCGCCTCCGGCTTCGTCGTCTTCGCGCTGTGGCTCGCGATCAGCCGCTACGGCAGGATTCCGCTCGGCCAGGAGCACGAGGGGCCCGAGTTCCGGACCGTGTCGTGGGTGGCCATGATGTTCAGCGCGGGCATGGGCATCGGCCTGATGTTCTACGGCGTCAGCGAACCGCTCGCGCACTACACGACACCGCCGCCGGGCACCGATCCGGTCGACTCGGCGGACGCCATGCAGACCGCTCTGGCGACCACGCTCTTTCACTGGACCCTGCACCCGTGGGCCATCTACGCGGTGGTCGGCCTCGCCATCGCGTACAGCACCTTCCGGCGGCGCAGGCGTCAGAACATCAGCGCCGTCTTCGAGCCGCTGATCGGCAGGAAGAACGCCAACGGCGCGCCGGGCCGCGTGATCGACATCCTCGCCATCTTCGCCACGCTGTTCGGCTCCGCGACGTCCCTGGGCCTCGGTGCCCTGCAGATCGGCAGCGGATTCAGGGAACTGGGCTGGATGGAGGCCGCCGGGACCGGTCTGCTCATCTCCATCATCGCGGTGCTGACGGTGTGCTTCGTGGTCTCGGCCGTCTCCGGCGTCGAGCGGGGCATCCAGTGGCTGTCCAACACCAACATGGTGCTCGCGGTGGTGCTCGCCCTGTTCGTCTTCATCGCCGGGCCCACCATCCTCGTCCTCGACCTCGTGCCCACGTCGCTGGCCTCCTACCTCGACGAGCTGCCGCAGCTGGCCGGCCGTACCGAGGCGGCCACCGGCGGCGGTGACGTCGCGGACTGGCTGAGCAGCTGGACGGTCTTCTACTGGGCGTGGTGGATCTCATGGACGCCGTTCGTCGGCATGTTCATCGCGCGCATCAGCCGCGGCCGGACGATCCGTCAGTTCGTCGGCGGCGTCATCCTGGTGCCGAGCACGGTCAGCCTGGTCTGGTTCGCCGTCTTCGGCGGCACCGCGATGAAGCTCCAGGAGGACGGCCGGCTGGGTGAGGAGACGACGCCGGAGGGCCAGCTCTTCGGCGTGCTGCAGGAGTTCCCGATCGCGAGTGTCATGAGCCTGCTGGTGATGATCCTCGTCGGCATCTTCTTCGTCTCCGGAGCGGACGCCGCCTCGATCGTGATGGGCACACTGTCCCAGAAGGGCACCTTCGAACCGGCCCGGCTCGTCGTCGTCTTCTGGGGCGTCGTGACCGGAGCGGTGGCGGCGGTGATGCTGCTCGTCGGCGAGGGCAAGGGCGACGCGCTGGCGGGCTTGCAGCACCTGACGATCCTCGTGGCGGCCCCCTTCGTGCTGGTGATGATCGGCATGTGCCTCGCCCTCATGCGCGACCTGCGCCAGGACCCGCTGATCGTCCGCGGCGAGATCGCCGAGGAGGCCGTGGAGTCGGCGGTGATCGCGGGCCATGAGAAGTACGCGGGCGAGTTCCAGATCCGCATCGGCCCGGGCCCGGGCCCGGAGGCGGGCCGGATCCCGCCGGAGGAAGGGGACGAGGGCGCCCCGGAAGCCGCCCCACCGGAGGAGGGAAACCGGGACCGCCCGGAGCGGGGCTGAGCGCGGGCCCGTGCGTCGGGGGGCCGGCGGGACCCGGGCGGGTGTGACGGAGCCCGGCGGCTCGGGGGCTCGGCCGGACTCGGGCGGGTGTGACGGAGCCCGGCGGCTCGGAGGCCCGGCACCGGGACCGGCCGAGCACGTCAGCCCGGCGCAAGCCGGCCGGGGGCAGGGCCGAGCGCGGCGGCTCGGGGGCGGGCTGACTTCGAGCAGGCTCGCCCCGGGCCGCCTGGGCCGAGTGGTCCGACGCCGTCGGCCGGTTGTAGCCGGGGTGGGGTCCTTTGCGCGGCGCGTCGGCCCGGAATTCCGGAGGACCAGCCAAGTCGGGGCTGCGGCGGGCGACTGCCCGGGCCGGCCCGGGTGCCGCGAGGCGCTCGACGGCGACCGTTCGCGGCATGGTCGCCGGTGACCACCCGCCGGATCGCCGTTCCGGCGGAACCTGCCCAGCCGGGCCTGCGGCGGCCATGGGGGGATCGGGCACCAGGTCCCTGGCGCCCAGCCCGTGGAGTGCACGAGCATCGGCGCTCCGCTCTCGGCCTGCGCCCGGCCGAAGGCGGTCACGTGGCGGCGTTCGACCGTGCCACCCGCCTCCGACAGGCGCTGCTCCAGCCACCGCAGGTGGACGGGCATGCATGTGGATCAAGGGATCCGGACCCGCAGCCCCGCTGCGTAGCCGGCGGGCAGCTCCCAGGGCCCGGCCTCGCGCAGGGCACGAGCTATCCGGGGCCGTACGACCGTCCCCGGTGCTGGCTTAGGATCGATCTCCTGATGACTGCCACTCTTGTCGCGAAGGACCTCGCCGCCGGCCACGGGGACCGTTCGCTCTTCTCCGGCCTCGATCTCGTCGTCGCGCCCGGCGACGTCATCGGCCTCGTCGGTGTCAACGGCGCCGGCAAGTCCACGCTCCTGCGCATGCTCGCCGGGCTCGACCGCCCCGAGCAGGGCGAGCTGCGGCTCTCGCCGCCCACCGCGACCGTCGGTCACCTCCCGCAGGAGCCTGATCGCCGCGAGGGCGAGTCCGTACGGGACTTCCTCGCCCGGCGCACCGGCGTGACCGCGGCGCAGGCCGCCATGGACCGAGCCACCCAGGGCCTTGTCGACGGCGAGCCCGGCGCCGACGACGCCTATGCGATCAGCCTGGAGCGCTGGCTGGACCTCGGCGGCGCGGACCTCGACGAACGCGCCGAGGAGGTCGCCGACTCCCTCGGGCTCGCCGTCGGCCTCGACCAGCCGATGACGTCGCTCTCCGGTGGCCAGGCCGCGCGCGCCGGACTGGCCTCCCTCCTGTTGTCCCGCTACGACGTCTTCCTCCTCGACGAGCCCACCAACGACCTCGACCTGGACGGACTGGAGCGCCTGGAGACCTTCGTCCAGGGCCTGCGCGCGGGCACCGTCGTGGTGAGCCACGACCGCGAGTTCCTGACCCGCACTGTCACCAAGGTGCTCGAACTGGACCTCGCCCAGCAGGAGATCACCCTCTACGGCGGCGGTTACGCGGCCTATCTGGAGGAGCGCGAGACCGCCCGCCGCCACGCGCGCGAGGAATTCGAGGAGTACGCAGACAAGAAGGCCGCCCTCGAGAGCCGCGCCCATATGCAGCGCTCCTGGATGGACAAGGGCGTGAAGAACGCGCGCCGCAAGGCGACCGACAACGACAAGATCGGCCGCAAGCTCCGCAGCGAGGCGAGCGAGAAGCAGGCGGCCAAGGCCCGCCAGACACAACGCATGATCGAACGCCTCGACACGGTCGACGAACCCCGCAAGGAGTGGGAGCTGCGGATGGAGATCGCCGCCGCGCCCCGCTCCGGCTCGGTGGTCGCGACCCTTCGCGAGGCCGAGGTCCGCCGCGGTGAGTTCCGCTTCGGACCGGCGTCACTGCAGATCGACTGGGCCGACCGGGTCGCGATCACCGGCGCGAACGGCGCGGGCAAGTCGACGCTGCTCGGCGCTCTCCTCGGCCGGCTCGCCCTCGACGCCGGGCATGCCTCGCTCGGCTCGGGCGTGGTCGTCGGCGAAGTCGACCAGGCGCGGCAGCTGTTCCACGGGACGCAGCCGCTGCTGGACGCGTTCTGCGCGGCCGTTCCCGACACCGAACCGGCCGAAGTACGCACTCTGCTCGCCAAGTTCGGGCTCAAGGCGGTCCATGTGCTGCGCCCGGCGACCTCCCTGTCCCCGGGCGAGCGCACCCGCGCGGCCCTCGCCCTGCTCCAGGGACGCGGAGTCAATCTGCTGGTGCTGGACGAGCCGACCAACCACCTCGACCTGCCCGCCATCGAACAGTTGGAGTCGGCGCTCGAGTCGTACACGGGCACGCTGCTGCTGGTCACGCACGACCGCCGGATGCTGGACGCGGTCCGCACCACGCGGCGCGTCGAGGTGGCCGCCGGCAAGGTCACCGAGATCTGAGCCGTAGGGACGGCCGCCCCTACGGGCGGTCCTCCGGCTCCTCGTATTTGTCGTCGTCGCGCCGGGCGGGCTCGGCGGGCTTCGCGGCACGGTCGTCGGCCGTGCGCTCCTTCTGCCGGGCCTCCCGCTGCTCCTCTTCGAGGTGCTTGCGGACCTCTTCGGGCTTGTCTCCGACCTGGTTCATGCGGCCAGCGTCACACGACCCCGCCGCCCCCGCACGTCGGCCGAAAACGCCTGGGGCGGGCAGGGAAACGCCTGCCCGCCCACGACCTCAGCGGTCGGCGTCAGCGCATCAGCGGCGCCCCTTGCCGCCGCGGCCACCGTCCAGCAGGCCCGCCTTGCGCAGGGCGTCCGCCATCGCGCTGTTCGCGGGGGCCGGGGCCTGGGACGGGCGCCCGCCGCCGTTCCCGTTCCCACCACCGCGCCGGTCCCGGGCACCGCCACCGCCGGTGCCGCCTCCGCCGCTGCCCTGGCGCTGCTGCGGCGGCCGGCCGCCCCGCTCACGCTTCGGCGCACCGGTCGCGGTGGTCTCGTCCTCCAGCCGCAGCGTCAGCGAGATCCGCTTGCGCGGAATGTCGACGTCGAGCACCTTCACCTTGACCACGTCGCCGGACTTCACCACGTCGTGCGGGTCCTTGACGAACGTCTTCGACATCGCCGACACATGGACGAGGCCGTCCTGGTGGACGCCCACGTCCACGAACGCCCCGAACGCGGCGACATTCGTGACGACACCCTCCAGCACCATCCCGGAGGCCAGGTCGCCGATCTTCTCGACGCCCTCCTTGAAGGTCGCCGTCCTGAAGGCAGGACGCGGGTCACGTCCCGGCTTCTCCAGCTCGCGCAGGATGTCCGTCACCGTCGGCAGACCGAAAGTGTCGTCCACGAACTCGGCGGGCCTCAGCGATCGCAGCACTGCTGTGTTCCCGATCAGCGACGCGACCTCGCCACCCGTCGTCTTCACCATGCGCCGCACGACCGGATACGCCTCCGGGTGCACGCTGGAGGCGTCCAGCGGGTCGTCGCCGCCGCGGATCCGCAGGAAGCCCGCGCACTGCTCGTACGCCTTCGGGCCGAGCCGCGCCACGTCCTTGAGCGCCTTGCGGGAACGGAAGGGGCCGTTGCTGTCGCGGTGGGCCACGATGTTCTCGGCGAGGCCGGCGCCGATGCCCGACACCCGCGAAAGAAGTGGAGCGGAGGCGGTGTTGACGTCGACGCCGACACCGTTCACACAGTCCTCGACCACCGCGTCCAGCGAACGCGACAGCTTCACCTCGGACAGGTCGTGCTGGTACTGGCCGACACCGATCGACTTCGGGTCGATCTTCACCAGTTCGGCGAGCGGGTCCTGCAGCCGCCGCGCGATCGACACGGCCCCGCGCAGCGACACATCCAGGCCGGGCAGTTCCTGCGAGGCGAACGCGGAGGCCGAGTACACCGAGGCCCCGGCCTCCGAGACCATGACCTTGGTCAGGCCCAGCCCGGGGTGCTTGGCGATGAGTTCACCGGCGAGCTTGTCGGTCTCACGGGACGCCGTGCCGTTGCCGATCGCGACCAGCTCGACCGCGTGCTCCTTGGCCAGGCGGGCCAGCTTCGCCAGCGACTCGTCCCACTTGTTGGCCGGGACGTGCGGGTAGATCGTGTCGGTCGCGACGACCTTGCCTGTCGCGTCCACGACGGCGACCTTCACGCCCGTACGGAAGCCGGGGTCGAGCCCGAGCGTGGCGCGCGTGCCGGCGGGCGCGGCGAGCAGCAGGTCCCGCAGGTTCGCGGCGAAGACCCGCACCGCCTCGTCCTCGGCGGCCGTACGCAGCCGCAGGCGCAGGTCGATGCCGAGGTGGACGAGGATCCTGGTCCGCCACGCCCAGCGCACCGTGTCGGCGAGCCACTTGTCGCCGGGCCGCCCCTGCTGGGAGATCCCGAAGCGGGCGGCGACGATCCCTTCGTACGACGACGGGCCGTCCACCGGCTCCTCCGGCTCCAGGACGAGATCGAGAATCTCCTCCTTCTCGCCGCGGAACATGGCGAGGATGCGGTGCGAGGGAAGCTCGGTGAACGCCTCGGCGAAGTCGAAGTAGTCGGCGAACTTCGCGCCCGCCTCCTCTTTGCCCTCCCGGACCTTCGCCGCGAGCCGCCCGCGCGTCCACATCCGCTCGCGCAGCTCACCGATCAGGTCGGCGTCCTCGGAGAACCGCTCGGCCAGGATCGCCCGCGCGCCCTCCAGCGCCGCGGCCGGGTCCGCGACGCCCTTCTCCGCGTCGACGAACGCGGCGGCCGCGGCGAGCGGTTCCACCGACGGGTCGCCGAGCAGTCCCTCCGCCAGCGGTTCGAGCCCGGCCTCGCGGGCGATCTGCGCCTTGGTGCGCCGCTTGGGCTTGAAGGGCAGATAGATGTCCTCCAGCCGCGCCTTGGTGTCCGCGGCGCGGATCTGCGCCTCGACCTCGCCGGTGAGCTTGCCCTGCTCCCGTACGGAGTCCAGAACCGCGGTCCGCCGTTCCTCCAGCTCCCGCAGATAGCGCAACCGCTCCTCGAGCGTGCGCAGCTGCGCGTCGTCGAGCATCTCGGTCGCTTCCTTGCGGTAGCGCGCGATGAACGGCACGGTCGACCCGCCGTCGAGCAGCTCGACGGCCGCCTTCACCTGCCGCTCGCGTACGCCGAGCTCCTCGGCGATCCTGCCTTCGATGGACGTGGTCACGGTTCCCCGACTCGCCTTCTCGGTGCTGGCTGTGCTTGAGCCTGCATTGTGCCGGGTGCCGCCCTGCCGTGTCGCGTGCCGCCGCGTCGGGAAGAGGGACTGACTGGGGCATTTCCCCTGTTTGTTCGGTCGCTCGACCGGGGGTGACAGGCCGGTGTATCCCCGAGCCGCCCTTGTCCGTGAGCCGTTGCCGACCAAGTTGAGCCGGTCTGCGTCGACCCGGCCGCGTGGCGGGCGTGGGTCGGCCGTCCGGCCAGGAGCCGCCGCCCACGGGTAGCGCCGGTGCGTGCCGGGGGTGGGTGCGGCGGCGGCCCGGCACATCCAGCGGCCCGCGGCCTTCGGTGTTCACGCCGGGCGGCGGAGGACCGTCGGCTCGGTGACCGCCTGCCCTGCCCGTACGGCGTCGCCTGCACGGGCAGGGCGGTTCCGTCGGCCGCATCCGTTCCCAGGGCGTAGCCGCACCCGGGGGCAGGGGCGGTCCCCGCCCGAGTTCGTCGCGTCGCCCCGTCGCCCGTCGGACCGCCTGCGGCGGGGCGACGCGACGCGTCAGCCCTGGCCCGTCGCGTCCGACGGGAACGCGCCCGCCGCGAACGCCGTCAGCAGGAAGCCGCGGCCCAGCTCCGTCAGGCGCTCCACGCCCTTCGCGCCCAGGTGTTCGTACGGCGCGAGGTCCATGCGGTCCGTGTGGTCCTCGACCTCGCTGCGCAGCGCCGTGCCCGTCTCCGTCAGCGCGCCCTCAGCATCCAGCAGTCCGCGCTCCCGCAGCCGGTCCTGTGCCGCGTCCCAGTCCGCGCGGCGCCAGCCGCGAGTCGCGAGGATCCAGCGCGGTGCCATGCCCTTGCCGGTGGCGGTGTGGCTCACCAGCGCCTCCAGCGGGTCGAGCCCCGCGAGCAGCAGCGCGGCCAGGTGCGCGTCACCGCGGTGTTCGCGCAGCAGGGTCGCCGCGTGCCAGTACGCGAGGTGCGGCTCGGCGGGCACGGGCAGATCGGCGTGCGCGGCGTACAGCGGCCGGGCGTGCCGCGTGCACGCCTGCGCGGCGCGCAGGGCGAGTTCCGCCGCCTCGGCCAGCTCGTCGGACGCGACGACCTCCTCGCCGAGCAGCCGTCGCAGCGTCGCGTCGGCGGCGCGCAGCCGGGCCGCCAGCACCGTCTCGGGGGACGCGGTGTCCCACACGGCGGGCAGGTGCCGGCTGATCAGCTCGGGGTTGAAGTTGTAGAAGGCGGCGGCGACCGTTCCGGGACCGACGGCGCCCATCGCCGCGGAGCGGGCTGCGAAGTAGGCGGCGTTGGGGTCCTCGACACCGATGCCGGCCATTTCCGTGCCCAGATCGGGCGAGAAGTAGACGGTGGAGTGCAGCGGGTTCAGCGCGTTGTGGCAGCGGCGTCCCGCGCGCGGGGGAAGAGAGCTCATGAACGCAGGTTACCGACTGGTTGGTACGTCGGCACAGGGGCGGCCGTCACACGCCCCCCGCCGGATGGCAGGAAAGGGGGGACATTCGTCATTGCCGCCCCCGGGTCCGACACGAAGGATGAGGCCATGACCGAGCGACCCGTCCTCGTCGTCCTCTTCGACCAGGTGCAGAGCCTCGACGTGACCGGACCGGTGGAGGTCTTCGCCGGTGCGCGCAAGGTGATCGGCGACCCGGCGGCGTACCCGATCCGTACCGCGTCCCGCGACCGCGCACCCGTACGCACCTCCAGCGGCCTCACGCTCGTCCCGGACCTCGCGCTCGCCGACGCCCCGCGTCCCCACACCCTCCTCGTGCCCGGCGGTGAGGGCACCCGGCGTCCGGACGCGCAGGTGATCGACTGGCTCCGCGAGCACGGCCCGCACGCACAGCGCCTCGTCTCCGTGTGCACGGGCGCCCTGCTCCTCGCCGAGGCCGGGCTGCTCGACGGGAGGCGCGCCACCACGCACTGGGCCGCCTGCGACCACTTCGCCCGTGCGCACCCGCAGGTGGACGTCGACCCCGACCCGATCTTCGTCCGGGACGGTGCGGTGTCGACCTCCGCCGGTGTCACGGCAGGCATCGATCTGGCGCTCGCGCTCGTCGAGGAGGACCTGGGGCGGGACGTGGCGCTCACCGTGGCGCGCCATCTCGTCGTGTTCCTGCGCCGGCCGGGCAACCAGGCCCAGTTCAGCGCCCAGCTCGCCGCCCAGACCGCCCGGCGCGACCCGCTGCGGGAGGTGCAGCACTGGGTCACCGAGCACCCGGCGGCCGACCTGTCGGTGGAGGCGCTCGCCGGCCGGGCGCGCCTGTCACCGCGCCACTTCGCCCGCGCCTTCCACGCCGAGACGGGCATCACGCCGGGCCGCTACGTCGAACGCGTACGCCTCGAACACGCCCGGCGGCTCCTGGAAGGACACGGCCGACGGCGTCGCGCACGTCTCCCGCGCCTGCGGCTACGGAACCCCCGAGGCCATGCGCCGGGCCTTCGTCAAGGCGCTCGGCGTCGCGCCCGCCGAGTACCGCCGCCGCTTCCGCGCCACGGTCGCGCCCACCGTCTGAGCCCCGTACCACTGCCTCGACCCGCCCACGCACACCACCCAGCGAAGGAGCCCTTCCATGCAGATCGCCGTCGTTCTCTTCGACCGCTTCACGGCCCTGGACGCCGTCGGCCCCTACGAGATGCTCTGCCGCCTCCCGGACTCGGAGGTCGTCTTCGTCGCAGAGCGGCCCGGCCCCGTGGTGAACGACCGCGGCGAGCTGTCCCTCGTCGCCACGAAGGGCTTCGACGACATTTCCGGCCCCGATGTCGTCGTCGTACCGGGCGGGCCCGGCCAGAGCGACCAGATGGAGAACGAGGCACTGCTCGGCTGGCTGCGCGCCGTCGACGCGACCTCCACATGGACCACATCCGTGTGTACGGGGTCGCTGCTGCTGGCCGCCGCCGGGCTGCTGAAGGGGCGCGAGGTGACCTCGCACTGGCTCGCCCTCGACGTCCTCAGGAGTTTCGGCGCCGAGCCCACCGGGCGCCGGGTCGTGACCGACGGCAAGTACATCACCGCCGCCGGCGTGTCCTCGGGCATCGACATGGGCCTCACCCTGGTGGGCAGGCTCGCGGGCGACGAGCACGCCCAGGCCGTGCAGCTGCTGACCGAGTACGACCCGCAGCCGCCCTACGACACCGGCTCGCCGGACAAGGCGCCCGCCCACCTCGTCGAGGAGTTCCGCACCAAGAGCCGGTTCATCCTGCAGTAGGCCCCGCGGTCCAGTCGAAACGCGGCGCCCTGCGCTCCAGGAAGGCGGCGACCCCCTCGGCGGTGTCGCCGCTGCCGCGTGCCTGCTCCGCCCAGTACGCGTCCCGGTCGGTGCGCCCCGTGGTGAACTCCTTGGCGGCGCACTGCGTCAGCTGCGAGCGTGCGGCGAGGATCCGGGTGAACCCGGCCGCCCGCCGGCCCAGTTCGCTCTCCGGCAGCACCTCGTCCACCAGCCCGGTGCGCAGCGCCCGATCCGTGTCGATCAACTCGCCCGAGAACAGCAGGTACTTGGCCGCGGCCGGTCCCACCAGGGCCGCCAGCCGCCGGGTCGAGGCTGCGGGGTAGACGATGCCGAGCTTCGCAGGCGTCACGCCGAAGCGCGCGTCGTCCGCGGCGAACCGCAGATCGCAGGCCGCGGCGAGCTGGCAGCCGCCGCCCACGCAGTACCCGCGCACGACGGCGAGCGTCGGCTTGGGGAAGCCGGCGAGCGCCTCCTCCGCGCGGACCGCGAGCGCCTGCGGGTCCTCGCCCGGGTCGCGCAGCGAGGAGATGTCCGCGCCCGCGCAGAAGGTCTTGCCCTCCCCGGTGAGCACCAGCGTCCGCACGGCGCGGTCCCGGGCCAGGTCGGCGAGCAGCTCGGGCAGGGCCCGCCACATCCCGGCGGTCATCGCGTTGCGCTTCGCGGGGTTGCTGATGACCACGGTGGCGACACCGTCCTCGACGGTGTGTGCCAGCTGCGGCTGCGGCGACTTGGTGGGCTCCATGCGCCGGATGCTATCCGCCTGGTCAGGACCGTCGATCACGAAGGGTGCCGGGAAAAAGGCTGCTGAAACGATCGGCCGGACGAATTGGACAGAAGGGCGTCGCGACCAGTCGCACAACTGACGCTGTCATACGCAAACGGTTAAAAGGCGTTGAAAGGTAATCAGTTTTGTTCAGCTGCTCGGTCCGAACCAACTGCCTGTCAACACTTGTTACTCGAAGGTCAGTGGCAAACGAGCCGAGGGTGAAACTATGGAGAGCCGCGGGAGCGTGCCCGCCCGGCCGCTGTCGTACGAGGGGGTCTGGCGTTTCACCGCTCCGGCGGTGGACGTCTCCGTACCGCAGGCCCGGCACGCAGTGCGGGACCTGCTGTACCGCCAGGGAGTGCCGGTCGCCGACGACGTGGTGCAGGGACTTCTGCTGATCGTCTCCGAGCTGGTCACCAATGCCGTACGGCACGCGGCCCTGCTCTCCCCCGAGGTCGCCGTCGAGGTCGCCATCGGCGCCCAGTGGGTCCGTGTGTCCGTCGAGGACAATCACCCCTACCGGCCCAAGGCGCTGGAAACCGACTCCGCGCAGACCGGCGGCCGGGGCCTGCTGCTCGTACGGGAGATCACCCGGGAGGCGGGCGGGCTGTGCGACGTGGAGCACACCGTGAGCGGCGGCAAGATCATCTGGGCCGAACTGCCGCTGATGATGCCGGTTCTGAACGGGGAGGCGACTCCGATCTAGGGGTGTCCGTCCCAGATCCGCCGGGACCACCCCTGGCCCCCACGGGGCGGTGCGGCCGGCGCCCGGACCGCACCATCCGCACGCCTCACCAGCCGCCGGACGGCCCCGTCAGTTCCCTGACCGCCGGGCGTGCGGCATCCAGCACCGTCATGAACCATGCCGAGAACGGCACCCGCCCGTGCATCTCCGTGAGTTCGTCGGGCGTCACGAAGGCCGTCTCGCCGACCTCCTCCGGATCGGGCCGCAGCGCGGACTGCACCATGCCGACGAAGAGGTGGTTGTACTCCTGCTCCACCAGCCCAGAGGCCGGGTCCGGATGGTTGTAGCGCACCGTGCCCGCCTCCGCGAGCAGCGACGGCGAGATCCCGAGCTCCTCGTACGTGCGCCGGGCGGCGGCAGCGAAGGGCGCCTCGCCGGGGTAGGGGTGGCCGCAGCAGGTGTTCGACCAGACACCGGGGGAGTGGTACTTGTTCAGCGCGCGGCGCTGCAGCAGCAGCCGGCCCCGCTCGTCGAAGAGGAAGACGGAGAACGCGCGGTGCAGCCGACCGGGTGCCTGATGGGCGGAGAGCTTCTCCGCGGTGCCGATGGTGTTCCCCTGTTCGTCGACCAGTTCGAGCAGGATCGCTGGTGATGTGCCGTTCGACGAACTGTTCGCCGCGGTGGCTGGTGTGATCGGCATGACCATCCTTCGCATCGTTCCTCGGCCCTTGGGGAGCCCGCCCAGTCTGCCGCAAAAACGGGGCTTGTCCGCACTTCGGCAGCCTGGCATGTCCGCCCCGCCGTGCCGGCGCACGGCGGGGCGGACGGGCGTGTCAGCCCCTGAAGGCCGCCGGCCGGCGGATGACCCCCGAACGGACGGTGGCCGATCCGTGCAGCGTCAACGCCGTCATGGCCTGGTCCGGCACCACGAAATCTGGCCGGATTCCGTGCCGCGAGGCCCGCTCGCAACCGAACCGCGGGACGGAGTGACCCCGGATGGCCCGGAACCACCACCAGGCCTTCACCGCGCGCCCGCGCCGCGTCCGGCACGGCCCGTACCACCGCCTGCCCCGCGCCCTGGCGCCGATACCGGGACGCGGTCGCCACCGGGGCCGGCGCGAGCGCGGGCGCGTCGCCCACCCGGCACCGGGTGAGCAGCGCGTACGCGGCAGGTGAGCCGTCCGCCGCCTCGGCGACGTACGACAGGCCGGGCAGCCACGCCTCGTTGTCCGACCGGAGCGCGTCCACCAGACGTGCTTCGTCGGGCGTGGGGAAGGCGGCGGCGTTCAGCTGCCGGCAGCGGCATTCAGCTCCCGGACGGCCGCGGCGTCGCCGAGGTCCCCGGGCGAGTGCTCCGGCCCGGGGTGTCGGGCCGCAGCACATAGCCGGTGTAGCCGTACTCCCTGCCGTGCTCGCGGCGCATCGCGATCTCCTCATGTGTGGCGGCCAGCGCCTCGGCCATGCCGGGCGCCTCGGGGTCCGCGGCGGCG
This sequence comes from Streptomyces sp. ISL-10, assembly GCF_018614575.1. Classification (GTDB taxonomy): domain Bacteria; phylum Actinomycetota; class Actinomycetes; order Streptomycetales; family Streptomycetaceae; genus Streptomyces. The sequence continues at coordinate 731,263 of NZ_JAGGOJ010000003.1, forward strand.
GCCCGTGCGGCGAGCGGGCCGTAGTACTCGTCCCAGTCGCTCTCGGGCTGGCGGTGCACCGTCAGGATCGTGTAGCCGGCTCGGGAGACCGCCGCGCAGTTCTCGGCGGTCGTACGCAGGCGGTAGTGCCCGTCCCAGAAGGCACGGGCGGCGGCCGACGGCTCGGCCGTCCACTCGCACTCGGTCAGCACCAGACAACCGCCGGGGGCGAGCAACCGCCGCCACGAGGCGAGAGCGGTGTCGAAACCGATGGCGTAGGCGGAGCTCTCCGCCCAGACGAGGTCGAACGACCGGTCGGGGAAGGGGAGGTCCGCCATGTCGGCGCGTACGGTACGGATCGCGTCACCGAGGCCGCGGGCGTCGGCGGACTGCCTCAGCTCGTCCAGGAACGGCTGATGCAGATCGACCGCTGTCACCTGCGCACCGGCCTCGGCGGCCAGCAGCAGCGCGGAACGGCCCGGACCGCAGCCCAGGTCGAGGACCCGCGCACGCGCGGGGAGCGGGCCGGCCGCTGCCAGCAGCCGCCGCGAGGTGGTGTCGGAACCGGGACCCTGCCGCGGCAGGCCGTGGTGCAGGGCGAAGAAAGCGTCGTGCAATGTGTTGTCGGACAACGTGGAACCCTTGTGTGTGAAAGGGCTCCGGCCGACGGCACGACCGGGTCCGCCGAAGCGGACGAGTCCGATCAGTGGTGGCCGGGAGCCCGGGAGATGACGGACCGGGCGCTGCGCACGGCAGCCTCCGCTGCGACAGTCATCAACCTCAGCTCCTCTCGGGGCCCCACCAGGGGAATCGGCCGGCACCGGACACCGGTTCGGCCGGGACGCGGATCGTCCTCCGCGTCACCCTAACAAGCCCCGCGGTTGCCACGCAGCGCTTCAGTGGCAGAGCTTCGCCTCGTGCGCCGCGTGCCCGACCGGCTCCAGCTGGAAGGTGCAGTGCTCGACGTCGAAGTGGTCCCCGATGCAGCCCTGCAGTTCGTGGAGCAGCTTCTCGTACCCCACCGCGTCCAGCACGTCCTGTGCCACCACCACATGGGCGGAGAGCACCGGCATGCCCGAGGTGATCGTCCAGGCGTGCAGATCGTGCACGTCCTCCACACCCGGCAGCGCCAGTATGTGCGCCCGGACCTCGCCCATGTCGACGCCCTTCGGTGCCGCCTCCAGCAGCACGTCGAGCGTCTCGCGCAGCAGCCGCACGGTCCGCGGAACGATCATCAGGCCGATGACGAGGGACGCGATGGGGTCGGCGTACTGCCAGCCCGTGGCCAGGATGATGCCCGCCGACACGAGCACGGTGACCGAGCCGAGGGCGTCGGCGAGCACCTCCAGATAGGCACCGCGGACGTTCAGGCTCTCCTTCTGCCCGCGCATCAAGAGCGAGAGCGACACCATGTTGGCCACCAGGCCGATGACCGCGAAGACGATCGTCAGGCCGCCGCGGGTCTCCGTCGGTGTGATGAATCGCTCGACCGCCTCGAACACGAGGTAGCCGCCGACGCCGAGCAGCAGCAGGCAATTGGCGAGCGCCGCGAGTATCTCCGCCCTCGCCAGTCCGAATGTGCGATTCAGCACGGCCGGACGGTTGGCGAAGTGGATGGCGAGCAGCGCCATGCCCAGTCCGACGGCGTCCGTCGCCATATGGGCCGCGTCCGCGATCAGGGCGAGCGAGCCGGACAGCACACCACCGATGATCTCGATCACCATCACACCCAGAGTGATGGAGAGCGCGATACGCAGCCGTCCCCGGTAGGCCGCGGCCGCGGTCCCCGTCGGCGGCGGCCCGCCGTGCGTGTGCCCGTGGTCGTGCCCAGCCCCCATGAGGATGCCTCCCAGCGAATGTCCGGCCTGTCTTCCCGGCACCTCAGTGAACAACGGGCGGGGGGTATGGTCAACACGGCACTGAACACCGTTGTCATATGCTCTGACCTGCGGAAATGCTGGCAGGGCAGATGCCTGTGCGATCAGTCGGCCGCAGTGGTCGCAGCGGCGGTCGGGTGTCGGCGAAGCCAGCCCTCCCAGGCGGACTCGACCATTTCACGGACCCCGTACGAGGCCGTCCAGCCCAGTTCCTTGGTGATCAGATCGACCGAGGCGACCGCCTTCGCGGCGTCCCCGGCCCTGCGCTCCTCGACCACGGGCACGAAGGGGCGGCCGGTGACCTCGCGCACCAGATCGGCGAGCTCGCGCACCGAGACCCCCACCCCGCGGCCGATGTTCACCGTCAGATCACCGGCGGCGTCCGGTCCGGCCAGCCGCCGGGCCACGGCCAGATGCGCGTCGGCCAGATCCGCGACATGGATGTAGTCGCGGATGCAGGTGCCGTCCGGGGTCGGATAGTCCGCGCCGAAGATGCGGGGGGCCTCGCCGCGGGTGATCCGGTCGAAGAACATCGGGATGATGTTGAACACGCCCGTGTCCGCCAGCTCGGGGCCGGCCGCGCCCGCCACGTTGAAGTACCGCAGGCAGGCCGTGGCCAGCCCGTGTGCCCGACCCGTCGCCCGGACCAGCCACTCGCCCGTGAGCTTTGTCTCCCCGTACGGGTTGATCGGCTCGCAGGGGGCGCTCTCCGGGACCAGGTCCGTTCCCGGCACCCCGTAGACGGCGGCCGAGGAGGAGAACAGGAACCGCCGTACGCCCGCCGCGACGACCGCCTCCAGCAGCACGGTCAGGCCGTGCACGTTCTCCCGGTAGTAGCGCAGCGGCTGCTCGACGGACTCCCCGACCTGTTTCTTGGCCGCGAGATGGACGACGCCGGTGACGGAGTGCGCGGCCAGCGTGCGGGCCACGAGCTCCTGGTCGAGCACGGAGCCGCGCACCAGCGGGACGCGCGCCGGCAGCCGCTCGGGGATACCCGAGGAAAGGTCGTCGAGCACCACGATCCGCTCACCGGCCGCCGCCATGGCGTGCGCCACATGCGCGCCGATGTATCCCGCTCCACCTGTGATCAGCCACGTCATGACGGCAACCCTAGGGGGTGTCCGCGCCCGGCCCGTCCCCTCCTGGCCGGTCCAGGCCAGGTGCGCGGTGGGGTCCGCCCGCTTTCGCCGGGCCGCCTCGCACAGATGGGCAGACCCTTGGCCGGACCGGGTGCCTTGCCTGGGGAGAGCATCTGTCCACTTCGGGCCGGGTGCCTCGTCCCGTGACAGGGCTCGTTCCCGGGCTGGGGCCCGGTGCGCGTCTGAGATCCGCCCACTTTCGCCGGGCCGGGGCCCGGTGCGCGTGCGGGATCCGCCCGCTTTCGCCGGGCTCGGTGCCTGGCGCACCGACGGATGGTTCGTCCTCATTTGACGGGTTCGGCCGCCTCGCCCCCGGGCGGAAGTCCATCCCCTCCCCGGCCGGGTCGCCACAGACGAAGGCCCCCCTTCCGCCGGGCCCGGCACCCCGCGGCACGACGGGTCGCCCCCCGCCCGCCGGGCCGGGGCCCGGTGCGCGGGCGGGGGGCCGTCCGCGGTTTGTCCGGCGAGGCGGTGATCGACCATGATGATCTCGGCGGGCTTCCCAGGCGTGAACGGCCGATGAATTCCCGCGTCCTTCCATCCGATAGCCTCGGCCGACGTGCCGCCGCCCGGCGACCGGGCCGAGCCACCGTGTCTCCGCACCGTCAGCTCCAAGGAGTGAGTTCGTCTGTCGACCGCCATCCTCACCGGTACGCCGGTACCCGGATCGCCGCTCGAAGGCGATCTGCGGTCGCTGGGCTTCGACGTGCGCGTCGCAGGCGGCCCCGAGCACACCGCGGCCCTGGTCACGGCCGTGCCCGCGGGCGAGCGGATCGCCCTCGTCGACCCCCGGTTCGTGGGGCATGTGCATGCCCTGCGGCTGGCGCTGACCGACCCGCGTTTCCCGGCCGCCGCCGTCACCGGAGCACTGACCGCCCAGCCCGCCGCCCGCGCCGCGCTCGACACGGCCGTGCGCACGATCACGGCGACCGTGCCCGCCGGTGCGGCCGCCGTCACCGGTGACGGGCTCGTGGACGACGTCGTCACGGCCCTGGAGGACGCTGGCACCACCGTGCACCGCCCCGACCTGGGCTCCCTGGTCGCCGAGGTGCCCGCCGGAGCGCAGGACAGGCACCGCGTCCGCGCGGCGGTCGAGGCCGTCGACGACGAGGCCGTCCGGCTGCGGTCCGCCGTCAAGGCACGCGACGGCTTCTTCACGACCTTCTGCATCAGCCCGTACTCCCGCTACATCGCCCGCTGGTGCGCGCGCCGCGGGCTGACCCCGAACCAGGTCACCACCGCCTCGCTGCTCACCGCGCTGATCGCCGCCGGATGCGCGGCGACCGGCACCCGCCTCGGTTTCGTCGCGGCCGGCCTGCTGCTGCTCGTCTCCTTCGTCCTGGACTGCACGGACGGCCAGCTGGCCCGCTACTCGCTGCAGTACTCGACGATGGGCGCCTGGCTGGACGCCACCTTCGACCGGGCCAAGGAGTACGCGTACTACGCGGGCCTCGCCCTCGGCGCCGCCCATGGTGGCGACGACGTGTGGGCGCTCGCTCTCGGCGCCATGGTCCTGCAGACCTGCCGGCACGTCGTCGACTTCTCGTTCAACGAGGCCAACCACGACGCCACCGCGAACACGAGTCCCACCGCCGCCCTGTCCAGCAAGCTCGACAGCGTCGGATGGACGGTGTGGGTGCGCCGGATGATAGTGCTGCCGATCGGCGAGCGCTGGGCCATGATCGCGGTGCTCACGGCCCTGACCACGCCGCGGATCGTCTTCTGGGCGCTGCTCGTCGGCTGCTCGCTCGCCGCCTGCTACACCACCGCGGGCCGCGTGCTGCGCTCGCTCACCCGCAGGGCCCACCGCACCGACCGCGCCGCCCAGGCGCTCGCGGACCTCGCCGACTCCGGCCCCCTCGCCGCTTCGGTGGCGCGTGCCGTGGCGCAGCGGGTGCGCAACCTGCCCGGACTCATACCGCTCTCCGCCGCCGTCACCGGTGCGGCCGCCGTTCTTGCCACGGCCGGCTTCACCGGCTTCGGATCCGTCTGGACCGTCGCCGCGGCCGCCGTGTACGCCGTCACCTCGGGCATCGCGGTCGCGCGGCCCCTCAAGGGGGCCCTCGACTGGCTGGTGCCCCCGGTGTTCCGGGCCGCCGAATACGGCACCGTCCTGATCCTCGCCGCTCACGCAGAGGTGAACGGGGCACTACCGGCAGCTTTCGGGCTGGTGGCGGCCGTCGCCTACCATCACTACGACACGGTGTACCGCATACGCGGTGGCACGGGCGCGCCCCCGCACTGGCTCGTGCGGGCGATCGGCGGGCACGAGGGGCGGGTCCTGGCGGTCGCGCTGCTGGCCTTCCTGCTGAACAACACGGACTTCACCATCGCGCTGACGGTCATCGCCGTGGCCGCCGCGCTCGTGGTGCTGGCCGAGAGCATCCGCTTCTGGGTGTCCTCGGGCGCACCCGCAGTACATGACGAAGGAGAACCCGCATGATCGGCCTCGTACTGGCAGCCGGTGCCGGAAGGCGTCTTCGCCCCTACACCGACACGCTTCCGAAGGCCCTCGTGCCTGTGGACGGGGACACCACCGTCCTCGACCTCACCCTCGGCAACTTCGCCGAGATCGGGCTCACCGAGGCCGCGATCGTCGTCGGCTACCGCAAGGAGGCCGTCTACGAGCGCAAGGCGGCGCTGGAGGCGAAGTACGGCCTGAAGCTCACCCTCGTCGACAACGACAAGGCCGAGGAGTGGAACAACGCCTACTCCCTGTGGTGCGCCCGTGACGTTCTCGCCGAGGGCGTCATCCTCGCCAACGGCGACACCGTGCACCCCGTCTCCGTCGAGAAGACGCTGCTCGCCGCCCGCGGCGACGGCCGGAGGATCATCCTCGCCCTCGACACGGTGAAGCACCTCGCCGACGAGGAGATGAAGGTCGTCACCGCGGACGGAAAGGGCGTCCGGCGGATCACCAAGCTGATGGACCCCGAGGCCGCCACCGGCGAGTACATCGGTGTCACTCTCATCGAGCCCGACGCGGCGGCCGACCTTGCCGACGCGCTGAAGACCACCTTCGAACGGGACCCCGACCTCTACTACGAGGACGGCTACCAGGAGCTCGTCGACCGCGGTTTCACGATCGACGTGGCCCCCATCGGGGACGTCAAGTGGGTCGAGATCGACAACCACGACGACCTCGCGAAGGGCCGTGAGATCGCGTGCCTGTACTGACCCGGCTCATCCCGTCACCTGTCGTCGTCGACATCCGCGCGGGAGCCCTGGACGATCTGGCCTCGCTCCTCGCCGACCAGCGCATCTCCGCATCCGGCAAGCTCGCCTTCGCCGTCAGCGGCGGCTCCGGCCAGGCGCTGCGCGAGCGCCTGGAACCCGCGCTGCCGGGCGCCGACTGGTACGAGGTCAGCGACGGCACCATCGACTCGGCCGTCAAGCTGGCCGACGACATAAAGGGCAGGCGGTACGACGCGGTCGTGGGCCTCGGCGGCGGGAAGATCATCGACGTGGCGAAGTACGCCGCGGCCCGGGTCGGCCTCCCGCTCGCCGCCGTCGCGACGAACCTCGCACACGACGGCCTGTGCTCCCCGATCTCCATCCTCGACAACGACAACGGCCGCGGCTCCTACGGAGTCCCGTCGCCCATCGCCATGGTCATCGACCTCGACGTGGTCCGCGACGCCCCCGTGCGCTTCGTCCGCTCCGGCATCGGCGACGCGATCTCCAACATCTCGGCGATCGCCGACTGGGAGCTCGCACACCGCGTCAACGGCGAACCGGTCGACGGCCTCGCCGCCGCCATGGCCCGCACCGCGGGCGAGGCCGTGCTGCGCCACCCCGGCAGCGTCGTCGACGACGAGTTCCTCACCGTCCTCGCCGAGGCCCTGGTCCTCTCCGGCATCGCCATGTCGATCAGCGGCGACTCCCGCCCCTCCTCGGGCGCCTGCCACGAGATCAGCCACGCCTTCGACCTCCTCTACCCCAAGCGGGCCGCCAGCCACGGCGAGCAGGTGGGACTCGGCGCCGCGTTCGCGATGCACCTGCGCGGCGCGCGCGAGGACGCGGCCGAGTTCGCCGACGTGCTGCGCCGGCACGGGCTGCCGGTGCTGCCGCAGGAGATCGGGTTCTCCACGGAGGAGTTCGTCCGCGCCGTGGAGTACGCACCGCAGACCCGCCCGGGACGGTTCACCGTCCTGGAGCACCTCGACCTCACCGACGACCAGATCAGGGACGCGTACGCCGACTATGCCAAGACCATCCGTAGCTGAACTCCGACCGGTCGTTCACCCGGCGGGTGTGAAGGACCGGCGCAGCGGAGAGCACTGGGGCGGCCGCCTGTACATGCGCGAGATCTCCCTGCGCATCACCCGCATCCTGGTCACCACCAAGGTCACGCCGAACCAGCTGACCTACCTGATGACCGTCTTCGGCGTCCTCGCGGCCCCGGCCCTGCTGGTGCCCGGGATCTGGGGCGCGGTGCTCGGTGTGGTGGCGGTCCAGCTCTACCTGCTGCTCGACTGCGTCGACGGCGAGGTGGCCCGCTGGAAGAAGCAGTTCTCGCTCGGCGGGGTCTACCTGGACCGGGTCGGGGCGTATCTGTGTGATGCCGCGGTCCTCGTCGGCTTCGGTCTGCGCGCCGCCGACCTGTGGGGGCCCGGACGGGTCGACTGGCTGTGGGCGTTCCTCGGCACCCTGGCCGCCCTCGGCGCCATCCTCATCAAGGCCGAGACCGACCTCGTCGGCGTCGCCCGTCACCAGGGCGGGCTGCCGCCGGTCAAGGAGGCGGCGTCCGAGCCGCGCTCGTCCGGCATGGCGCTGGCCCGCAGGGCGGCAGCGGCGCTGAAGTTCCACCGGCTCGTCCTCGGGATCGAGGCCTCCCTGCTGATCCTGCTCCTGGCGATCCTGGACACCGTCAGGGACGACCTGTTCTTCTCGCGCCTCGGTGTGGCAGTCCTCGCCGGCATCGCCCTGCTGCAGACACTGCTGCACCTGGTCTCGATCCTGGCGTCGAGCAGGCTGAAATGACGGCTCCGCTCAAGCTGGGCGCGGTCGTCATCACCATGGGCAACCGCCCCGACGAACTGCGCGCACTCCTCGACTCGGTCGCCGAGCAGCACGGCGACCGGATCGAGGTCGTGGTCGTCGGCAACGGTGCCCCCGTGCTCGACGTCCCCGAGGGCGTGCGGACCGTGGATCTGCCCGAGAACCTGGGTATCCCCGGCGGACGCAACGTGGGCATCGAGGCGTTCGGACCGTCCGGCAGGGACGTGGACGCCCTGCTCTTCCTCGACGACGACGGTCTGCTCGCGGGCGCCGACACCGGGGAGCTGGTGCGGCAGGCCTTCGAGGCCGACCCGGAGCTGGGCATCATCAGCTTCCGTATCGCCGACCCGGAGACCGGACTGACCCAGCGGCGCCACGTGCCGCGGCTGCGGGCCTCCGACCCGCTGCGCTCCTCGCGCGTGACAACCTTCCTCGGCGGCGCCAACGCCGTGCGGACCAAGGTCATCGAGGAGGTCGGCGGCCTGCCCGACGAGTTCTTCTACGCCCATGAGGAGACCGACCTCGCCTGGCGTGCGCTGGACGCGGGGTGGAACATCGACTATCGCGCGGACATCGTCCTGCTTCACCCCACGCTGCCGCCGTCGCGGCACGCGGTCTACCACCGCATGGTGGCCCGCAACCGCGTGTGGGTCGCCCGGCGCAACCTGCCCGCGCCGCTCATCCCCCTCTACCTGGGGGTCTGGGTGCTGCTCACCCTGCTGCGCCGCCCCACGGCGCCCGCGCTGAAGGCGTGGTTCAGAGGGTTCGCGGAGGGGTGGCGGACCCCTTGCGGGCCGCGCCGTCCCATGAAGTGGCGTACTGTGTGGCGGCTCACCCGGCTGGGCCGACCTCCTGTCATCTGACAAGCTCGGTTCTGAGAGCATCTGGGCCGAGGCCCGAGGACACACGGAGCCCCGAACTGCCGCGCATCTTGAACACGAAAGTTTCAACTTGTGAGTGACACAACCCATGACGGTGCCATCGCGATGAGCCCCACGCCGTCACCCGACGACGGCCTCTCGCCGGCACAGCTCGCCGCCAAGTACGGGCTGTCGGTCAGCGGCGCCCGTCCTGGCCTGGCCGAGTACGTCAGACAGCTGTGGGGGCGGCGCCACTTCATCCTGGCCTTCTCGCAGGCCAAGCTCACGGCTCAGTACAGCCAGGCGAAGCTCGGCCAGCTGTGGCAGGTGGCGACCCCGCTGCTCAACGCGCTGGTCTACTTCCTGATCTTCGGGCTGATCCTCAAGGCCAGCCGGGGCATGCCGGTCGAGGTCTATGTGCCGTTCCTGGTGACCGGTGTGTTCGTGTTCACCTTCACCCAGAGTTCGGTGATGGCCGGTGTCCGGGCGATCTCGTCGAACCTGGGTCTGGTGCGCGCCCTGCACTTCCCCCGCGCCTCGCTGCCCGTCTCCTTCGCGCTGCAGCAGCTCCAGCAGCTGTTGTTCTCCATGATCGTGCTGGTCGTCATCGTGGTGGCCTTCGGCAGCTACCCCACCTGGTCGTGGCTGCTGGTCGTCCCGGCACTCGCCCTGCAGTTCGTGTTCAACACCGGCCTGGCCCTGATCATGGCGCGGCTGGGTTCGAAGACCCCGGACCTCGCCCAGCTGATGCCGTTCGTCATGCGGACCTGGATGTACGCCTCGGGCGTGATGTTCTCCATTCCGATCATGCTCGCGGACCGGCCGGCCTGGATCGCGGACGTCCTGATGTACAACCCGGCGGCCCTGTACATGGACCTCGTCCGGTTCGCGCTGATCGACGGCTACGGCTCGGAGAACCTGCCCTCGCACGTGTGGGGGTCGGCCGTTGCCTGGGCGGTCGTGATCGGCTTCGCGGGCTTCGTGTACTTCTGGAAGGCTGAGGAGCGTTACGGCCGTGGCTGACGACAAGAACGACAACAACTGCGGTGCCCGCGTCAACTCCGATGCCCGCGTCCCGACCGTCATCGCGGACGACGTGCACATCGTCTACCGCGTCAACGCGGGCAGCGGTGGCAGGGGGAGCGCCACCGCCGCCCTGAGCCGGATCCTGCGCCGCGAAAAGGGCGAGTCCCGCGGGGTGCGCAAGGTGCACGCCGTGCGCGGTGTGTCCTTCACCGCGTACCGCGGCGAGGCGATCGGACTGATCGGCACCAACGGCTCCGGCAAGTCGACCCTGCTGCGGGCGATCGCCGGTCTGCTGCCCGCCGAGAGCGGCAAGGTCTACACGGACGGCCAGCCCTCCCTGCTCGGCGTCAACGCCGCGCTGATGAACGACCTCACGGGCGAGCGGAACGTCATACTCGGCGGCCTGGCCATGGGCATGTCGCGCGAGGAGATCCGCGAGCGCTACCAGAGCATCGTCGACTTCTCGGGCATCAACGAGAAGGGCGACTTCATCACCCTGCCCATGCGCACGTACTCCTCCGGCATGGCGGCCAGGCTCCGTTTCTCCATCGCCGCAGCCAAGGACCACGACGTCCTCATGATCGACGAGGCGCTGGCCACCGGCGACCGCCGCTTCCAGATCCGTTCCGAGGAGCGCATCCGCGAGCTCCGCAAGGAGGCCGGCACGGTCTTCCTGGTCAGCCACAGCAACAAGTCGATCAGGGACACCTGCGACCGGGTGCTGTGGCTGGAGAAGGGCGAGCTGCTGATGGACGGCCCGACCGACGAGGTCATCAAGGCGTACGAGAAGGAGACCGGCAAGTAGCCGCGTCCACACCCGGGCGCCCTTCCGCCGGCCGAGGTGGCGGGGCCTTCGTGCGCAGCTCCCTGCCACCGCGGATTCGCGCGGATCGTCGAACAATGATCAAGTTCGGTGTGCGCAGGGAAGGTTGCGCGATTCGCGGTGTCGATGCCGGGCGCGCGCGGCACCCCGGAGCCGCATCGCACGGTGTACCACGTAAGGTGTACCGGAGTTGATTCGCGGCAAGTGCGGCGATTTCTCCTCTCCCCTCCTGGTGCAGGCGACCGTCGGGGGCAGGGAAACGCGGCGGCGTGTCCGAAATGGGATGTATTGGTTCGGAGTGTAGAACGGGAGATGTGACGGCCATGACGGGATCTCTCCAGCTCCGCGAGGTCTGCGCCGTCCCCGTCCCCGTCGCGGTGGGCAGTGTGCAATGACAGCCGCCCGGGAGACATGCCAGGCGCCCACCCGCGCCACGCTCGACAAGGCTGACGACGAGAACTTCTCCGTAGCCCCCTTCTTCCTCCCGCGCGCCTGGCGCGACGACCTCATGGCCGTCTACGGATACGCCCGGCTCGTCGACGACATCGGTGACGGCGACCTCGCTCCCGGCGGCGCCGACGCCCGCCGGCTCGGCGTCGCGCCCGACGCGGCCGGTGACCCGCTCGTCCTCCTCGACGCCTTCGAGGCCGACCTGCACCGCGTCTTCGACCCGGCCCGCACCCCGCAGCACCCGCTGCTGCGCGCCCTGCGCCCCACCGTCCGCCGCCGCTCGCTCACCCCCGAGCCCTTCCTCGGCCTCATCGCCGCCAACCGGCAGGACCAGCTCGTACGCCGGTACGAGACCTGGGACGACCTGGTGGCCTACTGCGAACTGTCGGCCAACACCGTCGGCCGGACGGTCCTGGAGATCACCGGTACGACGAGCCCCGAGCGCATCCGCCGCTCCGACGCCGTGTGCACCGCACTGCAGATCGTCGAGCACCTCCAGGACGTCGCCGAGGACCTCGCGCGCGACCGCGTCTACCTGCCTGCCGAGGACCTCGAGCGCTTCCGTGTCACCGAGGCGGACCTCGCCGCCCCGACGGCGAACGCCTCGGTGCGGGCGCTGATCGCCTACGAGGCCCAGCGGGCCCGCGACCTCCTCGACGAGGGCACGGCGCTGGTGGGCAGCGTCCACGGCAGGCTGCGACTGCTCCTCGCGGGATTCGTCGGCGGTGGGCGCGCCGCCCTCGCCGCGATCGCCGCGGCCGGACATGATGTGCTGCCCGGACCACCCAAAGCCGCAAAGGCCCATGTGCTGCGCGAAACGGGAGTGGTCTTGCGAAGAGCGCGTAGAGAGGGATGAACCGGACGATGGAGGGATCGCCCCAGATGCCCGCGCCGGTGCAGGCCGCGTACAGCTACTGCGAGGCCGTGACCGGGCAGCAGGCCCGCAACTTCGCCTACGGAATCCGGCTGCTGCCGACCGACAAGCGCCAGGCCATGTCGGCGCTGTACGCGTTCTCCCGGCGCGTCGACGACATCGGTGACGGTGCCCTGAGGCCCGAGGCGAAGCGCGCCCGGCTGGAGGACACCCGCAGTCTGCTCGACCGCGTCCGCAACGGGACCGTCGACCACAACGACACCGACCCCGTCGTCGTCGCGCTCGCCGACGCGGCGCGGCGCTTCCCTCTTCCGCTGGGCGGACTCGACGAGCTCATCGACGGTGTCCTGATGGATGTACGCGGCGAGGAGTACGAGACCTGGGACGAGCTCAAGGTCTACTGCCGCTGCGTCGCGGGCGCCATCGGCAGGCTCTCGCTCGGCGTGTTCGGCACCCAGCCGGGCGCGCGCGGCGCAGAACGCGCCGCGGAGTACGCCGATACGCTCGGGCTGGCCCTGCAACTGACCAACATCCTCCGCGACCTTCGCGAGGACGCCGCCAACGGGCGCAGCTATCTGCCCGCCGACGACCTCGCGAAGTTCGGCTGCTCCGAAGGCTTCCACAGCACGACCCCGCCTGCCGGGGCCGACTTCGCGGGACTGGTCCACTTCGAAGTGCGCCGCGCCCGCGCGCTGTTCGCCGAGGGCTACCGGCTGCTGCCCATGCTCGACCGCCGCAGCGGCGCCTGCGTCGCCGCCATGGCCGGCATCTACCGCCGGCTGCTCGACCGCATCGAGCGCGACCCCGATGGGGTGCTGCGCGGCCGGGTCTCCCTGCCGGGTCGCGAGAAGGCCTACGTCGCGGTCCGCGGCCTCTCGGGCCTCGACGCCCGCACCATCGGCCGCCGCACCCTGGGAGGACGCGCGTGATGCGGACCGCTGCCCGCACCACGCGCGGCCCCGCCCTGTGCCCGCCGCGGCCGCCCGCCGGGCCGACGGCCCACCCGCAGGTCGCACGCGCCCGCGCGGCGATGCCCGGGCCCGTCACGCGGGCGATGGAGCCGGGCGGGCTGTGGCCGCAGAGGCCGTGCGCGGGTCGCCGGGTCAGGGGTGGCGTGCCGCTCGGGCCGGTGCGCGCCCGCGTGGGGGTACCGCAGGTCGGACGCGTGCTGGGCATCCAGCTGCCCGGTCCCGCGGCGGAGCCCGGCGGGTCGCGGCCGCAGCGACTGCGCACGCTTCGCTCGCTCACAGGTGGCGCGCCGCTCGGGACGGTGCGCCCCCCGGCGACGGAGCCGCAGGCCGTGCCCGGGTCCCACGTGCCCGCGCGCGTGGTGGAGCCGGGCGGGCGGCCGCGCACAGCGGGGGCGGCCGCCCGCCCCGGCGGAGCGCGTCACCGCGTGGCCGAGCCCGGAGGGGCGCCGTCTACCCGGATGCGCCGAGCCGCCTCCCGCGCGGTGACGGACGCGGGAGGCATGTCCGTGGCGCGCCCGAGGAGGGAGAGCCGATGACGGGCGACGACCCCCTCGCCCCGCACGCCGTGGTCGTCGGCGGCGGAATCGCCGGCGTCACCGCCGCGCTGGAACTCGCCGACGCCGGACTCGAGGTCACCCTCCTGGAGGGACGGCCGCGTCTCGGCGGACTCGCGTTCTCCTTCCGCCGCGGCGACCTCACCGTCGACAACGGCCAGCACGTATACCTGCGCTGCTGCACCGCCTACCGCTGGTTCCTCGACCGGATCGACGCCGCCGGCCTCGCGCCCGTACAGGACCGGCTGGACGTGCCCGTGCTGGACGTGGCGGCCCCCGGAGGGCCGCGGCTCGGCCGGCTGCGGCGCACCGCGCTGCCCGTGCCGCTGCACCTCGCGGGCGGCCTCGCCGCCTACCCGCACCTCTCGCTCGCCGAGCGCGCCGGTGTCGCACGCGCCGCGATGGCCCTGAACAGGATCGATCCGGCCGACCCCGCGCTGGACGGCATCGACTTCGCCACCTGGCTCGGCCGCCACGGCCAGTCCCCGCGCGCCGTCGCCGCCCTGTGGGACCTCGTCGGCGTGGCCACGCTCAACGCCCGTGCGCCCCACGCCTCCATGGCGCTCGCCGCCATGGTCTTCAGGACGGGACTGCTCTCCGAGCCCGGAGCCGCCGACATCGGCTGGGCGCGCGTCCCCCTCGGCGAACTGCACGACACCCTCGCCCGCAAGGCTCTCGACTCGGCAGGCGTACGCACCGAACTGTCCACCCGAGTACGGGGGATCACCCGCGCCGAAGGCGGACGCTGGCAGGTGTCGGCCGGCGGCGAGACGCTCCACGCCGACGCGGTCGTCCTCGCCGTGGCGCAGCGCGAGGCCCATGCGCTGCTGCCGGAGGGGGCGATGGAGGACCGCGACCGGCTGCTGGACATCGGTACCGCACCCATCCTCAACGTCCATGTCCTGTACGACCGCAAGGTGCTGCGCCGCCCGTTCTTCGCCGCACTAGGCACGCCCGTCCAGTGGGTCTTCGACCGCACCGAGGCCTCCGGATTCTCGGGCGGCCAGTACCTGGCCCTGTCCCAGTCTGCCGCCGAGGACGAGATCGACGACCCGGTCGCCGTTCTGCGCGCACGGTATCTGCCGGAACTGCAGCGGCTGTTGCCCGCGGCCCGCGGCGCACGGGTACACGATTTCTTCGTCACCCGGGAGCGGACGGCGACTTTCGCCCCCGCTCCCGGCGTCGGCCGTCTGCGGCCGGGTGCGCGAACGTGCGCCCCCGGCCTGTACCTTGCTGGCGCGTGGACTGCCACCGGCTGGCCCGCGACCATGGAGGGCGCCGTGCGCAGCGGGTTCAGTGCCGCCGGTGCTGCGCTCTTCGCGCTCGGCCGCCGCCATGAACATCCGCTCAAGGAGGCGGCGTGAGCACCAGTACTGGAACCAGAGGAGTAAGCGTGCCGACAGTGCCCTCGGCGAACCCGGCTGAAGACACCGCACAGACCGCCAGGACCGCGCACGACACGGACATCGCCGCGCTGCTGGAGCGCGGTCGCACCCTGTCCACGCCCGTGCTGCGCGCGGCCGTGAACCGGCTCGCCCCGCCCATGGACACCGTGGCCGCCTACCACTTCGGCTGGATCGACGCCGAGGGCCGCCCCTCGGACGGCGACGGCGGCAAGGCGGTGCGCCCCGCGCTCGCGCTGCTGTCCGCGGAGGCGGCCGGCGCGGCGCCGGAGGTCGGGATCCCCGGCGCTGTCGCGGTCGAGCTCGTGCACAACTTCTCGCTCCTGCACGACGACCTGATGGACGGCGACGAGCAGCGCAGGCACCGCGACACGGTGTGGAAGGTGCACGGCCCCGCACAGGCCATCCTCGTGGGCGACGCCCTCTTCGCCCTGGCCAATGAACTCCTGCTGGAGATGGGCACGGTGGAGGCGGGCCGCGCCACCCGCCGCCTGACCACCGCGACGCGCAAGCTCATCGACGGCCAGGCCCAGGACATCTCCTACGAGCACCGCGAGCGGGTCACCGTCGAGGAGTGCCTGGAGATGGAGGGCAACAAGACCGGCGCACTGCTGGCCTGCGCCGTCTCCATCGGCGCCGTTCTCGGCGGGGCCGACGACCGTACCGCCGACACCCTGGAGGCGTACGGCTACCACCTCGGCCTGGCCTTCCAGGCGGTGGATGATCTGCTCGGCATCTGGGGCGACCCCGTCGCCACCGGAAAGCAGACCTGGAGCGACCTGCGCCAGCGCAAGAAGTCCCTGCCGGTCGTCGCCGCGCTCGCCGCCGGCGGCCCGGCCTCGCAGCGCCTCGGCACACTGCTGGCGGCCGACGCCAAGAGCAACGACTTCGACAGCTTCTCCGAGGAGGAGTTCGCCATCAGGGCGGCCCTGATCGAGGAGGCGGGCGGCCGTGAGTGGACCTCCCAGGAGGCCCGCCGCCAGCACGGAACCGCGATCGAGGCCCTCGACGGTGTGGACATGCCGGAAACGGTTCGGGCGCAGCTCGTCGCGCTCGCGGACTTCGTCGTCGTACGAAAGAGATGATCACCATCACACGCCGCACCGGGCGGAGTATCAGCCGCACCATATGAAGCGCGTCGCCGGCCGGTGACCTCACAGTCACCGGCCGACGTCAGACCCCAGCTCAGCAGAGAACCACTGCAACGAAGGGGAAGCCATGACAGCGACGACCGACGGAAGCGGCCGACCCCTGCGGGCCTCCGCCGCCACTGCCGTCAGCACCACCGACACCACTGCCACCACTGCCGCGGGAGCCAAGAGCGCGGCCGACGTTCGCGAGGCCGCCGGGAAAGCCGTGGAACGGGCGGTCGACCATCTGCTCAAACGCCAGGACGCCCAGGGCTGGTGGAAGGGCGATCTCGAGACCAATGTGACGATGGACGCGGAGGACCTGCTGCTGCGGCAGTTCCTCGGCATCCAGGACGAGCGGACCACTGCGGCATCCGCCCGCTTCGTACGCGGCCGGCAGCGCGAGGACGGCACCTGGGCCACTTTCCACGGCGGTCCCGGCGAGCTGTCCACCACCATCGAGGCGTACGTCGCCCTGCGCCTGGCCGGGGACCGTCCCGACGACCCGCACATGCAGCGCGCGGCGGCCTGGATCCGCGGCCAGGGCGGCATCGCCGCCGCCCGCGTCTTCACCAGGATCTGGCTCGCGCTGTTCGGCTGGTGGAAGTGGGAGGACCTGCCCGAACTCCCGCCGGAACTGATCTTCCTGCCGAAGTGGTTCCCGCTGAACATCTACGACTTCGGCCAATGGGCACGGCAGACCGTCGTCCCGCTCACCGTCGTCTCCGCCAAGCGGCCCGTGCGTCCGGCGCCGTTCGCGCTGGACGAGCTGCACACCGACCCCGACAACCCCAAGCCGGCCAAAGCGCTTGCCCCCGCGTCGAGTTGGGACGGTTTCTTCCAGCGCGCCGACAAGGCCCTGCACCTCTACCACAAGGTCGCGCCGCGCCGTCTGCGCCGTACCGCCATGAACAGCGCGGCCCGCTGGATCATCGAGCGGCAGGAGAACGACGGCTGCTGGGGCGGCATCCAGCCGCCCGCCGTGTACTCCGTGATCGCGCTGTACCTGCTCGGCTACGACCTCCAACACCCGGTGATGCGGGCCGGCCTGGAGTCGCTGGACCGGTTCGCCGTCTGGCACGAGGAGGACGGGGTGGCCGTCCGCATGATCGAGGCGTGCCAGTCGCCCGTGTGGGACACCTGTCTCGCCACCATCGCGCTGGCCGACGCGGGCCTGCCCGCCGACCATCCGGCGCTGGTCAAGGCCGCCGACTGGATGCTCAGCGAGCAGGTCGTGCGGCCCGGCGACTGGGCCGTGCGCAGGCCCGGACTCACGCCCGGCGGCTGGGCGTTCGAGTTCCACAACGACAACTACCCCGACATCGACGACACCGCCGAGGTGATCCTCGCCCTGCGCAGGGCCGGTCACCCCGATCAGGAGCGCCTGGAGGCGGCCGTCCAGCGCGGCGCCCGCTGGACCCTCGGCATGCAGTCCCGCAACGGCGCCTGGGGCGCGTTCGACGCCGACAACACCAGCGCGTTCCCCAACCGGCTGCCCTTCTGCGATTTCGGCGAGGTGATCGACCCGCCGTCCGCGGACGTCACCGCGCACGTCGTGGAGATGCTGGCGTACGAGGGCAAGGCCGGCCACCCGCGGACCCGCCGTGCCATCGAATGGCTGCTCGCCGAACAGGAGCAGAACGGTGCCTGGTTCGGCCGCTGGGGCGTCAACTACCTCTACGGAACAGGGTCCGTAGTCCCCGCGCTGACCGCCGCAGGACTGCCCGTGTCCCACCCGGCCGTCCGCCGGGCTGTCTCTTGGCTCGAGTCCGTGCAGAACGAGGACGGCGGCTGGGGCGAGGACCTGAGGTCCTACCGGGAGGAGAAGTGGATCGGACACGGCCCCTCCACCGCCTCCCAGACCGCCTGGGCGCTGCTCGCGCTGATTGCGGCGGGGGAGCAGGAGGGCAGGGCCGTCCAGCGGGGCATCGCCTGGCTCGCCGGCACCCAGCGCCCGGACGGCTCCTGGGACGAGCCGCAGTTCACGGGCACCGGCTTCCCGTGGGACTTCTCCATCAACTACCACCTCTACCGGCAGGTCTTCCCGCTCACCGCGCTGGGCCGCTTCGTGCACGGCGAACCGCTCGCCGCCCGCGCGCACGCTCGCAAGGGGGGCTGATGGGCCGTCCCCCGGAGCCGTCCGGCTCCGCTGCCCGGCTGCTCGTCGCCTGTGCGCTCGGCATCGAGAAGGCCGCCCTGCGCAGCGGTGTCCGCGCCCTCGACCAGGAGGGCCGGACCGGCGAGGTCACGGTGCTGCGCACCGGGATGGGGCCGGTCAACGCGGCACGGGCCGTGCTCGCCGCCTGCGCGAGCGGCCCGCTGCGCGAAGCCGCCGTCGTCGCCTCCGGCTTCTGCGCGGGGCTGGCTCCGGGCATGCACCCGGGTGACCTCGTCGTCGCGGACGAGACACGCATCGACGAGGTCACCACCGCGTGCACCGGTTCCCAGCTGCTGCGCAGGGCGGTGGCCAGGGCCGTACCGGGGCGCACCGTGCACGGGGGCCTGCTGACGGGCGCCGACCACGTGGTGCGGGGGCCCGAGCGGGCCAGGCTGGAGGCGACCGGCGCGATCGCCGTCGACATGGAGTCGGCGGTCACCCTGAGCAGCGCGTTGCGCGCCGGTCCCCGTCCGGTTGCGGCCGTCCGGGTGGTCGTGGACGCTCCGGAGCACGAACTGGTCCGAATCGGCACGGTACGCGGTGGAATATCAGCTTTCCGTGTTCTGCGTGCCGTCCTTCCCGCTTTCTATGAATGGCACCGTTCTTTGCTGCTCCCCAGGAGGTGAGCCAGATGGCCATGCCGCTCCGCCAGACCATCAGGGTCGGGACCTATCTCTTCGAACAGAAGCTTCGCGGGCGTGAGAAGTTCCCGCTGATCGTGGAGCTCGAACCACTGTTCGCCTGCAATCTCGCGTGCGAGGGGTGCGGGAAGATCCAGCACCCCGCCGGCGTGCTCAAGCAGCGGATGCCGGTGGCGCAGGCCGTCGGGGCGGTGTTGGAGTCCGGGGCGCCGATGGTCTCGATCGCCGGCGGCGAGCCACTGATGCATCCCCAGATTCATGAAATCGTCCGCCAGTTGGTGAGCAAGAAGAAGTACGTCTTCCTGTGCACCAATGCGCTGCTGCTGCGCAAGAAGATCGAGAACTTCACGCCGTCCCCGTACTTCGCCTTCGCCGTGCACATCGACGGACTGCGTGAGCGGCACGACGAGTCGGTTGCCAAGGAGGGCGTCTTCGACGAGGCCGTGGAGGCGATCAAGGAGGCCAAGCGCCGCGGCTTCCGGGTCACCACCAACTCGACCTTCTTCAACACCGACACACCCCAGACCGTCATCGAGGTCCTCAACTACCTCAACGACGACCTCAAGGTCGACGAGTTGATGATCTCGCCCGCCTACGCCTACGAGAAGGCTCCCGATCAGGAGCACTTCCTCGGCGTGGAACAGACCCGCGAGCTGTTCAGGAAGGCGTTCGCGGGCGGCAACCGGCGGCGCTGGCGGCTCAACCACTCTCCGCTCTTCCTCGACTTCCTCGAAGGCAAGGCCGACTTCCCCTGCACGGCCTGGGCCATCCCCAACTACTCGCTCTTCGGCTGGCAGCGTCCCTGCTACCTGATGAGCGACGGCTACGTCCCCACCTACCGCGAGCTCATCGAGGAGACCGACTGGAGCAAGTACGGCCGCGGCAAGGACCCGCGCTGCGCCAACTGCATGGCGCACTGCGGCTACGAACCGACCGCCGTGCTCGCCACCATGGGCTCGCTCAAGGAGTCCCTGCGCGCGGCCCGCGAGACGGTCAGCGGCAGCCGGTGACCTGACGGTGGCGACGCGCGGGCGGACCCGCCCGGGGGCCCGTCGTCCGCCGCCGAGTCGTTCTGCATGCGAAGGGGGCTGGACATGACGCTTCTCGAACCCATCCGGGGGCCGCGGGACCTGAAGGCGCTGACCCGGCCCGAGCCCGGCCGACTCACGGCGGAGATCCGTCAGTTCCCGATCCATGCGGTGGCCCGAACCGGCGGGCACCTCGGTCCCAACCCGGGCGTGGTCGAGCTCACCATCGCGCTCCACCGGGTCTTTGCAGCCCCGACCGTGGTCACCTCGCCACGGAGCCGGCGGCCGAGGCGATCGGGTCGACGGGACGGATCGGCCGGACGGACGTCCTGCACCGGGACGAGGCCGCCGCTCGCGGCGCGGCACCGCATGGTCGCCGTCGTTACGGACAACAGCCGCGGCGGCGCCCAGGACCGGCCCGCCACGGGCCCAGGCAAGGAGGACTGAGCGATGACCGAGGCGTCCAAGGGCTTCGACCTGGCGACACTGCTGGCCCGGCGCGGGGCCGAGCGCTATGAACTGCACGGCCTCCATCTCAACCACCAGCTCCCGCGCATGCTGCACACCATCGGCTTCGACAAGGTCTACGAGCGGGCCGAGGGCGCCTACTTCTGGGACGCCGACGGCAACGACTACCTCGACATGCTGGCCGGCTTCGGCGTCATGGCCCTCGGGCGCCACCATCCGGTCGTACGCAAGGCCCTGCACGACGTGCTCGACGCCTCGCTCCCCGATCTCACCCGCTTCGACTGCGCCCCGCTGCCGGGGCTGCTGGCGGAGAAGCTGCTCCTGCACACGCCGCATCTGGACCGGGTGTTCTTCGGCAACAGCGGGACGGAGGCGGTGGAGGCGGCGCTGAAGTTCGCCCGGTGCGCCACCGGCCGGCCGAGGATGCTGTACTGCTCGCACGCCTTCCACGGGCTGACCACGGGCTCCCTATCGGTCAACGGCGAGGCCGGATTCCGCGACGGCTTCGCCCCGCTGCTGCCGGACTCGGCGATCGAACTCGGCGATCTGGACGCACTGGAGCGGGAGTTGCTGCGCGGCGACGTCGCCGCCCTCATCGTCGAACCCGTCCAGGGCAAGGGAGTGGTGCCGAGCCCGCCGGGATTCCTGCGGGCCGCGCAGGAGCTCCTGCACCGGCACAAGGCGCTGCTCATCGCCGACGAGGTGCAGACGGGTCTCGGGCGGACGGGGGATTTCTACGCTTTCCAGTACGAAGCGGGCGTGGAGCCCGACCTGATCTGCGTCGCCAAGGCCCTGTCCGGTGGGTACATCCCCGTCGGCGCGACGCTCGGCAAGGACTGGATCTTCAAGAAGGTCTTCTCGTCCATGGACCGAGTGCTGGTGCACTCCGCCAGTTTCGGCTCCAACGCCCAGGCCATGGCCGCCGGGCTCGCCGTCCTGTCGGTGCTGGAGGACGAACAGGTCATCGCGAACGCCAGGGTGACCGGCGAGCTGCTGCGGGCGAGGCTCGCCGCGCTCGTGGACCGCTACGAACTGCTGAGGGACGTCCGCGGTCGCGGGCTGATGATCGGCATCGAGTTCGGCCGCCCCGAGTCGATCAGGCTGCGGAGCCGGTGGGCGATGCTGCAGGCCGCCCGGAAGGGACTGTTCGCCCAGATGGTCGTCGTACCGCTGCTGCAGAGGCATCGGATCCTCACACAGGTCTCCGGCGACCACATGGAAGTGATCAAGTTGATCCCGCCGCTGATCATCGGCGAACGCGAGGTGGACCGATTCGTAGAGGCGTTCACGGCCGTGATGGACGACGCACACAACGGCGGCGGGCTGATGTGGGACTTCGGCAAGACGCTGGTGAAACAGGCCATGGCGAACCGCTGAGCCGCTTTGCCACAGAGGCAAGAAACTTGCCTCTCGGGCAATGGGCTGGCGCAATGGACGCATGACCACTTCCGCCGCACCGACGGGCGAGGGGCTGCACCACGTCGCGCCCCGGTTGCGCGATCTGCGCCGCCGCCGCGGACTGACCCTCGAGGCCGCCGCCCAGCGCGCCGGGCTCTCCCCGGCCCATCTCTCCCGGCTGGAGACCGGAAACCGACAGCCCTCGCTGCCGATGCTTCTCGCCCTCGCCCGGATCTACGGTACGACGGTCGCCGAGGTGCTGGGCGAGCTCCCGCCCGAGCGCGAGCCCGTCATCCGGGCCGGCCGCCGTGAGCCCGCGACCGCCGACGGCTGGACGTACCACCAGGTCGGCGCCCCGGGCCGGGCCATGCAGGCCCTGCGGGTGGTCGTCCCGTACGGCGCCCAGGGCGATCTGGTCCGGGTGCACCCCGGCGAGGAGTGGCTGTATGTCGTCGGTGGACGGCTGCGCCTCGCTCTCGGGGATGCGGTCCACGAGCTGGCCCCGGGGGACAGCGCGCACTTCGACTCGCTCACGCCGCACCGCATCGCGGCCGCCTCGCCCGAAGGCGCCGAACTGCTCTTCGTGCACACCCTGCTGCAGAGCCCCGATCTCCTTCCGCACGCCTGACCCGAAGGTCGTGATCACGCACATGTGGGACCCCCTGGACAAGCCCCTGCCGGACACGCCCGAGAACAGGCGGGAGGAGCGCTTCCCGCGCGGCCTCGTCATCCGGCTGTTCGCCTACCTCGTGGCGGGGCACCTCATCGCCGCGTTCCTCTACCTGCTGTTCCTGGTGGGCGGCCAGAACCAGTAGGCACCCGCCGGGGCGACGGCTCAGCTCCCGTCGACGAGCCGTTCGCGCAGCCGCTCACGGGTCTCGGCGGAGAGCCCCAGCCCCTTCGACAGGTACTTCTCGGTGCCGCCCCAGGTCTCCTCGATCGTCTCGAACGCGGCGGACAGATAGGCGGCACGGGCGTCGAACAGCGGACTGAGCAGCTCCATGACCTCGGCGGACATGGCCTCGGGGGAGTCGTCACCGCGCTTGACCTTGTACCGGCGGTGCGGGTCGTTGGACTTCAGGTAGTCCGCCTCGATCGCGTCGCGCTCCACGCCCACGGCCAGCAGCGTCACCGCGATCGACAGGCCGGCGCGGTCCTTGCCCGCCGCACAGTGCATCAGCGCCGGGACGCTGTCCTCGGCCAGTGCGTGCAGGACGCGGCTGTGCTCGGCGGTCCGCTCCTTGATGATCATCCGGTAGGAGGCGATCATGCGCCCGGCGCCCTTGCCGTCGGCCAGGATCGACTTCAGCTGGTCGAGGTTGCCGTCCCGGACCATCTTCCAGAACTCCGCCCCGTCGGCCGGGTCGCTCAGCGGCAGGTTCACATTGCGCACGCCCGGAAGCTCGACGTCCGGGCCCTCCAGCCGCTGGTCCGCCGCGTTGCGGAAGTCGAAGATCGTGTGCAGCCCGAGCGAGGCGAGGAAGGCGGCGTCGCTCTCGGTCGCGTGCGCGAGGTGCCCGCTGCGGAAGAGCCGGCCGTGCCGCACCTGACCGCCGTCCACGGTCGGCAGTCCGCCCACGTCCCGGAAGTTTCGCACTCCGGCGAGCCGGGGTTCGGTCGACGGGGCCTGGGGCAGCTGCTGCGTCACGTGGACTCCTTCAGGTGACTGCTGTCGGCGCCGGTCGCCGACGATGGCGCGATCCGACGATACGGCACATGTTCATCGGCCAATCATCTCGCGAGCGCCGGTGCGTGCGGCAGGCGTCTCTGCCCAGCCGCGCCCCGGCTGCGGGGGCGCGCGGGGTCATGTGGGTCGCCCGGGGTGCGGCGAGGCGCCGCCCCCACTGGAGTCCATTCCGGAGCTCATTACGGGTTCTCCGCGCCCCATTTGACCTCCGGGGTGACGAGCGTGCCGAGTGATCAGGCTGCGAAGGGTATGGCCGCCGGGACCGATTCCCTTTGCGAGAGAGGGAGCTGCCGCCTTTCGCCGCGTGTTCCTGAAGGCGGCGGGCCGGTGAATTCACGGGGACGGGCAGGACGGCGGGGGACTGTGTCAGGGCCGAGCGGCGGCACGGGACGAAGTCGGGCGTTGCGGACGGAGCTTGATGACCAACTGGATGGTTAGGCAACCTTTTGCCTCTTCTGTCCGAATTGAGTCTTTACAGCTAACGTGCCCCGTCTACAGGGGAGATGGGGCACGGTCCGTGAGCAGGATCATATCCGTGACGGAACGTGCCCGGTTTCCCCGTATCAATTCCCTTGCCGACGAGGGAATTGACCGTTTTCCCTCCACGGAGGGTGACGGGAAAAGCGCCCCGGAATCGCGCCCGGCGGAGATCGGGAGAATTCGCGGCTTGTTACCGCCCGGTGTGCTCGCCTACGGTCACGCTCAATCCGGACGGATCGCCAAATCCTGCCGCCGACCGGAGCTCGAACCCACCCACGTGTGGCAGGAGCGGGGGACCCAGGTAGTACGCCGTATCGGAAATTTCGGACGGCTTGGGGTTAATTCGCGCAACCAGCGCGAACGGGCATCTCCAGCCCGAACCCGACAGCTCACCTCGCAGGCGCCGGAGAGGAATGCGTCATGCCCGGAAAGGGTAAGCACCGCCGTCCCAAGGCCAACCCCCTCACTCGCGGCTTCGTCGCCGCCGGTACGGGTGGTGCCGTCATAGCCCTGCCGCTGATCGGCGCCACCAGCGCCAACGCCGCGCCCGCCTCGGCCCCCGAAGCGGCTCCGCAGAAGGCCGCCGCCTCGGCACCGGCCTTCGCCGCCGCGGGCGCTCCGGCCGGCAAGAAGGCGCCGAAGACGTACACCGTCGTCGCCGGCGACTACCTGGCGAAGATCGCCGACGAGCAGGACGTCCGAGGCGGCTGGAAGCGTCTCTACAACGACAACCGTCGCGCCATCGGCGCCGACCCCGCGCTGATCCACCCGGGTCTCGAACTGACCATCGGCGCGAAGTCCACGGCGAAGAACGACCCGGAGCCGCGCGACGAGTCCAAGGCACGTTCCTCGCGCGACGCCTCGCGGACCGCCGCTCCGGCGCCGAAGGCCCCCACCAAGAAGGCCCCCGCCAAGAAGGCGTCGACCGAGAAGGCCGCCACCCCGGCCTCCTCCGGCTGGACCGCCCCGGTCGGGGGCGGCATCTCCACGCCGTACCGCGCCTCCGGTGCCATGTGGTCCAGTGGCTACCACACCGGCGTCGACTTCATCGCCGGAAGCGGCACCAGCGTGAAGTCCGTCGGCCCGGGTACCGTCGTCTCGGCCGGCTGGAGCGGTTCGTACGGCAACGAGGTCGTCATCCAGCACGGTGACGGCACCTACTCGCAGTACGCCCACCTCTCCTCCCTGTCCGTCTCCAGCGGTCAGAGCGTCTCGGGCGGCGAGCAGATAGGTCTGTCCGGTTCCACCGGCAACTCCACCGGTCCCCACCTGCACTTCGAGATCCGTACCAGCCCCTCGTACGGCTCGGACATCGACCCGGTGGCCTACCTGCGCCAGCACGGCGTCTCTGTCTGACCCGCAGTCAGGCGCGTGTCCCTCGTTCCGTCCGGCGGCGGAGCGGGGGATTCCGCGTATTCCGGCCCGGTCGAACGTCGACGGTGGCAAAGATCACTCCCCGTCAACCCCTCCTTACGGTCGCGTAGGTCACATCCGTGAAGGAAAGATGTGCTCTCGTGGCAGACGATTCGAGAACAGAGAACAAGGGCGCATTCGGGTCGTACGCGGCGATCGGTGACAGCTTCACCGAAGGCGTGGGAGACCCTGGTCCCGACGGGACGTACGTCGGCTGGGCGGACCGGTTCGCGGTGCTGCTCGCCGACCTCATGCCGGAGAACACCTTCCGGTACGCCAACCTCGCCGTACGAGGCCGTCTCCTCGACCAGATCGTCGAGGAGCAGGTCCCGAGGGCCAAGGAACTCGCCCCGGACCTGGTGACGTTCTGCGCCGGAGGCAATGACATCATCCGGCCGGGCAGCGACCCCGACGATGTGGCCGAGCGGTTCGAGCGGGCCGTCGCCGACCTCACGAGGTCGGTCGGCACCGTCATGGTGACCACCGGCTTCGACACGCGGGACGTGCCTGTCCTGCGCCATCTGCGCGGAAAGATCGCCACGTACACCGCGCACGTACGGGCCATCGCCGACCGCCACGACTGCCCCGTCCTCGACCTGTGGTCGCTCAAGTCCGTCCAGGACCGGCGCGCCTGGGACGCGGACCGTCTGCATCTGTCAGCCGAGGGCCACACCCGCGTCGCCCTGCGCGCCGCCCAGGTGCTCGGCCTCGATGTGCCCGCCGACCCCGACCAGGCCTGGCCGCCGCTGCCGCCGCGCGGCGCCCTCGAGGTGCGGCGCGACGACATCAACTGGGCGCGCGAGTACCTGGTGCCGTGGATCGGCCGGCGCCTGCGGGGCGAGAGCTCCGGCGACCACGTGGCGGCCAAGCGTCCGGACCTGCTGCCGCTCTGAAGGGCACGCCGAAGACCCGTCCCGAGACGGTACTGCGACCCAGCACGAGCAGGCCGAGTTCGCCGCACCGGTGGGACACACAAAGCCCGTGAAGTCCGCGGCGTGTCAGTGGGCCGTCGCCGTGAGCGCCGCGCGGTCCAAGCCCAGCTCGCGGGCCAGCGCCTCGTCCGTCCACTGCAGCATCGCCGCGCGGGTCAGCGAGCCCGCGTACGAGGTCATCTGCACGGCGAGCCCGTCGAGGAACGCCGTCAGACGCCAGGCCGCCGCCGCGGGGTCCTCGCACGGGAATTCCCCGGCCGCCGCGCCCTCCGCTATCACCTCGGTCAGCGCCGCCTTCCACTGCTGGTCGAGGGCGCGGGCGACCTCCCGCAGGGCCGGATCACGCAGCGACGCGGCCCAGGCGTCGATCCACAGCCGCCAGCCCTTGGCCTGCCCGGTCGGCGCGTACCACCGCACGGCGGCCCGCAGCCGGCGCAGCGCGGACGTGCGACGGCCCAGCAGTTTGCGCAGATGGGCCAGATCGGCATCGGCGGCGTGGGTGAACGCCGCAGCGACGAGCTGTTCCTTGGACGAGAAGTGGTAGAGCACCAGGGCGCTTGAGACGCCGAGTGAAGAGGCGACATCGGCGATCCGCACGGCCGCCACACCACGCTGTTCGATCTGCGCGACAGCCGCGTTCAGCAGTTCCTCACGCCGCTCCTGCACGCTCAACCGAATCCTGGCCACGGGCGTCACCCTACACAGCCGATCTTGGGCGAGATCGCTGCTTTACCGCACGGAACTCGCCCTGTTCGGCTCCGCCTCTCAGGCCGTCGTGCGGGCGGTTGGCGGCAGTGCGGCCGGGACCTCGCACTGGTCCTTGAAACCCTGGCTGGTCAGCCCCAGCGCCGAGTTGATGCGCGAGCGCAGGTTCTCGACGGCCACCATCGCCGTCAGCTCCACGTACGCCTCCTCGCCCAGTGCCGTGCACAGCCGCTCGGCCAGCTCGTCGGTGACCTCCGGCGGATTGGCGGTCATGGCTTCGGCGTACTCCAGGACGTCCCGCTCCAGCGGGGAGTAGGCATCGCTCTCGCGCCACACCGGCACATCGTGGAGTTTGCGTGCGTCCATCCCGCGCGTCCGGTTCTGCCAGTGGCCGAAGTCCAGGCACCAGCTGCAGCCGATCGACGCCGCGGCCGCCATGGTGGCGAGCGCCTTGAGGTCCTCGTCGAGCGCCTTCCACTTGGCGACCGACGTCTCCAGGCGCAGATCGGTGAAGAGCACCCGCCGGTGGTGTCCGAGCGCCCGGACCGGGTCGAGCGCCTTGCCGTACGTGCGCCTGGTGTACCACTCGATCGCACGCAGGAACAGGGAGCGGCGCGGTTCGAGGGAGATACGGGCCATGTCGGGCCTCCTGGGGTCGTCGTACGCGTCGTGGTCCACGCCGTCGTACGGGCCTTCGCGGTGTCCTTCACGGATACGACGGAGCCGCACACCGAGATGTGACATCGCGCTTCCGCACCGATTCCCATGGGAACCGGGACACGCGTCAGGAACACCTGCGCCGGGGCGCGCGTTGCCCGGTCATGACGGATCGGACGCACAGCAGGACACCCGGCGTGATGTGCGCGCCCGCACATAATGGACAGAGCCTCGAACATCAGGAGGTGTCGTGACCGGCGCTGCTTCTCCCCACTCGCTGAGAGCCCGGATGCGTTCGCTCAGACCGCCCGCCTTCGGAGCCGACCCGGCCGGAGAGCGGATGGCCCGAATCCGCCGCTCCCCGAACTTCGCCGACGGTGTCTTCCGTAACCCGGAGGGCGCCCGGACCAGGCCCTCCGGCGGTTCCATGGTCGAATTCGCCAAGATCTACTTCCAGAAGGAGGCACGGGCCCGCCGGTCACCGCTCGGCGAAGTGCCCGTGCACCCCACGACCGTCGCCGACCTGGCCGCACCGCCCGCCTCCGGGCTGAGGCTGACCTGGACAGGCCACTCCAGCGTCCTCGCGGAGATCGACGGCCGCCGGGTGCTGTTCGACCCCGTCTGGGGCGAGCGCTGCTCCCCCTTCACCTTCGTCGGTCCCAAGCGGCTGCATCCCGTGCCCGCGCCGCTCGCGGCCCTCGGCACCGTCGACGTCGTGGTGATCTCCCACGACCACTACGACCACCTCGACCTCCCCACGATCCGGGCACTGGCCGGCACCGACACCGTCTTCGCCGTCCCGCTCGGGGTGGGAGCGCACCTGGAGCGCTGGGGTGTGGCTCCCGACCGGCTGCGCGAGCTGGACTGGAACGAGTCGGCCGATGTGCACGGCATCCGGCTGACCGCGACGCCGGCCCGCCACTTCTGCGGCCGCGGACTGCGCAACCAGCAGCACACCCTCTGGGCGTCCTGGGCGGTCGCGGGCCCCGAGCACCGGATCTACCACAGTGGCGACACGGGCTACTTCACCGGATTCCAGGACATCGGCGCGGAGCACGGGCCATTCGACGCGACCATGATCCAGATCGGCGCGTACTCCGAGTACTGGCCCGACATCCACATGACACCGGCCGAGGGCATGCGGGCCCACTTGGACCTCCAGGGCGGTACGCCGTCCGGTGTGATGCTGCCGATCCACTGGGGCACATTCAACCTGGCTCCTCACCCGTGGGCCGAGCCGGCCGAGGGGACGGTCACCGCCGCGGCCGGGGCGGGCGCGACGGTCGCGCTGCCCCGCCCGGGCGAGCCCTTCGAGCCGACGTCCGGATTCCTGCCGTCCGCGCCGTGGTGGCGCGCGGTTGCGCCGGCCCCGGCGGGCGGCTGGACCGCGTCGTCGGACGCGGCCGGGGCCACGGCACACGCCGTCACGGCACCGCAGGCGCCCTCGCCCCGGGACGAGGACACCGGCACCCCGGAGGCGGCGCCGTCCCGCTGACGCAGAGTGTGCGCCGTGCAAGAGCGAGGCCCCCGCGGGCAGGGCGGGGGCCGCTCCACTCGTAGGTGATCACGAGGAGTAGGAGCACGAGAGGCAGTCTTAGGGCCCGGCCACCCGGATCCCCCCGTCCCGCCCCTGGAGCCGGCCAGTCCTCCCCGGAGTCGAAGCCGCAGGCCTCGACTCCGCTCCCCGGACGAGGGGATCTCCGCGGCTCACGGTGTGGGACGCAGATCGTGACGTCTCGACACAGCGGACATGCCGGCTGGGGCAGCCCTGAACTCCGGTTCTGCACGCTGCCGGTGAGGGCGGTGCCGCCGCGTGCATCGGTGAACACATCGAAGATGCAGGTCGTCCGCCCGGAGCCTAAAGATCAGGACCGACATCTTCCCTGATGCGGATGCGGATGCGGATGCGGATGCGGATGCGGAAGCAGGGCAGCGGCTGTCTCCCTTCGAGGCGCGTTCGATCCCAGGTCAGGTGCCGGGCAGGCCGCCATGAAGCGGCGGGTGCCATCGGCCACCTCGTCCGGGACGGGGACCGCTTCATACTCCGTTGTCGGGCCGGCGTACGAGCCCTCATACCAGAACGGGACCAACTGCGGGGAAGTTTCTCAACTGCCCGCCGTACGTGTCCGCACGGCGACTACCGTGTGTGGCCGGTGATCCACAGTGGGCTCTCTTTCGTGTGCCCTCGGCCCGCCGTGCACCGACGTCGCCCAACCGCAGTACGCCGATTTCTGGGGACCCACGCACCAAGGACGCTGATGTCTCAACTACGCGCACCCGCCGCGCGGTCCGACCGCCGAGAGGGCGGACGTCACGGCCGGCCAGGCGCCCGCCACCTGTCGTCACCGGGGCGGG
This sequence comes from Streptomyces sp. ISL-10, assembly GCF_018614575.1. Classification (GTDB taxonomy): domain Bacteria; phylum Actinomycetota; class Actinomycetes; order Streptomycetales; family Streptomycetaceae; genus Streptomyces. The sequence continues at coordinate 761,272 of NZ_JAGGOJ010000003.1, forward strand.
GGCAGACCTTCCCGGCGCCGCCGGAAGCTCGCATACGACCCCAACTCCTGCGCGCCGCGGTCCTGCCCACCGTGGTCGCCGCACTCAGCGGCACCGCAGCGGTGCTGTTCACCCTGCGCAGCGCGTCCCCCGAGCCGACCCTCGCCCTGTGGGTCGTGCTCCTGGGCATGGCCGCACTCGCCATGACGGCCGTGGCAGCCGCCGCCGTGGGCGCCGACCGCACGGCCAGGTCCCTGCTCGACCGCGCCTCCGCGCTGCGCCGCACGACCGCGCGCGGACAGGCCGAACTGCGTACCGTCGTCGACGGACTCCGCCGCGGCGAAGGGCCCCCGCCCCGCTGCAACCCCGTGCCGCCGATACCGGGCGCGGACGAATTCGACCTTCTGGCCGAGGAATTGAGCCGCTCGCACGACGCCGCCGTCGCGGCCGTCGTTCAGGCCGCCCGGCTGTCCAGCAGCGTCGGAAACGAGCAGAAGGTCGAGGTCTTCGTCAACCTCGCCCGGCGGCTCCAGTCGCTCGTCCACCGTGAGATCCAGTTGCTCGACGAGCTGGAGAACGAGGTCGAGGATCCCGAGCTGCTCAAGGGCCTGTTCCACGTCGACCACCTGGCGACCCGCATCCGCCGGCACGCCGAGAATCTCGCCGTCCTCGGCGGCGCCATCTCCCGCCGTCAGTGGTCCAACCCGGTCACCATGACCGAGGTGCTCAGGTCGGCGATCGCCGAGGTCGAGCAGTATCCGCGGGTCAAGCTGGTGCCGCCGGTCGACGGCACCCTGCGCGGGCACGCGGTCGCCGATGTGATCCATCTGCTGGCCGAACTCGTCGAGAACGCCACCCTGTTCTCGGCGCCGCACACCCAGGTCCTGCTGCGCGCCCAGCACGTAACGGCCGGGCTCGCCGTCGAGGTGGAGGACCGCGGCCTGGGCATGCCGCTCGGTGAGCAGGACAAGATGAACGCCCTTCTCACCGACCCCGACCAGGTCAACGTCGCGCATCTGCTGCAGGACGGGCGGATCGGCCTGTTCGTCGTCTCCGCGCTCGCCCGCCGGCACGGCATCGCCGTACGGCTCCAGTCCAACATCTACGGCGGTGTGCAGGCCGTTCTGGTCCTGCCGCAGAGCCTGCTCGGCTCCGATTCGAGCACGCTCGCCCAGAACGACGGCGAGCAGGCTTCGGCGGGGCGTATCGCGGCCACCGCACCGCCCCAGCTGCCGCAGACTCCGGCGGCCGCTCAGCCGCCGGTCCCGTCGCAGCCGCTCCCGGATGCACAGCCGCAGCCGTACCAGCAACCGCAACCGCAGCCGCACCACCAGCCGCAGCCGTACCAGCAACCGCAGCCCGACCGTGCTGACGCCCGCCCGCAGCCCGGGGCACAGCGCCAGCCGCGGTCGCTGCCCGGCCAGCGCGAACCCGTCCGCGTCTCGGACCGGCTTGCGCCCCTCCCCGTACGCGGCGAACACGGCGACCGGCCCAACCCGGCCGCCATGCAGCCCGGTTACGGCACCCAGGCTCATCACGACACAGCCGCCGGCTCCCGGCAGCCCGTCGGGGACCCGCTGCGGCCGCATGCCGCGGGCGACACCACGGGCCGGCCTCAGCTCCCCAAGCGCCGCAGCCAGGAGCACCTGGTGCCGCAGCTGCGCGACGCCCCCGCGCCCCGCAGGGACGACGACCAGGCCCTGCATGACCCGGGACTCATGGCCGCCTTCCAGCGCGGTATCGGCCTCGCCGCGTCGCAGCCGCCGGCCGAACCGCCCCCCGCACGATCCGACCTGCATCCCCAGGACACCACCATCAAGGAGTAGATGCACCATGGCGAGCGATGTGCCGTCCGGCCATGTCTCGGACCTCGACTGGCTGCTCAGCGGCCTCGTACAGCGTGTGCCCTACACACGCAACGCTGTACTGCTCTCCTCCGACGGCCTGGTGAAATCCGTGCACGGCTTGGACAACGACAGCGCGGACCACATGGCCGCCCTCGCCTCCGGCCTCTACTCGCTGGGCCGCAGCGCCGGAGCCCGTTTCGGCGACGGCGGCGAGGTGCGCCAGGTGGTCGTCGAGCTCGACTCCACTCTACTGTTCGTCTCCACGGCCGGCTCGGGCACCTGTCTGGCCGTGCTCGCCGGACGTGAGGCCGACGCCGCCGTGCTCGGATACGAGATGGCGATGCTGGTCAAGAGCGTACGGCCGTACCTGACCACGCCGGCCAGAGCGGCCGCGGGGACGCCGAGCGCTGCGGGGCAGTGACATGCCGGAGCCCAAGGACGGGCCGCTGCTGGACGACGCGGCCGGGCGGCTGATCCGTCCCTACACGGTCAGCGGCGGCCGCACCCGTCCGACGGCAGCGCTGGATCTGCTCAGCCTGGTGATGGCCACCGGATCGGTCCCGCAGGGACAACTCGGCCCCGAACACTCCGTGGCGCTCGGACTGTGCCACGGCCCCACCTCGGTCGCCGAGATCTCCGCGCACTTACGACTGCCGGCCATCGTCACCAAGGTGCTCCTGTCCGACCTCGTGGACTGCGGTGCCGTCACCGCGCGGGCACCGCGCACCCATGACACACCTACGGACCGTTCGCTGCTGGAGGCGGTGCTCGATGGCCTACGACGACGGCTCTGAAGCCGCTGACCTGTTTCCGACCGCGCTGAAGATCCTCGTCGCGGGCGGCTTCGGAGTGGGTAAGACGACGTTCGTCGGAGCGGTCAGCGAGATCGACCCGCTCAGCACGGAGGAACTCCTCACCCAGGTCAGCGCCGCCACCGACCGGCTGGACGGCATTGAGTCCAAGACGACGACCACCGTTGCCATGGACTTCGGCCGGATCACCCTGGACGCCCGTCATGTGCTCTACCTCTTCGGCACACCGGGCCAGGAGCGCTTCTGGTTCATGTGGGACGAGCTGTCCGAGGGCGCGCTCGGAGCGGTCGTCCTCGCGGACACCCGCCGACTGGAGGAGTCGTTTTCCGCGGTGGACTTCTTCGAACGGCGCGGCATCGGATTCGTCGTCGCCGTCAACGAGTTCGACGGGGCGTACCACTACGAGCCCGACGAGGTGCGCGCGGCGATCGACCTCAGGCCGGAGGTGCCGGTGGTGCTGTGCGACGCGCGGATCGCCGGCTCCGGGATCACGACCCTGGTCACTCTCGTCCAGCATCTGCTCACCACCATCCCTCAGCCCGCCCCGGCACCGAGCTATGGAGCACCGACATGACGTACGACCCCACCGGCCATCTGCTGCTGACCCCGGTCGACCGTGAGGCACCCGCCCGGGTGCGGCGGCTGCGCCAGCTCGGTTTCGGAGAACGGCCCGACCCGGCCTTCGACGACTTCGCCCACAAGCTCGCGGAGGTGACCGGCGCACCGTACTCGATGGTCAACTTCATCGACGAGAACCAGCAGTTCTTCGCCGGACTGCACACGCCGACCGGCACACACAGCGGCGGTGCCCCGGGCGCGGCAGGCGGTGAGGTCAGCCGCTTCATGGCCCGCGACCACGGCTACTGCCCCCACGTGGTCGTACGGCGCAAGGCGCTGGTGCTGGAGGACGTCTGCGACTACCCGCGCTTCGCCGGCAATCCAGTCGTCGACGAGATCGGCATCCGGTCCTATCTGGGGGCGCCGCTGATCGACCGCACGGGGATCGCCCTGGGCACGATCTGTGTGGTGGACACCGAGCCGCGGCCGTGGGGCAGGGCGGGGCTCGAGACCATCAAGTCCCTGGCCGCTGAGCTGATCGAGCAGATCCACCGGCGGGAGGACGGACGCATCTGAGGAGCCGGGCCCCGGGGTGCACGCTGCTCCCCGGGGTGACGTGTCTTCGGCGACCTCGCACCGCCGAGGCCTTCGCCGCCCGGCCGCGCAAGCTTTCGTCGGTCGACCCCCCTGCCGCCTTCACCAGTCGACCACCCAGTCCAACCGGCCGCGCAGCCCTTCGCCGGGCGCAGCAGGCGACAGCCTCTGCTCCCGGCCGCGGCCACCACCGCCGCCGAGCTCGTGTGCGGGGGCTGTTCTCGCGGCAGCGCTCCGGCTGCCTCAGCCGGTGGGCGTCATGCGTACGGCATCGGACAGCCGCTGCGACCACTGGCCCCTCGCCGTGCCGAGCGCGACCTCGGCCAGGCGGAGCAGTTGTACGTCGGAGGTTCCCGCGGGCGCGAACATGTGCAGCGCGTCCCGCATGTAGCGCTCGATCGGCCGGTCCGTGAACAGCCCGGCCGCGGCATGGATCTCCATGGCGTTGCGGGCCGAGTCGATCGCCGACTCCACATTGACCAGCTTGGCGTTCATCAGCTCCGCGTCGCACGGCATGCCCGCGTCGAGCAGATGCACCGCGTGGTAGGCGGCGAGCCTCGATGTCATCAGCCGTGACTGCATCGTGCCCAGCTTGAGCTTCACCGACGGCAGTTCGTGCAGCGGTTTGCCGTAGCGCCGGCGCTGTTCGCAGAACCGGGTGGTCTCCTCCAGGATCGCCCGGTGGATGCCGAGGGACACCGCAGTGAGGTTGGCACGTCCGTACAGAACGCTTGAGGAGTACGCCACGGACAGTCCGTCGCCCTCGTCGGCGAGGCGATTGGCGGCCGGGACACGGCAGTTGTCGAAGGAGAGCTCGCCGAAGCTGAAGCCGTGCAGCCCCATGGTGGGTTTCTGCTCGCCGATGCGGAAGCCCGGCCGGTCCGACTCGACGAGGAAGGCGGTCAGTCCGCGGGAGCCGGGACCGGTCCGGACCACGACGCCGTGGAGATCGCCGACGTGGCTGTTCCCCACGTACACCTTTCGGCCATTGAGGAGGTAGTCGTCGCCGTCGCGCACCGCGGTGGCGCTCATGCCGAGCACATGCCCGCCGGAGTCCGGCTCGGTGACGGCGATGGTCGGCAGGCATTCGCCGGCGGCTATCGCCGGCAGCCAGGTCTTCTTCTGCTCGTCGTTGCCGAAATGGACAATCTTGGCGACGCCCAACTGCGACGCCTGGACCATGGCGCCCATCGCCCCGCTGACCCGGGACAGCTCCTCGATGATGATGGTCTTGGCGAGGTGCCCGAGGGCCATCCCGCCGAAGTCGGCACCTATGGTGGCGCCGAGCCAGCCCTGCCGGGCAATCAACAGGGAGAGGTCCCGATCGACCGCGCGCGCCGCTTCCATGGCCGGAATACGCGGCCGCACCTCCCGCTCGGCGAAATCCCTTACCTGAGCGCGCAGCTGGTGATGCAGTCGACTGGCGAAGTAACCGTCCATCGCGAGCTCCCCTCCGCGTTACGCCTGTTCGCGCAGTTGTGCGAGCAGGTGGTGCATCGGCAGTGATCCCGTCCCGAACAGGCCGACACTTCAGCCTGTTGACCCTTCCCGACCGGAACAAGCTCGATGCCAACTTTGGCCGAAATCCAGAGCGCAGACGTTTGATTGAGGATATGGGCCGGGTGGGTACCACCCGTGTTCATGCCTGCCCGGGACCATTCCCCGTGGATCTCCTTCCGCCACATGCCAACGGCAAAAGGTGCGTCGGCATATGGCGGAGGAGGTTGGGGGATCGCCTCAGATGTATACAAGAGTGCCATCGGAGAACATCTGCAGGATCGATACAGCATCCAACTGGAACGAAAACAACTGTTCCTGATCGGTGCCGGACGAGTCGGCCCGGCGCATGGAGGCGGCGCACGGCGCACGGCCCCGGGAAGGCCCCTCATGGGCGCACGCCCCCGCGCGTACAGAACCGGACACTCCTGGAAGGTCATGCGCGCGGCCCGGCCGGAGGGGAGACCGCCGGGGGAGGGGAGACGCTTCCCGCAGCACGACCTCCCCGCCGATCCGCAGCACACGGGACCGCGGCCACCGTGGCTCACGCAGCGCGAGCGCCATCACCCCGCTGTCCCGTCCCGGCGAGCGGAAGGGCGACCGTGGCGAGCGCGGGGGACAGCTCCCGCACGAGCGGGACGTCGTCGAAGCCCGCGAGCGAGACGTCCTCGGGCACCCGTACGCCCTCCTCCCGGAAGGCCGCGAGCGCACCCACGGCCATCACATCGGTCACCGCGAACACGCGGGTGGGCAGCGGTCCCCGGGCCGGCGGCGCACGGGCGGCGGCGGTGTGGAAAGCGTTTTCTGAATCCGCGGGACAGCGAGGGTTCCGCTCCCACGGAGGGGCGATGGGCCGGAAGCGCCCACCATGTCGCGGCAGTTGGCGTGCGGCGGCCTGCTGCTGTGACTGCGGGCCTCAGGAGGCGCGGCGGCGGCGCGGGGTGGCGCGTCGCAGGTCGCGGGGAGCGTCAGTGGCGCGTCGTACGGGTCGCGGGCGAGTGTCAGTGGCGCGTCGTACGGTCGCTGTATGGCCACTGCCGACGACGTACGAAAAATCGCGCTGGCGCTGCCGGGCGCGATGGAGAAGCTGTCCTGGGGGATGCCCACCTTCCGGCTGGAGGCGGGCGGGCGGATCTTCGCCTCGCTGGACGACGACGACCGGGTGATGGGTGTGAAGTGCCCCAAGGAGGACCGGGAGGAGCTGATCACTGCCGAGCCGGAGAAGTTCTTCCTGCGCGCGGGCCACGACGACAACTACGCCTGGATCCGGGTGCGTCTGGGCGCGCTGGAGGACGAGGCCGAGCTGAGCGCGATCCTTCGGGACGCGTGGCGCCAGGCGGCCCCGCGCAAACTCCTCGACGCGCACCCGGAGCTCGCGGCACCTCCAAGGGGCTGAACGGCTGGGCGGCCGTCGCCGCGCGGGTGCGCTTTTACGGGGCAGCGCTCAAGGGTCCCCCTGCCTTGGTTCGCACTTCCCAGGTCTCGCTGTCCGAGATGTAAAGAGAGATGGGGCGTTCGAACCATGTGGAGGCTTCGGGCAGGTCGCGGATCAATGCCGGGATCTCCGGCTCGAACCTCAGCAGGGCCAGAGTCTTCCAGCCGTGATGGATCACGTCCCATGCGACGCCGAACTGCTGGGTCACGGCTACGACGGTGGTCGCAACCCAGACGACGTCCCTCTCGTCTGCGCGTCGGAAGCAGCAGTCGAAGCGCCTTCCCACCGGCACATCGGCGTAGTTGTACGAGAGGAAGAGGGCTTGCTCGTTCGCGGATCGGGGTGGGAAAGCCCGACCGAGAGCCGCGAGAGCACCCTCGCCCGCGCGACTCTCCACCAGCAGAATGCGTTCAGTGACCGCGGTGTCCTCTTCCGTCCTCATGCCGCCATTCTCGCGGCCTCCGCCGGCCGCCATCGGCCCCCTTGCCGGGACCTTCGCGTCGCCCCACGCGGTTCGGGAGATCACCCCTGATGAAGGAGACGATCCGCGCCCGCAGGCCCGCTGCGTCCAGCCCGTGGGCCGTCAGGTGTTCCTCGATCGTGCCGTACCTGCGCAGCTCGTGGCGGGCGACTCCGAGCCCCAGCACGCGGTGCGACACCTCCGCCAGGGCCTCGGCCGCCGATGCCGTGGACGTGCCCGCGAGATACGGCTCGACGATCACCACGTCTGCCGCGTCCCGCCGGACGGCCGACCGCAGTGTCGCGCCGTCGAAGGGGCGCACGGTCGTGGCGTACAGCACGGTGACGTCGAGGCCCTCCGTCGCCGCGAGCACGTTGTCGAGCATCGGGCCCACCGCGATCACGACCCCGCCCCGGCCCTCCCGTACGCTCAGGAAACCCCCGCCCGGCACCGGCCGGGGCTGAGCGTTGGACTGGTTCGACAGGCGGACGTACACCCGGTCGTCGCCCGCCACGGCCCTGCGCAGCAGCGCCTCCGCCTCGTCGGGGTGGCCGGGGACATGGACCGTCCAGCCCTCCAGGGTGTCCAGGAGCGCGACATCGCCGGGCGACATGTGCGTGAAGCCGCCGGCCGGCCAGTCGTACGACGCACCGGCGCTCACCAGCACGCCGCCCGCCCCTTGGTGGCCGAGGTCCAGCTTCACCTGCTCGAAGGGGCGCTCGACCAGAAAGCTCGCGAACGTGTGCATGATCGGCCGCATCCCGGTGAGCGCGATGCCGGCGCCGGCCCCGATGAGGAGCTGCTCGCGGATGCCGACATTGATCACCCGGTCCGGGTGGCGCCGCTGCGCGGCGTCGAAACCGTCCCGGCTGATCTCCGCGAGGACGAGCGCGAGCCGCGGGTCCTCGTCCAGCAGTCGCGTCGTGGTGGAGATGAAGCGGTCGCGCATCGTGTCCATCGTGGTGGTTCCCCTCGTGAAAGCGGTTGGAAGGCCGTGGGGCCTTAGGCGTTCTTGGGCTCGACCCGGGCGACGACGACCCTCGGCCGGCCGGGATGCTGTGCGGTGAAGGCCGTGTGCAGCGCCTCGTGGTCGCGGCCGTCGACCGTCGCGGCCGACCAGCCGGCCGCCTCGAAACGGGAGACGATGCCGCCCGGCCGGCCGTACGTCGCGGACGAGTTGTCGATCACCAGCGTGTGCAGCTGCTCCAGGCCGGCCGGTCCCGCATAGGCGATCGCCTCGTGGTTGCTGCCCTCGTCGAGTTCGGCGTCGCCGATCAGCACCCACACCCGCGGGTCGGTCAGGCCCTGCGCCCGCAGGCCCAGCGCGGTGCCGACGGCGAGCGGGAGTCCGTGGCCCAGGGAGCCGCTGCCGATCTCGGCGCCGGGCACGAGTGTGCGGTCGGGGTGGTGCCCGAGCGGGGAGTCGTACGAGCCGAAGCCCGGCAGCCACTCCTCGGGAAGGAAGCCCTTGGCCGCGAGCACGGCGTAGTACGCCATGGGGCCGTGCCCCTTCGAGAGCAGGAAACGGTCGCGGGCGGGGTCGTCGGCGGTCTGGGGCGTCACCCGCAGTACGCGGTCGTACAGGACCCACAGGGCGTCGAGGGTGGAGGTCGCGGCGGGACCGTGCTTCTCGTCGCCGGTCATCAGGGCCATGAGGCGGTTCAGGTCGCGGAAGCCGGCTGCCGGGACGGTGCGTGTCGTCGTCATGACCACCACCGTGCAACCTGAAGTTTGGTTGAGGTCAACCATGTCGCGATCGGGCGGGAACGGCGCAATACGGGTTCGTGACCACCGGGCCGAGTGCGGTATTGTTCTCATGCGCGTGCAGCCGGGGGAAATCCCAGGTCACACGGGCACCGGGACGTGGCGCAGCTTGGTAGCGCACTTGACTGGGGGTCAAGGGGTCGCAGGTTCAAATCCTGTCGTCCCGACTTGAAAAAGTCGCAGGTCAGGGGCCGTTTCAGAGCAATCTGAAACGGCCCTTTGGTCATCCTTGGGGACCCGTCGGAGCCGGCCTGTTCGACCGCGTCGGGTGACGGCGGCGATCTGCACCGTAGCGAGCGTGGGGCCGCAGCGTGCCGATGTGGGCGGAGGACCGGCTCCGGCAGCTGTGATCTTGTGGACGCCGGGGGACAGGCAGCGTCGGGTGGTCCTCAGCGAACCGTGCCCGGTGATCTTGCGCAGCGCATACACCTGGACCCGGCCTCGGTGAACCAGGTCAGGCCCAGACCACGGTGCGTCCCGATGCCAGCCCGCACCTCGTGCCCGTCGGTGTCACCGTTGACTCCGAACGCCGAATTCGATCGTGTCTCGCCCGCAAGTCAGAGAGAAAATCGCCAATTCCCTTGGCCACATCCGACTCAGACGCAGCGGCGTAGCAACAGTGTCCAATAATGCGGGGGGACACCTCATTCCGCACTCGTGCGACCAGCCTGGACAGCCGGGCTCTCTGGTGGGACTCCCCGGCTCTTGGGCGTCGGCTGGGACACATTCGCCGGTGGTCTCGCGAGAGTTCTGTACTCGTTCCTGCTGGAAGTTGGGCTTGATCCGCTTTGTCGGACATCTGAGATCAGGGGTTCTGCCCCGGGAGGATGTCCATCATGGAGAGCATGGGGAAGAAGAAGCCTCGGCCTCGTCGTTCGTTCACGCCGGAGTTCAAGGCCGAGATCGTCGAGCTGTGCCGACGCGGTGACCGCTCGGTCGGTCAGATCGCCAAGGACTTCGATCTGACTGAGACCGCGGTGCGGCTGTGGGTCAGCCAGGCCGAGGTCGACGCGGGCGAGCGGGACGGCCTGACCAGCGGTGAACGCGAGGAACTGGCAGCCCTGCGACGGGAGAACCGCCGTCTGCGCGAGGATGTCGAGGTCCTCAAGCGTGCGACGGCTTTCTTCGCGAAGGAGACCCGGTGACGGTCCACCCGTTCATCGAGGCGGAGAAGCGTGCAGGTCACAACGTCAAACGGGCGTGTGAGCTGCTGAAGGTCTCCCGGACCGCCTTCTATGCCCGCCGCACCGGCACGCCCGGTCCACGCGCGGTCCGTGATGCCGAACTGGCGGCACAGATCACCGACGTCCACACACGATCGCGGGGAACCTATGGTGCCCCGCGCGTCCATGCCGTGCTCAAGCGGGCGGGTGCCGGGTGCGGGCGGCGCCGGGTCGCGCGGCTGATGCGGGCAGCCGGCCTGCAAGGCAGGCATCGCAGACGGCGGCACCTGACGACGGTCCCCGATCCACGAGCTGCCCTGCGGCCCGATCTCATCGTCCGCGACTTCCAGCCCGACCCCAACGGGCTGAATACCCGCTGGTGCGGCGACATCACCTACATCGCCACGGACGAGGGCTGGCTCTACCTGGCCACCGTCATCGACATCGCCTCCCGCCGCGTGGTCGGCTGGGCAACGGCTGATCACTTGCGGACCGATCTGGTCGCCGATGCCCTCACGGCCGCCTGCCGACAACGTCGCCCCATCGATCCGGTGATCTTCCACTCGGACCGCGGCTGCCAATACACCAGTCAGCAACTCGCCTCACTGGCAGGCTAGTTGGTGGTCCGCCTGTCGGTCGGCCGCACCGGCCAATGCTGGGACAACGCACTCGCCGAGTCGTTCTTCGCCACTATCAAACGCGAGTTGCTCGACACCACCGCCTGGCCCAGCCGGGCCACCGCCCGCACCGCGATCTTCGATTTCATCGAGGGCTGGTACAACTTGCATCGTCTGCACAGCAGCCTCGGCTATCGCAGTCCCGCCGAATACGAGACCGCACTCGCAGCCTGACCACCACACCAATGGTGTCCGTCAAAGCGGAACAAACTCAAAGTTCCACTCCATCGTTTGCACCGCGCCGTGCGGGTCCCTCGAATTCATCCGCTTCTCCTGCTCGGGGTTTCTGCCGGTACTTGCCGCCTTCGATCTGAGCACCGCTGGCCAGCTGTTCTGCGCGCTGGTGGTGCTTCCCTGGCTCGTCCTGCTCGGTGCAAAGCCCGAGCCGCAGGGGGCACGGCCTGTCTGTGCAGCAGAGCGGACTCGCCTCCTACGCGGTGTACGCCCTGCACAAGAGGCTGACCGCATGCATGCATCGTGCAGATGCGGATCACTGGCCACATGAGTACTCATGCTCACCCTCACCCGGAGGGGGCGAGGAGACGGGCGCTCCGCGGGATCGCCGCACTGCCTCGCCGCGCCAGCGGCGACACACGACGGACCACAGCAGATCCGGGCCGCGATCGCGATCGGTGAGGGCCACACGAGTGCAACTCGTACACCGTCCTGACGAGCCTCGTGCCGCGCCTGTTTCGGCGGAGCCGTCCACGTCTATGGATCCGGTGCTTGGACGGCAGACGTCATGTGTGCCTTCGAATGCGAACACAGACCGGGTCGGTGTCCGGAATACACGGCCACGGCGGGAAACGGACACGGCAGACAGCTCTGTCCTGCAACGCGGTTCGAACCTCCATATCGACAACAAGACATTCAACTCTGAAATCAAGCGTCGTCCGAAGGAGCCCAAAACCATGCCCAGACGCTCCGGATGGCGAGTCGCCCTGGCCGCCTCCACCGTAGGCCTCGTTGCCGCAGCTCCCTTCATCGCTGCGGAGCCGGCGCTCGCTCAGTACCCACCAGCCCCAAGCCTTACGCTCGATGACGTCACCCTCGCTCCCGGCGATGAGGTCGACTTCGTCGCGACCGGCTTCGATCCGAACGAAGAGGTCGAATCAAGTCTCGTCCCCGACGGAGACGGAGACGGCGCCGCCGGATCGGTGAACACGGCCGCACTGAGAGGAACCCCCGCATTCCCGGCGCCCCTTTCGGTCGTACGCGCCGACGACGGCGACAAGGGTGACAAAGGCGACGACGACGGCCACGACGACGGCGACGACGACGGCGACGACGGCCTGGCGGTCGTGCCACTCGGTACCCACTTCGCGGACGGGAATGGCCGCGTGGCCGATTCGGTCACCATTCCCGAGGACACCAAGCCCGGCGACTACGACTTCACTCTCGAAGGTCTTGAGTCGGGTCTCGTACTGACCGCCGCGGTGACCATCGAAGGTGACGACGACGGCGACCACGGTGACGACGGCGACCACGGTGACGACGGCGACCACGGCCGACCCGGCCACGGTGACGACGACCACGGCGACGACGACCACGGCCGCGGTGACGACGACCACGGCCGCGGTGACGACGACCACGGCCGACCCGGATCCGACGACAACAGCCACGACGATTCCCATGACCAGAAGGGGAACCACGACGACTCGGGCAGCGGCGGCAAGTCGTCCGATCACGACGGCTCCTCGCTCGCCAAGACCGGCTCATCGGACCAAACGGTGGCCATGCTCGCCGCGGCAAGCGGCCTCGTGCTGCTCGGCGGAGGATCTCTGGTCCTCGTGAAGCGTCGGCGTTCGGCGGCTCAGCAGAAGTAAGTCGAATTCCTGCGCGTGACATCGGCAGAATCTCGGACAGCACACAGCTGTCCGAGATTCTGTCTGCCTGACGCGACGAGCCATACCGAGCGGCCAACGCGAGGGCTGTTCGCTGCCGATGACCCGCTTCTCCAGCGCCGCTGACGTGGCCGAGCCAACGAGCGGTGTGCTGTGAGACATGGCGTGATACGCGAGTGTCAAACGCCAGAGCCCTGCTGGAGCCGCTCGAGGAAGTGCGCCTAGCTACGGCGGGTGGCCCACGCACCGTTGCCTCCGAGCCGCCGCGCACACGGAGCGAGTGGCCATTGCGGCAGGAGAGCCAACGTTGCCATCTCCTCGGTCCCGCTGCGGCCATACAAGCTGGCCGTGTTGCGCTCCTGGTCGGCACGCGATGCTGGGATCACGCGTGGCGCAGCGCCAGCAGCGAGGTGGCCCCCGGATGGCATCGCGCAGGCGGCGAGAGCAAACACGCCGACAAGACTGTGACGCACTCCGCGCGGAGCGCCGGTCGGAATGATCCGACACTGCCTCCCACGTTCTTCCGGCGTTCTGGTCAGTGTTCTACTTCGTGCCCCGGATGACATAGAGGCCGCGAATGCGCTCGATGGTGAAATCGCTCAGGTCGAGCTCGGTGCACCAGCGCTCGAGTCGGCGTCGCGGCTGAGGCCGCTCGAACTGGGGCGACAGCCAGTCGAAGGTGTCCAGGATCGACCAGGTGCGCAGGGTTTCGGCGTCCGTCAACCCGAGGTGGCGGTGATTGGCGACGGGAACCAGTCTCGTCAGGTAGTCGCCCACTCGTGGGACCGCGCTGAGACGCATGGACAGTGGCAGCAGCCGCGGAGCAGCGGACTGGACGGCGCTGTACAGCTTGGGGGGAGGAATTCGCTTGGTGACGGGCCGCAGCAGGTGCCGGAGATGCGGATAGGCGACGATCGCTGCGTACACGTCGACGCAGAATTTTCCACCGGGCCGCAGGTAACGCATGAGCGTCTTGAAAGTCCGCTCGACATCAGGCGTGTGCTGGATCACCCCGATGCAGACAAGGTAGTCGAACGACTCCTCCATCAGCGGCAGGTCATAAATGCTTGCCTGGAACAGTCGTAGATCGGTAAACCGGGAATTGGACGCGGCGTTGGCATCCACCGCGTTGGAGATATCGAAGGAGGTGACGACAGCGCCGGTCTGGCAGAGCACCTCAGTGAACCGTCCGGCGCCGCTTCCACACTCGAGGACTTCGCGGCCCTCGAGCTCGTCGGCGCTCCAGCCGCTCTCCCGCAGTAGTCGGTCTCTGGAGATCGGGAGTCCCACATGCGAGTCGAGCTGGGTAAGTCGATGCAGATTCCACTGGTATCCGAACGACTTGCCATAGTTTTCCTCAGGGACGAACCTCGGGATCCCATCCCGCACCGGATAGGTACGTCCGCACCCCTCACAGATCAGCGCAGTCTCTCTATGAAGCTGCATGAGGCAGTTAGGGCAACGAAGCGCCTCGAACCAGCGACAGTCCCGATTATGTTCCGGGAGGCTGTCAGTCAATTTCATGGACATGTGGAACAGGCTAAGTGATCCCCCGCTTTTGTGTGGGCAAGTACTCGGGTGTTTCGTTATCGCCGGAGAAAGTCGGTGACGATTCGGCAGGACTCCCGGTGGTGGGCGAGGGGTTGCTCGGCGACCAACCGCCTCCGCGACGCGGCCCTTCGCGGCCCTGAGCCGGTTGATGCGTCCGGCATGCGCGGCGAGCGCGGAGTGCCTGACTGCTTGCCAGACGGGTTTACGAGCGCCCCCGTCCTGTTGATGAGTTCCGCAGACCTTGTTTGGCCGGAAACGTCACCGTCTATGGATCCCCGTATCGGATTTCGGTCGGTCCAGGCCATGGGCCACCGGCTACCAGCTGTCCGGCCACGGGTGCTCGGCACTCCAAGCCGACAACCGCTCATTCCCCGGTCGCGCGTCTGCTGAAGGAGCCCTAAGAATGCCTAGACGTCCTGGATGGCGGGTGCCCCTTGCCGCCGCCCCCGGCCACGACGGCGTATTCTCCGGTCACGTTGAGGAGGGCCGTGGGCCGGCACACCCCAATGCCTCGGGCAGCCCGGTCTCTTTGGCTGCCGCCGCAGACGGTTTGCTCTTCGCCGGCGGTTCGCGGGTGGTCGCCGGCTGCCGATGTGCCCGCACCGGATGCGGTTGAGAGACCGACGATGCCGTCAATGCCTCGCATCAAGCCGGCCGCCTTCATGACATCCATCCGTCGGACCAAGCTGTGGATCTGGGGGGCGGCAGCCTTCCTCGTCGCCGGCGCGGGTTGGGTGCTGGTCACGGGTCTGTACGCCCGCAGCGAGCTGCTTGCGGCGCAAAAGGACCTGGAATCGCTGCGGAACACAGTGACGGCGCCCCCGCAGGAGGCGGCCGCGGGAGACGTCGAGGGCCGCTGGGCCCGGGCCGAATCGCCGGCCCGGTCTGCCGCGGCGCACGCGGCTCGGGCACGGCGGCTGACCACCGGACCGGCGTGGTTCGTGGCCGCGCATGTCCCCGTGCTTGGGGGCCCTTTCGAGACCGTGCGCGGGACGGCCAATGCCCTCGACCAGCTGACCGGCAAAGTCCTGCCGGCGGTTGTACGAACGGCAGGCGACCTCACCGAGAGTGCCGGCGCCGACGGCGGCCACCTCAACCTCTCCGTGCTGCGCAGGGCCGCGCCGGCTCTTGAGGAGGCGTCGCGCAGGGTCGTCGCGGTTCGTTCCGAGACGCGCGGACTGCCGCGCCAGACCTGGCTGCCCGCCACCGACGAGGCCCGGGCGCGCCTGCTCGAGGGGCTGGACCGGATGGTGCCCCTCGTGGACGACGCCGCAACCGGAGCCCGGCTCCTGCCGGCGATGCTGGGGGAGGACGGTCCGCGGCGTTACTTCCTGGTGTTCCAGAATCCTGCGGAAGCCCGAGGAACCGGCGGAATGCCAGGTGCCCACGCCATGCTGACGGCCGACAGGGGGGCGCTGGCACTGACGAGCTTCGGGCACGACGGAGAGATGGTGACCGCCCGGCCCAAGGTCGACCTCGGTGCCGAGTTCAACGCTATGTACGCAGTGGCCGACCCGGTGAACACATGGCCCAACTCCAACATGAGCCCGCACTTCCCCTACGCGGCGCGCATCTGGTCGGCCGCCTGGCTGGACAGAAGCGGCGAGCGTGTCGATGGCGTGCTCTCCGTGGATCCGGCTGTCCTCGCCCGCCTGCTGGCGGCTTCGGGGCCAGCGCAGACCAGCGACGGAACGGTGGTCTCTGCGGACACCGTCGTGGAGATCAGCGAGCGCACCAACTACGTGACGTACGCGGACCCGCTGCAGCGCAAGGCATTCCTCCTCGAGGTGGCACGGGCCGCCGCAGGGCGGTTGCTGACCGCGGCCGAGGACCCGCGGCTTCGGCCCGGCCTGCTGACAGCCCTGTACGAGGTGCTGGGCAACGGGCAGATCAATGCCTGGAGCACCCGCCCCGACGAGCAGCGGGAACTGGAGTCACGGCCCGTCGGCGGCTCCCTGCCGCACGGGCCGGAGCCCTACGCAGGACTGGTGGTCAACAACGCAGCCGGCACCAAACTGGACTACTACTTGGACCGCACCCTGGACTGGCACGTCGGCCGGTGCACCGCCGCGGGCCGCGAGGTGACCGTGAAGGCAGTGCTCACCAACCGTGCGCCGTCCTCCGGACTTCCCTCCTACGTCACTCACCGCATGGACAAGACCCCCTACGCGACGCGCAGGGGTGACAACCGGCTGCTGGTGTCCTACTACGCGACCTCCGGAGCGAGGCTCAAGAAGGCGACCGTGGACGGGCGGCCCACTCTGCTGTCATCCGGCCGCGAACGAGGACACCCGGTGTACACGCTCGATGTAGAAGTCCCTGCTGGTGGCAGCCGTACGGTGATGCTGCGTCTGCTGGAGCCTCCGACCGACCGGTCGCCCGCGGTGCTGCACCAGCTGCTGCCCCGCCCCCTGAAGGCCACCGTGCACCCTTTCCCGCCCTGCCCCGCAACCTGAGTGCCTCGTCGGCGGTGGGGGGCGGGTCCTGAGGCTTCTGGGGTGGATACTGACGTCATGCCTGACTCATCCCTCCCCGCGGCGCACCAGGCCCGGTTCCGGGTGCTGACCGTCTGCACGGGCAACCTCTACCGGTCACCCGTCGCCGAGTGCCTTCTGAGACGGCGGCTGGCTCCCCTGTTGGAGGCGATCCACGTGAGCAGCGCGGGCACGGCCGCGACCCCAGGGGTGCCGGTCGCTGCCACCGCTGCGTCCCTGCTCGGAATGGCTGCGGACCTGCCGGGTACGGTCACCCGCCGATTGACGGCAGGGTTGGTCGAGAGTGCCGATCTCGTGCTCGGAGCCGCCACCGAACACCGCGAGGCCGCTGTACGGCTTTCTCCCGTACGGGCGTTGTCCCGGGCCTTCAGTCTGCGCGAGTTCGCGCGGCTGGTGCGGGCCGAGGACGCGGCCGGGCTGGTGGACCCGGCGGCGCGGCTCACTGCACTGGTGAAGGGAGCGGCGGCTCGCCGCGGTTCGGCCGGGGCGGACGTGAGCGATGACGATGTGGCCGATCCCCTCGGCGCGAGGCCCCCGGAGGTGCGGGAGGTTTTCCGGAGGATCGAGGAGTCGGTTGACCGGATCGCAGCCGTGCTGCTGTCACGCTGAGGCATACAGTCGTTACCCGTCCGCCGTCACTCGTGCGCATGGGCGCCTGTCTCGGCCGAGCGCCGGTCACCCGCGCCTACCGGGCTGTAGGCCGACGTCCGACGTGCGGCTTCCTGAGGCACCCGGAGGCACGCGTAGACCGTGATGGCCGCCCGTGTGATGCAGTAGCGGGATGGCGGCGCCGTGCATGAGCGAAAGGCAGCCGAGTGAGACCCAGATGGGCGCCGTCACCACGATGTTCCCAAGGTCGTTGGCGAACGGAATCTCCAGCGCGTAGGTCGGACACAGCGACTGGAGCACCGCCCGGACCGGGGCGTGGCGCCGGCTTGAAGGAATTCGGCGACGCCCGCGCCCGTGCCGGCGGCGCAGCACGTGACGGAACGAGGGCTCGGAGGAGCGACCGTGGAAGTCGCCAGGGCGCCGAGCCCCGTCAAGAGGCAGGCGAGGTCGGCCCACGACCGCTCCGATGTCTGCGCACCTGAGGCATGAGAAGCTCCACACGACCACGAAAGCAGTGGGCATGATGAGCACGAAGTGCACGCGCGGCCGGAAACCGGTCCGTGTCATACGGAACAGAACGCCCCATGGCTGTGGGGGCAAGGAGCGGAGCCGTCGCGCCACCGGGATCGACGGTGGCGGCGGTCGGCACGCTCGCCAGCACTGCCACGAGCGCCAAGTCGGGCCGCGGCAGGGCCATCAGCGCGAGACACAGGACGACGACGGCAGCAAGGAAAGGGAGATTCCAGTCGCCTACGCCTTGCGAGCGAGCACAACGCGCGTGTGGAAGCCTCGGTAGAACGACTCGACCGTGGGCCATGAGATCACCGGTGCCAGGAGTCCGGATACACGGCTCACTTTTCGCGTCGCCCGGACGAACTCGCGTTCGGCGAACTCCACGTGTGCGAAGTGGCGGCCGAATGACCGTGAGATTTCCCGCCTGGTCGGGTAGTTGATTCCGGTCCTGCTGTATTCCACGTTTCGAGCAGCGGTCTCGGCGGCACTGAGCCCTCGCTGGAAGGAGTTGCGGATGCCGAGCCTTGCCCACAGGGAAATGAATGCGGGCTGCTGGAACCGTCCACCGAAGGGTGTGAAAATATGGGGCTCGACCGGGCGCCAACGAGCCGGGAAGATGTGCAGGGTCCAGGCGCCCGGTTTCAGGACCCGGGCGATTTCACCGATTGCCTTGTCGTAGTCCATCACATGCTCGAAGACGGAGGTGGAGTAGCAGAAGTCGAAGGAATCCGAGGGAAAAGGAAACCTTCCCTCCGAGTCCGAGAAGTGGATCTTCTCCCTGCGCTCCGCCGGAAGCTCCTCCCACCCTGCGAGTACTTTCTCCACAGGCCGGTCCACACCTACCGCCTCGTAGCCGGCGGTGGAGAATTCACGCAAATGACGGCCCGAGCCGCATCCGAAATCCAGGACGCGCTGTCCGCGGACGAGCCCGCCACGGCGCGCCAGCACCGCCTGGCAGGTCGAAGTCATCGCCTGGTTCCCGAGTGCTTCAGCGGTGTCGATTGCCATATGGGCTCCCAAGTAAAGACCACCGGTCAGGGCTTGGCGACCATAACCCGGAGTGTGCGCCCTGCGGCGACTTTCCGGGGACTGCGCGGGGGAGGTCACCGGATCAGAGCACACGGCTGATCTCTTGCGGACCGAAAGCGGCCCCAGCCAGGCGGGGTGCCGGGGAATGAGTATATCCGTGTGGTATGAATCTGCCAGCTTTTGGTGGTCGGTCGGACTGATGAGCTGCGCCGACGAGCCGGAGTGATGATGTCGGGCGGACTCGTCATCGGCGATCCGTGGCAAATGGGAGTCTTCATGTGCGGTGTAGCCGGGATCGTGTCCACCAGCTCTCCCGACCCGGAACAGGTGCGCGCGATGTGCCGGGTCATCGCCCACCGGGGGCCGGACGGAGAGGGATACCACGTCGACGACCGGGCGGCCCTCGGAATGCGCCGGCTCGCCATCATCGACGTTGCGGGCGGGGACCAACCGGTCTACAACGAGGACCGCACCGTCGCTGCCGTCTTCAACGGCGAGATCTACAACTTCCGTGAACTGCGCGCACAGTTGACTGCACGCGGGCACCGGTTCACCACCGACGGCGACACCGAGGTGCTCGTCCACTTGTACGAGGAATACGGCGAGGACCTCGTCGGTCACCTGCGCGGGATGTTCGCCTTCGCGGTGTGGGACACCGCGCGGCGGCGACTCCTCCTCGCGCGGGACCGGGTGGGCAAGAAGCCGCTGTACTACCGGCAGGCCGGGCCCTCACTGGCGTTCGCGTCCGAGCTCAAGGCTCTGATGGCCGATCCGTCGGTGTCAAGGGAGGTGGACCCGGTAGCCCTGCACCATTACCTCACCTACCAGTACGTGCCAGCTCCGTGGTCGATCTACCGCGGTGTCCGCAAGGTTCCCCCCGGACATCTGCTGGTGTGGGAGGAGGGCGAGGCGCGTCTGAGGCGCTATTGGAAGCTGGACTTCACACCACGCCCGGTCGGCAGCGAGGAGGAAGCGGCAGAACAGGTAAGGCAGTTGGTTTTGGATGCCACACGGGTCCGCATGGTCAGCGAGCGGCCCCTGGGCGCGTTCCTGTCCGGCGGCATCGACTCCTCCGCCGTGGTGGCCGCCATGGCCCGTCTCAGCGACCGACCCGTCAAGACGTTCTGCATCGGTTTCGACGACCCGCGCTACGACGAGCGGGCTTACGCGGCCTCCGTGGCGCGCCGCTACGGGACGGACCATCACGAGTTCGTGGTGGCCGGGTCGTCGGCGCTGGACGTCCTGCCCCGCGTAACCCGGCAGTTCGACGAGCCGTTCGCCGATTCCTCCTCCATTCCCAGTTTCTTCGTTGCCGAACTGAGCCGTCGCCACGTGACGGTGGTACTCAACGGAGACGGGGGAGATGAGTGCTTCGGCGGGTACCGCCGCTATGCGTTCATGAACAGAGTGGGACGGATCGAGCCCCCGAGCGTTCTCCGCGGCACGCTGCACCGCGTCGGGTCCGCGCTGATGAGGGCGGATGCCAGGTCGCGGCTTCGCAGGGTGGGCCGCGGCATGCAGGTGCTGGCCGAGACGCCCCAGCGCCGCTACGCCAGCCTCATGGCCTACTTCACCAGCGAGGCCAAGGACACCCTCTACACCGAGGAGATGCACGAGCAGGTGGCCGGCGTCGATAGCTATGAGCTGATCCGGCAGGTCTTCAACTCCTCACGTGCCGACGAGGACGTCAACCGGTTGCTGGACGTGGACGTCAACACCTACCTGCCCGGAGACCTGCTCGTAAAGGTGGACATCAGCACTATGGCCCACTCACTGGAGGCCCGCTCGCCGTTCCTCGATCACCATCTGATGGAGTGGGCCGCAGGTTTGCCGGGCCGGTGGAAGGTCGACGGCCAGGTGACCAAGGCGCTGTTGAAGAAGGCGATGGCTCCGTGGCTGCCGTCTGATCTGATCACCAGACCGAAAGCAGGATTTGGGGTGCCGCTGGCCGAGTGGCTGCGCGGCGAGCTTCGGCCACTCGCTTTCGATCTCCTGGTCGACCACACAGCACGCTCTCGTGGCCTGTTCAAACCCGATGTCGTCCGGCGACTGCTGAAGGACCACGTCGAGGGGCGGGACCGAGCCGACCAACTATGGGCGCTGCTGCAGTTCGAGCTGTGGCAGCGCACGTGCGAAGACCAGTCCTGGGACGTCACGGCCGCGACGCCCGGCCGGGCCCAGGAGTGCTGTGGCTGACAGTGCGCGGCAGGCCGTCGGCATGCTGGGCAGCAGGGGCGCGTGCCTCGTTCTCTCCGCCGTGACCAGCGCCATCATCGCGCGGGCCTTGGAGCCGGAAGGCCGAGGGATCTACTACATGGCGGTTACCGTCGCCGCCACGGCCACCGCGCTGGCGCAGCTGTCGGTCGAACAGGCGCAGAGCGCTCTCTGGACGGACGCCGAGCGCCGAGAGGCGCTGACGGGCAATAGCGTACCGCTGGCCCTGTCGCTTGGGACGGTGGGCGGACTCGCCGGTACGGCCTGTGTTGCCATGATCGGCCCCGATGCACTGCACCTGCCCGGCCTGTCGATCGTGGCGCTGGCGTGCCTCGGCGTGCCGCTGGGCGTCGCGGTGAACTACGCGAACAACATCACGCTCCTGCACGGAGCGCCGCATGTGGCCTCCAGGGCCCTGCTGGCCCGTGCATTCGTGCAGTGCGGGCTTCTGCTGGTGCTGGCCGCGGCAGGCGGGCTGTCGCCCATAGCGGTGGTGCTGGTCTGGGTCGCCTCCGAGACCGTTCCGTTGCTCGCGCTCGTGGTCGGGGGCGGCATGCCGGTGCGCCGTCCGAACCTGAGGCTGGCACGTACGACGGTGATCACCGGTGCCCGCTACCACCCGGGACCCACGGCGATCTTCCTCTTGCAGTACGCCGACATCATTCTTCTGGGCGCCTACGCAGGTGCTGAGGACGTGGGCATCTATTCTTTGGCGGTGATCCTGGCCGGATACGGTCGCATCCTGATCGATGCTCTCTCACAGGTCATGATGAACCGTCAACTCGACTCGAATTCAAATGAGTCCGTCGAAGTCACCGTCCGGAACACACGGATCGCGATCCTGCTGGCCGTCGCCTCGGGACTGCTCGTGGTGCTGGGAGCCCCGCTGATCGTTGTCGCCGTGTACGGCGAGGCATTCGCCGCCGCGGTACCGCTCGTGGCCCTGCTGGCTCCCGGCGCGCTGGCTCTGGGCGCGAGCCGGATGCCGAGCACGTACCTGCTGAGGCTGCGCCGTCCGCTCCTGGTCGTCACGCCGAGCGTGGTAGCTCTGGCCATCAACATCGCGATGAACCTGGTGCTCATTCCCGAATGGGGCGCCATCGGTTGCGCGGTGGCCTGTTCGGTGTCGTACCTGCTGTTGGCCGCCTGGCAGACACGCCTGTTCCTGCGCGAAGCCCGAATCCCCGCCAGGGAGCTGTTGCCAACGTCGGCCGACCTCCGCGTACTGCTCACGGCACTGCGTCGCTGCGGTCCGGTTGGCCGGCCCATGCCGGCCCCTTCAGGGCAGCCGACCCGTGGTCCGAGCAGCCGACCGGGTGACGCCTGATTCCGCAACTGCCTTTGGTGTGACATTACGCCAGGTCGGACTGGACGGTTGTTGAGGAGGCGGGACACGGGGCCCGGGTCGGATACAGCGGCTGCTGAAGACTTGCCACTCAGACGTCGACGGGGTGCTGGATGACGTGCGGGAGCACATGATCGAGTATCTCGGCGACCCGAGCGGGGTGCTGATCGTGGATGTCACCAGCTATATGAATAGGGGCACTCGATCGGTCAGGGTTCAGCGGCAGCACTCCGGAACCGCGGGCAGGACGGTGAAGTTGCAGGCGTGGCGTCCTCCTCGCATACGCCACGCTGCGCGGGTGCACGCTGATCGACCGGGACCTGTACCTGCCGAGGTCATGAAGGAGGACCATCGGCGATACCGGGCCGCAGGCATCGTCGACCAGATCGAGTTCGCGACGAAGTTGCAGATGACCGAGGTGATGGTGGACCGCGCCATCACCGACCGCGTTCTGTCTTGACCAGAGCGTCAACGAACTGATCGCCGTTCTGCCTCGGCAGAAGTGGAAACGCCGAACCTGCAGAGCCGGAGCCGGAGTCCACGGCCCTATGACTGGCCCCGCGCTGAGGTGAGGCCCTTGCATCGGCCGGACGGTCGGCACTGGGTCCCAGCCTGTCTCAGCAGCACCGCCCGGCACGAGATGGCCCCCGCATAGCCTGCGCTCCCGCCAAGGCCACCCTCCACAAGCTCGTCGCCGTCGCCGGCACCGGCTGGGTCGTCGAGGAATGCTTCCCGAGCGCCGCAGGTGAATGAGGCCTCGACCCGTATCCGGTCCGCCGCTACGAGGGCTTGCACCGGCATACCGCCGAAGACAGGGTAGGGAGCCCGTCACAGCCGCTACAAACGACGAGGTGCCCTTGGAGCGGTGACCTCGTCGCCCCAAACCCAGTTGCAGTGCAAGGATCACCCGGTCGACAAGGCGTTGCGATCGGCTGTCGGGCGAACAGGTTGAGAGGCTGAGCCGGAAGAGAAGCACGCTGTGTCACGCGAGGACCGCGGGCGGGATGGAGTTGGTATCAGTGGCTGCGTTCCCCGGCACTACGGAATTCTCGACCAGCTACCGTGCCCGGTGCGGCCCCGAACTGTCCCGAGTGTGTCTCATGATCGGCCAACTGGGGCTGGGCGGTGCGGAGAAGCAGATCGTCATGCTCGCCCGCGGCCTCGCCGCTCGCGGAATCGACACCACCTTGCTGCTGCTGTCCGAACGGGGGCCGCGGGAGGCGGAACTGGCCGGGTCCGGAGTGAAGGTGGTCTGCCTCGGATACAAAGGAATCCGGCCCTGGGTCGACCCCTGGACCGCGATCAGAAGGACCGCCCTCGGCGCCCGAGCATACGCCCGTCTGCTCGGGCATCTGCGCCAGACCCGGCCGCAGATCCTGCACGCCTACTTGTTCCACTGCTACGTGGCGGCGGCGCCCGCAGCCCGCCTGGCACGGGTACCGGTCTGCGTGGCCGGCCGGCGGAGTCTGGGTGCTCCCAGGCAGGGGGGCCGGGCACGGCTCGCCGTGGAACGGATCGCCACCGGCATGACGGACTTCGTCGTGGCAAATGCGCAGGCCGTCGCGGACGAGGCCCGGTGCCGGGAGGGCCTGCCGGCACACAAGATCGCCGTCATCCGCAACGGGATGGAAGAGAGGGACTTCGAGCCCGTTGGCCCCGCCGTGCTCGACACATCGTTCCCCGTAGTCGTGTGTGTAGCCAACCTGCACGTCTACAAGGGGCACCGATACCTCCTGGACGCTGTGGGCCTGATGCAGCGGCGGGGGCAGCGCTGCACCCTCGTGCTCATCGGAGAAGGCGCGGCTCGTACGGCTCTGCAACAACAAGCGGACCGGCTGGGCCTCGACGTTCGGTTTCTCGGGCACCGCACGGATGTCGCTTCTTTCCTCTCCCGGGCCGACGTCGTCGTCCTTCCTTCGCTGGAGGAGGGCCTGAGCAACGCCGTCATGGAGGCCATGGCGGTCGGCCGGCCCGTGGTGGCCACGACTGTGGGTGGTATCCCCGAACTGTTGCAGGACCGCGGCGTGCTGGTACCTCCGGCGGATGCCGAGGCTCTCGCTCAGGGACTGCAGTGGATGCTCGCGGACGGCCCCGCCGCCGCACGCCTCGGGAAAGCGGCGCGGGAGTGGGCCCTTGAGCACCTGAGTGCCAAATCCATGGTGGAGCGGCACCTCACGCTGTACCGCGGGCTGCTGGACCGCAGAGCCGCCAGGTGATCCCGGGAGGGGCCGATCCGGCAGCTGCTGCATGTCCCGCTGGGGCGACGGTCGGGCACTGAGCCCCACGGCGGCGCCGACCGGCTTGCAGCACGTAATGCCTGCAGCAGGGAGGCGGCGCCGCCGTCCCGTATCCGTCAAGCCACAGCCGTCACCCTGCGGGACGCGCCCGAGGACTTCGCGGGGCCGAGATCGGCGCACGAAGCGAAGACGTACTCGTTGCACCCCAGGCCCCCTCGGCAGGTCTTGAGGTGACGCAGTTCCAAGCCGTGGTGCCGGCCGACACGGAAGACCTCTTCCGGAGTGGCGACTTCGAAGGGGTAGCCACCGACCCAGTCGACGAGGTCGTACCGGGCGGACATGCCTCGGGCGCGACGGGCCTGCCCGTTGACGGGAGCCCGTCCGGACGTGACGGACCTCGCCACCGCGAGCGCACGTTCGGGAACGGTCAGGAACATCCCGCTGCCGGTCACCAGCAAGCTCTGCGTCAGCGGGCCCGAGGAGTTGTACTTTCGCTTGATCCGCCTCCACACGCGGCTCTGCAGACCCTGATCGTTGTAGACCGACACGTACAGCAGCCCGCCCGGGGCGACCATGCGGCAGGCGGTGTCCAGGGCTTCCCACAGGCCCCCGGTGTGGTGGAGCACTCCCCAGGAGTAGACGACGTCGAATCTTCCCAGGCAGGAGACCAGAGAAGTGTCCAGCACCGAACCCTGCTCCACCTGCCAGTCACTGTCGGGCGCGTACCGTTCCCGCAGCCGAATGGTCGTCGCCACCGCGTCGGGATCGTAGTCGAAGGAGTGCACCCTGGCGCCGAGCCGGACCGCGGCCAGCGAGAACAGCCCGCTGCCGCAGCCGATGTCCACGAACGTGCGGCCTTGGAGGTCGTCGATCGCCAGGGCGGACACGAGGGACTCCTGCGCGGCGGCGATACGGTCCTCGTCCACCAGCCTGCTGAAGTTCTGCCAGTTACGGCCGAAGGCGAAGCGCTTACCTCGCTCCACCTCGCTGGTGCAGTCGGTCATCTGGGGTCTCCCTTCATTGTGCTCATGTTCCGCCTACTGACGCGGATATATCAGACGTCCGGCACAAAGGGATCCAACCTGCGCCAGCTTCCGCAAGATATAGACCGGATGCCGAACCCCGGGAGGTTCTTCGCGGATTCGCGAAATAGGCGGGTGAGGCCATTTGGGCGGCGCGCACATTGATTTCGCGCCCTTGAGGGATACGGGGTCGCCTCGACACGGCGCTGACAGTGGCGGTCTTGTGAATGTGCACAAGTGCCAGTGCAGATGTTGTCCGTCACATGACCGAGGAGATCCGGCTGAGGACGTGATTCTCGGCAGTGGTACCCACAGGCAGGTTTACGTCGCCGTCGTGATCACCGTGTATGGCGCGTTCTTGTCGCCCCAGAAGTCCCCCGGCGACCGCCGTCGCATACCATCAACTTCTTTCCTGGAAACGCCTCTTCGGCGTCCTCCACCGTGCAGCACTGTAGTGCACAGATTCCTGCGGGGCCGCCCTCGCACGGTCCTTGAGCCGCAAGCACTTCCATGTCAACCAACTCGATCGGGCCACGCGCCGCAAGACCGGTGCCGTTGAGGTGGACACCGCCGCCGGTGTGCTCTCCGGACGCGCAGCCGTCATGCCCAAGACGTTCGAGCCCGCCGGTCGGCGGGCAGCACGGTCGCGTCGCCGACCGGAATCCGTCAGGCCAATGCCGTGACCTGCTGGCAGCCGGCCGACGGTGCCGCAACGCCAGGATCAGTCTTCGATACGAACACGTACTCGTTGCAGCCCAGGCCCCCCTCCGCAGGTCTTGAGGCGGCGGAGTTCGAACCCGTAGCGCCGCCCAACACGGAAGAACCCCTTCCGGAGCTGCGACGTCAAATGGATAGCCGCCGACCCAGTCGATGCGGTCGTAATGGGCGGACATGCCGCGTGTCCGCGCGGTTGGGGTCAGCGGTCGCTCATCCGGACCTGGAGGACCGCACCAGCGCCGAGCGCACGCCGGGAGCGGTGAGGTACATCTTGCTGCCGGTGACCAATATGACTCCGTGTCAACGACCCGGAGGAGTTGCAGTTTTGTTTGATCCGCCTCGACACGCGGCTCTGAAGACCTTGGTTGTCGTAGACCGACACGTACATCAGCCCTTTCGGGGGCAATCATGCGACAGGTGGTGTCCAGGGCTTCCCGCAGAGCATCCGTGTGGTGGTCTGTCAAATGAGCGGCGTAACCAGGGTGGTTGGTTACTGACGTGCGGCGGAGCCGTCGAAGGTGATGTCGAAGGCGTTCAGCGCGGTCTTCCATAGCATGTTCCAGCGGTCCTGGCCTTTGTCTGTGGGATCGAGCGACATGATGGCCTTTAGACGCACTTCAGGGCGGCCTGCTCGTTGGGGAAGTGTCCGCAGGCTTTGACCGCTCGCCGGATACGGGCATTCACGGATTGGATCGTGTTCGCGGTTCAGACGATGCGGCGGATTTCGGTGTCGAAGCGCAGGAACGGGTAACTCCTCCCAGGCGTGCTCTCATAGCTTCACGATCGCCGGGTACTTCCTGCCCCAGGCGTCGGCGAACTCGGCGAACCGGTCCAGGGCGGCCTCCTCGGTCGGTGCCGTGTAGACGGGCTTGAAGAGTTTGGCAGGATCCCGGCGTCCGGCCGCTCCCTGCGGAACTGATCGACCAGGCCGGTGGGTGATCTGCCGCAGCCGGATGCCGGCGCCGCAGGAGAGTACGAGTGCTTTCACTGGACCTGACCCGTCGGTGGTGGTGAGGGCGCTGAGGAATTCCCGACAGGTAGTGAATCAGTGCCGCACGCGGTCCATTACTTTTCCCCGAGGGGCCATTCGCGTGATTCCGCGCAGGTCCCGTGGTGCGAGAACTCCGAGGGCCGGAGCTGTATTTCGGCTTAGTGTGGTTATAGGTTCGTCGCGTATCGGGGGACAGGTTGCTACGTTGTGCCGTCATGAACCTGCGAAGATTCTCGCACCCTTGGGATCTGTCGAGAGCCAGAGCCGTCGTCATCGCCGTAGCGGCGATCGCTTTCGTCGCGAAGATGGCACTGGCGGCGAGCACCCGCGGTCCGGTCGACGTGCGGTATTTCGAGAGCTTTTCCCAGGCTGTGGCCCAGTACGGCACCCTGTACATCTACGAGCAGGCGCTCGGCGACCTGCCGGTATACAATCATCCGCCGCTGACCAGTTGGATGCTCCTCGGCCTCCGTGAAATCGCCGCATGGGGAATCCCGTTCAGCACGCTCATCAGAACGCCGGCATGTCTGGCCGATTTCGTCACCTGCATTCTGGTCTTCGAGATCCTGCGCCGTCGCACCTCGCTGTGCACCGCCGTGCTCTGTGCCGTCGGCGCGGCGCTGTGTCCCCTGCTCGTGGCCACCTCCGGGTACCACGGCAACACTGACACGATCGCCGTGATGTTTGCCTTCGCCGCGGCGCACCTGCTCCTGGATCGCGCGAGCCCCGCCCTGGCGGGCTGCGCCGTCGTCCTGTCGTTCAGCGTCAAACTCCCCCCGGTCGTGGCCGTGCCGCTGTTCTTCCTCGCGGCCTGGCGCCTCGGCGGACGAGCGGCGCTGCTCCGGTTCGGCGCCGCCTTCACCGCACTGGTCCTTGCGGTCTGGGGGCCGGTCCTCGTGACCGTACCCGGCCCGCTGAGAGAGAACGTCCTGGAATACGGCGGCGGCCACTGGCGGATGTGGGGGCTGATCCGGTTCGCCGAATGGGCCCGGGTGCCGGAGCCCGTCATCGCCTTCGCCCAAGGGGATGGTCATTTCCTGTTCGTCCTCGTCTGCGCCGCCACCGGAATGTGGCTCGTGTGGCGGCGTCCCGCTGCCCTGCACATCGTGCTCGCCACGACGCTGGGACTGCTGCTGCTGCTCAGCACCGCGTCGGGTCTGCAGTACCTCGCCTGGCCCGCCGCCGGGCTGTTCGTCATCGGCCTGCGGGAGGGGCTGTCCTACGGCGTCGTCAGCGGCGCCCTCGCCGCCCCCCTCTACGCGTTCACGACCGGGGGCCTCTTCTACTCCGCGATGCTGGCGGTCGGCATCGCCGCATGGCTGGTCCTCGCCTTCGGCGTCCTCTCCGGCATCCGCGCCGTCCTCGGCGCGGCCGCGCCCGATACCGGTCTCCCGGCCGGCGGCATTCGGCGCGCCGGGACACAGTCCGCCTTCGCCGCGGCCCGGCCCGGCACCTCGACCCCCGCGAGCAAGAGTGGAGAAGCCACGTGACGGAAGGTCAGCGTCCCAGAATCGGCATCCTCGTGGTGGCGTACAACGCGGAATCGACGCTGGAGCGGACACTCGACCGCATTCCGGCGGACTTCCGTTCCCGGATCGCCGAGATCCTCATCCTCGACGACGCCAGCCACGACGCCACCTTCACCGCCGGATGCCGCTGGTCGCAGTTGGACGGCAGGCCGCCGACCGTCGTCATGCGGCACACCAAGAACCTCGGGTACGGCGGAAACCAGAAAGCCGGATACGCCCTCGCGGTAGAACGCGGACTGGACATCGTCGCACTGTTGCACGGGGACGGCCAGTACGCCCCGGAATTTCTGCCACAGATGGTCGAACCGCTGGAACGCGGCGAATGCGATGCCGTGTTCGGCTCCCGCATGATGAATCCCAGGGATGCCCTCACCGGCGGAATGCCCCCTTACAAGTGGATCGGCAACCGGATCCTGACCCATGTCGAGAACAACCTGCTCGGCTCGGAACTCACCGAATTCCATTCCGGCTATCGCGCCTACAGCGTCGATGCCCTGTGCAAGATCCCCTTCGAGCGCAATACGGACGGCTTCGACTTCGACACCCAGATCATCGTCCAGCTCCTCGACGCCGGAATGCGGATCAAGGAAATTCCGATCCCCACCTACTACGGCGACGAGATCTGCTATGTCAACGGCATGCGCTATGCCAAGGACGTCGTCAAGGACGTCCTCGCCTACCGCCTCGCGGTCAAGGGATTCGGCACCTGCGACTGGATCCCCAAGCCCGTCGAATACTCCTTCAAGGAGGGCGACGGCTCGTCGCACTCCGTCATCCTCGACATGATGCGCGGAATGCCGCCGGGCCGCGTTCTGGACCTGGGATGCTCGGGCGGACTGTTCGCCGAGCGCCTCGAAGCCCTCGGTCACGAGGTGACCGGCGTGGACTGCGTCGAGGTGCCGGGGGTGCGTGATCGGTGCTCGCAGTTCCACCTGGCTGACCTGGAGGAGGGTCTTCCGGAGGGCATCGGCGACCGGTACGACTACGTGGTCGCCGCGGACGTCGTCGAACACCTCTCCCGCCCCGAGCGGATCCTCACCCAGCTGCCCGCGATCCTGCGCCCGGACGGCCGCGTCCTGCTCTCCGTACCGAACTTCGGACACTGGTACTCGCGGCTGCGGGTCGCGCTCGGGATCTTCGATTACGACCGCCGCGGCATCCTCGACGAGACGCACCTGCGATTCTTCAGCCGGGCCAGCCTGCGCCGCACCGTCCGCTCCGCCGGCTTCGACGTCTTGTCGATCGCTGCGACCGGCGCTCCCTTCTGGTCGGTGCTGGATGGGCACCCCGCCGCGAAGTCGCTCGGCGGCCTGTCGCGGCTGCTGACCCGGATCAGGCCGACCGTCTTCGGCTACCAGTACGTCGCACTGCTCACCCCGCATGCGGCGCAGACGATCGTCGCTGGGGAGCACATCCATGTCCAGGACATCCTCAACCGCCAGCTCGTCCCGAGGGACGAGCACGCTTCCGACCGCAGGCGCGTCTGACGGCGTTCCCGCGCAAGTCGGCAGGAGACGGAACGTGACCCTCCCCAGTCTGATGCTGCTGCTGTTCGCGGTGTTCTCCGCCGCGGCCGGCCAGGTCATGCTCAAGCACGGTATGCGGGCGGCGGCTCTCGCCGCCGAGCGGGATGGCGGCTCACTCGCCACGCGCGCCGTCACGAGTCCCTGGGTGGTGCTCGGCCTGGTCGTGTTCGCGGTGTCCGCGGTCGCATGGCTGTCGACTCTCGCCCGGGTCCCACTGAGCGTCGCCTACCCCTTCAACGCCCTCGGCTATCTGCTGATCGTGCTGGCCAGTTCGACGCTGCTGCACGAGCGGACCTCGCTCTGGACCTGGGTCGGCTCACTATTGGTGGTGACCGGTCTGCTGACCGTCTTCGCAGGCCAGAGCGGCTGACCCGGCCAGCGGTGTCGCCCGGGCGCGACACGAGGCGGACCCGGCCGTCGGAGGACACCGCCGCGGTGGGCCGGTCCAGGGCCGTCGGCGTGACGACGGTCGACGGCGCGGTCCGTCGTGCCGCAGTCTCGGCCTCCACTCGGCCCGACCGGGCCGAACGGAGGCCCATATGCCCGCGATATCGCTCCGCAAGATGGCAGAGAGAGCTCCCGGCCACCGTCCCCCTCTACAAGAGCGCCGGGGTCTCGCTCCGGAAACGCGGCCTCGACGGCTGGCGCGCCGCCGTCTACCTCGTCGTGGACTACTCCGGCTCGATGAAGCCCTATTACAAGGACGGCAGCGGCCAGGCGCTCGCCGAACGGGTCCTGGGACTCGCCGCCCACCTCGACGACGACGGCACGTGCCGGCGGTCTTCTTCTCCACGGACGTCGACGCCGCCACCGACTTCTCCCTGGACGACCGCCGCGACCGCCGCGACCGGGGCGACCGCAGTGTGGCCAGCCTCGGGCATATGGGCAGGACCAGTCACCACCTCGCCATGGACGCGGTCATGACCACTACCTGGACAGCGGTGCCACCGCACTCGCGCTCGTCGTCTTCCAGACCGACGGCGGCCCCATCAACCGGCTCGCCGCGGAACGCCACCTCTGCGAGGCCGCGAAACTCCCGCCGTTCTGGCAGTTCATCGGCTTCGGCGATGCCACGAGCAAGCAGTTCGACTTCTTCCGCCGCCTCGACACCCTCGCCGTGATCGGCGAGCGCCCGGTGGACAACGCGGGCTTCCTCCACGCCGGTGCAGACCCGCGCCGCCTCCCGGACGCCGAGCGCTAGACCGGCTGGTCGCGGAGTTCCCGGCCTGGCTGACGGCGGGCCCGGGCGGCGGGGATCACGGCGGGGCAGGGACGGTCACGGCTTCACCGAGCCGATGGTGCTCCTCAACGAACTCGCCCAGGAGCTGCGCCCGATGGAGGAGGGCCCGCCTGGTTCACCGGTCACCGAGCTCGGCACGCCTGCGGCGGATCGTGTCGCCGGCGCCCAAGGCACCTCACCGGAGGCCCGGTGGCCCCGGGAAGCCTTCGGCGCGATCTGCATCCACCGAGCGAAGTCTGGCGCGTCCATGCGTGTCACCCGATCCCACGCGACGCCCCATCCGGACAGGAACCTTCTCTGCACTATGTCAAGCAGCGTGGCCAGCAGCAGGCCGGTCACCGCCCGCTGCCGAGCCGCCTCCTCGTGCAACTGCTTCAACAGCGCCAGGCCGATGACCTCGTGAGTGAAGTCCATCGCGAGGGGGCGAGGCATGAGGGGCGCGAGTGCCGCAAGACATCAAGGGCATGCTGGCACATTCGTTGCGCATCAGGGCCCGCTCCGAGGAGAACTGGCGGGCCGGCTCCGGGGCGATCCGCAAGATCCTTCATCGCTCCCGGCCGACCACCGCCTGCGCATCAGGGGACGCGCCAGACGTGTTGTACATCCCTGGGCCGAGTTCGGTCGCGGAGAGCGCCGTCGTGTGCGCGACGTACGCCCGGCGGCACATCGGGCGGTGTATGGGCCGCGGGCCGCGGTGGACAAGACGATCAAGGGGGCGCGCGCGGATGCATCCGTGAGCGCGTTGCGGGAGGCAGAGTTGCCTGTCAGGCTGAGTGCGGTCGCTGGTGAGTGCGGCCGTACCGCTACGGGGGACAGGACGATGCAACCGCGAAGAAGTGCTCTGCTCGGGGCCGTCACGGCTGGAGCGGCTGCGGCGGTGAGCATTCTACTCGGGCCCGTCACCAACTACGCCAGTGCGACGGTCCCGGCCTGGGCCCGCAACCCGGGCGTCGTCTGGGCGGTCTTCGTTCTCCTTGCCACCTTCAGCGTCGGGCTCCTCCTGCTGAGCCGCCGCCTCGACCAGACGTCCGGCGCGGTCGGTGCTCCCCGCGGGGTGGACTCGGTGACCGGCACGACGCTCAGCACCGTGCGGGCCACCTCCTTACGGCCGCCGCACGTCGATCTTCCGCTGGTGCGCGGGCGCGCATCCGAACTCGAGCGGTTGTCGGCACTGCTGACCCGGCCCCCGGACGGTTTCGCAGTGGTGTGCGGAGCCGGAGGTTTCGGCAAGACGACACTGGCAGCGGCGCTGGCCAAGCAGGCGGAGAAGGACGGGTTCACCGTCTTCTGGATCCGCTGGCAGGACAGGGACTCCTTCGTCCTGCAGATGACACAGGTCGCCGTCGCGTGCGGACTGACCGAGGCGGAGCTGCAGGATGCCCGGACCGAGCTCGTCCCGCTGCCCGATGTCGTCTGGTGCCGCCTGGGCAGCGTGCGCAACTGGCTTCTGGTCATCGACAACGTGGATCTGGCCGACCAGCTCAGCCTCGATCAGGGTGCCACCGGTGACTACCGGGGATGGGTGCGGCCCGAGGGGAACGGCCTGCTGCTTCTCACGAGCCGGGATACCAGCCGGGAGACTTGGGGCCCGCGGGCGCATATCGTCGAACTCTCCTCGCTAGACACCCGGGCGGGTGCTCAGGTCCTCTGCGACGCGGCACCTCAGGCAGGTTCACCTGAGGACGCGGAGAAGCTGTCGGAGCGGCTCGGCGGCCTGCCGCTGGCGCTCCGCTCGGCCGCTGCCTATCTCTCCAGGCCGAGCAGCCGCTATCGGTCATTCAACGACTACCGCAGCGCCCTCGACCATGAGCTTCCCGCGCTGATGGGCGCAACGGGACCTGTGCAGCGGGACTCCGACGCGCGTCAAGTGGTGAGGCACACCTGGGAGTTGTCGCTCGACCAGTTGGAAAGCTCGGGCTATCCGGTGGCGCGTCCCTTGATGCGCATGCTGGCCCTTGCAGCGGACGCGCCGATTCCACGCGAGTGGATGACGGTCGGCATGCTCAGGTCGGTCACGGGCCTGCGCGTCCGAGGACGGGACGTGGAGGCCGCGCTGTTGGGACTGCACCAGTACGGCCTCCTCGCGTTCAGCGACGGGACACGGCGAGCGCAGGCTGGTGCTCTGCAGATCCACTCTCTCGTACGTGAGATCAACGAGCTCCTCCTCGGCACGACGGCGGGGGTCGATCCGAGGCTCTGGCAGCGTGCGGCGCTGTTGCGCACCACTGAGCTGGCTGAGCGGATCACGACGGACAGCGTCGACTGGCCGCTGGCCCGCACGCTGGCGCCGCATGTGGAGTTGCTGCTCCGCCCGGGGGCTCCAGCACCTGCGGACAGGGTCGACAATGCCAGGAGCCGGATCCTGAAGAGCCTCTTCGCGGCAGGGGAGTATGCGCTCGCCGCCTCCTTGGCCAGGGCGGCGTACGAAGCCGACGTAGCGACGTTCGGAATGGACCACATCCGCACGGACAAGAGGCGGCACGCTCTCGCCGCGGCGCTCAATCATCTGGGCCTGCACGCCGAAGCCGTCGAACTCCTGCGCCAGACCCTCGCACACCGCGGCCGCGCGCTGGGAGAGGCGCACTACTTCACCTTGCAGACCAAGATCAGTCTGGGGATGGCGCTCAGCCATCTCGGACAGCACCACGAGGCCATAGCTCTGCTGCGGGAGACGGTCGACCAACGTGCGCACATCCTGGGACCGAACCACTCCCTGACGCTTGTCAGCAGCAACAGTCTGGCCAACGCACTTAACGGTGCGGGCCGCTACGCCGAGGCCGCACAGATCCACCGGCAGACGTTCGAGGTGCGGCTCGCCGCATTCGATCCCGACCATGCGTCGGTCCTGCAGAGCAAGAACAACCTGGCCAGTGCCCTCGACGGGATGGGGCAGTACAACGAGGCAGCCGCGATGTTCCGCGAGACGCTGCGGCAGCGTGAAAGTGTCCTCGGCCCCGACCATCCACGCACCCTCGACACTCGTCAGAACCTTGCCCGTGCCCTCTTCCACCTGGGACAGCAAGCCGAACCTGCCGCCCTGCTGCGGCAGACCCTGGAAGGGCGTGAGCGTGCCTTCGGTCCCGACCACACAGCGACGCTCGCGACACGCGAATTCCTCGCGACGGTCGAGTCCGGCCCTACGTTAGGCGTCTTCCGAAGGTGGCGACGACGACCGGACCGCGCGACGCCCAATCCATGACTGGCGCGGTGACGACGGGCCTGCTCCTGTCGGGATCCTCACCCACAAGACGCCGTGCAGCTGCAGGTCACAGCATTTCGTCGGTGGCCCGGAGACCAGGCATGCCGAGATTGACCGGCGCAATGTGAGCCAGCCGCTGGCTCTCTTCGCGTTTCTGACCGAGGAAGGCGAGGGTGAGCTCGATGCCCTCGATCTCTCCGAGCCAGCCCTCCTGCTCGGCACGGGCCCGGCGGGCCACGAGATCGGTCTCAATCTCGTCGAGGCGAGGCAACATGTTGGGGTTGATGTTGAGCATGGGACATCGCAAACAAGCGTGTTCATGCTGGCAAGGGGTGCTGTAGGGCCGAGCGCACCCGCCCAGCTCAACCTTTCGGTGGTCGAAGTGCTCTTCAAACCCGAGCCACTCGGTGTCAGTGACCGGACGGTACTCACCTGTGGGGCGAGCCTGCCGGCGCCGGTCGAGAAAGCCCTGATAGTGGCGGACGACGTCTTCGTTGAACACAGCGACGTAGCCACGAGTTGTTTGCACATTCAAGTGGCCGAGTAGGGCAGCGCCGATGTGGATTGGGAGACCATGGTTCACCAGGTCCGTGGCGAGGAGTCGACGGAAGTCATGCGGGGTGAAGTCGGCGGCGTGGAAGGCGGGCTGGTGTTCCGCGAGCTCGTCGCAACGTCGTTTGAGCATGTTGACTACGGTGGTGTCGGAGATGACCTCGTGGTTCGTGCCGATCCGTCGTTGGAACAGGAACGGCATGGGTGCGCTGCTGCGGCGCTCGTGAGGGTCGTAGCGTGGCAGCAGTGGGATCGTGCGGCCGTCCCGCGTGTGGCGCCGGATGATGGACGCGATGACACCGAACAGTTCCGCGGACATGGGGATGAGGCGTTCCCGGTCACTTTTGGATGGAGCGACCACGAGTAGGGCAATGACTTCCCCGCCTGGCCGTTGGTATTGGCGGATGCTGAGGTGGGTGAGTTCGAGTGCCTCTTCGATGCGGACGCCCGAGTGACGGAGAACTTCGACGATCGCCCACTCCCAGAAAGCGACGTCCTCGGCTGCCGTGACGTTGATGGACTTACCGCTGATTTGGTCGCGGACACGAACGTTCGCGTTTCCTCCGAGCCTGACGCGTCGTTCATCAGCCCGGCTCCACAGCCTCTGGTAGATACGGCCGTCGAGGGCGATGGTCGCTCCGCCGGCAGCGTCAGCGGCTTGTTCCAAGAGCGCGTGGAGGTGGCTGTACCGGTACTCCATGTGCTCCACGAGGGTGCTCAGCAGGGGTTGACGTCGCCGGGTGCGATCATCCATACGCTCCTTGACTCGCTTCCGTAGCCGCGGACGTCCGTGTCGGAGATGGGGCAGGGAGCGACCAGACCGCCCACTGCTCGGGCTCTGCGGCGGCCCAGGCTTGCAGATCGGTGTAGAACGCCCGGACTGCCCTCAAGATCGGATCGAAGTCGCGCGCGCCCTTGCCGTCGGAGCGCACCGCCACCCGATCGCGCCATCGTTGGTAGAGCTCGCTGTCCAACCGCAGGTCTGGTTGGTCGGGTGCGAGATCTTCAATCGTGGACCAGAAGTGGCTGGCGAGGTGCCGGGAGAGACTGTCCAGCGTCGAGTAGTCCAGCTCGGGCTTGCGCCGGTCCAGGTAAGCGGTGAGCAACTGCCGGACGCCGGCGTGCCGGATCTCGTAGCGGTCGACCATCTCCTCGCACCGTCAGCCGTCCCGTCAGCAACGCAGCCTTCAGCGTCGCGGGCCCGTGAGAGGGGAAGTGGCCCATCTCATGGAGCACTTGCCAGGCGAGGTGTCCAGGGAACCGGCCTCCGGCGCCGCGTTGGCCGAGCACCAGCCCCTTGCGGCGGCACTCCCACGCGTAGTGCAGGAATGCCGACGGCGTTAGGTCTCCCAGCGCGATGCCTTGGGTGGTGAGGGCCACGGTGACGTCGAACAGTGCGACGCCATGGTGGACCGGGTTCACCGGTTTGTCGTGGACTGCGGCCCAGAATTTGTCGAGCAGCGGGTCGTTCTGGGCGGTCAGGAAGCGCTGGCCGTAGTACAAGAACGTATTCGAGCGAAAGGCTTCAAGGGACGGCTGGATGACCCGCAGGCAGAACAGGCAGGCCGTGCCCACCCCGATCTGGCTCTTCTCCTTGCGTGTCGATTGCAGATCGGCGACAGGGCGCCCGCGCTCGTTGAAGCCGCTGGCGTCCCACCGCTGCTGCCAACTGTCGCCGGGGAAGGCTCTTAGATGCCGGAGGAGGTCTCGGGCGCCGCGGCTTCGGCGCCAACGATTATCCGCCGAGTTCGTCGGCCACGTCGCGCGTATCGCCGCAGCTACTTCCTCTATGGAGGCGCAAGAGAGATCACCTTGAGGTCGTGGAGGAAAGGCCGGGTCCGGTGCCGGGGCCGCGTTCAGGCTGACGAAGCGGCTGCCTCCCTTCTTGCTCTGACGGAGCGCGGAGCCGGGCTCAGCCACCGAACACCGTCTTGATGTCGTCGGGGTTGTAACCGGTGGCGTAGGTGCGCTGCGGGGCGGGGCCGCGTGTAGTGCTCTTGCAGCTTGTCGTGCATGTCTTCAACCCGCGCGGTCAGGTAGCGGCCTGTCGTGTCGAGATGCGCGTGCCGCAAGATCGTCTGTACCTCGGCGAGGGTGAGCCGGTCGTCCCCGGCCATCCGAGTCGCGGCTGTGTGCCTGGCGTCGTGCAGGCTCCAGTTCGTGCCAAGCTTGGCGTTGGCCCGCTGGAGGATGCGCCGCATCGCCCAGTAGGTCAAAGGTCGAGACTCACCACGGCGGGTACGCCATACTGGCTGGTCTGGCGTCGGCAATCCGTCGGTGGCGAGGTAGCTGCCGAGATAGCGGAAGGCGTTCGGGGACGCCGGCACGGCTTGACGGATACGTGTGCCTTTGCTGATCACATAGATGAGCTGCCCCAGCCAGTCAACATCGCCAAGACCCACCGCCAGCAGCTCGCTCGCCCTGGCCCCGGAAGAGACGTAGAACTCCAGCAGAGCACGGTCGCGGTCACAGCCCATCGTGGCGAATAGTTCATCCCACAGGTGATCCGGGATCGCCCGCGGAGCCTGGACAGGCACCTTCTGCCGCAGCCGGCCCCGGCGGAAAGGCGGAGTCGGCTCCAGCGGGGAGCTGATGTGCGAGCGCTTGCCTGCGCTCTCTCGACGCCGGAACCGGATTGGTCACCGGGCCGACGCCGAAGCGGGCGTGAAAGGCGTAGAAGCCACTGATCACAGTCAGGTAATGGTTGATCGTTCTGGGCGCGTAGTCCTCCCGCAGCGACGGTTTCCCGGTCTTCACGTTCACCGACCCCGGCGGCGGCGAGCCGTTCCGCTTACGGAGCCGCTGTGGGTTACGGGCTTCTCTCAGCCAGCAGACAAGCAGCGCGATCTCGGCCTCGGTGGCAATCTCCCACGACGTCTGCAAGATCCACAGCAGCCGGTGGTACCGCAACAGGTCATACCCGTAGCTCCGGCACGTCAGCGGACTGACGTCCCCCAGCATCAAGTCCCGCAAGTAGACGCTGACTGGCTCAACCTCCCTGCCGTCACCGTCCACCACGACGAACGGAAGGTGAGGCGAGGCCCCCGTGACCACCGTGCCAACCTCTGGAACCGAGTGCTTTCCCTCCATCAGGGCACGTCTCACGTCTTCCACCACACCACGCTCCTGGAGAGACCAAGCGATCCGCTTGGTTCACGATCAAGACATGGTGCAGTTAACAGGTCGAAACCACCGCAGCAGGCCCATCCCGTAGGAGCGGATCGTCGTCGCCGGACTCGAGCACGCCTGGAGCTCCGCGAAGAACGCCGCCACCGGGGCGACGATGGGCCGTCCGCATCAAGCAGCACGTACGGCTGAACCAGCACCTCCACCACGGTCCTGACCAGCGACACGCACCTCATGCCGTACCGACCGGCAACCAACTGACCCGGCTCACCAGCAAAAACGTCAGCACCAGATCGGCATGCAGCCGAGTCACCCACGACACCCCGTCAACAGCGGAAACCGCTACCTACCGCAGTGACATCAGATCGCCGAACCACCACCGACAAACACTCGCGCATCATCAGAACTCGCGGTGTGCTCTGATTCGGTGACCTTTTCGTCCCCCCACTGTTGGCATGATGGTCGGGCATGAAAGGCGGGTTATGGTCGCGGAGATCGGCCCCATGGCCGTACTCGGTGCTCGACTCCGGGGCTGGCTTCGTCACCGCGAAACGTTTGCGCGCAGGAGCGGCGCACAGGCATGCACCCCGAGAAAAGATCGGAAGAGGCTGGCTCATTGACTTTGCTCAGGAGACCAGACGGTGCACGTCCCCGCACCTCGGAGAAGCGGATTGCCTCGGCCGCGGATACTCTCGTGGTATTCGCCGTTGCGGCGCTTCTCCATGTGTGTGTGGTGCTGCTAGTTCATTCGCAGACCTACGGCCACGCCCTGTTTCCCGATGCCTGGGGATACGAATTGGCGAGCGACCGGATCGTCATGGCCTGGCGTGGCGACAGCCCGTTGGAGACCCGCAGTCTGTCGTCCCTGGTCGGCTCGGCGATGTGGGGCTACCCGGCGATCATAGCGGTGTGCAGATTCGTCACCGATGGCGGCTGGCTCGCTGCTAAGACCGTGCTGGCCCTGCTGGCAGCCACTGGCGCGGTGGCGGCGTACAAGTTGGCTCTCGTATCAGGGCGGGGGTTGAAACGGGCCACCGCTGCGGGGCTGCTGGTGGGCACGAGTCCGTCCCTCTTGCTCTGGGACGCCTGGGGCCTGAAGGACGGGCTGCTCACCAGCCTCGTCCTGTGGTCTCTGCTCTTTCAGGTTCGGGCGCGCTTCTCGCTGGCCTGCGTCGCCACGGTGCTGAGCATCTGCACATGTCTGTACATCAGACCCGCCACGGCGCTTCTCCTCGCGGCCGCCCTGCTCGCCCGGGCCAGGTTCCGACGCGAGTACCTGTTGGGTTCGTTGATCATCGCAGGGGCCACCGCAGTCTTCATTCTCCCCCGGCTGCTTCCCCTCATCGGGCTCCTGGACGTTCTGGAGATCAAGGAAGGGACCCCTCTGGACTTCACCGGCGGATACGGCTCCCAGAATCTGCTGAGCAACCCTCAGTACCTGGTGACCCTGCTGTTGGGGCCGTTCCCTTGGATGTACGGCCCGGGAACGGCCAGCCCGGAACGCTGGCTTTATCTGGGCACCGTCATCTGGATCGCGTCCCTTGCTCTTGCGCCCACCGCCTTGCGCAAGGCGTGGGCGGACACCACCGGCGTGGGCCGCGCCGCCGTGGTGGGTGCGTCCGCCTACGCCGCCATGTATATCGCTACCTTCGGTAGCTCCTTTTATCGGCAGCGCTCCCTTCTCGAATGCATGCTGCTGCTCCTGGTGGTGCTATACCTCCCCCTCTCCCCGGCCCGGGCCATGATGCGGGTCCATGTGTGGCTAGGCCTCATCGCGGCCGTGGCCGTTGTGCACAGTCCGCACCTCACACCCACGCCGTGGAGCAAATGGCTGGCTGTGGGTGCCATGGGCCTGGCTCTGACCGTGGTCTTGGTCTACGGCTTCCGACAGGGCGCTGCACATCGACCGCGTGACCACCGTACGTAAGCACGCTCACGGAAGCACGGCCCGGTGACCGAATCACCGCGATTCCTTGCCCTCCCTGCGATGGCGGGCGTACCAGGAGCACTGAGCTGCTCGTGCCGCAATGCCGTCACGACCGGCATGTCGTCAAGGGGCGTTTCACGGCCCGGGGCGAGCACAAGCACACAATGTTGGCTGTCCTCCGCCGCCGTGGGTGACGCGGTGACCCACGGGCGACCGACGGGCGCACCGTTTCGTGTGCTCGTGGTCTGCCCGGCGGTCACGCTGGTGAGTGTGTAGACGTTATCGCCGGTCGTGCGGTCGGTGCGTCGGTGCTTGATATGGAGGGCCTGCCGGGCTCGGGGAAGAGGAGGCTGTTCTCGGTGACGACCTTGATCCGGGGGGAATGTCAGAGCGCTCCGGCAGCGGCTGGAAGCGGGTGAAGATTTCCTCGCCGGCACCTCCGCCGATGAATCGGTCAACGGGACGTAAACAGCGCTTCATGAAGGTCATGGCCTCGAAGTCCGGCAGGTCGCCGAAATAGAGTAGGTGGCCCACCTGAGTGCTGTCAGGATGGGCCAGGAACCGCATGCTGTCGTAGATCTCCAGGTCGAAGGGCCTGCCAACCAGGCGTTTATGCGTCTCCGAAAGCGCCATGCGCGCGTAGGCCCCATGCGGTGGCCCCGGCCGGCCGGGTGGTTCCAGATCAGTATGAGTACTTCCTGCACGGTAGTCGGCGGGCTCCTGCGTCCGACGAAAATGGCAGCGCTTTGCCGCCCGTCACCTGAACGAGAAACGCTCGGTTGGATCTGTGCCGCTCATATCCGGCGCGAACCAGGCGCGCCACGCGGGCTTCCCGTGCCCTTGACGGACAGTTGACTGCGCTCCGCCTAATATCGGTCACATGTCGACCGCCCCGCAGCGAACCAGCGGTTCCGGAATTCCTCGCCTGCGCGTGATGAGGGTGATCGCGCGAATGAACATCGGTGGTCCGGCCGTCCAGGTCTCGGCACTCATGCGTGGCATGGATCCCGAGCGATTCGAGCACCGCTTGGTCACCGGTTTCGTGGGTCCTGGAGAGGCCGACCATCTGGATCAGCGTGCGCCCGGCCTCCCGGTGCACCGGATCAACGGCCTGGGACGTGCTGTGCGGCCCACGGACGACGCACGCTGCCTCGCCGAACTCGTGGCGGCCATGCGTCGGTTCCGGCCCCACATCGTTCATACGCATACGGCGAAAGCCGGCGCGCTCGGCCGGACCGCCGCCGTGCTGGCCCGGGTGCCCGCAAGAGTGCACACCTTTCACGGCCATCTCCTGCACGGCTATTTCCCCCCGGCGAAGACCAAGGTCGTGGTGGCCGCCGAACGAGGGCTCGCGGCCCTCACGGACCGTTTGGTCGCCGTGGGTGGGCGGGTACGCGACGATCTCGTCGCCGCGGGTATCGGAAAGGCCGCTCAGTACACGGTGGTTCCGCCCGGCACCAGTCTCGCCCCCGCGCCCGACCCCGCGAAGGCCAGGAGCATGCTGGGACTCCCGCAGGGGTGCCCGGTGGTCGCGTACGTCGGGCGCATCACTGCGATCAAGCGTCCCGACCGCCTCCTCGCCGTTGCCCGCGAGGTCCACCGCGCCGTACCGGAAGCGCACTTCGTGGTGTGCGGAGCAGGCGACCTCCTCCCGGATCCCGAAGCGGTCGCCGAACTCGGCGACTCGCTGCATCAGCTGGGCTGGCGCGCGGACGTCGAGACCGTGTACGCCGCGGCCGACATGGTGCTGCTGACGTCGGACAACGAAGGCATGCCGGTGAGTCTGATCGAAGCCGGCCTCGCCGGACTGCCGACCGTGGCCACCGACGTCGGAAGTGTCGCGGAGGTCGTGCAGGACGGAACGACAGGACTCCTGGCCGCACCACGGACCGCCGATATCGCACGCCACACGGTGACTCTTCTGCGCGACGCGCAGCTGCGCCGGGAGATGGGGGCACGGGCGCGTGCGTTCGCCACCCGGCGCTTCGGCGAGGAGCGCCTGGTGGCCGACACACAGGCCCTCTACACCTCCATCGCCGTCGCCCGCGGCTGGTGGACCGCACCCTCGTCCGAAAGGTGAGCACAGTGAACGTCCTTGTTACCGGAGGTGCCGGGTTCATCGGCGCCAACCTGTGCCGAGAGCTCGTGGAGCGTCCGAACGTGGGCAAGGTCATCGCAGTGGACGACCTGAGCACGGGCTCCGCGGCCAACCTCGCGGGAACCGACGTGGAACTGGTCGAGGGCAGCATCCTCGACCCCGGACTCCTCGACAATTACGTGCCCGGAATGGACGCCGTCGTGCATCTCGCGGCACGCCCGTCCGTACCTCGCTCGCTGGCCGACCCGGTCGCCAGCCATCACGTCAACGCGACTGGCACGGTCACCGTCCTCGAGGCATGCCGGCGCGCGGGCGTCCCCGTGGTCGCCGCCTCGTCCTCCTCGGTCTACGGAGCCACCGAGGTCCTGCCGAAGCACGAGGATCTGGCGACCCGGCCACTGAGCCCCTACGCCGCGAGCAAGCTCGCCACGGAGGCGTACGTCCTCGCCTACGGCACCTCGTTCGGCCTGCCCACCCTGGCGTTCCGCTTCTTCAACGTCTACGGGCCGCTGCAGCCGGCCGGCCATGCGTACGCCGCCGTGGTCCCGGCCTTCATCGACGCCATGCTGCGCGGCACACCCGTGCGGATCTTCGGCGACGGACTGCAGAGCCGGGACTTCACCTATGTCGGAACCGTGGTCCGCGTGCTGGCCGACGCGGTGATGCGCAAGGTCTCCTGCGACCGTCCGGTGAACCTCGCCTTCGGCACCCGGGTCACCGTTCTCGACCTCGCCCGGGACCTCATGGACATCACCGGACTGCCGGCCGACATCCGGCATGAGCAGCCGAGGGCGGGGGACGTCCGTGATTCCCAGGCGGCGGACGACCTGCTGCGCGAACTCTTCCCCGACATCGTCCAGGTGCCTCTGGAGCAGGGACTCGCGAAGACGGTGAGCTGGTTCCGCACGCTCCCCGACTATGCGGTGCGGCAGCCCGCCGAGCCCGTTCCGGTGGACGTGGGCTGACGGGCGGCGCGGAGGATCTGCTTTTTCCTCGCCGCGGTTCTTGTACGACTCAGGCGATGACCGCGGTCACGACCTCGCCGACGGCTCCAGCTCCGGCGGGGAGCCTTTCCGGCCGGCGGAAAGCAGGTGTCCGATCCCGACCAGCGTTGGGAGCGAGGGTGCCGACTTCGTTACCGCCGCGGTGCGGCCCGGTTCGTGCTCGGTGGTGAGGTAGGAGGCGATCGCTGCCGTCGCTTGCGTCGGTACGGGACGCCGGTCGGCATGGTCCGACGAAGCGGGGCGCGCACGTCCTCCCGGGACGTGACGAGACCGACGATCGCCACGGCCACCGACCCGAACAGGTCCGCCAGGGCGCCGGCGACGCTGCCGACCCTGGCGGACTCGCGCAGGGCGGCGGCCTGGTTGTCGATCCGGCGATGCGCTCCGCACGAGCTCGCCGAAGAAGGCGTCGAAGCCGGCGAAGTGCCGGTGCAGGACGCCCTTGGCGCAGCCTGCCTCCGTGGTGACCGACCGGCCGGTCAGCGCGCTCGGCCCGTCCCGGAGCAGGACACGCTCGGCGGCGTCGGACAGCCGCTCGCGCACGTCGCGGACGCTACCCCGTCGGCACGGTGCACCTTCGCTCGGACCTCCGACCTGGCACGCGGCACGGACTCGAAGCCGGGGCGGCGACGTTCGAAGAAGCCTGGGGCCCGGCCGGCCGGAGTTCGATGCGGTCGTCTCCGGCAAAGCCTGGCACCGGGTGAACCCGGCGGCGGGAGCGGCCAAGGCGACGTGGGCGCTACGGCCCGGTGGCAGGCCAGCTGTGTTCTGGAACGTGGGCCGACCCTTGCCCGGACCGGCGCGGTCCTTCGCCGAGGTCGGTCGCCGGGTGACGCCCGCCCCGCTCGCTGCCCGCCAATGGACGACGCCGGCTGTGCACGGCTACTCGGTGCCACCAGGGCGGCCGACGGGATACGGGAGCAGGCGTGTTCGGCGAGCCGGAGCAGTGGCGATTGGACGGGGAACGGTCCTGCACCCGGAACGCGTAGCTGGACCACTGCCCACGACCGGCGGGCAACC
This sequence comes from Streptomyces sp. ISL-10, assembly GCF_018614575.1. Classification (GTDB taxonomy): domain Bacteria; phylum Actinomycetota; class Actinomycetes; order Streptomycetales; family Streptomycetaceae; genus Streptomyces. Next base: position 805,846 of record NZ_JAGGOJ010000003.1, read on the forward strand.
CCCGGCTCCCGCCGACCGAGCTGGAAGAGGTGCTGCGGGCATCGGCGCCGCCACCGACGCGGCGGGAGGGGCAGGTTCACGATGCGCTACGCCACGTGGGGGTAACTGCGGCCGCGGGCCGACCCGGCGACACGGTCCGTCTGACTGGGGCCTGCGGGCCACCTCCTCGTCGTCGCCGACGTGGGTGGTGGCCCCGGGCCGCCACTGAGGCCGTCACGCCACCTTGCTGTGGCTGCCCTCAGCGCTGTTCGTCGGAATCGCGCTGTAGACGGGGACTCGCAGAAGCCGGAGCCAGACGACGGCGGTCACCGCGACAACACTGATCAGCACGACCGGCTGCGGGACCGTCTTGAGCATGATCAGGACGGCCGTCAGGCTCGTCATCGCCGCGAAGCCTCCGATGGCGACGGCCACCTGTCGAACCGTCAGCCCGAGCTGCTGGAGCCGGTGTGCGATGTGGTCCTTGCCGCCCTGCAGCACAGGCCGCCCTTCTCTGCGCCGCGCCACCATGACCAGGCCGGTGTCCGCGGTGACCACCAGCGTGATGAGCAGCAGACTGCCGTACCCGGAGAGCGCGGTGCTGTCCTTGTGCAGGGTCATGCTTGCGGACGACACCAGGAAACCCACGAAGAGCGCGCCCGCGTCACCGAGAAAGATGCGCGCAGGGTGCCAGTTGTGGAAGAGGAATCCGGCACAGGCCCCGGCCAGGGCGGCGGTGACCGCGGCGGTGCCGATCAGACCGGCGGACAGCGCGGCGCAGCAGAGGAATGCCGCGATGATCGCGGCCACCGTGGACACCACGCCGTCCATGTTGTCCAGCAGATTGAACGCATTGGTGGTGAAAAGGATCCACATCACGGCGAGGACCGCGTCGAGCCACGTGCCGAAGAGCACGGGATGGCCGCACCACGTGACGACCACAAGCGCCGCGGCCGCCTCGACGGAGAGCCGCACCCGGATACTGAGCGGACGCAGGTCGTCGACGAGACCGAGCACGGCGATCACAGCGGCACATCCGAGTACGACGCCAAGGGTGGAGTCACTCCCGCCCGTAGCGAACATCACCAGACTCGCGGAGCCCGCCGTCGCCACTGCGACGGCCATACCGCCCAGATAGGGCGTGGGGGAGACATGCACCTTACGTGCCGCGGGCTGGTCGGTGTATCCCCGCCGCACGGCGAGGAGACGCAGGGGCTCGGTCAGCAGAGCGGCTACCGCCAGAGCCACCAGCCCCGCGAGCGCCGTCACCATCCATGGACTCAGACCGGACATGGACTCAGCCCCACCGCCCGGCCGTCGGTGTCGCCGGTGTGTCCTTCGTCCGTGCGACCGGAAGCGGCCACGTGCTCGTGCTGCCGCATTTCGCCGCGGGCGTCCGCCACGGCGTCCGCGAGGATGTCGTCGAGGTTCCGCCGTGGTTGCCAGCCGGTGAGGGCCCTCAGTTTGGTCGTGTCCGGGACCCGGCGGTCCATGTCCTCGAATCCCGGTCCGTAGGCCTCGTTGTAGGAGACTCGCTCTACGGCCGACGCGCTCTTCGCATACGTGATGAGGCGTTCGGCGAGATCGAGAATGCTGATCTCCTCGTCGCTTCCGATGTTGAAGGTCTCTCCCTCGGCCTCCGGACGGTCGATCAGCGAGACGAGTGCCGCGACCACGTCGGTGACATGGAGAAAACAGCGGCTCTGCCGACCGGTGCCGTAGACGCTGAGCGGCTCCCCCCGTACCGCCTGTCGGGCGAATCTCGGAATCACCATGCCGTAGGCCGGGCTCTGCCGGGGGCCGACCGTGTTGAAGAAGCGCACGATAGTGGCACGCAGTCCGTACTCCCGGCGGTACAGCTCGGCGAGGATCTCGTCCACCGCTTTGGCCGTGCTGTAGGACCATCGCGGCACGGATGGACTTCCCAGAATGCGGTCGGACATCTCGGTCAGCGGCCCCGAGGAGTTCTTGCCGTAGATCTCGGATGTGCTGGCCAGAATCACCGGCCGGCCATGGCGGTAAGCCGCTCCGATGACCGTTTCTGTTCCCTTGGTGTTAATGGTGAAGGATCTCAGTGGCTGCTCGACAATAAGCTTCACCCCAACTGCTGCCGCCAGGTGGACGACCCGGTCGCATTCACCTACCAGCTTGTCGACCAGCGGCGCATCCAGCACGGAGCCGTGGACGAACTGGAAGTGTCCGTGATTGCGTGCGCCGGCAAGGTTCTGCAGGCGTCCGGTACTGAGATCGTCGAGTGCGACGACTGGCTCACCACGGGCGAGCAGCGCGTCGACGAGATGGGAGCCGATGAATCCGGCTCCGCCGGTAACCAGGTACTTCGGATGGTCCGTCACGCCGTCACTCCATGTCTGTGGGTGGGGCATTGCCAGGGTCATGTGCACCGGCGACGCAGGGCAACGATAGCCCGGGACGGCACAAACAGAGTGAATTTACAGACCGGTTAGTCCACATGCCCGACGCTCGAAGTACAGGATGACTCTGTTTGCCTGAAGCAGTGTCACTCAGTAGTTGTGTGGCGAGGGAAGCCTGGCATACATCGCGAATATTCCACCGAAGAATTCAGCTGGGCAGGCGAGAGGAGAGTCAGACGTGTCGGTGTCAGAGCAAAAGGTGGTCGTCGTCGGCCAAGGGTATGTGGGCCTTCCACTCGCCATTCGCGTGGTCGAGGCCGGGCACAACGTCGTGGGTCTCGACGTGGACGAGATGCGCGTCAAGCGCCTGGCAGCCGGCGAATCGTTCGCCGAGGACGTCACGTCCGCCCGCCTCCTGGCCGCCCTCAATTCGGGCCGCTACTGCCTCAGTACCGACTACGCGGATGCCGCGGGCTTCGACGTGTGCGTCATCACGGTGCCCACACCGCTGAAGGACGGCGCGCCCGACCTGAGTTTCGTGGAAAGCGCTGCGCAGGCAGTCGCCCCGCACCTCCGGGCCAACGCCACGGTGATCCTCGAGTCCACCACGTACCCGTGCACGACCGAACACGTCGTGCGCCCGCTCCTGGAGGCTCACAGCGGTCTTCAAGCCGGCGAGGACTTCTTCCTGGGATACAGTCCGGAACGGATCGACCCGGGAAACCCGACCTGGCGGCTGGAGAACACACCGAAGGTGGTCTCCGGGGTCGACGACGTCTCACTGCGGCATGTCCAGGACTTCTACAACGACGTGGTGGACCGTACCGTCCCGGTGAGTTCACCGCGCACGGCGGAGCTGACAAAGCTTCTGGAGAACACGTTCCGGCATGTCAACATCGCCCTTGTGAACGAGCTTGCCATGTTCTGCAGGCCGCTCGGCATCGACATCTGGGAAGTGATCGACGCGGCGTCGACCAAGCCATTCGGATTCATGCGCTTTCTGCCCGGGCCCGGCGTCGGCGGTCACTGCCTGCCGATCGATCCTTCGTATCTCTCATGGCAGGTCAAACAGGCTCTGCAGCACGACTTCCGCTTTGTGTCACTCGCCAACGACATCAACAGTCATATGCCCGACCATGTGGTTCTCCGGGTGGCCAGAGGACTCAACACACGGCGCAAGCCCGTCAACGGCAGCCAGATTCTGGTCCTCGGGCTCGCTTACAAGAGGAACACCGGTGACGTCCGGGAATCCCCTTCCGTTGCCGTCGCCCAGGGCCTCCAGAAACTCGGCGCTCACGTCCTCGCGGTGGAACCGTATGTCGAACCGTCGCAGCTCCCCCAGGACATCCTGTGTGTCGAACTCACCGAGGACCAGGTCGCGTCGGCCGACGCAGTGGTAGTCGCCACCGATCACGATGCCTTCGACTACGCGATGGTGGAGCGTGTCGCCGATTACGTGTTCGACGCGTGCAACCGTTGCCGTTCAGGCGCCGCCGAGCGCCTCTGAGGAGGCGCCGATTCACTCCGCTGAGGTTACTGAGGGTATTGGGTGGCCGAACACGCATGCCGTGTGCCAGAAATTCTCGGTGCGGACCCTAAGGTGACTGACCAATTACTCGCTCTGATCGGGGAAGACCTTGGATTTTCACCAATACCTACGAGTCCTTTCCCGCCGATGGCGTGTCATCGCCCTGGTGGCTTTGCTGGGGACGGCGACAGGTGTCTTCGCAAGTGTTTTCGCCACTCCCGAGTACCGGGCGACGACCACACTTTTCGCCTCCCTCCAAGGTGGCGACGACACGTCCCAGCTCAACCAGGGGAACTCGTTCACCCAGGCAAGAGTTCAGTCCTATGCCGATATCGTGGCCAGCCCCGAGGTGACCACTCCGGTCGTGAAATCCCTCAAGCTGAAGCTGACACCGAGTGAACTGGGCTCTCGCATCTCGGCCGAGGCTCCGGTGAACACGGTGCTGGTCCGTCTGACCGTCACCGATACCCGTGCGGCGCGAGCCGCCCGGATCAGCAATGCCGTCGCCACCCGCTTCGCCCAGGTGATCAGGGAACTGGAGAGTCCCCGCGGGGACACGGCCGAGTCCCCGGTGCGGCTCACCGTCATCGAGCCCGCGGCCGTGCCGTCCGCCCCCTCGTCACCGAAGATTACGCTCAACGTCGCACTCGGCCTGGCCGTGGGCCTGGTCCTCGGGCTGGGGATCGGGGTCGCGCTGGAGACGGTGGACACGTCGATGCGGGACTCCAAGGCCCTGGCCGAGTGCCTGGCGGCCGCTGCCGGGCCCCCTCTGCTGTCCAGCATCGTGCACGACTCGCGAGCCGCACGGCGCCCGGTCTCCCTGCGCGACGATACGCACAGCACGCGTGCGGAGGGCTTCCGGAAGTTGCGGGTCAATCTTCAGTTCGCCGAAGTGGGCAAACAGCCGAAGGTCATTGCCGTCACGAGCCCGCTGCCGCGTGAGGGCAAGAGCAGCGTGTCGGTCAACCTGGCCGCCACACTGGCCGAGGAAGGCGCCAGGGTGTGCCTGATCGACTGCGACCTGCGCCGCCCTTCCGTCCACTCGGCCCTCGGCCTCGTCAGAGACGCCGGGCTGACCACTGCTCTGGTCGGCAAGGCCGGGGTGCGTGAGGTGCTGCAGACAGCAGGGTCCTTCTCGGTGCTCACCAGTGGGATGATTCCCCCCAACCCGACCCAGATCCTCGGCAGTGCCCAATTCGCGTCCGTGCTGGAGGAGCTCGCCGAGGAGTTCGACCACGTCGTCGTGGACACCGCTCCGGTGCTTCCGTTCGCCGACACCCCGGCGATGGCACACGCCGTCGACGGATACCTGCTCGTCGCACGTGCCGGACGGACGAGCAAGAGTCAGATCCTCGATGCCCTGGGCGTCCTCGAACGCGTCAACGTGCCTGTACTGGGCGCTGTCCTGAACGCGGCTCCGGCACGGGGCGACGGTGAGGCGCACGGCTATGCATACCGGTACCAGCCGAAGCCGGAGCCGTCAGGCCGCCTCTCGGCGCTCGTGTCGGCGCGTCTGTCGTCCGTGGTTCCTCGCCGTGGGTCGTCCGCCAACGGCCGTTTTGCCAAAGGTCGCTCCATCAACGGTCGTTCCGTCAACGGTCATACGGAGCCGGTGTCGGCCAAGACGAGGTCGTAGAACCGGACGGCCTGGGGCATCCCAGGCACGGGCCGTCCTGCCAGGTCCGGCGATGCCAACGGGGCATCGCCGGACCTGGCCGTTCCGGGGGCCGGGGCCCGGGGGTTCCGCCTGCTCCTGGATGCCGGCTCGGCAGGGCGCTGCGCGCCGCGGTGGCCCGGGCGGTTGCGCCATGGGGACGACCGTCGCGAGCCGGTCCGGCGGGCACACCCGATCCGGCCGGGCCCGTGTGCCAGTGTGCAGCCATGCGGCTTGCATGCGTGGTCCCCGTGGCGGTCGTCGCTCTGGTCGGCGGGATGCTCGTCGGCTCGTGCGACACGGGCGACGGAGCCGTGGATCACGAACGGAGCATGCCCGGGCAGACAGCGGCACGGGTCGAGCGGTTGACGGTCCGGGTCGTCGAGACCCTGCCTCATGACCCGACGGCCTTCACCCAGGGCCTGGAGATGGCTCACGGCATGCTTTACGAGAGCACGGGCGTGCCCGGCCGCTCGACGATCAGGGCAGGTCGGCCCGGCACCCCGCCGGCGCGGCGCGCCAAGCTTCCCCCGCCGCTGTTCGGCGAGGGAATCACCGTCATGGGACCGACGCTCTGGCAGCTCACCTGGCAGAACGGCATCGCCATCGAGCGGGACGCCAGAACGCTGGCCGAACTGCGCCGGGTGCCGTACGAGGAGGAAGGCTGGGGGGTATGCCACCAGCGGCACCGCGGCCGGCTCGTGACGACCGACGGCACCTCCCGGCTCGTCTTCCGGGACCCCCGAACTCTAAAGAAACGGGGCGAGGTCGCCGTCACCGCCCAGGGGCAGCCGGTGGGACGGCTGAACGAGCTGGAATGCGTAGGCGACCTCGTGTACGCGAACGTCTGGCCCACCGATCGGATCGTACGCATCGACTCCCACTCCGGCGAGGTGACCGGGGACATCGCCGTTCCGTCCCTGATGAGCGAAGCCGAGAGACGGCATGCGGACGTCCTGAACGGCATTGCGGCGGTTCCGGGGACCGATCAGTTCCTGCTGACGGGCAAGTGGTGGCCCAGGATGTTCCGGGTTGTATTCGTCCCGGTGGCGGGTGGTGGAGGCTAGCCCCGACGCCCGACGCCCGACTGCTGCGACGCCAAGTATCCGACCCGCTCAGGGCCTGTCGGCCGACAAGGTCGGAAGTGCCCGGGCGCAGGCCCTGTCCGGGGGTGGGAGAGCGGCCTTTTCCGTGCGCCGGCCGCGGCTCAGACGTCGGTGGGTGTCACCGGGATGTCCGCCCAGACCTGCTTGCCGCCGCTGAGCGGCACCGAGCCCCAGGCGGCGGTCATCGCCTCGACGATCAGCAGGCCCCGGCCGCCGGTCGCCTCCCAGTCCAGGTTGGCCGGCTTGACCGGGCTGCGCGGTGACGCGTCGTTCACCGCGATCCTCAGCCGTTCCGCCGACAGGGTCAGATTGAGCCGTACCTCGCCCCTGGTGTGCGCGATGGCGTTCGTCACGAGCTCGGACACCACCAGCAGGGCCACGTCGGCCAGGTCCGGCACACCCCACGCACGCAGCGTCCGCCCCGTGAAGCGGCGTGCGTGCATCACGGCGTCCGGCAGCCGCCACACCGTCCAGTGGGTCCGTTCGGGGCGGGCCCGGCTGCCGTCGTAGCGCAGCAGCAGTACGGCCACGTCGTCGTCGCGGCCGTCGGCACTGCCCAGCAGTGCGTCGGCGACCCGGCCCGTGTCGGCGGGGTCGGCCGCCGAGAGGACCTCGCGGACGCGGCCCATGCCGTCGTCGAGCGCGAGGTGCGCGGACTCGACGAGCCCGTCCGTGAGCATCGTGAGCAGCGTTCCTGGGGCCAGGCCGGCCTCCGTCATGGGGAACTCGGCGTCCGCCAGCACGCCCAGCGGCGGCCCGCCCTCGACCTCCAGTTCCTGCGTCGTCCCGTCGGGGTGGCGCAGTACGGGCGGCAGGTGCCCGGCCCGTACGAACCTCGCGTTGCCCTCCTCCATGTCCAGCTCGCAGTAGAGGCAGGTGGCGAACAGGTCCGTCTCCATGCCCATCAGCAGCCGGTTGGCGCGCGCGACCACCACGTCCGGCGGATGGCCCTCCACCGCGTACGCGCGCACCGCCGTGCGCATCTGGCCCATGATCGTCGCGGCGGCGGCGCTGTGGCCCTGGACGTCGCCGATGACGAACGCCACATGGTCGTCGCCCAGCGGGATCACGTCGTACCAGTCGCCGCCCACCTCCAGGCCCGCCGTCGCCGGCAGATAGCGGGCGACGGCGACCCCGCCGGGCAGCGTCGGGAGCTTACGGGGCAGCAGGCTGCGCTGGAGCATCGTCGCCAGCTCGTGGCCTGCGTCCAGCGCGTGGGCGCGGGTCAGGGCCTGCCCCACCAGGCCTGCCACCGCGGTCAGCAGCGAGCGCTCCTCCGGGCCGAACCCGTGCGACTCCTCCCAGCCCACCAGGCACACGCCGACCATGCGGCCGTCGGCGGGCAGCGGCAGCACGGCAAGGCCGCCCGGCCCGATCCCGGCCAGGCCCGCTTCGAGACCGGCACCCGAGGGCCACAGGCTCAGGTGGCCCTCGCGCAGCGAACTCTGCAGCGTGGGCAGGGCGTGGCACGCCGCGTCCGGCCATTCCGAACGCCACTCGGACTGCCACAGCTGCGGCCAGGACTGGTGGTCCGGCGGGTCCAGGGCGGTGACGAAGAGCCGGTCGGCCTCCAGCTCCGCCACCGCGATCCGGTCGGCGTCCAGCCGGCCGCGCAGGGTGGAGACGACCAGTCGGCTGACCTCCCGCACGGTCGTGGCCCCGGCCAGCTTCGCGGACAGCTCCTGCACGACCGCGACCTCGTCGGCGGTGGGACGCAAGTAGGCGGCGTCGGCGACGACGCCGAGTATGCGCTCCGGTGTCCCGTCGGCGCCGAACCGCAGCCGGCACCGCAGCCCGAGCCAGCGCAGCTCACCGCCTGGACGCCGGACGCGGAACGCCAACTGGCCTCCTGCCGCCGCCAGTCGGCCGGGCTCCACGATCTCCATGAGTGCCGGGACGTCGTCCGGCACCGCGCAGGCGAGCAGGGTCTCCGCCCGGCCGTCGAACCGCTCGGGCGGCATGCCGAGCAGTGTCAGCATCTGCGGGTCGGCGTCCATCGCGCCGGTGCTCAGCGTCAGCGTGAACGCGCCGCCCTGCGGCGGCACCAGGGACGGGCCGCGCGACCGCGTCTCCGCCCGGCCGGCGGAGCGGGCCGCGGCCGCTTCGAGCCCGGCCGCGACCTGATCGGCGTACAGCTCCAGCAGTGTGCGGCGGTCGGTGTTGAAACCGTCGCCGACCTCCCCCGCGACCAGGAGACAGCCCAGTTCCCGCGCGCCGCGGCCCAGCGGCAGCGCCCCCAGGGACAGGGAACCGTGGGGGGAGCCGGGCCCGGGGTGCAGGAAGGGCGCGTCCGCGCCCGTTCCGTACGCGGCGACGTCCGACGGTCCCAGCCACAGCGGCCGGCCCGCGCGGTAGGCCAGCGCGGCGGGGGAGCGGCTGGTCAGCGGTACCTGTGCCGGCAGCCCGTGCGTCCCGCCGCGGTCCCCGGCCACCTCGGCCAGGCGCAGACCGCGGCGCTCCTCGGCGAGCACGTAGACAGCCGCCAGCTCGGCACCGCAGAACGCAAAGTCTTGCCTTGTCAAAGTTTGTACCGCCTCCGTGCGCGGACAGGCGTCACCTGTCTTCCATGCTGCCGTTCACCGGACGTCCGCAGCTAGTCGGACGTCAGGACGAGGCGGACGAAGAGAGGCGAAGAGAGGGAGCAGGGACTGAATGATGCCCGCGCGGGCGGCCGGGGGAAGCCCTCCTACGACAAGTGGGCGAAATGTCCGCCCGGGGAGGCAGTCACCATGAAAGGCGGCGAACCGCGGCCGGAGAGCCTCAGGGGGTCGCCGGGACGACCAGCCGCTCCCGGCCCGGCGGCACCAGCCGCATCGTCCGCTCCAGCCACGCGGTCAGTGCCACGGCGGGTGCGCGCAGCACGGCGTTCCCGTCGGGCGTCGACAGCGAGATGCAGACCGTGCCGTCCTCCCCGTGGACGCCGACGGGCCAGATCCGTACGTCGCCGTCGCCGCTCGGCCGGTACACCCCGTCGATGAGCAGGTCCCGCCCGAACCTCCAGCCGATCGGGTCGGGCGTGTCGATGTGGAAGGCGAAGTGCACGGCGTACGGGTCGCTGACGCGGTACGTCAGCCGGGTCGGCACGGCCACCGGGGTGCGCGCGGCCGACTGGGCGGCGAGTACGAGGACGAACTCCAGCTCACGCTCCACGACCGTGCGCGCGTCGGGCGCATCCTCCAGGAAATCGGGCGGGCGTGCAGGCACTTGACGGGCTCCTCACCCATGCGTGGGGTCTTCTGACGAGGAATCAACACCACGGATGCCCCCGTGGATAGCGTCCGTCGGCGGCAGGGTCGCTTAGACCGCTTAATACTCCAGCTGTAGATCGTGA
>NZ_JAGGOJ010000039.1 GCF_018614575.1 Streptomyces sp. ISL-10
GGGGGTTCGTGGGCTAGGAGATGTGTATAACGGACAGACCGCCGCCCTGCGGACGCTTCACCTCCGTCGGCGGCACCACCCGCCGGAACAACACCCACAACTCGTCCGGCACCAACCGCTCAACCAGATCCGTCATGCACGGTTCAACGAACGATCACGCCATAAGAAACGATGTCTTAATCGTGCGTTCGATGTGGATCACCTGCGAGGCAGGCGGCGCATGATCATTTCATGAGGATTGAGTAATAGGACTCCGTTAGGTCTATGAGTTCGGGCTGTTCGTGGGCATGTTGGGTGAATGGACGCACATGAAGTGAACTGTGTCCGGGCGAAGTTGGCGTTGTACGTGGCTGATGTGTTCGCCTCGGTGCCGCGTAAGGACCAGCGTGCCAAGGGCGACTGCTACCTGCGGGGACTGATGCTGGACGGCCGCCGCAAGTCGATCCAGGCCATGGCCTCGAGGCTGCCGGACGGCAACGAGCAGAACCTGCAGCAGTTCGTGAATCAGTCCACCTGGGACCCGGTGCCGGTGCAGCGGCGGATCTGCGAACGCATGTTGCCGCTCATCGCCCCGGCGGCCTGGGTGATTGACGATGTGTCGGTGCCCAAGGACGGAAGAATGTCGGTCGCTGTGGCTCCGCAGTACTGCGGGGCCCTGGGCAAACGCGCCAACTGCCAGGTCGCGGTCAGCGTCCACGCCGCCAGTGACACCGCTTCCTGCCCGCTGCAGTGGCGGCTGTTCCTGCCCAAGGAGTGGGCTGCGGACGCCGAACGCCGGGCCCTTGCCCGCGTTCCGCTCGAGGCCGGGCACCGCGAGAAGTGGCGGCTGGCGCTGGACATGCTCGATGAGCTGGCCGGCTCGGGCATGAGGCCGCCGGTCGTGGTGGCCGATGCCGCCTACGGCACCAATGCCTACCTGCGGGCCGGCCTGGCGGACCGGGGGATCGACTACGTGCTGGCCGTCCGCTCGGACGTGAGTGCCCACCCGTTCGACGTCCAGCCTGTGGCTCCGGACCGCAACGGCTCCGTCGGCTGCTGGCCCCAGCCCCGCTACCGCCACCGGGCACCGTCGGTGGCGGCCCTGGCCGCCGGTCTCGGACCGGAAGCGTTCACTTCCCTCACCTGGCGGCAGGGCTTACGCGGCGCGTTACGCTCCCGCTTCACCGCTGTACGTGTTCGCCCGGCCGGCAAGGCCGTCGAGCGTCCAATCCGGGCCGCCGCCTCGGCCGAACAGGGCTGGTGGGACGGCATCCTGCCCGACTGCTGGCTGCTGATCGAATGGCCTGAGGACGCCGAGGCGCCCACCGAATACTGGCTGTCCAGCCTGCCGGCCGACACCCCGCTCGCCGAGCTGGTCCGCCTGGCCAAGGTCCGCTGGCGCATCGAGCACGACTACCGCGAACTCAAGCACGGCCTGGGCCTGGACCACTTCGAAGGCCGGTCCTGGCCCGGCTGGCACCACCACGTCACCCTCGTAACCGCCGCCCACGCATTTCTCACCGAACAACGGCTGGCCCCAAAAGCACCCACACCGGACTCACTCTCTACCAGACCCTCGACGCCCTCCAGAACGTCCTGAGGTGCTGGACCGGCATCTGCACCACCTGCCAACAGCCCCTGCCCAGCAGGCCACACACGACATCGAGATCAAGACAAACCTAACGGAGTCCTATTAGTCGACGGGGAGGAGCCGGACGGCTGGTGGGACTACACCGACACCGTCCCGTTGTTGCCACCCACCTCGACCACCTGCGCGCCAAGGGCCCGCACGGGCCGATCTGGTGGCGCTTCGGCCGCTCCGAGTGGCAGCCCCTGACCGACGCGCTGACCAACACCCGCACGGAGGCCGACCACGAGGCCCGTGAGGAACAGCGCCGTGCGGAACGCGAAGGGGCACGGGCGCTCGAGGTCCAGCAGCGCCGTGAACGGGTTGCCGCGGCCTGGCCCTGGTCGTGCCCCGTCATGCGGCACGGGCGTCGACACCGGGATGGCGGGCAAGGACGGCTACCGGCCCGAGCGCGGCGGGCTGTGCCCGCGGTGCGAGCATGCGCGTCGTGAGCTCGAATCCGAACGCCGCAGTGAGGAGGCGGGGCCGGCCAACGGAGTCATGGCCCGCCTGCGCGCCCGCGCTGCCGAACGATAGGCACCATCGATGCCCAGCACTGAGCTGCTGGAGCTTGTCGGCGGTGAGCTTCGGTGCTCGGGTCGCGGGCCGGTGGGCGCAGTCGTAGACAGGACATGAGCGAGCGAGTACACGTACGGCGGAGATCCTCGGGGCATCCGGGGCTAGACACGCCGGTCGTCTGATCGAGAGCGGATCGACGGTGCTGCGTCCTCCGGTGGAGCCGATGCTGGCCCAGGCCCGGGAGTCGGTGCCGGGCGTGCTGCCCGGTGGGCTGGCGTTCGAGGCCAAGTTCGACGGCTACCGCGCTCTGTTGTTCAACCCGAACCGTGCGGGCGGTGCGGTGCTGCTGCAGTCGCGACGCGGCAGCCTGATCCAGCGGCACTTCCCTGACCTGGTCGCCGCGGCACGGCAGTTGCCGGACGGCCTGGTCCTCGACGGCGAACTGGTGGTGTGGTCGGGGGACCGGTTGTCCTTCGAGGCGCTGCAACGCCGTGCGGTGTCGGGCATACGCACTGTCGACGACCTGGCCGCCAAGATGCCGGCGCACTTCATCGCCTTCGACGTCCTCCAGGCCGACAGCCGCGAGCTGCTCACCGAGCCGTACGAACGGCGCCGCGCCGTCCTGGAGAACCTCTTCCGGGAGCACGCTCTGACGCCGCCATGGACGCTGTGCCCGATGACGACCGACCCGGCCCTCGCACAGGAGTGGCTGACCTCCTGGACCCGAGTCCCTGGTGTGGAGGGCGTCGTCATCAAGGGCCTTCGGCAACGGTATGTGCCGGGCGCCCGGGCCTGGTTCAAGGTCCGCCGCCGCGAGACGACCGAGGCCGTCATCGGCGCCGTCACCGGCAGCCTGGCCCAGCCGCAACTGCTCGTCCTCGGACGCTATGACGCCGACCACCGGCTGCGTCCGGTGGGCCGCACGACGCCGCTGCGGCCCGACGCCGCCCGGCAGCTCGCCGACCACCTCACTGCCTACGGCCCCGGACATCCGTGGACCGGCGTGCGGTTCAGGGTCACGTGGGGCAGCCGCGAGATCCTCGACCCGACCCTGGTCGTCCCCGCCCTCGTCGCGGAGGTCAGCGCCGACACCGCCGTCGACCGCGGCGCCTGCCGCCACCCTCTGCGGTATGTGCGCACTGCGCCTGGACGTCACCACAGACGACGTGCCGCCGTTCGGCGAAGGCATGAGACCCGCCGCCGGTTGACCGGCGAACGGCTTGGCAGCGGGTCAGGCGGCCCAGAGGGTAGCAGGCACGGTGTTCGCCAGGCTCCCGGCCCACACGTCCGTGCCGCTGCCGGGCGCCCGGCTGAGGAACATCGGCAGCATCACGCTGCTGCTCCAGCAGGTCCTGGCTGAGCCGAAGTGGGCGAAGAAGCTGACCGGCGAGGACCGGCGCGGGCTGACTGCGCTGTTCTGGTCCAACATCAACCCGTACGGTACTTCCGGCTCGACATGGACAAGCGGCTCGACCTCTCTCCGGAAGCCGCCGTGCCCGCCCCCGCACCCCGGCGGACACCTCCGCCCCCCGTCAGGTCGAGCTCCTCGCGTTACAGGGGCCAGTGGTCTCGCGCGCGACCCCCGGCCGTAGGGAGAGCCTGCGCGTTCAGTGGGGGAACCATGTGGTGCCGCCGAGGAAGCCGAGCACTGCGGTGGTGAGTGCGAGCAGCCGGTAGGGGGCTTGTTGGATGGTCACGTGGAAGCTGCCGATGCGCAGTTCGAAGAAGGCTGGAGGCTTCGGGCGGGCGGTGGTTTCCGTTTCACGGCGCTGGTGGGGCATGGCGTCCTCCGGTCAGGTGGGAACTGCGGATGACGGCCAGCTTGGGTGAGCAAGGAATCATTCAGGAGTGGGATGGGGTTTCCCGGTGAATTGGCAAGCGGCTGACCCGGACCTGCTCCGTCGACAGGCGAAGGTAGGCAACAATCTCCCTAGCCGCTTTCCCCGACACGCATGGGGTGGGCGGCCTCGTGGGGGAGGCGCCGATGCCTGATGAAGTGAGTACGCAAGCCAGGCGCTACGGTGCCGAGCTGGCGCGTCTCTTAGCCGAAACCGGCCAGACGCAGGCGAGTCTCGTCAAGGCGGTGTACAGCAGTCAGGCCGCGGTCTCCCGGTACCTTTCAGGGCGGCGGATCGCCCCGCAGACGTTCCTCGACGCGTTCGCCGGATTCGTGCGCGGCTGTGGAGTGGCGCTGTCCGAGGAACAGTTCGCCCAGCTCACGGAGCTGCGGAAGCAAGCCCAGCGGGCCAGCAACGGGGCGGCCACCCAGGTGCTGTACTGGCAGGAGCTGACCGACCAGCTCAAAGCCGAGGTGAACAGGCTGCGCGAGGAGCTGGGCCAGGCGCGCGAGGAGCTGGCCGCCCGCGAGCTGGAGACGCAGTCCCTGACGGCGGCCCGGGAGGAGGCTGCCGGGCTCGCCGCGCGGCTGACGACTGTGGAGGCTGCGCTCTCGGAGGCCCTGACGCGGGCAGAGGCTGCTGAAGCGGACCGGGATCGGCTGGCGGACCAGGCCGCTGGCCAACAGGATCAGCTGGAGCATGCCGCCGCCTACAGCCGGACGCTGGAACGCGACCTGGCCGGCGAGCAGGAACGCGTCAAGGCCCTGCAGCGTGAGCTCCACGTCCTACAGCGCCAGGTGCAACGCCTACTGGACGAGCAGTCGGACACCGTTCCCGGGGCGGGAAAGACGGCCGAGGCCGTACCCGTCTCCTCCGTCACCACCTTCAGCGACGTGGCGGTGACGCAGGCCGAAGCGGGTCAGCCGTCTGCCGTCCCGGCTAGCGTGCCCATGCCGGATTGGCAGCCTGCCCCGGTCGAGCGATGGCGGCCCGAGGCTGAGCTGCCCTACACCGGGCATTGGCCTTCGTATTACGACGACATACCCCTCGCCCCGCAGAGCGACCGCATCGCTGTGCTGCGTACAGCCTGGGAAGGGTTCAAGAAGGACCTCAAGACCATTCGCCGCCGCCTGCAGGTGCCATTCCATGTCCGAGCTCCCCAGCGCACCACGGACTGGCTGCACCGCTCCACCGGCGACTCACGATGGCTGGTCATTGGCGAATCCATTGAGGCACTGCAGGACTACGACAGGGGATACGGACCTACTGGTATAGGAGACCCCCACGCAGCCCTGGCCAATCCGCCCGAGTACGAGCTGACCATGGACACCGTGACCGCCTACCGCCACTCCGTGGCCCAGCTACGCATCGACCTCAACAAGCTGGCCGACCTGCACGCTGAACGGCGGGGATAGCCCTACTCGGCGGCCGGTCGCCCAGCGTGGGGCCGCACGGCGTGGACTCCGGATAAGCTCCCCATATCCGTGGCCCAGGGCTCCTCCCCCAACTGACGTGCTTCTCTTCAGGGCACGGTGTGCGAGATGTCGGCTACTAATCGGCGGCGAGCACTCCAGCTACGACTTCCAGGGCTCCATGGAGGGCGGCGCGACCGAAGGCGAGCGCGCCCGCCCGGGAGGTGATCGACGCGGTGCTCTGACAGCCGTGGCCATGTCGGCTTTCGGGGCGTTCCCGACCTGGTGATCGACCTTGCGTGTGCCGCGGTCCGGGTGGGGAACACCCTGTCCACATCCGACAAAAGTGGTCAGTTCCGGTCTCCGTGCAGCATCAACCGATGGCGTGATGGAGGCTTGTGGGCAAAGGTGAAATGTCGGCATGACGGAGCGGCCCATGAGTTGGTGGCGGAGACCACGCTGGGTCAAGGCCGTCTGGATCTCCGCCGTTCTGGCCGTGGCCGCGTTCTTCGTCGTCCTCGGGGAACTGGACAAGATCGACAAGTGGGCCAGCGCTCTCGCCTTGTTCGTCGGCCTCCTGGGACTCCTCGCGAACTTCCTCTCTGCCGAGCCCCCAGCACCCACCCCCGAATTCTCCGAGCGCCTGCGCCGGGCGACGGAAGACCTGGCGGTAGCAGTACGGGAGCAGTGGCGCGCGGAGGAGAGGTTTCGCCGGCTGCAAGACCCCTTCCCCCTGCCGGTTCGCTGGACGAGGGCCGATCCGCTGATCACCGACCACTGGGCGAACATCCGCAGGCAGTCGGGCAACACCGCACCATTGGACGTGGCGGGTGAACTCGCCGATGTCCTGGAGACATTCCACCGGATCCCTTCCAGGAGACTGGTCGTCCTCGGCAAGCCCGGCGCGGGCAAGACGGTGCTCACCTTGCGTCTCGTCCTCCAGTTCCTCGAGGCCCGCCGGCCCGGGGACCGTGTGCCGGTCCTGTTCTCCCTGGCCTCATGGCGCCCGGGAGAGCAGAGCCTTCGATTCTGGATGTCCGAGCACATCGCGAAGGACTTCCCCGCGCTGAGCGCCACGGCGCCATCCGGGGCCACCTGGGCCGCGGAATTGATGGACCATGTCCTCCCCGTCCTCGACGGCCTGGACGAGATGCCCGAGTCCTCTCGTTCGGATGCCATCCGGCACCTCAACGCGACGCTCGACCTGGAAGCGCCGGTGATCCTGACCAGTCGTACGGACGAGTATCGGCACACCATCGAATCCGCCGACGTCTTCACCGCGGCTGCGGTCATCGAGCTGCAACCCCTGAGCCTGGACGAGCTGGTCAGTTTCCTGCCCTTCACCACGCGGCGCACGAACGGCGAAGCACATGGCGCGCTCACCACCAAGTGGACGCCGGTCCTTGCCTACTTGCGAGAAAGCGGCACCGACGCCGTCGCGCAGGCGCTCATCGAGGTGCTTTCCACACCGCTGATGTCGTCCATGGCCAGAGTCGCCTACAGCGACACCCCCGCCGACCCCCTCGAACTCATCGACATCAGATTCGCCGACACCTCAGTGCTCGAGAAGCACCTGCTCAACTCCTTCGTCCCTGCTTCGTATTTCCCGCACGCGTCCACCGGCACCGCGCCGCTCGGATCCGCGCGAACGGGCCGCTACCGTCCGGAACAAGCCCAGGTGTGGCTCACCTTCCTTGCCTGTCACCTGAGCCGGCTCGGTACGCGTGACGTCGCGTGGTGGCAGTACATCCATGGCGTGCCGCGCGCGGTGCGCGGGCTTGCGGCCGGGCTCGTATCGGGAGTTCTGTTCGGCCTCGTCGGGGGCATCGCGGCCGACCCGGCCATCGGGTTCGCCTACGGACTGTTCTTCGCGCTCGCCGCCGGGACCTGCTGTGCGCTGGACTCGGAACCAGAACCGTCCCGTCTCGAGGCGCGATTCCGGGGAACCGCGCGACCCTTCCTCCTCCGATTCCCGGTCGGCGTGGTCACCGGACTCGCCCTGGGAACAGCGTTCGACTTCCCCGGGCCCATCGTCCTCGGGCTGGGCCTCGCCTTCGGTCTCGCGGTGGGGCTGCACGTGTGGCTGGACGTCCCGGCCAATGTGGCCAACGCTTCCACGCCCCTGGTTGTCTTCCGGCGGGACAGGACCTCCGCACTCGCTCAATGCGCGTCCTTCGCGTTCTCGCTCGGAATAACCTACGCCGCGGCGATCATCTTCACCGAGGAGGTCTCGGGCGGACCTATGCTGGACCTTCCCCTGGGGCTCCGCATGGGGGTCGAATTCGGTCTGGCGGGAGCGGTCGCCGGAGCGGTCGTCGGTGGAGTCGCCTACGGGCGCCTGGGAGCATGCGCGTACAGCCCGGCCGGCGCGGTTGCCGCGGGTCTCGCCTTCCCCCCGACGGACTCGGTGGCATTCGGCCTGGCCGTGGGTCTTCTGTTCGGCCTCGCCGTGGGATTCACCGTGCTGTCGTCACGGGCATGGGGGGTTTTCTTGCTGGGCCGCGGATGGCTCACGGTGTGCGGACGCCAGCCACGGCGACTCCTGGGATTCCTGGTGGACGCGCACCGCCGCGGGATCCTGCGACAGACAGGCGGGGTGTACCAGTTCCGGCATGCCCGCCTTCAGGAGCGTCTGGCGGAGCAAGCGCGAGCCGGCGACTGAGCCCACGTACCCGCGCGCCGTCCCAGAAAGCTAGCTGCGACTCTCGCCTGGTTGCCTTAGCGTCGTCTCGTGCCGATGTCGGCGCCCTGCGGAGCTGACGTGCTTGTCTTCAGGGCACGGTGTGCGAGACGTCGGTTCCTACTCCTGAGAATGAGCAGGTCACTGGAGTGAGAGTCAGCACCGACTGAACCAGTGCGTCGGGTTCAGCCGGCTGCAACGCGCATGCCTGGTACTGCAACACGGGCACTGCAACACGCCTAAGCGTTGCACCCTGACCTGGGCAAACACCGTCCACGGCCTTCCTTGGTGCCCCTGTCCTGGGAGCACTTGAGGGGCTTCTGGCGCTGATCGAGTCAGCACCGACTACCAGGGCTTGACGAAGAGGCCAGCCACGCGCAGTGCCAGCTGGCCCCTCGACATCCGGTTCTACGCCCATTCGACGCCCAGCTCAGCGAGCGCTCCCCGCTGGTCTTGGGTGAGCTTGTCGCGCCTCGCACGGGCGTTGGTGACCCATACGCCCAGCTTCACGATCACCGGTTCCGTCTCGCCGTCGACCGCGATCTCCTCAGCGTGGCCGCGTGGTACGGGCCGGCCCGCGCCTTCCCGTTCGATCCACTGTGTGAGGGCTGCAAGGCCGCGCTGGAAGGCCTGTTGCGTCTTGCTCGGGCCCTTCGTCGCGCGCGTGGCCGCCCGGATCGCAGCGGGCCGTTCGACGGGCGCCACGCCCAGCCGGGACAGTCGCTCCTGCTGCTCGGTGGATAGCTGCTTCCAGGTGGCCGGATTCTTCTGCCGTTCCAGCCACTTGCCGAGGTCGTCGCCCTCGAACAGCACTCCGGGTGCGATGGCTGGCAGGTGGCCGTCGGCTTCGGCGAGGTCGGCGAGGATGCGGTAGTGCCGCTGCCAGTTCAGGGGCCATGGGCAGTTCCAGTCGGGGTCGATCGCGGTCAGCTGCGCCGCCCGTAGGGCGGCCCGCTGCGGGTCTTTGCCCAGGCCGTTCTTTGCGCCTTTGCGGCGGAGGTTGGCGATGTGCTGCCCGATGGGCACCATTGCCTCGCCTTCGCCCCACACCTGGTCCTGGCGCGGGGCGAGGTGCCCGGTGGCCCGCCGGTGGGACCGGAGCGCGGCGAGTTTGTTCTCCCAGGCTTCTTCGCCGGGTTCCCAGACCATTCCAGCTTCCGGCAAGTCGAGCAGGGTCTTGCGCCGGTCCTCCAGCTCCCCGGCCCGCAGCGCCTTCCGCTGCTGGTGGACCCATCGGCCAAGCGGAAAATCCTTCGTCGCCCCGACTTCGACCTCGACGTCGTAGGGCACGGCGTAGACGCCGGTGATCTCGTTCTCGGTCCGCCAGCGGATGAGGGCTTGGTAGCCCTCCAGCCATACCAGGGACTCGGGCCGGTAGACCCGGGTGCGCAGGAACGCGGCGATCGTCGCCGCGTCCCGGGGAGTGGAGAAGTGGAGGAGGGCCGATTCGGCGGCGGCCTGGGTGTCGGCGTGCTCCTGGTCCTCGCCGTCGCCCTCGCCCTCGCCGTCGGCGCCGACGATCCGACCTTCCTCATCGCGCTGAACCTGCACCTTGCGCTTGCCATGGCTGAGGGCGCGGGAGGCGAGCTGTTCGACGAGTCGTTCATCGTGGCTGCGCAGGCCCTGGAGCACGGCCACGAGCGGCTTGAAGCTGGCGGAGGCGATCATGTCGGTCGGGTCCTCGCCGGGCTCCAGGAAGACCGGCACGATGATGCGGGCGATCTTTGTGGTGCCGTCCTTGTTGAGGCGGAGCGCCCGGCCGATGTTCTGCACGATCTCGATCTGGGAGCCGCGGGTGTCGGCGAAGCAGATGGCTTCGACTCCCCGTTCGCCGGTGATGTCGACGCCTTCCCCGAGCACGCGGCAGCTTGCGAGGAACGCCCGGTGCACCCGGCGCCCGGCCGCGTCGATCCCATTGGCGAACTGGCGCAGTGCCTCGCGCCGTTCGGTGACGGGGTGGTCGCCGCACAGCCACGCGGACCAGATGCGGTCCGGGGGTACGTGGCGGCCGGCCTCGAGCTCGTAGAACTCGGCGTCGATCGACGAGGCGGGGAGCCGGTCCGCGGCTGCCAGGTCGTCGTCGGTGGTGTCGTTGACGTACAGCTCCGCGGCCGTCTCCGGCATCTTCTCCGCGAACGCGGCGGCCTCTTCCACCTTCTGGTGGAAGGTCATGACGGTGCGCAGGTTGTGCGCGGCGGCGTGTTCCAGGAGCGCCGTCTGCAGGAGCGCGAGGCGCCGGCCGCGCTGCGCCTCCTCTGATTCCCCGAGGCCGGGGGAGGGGTCGTGGATCTCGAGTACGTCGATCTCAAATCCGGCGAGGATTCCGCGCTCGATCGCCTCGCTCAGCCCGAGTTCGGCGATCCACGGCCCGTACGTGCCGTCCGGGTCGTCGGCCATCGACGCGATCTCCAGCTCCTGGCCGTCCGCGCCTTTTTGCGGCCGGGGTGAGGCGAGGATGCGCGGGGTGGCGGTGAGGTAGAGCCTAAAGTCGGCGGGGATGCGGGCGTTGTCGTGGATCGCGGCCCACGGCCTCCCAAGATCACCGGCGGTTGAGTGGGCTTCGTCCACGATGGCGAGGTCGAAGCCTGCCATCTGCTGTCCGTAGAGCCGGTCCCCGCCTGCCAGAGCGGTCTCCAGCGGCCCGCGAACGTGTCCCTGGCCCATCGGGTCGTCGAAGTTCTCGCGGTCCACCAGGGAGGCGTATGTGGCGAACACGATGACCGGCCCGTGCCCGGCCCACAGGGCGAGCTGGATCGGGTTGGTGGTGGTGCGCACCCCGAGTTCGTTCAGTACCGGGTCGTTCTCCAGCGAGCAGACGGCGACCATGGGTGCGGTGTGGCCGACCCGGCGCCACGCCTGGGCCGTCTGCACGAGGAGATCGAGGGTCGGCATCATCGCCAAGATCCGGCCGCCCCGGAAGCACTCCAGCGCGGCCGCAGCGGCGGTGATCGTCTTCCCGGATCCGGTGGCGGATACGACTGTGGCCCGGGCGCCTCCGGCCGGCACAGATGACCTTGTAGGGAACCCGACCCACCTACGGATGCGGGTGTTTGCTTCCACTTGGTGTTCTCGAAGACGGATCATTCGCTCGCCATCCCCGGGTGGTCGGCCGCTTTGGTGCCATGCGGATGTGGAGCTGGGGCTGTTGCTGCTGGTGCCTGCTGTCTGCGACGGCGTCGGAGTTCGCGTTGAGCTTGGGCGCGTGCGCATTCGCGGGTGCAGTACTTGATGCCACTGGTGCGGTTCTGCCCGTACTCGGCCCGGCCGCGCTGGCGGACGAAGGAGCGGCGGCAGGTCTCGCTTGCGCACTCCCGGACCGTGGCCTCCTCTGCCATGTGGTTGTACAGCTGAAGGAAGGCGACGGAGAGGATGGAGGGGCATCGGTCGGTGAGGCTGCCGAGGCCGACGCTGAACGGTGCGAGGGCGCCGCCCAGGGTCCATCGCAGCTGAGCCAGCCGCACGGCCAGCGTGATGTCGCGCAGGTCGTCGAGGTCGCGCGGGTATACGTCGTCCCGGTGGCTGTTCTCTGCCTGGGCCTGCGCCAGGTGTTCTTCGGAGACTTCGGTTTCGACGAGCGCGTCGAGTGCCCCTTCGCGGCGGCAGGACAGCCAGGTGGCGACGGCCCGCTGCGCTTCGCAGATGTGGAGTCTGACCAGATCACCGTGGAGGGACCACGGGCCGAACTGTGGATGCTCGCGTTCTTCGAACTCTCGGAGCCGGTCAAGTTCTTCGCTGTCCCAGCTCCCCCACTCGAGGCTCCCGCCGAGGCGCCCGTAGGCGCGCATCCAGCTCGCCACGGTGTGGAGATCACCGGGATCGGCTTCCAATAGCTCGCGCATGTAGAAGTCCTCAGGCAGATAGGCGGTCTCCGTCTGAGGGGCGAGAGGGGCACCCATGTCCCAGACGATCCACTCGCCGTCGGCCCGCGCACCGGGCATGGGCGTCATTCCCGGAACGGGAACGGGGGTTCCAGGCCAGAGAGTGGGACGAAACCGTGGGTCAACGTATGTCGCCATGCCGGGCATCCTATCCCTACTCTGATAGCACGAAACGCGATCGCTTCGTATGACGCATACGTAACTGCGAGAAAGAGGAGCCATAGTGACGCGATGGCAGGAACGCAAGGCAGTAGGCGACCAACATGAACAACGCGTCGCCGAGGCCCTCAAGGCACGCGGCTGGACCGTACATCCCTGCGGCCAGGGAACCTACCCGTCCGCCGTCCAGGAGGCCCTGCGCCAAACTCGCTCCGTCCTGCGGCAGTTCCCCGACTTCATCGCAGCCCGCGGCCCCGACTTCGTCACCATCGACGCCAAGGACCGCATGCCCAGCACCCACACCGACCGCTACGCGATCAGTGCCGACACGGTCAACGCCGGCCTGCTCTTCACCGCCACCCACGCCCCCACCCCGCTCTACTACGTCCTCGGCGACATGAAGGTCCTCACGCCAGTCGAGGTGCTCCACTACACCGTCCACGCACTGCGCCATCGCAGCGGTGCCTATCACCTCGTCAGCACTCACCGTGCTCACCACTTTGACGAGGTTTTCGGGTCGGCAGCATCGGCCCGTGCAGCCTGATGAAGCCGGCGCCCAAGATGGACCAGCGCTGCTTGCTTCGGACGAGCCGAGTTCGTAGATCTAACTCCGGTACGTGCCGAATGGGTTCGAGACCATCGCCGCGAACCCTCCCGGTACGGACCGACAACGCGATGGATTCGCAGGGCTATGTCGTTTGGGTGCCGGGCATCGGATGTCCCGCGTACACGCGGGCTTTCACCTGGATGCCCGAGCGCCCGACGGGTGAATGCAGTGGAACATGACCAACGCGACCGTGCATCACAGAGTGAAGGCATGGGCGTTGCGTCTGGATTGTGCGGCCCTGGCCTTGGTTGGGGCGCAGGGCCCCGGGGGATGTAGTTGCACGCCCCGGGGCCGCTGCGGGAAAAGGATGGCTCCCGGCGGTCTACTACTGCCGTCATGGCGTCAGTTGTTGCCACAGGACCAGGCGGAGAGAATGGAGACTCGGCATGTTGTCGAAGTCGGCGATCGCTGGCTTGGAGCAAGACCGGAGGGGTATCAGGTGAGCAGCGAAGCGTTCTTAACCGCAGTTCGGGCTTGGGTAGATCGTGATACGGACGAAGACCCATGGATAGACCCGGTGGAGTCCGTTAAGACGCTGAGGGAGGCCCTCACTTACTACCCGCCTATGCCGCCGTCCCCGCCCGCGCCGCGACCACCACCCTCCGTAGAGCGGATCGCGGAGCTTCGTAGGAAATTCTGGGAAATGATTGGCTTGTCAGACCGAGCGGGTAAGAACGGCCGGGAACCATGATCCGGAAGGAGCGCTAATCGTCCGGAGATGTCGTCTGTCTTGTGTGACGATGGGTATGCCGATCACTTGAACTGACCGGCATACCTTGTCGATTTGTGGGATGGCCGATCAGCTGGATCGAGGATTATCCAGGGGGGCGGCTACTTCATCTTGTGCGGGCTCGTTGTGCTGCGGTGAACGCTCGTCATCGTTCCGCATTGGAGCAGTGTGATGGGTCGTCAGGGCGCGTCCCGAGCTGCGATAGGGGCGCGCACCGTACTTCTCGTACAGGACAGCCATGCCGAGAGCGACGGTGATGATGGCGGTGGGACTGACGCCCAGGGCGACCAGGATGATGCCGGCGGCCAGAGCGCCCAGGTAGGCGATCAGATCCTCTCGGCAGGGGCCTTCGGAGCCTTTACGCTGATTCACGGTGCCTCCTCGTGGGGTACCGGGGCCCCGCCGGGTGGGTTCGGATGCCGGCCGGCGGGCCCCTTGATGCCAGCACCTTCGGCAGAAAGTGCTGTTGATACGACCCTGCTGTGCTGGAATGTCCTGCACCAAATCGCATCCGGACAACTCCGGAGAACGGCTCTGACAGGCGCTCCCGGCGCGTCGGAGAGCAGGGGGGCGGCCGTGGCAGACAGGCGCAAGACTGGCCGGAGATGGGGTCCTACACGGGGGCCGTCACAGGAGATCAACAACTTAGCGATCTTGCTCAGGCAGTGGCTCGACGACTCAGGCCTGGGCATGACCGGCATGATCGGGCAGCTCACCCCAGAGCACTTTCAGGGACTGGCCAAAGTGCCAGCTCGTTCAACCGTTTCAGAGTGGCTCAGCGGCGTGGCTCTCCGCTGGGACTTCGTAGAAGCAGTAATCGACATCTGCTCTCCCGATGCGGCAACAGCGCAGACAATGCGGCACGAGGCACGCGCGCTGTGGAGCGAAGCCGAACGAAAAAATCGAGAACAACGAAAAAAACATCAGCAGCCAGAGATAGCCCGCCCGATTTCCGAAGAGAAGCTGCTCACTTGGCTGGCACAAACCCCGGCCCCCAGCGCTGAACATGAGAACGACTCACCTTCCCAGGCGAGCGGGCGACGCATAGCAGACAAACTTTCGCAGAGCAACATCATCCCTCTCGTCGAAGGCCTGCTGGACAGTCTTCATCCACGTACCTGGGAAGTACTCATCAGGGAATTGCGAACCCAGGGCAAAGACACACATGCCGAACAGCTGATCCGAGGGTTGGGCCTTCGGGGAGACCCTCACAAAATTGTTCCGATTGTAGATTTCCTGCGAACCGAGGGCCATTTCGGAGATGACCGCATCCTCTTGGAGTCAATAGCTGGAAACCGCACCGTAGATGATCTAGTCACCATCATCGAAGCGTTTCACCGGAATAAGCAAGAGCTCTCGGCAAAAATCGTCATCGAAAAGATCGGAGTCGCACGCGATTCCATCTCAACAGTCAAAATTCTCCTTGAATTCAAAGAGAAGAAAGAAGTGAAAACCCTTGCCGGGATCCTGGAAGGCGCCGGGAAGTGGCGAGAAGCGGCAGAGTTGGCCAAGCTCGTGAACACGCTCAGAGCAGAGGGTGCAGGAGAAGCAGCTGACCTGATCCTCATGGCAGCAGGCGCTGAAAGAGGAGCATCTAGCTTCCCTCAACTGGTTCAAGCCCTCAAAGAAAGTTGCCCAGCCGGAGACATGATTAAGCTTGCGCACGCAGTTGGAACCCTCCGTGCTCGCACACGGCTGCAACCCTTAGAAGACACTCTCTGGAAAAACAACCACAGCGATATCATCACCTTGGTCCGCAGGCTATCCAACCACCAGATTTTCCCGTGATTCTGAGGTGACAGGTCGTTAACTTGCTTCTACGGGAGTGGCCGTCTTCCTACTGGGTGGTTTGGGGGTGTGCTGTGTTTTTCCCAACGTTACATGCTGCATCAACCTGATGCACCCACTACACCGGAACCCGACCCGAACGAGCGACCACCTCCCTCGTAGCCAGCCTGGCCCGCGCCAGCGGGCCCCAACGGTTCTGGAGGCGCAGCCGGAAGGGCCGCCAGGCGGGGGAGCGCAGCGGACCCGCCGGGAGCGCCCTGCGCTCCCCAACTCCCCCTATCTACACCTTACTAGTCACACTGTCAGGACCCGATCGCCCCTGCCGCGCAGCGGCCGGCTCTCACCGCTCCCTGGAGCGCAGCGAAGGGGAGCGAAGGGGAGCGCCCTCGCACCGCGAGGGCAAGCGGGGTGCGCAGCACCCCGCAACTGCCCCGCGAAGCGGGGCAGTTCGCCTGCACATCGCGCAGCGATGTGGTACC
>NZ_JAGGOJ010000040.1 GCF_018614575.1 Streptomyces sp. ISL-10
GGCTTCCACGGGGCCGGCGCCGGGCTCGGTGTAGTAGCCGACCAGGTCCGGGATCAGTACCTGGAAGTAGCTCCAGGCGTCGGCGACGAGGAAGTCGAGGCAGAGGTGGATGCGGGCGCGCCCGCCACCGAGGAGGCTGATCCGCACGTCGAACAGGGGCCAGCCGTCGGCGTCGAGCACCTGATGCGACAACTGCTCGCGCAGGGCGGCGAGTTCCGCCTGCTGGGCGGCCGGGTCCAGGGAGCCGAGGTCGGTGACGGGGATGGCATAGTCGGGGATCTCCCTGTACACCTGCTGGGTGCCGTTGGGCAGGATGCGGGTGCGCAGCGCGTCGTGGCGTTCGACGAGGCGACGCCAGGCGTGCTCGAAGCGGGCGACGTCGAGGCGCTCGCTCTCCCACTCGAAGTAGCCGTGGCAGCCGACGTTGCCGAGTTCGACGAGGCCGCCCCGGCCGATCCACAGGGCCTGCTGGCTCTCGGTGAGCGGGAAGGGCTCGAAGCGGGCGGCCGGGTCGGGGACGATCGCGGGCAGGCCGCCGAACTCTCCCCGGCCGCCGCCGCGTTCGGTGACGACGAGGGCGCCCAGTTCGGCGACGGTCGGGCAGGAGGACAGGTCGGAGAGGCTGAGTTCTACGCCGTAGCGGCGGCGGATCTCGTCGATCAGCTGGAACGCGAGCAGCGAGTGGCCGCCCAGTTCGAAGAAGTTGTCATGGATGCCGACGCCGTCGGTACGGAACGCCTCGGCCCACATGCGGACCAGCTGGTCCTCGATCTCGTTGCGCGGGGGCTCGTACCCGGCGCTGACCGCCTCGCGGGAGGCGGGCGGCTCGGGCAGGCTGCGCCGGTCGACCTTGCCGTTGGGCAGGCGGGGCAGGGCGGGCAGGACGACGACCGTGGCGGGGACCATGTAGTAGGGCAGGGTGCGGGCCACGGCGGCCCGGATCGCACTGGGGTCGGGGGACGCGTCGCCGTCGGCGGAGACGTACGCGATGAGCCGCTTGTCGCCGGCGCCGCGTTCGTGGGTGACGACGACGGCCTCGGCGACGCCGTCGAGGCGGGCGACATGGCTCTCGACCTCGCCGAGTTCGACGCGGAAGCCGCGGATCTTGACCTGGGCATCGGAGCGGCCGAGCAGTTCGACGGCGCCGTCCTCTCGGCGGCGGGCCAGGTCGCCGGTGTCGTAGAGCACCGGATACGGGTCGCCCGGTACGACACCGGTGCGGAACTTCCCCTCGGTCAGCTCGGGGCGTCCGTGGTAACCGGCGGACACCCCGGCGCCCGAGACGTGCAGCCGGCCGACGTCGCCGTCGGCGACCGGGCGGTCCTCCTCGTCCAGGAGGTGCACGCGCATGTTCGCGATCGGGACGCCGACGGGCACCTGGCGGGTGGTGCGGATCTCCTCCGGGGTGGCCTGGCTGGTGAAGTCGACTCCTGCGCCGAGGTCGAGGCAGGTGAGGACATTGGTGGTTTCGGTGGTGCCGTACGTCATGACGACCCGGAAGGGGGTGTCCACGGGCGGCCAGCTGTGCACCCGCTCGGCCGTGGTCACCAGGACGCGCAGCGCGGTGTCCGCCGGCCACTCGAGCCCCCACACCGGTTCGGCGAGCGCGGCGACCAGCATGGTGTGGGTGATGCGCTCGGCGGCGAGCCAGTCGCGGATCTGGTCGGGGGTCTGGGCCTGGCCGGCCTCGGGGATGTGGATCGCCGCGCCCATGGGCAGGTACGGCAGCCACTCCATGATCTGCACGGCGAAGCCGGGGGTGGACATCCAGGAGGCGCGGTCTCCCGGGCGCACTCCATAGGCGCGGGCGGTCCAGTGGACCAGGTTGGTCAGCGCGCCATGGCGTTCCAGTACGGCCTTGGGGGTGCCCGTGGAACCCGAGGTGTAGATCAGGTGGCTGATCGTGTCGGGACCGGTGGCGACGCCGGGCGGCGTCTCGGGCCGGCCGTCGCCGGCGGTGGCGACTTCTGCCGTGGCCGTGCCCTTTGGCATCCGTGGGCCGAGTTCGGCGGGGGTGAGGGCGAGCAGCGGGGCCGCGTCGGCGATCATCGCGGCCAGCCGGTCGTCCGGGTTGACCGGGTCGAGCGCGACGATCGCGGCGCCGGTCTTGAGGATGGCGAGAGAGCCGATGACGTAGTCGGCGCTGCGCGGGTAGCAGAGGCCGATCCGCTCGCCGGGGGCCGCGCCGTGGGTGATCAGCGCGTGGGCCAGCCGGTTGGTGGCGGCCTGGAGTTCCGCGTACGTCCAGCGACGCTCGCCCTGGACGAGGGCAGTGGCGCTCGGGGTGCGGGCGGCCTGCTCGGCGAGGAGTTCGGGGTAGCCGGTGGCGGGGAAGTCGGCGTCGGTGCGGTTGAAGTCGATCAGTGCGGTGGTCACAGCGCGGCCCTTTCTGCCTGTGCGTAGGCTCGGCTGCGCAGCAGCCGCACCGGGAGACTCCTGATGCCCCAGGTGAAGTTGGACGAGTTGAACAGGGTGGGACCGGTCAGTTCGAAACCGTCGAAGCGGCCCAGCATCTCGGTGAGGAGGGCGCCGAGTTCGAAGCGGGCCAGCCGGGCACCGAGGCAGAGATGGCGTCCGTGGCCGAAGGCGACATGCCGGTTGGGGCGCCGGTCGACCCGGAAGCTGTGCGGGTCGGTGAAGACGTCCTCGTCGCGGTTGGCCGAGACGTTCCACAGGGTTACCCGGTCGCCGGCGGCGATCGGCGTCCCGTTGATCTCGGTGTCACGGACGGCGGTGCGCAGGGCGTGCACGCCGGGCGTGGTCCAGCGCAGGATCTCCTCGACGGCCGGGGCGATGCCGGCGGGGCCGCGGCCGCGCAGCAGCTCCCACTGCTCGGGAAGCTGCGCGAACATGTGCACCGCGCCGGCGGCTGAGTAGCGCGTGGTCTCGTTGGCGCCGGACAGCACGCCGTTGCAGTTGAAGACGATCTCCTCGTCGCTGAGCGGCCGTTCGGTGCCGTCGCCCTCGTCGACGAGGGTGTCGTGGGCGATCTGGCTGACGAGGTCGTCGCCGGGGCGGGCGCGCCGCTCGCCGAGGAGTTCGATGAAGTAGAGGAAGATCTCGGAGTGCGCGTTGCTGCGCACGCTCTCGTCCGGTGAGTCGAAGGCGTCGGTGGTGAGCGCCCCGATCCAGGACCAGTCGGCCCGCGGGATGCCCATCATCGCGCACACCACCCGGTTGGGGAGCTGCTTGGCGAGGTCGATGAAGTCCAGTTCGTCCTGCTCGGCGGCCTCGGCCACCAGCTCCCCGACCACCGTCTCGACGAGGGCCTCCATTCTCGGCATCTGCTGGGGCCCGAACGCCTGGTACAGGGCCCGCTTGAGGCGCGTGTGGTGGGGCGCGTCGGAGACGATCAGCATGCGCTGGGTGACGGCGGCGACGGCGGCGGGGTCGCTGCCGAGCCGCATGCCCTGCGCGGAGCTGAAGGTGTCGCTGTCGGCATACACGCTCATGATGTCGCGGTGCTTGCTGAGCACCCAGAAGCCGTCGTCGCCGCCGGGCTCCGGGTGCCAGTGGACGGGCGAGTTGGCGCGGAGCCAGGTGAACGCGGACCAGAAGTCGTTGCGTCCGAAGGGGGCCGGGTCGAGCAGATCGATACGCATCGTCAGACTCCTTCGCCCGTGTCCGCGCGGGTGGTTGCCGCCGTGCGCACGCTGCGGGGACGCATATCGGTCCAGTGCGCGTCCACATGAGCGGCGCACGCGTCCTCGGTGCCGCTGAACCCGATCGGCGTCCAGCCGTCGGGCAGCCGGTGTGCCGTGGGGTACAGCGCGTACTGCTCCTCGTGGTTGACGAGGACTTGGTAGGTGGTGGGCACGACGTCCTCCGGAATCGGTGGGCGGGCTTCGGCTGGGTCAGGCGGTGCGGGCCGGTCGGGCAGGTTGCTCCGGTCGGGCAGGTCGGTCCGCGGATTCGCTCAGCAGGGCGGTCAGGTGCTCCAGGAGGGGCTCCGGGCGGCGCAGGACGGCGTGATGGCCGCCCTGGACGCGGTGGACGTGGAAACCCGCCGTGGTGACCGCGGCCCAGCCGGCCAGCTCCTGTGCGGTGACGGTCTCGTCGCCGTCGGCTCCCCAGGTGTGCACCGGGACGGGGAGCGGGCCGCCGGGGACATGGGTGTAACTCAGCGACAGCCGGGCGTCCTTGCGGAGCATCTCGACCATCAGCGCGCGCGTGTCCTCGTCCAGGAAGGCGGGGTCGAGTCCCGCGGTGTCGAAGAGCTTGTCCAGCTCCTCGTCGTCGTCGACGATGCCCCGGCCGGCCCCGGTCCAGTGGCCGGGTGCCCGGCAGGCGCTGACCACCAGGGCGTCGGGAGTGACGCGGCGGGCGACCTCGTAGCCCAGCAGACCGCCGAAGCTGTGGCCGAAGACGACGAGGCGGCGGCCGGCGGCGGCGATCGGCCGCAGCTCGGCGGCGATCGCCTCGACGGCCTCACCGAACGTGTCCGGCATGGGCTCGCGCCAGCGGTTCTCCCGTCCCGGCAACTGCACTCCGTAGACCTGGGCGACCCCGGCGAGGGCAGGTGTCCAGGCGCGGAACTGCTGGCAGCCCGCGCCGGCCGGCGGCAGGCAGAGCAGGGCCGGCAGGTCGGCGTCACCCGGCCCGGCCGGCCAGGTGGAGATCCAGGACCCCATGGCTTCAGGCCCCCTCGGCGGTCAGGACGGACACGCCCGGCGCCCCGGCCTCGGCGGCCAGCCGGTCGAGTTCGGCGGCGACGTCCGCGACGGTGGGCCGGCTGAGCACCTTCCCGAGGGTGATGCGCAGCCCGGTGGTCCGGCGCAGGTCCGCGACGACGCGGGCCGCGGCCAGCGAGTGCCCGCCGAGTTCGAAGAAGTCAGCGTCCGGTCCAGGGACGTCGCGCTCCAGGACGTCCGCCCAGACGGCCATCACCTCGCGCTCGCGTGCCGTTGCGGCGGCTGCTGCCGGCTCCGCTCCCTGGGCGGTGTCGGCGAGTCGGCGGGCGAGCTCGTCGCGGTCGGCCTTGCCGGTGGTGAGGGTGGGGATGCGGTCCACGACGCGGACGGTGGCGGGCACCGCGGCCTCGGGCAGGAGCTTGGCGCAGTGTGCGGCGACCGCGGCGGCCAGGTCCTCGGCAGCGCCCGTGCCGGGGGCCGCGACGACCGCGAGCCCCAGGGACTGGCCGGAGGGGAGGGGGCAGCAGGCGGCGGCGACGACCTCGGGGAGTTCGGCGGCGATCCGCTCCACCTCGCCGAGTTCGATGCGGTGGCCGCGGATCTTCACCTGGTCGTCGCGGCGGCCCCGGTACTCCAGTTCGCCGCCTGCCCGGCTGACGACCAGGTCGCCGGTGCGGTACATCCGCGCGCCGCCGCCCTGGAAGGGATCGGGCAGGAACCGGGTGGCGGTGAGGCCGGGCCGGTTGCGGTAGCCGCGGGCGACGGCGGGGCCGCCGAGGTAGAGCTCGCCCTCGGTACCTGCGGGCACCGGGATCAGGTCGTCGTCCAGGACGTACGCCCGGTAGCCGGGCAGCACGCGTCCGATGGCGCTCACGTCGTCACCCTTCTCGCTGTCGGCCCAGGTCGCCGCGATGGTCGTCTCCGTCGGCCCGTACACGTTCAGCAGCCTGCGGCCGCGTGCGAAGCGTTCGGCGAGCGCCGCCGGGCACGCCTCACCGGCGACGACCACGACCTCGGCCTCCTCCAGCGCGTCGCCGTGGGCGGCGAGCAGCGAGGGGGTGAGGGAAACGGTGCGCAGTCCGGGGGGGAGCGGTTCGCGGCCTTCGTCGGCGGCGCGGCGCAGCCCGTCGAGTGAGAGGTCCACCAGGGCCACGCCCTGGCCGTGGACGAGGTAGAGCAGGGTGCACCAGAGCCAGCCGTCGAATGCGGGTGAGACGGCGTTGAGGCCGAGGCCGCCGGGTGGCAGGCCGATGCCGGCGAGTGCCTCGACGAAGGTGTCCAGGCCGCGGTAGGTGACCTCGACGCCCTTGGGCCGGCCCGTGGTCCCCGAGGTGTAGATGACGTAGGCGCAGGTGCCGGGTACGGGATCGGCCACGTGGAGCGCGCCGGCCGGGGTGCCGGGCAGGCCGGCGGGGTCGAGCGTGCGGATGCCGGTGACGTCGAGCCCTTCGGGTACGTCGGCGGCGACCAGGACGGAGACCTGGGCGTCCCGCAGCACGGAGCCGAGCCGTTCGACCGGGTGGCCGGCGTCGAGCAGGACGGCGGTGGCGCCGAGGCTCCAGACGGCGAGGAGTGCGGGCACGCTCTGCCGGGAGCGGTCGAGGAGCAGCCCGACGGCGGTCTCGGGTCCGACGCCGGCGGCGGCGAGCGCTGCCGCGGTCGCCGCGGTACGGGCGGTGAGCTGTCTGTACGTGAGGGTGCCGTCCTCGGCGCTGACGGCGTGTTCGTCCGCTTGGTCCCGCGTCCAGCGTTCCACTGCGGCGAACAGCGGGGGCAGGGCGCCGTCCGGCCGCGCGTCGGCGGGCCGGGGTCCGGGACCGGCATGCTGGGCGGTCATCCGTCGTTCCTCTCCGGGTGCGGGACGGTGGCCGGCGGCGCGGTGGCGCGCAGGCGCGGGCCGACCAGCCGTCCCTCGGGGCCCTGGGGCAGCTGCATCGATTTGGTCTCCAGGAACGCCTCTAGTCCGGCGGTGCCGCACTCGCGGCCGATCCCGGACTGCTTGAAACCGCCGAAGGGCGCGGCTGGGTTGAACGCTCCCCCGTTGACGTCGACGAGGCCGGTGCGGAACCGCCGTGCGACGCGCTCGGCCCGGGCGTCGTCACCCGACCAGACCGCGCCGTGGAGGCCGTACCGGGTGCCGTTGACGATCCGTACGGCCTGCTCCTCGTCGTCGTACGGGATGACGCACAGCACCGGGCCGAAGATCTCCTCCTGGCCGAGGGTGGACAGCGGGTCGACGTCGGCGAAGATCGTGGGCCGGACGTAGTAGCCGGTGGACAGGCCGTCGGGACGGCCCGTGCCGCCGCGCACCAGGCGGGCGCCGCCCTCCGACACGCCCCGCCGGATGTAGTCGTTCACCCGGGCGTGCGCGGCGGCGGACACCAGCGGACCGAGGTCGGTCGCGGGGTCCCGGGGGTCGCCGGTGACGTATCCGTCCATGGCCTGTCCGGCCAGCTCCACGGCCTCGTCCTGGCGGTCGCGGGGCACCAGCAGCCGGCTCCACTGCAGGCATGTCTGACCGGTGTTGAAGAGCACCTGGTCGACGGTGGCGCCGACCGCTGCCGCGAGGTCGGCGTCGTCCAGGACGAGGGCGGCGTTCTTGCCGCCGAGCTCCAGGTGGATCCGCTTGATGCCGTCGGCGCCCAGGGCGGACACCTGGCGCCCGGCGCGGGTCGAGCCGGTCAGGGACACCACGTCGGTGAGCGGGTGGGTGACGAGCGCCGTGCCGAGGACGTCGCCGGTGCCCACGACCATGTTGACGACGCCGGGCGGCAGGTCGGCCTCGGCGAACACCTCGGCCAGCAGCCGGGCGTGCAGGGGCGTGATCTCACTGGGCTTGTGGACCACGGTGCAGCCGGCCGCGAGGGCGGGCAGCAGCTTCTGCACCGTGAGCAGCAGCGGTGTGTTCCAGGGCGTGATGCAGGCGGCGACGCCGGCGGCCTCGCGCACCACCAGGGAGTGGCCCACCCGTTCCTCGAACCCGTAGGAAGCGGCGGTCTCCACGCAGTGCGCCGCCATACCGACGGACAGCCCGACATGGGTCTGCAGGGACATGCGCGAGGGTGCGCCGACCTCGGCGGTGATGAGGCCGGCGAACCGCCCGGCGTTGCGCTCCAGACCCTCGACCACGCGGCGCAGCAGCGCGGCCCGCTCCCGTACGGGCGTGGCGGCCCAGCCGGGAAAGGCCGCGGCGGCCGCTCGTACCGCGAGGTCGGCGTCGCGGGCGGTTCCGGCGGGCACGGTGGCCAGCGGCGCCTCGCTGCTGGGATCGGTGACGACCAGCCGGCTGTCGGCGTCGGACGGTGTCCAGCGGCCGCCGATCCACTGGTCGTCGTAGCGGGGCGGCAAGGGGGCCGCGGACGGTTCGGCCGTCGGTGCGGCGGAGCCCTGCGGCACGGTCAGCACGGTCACGGTGAAGTCCTCACTGGGTCGCTCGGTCACTGAAGGCGTGCGGGCGGTACGAGTCCTGGAACGGATACGGCGCGGGGGACCGACCAGGAACCGGCCATGCGGGCGGGGCCGCCGGCGGCGGCGCGGGCGTCGGGCCGGGCACGGCGCGCCGCCCGCGGCCGCAGCCCGGGGCGCGTCCCGTCCGGCGCCGGTGACGGCCGCGGCGGGCGCTGCGGTCCTGCGGCCAGGGCCTGGGCCTGGGCCTGGGCCGGGAGTATCGCGGCGAGCAACTGGTCGGTCTCCCGGGAGGGGGCGACCGCGAGGTCGTCGCGGAGCCGGCGCGCGCACAGCTCGTACCAGTTGCGCACGCAGGCGTGTTCGCCCCGCCTGCCGTGCGCCGCCATCAGCGCGCGGTAGGTCTCCTCGTGGTGCCGGTCGATGCCGAGGGTGCGCCGACAGGTCTCGATGAGGTCGGGGAAGTCCTCGCGTTCGGCGGCGTCGGTCCGCAGCACGTCCAGCGCCCGGAGCGCCAGGGACCGCAGGTACTCGCGCTGTTCGACGACCCAGTCGGCGCTCTCGCCGCGCAGGAACTCGCCGCCGTACAGCGAGAGGGCGGCACGCAGTTGTCCGCGGGCGAGCCCGCGGTCTCCCGCGCTGGCCGCCCGCAGCCCGGTGTGCACCAGCTCCTGGAAGCGGTCCACGTCGGACCAGAGCTCGGCGATGTCCAGGACGTAGCCGAAGTCGCGGTAGTGCAGGCGGATTCCGGAGTCTTCGGGGTTGTCGGGGTGGGCATCGAGGACACGGCGCAGCGCGTGTGCGGCGACCTTCAGCGAACTGCCGCCGGCGGACCGGTCGGAGCGGGGCCACAGGGCCTCGTACAGCCGGTCGCGGGTGAGTGTCTGGCCGCGGTGGATCACCAGGTACTGGAAGAGCCCGCGGGCCTTGCCGGCCCGCCAGTGCCGCACCGGCGTGCCGTTCACGGTCAGTTCGAAGTCGCCCAGGAAGCGGATCCGCACCGCCTGCCGCGCAGTTCCGGTCACCGCGGTGGTCATCGCTTCCTCCCGGGGTCGGTCGTATGCCGTTCTGCCTGCGGCGAGTGTGTTCCCGCGCTCTACAAACGCCCTATACCGGCCGGATCTCGCCTCTGTAGGTCCGTCATAGGCCGAGTGGCCAGAGTGAGGCTTCGACGGACCCGTCCGGCGCCGCAGGACCTGCCCGGGCTGTCCGCCGACGCGGCCGTCCCTGCCCCCACCGGCCTCTGCCTCTCCTTCAGCTCCTCGGCTTCCGGCCGCGAATCCCGACTGACGAAATGAGGGCTGCTCCATGACCAGCACCGACAACCGATTGAAGAAGGTCGTCATCCTGGGCGGCGGCACGGCCGGCTGGATGACTGCCGCGTATCTCGGCAAGGCTCTCCAGGGCACGGTCGACATCACTGTCCTGGAAGCGCCGGCGATCCCGCGGATCGGCGTCGGCGAGGCCACCGTGCCCAATCTGCAGCGGGCGTTCTTCGACTACCTCGGTATCGCCGAGGACGAGTGGATGCGCGAGTGCAACGCCAGCTTCAAGATGGCGGTCCGGTTCGTGAACTGGCGCACCGAGGGTCAGGGCGAGTCGACGGCCCGGGAGCTGCCCGACGGCCGGCCCGACCACTTCTACCACCCGTTCGGGCTGCTGCCCGACTACGACCAGACACCGCTGTCGCACTACTGGTTCAAGCGCAAGTACGAGGGCCGCACCACCGAGCCGTTCGACTACGCCTGCTTCCGCGAGCCCCCGGTGATGGACGCGATGAAGTCGCCGCGCTGGCTCGACGGCCGGTCCGCCACCCGCTACGCCTGGCACTTCGACGCCCAGCTCGTGGCGGACTTCCTGCGCCGCTTCGCCATCGAGAAGCAGGGCGTCCGCCACATCCAGGACGAGATGACGCAGGTACGGCAGGACGAGCGCGGCTATGTCACGGCGCTGGAGACCAAGGGCGGCCGGGTGCTGGACGCCGACCTCTTCGTGGACTGCTCCGGTTTCCGCGGACTGTTGATCAACAAGGCGATGGCGGAGCCGTTCATCGACATGAGCGACCATCTGCTGTGCGACAGCGCGGTGGCCACCGCCGTACCGCACGACGACGAGGCGGGCGGTGTGGAGCCGTACACCTCGGCCATCGCGATGTCGTCGGGCTGGGCGTGGAAGATCCCGATGCTGGGCCGCTTCGGCACCGGCTACGTCTACTCCAGCAAGTTCACCGAACAGGACGAGGCCACCGCCGAGTTCGCCGCCATGTGGGGGCTGGACCCCGAGACGACCAAGTTCAACCACATCCGGTTCCGGGTCGGCCGCAACCGCCGGGCGTGGGTGAAGAACGTGGTCAGCATCGGCCTGTCGTCCTGCTTCCTGGAGCCGCTGGAGTCGACCGGGATCTACTTCATCACCGCGGCGATCTACCAGTTGGCCAAGCACTTCCCCGACAAGACGTTCAACGACGGCCTGATCGACAGCTTCAACCACGAGATCGAGGTGATGTTCGACGACACCCGCGACTTCATCCAGGCGCACTTCTTCTACGCGCCGCGCAACGACACACCCTTCTGGCAGGCCAACAAGAAGCTGACCCTCCCCGACAACATCCAGGAGAAGATCGCCGCGTACCGGGCGGGCCTGCCCATCAACTCGCCGATCACCGACGAGTCGACGTACTACGGCAACTTCGAGGCCGAGTTCCGCAACTTCTGGACCAACGGCAGCTACTACTGCATCTTCGCGGGCATGGGCCTGGAGCCGGACGCGCCCCTGCCGGCGCTGGCGCACAAGCCCGAGTCCGTGGCGGGTGCGGAGCCCTTGTTCGAGACGGTCAAGCGCCAGCAGCAGAACCTGCTGGAGACGCTGCCCAGCGCCTACGAGTACCTGAAGCGACTGCACGCGTAGGCCCCTGGCCCGGCCGGGAGACCGCACCGCGCGTCTCCTCCCCAGGCCCCGGCCCGCCCGGACTCCGACAGGGCCCGGGCCCGGCCGCGCTCCGGCGCAGATCCGGTGCCCTCGGGCTGCCGGCCCTGCCGCCGCTCCCACGGCCCGGCACCCGGCGCGACCCGCCGGGTGCCGGGCCGCACTGTTTCGTCACCCACAGGGAGTCAGACATGCCCAACTCCGCGCCGCACCAGGACATACCGGGTAGCGACGACAACGAGGGGACGCCCGGGGCCGAGCACTTGGCCGTCCTCCGGCAGACCGACCTCCGCCCCTTCATGGCCGCCTTCCCCTCCGGGGTCTCGGTGGTCACCACCCTCGACGCCGACGCCCGGCCACGCGGCCTGACCTGTAGCTCACTGGCGAGCGTGGCACTCGCCCCGCCGACCCTCGTGGTGTGCATCCGCACGGCGAGTCCCACCCTCGAAGCACTCCTCGATCAGGGGCAGTTCGCGCTCAACCTGCTGCACGAGCGGGCCAGGGCGACCTCGGACCTGTTCGCCTCCGGGGCCCCGGACCGCTTCGAGCGGACGGAATGGCGGCTGCCGCTGGGCGCGAGCGGCCCTCACCTGACCGCGGCCGCGCACGCCATCGCCGACTGCACGGTCGTGCAGTCGGTCGCCTTCGGCGATCACACGGCCGTCTTCGCGGAAGCGACCCGGGTGACGGTGCGCCCGGCGGCGCACCCGCTGCTGTACGGCCTGCGCCGCTACGCGGGCTGGTCCGACGCC
This sequence comes from Streptomyces sp. ISL-10, assembly GCF_018614575.1. Taxonomy (GTDB): domain Bacteria; phylum Actinomycetota; class Actinomycetes; order Streptomycetales; family Streptomycetaceae; genus Streptomyces. Next base: position 11,714 of record NZ_JAGGOJ010000040.1, read on the forward strand.
GCGGCCGCGCCGCAGCCGGCCGATGCGGCCGCCCGGCCCGCGCCGCCCGTGCTGCCGTCCGAAGGAGCCGCCGGTGCCCGCCGCTGACCCGCTGCCCGCGCTGCTCGTCGCCGTACCCGTGGTCATACTCGCCTGTCAGATGGGGGCGACTCTCCTCAGACGACTGGGCCAGCCGCCCGTGATCGGCGAGATCGCCATGGGCATCGTGCTCGGCCCCTCGCTGATCGGCTGGGTGTGGCCGGAGGCGCAGGCCTGGCTGTTCCCGGACGCGGTCCTGCCGTACACCTCGGTCCTCGGGCAGTTCGGTCTGCTGGCGTTCATGTTCCTCGTCGGCCTGGAACTGGACCTGGGCGCGCTGCGCGGCCATTCGCGGATCGCGGTGGCCGTCAGCCAGGCGGGCATGCTGCTGCCGCTGGGCCTGGGCGCACTGCTGGCCCTCGCCATGTACGGGCAACTGGCCCCCGACGGCGTGGGCTTGGTGCCGTTCACCCTGTTCGTGGCGGTGGCCATGAGTGTCACGGCGTTCCCGGTGCTGGCGCGGATCCTGGTGGACCGGGGCCTGTACGGGACACCGCTCGGCGCGCTCGCGATGGCCTGCGCCGCGGTCGACGACGTGGCCGCATGGTGCCTGCTGGCGCTGGTGGTGGCGCTCGCCTCGGCGGGCTCGCCGCTCGACGCGCTGACGACTGCCGGGCTCACGGTGCTCTTCGCCGGTGCCATGGTGCTGATGGTCCGCCCGCTGCTCGCACGGTGGGCCGCGGCACGGGCGGACCGCACGAACGACGGAGTGATCCTGGTCCTGTTGTTCAGCGGGTTGAGTCTGTCCGCGCTCATGACGGATCTGATCGGGGTGCACACGCTGTTCGGGGCCTTCCTGTTCGGCGTGGTCACCCCACGCGGCCATCGCCGCGTCGAGGCGTCGGCCGCCCGGCTCCGCGCCGTGGCGGTCCCCGTCCTGCTGCCGCTGTTCTTCGTGCACACCGGTCTGCGCACGGAGATCGGGGCCCTGGCCGCCGATCCGGTGCAGTGGCTGTGGGCGGGGGCGGTGGTCGTCGTCGCGGTGCTCGGCAAATGGGGCGGTGCGGCAGGAGCGGCCCGCGTCTGCGGCCGCTCCTGGCGCGAGGCCCTGTCGATCGGCGCCCTGATGAACTGCCGGGGCCTGACGGAGCTGGTGGTCCTGAACATCGGCCTGGAACTGGGGGTCATCGGGCCGGAACTGTTCACGATGCTGGTCCTCATGGCCCTGATCACCACGGCGGTCACATCACCGGCGGTCAGCCGCCTCCACCGACCCCGGCTGCCGGCCCCGACACCCGACCCGACCCCGGCGGCGGCCCCGACCCCCGACCCGTCTCCGGCGGCGACGGCGGCGTCGCCCACCTGAGTCCTGTACGGCAGGGGCGACGGCACTGTCCGCGGTGCCGCGCCCCTGCGCGAGGCGTCCGGGGCCGGGCCGCGGACGTGTGCCGTTCACCCCTGACGGGCGCCGTTGACCCGCTCGACGGCCTCGTCCGGCTCGGCCTCGTCCGGCTCGGCGCGCCGCTCATGATGACGAGAAGCCGGGCCGCGGGAGCGAGCTCGGGGAAACCGGCAGCCTTACGGCGAAAGGGTGGCAGGAGGAGGACACGGACGAGGCCCGTCTCCGCGCCGCCGAGGCGCTGAGAGCATGGGCCCCCGCTCGACAAGGAGGCGGGACATGACCGATTCCGGTGAACACGTGCCGAGGCCCGGCGGTGGCGACGTCGCGCCGGCGCCCAGCCCGAAGGACCTGCGGGCGTCCGCGCAGGGGTGGCACGGGCTGCAGCTCGCCGTCCTCGGCTTCGTCGGCCTGTGCGGTGTCCTGCGGGAGGGTGGTCCGGTCCAGGCACCGCGTGGCGTCCAGATCGTCGCCGCGGTTCTGGCGCTGTCGGCGCTGGCCATCGCCTGCTGTTCGGCGTTCCTGGTCGGCCGGGCCGCGTGGCCGCTGTACGGGCCGCGGACCGGGTCCCACCCGCCTGAGCCACGTCGCGCGAGCCGCGACCTCCGGGTGGGGATCGCGCTGACGTTCACGGCGGTCGCGTTGCTCGCCCTGTCCACGTCCGTCTCCTGGTGGCCTTCTGACGAGGACGGCGGGGCGGGCGCGGCCCTCATCCGGGTGAGCACGGCGGCCGGCACCGTCTGCGGCTCCCTCGGGGAGGGCGGCGACGGTTTCCTCACCGTGCGTGTGGACGAGCGCGTGCTGCCCGTCCCCCTGAGCGACGTGGTGGCAGTTCGGCCGGCCGCGTCCTGCGACTGACGCCGCGTTTCGTCCCGGGCGGTCCCAAGGGCGGACAGCGCACAATCCCCCCGCGCCCGCGCCTGGGTGTCGCGCGCGGGCGCATCGGCGGGAGAGGGTCAGGCGGGTGTGACGTTCTCGGCCTGCGGCCCCTTTGGGCCCTGCGTGACGTCGAATTGGACTTTCTGTCCTTCCGAGAGCTCGCGGTATCCGGTGCTGGCGATGGCCGAGTAGTGGACGAACACGTCGGGGCCGCCGCCGTCCTGCTCGATGAAGCCGAAGCCCTTTTCCGGGTTGAACCACTTCACGGTGCCAGTGGCCATGGTGATCTCCTTCATGGGGGCGGGAACGCGTCCCGCGTCCTGCGGGTGCCGTGCGATCTGCGCCGGCATTGGCGAACGCCTGGGGTGAAGACCGCGTAAGTGATCATCACCCGCCCGCAGGAAGTGATGTGCCCTGCCCCAGTACCCGCCGCCGGACGCGCTACACGCGCGGGTTCGGCCGGACGACGGCAGCCTGTCGCCGCCGTCGGGGTGGGCCGCCTGCCGCCTTCGCACGGACGCCGCCGTTGTCCTGGAGGCCGGAGACTGCCTTGGCGGATAGGGTGACGGCCCCCGGACAGTTGCGAGGACGTACCACAGCACCAGGAAGGCCGACCGCGTGGTAGGACGCACAGTGCGCGTGTGGCAGTCACTGTTCACCGCCCACCCCGCACGCACGGTGGTGATGTCCTTCGCCATGGTCATCCTGGGCGGGACCGCCCTTCTGGCCCTGCCCCTGTCCGCCGAAGCGGATCGGGCGACCGGGGTCGTCACGGCCTTGTTCACCGCCACGTCCGCGGTCTGCGTCACCGGACTCGCGGTCGTGGACGCCACTACGTACTGGAGCGGCTTCGGTGTAGGGGTCATCCTCGCGCTGATCCAGGTCGGCGGTTTCGGCATCATGACCCTCGCCTCTCTGCTCGGCCTGCTCGTCTCGGGGAAGCTGCGCCTGCGTATGCAGCTGACCGCGCTGGCGGAGACCAGGAGCCTGGGCATCGGGGACGTACGCCGCGTCCTGCTCGGAGTCGCCGGCACCACCCTCGCCGTGGAACTCTGCGTGGGCACCGTCCTCGCACTGCGCTTCCGATTCGGCTACGGAAACTCGCTCGGCGACGCCGTCTACCTGGGCTTCTTCCATGCGGTGTCGGCCTTCAACAACGCCGGATTCGCATTCCACGCCGACAACCTGACCCGCTACGCCCAGGACCCGTGGGTGACCCTTCCCATCGCTGCCGCCGTCATCCTGGGCGGCATCGGGTTCCCGGTCCTGCTGGAGCTGCTGCGGTACCGCAACCGGCGGCGCACCACCGGTCGGCGCACCTGGTCACTCCACGCCAAGCTCACCGTGATCACGAGCGTCATCCTGCTGTTGACCGGGACGGTGCTGACCTGCCTGCTGGAGTGGACCAACCGGTCCACGCTGGGGTCCTTCGACTGGGACGAGAAGATCCTCAACGGATTCTTCCACTCGGCGATGAGCCGCTCCGCCGGGTTCAACGCGCTCGACATCGGCGCCATGAACGCGTCCACCCTGCTGGTCACGTGCGCGCTGATGTTCATCGGCGGCGGCAGCGCGAGCACCGCGGGCGGCATCAAGGTCACCACGTTCGCGGTGCTCGCCGCGGCGATGGTCGCCGAGGTGCGCGGGGAGCCCAGCTCCTCCATCCTCGGCCGCCGGCTCAGTCCCCATGTGCTGCGCCAGGCCCTGACCGTTGCACTGCTGGGCGTGGGTCTGGTGATCGCCGCCACGCTGGCCCTGCTGACCGTGAGCAGGGCTCCCTTCGAAGGTGTGCTGTTCGAGGCCGTTTCCGCCTTCGGCACCGTGGGACTCTCCACGGGAATCACCGCGGACATCCCGGTCTCCGGACAACTCATTTTGATCATGCTCATGTTCGTCGGCCGGCTCGGGCCGGTCACCCTGGTCTCGGCCCTCGCGCTGCGCGAACGGACCCGCCGCTACCAGCTACCGGAGGAGCGACCTGTCATTGGCTAGGTTTCTGCACTCACTGCGCCGACGCCGTCCCAAGCGCCTCGGCGCCCCGGTCGGCGATCATGGCGACCAGCGGGTCGCCGTCATCGGCCTGGGCCGGTTCGGCAGCTCCCTCGCCCACGAACTGACCCGGCGCGGCTGGGACGTCCTCGGCATCGACACCAGCACATCGCTCGTCCAGAAGCACAGCGACGCGCTCACCCACTCCGCCGTCGCCGACTGCACCGACCCGGAGGTCCTCAACCAGCTCGGCGTGAACGAGTTCACCAGCGCGGTGGTCGGCATCGGCAACGACGTCGAGGCCAGCATCCTGGTCACGTCCAATCTGCTGGAGGCCGGAGTGCCCAATATCTGGGCGAAGGCCATCAGCCGCCAGCACGGCCAGATCCTGAAACGGCTCGGGGCGCACCACGTCATTCTCCCCGAGCACGACATGGGAGAACGCGTCGCGCATCTGGTGACGGGACGCATGCTCGACTTCATCCAGTTCGACGACGACTACGCGCTGGTGAAGACCGTCGCGCCGGACATCGTGACCGGCATGCCGCTCGGGCAGAGCGCGGTCCGCTCGAAGTACGGGGTGACCGTGGTCGGCATCAAGCGGCCGGGCGAGGACTTCACCTACGCCACCGCCGAGACCGTGGTGAAGCACGGAGACGTCATCGTCGTCACCGGGAAGACGCACGCCGTGGAGGCCTTCGCCGAGCTCAGCTGAGGGCGATCCCGGCTTCGGCGAACAGCCGGCGGCAGAGGGGACCGAGGCCCTCGGGGACGGTGAGGGAGCCGAGGGCCTCGTCCGCCGGCAGGAGGCGATGGTGGACCACCTCCACCGCTCGGGGCGGCCGGCGGGCAGGCCCGACCGCTGTCCGTCCCTGCCGACCGCGACGATCCGATCGCCGACGCCGCACACCGCCTCCGCGCCCTGCGGCCTGCTCGACGGGGGCTGCGGAGGAACAGGCACCCCGACCTGGGCAATCGGTGCACCGCGACCTGGAGCGACTAGCGCAAGTCCCGCTCCGTTGCCTCAGCGACGCGCTTGATGTTCGCCAGTCGCCGATCCCAGTCGGCCGCGAGCGCGGCCATCCACCGAGCCGTCGCGTCCAGAGCCGCGGGCCGCACCGCGTACCGCACCTCCCGTCCGGCCCGGCGGCCGGAAACCAGCCCGGCGGCGTCCAGGACGGCGAGGTGCTTGACCACCGCCTGCCGCGAGACGGGAAGTCGTTCGGCGAGCGTCGTCGCGGTGGCCTCGCCCTTGGCGGCCAGCAGGTCGAGCAGCTGGCGTCGGGTCGGGTCGGCCAGCGCGACGAGGACGCCGTCGACCGCCTCGCCGGGGCCGGGACGTTCGCCCGTCACACGGATGACTGTTCGGCGCGCGCCTTGAGCGCGTCGAAGCACTGGGGCCAGCCGACCGCGTGGTCCTTCAGGTTCTGGCTGCGCAGTTCCTCGGACCCGGCCAGCGCCGAGAACCCGCTCTCGACGACACGGAGCCGCGTCTGGTCGCCTTCCTGCGTCAGCGTGAACTCCACGAGAGTGCTGTTGTTCTCGCGCAGCTCTTCGCCGGGGAACGCGCTGGTCCAGCGGTACGCCACGTACGTGGGCGGCTCGACCTTCTCCACACGCACCGGGAATTCGCCGTGCTCGGGATGTTTCACCACCATCGACGCGCCTTCTTCGGCCGCGGTGCCGCCCAGGCTCGCCTCGTCGGCCACCCAGAACCCGGGCCGGGTCACCAGCGAACTGCTGGGCATCGGCGAGCCGGTCGCCTGAGGAGAGCACCCGGCGCAGTGGGGCCGTTCGAACTCGGCCGTCGGCGGCCCTCCGCTGCGGTCTCTCGGCTCACCGCCTGCCGAGAACCGCAACATCCTGCTCACCACCAAGGACGGCAGGCTCGTGCGCATCGCCTCCGGCGACCAGGACGAGATCCTCACCTTCTCCGCCGAGCACGCCCACGCCGCCACCGACGGGGGCCGGGTCGCCATCGGCCGCGCACATCCGGGCCCCAGAGGCGTGGTGCACTCCTACGAGGAGGCGCTCAACACACCTGACCTGGCTGAGCGCATGCTCCTCGAAGATCCGGTCCTGCGCGCCAAGACACCCTCACTGCGTACTTCGACTCGGGCTGCGTCTCGGCCGAGGCGGCCCGCCGGCTCAACCTCAGCGTCCGCGCCCCCACCTACCGCCTCGAACGCATCCACCGTCTCACCGGCGCCAACCCGGCGGACCCGATGCATCGCTACACCCTGCAGACGGCGGTCATCGGCGCCCGGCTCCTGGACTGGCCCGGCTCCGACGCCTGAGCCGCCGGTACACGTGTTGGCGAGGAGGGCTTCGGTCATTGGGCCGGCGTGCCACGTACAGCTGCGTCACCGTGCCAGCGCCCAGCTCCCAGGCAAGGGCCGACCGTCCGCCGAGCCCTCCTCGCCCCGCAGCATTGCACAGTGCAAAGGAGAGTGCCAGGGTTCGATACGTCCCTTCCCGGCTACCTCGGAGCCACGGCCTTCTCGACGTCCTCGAAGGTCGCGCCGTCCACGAGGCCGGTGTCCTCCAGGACTTCCATGTGGTCCAGGACGGTCTGGTTGGCCTGACGGGCATGACGGCGGATGAGGTCGTTCTGGCTGGCCGCCCTGACTTCACCGATCGTGGCGAAAATCTTCCCGTGCGAGGCCCGCAGCAGGTTGGCGAAGAGGCGGTCGAACTCGGCTCCCTGGGCGTTCTCCAATTGCCTGACGAAGTCCTGCTGCTCGGCAGTCGCCTCATTGGGGAGCTGGACGCCGAGGATCCGGGCGTCTTCGCGGACCAGTTGGTCGAGCTTGCTGTGACCGTCCATCAGATGCAGTCCGGCGCGCTTGACGGCCTCGCTCGACGCATGCGTCTGGGCCAGTCGACCCGCGGGGATCTCCCACAGACCCGCCTGCCGCACCTTCACGAGGAAGGTCTTGTCGATCTCGGTCACCGGTTGCGGGCCCGAAGGGGCGGACTGGGCACCGGTCGTGCCGGCTCCCGCGCCGGAGGAGTGGCCGGCACCCGCGCCGGAGGAGTGTCCATAGCCGTTCTGTGCCGCGACTCCCGCCGGCGACTGCGTGGCCGCGGCCTCACCGCCACTGCCCCGTACGACGATGAAAACGGTCGCGACGGCGGCGCATACGGCGGCGATCACCGCGATGGCCCGCATCGAGATCCTGGGCTGTACTGCGCGTCGATTCGGACGCATGATGCCTCCCGGTTCGGCATGAAATGGTCGTTCATGTCATCGGGAGCTGTTGAGGCGGCTGGCACGGCACGCAGCCAGGTGTACGGACGCGGGCGCCGGGGCGTTCAGCCGGCGACAAGGATCCGTAGCGACCGCCCAGCACGCGAGGTCACCGTCCCGCGCGGACGGCCTTCCTGAGCTGCGGTTCGGTAACGGGGCCACGCCAGAATGCTTCGCCTGTGAAATTTTTGCATAGTCTCAAGCTTTCGGTCGCTCTGCTGCGCGGTGCCAGGCGACCGGAGGAAGACCGCCCGCACCGCCTGTGACACCGCGAGGGTGGACTTGGCCGAGGAGTCACCGCAGCGCTTTGCCCTGCTGTCCGTACTGCCGTACGCCGTCATGGCAGTGGTCACCGTGGTCGACATCACCGCAGGGCCCTCGGTGGGATTCCTGCCGCTGGTGTCCCTCGGTCCGGCATTCGCGGGCCTGGCCGGCGGATGGCGGCGTACGGCGTTCATCGGAGCCCTCGCCCTCCTGCTCTGCCTCGGACTCGGGGTCTACGACGGCCTGTTCGCCGGCCGCCGCGGCTACACCGCGCTGGCTTCGGTGGCGGGAGTGACCGCGGCCGGACTGCTGGCCGCGGTGATGAGGCAGCGGCGGGAGGCCGAACTCGCCAGCGTCCGCTCCATCGCGGAGGTCGCTCAGCGGGTGCTGCTGCGACCGGTGCCACGCAGCGCCGGGCACCTGCGCGTCGGCGTCTCGTACACCTCGGCGGTCGCCGAGGCACGGATCGGCGGGGACCTGTACGAGGTCGTGGCCTCGCCCGGCGGCGTACGGGTGATCGTGGGAGACGTACAGGGCAAGGGGCTGGAGGCGGTGGAGACCGCGGCCGTCGTGCTGGGTGCCTTCCGCGAGGCCGCACATGACGAGCCCGACCTGCGAAGCGTCGGCGCACGGCTCGAACGTGTCGCCGACCGCGAGCTCCACGGCGAGAAGTTCGTCACCGCCGTGCTGGCCGAGGTGGGCGACGACCGGAGCGTCACCCTGCTCAACTACGGTCATCCGGCGCCCTTGATCGTGCGAGCCGACGGGGGGGTGCGCTTCGCCGCGCCACCTCGCCATGCTCTGCCGCTCGGTCTCGGCATACACGCCACGGAAGGGCCGGACCCGTACCGGGCGGACTTCACGCCGGAAGATCAACTCCTGCTGTACACCGACGGTGTCTCCGAGGCCCGCGACCGTAAAAACGGCTTCTATCCCCTCGCCGAGCGGGCCGCCCTCCTCAAGGACCCGGATCCCGAACTGGCTCTCCAGGCGCTGCGCGAGGACCTGGTTCGGCACGCGGAAGGCCCCCTCCACGACGACGCGGCCATGCTGTTGCTGCGTTACCACGGGAGCTGACAAGGCTCTGGCCCGGGGGCGGCGAGACGGCGATCCGGCGGGGCACGGTAGAAAGGGAGCATGGCCGACGAGGTGCAGTCCCCCCAGCGCGTCGACGATGTCGACGCGGTGACCCGTGCGGTGCTCACTGCCTCGCGACTGCTGGTCGCGGTCTCCGCGCGCTCCCTCGCGGCGGTCGAGGACAGGGTGACGCTGGCGCAGTTCCGGCTGCTCGTCGTGCTGTCCACCCACGGCCCGGCCAAACTCGTCGTGCTCGCGGACCGGCTCGGCGTCAATCCTTCCACAGCCATGCGCATGATCGACCGGCTGATCGCGGCCGGTCTCGCGGACCGCCAGACCAACCCCGAGAACCGGCGCGAAACCGTACTGCGGCTCACCCGCGAAGGCTGCGCGCTCGTCGAGGACGTCATGGCGAGACGCCGACAGGAGATTGCAACGATTGTGGAGCGCCTGTCTTTTGATCAACGCTCCGCTCTCATAGACGCCTTGACCGCATTCACCGAGGCAGGTGACGAGCCCGGCGTGATGGCGGGACACAACGGTCTGTCTCCACTGGGTTGGGCGGATGCGCCCATGCACCAGGGCTGATGAGTCGGCTCCCGCCTCGGCAACACCGGTGACGCAGCCTGCGGCCACATGCCTGGGGTGGCCGTTGTCGCCGAGCTGGTCGCCCTGCGCCCTTTGTGTACGCGGATGTCCTCGACGGTGAACCAGGCGGCCTGCAAGCAGTCCGTGCGGGGCGCTGTGACGGACGCGTCACGGCTGCCGTGAATATCCGGTGGCGGGCCCGGCCGTCCGTGGTCATCATCGCGGGATGCACGTCTTCCTGACGACCGAACGGCTCGGCTTGCGTTCGTTCACCGACGCCGACACCGACGACCTGTTCGCGCTGGACAACGATCCCGATGTCATGCGCTTCATCAACGGCGGCCGGCCGACGAGCCGCGAGGCGATCCGGGAGCAGACTCTGCCACGGCTCCTCCGCGACTGTCCGTGCCTTCGGACCCGAAGCTACTGGGCGGCGGAGGAGAAGGCCACCGGGACGTTCCTGGGCTGGTTCGAGTTCCGTCCCCTCGACGACCACAGCCCTGCCGTGGTCGAGCTCGGCTACCGGCTGAACAAGGCCGCCTGGGGCAAGGGCTTTGCCACCGAGGGCTCGCGGGCCCTGATCAGCAAAGGGTTCACCGACCTCGCGGTGGAGCGGGTCACCGCGAACACCATGACGGTGAACGCCGGTTCCCGGCGTGTGATGGAGAAGGCGGGCCTGTCGTTCCTCCGGAAATTCACCGGGGACTGGCCGGAGGCGATCGCGGGATCCGAGCACGGCGAGGTCGAGTACGAGCTCACCCGGGCCGACTGGCAGCAGCGCCGGTAGCTCCGCATCACCGCAGAAGGGCGGGCGCCAAATCGGCGCGCCGTCTGTTCACCAAGGGCAGTACGGGGGTGGAGCTCACCGCGTGCGGTGTCGAGGTGGTCAGCCGGGCCCGTGACGTCCTTGCCCGCGCGGATGTCCTCGGCCGGCGGCGGACTCTCACCCCGGGCACCACGCGCACCCTGCGGCTCGGCGCCACGAACACCCCGGTCCTGCCCAGCCTCGTGGCCGCGATACGCACGGCCTTCCCTGACCTGGCGATGTCGATGAGCAGTGTGTACGCCACCGGGGAACTGGTCAGACTGATGGAGAACGGCGAGCTGACGCCGCGCTGGGCGTCGACCACCCGGGGCTGGAACTGCGCCACTCCCCCGCCCTTGCGCACCGCGCCATCGTCACCGCGCCGGTGTTCGTGGCGCTGCCCGCCGATCACCCGCTGGCACACCGGGTGGAGGTGCCGCTCGAGGAGCTGGCTCAGGACACCTGGTTCGTGACACCCGACGACGGGGTGGGCCGGCCGGGTGCCTTCTACGACGCGTGCCGGGCGGCCGGATTCGCCCCGGCGGCCGAGCACGAGTTCAGCCCGCTCGACCAGTTGCAGGTGCTGGTCGCCGGCGGACACGGCGTCTCCGCGATCCAGGCTGCCCACAGGCCCTTCGACGGTGTGCTGATCAAACCGCCGGCCGGTACGCCGCTGTGGCTGAGGCACCTGATGATCTGGCGGTGCGACAGCGTCGACGACGTGACGGCGGAGGCGCTCCACCACTACGCGGCCGCGGCCTACCGGGAACTCATCACCCAGGCCCCGCACTTCCAGGCCTGGGCGAACCGGACCTACGCCGCCCCTCGCCCGCTGGGGCGGCCCGGCACCAGGGTCAGGTGACAGGGCCGGACGGGGGCGGTGTCCGCTTCTCGCGTCCGCGGCTCCGCCGCGTCACAGATACAGCCGGGACGAGTGGTCCACCAGTTGACGCAGTGCCGTGACGTACGCTTCGTCGCCGCCCAGGTCCGCGAGAAGGCGGTGTGCCTCCTCGCGGAAGGCGGTGAGGTCCCGCTGGTACCGGTGCTGGTTGGCGGGTGCGAGGAGCAGTTCGGTGAGCGCGTTCCTGGCGCGGGCGGATTCCCGGGCGGCGGCGTGCAGGTCCGTGAGGCGCTCTGCGGTCCCGGGCGCACCCTCCTCCAGGGCGCACGCGAGGAGATACGTCACCGTGCCGTTCAGCAGGTCCTCGTTGCGGCCGGAGAGGATGTCCTCCTGATCGTTGAACAGCTGCCACAGAATGCCGAAGACGTGGCCGAACTCGCGCCACAGCCCTATCTGTTCGGGCGGCGCTTCCGCGAGGATCGCGGCCATGGCGGTGATCATGCCGAAGGGCGCGCCCGACTTGCCCCGGTACACCTCGGCGACCGATTTCCGCGTGGCCCCGGAAAGGTCGCCGCGAATGTCGGCGAGTTGGCCTTCGGCGGCGACGGCTCCGCAGGTCAGGGCTTCCGTCGTCAGCGCGCCGCGGACCTCCTCCGGTGCCTGTAGGGCCCGGAGGATCTGCAGGGGCAGCACATGCCCGGCGACGACCGAGGCGAGCAAGGCTTCGTGAGGGCCGAGTTCGTCGCCGACAGGAGTCGAGCCGTTCCCGTCGGACAGATCGTCGAAGTAGCACGCCGATGTCCACCACAGCACATGCACAGCCGCTATCGGGACGGCCGGTTCCGGGCTGCCGGTCTCGGCGCCGTGCACCAGCAGGGGCAGCACCGAGAGCGGGTGCTTCAGCTGCTGGTGCCGTAAAAGGCCGACGACGGCGTTCTTCGTCCCGCTCGATGTCGCGCCGAGCCTTTCCAGCGCGCCGGCTGTCTCCGCGTCGATGTCCGCCGCGAATTTGTGGTGCAGGTCCTGGTACGACAGGGAGTTCACTGAAGCACGTCCTCTCGGGTGGTGGTGGGTCATGAGTAATTACCTCACGACAGCGAGGACGGGCACCGGGGCGGGACGGGTCTCTGAGTTCCCACAACGGGCGTGAGCCGGCGCCGCGCGCCTGCCCGCAGGATCGGGCCTGCCGGAAACCGGCAGGCCCGTGCCAAGGGCCTGAGATGGGTGGCGGCACCCATGGGGCCTCGGTCCATCCCGGGAGTCAGGCCGGGCCGGCGCCGTGTGACAGCCAAGGGTGGCCCGGGCACTCCTGCTACGGCGTGGCCACCATGGCGTGATGGGTGGTGAGGCCGTGGAGCTGAGCTCCACGTGACGGCAGAGGGCGCGGCACCCGTGCGGTACGCCGTCGAAGCCTGGCAGGTGATCGCTCCGGAGATCCAGGACTAACGGCCCGATGCGGAGCGGGCTCGACGACCGCCGTCGCCATCTGGCGAGGTGCTCGTCCACCTCGCCCGGCGGCAGTCCGGCCGACGTCGCCGCCGGGCTGCACCGCGTGGGCCGGCCGACCACGCTCATCCGGGCGCGAGCCGCGTGACTCAGACTGTCGGCCCCGGCCGCCTTCAGGGAGCAGGAGCGCTCGCCGAGGCACAGGAGGGGTGGCCCCAGCCGTCGGCGTTCTTCGCGATCGTCTCGCCCTTGGCGTACGGCCGGCCGCAGCGGCACCGGCCGGGGAACTTCGCGGTGACCGAACCGCGGGAGGACACCGGGGAGCGCCGCGCCGACCGGGGCCGGCGGGAGTGCGCTCCGGCCGCCCCCTGCACCGGGCTGTCGGGCGGCGGAAGAGCCGACCCGGCCGCGGAGCCTGCCGCCTGCTGCGTACGGGCGGTGTGGCCGGCCGCACCGTCCGCGGCCGCGTTCAGCCGGTCCCCGTCGATCTGGTGCGCCGGGGTGTAGACGAAGGTCACGTCCCGGTCGGCCAGCAGTTCGTCGATCGCCACCACCAGATCCCGGTTGGCCACCGGCGTGCCCGCGGCGGTCTTCCAGCCCTTCCGGCGCCAGCCCGGCAGCCAGGTGGTGACCGCCTTCATCGCGTACTGCGAGTCCATGCGCACCTCCAGCGGCACCGCTGGGTCGGTGGCCTCCAACAGCCGGCGCAACGCGGTCAGTTCGGCGACATTGTTCGTCGCGGCGCCGAGCGGTCCCGCCTCCCAGGAGGCCACCTCGCCGTCGTCGCCGGCGATGACCCACGCCCAGGCCGCAGGCCCGGGATTCCCCTTCGACGCACCGTCACACGCGGCAATGATCCGTTCCGTCATGCGCTCGATGCTGTCACGCCGGCCCACCGCGCCCGAATCCGCACCCTTGCCGTGCCGGGGCGGGCAGGCGCCGGGCACGCGGCGCGAGCGGGGCGCCCACAGGAGCCGAGACCCGACCGCGTCCGGAGCCCACGTCCGTACAACAGCCCCTCTTCGCGCAGGTCAGGAGCGTTCGACCCGACGCACATGTCCAACGCGTGCAGAAGAGGAGCACACTGGCAGAAGGGCAGGTGTACAGCGTGGGCGGTGCGGAGGTGATGCGGATGCCCAGGGGCCGGTCGCGTTCGCGCTACGTCCCGGATCGGGGACTCGCCACCCGCATGGTGACGACGATGTTCCTGATCGGGCTGCTCTATGTCGTCTTCGTCGGTGTCCTGCTCGTCCTCCTGCGGGACTCCTGGCCCGTCATCCTGCTGATCGCGGGCGGCCTGTTCGTCGTGCAGTTCTGGTTCAGCGACCGGATCGCGGCCTACAGCATGGGGGCCCGGGAGGTCACCCCCGAGCAGGCGCCTGAGCTGCACGGCGCCGTGGACCGCATCTGTGCCCTCGCCGACATGCCCAAGCCGCGGGTGGCGATCGCCGACAGCGACGTGCCGAACGCCTTCGCCACGGGCCGTAACCAGAAGTCTGCCCTGGTCTGCGCCACCACCGGCCTGCTGCGCCGCCTGAATCCGGAGGAGCTGGAGGGCGTCCTCGCGCACGAGCTGTCGCATGTCGCCCATCGCGATGTCGCGGTGATGACCATCGCCTCGTTCCTAGGTGTCCTCGCGGGCATGATGGCTCGCGTCGCGCTCTACAGCGGGCTCGGCCGCAACAGCCGTGACAGCAACGCCGCCATCGCGGTGATCCTGGTGCCGGTGATCAGTGGTGTCGTGTACGTGATCAGCTTCCTGCTGACCCGGGTGCTCTCCCGCTACCGCGAGTTGTCCGCGGACCGCGCCGCCGCACTGCTCACGGGCCGCCCGTCCGCACTCGCCTCCGCGCTGACCAAGGTGACCGGCGAGATGGCGAAGATCCCCACCCGTGACCTGCGCAAGGCTGAGCCGTTCAACGCCTTCTGGTTCGCCCCCGCGTTCTCCTCCAAGGAGAGCCTCAGCAGGCTGCTCTCCTCCCATCCGACACTCGAGCAGCGCCTCGACCAGCTCGGCCGTATCTCGGCGCGGCTCGGCCGTCCCTAGATCGGGAGCGGAGGTTCTCCTGTGGGACTCCTGGATGTCATCCTCGGCCGCAGCAAACCGGTACGTCCCGACCTCGACCAGCTCTTCGCTCTGCCGTCCGCCGCGATCAGCCTCCAGGCCGGGGCCGGATTCACCCCGACCGGCATCGGCGCCGTGTGTTTCGCCCGCGTCGAGGGCGGCGCCTTCGCCGAGCTCCGGAAGGAGGTGCGGGAGCTGCTGGACGCGGACACCGACCGGGGTGGCATACCGGTCGAGTTCAGCCAGGACGCGTACGACTACACCTGGCTCCTCGCCCGGCACCCCGCTGACGACACCGCCTCCCTGGTCAACGACCTGCACGCCGTCAACACCCTCCTTCAGGACGCCGGCTTCGGTCCGCATCTCCTCTGCTCCCTGATCGGCTTCCGCGAGGCGGCGGGGCAGCGCGTCCTGGCACTGGTCTACCT
This sequence comes from Streptomyces sp. ISL-10, assembly GCF_018614575.1. Lineage (GTDB taxonomy): Bacteria > Actinomycetota > Actinomycetes > Streptomycetales > Streptomycetaceae > Streptomyces. The sequence goes on from NZ_JAGGOJ010000040.1 coordinate 26,763, forward strand.
CTACAAACGCGGCACTTTCTATCCCTTCGCGCCGCTGCCCGACGGCACGCAGAGACGCGACAACGCGCTCGAACTCGAGATCAGGGCCCTGCTCAAGACCGACCTGCGCATCGAGGCGGACCTGACCCGCTGGTTCCCGGTCTGGGGCGCACCCGGGCTCGACGCGGGCGCGTGAGGCGCGCCGGCGCTGACCACATACCCCCGTCGGACGGGAATCTGTCGCCCAGTGGTGCGGCTGCCGCACCCTGTACCGTCCCTCGGCATGAGGCGGCCGGGCGGGTTCGCGGCCGCGCAGATGACGTGAGCCCCTGACATGTGGGCCCGCTGCCGAAAGGCGAGGGCCGTGGGCTGAGTCAGTTCGAGGAGTGGGGAGGACCTCGAAACACCGCCACGCACCGGTGGATTCGTCAATGCCTGAAGCGCCATCCGCGGTGGCGATGAACCGGCTGTGACGGGGGGCGATCTGCTTCCCGCTGCCCTGCCGTGGAAGCGTCCGGCACGGGTTCACGCACGTGATGCCGCCGCTTCCGTCCGGAGGTGAGCATCGCCAGCCCCAGGCAGAAGAGCAGCGCCAGTCCCACGCCGGAGAGGAACAGTCCCGGCGCATTCAGCGTCGCGATCTGATTGCCGAATATCTCCACGGTGTACTCGGGCCCGCCCGAGAAGTTCTCCACGACGGCGATGGCCGCGAATGCGCCGGTGGCCAGCACCAGCAGAAGCGCCAGCGCGAGCATCGCTCTCACCTCCCCATCCGGTCCTCGTTTCCTTTCCTGACCGACTACCCGAGGTCGACCGCTCCACACAGTCCCCTGCCAGCGCGACCCGACGCACGGCAGAGGACGGCCTCCCACGAAGCCGGCCCTGCGACGGTGGGTCGCGACGGCTCCATCGACGGGCTGTGCCTGCCCGCCGTCCCCGGCTGATGCACCGGGGGCCCACTCGCCGGACCCGATGGAGCCGACCAGGCCCGCTGATCAGCGCAAGGACGTCACCTGATCGAAGCAGACGCCCGTGCTCAGCGCGCTGGGCACGCCCGTCCCGCGTACGGTGACGATGGATCACGAGCCGTGTCATCCCAGTTCGCGTCTGCACAGCCCCGGCGGTCTGCCTGCACATCCAAGGCGGCTGACGTGGTAGGGCGTATCCAGGATGGAGAGAAGAGGCTTTCATGCCTGTGAACGCCACATACCCCGGCGTCTACATCAACGAGGTCAAGAGTTCGGTCAGGACCATCACCGGCGTACCGACCTCGGTCGCCGCCTTCATCGGCTACGCGCCCCGCGGGCCGGTCAACCGCCCGGTGCACATCACCGGATGGGCCGACTACGAAGCGGTCTTCGGCGGTCTGCAAGCGAGCAGCCCCATGAGCTACGCCGTCTACCAGTTCTACCTGAACGGCGGCAGCGAGGCCGAGATCGTCAGGGTGGTGAACGAGAGGGACGCCATCGCGGAAATTCCTCTCGGGAAGCCGCAGTCCGCGATCGGCAGCTCGTCGGCACGTCCTCCCCGCCCGTCCGGGGGCGCGAAAGCGGAGCGCAAGGCCGAAGGAGACACAGGCGCCGACGGGAATGCCGAGGAGGACGCGGGCCAGGAGGCCGGAACCCCGGCAGCCGAGCGCTCCTCCGCCGCCCCGCTCCGCCTCCAGGCCGCGAGCCGGGGTCAGTGGGGGCGGTTCCTTCGTGCCAGGGTCGACCACGACACCTCGGACGCGAAGGAGCTCAAGGCGGAGAAAGAGGAACTCAAGACGGGGAAAAGGGACAGGTTGTTCAACCTGACCGTCTTTGACTCCGGCAGCGGTGTGGAGGAGAAGTACCTCAACGCCAGCGTCGAGGAGGACAACCCGCGCTATATCAAGCACCTCTTGGCATCGTCACAGCTCGTCGAGCTGGTCCCGGGCAGTCTCGTGAGGTTTCCCGCAGCGAACCAGAAGGCGGAGGATGGCGACCCCTTCGGCGACACCAAGTACCACTCCACCGCCGAGATCGAAGATGACAGCGACAGTCCTCCGAAGCTCAAGGACTACAGGGGAGAGGCGCAGAACAAGACCGGCTTGTACGCGCTGCTCAAGACCGACATCTTCAATATTCTCTGTCTGCCCGATCTCCACATCACACTGGTGGAAGACGAGGCAGAGGTGCTCCGGAACGAGGCTCTGGAGTTGTGTTTCGACCGGCGCGCCATTCTTCTGGTGGACCCACCGCGCCAGTGGACCGGCGACGGGAACGGAGACACCGTCACCGTCGGCACCGTCGTGGACGCCCCGATCAAGCGAACGGACTCGCACAGGAACGCCGCGGTGTACTACCCCCGCATCATGGCGCCCGACCCCCTGCGCGCCGGAGTGCCCACGGCGTTCCCGCCTTGCGGTGTCATGGCGGGAGTCCTCGCCCGCACCGATGTGCAACGTGGCGTGTGGAAGGCCGCGGCGGGCACGGACGCGTCGCTGAACGGCGTGAGCGACCTGGAGGTGCAGCTGACCGATCTGGAGATCGGCAGGCTGAACCCGCTCGGCATCAACTGTCTGCGCCAGCTACCGGCCGCCGGACCGGTCGCGTGGGGAGCGCGCACCATGCGCGGCGACGACCGCCTCGCCGACGAATGGAAGTACCTGCCGGTGCGCCGCCTGGCGCTCTTCGTGGAGGAGAGCCTGTTCCGGGGCACCCAGTGGGTGGTCTTCGAGCCCAACGACGAACCGCTGTGGGCGTCGATCCGGCTGAACGTCGGGGCCTTCATGAACTCGCTCTTCCGCGCGGGCGCCTTCCAGGGCCGGACCCCTCAGGAGGCCTACCTGGTCAAGTGCGACAAGGAGAACAACCCGCAGAACGACATCGACCGGGGGATCGTCAACATCCAGGTGGGCTTCGCGCCGCTGAAACCGGCGGAGTTCGTCATCATCCACATTCAGCAGCTCGCCGGACAGATCCAGGTCTAGGAGGACACCTGATGCCGGAAGTGACGCGCCGGGACCCCTTCAAGAATTTCCGGTTCCGGGTGAAATTCAGCGGAGCCACGGAGTACATCGCGGGGATCAGCAAGGTCAGCGGCCTCAGGCGGACCACCGAAGTGATCAAGCACCGCGACGGCGGTGATCCCGGATCCAGCCGCAAGCTCCCCGGGCGTACCGAGTACGAGCCGATCACCTTCGAGCGCGGCTGCACCATCGACACGGCGTTCGAGGAGTGGGCCAACAGGGTCTGGAGCCTGAGGAATTCCTCGGGCGGCCTGGAGACCTCCCTCAAGGACTTCCGGCGGGATCTCATCATCGACGTCTTCGACGAAGGCGGCCAGCAGGTGATCTCCTACTCCGTCCGCGAGTGCTGGGTATCGGAGTACCACGGCCTGCCCGAGCTCGACGCCAACGCCAACGAGGTCGCCTTCGAGCGCATCACCGTGGAACACCACGGCTGGGTACGGGAACGCACCAACCCGCCCGAGCTGCCGCAGTTCAGCGACACCGCGTCCGGGTGACCCTGTGCAGCCGGAACTGACCGAGGCGCAGGTGCTGGATGTATGGGAGAGCGGAGTCCGGCAGGAACCGCCGGTACGCGCTCTCCTGCTCGCCGCAGTCGCGGCGTCAGCCGGCGAGGATGTCGCGGACCGCCCACTCGCCGCCCTGCGGTCCCTGCTCCTGGACCTGCGCTGCGGTTCCTTCGGCGACGTCCTGCCCTGCACCACCGACTGCCCGGCCTGCGACGAGTCCCTCGAGGTCATGGTCGGTGCGGAGGAACTGCGGGCGACGCCCGGGACAGGCACCGCCCCTGCCCCCGACCCCCGCCCCGCCGCTGGTCCAGGACCGATGACAGCCGGACTGACGGCCGGGTCATACGAGATCACGTTTCGCGCGCTCACCGGCCGGGACCTGCTGGCGGTCGACCCCGTCGCCCCCCAGGCCCGCCGCACGCTCCTCAGCAGATGTGTCGTGAGCGTCGAGCCGCCGACGGACGCCCTGCCGGACGAGGTGCTCGAAGAGGTGGCGCAGCGGCTGCCGGACCTCGATCCCGGCGCCGACACCGTCCTCTCCCTCAGCTGCCCCCACTGCCACCACGAATGGTGGGCGGCACTCGACGTCGCCGACCACCTTTGGGCCGAAGTCGACGCCTACGCCCGTCGGCTCCTGCACGACATCCACGTGCTGGCCCGCGCGTACGGCTGGTCGGAATCCGACGTTCTCACGGTGAGCCCGGCGCGACGCCAGTTCTACCTGGAGGCCGCTGCCGGATGAGTGACTTCGTCGGCCGGCTGCTCCGGGAGCCGGGACCGAGACTGCGGCCTCTGCTGCCGAACGTGTTCGACCCGGCCGCGCCGCGCTTGCGGGCCGACGGTGACCCGGGGCGGGCGTCCGCGGAGCCGCGGTGGTCCGTCGCGGCAGCCGTCCGCCCGAGCGTGGTGCGCGGCCGGAGCGTGACCCCCAGTGCCGCTCCGGCGGCGTCCGCCGGAGCCCTCTCCCAGGGAACACCGACGCCCCAACCGGCCGACCCGCCCGGGCAGCCGTGGACCCCCCTGCCACCGGTGCCTGGCTCGGTCGCGGAACTGGCTTCCGCCTCGGTACCGGCCTCGGGACCGGCCTCGGGACCGGAGACGATGCCACCGGATCCTCCTCGCGCAAGCAAGGCTGCTCCCTGCGCACAGGGGGACCGGGCCGGCGAGCGTGACGCTTCTGTCGCTGTCGGGGACAATTCTGTGGCCGCGACGGGGCACCGTCCGGCCGGCGAGGCCGGGGATCGGGCCGTACGGAACGAGGCCACCGCGCCTGGTGGCACGCCCCATGCAGCCATGCGTGAGGGACGCCGGGCCGAACGGGACGAACCCACCCGCCCGCTCGAGTCACATCCGCCCCGCGAGACACATCCGCCCTCCTCTTCGCCGCATCCGCAGTCGGCATCGGGCCGGAGAGGGCAAGCGGGTCCGACCCCGTACCCGGACCCGGGCCCCTACCCGGACCCGAGCCCGTCGCTCCAGGACCCGAGCCCGTACCCCGACCCGAGCCCGTCGCTCCAGGACCCGAGCCCGTACCCCGACCCGAGCCCGTCGCTCCAGGACCCGAGCCCGTACCCCGACCCGAGCCCGTCGCTCCAGGACCCGAGCCCGTACCCCGACCCGAGCCCGTCGGTCCGGGCCGACGCCGGACGCCGGGCCCCCGGCAGGTCGCCGCATACAACTGGCCGACACCCGCTCCCGCCCGGTGCCGGGCGCACAGCCGAGGCCGAACGCGGACCCGCGCCGGACGACGCGGGTCGTCGTCCGGGCTCCCGAGCGGACAGTCCCCGCGGCTCGGACACGGAACCCCTCCCGCCGTCGGAAGCATCCTCACGCCCCGGCCGCGCAGCTCCCCTGAGCCACGGCGTGCCGCCCGAGCCGGGCGCAGGCGCAGGCATGCTGCCGGGCGAGGCCCCCGCGACGGGCCCCGTCGCGGAGGAGCGGTGGGTGCCCGTGGCCTCCGCCCCCTCCCGGCCGGGGGCGATCGAACCGGGCGTGAACGTGGGCGTGGAAGGCGTGGAAGAAGAGGAACAGCGGATGCCGCCCGAGGCGGTGCTGTCCCGATCGGGGGCGGCCGAGTCCCCCGTGAGCCCACGGGGCCCACGCCGGCGTCAGGGCCTCGGCCTGGGTGTCGGCGTCGACCCGGAGGCGTTGCGCGGCGAATCCCCTGTGGCGGGTTCCGTCACCGGCAAGCGGCCCGTGCCCGAGACGGCCGACTTCCACCGGACGGAAGGGGTCGAGAACGCTGCCCCCCACCACGCGGAAAGGGCCGAGACCGCTGCCCTCCACCGGCCGAAAGGGCCCGAGCCCGCCCAACCCGCACAGGCTCGTCCCGTGTCGGAGGAGCGGGTGCCGCCCCGTCATCCGTCGCCCGGCGCCCCGAAGGGTCCGGCCGCGAGGCCCGAGCCGCCCACACCATTCATGGCGGCGGTTCCAGCGGTTTCGGCGGTGCCTGCGGTGCCTGCGGTGCCTGCGGTGCCAGCCGTGGCAGCAGCCCAGGCGAAAGAGACCGCGAGGCGTACGGCGCATGCCCCGGCTCCTACGGGTTCCGTGGGGCCTCCCCCGCTGGGCCCCGGCACGCGGCGGCGTCGCGGGCGGCCTTCTGGTCCCTCGTCTCCCTCATCTCCCTCGTCCGCCGACGTCACCGTGTCGGCTGCCGGCCACGGCACTCCCCGTGCGGCTGAGACCGTCGTGCGCATCACCATCGACCGGCTCGAGGTCCGTAACGCCCCTCCCAAGCCACCCGCCGACCCGGCCCGTTCCGACCGGCGGCCCAGACTGGGCCTGGACGAATACCTCAGGGGGCGGTCGTGAGTGACGCCCTCGCCGTGGCCGCGGCGACGGAGACACTGCGGGTCGTCCTCCACGAGGCCGTCGGCCGTGCGGTTGCCGGTACCGCCGTGACGGCCCGTCCTCCCGACGAAGCAGCCGCCGGAGCGGCCGGGGCCGTCCTCAACCTCTTCCTCTACCGGATGACCGTCGACGGCGTCTGGCGCAACACCGACCCGGTGGGCACGCGCCCCGGCGAGACGCACCGCCCGCCGCTCCCTCTCGTCCTGCACTACATGGTCACCGCCTACGCCACCGGCGAGGACGACCACTCGGCCGCCCACCGCCTCCTCGGCGCGGCGATGGCGGCCTTCCACGACCGGCCCGTGCTGCGTCCCTCGGACATCGGTTCCGCCGCGGGCTTCAGCAATCTGCACCTCCAGCAGGAACCGGTGAGGATCACCCCGGCCGTCATGAGCACCGAGGAGATGTGCCGGCTCTGGACGGCGCTGGGCGCGAGGTACCGGCCTTCCGTCGCCTACGAGGCCCGTGTCGTGCTGATCGACAGCTCGGTACCGGGCCGCACACCGCTGCCGGTGGTACGCCGTGGGGCGGAAGGGCGCGGCCCGGAGGCAGCAGCCGCGACCACCGTCGGCGGGTGGCCCGAGCTGCACGCCCTCACTCCTGCGGTGGCGGCGCCCGGCGCCGATCTCGTCCTGACCGGAAGGGGGCTCGACGCCGGGCAGCCGTCGGTGCGCCTCACGCATCCTCTGCTCGGGGGGCCCGTCGTCCTGCCGGCCCGGGCGGTGCACGCCTCACAGGTGCGCGCCGCACTCCCCGATGACCACGCTGCCGGCCGCTGGTCGGTCGTCGTGGTCCTCACGGCCCCGGACGGGAGCGAACGGACCACGCGCAGCCGTCCGCTGGACGTGACGCCGAGTATCACCGGCCGGCTGCCGATGACCGCCGCACGGGACGGCGACGGCACGGTGACGCTCAAGGTGGGGTGCACACCACAGGTGCACCCCGGACAGCGGGTCGAGCTGCTGGTCGGTGACCTACCGGTGCCCGCGGAACCCGTGGTCCGGCCGACCCGTTCGCTCCGGATCCGGTTCCGGTTGCCGCACGGCCGTCCCGGCCGGTACGCGCTCAGACTGCGGGTCGACGGCGTCGACAGCCCTCTGACCGGTACGGACGCCGAGCAGTTGGACGCGGACACGGCGGTGGAGGTGACGTGAACACGGACGCGACCACGTACATGAACATCGACCCGACCACGTACATGAGCATCGACACGACCATGGACATCGGCACCGAGACCTGCACGGTCGGCAGCAGTGACACGACTGCCACCCGTATCGAGGTGCGCATCGGCCGCCTGGTGCTCGACCACGTCAACGCACCGTCGGAAGTCGGCGTCCTGCGTACCGCTCTGGAGGCCGAACTCGCCGAACTCCTCAGGTGCGACCCCGTCGTCGCGCGCCGTGACCGCCACATCCCCTGGGCGCCCGCCTCCGTGCCCGACGCGTCCGCGGACCCCGGCCCCGCGGCCCTGGGCCGCCACATCGCCCGTGCCATCCACAGCAGTCTGCGCGCCGACGAGCAGGGAGGTCCACGATGACGGAACCACGGACGGCAGGTGAGCCGGCACCATGACCACCCCCGCACCGCAGCGTGGCGGCTTCGTCTTCCTCGATCCCGAGCAGGGACGCGTCCTGCGGGTCGTGCCGTTCCAGTACAACCCCGACAGCATCACCCGCACGCTCCGACCGCAGGACGGCCGCGGCGACACCGGGGACCGGTTGGAGGCGCTGAGGCTGCACGGGCCGCCGCTCGAAACCTTCCAGATCGACGCCGAGTTCGACGTGGTGGACCAGCCCACGGCGGCCACCGGTCCGGCGCCCGCCGCCGGAGGGGACCTGTTCGGGGCGCTGTCGGCGCTGGAGACGGCCGTCTGCCCCACGAGCGCACAGTTGACGCAGCAGAACGACATGGCGTCGAGGGGCATCCTCCAGATCGCCCCGGTGGAGGCTCCGCTGCCGGTGCTGGTGCTCGGCCGACGCCGCGTCCTGCCCGTACGCATCATGGACTTCACCGTCACGGAAGAGTCCTACGACAGGGACCTGAACCCCGTGCGGGCGAGGGTGGCACTGTCCGTCCGGGTCCTCACCGTTGACGACGTCGGCTTCACCCACAAGGCCGGTGGCCTCTACCTCCGCCACCAGCAGAGCCGGGAACGGTTCGCGGCACTCGTCGGATACGGCCCCGGCGCCGTCGGCTACACGGAGACGTGAGCGGGGTGACAGAGCCCCGAGGGAGACAGACATGTTCGAGCGCACCAGCAGGTACCACGGCATCGCCACGGCGGCGTACACCCTCCCCGACGGGCGGACCGTCCCCTATGTGCGGCGCCGGTTCCTGCCCCGGCCCGAGGAACTGATGACCATCGGCGAGCACATCGTCGCGCCCGGGGACCGCCTCGACCGGATCGCGGCCCGGCGGTACGGCGATCCGGAGCAGTCCTGGCAACTCGCGGACGCCAACCGGGCGATGCGGCCCGAGGACCTCACGGCAGCCGTCGGCAGACGCCTGCGGCTCACCCTGCCGGTCGGCGTACCGGCGACCACGGAACCCGGCGGGGCCCGGTGATGACACGGGACCTGCAGCTGATGCTGCTCATCGGGGACGTGGTGCCGCGTCCGGCGTCCGCCGTGCTCATCGACGCCCTGCACACTGCACGGATCACCTCGTCCAGCGGCGCGACGAGCGGTTTCCAGCTGACCTTCGCGGTGAGCGCACGCTCCGAGCTGACCCGGGTGATGCTGCCCGAGGGGGTGCTGGACCCGAAGAAACGCGTCATCGTGGTGGCCGTGGTCGCCGGACGGTCCCATGTGCTCATGGACGGGTTGATCACCCGTCAGGAGATGCACCCCGGACGTGTTCCCGGTTCCTCCTTCCTGACGGTGACCGGTGAGGACCTGTCCCTCCTCATGGACCTGGAGCACGTCGAGCGGAGCTACCCGGGCCTGCCGCCCCATCTGCGGGCCATGGCGGTGTGCGCCGCGTACGCCCAGTACGGGATCACCCCGCGGACTGTCGCCCCGGCGCTCAGCGACGTCCCCAATCCCGCCGTGGAGATCCCCGTTCAGTCGGCGACCGACCTGGCGTACCTCCGGGCCATGGCCGCCGACGTCGGGCACGTCTTCCACATCGAACCCGGACCCGCCCCCGGAGCCAGCACGGCCTACTGGGGACCGCAGCAACGCGACGGAGAGCCCCAACCGGCCCTCACCACCGGATCGGGCGCGGCGGACAACGTCGAAGAGCTCGGCTTCGCCTTCGACGGGCTGTCCGCGGCGCGCCACACGACCCGGCACATGGACCCAGCTTCCAGAACGGCCTCCGCCGTCTCCGCCCCCGACACCGGGCTGCTCCACCGCAGCCTGGCCGCACGCCCGGCGGCACCCGTACGCGAACACCCGCTCACCGGCCAGACCGGCAGGTCGCTCACACAGTCCCTGCTCAGCAGCCTCGGTCGCGCCGTGCGGTCCGCCGACGCCGTCACGGGCCACGGAACGCTGGACGTACTGCGGTACGGCCGGGTGCTCAGCGCCCGGCACCTGGTCGGCGTGCGGGGCGCGGGCCCCGCGTACGACGGGCTGTACTACGTGCGCGAGGTCACCCACCACATCACCCGCGAGCGGTACCAGCAGGACTTCAGCCTCGTCAGGGACGGTCTCGTCACGAACACACAGGTGGTGACCCCATGACAGCCGGGACCGTGAACACGTGGCACGGCCTGTACCAGGGGGTGGTCGTCTCCGCCCTGGACCCCACCGGCACGGGCCGGCTGAGCGTACGGGTACCGGAGGTGCTGGGCGACGACGTGTGCGTCTGGGCCTCACCGCTCACCCCCCTGGCGGGGGCGGACTGCGGCATGTACGTCGTTCCGCCCCCGGACGCCGGGGTGTGGGTGCGGTTCCTGGACGGAGACCCCAACAGGGCCGTGGTGATGGGGTTCTGGCGCGGCGGACCGGACGACGTACCGTCGGCGGCGAAGGCCACGCCGCCGGGTATCCCGCAGATCGTCCTCGCCACACCGTCCAAGAACGCCCTCGTCATCAGTGACCTGCCCGGGCCGGCAGGCGGGATCAAGCTCCAACTGCACGGCGACAACGGCCCGTTCATCAAGGTCAACGAGGTGTCCATCGAGATCTCCTGCGGGCCGGGGCTCGCCAGCATCCAGCTCGTCGGGGCACAGGTCATCGTCAACGGCGGTGCCCTGATGGTGCAGTGAGGTTCGGCATGCCAGGACTGTTGCTCCACTTCGGCGCCGTGATGATGTGCGCCCATCCGCCGGGACAGGTGATGATTCCCGCGCCCTCCCAGCAGCGCGTCCTGGTCGGCGCGCAGCCCGTGGCCACGGTCGCGGACACGTTCCTCGTCGCCGGCTGCGGATTCCCGGCCATGTCCATGGGCGCACCCCCGTGCACCAGCGTCACCTGGCTCCACACCTCCAGCCGGGTGCTGGTCAACGGCCTGCCGGTGCTGCTCCAGCCGACGCCGCCACCGGGCATCGCCCCGGCGATCGGCATCGGCACCCCGCCGCCGAACCCGCCGATGGTGTATGCCGTGCAGTTCCGGGTCCGGGGGATGTGACCGGTGTGAACATCGACTTCCCGTACCGCGTCGACGCGCGCGGCCGGACCGCGAAGACCAACCACGCAGGCCACGTACGCAACATGATCGAGCAGGTACTCTTCACCACCCCCGGCGAGCGGGTGAACCGGCCCGATTTCGGCTGTGGTCTGCTCGACCTCGTCTTCGCCGGCAACGGCCCGGAACTGGCCGCGACCGTGGAGATGACCGCACAAGCCGCCCTGCAGCGCTGGCTCGGCGACCTGATCACCGTCCAGTCCCTGACCGTGACCGCGGAGGAGTCGAGCCTCTCGGTGCGGGTGAACTACGCGCTGACGGCCACCGGCGAGAGCCACAGCAGCCTCTTCCGCGGCGGGACCACGCCATGACCAGCCCCCCGGTACGCGACGACGAGCACCGCCGCGCCGCGGTGCGGGACGCCGGGCTGGCCGGTATCGAGACCGTGACGGTGGACCCCGAGCGGCGCACCCTCACCGTGTCCTTCTTCGGCACGCTTCCGCAACGGCTGGACCGTCACAGCTTCCTGATCGAAGGCGGACGGCGGATCAGTGGCATCCGGGTCCTGCGCGTCGGCCACCACACCGAGCCGGACTCGCGGCGCCGCTCCGCCGACCGGCTGGTCCTGACGCTCGACCGGCCGGGCGACGACTCCCTCTACCAGTTGCGCGCACTCGGCTGGGGCTTCGACCGCCGCTACGACCGGATGGAGTTCACGTTCCGGCCGGCGGGCCTCGTGCCCCCCGACCATGCCCCGGCCGTGGACGGGCACCTGCCGTCGCGGCACCCCGCACCGTCGATCGACTACCTGGCCAAGGACTACGCGAGCTTCCGCCGACTGCTCCTCGAGCGACTCGCGCTCACCATGCCGGAGTGGACCGAACGGCGCGCACCCGACCTCGGCGTCACCCTCGTCGAACTCCTCGCCCACATCGGTGACCGGCTGAGCTACCAGCAGGATGCCGTGGCCACCGAGGCGTACCTCGACACGGCCCGGCTGCGCACCTCCGTGCGACGCCACGCCCGGCTCGTCGACTACCCCATGCACGACGGCTGTGCCGCCCGCACCGTCGTGTGTGTCGAGACGAAGGCGAGGCGCAAGGTGCACCTCGACTCCCTCGCCTTCACCTCCTTCCCGGAGCACGGTGTCCTCCAGGCGAGCAGCCCGGAGATCTCCGTCGCGACGCTCAAGTCGAGCCCGCACCCCGTCTACCGGCCGATGGAGCGGCGCAACGTCGTCCTGCACCCGGCGCACAACAGCATCTCCCTGTGGGCCTGGGGCGAGGACGAATACCACCTGCACACCGGCGCGACCCGGGCCACCCTGCTCGACCAGGCGTCCCCGGGACACGGCGGGGGCCGTGTGCTGAAGCTCGTCCCCGGCGACGTGCTCGTCTTCGAGGAGGTCCTGGGGCCCGGCTCGGGGCACGAGGCGGACCGCGACCCCACGCACCGGCAGGCCGTCCGGCTCACCGACGTCACCCGGGACGTCGACGTCCTGTCCGGCACCCAGGTGCTCGACGTCGCCTGGGCGGACGAGGACGCCCTGACCTTCCCCCTGTGCGTCAGGTCCCGCGACACGGCCCACGGCTGTCCCGTCGAGGTCGCCGTCGCCCGGGGGAACGCCGTACTGGTCGAGCACGGCATCGAGAACGTCTGGCTCCCCGAGGACACGGCCGAGGAGGTCCCCGTACCCGGCCCGGTGACCACGCGGACTCCCGGAGCTCCGCCCCTGCCGCGCCATGCGCAGGACCCCGGGCGCCCCCGGCCCTTCGTCGCGACGCTGGGCGGCACCCCCGTCACCCGGTCCGCGCCGCACCCCCGCCCGGCGGACGTCGCCGCGGCGCAGGCCCGGCAACTGCTCCGTATCGCCGACCGGGCACGGGACCGGCTGCTGGACCTCCAGCACGCCGCGGCGAACCCCTCCCCGGACGACCGGGCCTATTTCGGGCGCCTGTTCGGCACGCAGCTGCTGGACGGCCTGCTCGACGACGAGGGCCCCGGGCGTGCCCTCACCCCGCTGCTCGCCCGCTTCGACGAGTACCTGGAACCCGAACTGCGGCGCCTGGAGGCACTGGCCCGGCGCGCCCGGTCCGGCTACGTGCTCGACGGGGCGGAGACCGGCTGGGAGCTCACCCAGACCTGGGGCGAGGACGCCGCGCGGGCCGTCCACCCGGACAACCCCGCCCTGCACGGGCCCGTGTCCGCCGCCCTGAACCCCGACCCCCGCGAGGCACTGCCCCAGGTACGCATCGTCTGCTGCGAGGAGGACGACACCCACCCGGAGCACGCCTGGACGCCCCGCAGGGATCTGCTGGCCAGCGGCCCCCGCGACCGCCATGTGGTGGGCGAGACCGACGACGACGGGGTGCTGCGGATCAGGTTCGGCGACGGCCGCGCGGGAGCGGCGCCGACCCCGGGGACGACGCTGTGCGCCACGTACCGCACCGGCAACGGCCGGGCGGGCAACCTCGGCAGTGAAGCCGTCAACCGGATCGTCTGCCGTGAGACGGAGCTCAAGTGCGTCACCCGCGTACGCAATCCGGTGCCCGCGACCGGCGGCACCGATCCCGAATCCGTCGCCGAAGTACGGCTGGCAGCACCGCGCGAGCCGTTCCGCAAGCTGCTGCGCGCCGTCACGGCCGAGGACTACGCCACCCTCGCCGCTCGTCGGCCCGACATGCAACGGGCCGCCGCCGCCCTGCGCTGGACGGGCAGCTGGTACGAGGCCGATGTGGCGCTGGACCCGATCGGGACGTACGACGTGCCCCACCGGCTGCTGGAGGACGTCCGGTCGAGCCTGTACCGCTTCCGCCGCATCGGCCACGACGTCGTGACCCGCCCCGCCCTCCAGGTGCCCCTCGACGTGGCCCTCGACGTCCTCGTCGAGGACGACCACATCGCCGGCCACGTCCGCGAGGCGCTCCTGACCCGGCTCCGCCCCGGAGTACGACCCGATGGCGGCCGGGGCTTCTTCGACCCCGACGCCCTCACCTTCGGCACCCCCGTGCGCGCGAGCGAACTCGTCGCCGTCGCCGTGAGCGTCCCCGGGGTCCGGCACGCCGACGTCATCCGGCTGCGCCGGCTCCACTCCCCCAGCCACGGCGGACGCCCGGGCCCCGACGTACCTCCGTCCGGGGAGCTGCGGCTGGGGGCCCTGGAAATCGCCCGGCTGGACGCCGATGTGACACGCCCCGAGAACGGACGGCTGACCCTCCGCCTGCGAGGAGGACGATGAGCGACACCGCCTGCCGCTGCGGCTGCGGCACCGCCGCCCGGACCGCCGCCCCGGCACCGGTGCGGAACCGGCCCGCACTGCCCGCGCTGAACTACCGCGTGGGCACCTACGACCGGTTCCTGCACGCGATGCTGGCCCGGCTGTACGGCTCGGACGCCGGGGCGCTCGCGGACCTGACCACCCGCGAGCCGGACGACCCGACGATCGCCCTGCTGGACGGCTGGGCCGTCGTCGCCGACGTACTGACCTTCTATCAGGAACGGATCGCCAACGAGGGATACCTGCGCACCGCCACCGAGCAGGAGTCCCTGATCCGGCTCGGGCGGCTCGTCGGTCACCGGCCGCGTCCCGCCCTCGCCGCCGCCACCCATCTCGCCTACACCCTCGACGCGGACGCGCGCGCCACCGTCCCGGCCGGCTCCCAGGTCAAGAGCGCGCCCCCGCCCGGCGGACTGCCCCAGACCTTCGAGACCGCGACGGACCTCGCCGCCCGCGCCGAATGGAACCGGCTCCCGGTCCGTAAGACCACTCCCCCGGCGATCACCGCCGACGTCGCCGCGCATGTGCGCTCGCTCCCCGTCGACGGCCTGCAGCCCGGTCTCCGGCCGGGCGACCGTCTGCTCTTCACGTTCGGCGACCCCCGCCTGAACCTGGTCCGGGTCGTGGACGGCATCGAGCTGGACGCCAAGGAGGGGCGCACCACCGTGCTCCTGAAGGTCCCCGACCCGCGGCACCAACTCGACGAGGCGGTGCGGGCGCTCCAGGAGGACATGGAAGAGACCGCACGCGAGAGGCCGTCCGGCGGCCCGTTCGAGGACCTGCTGCGGCTGGTGCGCGACGTCCGCCGCAAGGCCGACGTCCTGCACGACCCGGACGCGCTCGCGGCCTCCCTCGACAGCCGGATCCGCAAGGTCCGGGAGCGCATCGCCGGCGGCGAGGACGACACACCGGACACCGGCGCCCTGCTCGACAGGGCCGACGTCCGTCTCGCGGCCATTCGAGCCGCCGCCCGGCAGATCGACGCCAGGGCTTCCGACGCGGCCCCGGTCAGCCGGCCGCCCGGCGATTCGGGCAGGGAGGCGCTGCTGGCGGACCGGCAGAGTCCAGGCCGTTGGATCCTGCGCGCCCTCAATCCGCTGCTGCGTGCACTGGGGCGCCGCGCGTCACGGCCACGCGGGGACGACCGCGGCTCGCCCGCGCCCGTGGGCGACATCCTCGGCCCCGGCTCCGACGCCCTGCCCCGCCTGGTGGCCGGCAACCGACCCGACCTCACCGACTCGCTCTACCGCGCCCTCGGCACCGTCTCCCTGGCCGCCGCCGACCCGCCGGGCGTGCAGTGTTTCCGCGTGAAGGCCACACCGTTCGGAGCCACCATCCCGGACGACGCACGCGTCACCAGCCTGCTCCGCGCCGCCGGTTCCCCCATGGCGGGGGAGAGCGGCGGTCTCGCGGACGACGTCCTCATGCTCGACGCGGTCTACGACGCAATTCTGCCCGGCAGCTGGATCGCCGTGCACCAGGCGGACGGTGGACGAGCCCGGATCATCCGGGTCACCGACGTCACTCAGCTCGCCGTCGCCGACGAACACCACGCGGTACGGGTCACCCGGCTGCGCCTCGCCGGACCGTGGGCCGAGGACCCCGGCGACCTCGCGGTCGTGCGCGCCACCACCGTGTGGGCCGCGGGCGAGAGGTTGCCGCTCGCCGCCCGACCCGACCTCTCCGACGTCGCCGGGGACCGGATCCAGCTCGACGGCACCTACGAGGGGCTGACGCCCGGCCGTCTGCTGTTTGTCTCCGGGGAACGCACCGACATCCTCCCCGGCGACGGCACCGGCGCCGGGGGCACCGCCCAGATCCCCGGCACCGAACTCGTCAGGCTCGCGGGAGCGCACCACGGACTCGACGGCACGCCCTTCGACGACCGGGTGCGCACCACGCTCCAGCTGACCGCCCCCCTCGCCCGCCGCTACCGCAGGGACTCCGTCGCCATCCACGGCAACGTCGTTCCCGCGACGGCCGGGGAGACCCGCACCGAGGTTCTCGGCAGCGGCGACGCCACCCAGGCCGGACAGGTCTTCCCGCTGCGCCACGGACCGCTCACCTGGCTCCCGGCGGCCAACTCCGACGGCGGCAAGGAGGCCCTCACCGTCCGGGTCGCCGGTGTGACCTGGCGGCGTACCACCGATCTGGCCGTGGCCGATCCGGCCGCCCACGCCTACCGGCTGCGCGTCGGGGCCGATGGCATGGCGGCCGTCGAGTTCGGCGACGGCCGCAGCGGCTCCCGGCTCCCCACCGGCATGGAGAACGTCACCGCCCGGTACCGCATCGGCGGCGGCGCCGCGGGCAACGTGGCCGCCGGGCAGCTCAGCCAGGTGGTCACCAAGCCCCTCGGGGTCAGCGGCGTCACCAATCCGCTGCCCGCCACCGGAGGCGCCGACGCCGACGGCCCCGACGACACCCGGTGCGGGGTGCCATTGCGGCTCGCCGCGCTCGACCGTCTGGTGTCGGTCCACGACTACCAGGACTTCGCCCGGGCGTTCGCCGGCGTCGGCAAGGCCGAAGCGCGGCGCTGCATCGACGGCAGCCGCCAACTGGTGCATGTCACCGTCGCCGCCGCCGATGACGCCCCCCTCGAACCGGGCTCACTGCTGCTCACCTCGCTGCGGGCGGCTCTGAGCCGGTACGGGGATCCGGCCCTGCCGGTACGCGTCGAGGCGTGCGAACGGGTCCGGATCGTCCTGTCCCTCGGCGTCCGCACGGCGCCCGACCACTCCCCGGACAAGGTCGAACGGCTGGTCCGGGAGGCCCTGCTGGCCCGGCTGGGCTTCCTCGCGGCAGACCTCGGCCGGCCCGTCTTCCTGAGCGCCGCCATCGCCGTCGCGCAGGCGGTGCCGGGCGTCGAGTTCCTCGACGTCGACGCCTTCGGCGGCGTACCGGAGGGCTCCGACGCCGCCGACATCGTCCGCTTCGCCACCCACCCCACGGTCGAACCCTGCGTGATGGCCCTCCCCGCCGGATACCGCGAGGTCCGCCAGGCATCGGGCGGCGGGACCACGACCACTCCGGTGGACGCCGCCTTCGACCCCATGCGCAGGTCGCAGGGGCCCAGGGGCGGCGCCCGGGGAGGGCCCCGTGGCACAACGGACGCCGCCGCCACCCGGCGCGTCCTGCGCCCCGCCCAACTGGCCCTTGTCGACCCGGCGTTGCCGGAGACCCTCGTACTGCGGAGGATTCCATGACGCCTGACGACCTGTACGCGCTGCTGCCCGCCGTCCACCGGAGACTCGACGCGGAGAACGGCCACCGCCTCTACGCGCTGCTGTCCGTGATCGCCGAACAGGCCCGCACGGTTCAGGAGGACATGGAGCAGCTCTACGACAATTGGTTCATCGAGACCTGCGAGGACTGGGTCGTGCCGTACATCGGCGACCTCGTCGGCCACCGCCTCCTGCCGGGAACCGCCGCCGCCCTGGCCGACGGCGCCGGCTCCCCGAACGGGGCGACGGCCGTCACCGTGCCCCGCCGCGACGTCGCCGACACCATCGCGCACCGCCGCCGCAAGGGCACGCTCGCCCTCCTGGAGGACCTCGCCGCGGGTGTCGCCGGCTGGCCCGCCCGCGCCGTGGAATACCGCCGCCTGCTCGCGGTCACCCAGCCGGTCCGCCGTTACGGCGCCGATCCGCACGACGCGCGCCGGCGGCTGCTCCGCGGCGGCCTGGTCGACGTGCGGCACGTCGATGTCCTGGACCGCGTCGGCGGTCCCTTCGACGAGCTGGCCCGTACCGTCGAGGTCCCCCGCACCGGATCCGCCCGCCGCCCCGGCAGATACGGGATCCCCGGCGTGGGCCTGCACGTGTGGCGGCTGCGCACCCACTCCGTGACGCAGGCTCCGGCGCTGTGCGTGGACCGGGCCCGGGCCCGGTACACCTTCAGCGTCCTGGGCAACGACACTCCGCTGTTCACCGCACCGGTGCCCGAACCGTCGCCCTGTCACGTCGCCGACGAGATGAACGTCCCGGCCCCCCTCAGGAGACGAGCCCTGGCGGAGAGGCTGTACGACTACTACGGCCCGTCCAAGAGCGTCTGCGTGTGGACCGGCGGGCAGGTGGTCGCACCGAACCGGATCGTGTCCGCGGACCTTTCCGGATGGCACTACCGGCCTCGGTCCGGACAGGTGGCCCTGGACCCGGTCCTCGGCCGCATCGCGTTCCCGCCGGGCGAGGCCCCCGCGGGCGGACACGACATCCGCGTGACCTATCACCACGCCGTCCCCGGGGACCTGGGCGGCGGCGAGTACCCGCGGGCTGGCGCGGCCGCCGTCACAACCGCCCCGAACCGCTACAAGGTCGGGCCGGACCGGGAGTACGGGCGGATCAGTGACGCGATCGACCAGTGGCGCTCCGACAAGCGGTGGCACCCCGAGAAGGCGGAGGCAGTCGTCGAGATCACCGGGAACGACCTGTACCAGGACCTCACGGAGATCCGCCTGGACCTGGGAGACCGCCTGACCATCCGTGCCGTGGACGGCGTACGGCCCGTGATCCGGCTGCCGCTCCCGTCCGGAGACCGCCCGCGTGCCCTGCAGATCACCGGCACCGACGCGGACGCCGGCACCGACGCCGCCTCCGGCACCGGCGAGGCCGCGGGCACCGACTCCGATATCCATGACGTCCACGACATCCACGTCGCCGCAGGCAGGAAACAACCGCCGCACCTGGTCCTCGACGGCCTCGTGATCACCGGCGGAAGCGTTCAGGTGCGCGGGAGCGTGGGACGGCTCACCATCCGGCACTGCACCTTCGTGCCCGGCTGGGAACTCGGCCCCCGGAGCGAGCCGCGGCACCCTGATGCAGCCGGCCTGGAGATCTTCGACAGTCCGGTCCGCGTCGACGTGGAGCACAGCGTCATCGGCACCGTCGGGATCGCCCGCGCCGACGAAGCCCCCGAACCCAATGTGGTCGCCCTCTCCGACTCCGTGCTCGACGCCACCAGCCGCGACGCCGCCGCGCTCACCGGCTCCCACGGTGAACCCGCCCACGCCGTCCTCACGGCGCACCGCACCACCGTCATCGGAGTCGTCCGCGCCCGCGCCGTGGACCTGCTGGAGGACTGCCTGCTGCACGGGGAAGCACAGATCACCCGGCGCGCCCAGGGCTCGGTACGGTTCTGCTGGCTGCCGACGGGCTCCCGCACCCCGCCCCGTTTCCACTGCGAACCCGAGCACTCCGGCGACGCCGAGCGCGTCGCCCTGCGGTTCGCCGGCACCCGGTACGGCACGTCCGACTACGTCCGGCTCGCCGACGGGTGCGCCGAGGAGATCACCAGGGGCGCGCACGACGGGGCGGAGCCGGGCGCGTTGCACGACCTGTTCCAGCTCCTCCGGGAGGACAACCTCCGCGTCCGGCTGGCCGAGTTCACACCGGCCGGATGCGACGCCGGGCTGTTCTTCGCCACTTGAGCCCACCCGCGGGACCAGCGGCCGCGACGCCGCCGCCCCACCACCGACGACAGGCAAGTCCACCATCGCTTCAGTCAGGGAGCACCCATGCACGCCGACTTCTCGCGTGTCACCTTCGACCCCGCCCGGCGGTTCTCGGCCGTGCTGTCCCAACAGGGCCGGGTACAGCTCGATTCCGAGATCAACGAGCAGTCGGCGATCCTTCTCCACTATCTCCGTACCCTGGCCGCCGACCTCCTGGGGCCGGCGGCGTACCCGTCCGACGCCGACGACGAAACCCTCGGCGGGTTCGGTGTCGACGCGTTCGACGGGGAGAACTTCACCCTGGCACCGGGACGCATGTACGTCGACGGCATCCTTTGCGAGTGCGACGGCACGGACTACTGGAAGCAGCCCGACGGCCACCTCGACCCCGAGAGGGAGAGCGACCGGCTGCCGAACGGCCCGTTCCTGGTCTATCTGCGGGTGTGGGAGCGTCTGGTCACCGCTGTCGAAGCTCCGGGCATCCGGGAAGTGGCCCTCGGACTGAACGGACCCGACACGGCCGCGCGGACCCAGGTGGTCTGGCAGGTGTGCTGGATGCCCCTGGAAGCCCACGCGTTCCATCCCGACATGCGCAGCGCGACGCGGTACCTGCGCGAACGCCTCGGCCGTATGTACAAGCCGCGCGGACTGCTCGCCGCCCGGGCCCGCCGCCCCGAGGGCGACGGCGTCCCCTGCGATCTGTCTCCCTCTTCCGGCTATCGCGGACCCGAGAACCAGCTCTACCGCGTGGAGGTGCATCAGGCCGGAACCGCGGAGACCGCGAGGTTCAAGTGGTCCCGGGAGAACGGCTCGGTGGTCCTCCCGATCAGATCCGTCTCCGGTCCCTCGGTCGAGCTGGAGACGCTGGGCAGGGACGACAAGCTCGGCCTGGAGATCGGCGACGTCGTCGAAATCGTCGACGACGCCTCCGTCTGCCGGGCCGCCACCGACAACCTCGCGGAGCGCTCTCCCCGGCTCTACACGATCAAGGAGGTCGACCACGCCGGCTTCAGGGTGCTGCTGGACGCGCAACCGGCCGGCGATCCGCACCACCCCACCGGCGGCCGGGTGCCCGAGCACCATCCCTACCTGCGCCGCTGGGACCAAGGGGCGGCCGGGTGGGGCAGCCGTGACGGCGGTTCCGCCGAGCCCGTGGACGCGGAATGGGGACTGCCGGTCTTGGAGGGGGAGTGGCTTTCGCTGGAGGACGGCATCGAAGTACGGTTCGAACGGAGCGACAGCGAGCCCCGTACGTACCGCAGGGGTGACCACTGGCTGATCCCGGCCAGGGTGCTCACCGGCGACGTCGAATGGCCGACGAGCCGCAGTGGCCGCCCCGCGTCGCGGACGCCGCACGGGATCGACTACCGCTACGCGGCCCTCGCTCTCCTCCAGCCCTACGGCGACAGCGACTACCGGATGGTGGACCTGCGGGTGCCCATCCCACAACGGCGCTAGCGCACGTCGTGCTGGTCAGCCGCTGACCAGCACGATGATGAACACGATCCACGCGAGGAAGAGGACCACGGCGATCCCGACCACGATCTTCGGCGTGTGCTTGGCGCTGACGACCGCCCCGGTCGTCAGGTTCTGCACTTCCGGCGCGCGCAGCGTCCCGGACCGCACCCGGCCGCCGACCCGCACCCGGTCACCGCTGCTCAGGGCTCCGTCGAACCCGCGGCCCCGTATCTCCACCGGCACCAGCACCAGCGAACGGCCGTAGTCGTCGTACATCTCCACGCGGAACGTGCAAACCACCGTGGTCCAGGTGCTTCCCGACGAGCTTCCGGACACCTCGGTCCGCAGCTGCACATCGCGCGCCAGCCCTTGGATCGTCCCTCCCGCCTGGATGATCGCGCGCCAGTCGGGACGCCGGACAGGAGGCGGAGGAGGCGGAGGAGGCGGTGGAGGCGGTGGAGGGGGTGGTGGCGGAGGAGGTGGGGGTGGCGGAGGAGGTGGGGGTGGAGGCGGAGGAGGAGGCGGCTGTATCCACTTGCCCGTGAAACGCTCCCCGCACTCGCTGCACCGCCGCGCGCCGACAGGCTCCCTGTGGCCGCAGCTGTCGCATATCCATCCGCTGCTCATGCGGTCCGCTCCCGTACTACGGGGCTAGTTGACCTCGTACGTGACGTTAGGAGAAGTCCTCCAGTGACCGTCCGCCGAGGTCGTTCAGCGCGACGGAGGGCGCGAGTCCGGCCACCGCATTGGCCACCGCGGCGTCCGTACCGGTCGCCGCTCGCAGGCACCAGATATTCAGAATCCTGGCGGTTGCGGCCATGGTTTCCTACCACCGATTTGTTGACAGGGAAACAGAATAGTGCGCACACCGCCAGTATGGACCCGATGGCTTCGCGTCGCGCGTCGAGCTAATACCACAACTCCGGTCGTGGCACTCGCTCTTCAGACGTATAGTGAGATGAACGAATCACTCCGCTCTTTCCGTGCATTCGACTGGGAGGGAGTGCCATGACTCGCGTTGCGAACAGCCTCGAAACGCTACGGGATCAGATCAATGCCCGGTTTCCGGGCCGGAATATCGCCAGCGATGGCGGCGTGGGCGACGAGGCACACCAGAAGAAGGGGAAGGCCAGCGATCACAATCCGTGGTACGGCCCTGGAATCGTCACGGCCCGGGATTTCACCCATGACCCGGCGCACGGCCTGAACATCCAGGAGATCGCCGACCAGCTGCTCGCGAGCCGTGATCCCCGGATCAAGTACGTCATCGCCAACGGCCGGATCGCCACCAATCGCGACTGGCAGTGGGCGCCGTACGACGGGGCGAACCCGCACGAGGCGCACTTCCACATCTCCGTCGTGGCCGACCCGCGGTGCGACGACGCCCACCCCTGGGCCCTGCCCATTCTCGGCGGAGGGAACGGCGGCGGCGCCGAACCCGGCATGTTCGTCACCTGGGGCACCGGCGTGAACGTCCGCACCGAGCCACGCCTGGGCGCGCCGGTCGTCACCGTCCTCGCGGGGCCGACCCGAGTACGGGTCGGGTGCCAGACGCGCGGCGACATGGTGAACACGGCAGGCCGCAATAATGACGCCTGGTCGCACTTGCCGGACTTCGGTGGTTACATTTCCAACATCTTCATCGATCATCCGGCCGCCTGGCTCCCGGATGTAGGCGAATGCTGAACGGTCAAGAGAAAGTGCTCGGCGGCAATAGCGGGAACGCCGCAACACCCGCCAGTTCCTTTCCGACCACGGACCAGCGAGCGTGACGCCCGCATCCCCTGACGCACCGTCAGCAAGGTCGGCACCGAGTCGGCAGCCGTTCTCCCCGATGCGGGAGGGTGTACCGTCCGCCGTCGCCGACTCGCCCCCGACTCGTGGGTGAAACCGCGGAGGAGGCACGGCGTCCGAGCGGCGTGGCTCGATCAGCATCCTGCCTCTGGTGTGCTGTCGGGGAGATCTCGGGAGCCGATAACCCGCAGTCATGCGAGCCGACTTGCACCGCAGCGGCGGGGCAGGGACGCTACGCGTGGTTGAAGCCGGGGAGGGCGGGGACAGAAGCCGGGACAGAGGCCTCGGTCGCACCAGGAGCCTGCAGTTCGAACCAGACCGTCTTTCCTCGGCGAGCCGGACGGACACCACAGCGGTGGGACAGCGCATGGAGCAACCGCATGCCTCGACCGGATTCGTCGTCGGCGCCGGCCGCCCTGAGGCAGGGGAAAGCGGGATGTGCATCGGTGACTTCGCACCGCAGTGATGCACCGCGGACAGTCACACTGAGCAGGATGGGGCCGGCCCCGTGGTGCACAGCGTTGGTCACCAGTTCGCTGACAAGCAGCTCTGCGGTCTCCGCTTGCTCAAGGGGCTGTTCGACCAGGACGGCGCGGGTGAAGCTGCGAGCGGCGGCCACGGAGGCCGGGTCACGATCGAACCATCGGGGTCTGTCCTCACCTGGGCATGGCTTGGGAACGAGACGGGTGAGGTGGGCCAGGACGTGGGCCGGGCGACCGGTCAGCAGGCCGTCCCCTTCGTTTGTCGTCATGGTGCTGCCGCCCTTTCGCATTCCGGTTGTCCTGGACCTCTGTCTCCACAGAACGTCGGCGGCCACCGGGAGATCAACGCGTAGGCGCACCCATCAAGAGAGGGAAACAATGGGTAGCGGCTCCGCTCGGCACGTGGGCTCTCAAGCCCCGGCCCTGCCTCCTGAGCACCGGCGGGCAATAAAGCACCCGTGGCCGCGGCGATCCATCACGACGACATGCGCGGACGCAGACCTGTCGCTCCGGACCGCGCGCTCGGCCGGTGTGTTGTGCGCCTGGGTCGCCGACGGGACCTCCTGACAGAAAGGATCCACAGGAACAATGTGAAATGTCACATCCGACCTAGGCGGGGTCCTTTTGCTCTTCGCGGCGCCGGATTAGCGTGATGCATACCAGGTTGCGGGGTTTGATGCGGAATGTAACGGGCAGCCGCCGGCCCGTAGCCGTTGTGACTGGGTGCGTCATGGTGAGTCCCGATCCCAGCCTCCGCACCGCGGGCGGAGGTTTCGCCTTTGTGGGCCGTCGACAGGAGTCCGGTCTGCTGCGGGGCGCCCTGCAGCATCCACCCGCCGTGGTACTGATCGAGGGAGAGGCCGGGGTCGGCAAGTCCCGCCTCGTCAGCGAGGTGACCGGGGAATTGGTCGGCCGGGGCGGCCGGGTCCTGTACGGGTGCTGCCACCCCCTGCGCGAACCCTTTCCCTATGGGCCGGTCATCGACGCTCTGCGCCAGGTCGGCCCCTATCTGCCGCCGGCCCCCGAGATGCCCCCGCTGGCCGGCGCCCTGGCGCCGCTGCTGCCAGAACTGGCCGACCATCTGCCTCCCGCCCCCGCCGACGTGCAGGAGACCGGGTCTGAGCGCTACCAGCTGGTCCGGGCGGTACGCGCGGTCCTGGAGGCCTGCGATACCGCGATCCTGGTCATCGAGGACCTGCACTGGGTGGACGAAGCCACCCGCGAGCTGCTGCTGCTCCTGGCCCGCGATCTGCCACCGCACCTGGGCCTGGTGCTCACCTACCGGCAGGAAGAGCTTCCGCCCCGCGCGCCCGTCCTGGGCGCGGCCTACCGCCGCCCGCCGGGCACCAGCGGCGCGGAGATCCACCTGGCTCCGCTGACCGAATCCGACATTCATGACCTGACCGCTGCCGTCCTGGGCCCGCGCGCCACTCACGCACTGGGACGCGTCCTGTTCGAGCGCAGTGCGGGCCTGCCCTTGGTGGTCGAGGAGGACCTGATCACCTTGAGTGAAGGGGGACATCGGGGACACCTGAGCGTGGGGGTGGTCGATCCGGTGACCGGGCTCGACCAAGCGGTGGTGCCTCGTGGACTGCGGGAGGCGTTCACCACACGGGTGCGAGGCCTGTCGGCGCAGGCCGTAGCGGTGGTGGAGGCCGCCGCGGTGCTGGCGGTGTCCACCGCCGAACCCGTGCTGGCTCAGGTCGCCGAACTCGACCCCGAACAGGGCATGGAGGCCCTGATGGAGGTCCTGGGCGCCGCAGTGCTGCTCGAGAACCGGCCAATGCAGTACGGGTTCCGCCACGCTCTCGCCCAGCAGGCCGTCTACCAGACCATCCCGGGTCCGCAGCGTCGCCGCCTGCATGAACGGGCGATCGCGGCCCTGCGTGCCTTGGACAGCCCTCCGCTGGTGCAGATCGCCCATCACTTCCGCGCCCTGGGCGACCGGGAGGGCTGGCTCACCCAGGCCGAGACGGCCGCCGCCCAAGCGCTCGCGCTGGGTGACCAGGGCACCGCCGCCGCCCTTCTCCACGCCATCCTCGCCGAACCCGGACTGGACGAGGATGTCCGTACCCGCGTAGCGCTGGCCCTCAGCCGCACCGCGACCTACAGCGCCGAATACACGGCGTCGGTTGCGGTCCTGCGACGCATCCTCTCCGACCCCCAACTGTCCGCCACCACCCGCGGTGAGATCCGCGTCGGACTCGGCCTCCTTCTCACCAGTCAGGCCGGCGACCCGGCAGGCATCCGGGAGCTGGAACGCGCCATCGAGGAGCTGGGCGACCGGCGACCTGAGACCGCCGCGCACGCGATGAGTCATCTGGCGCTGTGGGCGACGTTCAGAGGGCGGCCCGCTGCAGAGGCACTGGCCTGGATCGAGCGCGCCGAGCGCGCTGTGCAGGCCAGTCCCGATGAGGCGGCGCGGGCCACGGTGCGCGCCAACAAGATCGCGGTGCTGGCCCAGATGGGGCAGCCGGAGGTGTGGGTGCTGATCGACCGCCTGCCCCGGGAAGGCAGGGACCTGTCCGTGCTGAGGCAGACCGCCAGGGCCCTGTACAACGCGGCCGACGCAGCGCTGGATCTCGGCCACGACGATCGGGTGGGAGCCCTGCTCGAGCAGAGCCAGGACCTCGCCCACCGCACCGGCGCCCCGCATCTCGACGCCATATGCCGCGTTCTGCGCCAGGAACTCGCCTGGTACCAGGGCTCCTGGGGAGGCTTGGAGGACGCCTATGCCTCCTTGTTCGCCCAGGTCCCGGACATCCTGATGCTGGAAGTCGAGGGATCGCTGGTTCTTGGGGCACTCGCCGAAGCCCGCGGACAGTGGGGCCAGGCTCTGAAGAGGTACACCACCGCGAGGGACGCGAGTGGCTATGCGGTGTGGACCGCTGATGCGGCCGCGGGAATCGGCCGGGTCAGGCTTGCCCAGGGTGACCCCCTGACAGCCTGGGCGATCACCGCCCCGGCCATGGACAGCCTGCGGCGCGACGGGCCCTCGCTCAGAGCCTCGGCCCTGGTCCCGGTCGCCGTCGAGGCCGCCATGGCCGCCGGGGAGCGCGCGTCGGCCACGCGGCTGACCAAGGAGTTCGAGCGCGCCGTCCAGGGCCGGAACGCGCCGGCTGCCCTCGCCCACCTGCAGCTCTGCCTCGGACTGCTGCTGCGCGACGACGACCCGGACCGGGCTCGCGATCACTTCGACCGTGCTCGCGCCACGTTCCAGGGCATCGGCCGCCCCTATCCCACGGCCCAGGCCGCCGAACGCGCCGCCCGCACCCGGATCCCCACCACGCCCCACCGTGCGGCCGAGGACCTGACAGAGATCGACGAGGTCTATCGGCGCCTGGGGGCCACCTTCGACGCCGCCCGCTGCCGGCGCGCTCTGCGCGACCTCGGCCAAGCCCGCTCTCCGGTCGGTCGTCGCGGCTACGGCGAGCAACTCTCCCCACGCGAGCAGGAGGTCGCCTGCCTCCTCGCCTCGGGCGCCACCAACCGCGACATCGCCCAGGCCCTCTTCCTCTCCCCCCGCACGGCGGAACACCATGTGGCCAGCGTCCTGAAGAAACTCGGCGTCACCAGTCGGCACGCCGTCGGCGACGCCCTTGCCACCAACGACACGTAGTCGCCGCGGGGTACCCGGTGCGCGGCCACCAACCCGTGGCGTGAAGCAGGTACGGGCGCGATGGGCTCGCCTCGTCCGCTACGTAGCGTTCCGCCCTACGTGCGGTACTCCCCTACCCAGCGATCCCCGGTAGGGACTGCCATCGGTGACCGGACTGAGTTCGTCCGGCCATGGACCCGGCGGCCTTCTCTCCCTCTCCTGGAATGACAGGCCCTATGTCTCCGGATGACATCCCCTGGTGACCGGAGAATCCGATGGCGGAGGAGAAAATCGTGGACCTCGACATCAATGCGCCCGGCAGAGCCAGGATCGCGGCGTACCTTCGGTGCTTTCCCTTCGATACCTGGGGAATGGACCTGCACCGGTCCGCACTCCGCAGGTATGCCGGAGAACTCGGCCTGCCTGAGCCCCGGTTCTACCTGGACAACGGCGTGCGCTCCCGAGGGCCGCTGCCGAGCCTGGGACGGCTGATGGAACTGGTGGCGTGCGACGCCTACGACGTGCTGCTGGTACCCGGACCGTTCGTCTTCTCCATGCACGATCGTGAGGCCTCCGCAATCGTCGGACGGATCACCGGCCTCGGCTGTACGGTGCTGGAGCTCCCACCCCTCCACGCCGCGGGGAACCGCGGACCGGAGCCGTCTGATCCGGTGGCGCTGCCTCCGGCATGCGCGGCCGTGGCGCCGTGCCCGCGGGACGGTGGTCCCCTCAGCCACGGCCCAGCAAGCGGTGGTGACCCGGGCAGCGCGACGACGGCATCCCGTTCCACACCCCTGTCCGCGGTCCGGCGGGAGACCGGCCGGATAACGGTCGCGTTCCAGCCATTGACCGATCACTTCAGTGCGATGTGCAATGTCACACGCCACATCGCGCGCAGCGTGTGACAGCAGAGATTCGGCCCGCAGAAGGAAGCGCCGAGTTCCGAGCCGACTGCGACTCACCGTCTCGCCCGCTGATCGATCCCCAGGCCGTCGCACCCGTGACCGCCCGCAACGCCTCGCAGAGGAGCGTGCCCCCGTGAAGAGACCCACCCTCCCCGTTCTGCCCTCCACCGCCCGCACCACGTCCCGCGTCGTGGCGCTGACCTCACTTCTCGCGGTGACCGCACTGTCCACCACGGGCTGCAACGGGCTGGTCGGCGGCAGCGCCGCCGGCGACGACGAGGGGCCCATCGTGCTCGGCATGGCCGTGCCGATGTCCGGCAGCAGTGCGGACACCGGCCCCCACATGAAGAACGGCGCACAGCTCGCGGTCGATGAGATCAACGCCAAGGGCGGCGTGCTCGGCCGGAAGCTGCGGCTGCAGGTGGAAGACGACGCCTGCGATCCGAAGACCGCAGTCGCGGCGGCCAACAAGCTGGTCGCGGCGAACGCGGCCGTGTCGGTCGGTGGCTACTGCTCGGGCGCCACGCTGCCCACGCTGCCGATCTTCGGCAAGCGGAACATCCCCATGGTCATTCCAGCGGCCAACTCCAACCAACTCGTCAGCCAGCACCTCAAGCACGTCTTCCTCATCAACGGCACCGGCAGCCAGCAGGCCGCCGCCGCGGTCGCCTGGCTGGGCAAGGACGGGGCCAAGAAGGTCGCCGTCATGGACGACAACACCAGCTACTCCAAGGACATCGCCGACCTCACCTGGGCCAAGCTGGGCGCCGCGGGTGCTCCGGCCAAGGCCGTCGAGGCAGCGGTCAACCCGGGTGAGAGCGACTACAGCCCCAATGTCACCAGCGTGCTGAAGTCGGCCCCCGACTACATCTACTGGACCGGCTACTACCAGGAGGGCGGCCTGCTCATCCGGCAGTTCCGCCAGGCCGGGTACAAGGGCAAGTTCCTCATCGGCGACGGCTCGGTCGACCCGAAGCTCGTCAAGATCGCGGGCGCCGAGCACGGCGAGGGCGTTTTCGCCACCATGACCCAGACCCCGCAGACCACCCCGGGCGCCGAGAGCTGGATCGCCGCCTACAAGAAGAAGTTCGGCACCGACCCCGGCCCGTACTCCACGCAGTCCTACGACGCCGTGCGGGTTGCTGCGGAGGCCATCGAGAACGCCGGCAGCACCGACGGCGACAAGGTCACGGCGGCGCTGGAGGACATCGACGGTTTCCGGATGTTCTCCGGCCCGCTGAAGTTCACCCCCGAACACACGCTGAGCAACGGCGGCTTCGTGATCCTCACCGTCAAGGACGGGGCGTTCGTCCTGCAGGACTCCCTCAAGTAACCCGGAGCGGTCACATGGCACAGCTCATTTGGAACGGGTTGTTCGTCGGCTCGTTCTACGCCCTGGTCGCACTGGGGTACAGCATGGTGTACGGGATCATCAAGCTGCTCAACTTCGCCCACGGCGACCTCTATATGCTCGGAGCCTTCTCCGGCTTCGCGATGCTCGGCGCCGCGGGTGGCTTCGTCCCCTCGGGTTCGCTGACCGCACTGTTCGCCGTGCTCGTGCTGACGATGCTGGCGACCGGCCTGGGCGGCGTCGCACTGGAGCGGGTGGCCTACCGGCCGCTGCGCGGGGCGCCGCGCCTCTCTCTGCTCATCACCGCGGTGGGCGCCTCGTTCGCGCTGGAGTACGGCGTCCGTATCCTCGCCGGCCCCAACCCGAGGGTCTATCCGGTACGTCTGGACGGAACCGGCGTGTCGGTGCTCGGCGCCAAGATCACCACTACCCAGCTCGTCCTCATGGCGATCACCCTCGGGCTGATGGTGGCGCTGAACACCCTGGTCATGCGCAGCCGCCAGGGCCGGGCGATGCGTGCCATCGCGCTCGATCCGAAGGCGTGCCAGCTGATGGGCATCAACGTCGACGCGATCATCTCCCGTACCTTCTTCATCGGTTCGGCCCTGGCCGGCGCCGCCGGGGTCATGGCCGGCGCGTACTACGGAAAGATCGACTTCCTGATGGGCTTCATCATCGGGCTCAAGGCGTTCACCGCGGCCGTCATCGGCGGCATCGGCAACATGAAGGGCACCATGCTGGGCGGCCTGATCCTGGGCCTGCTGGAGTCCTTCGGCACCGACTGGCTCGGCGGCCAGTGGCGCGATGTGTTCGCCTTCGGCTTCCTCATCCTCTTCCTGACCGTGCGGCCGACCGGCCTGCTCGGCGAGCGTGTGACGGAGCGCGTGTGATGACAACCGTTCAGAACCCCCCGGTGAAGCCCGTCAAGGGCCGTGGCCCCTCCCCCGTCACGCGACTGCTGGAAAGCCGAAGGCTGGGCTGGGCCGGGCTGACGACCGCCCTGCTCGCACCGTTCGTCATCGCCACTCCGTACGCGATGAACGTGATGACCAGCGCGGTCGTCTTCGTGATGCTGGCCGTCGGCCTCAACATCGTCGTCGGCTACTGCGGTCTGCTCGACCTCGGCTTCGCCGCCTTCCTCGCAGTCGGCGCGTACACCGGCGGGATACTCGCCACGTCCCTGAAGATCCCGCTCCTGGCCACCGTGCCGGTCGTCGTCGTGGTGACCGTGGTCGCCGGAGTGGTGATCGGAGGCCCCACGCTGCGGCTGCGCAGCGACTACCTGGCCATCGTGACGCTCGGCTTCGGGGAGATCATCCGGATCGTCGCGAGCAACCTGGACATCACCGGTGGTCCCTCGGGGATCTACGGCATCCCCGGGCTGCTCGGTGACATGCTCTCCGACCCGGTCGTCTTCTACTACACCGCCGTACTGATCGTCTCGGTCGCGGTGCTCTTCGCCGCGCGGCTCGGCCGCTCCCGTATCGGCCGTGCCTGGCGCTTCATCAGGGAGGACGAGGACGCCGCGGAGGCCAGCGGTATCCATACCTACCGGGTCAAGCTGGCCGCCTATGTCGCGGGTGCGGTCTGGGGAGGACTCGCGGGCGTGCTGTTCGCCGCGCAGCTCTCGGCGATCTCCCCCGCCAGCTTCACCTTCCTGCAGTCCGCCCTCGTCCTGATGGCGGTCGTGCTCGGCGGCATGGGCTCCACCCCCGGCGTCGTGGTCGGCGCCGTGGTCATCAGTCTGCTGCCCGAGATGCTGCGGGGCCTGGCCGACTACCGCTACTTCGTGTTCGGCGTACTGCTCATCGTCGTGATGCTGCTCCGCCCGCAGGGCCTGTGGCCGCACCGCTCGCGCG
The DNA here is from genome assembly GCF_018614575.1 of Streptomyces sp. ISL-10. Lineage (GTDB taxonomy): Bacteria > Actinomycetota > Actinomycetes > Streptomycetales > Streptomycetaceae > Streptomyces. The sequence continues at coordinate 57,835 of NZ_JAGGOJ010000040.1, forward strand.
AGTCCGGCCACACGGCTGCGCGGAGCGTCGCGAGCACGCCCGGCGCACCCGGAGCGCCGGCGAAGGAGGAAGAATGATGCTCGAGGTAACGGATCTACGGCTGGCCTTCGGCGGGGTCCGCGCCGTCGACGGCCTCACCTTCTCGGTCGGCGAGGGCGAAATCGTCTCGATCATCGGTCCCAACGGCGCGGGGAAGACCTCGGCCTTCAACTGCGTCAGCGGGTTCTACCAGCCGACCGGGGGCACCATCCGGCTGGCCGGAGAGAACGTGACGGGCCTGCGCCCTTCGGCAGTCGCCGCCCGCGGCCTGGCCCGCACCTTCCAGAACCTGCGGCTGTTCGGCGAGCTGTCGGTGCTGGACAACGTACGGGCGGGCACGCATCTGTGGCTGAGACAGAGCGCCCTCGACGCGGTGCTCCACACTCCCCGTTACCGGCGCAGCGAGCGCGAGAGCACCGACGAGGCCCACAAATGGCTGGACTTCGTCGGCCTCCGCGGCGACCGGGCCGGCCTCGCGCGTCACCTCCCGTACGGCGAGCAGCGCCGGGTGGAGATCGCCCGCGCCCTGGCCAGACGGCCGAAGCTGCTGCTGCTCGACGAGCCGGCCGCCGGGCTCAACCACGGCGAGAAGGCCGAGTTGCTCGCCCTCGTCCGCCGGATCCGGGAGCTGGGGACGGCGATCGCGCTCATCGAGCACGACATGGGCCTGGTCATGGAGGTGTCCGAGCGGGTGGTCGTGCTGAACTTCGGAAAGGAGATCGCCGACGGGCCGCCGGAGGAGGTGCGGCAGGATCCGGCCGTCATCGAGGCCTATCTCGGCCGGGCAGCCGACGATGACGAGGGCCATGCCGCCCGCGCCGGTTTCGAAGGGGAAGGGGCACACCATGCTTGAGATCCGCGGCCTCGACGTCCGTTACGGAGGAGTGCACGCACTGCGGGGGCTCGACCTCAACGTGGCCGAAGGGGAGACCGTCGCCCTGCTCGGCAACAACGGCGCGGGCAAGACAACCACGCTGTCGGCGGTGTCCGGGCTCGTCCGGTCCGCCGCAGGCCGGATCGTGCACGCGGGCGAAGACATCACGAGGACCGCTCCGTCGAAGATCGTGGCGCGAGGTGTGGTGCACGTCCCCGAGGGACGGCGCATCTTCAGCACGCTGACCGTGCAGGAGAACCTGTTGCTCGGCGGCTATCTGGTCCGTGACGGCGCCGATCTCACCCGTCGGGTCGAGAAAGTCTACGAGTTGCTGCCCCGGCTGGCCGAACGGCGCTCTCAGCAGGGCGGGACGCTCTCCGGTGGGGAGCAGCAGATGCTCGCCATCGGCCGGGCGCTCGTCGCCCGCCCCGGTCTGCTGATGCTGGACGAACCGTCGATGGGCCTGGCCCCGCTCATGGTCGCCGCGGTGATGGAGGTGATCAAGGACATCAACCTCGGCGGCACGGCGGTACTCCTCGTCGAACAGAACGCCACGGCTGCGCTGAAGATCGCACATCGAGGATATGTGATCGAGAACGGGGAGACGGTGCTGGAGGGCACAGCAGCCGACCTGTCCGCCGACCCCCGCGTCGCGCAGGCCTATCTGGGCGGGGTTTCGTAACCGGCTGCGAGCGGCTCTGGCCGGCGTCACAGGCCAGTAGGCGCTCCCCGCCACCAGCGACGCGTCCCGGTCGTCCGTGGCACAGCGCTTCGTTCCGTTCGGGAGATGCCCGCGAGGGCGCCCTGGGGACCAGCGACGCGCCGGACATCCCGGAGACGACGGCCGGGCACACCGGGCGCCACCCCGCCCGAGACACCTGAACCTCCGGGCTGCGGCTCCCCCTGAAGGGGCGAGCTACAGGCACCGGTGGGACTCGCGCCGCTCAGTGATCCGAACGTGCACTCCCGCGGCAGGTCTGCCCGCACCGCGCCGCCGAACCGGCGCGCTTGAAGGAGGGCGCGCTTCCGGCAGTCATGAACTTCCGGGCCGCGCGCCGAGGTTCCCCGGGCATGACCGGCTTGCGAGCGGCTCCACTCCGCAGCGGCTGCGCCGGCCGAAGACCTTGAGGCCGCCGCCTGCGTCGGGCTGCCTCGGGCCCAGACTGGCGTGTTCGGGGGGCAGGGCTGTTCGACGAGCGTCTGGCATCCGCTCGTCAAGGCCCTTCCGAGGGGAGATGTGCGGCCTGTCCCGGACCGTTCCACCGGCCGGTGAACGGCACATCGTCGCGGGCACCCGGGCGGCGTCGCATGTCCAGGTTCATAGTGCGATGTTATGGCGAAGCAGTAGCTTCCGCCCTCATCGCCGCATCCGCATCCTATCCCCAACGAATCCACCAACGGAGCCTGGCCAGTGGCGGTTCCGGGAGGCCACCCACCCCGGACGGGCAGGCAGGACCCGCGATGCGGTGATCCGGCGCGAACCTCCGGAATCCGACGCGACCTCAAGGACGCGACAGTTCCGACTGTCACGCTCGCATCACTTGACAGAGCTGCTCCCCTTCTCCGGCATTCGCCGCGTCGCCATGCCGCCTGCCAGGAGGTCGCAGCCACCCGATTCCGAAGTCCGGACCGCTTTCCCTGGAGGCACATCATGAGCTTTTCCGTCGGGGCGCGGCGCGTTCTCCTCGCAGCGCCCCCACTCGTCCTGTCCGCCCTGCTCGCTCTGCTCGCCCTGGTCATCGTCCCCGCCGGCCCCGCCCATGCGTACAACGGGAGCACCTCGGCGTGTGCGCTCCAGGGGACGACGGGCTACACCGACGAGGGCCAGCAGACCGACTACAACCGGTTCATCAACCCGACGGGCACCAAGCGCGTAGGCGTGCTCTACGTGGACTTCCCGGACGCCGTCGGGACCACCCTGCCCCTCACCCCCTACTACAACCAGATCTCCGGCGCGGCCCAATGGCTGTGGGACGCCTCCTACGGCAAGACCTGGTTGGACATGCAGGTCCCGAACGGCAACTGGGTGCGCATGCCGAAGAACTCCAACGAGTACAACTGGGAGCGCGGATTCTCCTGGAACACGCACCAGACCTACGTCAAGGACGCGCTCACCGGCGCCGCGAATGCGGGCGTCAACCTGGCCAACTACGACATGTTCTACATCGTGCCGACCAGCACCGCGGCCGCGATCGCTCACTCCCCGACCTTCGTCCAGGACCCCAACAACGTGACCTGGGTCTGGAACACACCGACGCAGAGCTGGGTGAAAATCCACTCGGCTGTGACCTTCGGTCAGGACATCTGGACATCGGGCTACAAGGTCGCTGTCCATGAGACAGGCCACACCTTCGGCCTGCCCGACCTCTACGCCTTCAGCGGCACGCTGCACCAGTACGTCGGCGGCTGGGACGTCATGGGCAACATGAGCGGCCCGGCCCCGCAGTACTTCGGCTGGCACGCGTGGAAGTTCGGCTGGATCAATGACAACCAGGTCTCCTGTCTGTCCATGAATGGCACGTACTCCACCACCCTGAAGGGAGTGGAGTACTGGGGCAGCGCCTACAAGCTGGCGGTGATCAGGACCAGCGCCACCACCGCCTACGTCGCCGAGTCCCGCAAGGCCGTCAACAACGACTCCAACGCCTGCGCCACAGGCGTGGTCATCTACAAGGTCGACACCTCCATCACCACCGGCAACGGGCCGATCCGGGTGGTGACCAATCCGAACGCCGCGGCGCCCACCGGGAGCTGCACCTCGCGGGACATGCAGACCTGGAAGCCCGGCCAGTATTTCCAGGACGACACCGCCCGCATCCGGATCTACGTGAACAGCTCCGATGCGCAGAACGACACGGTCTGGACGTACAAGTGGTGACCGCACAGCAGGGGATGTGTCGGATCAACGGGCGGTGTGTTCGGCGCGGCCTGCACCGGCCACGTCGACCCTGCGTGTCTCCAGCCGGGTTGGCATACGGCCTGGGCGGCCGAGAGCCGTTGGCAAAGGCCGCGAGAGGGCGGAAGAACTGATCCGCTTAACCGGCGCGGGGCTGGGTTGCCTGCTCGACAGGCAACCCAGCCCCTTCCCTCAACGCAGGTCAGCGCACCCTCCCCCGCGGTTTCAGCGCCACAGGCGGGAGTTCGGGAGCGGGCAGCCGACCGCCCTCGTAGCCGTGGACCTCGCCGAAGCGGGTGCTCTGCATCCAGTCGTCGCGCGCCGCCTCGATCTCCTCGTGCGACCGGCCGATGAAGTTCCACCACATCACGATCTCCTCCTCGAACGGCTCCCCGCCCAGCAGCATCAGTCCGGCGTCGGACTCGGCGCGCAGGGGCAGTTGGGAACGGCCGCAGCCGAGGTAGAGCATCGAGCCGGGCAGCACCGGGACGCCGTCCACGTGGGCCTCGCCCGACATGGACAGCACCGCGTACTCGAAGTCCGGGTCGAGGGGCAGCATGGTCTCCGCGCCGCGCGCCAGGGCGAGGTCCGCGCCGACGATCGGGGTGTACGTCGTACCCGGCGACGTCGCTCCGTCGAGGGTGCCGAGCACGACCGTCGCGGTCAGGCCGGGGGCCAAGACCTGCGGAAGATCGGTGTGGTGCTGGAAGTGCGGCTCGACCGTCCGGTGGGTGTCCGGCAGCGCCACCCAGAGCTGTGCGCCGTGCAGGAACCGGGCGTGCTTCTTGGGGCTCTCCTCCGAGTGGCTGATCGCCCTGCCCGAGGTCATCAGCCCCAGTTCCTTCGGGCCGATGGTCGCCAGGGAGCCTGTGCTGTCGCGGTGCAGCACCTCCCCCTCATGGAGCCAGCTGACGGTCTGCAGACCCATGTGCGGGTGCGGCGGGACCTGCATGCCGGGCTCGTCGGCGATGTCATCGGGGCCGTAGTGGTCGACGAAGGCCCACGCGCCCACCATGCGGCGGCCGAGGTTGGGCAGGAGCCGGCGGACCTCGGTGGATTCGCCGAGCTGGACGCGGCGGGGGCTCAGGAGCTCGCGGACGGGCTCGGCAACGACAAAGCCCCGGCCGCCGCACACGGACAGGGCAGCCTGACGGTCGAGATTGCTCATGGCCCCAACTTAGTTCCTGTGCGCCGCCCCGGTCCTTTCGTGGCCCCGACTTCCCGAAGTGGAATGGAGTGGACCGCTCCGCTGTTGACGGGGGCGCCAGGCACGTGACCAGGAAAAGGGAAGCACGTGAGCGAGACCTACTACGAGTTCGGGACGGCCGCCGAGAGGTGGAACCGGGCCCAGCTGTTCTTCGACGCCAAGGAGTACGTGACGGCCGTCCGTATCCTGCGCGGTCTGGTCGAGGAAGTGCCCGAGCAGGTGGCACCCCGGCTGCTGCTGGCCCGCGCCTACTACCACTCGGCGCAGCTGCGCAGGGCCGAGACCGAGCTGCGTGCCGTCCTGGAGCGTGATCCGGTCGAGCACTACGCGCGGCTGATGCTCGGCCGCACGCTGGAACGGCAGGGACGGCCGGACGAGGCGGCGCCCCATCTGCGGATGGCGGCGGCGATGGGCGGCGAGCAGCCGGCCTGACGTCCGGGCCACGCCCGTGAGCCGGGGCCGGCCCGGCTCACGCCAGCAGCCAGGTGATCAGGGACAGCGAGCCCATGGACACGAACGTCGACATCAGGACCGTGTCCCTGGCCAGCGCGGTGTCGAGCCGGTACTCGGACGCGAAGATGAACGCGTTCTGCGCCGTCGGCAGACCCGCGCACAGCACGACCGCGAAAAGATCGTGTCCATCGAGGCCGAAGGCCCAGCGGGCGAGCGCGTAGGCGAGCAACGGCTGGACGACGGTCTTCAGGGCCACCAGCACCTGCCGTTCGGCGCGGCGAGCAACGGGCTGGAATGCCGTGGGCCGGGGCGGCGCGTCCGTCTTGTGGGCAAGGGGGCCGGCGGGCCGGGGCGGTGCGGCGGGCCTCTGGGCGAGCCGGCCGCCGGGCGGGGGCGGTGCGGCGGGCTTCTGAACGAGCGCCGAGGACCCGGACGGCCCCCCAGGTCCCGGCGCGAGCGAGCCGCCGACCGGGAGCGCGGCCGAGCGGGGCGGCGGCCCCGCGGGCTCCTGGGCGCCCGCGCCTCCGGGCCGGGGCCGCGGCTCGCCCGCCGGAGGCAGCTTCCCGCCCCGGCCTGCGTTCAGGGACATGCCCAGCGCGAACAGCGCGGCCGGAACCGCAGCGCCGCTGAGCATCCGCACCGGTTCCGTCACGGCGTGCGGCAGTTGCCAGCCCAGCGCGGCCACGGTGATCCCGGCGGCCGAGGCCGCGATGATCGGGTTGTGCAGGGGCAGCCGCAGGATGCGCCTGAAGCGCTCACGCGTGGCGCTGCCGCCCGCGTCGAGGTCGATCAGGACCAGGATCAGCGGGGTGATGAACAGGGTCTGGAAGAGTGCGGCCGCGATCACGAACGACGCGTCGTCGAGGACATGGACGGCCACCGGGATGCCCAGGTTGGCCGAATTCACGTACGAGCCCGCCATCGCGCCGATGGCCCGGTCGCCCGGGCGCCTGCGGAACACCCGGCGCCCCAGCAGCAGTCCGATCGCGAACACGACGAGCACGCTCACCGCGAACACGGCAAGCCCCAGGGTGGCCAGCCGGGAGACGTCGGCGCGGGCGAGCGTCAGGAAGAGCAGCGCGGGCATGGCGAACGCGAAGGCGAAGCGGCCGAGCACCGACTGCGCCTGCTTGCCCAGCACGTCGTAGCGGCCGGCGGCCCAGCCGACGGCGGTGATCGCCCAGATGGGCAGAAAGCCGGAGAGCACAGTCACCGGCCCAGCATGCCCGACGGTGATCAAGGTGCTGCGGCCGCCCCGGGGACCGACGGTCCTCGACAGGCGGCCGCACCGACGGGCCGGCCGCCTGTCGGCGGGCCGGCGGGCCGGCGGGCCGGCGGGCCGGGTCAGTCGAACGGGTCGAGCGTGATGTACGCGCGTTGCGGGTTGCCGTCGTGCACCAGTGATTCATGGGCGCCGACGTCGTCGAAGGCGAAGGCGTACGCCTTCCCGTCCGCCATCTGCGCATGGATCTTGCGGGCGTAGTGGTTGGTGACCGCGTCCCGGTAGAAGCCGGTGCTGCCGGTGTCGGGCTGGTTGGGGTTGGTCAGCAGCGTGGAGCGGTTGAACCCGGCACACAGGGTGCGTGAAATGGGGCCGCGGACTTGGTCGTTGGGCGCATCCAGCTTCTTGTAGCAGCCGAAGATGCTGTCCGCGTCTGGCTTCTGGAACGAGGTGACGACAGCGCCGGAGGTGTCGGTGAAGTTCATGACGCCGCCGGAGACGCGGCCGTAGTACTTGGTGCCGGGTCGGTCGGCGAACGGTGTGACGGTGAGCGTCGAGGTGGCGTACTTGCTCCAGACGCGGTTGATGTAGTCGTCCATGACGCCCGCCGGGAGGGCTCCGGCCGCGATGCCGTGGCCGGGGGCGAGGGCGCGCAGGACGGTGCCGTCGGAGCGCGTCTGGATGAGCTTCGCCCAGCCGCCGGGCTGGCCGCGCAGCGCGTTGAGGAAACCCCGGTAACCGCCGGGCTTCAGCCGTCCGGTGTTCCGCACCGTGCCGTCGGCCGCCTTCACACCGACCGCGTACGGAGCGGAGAACATGTCGACCTGGGTGCTGTTGAGCCAGATGCCGGCGTCATTGAGCGTGTACTCGGACCAGTTGAACACGATGGCGCGGTTCGGGTCGGACGGATTCTGCACGGCGGGCTGCACCAGTCCGCCGGTGGTGAGCTTGAAGACCAGCTTCTGGCCGTAGGAGAAGTAGATCCGGCCGGAGAACTTGGGGACCTGGAGCGTGACGGAACGGCCGTTGGCGGGGCCGGGGATCGAGGCGTCGGGGGCGGGGGTCGGCGGATTGCCGCCGGCCGGCCAGGGGTGGAACGTCCCCGCGGCGTCGGCCCAGCCCTGGCGGCCGCTGCTGAGTTCGGTTCCGATGTTGTAGAGGTAAATCGGTTCGCTGCGGCCCGAGTTGTTCGTGAAGGTCAGCGGTACGGTCGCCGGGACCGCGGCGGCCGCCGGCTTTGTGGGCCCGGCGGCCGTGAAGCCCGCGGCACACAGCAGGGCGGCGGCCGCCGCCGCAAGCAACTTTCGTGGAACACGCATGTCCCACCTCCTGGGCAGTCGATGTGGGGGAAGGACGCCCGCGCCCTGCAGGACGCCCCTGAGAGCGCTCTCAGCGTCGGGGGCGGCAAGCGCCTCGTCAAGGTTTCCGGCAAGGATTTCCGGACCCGGACACGGCTGTGCCCGGTCCGCACGCACCGGACCGGGCACAGCTCGGTGGGATCAGCCCCGGTATGTCTCCAGCAGCCGCAGCCAGACCTCACTGATCGTCGGGAACGCCGGAACCGCGTGCCACAGGCGCTCGATCGGCACCTCGCCGGCGACCGCGACGGTCGCCGAGTGCAGCAGCTCGCCCACACCCGGGCCGACGAAGGTGACGCCGAGCAGCACTTCACGGTCCAGATCGACGACCATGCGGGCCTGGCCGCGGTAGCCCTCCGCGTAGAGCGCCGCCCCCGACACCGAACCGATGTCGTAGTCGACGGCGCGTACGCGGTGGCCGGCCTTCTCCGCATCGGCGAGCGAAAGGCCCACGGCCGCCGCCTCTGGGTCGCTGAAGACGACTTGGGGCACCGCCAGGCGATCGGCCGACGCACTGTGCGCGCCCCAGCGGTCGCTCTCCAGCAGGGGCACGTGCTGGGCCCTGGCCGCGATGGCCGCTCCCGCGATCCTCGCCTGGTACTTGCCCTGATGGGTCAGCAGGGCGCGGCGGTTGACGTCCCCGACCGCGTAGAGCCACTCGGTTCCCTCGACCCGGCAGCTGTCGTCGACGGACAGCCAGGATCCGTCCTCCAGGCCGACGGACTCCAGTCCGATGCCGTCCGTGCGCGGCGCCCGTCCCGTGGCGAACAGGACCTCGTCCGCCTCGACACGGCTGCCGTCCTCCAGGACGAGCGTCACGGGGCCGGTGCCGCCGCCCGGACGGTCGACGGCCGCGACGGAGGCGCCGAGCCGCACGTCCGCGCCCGCCTCCTTGAGCGCCGCAGCGACGTGTTCGCCGACGAACGGCTCCATGCGGGGCAGCAGTCCGTCGCCGCGCGCGAGCAGCGTCACCTGCGAGCCCAGCGCCTGCCAGGCCGTCGCCATCTCGACGCCGACGACTCCGCCGCCCACGATCGCGAGCCGCCCGGGCGCCTCATGTGCGCTGGTGGCCTCGCGGCTGGTCCACGCGTGCGCGCCGATGAGGCCGGGCAGTTCGGGCAGGACGGCGCGGCTGCCGGTGCAGACCACGACGGCGTGCCGTGCTGTCAGCAGATGGTGTTCGCCCTCCGGGCCGTCGACGACGACGGACCGGGGGCCGTGCAGTTTGCCGCGGCCGCGGTAGACGCGGGCGCCGATCGAGTCGAGCCAGCCGACCTGGCCGTCGTCCTTCCAGTGGGAGACCTGCTCGTCACGGCGTGCGAGTACGGCCTGGGTGTGGAGAGGCCCCTGGACCGCGACGCTCAGTCCGGGGATCCGTCGGGCGTCGGCACGGGCGAGCGCGGGCCTCAGCAGCGCCTTGCTCGGGATACAGGCCCAGTACGAGCAGTCGCCGCCCAGCAGCTCGCTCTCCACCACCGCGGTGCTCAGGCCCGCCGCTCTCGTCCGGTCGGCAACGTTCTCCCCCACGGGGCCCGCACCGAGCACTACGACGTCGTACTCCACAGCTTGGGTCATACGGTCAAGTCTGCTGCCGGGTGTGCGTCCTGGCCACATGGGCAGGGGCAGGAATAGCACGGCCCCGGGCGCCGTTGTGCGGGACGAGTCCACCGGACATCAGGAAGAGGTAAACAGGAGATGAGCACACTTGAGCTCACCAAGGAAAACTTCGATCAGGTCGTGACCGACAACGACTTCATCCTGATCGATTTCTGGGCTTCCTGGTGTGGACCGTGCCGTCAGTTCGCGCCGGTCTTCGAGGGTGCCTCGGAGCGGCATCCCGACCTGGTCTTCGCCAAGGTCGACACGGAGGCACAGCAGGAGCTGGCCGCCGCCTTCGAGATCAGGTCCATCCCGACCCTGATGATCGTCCGGGACAACGTGGCCGTGTTCGCGCAGCCCGGTGCGCTGCCGGAGGCCGCGCTGGAGGACGTGATCGGCCAGGCGCGTGCGCTGGACATGGACGAGGTGCGCAAGTCGATCGAGGCGGCGCAGGAGAACGGCGCGCCGGAAGCGGGCGGCCCGGCGCCGTCCTGACGCCGGCGGCCGGCGCTCCGCACGCACGGGAACGGCCGGGGTGCCGCGAGGGTTCGCCCGTCTCGGCACCCCGGCCGTACGTGTGTCCTCGCGCCCCAGGCTCGGCCTCGGCCGCGGCAGGCGCTCCGTCAGCGTTCGAGCACGAGGGCCAGTCCCTGCCCGACACCGATGCACAGCGCCGCGACGCCCGTGCCCGAGCCGGCCGTCGCGAGCTGGTGCGCGACCGCACCGGCCAGCCGGGCCCCCGAAGCGCCCAGCGGATGTCCGATGGCGATGGCCCCGCCACGCGGGTTGACCACCGACGGGTCCAGTTCCGGCCATTCGGCGAGGCAGCCGAGCGACTGGGCGGCGAAGGCCTCGTTGAGCTCGAAGGTCGTCAGGTCGCCGAACGACCGGTCCGCCTTGGCCAGCGCCCGCTGCACCGCCTCCACCGGACCGAGGCCGAACAGCTGCGGCTCGATGCCCGTGACCGCAGATGCACGGATGCGGGCGAGCGGCTCCCGGCCGGTCGCCCGCAGGCCTTCGTCGTCGACCAGGAGCAGCGCGGCGGCGCCGTCGTTGAGCGGTGAGGCGTTGCCCGCGGTCACGGTGCCGTCGGGGCGGAAGGAAGGCTTCAGCTTGGCGAGCGCCTCCATGGAGGTGGCGTCGCGGATGCATTCGTCGCGCGGGAGGTCCACGCCGTCGTAGGCGACGACCTCGCCGTCGTACAGACCCTTGGCCCAGGCCTCGGCGGCCTTGCGGTGGCTGGCGAGTGCGAAGGCGTCCTGCTCCTCGCGGCCGATGCCGTGCTTGTCGGCCACGAGCTCGGCCCCCTCGCCGAGCTGCACGGTCCACTCGGCGGGCATGCGCGGGTTGGTCATGCGCCAGCCGAGAGTGGTCGAGTGGAGCTGCTGGTGACCGGCCGGAAAGGCGCGTTCCGGCTTTTGCAGCACCCAGGGCGCCCGCGACATGGATTCGACGCCTCCCGCGACCGCGATCGAGGCGTCGCCCAGCGCGACGGCACGGGCGGCATGGATGACGGCTTCGAGTCCCGAGCCGCACAGCCGGTTGACGGTGACACCGGGCACGGAGACCGGCAGGCCCGCCAGCAGTACCGCCATCCGGGCGACATCGCGGTTGTCCTCGCCCGCGCCGTTGGCGTCACCGAAGACGACGTCGTCGATACGGGCCGGGTCGAGCTCGGGGGTGCGGTCCACGAGCGCTCTGACGACATGGGCGGCGAGGTCGTCGGGTCGCACGGAGGAGAGGGCGCCCCCGAACTTTCCGATCGGCGTACGGACGGCGTCGACGATGTAGACGTCGCGGATGCTCATCGAATCTCTCCCGGGCCAGGACCGACGTTTCCCTGAGGAACCATGGTCCACAATCGAGTCGCCCGAGTCTGTGCCGGGTGCCGCGCCGTGTCAACGGCGCCCGCCGAGGGCCGGCCGCCGGGCCGGGCCTGACGGCCGGGGCCGGCCGTCGAGGCCCAGCCCCGGCCGCCCTCAGGCGTCCGTGGCATCCACCACGCGTACCGTCAGCCCGTAGGCGAGCTCGGCCCCGTCGACCAGCAGCGCCTCCACCGTGCGGGTCTCCGGGTCGATGTCGGCCTCGACCCCGTCCCCGACGTAGCGCGGATAGCCGGAGGACCCCATCTCACCGGTGGCGTCGACGACAGCCGAGCGGATCGCGCTGTCGGCGGCGGTGACGGGGTCGTCGCCCTCGACGTGCTCGGGCAGGACCAGGATCCCGAAGCGCTTCGGTTGAGTGCTCATGCAGGCGACGCTAGACACCCCCCGCCTTACCCGCACGTCGTCGGCCCCGTATGTCGTCGGCACGGGGCGTCCCCCGCGGCGGGCGGGTCGGGCGGCAGCGGTGCAGGACTCCGGCCGTCGTGCAGGTGCACCCCGCTGTGCAGGGCTTCGGCCGGCGGCTGGGGGCGCCGGAGCAGGCGGACCGCCGCGGTGTGTGGCTCCACGGCCGTCGTCAGGTGCACTCGCGGTGCACCGCTCCGGCCGGCGGCTGCGGACCGAGGCAGGCGGACTCACGGCAGTGCGGGACTACGCGGCCGTCGTACAGGCGCATTCACAGCCCAGGACTCCAGACGGTGGCTGAGAGCAGGGCGCGGCGGAGTCACGGCAGTGCGGACTCCGCAACCGTCGTGCAGGCGCACTCACCACGCACGGTCCCGCCGTCGTCAGGTCGACTCGCGGTGCACCGCTCCCGCCGCCATCAGCTCGTGCCGCTCCGGCCTCGTGCCGGGTTCGCGCACCACGCGGTCCACGAGCTCGGCGAGCCTGCGCCCGCTGACCATGTCGATGCCCACCGTGCTCAGCCGGGGCCGCAGGAGCCTGCCGAGCAGCAGATCGCCGGCGCCGATCACGGCGGTCTCGCCGGGGATGTCCACGCCCTCGTCCTGCAGGGCGCGCATCAGCAGCATCGCGTACTCGTCGTCGTAGGCGTAGACGGCGTCCAGGGCGAGCGAGCGCCAGCGGGCGGCGAGCCCTGCCGCCGACTCCTCCTCGTACGCCATGGGCAGCGGCACGAGGCGCGTGCCGCTGCCCTCGGCGGCGGCGCGTGCGCCCTCCAGACGCGGCTCGGCGAACGGGCGGAGCGCCGCTTCCTCGGGCACGACCACCCCAACGGACCGCCGCCCGCGCCGGATCAGATGCCCGACGGCGCAGCCGCCGACCCTGCGCTGGTCCATGACGAGCGCGTGCGCGCCCGCCACGGTGCGCGGCCCCAGGGTGACGACGGCGCGCGCACCGGATCGCTTGAGCACCTCCACGCCGCGCGCCGTCGGTTCCGCGTCCCCGAGGCACACGACGGCGACGGGACGCAACTCCGCCCAGGCGCGGGCGGCTTCGTCGCCCTCCAGGCCGAGGCTGCCGTACTGGACGACGGTGTAGTCCAGGCGGCGCAGCGCCCACTGGAACTCGTCGGAGAACGGCCGGGACAGCTCGCCGAGCGGCAGATGGGCCGTCGGGAGCAGCACGGTGCGGGTGTGTCCGGCGCGCAGGCTGCGGGCCGCGGCGTGCGGCACGTACCCCAGTTCCTCGGCGGCGGTGCGGACCCGGAGCCGGGTGGCTTCGCTGATCCGGACCGACGCGGTGTTGTTGAGGACGTACGAGACGGTGGCCCGGGAGACTCCGGCCAGCCGGGCGACGTCGGCACTGGTCGGGACGGAGCGTTGGACGGGCAGTTCGGGTGTCTGGCTCATCGCCCGCGCCATCCTTCCAGACCGGTGGCACACCGGTCGGGGCGGATGGCCGGAATTGCCCGTGCCGGGAACTCGCCTTGCCGGGACGGGCGTTGCGTGGTCGATCCGGTCCTGCGGGCGGCGCGGTACTGCGCGGGTCCGCCGCGTCGCGGGCCCGCGCGGCGCCGTGCGGGCCGGGGCCCCGGAACAGCGGATGGCCGGATCTCACGCCGGCCCGCCGGCCCGCCGGGGCGCGGGGGCGCGGGGTGCTACGTCTGCGGCTGGGTCGCGGGCCCGTCCGTGAGGACCCTGCGAAAGGCCCCGAGGGTCGCCTTGTCCGCCGTGCGGTCCAGGATCGCGAAGACGACCTCGTCGAAGTGCCCCGCGAACCGGCCGCCCGGGCCCAGCAGCGCGTGGAAGGCGCCGGCGACGACGACGGGGTCGTTGCGGAACACGCCGCAGCCCCAGGCGCCGAGCACGAGGCGCCGGTATCCGGTCACGGCGGCGACTTCCAGGACCCGCTCCGCACGGGTGGCGAGCGCGGCGGGGATGCGGTGCGCCTCCTCGGGCGTACGGCGGGTGATCACGCCCGCGTTCGGCGCGGGCGAGGTGAGGAATCCGGCCGGGTACGGCGTGTCGAGGAGCCGGCCGCGGTCGTCGCGGAAGACCGGGACCTTGGGCGAGTGGATGACCCGGTCGGAGTAGAACAGGCTGCGGTCCGTGCGGTGGTGCTCGTAGTACGCGGGCGCGCGCAGGAGTGTGGTGTACAGCGCGGAGGCCCGGCACAGTGCCTCTTCCTGGGCCTGGGCGCCGCCCAGGTAACCGCCGCCGGGGTTGCGCGCGGAGGCGAAGTTCAGCACGGCGAGGGGGGCCGGTGCCACGGCGGTCATCCTCCGGGCGGCCTCGGTGCTGCTCTCGGCGGTGACCTCGACAGCGGTGGCGCGGTCGGTGTCCGGCGTGACCTCGACGGGCTCGGGACCGTACAGCCGGGTGCCGTCCGCGGCGGCGGCGATGTCGTCCCCCAGCGGGATCTCACGGCCGTCCGGCAGCCGGTACACCCCCGCCGCGACGATCTCCTCGTTCTGCTTCGCGATCCCCCGCAGCCGTGCGCTCATGGCGGCATGCTCGCCGGTCGGCGCTGACCCCGGCAACCGGATTTCCGCTCCTCAGGGGCACCCTTGTGCGAACCGGCGGCGGTGGCTTTAGGTTGACATCAGGCCCTTCCGCGGGGCCTTCGACAGGAGGAGTCGATCTATGCATCCACCAGATACCGGCGGCTTCGGGCACCCGATATCCGAGGACGAGGCCGAGGACCTGCTCCGATGTATCTGCTTCAAGACCGGCCCGCCCCGCCGTGTGGGGGTGGAGGTGGAGTGGCTGGTCCATGATCTCGACCAGCCCCGGACCCGGGTACCGTCCGAGCGCCTCGCGGCGGCGTTCGACCAGGTACGTGCCCTGCCGCTGGACTCGGCTCTGACGTTCGAACCGGGCGGCCAGCTGGAGCTCAGCTCACGACCCGCCGCGACCCTGATGGAGTGCATCGACTCCACCGCCGGCGACCTGCGCGCCGTACGGGCCGTGCTGCGCACCGCGGGCCTGGCCACGACGGGATCCGGTCTCGATCCCTGGCACCCGCCCCGCAGGCTTCTCGACGATCAGCGGTACGACGCGATGGAACGGCATCTGGACCGTTCGGGTCCGGCCGGGCGCACGATGATGTGCAGCTCGGCATCCGTCCAGGTCTGCCTGGACGCGGGCGAGGAGGAACCCGGCCCGCTGGGACACGCAAGACGCTGGGTTCTCGCGCATCTGCTGGGCGCGGTCCTCGTCGCCGCCTTCGCCAACTCCCCGCTCCGCGCCGGTCGTCGCACCGGCTGGCGCTCGGCCAGGCAGGCCGTGTGGGACGCCCTCGACCCCGTGCGGCCCCTGGCGCCGGACCCGTTGAGGGATCCACGGTCGGCATGGGCCGCGCACGCGCTGGACGCACCGGTGATGTGCCTGCGCCGCGCCGAGGGGGCCTGGGACTGCCCGGACGGGCTCACGTTCCGGCAGTGGCTGCGCTCGGGGGCGCCACGGCCGCCGACGAGAGACGACCTCGACTACCACCTGACCACGCTGTTCCCGCCGGTCAGGCCGCGCGGTCACCTCGAACTGCGCATGATCGACGCCCAGCCGGGCGAGGACGGCTGGATGGTGCCGCTCGCCGTCACCACCGCGCTGTTCGACGATCCGGAAGCGGCCGAGACGGTGTACCGGGCGGTCAAACCGCTTGCGGAGTACGCCGCTTCGCGGCCCGCGCCGCGCAACCCGCTGTGGGTCGCCGCCGCGAGGCGGGGGCTGTCCGACCCGGAGCTGCACGCCGCGGCCGTCACCTGCTTCGCCGCCGCTCTGGAGGCTCTGGAGCGCATCGGCGCGTCCGAGGCCGTGCGCGCGAGCGTGGCCGCATTCAACGAGCGCCATGTCCTGCCGGGCCTCTGCCCCGCCGACGACCGGCGCATTTCCACCGTGGCCTGGGAGCCTGTCACATGACCGACGAACTGCGACGACACGCGCTCGACGCGCTCACCCGCGCCCGTTCCCGTACCGCCCATCTCACCTCGTGCGTCGACGACGGAGAACTGACCGCCCAGCACTCGCCGTTGATGTCTCCCCTGGTGTGGGATCTGGCGCACATCGGCAACCAGGAGGAGCAGTGGCTGTTGCGTGCGGTCGGCGGCCGTGAGGCGCTGCGGCCGGAGATCGACTCCCTCTACGACGCCTTCGAGCATCCCCGGGCCGCCCGGCCGTCACTGCCGCTGCTGGCTCCGGCCGAGGCGCGGGGGTACGCCGCCGACGTACGCGGCCGGGTGCTGGACGTCCTGGAGCGGACCCCGCTGGAGGGAGCGCCGCTCGTCGACGCCGCCTTCGCGTTCGGCATGATCGCGCAGCACGAGCAGCAGCACGACGAGACGATGCTGATCACCCATCAGCTGCGCAAGGGGCCCGCGGCGCTCGCCGCTCCGGAGCCGCCCCTCCATCCGGTGGAGCCGCTGCCCGCCGAGGTGTTCGTGCCCGGTGGCCCCTTCACCATGGGCACCTCGACGGAGCCCTGGGCGCTGGACAACGAGCGGCCCGCGCACCGCCGGGACGTGCCCGCCTTCTGGATCGACACCGTGCCGGTGACGTGCGGCGCGTATCAGGCGTTCATCGACGACGGCGGGTACACGGAGCGGCGCTGGTGGGCCGAGGAGGGCTGGGACCAGATCCGGGCCCACGGTATCGGCGCGCCGCTGTTCTGGCGGCGTGAGGACGGGGTGTGGCTGCGGCGCCGCTTCGGGGTCACCGAGGAGGTGCCTGCGGACGAACCGGTGCTGCATGTGAGCTGGTACGAGGCCGACGCGTACGCCCGCTGGGCGGGCCGCCGGCTGCCGACCGAGGCCGAGTGGGAGAAGGCGGCCCGGCACGATCCCGAGGCGGGTCGCTCCCGGCGCTACCCGTGGGGCGACGACGATCCGGAGCCGTTCCACGCCAATCTGGGGCAGCGCCATCTGCGGCCCGCCCGGGCCGGCGGCTACCCGCGGGGCGCATCGCCGCTGGGGGTGCGTCAGCTGATCGGCGACGTGTGGGAGTGGACGTCCAGCGACTTCCTTCCCTACCCCGGCTTCGCCGCTTTCCCGTACCGCGAGTATTCGGAGGTGTTCTTCGGCAGCGCGCACAAGGTGCTGCGCGGCGGCTCGTTCGCCGTGGACGCGGTGGCCTGCCGAGGCACCTTCCGCAACTGGGACCTGCCGGTGCGCCGGCAGATCTTCTCCGGCTTCCGCACCGCACGGGACGCCGAGGTGCGCAAGGCAGGTGCCGCCTGATGTGCCGCCACCTCGCCTATCTCGGGCCCCCGGAGCCGCTCGGCGCGCTGCTCACCGAGCCTGAGCACGCCCTGATGCGCCAGTCCTGGGCACCGCGCCGGCAGCGCTACGGCACGGTGAACGCGGACGGTTTCGGTGTCGGCTGGTACGCGGACGGTGATCCGCTGCCCGCCCGCTACCGCCGCGCCGGGCCGATCTGGGCCGACCTGTCCTTCACCGACCTCGCCCGCGTGGTCCGCAGCGAGGCACTCCTCGCGGCCGTGCGTGACGCCACCGAGCCCGGGGCGGACAACGAGGCGGCGGCCGCGCCCTTCTCCTCGGGCCGGTGGCTGTTCAGCCACAACGGCGCGGTGAAGGGCTGGCCCGGCTCGATGGCGGGCCTGGCGTCGTCGCTGCCGGCGGCCGAGCTGCTGTCGCTGGAGGCGCGCAACGACTCCGCCCTGATCTGGGCGCTGGTGCTGCACCGGCTGCGGACGGGCGACAGCCTCGGTCAGGCCCTTGCCGACACCGTGTGTGACACGGCGGCGGCCGCGGACTCCCGGCTGAACCTGCTCCTCACGGACGGTCGGGCGATCGCCGCGACCGCGTGGGGCGACACCCTGTGGTACCTCACGGGCTCCGGCGGCCGCCTGGTCGTGGCCTCGGAGCCGTACGACGACGATCCCCGCTGGCAGGAGGTGCCGGACCGCACGCTGCTGACCGGCACCCGCACCGAAGTCCTGCTGACCGAGCTCAAGGAGCCAACCGAGTGAGCCCGTTCCTGCTGACCCGTACCCTGCCCGAGGACGCGACGGACGCGGACCTGCGTGCCGACGTGCTGCACGGCCTGACCCGCACGCCGAAGGTGCTGCCGCCCAAGTGGTTCTACGACGCCCGGGGCAGCGAGCTGTTCGAGGAGATCACCCGGCTGCCCGAGTACTACCCGACCCGCGCCGAGCGGGAGATCCTCGCCGCGCGCGCCGGGGAGATCGCGGCCGCGACCGGGGCCCGCACCCTGGTGGAGCTGGGGTCGGGGTCGTCGGAGAAGACGCGCTTCCTGCTGGACGCGCTGACGGAACTGCACACATATGTGCCCGTGGACGTGAGCGAGAGCGCGCTGACGGGCGCGGCGCAGGCGCTGCTCGCGGAGCGCCCCGGGCTCGATGTGCACGCGCTGATCGCCGACTTCACCCGGGGTCTCGCGCTGCCCGGCACACCGGGACCGCGGCTGGTCGCCTTCCTCGGCGGCACGATCGGCAATCTGCTGCCCGCCGAACGCGCGTTGTTCCTCAGGTCTGTGCGGGATCTGCTGACGCCGGGCGACTCGCTGCTGCTCGGTACCGACCTGGTGAAGGACGAGGAGGTGCTGGTGCGCGCGTACGACGACGCGGCCGGGGTGACGGCTCAGTTCAACAAGAACGTGCTCGCCGTCATCGCCCGGGAGCTGGGGGCGGACGTGGACCCGGCAGATTTCGACCATGTGGCGGTCTGGGACCGGGAGCACGAGTGGATCGAGATGCGGCTGCGGGCCCGTTGCGCGCTGAGTGTGAAGATCCGTGAGCTGGATCTGGTGGTGCCGTTCGAGGCGGGTGAGGAGCTGCGCACCGAGGTGTCGGCGAAGTTCCGTCAGGAGGGCGTGCGCCGGGAACTTGCCACTGCGGGCATGGAGTTGACGCACTGGTGGACGGACGAGGCGGCCCGGTTCGCGCTGAGCCTGTCCACCGCGAGCTGAGCCGAGCGGGCGAGTGAGCGGCGGTCGGTGCGAGAGCCGGGGAGTATCGGTGGCAGCAGCCGTATCTCCGCGGTCACGGCACCGGCCGCCGCGACGCGCCACAGGGACGCGGGCAGCGGGTCGTCCCCCACGAACGCGGCCGCGCCGGTGGGCCCGTAGCCGATGCGCACGGGCTGTACGGCGGCGCCCGCGTCCAGCGCGGCCTGGAAGGCGGCGGGACGAAACCGGCCCTGGCCGCGCCCGCACCAGGTGGAGCCCTCGGGGAAGACGATCACACGGGCGCCGCCACGGAGTGCGTCGGCCATCGCTGCGACCGTACGGGGCAGGGCGCGCAGCCGGTCGCGTTCCAGGAACAGCGTTCCGCCGCGGGCCGCGAGCGGGCCGAGGACCGGCCAGCGGCGCACCTCGCTCTTGGCGAGCATCCGGCCCGGCATCACGGCGGCGATCAGGGGGATGTCCAGCCAGGAGATGTGGTTCGCGACGACGAGCGAGGCGCGCTCGCCGTGCGGGACACCCGTGACGCGGACGCGTACGCCGAAGGCTCTGAGGACGGCGCGCGCCCAGCACCGGGTCAGCGCGTGTCGTAGCCGCGCACCGAACAGCAGGCCGAGCAGCGCCGCGAGCGGAGACAGCAGCACCCCGGCGAGGACGGCCGACACCCCCGCGAACAGGCGGAGTACGGCGAGCGGCGCGGCGGCCGTCCTGTCCGAGTGGGTGGCGCAGGCCTCGGGAGTGCAGGGCGCCGTGGGCAGCCAGACGCTCATCGCACCGGGGCGAGGGAGAGGAAGTGGCGCAGGTAGCGGGGGTTGGTCCGGCGCAGGGAGAGCAGGACGTACAGGTCGGCGACGTTGAAGTCGGGGTCGTGGGCCGGGGCGCCGCAGACCCAGGCGCCGAGGCGCAGATAGCCGCGCAGCAGCGGCGGGAGTTCGACGCGGCCCTTCGGGCGGGCGATGGCGTCCGCGTTCCAGAGCTTGTGCGGGGTGACCCAGTGCTCCTCGGGGGCGAGGTGCTTGGTGCGGACAGTGTCCCAGGTCGCGGCGGCGAGCGTGCCGCCGTCGGCGAGCGGCAGGGAGCAGCAGCCGGCCAGCCAGTTGTGTCCGGTGCGGGTCATGTAGCGGGCGAGGCCGGCCCAGATCAGCGCGATGACGGCGCCGTTGCGGTGCAGGGGGTGCACGCAGGAGCGGCCGACCTCGACCAGGTCGTCACGGATGGGCTCGAGGCGGGCGAGGTCGAACTCGCCCTCCGAGTACAGACGGCCGGCGATGCGGGCGCGCTCGGGGGGCAGCAGCCGGTAGGTGCCGACGAGATCGCCGGTCGCCGCCTCGCGGACGAGGAGGTGGTCGCAGTACGCGTCGAAGGCGTCGGAGTCGAGACCCGGCTCCGGGCCGTCGAGGCGCGCGCCCATCTCGCCGGCGAACACCTGGTGGCGCAGGCGCTGGGCGGCGCGTACGTCCTCCTGGTCCCGGGCGAGGGAGACGATGTAGCGGAGCTCGTCGCCCCCGGGGGCGGGGGCGGGGGCGGGGGCCGGGATCAGGGCGGGCGCCGGGGCGGTGGCGACGAGGGGCGATGCTGGCATGGCGGTCTCCTGTGCCGGACGAAGGGACGGACCGCGGGTACGGCGGCCCGGCTCCTTACTTCTTCCGTGGCCGACTGGATTCGACATGACTGCCCGGCGGAGAGTGGATGTGCGGACGCTGAATGCCGGGCATTCGGTGTACGGATCCGTCCACCCGCCGTGCCGTCCGTGTGCGCTTCGGTGCTGCCCACTGCCGCCGGTGCCGCCGGTGCCGCCGGTGCCGATCCGTACCGCCCGTGCCGTCCCATGCCCGCCGCTGCAACCCGCGCCGCCGCTGCCGCCCGGCACCGACCCGTGCCCAGGGTGCATCCCGTGCCACAGGTGCCGCCCGTGGAACCCGTGCCCACGGTTCCGCCAGTGCCGATCCGTACCGCCCGTGCCGTCCCATGCCCGCCGCTGCAACCCGCGCCGCCGCTGCCGCCGGTCAGGGCAGCAGGGCGGCGGTGATGCGGTCGGAGGCGGCCCGTGCGGCGCGCCGCGGGTCCTGGCCCGTCAGAACGGCCGTCATGTACGGCTTGATCGGGTTGTCGGCCTCGACGTTCGCCCACTGCGGGGAGTTCGGGGTCGCCCTGCCCCGGGCCGCGCCCGCGGCCATGGCCGAGGTGCTCTCCTGGCCCTCCAGCTCGTCGGCGAGCGTGGTCTTGTTGGGCACGTAGTTCATCGTCCGGGCGAGGTCGATCTGCCATGGGTCGCTCGCCAGCGCGGAGACCACTTCGACGGCGGCGGCCCGTTCTTCGGAGTTCTTCGGCACGATCAGGTCGGAACCGCCGATGAAGACGGCGCCCGGCTCCCTGGCGCTCTTGCCGGGCACCGGGAAGAAGCCGAGCTTGCCCTTGAGCGCGGGATTGGCCTGTTCGATGACCGTGGCCGCGCTGGGGACCGCGATCATCTGGGCGACCGTGCCCTTGGCGAACACCTCGGCCTGGGGCGGGGTCTCCTCGTCACCGTCCTTCGGACCGGAGCCGTGCGACTGGAGTCGTCGGTAGAACTCCATCCCGCGCAGGGCTGCGGAGGTGTGCAGTGCGCCTTCCCATTCGCCGGCCCTGTCCACGGCGAGCTCTCCCCCCTCGTCCCAGATGAAGCCGGCCAGTGTGTACCAGTCCTGGCCGGAGAGGTAGATCCCGTCGGTGCCAGGGGTGTTGAGCCGCTCGGAGATCGCCAGCCACTGCGCACGGGTCTTCGGAGGCTCCTTGATGCCGGCCTGGGCGAAGAGGTCCTTGTGGTAGATGACGACCCGGTTGGCCGCGTACCACGGGATGCCGTACTGGGAGCCGTTGATGCTGCCCGGTTCGGCGAGGCCGGGCAGCCAGTCCTCGTTGCCGAGGTCGCGGACGGACTCGAGCGTGAGGTCGCGCAGTCCGCCGCTCTCGGCGTACTGGGCGACCTGGGTGTTGCCGACCTCGATGATCTCGGGGGCGTCGTCGCCCTCCAGTGCCTCGGTGACCTTCTTCCCGATGCCGGTCCACTCCTGGAAGGTGACATCGAGCTCGATGTCGGGGTGCTTGTCCTCGAACGCCTCGGTGAAGCGGTCGAGAAAGTCCTGCGAGACGCTGTCCTTCATCAGCCACACGTGCACGGTCCTGGTGGCTGAGCCGCCCGGCATCAGCCCGCAGCCGCCGAGGGTGACCGCACACACGAGTGCGGTGGACAGGGTGAGCGAGCGGTTCTTCACGGAGGTCACCTTCAGCGTGAGGGCACGGAGGATGGACCCGACATGGGGGGAAGCGCTCCGCGCTCGCACGGGTGTGGCTGGATTTTGGTATGGACCAAAGGGCGGGTCAACCCCGCGTCCGACAGGCCCGCTTGGTGCTGCGGGGTCGTGATCGGTGCCCGCGTGTGCGCTGATTCGCCGTGATCCCCGTCCGTCGCGATGATGACCGGCCACCGTCGCGTAGCACTTGCGGCTGACCCCCGAACCCATAAGCAGGCTGATCCGCGCTACAGCCCCCCGCACATAGCTTCTTGATCGAACCCCCCACGGTCAGGAGGCCCCTTCGACATGTACGGCAAGGCATTCGCTCCGGAGTACCAGGGCGATCTGGGCTCGGCGCTCAGTGTGAACTCCTCCTACGAGGAGGTCCTCGCCACCGCGCGACGCGCCCGGGACGAGGCGGGTTCGGCCCGCGACCGGGCCAGGGCCGCCCTGGCGCTCGCCGAGGCCAACCGGCGGCTGGGGCGCTCCGCCGACGCCCGCGCCGCTTGGCACGACAGCTACCGCTGCGCCCGGGAGGCCGGTGACCCGGCGGGGATGGCATGGGCGCTGTGGAGCGGCGGCACCCTCGCGCGCCAGTGCGGCGCCCTGCGGCTCGCGCGGCGCCTGCTGTCCGCGTCCGTCGCGTTCGCCGACGCCTCCGGCGACCGTCTCGCCCACGGATACGCCCTCGCCGGGCTCGCCGAGACCGGCCGGATACAGGGGGACTACGCCGCCGTCGCGGAGCTGCACGAGCAACTGCTGCGGCAGGCCCGGGCGCACGGCGAGTCCCGGCACGTGGTGTGGGCGATGTCCGGCATCGCGCAGATGCACCGCAACAGCGGCGACCACGCCACGGCGCTGGAGCTGTTCACCGAGTGCGTACGGATCGCCTCCGAGGCCGACGACGCCCGCGGGCGGGCCTGGTCCCTGCGCGGCATGGCCGATGTGCTCTCGCTTCGGGGCTCGACGGACCGGGCTCTCGCGCTGCTGACACAGGCGGAGTCCGTCTGCCGGGAGATGGAGCTGGCGGGAGCGCTCGCGTACAACCTGAAGATGCGCGGCAACGTCCTGTTCCGGGCCGGGCGTTACGAGGAGGCCTGCGCGGCGTACGAGGTGGCGCTGAGCGCGTTCCGGGACATGGACGAGGCGCGTGGTGCGGCGCTGGCCAGGCTGGGGCTCGCCCGGTCACGCTTCCGCCGGGGCCGCCCGCAGGGCGAGGCGCTGGCCGAACTGACCGCTCTGGACAGCGAGTTCGAGCGGATCGGGTTGCGTCAGGCCCGGCAGACCGCGGCGGCGTTCCGGGCCGAGCTGCTGGCGGCGTGACTCGTGCGCCGCGGGCGCCCGGCGAGGTGCACCGGCGGGACGGGGCCGTCGCGGAGCGACACCCCATCACTCACTCGCGCGTCCCGGAAGGCGGCCGCCTTCGGGATCGGCCACACCCGTCACTCACTCGCGCGCCCGGGAAGGCGGCCGCCTTCGAGGTGGCGGCAGCGCGACCGCCATACGGGCCACCGCAACGCGCGCGTCCCGGCCCGCGCCCCACCCGCCACCGCAGCGCCGCGCGTCCCGGAAGGCGCGCCCCACATGCCACCGCACGGCCCCGACGCCTCGCGGGACGCCTCCCCGTGGGGCACCGTGGAGTCAATGCACCGAGAGGAGTGCGACGCACATGTCGAACCACACCTACCGCGTCACCGAGATCGTGGGCAGTTCCCCCGACGGCGTCGACCAGGCCATTCGCAATGGCATCACGCGGGCGTCCCAGACGCTGCGCGGCCTCGACTGGTTCGAGGTCACGCAGGTCAGGGGGCATATCGTCGAAGGTCGGATCGAGCATTTCCAGGTCGGGCTGAAGGTCGGCTTCCGCCTGGAGGACGGCGACTGACGCTCCCGGCCGGGCAGGGTCGGGAGTATCAGGTGCGTCCCTCGCGCTCCTGCGCGTCCTTCATGGCCTCGCTCGTGCTCCGCGCACCCCACCGTGCCCGTACGACCCGGAAGCCGGCGCGCTCGGCGTCGTCGCACACCAGCTCGTCGTCGTCGACGAGCACCCGGACCTCCCGGTCGCGTCCGAGCCGCCGGAGGATGTCCAGCTTGGTCCTGCGGGCGGGCCGGCGGTCGTCGTTGCGCCGCATGAAGAGGCGCCCCTCGGGCAGTCCCTGGGCGGCTATCCAGTCCAGGGTGTCGGCACGGCACCGCTCGGGCCGGCCGGTGAGGTACAGGACCTCGCACTCCACGGCCGTCTCCAGGCACAGCCGGACGCCCTCGGGCAGCGGCGGGTCCTGGGGCGCGGCGGCGAAGAAGGCGTCCCAGTCGCGCGGCCTGCGTTCCAGCAGGTACTGGCGGTGCCCGGCGTCGGAGAGCGTCCCGTCGAGGTCGAATACGGCCAGCGGCCTGCTGTTGCTCGTCACGCCATGAGACTAGACGGCGTCCGACGGAGCGCCGCGGCGAGGCGCCCGGACGCGACCGAGCCCCGGGGTGCGGGAATCTGCCCGGCGCGCGGGCGTTGAACACAGCGTGAGCTCATTGATCGCTTCCACCCGGCTGTCCGTGCTGGACCGTTCCCGTACCCGCGAGGGGCAGGATGGGCCGACCGCGCTGCGGGACACCGTGCGCCTCGCCCAGGAGCTGGAGGCCCTGGGCTACCACCGGTTCTGGGTGTCCGAGCACCACAGCGTGCCCGGCGTCGCCGGTTCGGCGCCCACGGTGCTCGCCGCGGCGGTCGCCGCGGCCACCTCCACCATCCGGGTCGGCACGGGCGGGGTGATGTTGCCCAACCACCAAACGCTCGTGGTCGCCGAGCAGTTCGGCGTGCTGGAGTCGCTGTTCCCGGGCCGGATCGACATGGGGCTGGGGCGCTCGGCCGGCTTCACGAACGGTATCCGCAGGGCGCTCGGCCGGGACAAGACGGACGCCGACGGCTTCGCGGCGCAGCTGGACGAGCTGCTGGGCTGGTTCACGGGCGGGCAGCGGGCGTATCCGCAGGTCCACGCCCGGCCTGCCGAGGGCCTGAGGGTCCCGCCGTTCGTCCTGGCGACGGGTGAGGGTGCCGTGATCGCCGCGCGGTCCGGGCTTCCGCTGGTCATCGGGGATCTGCGCGACAGGGAGAAACTGCTGTCCGCGGTCGAGGACTACCGCCGCGGCTTCGAGCCGTCCGAGTGGTCGGCACGGCCGTACGTGGTCGTCGCCGGGACCGTTGCGGTGGCCGAGAGCGAGGACGAGGCGCGGCGGCTGCTCCTGTCCGAGGCGTGGTCCGGGGCCTGTTCGCGTACGCACGGCGTCTTCCCGCCCCTGCTGCCGCCGGAGCGGATCGAGGCCCTGACGATGACGGAGAGGGAACGCGGCTTCTTCCTGGCGGGGCTGAAGGGCCATGTCGCCGGGACGGCGGAGCAGGTCGCGGACGGTCTGGAGGCGGTGATCAAGGACAGCGGCGCGGACGAGGTGCTGGTCACCACGAGCACGTACGACCGTGACGCGCTGCTCGGCTCCTTCCGGCGCCTCGCCCGCGTCGCAGATCTGCGGGGCGCCGCACCGGCCCCGCGGCCGACGGCCTGACCAGGCGAGACCTTCCCGGGTCGGCCTAGAATCGTCCTCCATGCACAGCAGCCCCCACGACCCGTACGTGCGTGTCCGCGGCGCGCGGGAGCACAATCTGCGCGGTGTCGACGTCGACATCCCCCGCGACGCCCTCGTCGTCTTCACCGGCGTCTCCGGATCCGGGAAGTCCTCGCTGGCGTTCGGCACGATCTACGCGGAGGCGCAGCGGCGTTACTTCGAGTCCGTCGCGCCCTACGCCCGCAGGCTGATCCACCAGATCGGCGCACCGAAGGTCGGCGAGATCACCGGGCTGCCGCCCGCCGTCTCGCTGGAGCAGCGCCGCTCGGCCCCCACATCGCGCTCCTCCGTCGGCACGGTCACCACCCTGTCCAATTCACTGCGCATGCTCTTCTCGCGGGCGGGCGACTACCCCGAGGGGGCCGCACGGCTCGACTCCGACGCCTTCTCGCCGAACACGGCCGCCGGCGCGTGCCCCGAGTGCCACGGTCTCGGCCGGGTCCACCGCACCACCGAGGAGCTGCTGGTCCCCGATCCCTCCCTGCCGATCCGCGAGGGGGCGATCGCGGCCTGGCCCGGTGCCTGGCAGGGCAAGAACCTGCGGGACGTCCTGGACGCCCTCGGATACGACGTGGACCGGCCATGGCGCGAACTCGACTCCAAGGACCGGGACTGGATCCTGTTCACCGACGAACAGCCGGTCGTCACCGTGCATCCGGTCCGGGAGGCGGGGCGCTTCCAACGCCCCTACCAGGGCACGTACATGAGCGCCCGCCGCTATGTGATGCACACCTTCTCCGGCTCCAGGAGCCAGACCCTGCGCGCGAGGGCCGAGCAGTTTCTGACCAGTGAGCCGTGCCCGGTGTGCCGGGGCGGCCGGCTGCGCCCGGAGGCGCTGGCGGTCACCTTCGCCGGGCGTACGATCGCCGAGCTGGCGTCGCTGCCGCTGACCGAGCTTGCGGCCGTCCTGCGCGGCGGCGGGGTCGGCGAGACGGCCCGGGTGCTCACAGCGGATCTGCTGGCCCGGGTCGCCACGGTGACCGAACTGGGCCTCGGCTATCTGAGCCTGGACCGGGCGACGCCGACACTGTCCAGCGGGGAGCTGCAACGGCTGCGGCTGGCGACGCAGCTGCGGTCCGGGCTGTTCGGCGTCGTCTATGTGCTGGACGAGCCGTCAGCCGGGCTGCATCCCGCTGACACGGAGGCGCTGCTGGTGGTCCTCGACCGGCTGAAGGCGGGCGGCAACACGGTCTTCGTGGTGGAACACCATCTGGACGTGGTGCGGCGCGCCGACTGGCTGGTCGATGTCGGGCCGCACGCGGGAGAGCACGGCGGGCTCGTCCTGCACAGCGGTCCGCCGCAGGAGCTCGCCGGAGTGGCCGAGTCCGCGACCCGCCGATTCCTCTTCGCCACAGGACCCGCGCCCGCGCGGACGCCGAGGGAGCCGTCGGGACACCTCCGGCTCGGGCCGCTGACCCGCCACAATCTGCGCGGCCTGACGACGCGCCTCCCGCTCGGCGTCCTGACGGCGGTCACGGGCGTGTCGGGCTCGGGAAAGTCGACCCTGGTCGGATCGATCACCGGGGAACTGCCCGGCGTGGGCCGTCTGGTGGCGGTGGACCAGAAGCCGATCGGCCGCACTCCGCGGTCCAACCTGGCTACGTACACAGGCCTGTTCGACGTGGTGCGCAAGCTGTTCGCCGCCACCGGCGAGGCGCGTGAACGCGGCTACCGGGCCGGCCGCTTCTCGTTCAACGTGGCGGGCGGACGGTGCGAGACCTGCCAGGGCGAGGGGTTCGTCTCCGTCGAGCTGCTGTTCCTGCCCAGCACCTACGCCCCCTGCCCGGACTGCGAGGGCGCCCGCTACCGGCCCGAGACGCTGGAGGTCGGCTACCGGGGCCGGAACATCGCCGAGGTGCTGGACCTGACGGTGGAGGCCGCGTCCGCCTTCTTCGCGGACGTCCCGGCGGCGGCCCGCAGCCTGCGCGCGCTGACGGACGTGGGACTCGGCTATCTGCGGCTCGGCCAGCCGGCGACGGAACTGTCGGGCGGCGAGGCGCAGCGCATCAAGCTCGCGAGCGAGCTTCAGCGGATGCGCCGAGGTCACAC
Organism: Streptomyces sp. ISL-10; assembly: GCF_018614575.1. Classification (GTDB taxonomy): domain Bacteria; phylum Actinomycetota; class Actinomycetes; order Streptomycetales; family Streptomycetaceae; genus Streptomyces. Next base: position 85,639 of record NZ_JAGGOJ010000040.1, read on the forward strand.
GCTCTACGTCCTCGACGAGCCGACGACCGGTCTGCATCCGGCCGATGTGGAGGTGCTGATGCGCCAGTTGAACGGGCTCGTGGACGCGGGGAACTCGGTGGTGGTGGTCGAGCACGACATGGACGTGGTCGCCGGCGCGGACTGGGTGGTCGACCTCGGACCGGGCGGCGGCGACGAGGGCGGCAGGATCGTGGCGTCCGGCACACCGTCCGAGGTGGCCATCGCGCGGGGCAGCCGCACCGCACCGTATCTGGCGGGGGCGCTCGGCTGAGGGCCCACAGGCGGTGGGCGCCGGACGCGGCCGTCGGGGCCAGGAGATCCCCTGCGGTGGGTCGGCTCCAGGCCGTCCGACGCGGCGGCCGACGCAAGACCTTTGGCCCGACGCACTCACCACGACCCGAGACCACCCCCACCCGGCCCACGCCACGCCGCGGCCGACGCAAAACCATTCCGCCCGACGCACTCACCACGACCCGCGGTCCGCGAGCCGTCGGCACGCCGGGCCCACGATCAGCCGAACACCACCGACCACGGGCGCGGCGTCTCCGCCGAGCCGTCCAGTGGCGCCGTCGTCGTACGGTCGCGTGCCAGCACGTCCGCCGCGACCGAGGCGAACTCCCGTGTGCCGGGGTGCGGCGACTGCCGGGGCCACGCTGCGCGGATCCGCTGGGTGAGCGGCCGTCCCGCCAGTGGCCGCCAGGCCACTCTGGGCTCCTTGCGGGCGACAGGTCCCTGGTCGAAGGCCACTCCGCGCCCCGCGGTGACGAGGCCGATGAGGAATTCGGGGTTGCGGGCGTGGCGTACGCGGCCGGGCACGAAGCCCGCCGCGCGGCAGATGTCGAGTGTCCTGTCGTACCAGCCGGGTGCGGCGGAACGCGGGAAGAGCACCAGGTCGTGGCCCGCGAGGTCGTCGAGCGCGACCTCGGGCAGCCGGGCGAGGGGGGAGGTCCGGGGCAGGACGACACCGAGGTCGACGCCGACCTCGGGTCCGAGGGCGACATCGGTGGCGTCGACGGGGGCGTGCACCAGGCCGACGTCCAGTCCGCCGGATGCCAGCAGTCGCAGCTGCTCGTCCGTCGTCACCTCCTGGAGGTCGATACGCAGGGCGGGTGCCCGGTCCGCGCACTCGGCGAGCAGGGCGCCGAGGACCGCGGCGGAAGTGTCCGGCGGCACTCCGGCGCGCAGGGTGCCGAGGTCGCCGTCGCGGGCACGCCGTACGAGGACCCGCGTGCGTTCCTCGCGCGCCAGCAGGTCCCGCGCCTCGTCGAGGAGGACCGCGCCGGCCGGGGTGAGCGCGATCTGCCGCCGTGAACGGTCGAAGAGTTCGGCGCCGAGGTCCTCCTCCAGCCGGCGGACGGCGCGGCTGAGCGGCGGCTGGGCCGTGCCGAGCCGTTCGGCGGCCCGGCCGAAGTTCATCTCGTCGGCGACGGCGACGAAGATACGCAGGTGGCGCAAGAGATCCACAAGACGACAGTAGGCGATGGGCGGGAGTTCGGGATGCCGGTCGAGGAGAGGCTGCGTGCGGTGTTCGCGGCGGCGGGGGCCGAGGGCAGGCTGCACGCGGTGGACATCGACTCCGGCCGGGACGTGGGGTGCGGCGCCGATGAACCGGTCGTGCTCGCCTCGGTGTTCAAGGTGCTGCTGGTCCTGGAGTTCGCCCGGCAGTCGGCGGCCGGTCAGCTCGATCCGCGGGAGCGGCTGCTGGTCAGGGCCGGGCACCGGCTCGGGGGCTGGGGCACGGCGGGGTGCCTGGACGATGTGGAGCTGTCCTTGCGGGACCTCGCGCATTTCGCGATGTCCGTCAGCGACAACACGGCCGCGGATCTGCTCCTGGAGCGGGTGGGGGTGGACACCGTAGACCTGCTGGCCAAGGAGCTGGGCCTCGCGCGCACCAGGATCGTGGGCGGCCCCCGGCAGGTCCTGGAGTCGATGCTCGCGGAGGTGGGAGCCCGTGACGAGCAGGAGTTCGCCGCCCTCTTCCCCGCGCTGTCCGCCGCCGAGGTGAGCGCCCTCGGCGTCCTCGATCCGGCGCGTACGAACGCGAGCACGCCGCGCGAGATGACGCGGCTGCTGAGAATGATCTGGCGCGACGAGGCCGGTCCGGCCCAGGCGTGCGCCCAGGTACGCGCCCTGATGGCGCGTCAGGTTTTCCGGCACCGCCTCGCGGCGGGGTTCGAGGACGGCGTGCGGATCGCCGCGAAGACGGGCACCCTGCCGGGGCTGCACAACGAGGTCGGGGTGGCCGAGTACCCGGACGGCAGCCGGTACGCGGTCGCGGTCTTCGCCCGCACACCACAGCCGGTGGCGAACCGTACAGGCACGGACGTGGCCATCGGCACGGCGGCGCGGACGGCGGTGGATCTTCTGCGCGGACCGGCCCACGCGCAGAGCCTGTGACCAGGTCACATACACCTGACGGTATGGATCGTGGGCGCCCGCGGTCTTGGACGCCGACGGCCGGGGCCTGATCTTCTGCCCGTCATGAGCGAACTCATGAACGGCACGGAGGACAGCGGCCGGCGGTCGTTGGTCCGCAGGACACTGCTGCGCGGCGCCGCACTCGGAGCGGCCGTACCCCTGCTGCCCACGGCTGCGGGAGCGGGGGCGGCGGAACGGAGCAGCGGGGCTGCGGAGGGCAGCAGTGGGGCTGCGGGCGTACGCGCGGACAGTGCGACGCTGCGGTGGCTCGGCACCTCGGGGTGGCGCGTCGGCATCGGCGGGCGCGGTGTCCTCGTCGACCCGTACATCACACGTTTCCCCACGGGGCTGTTCGGCCCGAAGGGCAGCTTCGACCCGGCCACCGAGCTGACCTGCGACCGGGAGCTGGTGGACCGCCACGCCGGCAGACCGGAGATCATCCTGGTCAGCCACACCCACTGGGACCACGTCAACGACGTCCCGTACATCGCGCGGTCCACGGGCGCGCGGGTCGTCGGCACGGAGACGACGTACCACGTGCTGCGCTCCCTCGGTGTCGACAAGGCGCAGATCAGTGTGGTCAAGGGCGGTGAGGTGCTGGACTTCGGCGGCTGCACGGTCGAGGTCGTCTCCAGTCGGCACAGCCGCAACGCGAACTGGTCGTATTTCGCGCCGGGCACCCTGAACACCCCGCCGCCGCAAGCCCCACGCACCATCTCGGACCTGCCGGAGGGCGACACGCTGGCGTTCCAGTTGTCGGTGCCGGACGGCCCTTCGGTGTTCTTCATGGGGGCGAGCGACTTCGACGAGCGCGCGGTGGCCGGGCTGCGGCCGGACGTCCTGATGGCGGCGGTGCCGGCCGGCCGGGCGACGCATCGCTATGTGCCGCGGCTGCTGGGCGCCCTCGGCGGCCCCGCGACCGTCGTCCCGGTGCACTGGGACAACTTCGAGCGACCACTGAGCGGCCCGCCGCAGCGTGATCCGGCAATGGACCTCGACGGTTTCGTGGCCGAGGTCCACCGGTGCAGCCCGGCGTCGCGGGTGGTCGTCCCCGACTACGCGACGGTCTTCGGGGCGGACATGCTGCCGAGGACGGCCGCTAACGCCTGACCTTGCGGGTCGCCCGCAGCCACTCCCTGTTCATCGCCGCGATCGAGGGCAGCGGGATGCCCTTGGGGCAGGCGGTCGCGCACTCGCCGGTCAGGGTGCAGCCGCCGAAGCCCTCCGCGTCCATGGCGGCGACCATGTCGAGCACCCGGGTCTCGCGCTCCGGGGCGCCCTGCGGCAGCACATTGAGGTGGTTGACCTTCGCCGAGGTGAAGAGCATCGCCGAGCCGTTGGGGCAGGCCGCCACACAGGCGCCGCAGCCGATGCACTCCGCGTGCTCGAAGGCCGATTCGGCGTCCGGCTTGGGCACCGGCGTCGCATGGGCCTCGGGGGCGGACCCGGTGGGGGCGCTGATGTAGCCGCCGGCCTGGATGATCCGGTCGAAGGCGGAGCGGTCGACGACCAGGTCCCTGACGACCGGGAAGGCGGCCGCCCGCCACGGCTCGACGTCGATCGTGTCGCCGTCCTGGAAGGACCTCATGTGGAGCTGGCAGGCGGTGGTGCGCTCGGGGCCGTGCGCGTCGCCGTTGATGACGAGCGAGCAGGCGCCGCAGATGCCCTCGCGGCAGTCGTGGTCGAAGGCGACCGGTTCCTCGCCGCGCAGGATGAGGTGCTCGTTGAGGGTGTCGAGCATCTCCAGGAACGACATGTCCGGGGAGATCCCGTCCACTTCGTAGGTGGCCATGGCACCCGGGACGTCGGCGTTCTTCTGGCGCCAGACGCGCAGGTTGAGCTTCATGCGTAGCTCCGCTGGGTGGGGTGGACGTACTCGAAGACGAGGTCTTCCTTGTGGAGCACGGGGGCCGTGCCCGTACCGGAGAACTCCCAGGCCGCGGCGTACGAGAACGCCTCGTCCCTGCGGGCGGCCTCGCCGTCGGGGGTCTGGGACTCCTCGCGGAAGTGGCCGCCGCAGGACTCGGTGCGGTGCAGTGCGTCGAGGCACATCAGCTCGGCCAGTTCGAGGTAGTCGACGATCCGGTTGGCCTTCTCGAGCGACTGGTTGAACTCCATGCCACTGCCGGGGACCTTGATGCGGCGCCAGAACTCCTCGCGGATCCGGGGGATCCGCTCCAGCGCCTTGCGCAGTCCGGTGTCGGTGCGGGCCATGCCGCAGAATTCCCACATGAGTTCACCGATCTCACGGTGGAAGGAGTCCGGGGTACGGTCGCCGGCGACCGCGAGCAGCAGGCGCAGGCGGTCCTCGGTGTCGGCGACGGCTTCCGCCACGGCGGGGTGGTCTTCGCCGGGGGTGTCGTTCAGCGGGTTGCGGGCCAGGTAGTCGTTGATCGTGGAGGGCAGGACGAAATAGCCGTCGGCGAGGCCCTGCATCAGCGCGGAGGCGCCGAGCCGGTTGGCCCCGTGGTCGGAGAAGTTCGCCTCGCCGATGGCGAAGAGGCCGGGGACGGTGGTCTGGAGGTCGTAGTCGACCCACAGTCCGCCCATCGTGTAGTGCACGGCGGGGTAGATCCGCATCGGCACCTCGTACGGGTTGTCCGCGGTGATCCGCTCGTACATGTCGAAGAGGTTGCCGTACTTCTCCTCGACCTTGGCCCGGCCCATGCGGGCGATGGCGTCGGCGAAGTCGAGGTACACGCCCTCCCGTCGCCCACCACCGCCCTCAACCGAGGAGCCTTCGGCTCCGCCCCTCTGGCCCTGGCCGCCGGGGCCGACGCCGCGTCCTTCGTCGCAGACGTTCTTCGCGGCGCGCGAGGCGATGTCGCGCGGCACGAGGTTGCCGAAGGAGGGGTAGATCCGCTCCAGGTAGTAGTCCCGCTCGTCCTCGGGGATCTCGTGCGGCGGGCGGGTCTCGCCGCGCGCCTTGGGCACCCAGATGCGGCCGTCGTTGCGCAGCGACTCGCTCATCAGCGTCAGCTTGGACTGGTGGTCGCCGGTGCGGGGGATGCAGGTGGGGTGGATCTGGGTGAAGCAGGGGTTGGCGAAGTACGCGCCGCGCCGGTGGGCACGCCAGATCGCGGTCGCGTTGGAGTTCATGGCGTTCGTCGACAGGTAGAAGACGTTGCCGTAGCCGCCGGTCGCCAGCACGACGGCGTCGGCGAAGTACGTGGAGATCTCGCCGGTGACGAGGTCGCGGGCGAGGATGCCGCGGGCGCGGCCGTCGACCACGATCAGATCGAGCATCTCGGTGCGGGCGTGCAGGGTGACGTTGCCGGCGGCGATCTGCCGGGAGAGTGCCTGGTAGGCGCCGAGGAGGAGTTGCTGGCCCGTCTGCCCGCGGGCGTAGAAGGTGCGCGAGACCTGGACGCCGCCGAAGGAGCGGGTGTCGAGCAGTCCGCCGTACTCGCGGGCGAACGGGACGCCCTGCGCGACGCACTGGTCGATGATCTCGACGGAGATCTGGGCGAGCCGGTGGACGCCTGACTCGCGGGCGCGGAAGTCGCCGCCCTTGACGGTGTCGTAGAAGAGGCGGTGGATCGAGTCGCCGTCGTTGCGGTAGTTCTTGGCCGCGTTGATGCCGCCCTGGGCGGCGATGGAGTGGGCGCGCCGCGGGGAGTCCTGATAGCAGAACTGCTCGACGTGGTAGCCCTGTTCGGCGAGTGTCGCGCCCGCGGCCCCTCCGGCGAGCCCGGTGCCGACGACGATCACGGTGTGGCCGCGGCGGTTGGCGGGGTTGACGAGTCTGGCCTCGAAGCGTCGTGTGTCCCAGCGTTCGGCGATGGGCCCGCCGGGCGCCTTGGTGTCGGCGAGCGGAGCGCCGGTCCGGTAGTCGAGGAAACTCATCTCAGCTCACCACTTCGGTCATGACGGCGACGGGTACGGAGAGGAATCCGGCGGTCAGCGCGAGCGCCAGCACGTTGGCGGCGGTCTTGAGGACGCGGTCGCGGGCGGCGCTGCCGACGCCGAGCGTCTGGGCGGCGCTCCAGAAGCCGTGGCGGATGTGGAGTCCGACGGCGAGCATGGCGACGATGTAGACGGCGTTGCCGTACCAGGTGGAGAAGGTGTCCACGACGTTCTGGTACGGGTGCCCCTCCTGGAAGCCGCCCGTGTGCACGGTGCCGGTCGTCAGGTCCAGGATGTGCCAGACGATGAACAGGGCGAGGATGACGCCGCCCCAGCGCATGGTGCGGGTGGCGTAGCTCGCGCGGGGCCGCTTGTGGACATAGCGGCTGGGGCGCGCCTTGATGTCGCGCCTGCTGAGCTGGTACGCCGATACGGCATGCGCGGCCACCGCGGCGAGGAGCACGACGCGGACGAGCCACAGGGCCCACGACTCGTGCAGGACGGGGGCGCCCATGGTGCGCAGCCAGTGGCCGTACTCGTTGAACTCCCCCGGTCCGAAGAAGATCTTCAGGTTGCCGAACATATGGGCGACGAGATAGCCGAGCATGATCAGACCGCTGACGGCCATGACGGTCTTCTTGCCGATGGTGGATGCCCAGAAGGTGCGCGTCCTGGACGGTTGCCGTTCCGTCCGCGTTGCCAGAGCCATGCCGTCGACGCTAGGGCCGGACACCACGAGAGGTCCAAGACATGATACGGCTCATGTCGATAGGTTGCCCCTATCGACCCTTTACAGTGGTGGCATGCAGCTCCAGCAACTCCGCTACTTCGTCGCAGTCGCGGAAGCCCGCCACTTCACCCGCGCCGCCGAGCGCGTCCATGTCTCCCAGCCGTCCCTGTCCCAGCAGATCCGGGCGCTTGAACAGGAGCTCGGCGCCGATCTCTTCGGCCGGGCCCGGGGCAACATCGCCCTCACCGACGCCGGTGAGGCGCTGCTCCCGCTGGCCCGCCGCATCCTCGCCGACACCGAGACGGCCCGCCGCGAGGTGCAGGAGCTGGCCCAGCTGCGCCGGGGGCGGGTCCGCCTCGGCGCCACCCCGAGCCTGTGCACCGGACTGCTGCCCCAGGTGCTGCGCACCTTCCACGATCTGCACCCGGGGATCGAGATCCTGATCGAGGAGTCCGGCTCGCACGATCTCGTACGGGACCTGGCCCGCGGCTCCCTCGATCTGGCGCTCGTCGTGCTGCCCCTCCCCTCTCCCTCGCCGGCGCTCACCACCGTGGAACTGCTGCGGGAGGACCTCGTGGTGATCTCCGCGCCCGCGGCCGCTGCCCCGTCGGCGCCGGTGCGGATCGCGGACCTCGCGGGCGAACCGCTGGTGATGTTCCGGCACGGCTACGACCTGCGGGAGCTGACCGTCGCCGCGTGCCGGACAGAGGGTTTCGAGCCGACGTTCACGGTGGAGGGCGGCGAGATGGACGCCGTGCTGGGATTCGTACGGGCCGGCCTCGGCGTCGCCGTCGTGCCGAGCATGGTCGCCGAAGGAGCCGGAGGCGGTCTGCGGGTGACCCCGCTCGCCCCTCCCGGCCTGCGGCGCACGATCGCGCTCGCCCACCGCAGCGACGTGGCGCCGCCGCGGGCGGCCCGCGAGCTGCAGCGCGTGCTGCTGGACTCGCGGGCCTGAGCCCTGCGACGCGGCCGCCGGGGCCCGTGCCCCGGCGGCCCCGAGCCTGCGCGGCCCCGCGATCCCCTGGCCGCGCCGGTCAGACCGCGTCGACGAGGACCAGGGAGTGGATGCGGTCCGGCGCGCCGGGCCGCGCGTAGTACCAGCCCTGAGCCGTGTCGCAGCCGATCTCGCGCAGTTGCTCGGCCTGGGCGCCGGTCTCCACGCCCTCCACGGTCACGGCGAGTTCGAGACTGTGCGCCAGCGACACGATGCCCTCGACGATCTTCAGATCGACGGGGTCGGCGGGGTGCTGCTGCATGCCCTGTGTGAAGGAACGATCCAGCTTGAGCACGCTCACCGGCAGCCGGCGCAGATTGGCCAGGTTCGAGTAGCCGGTGCCGAAGTCGTCGAGCGCGATGTCCACGCCCATCTCGGCCAGTTGCCGCAGCGGCTTGAGCAGGTCCTCGTCGGCTCCGATGAGCGCGGACTCGGTGACCTCCAGGCACAGGGCGCCGGGCTCCAGGCCGGAGCGCTCCAGCACGTCGACCGTGTCCGCGACGAGCCCCGGGTGCTGGAGCTGGGCGGGCGAGAGGTTGACGTTGATGCGCAGCGGACCGCCGTCGGTGTGCCGTCTGCTCCAGTACCGGGCCTGGCGTACCGCCTCCTGGAGCACCCAGCGGCCGAGCGGCACGATCAGCCCGGTCCGTTCGGCGAGCGGGATGAACCGGTCCGGGCCGAGCACCCCGTGCTGCGGGTGGCACCAGCGCACGAGTGCCTCGGCGCCGTGCACGCTGCCGTCGCCGAGATGCACGAGCGGCTGGTACTCGATGAAGAACTCGCCGCGCTCCAGCGCGGCGGGCAGCGCGTTGGTCAGCCCGTGCCGGGTGATGGCGCGGGCGTCGGCCTCCGGGTCGGCCAGCTCGGAACGGTTGCCCCCCGCCGACTTGGCCCGGTACATGGTGATGTCGGCGCTGCGCAGCACCTCCGCGCTCGTCCGCTCGCCCGCCGGTCCCTCGACGATGCCGATGCTGCCGCGCACGGTGAACTCACGGCCGTCGATGGCGACCGGGGTGGCGAGGGCGCCGAGGATACGGGAGGCCAGCTCGTCCACCTCGCGCTCGGTGTCGGGGCCGGTGGTCAGCGCCACGAACTCGTCCCCGCCGAGCCGCGCGACCATCTCACCCGGCGCGGTGGCACAGCTCTGCAACCGGTCCGCCACCTCCACGAGCAGCCGGTCGCCGGTGGCGTGCCCGAGGCTGTCGTTGATGGCCTTGAAGCCGTCGAGGTCGAGGTAACACAGCCCGAAGCGGGCGCCGTTGCCCGCCGACACGGCCTTGTCCAGCCGCTCGAAGAACAGGCTGCGGTTGGGCAGCCCGGTCAGCGCGTCGTGTGTGGCCTCGTAGCGCAGCCGCAGGTTGAGCAGCCGGCGTTCCGTGGTGTCCTCCAGCAGGACCAGCTGGTACTGCGGGGCTCCTTCGGCGTCGCGCAGCAGTGAGACGGTGAGGTTGGTCCACAGAACGGTTCCGTCGTTGCGGTAGAACGGCTTCTCCGTCCGGTAGTGCTCGCGCTCGCCCCGCACCAGTTCCCCGTACAGCTCCCACACCTGGGGCCGGTCCTCGGGGTGCACCCACTCGGTGACCTTCCGGCCGCGCACATGGTGTTCCAGGCCGCCGAACATCTGCATGAGGGTGTCGTTGACCTCCAGCAGATTGCCGTCGAGGTCGGCGATCCCGATACCGATCGCGGCCCCGTCGAACACCGCACGGAAACGGACCTCGGTGGCGTGCATCGCCTCCAGGGCGTCGTTGCGCGCCAGCAGCGAGGAACGGGCGATGGCCTCCTGCTCGGCGAGGGTGCGTTCGCGCAGGGCATGGGCGAATCCGGCGGCGACCGCGTGCTGGAGCCGGGCGCAGCGCGCCCTGTTCTCCTCGGCGGTCTGCTCCGGGTCGCCGCAGTACAGGACCAGGTAGGAGTCGACGACGCCGAGCGTGCGGCTGAGTGCGTCGGGGTTTGTGCAGTGCGCGTCGACGAGCGCCCTGCCGATCAGCTGGGCCGCCTGCGCGGCGAACGGGCGCTCGCGCAGCGCGCGGCACAGATCCCGCGCGACGGGCAACAGATGCTGTTCGAACTCGGGTCGTGTCATCGACGTGGCCGTCACCGGGAAGATGGCCCGGCTCCAGATCGTCGCGAACCGCCTGAGTCTGTCCTCAAGAGCGTCCGGCTCCACCTCGGCACCGGTCGCCTGCGACGACGGCTTCACGCCTTGCGCCCCACCCCGGAGAAGCCCGAGAAGGCGTACGGGTCCTCCTGGTCGACGGGTGCGTCGGGCCGCCAGTGCGGCATCGCGACCAGGCCGGGCTCGACCATCTCGAATCCTTCGAAGAAGGCCGCGATCTGATCGCGGGTGCGCATGATCAGGGGGTTGCGGATGTCCTCGTAGACACCGACGGCACCGCCTGCCACATCCTCGGGGACCGGTATCCCCTCGTACGAGGCGTGGGTGAGGACCAGCAGGCTGCCGGGGGCGAGCGCGTCCCGCAGCTCGGCCACCGCCGCGTACGGGTCGTCCTCGTCCGGGAGAAAGTGCAGGACGGCCACGAGCAGCAGGGCCACCGGCTGCTCCAGATCGAGCAGGTCCGTGACCTCGTGGCTGTCGAGGATCTGCCGCGGCTTGCGCAGGTCGGCGCAGACCACGGCCGACCGCTCGTCACCGTCGAGGAGGTTGCGGCTGTGGGCGACGGCCACGGCGTCGTGGTCGACGTAGACGACGCGGGCCCCGGGGTTCGCCGCGCGGGCCACTTCGTGCACATTGCCGAAGGTGGGAATGCCGGAGCCGATGTCGAGGAACTGGGTGACGCCCTGGCCCGCCGCGTAATTCACCGCCCTGCGCATGAACGCCCGGTTCGCCTGCATGATCTTGGGGAGACCCGGCAGGAACTGCATCGCCTTGCGCGCCGCTTCCCGGTCGGCCTCGAAATTGTGCGAGCCGCCCAGGTAGAAGTCGTAAATGCGGGACACGCTCGGCACCGATATGTCGATGCTCTGCGGGGCCCAGGCGGGACGCTCCATCGATGTCTCCAACAAGTCGCCACGGCGGTCGGCCATGTCCATGGCCAGCGTTCGAGCCGAGGCTACTGATCGCCCGCCAAGAGGGCGACCCCAAACGGAAATTAGCGGTCCGTTCTTGGTCACACGTATGGGTCATGTACACGGGTCATGACCGATCGTCACGGGCCCCCGGTACGGGCCCCCAGCACATGCAGCCGGCCCGCCGTCACACCCGGGAGGTGTGCGGCGGGCCGACGGGGTCGGAGGCGCGATGTGGGGACTACTTGGGCGCTCCGACCGGCTTGCCCTCCGGCGACACGGCGTACCATGTGCCACCGACGCCCTGGCCGTTGGTGTCGCCGGGCTTGGCGTCGCCGGAGAAGGTGTAGATGGGCCAGCAGTCGATGGTCTGCTGCTCGATTCCGTCAGGCCGGTCGAAGGTGACGAAGCCCTTCTTGAGGATGCCCACGGTGTCGTTCTTGTCGACGGGCTCTACCACGGGCCACTTCTCGAGGCAGTCGCCGGTGCACGCCGTCTTCATGGGCCAGGCGGAGTCCTTCATGAAGCGGTAGACGGTCATGCCGTTCTTGTCGACCACGACCTCGCCGAGCTTGGGGTCCTTGCGCACGGAGAGGCCCGCGAGATCCGCGGCCTCGCCGCCTTCCTCCGCGCCGCCTTCCTCCGCGCCGCCTTCCTCCGCGCCACCGCCGGGCGCCGCCTTCTTGCCGTCCGGGGCGGACGCGTACCAGGTGCCACCGACGCCCTGGCCGTTGACGTCACCGGCCTTGGTGTCCTTGGCGTAGCGGTACATGGGCCAGCCGCCGATGGTGAGCTGCTTGGAGCCGTCCGCCCGGGTCACCTCGCCGATCAGGGACGGGTCGACACCGGGGGCTGCCGTCGCACCGCCGGCGGCCACGACGGGCCATGCCTTCGCGCAGTCGCCCTCGCAGTTGGACTTCGGCGGCTTGGCGGTGTCCTTGTCGAACCGGTAGAGGGTGAAGCCCTCGCTGTCCGTGACGACCTTGCCGAGGTCCTTGCTCTCCCAGACGGCGAGCTGGCCCGCGGGCTTCGCAGCGGCGGCCTCGCCTCCGGCGTCGGAGCCGTACCCGGCGTCCGAGTCGTACCCTCCGCCTCCGGGGGCCGCGGGGTTCGCGGCGCCGACCGCCTGGCCGTTGGGGGTCTGGGTGCCCTGGTCCTGACCGCACGCCGTCGTCAGCGCGAGTACGGCCGCCGCGGTCACCGCGAGCGAGGCGTTCCGCCAGGTGTTCATGTCCACTCCCGTAGTTCTTCCATCCGGTGCGGCACCCGGAGGCGCCGTTCATGGTCCTAGGTACGGACGGAAGGCGGACCCTTGTTCAATGCGCGGGAGAAAAACTTCGAAGCCGTGGCCACGAATGGTAAAAATCCCGTTGTCACCAGGCGAATTCGCCCCCTGAGTCACCGCACGGGAAATGGCTTGAACTCAACTCAACCATGCGGCGCTCGTGTCGCTCCCGCGCCGCCGCGTCAACGGAAGCGGTCGAGTGCGGCCCGCACACGCGAGCGCAGTTCGTCACTGCCCTTGTGCCCCGAGTCCTCCATGACGACCAGCTCGCAGGCGTTCCACTGCCGCGCCAGCTCCCAGGCGGTGTCCAGCGGTGAACTCAGGTCCAGACGGCCGTGGAAGAGCACGCCCTCGATTCCGTCCAGCCGATGGGCGTCCCGCAGCAACGCGCCTTCCTCGAGCCATGCGCCGTGCGCGAAGTAATGGGAGGCGATCCGCACCATTGCCAGCCGCGCCTTCGTGGGCCGTCCGCTGTACGGGTCCGGTCCACCGTGGGGTTCCAGCGACAGTACGGCGTCCTCCCACCGGCACCAGTCGGCGGCCGCCTTCTCCCGTACGGCGGGATCCGGGTCGTCCATCCGGCGCGCATACGCGGCCACGACGTCCTCGGGCCGCGCGGCTTCGGGCACTCCCGCGCGGAACCGGTCCCACTGCTCGGGGAAGAAGCGCCCGACTCCCCGGTAGAGCCAGTCGATCTCGCAACGCCGCGTCGTGGTGACGGAGCTGATGACGATGCCGGCGACCCGCTCCGGATGCCGCTCGGCGTAGGCGAGCAGCAGCGTCGAACCCCACGACCCGCCGTGCAGCACCCAGCGATCGACCCCGAGGTGGACCCGCAGCAGTTCCATGTCGGCCAGCAGGTGTGCGGTGGTGTTGTGCCGCATGCCGGCGCCGGTCTCCGCCGCATGGGGAGTGCTGCGCCCGCAGCCGCGCTGGTCGAACAGGACGACCCGGTAGGCATCGGGGTCGAAGTACCGCCGCATGCCCGGCGTGCAGCCCGACCCCGGCCCGCCGTGCACGACGAGCGCGGGCGTGCCGTGGGGGTTGCCGCACACCTCCCAGTGCACAAGGTTGCCGTCGCCGACGTCCAGCATGCCCTCGTCGTGGGGCTCGACAAGCGGATACAGCTCAGCCATGACCAGGCGTCCTCTCCCCTGATGCGGTCCGCCTCGGCGGCCGGCCCGAAGAAATACAACAGTGCTGTTGGATTATGGGCGTGACCCGCTCCGCCCCGGCCGGCCCCGGCCCCGAACTGCTCGGCACCCGGCTGCGTCTGCTGCTCGGCCGCCTGGAGGCCGATGTCGCGGCGGTCCACGCCGACCTGGGCCTCGCGGGCATACGCCCGCGCTACGTACCGTTTCTGCGCACCCTCGCAGCCGGCGGCCCCTCCTCTATCCAGGACCTGGCCACTATCCAGGACCTGGCCACCGTGGTCGGCGTGACGCACTCGGCCGCGAGCCAGACGGTCGCGCAGCCGGCCCGCGAGGGACTCGTGCGAGTGGGTACCGGTCGGGACGCACGCCGCCGCCTCGCGTCGCTCACCCCCACGGCCCGGGACCTGCTGCCCACCCTGGAGACCGAGTGGGAGGCGACCTCTGCCGCCGCAGCCGCGTTCGACACCGAGCTGTCCCACCCGCTGAGCGAGCTGATCACCGAGGCGCTCGAAGCGCTCGACCGGCGACCGATGCGCGAACGGATCACGGCCGCGCTCCCCCATCCCATCCACGGCCGGCACTGACACCCCGACACGCTGCGCTTCGCCCGTCTGGTGCAGCGTCATGCCCCATTTGCCCTACACCGATCGCGTGCGTCCCCCGCCGCTCTTAGCGTTTCGGTGATCGAGGAGCACTCCCCGACCTCTGCGGAACGGTTCCGCTACTGCTCCTCGGGGACCCGGAGGTCCGACCATGCGCGCGATACGTGCCGCGTCCGCCGCTCTGCTCGGAGCGGCCGCACTCGCCCTGACCGCTCCCACCTCAGCTTTCGCCGTCAACAACACCCCGTACGACTTCGCCGTGACGCCCTCGACCGTCGCCGCGGGCGGCCGTGTGACCCTCACCGCGGGCGGCTGCCCCAGCACGACCACCGTGACGTCAGGTGTCTTCGACACCGTCACAATTCCCCAGAACGGCGCGGCCACGGCGGTGGTCGACTGGGACGCCAGGCCGGGTGCCGTGTACTCGGTCCAGTTCAACTGCATCGGGCGGATCGGCACGCTCGATCTCACCATCTCCGGCGGCACCGCCACGCCGACCGCGGGCTCCACCCGGTCTGTCACGACCGTCGCCCCCTCCGGCGTCCGCGGTGGCACCGGCGGCAGCTTCAAGGGCATGAACACCGCCGAGATCGCGGCGGGCGGCGCTCTGGTCGCCGCCGCGGCCACGGCGACCGTCTTCGTCGTCCGCAGGCGCTCGGCGGATCGCCGTCACTGATGAGCGGCCACCGCCGTCTGTGTTGCTGCAGTACCCGCCGTACCAACTCCACAACTGGTCGGAGCCAACCGCCCGTCGCCCCGAGTCCTGCGCAGGACTCGGGGCGACGGGCGGTTGGCTCCGATCGGGAGGTTCGGCCGATCAAGCCTGACCGCTGACCGTACGGCGGCGGCGGACGATGAAGACGCTGCCGCCGACGGCCGCCGTGGCGACCAGGCCGGCACCGACCGCCATTTCGGCGCTGGTGGGGCCGATCGACCCGCCGATACCGCCCGCCGCACCGCGTGGGGAGATCACGGTGAACGAGGCGCTGGCGGTCCGCGGGCTGTCGTTGCACCGGACCGTCAGGTGGTAACTGCCCGGCGCGGCGTTGTTGCGGACGCGGGCCGTGGCCACGGCCTGGCCGCTGTCGGCGCGGCTGCCCCCATTGCCGCCTCGGTTGCCACCGTCGCCCCCTTCGCCCCGGTTGCCACCGTCGCCACCTTCACCCCGGTTGCCACCG
>NZ_JAGGOJ010000041.1 GCF_018614575.1 Streptomyces sp. ISL-10
CCGTCACACCCACCGAACTTAACGAAAAGATCAGTAAGACACCGTTTCTTTTCGTCGTCCCGAGACGCCACACTGCTGAGGTGAACCCTGACCTTTATCCCGATCCGGCGGCTGCGGGTATCTTGGCCGCTGCTCTGGAACGCGTGGCAGTCGAACTGGCCGTGGACGTGAACGTGGTGTCCGACGGCTGGGGGACGTCTGTCTCAGCAGTCAGCACGCCACGTGTGCCGTTCCGTCGGCCTCTGTCCGTTGTTATCGGAGCGAAGGAGCGCGTGTTCCTGCTGTGTGGCAGGAGCCGAGGGATCGAGCTCATCAGTGGATCGACAACAGACCTCAGGGACGTCGTACTGGCGGCAGTGGCCTGGGGGGAGGGCAGGAGCCTGAGTGAACTGCACGACCTCTTCCCTTTCCTGTCCTCGGACGAGCGCGCGAGGGCGCATGAACGCGGTCCAGCGGCAGTAGTGGACCTCCAGTGGCGACTGCTGAGGGAACAGGCAGCTGGTAAACCGGGGTTCCCAGAGTTCGGCCTGCTCGTGGAAGCAGCGTACGCGGAGCCGCGGCTCAGGCGGCTGTCGGCGTTCTCCAGTCACTGGACGCTGGGCTTTAGCGCCAGCACTGGTCATTCGTCCGAGGCGGAGGTTGCTATCGTCCCCGCGTGCAACGGCCGTCCCTACCAGGTTCGGGAGTTCCCTCACGACGGCGGCGTGATCGGTGAAACCGAAACGGCTGACGAGGCTGTCGCTCTGGCAACTGCCCACCTTCCCGTGGGGCTCGGCCCAGCCGTCGCCGGACCTGACGACGCCCTGTGACGGGGGCTGGCATCTCAATGGGTCAGACACTGGTCTGGTTGGTGAGTCGGCGGTAGCCGATGAGGGTTGCGGCTATGCCGACGAAGGCGAGGAAGTGTTCGGCCTTGCGTTCGTAGCGGCGGTGGAGCCGTCGGCAGCCGGCCAGCCAGGACACGGTTCTTTCGACCACCCAGCGATGCCGGCCCAGCCGCTGCGAGGACTCGACACCTCTGCGGGCGATGCGGGGGCGGATGCCCCGCCGACGGAGCCATCGACGCAGGTGGTCGTAGTCGTAGCCCTCGTCCGCGTGCAGTTTCGCCGGCCTCCGCCGCCTGGGCCCGCGGCGGGACCGGATGGGCGGGATACCGCGCACGAGAGGCTCCAGGCCCTGGCTGTCGTGCATGTTGGCGCCGGAGATGCCCAGCGACAGGGGCAGTCCGTTCCGGTCGGTGATCAGGTGGATTTTCGATCCGCTCTTGCCGCGGTCGGTCGGATTCGGTCCGGTCAGTGGCCCCCTTTTGCCGCTCGCAGGCTAACGGAGTCGATCGCGCACCGAGACCAGTCCAGCTCGCCCCGGGCTCCGAGTTCGTCGAGGATCACGCGGTAGAGCCTGGCCCAGACCCGGTCCCGGCTCCACTGAGCGAACCGGCGGTAGACCGTGGGCCAGGCGGGGCCGAACACCGGCGGCAGCTGCCGCCAGGTGCAGCCCGACGCTGCCACGAAGATGACCGCGGCCAGGGCTTCACGGTCACCTGCCCGGCGCCGTCCCCCACCCTGCGGACGTATCACCATCGTCGGCGGCACCACCCGTCTGAACAGCACCCACAACTCGTCCGGCACCAACCACTCAACGAGATCCGTCATGCACGGCTCAACGAACGATCACACCAAAAGAAGCGACGTCTAAACAGGATGCTTAAGAGTTGTCCCGTAAATGATCTATGGCGTGCTGGGTGACCAGCTCGTTTCTCCGCTATCCGGACAGGGCGAGGTTGTACAGGCGGGCGATGCCGAGCATGGCGTGGTGGACGCCGTCGCCTTTACTGATCTTTTCGTTAGTTCGGTGGGTGTGGTGGCCGTGTAAGTGGGAGGCTTTCGGGGTGGCTTATCAACCTTCGTCTTCGGCTGCCGGCTCGTCCCTTCCTCCCTTGTCGCGGCCTCAGTTGGCGGAGGCGCGTCGTGTTCGTGCGGTGGAGTTGTTCGAGGAGGGTGTCTCGAATGCGGAGATCGCGCGGGCGGTGGGTGTGTGTGCGGAGAGTGTGCGGCGGTGGCGGCGGGTGTGGGAGCCCGGGTACGGCGATCCGCGCCCACGCAGTCGTATATATCGCGCATGTATTTCTTTTACGTTTTTCCGGACTAGCGTCATGAGCGCAACGTAACTCTACGAAAAAAGGTGGAGAGAAGTGTTCAAGTTCATCGAGGCCCTCAGCGATCGAATCGTCAGTTTCACCGCGCCAGCAATCGACGCGGAGGCCGCAGCCCAAGACTGTCGGAACGTCTACTCCCACTGCGACCCCCAGTGCACCTTCTGGCGGAACCGCCTCGCCTACGACAAGATCTGCGATGGCAGGTACGTCGGAACCTGGTATGCGGCCTGCGGTACCTGCGCCGACTGACCTGGCGACCGAATCGCCGGATCCGGCCGTCCCTTCCGGGGGCGGGCGGATCCGGCGTTTCCCGTGCGTCATCAGGAGTATTCCGGCGACTTCCGCTCCTCCCTGTATCCCTCTGACTGAATTGCGAACAGACGGGCATAAGTGCCGTCGACGGCAAGCAATTCTGCGTGGCTGCCCTCCTCCGCGATCGTCCCCTCGGCGAGCACCAGAATGCGGTGGGCATCGCGAACGGCACCGAGCCGGTGCGATATCAGCAGACTCGTACGTCCCGCCCGGTATTTCTTCAGACTCGAGTGGATCTCGTACTCCGCCTCGGCGTCCAGTCCGGAACTGGGCTCGTCGAGAATGAGCAGATCGCGTCCGTCCCGCAGCAGCGCCCGGGCCAGCGCCACCCGCTGCCACTGCCCGCCGGAGAGCAGCACGCCGGCCGTCGGGTCCTCCTGGTCCGGCTCGGCGAACATCCGGCTGAGCAGCGTGTCGTAGCCGCGCGGGAGCCGGTCGAGAGCCTCGTGGATGCCTGCGCGCCGCGCCGCCGCCGGGATGCGGGAGCGGTCCTCGAAGGCAGAGATGTCGCCGAGCGCGATGTTCTCCTCGGCAGAGAGGTCGTAGCACGTGTAGTCCTGGAACACGGCACTCATGCGGTCCCGGAGCGTGGCGGGGTCCAGCTCGCGCAGGTCGACGCCGTCCCAGTGCACCGAGCCTCGCGTCGGGTCGTACAGTCGGCATGCCAGCTTCACCAGCGTCGACTTGCCCGCACCATTGTGTCCCACAAGGGCGACGGCCTTGCCGTACGGGACAGTGAACGAGACCCCGCGCAGGATCCACGGCTGGTCTTCTCCATACCGGAACCACACGTTACGGAATTCGATGCCCTGCGACAGCGGCGGCACCGGCCGCGGCGCGGAAGGGACGGGCAGGTCGGAGGGGATCATCATCACCATGCGGTAGTGGCCGAACAGCAGCAGACCCTCATGGATCAAGGAGATTCCCCGGACCAGGCCCCCGAGCGCTCCCTGGGTGCCCGCGACCGCTGCGGCGAACATCGCAAGATCGCCGACGCCGAGCCGCCCGCCTGCCGCCGCGTGCGCGGCCCAAATCAAGCCGCCACCGGCGACCGCTGCAGAGAGGAATGACAGCCCTCCCTGGACGCCCAACACCCGCCGGTCCAGCTGTTCCCGCGTGGAGTTGATGGACCGCAGTTCGGTGAGCATCCGTTCCCGCAGGAAGTCACTGATACCGAACAGCCGGATCTCCTTCGCGGTCTGCAGGTCGCAGAGCAGATTCCCGTAGAACATCTCCCTGCGCTCAGCGGGCCCCAGACGCCAGCGCATGTCCGCGCGGCGCCGGTTGAGGGCGAGCTCGGCGACGAGGGTGGGACCCACGACGGCCACGACTACAACCGTCATCATGGGGCTGAGCAGGGCGAGCGTGATGAGGAATCCGCCCAGGGTCAGGGCGGCCTGGAGCATCCCGAGAAGACCCCCCACCACCTGGCCGGGGCTCTCGCTGGACTGCTGAGCCATCATGAGACGGTCGTAGAACGGCGGATCCTCAAGACGCGCAAGGCCCGGCAGATTTCCCACCTTGGCGTAGACCCGGTCCTGGACCTTCAACCTGACCCGGCGGCCGAGACTTCCTGCCGCGTACGCCGAGACATGAGGTCCGAACGCGACGACGACGCCAACCGTGCCGAGGGCGGAAGCCAGGGCAACCAGAGTGTTCAGCTCGTCCGCCCCACCCGCCACCCGGTCGAACAGCAACTTGGTCAGCCAGGCCGCCAGCACCGGCGCGCCGCCTGCGCTCAGGGTAAGTATCGTCAGCAGCACCACGCCGCCAGGAGCCGCCCGGCACGCGAACGCGAGCGCTGCCACCGCGTCGCCGAAGCTGCCTCGGGTTACCGCATCATCCGTCGGCGCGTGTGCGAGGCGCCGCCTGGGCGTTCTCATGCGGAGACCGTGGTGGGAAGGTCGCGGACTTCACGGCCGGAGAAGGTGACGGCTCCGTGACGTGTGACGGCGGCGAAGGCCGGATAGCCGTCGACTGAGAAGGCCAACTGGACAGGGCCAAACGGCTCTTCCACGACCACATGTGCCACGTCGGCGAACTGAGCGGCGTACTCCTCGGCCTCCGGACCGGTGCCTGAGATCACGGCGACCACACTGTCACGGCCGCCGGGGACGGTAGCGGCGTAGTCGATGAACTCGGATGCCTGAATCACGCACGCCTTGCACTGCGGGGTGAAGAATCCCGCCACCAAGGGCGAGTTGAGCGAAGTTCGGGAAACCGTTGTGCCGTCGATCGTGTCGACGGTGAAGTCGTGCGCGACCTTGCCGGTGGGAGGCGGCACGACGGCGTCGTGCAGCCGGTCGTTGATGAGTTGGGTGTGCTCTCTGAGCCGACGGACCACGCCCATCGTGAAGATCAGATTGACCAGAGCGACCAAGGTCATGAGCGCGACGAAGTACAGCACCGTGAGGCTCCTTCTTGTCAAGGGCGCAGGGAGTGTGGGGCTGGGACCGGCGGAGGTTCAGCGCGTGAGCCTGGTGGACTCACCGGACGGCTGGGGGCTGAAGAGGTCGATGATGTCGTCGAGGAACACGCAGAGGATGGCGACGACTACGCCGACACCGCCCGCCGTGACCGCCGGGAGGTATTCCACAGCACTCAGGCGGTGCGTCAGGGCGCCAACCAGCCCCGCCACCGCGAGAGCAGCGAGCAGCAGGTTCCGTACTACGTGCTGTACGCCGAGCGGTGCGGAGGACGTCCCGAAGCAGCGGCACGATGTCCCCGAGCCCCTGCGCATGGCAAGCGCGATCGCTGTGGTGAACGCCAGGAGCAGCACCACAGCGAGCCCGAGGCCGAAAGCCGGCGCAGAGAGAAAGGCCGACGCGACGGCAGGCGGTCCGCCGCCTATCAGTGGGGAGGCCAGGACGAAGGGCACGAGGACCTCGCCCCCCGCAGCAAGGACTGCCACAGGGCGGCCCCACCGCCTGGGCACCAATCCGAGTTGCTGAACGGATTCGGCGAACTCTTCGAACTGCGCACGGCCTCGCAGCTTGCTTACGGATGCGACGAGAAAGACGGTTCCAATGACACAACAGCTTCCGATGACCATGTATTGCACCTGATTGAGCCCTTCCTGGATGGCTTCCATTCGCGGAAACGGAATCACGACAGCCGCCGGACGACCTTGCCGAGAAGTCGGTCGGCCGGGAAATAGCCATGCTCGCGGGAGTCGTAGCTGCTTTCCGGGTTGTCACCGAGTAGCACGAGTCGGCCGGACGGCACGGACGGATCAGCCGCGTCACGCAGGGCGTGAACACTCTCACGCGGTACTGGATCGCCCGGAACCGCGGCCACTCGCTTGATGAACCATGGCCCTGTGCGGTCGAGCCGCGGCTGCCGAGGCCGTACTCCGACCGGAATGCGTCTCAGCGGGGTCCGCGACTGACGTACCACGACGATGTCGGACTGCCGGATGCGTGCGAGCCGGGTCCGGCGGACGACGACCCGGTCCCCCGGGCTCAGCGCCGGCAACATACTCCGACCGTCCACGGTGACCACCGTGTAACGGAGGCGGATCCACACGAGGAATCCGCAGGCGGCGAGCAGCGCCAACACGGCCAGGGCTTGGTACATCAGGTCTCCTGTAGCCCGGGGATGTTCTCCAGAGGAGGCAGAGCACTCTCCGGGGCCGACAGGCTGGCGAGCGCCCGCAGCGCACGTGCGGCCTCAGGCTCCCCGCCGTTGTCGGCCAATAGGTCAGCGAGCTGGTCGAGAGGGCAGCCGGGTCTGTCGGACAGCCACCGCGCCGCCGCGCGCAGCGCGCGCGGCACATACGCGCAATGCCGGGCGATCTGCGCTGCGGCGCCCGGCGTCGCCGCTGGCCGCCGCGCATCGACGAGTCGTTCCAGCAACGCCACTGCGTCAGCCTCGGGTAGACCTCGCACCGTGAACTGCCATGCGTGGTCGAGGTCGAGAGCCCTGCGACTGGTGACGAGAACTGCGCACGCGCGCCCGGCGGGAAGCAAGGGGCGGACCTGCGTTGCGGCCGATGCGTTGTCCAGGACGACGAGCAGACGCAGATCGGCCGTGATCGACCGGAACCGCGTGGTGGCTTCCCCCAGACGCATCGGGCTTTCAGCGCCAGGGTCGCCCAACGCTCGCAGAAACCAACCGATCACCTGGTCTGCCCCTGACGCACCATCGGGGGCAGCCACACCTGCGAGATCGGCGTAGAGCTGTCCGTCGGGAAACTCCGCGCGGACGGCGTGAGCCGCATGGAGGGCGAGCGCCGACTTTCCCGTCCCAGGATTTCCACCAACGGCGACGATCCGCGCGAAGTCGTCATCACCGCCGCGCAGGGCGGCGCACAGCGCGCCCGTCTCATGGCTTCGGCCGACGAAGAGCGCCGGGCGAGGCAGTTGTTTGGGCACAGGAGAGCAGAACGCACCTACTGCGCCGGCCCACGGCCCGGCCTGCATCGGGTACCTGGTGAGCCGCGGATCCCGGCGCAGCACCGCCTGGTGGATGGAGCGCAGCTCAGTCCCGGGGTCGATGCCCAGCCCGTCGGCGAGGTGCTCCCTGGCTTCGGCGTAGGCGGCCAGTGCGCCTGCGGCGTCGCCCGCCATGTACAAGGTCCTCATCAGCAGACCCCAAGCCCGCTCGCGCAGTGGCTCCTCAGCGACTAGAACGCGTATATCAGTCACCGACTCAGCGCTCCTGCCGATCCCGAGCCGTGCCTCCGCAAGATCCTCGACGGCGCTCAGCCGCTGCTCGTTCAGCGCGTCGAGACGTGCGGTAAGTAGCCTGCCGCAGGACAAGCTGCTGACAGACGGTCCGTGCCAGAGTGACTGTGCACGGCTCAGATGCGTCACGGCTGCCGCGTAGTCGGCACGGGCAAGACTCATACGGCCGTCCCGCACTGCCCGCTCGAAACACATCAGGTCGATCTGTTCAGGCGCTGCCGTGAGCTGGTATGCCCCGCCGCCGCCCACCAGTTGCACGGCATCGGCACCGGACAGGGCCTGACGTAGCTCCTTTGCGTAACTACGGAGGTTGCTGATTGACGAGCGAGGCACTTCGCCGTCCCAGAGCGCGGCGGTCAGCCGGTCGAGCGGCACCGGACGGTTGAGATTGAGCACGAGGGTCATGAGGAGCGCCTGCTGCTTGACGCTTCCTATTGCCCGTATTCCTTCCCGCGTGCGGATTCTGATAGGACCAAGAACCTTACAGGCGTACCTCATAGCGCTTCATGCCCCCGTTCCCGCCGACTTTTCCCGCGAGTTCATAAGAGGAAGTGGTCGTCAAATCAAGCCTGTGATTCGCAGTGGCTGCGCAAGGCAGTCACCCGATCGGGCAGTCCCCCGAGCCAACTAATTTCTTTCTCACTTACGTGGAGCATCGAGGAATTCCGTCAGCGCCGCCTTGATGTTTCAAACAGACCCTTATGCAAGAGCTCCGTCCTGCGATACAGGCAGTCATCACACGGCTGAGGAGACACTGAATGTTCCTGAGGACCTTTCAGGTTGCCTTCAGTCCGGTGCGGAGACGGTCTATCCGGCCTGAGTCGACGGGGGAGAACCCACTACGACATGGTCGTGCCGATGTGATGCTGCTCGGGGCCCGACCCCGTTCTCCGTCCAGTCCCGCTGACACCGTCATCACGTCACCGAAGGCCACCGTGCCGCTGTGCGGGCGCAGTCGGTCCGGCGAGTCGTAGAACGTCTTCTCCGCCGGGCAGTAAGTCGGATACGAGCGTCCATGGGCACCCCCTCCTTCAATCGCGGTGTTCGACCGGACGGGCGAGCCCCGGCCCCGTATCCAGTGCTCAACTCAATTGCCGCGGCAACGGTTCGACCGGCCGGGCACATCAGAGACTTCTGAACACTGTCAGGGGGAGCAAGGGTTGCCGGCCGTCCCGGACAGGCACCAGCTGTCCGGCCTGGTCAGGGCCTTGTCCGGATCCTGTCCGGGCGGGCCAGCGCCTGTCCGGGAGACGGGGTCGATGATGTCGGCATGCGGACGACGGGGGAATTGCGGCCTCCACTTGTTTTCGAAGTTGCCCTGGACACAGCATCTTTGGCCGGGGGCGGTATCGACAACGACCGTCGGGTGTAGCCGAATGTTCCTGGTCAGGAGGCGTGACGTCAGAGATTCGGACATCGGGGGCTGTATGTTACGTATCCACTTCACTGCGAAGGATCTGGCAGGGGTGGCGTTCGCTCACAGCAGCGCTCTGCCGGTGAGAGAGGCGGTGCTGAGTCTGCAATTGCTCCGTCGCGGCTCCGGCACGCCGTTCTCTGCGTGGCGGCGTCACGTTCTGGGGCGGCTGCCCGCCCGGGCGTCACTGCTCGGTTCCCTGGTGCCGGCCTCCGGCTGGGTTCCGGACTTCCTCACCCCCAGTGAGTAGGCATTCCCGGTGCAGGGGCGTTTGAGGCGATACGAGCCACCCGGCCCAAGCGCCTGGCGACGGACGTACACCGTCTGTCGACCCACCGCCGTCCGCCTGCCTGGGTGGGGCAGCTGGCCGACGGGGACCGTGAGGTATTAGATGCGGTGGCCGAAGAGATGGCGGCCTACTACGACATCGCCGTAACGCCCTTCGCCGACCGTATGCGTGCCGTGCTGGACGCAGATCGACTTCCACCTGGAGGGACGGGGAATCCTCCTGTGGCGCCCACACCTTCTGCGGCCCCCGCCCCCGGGCCCTGCTCAACGACGGCGACACCCCCGTTCTCGTGTACGCATCAGTCCGGGGCCTGGAGACCGGCGATCTCATCATCGAGCCATCGCACGCCCGCCCGGGTGCACCGACAGCCCTGGCGGTGCTGCTGGGCCGCACTCGCGCAGCCGTCCTGGATGCCCTGGCAGACCCCTCCGGCCACACCACGAAACAGCTCGCCCAGCGTCTGAATATCTCCCCCACCTCCGCTTCGGAACATGCCACCGCCCTTCGAGCCGTCGGTCTGGTCACCACCCTCCGCCAGGCCAACACGGTGCGGCACACCACCACCCCGCTGGGAACCAACCTCCTCTCCACCGGGCGCGCCGGTCCGTCAATCCCGGACACGGCCCGGAGCTGTCCGGCGTTCATACGGGCAAGGACGAGGATCTCTGACCGGGAACGGGCTCGACAATGACCTGCAGGCAAGGCTAAATGACCATGGTCAGGCTCGTGTTGACGCCTTCGGGGGCAGGGGGATCACAGTGCTGCGTCTCTATTTCACAGTGGAGGATCTCGCCCGTACCCGCGTGGCCCTGCTAGGACCACTGGCCGAGACACAGCTCAGCTTGCGGATGTTGCAGCGCCGTGACGAGAAGATCCTTTTCGATGGGTGGCGCAGGCGCACACATCCACGGGTGCCGCAGGACGTACGGGAACTGGCACCCTTCGTTGCCGGCCCGCGAAGGTGGATGGTTGATCTCTTCACGCTGCTGGGGCCGGTGTCCTCGATCGAGGAGGGCCACGAGCGCCTGCTGAGTGCGCCGCGGGCACAACTTCGTACCGAGCTGTCCCCTGATCCACGGCTGGTGCGCCGGAGACCTTCCTGGCTGGCCGACCCAGGTGCACCCGACGGTGCGGTCGAGCGTCTGGCGACCGCCCTCGTCGACTACCACACCGAGGCCGTGGCCCCCTATTGGAACGGCGCGCTACGACATCTGAGCTCGCATGCGAGTCTCGTGGGGAAGCTGATGGCCACCGGGGGAGTGGGCACGGGGCTGGACAGTCTCGCTCCCCGCCTGCGCTGGCGGCCGCCGGTGCTGGAAGTGCCGGACTATTCCTCCTGGCGCGGTTCGGGCCACGAGGAGTTCCACCTGGGAGGCCGCGGGATCGTCCTGGCTCCATCGCTGTTCTGCGGAACCACCCCCCAGCTGTTCGTACCCGGCACCGATGCCGAGGTCCTGCTGATCTATCCCGCGCCGCGCGATGCCGCCACGGTCCGAGACATATGGTCACCGCCGCAATCCGCAGGCTCGCACAAGGCCCTTGCCGCACTCCTCGGGACCACCCGCGCCGCCATCCTGTCCACGCTCGTCGACGGCTGTACCACCACCGAAGTGGCTCGCCGCCTGTCCATCTCGCCGGCCAGCGCCAGCGAGCACACCGGTGTACTCCGGAAGGCTGGACTCGCCTCCAGCACTCGCTACCGCAACACGATGCACCACACCCTGACACGACAGGGTCTATCTCTCCTCGACGGCACAAGCAGCGCGCTCTGAGGGCCCGATACCCGCTCGGGCCTGGGGTTCCTTCTTGCTCTCCTCCCACGCTTGACCAGCTCGCCCCGACCTCAATATCTCCCACCGGTATCATGGGCAGCGGCATCAACGCCGCCGCCACCATGGGCCAGCTGCGCACCGCCACCCGCGCCTTCGCCGAACTCGGCCTCCAACCCGCCCAGGTCCTGCGCCACCTCGACCACCTCACCCAGGGCGTGGAGCAAACCATCACCACGTGCCTGTACGCCGTCTACGACCCGCACCGTGCGCAGTGCCGCGTCTCCCTCGCCGGGCACCTGCCCCCTGCCCTGGTACGCGCCGGTCAGGCTCCCCAACTGCTCGACCTGCCCACCGGTGCACCACTGGGCGTCGGCGGCGTCGCCTTCCACACCACCCGCATCGCCTTCCGGCCCGGTGACCAACTCGTTTTGTACACCGACGGCCTGGTCGAAACCCGTCACGAGTCCATCGACGCTCGTCTGGAGTGCCTCCTCACTCTCCTGGACGTACCGGATCGACCGCTGGAAGAGACCTGCGACGAGCTCCTGCACGTCCTGCGGCATCCCGGCGATGACGATGACGTTGCCCTGCTCATTGCCCAAGCCCGACCCCGACGTGGGACACGTAGAGCGCGACGGCTTCTGCCACGTTGGGGCAGTAAAGCTGCGATGTAAGAGGCGTTGGACAGTGCGAAGAGGAGGGCCTGCGAGGGCACGCCATGGTGATCTCCTCGACGGACGGGGGTGACCAGTGAGCCCGTCACCGTCAGCTGCGTAAACGGGGCAATGGGTGTGGGAGCCGCCGGGGGCCGTGGTCTTGGTGGGCCACGGCGACGGTGCCGGTCCCGAGGCCGTCGTCTGCTGTGACGCTCTGAACTGCTTCACCGGCGCAGCGTTCAGCCGATCGAGCTCAACTAGTCGGTCAACTGCTCGAGGTCAAGAGGCAGTTTGCGCCAACCAGCCTGCACCTTTCGGGCTCTCTCCAGCTTGAAACGCTGAGTTAACCCTGCAAACAGCTTCGCCGGGCTAACGTGTTTCTTGACCAGTCATTGACCAATCGTTGGCACGCGCAAGGGGTGTGAACTAACTGGAGGGGCGCATGTTCCGAGGTGCGACGGCCCAGGCCGTGCTTGCCCTCCTCGCTGCCGCCCTGTTCACCCTCCCGTTCTTCACACTTGAGGTGCCCTTCGCACCGGCGCACGCGACCCGTCATGTTGAGGCCAAAGCCCAGTCCGGAATCAACCCCTCTAGCATGACGCTGTGCGACGAGGCCGTCACCTTTCGCGACGTCGGCTACCTCCGCGGACCGGCCGGCGTCCCGCGCACTCTCGACCGGCACCGCGTCTCCGACTCCGCGCCCCAGCCGCTCGAGCGCCCCATGCCGGCGCACTATCTGGCCGCCACGGACGAACCAGTTGCACCCAGTGTCGGGCACGACCGCCTGTCGGGATTTCCGACAGCCCACTTCCCGGCCGCACTCCAGGTCTTCCGCTGCTGACAGCGGAGCAGTCTCCACCCCCCACGTATGCCCTGCCCGTCCGACGCGCCCCCACGGCGCGCCAGGAGGAATCAACACACATGCAGCCCCTCATCGACAACGCCCGCAGGTTCGGACAGCGCCCTGAGGAGTTCGCCCGCCTCGCTGAGGGCCAGTCCCCCGACGTCCTGTTCATCACCTGCTCCGACTCCCGAGTCGTACCGGCCCTCATCACGGGAGCCCGCCCCGGCGAGCTGTTCGAGCTGCGCACCGCGGGCAACATCGTTCCTCCGTACGGCTCCGCCACCCCCACGGGCGAGACGGCCACGATCGAGTACGCGGTGCAGGTGCTCGGCGTCAAGCACGTCGTGGTGTGCGGCCACTCCCACTGCGGTGCCGTCGGCGCGGTGGTCCGCCACGACGACCTGACCGCCGTACCCGCCGTACGCGACTGGCTCGCGCACGCCGCGGACGAGCCCAAGTGCTCCGACCCCAGCGACCCGACGGTCGCCGAGGCCGTGCAGAACCACGTCCTCGCCCAGCTGCTGCGGCTGCGCTCCTACCCGTGCATCGAGCAGCGCCTCGAGGCGAGTCACCTCCAGCTGCACGGCTGGTACTACGAGGTCCACACCGGAATCGTGCGGGAACACCGCGCCGAGTCCGACACGTTCGAGACGCTCCGAGGGGACGGGTGACCATGCTGTCGAAGTTCCCTTACCTGCGGCAGGACTTCCTCGCCTCCATCGTCGTCTTCCTGGTCGCCGTACCGCTGTGCGTCGGTGTGGCGGTCGCCTCCGGCGTCCCGGCAGAGCTGGGCCTTGTCACCGGCATCGTGGGCGGACTCGTCACCGGGCTGATGCCCGGCAGCAGCCTCCAGGTGTCCGGGCCCGCGGCGGGCCTGACCGTGCTGGTCTTCGAAGCCGTCAGCGAGTTCGGGGTG
>NZ_JAGGOJ010000042.1 GCF_018614575.1 Streptomyces sp. ISL-10
CTACTGGCGCAGGACACTAGTAGTGCTTCGTTACGTCGGGTGATCTCGCGTGGTGTTGGGCATCTTCTTGGCATGAGGCTGGGGGAAGTGGAACGACTCCGGGGTGAGTTATCGGAGTTCGTTGCCGATGTGTTCGCCTCGGTGCCGCGGCGGGATCAGCGGCGGTGGGGCGAGTGTTATCTGCGGGGCCTGATGCTGGATGGCCGGCGCAAGTCGGTCCAGCCGATGGCCGAGCGTCTGCCGGACGGGAACATGCAGGCCCTGCAGCAGTTCGTGAATCAGTCGCCGTGGGATCCGCTGCCGGTCAGACAGCGGGTCGCCGAGCGGCTGTCCGAGGTGTTCACTCCTGAGGTGTGGGTGATCGACGACGTGTCGTTCCCCAAGTGCGGCAAGGCGTCGGCCGGGGTGGCCCGCCAGTACTGCGGAGCGGTCGGGAAACGGGCGAACTGCCAGGTCGCGGTCAGTGTCCATGCCGCCACCGACACCGCCTCGTGCCCACTGCAGTGGCAGTTGTATCTGCCGCGTGAGTGGACGGACGAGCCGGACCGATGCCGCAGGGTAGGAGTCCCCGACGACGTGGTGCACAAGGAGAAGTGGCGTCTCGCGCTCGGCCTGCTGGACACACTCGCCGAGTGGCAGTTGAAGGCGCCGGTCGTGGTCGCCGACGCTGGCTACGGCGTCAGTACCCCCTTCCGGCTCGGTCTCCAGGAGCGAGGACTGTCCTATGTCCTGGCCCTGAACGGGAAAGAAGTCGCCCACCCGGAGGACGTCGAGCCGCACCAGCCGGCTTACGGCGGGCTCGGACCGCCCACCCTTCCCCGCTACCGCACCCCACCGCGAGCCGTCTGCGTCCTCGCAGCGCAGGCGGGTGCGGAGCGGTTCACCGAGGTGACCTGGAGGCAGGGCAGCAAAGGCGCGATGACCTCACGGTTCGCGGTGCTGACAGTGCGGCCTGCGGGCAAGCAGTCCCTGGCCGCAGCTCAGGAGGCGGGCGGCGGCCGCAACCGTTGGGACGGCGTCCTGCCCGTCCAGACACTCCTCGTCGAATGGCCGGACGGCCAGGACACTCCGACGGACTACTGGATATCGAACCTGCCCGCCACCACCCCGGTCGCTGACCTGGTGCGGTGGGCGAAGATGCGCTGGCGGATCGAACACGACTACCGCGAGCTCAAGCATGGCCTCGGGCTGGACCACTTCGAGGGCCGCACCTGGCGCGGCTGGCACCACCACGTCACCCTCGTCACCGCCGCCCAGGCCTTCCTCACCCTGCGGCGGCTCGACCCAAAAGTCCGCACACCGGCCTGACCCTCTACCAGGTCCTCGACGTCCTTCAGGACCTGCTGAGGTGCTGGACCGGTACCTGCACCACCTGCGGACGCCCCCTGCCCAGACCTCGGAGCAGCCGCAGACAGCCCAGAACCTAACGAAGCACTACTAGGCATGGTTTCTTTTGGTGTCTGCTGCTCGTTGAACGGGTCATGACAGACCTGGTTGAGCGGCTGGTTGAGCGGCTGGTGCCGGACGAGTAGTGGGTGCTGTTCCGACGAGTGGTGCCGCCGACGGACGTGAAGCGTCCACAGGGCGTAGGTCGGCGCCGGGCGGGTGACCGCGAGGCCCTGACCGCTCCGACTGCCGACGCCTGCACCGCCGCTACGAGCGCAAGGCCGAACACTTCCTCGCCTTCGTTGGCATAGCCGCCGCCCTCATCGGCTACTCTGCGCGGTGTCACAGGATGAGGCCCTGACCGGGCCCGGGAGCGCGGTGGACCTGGGCCAGGACGATCACTGCGTCGTCCATCGGCACATCGGGCAGCAGGCTCGCGAGAATGCGGTCCGCCGTCGCCTCAAGTGACCCGGTCGCGCCGCCCAGATGGCCGCGGAGCGCCTCCATGCGCTCCTCGATGTCGTGGCCGCGGGCCTCGACCAGGCCGTCGGTATACAGGACCACGGTGGCGCCCTCGGCGAGTTCGATCTCGGCCGTACGGAAGGGGAAGCCGCCGACTCCGAGCGGGATGCCCAGCACGTCGTCGAAGGTCACCACCGTGCCGTCCGGATTGCGCACCAGCGGCGGCGGGTGGCCTGCGTTGGCCATGCGGGCGCGGCCGGTCGCCGGGTCGTAGAGGAGGTAGAGGCACGTCGCCAGTTCGATGCCGGCCTCCTGGGCGCAGGCGTCGAGCTCCGTGAGGACGTCACCGGGTTCCCACGTGTGGCGGGCCACGGCTTTGGCGGTGATGCGCAGCCGGCCCATCGCCGCCGCGGCCCGGACCCCGTGTCCCATCACATCGCCCACGACGAGCGCCACCCGGTCGCCGGGCAGGTTGATCACGTCGTACCAGTCGCCGCCGACCTCCGTGACCTGGCTCGCGGGCAGATACCGGTGGGCGATGTCGACGTGGGGGCTGCTCCCGAGGGCGGTGGGGAGCAGCGCACGTTGCAAGGTGAGGGCGATGCGCCGGACACGGCTGTAGAGGCGGGCGTTGTCCAGGCACAGAGCGGCGCGAGAGGCCAGCTCGCCGGCGAGGCTGATGTCCTGCTCGTCGAAGGCCGGGCGTGCGGCGGACCGGCCGAACATCGTGAGCCCTTGCACCGTCCCCCGCGCGATGAGGGGGGCGATGAGCAGGCAGGTCAGGCCGCTGTCGATCAGCAGCTGCGCGCGGGCCTGGTGGATGACGGTCCGCGACATGAACTCGTCGTTCACGGGGACGGCGACGGGCCGGCCGGTCTGCATCATGGCGTGGATGGTGGATCCGGGCGGGTAGACCACGTTCTCGAGGCCGCCCACGAGCTCCGGCGCGGGCGGCGGCAGGGTGGTTCCGGCCGCGATCCGGCGGGTGACCAGCGGCAGCCGCGGGTCGAAGACCTCCGGCTCGTCCATCCAGTCCACGACCTCCACGACGGACGCGTCGGAGAAGTCGGGGACCGCGGCCTCGACGAGTTCACGGGCGGTGACCTTCACGTCCAGGGTGGTGCCGATACTTGCGGCGGCCCGGTCGAGCAGCGCCAGCCGCCGGCGCCCTGCGGTCGCCTCGACGATGGCCTGCTCGCGTTCGGTCACGTCGACCAGCAGGCCGCCCACTCCGCGGCGTGTGTCGCCCGCCCCGCTGAGGGGGAATAGGCTCACCGACCGGACCTGGTCCCGGTCCGGGCGGCCCGGCGTGCGCAGCCCTACGAGGGCGCCGACGACCGGACGGCCTTCGTCGGCGACGGAGCGCAGCATTCGCCCGTACGCACCTTCGTCGGAGGTGACCATGAGCTCGACCATGCGCCGCCCGATGTGATCCTCGATCGGCAGTCCGTCCATGTCGGCGAGTGCCTGGTTGAGGTGGACGTAGCGCAGGTCCTCGTCGAGCATCACCAGGCCGATGGGGCACGTCTCGAAGAGGGCGTCGAGGAACGTCAGGTTGGTCTTCACCCGGTCCAGTTCGTCGCCGCTGCTCGCGAGCCCCATGACCACGGACCGGCCGTCCTCCCCGGTCAGGGGGAAAACGCGGAATCCGCAGTCGAAGACCGAGCCGTCCGCGTGCACCGCCGGCATCCGGACCCGCCAGTAGCCCAGGGTCCGGCCGCGTTCCGTCAGCCGCACGGCCGCGCCGGGTCCGCCGCCCGTCTCCTGCGGGAAAAGCAGCGCGGCGGGCCGGGACAGCACCGCCGCGGAGTCATGGCCGAAGAGGCTCTGTGCACCGGGTCCCCAGTAGCAGATCCGGTTGTCCTCGTCGATGCCGAGCACGGCCACCGAGACGTTCTCCAGCAGGGTTCCCGGCTCCGAGCGCAGCGAGCCGGACGGCTGACCTCCCCCCGGCCTGTCCACTGGCACCATGGGCCCCCTTTCAGGCACCGCAACACACTGGGCCGAGTACGCCCGCCCAAGGCGCCTGGGCCTCAACTGCAATTCTGCCCGCCCCCCGCTGTTCGGACATCACGGCGGAAAACGGCAAGGGGCAACCCGGTGATCCCCCGATCACGAGCGACGCCGACCGCGCGCCCACCGGGAACGCCGGGAGCGCCGCGGGCATGGGCGGCCAGCGGCGCGGGCGCGCGGACTGCCTACCGGCCGTGGCCGGGCCGAGGGGCGCCTGGCGGGGGTTGGGATCCAACCTGTCTGCCATCGACACGGCTGGGGCCAAGTCGTTCTCCACGTGGCTTCCCCCCACTCAGTGGGAGGAGGAGTTTCGCGCTGACTGCCTTGTCCGTGGCGTATCCCTGGTGCAGGGCCTCGCGCGCGTGCTCGGGCCGCAGGGCGCGCGGGTCGCGCCGGAAGGTGGCGGGGGTCGTCCGGGGTGTCCGGGCCATTTCCGAACCCGGCGTGTCGGGCGAATCACCTGATTGCGGGGCTGTCGGACGGCATGAAAGATTTCAGTGGGCAGGGTTGTGACATGCCCACTGAAACCTTGCATTGCGGGTGGTTCAAGGCGGTGTGAGCGTACCGGTCATTTCAGTACCCGCTGGCTAATCACTTACTGAGCTTCTTCAGCGTTGCCGCTCCAGTGTGAGGATGGCCTTGGCGATTGACGTCATGCGGTTCGGACTGCATCGGGATCTGCGGAAGATCCGCCAGGACTTCAAGCGGGCGACGCCGCGTTCGACCGGTGCCCGTGCCGCGGCCAGGGCTCGGTTGACGGTCTTCTCGGTGGGGGTGAGTTCCTGCAGGGGCTTGCGTTTGATGCCCGTCGTCAGCCAGGGGCCGCCGCCCTGGTAGGCGAGATCGGCCAGGATGGGGACGCCTTGCCGCTCGCAGATACGGATGATCCGGTGGGTGCGGGCGGCGGTCAGATCGTGAGATCGGCCCGGCAGTGCGGGTGAGAGCCACAGCAGGCGGCCGTGCGGATCGGTGACCAGCTGCACGTTCACTCCGTGCCGGCGGTGCTTGTGCGAGTAGTCCGCGCGTGAGTCGCCGACCCGGTCGCACTCGGCGAGGGTGCCGTCCAGCAGGACGAAGTCGGGGTCGGCCTCGCGCAGGACCTTCAGCAGACCCGGTGCTCGTTCGGCGAGCAGGTGGATGACCGCGCTGGTGTAGGCGTGGGCGGTGGACTCGCTGATCCCGAACCCGGCAGCGATCTTCGCCAGGGTGACGTGCTCGCGCAGGTACACCAGTGCCACCATCGCGCGCTGAGACGGGCGGAGCTTGCAGCGCCGGTCCCCCTCACGGGGACGATGAGCATCGTGACCCACTCCACGAGCGCATGAGGCAGGTCGAGTGCGGCAGGATAGATGACCAACGAGGCCCCCGAGCAGCGTGATTGAGACGTCAGACTTCTCGATCAACAGCCCGGGGGCCTCGCTCGTTGCGGCTCGCGGACCGTCACCTGATCGGTGGCCACCTCGAAGAAGCTCACTGAGCCCCGGCCTCATGGCCGCGATCAGCGTTTGACACGGTTACGCACGGCCAGGATCGCCAGACCGAGGAGGGCGGGTTCGGTGAAGCGGGAGGCCATCTCGATGTAGGTGCCAGCGGTAGTCAGGTCCTGGCCGGAGGACCGGAAGAATACTGAATTGATCACTACGCGTACGGCTTTCTCGAACCGCTCACTCGACAGGCGCTCGTAGTACGACTCGGTGAGATTGTGCGGGTCGGGAGCATCGGTGGTTAAAATGATCTTTTGTCCGGCTTCGACTTGGTGGCCAGTGGTGATCGGCTTCGGGTCATCGGCGGGCAGACCCCACAACATCAGCGCCAGCGCAGTGGCGGCCGTGGCGCCTAGCAGCCACACCAGCGCGTGAGAGGCGCGCAACCCATATCCCGAAAGAACGCTGGCGCGATCTCGGTAGCGGGCCGCGGCCAGTCGGTCGGCGAATTGCTGTCGAAGGTGACTTCGGATGTTCAGGAGCTGTTCCGGCAGGAGGTGGAGCTGGCCAAGGCCGAGGTCCGCCAGGAGGCCACCAAGGCGGGCAAGGCCGCCGGAATGTACGGAGGGGCCGGCTTCTCCAGGTACATGGTGGCCCTTTTTGTGTCGCTGGCAGCGTTGTTCGGCCTGGCCAACGTGATGGACGCCGGCTGGGCCGCGCTGATCGTCGCCGCGGTGTGGGCGGTGATCGGAGCGGTGCTCTACGTCATGGGCCGCTCGTGGATGCGGGAAGTTTCGCCGAAGCCGGAGCAGACCGTGGAGAGGCTGAAGGAGGATGCGCAATGGGCACGTCACCCGACCAAGTGGGGGCCGGCATCGAGTCGACCCGCGAGAAGCTGTCCCAGGACGTGGACCGGCTGGCCGACCTGGCCAGTCCCCGCCGTGCGGTACGTCGGCGCACGGCCCGGGTCCGCGGCGCGATGTCGGGGGTTCGGGAGCGGGTCATGGGCACCGCTTCGGATGCGGCGGGGCAAGCCAGGGACCGGACGCAACAGGCCGCGCAGTCGGTGCAGCAGGGCGCCGCGCAGGCGACGGACGTTGCGCGGGAGGCGGCCGAGGAGGCCACCGCCTTCGCCCGGCAGGCCACTGACACCGCCCGGCAGGTCGCCGCCAGGCCGGCGAAGCGGTCCGGCAGGCCCCTGGGCAGGGAAGCGGCGGGCCCAGGGCAACCCCCTGGCCGCAGGCCTGATCGCCTTCGGCGCCGGGCTACTGACCGCCTCTCTCCTTCCGACCTCCCAGGCCGAGGAACAGGCAGCCTCCCGGATCAGCGAGCAGGCCGGCGAAGCACTCGAGCCGGTCAAGCAGACAGCCATCGAGTCCGCGCAACAACTGAAAGAGGACGCCACTCAGGCTGCCCAGCAGGCAGCCCAGGAGGTTAAGGCAACCGCCGCCGAGGCCGCGAGGAACACCAAGGAGGAGGCCGGCGACCAGGCAGGGCAGGTCGCCGAGCAGACCCGCGCATCGGGGCAGCAGGTAGCTGACGAAGCCCGCCGACAGGCCCGCGACTCCATGTGATCCCTCAGCGGCCGCTCACCTGGTTCCTCCTCCATGGCAGCGTCCGGGTGCGCATCCAGCAGTCCAGCGACCCAGCCGCTCGTTCGGTCGAGCGACACCACAACCCTCTTGCTTCGCGCCCATCGGGCGAGAGCCGATGCGGCACGAGCGCCGCCGCTTTCATCCTTCGACGAGCACCGGGCTCTGACGGAGGCGAACGAACGTCATGACCGCAGAAGCGTCAGAGGGTCGCGATGTCCACGCTGATGTCGCCGTCGACGCGGACGGCGACATCGAGGTCCGAAGCGAGGGCGAGGCGCTTTTTGAGGGTGGCTTCGATCCTGGATTCGATCTCAGCGGCGATAGCAGCCTCGAGTGCGGCGTCTGCCTCCACTTGCGCGTTGGTGACGACGGTCAGCCGGATGTCGACGCTGCCGCCCAGGCCGGCCCGCGCGACGGCACCCACTGTGACGTTCACGTCGAGGCTCTCCTCGAGAACGGCTTCCACGTCAGCCGCGATGGCCGCTTCGAGTGGTGTGACGACCCGCTGCTCGGCCGAAGCGGCGGCAGGCGTCGCGATGGCCGCGGCCGGAGCGGTGGAGGACGCGCCCAGCGTGATGGCGAGAGCGGCGACGGGGACGACTGAGGCCTTGAAGGCTTTACCGCCAATGAGTGACATGCTGTGAACCTTTCGTGAGCGAGGAACGCCGTGGGTGCCTGCCAGTCGGACAGACCGGCCTATGGATTCCCTCACTTACGGTTTTCGCCACCCGTTATGGCGTGAATGCGCTGATTAGGGTGAACGTGCCGAAGCCCTGAACACGCCGACCGCCAGAGCGGTCTGAGCGGCAGGTTCGGCCCGTCGGGTCGTCGGCGTCGGCTCGCGGTGCTCCGGCGGGGCAGGCGTCCTATGCGGGCGGACTGCCCGACCAAGCAGCCACTTCGGCAGCTGGGGATCCGAGACCTGGTCGGCCGGTGCTCCCGCCGGGCTGGCGGCTCTCTATCCCGCGGGGATGTCATCCGGGGCCTTCGGCAAGATGGGTGTGCTGGCCCCCGGCGGCCTGGACGGCCTTGGCGGCAAGCTGCTCGGTGCCGCGGACGTTGCGGTTGCGTAGCCATGTGGTCAGGCGACGGGCGCCGATGCGGCGGATGGCGGCCGGGGTCTGGTGGCCGGTCAGCAGCACCAGGGGGCCGACGTTGCCAAGGTCGAGTTCGCGTTCCAGGCCGGGGAAGATCCCGTGAGGTGGCCGCGGAACCGGTTGATCGTCCGGGTTCGGTCGTCCGCCAGGTCGCGGCGGTGGCCGATGAGGACTTTCAACTCGGTGACCAGCTCCTCGCCAGGCCGCAGAGGCGTCAGGTCGCGGCGGACGCGGGCCTGATCGGCGATGATCGTGGCGTCCTTGGCGTCCGTCTTGCCGTCGCCCCGGTAGCCCTCGGAAGCCCGGTTGACGGCCCGTCCGGGGATGTAGAGCATGTGCTGGCCATGGTTGAGCAGAACCGCGATCACCAGTGCGGCCCCGCCATCGGCCAGGTCGATGCCCCAGGCGGCGACCTCGCCCAGCGCGAGGACGTCGGCCAGGAGCTGGAGCAGTTCCGTCTCGTCGTTGACCACCCTGCGGGACAGGAGCCGCTTACCGGTGTCGTCGATCACCACGCAGTGGTGATGGGTCTTCCCGGCATCGATACCGGAGCCCGGATCTCTGTCACTCGCTTCTCCACGGGTCGCTTGCTGATGTGCACCACGGACGACCTCGCTGTCGAGTCCCTACTGAGGGATCAGTGCCGCAATTCCTAATGAGCAGCCGAGTCGTCGTGGGGCGCCGGGCGGCGAATCGTCTGAAGCCACGGACACGGCAGAGAACTGAAAGCCACACCCGGCACCCCTGGGTGAGCCAACCCTACGAATGGCTCGCTCAAACCAGTCAACAACGTAGGGAGAACTGACCACTGGGGCGCAGCCATTCGACTGTGCCCCTTTGTCTCTTCGGCCTTTGCTCGGTCGCCGGGTGGGGGAGGGGCCGGCCGGAGTCTCGCCGGGGCCGCCGGCACCTGCGGCGGGCCTGCGGGGAGTCTGGGTGCAGTGGTCGGCCGCGCGCAGCATCATGGGCGCTGCGCAGTGCTTTCTCCCCGGGGGCGGGGCACCGTCCGCGCCGCCCGGTGCGAGTTCGACGGCAGGCCGCTGGATCTGGAGCAGCTGTCGGCCGTCCAAAGCGCGGAATCGCCGAACGCCTCCTGCCGCTGCCGGATCCCGCGCCTTGACCGGCTCTGGCGGCGCCCGGGGCACCGGTCAGACGTGCGCGGGGGTCATGACCGGCTCCGTCACTGCCCTGCTGGCCACCGTCACCGTGCCGCCGAAACTCACCGCTGGTGTGGTCCCTGGTCGTCTTGGCTCTCGGCGCTATGATCTGCGACGTCGCAGTCCGCGCCTCGTGCCGCCGTTGACTGACCGTGGATAACCTTCATGACGAACCGCTGCTCCCCGCACCCCGCGGGGCCGGAAGGGGGATTCGGGTCGTCCGTACGGCCGCAGCC
This sequence comes from Streptomyces sp. ISL-10, assembly GCF_018614575.1. Lineage (GTDB taxonomy): Bacteria > Actinomycetota > Actinomycetes > Streptomycetales > Streptomycetaceae > Streptomyces. The sequence continues at coordinate 9,371 of NZ_JAGGOJ010000042.1, forward strand.
AGGCGCCTGCGCCGGGGAACGGGCGATCTGGCCACCTAGCGTCGGCTGCGGCGCTCTTCTGCGCCACGGCGAGCCCGCACGTCCATGACGGGGCATCAGTCGCCGATTTCATTCGAAGCACTCGAACGCACTTCGGTGTGGTGCACTGCAGGAGGTCGGCATGGCGGGTATCGCGCTACGGGGCGCGTTGGAGCGGCGGAATACGGGGCGAAGCCGCGGGGGTGGGGGCTCGTGGTGGGTAGCGGTGCGGGCCTGGGTGGCGGGGGTAGCGGTGCTGGCGGGTTTGGCCGTCCCGATCGCCCTGGCCGCGCCCGCCACGGCGACGCAGACCCGAACCCTCGCCTATGTCGCCAACGAGGGCACGGACGATGTGTCGGTGATCGACACCGCCACCAACACCGTTGTGGCCACCATCGCCGTCGGCGACAGCCCCAGGGACGCGGCGGTCACCCCGGACAACTCCCGCGTCTACGTCACGAACGTCGCGGATTCCACTGTGTCGGTGATCGAGACCGCCACCAATACGGTCATCGCTACCATCACCGGTTTCAGCGCTCCGTTTGCGTTGGCGGTCACTCCGGACGGTTCCCGCGTCTACGTCACCAATCTCGACAACACTGTGTTGGTCATCGATACCGACACCAACACCATCGTGGCCACCATCGCCGTCGGCAACACGCCCTTTGGGGTGGCGGTCACTCCGGACGGTTCCCGCGTCTACGTCACCAACCTCGACGATGACAACGTGTCGGTGATCGACACAGTCACCAACACCGTCATCGACACCATCGCCGACGGTGACGGTCCGACCGGATTGGCCGTGAGCCCGGACGGTCTCCGTGTGTACGTGGCCAAATTCAACGATGACGCTGTGTCGGTGATCGAGACGGCCACCAACACCGTCGTGGACACGGTCACCGTCGGCGACGGCCCCATCGCGTTGGCGGTCACTCCGGACGGTTCCCGTGTCTACGTCGCCAACCAGAATGATGACAGCGTGTCGGTGATCGAGACGGCCACCAACACTGTCATCGACACCGTCACAGTCGGCGATTTCCCGTCCGATGTGGCGGTCACTCCGGACGGTTCCCGCGTGTACGTCACCACCGCCGACGATGACGCTGTGTCGGTCATCGAGACGGCCTCCAACACCGTCATCGACACGGTCACCGTCGGCGACGCGCCGCGCGGTGTGGCGATCGGGACCGTCGAAGAGCGGATCCCGACGCGGCTGAGGCTGAAGGCGGAGAAGGACAAGAAGGGGAAGGATTCAAAGGAATCAAAGGGCAGGAACGGCGTCGAACTGATCGCCCGGCTGACCGCTGAGGGTGAGCCCCTGGAGGGCGAGACCGTCACCTTCACCACCGACACCACCACGCTGTGCACCGCCACCACCAACGACAAGGGCAAGGCGACCTGCAAGGTCCGCGGCAAGCAGGGCAAGGAAATCTGCTACACCGCCACCTTCGCCGGTGACGACACCTACCTGCCCTCCACTGCCACACTCTGCAGGCAGCACGACCACGGCAGGCCCGACACCCGACGAGGACTGCCCGGCCAGCGCGACATCCACATCCTGCCGATGTCGCCGACAGGGGCATGAGCCTGCCCGGCCGAACCTCGCCTCCTCGTCGCAGTCGTAACCAGCGATTCGGTGACCGTTCCGCCTCACAGGACCGCGACGCTCCCCGCACACGCGGTGGCCCCTGACCCCAGTCTCAGGTTCTAGTGGTCGTCGCAACACCCCTGTTCAAAGGGGTGCTAGATGGAGGTCCCAGGGCCCTGGTCCGTGAGCGGATACTTCCGGCTCATGTACCAGGGCCTGACCAGCTGTGAAGCGTGCCGGATCGTTGGAATCAACCCGGGACCGGCAAACGCTGGCGGAACGGCCGCAACGCCACCCGGGTGCCCACCGGGGCCTCGAAGCCGTGGAAGCAGTAGAAGCACACCAGCTGGCCTGTGCCTCCGTACCCAAGCCGCTTCCAGTGCTCCGGCGGCCGCTCCGCGACGTGTACCTCCCAACGGGTCTCCAGGTCGCCACGACCAGTTAATTCGTCCTGCACGGCACCCCTCCCCTTCGCTGCGTCACTCCGGTTGCTGCCGTTGCCGGAGGGCCGGGAAACGCGACGCCCCACAAGACGTGCCGCACCGGCCGGTGTTCGCCGCCGAGTTCTCCATCAAGTCATCCGCCAGGCGGTGGACGACTCCCGTCCGGGCCAGGGTCCTCTTTGCCGGTCAGGCTCCCTTTCGCGTCACGGCGATGTACGCGGCTGCGCGCCAACTACAGGGAGAGGGAGAGGCAGTGGAGACGAGGGCGACGGGGGTCTACCGGGAGCGGGCGGAGCGCCGCTGGCGGACGCGGGAACGGGCGAGGCCCGCGGCGACGGCTGGCAGCGCACCGAGGAAGAGAGCAGCTGCTACGACTGGCCAGCCGGTACAGCACCCTGACACTCCAACAGGCCGCCTGGCACCGTTGTCGATCTGGTCCTGGCGGACCCATTTGCGCAGCGTCTCGGTCGTCCCGATCCCCAGCTTGGCGGCGACTGCCTTCATCGCGGCCCACTCGGTGTCGTACTCGGGCCGCACCTCGGCGACCAAGCGGACCGCGCGCTTGCGCAGCTCAACGGGATAGTGAGCAGTGCACGGTTGACTCCACTCGCCACATAACGTTACGTTGCTTAACGTTATGAGTATTAACGAATCCTGGAGTGAAGGTCGGGAAGGGCCCCCCGAGGCGCTGGCCAGGTGGACCGGCTTCCTGTTGAACTGGGTCGCAGCCCACGCCCGTGAGGCTTATGAGCAGGTCGTGGCGCAGGTCGGGCTGAAACCGCAGCACCTGGGCGTTCTGACCCAGATTCAGCACGGCCCGATGATTCAGGCACGGCTGAGTGACCGGCTGAGGGTGTTCAAGCCCGTCATGGTCACCCTGGTGAACGAGCTGGAGGCGATGGCCCTGGCAGAGCGTCGGCCGCACGCCATCGACCGCCGTGCCATCGAGGTGCACATTCTTCCTGCCGGCCTGGCCAAGGTCAGGGAAGTCGAGCGGCTCAGCGAGCAAGCCTCCGCCGAGTTTTTCGACCCGCTCACCCCCCAGGAGCAGCAGATTCTGCACGGCCTGCTCACCAAGCTCGCCAAGGACGGGCCGGCCGGCCCCTGGCAGTCCCTGCGCTGATGTGAAACGCCCTAACAACGCCAAACACCGGGGTTGGCCGGCGCTAAGGGCTCTTACCAGGAGGAACGCATGCACGACACGGTCAAGACCCAGCAAGGCCTGGTCCGCGGCCGCACCCACGACGGCATCGTCTCGTTCAAGGGCATCCCGTACGCCGCCGCACCCGATGGCCTGAGACGTTTCCTGCCACCCCAGCCGGCAGCCTCCTGGGACGGGGTGCGGAAAGCCGATGCCTTCGGCAGCGCGCCGCCGCAACGACCGCCGGCGCCGGGGGTCCCGGCGGTGTGGCGGCCTGGCGACGGCCTGGACTGCCTGACGGTGAACGTCTGGACCCCGACACCTGTGGACGCTGCCCTGCCCGTGATGGTATGGATCTACGGCGGCCAGTGGACCTACGGCGCCTCGTCGATGCCGCACTACGACGGTTCCGTCCTGGCCGGATCCGGTGTGGTCGTAGTGACCTTCAACTACCGAACCGGCTTCGAAGGCTTCGGCCGCCTGCCCGGCATCCCCAACAACCGTGGCCTGCTGGACCAAATCGCTGCACTGACCTGGATCCAGGACAACATTGCCGTCTTCGGCGGCGACCCCGGCAATGTCACCGTTTTCGGCTCCTCCGCAGGCGGTGCCTCCGCCGCCCTGCTCGCCGCCGCGCCCGCAGCAGCCGACCTGTTCCGGCGGTGCATCGTGCAAAGCCTTCCGGCCGGCTACTTCAGCGCAGCCGAAGCCCAGCAGGTCACCGAACGGCTCGCGGCAGTCACCGGCACCGCCCCTACCCGGGACGGGCTGGCCGAACTGCCCCCTCAAGCCCTCGTGGAGGTGCCGGACAGGCAGCTGACCGGCGGGTGCCCAGGCGGCGCATTCGCCCCGGTCATCGACGGGGACCTGGTCACAGGACCTCCCTGGCAGGCCCTCGCCGACGGGCGGGCCCGCCACGTCGACATGCTCTGCGGCTTTACCCACGACGAACACCGCGGCTTCCCGCCCACGGCCGACCCTGCACGGATCGACCTGGCGGCCGCTGCCACCCAGTTCGGCCTCGCGCCCAACGCGGCCCTGGCCTACCGCGCCGCCTACCCCGACAGCACCGCCGCCGAACTGTTCACCACGCTCATGTCCGACGCACTGGTCCGCATGCCGACGACCTTCACCGCCGAAGCACACGCCCGGACGGGCGGCCGCACCTGGTTGTACGACTTCGCCTGGCAAGGCCCGATCGGCGCCGCCCACGGCATCGACATCCCGTTCGTCTTCGGCCTCCCCCACACCCGCTACGCCGCCCGCTTCCTCGGCACCCCGCCTCCCGTCGGCTTCGCCGCCCTGTCCCACCAGATCCGCACCGCATGGACATCCTTCGCCACCACCGGCGACCCAGGCTGGCCACCCTTCGACACCCACCTCCGCACCACACACATCTGGGACACCACCCCTGCCGACACCGCCTATCCCGTGCCGGACTCCCACCACATCTGGAGCCAGACACAGTCCTCTCACCCCGCCGACCAGTAGGGCTGAGGACCTTCCCCGGAGCACGCCGCCGAACGCGACCCTGCGTCCGCCGGAAACGCTGGTCAAGATCAACTATTGGGGCTCTTGGGCTCATCCCCGCAACACCCCCATCAGTGCCGTCATTTCTGCCTCCGGAACCGGTCAACGACCGCTGTTCCTAGAAATCAACGAAGCCAGACGTTCGACGTCGTACAGAGGCTCATCGAGCAGGGAGCCCCGCCGGAGGCTGTCGACCGGGCACGCCGGGCGCTCCAGGAGGATCAGCACTACGCGCAGCAGCAGCGGGACCGGGCCGTCGGCCGCACAGCGCGGCTGCGCCGGGACGCCGGTGAGGCAGGAGCCCGCGAACTGACGGATTCGCCGGCTCCGTAGGGGACTACCGGCTGAGCCCCCGCTGCGGGCGGGGACGCTGCAGGCCGTCGAGACGGGGCCCCGGTGCAGTCTGCCGGGTCGCCTCCCTGGCCACCAGGGCGGCACGTGCCGTGTGCAGTTGGGCACGGTCGATTGCTTCGGCTTGCTGGTGCGCCGGAGGAAGCTCTCGGCGCCGGTTCTGCTCACCATCGATCAGCCCCAGCTGCTGCTTGATCTGAGCAGTCTGCTGGTGGGCGTGCTGCTGGTCTTCGCGCGCGGACTCGCGCGCCCGGTTCACTGTCTCGGGCGGGGTTCCTTGGGCTGCCATCTGCTGGACCAGGCCCGTCCATGTGCTTCTCCGCTTGCCGACTGGCGGTGTCGGCGGCTTGCGCAGCTTTGACCAGGTGACCGCGTCGCCGGTCGATCTCGTCGTCTGTCTGGAACTGCAGAGGCAGCGGCTGACGGTCGGGCAGCGGCTCGGTTGCGAGCCTGCGCAGCAGGTGCTGGGCTGCTTCGTGGGCGGACCGGGACGGGCTGCTGTGGTCGGGGATGCGGCTACCAGGAAGCGCTGCGCCGCGTCCGGGAGGCCGCTGCCCGCCCTGGCTCGATGCCGCAGGACGTGAGACTGCAGTCCCGCCTTTCCCCGGATTTCCTGCCGAGTGGCGAGACTTTAAGTCCACTTTGTGGCTTCGCGTCGTTGTCGTTGGGGGAGCGAGGTCCCAGCGGTTTCTATCGCCGTCGCCAGCGAAGCAATGAGCTTCCGCTGTTCGCCCGCTGGCACGCCCCAATGGCTCAACCGCTCCAGGATGCTCCTGACCTCGGACACCGCTGAGCGACGCGCCTGCCGGTCTCCTCCGGAGCCTGCTCAGGAGGAGATCTTCGGTCCGGTCGTCGCGGTCACTTCCTTCACGGACTTCGACGACGCGATCGCCACGGCGAACGACACGCTGCACGGCCTGGGCGCCGGCGTCTGGATGAGGGACGGCAGCACGGCGTACCGGGCGGGCCGGGCGATCCAGGTGGGCCGGGTGCGGGCGAACTGCTACCACGCCTACCCGGCACATGCCGTGTTCGGCGGCTACAAGCAGCCGAGCATCGGGCGCGAGACGCACAAGATGATGCTCGACCACTACCAGCAGACGAAGAACCTGCTGGTGTCGTACTCCCCGAAGAAGCTCCGCTTCTTCTAGCGGCGGCGGAGCAGTGCGCCTGACCTGGGATTTGGCCCGGAAGGCGTCCTGCCACTCGCCGCGTTGCGTTGGCTGCGCGGCGCTCGAGGCTGCGGGCCGACGCTACGACGTGCGCGCCACCACACGTGGGTGAACCATTGAAAGAGGTCGTGCGTTCAGCAGCCGTATGCGGGCGAAGTCAAACTTGGGCTTGGACTTCTAGAGGTGGCGAGCGTGGACGATTTCGATGCCGTCGTCGTCGGATCGGGTTTCGGCGGGTCCGTGACCGCTTTTCGCCTGGCCGAGGCAGACCTGCGCGTATGCATTCTGGAAAGAGGAAAGTCGTTCCCGCCCGGGTCTTTTCCACGTAGCCCCCACGACACGGCCAAGAACTTCTGGGATCCGGATTCCCACCTGTACGGGATGTACGACATGTGGAGCTTCTCGAAGCTCGACGCCCTTGTGTCCAGCGGGCTCGGCGGAGGCTCGTTGATCTATGCGAATGTACTGATTCGCAAGCCGGAAAGCTGGTTCGTACACGAGTCGTTCGACGGCGGCTACGAGAACTGGCCCGTCACACGTGAGGACCTCGATCCTCACTACGATCGCGTCGAGACCATGCTGGGGGCGCAGCGGTACCCGTTCCATGAGAAGCCTTACCAGGACACACCCAAGACCGCCGCCATGCAGCAGGCGGCCTCGCGGCTGGGTCTTCCGTGGGAGCTTCCACCGCTGGCCGTCTCCTTCGGAGACCCCCCGGTGCCCGGCGTTCCCATCGAGGGCGGTGAGAACAATCTGCACCACAGCCCACGCTATACGTGCAGACTTGTCGGTGAATGCGACCTGGGTTGCAACTTCGGCAGCAAGAACAGCCTGGATTTCACCTACCTCAGCGCCGCGGACCGGCTCGGGGTGGATATCCGGCCCTGCTGTGAGGTCCGCTCGTTCGAACCGATCCGAGGGGGGTTCCTGGTCTCGTACATCGCGCATGGCGCCGCCGGGGGCGGAGATCCGCACGCGGCTCCCGAGCGGCGCACCGTGAAGGCCAGACGGCTGATTCTCTCCGCCGGTACCCTCGGCACCACCTATCTGCTGCTGAGGAACCGCAGCGCCTTTCCTGCACTCAGCCCGATGCTGGGTAATCGTTTCTCCGGAAACGGGGACTTTCTCGGGCTGGTGCTCAAAGCACGCGAAAGGCGTCAGGACCGGCCGGGGAAGACGATTCCTCGCATACTGGAACCGAGTTTCGGCCCGGTCATCACGAGTGCGATGCGCATGGACCGCAAGGCGCACGGCGAGACAGCCCGGGGTTTCTACATCGAGGATGCCGGTTACCCGGAATTGCTCAACTGGCTCGTCGAGCACAACGTCCTCACCGTGTCCAACCGGGTCGCGAGGTTCCTGCTGCGGCGAGGCTGGTCGCGGCTGACCGGAACCGCCAAAAGCCGTGTCGGTCGACAGCTCGGTGAGGCCATGGGCAAGGGGCTGTTCACAGCGACGTCCCTACCGTTGCTCGGCATGGGCAGGGACGTCCCCAACGGCCGGATGTTTCTCCGGGACGGGCATCTGGACCTCGACTGGCATCTGGCCGCCTCCGATCAATACTTCGACCAGATGAACGAGACCATGGAGCGCGTGTCACACGATCTGGGCGGGCGCTACGCCTCGAATCCCCTGTGGTGGCTCAACCGCCTCATCACCGTGCATCCCTTGGGTGGCGCGCCAATGGGGCGCACTGCGCAGGAAGGCGTGGTGGACTCCTTCGGGCGTGTGTACGGCTGTCCGGGGTTGTCGATCGCCGACGGCTCGGTGATGCCCGGTCCCGTGGGCCCGAATCCTTCACTCACCATCGCGGCGCTGGCCGACCGGTCGGCCGACCGCATCATCGAGGATCACCGGAAGAACCCTACGAGGCCGTCATGACGACTGGACAGGGCAGCGAGCCCCGCAGCGGATCCCCGCGCAGATCTCTCATCCTCGCCGGCGGCGGGCTGAAGGTGGCCTTCCAGGCGGGGGTCCTCCAGGTCCTGCTGGACGAGGCCGAGCTGGAATTCGACCATGTCGACGGCGCCAGCGGAGGCGTTTTCAACCTCGCAATGTACTGCCAGGGGATGTCCGGGCGCGAGATTGCGGACAATTGGCGCGGTCTCTCTCCTTTGAAGGGCGTCACCCCGAACTGGCGTGAGTTGCCGAAGGGGCCGTACGCCCGTTCCCTGTTCACGCTGGACGGCTATCGGGGTCGCGTCTTCCCGGACTGGGGGCTGGACTGGGAGAGAATCCGGGCCACCGATCGGGAAGCCACCTTCAACCTCTACAACTTCAGCGCCAATGAACTGGAGGCAGTGACCGCTGACCGCATGGACGAGGATCGCTTCTGTGGCGGGGTGTCGCTGCCCATGTGGTTCCCTCCGGTCGTCATCGACGGGCAGACCTACATCGACCCGGTCTATCTGACCGATGGAAACGTCGAGGAGGCGATTCGGCGAGGCTGCGAAGAACTGTGGATCATCTGGACGGTCAGCCGACGGCAGCGCTGGCGGGACGGCTTTCTGGCCAACTATTTCCACATCATTGAAACGGTGGCCAACGGTCAGTTGGGGCACTGGCTGCGTCGGATCGAGGTCAGCAACGCGGCCATCCGCAGAGGAGACCACGGAGAGTTCGGACGCCTGATCGATGTCAGGCTGCTGAGCGCCGAGGTCCCACTGAACTACCTGATCAACCTCAGCAGGGACCGTTTCACACAGGCCGTGGAACTCGGAGTCCGTCGTGCTCGCCAGTGGTGCACGGCCCAGGGCATTCCCTGGAAGCCCAGCGCCGCTCCGGACCGCCCCGCCGACCCGACACGCATTCGATTTACCGAACGCATGGTCGGCCGCGTCACCTTCGGCGAGAACGACTACCGGAAGGGGGCCTCGTCGGAAGGTGGAGCAGCCGCTGACATGGCCTTGCACCTGACCATCGACATCCAGGGTGTGGACCGCTTCATCGTCAGTCCGGACCATGAAGCCTCACTGCAGGGAGAGATCGTCTGCCAGGAACTGGGCGGACGCCTTCCGGTCGAGCGAGGAACCTTCCAGCTGTTCGTGGAACACTCCGACCCGGAACACCTTCGGATGCGTTATCGCTTGTTCTTCACCGACCGAGCCGGTCATCGGCTCACACTCAGTGGATACAAGAACGTCAGCGAGGACTCTCGTCGGGGGATCTGGAAGGACACGTCCGTCCTCTACACGCGCATTGTTCGTGGCCATGTCGATGCCGACGAAGAGTCCGAAGCCGAGTTGGTGGCCTCGGGAGCCGTGCGCATCCGCCCGACCGACTTCCTGAAGCAACTCACCACCTTCCGGGTCGAAGCGGCAACGCTCCCCGGCAAGGCGTCCACGCTGGGACGCTTCGGGCAGTTCTTCTTCGGCAAGCTGTGGGATGTGTACGCGCAGAACCTCTTGCCCTGGTCACCACTGTGACCGATGGCCATGCTGCCACGTGACGCCGAACGGCGACGACACGTCCCGTGAGGGATCAGGGCCAACGGAGGAGCCATCGTGGACGTCCATGAGTTGCGCAAGCACGCGGCGGCGCTACGGTTCACCCCGCAGGAACCGGTGCGCTGGCTGGCACCGAAGGAACTGGCTCGTACGGCGGTCAAAGTCGGGCTGGCCGCCGTATTCGCCGACTACTCGGACAAGCGCGAGATCCAGGGCGCGCTGCAGGCCGATCTCCTGCGGGCACCCTTGGCGAATCCGGGCGCCGAGGAGATCTGGATCGACTTCGTCGCCGACCTCGGCGACGGCTTCGAGGCGACATACTCGGTGGCATCCGCACTGGCAGCGGCCCGGCTCGCCGTCACCGGGCCCGACTCGCTCCCTCGTGGCTCGCTGCTCGTCCTCGGAGGGGACCAGGTGTACCCGGTGGCATCCACGACAGCGTACGAGGACAGGATGAAGGGGCCCTACCGCGCCGCGCTCCCGTCTGCACCGGACGAACCGCTCATGCTTGTGCTGCCGGGTAACCACGACTGGTACGACGGACTCACCGCGTTCCTACGGGTGTTCGCCCAAGGAAGGCCCATCGGCGGCTGGCAGACCCGGCAGACCCGGAGCTACTTCGCCGTGCAGCTGCCCCAGCGCTGGTGGCTCGTCGGGCTGGACAGCCAACTCGGCTCCTACTTCGACGATCCGCAGCGGCGCTACTTCGAGTCCTATCTCTCGCCGCGACTGCTGCCGGGTGACAGCGTGATCGTCTGCTCCGCCACGCCCACATGGGTGAAGAGCAACGAGGAGCCCAACGCCTTCAACTCCCTGCACTGGTTCGACCGAAACATCATTCGGACCCGCTTCAACCCGGCGACCCGGAAACGAGAGGACACAGGCGCGTCCATCCGACTGTGGCTGACCGGCGACAGGCACCATTACGCCCGCTACGCGGAACGGTTGCCCGATGACCGGCCCGGATCCGACGACGCCCTGCCTCCGGAACCCCGGCGGCGCCAGATGGTGACGTGCGGCCTGGGCGGCGCGTTCCTGGCAGCCACACACAGGCTCCCGAAAGCTCTGCCGCTGCCGCCGGCCACCTCGCGGATGCGGGAGAAGGACGACCCGCCGCCGGCATTCGCCCTCGCACAACACACGTACCCCGACGCGGAGGAGTCCCGCTCGCTTGCTCGCGCGATCGCCAAGCCGTGGTCGCGGTACTGGCTCCCGCGGCGCAACCCCGGGTTCGCCGTACTGGCCGGGGCGCTGCAGCTGGTACTCGTCTTGCTGGCGAGTGGCGCGTTTGCGCTGGCCGAAGGCAGACTCAATCCCGTCGACGCCCTGCGCAGGGCCGGCACCGGCGACCTGCTCGGCCTGCTCTGCACGAGTGTCGCCCTCTTCGTTCTGCCCTTCGTGTTCGGCTGGGGGAACGGGCTGCTGCGCGGACGGTGGCCCAGGGCACCGTCCGGTGCGATCGTCGCCGTGCTGTTTCAGTTGGCGGTCACCGTCGCGGCACTGTCCGTCACTGTCGTCGTGGCCCGGTCCATCCCATCCTCATGGAACGGGTTCTGGCGCCTGGCGATACTGCTGGTCGTCGCTGCTGTGATGGGCGCGTTCCTCGGCTCCCAGCTCTTCGCCCTGTGGGTGCTGTGGACGGACCGGGGCCTGGTCGCCGAGTGGCAGATGTCCGGGCAGTCCATCGACGACCGCAAGGGATTCGTGCGGATGCACCTCGCACCGGACGGCACCCTCACCCTGTACCCGCTGGCGCTCGACGCCACCTGCCGGGACTGGCTCCTCGACGAGGTTGTCGACACCCCGGCCGCGTGGCTGCGGCCGGTGCCCAAGACGCTGCCGACGGTGCGGCTCATCGAAGAGCCCATTGTGATCAGACGGACGGGGGTGCCCGGTGCCTGATTCAAGACTCCAACCAACCGGACAGAAGGTCCCGATCAACTGACCCACCAAGTTGTGCTCCAGTCCCGGTCTGACCACCGAGGCCGCGGGCTACTACCGCAGGGCCTCCTCGCTCAGCGCCTCAGCCCGCATGGACCATGCCGTATTCCTGACGGAGACCACCGGCGACGCGTGCTGGCCCGAGGCGCCCGGCCTCTTGGTCCAGACCCCCGAGGAGGGTTACGAAGGCGCCGCGACGTCCTCGGAGTCCTGCATAAGTAGCGCGGCGACCTCGCTGACGCCGAGCACGGGTACGGCCTTGCGGCCGGGACCGGGCACCAGGCCGCCCAGTGGAACTTCGGCCTCCTCTGCAAGCGGCAGCGGCGGTACGAGGAGGCCGAACGCTGCTTCCGTCAGGTCGGGGAGGACGACGAGGACGTCGTCGCGCAGCTCGACCGGATCGCCGCGATCCGCGAGGGCGGCACGATCGCCCCCGGCAAGGACCTGCGCCGCCTGCCCGAGCTCTGCGGGCGTGCGGAGGCGGGTGACGTCCACGCCTCGTACGCGTACGGGAAGATCCTCGGCGACTGGCCGGCGCGGGCGACCGCCACCTGGTCCGGTGGATCGAACCCGCCGCGTTGGTCGGCGACCCGGAGGAGACCTTGCGGAGCTGTACGGGTCGCTGCGCAGGCCCACGTTGCGCGACCAACTGGTACCCGAGGGCGGCCGAGGCGGGGCACCACGACGGGTGCAACCAGATGGGCTGGCTCTCCGAGCCCCACCGGGACTACCAGCAGGCCGAGCGCTGGTATGTGTTCGACCGCAGCGGCGTGTTCTACGAGCTCGCCCGCACACCCGTCAAGGTGCTGGTCCTGAAGTGGGCGTACGAGCGGCTGGAGACCTCAGGCGTCCCCATGAGCTGGCACATCGAGGACCACCGCATCCGCCTGCGTCACGGCCGCTACAGCACGCGTGTGCTGCTGATCGGCTCCGGCTTCGACGCCGTACGCGAGGAGTGGATCGGCGGCCTGCCCCGCACCGGCGGCCGCGTGCTCGCCGGCGACCGCGTGCTCGCCGGCGACCGCTTCCGCCGGGCCGTCAACGAACGCGGCACCGTCGTCGACCTCGCCAAGATCAAGGCCGTCCCAGCCTGCTGGACAAGCTCCGCCGCGAACTCACCGGCGGTGCCGTCCCGCAGCCGCGTACGGCACCGTTCCGCACCCCCTCATGGGTCGCCTGGACCTGCCCGGACACCGGTAGCGAGCGGCGCGGCGTGGTCGTTGGCGAATCCCTGAGTGACGGTCTGCGGGAGACGGTCAGTTGAACTTCGTCATCTGAGTACCAGTGGCGCAGCCTCAGTGACCTGGTGGTTGTCACTGACGGGTGGTGCTCACCTGTTGCTGACGTGAGTGACGAAAGGCCAGGTTATTCTCACGCCGACTGCTATAGCAGGTGCAGAGTTTGCGCTGGTCAGGGGCGTGAGGGCCCCGTTGTCACCGTTCCAGCCCTCATGCGGGGCATTGCATGCCGCGCGGCTGACTCTCCTGCCCGCGCGGCGAAATGTGAGACGGCGCCGACGGCCCGGATGGCAGCCGATACCCGTACTGGAGACGGCGCTCCGCTCCCGGCCGAGGTGCACGGCGCTGTTCTGCCACCGTCCCCCAAGCCCGGAGGCGTCAGGATGACTGTGCCGGGACGGTCAGGCAGTTGAGAAGCTCCACAGCGGCGGCGGTCGCGTCCTGCTGAAGTGCCAGGTCACCCACGAGGGACGTGGTGTCGCATTCGTCGTCACCAAGCTCTGTCAGGACGTGAACGCATTCGCCACCACCGGTTGCATACTCGCGCCAGACCCTGCCGATCACGGGACTGTCGTGGACCACTCTGTTGCGCCGCTTGACGGCGGCATCGATGTGGTCAAGCGCTGGCGGGCATTCGGTGTCGCAGAAGCCGCCGATCTTCTGTCGTATGTTCTGCAGCAGCCGTCCCGCGGGCTGGTCGGTGCGGGCAGCCAGGTCGAGGCGCGAGAGGATCATGCCGAGCACTGCCTCGGTTTCTGCGGCTTGGACCACCACCAGGCCCCGGAGCCGGTTCAGTTCCAAGGCCTCGGTTCCGTCCCAGGGCGCGGTGTCTGGGTGGTGAGGGTGTCGGTGGGCCTGGACGGTGCTCCACGCAATGGCGCGTATTCCGTAGCGGGGTGACTCGGTCGTCATTCGTCAAAGTATCAGTGCTTCCCATGACAGGAGCCAAGAAGTTTCTCTCGCCCATCGCTTCGTTCGTTCTGCCACGAATCAACGATGGTCGTCCGCAGCGCCAGGACGCAGGAAACGAACGGCTTGCACGCTCGGCATCCGGTCATTGACCAACGGTCCTGCATCTAAAGTGCACCGGTAGTCTGGGCGCGTGACGCCCACCAATGGAGCGGGCAGTGGAGGGATGTGTGAGCTTTGAGGAACGAGTCGTTCGTGCCCTGGGCAGGGAACGGGCCGACCGTGTTCAGGCGGCAGCCCGGCAGTTGATGACGCGGGCCGACGACGAGGCCCAAAGCACGCAGGCCGTGGTTCACATCAATGTACCGCTGCACGCACACAACGCCCACGACGCGACAACCGAGCTCGCCAACCTGCTCAACGCGGCCGCACCGGAGGAGACCTGGACGTTCGTCACCGTCTCCCATCCCGACGGCACGTGGTCGGGCAAGGCGAGCCCGTTCATGCAGGACACCACCGCGCTCGGCTCACGGGACTGGATTGCTCACTTCGCCCTGTCCGACCTCCACATGAGAATGGCGGCCTGGCGGCTGACCCAGCTGTGGCGCGCCACCGAACTGGCCGAGCAGACCGTGGACGCCCTGGGCCGCTGGCGGCTGCTCGTCGCGGCCGCATGCTCCCGCTCCCTGCTGGAGGGCGCGGCCGCCCTCAACCACGAAACAACCCTCCTCCACGAGGCATGGGACACGTTCAAGAAAGCCGGCCCGCCCACCACCGACTCCCTCACCCGGTTCAGTGCTGACCTCAACAACCGCCTGGCAAAAGTCCAGTACGCCTCACGCGTCGGACAAAGCGCCGGCCAGCCTCCCGTGCTCCAGAGCACTAACGTGATGACCTACATCAACAAACTGGCCAAGAACACCACCACCGTCGGCGTGCTCGACCTGTACGAATGGCTGTGCGACGCAGTCCACCCAAGCTTCGGCTCCGCCACCACTCACACCGTGCTGCGGGCCTCGGACCGGCCCAAAACCCATGCCATCGAGCACTACGCACGCCGCCCCCTGAAGCCGCTCGCCGCCTCCGGCTACGTCATGCAGCCGACCGTCGCCCACGCCGCTGCCGACGCGCTCGTCCTTGCCGCCGATGTGGTCCACACCAGTCTTTCGCTCGTGAAGTGGAACATGGACGACATCGGCCTGACGGCAGAGATCTACGGCCTCAACCGTCTCTCCTATGCTGGCGGCAGCGACCAGCCACCCCAGCGCAGTGACGCATGCCCGTGCGGCAGCGGCCGCAAGTACAAGCGATGTGTGCACCGGTGGGGGCAACCAAGCACTCCACCCCCACCGGCCGCTGAGCCCTGAGAAGCCAGGCGGTAGCGCCAGTCTCGCTGCTGGTCCGTGGAGGAACTGGCTGTAGGTTCACGAGGTGCCCCACTCGCGCAGCGCCTTGAAAACAGAGCCGCTGTCCAGCTCGTGGCCTCGATCCAGACTCTTGAGGAGAGCCGTGGAACTCGTCACGCGGTCGGGGTAGTACAGCTCGGGTGCCAGGCAGGCGGGGCAGTCGCTCAGGAGGCAGAACGGCGAGAGGGGGAGGGGTCCGTCGTTTGGGGGGATGAGGTAGAGCTGGTCGTTTGCCAGAGGGTGTGCCGTGCCGAAAGAGACCGTTGCGAAGTCGGGGTGGTCTCCCATCAGGGCCAGGCCTGATACGCGGAACTTCCCGGCATCAGGCATCCATTGGAGCCGGTCGGTGTGTACCCATCGGGTGTGGGCGAGGAACGCGCATCGCGACAGGCTGCTGAGCATCAGCGATTCGATGCGCCCAAGGCTCTTTTCCAACTCGGCCCGTGTGCGTGGGCCTGCGGCGTGCCGGATCTTGTTGCGGAGCACGACCAGTTGGTCGAGATCGGCAATCAGGCCTTTCCCGCCCTTCTTACGGGCTGTTGCCTCGACGAGGCCGGCGGCGGGGTCACCGTGCTGGCTGGACTTTTTCACCGGGCCGGGCTCGATCCGGGTGCTATCGACTTCGAATCGCCGGACATGATCGAGTGGCAGGGCGGCGGCGCTGATGTGTGGCCGGACCTGCCGCCGTAACCGTACGCGGGGGCGGGGTGCAGGAAATGCCGGTTAGATTGATCTCCGCAGACTTCGCGGGCCTCCGAGCCGCGGGGAAACGACCCATCGGCACTTGTATTCGGCAGGGCGAGTGGGGCACGGGTGGTGGGCTGGGGGCAGCCATCGTGGCCGCCGGGGAGCGGGATTACTGCCAGGGGGATGTAGGGGTGCCGTCTGGGTCCAGCCCGTAAGGCCACCGCCCTTCGGCCCTGAACCGCGTCACGTGCAGCGTCAGCTTGCGGGTGTCGCCAGCGTCAACGGCCGGGCGGTAAAGGGCCTCAGCACTTTCTCGGTCTCCCGCCCTCTCCCGCATCGCGGCCAGGTACCGCAGCCCGCAGGTGTCGCCCGCGTCGGCGGCCTGACGGGCCATGGCCTCGGCGCCCTCTCGGTCCCCCGCCCTCTCGCGCACCGTGGCCGAGCAGTGCCTTGCGGACCGGCGCGACCTGTGGGCGCTTGCCCACAACCCCCACACGCCCAGCGATGCCGTCGCCCGCCTTGCGCGCGACCGTGACCCGCACGTACGTGAACGAGTGGCCGCCCGGGCTGATCTGGACCCCGGGCTGCTGGCAGAGCTGACCCAGGACCCGGATGATTCCGTGCGCACCCGAGCCGTGCTGCACCCACTTTCGCGTGCCTGGTCGGAACGTGGTGCCATCGATCGGATCATCGGCCACGCGGCTGAGAACATCGGCCCTATCGGCGAGATGCTCGTCGAGCCGGAGACGAGCTGGTACGAATCGTGCGCCGCATCCACGCATCCTCTGCTGCGCCGAATTGCCGCTACCTGCCCCCAGCTGCCGCCGACCCCGACCCCGACTGCGACGTGCGCCACCTGCTGGCCTGCAACCACCCGCTCGCGCCGCCCAGGATCATCCTCGACGCCTTCATCGCAACGCCACGCCAACGCCCCTGCCTGCTCACGCTTCCCCGCCTGCCCCGCACCGGTCTGCACCACCTCCTCGACCACGACGACCCCGACGTCCGTGCCCTCGCCGCTGCGGACACCAGCCTGGCCCGGCCACCCGTCCGCCTGCTTGCCGACCCCGAGTCGCGCGTTCGTCGAGCCGCGGCCGCCAACCCGCTCCTTCCCGTCGACCTGATCGCATCGCTCCTGAACGCCCCGGAGCATGCCGAAGGAGCCGCAGCCAACCCGAACCTGCCGGCTAAACGCCTTCACAAGCTGCTCGACCTCAGCGGGCCCCCCGGGCGGCGGCACACTGAGCCCGCAACTCCCTAAAGATCATTCACGGAACTCCGGCCAGAACCATTTTCAACGAGCCCCATCAGCCTCGCCGATCTCGTCGTCCGCGACTGACCCGAGCGGGCGGGCCTCCCCGATCCGCTCGGCGGTCTTGCCGACGCTGGTCGAGAGCTGTGGTCCGTGTTCGGGTTGACGTCATGGCTGGTCGATGAGATCTGGCACGACGAGCGGCGCGAGCAGGCCATCCGCGCCGAACTGCTCAAGCACATGCGCGAGAAGCGGATCGAACCGCCCACAGCTGACCAGATCAGCACGGTGATCCGCTCCGCGCTGCATCAGGCCGAGGAGCGCGCCACGCGCGGGGATGGTCCCTCGCGATGGCGTATGCGCGCGAGCTCTTCCGTCTGCTCCCCGCACGCGCGGGGATGGTCCCGGGGGACGGACCGCTCGGCCGCGAGCCGGGCTGCTCCCCGCACGCGCCCCGCACCCTCGAAATAGCGTTCGACCACGTTGCGCAGGTCAGCAGTTCTCGCCAAACTTCACTGCGCTGATCTGCACGGGCTGCCCGTTAAGCTTTGCGCCAGCAGTTGGATCCGTGGAGCAGACCTGCCAGTTCGACTCGACGAGCACCATGCGGTCCTGTCCCGATACGTCCTTCACCGTGATGCTTGTCGAGCTGTCGAGAGACTGGCGGGCGACCTTAACCGACTTGCCTACGAAGTTCGGCATGGCTCCGTCGGCCTCCTCGAGCTCGGCCTGATCCCCGCCTGATGGGCAGTCCTCCTCCAGCTTGACCGTGCTGAAGTCGACCTTCGTGTCGGTCGGGTGCTGGCCGGGCGCCGGGGTCTGGGAGCAGACCTTCCAGCCTCGGTCTAGAACCTGATTACGGCCCCGGCCGAGGGCGTCGTGTGACGTGAGCGTGTAGAAGCCGGACTCCTGCGCCTCGTCCTGCGCGCTCTGCAGCCCCTTGCCTACCAAGTTGGGGAGGGCGGCCGACTCGGCCGAGGGCTTCTCCGTGCTGGCCGACGCCTTGTCGTCGCCGCTCGGTGCTGTTTGGGCGCCGGAGTCGGTGGGTCCGCAGGCAGTGAGGGCAGCAAGGAGCAGCACAGCGGCTGGGGTGATGCGGGTGCGCATGGGTCTCCCAAGGACATCGCGGATGAGAGCGCCCATCATGCCGAGGCGCACGCAACCTGGGGCGGAAACGACGAAGGCCTTCCAAGAACCGGGAGTAGATCGCAAGAATGAGGAACTCGGCCGCCCAAGGGGGAAGGAGAGCGTCGATCCGACGACCAAGGGGGCGCTGATAGGTGCTGGCGCCACGGCTGTGGGCAGCGTGATCGCATGGGTCGGTGCTCGGGCCCAGCCAAGGCGGCACTCAAGGCAATGACAGTGCAGGTCAGGGCACAACCCCTCGACGGCATGTGACAGATGCGGCGCACTCCTATGCGGAGCTGCTCAAAGGTACCGAGGGCCCTGTGGCATCGGATCGCTGAAGCGCACGGTGCCGCCAGGGGGCTGCAGCTGCTCCTAGGTGGTGCTGGAGGTGAGGGCCTGGGCCGGGTTCACCAGCAAGCTGCACCTGAGCGCTGACGGCCGCTGCCGCCCGCTGTCCCTGATCGTCACACCAGGTCACCGAGCGGACTGCACCCAGTTCAAGCCGGTCGTGGAGAAGATCCGCGTCCCGCGGACCGGACCAGGCGGACCGCGAAAGAAGCCCGACAGCCTCGCGGCGGACAAGGCATACAGCAACGGGCCTTGCCGTGAGTACCTACGTATCCGGCACACCATGCCGGAGAAGACCGACAGCCAGGCCGCCCGCCTGCGCAAAGGCTCACGCGGCGGACGGCCACCCGGCTTCGACGAGGAGCGCTACAAGAAACGCAACACCGTCGAGCGGGCGATCAACTGGGGATGGGCCTCTGCGAGCGCGGCGGTGGGCAGACGCAGTAACTGGGCGCGGACCTCGTCGGTCACCTCGCACGCCTGGACGAGCGCCTCCACCGTGGAGCGGTCCGGGAGCCGTTCCCCCGACAGGAACTTCGACAGCAGGGAGGGGCTGACGTTCAGCTGCGCGGCGATCACCTTGCTGGTCCGACCGCTGACGGTGACGAGAGCTCTGAGCTGCTGCACGAGCGCCAGTTTCCGGGGCCGTCCCTCGAACGGCTGCGATCTCAGCTGCCCCAGACCCCGGCGAGCCGGCACGGCCTGACCGTCACCGCCGGTTCCCTCCCTGGCAACGTTCGCCATGGTCATCCCCCCAATTTGACAGTCAAGGAAAGAAGATCGTTCCCCTTGGCGCACCCACCTGCCGGGCCGTCACTCTCAAAACGACACGCCCCCCGGGGAACCCCTGGGCACAGCGCCAGCAGCGGCGTGGCGTCCACAAGTCCTCTATGCGCCAAGGAGCACTATCATGCCGAGTCGTCCCGCCCCTCGTGGCCCGTTTCCTGTTGATCTGGTCGTCTTTCTGGCGACCCTGGCCACCGGCTGCATCCTTGTCCTTGTCGGACACGTGACCCCTCAGGCACTGGCCGGCTACACCACCGCTCTGGCAGGCCTCTACGCCGCCTGGCACCACCGCCCCACACGCCAGACCTCACAGCCGACTCCACCCGAGGCCGCACGAGAGACTCCCACCACGCTCGACCGGTGATGAGCGGTCCGGGAGCCAGGAAGCGGATGCGGCGCAGAAGCGTGCCCGTGGGCTCGCCCCTGGCCGAGGCGAGCCAGGCCATGGTGCGTTCGATGGTCCAGCGGTGACGACCCAGTCGCATCGAGGTCTCGATGCCCTTGCGGGCGATGCGGTGGGTGATTCCGCGCTCGCGTAACCATCGCCGCAGGTGAGAGTAGTCGTAGCCCTTGTCGGCATGGAGCTTTCCCGGTCACCGTGGTGCCGTCGGCCACCGCCCTGAGACCGCATCGGCGCCTCCGGAACCACCCCCTGGAACAGCTCCCACAACTCGTCCGGCACCAGCCGTTCAACGACCTAATGCCCCGTCAGTCACCGACACCCGACCTCCGACCGTGAACGAGATCCGCCGCATGTACGACCGGATCGTCCTCGCCCCCGCTCGCGCCGCACGGACCTGGCTGGCCATGCACTGGCACCGCTGACGCACCGCCACCAAGTCCGGGCCCGAGCCAGCCACTACCATGCCCGAGCCGCACGAGCTCACTCACCGTGAAACCACCGGCTGTAGTACTAGAGCCTTGAAGCGCGCTACCGGCCAGATGGAATGTCATTTTAAAGCTACACAACCCGCCATATGTCACTTGGCCAACTTTCACGCTAGACACTTCGAGCGAAAAGCGTAGTAGTCGGATGAATGAAGGTTGACTGGCGACTTAGGAGAAAAATCTAGCGCCGATGCAGTGGTCAACCGGACAGCTCGCGGCTTGTAAAGGGGGATGGCAAGCTTGGCGCAAAAGTGCTGTGCAACCATCGTGAGCCACCTGTAACTTGATCAAGGAGCAATTGCTTGGCGTATATGCCGAGCAATTGGCCTCACGTTGACCGCAGCGGGGCTCACTATCGTCTAGAGTTCGGGAAGGCCTGACGTTTCCACGCTTACCGAAAAATCATGACCTCAACGACTCTCGGACGATCACGCCTAATCAGATGAGATTCCATCTCGGCGAGAACCCCTGGGGGGAGAGTCCGCAAGCATTCGAAACGGTAAAGGGGTAGCCGCTCGCAATTAATCTGTACCCCGATCCTAGGCATGCCGACCTAATCGATGCGCTGGCCAAGCGTTATTCTGTGTCGCCAGACCGCATCGCCCTTGGAAACGGGCAGATGAAATAATTCTGATCTTGGCTTTGGCGTTCCGAAGCAGAGGTCGACCGTCCTGCCTCCCACTTCGACCGGGCGTCCCCGTAGCACATGCTGGTTGCAGAACCGCCTCCCCCCCTTCAAGGGCACCTGAACTGACGGTTTCCGCCGCGCGTCCGCCTCCCTGTAAAGCATTGGCCGGATGAGTTGGCGCGCCCGAAATCGACTGACGAGAAAGGGTTTCCTTTGGCCGCGACTCGACTGGAGCGCACCGCAACATTCAAGCAGGACGGTTTTGCGTTCACCAGCCCCTTACCCTCCAGGGTGGAGGTCCATGTTTACCAGAGCACTAAGAGCGTGCGCGAAACCGCCCACAGCGACGGCTAATTTAAATATACAAGTACCCGACTGAGGTTGACAGTTGGGCTGTCTGCGACCAAGATCCAGAAGTCGACTGCTACACGCGGACATTTTGCCCTGCGAAGCGCGGGTCCGATGAATCCGCCAGCGCATTCGCCGACGGAATTCCGAAGGTATAAAGAACCACCACCGCACCTCACCACTCTCCCCCTGAAACGAAGGACAACTGCCATGACCACGTCTGCCGTCAACACCGCTGTGACCACCGAGCCCTGGCTCTCCCTCCGCGGCCGTGAATTCCACTCCCGCCTCATCCTCGGTATCGAGCAGTACACCGACCCCGCTCTGGTCAGCGATGTCCTGCGGGCCGGCTCGTGCGACGTCTTCATCACCACCTTCGATCTGGAGCAGACCAAGCCGAGCCTGCTGATGTCGGACCTGGACGAGGCGGTGGGGCTTGACGACTACGTATGGATCGGGACTACGTCTTTCGCCCGCTCCCAGAAGGACGCGCTGCTCACCGCACGCCGACTGCGCGAGTCCTACGGGATCGATATCATGAAGCTCGACGTCAGGCCCTCGGACAATCTGCCGCATAATGCCCAGACGGTCACGGCAGCGGCGGAACTGATAGCGGAGGGGTTCGACGTCCTCCCGTTCATCCTGCCCGACCCCGCTACGGCCAGCGCGCTGGAGGAGGCCGGCTGTTGCGCCGTACGGATCATGTGTTCGCCGGTGGCCAGCGCCGAGGGGGTGGTGGACGAGCGTGCGGTGCGCGAGACCATGGCTGCCGTGTCGGTTCCGGTGATCCTGGAAGGCGGTCTGGGCACTCCCGCTCAGGTCGTCCGGGCGATGGAACTCGGCGCTGACGCCGTGCTGGTCAACACCGCGGTCGCACAGGCTCCCGAGCCCGCCAGGCTCGCGGCGTCCATGCGGCTGGCAGTGGAGGCGGGGCGGCTCGCGGCCGACCAGGGCCTGGTCGGTCCGCTCGACAAGTAAGCAAAAAGGCAAACGGAGGTACCACCCGTGCAGTTCTCTGCCGTGCTGTTCGACATGGACGGTGTCCTCGTCGACACCGACCGGGCCATCGCCGACCTGTGGCACCGGTTGGCCTCGGACTCCGGACTGGTACTCAGCGACGGCGACTTGGCGGCTCATGCGTTCGGCTGTGTCCCCGAGCACACCGTGGAGACGCTCTTCGCTCCGCTCGCGGAGCGGGACCGGGCCGAGGTGCTGGCACGGGTGCGTGCGGCCGAGCCGGACCTGGCGTGTGAACCGGTTCCACACGCCACCGATCTGGTGCGGGCACTGGCCGCCGCGAACGTCCCGCTGGCCCTGGTCACCGGCGCCTCGACGGTCCGTGCCTCACGGGCGCTGGACACACTGGGGCTGGCAGGCCTGTTCGACACCACGGTGACCTGGGGCGAGGCGGCCCGCGGCAAGCCCGCGCCGGACTGCTATCTGCTCGCCGCGCGCCGCCTGGGCCTGCCGGCCGCCAAGTGCCTGGTCTTCGAGGACACCCCCAGCGGGGTGCGAGCGGCAACCGCTGCCGGTGCCACCTGCCTCGGAGTGAGCCGCGGCGATCGGGGGGCCCTGCGCAGCAGCGGCGCGTGCCACGCCGTGCCGGGCTTCGAGGCGGTGTCCTTCCGTGGCGACCCGGCCGGTGCGGTGCTCACCGTGGCGGACACCGAGGAGTTCCACCTGCGCTCCACCGCGCGCCACCGCCCGGTGGCGGCGGCCACCGAAGAATCGACAGAAGGAGGATCGCCATGGCGGTGACCGTCCGGATTCCCACCATCCTCCGCTCGTACACCGCCGGCGCGGCAGAAGTGTCGTTGTCCTCCGGCACGGTCGGCGAAGCGTTCACCGCGCTGGAAGGCCGTTTCCCGGGAATCTGCTCACGCATCCTGGACACCGAAGGAAAGCTGCGCCGGTTCATCAACGTGTACGTGGAGGACGACGACATACGAGGCGCCGAAGACCTGCAGACGGCCACCCCCGATGGATCGAGCGTCACCATCATCCCGGCCGTCGCCGGAGGCTGTTGACCGATGACCGTCCCGCGACGACACGAACCCACCGTCCCTCGCGGGACGGTCGCCTCGTCCGACAGCGAAGCCCGTCCGCCGGCCCCGGAGTTCCGACGCGACCGGATCACCGCTCTTGGGTACACGAGCCTGGCGGCATACGCCTACTGCCTCTACGCCCTCGCGCCCTTCCTCACACTCCTGCGGCGTGACCTGGGCTTCAGCTACCTGGTCGTGTCCCTGCACTCGACCACGTTCGCGGCCGCCAGTCTGCTGTCGGGGCTGCTCTTCCCCCAGGCGCTGCGCCGGCTGGGACGGCACCGGCTGTTCTGGGGCTCGGTAGCCGGCACGGCGGGTGGCGCCGTGCTGCTCGCGCTCGGCCCGACGGTCGCGCTCACCCTTCCCGCGGCCGCCGTGCTGGGTGTGACCGGACCGATGCTGCAGACCTCCACCATGGCGCTACTCTCCGCCCACCACGTCGCGCACCGGGACCGGGCCCTGGTGGAGGCCAATGCGGCGGCGAGCCTGGCCGCGGTGCTCGCCCCCGCGGTGATCGGCTCCCTGGGCGGCTTCGACGGCGGCTGGCGGGCCGGGATGGCGCTGCCGGTGATCGCCCTCATGGTCCTCGCGCTGCTGGGCCGGGGCACGTCCCTGTCCGGGCAGGGGACCGCCGCCACCGCCCGGAGCACCGGGCGGCTGACCGGCCGCTTCTGGTTGCGCGCCGCCGCTCTGGGGACCGTCGCCGGAATCGAGTTCGGCACGGTGTTCTACGGAGCGCCCCTGCTGGTGGACAGGCTGGGGATCAGCGTCAGCCACGCGGCCACCCTGATGACGCTGTTCGCAGTGGGGATCCTGGCAGGGCGGCTGGCCGGAAGCCGGTTGGTGAGCTCCCCGGGCCGGGCGCGCCGCCTTCTGGCCGGTTCGCTGCTGCTCGCCGCGACGGGCCTGGGAGTCCTGTGGCTCTCCCACACGCTCATGCTGTCCGGCGGCGCACTCCTAGTGGCGGGAGCGGGGGTGGCCAACCTCTTCCCGCTCAGCTTCTCGCAAGCGATCGCCGCCGTACCGGACCGCTCCGATCTCGCCTCCGCACGCAATCAACTCGTGGTGAGTTCCGCGATCATGGCCGCCCCGCTGGCTCTGGGCGCCCTCTCCGACCAGGTCGGGGTGTCCGCCGCATTCACCGTGCAGGGCCTGATGATCGGTGTGGCGCTGCTGCTGACGGCCGTGGACGGACGGGTCGCACCGGGCGGGGCCGGGTCGACGCCGTAATTATCTGGTCGCGTTCAGAGTCCATCTACGCTCGTCGCAGCGGGATCGCGCAGTCCCGTAGGTTGCGGAGCCGTGGCAGAGCGGCCCAATACGATCGTCGTGGGGGAGGCCCCCTGCACGCCGATTGATTGAGTTTGGGGCGGTCCTGCCCCGCTCCGTCCGCGGGTTCGAATCCCGCCGGCGCCGTAACCGACCAATCGCCGGGCGCCAGCTGTGGATGCGAAGCGCCAGCGACGCATGGGCCACAACCCGCCCTCCAACCTCCCCGGCCTGGGGTCAATCGAACGGTGTGACCAGGGTGGTTTGGGTTACTGACGAGCCGCCGTCAGGCGGCCGTCGAAGGTGATGTCGAAGGCGTTCAGGGCGGTCTTCCAGCGGCTGGTCCAGCGGTCCTGGCCCCTGCCGGTGGGGTCGAGCGACATGATCGCCATGTAGACACACTTCAACGCCGCCTGCTCGCTGGGGAAGTGCCCGCGGGCTTTGACCGCCCGCCGGATCCGCGCGTTCACGGACTCGATCGCGTTCGTCGTGCAATCGAGCTCAGCTTGAGGCGGCGAGATCTGCTTTCGGGCGCCTGCGTTCGAGGCTGCGAGCGATTCGCTGTTTGAGCCTCGTCTGGCAGTCCGGCCACTCCGCTGCGGTGATCGAGAAGATCGCAGAGTCACGGAGCTGGCCGTCCTCGCCCGGTGCCCTCGACCGGGACCAGTTCCGCAGCACGCCCTCGAAGCGTGCTCCCACCCCTTCGACCGCGGCCCGCGAACGGCTGTTACGCGCGTCCGTCTTCAAGTCGAGGCGTGCGACCCCCCAGTTCTCGAAGGCGTGACGGAACAACAAGTACTTGGCTTCGGTGTTCACCTCCGTGCCTTGGGCCGAAGCCGCGAGCCAGGTGAAGCCGACCTCGACCGCGCACAGACTGTCTCCTGCCGGCCATAGCCGCGGATCCCAGTAGGCCGTGGCCCCGACTGCGCGCCCCGAGGACTGCTCGACCTGCGCATACGGGGACAGCTTCCCGGCAGCGGCACGGGCGAACTGGGCTTCGATGTACTGCTCGACCTCGGCCGCCGTAGGCACCCAGGTGAACCGATACGAGCTTCGGTCCTCTTCCGCCGCCACCGCCAAGTCCGCCGCATGGCGATGATCAAGTGGCTCCAGGCGCACCAGCGTGCCTTCCGGAACCGGTCCCTCAAGCGTGAAACGCATCGATCACCAATCCAATGCCAACACAGGTTGTTCGTATCCAGGCCGCAGGATCGCAGCGCTTCAGAGCCATCGCGTCATGTCGCGCGAATTCGGCA
Source organism: Streptomyces sp. ISL-10 (assembly GCF_018614575.1). GTDB lineage: Bacteria > Actinomycetota > Actinomycetes > Streptomycetales > Streptomycetaceae > Streptomyces. Next base: position 35,189 of record NZ_JAGGOJ010000042.1, read on the forward strand.
CGGAGCAAGGCCCGCTGGACGGGGCCTGGCAGCTGAGGACGTTCATCCGCAGCGCGGCTGTGCTTCCGGCCTCAGCCGTTCACCGCAGCCCCCGCACACCCGCTCTCCGGGCGGTCCCGGCGCCATCGGACACGCGGCCAGCCCAGGCCCCGAAGCTACTCAAAACCTGGGATCAGAAACAGGCACTCATCTTGTTCTTTATGGTCTGGCCTGGTCACGTTCGGCAATGGTCTCGGGCGGTCTGACTGTTTTGCTCACGTCGTATCGGGTGGCGGGGTGACGGTTCTTCGAGCCGAGCGGCCTGCCGGGACCGGGCCGGTTGGGTTTCGGTGCCCGGGCTGGTCAGGGCAAGTTCGGGCGGAGGTTCCTGAACCCCCGGCGGACCCGGGCGGGCGTGAGCCGGCCGGGCTCGGCCGGCTTCTCCCAGGGGCGACGGAGGTCAGCGGCCAGCGGCCGGGCGAGGCGAAGTTGGGTGTGGGCCGCGATGACCAGCCAGGTCCACCGGTCCGCGGCCTCGGGGGTGCGGAGCTTCGGACTCCGTGACCAGCTCTCCGAACGCGCAGAAGACCTCCAGACATCCCGAGCCACGAACCGCGAGTTGATGACACAGCTCAACAGCACCCCTCACCGCCCCCGCTGACCTGCGAACCCAGATACCAAGCGCTGGTCGGTGGATCGCAGCCTTCACTTTGGGGTGCGAGCAAGTCGGTTCCGCCCGGCGGTCAGGCGGGAACGCCAGCCCGGTCCAGGACGGCAGCCATCTCGTCCTCGGGGAGCGCCGGGTTGGCACCCGCGCTGGATGCCAGTTCGGGGACGAGGAGGGCCTCGCGGAGCCGGTGGAGCGGGAGGCGCGGGTCGCGGGCCGCCGCCTGACGCGTCCAGACGACGGGGTCGTGGCTGAGCCGTTCGATCAGCTCCGGCTTGGCGGCCGGATCCCGTACGGCCAGCCGGCGGTAGTTCCCGTCGGGGTGGTTCGCGTAGCTAGTGGCGAGGCCCTCGCGGGGAAAACGAGGGTGCGTCTCCGCCATCCAGGCGGAGAACGTCCCACCCAGCCGCGCAAACACCCGCATCAGGACCTCCTCCGGAGCGTCGGGGTGGTGAATGCCCAGGAGGTTCTCCACCACCGGGTCCTCGACGCGTGCGAGCAGGCGCAGCAGGTCGGGCGGCAGGTGAGGGCTCCGGGCGGCGGCGCGCTGGAGCAGCGGGTGAGCGGAGGTCGCGGCCCGGCGCATTACCTCGGGGTCGGCGAGCCCGTCCCGTACCCACCACACGCCGTCGCCCCTGTCGAGGTCCCCGGCCGTGAAGTCGATGGCCATGCGCCGCGTCTCGTCCAGCTCGGGCCGCAGGGAGACGGCGAGCCGTACGGCCTCGTCGGGGTCCACGGCGAGCCGCTCTACGAGGTCGGCGGGCAGCGACGGGGTCGCGGCAAGGGAGGTCAGGTGCGTCCGCTCGGCGACGCACCGCTCGGCGTCGACACGGTCGAGGAGCCCGCGGCGCAGCGCCTCGGCGGCGGACTTCGGGTCGCGGAGGAGTTCGGCGGTCACGCGGGCGTCCCGCCGGCACTGCTGCAGCTCGGCGGCCCGCCGCACCTCGGTGTCGGGGTCGGCCAGCAGTGCCGACCGGTCGCCCGCCGACAGGGCCTCCCATGCACGCACCGCTTCCCGGCGCGCTGCCGCACGGTGATGAGTGGCCATCGATGCCACGAACCTTGGCGCCAGATGGGGCGACTCCAGCAGGGCCGCGCGTACGGAAGGATCCGGGTCGTCGAGCAGGCGGGCGCACACGGCATCCGGGAGCGGCGCGACCTTTGCGCGCGGGTCGTACACCTCGGGTCCATATGCGAGAGCTGCCCGCACCTTGGGAGAAGGATCGTCCGCGAGCCGAGCCCGCTGCGCAGGCTCCGCTCTGGCACTCATGGCGAAATCGATCCGGGCCCCCGGGTTCGGATGGGCCAGGATCAACGCGACGGCCGACTCGGGGAGTCCGGCCCGGTGAAGAACGTCACGGGGCGGACGGTCACCGTCTGCCCCGAAGGCGAGCAGGCGCAGCAGCAGCGGCGTCGGCAGCGCCGGATTTCGGGCCACTCCGTCCAGCGCGGATGCGTGGAACGCCACCATGATTCCCCTACCCCCTGTGTCTTCCCCGACTGGTCCGCGCCCATGATCTCGTATGCCATGCACGACATCTGTCGACCACCGTTGCACCGGTCCTTGAGACTTTGACCAGCACAGATGCCTACCGAGGGAAGGGCTTCTAAGTCACCAGCCCAACAGAAGCGGCGTGCTGGAGGCATGCCTTCCTGCCGTCCGCGGTGCCGTGCGTCGTCCTCTCCCCGGTCTCCGGGTCCTCGTAGGTCACTGGTGCCTCGTCAGACGCGCCCTTGACCCGGGCGCAGAAATCACTCTGCAACCAGAAGTCCCCAGCGGCCGAGGCGGCACGGGTCAGGCCGAGCAGAGCGGCGAAGGTGGCGGCGTTGCGATGCGGCATGCGTGTCATTCCTGTCTGTGAGGCGGTGCAGGATGGGCTGTCCGGTCCTCCGCACCGTCCCAACCGGGGTTGAGGCGGCACGGGGCATCGGCAGACCGCAGGCGGCGAGGTGATGGCGGATCTCGTTCATGCTGGTGACGGGCACCGGCTGCTCGCTGTCGCCGGACAGGAGAGTGAACGCGTGCTTGGGGCCGTACTGGTCCCGCCAGCTGCGCTGGTGGAGCACGATGCCGGGCGCGAGGTAGAAGGTTGCCTCACCGTTCTCGTAGCCGCGCCACCGGCCGCTGTCCCGGAGGAAGTTGTCGCCCTGGTCCAGGGTGAAAGCGGCGTTCGCGGCGCGGTGGGCGGCGTCGTCCGCGGTGGCCGAGGCGACCTGGGCGAGCGCCTCGTTCAGGGTGTGAGGGGCGGCGGGGGCGGCCTTGGACCGTGATCGGTCGTCGTGCAGGTCTTGACGGTCAGGCCGCGCAGTGGGGCGAGGATCAGTTCGGTGAGGCTGTAGAGGGAGACGGCGCTGATGACGGCGACGGCTCCCGCGATGGCGAGGCGGTGGTCGATGGGCCAGCTGTCGGGGGAGTAGCTGTAGCTGACGTAGGTGCCGAGGATTCCGCCGAGCAGCGTGACCGCCATGCTCGAGCCCTCGATCACCGCGTCGGCGATACCTGCGGCGACGCGGCGTACGGAAGCGTTCATGATGAGCGTGCTCCTTCTTCTGTCAGTTGCGCTCTGGGAGGGGAGGGGGCGTGCTCCGGGGCGGCCGGGCCCGATGCCGACGGCCGCCCCGGGCGATTCAGCGGCGTCACGTGAGAACGCGGTGATGCGGATATCGGCGCCGGAACGATACGTCGGTGGGAAACGCGGGAGTGGTGCTGGTCAGGGCGGTGCCGACGGGGAGTTGGCGGCGCTGCGGGAGCTGGCTCGCGCTGTTGGTCACTCTCAGCGTCCTGGATGAGGGGCCGAGCGAGGCGGCGAAGGGTGTCACGGTCGGGAACGAGGTTGTTGAGGTTGTTGATCGATGTCTACGGGCAGCTGGGTGTGGATGCGCGTTCGGCGGCAGACCATGCTGCAGGCCGGGCTGCCCGCATACTCCAGGGCGGCGAGCCGGAGATCGGCTCCGACGCGGTGGTCGACACCGAAGGGCAGATCTGGCCGGCCTTCACCGACGGGGATGGCGCGCTGTGGACTCGAGGACGTTGAGGTCGTGGTCGACGCGTTGATCGTCGACGGGCGGATCTTGAATGCATGGCGACGAGAGCGGCTGGCTTCGTAGCGCTCTCGACGACTGACCGGCCCCCGCGCCGGTGCCCGAGTGATCTACAGGCCGCGGGCATCGGCCAGGAACGCTGCCTCGTCCAGCATCCGCAGGGGCACGCGGCTGTTGCTCCAGCCGTCGTTGAACGACGGCACCGAAGTGACGTCTGAGCCGAAGGCGCGGCGGATGGCGTCCAGGAGGACGGATACGGCGTCGGCTTCCAGGCCGCTGTTGCCGGTGGCTTCGGCGCGGATCACGCCGTAGAGGCAGCGGGCGCCCTGCTCGTCGACCAGGGCACCAGTGCACCAGCCGCCGGTGAGCAGGCGGTGGTGGGCGCGCTGCAGGAGCGTGGCCACTGGGGTCGAGCAGTGGTCCGGCATCGGCTTGAGGGCCGGGGTCAGCGGGACGGTGACTACGTCGCCCAGGTCGACCGGCTCGGTTGAGATGTGCGCCGTGTTGACCTCGTAGGCGACCTTGGCTTCGTCCAGCCGTACGGTCATCGCCGCGTTGATGAACGTCAGGCGTTCCTCGAGGCTCAGTTCCGCTGGCGACGCGAGAACCTCGGTGGTCTGGGCGGAGTGGTCTGTGGCGGGGGAGGGGTGAGTCTGAGGCATCCGGGCTCCCTGGGGTGTCGAAGGCGGGGGTCGGTGGCGGCCTTCGACGCCGGCGGCCGGGGCGTTGTCAGATGCTGGAGATCCAGCCGGTGACGGTGCTGATCGCGTCGGTGATGACGGGCGCAGCGCTGGTGGAGGCGAGGAAGAAGCCGAATCCGGCGCAGGGCAGGGCGGGCCAGATCCGTAGGGAGCCGTTCCGGATGAGGATGAAGACGACGATGGCGAGCAGGACGACGGCGGAGATGGATACGGCCATGAGCGGTGTGTCCTTCCGGGTGTGAGCAGGGCCCGGCCGGTGCGGCCGGGCCCTGCGGGCTGGGTGCGGGGTGGGTCAGACGCCGGAGAGGTTCTTGATGGCCTCCAGCGCCTGGCGGGGGGAGGTGACCGCTTCGCGGCGCTCGCCGCCGCCCTTTCGGGGCGCGTCGTCGTCGCCTTCCTCGTCATCGGGCTCGGGGCCGAACTCGCCGGGCCGGGGCGGTTCGGTCCAGTCGAACCACAGGTCCCGCGCTTCGAGTTCACGGATCTCGTGCTCGGTCAGGGTGGCGATGGTGTCGGGGAAGTAGCCGTCGATGCCGGCTTTGAAGTCCATGAACAGCGTGCGCAGGACGTCGGGCTCCTTGCTCTCGATGATCCATCCGGCGCCGCCGGTGTTGGAGTCGGAGGGCGGCTCGGGCTCGCCGGCCATCACCCGCTCGATCCGGCCCTTCTCCGCGGGGGAGAAGGAGCGGGGGAGGGGGTCGGGGATGTACTCGGACGGGACGCCGAGGGCCTTGAACATCTCGGTGACCTTCTTGGGCGCCACCTTCAGCACGACCGGAATGCAGTTGTCGCGCAGGTTCTCGCACAGCAGCTGCGTGAATCCGTCCTGGACGTAGATGGACTGGCCTGCCACCTTCAGGCCGACCCCGTACTTGCGGCCCTTGACGGACACGAGCTCCGCGAGGTCCATGATCTCCGCGCCGTAGTCGCCGTTGCGGGCGGCGGAGAGGAACTCGTCCAGGTACGCGGACAGCATCCGGTAGGGGCAGCCCGGGCGTGTCGGGTCCCACTCGTGGACCTGGCCGTCTTCCCACGGCATCTCGCCGCGGATCTCCATCAGCGCGACCAGGACCCGCAGGAGCCGGATCATGTAGAGCGCGCCGACGCCGTAGCGGGCGGTGTGCCTGCCCAGTGCGGCTGTCTTCTCGTCCGGGGCCTCGGTGGCCAGCATGACCACGGCCCCGAACAGGGCGTCGGCCGCGACGTGCAGGCCCATCAGCTGGGTCTTGCCGCCGCCGGACGGGGCGACGAACAGGCCGTGGGCCGCGCCGCGGTCGGTGTGGACGCGGTTGCGGGCGGGCTGGCCGTTGCCGAGGTACCCGGTCACCCAGCGGCCGTCCTTGTCCGGGGTCAGCAGCTGCCGCGTTGCGGGGAAGACCTGGGCGAGCGGCGAGCTGTCCCACAGGGAGACCAGGATTTGGCTGCCGTCGACGGTGACGAACAGCCGGCCTTCGTCGTACTTGGTCTGCAGCGCGGCCGCCAGGGCGTGCTGGTTGACGCGCGGCTCGCCCATTTCGTCGGGGACCTGGGCGATGTAGTGGGTGACCCGGCGGGCGTGGTCGCGGACCTCCTGGACGAACTCCGAGCCGGGCACGGGCCCGCCGGCGGTGCCGATCCGGTCGGCCCACCACTCGTGGGCGGTGGGGGCCTTGCGGCGCCGCTCGTTCGCGTCGGGGGTGACGTGGACCTCCTTCCAGCCGGGGCCGCCCTCGCGCCCGTGCTGCCGGGTCACCGCCTCGATGCGCACGTCGGTGACGTCGACACCGAACGCGGCGGCGACGTCCTCATCGGTCAGACCGGAGATCGGCCGTCCGGCCTCGGAGGCGCGCAGCAGCAGCGACAGGTCGTTGGGCATGCCGTCGTGCGGGGTGGCCTTGACGACGATCGTGCGGCCGGGCAGGCCGCGGTTCTCCCACAGCCAGCGGACCTGCCGGGTGAACTGGTCCGCGCCGTCGTCCGGCTGTGCCGGGGACGGCTCGGGCGCGGCGGGCTGCAGTTGCGGTGCGGGGGCCGGGGCGGCGAGCGCGGGCCGGTGGTGGCGGCGGGTGTGTCGGGAGAACGGCATCACCAGCAGCCCGGCCGCCGCCCATCCGGCGGCGAGCAGGCCGTCCATGCACCATGGGCCCCAGCCGATGGTGTTCTTCGCGGCGACGTCGACGGCGGCGGCGAACACGAGCGGGGACCAGCGCAGGAACTTGCGTCCCGCACCGGGCTCGTCGCTCTTGTAGGCGAGGACCCAGCCGCCGATGCCGGCGGCACCCGCCAGCTGTACGACTGTGTTGACGGGGCTGTCGGGGGAGAGGTTCGGGGCCGCGGCGAGGACCGGGGCGGCCAGGGTGTACAGGGCGCGCTCCTGGGCGACGCTGCGCGGCACGGACACGGGTTCTTCTCCTTCGGGAAATGAGGTTGGGCGGCCCCGTTGGTGGCGGGGGCCGCCCACAGGGGTTTCGGTGGGTCGGGGTCAGTGGGCGAAGAAACCCGGCTTGGGGGTGCGCTCGGGGCGGCCGGAGCGGATGGTGTCCAGGGCCTCGTACAGCCGCGCGTGCGTATGTCGCGCGTCGTGGGCGAGGCCGGACACCTCCTGGGCCGTCTCGTGGAGCTTGCGGACTTCGACGGCGGCGCCGCCCAGGGCGATGGACACCTGGTTCGTCATCTCGACGAACTTGGGGTCCAGTTCGGCGTTGGCGGTGGTCACGGTCAGGCGCTCTGCACGCTGGGCGTTCATGCGCATCCCGCGCAGCAGCGCCTCGAGTTCGTTGCCGGCCAGGTCCATGGCCGTGCCCAGCGTCTTGAGCTTGTTCTGGACGGCCTTGTACCGGTTGTCGCCGTCGGTCTGGGCGGCAGCACCGCCCCTGGTGCGGGGCGCGAGGTCGCTCACAGCGAACTCCTTTCCTAGTCGTGGTGGGCGGCGGAGGAGGCGTGGGCCAGGCCCGCGTCGTCCATGGCCTTGATGTCCTCGCCGTAGGTCCGGCCGACCGCCATGGCGGCGAGCCGGGCGGCCTCCGAGGCGATCCCGCATTCGGTGGCACACCGTTCGGCCAGCTGCTTCATGCGCGTCGCGGCGTCGGCCAGGTCCGTGATCTGGTCGACGACCTCGGTGGCGACGTTGTGGTCACCGACCAGATCAGCCGCCATGTCCCGCAGGGCGTCGGCGACCTTGCCGAGCGCGACCGCCAGTTCCTGAGCGCGGTCCTTGTCGGCTGCGGCGGCGATCGCGATGTTCACCATCTCCATCAGGTACTCGCCGAAGGTGATGTCGGTGCGGTGCTGGGCCGCCATCCGGGCCTGGCCAGACGCGGGCTTCCTGACCTCCGATGCCACGGGGTCCTCCTGTGCAGTGGGTCGGGTGGTGCCGGGACGCTGGGTGTGGGGCTCCGGGGCCCGGGGGAGGCCCGCCGGGCCCCGGACGTGCGCCCCGAAGGGGTCGGACGGGTCGTCGACGATGACCGCGTCCGGGATCTCTTCCTCAACCGGCTCGGACTTCGGGGACCGGGTCGGCCGGTCAGGGCGGTCCACCGTGACCTTGAGGTCTTCGGGTCGAAGCCTTGAGGGCTCCTCCGGCCCGGGCGGGGTGGTGTCCTCGCCGGCCGTCGCGAAGAAGTCCTTGAGCCGCTCATTGAAGGAGCGCCCGTTGCCGCTGTCGTCAGCGCTCGGCGGGTCCTTGACGTCGTCGGGCCTGGGGCCGTCGTCCGTCCCGGTGTCGTCCTTCGGATCCGTGTTGGTGCCGTCAGACGGCTTCTCGCCGGTCTTCCTGCCGTCGTCCGGCTCCTTGGTCGCGGAGTCGTCCTTCGGGTCGTCAGCGGCCGGTCCAGGGCCGTCCTTGGACATCTTCTTGGTGGTGGCCTCGGAGTCCTTGTCGCTGGTGGAGTCCTTGGCCTTGCCGTCGTCCTTCGCGGCTTTGTCCTTCTCCGCCGGGCGGCGCTTGTCCCAGCGGCGCTGCGCTTCCTCCGCCACGGCCTCACCGAGGGTGGTGCGGTCGTCGGCGGCCTTGGCGGCCTCCCGCTTCGCCTTCCTCTCGGCCTTCCGCTCGGTTTTCGCCTCGCGGCGTTCCTCCCGCGCCGCCTGCCGGTTGGCACGGTCCTGGTCGCGGTCCTTGCTGCGGTCGGCGAGGTTGGCAGCCTGGTTGGCACTGCGCCGCTGGTGCCGGGCGGCTTGGCGGGCGGCGGCGCGTTCCTGGCGGCCGCGGGCCCGTTCGGCCCGGGGGCTGACGGCCGGCGAGTTCTGCGTCCTGCCGCCATCGCCCTTCGAACCCTTGCCAGAGCCCGAACTGCCCGAGCCGTTCTTGCCGCCGGAGCCGCCCGAACTGCCCTTGCCAGTACCAGACTTGCCGGAGCCTCCAGAGCCGTTCTGGCGGCCTTTGGAGCCCCCGGCCGACTCATTGCCCTTCGAGCCGCCCCCACGGCCGCCAGCGGAGCGATCAGAGCCCCTCCCGGTGCCCTTGGGGGAATTGCCGCCGCTGGAGCCACGCCCGGTGCCGCCGGACCTGTTCGTTCCCGAACCCCGGCCGCCGCCGGTGCCGCCCCGGCCTGAGCCGCCGGAGTTACCGCCGCCCCCGCCGCCGGCCTTCGCGCGGCCCTTGTCGGTGCCCATGCCGGAGCTGGAGGACCGCGAGCGGTCGGCGTCGGCCTTGCCGCGTGCCGCCGTCTTGTCGGCCTTCGCTTTCATCATCGCCGTGTGGAGCTTGCTGTTCTGCTCCATCGCTGCGACTTCTTGAGCGGTGCGGGCCTCCAAGAGTGCCGCCTTGCATGCTATTTCCGCCTCACGGAACGGCGCTTCTCCGGCGTGCCGATCCCGCGCCAGTTCCAGCCTGTATTCCAGCCAGTCACCGAGCCGATCTGCGAGAGAGCGAGGCTGAACGTATTCGCCTTCCTCATATTCTCCGTCGTCACATTCCGGAGGGCCGGGAATTCCTGTTTCCCGCAAAACCGTTTCCGGGGAAATAGGGCCGCGCACAGGCGGGAGTTCTATTGTCGTCTCCGCTGGGGACTCCGGGGGGACGCCGCCGCCCGCACCGCTGTCGGACGGTTCCGAATAAAAGAGATCCCCACCATCGGGAGCGTCCGGCATGCCGCCGGAATCACTGCCCCGAGTGGGGAGGTGAACCACGTTGCTGTCGGTGTCGTTGGACACGCGACTCCCTCCTCCTGGGCTTGACAATCGGCACCGGCCTCGCGTACGCGCGTGCGCGGCACGCGGCACGCGCGGCACGCGTTGGGGCCGCCGAAGGGCCGCCCCCGGGGATCGGAGGCGGCCCTTCGTACGGGACGCGGAGAGCTAGCCGGCGTGGCGGCGGTAGACGTTCTCCAGGGCGAGCGCGACGTCACGGATGAAGGCCGTGTCGCCGTCGCGATAAGCCTGGGTGCCCCGGATATTCATAATTCGGAGCCAGTAGTAGAAGGTGCCGAGCTCATTACCGTGCATGGCGAGCATATCTTGTTTTATTTTGCGCTCGTGTTCCGCACGGTTCAGTTTCCTCCGCTCTGCTCTCGTGAGCGGGCGACCTGCACTCACGCCGACTCCCTGCGGTCCAGGTTGTAAATCGACGTGGGGCCACCATAGCCCGCATTCGAGTCCTTTTCGCCCCCCTCCGGGGAGCGTTCAGGGGCGGCCTGGAGTGTCGGCTTGTTCTTCCTCCCCTGGAGCTGCGCCCTTTCCTTTCGCTGCTTCCTGACCTCCTTCACCTTTTCGTCGTGGGCGTGACGCCTATGGGCGCTCTTTTCCAGGCCAGCAGAGACGCTCTTGAGGTTCTTGAGAACGTCATTCAGGGACTTTTCCACGGGGAAAGACCGCAGAAAGGCCTGGCCCATCTTGTCGCCCTCCACCCGGGTCCCGCGGCAGTGCACACGCGTCTCGAGCTGGAGAACCTCCAGCTTGGCCGCCATGTCCAGCACGACCCGGTGGAAGTCCGCGAGGTAGTGCGCGTAGGCGGCGGGATTCTGCGCGATCTCGCGCAGCGCCGCGTTCGGGTCTTCGAAGAAGGGCTTACCGGTCTCTTCGGTGTTCACGGGGTCCTCCGATAGGGGTCGGATCTGTTCTGGCAGCAAGGCTCTTGACTGTTTCCGGCTGTTCAACAGTGGTGAGGGATGCATTGCTGCAATGCTTGGTACGGCGCTCCGGCGCCTTCACCGCGTCCCCGAGGTGTCGTCAGCATCTCGGGGGCCGGTGGAACCGCCGGACCGGTGGTTCGTGCGGGTCAAACGCGGGCGGCAGCCTGGGCGGTGACGGGCAGTTCTTTGTTGTCCCTGAGGATCTGCACGGCCCGCTTACGCCGGCCGGAGGCGGTGCCCTGGGACACACCGAGGACAGTTTCGATGTGGCTGAGCTTGACCGCCTCGACGTCGTAGCCGGCGTCTCGGATCATGTCGGCGACTTGGCGGGCCTCCCGCTCCATCGGCGTCAGCCGGGCTTCAGCCTCCAGGTCCGCAGCCTTCAGCGCGTCGGCAGCGGCCTTCAACCGGGCTTCAGCGGCAGCCGCTTCCTCTTCGGCAGCCTGACGCTCCAGCACCCTCGTCCGGGATTCCGCTTCTGCCGCAGCCTGAAGATCCTGCTGGGCTTTCAGCTCTGCTTCAGCAGCACGTTGACGGGCTTCAGCAGCGTGCTGCTCGGCCTCCGCGGCCGCCTGCTCCTCCTGGGCTGCGATCCGGCGCGCGGTGGCCGCCTCGGCGCTCTCCTTCAACTCGGCTTCAACCACCTGCTGCTGGGCTTCAGCCTCCCGACGCCGTGCTTCATCCTGCTGCTCGGTCAGCAGGCGCTCACGCTCGCTCTGCCAGATGAGCTGGTCCCTCTCCCGCTTGCGGGCCAGCTCGTCCTGGCGGGCGACCTCCTCGGCCTCCAGCTCCGCCACGCGCGCCCGGGCCTCGGCCGTGAGGCGCTTGATCGCGGCGTCCGCCTCCGCCTGACGCACCTGAAGGTCCGCTTCAGCCTGCTGAGCCCGCACTGAAGCAGCCGCCTCGGACTCGGCCTTCGCCGCCTCCAGGTCAGCCGCCGCCCGAAGCTCGGCAGCCTGCGCCTGAAGCTCAGCCGCCTTCACCTGAGATTCCGCTTCAACTTCCTGAACCCGGCCCTCGGCCTGCTGAAGCCGTCGCCGGCGGGCCCGCTCATCCTTCGCGTCGGCCTGACGCTCCGGCTCGGTGAGAGCCTCCTCGATCGTCATGCCGTACGCGGCGAGCCTCAGCGGCTGAAGCTTCTCCTCCGGCGCTTTGAAGCGCCACAGCCGGCCGAACTCAGCCCGCATCTGCGACCGGTAGACCATGAGCGCGCGGTCCCGCTGCAGTGCTGTCTCGTAGGAGGTGATCTCCCACGTCTTCATCAGCCGGTTCACCCGGGCCGAGCCGACCGGGCTGTAGAGCCAGCGGGAGAAGCGGATGCGCTCCATCTCGCTGCGGCCTTTGAGCCGGCCGATGTGCGCGGCGTACAGGTGGGCGGCGATCTCGGACAGGACCACCCACAGGGCGGCGAGCGCGGCGTGGCCGAGCTTGCCTTCGAGGGTGGCGCCGGTCTGCCAGTTCAGGACGATCGTCACCACGGTCAGCAGCCGTGGGATCCACTTGACCCACGCGAGGGGCTTCTCGGCCTTGACCAGGAGCAGGTTGACGATCGAGAAGACCAGGATGCCGAGGTCCACGCCGACGGGCAGCATCCAGGCGTAGGTGCCCCAGCCCCAGCCGCCCTGGGCGGCCGTCTTGGCGGCCTTCTCCTCGAGCGCCCGGTAGGACGAGGCCAGGCCCAGTGTGCCGACGCCGATCCCGGACAGGATCCCGAGGACCAGGAGGGCCTTCTCCCCGCGTGACCAGTGCAGCGCGGGGTGCTGGGCGCCCTCATCCGCCGCGGACGGCCGCGGGGCGGGGTGGTGCGACGGGTTCATCTCTCCTCCTTCCTCTTTCGACAAGGGCACCGGCTGAACCGGCACTGCGGCCCGGGGCGGGTGGGTGTTCGGGGGGCTGGTCACGCTGGTCCTCCTCGAAAGCGGGGCGTGCCGGATGTGTCAGGTGAGTTCGTGGGCCAGTGCGCGGTCGGCGACGAGATGTGCGACGTCGAGCAGCCGCTGGCGCTGCTGGTCGATCTCCCGCGTGAGGTCGGCGACCAGCGGGGTGTCCATCCGGTAGTAGGGGGTCGGCGCGTATGCGGAGGCGTGGTCGATCCACCAGTGCGTCGCGTCCAGGCCGAGCTCCACCGCGACGTCGGTCAGGAGCAGCTCGTGCTCCTCACCGGCGATGTGCACCTGGTCGGAGGCGAGGTTCGCGAGGCGGCCGGCGATCTCGTCCCACGCCTCGGCCGCGCTCTTCGCGGCCTGCTGCGCGTCCGTCAGGCGGAGTACCTGCGCCCGCCACATTTCGTCCGGGGTCTGCCAGAACGCGTCGAACGTCGCCCGCAGCTGATCCCGCGCGTTCGTCCAGGCGTCCCACATCGGCACCGCTTGGCGCAGCACTGGGCTGGCCTGCCGCCGCAGGCGGGCCTTGGACCACACCGCCCGGGCCGCCTCGTACTGCCACTCGAGCTCCCGCTTCTGTTCACGGGGTAAGGCGCGGTCGGCGTAGACGGCCGCGGGAACCTTCGGCTCGGGCTCGCAGCCGGTGAACGGGGAGAAGTGGTAGGTGCCACCGCCGTCCCGCTCGGCCGGCTCGAACCGGACGAAGCGCGGGTGATGGTGGCCGCTGATGTCGACCGATGCGGCCGACGCGGCAGGCAGGGAGCGGCGCAGGTGTGAGTCGTCGAGAGCGTGCGCGAGAGTGATGGTGCTGGCCATGGGGGTCCTCCAAGTCATGCCCGGACGCAGCTGCGAACCCTGGGCACATACGGAAGGCCAGCCGCCCGGCTGGGGGCGACTGGCCATGGGAGCAGGAATGTCTACGAGCGTCGGAGCGTCCGGGTCTCCGGCCAGTTGATCTCCGGCCGCGGGCGCCCTGACGGCCGGAGCGGCTATGGCCGAGGAAGCGCCCGGCACTGTGCGGCGTGCTTCTGCGCCCAACCCTGAGGATTGCGGCACCTGTCGGCCTGCTCATCCAGGAAGGTCTCCACGCGGTCGGCGTCGATCTCTGCGTATTCGCTGATGTCCTTCTTCCGGCAGCCCTGGCAGACAGCGGTGAAGGTGAGGTCGACGACCTGGTGGGCGCGGTAGTAGCGCATGAGTTCGGGCTTCTCGGGCGGAGTGCTGGTGTAGGCCTCCGACGCGCGCTGTGTGATGTCTACGGTGGCCCCAGCGACGGTGAGGTAGCGGGCGACCATGCCCTCTGGCCAGTTCTGGCAGGCACGGCCGGTGGGGTCAAGCTCGCGAGCGGGCAACGTAGCGTGCACGGGTCTCTCCTGGGCGGTCGTGTCTGTAATCGGAGCTTTGATCTCCCTGCCGTCGCCCGGCCCGGGGTCAGCCGGGCCGGGCGATGAAGAGGCTTAGACCTCGTCCAGCGGGATGCGCGTGGTGGTGTCCTCGTCGTTCTCGGAGGCCTTCGAGGGCGCGCCGAAGTTCTTGTTCATGTGTGTCGTCTCCTTCGGTTCAGAGCGGGGCGGATCCCGACGCTCTCCATCGGCCCCGCACCAGAGGGGCGGGACCGATGGGCTGTGCCGGGCATGAGGGCAAGGTCGCTGGATCAGTTGGCGCGGCGGGCACGCGCCCGGGCGGTCCGGCGCCTCTCGGCGCGGCGCTCGTCCTGGGACAGTCCGCCCCAGACGCCGTCCTCCTGACGCGTCTCCAGGGCCCAGTTGAGGCAGGTCTCCATGACGGGGCACCGGCGGCGGCACACGGCCTTGGCTTCCTCGATCTGCAGCAGCGCCGGCCCGGTGTTGCCGATGGGGAAGAACAGCTCGGGGTCCTCTTCCCTGCAGGCCGCGAGGTTGCGCCAGTCGAAGGGGGTGGGGGCCGGTACGTCGGGCCTGTGGCCGATGGTGACGTTCTTCATGTCGTTCTCTCCAAGGTCTGTGGCGTAGGGGAGTCAGCGGCGCCGCTGCCGGAGACGCTCGTTGTAGGCCTCCTGAAGGCGGGCGAGCCGGTCGTGCAGCGGCTTGCCCGTAGGGCAGTGATCGTTGGGCTGGCAGGCTGCGCACCCACGGGTGTGTTCGTCTGCGTCCTGGTAGGCGCGCATGTAGCGCTGGTAGAGGTCGTCAGGCACGGTGCCGTTCGCTCCTCGCCGGTGGCGGTGCACGAGTGGCGGGAGCGGGGGCGGTGATCTCCGGCTTCGGGAGTGCGGTTCTGCGCACGTCCGTGAGCTGACCTTCCGCCCCCGCCCGTCAGCGAGCGGGGATGTGGCAGGCGATCTGCTTGCCGATCGGGGACTTCCGGATCGACCAGCCGGGCGCGTACAGGTCCAGCAAGCCGAGCCCCCTGCCGGACTCCGCCTCATCGCTGTCCAGCGGTACACCCCGGCGAGTCGGGAGGCCGGGCAGCGGGTCGTGGACCCGCACAGCGACGCCGCTCATCGTGCGGAACACCTCCACTACCAGCGGAGCATGAGGGCCGACGGCCGCGATGGCGTTCCCAACCAGCTCGGACAAGACCTGCTGCGCGGTGTACGCGGCATCGGAGCCAGCGCCCACCGCTTCCAGCACCGTTCCCGTCAGACGGCGTACGGCCTTCAGCGCTTCGGGCGATGCAGTGATGTGGGCGACGAATCCCTCGGCGCGGGGGCGCAAGAAGAAGCCGGGCTTCGACGCGGGCAGTTCCGGCGGCGGCTCGCCCAGCGCGCACATGGTTGCCGCGCCGGTGGCGATGGGGCTCATCGAGCGACCCCCGATCCGCGACAGGAGCTGCACTGGTGCCAGGTCTGGCGGGTGACCCCGCCGCTGCTCGTGTCGGCCATGCGTCCGCACTTCCCCCTGCACACCGTGCACCGTCGCTGAGCGTCGGTCCCCGTCGGACGGACGCTCGTGTTCGCCATGTCGGGCGTCGTGGAGCGTGTAGCGAAGGACAGCAGCGCCAGCATGGCGCTGCCGGGCATCATCTGCCCGAGGGTTCGGCGGGCCCGGCGCTCGAGCGGGATGCGGCTGTCCGTCTGTCGCGACATCCGCAGCATCAGGTCAGCGGCGACGCCGTGGTGTTCCTCGGGTTCGGGACCGCGGGCGTCGTCCTCGGCTTCGATGTCGTCGGTGACACCTGCGGTGGGGGATAAGGCAGTTCGTGTGCGTACGATGCTCACCGGGCCTCCCAGAAGGTCCTGCAGAACAGCCCCGGGGGTGCAGACCCCGGGGCTGTCGCCTTTACCTGCGGCTCCCAGCTGGGAGCCGGCTGCCGTACGAGCAGCCACGGCCGCGGCCCTTCCCCGATGCGAGGAGCAGGGCCGCGGCCGTGGGCGTTCGTTCAGTTGTGCCTCAGCGTCGGACGCGGAGGGGCTCAAGTGGCACGTCAGGGCCCTCCGCCGGCGCAGTGCCGTCAGGTACCTGGCCGCGCTGCGCATCCGTCGCCGCGACGGACCATCGGACCCGGTCCCACTCGGCCGCCCGGCGTCGCGGGAAGGACCGAGTCCGGCTGCGTTCCGCCTGCCGCTCGTACCGCGCCACACCAGCGCGGTGCTCCTGGCGCTGCGGCTCCTCCTGGAGGCGCTGGACGTAGAGGTCTGCGAGCTGCAATCCGCTGTCGCAGTGCGACCGACCGGTGCAGGCCGCACACGCAGTGCGGTGAGCGAGGTAGATCTGCCGCGCCTTGTCGAGCGTGACCCGGGCTTTGATGCGATGGATCGGGACGGCCGGGTCCGACAGCGGCTTGTAGAACTGCCGTCCCGCTCGCCGATTCTCCGCTGGCATCGCGTCCCGCAACAGCCAGTCCTGCCTTGCCTGCCACGCCCGCACGTCGATGTCGATGACGACGAGCTGATAGCTACCAGGGCAGCTCGCGGGCTTCTCGCCCCCGGTGACCTTGCCGAAGCCGGGGTGCTCCCGGATCTTCAGCCTCGTGTCGCCGATGATGCGTCTCCAGGTGCCACAGTCCGGGCAGACGATCGACTTGGTCTCAGTCGGACGGACGTTGAAGTCTTCCGCGGCCACCGTGCTGAGCAGGAGCGCCGGCCGGCCGTTCGTGCATTTGGTGCGGGTTCCGTTCCTGGACATGCCGGCCTCCCGTGGGTTGAGGTGCGGTGCTGCCTTCTCCGCCTGCCGGGCGGCAACTAGGGGCCAGCCCGGCAGACAGACAGCGCAGCAGCGCTGTTCAGAGGTAGTTCGGTGGTGCGCAATATTCGGTACAGCTGCCTCGACCGGAGGAGCCAAAGCTCAACCCCAGGCCGCCGCCGAGACGGTGGCAACCGCTGTTCTGCGTCCCTGCAGTTCCGGCCTTCGTAGCCCTGGCAAAGCGACGTCGGAGACCGATGCCGACGATCTACAACTTCATCGGCATACATAGGTTAGCTGATACAGTTAGTTCTGTGTCAACCAAGTTGAGCAACGTATCTATCCGGATGAGGTGGACCTACCATGTGGCTCATGACGGACGAGTCCATCCAGCCCTACCAGCGCATCGTGCAAGACGTTCGCGATCGGATCCGGCTCGGCCACCTTAAAGGTGGCCAAAAGCTGGAGAGCACGCGTGTGCTGGCGGAGAAGTACCAGGTCGCGCAGGGCACGGTGCAACGTGCCCTTGCGGAGCTTCGGACCGGCGGCATCATCTACTCCCACCAGGGTCGCGGCAGCTACATCCGCGAGTCGGCCGCCGAAGTGGTCGCTGATCCGACCACGCAGGCCATCAAACGACTCGAAGAGCAGGTGGCCGACCTGACCACTCGACTGGAGCGCCTCGAGCACGACCGGACCAGTACGGACAGCTGACGCGTCTGTCCGCTGAGCGGTCGTAGCGCGCGGGATGCAGTAGTCGGGCGATCGAGATGCTTCGGGCATGGCCTTCTTCCAACGGGCTGCTCGTCCGGATTCTGATCAACACCAATAGCTTCCTGGGCGCGGTGCTTTCGTGAGAGGCCCGACCGTGGAACTGGTGTGGAACCAGCGTGGAACTCGGGCCACTTCGGCCTGTCGAATGACCGCCTAGGGGGTGTGTAGTGATCGCCGTGGAGAACTGGACAGGCGAGGAAGCGACGCTCCTGCGCTCGGTGATGCGCGACTCGGTGCGGGACTTCGCCGGTCGTTTGGGGATCGATCCCCGAACGGTGTCGAAGTGGAAGCAGAACCCCCGCAGGGTGTGCCGTCCGGCTATGGCTCAGGTCCTGGACCTGACGTTACGTCAGTGCACGCCGGAGGAGCAGGAGGCCTTCCGCGTGCGCTTGGCGGCACTGCGCGGCGAACCCGCCCCCGTCGCGGGCAATGTCCCTGCGCGACCCGCAGCATGCACGGTCGTCTCGCACAAGTTCCTGCCCGTGTACATCGGCGAGCGGAGCGCCTCTCTGTTCGCAGCTGCTGCCCCTCGGGCAACCGGTCCCGGCGGGCTGGAGCGCCGAGTGCTGCCCGCCGGCCACCGTTCAGCTCACGCTTCGACCCTGCACATCTACGCATGCGGCGTCGCCGTGGCCCACCTGGAAGAGCACAAGCACGTCAACTCGATTACTGAGCTCGCTGTATGGCGCTATCGGACCTACTTGCGTGAACCCAAGTGGGTCGGCGAACGACTCTCGCTGCTCATGGCGCAGCACAGCCAGGGACCCGTCGCAGGACCTTCCCCGGTGCCGCAGTACATGCTGTCCGCGTACGAACTACGCGAGCATGCCTGGGAGGACGCAGGCCTCGATACGGCCCTCCAACTCCTCACCACACCGTCTGTGCTCGTCGACCGGCAGAACCCGGCTCACGTGGTGCCGCTCGGTACCGGCGTGGAAGACGCGAAATTTCGAGAGGGCTGGGCACACCCCGAAGCGGTGCCATTCGGCGGAGGGGTATCCCGCGGCGTGGCCGGCTGGTCAGGAGTCTCCTACCACCCGCAGTCAGACGAACGGGCGCTGACCATGCAGCAGATCATTGCCCTGGAGCTCGACGTACAGGCACTGTGGGCCCTGTCCGCCTACGTCCTGCACATGATCGAGGACGGGCACGATCCCGTGATGCCGGGCGAATACAGCTGGCGCTACCTGCGCAGTGCCTTCTTCCGACTCACCACGGCTCGCCCGACCGAATCGGCCCAGCACCGCATGATGCGCGAGGCCATTCTGGCGACCAGTGAACTGCCCGATCGATTGCGCGCCGCCCAGGACGTGCTTCGAGACACCAACCCGTAGAGGAAGGCAGACCGAGTGGACCCTCGTTCGACAGCGCTGCTGGTCATCGACGTTCAGCAGGGCTTCGTCAACCAGCACAGCCGCGGCGCTCTGCCAGCCGTCATGCGGCTCGTCAGCGGATGGCACGCCGCCGGCGCTCCCGTGGTGCTGACCCGCTTCCACAATGAGCCGGGCTCGCCATACGAGACGATCACCGGGTGGACCAAGCTCCGCACGCCAGAAGAGCAGGCTCTCGTGCCAGAGCTCGCTCCGTACATCAGCAACGCGGCTGCCGTCCTCGATAAAGGGCAGTCGTCGCTCTTCACCCCTGAGGGCACCGAGCTGATCCGCGCCGCTGGCTGGAGCGACCTCGTGCTGTGCGGCATCGACACCGACGCGTGCGTCTACGACTCTGCAGTCGACGCCTACCAGCACGGCTACCGGCCCTGGATCGTCACCGACGCCTGCGCCTCCACCGGAGGCTCCGAATACCATGACGCGGCACTGCTTCTCGCCGGCCGGAACATCGGCCCCGACCACCTCGTCACCAGCGACACCGTGCTGGCCCGACTCACCGGGACCCAGGAGGCCCGCGCATGAGTAAGCCCCAGTACGAAACGGACGTTGTCGTGGTCGGGGCCGGACCGGCCGGAGTCGCTGCCGCCGTCATGGCAGCCAGCCTCAACTTGCGCACCATCGTGGTGGAGCCCGGCCGCGTCGGCGGCAAACTCCACACCATCGGGGCCCTGGAGAACGTCTCCGGAAGCTGGTCGAACGGCCCTCAACTGGCCGAAGCCCTGACAGCCGACCTCGAACGTCTCACCGAAGCGGGGCGCTGCGCCGTGATTCGCGCATACGCCGTGAGCGTGTGCGGCCTCGACGACCACGCCGAGCTCACCCTCGAAGGCGGCGGCCTCGTGTCCGCACAAGCCGTCGTTGTTGCGACCGGCGTCGCCGCCCTGACGCCACCCGACGTCGACTGGGTCAGCACCCCCGCCCAGTTCTCTGCGCCATCGCTGTGGCGTGCCGCCCCACAGGATCTCGCCGGGAAGACGTACGTCATCGGCGGCGACCGACCCTTGGGCACCTGGCTGCGCGCCCATCCAGAGGCGTCGACGACGCTCCACGTTCTTTGCCCTCCCACCGATGACTACAAGGTCGAGGAGGTCGCAAGAGACGACCGCATTCGCATCGTGCCCGTGGCACATGTAGCGATCGCCCGACCGACGTACGGAGACGGCTGGCTGGTAGAGGTCGAGCAACGCTCGGGGGACCGAACGACCTACATGGCCACGACCCTGCTCAGCAACCTGGGCAACAAGCCGGCAGCACTCGAGGGCCTCGCACGCGGAGAAGACGGCTACTGCCCGCCCGAACACCAGCACCCCCGAATCCACATCGCAGGCGACCTGAGGTCTGCCCGCTACCAGCGCATTGCCACCAGCCAGGGCTCAGGCGCCGAAGCCGTTCTCGCGCACTACTACACCACCGCGCTACAGAAGGCCTGAAGAAAGAGAGGAAGAGCCATGACCTAGCCACATAAGACGGCACCTCAAGGAGGGGCCGCTCGGGCTGTGCAGCCCGGGTGATTCGCCGTCACCCAGGCCGCCGCCCATCCATCACCGGAGAGCTTCGCCAGCCCTCCGACGGGATCGTCCAACCGGTTCGCCGCCGGCCGAACGGTTCACACATCTGGTTCGCCCAGAACCACGAAGCACCGTGTGAGGGCTTCGCTGTGCCTTCACCCAAGAGAGGAAGACGGCCCCATCATGCATGACGTGTGCCCGGGTCGCCAGCTTTGGCGTGCCCGCGTACTTCCGATCCGACCGCCTCAGCCGCCCTCTTCTCACGACAGCCACAGTCCGGCCACCGGACTCATCAGTCAGCTCCCCGCCTGCCCTCAGCCGGAGCTTGAGTGAGCGCCGCAGCGGGAGTTGCCGCCATGAACGCGCGCACGCCGAAGCGCCGCCAGGCGAGGCGCCGCGACTCGGGCGAGGCGGGTCCGGTGGTGTGCCTGCCGATCGGCAACCCGATGCGGCTGACCGAGACGATGCGCGGCCGACTGCTTGGGGCTGTCAGGGAACTCGTCACCGATCCGGCCCTTCGAGGCGCGTCGGACGCCGCCCGGCTGGCAGCCGTGGTCCTCACAGCAAAGGCCAAGGCCTCCGCCAACTACGCGACGTCCATCTGGGCCGCCGAGCTCGGCCGTTGGCTAGGCGTGTCCCAATCGACCGTGGCACACACCGTGCTGCCCGAGCTGCGCCGCGCGGGCATCGTCGGCTCGAGGGCCACGACGAACTCGGCCGGCCACACGACCGGCTTGGACTGCTGGGTCGTACCGATGTACCGGGCGCAGCAGGCCGGCGACCGGCGGCACCCGCTCGCGCTGACGCGCACGGAACTCGCCGTGCTGTTACGCCTGTGCGAGTCCCTCTTCGGTCCCGGGTGGGCGCCGAAAGACCGGGCGCCGATCCCGCCGGGACTGTTTGCAAGCCGCAGAGGCCGGGGGGCCGCCACAGACCGGCTGGCGCTGCTACTGATGGTCCTCTCGTCGAACTCCCGTGGCTGGCTGCGGCTTTGTCCTGGAGCCGTCGATTCGGACAGGGGACGCCCGGCGACGACCGTCGCGCGGCTGCTGGGCTGCTCGCCGGCAACCGGCGCGAAGGTCGTCGCGCGCCTGCAGTCGCACGGTGTCACGCAGGTCGTGCGCCAGGAGACCGCCTCCGGGCTGCACGGAAAGTCACGCGTGCGAGTCCTGCCAGTTGCCGTGGCTTACCACCGCGCCAGGACCGACCGCCAGGCCGCGGCGACTGTCGCCGCAGACCTCCCTGCTACTGCATCCAGAGATCTTTCCCCAGCCGGACCTCTCAAAGGCGCTGGCGGAGCTGGGGATTTTGAGCAGGTCGGTGGCCACGACGGCGAGTTCGCGGACCTCGCCACTGCTGCACACCACCACGCTCTCCACGCTTCCGTGGAACCTCAAGCCGGTCGAGCTGAACATGGATGTGGCTTTTCCGGCGCAGGCCGTGGGGGTGACCGTGGTCTGCCGGACCGCGCGGGTGCGCGCGAAGACCACGCACCGGAGGGTGATGCCCGTGCCCCGCTGACTCCGGTCCTCGGCAAGGGCCGCCCGCTACGCGGGGACAAGCCGAAGAAGTCGGAGGTCGTCGCTGGCAATAGGCGGGCCGCAGCACCTTCGGCGCCGCGGCCTGCAGCAGCCGGGGCGACAACTCGCGGTGCGCGGCGGTCGGCGGTGCCACGTCCGCCAGCGGATCTGCGGGCCGTACTCGAGCCGGTGGAGCTGCTCTGGGCCCGCCTCGACCGCCCGTACGCCCAGAGGCTGGTGGAAGCTGCTGTGCGCAGCGAGCTCACCGCGGTGGCGGGATACGTGGGCTGGGCGGATGCCGGCCAGGCGCTCGCCGACCGGTTGACCCGCAGGCTGTCCGAACAGGGAGGCACGCAGGCCGTCACCGATCCGGTGGGCTGGCTGATCCGCCGAGGGCTACCGCAGCGCCCGCGCTGCGCCGACGTCAGGTGCGACGAAGGCCTGCGGCTCGACACCGGCGGCGACTGCGCCACCTGCACATACCTCGCCGCCGACCGGCGAGCGCGGCGCCACAGCGTCGCGGCCGCCGTCGATACCGACATGCCACACGCCTCCGACACCGAACGCCGTGCGGAGACCGAGCGGCGGCTGCACCAAAGCGTCACCGCCGAAGCCTGGGCCAAAAAGGCCCGCCGAGAGCAGCTCGAGGCCGAGGGCGCCAGGCGGCAAGCGGCGGCCGCGCAGACTCACGCCAGAGCTCGCAGGCCGGGGGAGTCGGCACCCGCCCGGGCCGGCTCGCTCGCTCTGCCCGCGCCGCGATCCGCACCGGCGGGGCCCGAAATCGTCACTGTCGTGCATGACGATGAACCGATCGTGCTCGAGGAACTGACCCGCGACCAGGTCCTCGACTGGCGAAGTCGCGCCGCCAAAGACCACCAGATCGTCCTCGACCACATCACCGAGTACGGGGAGCCTTCTGCCCGTCGCCTGTTCACGAGCACCTTCGTCGACCAGGTCCACCGCCTGCAAGGAGCACGCCACCTCGTACTGGGACACACCATGTGGGGGTAAACGTGAGCAGCGAAGTCTCCGGCTCGACCTGGCACGCGTTGCCGTACGTGCCTCCCAGGAGGCCGCAAAGAAGAGCGAAGGCCGCGCTGCGATGCCGAACGATTTAACGATTTACAGTCCCCGACGCCAAGAGATCGACCGCGCGCATGAGGTGAGGGAGCCCAACATCAGTATGGGAGGACAGAGTTGGGCTCCCTCGCGACCGTGCTTCACGTGAAGACCGACGACCTGTTGAAGGGCTCACCCCACCTCGCACCGTGGCCGCCGACGGTCGGGGTCTTCGTCGTTTCGGGAGTCCCTCGGTGCCTGTGCGGGGGAGTCCGGCCGTCGCAGGCGTACGGGTCAGGTGCCCGCCGCCACGGCCGTCAGCCAGGTGTTCCAGTCGCTCTCGTAGTTCAGCGAGGTGAGGAAGGCACGCGCGGCGGTCCAGTTTCCGGTGCGGTAGTGGCCGAGCACGGTGGCGACGTCGGCCGGGTGCTTTTCGACCATGTAGCGGGCGGCGAGGTAGCCCCAGTTGTAGGTGCGGTTGACGTCGCTGTTGGCGTAGGTGGTGTCGAACAGCGTGCGCAGGGAGTACGTGTGCTTGCCGGCCTCGGCCACCGCGCTGGCGTAGGTGACGCCGCGGTAGGAGTAGGAGATGTACTCCGCGATGCCCTCGCCCCACCACACGGTGGGGGTGGTCTGGCTGGCGCTGAAGTCGCCGTACAGGTCGAAGCGGCCGTCGAGGTAGTGGGTGTACTCGTGGTTGAGGTTCCAGATCTGCCAGCCGGGGCTCACGTCGGTGCGCTCGTAGCATATGAACCGCGGCTGGTTGCCCGTCTTGGCGGGGTCTCCCTCCAGGTACATGCCGCCGTTGTTGGTGTCGATGCCGTAGATTTTCCCCGCGTAGGCCTTGTAGTCGGCGCTTGAGTTGAAGACATCGACCTCCAGGGTGGTGTTGTAGTCGTTCGCGACCGGCCCCGAGTCCTTGACCACGCTGTGGAAGTAAGCGTCCTGGTTGGCCAGACTCGCGCAAGTCGCCGTCAGCTGGGCGGCGGTCATCTCCTGGGCCCGGATCCGCAGCGTCGGACTGCAGTTGTGGACGATCGGCAGGATGCGCGATTCCAGCTTGCCGCCGGTGGTCCCGGTCGCGCCGGGAGCGTCTTTGACATTGCCGTGGGCCGGGCGCTGGCCCGGGTCCGCGAAGACGTGGTCCGGCTTGGGATCGGCCTGGGAGGCTTGGGCGGGAGAGGCCGCGACGGCGGCTATGAGCAGGGCGGTGGCGACGGCCATGGCGCGCAAGATTCACTCCTGGGGATGGGAGTAGGGGGTCCCGTCCGCGACGGGCTGCGCTGTAAAATGGCACATGTCACATGGCTTTTCAATATTTTTGACAGGGACGCATCGAGTCTGTTTCGTCGCTCCGGGGCAGCGCATGCGCCTGACGACCGCGCTCCCGTTCCGCCCTGGGGCAGGGGAACGGCAGTGGCAAGCATTGGTCGAGTACCTGTAGTTCTTGGACTGCTCGGCGATGTTGTGGTCTCGGGTGGGGACCA
>NZ_JAGGOJ010000043.1 GCF_018614575.1 Streptomyces sp. ISL-10
GTAGTCGTCCTTCTTGTCCGACGAGTAGTCGTCCTTCTTGTCGCTGTAGTCGTCCTTCTTGTCACTGCTCGACGAGGAGTGCTCGTCCTTGCTCCAGTCGTCGGCCGTCATCACCGCGTAGGCCGGTCCGGAGATGCTGAGGGCGGCCGTGGCGACGGCCGAGGCGAGCAGAATGCGGGCAGAGCGCATGGTGAGCCTTTCCTTCCGCCGCGACTGCGAGGGCCGACACGTCACCGGCCCGTCTGGATCGCAGTGGCGACGTGATCAACCGTCAGCCCAATCGCGAGCGCTCACCACCGGAGAGCACGGCATGCGGGCGACATCATGGGCCCGATGAGTGACGTCGGCTCGATTTTCACCCGGGGGGCCGCACGCCACGGGTGGTCCAGGTTTGACCTCCCGTCACGGCGGTCCGGCCGGTCGCCGGGCTGCTGTGCCCCCCGCCCGGACGGGCGGCCGACGGCAGCGTTCACGTCGCGCCGGGCGGGCTGGCTGGCTGCAGCGCCTGCGTTCACCTCACGCGCCGCCCCAGCGTGTCCACCGCGGCGATCACCCGGTCCCAGAACCTGGCGGCGTCCAGGGCCACCGCCACCCGCGCGTTCACGGGCCGGCCGGTGTATCCGTGCAGGTCCACCACGGTCGCCCCGCGGGTGTACCGCCCGCTCAGCTCGACGGCGACATGGGCGTCCACGCAGCGCACGGTCTCCGGGTCGATGACGCGGGCCACGGCCACGGGATCGTGCACCGGTGGGGCGGTGAAGCCCCACAGCTGCCGGTACGTGGATGCGAAGTAGGTCAGCAACTCGGCGCAGATCCGGGAGAGTTCGGTGCCGAGAGCCTCCAGGCGGGCCAGCACCTCGGGCGTGGCGAGCGCCTGGTGGGTGACATTGAGCCCGCACATGGTGACCGGCACACCGCTGCCGAGGACGATGTCCGCGGCCTCGGGGTCGACGTACACGTTGAACTCCGCTGCAGGGGTTCTGTTGCCGCGTTCGGTGGAGCCGCCCATGAACACGATCTCCCGGATGTGCGCCGCGGCGTCCGGGTACCGCGTGAGCAGCAGTGCCACGTTGGTGAGCGGTCCGGTGGGGACGAGGGTGACCGGTTCCGGATGCTCGGCCAGGATGCGGTGCATGAGCTCCACGGCGTGCTCCGGGACGATGTCCACGGCCGGGTCCGGGAACCGCGGACCGTCGAGTCCCGATTCGCCGTGCACGTCGTCAGCGACCGTCAGCGGCCGCACCAGCGGCCTGGCGCAGCCCGCCGCGACGGGAACGCCGGTGATGCCCGCGACGGTGCAGACCCTGCGGGCGTTGAGCGTCGTCTTCTCGAGGGTCTGGTTGCCGGCGACGGTGGTGATCGCGAGGAGCTCGACCGCCGGATCCCCTGCGGCGAGCATGACAGCGACGGCATCGTCGTGCCCGGGGTCGCAGTCGATGATGACGGGGACGGGCACGGCTCTCCTCGGCTTCCGGGGACGTGAAAATCCAGTCTCCTCCCGCCCTGCCGCGCTTCCCACTCTCCGGCGGCCGGGAGTTCCGCGCGGCGCGCACGCGTGGTTACGGGTGAACGGACATGCATTTACACTGACCGTCACCGAAATGTGCCATGACCTGGCAGAACGTTGCCCCGGAGACCGTCCGGGCAGTTGGGAGCGCCCCCGGTGTTCTATTACGTGCTCAAATACGTCCTTCTGGGGCCGCTGCTGCGGCTGCTGTTCCGCCCCAGGATCGAGGGACTGGAGCACATTCCCGCCGAGGGTGCGGCGATCGTCGCAGGCAACCATCTGTCGTTCTCCGACCACTTCCTGATGCCGGCGATCCTCAACCGGCGCATCACCTTCCTGGCGAAGGCGGAGTACTTCACCGGGCCTGGCGTCAGGGGCCGGCTGACCGCCGCGTTCTTCCGCAGCGCCGGGCAGATCCCGGTGGACCGCTCCGGCAAGGAGGCCGGGCAGGCGGCCATCCGGGAGGGGCTCGGGGTGCTGAACAAGGGCGAGTTGCTGGGCATCTACCCGGAGGGAACCCGTTCGCACGACGGCCGGCTCTACAAGGGCAAGGTCGGTGTCGCGGTGATGGCGCTCAGGGCCGGTGTGCCGGTGGTGCCGTGCGCGATGGTGGGCACGTTCGAGATCCAGCCGCCCGGACAGGTGCTGCCGAAGATCAAGCGGGTCACGGTCCGCTTCGGCGAGCCGCTGGACTTCTCGCGGTACGCGGGGATGGAGAACGAGAAGGCGGCGATCCGCGCGGTCACGGACGAGATCATGTACGCCATCCTGGAACTGTCGGGACAGGAGTACGTGGACCGGTACGCGGCGGAGGTCAAGGCGGAGCAGCAGGAGCTGGAGCAGCAGCGGCCGAAGAGGTTCCCGCCGCGGCGGAACTGCTAGTCCCCTCCCGGCAGGCTGTGCCCTGTCACGCCGCCTGTCCTCCCTCAGCCTTCGGCATGGCAGGTGCCCCAGCACCGGGAGACGCTCCGTGACGGGCAGACATCGCCGGTCGCGGCAGTGGGAAGCCGTCGGCCGCACCGGGCGCGGAAAAAGGGCGGCCGGTGTCCGGCCGCCCCTCTTCGTACGCCTGTGTCCTTACGGCTTCGGCGAGGCGTGCGGCGCGCACGTCACGTCGCGGCTGTCCAACGTGCCGCTGAGCAGATAGGCGTCGACGCGGTCGTTGACGCACGGGTTGGCCAGACCGGTCACACCGTGCGATCCGGCGTCCTTCTCGATGATCAGGCGCGAGCCCTTGAGCCGCCTGTGCAGCTCGACGGCGCCCTCGAACGGGGTCGCGGCGTCACGGGTGGCCTGCACGATGAGCACCGGCGGCAGGCCCTTGCGGGTGCGCACCTCGAGGGGGGTCTGCTGCTTGGTGGACCAGGTCGCGCACGGCAGGTTCATCCAGGCGTTGGCCCACGTCATGAAGGGGTGGTCGCGGTGGAGCCGGGTGTTGTCGCGGTCCCACCTCTTCCAGCTGGTGGGCCACTTGGCGTCCGCGCACTCGACGGCGGTGTAGACCGCGTTGCCGTTCTCGGAGCGGATGTTGCCCGCGGTGTCCGACAGATCGGGCGCGGCGGCGTCGACCAGCACCTGGGTGTCACCGGCAAGGTACTTGCTCCAGGTCCGGGCGACGGGCACCCAGGAGGAGTCGTAGTACGGCGCGCTCTGGAAGAAGCCGATGAGTTCGGCCGGACCGACGACCCCGCCGATCGGGCTCTCCTTCGCGGCGGCCCGCAGCTTCACCCACTGGGCCTCGACCTTCTCGGGGGTGTCGCCGATGTGGAAGGTGGCGTCGTTCTTCGCGACCCAGTTCTTCCAGTCGTCCCAGCGCATCTGGAACGCGACGTCCTGGTCCAGGTTCGCCTGGTACCAGATCTTCTCCCGCGAGGGATTGACGACGCTGTCGACGATCATCCGGCGGATGTGGCCGGGGAACAGCGTCGCGTACACCGCGCCGAGGTAGGTGCCGTAGGAGACGCCCAGGTAGTTGAGCTTCTCCTCGCCGAGTGCGGCCCGGATGACGTCCAGGTCGCGTGCGGTGTTGGGCGTGGTCATGTGCGGCAGCATCCAGCCGCTGCGCTCCGCGCAGCCGTCCGCGTACTCGGCGGCGAGCTTGCGCTGGGCGCGCTTGTCGGCCTCGCTGTCGGGCACCGGGTCGAGCTTCGGCGCCTTGACGAACTCCTGTGGGTCGACACAGGAGATGGGCGTGGAGTGGCCGACGCCGCGCGGGTCGAAGCCGACGAAGTCGTACGCCTTCGCGGTCTTGGCCCACAGCGGGTTCTTGCCGGTGACCCGGACCGGGAAGCGCATGCCCGAACCGCCGGGGCCGCCCGGGTTGTAGATGAGGGCGCCCTGGCGCTCGTCCTTGGCGCCGGTGTTGCCGATGCGGTCGACGGCGAGCTTGATCTGCTTGCCGTCGGGCCGGCTGTAGTCCAGCGGGACGGTCACCCAGCCGCACTGGATGGGCTTGGCGAGCCCCCAGTCCTCCGGGCAGTCCGCCCAGTCGATGCCCTGCTTGGCCGCCCGCTCCGCGGCGATGCGTGCGCCACGGGCCTCGGACCAGCCCTGGTCACGGCTGTCGGCGCTGGCGATCGGTGTCGCGATCGCACCCGCGATGAGTGTGCCCGCTATCAGAGTGCCGGCCGAGCCGAGCACTGCTGTGCGTATCACGTGGAGCCTCCCCCTGCTGCTTGCTGTCGTCAGGTCCCGGGGATCCTTTCGTCAACGGGGCAGCGGCGAACAGCCCGTACCGTTGTTCTTTACCGAACCAATAACCGGTGACCGGCTTCCGCTCAGCGGTGCAGGTCCGGCGCGGCCGCGGCCAGCCCTTCGTCGAGCAGTCGGCGCAGGGCACGGGCATCCGAGGCAACGGCCGTGACCAGGACGGCAGTTCCGGCCAGCGGGGTGAGGACGGCGGTCGGGCCGAGCGGCCGCGGTGCCAGCGGCCTGTCCGCGTACGCCGGGTCCACGACGAGGAGTTGGCCGACGGCCCGGTGCCCGGCGAGCACGGCGGGGCCGTCCCAGCCGCCCGGCGCGCCGGGTCCGCAGGCCAGTTCCGTGTCGAGCAGGGGGCGTCCCGCACGGCGCACGGTGAGGCGGGTCATGAGAGTGCCCGGCTGTTCGCCATGGCGGCCGAGAATCTGCTCCTCGCGCAGCACCAAGCGTGCGCCGGGGGCGAGTTCGGCGCGGGTGCGCAGGTGCAGGAGGCTGCCCCGGGCGGCGACAAGCTGCTCGGGCAGCCAGTGCAGTACGGCGTCCTCCCCCACCGTCAGGGTGACGTCGTAGCGGGCGTGCTCCGCGGTGGGCCCGGGCAGCGCGATCGTCGCGGCGGCCGAGTCCACGGTGAGCCGGGCCCCTTCGCACACCTCTGCCTCGATCGCGAGCCGGTCGCCGCCGAGCGGCGCGCTCATCGCGCCGACGACAGTGACCTTGTGGCCCGGTCCTGTCGGACGGGTGCGGCGCAGGGCGAGCGGCCCGTCGCTGACGAGGACGGGCAGACCGGTCCGGTCGGCGACGATCCGGGCCGTGGCCTCGATGCTCATCCGGCGCGCTCAGGCGGTCCAGGCGGCGAGCTGCGCCCGTACCCAGTCGGCGACCGGGCGGACGCCGTCGGCCTCGCGCAACGAGGTGAAGACGACCGGGAGTTCGCCGCGCTGCTGCTCGGCGTCGCGGGCCATGCGGGCGAGGTCGGAGCCGACGTACGGCGCGAGGTCGGTCTTGTTGACGACGAGCAGGTCGGCCGTGGTGACTCCGGGCCCGCCCTTGCGCGGGATGTCGTCACCCCCGGCGACGTCGATCACAAAGATCTGGGCGTCGACGAGTCCCTTGGAGAAGGTGGCGGTGAGGTTGTCGCCGCCGGACTCGACGAGGACGAGGTCGAGCGGGCCGACGCCGTCCTCCAGGTCCTCCACGGCTTCGAGGTTGGCGGAGATGTCGTCACGGATCGCGGTGTGCGGGCAGGCGCCGGTCTCGACGGCCTGGATGCGTTCGGGCGGCAGCACGGCGTTGCGCAGCAGGAACTCCGCGTCCTCCCGGGTGTAGATGTCGTTGGTGACGACCGCGATGGAGAACTGGTCGCGCAGGGCGGTGCACAGCGCGGCGACGGTGGCCGTCTTGCCGGAGCCGACGGGGCCGCCGAGCCCGATGCGCAGGGCGCGCCGTGCGCCGTCGGGGCGCATGGCGTCGGCGCCGACGGCAGAGGCGCCGGCTTCGTCGTGGCGGTGGTCGAGGTGCATGGGGCGCGGCTCCTTGGTGCGGGGTTCTAGGACGCGAAGAGGCGTACGGGCCAGGCCGCGTGCTGCTCGGCGGTGATGTCGAGGAGCGGGGCCGACGCGGCCGGGAGGGCGTCCATTCCTTCCCGGGCGGCGCCGGTGGCGCGTTCGGCGACGGCGTCCATCTCGGGCGCGAGGCGGGCGAGCACCGCCGTGGCCTGGAACGGATCGAGGCTGAGCAGCCGTACGGCGGCGGTGGCCGGGCCGCTGACGGTCTCGTAGACGACGCAGTGTGCGGCGTCGTCCGGTCCGAGCCCTGCCGCGCGGGCGGCGGTGCCGAGCACGATCGGCTGATGCGTTCCCCGGGGGAACACGGCTGCCAGCGCGTCGAGTTCGGGGCCTGGCCAGGCGGCGCGTGCGGCGCGCATCATCTGCCGTCCGAGCTTGCGCGCGGCGGCCCGCAGGGCGGGCGAGGGCGTGCGCGCGTCGGCGGCGCGGTCGAGTTCGGCGGGGTCGTGGCCGAGAGCGGCGGCGGCTGCGAGCGCGGCGGAGGTGAGGCCGGTGGTGTGCAGCCGGCCCCGGCAGAAGTGTTCGAGGTCCTGTGCGTCCCGGATCCGCCCCTCCCTTACGGCCGGCTCGGCGCCTCCCGAGTGCGCGTGCCCGCCGGCGGGGAAACGCCCGTCGGCCAGCACGAGCAGCGCGGCGCGGCTCATGGGCCACCCGCCCCGGCGGCACCGAAGCCCTCGGCCGACGGGCTCGCGGCGCCGGGCGGCGCCGGGCGCCGTGACGCCTGTGTTGTCGTCGGTGCGCGCATCAGAAGAGGAAGTACCGCTGGGCCATGGGAAGTTCGGCGGCGGGCGCGGGTTCGATCCGCTCGCCGTCGACGGTCACCGTGAACGTGTCCGCGTCGACCTCCACCCGCGGCAGCGCGTCGTTCTCCCGCATGTCCGCCTTGGTGACCCGCCGGGTGCTCGTGATGGGTACGAACTTCTTGGCCACCCCGAGCCGTTCCGGCAGGTCGTCCTCGATCGCCGCCCGGGCGACGAAGTTGAACGATCCGTGCGCGGCCGCGCGCCCCAGTGCGCCGAACATCGGCCGTGGCAGCACCGGCTGCGGCGTGGGGATGGAGGCGTTGGCGTCGCCCATCTGCGCGTAGGCGATCTGGCCGCCCTTGAGGACGAGCTGGGGCTTCACCCCGAAGAACGCCGGGTCCCACAGCACCAGATCGGCAAGCTTTCCGGTCTCGACCGACCCGACCTCGTGGCCGATGCCCTGTGCGACCGCCGGGTTGATCGTGTATTTGGCGACATAGCGACGCACCCGGTGGTTGTCGGCACGCCCGTCACCGGGCAGCGCGCCGCGCCGCTTCTTCATCACGTGCGCGGTCTGCCAGGTCCGCAGGATCACCTCGCCGATGCGTCCCATGGCCTGCGAGTCCGAGGAGACGATCGAGATGGCGCCGAGGTCGTGCAGGACGTCCTCGGCCGCGATGGTGGAGGGCCGGATGCGGGACTCGGCGAAGGCCAGATCCTCCGGCACGGCGGGGTTGAGGTGATGGCAGACCATCAGCATGTCGAGGTGTTCCTCGATGGTGTTGACGGTGTGCGGCCGGGTCGGATTGGTGGAGCTGGGCAGCACATGCGGTTCGGACACCACGGTGATGATGTCGGGCGCGTGGCCACCGCCCGCACCTTCGGTGTGGTACGCGTGGACGGTGCGGCCCGCGATCGCCGCGAGCGTGTCCCCGACGAATCCGGCCTCGTTCAAGGTGTCCGTGTGCAGGGCGAGCTGGGCACCGGTCTCGTCGCAGACGTTCAGGCAGGCGTCGATGACGGCCGGGGTTGCACCCCAGTCCTCGTGGATCTTGAACCCGAGCGCCCCGCCGCGCAGCTGGGAGTGCAGGGCCTCGCGCGA
The DNA here is from genome assembly GCF_018614575.1 of Streptomyces sp. ISL-10. Lineage (GTDB taxonomy): Bacteria > Actinomycetota > Actinomycetes > Streptomycetales > Streptomycetaceae > Streptomyces. The sequence continues at coordinate 7,618 of NZ_JAGGOJ010000043.1, forward strand.
CATCGTGTTGCCCTTGCCGAGCAGGCCGATGTTGACGGGGTAGGTGTCCAGCGCCTCGAACATCCGGGCGAGATGCCACGGTCCGGGCGTGATGGTGGTGGCCTTGGTGCCCTCGGCCGGCCCGGTGCCGCCGCCGACCAGGGTGGTGACGCCCGTCGCGAGGGCCTGGTCGACGAGCGTCGGCGAGATGAAGTGGACATGGGCGTCGACCGCCCCCGCCGTCACGATCTTGCCGTTGCCCGCGATGACCTCGGTCTCCGGCCCGATGACGAGATCGGGGTGGACGCCGTCCATGGTGTCCGGGTTGCCGGCCTTGCCGATGCCGGTGACACGGCCCTCCCTGATGCCGATGTCGGCCTTGACGATGCCCCAGTGGTCGATGACGACGGCGCCGGTGATCACAGTGTCGGGCGCTCCGTCGGCCCGTGTCGCACGGGACTGCCCCATCGACTCCCGGATCACCTTGCCGCCGCCGAACACGGCCTCGTCGCCTGATCGTCCGGGGCCGCCGGAGCGGTCCTCCTCGATCTCGACGAGCAGATCGGTGTCGGCGAGCCGGATGCGGTCGCCGGTGGTGGGCCCGAAGAGATCCGCGTACACGGCGCGGTCCAGCTCAGCCATCGAGGTGACCTCCGGTCTCGCCGCGCAGTCCGGCGACGACACGGCGGCCGGCCAGCGCGACGAGCTCGACGTCGACGGGGATGCCGGGCTCGAACCGTACGGCCGTGCCCGCTGCGATGGCGAGGCGCTTGCCGCGGGCTGCCGCGCGGTCGAACTCAAGGCCCGGGTTGGCCTCGGCGAAGTGGTAGTGCGAGCCGACCTGGACAGGCCGGTCGGCGGCGTTGACGACGGTGACACGGGTGGTCTCGCGACCCTCGTTGAGGGCGACGGGCTCGTCGGCGAAGAGGATCTCTCCGGGAATCATCGGCTCTCCCTCAGACGATCGGGTCGTGGACGGTGACGAGCTTGGTGCCGTCCGGGAAAGTGGCCTCGACCTGCACGTCGTGGATCATCTCGGGGACGCCGTCCATGACGTCGGCACGGGTGAGCACCTTGCGCCCGGAGACCATCAGCTCGCCCACGGTGCGCCCGTCGCGGGCGCCTTCGAGGATGTGGGAGGTGATGAGCGCGACGGATTCGGGGTGATTCAGCTTCACGCCGCGCGCCCTGCGCTTCTCGGCCACGTCGGCGGCCACATGGATGAGAAGTCGTTCCTGCTCGTGCGGGGAGAGTTGCACGCGTCCACCTCACTGTCGTACCGGCCCGGGGGCGTGTGGGCCCTTGCCCACGTCAACACTCTGTTGACCTGCGCCCGGGATCTCACGACCAGGGGTTGAACGTTAGGACGCGAGTTTTTCCGGCGCGTTAACTGATCTCGGGTTCCCGCATGGACATCAGGGCGCGCAGCCCCTCCTCCAGGATCTCGACGCGCACGTCGCCGAAGAGCGCCTGCTGGGCGATGAAGCCCTGGGCGGTCGCGATGAGCGTGCGCGCGACGTGGTCGGCGTCCACGTCCGACGACAACTGACCGTTCGCACGGTAGGCGTGGACGAGCTCGGCCCAGGCGAGCCGCATCCCGCCGTACCCCTCGGCGAGCGTGGCGGCCAGCGTGTCGTTGCGCAGGGTCTCCGTCCACACCTGGACGACGAGGCGGGCGAAGGCACGGGCGTCTCCGCCGGGCACCTCGTCGATCAGCAGCCGCCGCAGCACCCGCCCGAGGAGGACGTCCGGCGTCGGCGGCGGGGTCGTGCGGGCGGCGTCGTCGAAGGCGGCGCGGATCCAGGAGAACGCCTCGCCGGCGATGGCTTCGATCAGCTCGTCCTTGCTGCGGAAATAGCGGTAGACCGCGCCTGCCGACAGGCCCGCCTCCCCGAGGACGTCCTGCATCGATGTCGCATGGAAGCCGTTGCGGGCGAAGCAGCGGGCGGCGCCGTCGAGGATCTGCCGGCGGCGGGCGTCGAGGTGCTCCTGGGATACGCGTGCCATGGGCAAAATCTAAAACGAACGTTCCTTCTTGACAAGAAGCGCCCCCGGGGAGACAGTGGCGACGAAATGTAAAACGAACGATCCTTCTCTTTAATAGGAGTGGTCATGGCCGCTACGCCCACACGCCGCATGGCCGCGGTGACGGTCCTGGTCCCGGTCGTGGTCGCGCTTGCCCTGTGGGCCTTCGCCTGGCCCGCGGCACGCATCGCGCCGCGAGACGTTCCCCTCGGCGTCGCCGGTCCCGCCGCCGCGGCGGAGCAGGTCGAGCGCCGCTTCGAAGAACGCGCCGGCGCGTTCGAGGTCCACCGGTACGAGGACGAGCCGGCCGCCCGGGCCGCCGTCGAGGACCGGGTCGTATACGGAGCGGTCGTCCTGCAGCCTGAAGGTCCGACCCTGCTGACCGCTCCCGCGGCGAGTCCGGTCGTCGCGCAGCTGCTCGAGGAGGCCGTGGCCGGATCGGCGCCGGACGGCGCGCAGGTCCAGGTGGAGGACGTGGTCCCGCTCCCCTCCCGCGACCCGCGCGGCAGCGCCCTCGCGGCGAGCGTGCTGCCCCTCGGGCTGGCCGGGGTCGCGGCCGGGGCCCTCGTGACTCTGCTCCACCTGCGCGGCATGCGGAGCGCCGCCGCCCTGATGGGAGCGTCACTGCTGGTCGGCATCACCGCGACGGCGATCGCACACAGCTGGCTCGGGGTGCTGGACGGCAACTGGTGGGCGGAGGCAGGGGCCCTGGGACTGACGGTCCTCGCCATCGGGGCCTCGGTCGCCGGCCTCGCGGCGCTGGTGGGGACGGCGGGTATCGGCCTGGGGGCGCTGCTGATGATCCTGATCGGCAACCCGTTCTCGGGCGCGGCGAGCGCGCCGGAACTGCTGCCCGAACCGGCCGGCACCATCGGACAGTGGCTCCCGCCGGGCGCGGGGACGTGGCTGCTGCGCTCGGTGGCGTACTTCGACGGACACGCGACGGGATCGGCGCTGCTGACGCTGTCGCTCTGGGCGGGTCTGGGCCTGACCGCGATCCTGCTCGGCGGGCAGCTCCGCCGCGCGCCGGCACCGGCAAAGGCCTGAGGCCCTGCGGCCGGCCGCGTGCCCTCGCCTTAGCGGACGGGGGCACGCGGCTTCGCATGCGCGGTACGTGCCGGGCGCGGTTGTTCGCCGGCCGACGGGGCAGGCGGCTGGGCCGCACCCGCCCTGTGCGGCACCACCGGGGCGGGTCCCGACGAGCCGCCGAGGCGACACCGGCCGCGCCCCGGAAAAGTCGCCTCGACGCGCGATCCCGGGCGACGGGGCAGACGCCATGCGGCGGCGGACGACGGCGCGACCACACCGAAGCTCACCGGCCGGATGGCGGGCCCGCCGCGCGGCCCAGCTCTCCAGCAGCCGCTGCCCCACGTACTCGCCCTCCGCCGGACCGCCCGGCACCGCGAACAGCCCACTCGCCTCGTGCCGGATGAATGCCGACAGCGCGTCGCCCGGTCGAGCTTGCGCTGCACCGGCACGAAGCCGCGCAGCGGATCGGCCGAACGCCACAGCCGCGCCCGCGAGGTGGCGTGGGACGGGCGCGGGACCGCGACCGCGACCGCACAGAACCGCTGCCGGGCGGGCCAGGCGCAGCGGTCGCCCCAGCCCCCTCACCCGGCGCTGCGCGCTCCTGGGCGTCGCGGCGCGGGCCGCGAACGCCGCAGGGCGTTCTTCGCCGCGTCAGGCGCGGCGGTCGTCGCCCGGGCGGTGGTGTTCGGCCGCGAGGCCGAAGCGGCCTCGTTCGCCCGGAGCGGACGCTGCCGAGCCGAGCGACGACACGGACCTGATCACCTGTTCCTCCGCCGCCTCCCGGTCGTGCTCCAGTCGCTCCAGGTCAGCAGCGGAAACCAGCGCCACGAGCGGCTTTCCATGACGGGTCACCACGACGCGCTCCCCGCCGTAGACGACGCGATTGATCAGTTCGGCGAGCTCCGCACGGGCTTGCGTCACCGGAATCTCATAGGCCATGCTCCCCATCATAACGGCCTGTACGTCCTGTACATTTTTTACAGACAGCGAAGGCCCAGCTCCGAGGAGACGCACGTCATGAACCGCCTTGACGCCCGCCACGTCCTGCCCGAGTTCACCGAGCGCACGAGCTCGGGGACCCGCACCCTCGACCCGTACTCCAAGCTGTTCGAGGAGCGGATCGTCTTCCTCGGCTCCGCCGTCGACGACACCGCCGCCAACGACGTCATCGCCCAACTGCTGCACCTCGAATACGCGGCCCCCGACCAGGACATCTGCCTGTACATCAACTCGCCCGGCGGCCCCATCAGCGCCATGACGGCGATCTACGACACGCTGCAGGTCATCACCTGCGACATCGCCACCACCTGCATCGGCCAGGCGACTTCCACCGCCGCCGTGCTGCTCGCGGCCGGGGCTCCCGGCAAACGCATGGCTCTTCCGGGCGCACGGATCGTCGTCCAGCAGCCCGCCGTCGAGGAGCCGTTGCGGGGCCAGCCGTCCGATCTGGAGATCCACGCGGCCGAGTTGCTGCGCCTGCGGGAGCAGCTCGCGACCATGCTGGTGCGCCACACCGGGCAGGACGCCGAGCGCATCGCGGCCGATCTGGAACGGGACAAGATCTTCGACGCCGACGCGGCGATGGCCTACGGCCTGGTGGATCACGTCGTCCGGAGCCGCAAGGCGTCTCCCGTCGCCACAAGGGCGAGGTGAGCGCGCGATGCTGCCTCCGAAGGTGCCGCCGCTGCCCGCACTGACGGGCGCGGAGGCGGAGTTCGTGGACAGCTATCTCGAAGTGGTCGATCTGCTGGGGCGGATCAACCCGTCCCGCGCCACGCACACCTACGGTGCGCTGCGTGCCGCGCAGGCGCTGGTCGGACGGGCCAACGCACTCAAGGACGCCCTGACACTGATGCATACGCGTGGCGAGAGCGAGGTCTACGCGGACACGCTGGCCGAGGCGCTGCGGATCCTCGGCGGGGAGCGCAGGGCGAACCGCGTGACCGTGCCGCCCGCTTCGACGAGTTGACGGTCGATCGCCGCTGTCAACCGCCAACGGGGTAGCGGCTTTCCTACCCCGTTCGGTGGAGCTTCGACGAAGTTGTCGGGTGTCGTAGAAGTTGCGCCGCTCGACCACCGATTTGGCGGAGTTGACCGTTTCACTGCTGGTACGACCATGATTCCGCGTCAGGCGACTCAAGCCCCAACGCCCCTGTCCACCCGAACAGATCAGTCGTGATCAGGTTCACAAAAGCCGTTTCAACTCGGAATTCGGACATCGGTGGGTCACGATCCCTGGGACGACAAGCCCTCGCCACCTGACGGGGCGGTCCGGGCGGACGCTGAGTCCTGCCGCCGCATCGGACGTCTGGTCGACAGAAGTGCATCGGCAGGAGTGGAGGACCCGAGCAGCACGGGGTGACCGGTGATCCCGGTGGTCCCCTTGGGGTGAAGCCGCTTCGGCGGCCGGGCGTCTTCGCCGGTCCGAACCCGACAGGTCATCCTTCACAGGCGGCTGACGAAGGGTTGCGCATGACTGCGCAGATGCATGTCCCGTTCCTGCTCACGCGCGCGGGCGCCGTCTCGGCACTGACCATGGCCGCCGTTGGCGGCACACTCCTCGCTCCGGGTGCCGCCACCGAGGCCCATGCGGTCACCAGCCACGCGAGCAAAGCGCTCCAAGTGGCGGCGTCGAAGAAGGGGTCGCCGTACAGATTCGGTGCCGTCGGCCCCCATCGCTTCGACTGTTCCGGGCTGACCCTGTATTCGTACAGGAAGGCCGGCAAGAAGCTGCCGCGTACCGCGCAGCAGCAGTACAACCGTACGCGCCATGTCTCCGCCTCCCAACGGCGACGCGGTGACCTGGTCTTCTTCCATTCCGGCGGCTTCGTCTACCACGTGGGCATCTACGCCGGGAGCGGACGGATCTGGCATTCGCCGAAGACCGGCGACGTGGTGCGGCTGGCCAAGATCTGGACGAGGAGCGTCTCGTACGGCCGCGTGCGCTGACGCCCCGGCAGCTCCGGATCCCCGGCGGTCGGCACATCGTGCGAGTGTCACCGGCACCCCACGTGCCGTGGCGGCCGACGCGGGCGCTCAGTGCGCCGGCGCCTGGACCAGCAGCGTCGCGCCGAGCGCGGTGAGCGCGCCGCCCGTGACACCTTCCACGGCCCGTGTGGCGCGCGGCCTGCGCAGCCACCGGCCCAGCCGGTCCACCAGGAGTGCCACCACCGGGAACCAGATCAGCGCCAGCACGACGACGATCGTGGCGAGCAGCAGGGTGCGCGGCAGCACCGCCGTGCCGTCCGGCACGAACTGCGGCAGCAGACTGAGGAAGAGGACCGGCGCCTTCGGGTTGAGGACGTTGGTCAGAAAGCCCTGCCGCAGACCGCGTCGGACGCCGGGGGCGGCCGTGGCGCCGTCGATCGCGAGGGGCCCGCCGAGCGGGCGCAGGGCCGAGCGCACCGCGCGCAGGCCCAGCCACAGCACATAGACCCCGCCCGCGATCTGCAGGGTCCGGTACAGCACGGGCACCGCCACCAGCACCGCGGCGAGTCCCGCCACGGCCAGCGCGGTGTGCACGAGCAGTCCGCCCGCGACGCCGACCGCGCAGGCGACGCCCGCGCGGCGTGAGGCGAGCGCACTGCGCACGACCACGGTGAAATCGGCGCCCGGCATGGCGACCATGCCCGCGGCGATCCCGATGAAGGCGATCAGCTGTGCGTCCATGGCCCTCAGCCTGACCGTTTCGAGCCTTCAACAGGTACTTGCAATATCCTGGGTCTGCCCAAAGCAACGCTTAAGACAACCGCCTGACGAGCGTCCAAGAGGAGCGATGTACGACCCGACCCGGCTGGCGGCCCTGGTCGCGGTCGCGGAGGCCAGTTCGATCACCCGCGCCGCGGCCCGCCTCGGCTACACCGCACCGGCGCTCTCCCAGCAATTGTCCAAGCTGGAACGCGAGGCCGGAGCGCCGCTGCTCGTGCGCCACCACCGCGGGGCGCGGCTCACGGCTGCGGGCGAACTGCTCGCCGGGCGGGCGCGCCGGATACTGGACGAGATGGACCGGGCGCGGCACGAGCTGGCCACGATCTCAGGCCTGACGGGCGGCCGACTGCGGGTGGGGACGTTCACCACAGTCGGCATCCATCTGCTGCCTCCGGTGCTCAGCGCCTTTCGCCGCGCGCATCCGGACGTGGAGCTGACGGTCGCGGAGTACGAGCCACCCGCGGGGGTCACGGCGGTGGCGCGCGGCGAGATGGACCTCGCGCTGACGCACGCCTACGAGCCCGCCGAGCCGGTGCCGCTCCCGCCGGGAGTGGTCATGGAACCGCTGCTGGTGGAGGAGCTGGTGATCGTCACGGCCCCCGGGCACGTCCTGGCGGGCGGTTCGGGGCGGCTGCCGGTGAGCGCTCTCGCCGGACAGCCGCTGATCAGCAGCGCTCCGTCGCACCCGCCGCGCAGGGGGGTGGAGGGAGCGCTGGCCGAAGCGGGCGCGACACCGGCCGTGGTGTGCGAGTCCCCCGGTTACGCACTGGTCTGCGCGCTGGTGAGCGCGGGCATCGGCGTGGCCGTGGTGCCGGAGATGGTCGCGGCCATGTCCGCGACGCCGTTGCAGATACGCCAGTTGGAACCGGCCGCGTTCCGCCGGACGATCTCGGTCGTGCACCGGGGCGAGGAGTCGGGGCCGGCGGCGCAGTCACTGCGGGCACTGCTGCGGGGCTCGTTCGGCCGGGCGGGGCAACAGGGCACGGGCGGGCGGACGTTGTGATCCGCCCGGCACCCCGCTGGTCGTGCCTGACCGGAGAGAAGGGCCTGCCTCGACCAGGGCCTGACCGGAGAGAAGGGGTTTGACCCGACATGGGCCTGACCTGACATGGGGCCTGACCCGGCAGAGGGCCTGACCCGGCATAGGGCCTGACCCGGCAGAGGATGCCTAGCCCTGCACGGGAACGGTCCACGGCAGCGCGATCCACACCGTCTTGCCGCCCTCCCGCGTGGGGGTCACGGAAAGCCGCCCGCCGTACTGAGCGGTGAGACTGCGGATGATGACCATGCCACGCCCGTTGTCCTGCCGGACCGCGGCCGGCAGCCGGCGCGGCCAGCGCGGATGACTGTCGGTGACGCCGATGCACAGCTGCTCGTCCCGTTCGAGGCGCACGTCGACGGTGAAGGTGGGCGACTGGCCGAAGGTGTGCTGCACGGCGTTGGTGGCCAGCTCGGAGACGATCAGTCGCACGGTGTCGACGACGTCGGTCCCGTCGGACAGTCCCCAGGCGCAGACGACTTCGGTGACATATCTCCGGGCGGCGGAGACCGAGACCGGATCGCTCGGCAGAGTGACGGATGCTTCTTGACGGTCTGCCATGGCGACGCTGTCCCTTTCCCACCGGGCCGGGCTCCGACTCGTAGCGGATGACACGCGAGGACGGCCACGGATTGCGCTTCGTCGTCAGACTGCCACTTGTCGTCCATCCGGTGCGGGGATCCACCGAGATAGGGATATGTCTGTCGCTCAAAGCGGTGAACTCTGCCACGGGAGACCGTATTTGGGGGGGGTGCGTACCGCGCGCGGGACGGCTCACTTCAGGCGCGCGGCGCGGCCCCGACGATGGTCGCGACGGCCGTGTCGAGCTCCCGGTCGCTCAGGTCGGCGCGGGCGGTGAGCCGGATGCGCGAGATCCCGTCCGGTACCGAGGGGGGCCGGAAGCAGCCCACGACCAGGCCCGCCGCCCGGCAGTCCGCCGCCCAGGCGAGCGCCGCGTCCGGCGAGGGCGCCTGTACGGACACGACGGCCGCGTCCGGCCGTGCGGCGGTCAGTCCCGCGTCCGTCAGCCGCCGGTGCAGCACAGCGGCGACCTCCTGGGCGCGGCCCGCGAGCTCCGGTTCCCGGCGCAGCACCCTCAGGGCGGCGAGCGCGGCGCCGGCCGCCGCGGGTGCGAGTCCGGTGTCGAAGATGAAGGTCCTGGCCGTGTTGATCAGGTGCTCGATCACCCTGGCCGGGCCCAGGACCGCGCCGCCCTGGCTGCCGAGGGACTTGGAGAGGGTGAGGGTGGCGACGACTCCGGTCGCGCCGGCCAGTCCGGCTGCGTCGAGCGCTCCCCGGCCGCCGTCGCCGAGGACGCCGAGACCGTGGGCGTCGTCGACGAGGAGGGCCGCGCCGTGTGCGCGGCAGACCTCGGCGAGTGCGGGCAGCGGCGCGGCGTCGCCGTCCACGGAGAACACGGAGTCGGTGACGACGAGGGCCCGGTGGTCGGGGTGGGCGGCGAGGGTCTTGCGCACGGCCTCGGGGTCGGCGTGCGGGACGACCGCGGTCTCGGCGCGGGAGAGGCGGCAGCCGTCGACGATGGAGGCGTGGTTGCCCGCGTCGGAGACGACGAGGGCGTCCCGGCCGCCGAGGGCGGTGACGGCGGCGAGGTTCGCCGCGTAGCCGGAGGACAGGACGAGGGCGGCCTCGAATCCGCAGAATTCGGCGAGTTCGCGCTCCAGCTCGGTGTGGAGCGCGGTGGTGCCGGTGACCAGGCGGGAGCCGGTGGCGCCCGCGCCCCAGCGGCGAGCGGCGTCGGCGGCTGCACCTGTGACCTCGGGCCGCCGGGTCAGTCCCAGGTAGTCGTTGCTCGCCAGATCGAGCAGGACCGAGTCGGCGGTGCGCGGCCGGAGCGTGCGGACGAGTCCCGCGCGCTCGCGGCGGCGCGCCTCGTCGTCGATCCAGTCGAAAGGATCCTGAGTGGCCTGCGGCATGAGGTGTCCGGTCCTTTTGTAGGCAGCGCACAGACCCTAACCGGACGGGGGCCGGGAGCCGATGTGGCCATGCACACACCTCAAAGCGGCGCTGTTGTGGGGTTCCTCCTTGGCCGGGGGCGCTGCCGTGGGTAAGGATCAGCGCCATGGACCTGCTGAACACGCTGGTGGAGAAGGGGCTGCGGCGCGAGCTGCCGACCCGTGAAGAAGCGCTCGCCGTACTGGCGACCTCCGACGACGATCTGCTCGATGTGGTGGCCGCGGCCGGCAAGGTACGCCGCCAGTGGTTCGGACGGCGGGTGAAGCTCAACTATCTGGTCAACCTGAAGTCCGGCCTGTGCCCCGAGGACTGCTCGTACTGCTCGCAGCGGCTCGGGTCGAAGGCGGAGATCCTCAAGTACACCTGGCTGAAGCCCGACGAGGCGTCCGAGGCCGCGGCCGCCGGTGTGGCCGGCGGCGCGAAGCGGGTCTGCCTGGTGGCGAGCGGCCGCGGCCCTACGGACCGGGACGTCGACCGGGTCTCGAAGACCATCGAGGCGATCAAGTCGCGACACGAGGACGTCGAGGTGTGCGCCTGTCTCGGGCTGCTCTCCGACGGCCAGGCGGAGCGGCTGCGTGAGTCGGGCGCCGACGCCTACAACCACAATCTGAACACGTCCGAGGGGACGTACGGGGACATCACGACCACACACACCTACGCCGACCGCGTGGACACGGTGAACAAGGCGCACGCCGCGGGCCTGTCCGCCTGCTCCGGTCTGATCGCCGGCATGGGTGAGAGCGACGAGGACCTGGTGGACGTGGTCTTCTCGCTGCGCGAGCTCGACCCGGATTCGGTGCCGGTCAACTTCCTCATCCCCTTCGAGGGCACCCCCCTCGCCAAGGAGTGGAACCTGACCCCGCAGCGGGCGCTGCGCATCCTGGCGATGGTCCGGTTCGTCTGCCCCGACGTCGAGGTGCGCCTCGCGGGCGGGCGCGAGGTCCATCTGCGCACCCTTCAGCCGCTCGCGCTGCACCTGGCCAACTCGATCTTCCTGGGCGACTACCTGACCAGTGAGGGCCAGGCGGGCAAGGCCGACCTGGAGATGATCGCGGACGCCGGCTTCGAGGTGGAGGGCACGGACACGACGACGCTGCCCGAGCACCGTGTCTCCGGTGGCGGCTGCGGGTCGGTGTGCGGTGATGGCGGCGAGGGCGGCTGCGCCGGTGAGACGCCCGCCGCCGAGGCCGCTCCGGCCGAGGCGCCCGGCGCGCGCACGGACCTGGTCGCCGTACGCCGCCGTGGTGCCGGTACGGACCTCGCGCCCAATGCCTGAGTTCTCCCCCGGCGAGCTGCGCGCCCTGGACCGCGCCCATGTCTGGCATCCGTACGCTCCCATGCCGGGCCGTACGGATCCCGTGGTCGTGGAGTCCGCGTCCGGGGTACGGCTCAGGCTGGCCGAAGAGGCGCACGGCCGGCGCGAGTTGATCGACGGCATGTCGTCGTGGTGGTCGGCGGTGCACGGCTACAACCACCCCGTCCTCAACGAGGCGGCGACCGCGCAGCTGGGCCGTATGAGCCATGTGATGTTCGGCGGGCTCACCCATGAGCCGGCCGTACGGCTCGCGACCCGGCTGGTGGAGATCACTCCGGAGCCCCTGCAGCACGTCTTCCTGTGCGACTCGGGCTCGGTGTCGGTCGAGGTCGCCGTCAAGATGTGCCTCCAGCACTGGCGTTCGGTGGGTCGCCCGGCCAAGCAGCGGCTGCTGACCTGGCGCGGCGGCTACCACGGTGACACGTGGCAGCCGATGTCGGTGTGCGACCCGGAAGGGGGCATGCACGGTCTGTGGAAGGGCGTGCTGCCACGGCAGATCTTCGCGCCCGCGCCGCCGACCGAGTACGACGATTCGTACGCGGACGGGCTGCGCGAGCTGATCGGGCGGCACGCGGACGAGCTGGCCGCGGTGATCGTGGAGCCGGTGGTGCAGGGCGCGGGCGGCATGCGCTTCCACTCCCCCGCGTACCTGCGGGTGCTGCGGGAGGCGTGCGACGAGCACGACGTGCTGCTGGTCTTCGACGAGATCGCGACCGGTTTCGGCCGCACGGGCGAACTGTTCGCGGCCGGGCACGCGGGTGTCGCACCGGACGTGATGTGCCTGGGCAAGGCGCTGACCGGCGGCTATCTCTCGCTGGCGGCGACGCTGTGCACGGCGCGGGTGGCGGACGGGATCTCCCGGGGCGAGGTCCCTGTCCTGGCCCATGGCCCGACGTTCATGGGCAACCCGCTGGCCTCGGCGGTGGCCTGCGCGTCGATCGACCTGCTGCTCGGCCAGGACTGGCAGCAGGAGGTCAAGCGCCTGGAGGCGGGCCTGCGGGACGGGCTGGCCGAAGCTGCCGCGCTGCCGGGGGTGAAGGACGTCCGGGTGCTCGGCGGCATCGGTGTCGTACAGCTGGACCACGAGGTGGACATGGCGTCGGCGACGGCGGCGGCCATACGCGAGGGCGTGTGGCTGCGGCCGTTCCGCGACCTCGTGTACACGATGCCGCCGTACGTGACGAGCGACGAGGACCTGGCGCGGGTGTGCCGCGCGGTCCGCGCGGCCTCGTCCGCGACCTGACACCCCGCCGGGGGTGAGCCCCGCTCCGGGATCGTGCAGGTCTGGCGGGCCCGGGCCCGGGCAGCTCATCGGGGCGGGCTCCCTGGTAGGGCGGCGCGTCGGCAGGGTGGCAGCCGGGAAGCGCGCCGTCGGCGGAGGTCCAGCGGGCACCCGCCGCGCATGCGCCGGGTGTCTCGCGACGCCCGGCGCGATGGACTTCGTCGCACAGGGCGGACGGCTCGGGGTGGTGCCGGTTTGGCCTCCGGGCCCGGCACACTGCCGGTTCGGCTCCCGGGCCGGGACTCGGCCCGGGACGGCGCGGGTGCTGCCGGGGCCCGGCGGCCCGGCAGGGCGTCGGCCGGGGCGACGCGCCGGCAGGGTGGCAGCCGGGACGGGCGGCAAACCCCGTCGGACGGGACGGCGCGCAGGAGCGTCGGGACGCAGGAGCGAGAGCAGGAGAGGGAAGCGCAGCATGCCAGTGATCGTCGTGACAGGAACCGGGACCGAGATCGGGAAGACCGTCGTGACCGCGGCCGTCGCCGCGCTCGCCGTGGCGGAGGGCCGGTCCGTCGCCGTGGTCAAGCCCGCCCAGACCGGGGTCGGGCCCCGGGAACCTGGCGACGTCGACGAGGTGCGGCGTCTGTCGGGCGAGGTCACGGCCGTCGAACTGGCCCGGTTCCCCGAGCCGTTGGCACCCGCGACCGCCGCCCGGCGGGCCGCGCTCGCCCCGGTGACGCCAGAGGCGGTGGCCGAGGCCGCCGGGAAGCTCGCAGCCGAGCACGACCTCGTGCTGATCGAAGGAGCCGGCGGGCTTCTCGTACGGTTCGACGACGCGGGCTCGACACTCGCCGACGTGGCGGGTCTGCTCGACGCTCCCGTCCTGGTCGTCGCGCCCGCCGGGCTGGGGACCCTGAACATGACCACGCTGACCGCCGAGGCGCTGCGTGCCCGTGGGCTGGCGCAGCTGGGCGTGGTGGTCGGCAGCTGGCCCGAGCAGCCGGACCTCGCGGCGCGCTGCAATCTGGCGGACCTTCCCGAGGCGGCGGGCGCGCCGCTGCTGGGCGCGGTCCCGGAAGGCGCCGGGGCGCTCGCTCCCGCCGAGTTCCGGGCGCGGGCCGGGCGGTGGCTGGCTCCCCGGCTCGGCGGCGTATGGGCGCCGGAGGCGTTCGGCGCGGTCGTGGGCTGACGTCCATGCGCGCACGGATCGACGAGATCGTCTTCGACTGTCACGACCCCGCCCGCCTGGTCCGTTTCTGGTCGGGGCTGCTGGGCGGCGAGCCGGTGGACCGCAGCGCGGACTGGTCGTACGTCGATCCGCCGGAGTTCGTACGGGTCGCCTTCCAGCTGGTGCCCGAGGGCAAGGCGGTCAAGAACCGGCTGCATCTGGACCTGGACGCCGGCGACGTCGACACCGCGGCGGACGAAGCGGTACGGCTGGGTGCGCAGCGCGTCGGTGCCGTCGTCACCGACGACCACAGGCGTTTCCAGGTCCTGCGGGACCCCGAGGGCAACGAATTCTGCTTCGTGGCGGGCAACGACGGCTGAGCGGCGCCTTCCCGGGGGAGAATGGCCGTGACCGGTCCGTCCCGTCCGAGGAGGTCCGCGATGCCGCCGCACCGTACGAAGGCGTCCCGGGACGCCGTCCACCATCCGGTCTTCGCCCGCTTCTACGCCCGCATGAGCGTCTCGGCGGACGCGAAGGGCGGAATCGCCGCCTACCGCGCGGAGTTGCTGTCGGGGCTGTCCGGCCGGGTCATCGAGATCGGCGCGGGCAACGGGCTGAACTTCGCGCACTACCCGGCGGCCGTCTCCGAGGTCGTCGCTCTCGAACCGGAACGCACCCTGCGGAAGTTGGCGGTCGAGGCGGCGCTGCGCTCCGGAGTGCCGGTGGACGTCGTACCGGGTGCGGCGGAGGCGCTTCCGGTGAAGAGCGAGGCGTTCGACGCCGCGGTGGCCTCGCTCGTGCTGTGCACCGTACGGGACCTGCCGCGGGCGCTCGCGGAGATCAGGCGGGTGCTGCGGCCGGGCGGTGAGCTGCGGTTCTTCGAGCACGGCCTCGCCGGCAGCCCGGGCCTGGCACGGACGCAGCGCGCTCTGGACCGTACGGTGTGGCCCCGGTTGTTCGGCGGCTGCCACACGGCGAGGGACCCGCTCGCCGCGATTAAGGCGGCGGGCTTCGAGCTCGGGACGCACCGCAGGTTCAACGTGCCGGACAGCAGGCTGCGGTTGCCGACCTCACCGTGCGTCCTCGGTGTGGCGCGCCGCCCGTTCACGTCCTAGGGACGATCGCTCGGCCCCAGGGCCGATGACTCCTCCGCAAAGTCGGTCATGTGCTTCGCAAGGCCGGTCACTCGCTCCACCGGCGCAGCTCGTCGGCGACGGCGCGCACGTCCGCCTTGCCCTCCTTGACCAGGCGAGCGAGGTCGCGCACCTGCTCGGGCGAGGTGACCACCTTCAGCCCGCTGGCGACGAGGTAGCCGTAGGCGACGGCGGAGGCGAACATCGCGTTGGAGTGCTCCAGCGCGGGCACGTGCAGCAGGAGTTGGAGCAGGGCCGCGGCACGGGCGTGCGGGTCGGCGTAGACGGGCGTGCCGAATATCTCGGCGTCGTGGCGGCTGACGGCGGCGACGAGCGCGCCCCAGTCGGTGACCTGGGGGTCGCCGGGGGTCTTGTGCTCGGCGACCATGAGCAGCCAGGCGAGGTCGATCGTCAGGCTCAACGCTTCTCGCCGAACTCCTCGGCGAAGACCGTCTCGTACTGCTTCATGAAGTCGGCCGCAGCGTCCACGAAGGCGCGGCCCGCCTCGCCGGCGTCCTGTCTGACGAGCTCCTCGATGTAGCGGTTCACACTCATCCCGCGCTGGAGGGCCCGCCGGCGGGCGGCCTCGGCGGTGGTCTCGTCCACGCGTACGTTCAACTGGGTTTTCGCCACCCCTTCAAGCTAGCGCGCGGGCGCTAGCACGGCAAGGCGCTCCGCCGCCACCGGCCGCAGCCCGCACCGCCTGCCGAAGTCGGTGGCGGGACGCACGGCGGGCGTGCTTGGCTCCCCGGCATGAGCGACCTGCGCATACGTACCGCTTCCGTCGACGACGCCGACTCCGTGCTGGCCTTCTGGAGGGAGGCGGCCGAGGGCACCAGCATCACGGACGACGTGGACGGCGTCACCCGGCTCATCACCCGGGACCCCGAGGCGCTGATCCTGGCCGAGGACGGCGGGCTGCTCGTCGGCTCGGTGATCGCCGGGTACGACGGATGGCGCTGCTCCCTCTACCGTCTCGCCGTCCTCCCCTCGCACCGGCGCCGGGGCGTTTCGGCGGCGCTCCTCGCGGCGGCCGAGAAGCGGTTCCTCGCGGCGGGCGGGCGGCGCGGGGACGCGATGGTGCTGGAGGCGAACGAGCAGGCACACCGGGCCTGGGCCTCGGCCGGCTACCACCGCGAGGACCACTGGCGCCGCTGGGTCAAGCCGTTCAGCTGAGTCCCTCGCTGATCCGGGCCGCAGCCTCTCGCTGATCCGGGCCATCACCGCTCCGGCCTGCATTGCCTGACCTTTACCATGGATGGATCCGCCACTCCCCGTACGAAAGGTGTGAGCGTCCGCCCATGGACGAGCCTCCCAGTAGCCGACATCGCGCATTCCACCTCCCCCCGTCCGATCATGGGACGGAGGTGAACCGATGACCGAGGTGCTTCTGCTCGCCGTGGCGGTACTGCTCTCACTCACCTGTGGAGCCTTCGTCGCGGCCGAGTTCTCCCTCACGACGGTCGAGCGCAACGAGCTCCACCGGGCGGTGGCGCGCGGCGACCGGGGCGCGGCCGGTGCCCTCAAGGCCGTACGCAGCCTCACCTTCCAGCTCTCCGGCGCCCAGCTCGGCATCACCGTCACCAATCTGGTCGTCGGCATGCTCGCCGAGCCCTCCGTCGCCACGCTCATCCGCGGCCCGGTCGAGGCGCTGGGCCTGTCACCCTCCGTCGCGGCGTCCGCGGCGCTGGTCATCGGCACCGCGCTGTCCACGGTCGTGCTGATGGTCGTCGGTGAGCTCGTCCCCAAGAACTGGGCGATCTCCTCCCCGCTGGCCGTCGCCAAGGTGGTGGCCACACCGCAGCGGATGTTCACCGCCGCCTTCCGGCCGCTGATCGCCCACCTGAACAACACCGCGAACCGCATCGTGACCCGCCTCGGCATGGAGCCGACGGAGGAGCTCGCGTCGGCGCGCAGCCCCAAGGAACTCGTGGCCCTGGCCCGCCACTCCGCCAAGGTGGGCGCGCTGGAGGCCTACACCGCCGAGCTGTTCGTGCGCTCGCTGAACCTCGCGGAGCTGACCGCGGAGAACGTGATGACACCACGCGTCCAGGTCATCGCGCTCGACGCGTCCGCCACGGCCGAGGACGTCGCCAACGCCACCCGCGCGACCGGTCTGTCCCGCTTTCCCGTCTACCGGGGCAGCCTGGACACCGTCGTCGGTATCGCACACATCAAGGACGTCCTCACGGTGCCGGCCGAGCTCCGGGCCCGTCATCGGGTCTCGGACCTGCTGCGCGAGCCGGTGCTGGTGCCGGAGACGCTGACCGTGGACCGGCTGCTGGACCGGCTGACGGGCAAGTCCACGATGGCCGTCGTCATCGACGAGTACGGCGGCACGGCCGGTGTGGTCACGATGGAGGACATCGTCGAGGAGGTCGTCGGCGAAGTGCGCGACGAGCACGACCCGCACGAGACGCCCGACCTGGCGCGGGCCGGTGAGGACGCGGACGGCCGCGCGCTGTGGTCCGCGGACGGCGCGGCCCGCACGGACCAGCTGGAGACCATCGGGCTGCGTGTCCCGGACGGTCCCTACGAGACCCTGGCCGGTCTCGTCGCCACCGAACTGGGCCGTATCCCCGCCGAAGGCGACCGGATCGATCTGGCGGGCTGGCAGCTGGACATCGTCGACGCCTCCGGGCGCCGCGCCGCGCGTGTGCTGATGCACGCACCGCTCGACGGCCCCGACGGTGATGTGGCCGAGGAGGCAGGACGATGATCGCGATCCAGCTTTTCATCGGTCTGCTGTCCCTGGTGCTCAACGCCTTCTTCGTCGGAGCCGAGTTCGCGCTGATCTCGGTGCGGCGCAGCCAGATCGAGCCGGAGGCCCAGGCAGGCAACCGGCGGGCGCGCAGCGTGCTGTGGGGTCTGGAGCATGTGTCGGCGCTGATGGCGGCGGCCCAGCTGGGCATCACCCTGTGCACCCTGGTGCTCGGCATCGTCGCCGAGCCGGCCATCGCACATCTGCTGGAGCCGGTGTTCGACGCGGTCGGCGTGCCGCACGGCGCCGTCCACCCGGTCTCGTTCGTGATCGCGCTGGCGCTGGCCACCTATCTGCACATGCTGCTCGGCGAGATGGTGCCGAAGAACGTGGCGCTGGCCGAGCCGCTGCGCAGCGCGCTGCTGTTCGGCCCTCCGCTGGTCGCGCTGGCTCGGGCGCTGGGCCCGGTGATCATCATGATCAACGCCCTCGCGAACGGGTTGCTCAAGCTGCTCAGGGTCGAGACGAAAGACGCGGTGTCCGCCACGTTCTCGGACGACGAGCTGGCGAGCCTCGTGCAGGACTCGGGCGAGGCGGGCCTGCTCGACGACCGCTCGGCGGGACGGCTGCGCGACGCGCTGGAACTCGGGCGGCGGCCGGTGCGTGATGTCGTGCTGCCGGTCGAGCAGGTCGTGTACGCGATGGACGGGACGACGCCGGAGCAGCTGGAGCAGCTGTCGGTGGAGTCGGGGTACTCACGGTTCCCGGTCGTGGACGCGGGCCGTCGCATCCTCGGCTACCTCCATGTGAAGGACGCGCTCGACGCGGCTCCGCGGGATGTGCCGTTCCCGCTCAACGCGATGCGCCCGATCGCCCGGGTGCGGGCGACGACCCCGCTGGACGACGTGCTCACCGCGATGCGGCGCAGCCGCACCCACCTGGCGGCCGTCCTCGACGAGCAGGGCAGGCCCGAGGGCCTGGTGACGATGGAGGACATCCTGCGCGAGCTGGTCGGCCGCCCGGGCTGACGCCGCGCCGCGGCAGGCGGCCCCGCCGCCGGGAGGCCGAAGCCTCCGTGCCGCGGGGCGCGCACGTCGCACGCGCGGGCCGGGGTCGACGGGCGCAGGCCCCGGGGGCGCGGGGCGCTCCAGTCGCAGGCGCGGGGACGGCAGGCGCGGGGACGGCGGGCGCGGGGACGGCGGGCGCGGGGACGGCGGGCGCGGCGACCGGGGCCCGAGTCGCCCGGTCGCGGGGCGCTGGTGCGCGACGCCGTCCCAGGGGCCCGTGCGCCGCTGCGCGCGGAAAGGCCCCTCGCCGGCCGGCGAACCTCCTTCAGGGGTCAGAACGTCGTCGCGGCGAGCCAGGTCGTCAGCACCGCCCGGTCTCCCGTGACCTTGAAGCGAGGGTCGTCCGCGCCGCGGCGTCCGTACATCAGCAGGAGCAGGTCACCGCTCGGCCCCGCCACATGCACCGACGGTGCCGCCGCCGCCGACTTCGTCCAGGCGAAGCCCGCCTCGCCGAAGGTCACCGTCCACGAGGCTCCGGTATCCCTCGAGCTCAGGCCGATCGATCCGTCCGCGAGACGCGCCACCGGCTCGGCGAGCCAGGAGAAGTACGGCAGGTTCTCCAGGAACTCCTCGATCCCGTCCGCCGCCGTCCCCGGCGTGACACTCGGCTCGCGACCCAGCGACAGCTCGGCATCGGCGAGGTGGACGATCGCTTCGAACAGCAGCCGGCGTGGGAAGTAGCCCACCCGCTGGTCCGCGCCGTTGGACCACATCGGCGTGTCCGGGTCGACCTTGCGCAGGGTGTCGAGCGCGGTCTCGGTGCTCCGGGCGAGCCAGTCCGGATAGTCGGCCGGATCGTCCGGCAGGTGGAGGGGGACCTCGCGCAACCGGACGCGCTCGGCGGCCCCGGTCCGTACCAGGTGCTCCATCCAGCGGTGCGTGGTCCCGTGGTGGCGCACGAGGTCGGCCAAGGTCCATCCGGGGCAGGTGGTCACCGGCGTGGCCGGATCCGCCTCCCGTACGGCAGCCAGGAAGCGCCGCTCGACGTGCTCGATCGCGTCGCAGTACAGCTCGTGCTGGTCGTCGTCGAGGCCGAAGCTGTCGGGTATGCGCAGCAGCTCGTCGTGCCAGGCCCCTTCGGGGTGGCGGCCGGCCGCGCGGCGGAAGAGCCGGGCGAGCTCGCGCCGGTCGGCGGGCGGCAGCCGGTCGAGCAGGAATCCCGTGGTCTCCAGCCACTTCACCGCGGTGTCCGGGTCGAGTATGTCGTCCTCACAGGTGTCGATCGAGATCACCACATCGGCCAGCGCTTCGGCCAGCGCGTTGAGCAGTGCGTCGCTCACGAATGCTCCCCTCCCGGTACGGAACCGAGGGACCTTACCGCGCGGTAGGATCGCTGCGCCATGGAGATGAATGCCAGTTACACGAGTTTTGTCGCGGTAGGTGATTCGTTCACCGAGGGCATGTCCGATCTGCTGCCCGACGGCACCTACCGAGGCTGGGCCGATTTGCTCGCGGCGCGTCTGGCGGCCCGTACGCCGGGCTTCCGCTACGCGAACCTGGCCGTGCGCGGGAAGCTGATCGGGCAGATCGTCGACGAGCAGGTCGGCGCCGCGGCGGCGATGGGGGCCGATGTGGTCACCCTCGTCGGCGGGCTCAACGACACCCTGCGCCCCAAGTGCGACATGGTCAGGGTGCGCGATCTGCTGGAGGAGGCGGTGGAGCGTCTCGCGCCCTCCTGCAAGACGCTGGTCCTGATGCGCAGCCCGGGCCGCAGCGGCCCCGTGTTGAAACGGTTCAGCCCGCGCATGGAGGAGCTGTTCGCCCATGTCGACGCGCTGGCGGCCCGGCACGGTGCGCTGGTCGTCGACCTGTACGGCTCCTCGGTGCTGAGCGACCAGCGGATGTGGGACGTGGACCGGCTGCATCTGACGGCCGAGGGGCACGGGCGCGTCGCCGAGGCCGTGTGGCAGACGCTGGGCCTGGACGCCGAGGTCGACTGGCAGGCACTGCTGCCTCCGGCGGTGCGGACGAACTGGGCCGCACGCAGGGCGGCTGATCTGCGGTTCGCGCGCCGGCACCTGGGGCCGTGGATCGGACGACGGCTGACGGGGCGCTCGTCGGGCGACGGCCGTCCGGCGAAGCGGCCGGAGCTGCTGCCGTACGAGCCGCCCGCGTGGTGACGCCGGCTGCGTGCGCCAGGGGGTACGGCGCCGGTCGGCAGGCGACCGGCCAGTCCGCAGAGGTGCGGGGCCGGTTCGCAGACATCCGGGGCCGGTTCGCAGACATCCGAAGCGGGTCGGCAGGCGGCCTGGCCGTCTCGTAGCAAGGTACAAGCGGGGCCGTGGCGCTGGCCTGCAGAAACCGCCAGTAGAATCTGGACACGTGACTGCTGTGTCTGCGAAGCCTCGCATCCCCAATGTCCTGGCCGGCCGCTACGCCTCCACGGAGCTGGCCGTCCTCTGGTCCCCCGAGCAGAAGGTCAAGCTGGAGCGTCAGCTCTGGCTCGCGGTGCTGCGCGCTCAGAAGGACCTGGGGATCGACGTGCCGGACGCCGCGATCGCCGACTACGAGCGCGTGCTCGACCAGGTCGACCTGGCGTCCATCGCCGAGCGCGAGAAGGTCACGCGCCATGATGTGAAGGCCCGCATCGAGGAGTTCAACGCCCTCGCCGGGCACGAGCACGTCCACAAGGGCATGACCTCGCGCGACCTGACCGAGAACGTGGAGCAGCTGCAGATCCGGCTGTCCCTGGAGCTGATGCGCGACCGCACCGTGGCGGTGCTCGCGCGGCTCGGCCGGCTGTCCGGCGAGTACGCGGAGCTGGTCATGGCGGGCCGCTCGCACAACGTGGCCGCGCAGGCCACGACGCTCGGCAAGCGGTTCGCGACGGCCGCCGACGAGCTGTTGGTCGCCTACAGCCGCCTGGAGGATCTCCTCGGCCGCTACCCGCTGCGCGGCATCAAGGGCCCGGTCGGCACCGCACAGGACATGCTCGACCTGCTGGGCGGCGATGCCGCGAAGCTGGCCGAGCTGGAGCAGCGCATCGCGGCCCACCTCGGCTTCGCGCACGCCTTCACCTCGGTGGGGCAGGTCTACCCCCGCTCGCTGGACTACGACGTCACCTCGGCCCTCGTGCAGCTCGCGGCGGCGCCGTCCTCCGTGGCCAAGACCATCCGGCTGATGGCCGGCCACGAGCTGGTGACCGAGGGCTTCAAGCCGGGCCAGGTCGGCTCGTCCGCGATGCCGCACAAGATGAACACCCGCTCCTGCGAGCGCGTGAACGGACTCATGGTCATCCTGCGCGGCTACGCGTCGATGACCGGCGAGCTCGCGGGCGACCAGTGGAACGAGGGCGACGTGTCCTGCTCCGTGGTCCGCCGGGTGGCACTGCCGGACGCGTTCTTCGCCTTCGACGGCCTGGTCGAGACGTTCCTGACGGTGCTCGACGAGTTCGGCGCGTTCCCCGCCGTCGTCGCCCGTGAGCTGGACCGCTACCTGCCGTTCCTCGCCACGACCAAGGTGCTGATGGGCGCGGTGCGCGCCGGTGTCGGCCGCGAGGTCGCGCACGAGGCCATCAAGGAGAACGCGGTGGCGTCCGCGCTCGCGATGCGCGAGCAGGGCGCTGAGCGCAACGAGCTCCTCGACAAGCTGGCCGCGGACGAGCGCATCCCGCTGGACCGGGCGCAGCTGGACGAACTGATGGCGGACAAGCTGTCGTTCACCGGTGCCGCCGGGAACCAGGTCGCCGCGGTCGTCTCCCGCATCGAGGAGATCGCCAAGCAGCACCCCGAGGCTGCCGGTTACGCCCCCGGAGCGATCCTCTGACACGGCTCGGACCCGCGGACCTGGAGGCCGCCCGCGACCGGCTCGTGCCGGATGTCGTCGCGGACGGCCTCCGCGTCCTGTTCTGCGGGATCAACCCCGGTCTGATGACGGCCGCCACGGGCCATCACTTCGCGCGCCCGGGCAATCGGTTCTGGCCCGTGCTGCACCGGTCGGGGTTCACCCCCAGACTGCTGAAGCCGTCGGAGCAGCACGAACTGCCGGCGCTCGGGCTGGGGATCACGAACGTCGTCGCGCGGGCCACGGCACGCGCCGACGAGCTGAGCGCGCAGGAGTACCGCGAGGGCGGGCGGATCCTCACGGCGAAGGTGGAGCGGCTGCGGCCGCGCTGGCTCGCCGTGGTCGGTGTGACGGCGTACCGCACGGCTTTCGGCGAGCGCAGGGCCGTCATCGGGCCGCAGGAGCGGACGATCGGCGACACACGGATCTGGGTGCTGCCCAACCCGAGCGGTCTGAACGCCCATTGGACCGCGCAGACGATGGCAGCGGCGTACGCGGAGCTGCGCGCGGCCGCTCACGGGGTCGACGGTCCTTCCTGATCGCCCAGGCGCCATTCGCCCCGGCAGCGTGCTGCGGCCCGGCGCCCTACGTGCCGGCCGTCCTCCGGTCAGCGACCTCCGACGACCGACGGACCTGCGGCCCGGCGTCCTCCGGCGTGGCACATCGCGACTGCCGCCCCTCGACTCCGCCGATATCCGGCCCGGCGCATCCGGCGCGGTGCCCTACGACCCGGCAGCGCCGTGGAACGGCGTCTTCCCAGGCTGCCCGGCCCGCCCCCGGCGCGGATCTCAGGGAGGGTCCGTCTCCGTGATCACCGCGAGCAGTTCCCAGCGGAGTTCGTCCGCGCATGCCACGCCGACGGCTATCCAGTGGCCGTCCACGTGCCACAAGTGCACGTCGTCGGTGAGGTGACTGAGCTCGTCCCACGGGTCGGCAATCGCCTCCCCCGCGACGCTTCTCATGGACACCGACCACAGGCTGACCCGCTGCGGCGGCCCCCAGCGGGTGCTGAGCGCGTCCGCAAGCGCCTCGCACTCCGCACGGCACTGCTCGGCCGCGTCCTCCTCCCGTATCCCGCACGCGTGCGGGGACTCGACGGCCGGGGCGAGGCGGGCGAGGTGGTAGCCGGGGCCACTGTCGCCGAGCTCCGACCGGCCGCGCCGGGCCGGGAACGCCCGGCCCCGCAGCAGGTCGATCGCAGCAAGGTGCTGTGCAGTGGTCATGACGCCAGTAAAGCGGCCCCTACTGACAATTGGCATGCCGTCAGGCCCGTCTCGGCCATGCCGGGTGCGCTCTGCGCGGCCGTACGGCACGGGCCGATCCCGGCGGGGTGCCGACGGGGTCCCGGGCCGGGCGCGCGGCTCACGGTGGCAGCGAGTACGATCCGGCACACTACGCGCTCGAACTGGGAGGACACACAGTGGGGCGGCTGACCGGTGGAGACCCCTCGCTGCTGCGGCGCATCAACTCCGCAGTGGTACTCCATTCCCTGCGGAGCGCCGATTCCTCCACGCTCACGGACCTGACCCGGATCACGGGACTGTCCCGGCCGACGGTAGAAGGCGTGGTCGAAGGGCTGATCGGGGCCGGTCTGGTCGTCGAGAGCGTCCCCGAGGAGGGCGAGGCACGCCGGCAGGGGCGTCCGGCCCGCCGTTTCCGGTTCCGTGCCGAGGCCGGCCATCTGCTGGGCATCGAGATCGGGGCGCACCGAGTGGCGGTGCTGCTGTCGGGGCTGGACGGGCGCATCATCGGCGCCGGCTCCCGCGACGTGTCCGAGACGGCGTCGGCCGACGACCGGCTGGAGCGGGTGCGCGCGGTCGTCGCGGATGTGCTGCGCCGGGCGGGTGTGGCGCGCAGCAGTCTGCGGGCCGTGGGCGTCGGCTCGCCGGGAATCGTGGAGGCCGACGGCACGGTGCGGCTGTCGACGGCGCTGCCCGGCTGGACGGGGCTGCCTCTCGGGGACCGGCTGCGCCGGTCGTTCCGCTGCCCGGTGCTCGTGGAGAACGACGCCAACGCCGCGGCGGTCGCCGAGCACTGGAAGGGCGCGGCTACCCAGTCGGACGACATCGTGTTCGTCCTGGCCGGGTTGAGCCCGGGGGCCGGTTCCCTGATCGGCGGCAGGTTGCACCGGGGGTTCGGCGGCGCGGCGGGCGAGATCGGGGCACTGCACCTGCTGGGCCGTGACGTGACCCCGGAGAGGCTGCTCTCGACGACGGACGAGCCCCTGCATCCGCTGGACGAGCAGGCCGTGGCCGAAGTGTTCTCGCTCGCGAGGGGCGGCGACGAGCGGGCGCGCGCCGCTGTCGACCGCTTCAACCAGCGCTTGGTGCACGATGTCGCGGCGCTGGTGCTGGCGCTCGATCCGGAACTCGTGGTGATCGGTGGCTGGGCCGCGGGGCTCGACGGCGTACTGAACCCATTGCGCGACGAGTTGTCCCGTTACTGCCTGCGGCCGCCTCGGGTGACGCTGTCGCTGCTGGGCGAGGCGGCCGTGGCGACGGGTGCGCTGCGGCTGGCACTTGACCATGTGGAGGAGCAGTTGTTCGCGGTGGAGGGCACGGTGACGGCCCGCCGCTGACCGGCTTCCGGTCCGTCGTGCCGCGGCAGGTCACCTGTCAGGAGGCGCGGCGCTCCTCGGCGCCGTGGCTGATCTCCAGGTCGCCGTAGGCGCCGAAGGTGAGCCGGCAGGTGTCGGCCCGGTACGTCGCGACGGACACGGCGGCCGTGCGGCCCTCGGAGAAGTAGCGCGTGGTGACGACGAGGACGGGTGCGCCGGGCAGCCGGTCCAGTTCCTTCGCGTCGACGGCGCCGGCCGAGCCCAGCTCCACCGCGCGGTCCTCGCCCTCGAGGTCGAGGCGGGCCAGTGCGCGCAGGACGCCGCGGGCGAGCGCGGGTCCGGAACGGGCGTCGATGGCCGGCAGGTCCGGCACGGAGGAGTCGGGCACGTAGAGCAGGTCGGTGGCGACGGGCTGACCCTGGTGGGCACGCACCCGGCGCACCACATGCGCCTCTTCGTCGGTGTCCAGGTCCAGCAGCCGCGCGACGGACGGGGGCGGTACCGCGAGGCCGCACTCGGTGGCCTGCCACGCGTCGGACGTGCCGGCGCCGGGCCAGTCGTGCGGGGACGGCGAGACGTCGACGCCCATGCGCGGCGGGGCCACGGTGGTGCCGACGCCGCGGCGGCGCTGGAGGCGGCCTTCGAGCTCCAGCTGTTCGAGCGCCTGCCGGAGCGTGGCGCGGGCGACTCCGAAACGGGCGGCGAGATCACGCTCGTTGGGCAGGATCTCACCCACCGTGAAGTCCGAGTCGAGTGCTTCGCCGAGCACGGTCTTGAGGTGCCAGTACTTGGGCTCCGGCACCGAGTCCAGCTGCGTGGTCCCCACCCTGATCCTCCGCAATCGCCGTGTCCCCGGCGGCTTTTCGCGCCCTTGTTTATTAAAGGTTCCTGCACTATCCCTGCGACCATAGGACGGGCCCCACCCTTGGTCAAGACCAATGCTGCGGTCGTCACGCAGAGGAACGGAACCACTCCGAAGAGCGTTCCCCGGAAGTTCGTATCGAGGCGTGGCCGCACATCACGAGACCCCGCATCCAAAAGCGGACACGGGGCCTGACGTGCGGCGTCGGCGTTTTCAGGCCGTGCCGCCAGCGCCCAACGAGGTGAGCTTGTCGGGGTTTCGGACGATGTAGACGCAGCTGATGCGCCCGTGGAGCACCTCGAACTGGATGACGCTGTCCGGCCGCCCGCCCGACAGGACGAGCAGTGCGGGTGCTCCGTTGACTTCGGTGAATCGGATCTCCATGTCGTCGATCGGCTGCTGGGACACGGCGAAGAGGAAGCGGCCGACCTTGTCGGCGGTGTGCATGACCCGCAGCGGCGCCTTGGACTTGCCGCCGCTGTCGCCGACGAGGGTCACGTCAGGGGCGAGGAGGGACAGCAGTCCGGACAGATCGCCGCCGGCCGCGGCGGAGAGGAAGCGTTCGGTGAGGTCGCGGCATTGGCCGGGGTCGACGTCGTAGCGGTGCTTGCGCTCGTCGATGTGCTTCCGGGCTCGGCCGGCGAGCTGACGCACGGCCGCCTCGGACTTCTCCAGTGTGGCGGCGATCTCCGCGTAGGGGAAGCCGAAGGCTTCCCTCAGCACGAACACCGCGCGTTCCAGCGGGGAGAGGGATTCGAGGACCACGAGGACGGCGAGCGAGACGGAGTCGGCGAGGACGGCCCGCTCCGCGGTGTCGGGGACCGCGGGGCCGAAGTCGGTGACGATCGGTTCGGGCAGCCAGGGGCCGACGTAGGACTCGCGGCGCGACTGGACGTGGCGCAGCCGGTCGATGGCGAGCCGGGTCGTGATGCGGACAAGGAAGGCTCGCGGCTCGCGTACGTCGTCGCGCGCGTCGGCGGACCAGCGCAACCATGCCTCCTGCACCACGTCCTCGGCATCGGCGACGCGCCCGAGCATGCGGTAGGCCACGCCGGTCAGGACGGGCCGGTGGTCTTCGAAGACGTCGGTCACGGTGTCTGCTGCCACGGCACCATCCCAACCGACGGGGCCCACGGTGTCCAGGAGATATCGGTGCGGCGCGTGCCACAGTGGACCTCGCCCGCGTCCCGGCGCGTGCCAGCCGGCCTCGCCGCCTCCCGGCACATGTCACAGTCGGCCTCGCCCGCGTCCCTGCCCTTGAACTCCGGGCTACCGGGCGGTAATTGTTACTGACAAGTCGTCTACATCTTTCGGGCACCAGGGAGCTGGCGTACATGGCCGCAGAGATCTCGTTCGCCGTCGAGACCGCCGATGGCAGCCGCACGCTCTCCGTGCACTACGAACGCAGGGGCAGCGGCGAGCCTCTGCTGCTGCTTCACGGCATCGGCCACCACTGGCAGGCGTGGGAGCCGGTGATGGACATCCTCGCCACCGAACGGGACGTCGTCGCCGTGGACCTCCCCGGTTTCGGCGCGTCGCCCGCGCTGCCGGACGGGGTGCCGTACAGCCTCGGTACGGTCTGCGCCGCGCTCAGCGCGTTCTGCGCGGCGATCGGCATCGAGCGCCCCCATGTCGCGGGCAACTCGCTGGGCGGGCTGCTCGCCCTGGAGCTCGGCCGCGACAAGCTCGTCCGGTCGGTGACGGCCCTGTCCCCCGGCGGCTTCTGGTCGCGGAGCGAGCGGGTCTACGCCTTCGGGCTGCTGCGGGCGATGCGGGTGGGAGCCAGGTCGATGCCCACGCCGATGGTCGAGCGGCTGTCCCGCTCCGTCGTGGGCCGGGCGGCACTCGTGAGCACCATCTACGCCCGGCCCGCCCGCCGTTCGCCCGAGGCCGCCGTCGCCGAGACGTGCGCCCTGCGCGAGGCGGCCGGGTTCCACCGGACCCTCGCGGCCGGCCGGGAGGTGCTGTTCACCGACGACGTCCGCGGGATTCCCGTCACCATCGGGTGGGGCGCCAAGGACCGGCTCCTGCTGCGCCGCCAGGGGGTACGGGCCAAGCAGGTGGTCCCCGGCGCTCGGCTCGTACGGCTGCCGGGCTGCGGCCATGTGCCGATGAGCGACGACCCCGCGCTCGTCGCCCGGCTGCTGCTGGACGGCAGCCGCTGACGCCTCGGGTGCCCGCCGGCCCGCCCGCGATGGGCGGCCGCGGGCCGCGAGGGCCCGCCGCAACCGTGCAGCGCGCTGTTCACTTGGGGTTCTCGTCCCGGCCGTGGCCGGGCGTCAGGCATGGCGGCACACCGTCCGGACCCCGTATGGAGGCGCAGCGATGTCCCAGACCCCACGGAGATTCACCCCCGCCCGGCGTTCCGTCCCGCGGGGCACGGCCGCCGCATCGGCGGCCCTGGCCCTGCCTGCCGCGGGATCGGCGCCCGCCCTGGCGCTGTCAGGCCGGCCGCGCGCGGCGTGGGGCCCCGAGCCCGCGGGCCTGGACGGCGCAGACACGGGCCACGGCACGACGAACGTGGACGTCAACCACCCCCTGCGGGAGGCCCTTTCGCGCCTGACCGGCGATGATCCGCTCCATTTGCGCGTCGGTCCGGACGAGTTGGCGGTCACCACCGTGGAGGGCGCGCTGGTGGAGAAGAAGGTGCCGCTGCCGGACCGGTGGCTGCGCGGCTTCGCCGAGGCCCAGGTCGCGACGGTCGGCTTCGACCTGCGTGCCGAGCTGCCCGCGGCCGAGGCGGTGCGTTTCCTCCGGTCGCTGCCGCGTGGCTCGGGCAGCGCCGCGCGCGGCGCGCAGTGGGTGGTGCCCGCCGGCCGGACGCTGCGGCCCACCACCCGGCCGGGCCCGGGCGCGGTGTGCCTGCCGGGTCCCGAGCGGCTCGCCGCACTGCAGCGGGTGCTGCGCCAGGCAGCGGCGTTGCGGGTGTACGGCCCCGTGGGCGACGGGCCGCCGACGGCGAGCGCGTGGGAAGTCGTGCTGCCCGGTATGCGGCTGACCCTCACCCTGTCCCCGGACGCCTCGCGCGGCTTCTCCGGCGAGGGCGGGGTGCTGGAGGCCCTGGCCGCCGGTGAGGCCGCGCAGGACGCTGAGCTCGTCTCGGTGCTGCTGGCATGGGAACCGCGGATCGACCCCGCGGATCTCGCCGAGCAGAGCGGCCTGACGCCCGAGCGGGTCCGCGCGGCGCTGACCCGGCTCGGCACGGCGGGCCGCGTGGGCTATGACCTCGCCGACGCGGCGTACTTCCACCGCGAGCTGCCGTACGACGCCGACCGCGCGGAGCGGCACAATCCCCGGCTGACCGGTGCGCGTGAGCTCGTGTCCGCAGGCGCGGTCGACCTGTCCGGTGAGCCTGCCACCGTGCTCTCGGGTGAACGGCGCTATCAGGTGCGGGAGTCGGGCGGGGCACTGAGCTGCACCTGCCGGTGGTGGACCGGCCACCAGGGCCGGCGCGGGCCGTGCAAGCACGCCCTGGCGGTGCGGATGGCCCGGCGCGGCGCGACGGTCGCGGCGCGCGAGACCTCTTCGACGACGGGAGGGGCCCGATGACCGGCCTGGCGGTGGCGGTGGGCGAGGGCAGGTCCCACGATGTGCCGGGACTGCTCGCGACGATGACGGGCGAGGAGCGCAAGGCGGCGCTGCCCGTGCTGAAGGAGATCCGTGCCGAGGTCCGCGGCTGGGACTGGGGACGCTGGCGCGAGCGCGGTGCCGTCCAGGACGCGCTGCTGGTCGCCGGAGCGGGTTGCCTCTCCGGAGCCGCCGCGGCGGCGGCCTGGATCGGAGCCCGGGACCTGCGCAGCTTCTCGGCCGTTTCGCCCCGGGTCATCGCCGGTGTCCTCAAGGACCGGGACCCGGCCTGGCTGGCGGACGTCGCCCACCGGCTCGCCGCCCGGGCCTCCACCGCCCAGGAGGACGCTCCGCTCATCAAGGAGCTGGTCGCGTTGTCAGGCTGTGAGACACCCACGACCGACGAGTACGTCCACGGCTGGGCCCTCACGGTCACCCCGGCCAGGGTCGGCCCCGAAGCCGTGCGCGAGGACCGGCACACACGGGTCCTCGTGCCCCGCATGTTCGAGGCGACGCCGCTGCCGGCGGCCCTCACGATGTACGACGACCCGGACAATCCCCTGCACTGGCCCTCCGCTCTGGCACGGCTGGCAGCGGAAGGCGTGCTGGAGCGGGCGGCGCTCGTCGAGGGATGCGTTCGGCGACTGCTGCGCGGCGGACGTCCCGGCGAGATGCGCGCCGTCCTGCAAGTGCTGCGCGGGCTCGGCCTCACTCCGGCCGAGGAGAGCGCCCATGTCGCCGACTGGGCCGGCATGAGCGCCGACGGCCTCTCCACCGTGGCCGCGCACGCCCAGGAGGTGCTGGGGCGTGTGGCCGAGCGGGGTGAGCTGTCCACGCGGGCGCTGGCCGAGGCCTCGGCGGGCGTGCTGTTCCGTACGGAGAAGAAGCTGGTGCGCGCCCAGTTGTCGCTGCTGGGCAAGGAGCTGCGCCGGGACCCGGCGGCGGCACCGGAGCTGCTGCCCGTGATCGCCGAGGCGTTCGGGCACGAGGACACCGGTGTCCAGGACCGTGCGCTGAAGCTCGTGGCGCGGTACGTCCCGCGGGTGGATGCGGGGCTGCGGGAGGAGCTGGCCGCCTCGGCAGCACTGCTCGGGCCGGTGCACCGGGCCCGGGCGGAAGCGGTGTTCGGTGTGCTCGCGGACGGCGCAGGCGGAGCCGCGTACGAGGAGATCCTGCCACCCGTGCCGGTGCCCCGGCGGCTGGAGGCGGCGCCCGAGTCGGCTGCGGAGGTGGTCGAGCAACTGCTCGTGCTGGTGCGCGGCGAGGAGGATGTGGTCGCGTTCGAGCGTGTCCTGGACGGTCTGGTCCGGGTGGCCCATCGGGAACGCGACACGCCGGCCGAGGCGTTGCGGGCCGCGACGGCGGGACAGTGGTGGTCCGACTGGACGCCCCGGACGGCCGACGAGCGCTTCTCGCAGCATACGCACGGGCTGGAGGTGGTGGCCGCGACACTGGTGGGCCGCCTCTCGGCCGGGATGCTGGACCGGGCCCGTTCGCGCACGGTCCGGCCGGGGCTCTGCGCCCACACCGGGCTGGCCCACACCGTCAGTTCCCGGCTGTGGGAGGTCAGCTACTTCCTGCTGACGCGACCGCTGCCGTTCCTGCTGGCCACACCCACCTGGCACACCGGGGCGCTGGACGCGGGGGTCCTGGTGGAACGGCTCCGGGAGTACGGGCGGCTGGGGGCGGCGCCCGCTGCGGTGGACTTCGCGCAGGCGCTGCTGCGCGTGAGCCGGAGCGGGGACGAGGCCGCGGCGAAGGCGGCGGCCGAGCTCGGCACACGCGAGGGCGACCGGCTGGCAGCGTGGCTGAGCGAGCCGGAGGGCGTCCTCCCGGCGCTGCGCACAGCTGGTGCGGACGGCGCCGACGCGACGTGCGCCGGCGCGGCGGCAACCCCGGCGGCATCCTGGGCGGCTTCCGCGGCGGGGCCGGGGCTGGGGCTGGGGCGGCGTATCGCCGAGACACGACAAGGGCCGTCGTTCCAGTGGGAGTTCCCCCGCCCGCTCCAGTGGCTCGGCCACCCCCAGGAGGTGCCGCTTCGGGGCTGCTACCACTGGGAAGGCGGTGATCGGTACTGGACTGCGGTGCTGCCCCAGGACCGCGAGGCCCTGGCGATGTGGCTGCTGCCCGGTGTGATGGCGGCGGCTGAGCACGATGCGCGGGGCAACGCCTGGTCTCTGCCCGCGCTCGCCGAGGCGGAGGGCGTCCCGGGCCCGTATCTGCACGGAGCGCTGGCGGCCGGGCTCGGCGCGCGGTTCGGCGAGGACCGGCTGTCTGCGGTGGACGCGCTGCTGGTGCTGGCCGCCCGGGGGCAGCTCGACGCGGAGCCGGCCGGCAGGGCTATCGCGGCGCTGGTCCGGCGCGGCACCGTCAAGCTCAACCGGCTGGCGGACTCGGCCCGTACGGCCGCTGCCACCGGGGCGTACGGGACGGTCTGGTCGCTGCTCGCGGCCGCGTTGCCCGCTCTGCTGGCCACCACGCCCGCTCCGCGCGCCCTGGGCGAGATACTGGGCGTGGCCGCCGACTGCGTGGAGCGCTGCGGTGCGGGAGCGGCACTGGCGCTCGCGGGGGCTGAGGGACTCACGGACCTGGCGGGACGGCGTGGTTCGTCGCAGCTGGCCGTCCAGGCGTCCCGGCTGCTGGCCGCGCTGCGTCAGGGAAGCGAACACTCCACGCCAGAAACGGCCAAAACCAGCCGATAACAGTCCAGATCAGCGCTTAACCCATCAGTCACACAGCGTTCGTGATCACGCAACACCGTTCGGTCACAGTGATGCCATGACAGATGTGACTTCTGCGAAGAGTGCCCGCCGTCCCCACCACTGGCGGCGGGACCTTGTCGAACTGGCCGCCCTGTTCACGGCGGTCGCCGTCGCCGACGCGATCGCTCAGCTGATCGGGCACGGACCCGACGGCCCGTTCATGCTCGTGGCGTCCGCCGTCGCGCTGATCGCCACGGCGGCGTTCCACACGTGGTGGGCACGGCGCCACAGTCATGCCCCTCCCACGACCGCGCCCCGTAGCGTGGCAGAAACGCCGGCCGACGAGGAGGCCGGCGCGGATCCGCGCGAGACGGCGCTGTGGCGGATGCGCACGACGGTCAAGGACGCGCCCGGCAGCCTGGCCGCGCTCTGCAGCGCCCTGGCACACCTCGACGTCGACATCCTGACCCTGCAGACGCACCCGCTGGGCGACGGCACGGTGGACGAGTTCCTGCTGCGCGCGCCCGCCGGCCTGGAGGCCCAGCAGCTCACCCACGAGATCGCGGCAGCGGGCGGCACGAGCACCTGGACCGAACGCGCCGACGCCCACGATCTGGTCGACACCCCGACCCGCGTGCTCGGCCTCGCCACCCGCACCGCACTCGACGCGGCGGAGCTGCCGCTCGCCCTGCGCCAGTTGCTCGGACGCTGCACGATCCGGTCGCGCCCCGCGCTGTCGCTGAACGGCCGGCCCACCGGTGACATGCCGCCCGTGGAAGGCGTGCTGGAGGAGACGGTGATGCATCTGCGCGACCCGAACGGCGGCGCGATCACCGTCGAGCGGCCCTATCTCTCCTTCACACCCACCGAGTTCGCCCGCGCCCGCGCACTCGTCGAACTCGACGCCCGTCTCGGGCCGCGTATCCCGCGCAGCCAGGACGTCCTCACCCTCCCCGAGGGGAACGAGATCACCGTGCGCCGCGCGGACCAGGGCGATGTGGAAGCGGCGCTCGCCATGCACGAGCGCTGCTCGGACCGCACGCTGAGCCTGCGGTACCACGGCCCCGTCGGCGACGCCGACCGCTACCTCAACCATCTGCTCAGCCCGCGCTTCGGCCGCACGCTCGCCGTGCAGACGGCATCGGGCCGACTGGTCGCGCTGGGGCACCTGCTGTGGGACGGAGACGAGACCGAGGTGGCGCTGCTCGTCGAGGACGCGTGGCAGCGCCGCGGCATCGGCTCGGAGCTGCTGAGCCGCCTGGTGGCCCTGGCCGTGGAGGCCGGCTGCGACAGCGTCTACGCCGTGACCCAGGCGTCGAACACCGCCATGGTGGCGGCGATGCGGGGCCTCGGCCTGCCACTGGACTACCAGATCGAGGAAGGGACGCTGGTCATCACGGCACGACTGGACGCGACACCGGTACGCCCCTCGGCCCGCTACGAGCAGGCCGAGCGCTGACGACCCGACGACCTGCCCGGGACGTCGGCGCCGCGCCCCGCCCAGGCGGCGCCGACGTCCCGGGAGCCGCGGCCTAGACGCGGGCGGACGACAGGTGCTCCGGGCGGCGGGCTGCCAGGGCGTCGGCCGGGTGGGCGCTGAGTGCCTCTGTCAGGTCACGCCACAGGTCCTCGACGTCCTCCAGGCCCACCGACAGCCGCAGCAGCCGGTCACTGACCCCGTGCGCGTGCCGGTCGCCCTCGGCCACGATCCGGTGGCTGATGGAGGCCGGGTGCTGAATCAACGTGTCGACGCTCCCGAGGCTCACTGCGGGAGTGATCAGCCGGACACCGGCGATCACCCCGTGCGGGTCGCCGTACACCTCGAAGGAGACCATCGCGCCGCCGATGCTCGGGTAGTGCACCCGCGCGACCCGCGGATCGGCGTCGAGCCTGCGCGCGAGGTCCGCCGCCGTGGTGGACGCGGCCCTGACCCGTACCGGCAGAGTGGACAGTCCGCGGAGCAGCAGATAGCCGGCCAGCGGGTGCAGTACGCCACCGGTCGCGAACCGCACCTGCCGCAGCTTGCGCGCGAACTCCTCGTCGCAGGCCACGACGCCGCCCATGACGTCACCGTGACCGCCCAGGTACTTCGTCGCGCTGTGCAGCACCAGTCGGGCGCCGTCCTCGGCGGGCCGCTGGAGCACGGGAGTGGCGAAGGTGTTGTCGACGAGCAGCGGGACCGACCCGCAGGCATGCCGTACGGCACGCAGGTCGACCTCGGCGAGCGTCGGGTTCGCGGGGGTCTCCACCATCACGAGGCCGGTGTCG
Source organism: Streptomyces sp. ISL-10 (assembly GCF_018614575.1). Classification (GTDB taxonomy): domain Bacteria; phylum Actinomycetota; class Actinomycetes; order Streptomycetales; family Streptomycetaceae; genus Streptomyces. The sequence goes on from NZ_JAGGOJ010000043.1 coordinate 41,714, forward strand.
GGGCGCAGGGCCTCGGCGATGCCGGCCGGATCGGTCCAGGTGACCTCGGTGCCGAGCAGTCCGGCGTTCAGCAGATGGTCGCTGCAGCCGTACAACGGCCGGACGGCGACGACGTGCCGCAGGCCCATGCTCGCCCGGACCAGCAGCACGGCGGTGAGTGCCGCCATGCCGCTGGCGAACGCGACCGCTGCCTCGGTGCCCTCCAGCTTGGCGAGGGCCGTCTCGAACCGCGCGGTGGTGGGGTTGTCCAGGCGCGCATAGACAGGCGGGCCGTCGAGGCGGGCGCCGGTCTCGGCGAACGCGTCGATCCGGGCGGCCTCGGCAGCGGCGTCGTACGAGGGATAAGTGGTGGACAGATCGAGCGGCGGGGCGTGCACGCCCAGCTCCGCGAGGTCCTCGCGTCCGGCGTGCACGGCTTCGGTGGCCAGGGCCCGGGGTGCGGGCGCGGCCGCGGCTGCGTTCTCCATGAGCGGCACTGTGAACACCTACCGGGAAGTAGCGATCCTTCTCCGTGCTACGTTCGACAAATGGCTGAATCTGTCGCACTGGACCCGGTGGACCTGAAGATCCTGCGCCTGCTCCAGAACGACGCCCGGAGCACCTATCGCGAGCTGGCGGCGGAGGTCGGCGTGGCACCCTCGACCTGCCTGGACCGGGTCACCAGGCTGCGCCGGTCCGGCGTGATCCTCGGCCACCGTCTCGCCCTCGACCCCGCCCGGCTCGGGCGCGGGCTGCAGGCCCTGCTCATGGTCCAGGTGCGTCCGCATCGGCGTGAACTGATCGGGCCGTTCGTCGAGCGCATTCGTGCGCTCCCCGAGTCGCTCGCGCTGTTCCATCTCACCGGCCCGGACGACTACCTGGTGCATGTGGCTGTCACGGACATGGCCGACCTGCAACGGCTGGTTCTGGACGAATTCACCTCGCAGCGCGAAGTCGCCCGCGTGGAGACGAGGTTGATATTCCAGCAGTGGGAGTGCGGACCGCTGCTGCCGCCGGCGCCGGGACGTCAGGCGTCCGACGCCGGGTGATGATGACGCGGAGTGCACCCGCGTACGAGGATGGGCCCATGTCACCCACTTCCAGCAGCGCGCTGCCCCGCCAGGTCGCCGACGCCTACGTCGACGCCCTCGTCGAGCTCGACCCGATCGCCGGAACGTATCTGGGCGTCAAGGACGGCAACGGGCTCCTGCCCGACTTCTCACCGGCCGGCCAGGAGGAGATCGCCGACCTCGCCCGGGCGACCCTCGCCGAGCTCGATGCCGCCGAGAAGCTGCCGGGCACCGACAGCGACGCCGAGCGGCGCTGCGGCCGGCTGCTGCGCGAGCGGCTCACCGCCGAGCTCGCCGTCCACGAGGCCGACGAGGGCCTGCGGACGGTGAGCAACCTGCGCTCACCCGCGCACGCGGTGCGCGAGGTGTTCACCGTGACGCCGACGGAGACCGACGAGGACTGGGCCGCGGTCGCGGAACGGCTGCGCGCGGTGCCGCGTGCGCTGGAGGGGTACCGCGCCTCGCTCGCGCTCGGACTGGACCGGAAACTGTTCGGCGGGCCACGGGCCGCCCATACCTTCATCGGACAGATGACGGATTGGATCGGCGGCGGACGCGGCTGGTTCGAGGACTTCGTCGCGGACGGCCCCGCGTCCCTGCGGGTCGAACTGGAGGTGGCGGCCCGCAACGCGACCGAGTCCCTGGTGGCGCTGCGTGACTGGGTGCGCGATGTGTACGCCCCCGCTGTCGCCGAAGCGCCGGACACCGTCGGCCGTGAGCGCTACGCCCGCTGGTCGCGCTACTTCAACGGGACGGACCTGGACCTCGACGAGGCGTACGCCTACGGCTGGTCCGAATACCACCGTCTGCTGGGCGAGATGAAGACGGAGGCGGACAAGATCCTGCCCGGCGCGGGTCCGTGGGAGGCACTTGCCCATCTCGATGTGCACGGTGAGCACATCGAGGGCGTGGAGGAGGTCCGTGTCTGGCTGCAGAAGCTGATGGACGAGGCGATCGAGGCGCTGGACGGCACACACTTCGAACTCGCCGAGCGGGTACGGAAGGTGGAGTCCCGCATCGCTCCGCCGGGCGGCGCTGCGGCACCGTACTACACCGTGCCGTCGGAGGACTTCTCCCGCCCGGGCCGGACATGGCTGCCGACGATGGGCGAGACCCGCTTCGCCGTCTACGACCTGGTGTCGACGTGGTACCACGAGGGAGTGCCGGGCCATCATCTCCAGCTCGCGCAGTGGGTGAACGTCGCCGACCGCCTCTCCCGCTACCAGGCGACGATCGGCATGGTCAGCGCCAATGCCGAGGGCTGGGCGCTGTACGCGGAGCGGCTGATGGACGAACTGGGCTTCCTGACCGACCCGGAGCGCAGGCTCGGCTACCTGGATGCGCAGATGATGAGGGCGTGCCGGGTCGTCGTGGACATCGGCATGCACCTGGAACTGCGGATCCCGGCGGACTCGCCGTTCCACCCGGGAGAGCGGTGGACGCCGGATCTGGCACAGGAGTTCTTCGGCGCCCACAGCGGCCGCCCGGCGGAGTTCGTGGCGAGCGAACTGGTCCGCTATCTGTCCATGCCGGGTCAGGCGATCGGCTACAAGCTGGGCGAGCGGGCCTGGCTGGTGGGCCGTGAGAACGCGCGCCGCGCGCACGGCGAGGCGTTCGACGCCAAGGCGTGGCACATGGCGGCGCTGTCCCAGGGACCGCTGGGCCTGGACGACCTGGTGGAGGAGCTGTCCAAGCTGTGACGGGATGAGCGGGCCGCGGGCGTGGGGGGCATGGTCCCGACCACGCCCGCGGCGGCTTCCGGCCGGCCATCGCGTACGCCTGGATCAGCAGGATCACCGAACGCGTGTCGACGGGCCCAATGGGCACCGAGCATCCCGGCGTCGAGCGGCCGACGAGGCCGCTCAGCGCGTGGTTGGCGACGAGGACGTCGAGCCGGCCGCCGAGGGCCTCGGCCGCGGGTGGCCACGAGCCGTGCGGGCGCCTCGGGACGGGGAGAGGTCCTGGGCCGCATGGACCTCTTCGGCGCGGCCGGGCCGTTGGTCAGCAGCCGCAGGCGTCCGTGCCGACGGGGGCCGTGAGCGGGTCGGCGTCGCGGGTGGTACTGCCTTCCCGGGTCTCGTACGCAAAGCCCTCCCTCGCCCAGTACTCGAAGCCACCGAGCATCTCCTTGACCGGGAAGCCGAGTTCGGCGAGGGCCAGCGCGGCGCGGGTGGCGCCGTTGCAGCCGGGGCCCCAGCAGTAGGTGACGACGGGAACGGACGTGTCCAGCAGGGTCCCGGCCTGCTCGGGGATCCGGGCGGTCGGCAGGTGGATCGCGCCGGGGACGCGGCCCTGGTCCCAGGAGTCGGTCGAACGGCAGTCGAGCACCACGAATCCCGGGTCGCCGCCCGCGGCCAGCGCGGTGGCCACGTCGGAGACGTCGGCGTGGAAGGCGAGGCTCGCGCGGAAGTACGCCGCGGCGGCGGCCGGTGCGGCGGGCGGCACCCGCAGGACGGGGTTGGCGGCGGGCGTCTCGGGAGCGTGGGTCTGCGTCGTTGTCATGCCCAGGAATCTAGGGGCGCCGATCACTTCCCTGAAGAAGAAATCCCCGGCACATCTCTTGATCTGCGGGGGATTCCCCTGTTAGCTCTCGAGGATGACGGGATATTCACCGGACGCCACCGACTGGCGCATCTTGCAGGCCCTCCAGACCCAGGGACGGGCCAGCTTCGCCGAGCTGGCCAGGTCCGTGTCCATGTCGGCGAGTGCCGTCACCGAGCGCGTGCGCAGGCTGGAGGAGGCCGGCGTCATCAAGGGGTACGCAGCGGTGGTCGACCAGGACCGGCTGGGGCTGCCGATCCTCGCGTTCGTACGCCTGCGGTACCCGAACGGGAACTACAAGCCGTTCCACGACCTGCTGGACACCACCCCCGAGATCCTCGAGGCGCACCATGTCACGGGCGACGACTGCTTCGTGCTGAAGGTCGCGGCCCGTTCGATGCGCCACCTCGAAGAGGTCTCCGGGAAGGTCGGCGCGCTGGGGTCGGTGACGACGAGCATCGTGTACTCGTCGCCCCTGCCGAGCCGGCCGATCAGCCGCTGAGCGGCCGGCCGGCGCCCCGCTCAGTCGCCGGACCCGCCGGTCCGCAGTCTCACCGCCGAGCCGTGGCGCTCCTTGACGACCTCCAGCTGAGCCGGGATGCGCCGCCGCAGATCGCCGACATGGCTGACGATGCCGACGCTGCGGTCCCGCTCGCGCAGTGAGTCCAGGACGTCGAGCACCTCGTCGAGGGTCTGGTCGTCGAGACTGCCGAAGCCCTCGTCGATGAAGAGCGTGTCGAGCCGCATGCCGCCGGCCTCGTCGGTGACGACATCGGCGAGACCGAGTGCGAGGGCGAGCGAGGCGAAGAACGTCTCGCCGCCCGAGAGCGTCGCCGTGTCCCGTTCCCTGCCGGTCCATGCGTCGACCACATGCAGCCCCAGCCCGGCCCGCTTCCCGCCCGTGCGGGCGTCGGAGTGGACGAGCGTGTACCGCTCCGACGACATGCGCTGCAACCGTACGGTCGCTGCCGCCGCCACCTGCTCCAGCCGTGCCGCGAGGACGTACGACTCCAGGCGCATCTTGCGCTCGTTGTCGGCGGACGTGCCCGCGGTCAGCCCGGCGAGGCGGGCCACGCGGTCGTACCGCTCGCGCAGCGGGCCGAGCCGCAGGACCTCCTGCTCGGACTGGCGGGAAAGCCGGTCCAGCTCGGCACAGCACTGCCGGGCGGCGGCGAGCCGGGACGCGGCGTCACGCAGGGCCCGGTCGGCCGCCAGGGCGTCGGCCTCGGCTCCCTCGGCGTCGGCGGCGGACCGCGCGGCCGCGCTCCTCGCGTCCTCCTCGGCGAGCCGTTCGGCGACCGCTGCCTCCTCGGTGCGCCAGGCGTCGATCCGCCGCTGCATGTCGCGCTGCGCGGCGTCGGCGACGACGGCCGCCGCCGCGTCGGCCGGCGTGTCGAACCCGGCCTGGAACGCGGCATCGGCCAGCCGGTCGTCGGCCTCCTTCAACCGCTGCTCGGCGGCGTCGAGTGCCCGTACCGCTTCGGCGGCGGCCGCCAGCAGTCCGGCACGGCGCTCAAGGAGCTCGGCACGTTCGGCCACGCTCGCGGCGTCGCCGCGTGCTCGTGCCAACTCGTCGTCCAGGCCGGCCTGTTCTCCGTCAAGCGCCTCACGCCGCGACATCCGGGCGGAGACACGGCGCTCCGCCTGCTGCCGTGCGTCGACACGCTCACGGTGCTCGCGCTCGGCCCGTTCGAGCGCTTCCCTGGCGGCGTGCAGGCCGGAGGCGGTGCGACGCGCCTCGGCGTGCTCGCGCTCCAACTCCTGGACGGCGACGCGCAGATCGTCGACGGACGGGGCGTCCTGCGCCTCCCGGGGCGCGGGAACACCGTGAGCGCCGCTGCGGGGGGCGGCGCCCCCGAGCATGCCGTCGACGCTGTGCGCGCGGCTGCCGGGCAGGGTCCCGTGTCCGGCGGGGCCCGCCGCCGGGACGTCCGGTTCAGCGCCGTCACCGGGCTGCGGGGCCGGACCCGCACGCCAGGACGGGGCGCCGGCCGGACCGTCGCCCGGCAGCCCGCTCTCGGCTCCTGTGGCCGTATCGCCCGCAACGGTCGCGCCGCGGGCACCCGAGGGGATCACGCGGACGCCGGCCGTCGATACGACCGCCTCCGGATCACCGGACGCGCCACTCCCCCCAGCCGTCGCCGTACCGCCCGTCCGTGCGCGGGAGGCCGCGCTGGCGCGGGCCTCGTGAAGGACCGCCAGGTCGCGTTCGGCCTCGGTCTTCGCCGCCTCGGCCCGCGTGCTCGCCGCGTACGCCTCCTCCTCCGCGGCGCGGTCCACATGGTCGGCGGCCACGCGGGCCGGTGCCGGATGGGCCGCCGAGCCGCAGACGGCGCACGGCTGTCCGGGCGTCAGCTGGGACGCCAGCTCCGCGGCGATGCCGCGCAATCGGCGCTCCTTGAGGTCCAGCCAGGCCGCCTTCGCACGGTTGGCGCCGTCGTGCAGGGTGCGCAGGCGAGCCTCGGCGCGTCCGGCGCGGGCGGTCAGCTCGTCGCGCTCACGTGCCGCGCTCAGCCGCTCGCGGGCTGGTTCAAGACGGCCCGCCAGCTGTTCGGCACGGGTCGCCGCCTCCTGTGCGGCCGCGATCCGGTCCTGGTGGGAGCGGCGCAGGCCCTCCCATTCGGCCAGCCACGCGGTCGCCTCCTGGAGCACGTCGTCGTCCGCGCGGGCCTGCCGGTCCAGGTCGGCGCGCTCGCGGGCGATGTCCGTGCTGCGCTGCTCCGCCCGGCGCGCCGACTCCAGGCCGCCCAGTTCCTGGCGGAGCGTCCGTTCGCGCCCCAGGAGCTGTTCGGCGCCTGCCTCGGCCAGGTCGGCGGGCAGGCCGGCCTGTGTCCGCTCCCGTTCCACGCCGGCGGCGCTTCGCTCGTGCTCGGCCTCGTCGCGCAGCCGCAGTGCGGGCCCGACCAGATCCGCTTTGCGGGCCCGCTCCAGCTCGGCGACGAGCGCCTCGTGTCCGGGGCGCGCGGCCTCCAGGGCGTCGGCCCGGCACCGGGCGTCGGCGTGGCGCCGCTGGAGCCGGGCGAGATCCCTCTCGCCGTCGAGTGCGTGCCGGGCCGCGGCCTGCCGGCTCTCCGCGGCGGCGGCGGCCTGTGCGGCGATGTCCAGCCGTTCCCGCGCGCCGGAGCGGGCCACGGCCGCCCACTGCAGGACGGCGGCGGCGAGACCGGGATCGCCCGGCTGCTGGTCCGGCGGCGGCCAGTCGCCCGCCGCGTCGCCCGCGGCCTGTTCCATCCGGTGGACCAGGGCGAGCAGGCGCTCGTCACCGGCGCGCACCCGGGCTTCGGCAGCGCGGCGCAGGTCGGCGAGGCGCTCCTCCACCGCGGCGAAGCGGCGGGTGTCGAAGAGGCGCCCGAGGAGTTTGCCGCGCGCCTCGGCGTCGGCGCGCAGGAAGCGGGCGAAGTCACCCTGCGGCAACAGGACGACCTGGCAGAACTGGTCCCGGCTCATGCCGAGCAGCTGCGTGATCTCCTCGCCGATCTCCTGGTGCGATTTGCTGAGCGGGCGCCATTGCCGGGTGTCGGCGTCGTATTCGCGCAGCAGGCTCTGCGCCCGCTCGGTGACGAAGCCGGCGCCGCGCGCCTTCGGGCGGGGTTGCGCGGGCCGGCGGGTGACCTCCAGCCTGCGTCCGGCGACGGTGAGTTCGAGGCAGACCTCGGTGGGAGTGCGCACCTCGGCGTGGTCGCTGCGCAGCGAGGTACCCGGGCTCTGGCGTGCGCCGGGCACTGCTCCGTAGAGGGCGAAGCAGACCGCGTCGAGGACAGAGGTCTTGCCCGCGCCCGTGGGGCCGTGCAGCAGGAACAGGCCCGCCGATGAGAGCGTGTCGAAGTCGACTTCCTGGGTGGCGCCGAACGGTCCGAAGGCCGTGACGGTCAACCGGTGCAGCCTCACCCGGCCACCTCGCGCACACCGGCGTCCACGCGGACGTCGTCGAACGCCCCGTGGAGCACGGCGCGTTCCTCATCGTCAGGGGCACTGCCGCCGCGCACATGGGCCACGAAGTCCTCCGCGATCTGCTGGTCGGTGCGGCCCCGGAGCCGCTGGGCGTAGGAGGTGGTGCCGTGCTCCTCGGCGCGCTCCGGCTCGAAGGCAAGGCTGAGGGTGTGCGGGAAGCGTTCGGTGAGTCGGGCCATCGGATCGGCGGGCCGCACCGCGTCGGTGAGCGTCGCCTCGACGAAGGAGTCCTCGTGGCGGGTGAGTGCGGGATCGCCGAGGAGTTCGTCGAGGGCGCCGCGCAGGCGTGCGAGGGGCCGGGGCGCGGGGCAGTCGACACGCTCGGCACGCACGTCGCCCCGGGCGTCGAGGTCGATGAGCCACATGGTCTTGCGATGGGCGGCCTCGGAGAACGAATAGGCCAGCGGGGAGCCGGAGTAACGCACGCGCTCGGTGATGGTCTGGCAGCCGTGCAGGTGGCCGAGGGCGACGTAGTCGACGCCGTGGAAGACGGCCGAAGGCACGGCCGCGACGCCGCCGACGGTGATGTCCCGCTCGCTGTCGCTCTCCTCGCCCCCGGCGACGAAGGCGTGCGCGAGGACGACGGAGCGGGTGCCGGGCTCCCGGGCGGCGAGATCGTCGCGCACCCGCTGCATGGCCGCGGCCAGGACCGGCTCGTGACCGGATTTCGCGACCCCGAACCGGTCCTTGACCAGGGCCGGTTCGAGATAGGGCAGTCCGTAGCAGGCCACCGGCCCGTGGGCGTCGGCGAGCAGGACGGGGGTGCCGCAGCCCTCCGGGTCGGTGCGCAGGTGCACGCCGGCGCGCTCGATGAGCCCGGCGCCGACGCCGAGCCGGCGGGCCGAGTCGTGGTTGCCGGAGATCATCACGGTCGGCACCCCGGCCGCCGCGAGCCGGTGCAGCGCGTCGTCGAAGAGCTCCACGGCCGCGAGCGGCGGCACCGCCCGGTCGTACACGTCCCCCGCGACGAGCACCGCGTCGACCCCGCGCTCGCGGACCGTCGCCACAAGGTGGTCGAGGAAGGCGGCCTGGGCGTCGAGCATGCTCACCCGGTGCAGCGACCGGCCCAGGTGCCAGTCGGACGTATGGAGGAGTCTCATGATCCGTGAGCGTATCGGCGGGGTCGGACATCACGGGCGGGTTCAGGCATCCCCGTACGCTTCCCCGCCCAGTTCCAGGGTCGCGGTGCCCGCGGTGGCGTCGGCGAGCCAGGCCCGGAAGATGTCGACGTCGGAGTCCGGCAGGCCGATCCCGATCGTGACGGCGTCCGCGTAGGTCACCTCGCGCACGGCGCGGCCGGTGGCGCGCAGGTCGTTCTCGAGCTTGCCCGCGCGCTGGTGGTCGACCGTGACGGTGGCCAGCCGGAAGCGCTGCCTGGTGAGGGTGCCGAGCGCGTCGAGAGCCTCGCCCACCACTCCCCCGTACGCCCTGATCAGACCACCGGCGCCGAGCTTGACGCCGCCGTAGTACCGGGTGACGACCGCGACGACGTACCGCATGTCGCGCCGCGTCAGCATCTGGAGCATGGGCAGACCCGCGGTGCCGCCCGGCTCGCCGTCGTCGCTCGCCTTCTGCACGGCGGCGTCGGCGCCGATGACGTAGGCGTAGCAGTTGTGGGTGGCGGTCGGATGCTCCTTGCGGATGCGCGCGATGAACGCCTGCGCCTCCTCCTCGGTCGCGGCGGGAGCGAGCGCGCAGAGGAAACGGGAGCGGTTGATCTCACTCTCGTGGACGCCCTCGCGGGCGACCGTCCGGTACTGGTCCTGCATCCAGCCACCCTATGCGGCGCCCGTCGGCGCCCGCTCCACCGGGAACACCGGGAATGACCGGGGCCGCCCCGTCCGCTCCACCGGGGAATGACCGGGACCGCTCCCCCGGCACCGGGAATGCTCGGGACTGTTCCGCCCGTTGTCCCGGGCATGGACGCAACGGCTGAGACGATCCGCAGAATCCTGACCTCTACGGGCGACACCTGGGCGCTGGTGGGTCTGTCGACCAACCAGTCGCGCGCGGCGTGGGGGGTGGCGCGTGTGCTGCAGCGCTTCGGCAAGCGCATCGTGCCGGTGCATCCGAAGGCGGAGACGGTTCACGGGGAGCGGGGGTACGCCTCGCTGGCCGAGATCCCGTTTCCCGTCGACGTCGTGGACGTGTTCGTGAACTCCGGCCTCGCCGGCAAGGTCGCCGACGAGGCGGTGGCGATCGGCGCGAAGGCGGTCTGGTTCCAGCTGGGCGTGGTCGACACGCAGGCGTACGCCCGCACCCGCGAGGCCGGTCTCGACATGGTGATGGACCGCTGCCCGGCGATCGAGATCCCGCTGCTGGACTGATTCCCGCTGCTGGACCGATGCGGCCGGGGCCGGCCGGCCCGAGCCGGGAGAACCGCCCTAGACCGCGAGTCCCTCGATGACCACCGCGCCCGGCAGTCCGGCGAGCGCCTTGCCCGGCACGATCAGCTTGCCGCGCCTGCGGCCGCTGCCGATGAGGACCCACTCGGTGTCGACGACACGGGAGTCCACGAGCAGCGGCCAGTCGGCGGGCAGCCCGATCGCGGTGATACCGCCGTACTCCATGCCGCTCTCGCCGGTCGCCGTGTCCATGGACGCGAACGAGGCCTTGCGTACGCCGAGTTGTCTGCGTACGGCTCCGTTCACGTCGACGCGGTTGCCGGAGAGGACGACGCATGCGGCGAGACTCGTCCCGCCCGACCGCTTCCCGGCGACGATGACGCAGTTCGCCGACTCGTCCAGCAGTTGCCGGCCGTAGTGCTCGACGAACGCGGCGGTGTCGGCGACACCGGGGTCGGTGTCGACATAGATCAGCTGCTCGGCCGGAACGTCCCCGTGCCAGGCGCGCACGGCCTCGGCGACCGGTGCGATGAGCTGGTCGAGGCAGTCGGGGGCGGGCCTGGCGTCGTCGAAGTCTCCGATGGGTGCACGCATACAGCGCACGCTAACAGCGCGGCACGGGGCGGAGTCCAGGTGTCTTTGGGAGACGGGGGTTTCGGGAGACGGGGTTTCGGGAGACGGGTGTCTCAACGCCCGATGTCTCGGGGGACGCGGCGTCTCAGCGGACGGGCGGCACGGAGACGGCCATGGTCAGTTCGACGGTCTCGTCCCCTTCGTTGCGGTAGGCGTGCGGAACGTTCGCCTCGAAGGTGGCGGAGGTGCCCGCGGGGACCGTGTGGGGCTTTCCGTCGACGACCAGGGTGAGTTCGCCGGCGGAGACGTGCAGGAGCTCGGTCGTCCCGTCGGGGTGCGGATCGGAGACGCTCTCGTCGCCCGGCACCAGCCGCCAGGCCCACAGCTCCAGCGGGCCGCCGCGCTCGTTCCCGACGAGGAGGGTGGTGGAACTGCCCGCGGGGGTGGACCACATGCGCACGGCCTGCTCCGGCGGGACGAGCCGCACCTGCGGGCCCTGCCCGTAGTCGAGGAGCGTGGTGATGCTGACCCCGAGAGCGTCGGCGAGTTTCACCGTGGTGCCGATGCTCGGGTTGGTGCGCGCCTGCTCGATCTGGATGATCATTCCCCGGCTCACACCGGAGCGGGCGGCGAGCGCGTCCAGCGTGAATCCTCGCTCTCCCCGCCAGTGCTTGAGGTTGCGGGCGAGCGACTGGGTGAGCTGGTCGAGATCCGACACGTTCCGTCCAATATATTCAATGGCAGAGTTCAATAGAATGAACTACCGTGTGATGTACCCCTTCGTTCACCACACTGTACTGCGAGGCCGTCATGACCGCACTGTTCGCCCTGGCCACCAGCCTTTTGTGGGGGCTGGCCGACTTCGGCGGCGGACTGCTGACCCGACGTACGCCCGCCCTCACCGTGGTGGTCGCCTCACAGTCGATCGCGGTCGTGGTGCTCGGCGCGATCGTGGTCGCCACCGGCGGATTCGCCGAGGCGGGGCCCAAGTTGTGGTACGCGGCGGCGGCCGGAGTGGTCGGGCCGGTCGCGATGCTCTCGTTCTACAAGGCCCTGGCCCTCGGGCCGATGGGCGTGGTCTCGCCCCTGGGCTCGCTGGGCGTGGCCGTGCCCGTCGGAGTCGGGCTCGTGCTGGGCGAGCGGCCCGGGCTGCTGCAGTTCGCGGGCATCGGCGTGGCCGTCGCCGGCATCGTCCTCGCGGGCGGTCCGGAGCTGCGCGGTGCACCTGTGCGGCGGCAGGCGATCCTGCTGACGCTGACGGCGGCGTTCGGCTTCGGCGCCGTGATGGCGCTGATCGCCGAGGCGTCCACCACGATCACCGGGCTCTTCCTCGCCCTGTTCGTGCAGCGGGTCACCAATGTGGCGGTGGGCGGGGCCGCACTCCTCGTCTCGGTCAGTCGCGGCGGCCGGGCCCTGCCGGAGGACGGCGGCATGCGCGTCATCTGGGCGTCGCTGCCGGCGCTCGCGTTCGTGGGGCTGGCCGATGTGGCGGCCAACGGCACGTACTCGATCGCGGCGCAGACGGGGCCGGTCACCGTCGCGGCCGTCCTGGCGAACCTCTATCCGGTGGTGACCGTGCTCGCCGCCCTCGCCGTACTGAAGGAACGGCTGCGTGTGGTGCAGGCCGCGGGCGCGGGGCTGGCGCTCGTCGGCACGGTGCTTCTCGCCACCGGCTGAGCACCGGGCACTTCTGGCCATGAGCCGAGCAGACCACAGGCCGAGGCGGCCGAGACGGCGGCGTTGCCGGTCCAACCACAGGCCGAGCAGGGCTCGGGGGGGGCGATCAGCCGTCCCCGAGGTCCGCGAGGTCGTCCTCCAGCTCCGCAAGCGCGAGCAGTTGCTCGGGGGTGACGCCTTCGGGGATCGGCACAGGGGCGGGCGTCCGCAGGGGCGGCTGCCAGCCGTCCACCGGATCGAAGCGGCGCACGACGCGTGCGGGCGCCCCCGCCACCACGGCGTGGTCGGGCACCTCTCCGCGTACGACCGCACCCGCCGCGACCACCACGTTGCGGCCGAGGCGGGCGCCGGGCAGGATCACCGCCCCGGTGCCGAGCCAGCAGCCCGGACCTATCTCGACGGGCTCCGTACGCGGCCACTGCCTGCCGACCGGCTGGCCGGGGTCGTCGTAGCTGTGATTGGTCGACGTGATGTAGACGTACGGCCCGCAGTACGTGTCCGAGCCGATGGTCACGCGTGTATCGGCGATGACATGGCTGCCGCGCCCCAGGACCACGCCGTCGCCCAGGGTCAGGACCGGGTCGGGCCCGAGGTCCAGATCCGGCATCATGCCCGCGGTGAGCGTGACCTGCTCGGCGATGACGCAGTGGTCGCCGAGTTCGATCCAGCGCTCACCGAAGACGGTCCCCTGCGGGAAGGCCAGCCGGGTGCCGACGCCCAGCCGCCGGAAGCGCAGCCGGCCCGGGTGCTGCGCGGTGACGGATCCGGCCTCCTGAACCCACCGCCAGCCGCGGTGGACGGCACGCGCGAGAACGCGCCGACGCCAGGCGGTCAGCGATGAGAACGTGTTTCTGTTCTTCGGCACCCGCACACGGTAGTCGGCCGCTCGGCACCCGATCCGCGGGCAACGCTGTGACGTTCACCCCAACTGGGCGCTTCAGCAAAGCGCCTCTGCCGGGGGCCGCAGCCGCGCGCCTCCGCGGGAGCGCGCCTTTGCCGCCACTCGTACCACGACGGCCCGCCGACGCACGGGACTTCCGGCACAACTCCACCGATCTATGGACAGTGCGCGCGCTTCGGACCGCATCTCGCGCCCCGTGACTAGCATGAGCACCGCATGCACACGAAGTATCACTCCGAGTGATCGGCGACCCGGCCTGGTGACCGACATGCGGGCGGCCGCCGCACGTACGCCGAACGGCCGGCCCCGTTCTCCTGTACCTCCCGCAGTCGAACAACGAGGGATCGCGGAATGTCAGTGCCAGTCGCTCCCAAACCTCACAGGACCCGTACGTCACGGCCGATGCCTGTCGCCGTGCCCATGTCCTCGCTCGTGGCAGCCGCCGCAGTAGGCGGCGCGGTGGGCGCCGCGGCGCCGGAGGCGGCCGGGCCCTACGTCGTGACCACCGTCGCCGTCGCCTGGGTGTGCCTCGCGATCGCCGTCGTCGGCGCGACGGTCGCCCTGCACCGGCAGCAGGACGCGACCGCATCGGCCCGGCGCGAACTGCGCATTCTGCAGAACCGATTCGCCCAGAGCGCCGCCGAGTCGGCCCACCTGGTCGATGTCACCATGCCCTCGGTCGTCAGGCGGCTGCGCGACGGCGCGAGCACCGACGACGCACTCACGAGCACTCCGCGGCCGGACGACCCCCGACTGCGGCGCGTCCTGAAGATCTTCGTCACGGAAATCTGTGGCGCCGAGCACCGTGTGCGGTCCGCCGCCGCCAACGCTGCCCGCGCGGTCCGGCAGTTGACGCTGGCAGCCGACGCCATCGACAGGCTCACGACCGTGACGCTGCCGACCGCGGTCGCCCGGCTGCGCGGCGGCGCCTCGGCCGAGACGGTGCTCGGCGAGCTCGAACTGCCCGCCGACGCCCGGCTGCGGGCACTCACCGACACGGCGGTGCGGGAGCTCGCGACGAGCGAACGCCGCGCGGCCGCCGCGCAGGCTGCCGGCGCCGAGGCGCTCAGCCGCGTCCAGGCGCAGACCGTGTCGATCCTCGCCGACCTGCGCGAGATGCAGGAACGGCATGGCGAGGAGGTCCTCGGCGATCTGCTCGGGCTCGACCACAAGACGTCGCGACTGGGCTTCATGACGGACCGGCTCACCCTGTTGACGGGCGGCCGGGCAAGCCGGTCGTGGAACAGGCCGATCCCTGTCGAAAGCATTCTGCGCGGCGCGGTCGGCCGGATCGCCGCCTATCGGCGGGTGCGGATGCATCCCGCCGGCACCGCGGCGATCGCGGGCTTCGCCGCGGAGGGCGTGATGCATCTGCTGGCCGAACTGATGGACAACGCGGCCAACTTCTCGCCGCCCGTCGACGAGGTCCACGTCTATGTCGAGGAGCGCACGGCGGGGCTCGTGGTCACCATCGAGGACAGCGGTCCGAAGATGGGCCCCGCGGCGATGCGGCGCGCGGAGGAGGCTGCGTCCGGCCATGTCACCGACCTCGCCGCATTGCAGGGCACCCGCCTGGGGCTGGCCGTGGTCGGGCGACTGGCGGTCACCTACGGGATGAACGTGAGCTTCCGGCCGTCCTCCCTGGGCGGTACGGGGGTGGTCGTGCTGGTCCCGCCCCACCTCTTGGCGCGGCCGGCCGACAGCGACACGGAGGAGGCGGGACACCCGGCTGCGGCCCCGCAGGAGCCGACCTCGTCGGCGTGCGGGACGGTGTCGGGAGCGCCGCAGGACAGGGGCTTCGTGCCCGCGCAGGACAGCCGCCGGACGGCGACCGCGGGCGGCCTCCCCGTACGCCCGCCGGGGCGCACCATGGCGGCGAACCGGGGCGCCGCGGATCTGCGCCCCGGAGAGGAGGCGGTTGCCCGCTTCGACGCCTTCCACCGCACCGGCAGGCCCACGCGGGAGATGTCGGACACGCCCGCCGCCGACCCGGAACCCGGCACCACCGGCCGGCCCGACGCCCCCGACGACCCCGCACAACCCGGCACCACCAGAGGGCCCGACGCGCCCAACAGCGCACAGCCCGGCCCCACCGGATGCCCCGACACACCCGCCGCCGAGGCCGCGGTGGGACACCGCGGCCTCCACGCTCCCACGGCCGGGTCCGGCGGCAACGGCGAGCCGGCCGAGCCCCGGTTGCCCGCCCCCGGGAGCTCCCTCTCATGACCCGCCGCCCCGTCGACCTGGGTGCCCCCGAGCGGCTCTACACCGTCACCGGCGGCCGCAGCCGCGCCGTGGACGAGGGGTTCGACCTCGTCACGCAGGTCGTCAGCGCGTGCGAGCCGTCGCCCGGTATGCAGAAGGAGCACATCCGGATCCTCACTCTGTGCCGGAGCCCGATGGCCCCTGCCGAGATCTCCGCGGACATGGGGCTGCCAGTGACGGTCGTGCGCATCCTGCTCGGGGACCTGCTCGCCACCGGCCGCGTCACCGCGCGCCGTCCACACCCGGAGGTGGCCCGTGCGGACTGCCCCGCGCCCGGCTCCGAGCTCTTGAAAGAGGTGCTCCATGGACTCCGCAACCTCTGAACTGCCCGCCCGTACGCGCCTGAATGAACCGGCCAGGGACCGGGAGACGACGCCATGAACGATCCCACGGGAACCGCACCGTACCCGCCGCCCACCGCCGCATGCCCGGTCCACGAGGGGGCGGTCCGCCTCGGCGGGCCGGAGTTCCGGCGGGCGCCGGCGGAGCTGTACCGCTCCCTGCGCCACCGCCACGGTCCCGTTGCGCCTGTCGTGCTGGACGGGGCCGTGCCGGCCTGGCTTGTCCTCGGATACGCCGAGGTGGCCCATGTCGCCGCGCACCGCGAGCTGTTCGGCCGCGACTCCCGGCGCTGGAACCAGTGGTCGGCCGTCCCCGCCAACTGGCCGCTGCTGCCCTTCGTCGGCCATCAGCCCTCGGCGGGGTTCACCGAGGAAACAGAGCACCAGGTGCGCGGGGCGGTTGTCACCGTGGCGCTGGAGGCCGTGGACCAGTTCGAACTCGCCCACTGGTGCCGCCGTATCGCCGATGGGCTGATCAACTCCTTTGCGGGCAGCGGGCAGGCGGAGCTGATGGCGGTGTACGCGCATGCGCTGCCGATGCGCGCCGCGGTGCAGCTGTGCGGTATGACCGCCGGCGGTGTGGCGACCGAGGAACTGGTGCGGGACCTGCGGAACTCGCTGGACGGGGCCGGGGACGACGATCCACCGGCCGCGTACGCACGGGTCCAGGAGCGGATCCAGCGGCTGGTCGAGGACAAGCGCAGGCTGCCCGGACCCGACGTCACCTCGCGGATGCTGACCCATCCGGCCGGGCTCACCGACGAACAGGCCGTCCAGGATCTGATCACCGTCCTCACCTCGGCCCAGCAGCTCACCGCGGACTGGATCGGCAACACGCTGCGTCTGCTGCTGACCGACGACCGGTTCGCGCTGAACGTCTCCGGCGGGCGGCTCAGCGTCGGTCAGGCCCTCAACGAAGTGCTGTGGCTGGACACGCCGATACAGACCGTCACCGGCCGCTGGGCCCTGCGCGACACCACCCTCGGCGGCCGGAGCATCCGGGCGGGCGACTGTGTGGTGCTGGGCCTGGCGGCGGCCAACACGGATCCGCGGATCTGGCCGGAGGGCCATGACGGCCGTGACGGCCATGTCCGGGCGGAGAACGCCGCACATCTGTCGTTCGGCAACGGCGAACACCGCTGTCCGTACCCGGCGCCGCTCCTCGCCGATGTGATCGCCCGTACTGCGGTCGAGACACTCCTGGAGCGGCTGCCGGATGTGGTGCTCGCCGTCGAGCCGGAGGAGCTGACGTGGCGGCCGTCGGTGTGGAGGCGCGGGCTCACCTCGCTGCCGGTGCGGTTCACGCCCGTCGTGCGGTAGCCAGGAGGAGCGCCGCGACCGCCGGAGTCGGGCGGCGACCGGCCACGTCGGTGCGCCCCTGGGCGTCAGGCCCGGCGGCGGGTCGCCTACGGTGCAGGCAGGCGCGGCAGCAGGCGTGGGAACGAGCACCGAGGAGAGACGGCATGGCGGAGCGGGCACTGGTCGCGGGTGTGGGCGGCAAGAAACCGAAGGTCGACCCGGACGCGTTCACCGCGCCCACCTCGGTCGTGATGGGAGACGTGACGCTGGCCGCCGGTGCGAGCGTCTGGTACCAGAGCGTGCTGCGCGCGGACGGCGGGCCGATCGTGATCGGCGCCGACAGCAACATTCAGGACAACTGCACCGTCCACGTCGACCCCGGATTCCCGGTGACCGTGGGCGAGCGGGTCTCGGTCGGCCACAACGCGGTGCTGCACGGCTGCACGGTGGAGGACGACGTCCTGGTCGGCATGGGCGCGACCGTTCTGAACGGCGCGCACATCGGGGCGGGCTCCCTGATCGCCGCTCAGGCGCTGGTCCCGCAGGGCATGCAGGTGCCGCCGGGTTCCCTGGTCGCGGGCGTCCCGGCGAAGGTACGCCGGGAACTGACGGACGAGGAGCGCGAGGGGATCAAGCTGAACGCGGCGGTGTACACGGACCTGGCGAAGGAGCACCGCACGGCGCACGAGGAGGGGTGACGCCCCCGGCCGCGGTCCGCCGTCCGCCGGACCCGGCGGCTCGGGGCCCGCGGCCCAGGGCAGCGCGTCGTCGTCAGTCGCCGGCGGTCACACCCACGGGCTCCGGCTCGCGGGCCGCAGGGGCCTCGGCCGCCGCCTTCTTGGCGCGGTTCTTCAGGACGAGCAGGGAAGTGATGCCGATCAGCACGGCGAGGACCAGCCCCAGCCAGGAGAACCGCTTGAGCCACGCCTCGGCCACGACACCGACCGAGTAGATGACGGCCGTGGTGCCGCCTGCCCAGAGGATCCCGCCGAAGACGTTGGCGGTCAGGAACTTCCAGTACGGCATGTGCAGCACACCGGCCAGCGGGCCGGCGAAGATCCGCAGCAGGGCGACGAAGCGGCCGAAGAAGACGGCCCACATGCCCCACTTCTCGAACGAACGCTCCGCCATGGCGATCTGCGCGTCGCCGAAATGCTTGGGGAATCTGCCGCCGAGCCAGGCCAGCAGCGGACGGCCGCCCTTGCGTCCGATCGCGTATCCGATGGAGTCCCCGATGATCGCGCCGGCGGTCGCGCAGGCGCCGAGCACGTACGGGTCGATCTCGCCGTGCTGGGAGGCGAGCAGCGCCGAGCTGACGAGGACGATCTCACCCGGCAGCGGAATGCCGAGGCTTTCGAGGCCGATGACGACACCCACCAGGAGGTAGATGCTGACCGGGGGGATGGTCTCGAGCCACTCCTGGACGTGCAACGCCGGTTCCTTCCGTACGCACCGGGCCCCTGCCCGGCGTGCACCCCCGTCGGCGCACGCCGGGCAGCCTACCCGGTGCGGCCGGCGTCAGCTGTTGGGACGCAGGGTCCACACGATGGTCATCTCGCCGGTGACGGAGCCGTCCTCGCGCTGGATGCTGATGTCCACGGGGAATTCGGGGCGCTGCCCGGCGTCGAGCTCCTTGACGACGTCCGCGACCGGGCGGGCGAGCGTGGCGGTGGCCGTGACGGCGCCCATGGCGAGCTTCTTGTACCCGATCTCCGCCTTGACCGCGAGGGGCACGGCGCGGCCGAGCTGGTTCCCGAACGCGGCGATGACGATCGCACCGCTCGCGGACTCGGCGAGCGTGAACATGGCACCGGCGTGCGGGCCGCCGACGTGGTTGTGGAAGTCGGCCTGGTCCGGCATGCGGAGGACCGCCCGCTCCGCGGTGGTCTCGACGAACTCGAGGTTGAGTGTCCGGACCATGGGAACGGTGGCGGCGAGCATCTCGCCGATGGACATCTGATCTGCGCTCATGGCCGGATGTTACCCACGAGTAGCACCGTTTGGCCATCCCCCCGGAAGGGGGCGGGGCGGGGGCGGGCGTGGAAGTGCCGTCGGGGCACCTCTATGGTTACTCGCCATGTGGCCAGGACAGCAGCCGCCCGGGGGCGAGCAGAACCCGCAGGACCAGAACCCGTACCAGCAGCCGGGGTACCAGCAGCCGAACCCGTACCAGCAGCCGAACCCGTACCAGCAGCCGACCGCGCCGCAGTACGCCGTGCCCGGCCAGATGCCCGGCGCGCCCATGCCGCCGCAGGACGACAGGAAGAAGACGACGATCGTCGCGATCGTCGCGGCGACCGCGGTGGTCGTGGCCGCCGCGGTCACCGGCTTCATCGTGCTCAAGGACGACGACCAGGGCACGTCCGACAAGGGCGCCGGCACCAAGGCGTCGCAGGAGCCCGGCACCGACACCTCGAAGGATCCTGCGCCGTCGCCCTCGGTGGACAACCCGCGCGACGGCAGCGACGTCAAGCCCACCATCGCGGGCTGGAAGGTCGTCACCAACCCCAAGCACGGCACCATGTTCGACGTCCCGGCCGACTGGGAGGTGGCGGGTTCGGGCGTGGGGCACGGCTTCGAGGACGAGAAGAAGGGCGACGGCTCGGCCGTCGTCATGATGTCCGCGCCGGCCCACTTCAAGAGCAAGTGGTGCGAGCTTGACATCGACAAGGACGGCCGCATGGAGGACTGGGGCCTGAGCAGCGCCGGAACCAAGGGCGGCAAGGGTGCCAAGAGCACCGCCGAGGCGGCCTACAACGAGGCCGGCAACTGGGTGTGGGCGGGCTACGCGCAGACCGAGCCCGAAGGCACGGTCAAGATCACCAAGGCCAGGGACTACACGACGAAGTCGGGCCTGAAGGGCAGCGTTTCCACGGCCACGGCCAAGGGCGTGAAGAAGGAGAACAAGTGCGAGACCGACGGCAAGTCGATCGCGTTCTCCTTCAAGGACCCCGCGGGTGACTTCAAGAGCTGGGTGCTCTACGCGAACACCGGGATCACGGACGAGGTCGACGACGCGACCATCCAGAAGATCCTCAGCACGGTACGTCTCGCCGACGCCCCGGCATCCTGAGCAGCATGTGTGGCTGCGGTCCGCGGACTGCGGCCTCACATCGCTCGGGGGCCGGCGCGGCGACCGCGGTCGTCGGGGCCGACGGAGAAGACCCGGGGCCCGCAACCCCGCCGGGGCGGCGGATCCTCGCGCTCCCTCAGCCCACGCTGAACGCTCCGGCCGGGGGCTCCGGAGAAGCCACCGCGTCCTTGTCCTCGACCGGCGCGGCATCGCCCATCAGGCGCGTGAGCGCCGCGCCGTCGGTTACGCGGGCCGGGAAGGCGTCCGCCGCCACGAGGCGGGTCAGGGACACCACGTCGATCGGGCTCTGCGAGGCGAGCAGCAGCGTGTTGCCGAAGCGGCGCCCGCGCAGCACCGAAGGCTCCGCGATCAGAGCCAGTTCACCGAAGACCGCGGCGAAGTTGGCGAGTTGCGAGCGCAGGAAGGTGAACGGCGCGCCGTCGGCCAGGTTGGCCGCGTAGATGCCGGTCGGCCTCAGCACGCGTTCCGCGGCGCGCGCATAGGACACCGACGTGAGATGCGCGGGAACGCGCGAGCCGCCGAAGACATCCGCGATCACGATGTCCGCCGAGTCCGCCGACGCGGACTCCACCCAGGCACGCGCGTCCGCCGCATGGACGGTGACGTCCGCGTCCCCAGGCAGCGGAAGCCACTCGGCGACGAGGGCCAGCAGGCCGCGGTCCGCCTCGACCACGTCCTGGCGGGAGCCGGGACGTGTGGCTGCGACATAGCGCGGCAGGGTCAGCGCGCCGCCGCCGAGGTGCACCGCGTCCAGCGGCGCGTCCTGCCGGCCCGCGAGGTCGATGACATGCGCCAGCCTGCGGGCGTACTCGAATTCGAGATGTGCCGGGTCGTCGAGGTCGACGTACGACTGGGGTGCGCCGTCGACGGTCAGCAGCCAGGCCCGGTCCCGGTCGACGTCGGGCATGAGCTTGGCGGTGCCGCCGTCGACGTCGCGCAGGACGGGGAGCTGATCGTTCACCACTCCATTGTGCCGGGCGCCGCGGGGGCGGCCCTCACCTGGAGGGCCGCCCCGGCGGCGGTCACAGGACCGTGCTCACCGTCCCGGCGCCGACCGTGCGGCCGCCCTCGCGGACCGCGAAGCCGAGGCCCGGCTCCAGCGGCACGTCCCGCCCCAGTTCGACGGTCATGGTGACCGTGTCGCCGGGGCGGGCGACGCCGCTCTCCCCGAGGTCGACGCTGCCGACGACGTCCGCCGTGCGGATGTGGAACTGCGGGCGGTAGCCCGTGGTCACCGGCGTGCTCCGGCCGCCCTCGCGTGCCGACAGGACGTGGACCCGCGCGGTGAAGCGGCGGCTCGGCGCGACACTGCCCGGCGCCGCGACCACATGCCCGCGGCGGACCGCGTCGCGCGGCACTCCGCGCAGCAGCATCGCGACGTTGTCGCCGGCCTCGGCGGACTCCATCGGCCTGCCGAAGGTCTCCAGGCCCGTGACGACCGTGTTGCCCTCCTTCCATGACGCGGTCGCGCCGAGGACATGCACCCGGTCCCCGACCCGCACGGTGCCGCGCTCGACAGCTCCCGTGACGACCGTGCCGCGTCCGGTGATGGTGAGGACGTTCTCCACCGGCATCAGGAACGGCGCGTCCGTGTACCTCACCGGCATCGGCACATAGGTGTCCACCGCATCGAGGAGCGCCTCGACGGCGGCCGTCCACCGCGCGTCGCCCGCCAGCGCCCGCAGCCCCGACACCCGGACGACGGGCGCCGCGTCGCCGCCGTAGCCGTGCGCGGTGAGCAGGTCGCGGACCTCCAGCTCCACGAGGTCGGTGAGCTCCTCGTCGCCCGCGTCCGCCTTGTTGAGAGCGACGACGATGTGGTCCACGCCCACCTGGCGGGCGAGCAGGACGTGCTCGGCGGTCTGCGGCATGACGCCGTCCAGGGCCGAGACGACGAGGATCGCGCCGTCGAGCTGGGCCGCCCCGGTGACCATGTTCTTGATGTAGTCGGCGTGGCCGGGCATGTCGACGTGGGCGTAGTGCCGGGTGTCCGTCTCGTACTCGACGTGCGCGATGTTGATCGTGATGCCGCGCTCGGCCTCCTCCGGCGCCCGGTCGATCCGGTCGAAGGAGACGTAGGAGGTGCCGCTGCCGGAGCGCTCGCTGAGCACCTTGGTGATCGCGGCGGTCAGCGTCGTCTTGCCGTGGTCGACGTGGCCCATGGTCCCGATGTTGAGGTGCGGCTTGGTGCGCACGTATGCCGTCTTGGGCATGACTGGGTTCGTTCCTTCCCGGAACTCGAAACTGATCAGGACCCCTGGGCCTCGCCGACCCTCCCCCTGCGGGGTCCGCCGGACGATCCGGGAAGGGTCAGCTTCGGGCGCCGCCGGGAGCCGGGGCGACTGCGACAGCAGCGAGTGCGGCAGCCTTCGGCGCGTCCGCGACTGCGGACGGCGCTGTGGGGAAGGCGTACCGGAACATGCCGTCCATGATCGTGCACGGCATCTGCGGCGTCGACCGGTTTTCCGGGGACGGCGGTTCGGCAGGTCACGGGCGTGGGAACACACCACCCTGCCGGGCGGACCCGGGGGGATGTGGGCAGCGGCACGGCGTTCGGCCACTTTCGTCGGTTAGTCTCCCCGGATGCTCGACCCCGTCCCCAGGCCGGCATCCGGCCTCACCGTCCGCTTCACCAGAGCCCTGTTCTCGCCCTGGGCGCGGCTGTCGCTGCTCGCGGCCCTGCTCGCATCGGCCGCGGTGACGGTGGTGCTCCACGAACCGCAGCGGCTGCTCTCCGCGGGCTGGCCACCGCACGTGAGCGGGGCGGCGGCGGTCGTCCTGTTCGGCATCGGATACGGCGTGTGCACGGCGGCGTTCGTGCCGCGACCGGTCCTCAACCTGGCGGCGGGCGCTCTGTTCGGTTCGCAGGCGGGGCTCGTCTCGGCGATCGGCGGCACGGTGCTGGGCGCGGGCATCGCGTTCACGCTCGGCCGGCTGCTGGGCCAGGACGCGCTGCGTCCGCTGGTGCGGGGGCGCTGGCTGAAGGCGGCGGACGGACAGCTCAGCCGGCACGGCTTCCGCTCGATGCTGGCGATCCGCCTGTTCCCGGGCGTCCCGTTCGCCGCGGCCAACTACGGCGCCGCGATCTCGCGGATGGGCTATCTGCCGTTCCTGCTGGCCACGGGGCTGGGGTCGATCCCCAACACCGCGGCGTACGTGGTGGCGGGCAGCCGGGCGGATTCACCGACCTCGCCCGCGTTCCTGATCGCGATGGGGTTCATCGTGGTGACGGGGGTGGCGGCGGGGTGCGTCGCCTGGACCAAGCGGCACCGGCTGCGGGCCCGGTGACCGTTGCCTCGGCCGCCTGGGCGGGGCCTGGGCGAAGTGCCGTCATTTCGGGGCGCTACTCTGCCTCACGATCGGCGCCGGCCCGATGGCGTACGCGCACCCGCGTGCGGAAGGGCCGCCAGCCCCATGGGTGCCTGACAGACCGTCAGCCAAGTCAGCAAAGGGTCCGCATGACGACGAGGGAACACGCCTGCCCATGAGCCGGCCGGTGTGTCGACCGGCAACCGATACCTCAGCGCCGGCCCGTGCGTTTGCCGGCCGGACCGTGATCATCTCTTGGGTGGCGTAGCTTTCAATGTCTTGGTTCGAATCAATCATCCTGGGACTCGTCCAGGGGCTGACGGAGTTCCTGCCGATCTCCTCCAGTGCGCATCTGCGGCTCACGGCCGCGTTCGCGGGCTGGCACGATCCGGGTGCCGCGTTCACGGCGATCACCCAGATCGGCACGGAGACGGCGGTGCTGATCTACTTCCGCAAGGACATCGCGAGGATCGTCTCGGCCTGGTTCCGTTCGCTCACCGACAAGACGATGCGCCGCGACCACGACGCGCAGATGGGCTGGCTCGTCATCGTCGGCTCGATCCCGATCGGCGTGCTCGGCGTGACCCTCAAGGACCAGATCGAGGGCCCCTTCCGTGATCTGCGGCTGATCGCGACGACGCTGATCGTCATGGGCATCGTGCTCGGTGTCGCCGACCGGCTGGCCGCCCGCGACGAGATCGGCGGCCGCCACCGGGCGATCAGGGAGCGCAAGTCGCTGCAGGACCTGAGCGTCCGGGACGGTCTGATCTACGGCGTGTGCCAGGCGATGGCGCTGATCCCGGGCGTCTCGCGCTCCGGCGCGACGATCAGCGGCGGTCTGCTCATGGGCTACACCCGCGAGGCCGCCGCCCGGTACTCGTTCCTGCTGGCGATCCCCGCGGTGCTGGCGTCCGGCCTGTTCGAGCTGAAGGAGGCCGGTGAGGGACATGTCTCCTGGGGGCCGACGATCCTGGCGACGGTCATCGCGTTCGGCGTGGGGTACGCGGTGATCGCCTGGTTCATGAAATTCATCACTACGAAGAGCTTCATGCCGTTCGTGATCTACCGGATCCTGCTCGGAATCCTGCTGTTCATCCTGGTCGGCACGGATGTGCTGAGCCCGCAGGCGGGTGAGTCGGCAGGCTGACGGTCACTGTGCGGTGCGGGACAGTCACCGTTGCTAGGCCGTAATCTGATGCCATGTCCCCCATTCGCAGCGAGTGTGAAACCGCCATGTCCGCCACTGAACTGAACGCCCGGATCCGTGAACTGTGGGCCGACGGGGAGCTCCCCGACGACCGGCGGCCGGAGTACGAGGCGCTCGTCGTGGAATGGGCGGCTGCTGCGCGCGAGGACGTTCGCCCGGCGGCCTGACGCCGAGACGCGGGTACCGCCCGGCCGCCGTCGGGGCTCGCTTCCGGGGGCCTCGCGCTTTCCGGGCTGCACAGGCGGCCCGCGCGCGGCACCCTGGAGTCATGGCCTGGCAGGCACCCATCGTCGTGCACCCGCCGTCGCCCGGCGGCGGGCGGCGGGTCACCGTGCGCGGCGAGATCGTGGGGCTCGCGCGCAGTGACAAGGATCTCGTGGAGTTCCTGCGGCGGGCGGGACTCGAGGACGCGGACATGATCCTCGACGACCCGCATCTGGTGGAGTGGCGCGGAGGCGCCGCCCACCAGGGCTACGCGGCCTGAGCCCGGGCGTCCGCCGCTGTGACCGGGCGGGACCGCCCGCTCGGCTAGCCTGAGGGCACGATGAACCGTTTGACCACGTCATGGGGCGCGTTCGAGCTCGCCCGCTTCCCCGAGGACCCGCGCGACACGCTCCGCGCCTGGGATGCCGCCGACGAGTACCTGCTGCGGCATCTGCACGGTATCGACGGCGCCGCCCCCGTAGCGCTGACCGGCTCCGTGGCCGTCGTCGGCGACCGCTGGGGCGCCCTGGTCACCTCGCTCGCGGGGCACCACCCCGTCGTGCAGATCACCGACTCGTATCTCGGACAGCAGGCGACCCGGGCCAACCTCATGCGGAGCGGCATCGATGCAGGGGCCGTACGGCTGCTGTCGGTGAGGGACACCCCGCCGGAGAGGGTCGACGTCCTTCTGGTACGCGTGCCCAAGAGCCTCGCGCTCCTGGAGGACCAGCTGCACCGGCTGGCGCCCGCCGTACACGCGGACACCGTCGTCGTCGGCACCGGCATGGTCAGCGAGATCCACACCTCGACGCTGAAGCTGTTCGAGCGCATCCTCGGGCCGACCCGGACCTCCCTCGCGGCCAAGAAGGCCCGGCTGATCTTCTGCACGCCCGACGCGGGACTGCCGCGCGTGCCCAGTCCGTGGCCGCTGCGCTACGAGCTGCCGCCCGACACGGGGGCCACTCTCGCGGGCCGCACCGTGACCAACCACGCGGGCATCTTCTGCGCCGAACGTCTGGACATCGGCACCCGATTCTTCCTGCGCCACCTGCCGACCGGGCGCGGCGCCGAGCACGTCGTGGATCTGGGCTGCGGCAACGGTGTGGTCGGCACGGCGGCGGCGCTCGCCGACCCGGAGGTGCGGGTCACGTTCACGGACGAGTCTTTCTCCGCGGTCGCCAGCGCGGAGGCGACGTTCCGCGACAACGTCCCTGCGGGAAAGGCCGAGTTCGTCGTGGGCGACGGCCTGTCGGCGCTGGCCGACGGCTCGGCGGACCTCGTGCTGAACAACCCGCCCTTCCACTCGCACCGGGCGACGACCGACACCACCGCCCGCCGGATGTTCACCGACGCCCGGCGCGTGCTGCGGCCCGGCGGCGAGCTGTGGGTCGTGGGCAACCGCCACCTGGGCTACCACGTACGGCTGCGGCGGCTGTTCGGAAACTGCGACGTCGTCGCCGGCGACCCCAAATTCGTCGTCCTGCGCGCGGTCAGGGGCCGTTAGCGGGGCTCGTACGGGACGCGGGAGATCGCGCGTATGCCGCCGATCGTGCCCCACTCGTTCCTGCCGAGCCGGGACAGCGGCGCCAGCTTCGTCACCTCGGGGTGGCCGTCGGTCATGACGTCCTCACTCACGGCGACGTGCACGACCCGGCCGAAGACAACGGTCGAGTCACCGAGCCGCAGCGTGCTGTGCAGCTGGCACTCGAGCGCCACCGGGGACGCGGCCACGCGGGGCGGCTCGACCCGCAGACTGGGCTCCCTGGCGATGCCGACGGCGTCGAACTCGCTGATACCGCGCGGGAAATCGGTCGCCGTGGCGTTGATCTCCTCGAACAGCGGCTCCGGAGCGAGATTGACCACGAACGCGCCGGTGTCCTCGATGTTGCGCAGCGAGTCCTTGCGTCCCACAGACGTGAACTGGACGACCGGTGGCTCGACACACGAAATGGTGAAGAACGAGTGCGGTGCCAGATTGTCGGTGCCATCGGCGGACGTGGTGGACACCCAGGCGATCGGCCGGGGGACGACGGTGGCGGTCAGCAGCCGGTAGAAGGCGGTGCGATCGCAGTGGGCCGGGTCGAGATCGATGCGCATGAGCGCAGTATCGCGCCCCTCGCCGTCCCGGAGCGACGTGCACGGCTCTGGCGCCGTACCCGGCTCTGCCCGACACTGACCCGATGACGCAGCGCGTGGATCTCGCGACCGTGATGGACCGCCTCGCCATCGACGAACTGGTCACCGGCTACGCCGTGGCCGTGGACGACGGCGACTGGACCGCCTACCGGGCCCTGTTCACCGACGGCGGGCGGGCCGACTACCGGGGCTCCGGAGGCATCGAGGGACCGGCGGACGAGGTCGCCGACTGGCTGGCCGAGACGATGCGCCTGTTCCCGGTCCGCCAGCACCTGATCGTCAACCGCCGCGTCAGCCTCCAGGACCTGGGCGGCTACCCCGGTGACAGCGCCGAGGTACGGGCGGACTACATCAACCCGATGCTGTCGGCATCGGGCCCCGACTTCCTCTCGGGCGGCCGCTACGTCTTCACGCTGACACGCCGGGAGGCGGTCTGGCGCCTCCACAAGGTGACAACCCAGGAGAAATGGCACCGCCCGGGGAAGTCGCGCGGCGACGCCTGAGGGTTGGGGCCCCACGCCGGGCGGTCGGTGCCGGGCCAGCGACGGCCCGCTGCCGGACCGGGCCGACAGGCCACCACGCTGCACCCGGACGGCCGAGCACGCCCCCGGCACCGGGGCCTCCGGCGGTCCGCACAGCCACATCCGGAGCAAGGCCCCCGCTGCCGGACCGGATCACCCTTCAGGCCGACCGCAACGCGCGCACGCTGCTCGGCGGCGGGCGGCGACGAGGCAGCCGCCTCCGACGGCTGGCCGGCCGCTCTCTGTGGCGGCGACGTCGTCAGGGATCGCTCCACCGGCCGACCGGTGGAGCGATCCCTGACGACCGGCAAACAGGCACAGCGGCCCACCCTGCGGGGCGGCCCAGGGGGGACGCCCGCTGCGGAGGGAGCCCGGCCCGCCCCGGCTGCGGCACTGGTCCACGGCCGGTGCACAGCCGTCCCGGTGCACAGCCGTCCCGGGCGGCTCGCGGGTGGGGGCGTCGGGCAGCCCGGAGGCGCGAGCCGTCCGGATCCGGACGGCTCACAGTTCCGAGCCGCCGGATCCGGGACGCCCCCGCAGGCACGGACCGCACACCAGGCGCACACGGCGCTCTGTCGCGCCTGGGCTCCTTGGCTCACACTGGTCGTGGAGGAGGCGCGCATGCGGATTCCGAGCGGTCGGCGGGCACGGTGGCGCGGCAGCCGGCGTGGGGGGCGCGGGTCGGGGGACGTGCGGGTGTCCCGTCGCCGGGGTGCCGCTGCCGTCGGCGCCGGAGCGCTGCCCGCGCTCGCGTTTCCCGAGCCCTCGCTGTGGTGGATCGCCTACGTCGCCCTGGTTCCGTGGCTGCTCCTCGTGCGCAGCGCGCCGACCGGTCGCCGCGCCTTCGTGGAGGGGTGGCTGGGCGGCATCGGGTTCATGATCGCCCTGCATCACTGGCTGCTGCCCAGCCTGCATGTCTTCCTGCTGGTCCTCGCCGCCCTGCTCGGTCTGCTGTGGGCTCCCTGGGGCTGGCTGGTGCGGTTCATGATCGGCGGCAGACCCTCAACGACGCGGGCCGTCGCCTCTCTCGCCGTGATCCCCTCGGGCTGGCTCATGATCGAGCTCGTCCGTTCCTGGGAGGGCCTCGGCGGGCCCTGGGGGCTGCTCGGGGCCGGCCAATGGCAGGTGCCTGCCGCGCTGCGGCTCGCCTCGGTGGGCGGGGTGTGGCTGGTCAGTCTGCTGGTACTCACGGTCAACACCGCCCTCGTCCTGCTGATCGCCGTCGAGAGGACCCGGGTGCCCGCCGCCGCGGGCATCGCCGTGTGCGCGACGGCGCTCGTCTCCGCCTGGGCGTGGGCGCCGGAGCCCCGGGAGTCGGCGCGGATGCGGATCGGCGTGGTCCAGCCCGGCGTCGTGAGCGGCGCCGACAGCGTGGAACGCCGGTTCGACCGGGGCGAGGAGCTGACACGCGACCTCGCGCGCCGGGAGAAGGCGTTGGACCTGGTGGTCTGGGGCGAGAGCAGCGTCGGCGCCGATCTGCGTGCGCGGCCCGATCTGGCGGATCGCCTCGCCGCCCTCTCCCGTGAGGTCGGTGCACCCCTGCTGGTGAACGTGGATGCGCGTAGCGAGGCGGCGCCGGGCCGCTCCGGCATCTACAAGAGTTCGGTGCTCGTGGGGCCCGGCGGGCCGACCGGCGACCGCTACGACAAGATGCGTCTGGTGCCGTTCGGCGAGTACATCCCGGCCCGCTCGGTGCTCGGATGGGTGACCTCGGTCGGCAGGGCCGCGAGCGAGGACAGGCTCCGCGGCACCGAGCCGGTCGTGATGACCCTGGCCGAGGACAAGGGCGGCGGGGACGGCCTGCGCATCGGGCCGCTGGTCTGCTTCGAGTCGGCGTTCCCCGACATGAGCAGGCATCTGGTGCGCGACGGCGCGCAGCTGCTGATCGCGCAGTCCGCCACGTCGTCGTTCCAGGACAGCTGGGCGCCCGAGCAGCACGCGTCGCTGGCTGCGTTGCGGGCGGCCGAGACGGGCCGGCCGATGGCGCACGCGACGCTCACGGGCGTGAGCGCGGTGTTCGACGCGTACGGCCGGCCGATCGGTCGGCCGCTGTCCACTGACACCAGCGGCGCGGCCGTGTACGACGTGCCGCGGGCGGACGGTACATCGCTGTACGTGAGGTTCGGCGACTGGGCCGTGTACGGGGCGCTGGGCGTGCTGGCCGCGCTGGCGGCGGCCGAGGGCCTGCGATTTATCCGGCGGCCTGTTCCAGAGCCCGCAGCACCACCCGTTCGCACAGCTCATGGGTCCGCAGCGCGTCCTGTGCGCTGAGCAGTTTCCCGGCACGTACGGCGTCGAGGAAGACGTGCACGGCCTGCTCGATGCCTCGCTGGCGGGCCACCGGAACCCAGTCGCCGCGCCGCCTGACGCTGGGCTGCCCCTTGTGGTCCACGATCTCCGCGAGGTTGCGGACCTCGCGCTTGGAGTCCTGGCCCGACACCTCGAGGATCTCCTCGGTGGAGCCGCTCATCCGGTTCATGGTGCCGATCGCGGTGAACCCTTCGCCGGACAGCTGGAGGACCACATGGTGCATCAGCCCGTCGACGATCCGGGCCCGCACATCGGTGTGCTCGACGGGCCCGGGCGCCAGGAACCGCAGGGTGTCGACGACATGGATGAAGTCGTCGAGGACCAGGGTGCGCGGGTCCTCGGGGAGCCCGACGCGGTTCTTCTGCATCAGGATCAGCTCGCGGGGGTGCTCCAGGCACTGGGCGTACCCGGGCGCGAACCTGCGGTTGAAGCCGACCCCGAGGCTGGTGCCGCGCTCCTCGGCCAGGGCGACCAGCCGCTGGGAGTCGGCGAGTTCATAGGCGAGCGGTTTGTCGACATAGGTCGCCACGCCGGCTTCGAGCAGCCTGGTGACGATCTCGGCGTGCGCCGACGTCGGCGCGTGGACGAAGGCGGCGTCGATGCCCTGGCCGAGGAGCGCGTCGAGATCGGTGTGGCGCCGCGCTGCAGGGATGTGGTGGGTCTCGGCGACGCGGGCCAGGGTGGCGGGCGTGCGGGTCTGCAGGTGCAGCTCGACGCCGGGCAGGGTGGTGAGGACGGGCAGATAGGCCTTCTGCGCGATGTCGCCGAGCCCGATGCAGCCGACCTTCACGGGGGCCTCCCTCGATGCCGTTCCGGCGTCAGCGACCCGCCGGCCGTCCTTCGTGCACGTCCTGTGCTCCGGCAGCATACGTGTGCTGGGGCGGGCGCCAGTCGGCGATGCCGTCGAAGGTGCGCAGGACCAGGCCGGGACCGAGGCGGGAGACCGTGGACATCAGGGCGTCGCGGACCGCGACGGCCGGGGTGCCGGTAAGCGACATGAGCCGGGCGACGCGCGCGGACTTGCGGACGACGGCCATGGTGCGCGGCAGCCGTTCGGCGCTGTAGGCGGCGAGGCCGGCGCCGAGGTCTGAGCAGGGCGAGGTGTGGTGGGCGAGGACGACGGCGTCCTCGATGGCCTGGTTGCCGCCCTGCCCGAGGGTGGGGGCCATGGCGTGGGCGGCGTCGCCGATGAGCACGGTGCGGCCGCGGTGGAAGGCGGGCAGCGGCTCGATGATGTGGTGGACGTCGTTGCGCAGCACCTGGGCGGGATCGGTGGCGGCGATGACGCCGGGGATCGGGTCGTGCCAGTGACCGAAGCGGCGCAGCAGTTCGGCCTTCTGGTCGCCCGTGGCGGCTCCGGCGGGTGCGGTGGCGGCGGCGTACGCGTAGATCCGGCCGTCCTTGAGGGGCTGGGTGCCCCACAGTGAGCCGGCGCCCCAGGTCTCGTGTGGCTCGAAGGGCGCATCAGGGGCGGGCACGACAAGACGCCACGCGGTGAAGCCGGAGTAGGCGGGGCCGGGGTGGCGCGGGAAGAGGCCGGCGCGCAGCGCGGAGTGGATGCCGTCGGCCCCGATCACGAGGTCGGCTTCGATCTCGCCCTCGGGCGTCGTCACGCGCGCGCGGCGGCCGCCGGCGACTCCCCGGTCAGCCAATTCACCGGGGCATCCGGTGCGGACGGCGTCCGCCGGGAGGCGGCGTGCGAGGCGGTCGACGAGCGTGGCACGGTGCAGCAGCACGAGAGGGCCGCCGAACCGCTCGGCCGCGGCGGCCGCGTCGGTACGGGCGAGCCAGCGGCCCGCGGGGTTGCGCATGCCGCCGGCTCCCTGCCAGGCGGCGAGTTCGCGTATCTCGTCGCCGAGGCCGATGACGTCGAGGGCGCGCTGTGAGTTGGGGGCGAGGCCGATGCCCGCGCCGACCGGCTCCAGGGACGCGGCCCGCTCCAGGACGGTGACGTGCCAGCCCTGCCTGCTGAGGGCGACGGCCGCGGTGAGGCCACCGATGCCGCTGCCGACGACGACGGCTCGGGATGTTGCACGGGCTTTGGGCATGACTGCTCCTCGACACGGTAACTACACCTGTAGTGAAAGACAACGTACTACAGCTGTAGTCGACGCGGTAGGTTGGGCGGCATGGCCGAACGCACCGCCCCTCACCTCTCCCGCGCCTCCGCCCCCCGCGGGCCCGCCGTCGACGCCGGCTCGCGCGCCGCGCTCATCGGCGACGCGGCGCTGTCCCTGCTCTTCGAGCGCGGCATGCGCGGTCTGACCCATCGCGCGGTCGACGAGGCGGCCGGCCTCCCTCAGGGCTCGACGTCGAACCTCGCCCGCACCCGGCAGGCCCTCCTGGAGACGGCGGTGCACCGGTTGGCCGAGCGCGAGGCGGGCGTCCTCGCCCTGGAGGAGATGCACGCACCCGGCGAGGGCCGTCAGCCGCTGCTCGACGGGCTCGCACTCGCGCTGCACCGCTACCTCACCGGGCACCGGGAGCTGCTCGTCGCGCGCTACGAGCTGGCCCTGGAGGCGGTCCGCCGGCCGGAGCTGCGCGCGTTCTACGACAACGCGGGCGCCCGTTTCCGCGAACCGCTGAACGCGATGATGGCCGCCGCGGGCTCCGCCGAGCCGGAGCGGCACTCGCTGTCTCTGGTCGCCTGGTGCGAGGGGCTGATGTTCTCTTGCGCGGTCGGCGCGTACCACCGGGCCGTGCCCAGCCGGCAGGAGCTGCGCACCGGTTTCGACGAGCTGTTGCGCGGCATGCTCGGCCCCGGAGCCGTCTCGCGATAACTGCCGGCAGACGGTGGCCTTCTGCACGAGGATGGCCGCCATGACCATACTTGCGCGCACCGAACCGTCCACCACCGCCACCGAACGCGCCATGCTGGACGGCTGGTTGGACTACCACCGCGAGACGCTCATCACCAAGTGCGCCGGACTGAGCGACGAGCAGCTGCGCACGGCATCCGTGGAGCCGTCGACCCTGACCCTGATGGGCCTCGTACGGCACCTCGCCGACGTCGAACGCTGGTGGTTCCGCCAGGTCATGGCCGGCGAGGACCTCGACGCCCTCTACTACAGCGACGAGGATCCGGATGGCGACTTCCGCGTCAGCGACGAGACCACCTGGGACAGGACGCTGGCCGACTGGCGTGCCGAGGTGGCCGCCGCCCGCACGGCCGCCGCGGGGCGGGGACTCGACGACCTCAGCGAGGGCAAGACCTCCGGGAACCGTACCTGCAGCCTGCGCTGGATCATCACGCACATGATCGAGGAGTACGCCCGCCACAACGGCCACGCCGATCTGCTGCGCGAGCGGATCGACGGCGTGACCGGCGAATGAGCCACTTTCCCGAGGACGGCTGAAAGCCGCTTCACCCGTGCGGACCATTTGCGGCCTGTACTCCCCGACAACGCCCCTCACGCCCAGCAGAGTTGCGCGGGTGCAGCGAACAACACTGACAGCAAAGGTCCTGGTCGGGATGGCGGCGTGGGCCGCCACAGGCTGCGTCTCCGTGGAGGCGCAGCCTGCTCCCGCACCCGCCCACCCCTCCGCCGGACGACCGGACCAGGTGGTGGAACCGCAGATCGTGCAGGGTCCCGCCCGCGAGGCACTGGAGGCCGCACTGCCGAAGCGGACCGCACCCGCGACGCCTCCCCCGGCGCACCGACGCGGGAAGGCCGGCGCTCCCGCACCGCACAAGCAGGCCCCGCCGCCCCGTGCGCACAGCCGCGCGCCGCAGGCTCCCGCCCTACCGCGGCCGGAGCTGCCGACCCTGCCCAAGATCCCCCTGAACCGGGGAGACATCTGCGATCTCGGCCAGGACTACGGAGGATGGCGTCCCGACGGCCCCGAGGCACGTATCTGCCATCAGAGGTATGGGAATTGAGCGTCAGCCCGCGCCGAGCGTGCGCTCCAGACGGTCGATCGCGGCCCGCACCCCGTTTCCGTACCCGTCGTCCGCCAGGGCCTCAGTCGCCGCGCGCGCCCGGTCCAGGTGGGCCCGTGCGGCCTCCGGCCGGCGCAGCTTGATGTAGTCGGCGGCGAGATCGAGGTGCAGCGAGGGGTAGAGGGCACGCACCGCGAGCGACTGCTCGTGCCCGGCCGTCCGCCCCTCGCCGCGCGCCCCGCTCAGCCCCTCACCGCCCACCCCGCTCTGTGACTCGCCACGCGCTTCGCTCCGTGACTCGCCGCCCGCCTCGCTCTGCTCTTCTGCGGCTGCCAGGGCGCGCAGGTCCCAGGCCAGTTCGTCGTCCGGGTCGTCCTGTGCGTCGGCCATGTAGTGCGCGAGGGTGCACAGGTGCAGCGGGTCGCCGGCGTCCGAGATCTCCGCCCAGATCGAGGCGAAGCGATGCCGCGCCTCCTCGCGGTCGCCGCCGTGGAGCAGCATGGCTGCCTGCCCGATACGGGTCATGACGGCGTCTCCGGGAGTCTGCTGCTGGTCGATCACTGTGGCCTCCCACGTCCAACGGCTCGCTGCCGATGTCACGACGCTATCCGCCACTCAGGACAATCCGGCACAGGCTCGGGCACATCGCCCGAGCCCGTCAGTCCGGAGTGTGAACGGATCAGCCGAGGTCGGGGATGCGCCAGTCGATCGGCTCGTGGCCCTGCGCCGCGACCGCCTCGTTGATCTGGGTGAAGGGGCGGGATCCGAAGAACTTCTTGGCCGACAGCGGCGAGGGGTGCGCGCCCTTGACGACTGCGTGGCGCGACTCGTCGATCAGCGGCAGCTTCTTCTGCGCGTAGTTGCCCCACAGGACGAACACGGCAGGGTCGGGCCGCGCGGCGACCGCGCGGATCACGGCGTCGGTCACCTTCTCCCAGCCCTTGCTCTTGTGGGAGTTCGGCTCGCCGGCGCGGACGGTGAGCACCGCGTTGAGCAGCAGGACGCCCTGCTCGGCCCACGGCATCAGGTAGCCGTTGTCCGGGATCGGGTGGCCGAGCTCGGCCTGCATCTCCTTGTAGATGTTCCGCAGGGAGGGCGGGGTCTTCACACCCGGGCGGACCGAGAAGCACAGGCCGTGGCCCTGTCCCTCTCCGTGGTACGGGTCCTGACCGAGGATGAGCACCTTGACCCGGTCGTACGGCGTGGCCTCGAGCGCGGCGAACACCTCGGTGCTCGGCGGGTACACCGGACCGTTCGCCCGCTCCTTCTCGACGAACTCGGTGAGCTCCTTGAAGTAGGGCTTCTGCAGCTCTTCGCCGAGGACGCCGCGCCAGGACCCGGGCAGCATGTCGGTGTCGGTCACGTCAACAACCTCCGTCAGACAACAGGTGGTTCCGAGATCTCGGAGCCGAGATCCCAGAACCTACCTGCCGCCACTGACAATCCGATCACCAGCTCGTCTTGCGGTACAGCTCCCACATCTGCATGACGGTCTGCGGGTCGAGCGCCCGCTCGCCGCCGCCGATCTCCTCACTGGCCGCCACATACAGTTTGCCCTGCCACAGGGGCAGCAGGCGGACGTCCTCGACGAGGATCTCCTGGGCCCGCTCGAACTGCTTGGTGACCGCACCGCGGTCGCTCTCGCGCCGGGACTGGGGCAGCAGCTGCTCGGTGATCTCGGGGCTGTTGTACGGGGTGCCGAGGACGTTGTTGGGGCCGACGAACGGGGCGATGAAGTTGTCGGGGTCCGGGAAGTCGGGGAACCAGCCTCGGCCGAAGACCGGGTAGTCGCCGTTCTGGTAGCCGGCCTGGAACTCCTTCCACGGCTTGCCCTGGACCGTGATCTTGAACAGGCCGGTCTCCTCCAGCTGCCGCTTGAGCTCGGCGAACTCCGGAGCCGTCGAGGAGCCGTAGCGGTCCGTCGTGTACCAGAAGGTCAGCGGCACGGGCTCGCTGATCCCGGCTTCCTGCAGGATCTCCTCGGCCTTGGTCACATTGGGCTCGCCGAAGCGGTCGAAGAACTCCGTGGTGTGCCCGGCGATGCCCTTGGGGACCATGGAGTACAGCGGCTCGGCCGTGCCGTGGTAGACCTTCTCGACCAGGGCGCCACGGTCGACGACCTGGGCGATCGCCCGGCGTACCGCGAGCTTGCCGGCGTAGGGGTCCTTGGGGTTGAAGACCAGGTAGCGGATGTCCGCGCCGACGGTCTCGACCAGCTGGAGGTGCTCGGTCTCCGGCTTCTTCTCCTGGAGCTCGACGACCTCCTCCGCGGTCAGACCACGGTTGATCGCGTCGATCTTCCGGTCCTTCAGGGCCTGCATCATCACGTTCGAGTCCTGGTAGTACCGGATCGTGACGGCATCGTTCTGGATCTTGGCAAAGCCCTTGTACTTGCTGAACCGGGTCAGCTCGGCATGATCTCCCTTGGCGTACGAGTCCAGCGCGTACGGGCCGGATCCGGTCAGCTTGCCGTCCTCACGGAGCTTGTCCGCGGGGTACTCCGAGGGCGGGACGATCGACATCGCCGGGGTGGCGAGGATGAACGGGAACGTGGCGTCCGGGGTCTTGAGCCGGAAGGTCACCGTGCGCTCGTCGGCCGCGTCGATCCTGTCGAGGGAGCCCAGGAGGCCGGTGGGGCCGCCCTGCGCGTCGATGGTCCGGATGCGGTCGATGGAGTGCTTGACCGCGGCCGCGTTCAGC
This sequence comes from Streptomyces sp. ISL-10, assembly GCF_018614575.1. Taxonomy (GTDB): domain Bacteria; phylum Actinomycetota; class Actinomycetes; order Streptomycetales; family Streptomycetaceae; genus Streptomyces. The sequence continues at coordinate 78,017 of NZ_JAGGOJ010000043.1, forward strand.
GCCTCCCCGTTGGTGAAGGTCAGCCCCTCGCGGAGCTTGCACTCGAGGACCTTGTTGGCCGCGTCGGTGAACCGGCACCCCTCGGCCGCGTCCGGCTGCGGGGTGGTGGAACCCGTCGGGAAGCTGACCAGGGTCTGGAAGACGTTCCGGTACAGCTCCCACGAGCCGTCCCAGGCCGCCGCCGGGTCGAGTGTGCTCGGCTCACTCGTCGTACCGACCGCTATCTTCTGCTCACTGTCGGTGTCCTCGTCGGAGAAAAGGCCGCATCCCGCCAGCAGAGATATGGACGCTAGGGCTGCAGCGGCCTGCAGACAGGTCCGGTTGAACACGTGCACGCTCCTCGTTCAGCCATGGGTCGGCAGACCATACCGCAGCGCCCCGCCGGGTCAACCTGATGCCCCGGCGGGGCACTTGGATCATTACCGCACAAACCCGCTCAGGCTGCTCCGCCAGGCGTCAGTGCACACCTGCATTGAGGAACATACCGCCGTCCACGACGAGTGTCTGTCCCGTGATCCAGCCCGACTGCTCGGAGGTGAGGAACGCGGCCGCGCCGCCGATGTCCTCGGGCGCCCCGAGCCGTCCCAACGGGTAGGCCGCGGCCGCCTCGGCCTCCCTGCCCTCGTACAGCGCCTCGGCGAACCTGGTCTTGATCACCGCGGGGGCGATCGCGTTGACCCGCACGGCGGGCGCGAACTCGTGCGCCAGCTGCAGGGTCAGGTTGACCATGGCGGCCTTGCTCATGCCGTAGGCCCCGATGAACGGGGAGGCGGAGACGCCGGCGATGGAGGCGATGTTCACGATCGCACCGCCGTTCTCCTTCTGCCAGGCCTTCCAGGTCTGCTGGGCGAAGCCGAGCGCCGAGATCACATTGGTCTCGTAGACCTTGCGCGCGACGTTCAGATCGAGTTCGGCGATCGGGCCGAAGACCGGATTGGTGCCCGCGTTGTTCACCAGGAAGTCCACCCGGCCGAACGCCTCCATGGTGCGCTCCACCGCGACCGCCTGGTGGGCCTCGTCTGCCGCCTTGCCCGCCACGGCGATGACCCGGTCGGCGCCGAGCCGCTCCACGGCCTCCTTGAGGGCCTCCTCGCCGCGTCCGGTGATGCACACCCGGTCGCCGCGGGCGACGAACGCCTCGGCGATGCCGTAGCCGATGCCCCTGCTGCCGCCGGTGATGAGGGCGACCTTTCCGCTGTCCGGCATCTGTCGCTCTCCTGGTTCCTGTGCTGCTGCCATGTCCGTCGTACCCCGATTCAGTTGAGCGGGCCGCCGGCCACGTACAGGACCTGACCGGAGACGAAACCGGCGTCGTCGCCCGTGAAGAAGGCGATCGCATTCGCGATGTCCTCGGGGCGGCCGACGCGCTGGACGGGGATCTGGCCGGCTGCGGCCGCCTGGAACTCCTCGAAGCCCATGCCGACCCGGGCCGCGGTCTGGGCGGTCATCTCGGTGACGATGAAGCCCGGCGCGACCGAGTTGGCGGTGATGCCGAACTTGCCGAGCTCCTTGGCGAGGGTCTTGGTGAAGCCCTGGAGACCGGCCTTGACCGCCGAGTAGTTCAGCTGGCCGCGGTTGCCGAGGGCCGAGGACGAGGAGAGCGAGACGATACGGCCGAATCCGGCGTCGACCATGTGCTTCTGGCAGGCCTTGGCCATCAGGAACGCACCCTTGAGGTGCACGTTCACCACGGTGTCCCAGTCGGACTCGCTCATCTTGAACAGCAGGTTGTCGCGGAGCACGCCGGCGTTGTTGACCAGGATGGTGGGCGCACCGAGCTCGTCGGCGATGCGCGCCACGGCGGCCTCCACCTGGGCGGCGTCGGAGACGTCGCAGCCGACGGCGACGGCCTTGCCGCCGGCCGCGGTGATCTTCTCGACCGTGTCCTTGCACGCGGCCTCGTCGAGGTCGAGTACGGCCACGGCGCGGCCCTCGGCCGCGAGCCTGACGGCGGTGGCGGCGCCAATGCCGCGCGCGGCTCCGGTCACAACAGCCACGCGCTGCTCGGTGGTGGACATTCTGGTTCTCCTCGCCCTTGAAGCCCGTCAATGCTGGGCCGGGTCCTGGTCGGCCGCTCCCGGCTCGAATGCTGAGCGACCGCTTAGTACCTCGGCAGGAAGGACGCTAGAAGCCCTGGCACCCGGTGTCAACGGCACCGGGGCCCGGCGTCGCAAGTCACACCGGTCCGGGCCGGTGTTCAGCGCACCAGCAGGTCGAGCAGGCGTTCCACCTCGGCCTCCGGGTCGAGGGTCAGGCCCGTGTGCACCGGGCCGGGCTGAACGACCGTGGACCGGGGCGCGATGAGCCAGCGGAAGCGGCGGCCCGCGTCGTCACGCGCCGCCTGTCCGGCGTCCTCGCCGCCCCGGCACACGCCCTCGACGGCCTGCAGCGCGGCCCGCACACCGGTGACATCGGCTTCCGGGTCGAGCGCCGTCAGCTTGGCCACGTCCAGATGGGTGCGGGCGGCCACGAAGGTCTTCGCCCGGCAGTAGACGACCACGCCGGCGTTGAAACACTCCCCGCGCTCGACGCGCGGCACGACGCGCAGCAGCGCGTACTCGAATACGTCCCTCTCGCTCACCGGTCGGCGTCCTTGCTCTTCTTGGTCGGGTGCGGCCACGGCGCCAGGTGCTCGGTCAGCCAGCCGGGCGGCTGGGGCCGCCTGGGCTTCGGGGGCCCGTCGAGGGTGATGCGCTCGTGGATCGTGGCCGCGCGCGGCAGCAGCGCATCGACGTAGGCGCGGCGCAGGGCGTCGGTGGAGTCGAATCCGGGCTCGTCGACCAGCCACTCGTCGGGCACGTCGGCGGCGACCTCGGTCAGCAGCTCCTCGGTGACGAGCGGCGCGAGGTCGGCGGCGGCCGCGGCGATGTCGGGGCCGAAGGGGGCGAGTGCGTGGTCGGAGGCGTCGTACGGCTTGGCGGCGGAGGCCGCGGCACCCGGCCAGTTGTGGTGCCAGATCATCGTGGCCCCGTGGTCGATGAGCCACAGATCCCCGTGCCACACCAGCATGTTGGTGTTGCGCCAGGAGCGGTCGACGTTGTTGATCAGAGCGTCGAACCAGACGACCCGGCCGGCCTCCGCCGCGTCCACCGCATAGGCGAGCGGGTCGAAGCCGAGCGAGCCGGGCAGGAAGTCCATGCCGAGGTTCAGGCCGCCGCTGGCCTTGAGGAGCTCCTGCACCTCCTGGTCGGGCTCGGAGAATCTCAATGATCGTGT
>NZ_JAGGOJ010000044.1 GCF_018614575.1 Streptomyces sp. ISL-10
GCCCAGTGGCACGCCACCCCCGCCCCGCCGTTCGGCAGCGCGGCCAGCACCGGGAGGTCTCGCGTACGGCACAGCTCCGCCACCCCCGCCCGCGCCGCCTCGCCCGAGGAGAGGACCTGGCAGCGGGCGTGGAAGCGGCAGCCGGCCGGGATACGGGACGGGTCCGGGGGCTCGCCCGTCAGGACCACCGGTTCGTCCCGCGACTCCGGGAGGACCGACAGCAGCGCTTTCGTGTACGGGTGCCGGGGCGCGGTCAGCACCTCCTCCACCGGGCCCGACTCCACGATCCGGCCCAGGTACATCACCGCCACCCGGTCCGCGATGTTCCACGCGAGGCCCAGGTCGTGCGTCACCACCAGGGCGGACAGGCCCAGCTCGTCCCGCAGGCGCAGCAGCAGCGCGAGGATCTCGCCGCGTACGGAGGCGTCCAGCGACGCCACCGGCTCGTCGGCCACGATCAGTTCGGGCTCCAGGACCAGCGCGCCGGCGATCACCACGCGCTGGCGCTGACCGCCCGACAACTCGTGCGGATAGCGCAGGAAGAACCGCTCCGGCGGGCGCAGCCCGGCCCGCGAGAGGCCCTCGGCCACCGCAGCCCGTTCGTCGCCCCTGTAGCCGTGGATGCGCAGGCCCTCGGCGACCGCGTCGTACACGGTGTGCCGGGGGTTGAGCGAACCGCTCGGGTCCTGCAGCACGAGCTGCACCCGCTTGCGGTACCGCTTCAGCGCGCGCGAGGCGTAGTCCAGCGGCTCTCCCCCGAACGTCACGCGGCCCGACGTCGGCGGCACCAGACCGAGCAGCGACCGCGCGAGGGTGGTCTTGCCGCAGCCCGATTCGCCGACCAGGGCGACGATCTCGCCCGTACCGATGTCGAGATCGACCCCGTCGACCGCCCGCGCGGAGGGCCGGCCGCGCCGCCCGGGAAAGGCGATGTGCAGCCCGGCAGCCGACAGCAGGGGAGTGGTGGTCATGCGCGGCTCCTCGGTGCGGCCCCGGCACACTGCACCGGGTGACGGAACGGGCGGGCCCGGCACGGGCCGGGAAGGGACGCGGTCACAGCTGCTCCGCCCCCTGCGGACCCACGTGCAGACAGGCCGCCCGATGCGCCTCACCGGCCGTCACCAGCACCTGGTCCTCGGTGGCGCAGGCGTCCACGGAGACGGGGCAGCGCGGGTGGAAGGTGCAGCCGGCCGGCAGCGACGCCGGGTCGGGCGGGTCGCCGGGAAGCCCGCGCGGGGCACGGCGCGACGCCGGGTCCCCGATGCGCGGGAACGCGGCGGACAGGGCCTGCCCGTACGGGTGCCGGGCCGCGCCGTACACCGCCCGCGCGGGGCCCTCCTCGACGATCCGGCCCGCGTACATCACGGCCAGTTCGTCGCAGGTGTCGGCGAGGACGCCCAGATCGTGGCTGATCATCAGCAGCGCGATGTCCTTCTCGGCGACCAGCTGCTCGATCAGCCGCAGGATCTGCGCCTGGATCATCACATCGAGTGCGGTGGTGGGCTCGTCGGCGACGATCAGCCGGGGATCGCAGGCCAGCGCCATCGCGATCATCACCCGCTGGCGCTGTCCTCCGGACAACTCGTGCGGATAGGCGTCGGCGCGCGACACCGGCAGGCCCACGTGCTTCAGGAGTTCTCCGACGCGCGTCCTGGCCTCGGCGGCGGTGGCCTTGCGGTGCAACAGGACCGGCTCGGCGATCTGGTCGCCGATGCGGTGCACCGCGTTCAGCGAGTGCATCGCCCCCTGGAAGACGATCGACGCCCCGGCCCAGCGGACGGCCCGCAGCCGCCCCCACTTCATGGTCAGCACGTCCTCGCCGTCGAGCAGGATCTCGCCGGTCAGCCGGGCGGAGGCGGGCAGCAGCCGCAGCAGGGCGAGGGCCAGTGTCGACTTGCCACAGCCCGACTCGCCCGCGACGCCGAGCTTCTGCCCGGCGGCGAGGGAGAGGTCGACGCCGCGTACGGCAGGAACGGCGCGTGTTCCGGAACCGTACGTCACATGGAGGTTCCTGACCTCTAGCAGGCTCAACGCGCCACTCCCAGCTTCGGGTTGAGTACGGACTCGATCGCACGCCCGCACAGGGTGAAGGCGAGTGCGACGAGTGCGATGGCGATCCCGGGCGGGGCGAGGTACCACCAGTGGCCGGAGGACACCGCGCCCGCCTCGCGTGCGTCCTGGAGCATGCCGCCCCAGGAGACGACGGTCGGGTCACCGAGACCGAGGAACGCGAGCGTCGCCTCGGTGAGGATCGCGCTGGAGATGCCGAGCGTGGTCTGGGCGAGCACCAGCGGCATCACATTGGGCAGGACATGCCGGTTCATGATGTGCCCGTGTCCGCCGCCGAGCGCCTTGGCACGCTCGATGTAGGGCCGGGACTCCACCGCGATGGTCTGGGCCCGCACCAGTCGCGCCGTCGTCGGCCAGCTGGTGACGCCGATCGCGATGACGACGGTCCAGATGTTGCGTGACATCACGGTCGCGAGCACGATCGCCAGCACCAGTGTCGGCATGACCAGGAACCAGTCCGTGATCCGCATCAGAACGGTGGAGAACCAGCCGCCGTAGTGGCCGGCGATGATGCCGACGAGCGTGCCGATGGCCACCGACAGCGCGGCCGCCAGCAGCCCCACCGTCAGCGAGATGCGCGCACCCCACACCAGCAGCCCGAGCAGCGAACGGCCGAACTGGTCGGTCCCGAGCGGGAATGCGCCACTCGGCCGTTCCAGTGCCGTACCGGGCGCGTTCGTCACGCTCTGGACGTCCGGGCCGACCAGCAGTGGTGCGGCGAGGGCCAGCGCGGCGATGAGCACGAGTCCGGCGAGCCCGTACAGTCCGGCGCGGTGCCTGCGGTACTCCCGCCAGAAGCGGGCCACCGAATGCCGGCGGCGCGCCCACGCCAGTGACGCTGCGGAACGTGCGGTCTTCTCGACCGGGGTCGTCGTCATCGGCCCACCCGGGGATCGAGCAGCGGATACAGCAGGTCGGCGAGGAGGTTCATCAGGATCATCGCGCCGGCGAACACGACGAAAAGGCCCTGCACGAGGGGCAGATCGGGCACGCTGAGCGCCTGGTAGAACAGTCCGCCGAGGCCGGGCCAGGAGAACACCGTCTCCACCAGGATCGAACCGGCCGCCACATGCCCCAGGTTGATGAAGACCATCGTCACCGTCGGCAGCAGCGCGTTCGGAACGGCGTGCCTGCGGCGCACCGCATCGTCCCGGAGCCCTTTGGCACGGGCCGTCGTCAGATAGTCGCCGCCCATCTCGTCGAGCAGCGAGGAGCGCATCACCAGCAGCGTCTGCGCATAGCCGACGGCGACCAGTGTGATCACCGGAAGCACCATGTGGTGCGCGACATCGGCGACGTACGCGAAACCGCTCTCGTTGCCGGACTCCATTCCTCCGGTCGGGAACATTCCGGGAATGGGGCCGAGCCCCACCGCGAAGACGATGATCAGCAGCAGACCCAGCCAGAAGGCGGGCACCGACCACAGCGTCAGTGCCACACCCGTGTTGAGTCTGTCGCCGAGACTGCCGTGCCGCCAGGCCGAGCGGGTGCCGAGCCAGAGCCCGATCGACGAGTAGATCACCACGGCGACCCCGGTGAGCAGCAGCGTGGCCGGAACCTTCTGGGCGATCAGATCGCCCACGGGCGCGTGGAACTGGTACGACATGCCCAGATCACCCGTCAGGGCATTGCCGCAGTAGTCGGTGAACTGCTGCCACATCGGCTGGTCGAGTCCGAACTGGCGGCGCAGCGCGGCCAGTTGCTCCGCGGACGTCGGCATGCCATGGGTCATGGCCTTCACCGGGTCACCGGGGATGATCCGGAAGAGGAAGAAGCTGGTGACGAGCACGGCGAACAGCGAGATCGCCGCGCCGCCGAGCCTGCCCGCCGCATGAAGGAGATAGGCGCGTAGATTGCCGCTCGCGGCGCGGGCCTCGGGGGCCCGCGCCACAGCGGCCGTGCCGGTCGTGCTCGTGGTGCTCATCGACTATTCACGGTCTTCCGCGGTGGAACGGCGCCGCATCGCGACGAAGAGCCCGAGAGCGGCGGCGAGCACGACGACCGCGCCGATACCGATCACGGCACCCGTCGAGGAGCCGCCTCCGGAACCGCTGCCCTCTCCCGCGGCGGGCTCGGCCGACCACCAACTCCAGTAGCCGTCCTGGCCGTAGATGTTGCCGGCGGCCTCGGGCATCGTCGTGATGGACTTGATCTGGTCGGTACGGTACGCCTCGACCGCGTTCGGATACGCGAGGACATTCATGTAGCCCGTGTCGTACAGCCGCGCCTGCATCTGCTTGACCAGCTCGGCGCGCTTGGCGGGGTCGTACTCCGCGGCCTGCTTCGCGTACAGCTCGTCGAACTGCTTGTCGCAGATGAAGTTGTCGGTGGCGCCGGTGTCCTTGGGCGTGGCGGGCAGCGCCGCACAGGTGTGGATCGACAGGACGAAGTCGGGATCGGGGTTGACGGACCAGCCGTCGAAGGCCAGGTCGTAGTCGCCCTTGAGCCACGGATCCGAGACGTTGTCGAGGCACTCGACCTTCAGCCCGATGCCGAGTTCGCCCCACCACTCCTGCAGGTACTTGCCGATCGCCTTGTCGTTCGGGTCGGTGGCGTGGCACAGGACGCGGAAGTCCAGTGCCTTGCCGTCCTTGCCGACGCGCTTGCCGGCTGCGGTCTTCCGGTAGCCGGCACTGTCGAGGAGTCTGGCCGCCTCGGCCGGGTCGTAACCGATCTTCCGATCGGCATCCGGCTTCCAGAAGTACGAGGTGAAGCGCGGCGGGATGTAGCCCTCGCCCTCGACCGCATGGCCCTGGAAGACCTTGTCGACGATCGTCCTGCGGTCCGTAGCGTGGAACAGCGCCTTGCGCACGGCCGGGTCGAGCAGCGCCTTGTGCCCGCTGCCGAAGCTGCTGCCGTCCTTGGCCTGCGCGCCGGGGTTCGTCGCCAGCGCGAAGAAGCGGCGGCCGGGGGCGTCGTTGACCTTGATGTTCTCCGCGTTCTTCAGTGCGGCGGCCTGCGCCGGGGTCAGTCCCTGGACGAAGGACACCTCGCCCTTCTGCAGTGCGGCGACGGCGGCGTCACCGTCCTTGTAGTACTTGAAGACCAGTTCGTCGAACTTCGGCGCGCCCCGCCAGAAGTCCTTGTTGGGACGGAGCTTCACATACTGGTCGACCTTGAAGTCCGTGATGACGAACGGGCCGTTGCCGACGATCGGGAACTGCTTGTCGTTGTTGAACTTCGAGAAGTCGCCGACCTTCTCCCAGATGTGCTTCGGCACGATCGGCACGTCCAGGGCCGTCATCGTGGCCTGGGGCTTCTTCAGCTCGATGACGAGCGTCCTCGGGTCGGGCGCGGTGACCTTCTTGAAGTTCGCGGTGAAGCTGCCGTTGGCGGTGGCCGCGTTCTGGTCCGTCATCATCTTGGTGAAGGTCCACGCCGCGTCCTCGGCGGTGGCCTGCCTGCCGTCCGACCACTTCGAGTCGTCGCGGATGGTGTACGTCCACGTGAGCTTGTCATCGGACGGCTTCCAGGCCGTGGCGAAACCCGGGACCGTCCGACCGTCCCGGGGGTCGTAGTTCGTCAGGTACTCGTACGCCAGTCGGTGGATCGAGGTGCTCACCAACCGTGCGGCGAGGAACGGGCTCAGGGAGTCCACGCTCTGCGAGACGGCGACGGTGAGGACCTGCTTGCCGTCCTTCTCTTCTTCCTCCCCGGCTGCCGCCAGGGCGGGGGAGAGCGCGCGTTCATGGGCGCCGGCGTGGGCCGGCGGGACCATCGCGCCGGACATCAGCAGCGCGGAGGCGGCTGCGCTGGCGGCGAGGACCAGTCGGTAGCGGGGGCGTTGCCGGACGGAGCGGGATGGAGCCTTATGGACCATGGGACGGTGACCTCACGTCATGACTCGCTCGGAGAAGACAGATGGGTGATCACGGGTTCGCCAGCTGGTGAAGCGAAGGTTTATCAGGGTGGTCATGCCGCGTCAACGGCCCGTCAAACCACGCGTGGACTGGGGGAATACGACGAAGGCCCACACCGGGAAGCCGGTGCGGGCCCTCATTGGTTCAGACCTCTGCCGCGTTACTGCTGAGGGGGTGGCGGTGCCTGAGGAGGCTGCTGCTGCGGCCATCCGGCCGGCAGTGCGGGTGCTTGCGAATCCGGTTGCCCCATGGCGCCCGGCTGACCCGGAACGGCGGGTGCGCCCGGGTGTCCGGCCGCGGCGGGCGGCGGTCCGGCAGGCGTCGCGGGGGACTGCGCCTGCGACGGCGGCGACTGCTGCCAGCCCTGCGGCGGGTAACCCTGCTGCGGGCCGCCGTAAGGCTGCTGCGGGTGCTGCGGCTGTTGCGTTTGGTGGGGCTGTTGCGGGTACGGCTGACCGGGCATCGGCTGACCGGGGACGGGCTGGCCCTGCGCGTGCGGCTGGCCCTGCCACTGCGGCTGTCCCTGGCCCTGAGGGCCGGGCATCGGCGGCGCGGCCTGCGGCGGCGGATTGCCGTTCGCCGTCCACAGCCCCTGCTGCTGCTGAGCACGTGCGAAGTCCTCGGCGATCAGCGCCGACAGATTGAAGTACGCCTCACGCGTCTTGGGGCGCATCATGTCGAGGTCGACCTCGGCACCTGCGGCGAGGTGCTCGTCGAAGGGCACCACGACCACACCGCGGCAGCGCGTCTGGAAGTGCTGCACGATGTCGTCCACCTTGATCATCTTGCCGGTCTCGCGCACACCGGAGATGACCGTCACCGAACGCTGCACCAGGTCCGCGTACCCGTGCGCGGACAGCCAGTCCAGCGTCGTCGACGCGCTGCTCGCACCGTCGACGGACGGCGTCGAGATGATGATCAACTGGTCGGCCAGGTCCAGCACTCCGCGCATGGCGCTGTAGAGCAGCCCCGTGCCGGAGTCCGTGAGGATGATCGGGTACTGCCTGCCCAGCACGTCGATCGCGCGCCGGTAGTCCTCGTCGTTGAACGTCGTGGAGACGGCCGGGTCCACGTCGTTGGCGATGATCTCCAGTCCGGAGGGCGCCTGCGAGGTGAAGCGGCGGATGTCCATGTACGAGTTGAGGTACGGGATCGCCTGGACGAGGTCACGGATGGTGGCCCCGGTCTCCCGGCGCACCCGGCGCCCGAGCGTGCCGGCGTCGGGGTTGGCGTCGATCGCGAGGATCTTGTCCTGGCGCTCGGTGGCGAGGGTCGAGCCGAGTGCGGTGGTCGTGGTGGTCTTGCCGACACCGCCCTTGAGGCTGATGACCGCTATCCGGTAGCAGGAGAGCACCGGCGTGCGGATCAGGTCCAGCTTGCGCTGCCGCTCCGCCTCCTCCTTCTTGCCACCGAGCTTGAAGCGGGCGGCGCTGGAGGGGTTACGGCTCGACTTGGGCTTCTGCTTGTTGTTGCGCAGCAGCCGGTCGGAGGAGAGCTCCACGGCGGCCGTGTACCCGAGGGGCGCGCCGGGGACGGACCGCTCGCGCTGGTCGTGCGTGACGGGCGTGGGCCACGCGCCACCGGTCCGGGGGTCGACGGCCTCGCCCTGCGCGCCGGGTGCGCCGGGGACCTGCGGACCGGGTGCCTGGGGCGGAAGCTGTCCGGGGTGGGCCGCCGGCGGGAGCGGCTGACCGGGCTGGGGGTACGGCTGCTGGGCCTGGGGCGGAACGGGGAGCGGAGCCTGAGGGGCGGGCTGTCCCGGCTGTCCGGGGTGTGGGAAGCCGTAACCACCGGGCTGCGGGGTGTGCTGGCCCTGCTGAGGGAAGCCGTAACCGCCCTGTGGTGCGGGGGCGTTGGGTGCGGGCTGTGCCGGTTGTCCGGGCTGTTGTCCCTGCTGCTGTGGCGTCTGGGGGAAGCCGTAACCCCCCTGCGGGGCGGGGGCGCTGGGCTGCGGCTGGCCGTGCTGCGGCTGAGGCGTCTGGGCCGGCGGCGTCTGGCCCGGCTGCGGCTGCTGCGGGAAACCGTAACCACCGGGCTGGCCGGGCGCAGGCGTGGGCCACGGCGCCGGGGGCGACTGCGGCTGAGCCGACTGGTCGGCGGTGGGCGCGGGTGCGGGCCACTGCTGGGCGGGGGCCGGCGCGGCGGGCTGGTACGCGGCCGGCAGCGGCGGCAGCTCACTCTGCGGCGCGACAGGGGCGGGCGCAGGGGCCCACGGCTGGACCTCGGCGACGGCGGCGGGCACGGCGTCCTGGACGTCGTCGGTAGCCGCCTCGTCCTCCGCCGGCGTGACGTCGGCAACCGCGTCGCGGGGGGCGTCGGCGGCGGCGGCCATCTCTGAGGAGTCCGCGGGCTCGCCCCGGTCGTCGTCCGCGTCTGCGTCAGCAACGGCGAGGGACGTCGCGGGCTCGCCCGATTCGTCGTCCTGCCGGGTGGCACCGGTGCCCTCCGAGAGCTCCGCCGCATCGGCGTCGTCGGTGCCTGCGGCGCCCTCGGCGCCTTCCGCGGCCTGGGAGTCCGCGGTGTCCTGGGCGGCGGCGAGCTCGGCCATCTCCCGCTTCAGCGCCGCCGCGGAGAAGCGCATGGTTGCGCCGCTCTCCAGATCGCCGCTCCCGAGGGACTGCGACGACGCCTCGTCCGCCACGGGCGCGACCGGAGCCGCCGGCGACGCCTGCTCGGCCACCGGTGCGGGCGTCGGTGCGACGGGGCCCGGCTCGTGCGCGAAGGCGGCGGGAGCCGGCGGCGGCACGGCGGGGCCCGGCTCGTGCGCCACGGGAGCGGGCGCGGGCGACGGGGCGGCGGGGCCTGGCTCGTGTGCTATGTGCGTCGCGGGCTCCTGCGCCGCGGCAGTCGCGGGCGGCGCCGGTGCCCAGTTCGGCTCGAAACCGCTCCCCGCGGGCAGCCCCGGCACGGCGACCGGAGCGCCCTGCGGCGGAGGCGGGGTGTGCTGACCGGTGCTCCCGCCCGAGGTGTCGCCCGACGCGTTCTGCGTGTACCAGGCAGGTGGGGTGTAGTCGATGGTGAACTCACCCGTCAGCTCGGCGGGCTCCGCGTCGGACTCGTCGACGGGAAGGTTCCAGCCCCCGTGGATGTCGTCCCGATCGCCGTTCACTTTGCCTCCTGGTGTGGTCGAGCACCCTTGTGCCGTCGTGGGTGGGGGCCACCGTTGACTTCCGATCGGCCCGGCTCTCCCCCTGGAGACGCGGTGAAGATGCCCAGAGGTTCTTCTGCCGCGCCCCGACCCACCCTAATCGCCAACAACGCCACTGCGTCAGGCCCGCCCGTCCCCGTCCCCTGTCCCGTACGTCACGCCCTGCCCCCAGGTGACCCCGGTACGCCGGAGCGTGAAGAATCCCGTGGGCAAACCGGTACAACTGCGCCGAGATGTGCGACTGCTCAGTCCATCTGCCGGGCAGTGCCCAACAATCCGGTCTCGGCGTCGGTGGCCTGCGTCATGACGAACCGGCGGTCCCACGACCCCTGCCCGGTCGTCGCGAGCCGCCGGCTCGATGTGAAGAGGCCGATGCCCCGGCGTGGAACGGAGGCCTCAGCGGAGATCGAACTCGCCGTCCCGTGCGCCGAGCACGAACGCGCGCCACTCCGCCTCCGTGTACCGAAGCACCGTGTCCGGATCCAGGGAGGAGCGCATGGCGACGGCGCCGCCCGGGAGGTGCGCGATCTCGACCCGTTCCTCGTCCGGGCTGGTGCCGGGAGGGCCCTGCCACTCGACGTCGGAGATGTCCAGGGCGTACAGCTCGTCCTTCTCCTGCGCGCTCCCCATCAGGGTTCCTTTCGCTACAGCCGACAGCCGACATTCGGCAGCCGGGTGAACGGCCCAAGTGCCTCGTGGCGCCGCGTAGTTCGGCGTCGCTCTCCGTCACCGTGGAACATCCTAGGCCAGTGGGCCGGGCAGGTGGGCGACTTCGGGGACCGCCCTCGGCGAGGTGACGTGGTCGTCGGCGAGCGGCCGTTCACCCCTTCGTGGCGTCCGCCGGAGCATCGCGTCCGCGGACCTCACACGCAGGGTCAGTCCATCCGGCGGGCCACACCGAGCAGACCGGACTCCGCGTCCGTCGCGCTCGTCATGACCCAGTGGCGCTCACGTCCGGCGCACCAGAGCGTGACGCCGTCCGCCAGCGTCGGCAGAGCATCGATTTCGCCCTGGGCAAGCCCCAGGATGCGTCCGATCTGCTGCGCTTCCTGCGGCGAGACCCTCTGGACACCGACCAGCGTCGCGGAACGCAACAACCGCGGCGCCACCGGACTCAGATACGGCAGAAGCGTCAGAACGGACTGCCACGGCGAAGACACCACGCGCCCGCGCGGGGGCCGCATACCGCAGTCGCGCACCACTACGACGGGACTGCCGACGGTCGCACCCATCGGAGGCACACGGCCCACGTCATGGAGCGTGATGCACTCCAGGCCCGCGCCGGCCGCCTGGGCCAGAACGCTCCACTCCCGTGCGCGCCCGGTCTCCACCGCGACCCTGGCGCCGGTGCCCGCCGCCCGAAGTGCCAGTACCTGCGCGGTCCACAGGCCGCCGATCAGCAGCACGTCGTACGGGGTCGAGCGGTGGAAGCCCACCATCTGCGGACGACCCTCGGCGTCGTCGCCGATGACCACGCCGTCGTCGCCCACCGGCAGGGAGAGGGCGCCGAGGTGGTCGGCGGCCATGGTGTGCCCCGCGTGACGCGGGCCGATCAGGCCCCGCAGACCCTTCGACATTCCGGCACGACCCATCACCGAGCACCTCCCAGAGGCATCGTCGCGAGCACGCCGGGCAGCTGTTCGCGGTCCAGTCGCAGCAGACCGACCTTCGCGGTGCGCGCAGCCTGCTCCAACGCGCGCCGCACTCCGACCAGTTCCGTGTCCGAGCCACCCGTGATCCGTACGTGGCCGCCCACGTCCATCGCTCCCTGGCGTGATCCGCGCCGCACGGTGAGGCTGAACGTGGTCGCGTACGCGGGGACCGCGGTGAGCAGCGACACCAGTTTCGGCAGGGGAGCCGCTCCCCGCCCGAGCTCGGGCCACCGGCCGACCGCGTACGTGGTGTGCCACCGGTCGTCGCACCGCCAGACCCGTGAGGTCTCCGCCGTACGGCGCGCGGGTGCCGCGTCGGGCCGCCCGGCGCGGGCCGCCGCGCGCGGACTGGCGCATGCCGCGGTCGCGACAGTGGAGTTCAGCTCTTCCTGATCCAGGACGACGGCCTGGAAGCCCGCTCCGGTGACACGGCTCGCGACATGGTCCGCGACGCGCACCAGACAGCGCTGGGCCCCTTCGAAACCGCCCCCACGGGCCTCCACGGCCTCCGGGCAGAGTTCCGGATCGATCTTCACGGCCACCCAGGTCATCCGCAGCGCGGGCGCGCCCGTCCGGTCCTGGAGCGGCGCGTACGAAAGCCGGGCCACCGACTGCTGGGGGAGGTGGGGCGCCGGAGCCGGACGAACCTGCTGCACCAACTGCACCGACTCGACCACGATGTCGTCCACCGCAAGGGCATCGCCCAGGAGGGAAAGGGGGAGTGCACGGGCGCCGAACGCCGGCCGCAGCGCCGACCCGCTGGCCTCGACGCGCACCACGGCGGTCAGGAAGGTGCCGTCACCCAGCATTCCGACGGTGCGACGGTTCCGGTCGACGAACGGAGAGGGGCGCAGGCCCGGAACGCTCTCGGTGACAGGCGCCAGGGAGAGGTCGGCGTCGGGCGCCGCAGGAGCCGTGCTCCGCCTGCGCGTACGCAACGACATGGCCGTGGCCAGCCAGTCCTGAAGGGCGTGGCCACGGCGGCGGATCACCGCGAGCAGCACCAGCAGCCCCGCGACGACACACGTCGGCACGAGCCACAGACCGCCCAGTGCGAATCCGACCGCGACCAGGGCCAGCGCCGCCTCCACCAGCACCAGTTGTCGCAACTGGAACGGGCCGAGACGGCTGGTGCGCGACAGAGGGCGCAGTGTTGTCACCGCCGGAACGCCCTGCGCGGCAGGCGTAGTCGGCGCATTGCTGCGTTGCCGTCGGGAAGTACCAGGGGCCTGACCGGTGGTCCGCCCGTTCCGCGCACGCGTCGCCGTACCCATCGCCGCGTTGCCCCCTCGTGTCCGTAATAACCAAATTCTTATGGGCGTTGACCGGGCGATCACCCTACCTGAGCAGTGAGACGCAAGCGCCAGCAGGCATAGTAGGGGCGGCAGGACGGCAGGCCGTTCCGATGAGTGTGGGAACCTGGTCGCCCAGCGGGGAGAGGGACAGCGAACAGATGGCATCACGACGGGACGAACTGAACGCCTACACCTTCGCGAAGCGGAGGCTGATTGCACAGTTCGTGCAGCCGAATGCGACCGGCTCGGAGGAAGGTGCACCGCGCCCGCTGCGTGCGGTGGCTCCCGGAGCGATCGTCGGTGTGGTGGTTCTCGCGATTTTCGGCGCCTGGGGGATGTTCAAGCCGGTCGCCCCCAAGGACTGGGACAAGCCGGGTGAGAACGTCATCATCGCCAGCAAGTCCACCACTCGCTACGTCGTGCTCACCACCGGGAAGAAGACGCAGCTGCATCCGGTCCTGAACATGTCGTCGGCCAAGCTCCTGCTCAACCCGGACAAGGGCAAGGTCATCAACGTCGACGAGTCGGTCCTCGACAGCGGCAAGATTCCGCACGGCGCCACGCTGGGCATCCCGTACGCCCCCGACCGTCTGCCCGACAGCAAGGAAGCCGGCGCGGCCAAGCGCTGGGCCGTGTGCGAGCGGCCGGGCGAGGGCGGCCGGGCGATCCAGAAGGCGGCCTTCGTCCTCGCCGAGCGCGAGGAGAAGAAGACGGAAGGCGCGAACCGTCTGAGCGGCGGCGAACTGCTCTACGTCGAAGGCCCGGACAAGACCCGCTACGTGGTCGATGCGGCGGGCACGGCCTACCGCGTGGACAAGGACGAACTGCTGCTGCGTCAGCTGGTCGGCCAGGACCGCGCCGCGCAGCGGGTGTCCGAGGCCTGGCTCGCCACCCTTCACCAGGGCGACACCATCACGTTCCCGACCGTCCAAGGGGAGGTCGGCACCCCTGCCGGCATCCCCGGTGAGCTCGACCCCCAGGTCAACAAGGTCGGCATGGTCCTGTCCGCGACGAGCGGCACGAAGAAGCAGATGTACGTGGTCCTGCAGGGACGGGTCGCCCCCGTGTCGGACTTCACCGCCAAGCTGCTGCTCAACAGCCGGCAGCTCGTCGACCTCGGCCAGGCCGGCCAGGCGACCGCGGTCAGCGGCGGCGCCTTCCAGCCGGGCCGGGCGTTCGGCCAGGACAAGAAGTGGCCGCAGGCGGCACCGGTGCCCGTCAACGACACGAGCACCGCCGAAGACAGCCGCAACACGGTGTGCAACGTCCTGCGATCGGTGGACGCCGACAGCGGAGCCACCACACTCAGCACCTGGGCGGGCACCGACTTCCCCGCCACCATGCCGACCGGTTCCAGCAGCGCCTACGTCACGCCCGGATCCGGCCAGCTGTTCCGCCAGTTCAAGGGTTCCACGACCGGCAGCGGCTTCCTCTTCCTCGTGACCGACACCGGGCTGCGCTACGCGATGCAGTCCAACGGCGACAGCGCCACCGACGATTCCGGCATCGGCTCCTCCGGTTCGGCTGCGGACAAGCAGGCGCGTCAGGCGGAGGCCCAGCAGGCCCAGAACCGGCTCGGTTACAAGGGCGTCGACCCGCTGCCCATCCCCGCGGAATGGTCGACGTTCCTGCCCACCGGGCCGCGTCTGTCGACCGGGGCCGCGCGGCAGCCCCAGGGCTCGTGAGGGCCGGTACGAAGATGACGAACACCACCCGGCGCCTGCTCACCGCCGCGGCCGCCACCGTGCTCACGGTCATCGGCCTGCCCATGACCACCGCGGCGGCGGATGACAGCACGCAGTGCACCTTTCCCGGGAAGAAGTACGAAGGCCGCCCCTGGTCGCTCCAGCGCGTCCTGCTGGACGAGTTGTGGAAGCAGTCGACCGGCAAGGGGGTTCGCGTGGCCGTCATCGACACCGGCGTCGACGTCAAGAACCCCCAGCTGACGAAGGCCGTGGACACCAAGAGCGGCGTGAACCTGATCCCGAAGAACATCAAGGACGACAACGGGAACAAGATCGAGCGCGGCAAGGAGAACGGCACCACGGACACGGTGGGGCACGGCACCAAGGTGGCCGGCATCATCGCCGCCCGCCCTGCCAAGGGCACCGGTTTCGTCGGTCTTGCGCGGGACGCCACGATCATCCCGATCCAGCAGAACGACGCGGACGGCCACGGCACCGCCGAGACCCTGGCCCGGGCGATCCGGCACGCGATCGACGAAGAGGCCGACGTCATCAACATCTCGCAGGACACGGCCAATGCCGTGGAACCGGCACCCGCGCTCAAGCAGGCCGTGGACGCCGCCCTGGCGAAGGAGATCGTCGTCGTCGCGTCGGCGGGCAACGACGGACTGGGTGGCAACGTCAAGCGGACCTACCCCGCCTCGTACGACGGCGTGCTGGCCGTCGCGTCGTCGGACCGCAACAACGAACGGGCCCAGTTCTCCCAGTCCGGCGACTTCGTCGGCGTGGCCGCCCCGGGCGTCGACATGATCTCCACCGTGCCGGGAGGCGGCCACTGCGCCGACACCGGCACGAGCTTCTCCGCTCCCTACGTCGCCGGCCTGGCCGCCCTGGTCAAGGCCAAGCACGGCGACTGGACCCAGGAGCAGATCGTCGCCCAGATCCAGCAGACCGCGGAACGCTCGATCGCCGGCCATGACCGCCTCGTCGGCTGGGGAGTGGTCGACCCCGTCCGGGCCCTGACCGAGGACGACAAGCCGATCGAGAAGCCGGTGGCACATGAAGGCGTCACCCGCGCGGAGGCCCCGACCCCGGCCGAACTGCACCTGGGCGAGACGCCGGAGGAACGCAACGCCCGCCTCGCGACGTACGTCATGGTGGGTGGGGGTGTGCTGGTCGCGGCGATCACGGGCGCGGCGGTCGCTCTCCGCGACTCCCGGCGCAGGAGCCGAAGGGTCGCGCGGCAGGCGGCCGGCTGAGGCAGTTGTGCCAAGATCGTGACAGGGCGGTGACGATTGCAGCCGCACACGGCGTGGCCGGGTCGAAGTGTTGAAGTCCCGTGACGGATAAGACACTTGGGACTGTCATACCTGGTGGTTAGAGTGGTATCCGATGCAATCGGTGGATGGCGAGTCACCACGATCGCAATGCAGGACGGCTGTAGCAAACGGGGAGGAATGGGCATCGTGCTTCCGGCAGAGGGTGGGGGCGGCTCGAGTGGCACGAGCGATCTCGAGCGCGGCGTAGGTGCGCTGAAGCGGTTTCAGACGCGGGTGAACAAGCTGCTGAGCGAGCTGGAGGAGAGCGCGGCCGGCGGGACGAAGATGTCGGCTCAGACGATCTCCCGCGCTTCGTTGAGCGGCCAAAGCATGGCTGAATTCCCGGAGGCAGAGGGGCTCTACGCGCAGTACAACCGGGTCCATCAGTCCCTTGTCAGGCTTTCCAAGTCGCTCGGAGACCAGATCACGGTCCTGAGTATCGGTGTGCATGCCGCGGACGTCGGTTTCGACAACGTCGAAGAGGATAAGAGGCGCGAATTCGCGGCGATCCAGGCGCGTATCGATCGGGAGCGTGCGGCGGCTGAGGGGAAGAGCGACAAGCCGCAAGCGCCGACCAACAATGACAAGTCTTCTGATGGGGGGACGTACCGATGACCGAGAACGCGCCGGAGCTGAGCCCCAAGGAGCAACGCGAACAGGACCTGGCACGAGTCCAGGCCCAGCTCGGGGTTACCGACATGACCAGGACGGTCACGTCGGTGATGGGCAGCATCTTCGGAGGCGACTCCAACGGTCCTGGGCCGTTCGCGAGGAGCGACTTCGAAGGAAGGCAGCTCAACGACCTGATCGACCTGGTCGAAAACACCAACCCGGCGGATCTCGAAAACGCCGGCAATGCTCTGTGGAGCGCCAGGGACGCCCTCAGGGACGCGGCTGGGGAGCTCCTGTCGTACGTGAACAAGGTCGAATGGAAGGGTGAGTCCGGCGAGGAGTTCAAGTCCTTCGGACGCGCCCTGGCCGGACATGCGGGAGAACTCGCGAAGTTCGCAGATGTAGCGGGTACGCAGATCACTGTTGCGGGCACAGGCCTCGCCTCCGTGAAGATGCCCCCGCGCGACACCCGGGCGGTGAAGCGGAAGCCCGAGAGCATCCCGCCGGAAGAGCGTGCTGCCAACAAGGCGGAGTACGACAAGGCGGTGCAGGTCGAGAAGGACCGCCAAGAAGCCATCAACCAGATGTACAAGTTGGCGTCCTACTACGCGGTGTCTGAACAGACGCTGGCGGCGCAGGAACCCCCCGAGTTCAAACGGACACTGAAGGCGAATGTGCCGCCGCCCTCGGCGACGTACAGTCAGCCGCAGCGTGAGGCCGCTGCAAACGCTGGACTGGCGGACGGGGCATCAAGGGACGACCTGTCGGATGCCGGCTCCAGGAGCTCGGAAGGCTCGACGCGCACGGAACCCGTTGGCACAGTCGCACCGGCTCGACAGACCAACACGTCAATGGAGATCGACAGTGTCCTGACCCAGACTCCACCGACGACGCCGGCTCCTCAGGCCCCGGTTTCGCCCCCCACCGGACCGAACCCATCTCCGACCTCGCCCATGCCACCAGTGGCTCCCTTCCTCAACCAGACGAAGGGCGGTCCCCGACCCCTGCAATCCACCGGACTGCCGCGCACCACTGGACCCGCCAAGGGTCCCGTGGGCCGAGTAGGTGGGTCTGAAACCACCCCCGCCGTAGGACGTCCGGGCCCGTCGAACGGCAAGGGCGGCCAGCCGCCTATGGGACGCACAGGCGGCCCTGGTCCACTCAACGCGACGAACCAGAATCCTGGCGTCGGCCGCGCCGGTGGTCCTCCGAACGCACCGGTGGGACGAGGTGCCAATCAGCAGCCCACACGGGCGTCACGGACTGGGCGGACGGACGGGATCATTGGGGGAAGGCCGCAGCGCCCTACGGGCCCCTCATCCGCCTCTCGTATTCCGGGCGGGAAGGTCATCGGCGTGGATGCGACGCCGACGGGGCGCACCGGCGGGGGACGGATCGGCCAGCATGGCGTAGTCGGATCACCGCCCGCGAACACCGGTGCGCGGACCGGTGCGCGGCCCGTCGCCGGGCCGAACGGAGTCGTGGGCACACCGCGTGCCGGCGCAACGGGCTCACGTCCTGGCGCTGGTGGCTTCACACAAGGCGGTTCGGGTCTTGCTCGCGGAGCCAGGAACCGTGAGAAGGCCGAGAACGAGGAGCAGGAGCGCACGGAGTCGTCGCGTCCTGACTACCTGACGGAAGACGAAGAGACCTGGGAGGCACGGCGCCGCAACGCCGTTCCCCCGGTAATCGACTAGGCACAGGGAAGGTTCGGAAGCCAGGATGGCGTCAGTGTTGGGCCGGGCGCGAAAGCGCGGTGTGTCTCGTGTGCTGCGAACAGGGGTTGTCTGCACGGTTGCTGCGGCATGCGCCTGGTCCACGGGCCTCTCGGGAGGTGCTTTCGCCGCAACCACTGTGGACGCTCAGGCGGGGCAGTGGTACCTGAAGGCAATGGCTGCTCCCGAGCTCTGGGAGGCGGCAAAGGGTGAAGGCATCAAGGTCGCTGTCATCGACAGTGGGGTAAACCCCTCTACCCCGTCGCTGAAGGGGCAGGTCCTGAAGGGACTCGACACCACGGAGACTGAGGGTGACGAGACCGATGACTACAGAGGCCACGGGACCACAATGGCCGAACTGATCGCAGGCACGGGGAAGGGCGGCGGCCTGCGCGGTTTGGCTCCGAGCGTGAAGATTATTCCGTTCAGGGTTTCCGATACGGAATATCAGAACGGGCGAGTCGTGAATGGCCAGGATATTCCGGATGCCATCCGCGCCGCGGCGGACAGCGATGCCCAGATCATCAGCATGTCCATGGGCAGCGACTACTCAAGCGTGGACGGGCGAGAAGCGGTGGAGTACGCCCATAAGAAGGGCAAGTTGTTCTTCGCCGCCTCTGGCAACAACGCTGAGGAGGGCAACAAGCCGCAATATCCGGCTGCCTACCCGGACGTCGTCGGCGTCGCCTCCGCCGACCAGAAGGGCAAGGTCTCCGACTACTCGCAGCACGGCGACAACGTCGACATCGCCGCCCCGGGCAACGACATCCCCGGCTGGTGCGACGAGACGTTCACGAAGTACTGCGGCGGCGACGGTGGCACCAGTTCGGCTACCGCCATCGCATCGGCGTCCGCCGCTCTCATCTGGTCCCAGCACCCCGACTGGACTGCGAACCAGGTCCTTCGCGCGATGATCGACACAGCTGCCCGGGACTGGAAGAAGGGCACCCGGAGTGTCTATCTCGGCCACGGTCTCATCCGGCCCGGGCAGATCATTCTGGACAAGAAGGGTGAGCCCGGCGCACCGGATGTCAGCCCTCTCACCGATGAGAAGACGGGCGGTGACGTCCCCGCCAACGGTGCTCCGGCTCCTTCTGCACCAGCTTCGTCACAAGCCCCCGCAGACAAGCCCGGCCCCAACGCCGTTGTGGCAGGCTCCAGTTCCGAGTCCTCGGATAACAGCGGTCTGCCCGGATGGGTAATCGGCGCCATCGCCGCCGCTGTGGTGGTGATCGGGGGCGGCGCCTTCGCTTTCGCGCGGAAGCGTCGCAGCGCCTGATCAAAAGGTCGGGCTCGAAAGCCCGTTAAGGCCTTCACCTCAAGTCATGCTTCACCTCACTACTCGGTGAAGCGAAACCCAGCCGGTCACAACAGTAATTCAGAAGGGAAACGCAACCGTGTCACAGGGACAGCGGCTTTCAGACCAGCAAGTCATCCAGCTCGAGAAGCACCTCTTCGAGAAGTTCAACTCGATCAAGGGCCAGCTCCAGCAGATTCAGGGCACAGTCGACAGCCTTGAGGGCCAGTGGAAGGGCATCGCTGCCGGGGCCTTCAACGCGCAGCAAGAAGAGATCAACACCTCAATGGTGCGTCTCGGCAACATCCTCGCAAAGTTCCTCGAGGCGATGAGCATGTCGAGGAAGATCAAGGACGGCACGGAGGACGAACTCCGTGCCGCTGTGCAGAGCATCAACGTCGACCTCGGTGTCGGTACAACTGCGCCGTCGAACCTCAGCAAGCTCTAGAACCACTGGGCAGACCCGATCTCGGCAAGCCAAAAGCCGAATCACAACAACAGGTGAGTGAGGGAATCATGAGCACGAATTACGACGGGCTTGTCGTCAAGTACGGAGCTCTCGACGCGACGGCCACGGTGCTCGGTAACCAGGCGAAGAAGCTCGAAGAGGACCTGCGGTCCATCAAGACGGCCATGGCCAGCGTCGCCGCCGGCTGGGAGGGCGAGGCCCACGCAGCCTACGTCCAGGAACAGGAGAAGTGGGACAAGGAAGCCAACGACATCCACCTGGCTCTCCAGGAGATCGCCCGGGTCGTTGGCCAGGCGGGCGGCGACTACATGGGTGGCGACAAGAAGGCCGCCAGCTACTTCCTCTAGGCGCTGAATGGCGCAGGCAGGCATCTGGGGTGGGCACGCGCGAGGGGTGCCCACCTCTCTGCTGCCTCGGCCCACAGGCGACCAGTTCGACCCCGCTCGCTTACGCCTCGCCTGCCCCTCAGGGGAGGAGCCAGTCAAGGCGGCGGGTGTGGCGTAGGAGTCCTTGCCGGGCACGGTGAAGATCAGGCCGCGCTCGCGGAGTTCGCGCATTGCCCGGCGGGCGGTCGTCTGGGCGATGCCGTACTCATCGGCGAGACGAGCAGGCGTCGCGCGTGCACCGGGCTGGGTCTTGATCCCTTTCCTTCTCCGGCTGCTGATGCTGACGCTCCCGGCTACTGGCAGGCACCGGGAGGCTCCGTCCACCATCAGGCAGAACGCCGCACCCCCCGACCCCGCAAGGTGAGCCGGCCTTCACCCGGGATGCCTCGCGTCCCCGCTCAGCGGTCTCCGTACTCCCGGAAACAGGCAGCGCCGCTCGACGGTGCCCGGTCACCGCTGGCTCGCCCTTAACACGGCCCTGTCCTGTCCGGCTGTGCAGCGCAGGCGGCGGCGGGCGCTGTGGCTGGCCACGGTCGGTGTGGACGTTGACCGCCGGAACATCCACGCAGGTGTCCGATGAGTGGGCATGTCTATCCCTGTTGCGGGGCGCGGCGGTCCGTATTCGCCGTCGCGGTCGTGGTTCGGCCGGTGTGTGGCGGGTCGGTCTGTGTGCTGGCGCAGGAGTACGACGGTCCTCATCGCGACCGCACGAGTGACGCATGGTGGGTCACTCCGGAGATCGCCGATGCGGTGAGCGTGTCCTTGCTGGCTCGCGTGCTGGCGGACGCGTTCGTGCAGCCGGAGCGGGACCAGTGACGGACCAGGCGGGCCTGGCGACCCGGCAGCCGAACCCGAGTTCCGGTCGCCCCGCTGTATCGTCGACCGCCACGATCGTTGCCGTGATCATGTGCCCTGCGGCACCTCCGTGTCCGGGGTGCGTCATCTGGTCGGTGACTGCCCCTGCCACGTTCCGGCTCCGGTCATGGCAGACGGCGACAGCCCATGACGCCCTGATGTCCTCTGACGTGCTTTCAAGCTCGGCTCGGGCGCAGCACTGCGGCATCTCTCGACGACCGCATGCGCACCGTTCGGGCAGGGGCTGGCCGAAGTGACTGCTCAGCCCGTATTTCCAGCGCATATCCGGTCAGTGCGGAAGAGGCAGCCAAGATGCCGCGCCGTCAGGACCGCGCCTCACTCGAACACCGGCAGCGCCACCACCTCCGCCCCCGCCCTCAGGAAGAGACGGTTGCCGTCGCCGGCCAGCCAGTAGGTGCTGCCGTCGTTCGGCAGGGGCTGGTTCCAGACGTGCTTGTTGTCGCTGCGCGACATCGCATGGAGCGCCCAGCCGTCCCCGTCGCCTGCTGTCGAGCTGATGGCGCACACTGCATCGCCCTGAACCGCCACCGGGCTGTTCATGAAGTAGCCCGCTGGCGATCTCCAGACCTCGGTGCCGTCCGTGGCGTTGAGGGCCAATACGTACGAGACTTGTGCGCTGTACACGAGGCCGTTCTGGACGAGCGGAGGGCCCGAGGGCTGCAGGTCGCCGCCGAGCGTGATGCTCTTCGTCCACCGTTCGGTGCCATCCGACAAGCTGCGGGCGGTCAGCGTGGCACCGTCGATCAGGACCATGTCCTTGTGCAGTGCAGGATAGAGGCTGACATTGCCGGCGATGGACGACTGGTCGTCGTTGCTCCACACTTGGTGACCGTCGGTCGTGTCGACGGCGCGGATACGGCCCTTGCTCGTCGCGACCACCAGTCGGCCGCCTCCGGCCACGCTACGCGGACGGGTTTCGGCCTCCAGCCGATTCTCCAGGGCGACGGTCCAGCGGATGCTGCCGTCGGAGCGGCTGATGCTGCGGAGCTCGTCGTCCTTGGTGACGATGTACACGGCCGAGTCGTCGGCTGCGAGGACGTACTTCGCAGATGCGGGGACCGACCACCGGTCTTCACCCGATGAGGCGACGAACGTCACCACGTCGCCCTTCTTGTCCACGGCCGCGACGAGGGCGTCCGACAAGGTGACGATGCCGGCGTCCGCGTCTACACCGCGCGCGTGCCAGCGGCGCTTGCCGTCGACGACGCTATGGGCAGTCAGCCCACCCTCCGCCGCGCCGACGGCGATCACGACATCACGTACAGGCACCAGTCCGCCGCCCGTCTTGTCGAGCAGCTGTACGGGGCCCCACAGCGGCTTGGGCTTCCCGGCCGTCGCGGCGACCGGGTCGGCCATGGGGGTGTCGGCCGCCGAAGGCAGTGCATAGGGCCCCGAGTCACCCCGGCTGCCCAGCCACCAGGCCGTTGCCCCGGCTCCGGCTGCGAGCACCGCACCGCCCACCCCGAGCGATGTGAGCAGGCGCCGTCGCGACACCCCCCCAGAGGCCGAAGAGGCGACCACGGTCGTCAGACGGTGGATCGTGCGTTCCTGCTCCTTGATGTCCGACGCCAGCGGTCCCTGGCGCCAGACCCGTTCCGCGCCACGGGCAGGCGCGAACGCCGCCGCCAACTGACCGGGCGTCGGCCGGTGCGCCGGGTCCTTGGCGAGGCAGGGGCCGATGAGCGGGGCGAGATGCGCCGGGATCTGGTCCATACGTGGTGCTCCGTGCACGACTTCGTACTGCACCGCGGCGACGTGGGTTCCGGTGAACGCCTGGTTCCCCGTGGCCGCGTAGATCAGCACGGCACCCAGCGAGAACACGTCCGCCGCGGGCCCGACACGCTGCCCCAACACCTGCTCGGGAGCGCCGAAGCCGGGAGTGACAGGGATCTGCCCGGTGGTCGTGAGGGTGAGCCCGTGCTCCGGCCGGGCGATGCCGAAGTCGATGACGCGCGGTCCGGCCGAGGTCAGCACGATGTTGGCGGGCTTGAGGTCGCGGTGAATCAGCCCGGCGGCATGGATGTCGGCCAGCGTCCTGGCGAGGGACGAGGCCAGGACGCGCAGAGTGGGCTCGTCCAGCGGACCGTGCGCACGGACGGCATTGTCCAGAGTCGGACCGGTCAGGAACTCAGTGGCGATCCACGGGCGCCCGCCATCGGTGTGCGCGCCGAGCACCCGTGCCACGCCTGTGCTGGTGACGGACTGCGCCATCTGGGCCTCGCGGACGAAGCGCTGCCCCAGGTTCTGGTCGTGGGCCAGTTCGGGCCGGAGGACCTTCACGGCGGCCTTCCTGCCGAAGGAGTCCTGGCCGAAGTAGACCTTTCCCATACCGCCCTCTCCGAGGACGCCGAGGAGTCGGTACGGTCCGAGCCGGAGCGGGTCGCCGGGGCCGAGGGGTTTCACGAGTACGGCTGCTTTCTGCGCGATCGGGGTCAGGCGTATGGATAGGCGGCGAAGTAGTCCTCGCCGATGGCGACAATCGCCTCCGGGATGCCGTCGTGGGCGTAGAAGCGATCTCCCCGGGCCTTGCGGGTCGTGACCGCCTTGCCTGTATCGTGGGAGAACGACCGCAGTAGCCCGGATTTACTGCTGTATGCGTAAATCTCGGAGACGCCGGGGGCAGGTGGCAGCGTCACGTCGAGGTCGGCACCGCTGTGGTCAGGCGCCCGCCACAGCAGGTCCCCAGTGCTCCAGTCGACGGCGACAAGGCCGAGACCCTCTTCGACGGCGAGCACCCCATCTCCGCCCAACGCGGGTGGTCCCGTCCGTGCCTTGGCGCGGCCCGGTCCGAACGACCATTTCTCCTTGCCGTCCTTCAGTTCGAGGGCGCGCAGACTGCCCACCGGTGGGTAGACGTACCAGTCGTCGACCTCCAGCATCCCCCGGATGGCGTCCGGGTCCGGGGCGTCGAGCGTCTGCCGCCACAGTTCCTTTCCCCGACGCGAGTCGTGGACAGCCAAGGTGACCGTGCCGTCGGGCATTTCTTGGAGGACGGCCAGATGGTCCTTCACGGCCCGCGCGGCCAGGAAGTGCAACCGGTCCGAGGTTCGCGGTCGGGAGGGAAGCGGCTGTCGCCACCGCACCTTGGCGGTGTGGACATCGACGGCGAGCAGGTGCCACTCCTGGGAACTGTCGTAGCCGATGCCCGCGCCGGAGGGCTCGCCCTGCCCCGCCGCGAGAAAGACGACATCCGCAAAGGCACTCAGGAGTTGTGTCGCGGGGAGAGCCCCGTTGTATTCCTTCAACTGGACGACGTCCTGCTTCATAACACGGGCCCACTTGACTGATGCGATGGTCAGCGGGTGGTTGCCGGAGGGCAGGGCTTCGGAGGCGTACACCCTGGACGTGTCGATGTCCTCGTCACAAGTGCACCGGTGGGCCGGGCCCTTCAGTAGTGAGGGGGTGTCGAAGCCGCCCTTGTTGATGTCGATGGTCCGCAGGCCGTCGTCGTCCGCGATGGCCAGCGTCGCGCCGAACTTGAGGGGCACGGGCGGGGACAGCGAGGCTCCCTCCAGGCGCAACGGCAGCTCCCACAGCCAATCCCCCCTCTTGGGCACCGGCGTGGGGGAGGTCCTCTTGGAGCCCGAGGCGGCGGTGCCTCCGCCCGTCGAGGTCGCCCAGGTCAAGATGCCACCGCCGAGCGCCGCGGCGCCGACGAGGCCCGAACCGCCGGCGGTGAGCAGGGCACGCCTGCTGTACGCCCGACAGCCTGGGGCAGCGGTCTGCGCGGTGTCGTCAGCGGGCGCGGGGAGACGCTGCGGCTGCTGCTGCCAGACGGTGGTGGCGCGGCGGGCGATGTCGGCGAGCAGCACGTCGGGGAGGTGGTCGGCGAATTGACCTTGGCCGTCGTGGAGTTGGCCGATCGCCTCCTGGGTCGTCGGGCGCTGAGCCGGGTCCTTGGCGAGACAGCGGCTGAGCAGCGGCACGAGCGCCGCCGGGACTCCTGACAAGTCGGGGTCGGCATAGCGGACGCGGTAGAGGAGGTCGGCCGCCTGGCCGGTGCCGAAGGGGCCGTGGCCGGTGACGGCGTAGACGAGGATGCCGGCGAGGGCGAACACGTCGCCCGCAGACGTGTGTTCCTGGCCCGTGGCCTGCTCCGGGGACATGAAGGCCGGGGTGCCCGCCGCAGTGCCCGTGCGGGTGAGGCGGTCGTCGCCGGCCGCACGGGCGATGCCGAAGTCGATGATCTTGGGGCCGTGGGCCGTGACCATGACGTTGGAGGGCTTGAGGTCGCGGTGGACGACGTCCGAGGCGTGGAGCTGGGCGAGCGCGCCGGCGAGGGCCGCGCCAAGAGCCCGAACGGACGCCTCGGGCAGGGGGCCGCACAGAGCAACGGCGTCGTCGAGGGGCGGGCCGAGGACGTATTCGGTGGCGAGCCAGGGAGTTTCGGCGGCGGGGTCGGCGTCGACGACGGTGGCACCGTGGTGGCCGCCGATGATGCGGGCGGCGTCGGTTTCGAGGTGGAAGCGGGTTCGCGCGGCGGGGTCCGTCGCGATGCGGGCGTGCATGGTCTTGAGGGCGAGGGTGCGGCCGCCGGCTGTGCGGGCGAGGTAGACGGTGCCCATGCCGCCGTGGCCGAGGCGGGCGAGGAGCCGGTGGCCGCCGATCTCGCCCGGGTCGTCGTGGGTCAGAGGCGCAAGCATCGTCATCAGGTCCTGGGGGCGGTTTGGGGGACACGGATCTCGGCCGCGAGGAGCTGGGCCGACTGGCGGGCGAGTGCCGCGATCACACGGCCCGGCAGCCAGCCGGGTGACAGCAATGACGCCGACGAGTCCAGCACTGTCGACGACGGCGCTGATGAGGCCGGCGGGAGGGCGAGCAGCAGCTCCGCCGCCGTGGGGCGGTCCGCAGCGTCGCGGGACAGGCAGTGGGAGATCAAGGGGCGCAGGGACTCGGGGAGTTCGGAGCGCTCCGGGACCGTGTGGCCGGTGGCGGCGTACGCGAGCACAGCACCGAGTCCGTGGATGTCGCCCGCGGGGCGCGGGCGTCCGCCGGCCGCCGCCTCGGGGGCGAGACTGCCCGGCTCCAGCCCGGGACGGCCGCTGCGCTGTTCACCGTCCGGCGCGGCCGCGCGCACGGAGCCGTAGCACGTCAGACGCGGCCCGTCCCAGGCGAGCAGGACCGAGGAGGGGGAGAGGCCCGCGTGGGTGATGCCCGTTGCGTGCGCGGCCGCGAGGGTGTCGGCGAGGGCCGTGCCCAGGGCTCGTACGGTGTGCTCGGGCAATGGGCCGCCGTGCACGGCGAGGGCGACGGGCAGGGGGAGTACGGGGAGATAGGGCGTCGCGTACCAGGGCGCGGCCGGCGTCGGCGACACCTCCGCTATCGGCAGCACCCATGGCCCGCCGAACCCACGCGCCGCCTGCGCCTCTACGAGGAACCGCCCCGCGTCGATGCCCTCCAGCGGCGCGCTGACCAGCACCGTGCGGTCACCGTCCGCGCTGCGCGCGACGAACCGGTGCTCCGGCACGGGCGGGAAGCCGGGGCTGGCCGGGTCGAGCCGGGTGATCAGCTGGTACGGGCCGATCCGGCGCGGGCCGTTGCCGGAGGGCCGTTCCGTGCGCCCTCGTTCCATCTGCGAATCCCCCTCTTCCCCGGACGGCAACCGGGAGATCCTATCGAGGCGTCGGGGCCCCTTCCGCGCGTGGGGCTGTGCGGGCGTGTGCCGCCGCGGCTGGCGCGGGCCGCTCGCACGCCGGGTGGAGGCCACCGTGCGACCGCCCGACGGTCAGCCGCCGTCGGCGGAGGGCCGACGGCACCGGGGTGTCCGCGGACCAGAATGGGGACTTGATGTACGGCAGCCCCTTGGCCCTGGCGAGTTCGGGTCGATGGGCTCCCTCGGCGGCTCGGTGACCCCGGACTCCGTCACGCAGGGCGAAGAGACGGTGAAGAACGCCTGGCCCTCGCGGCCGATCTTGACTGTGACCTGGAAGCCTTCTGGGGTGCGGGCAAAGATCGCCGGCTTCTCGTTGTTGGGGCGCACCGTGGTGATCTCGTAGCCTTCCTTCTTCCAGTAGCGCTTGACCACGCCCATGAAGCTGCCGCGCCGTTCCGCCGAGATCACCGTCATGACGTACCGCCCCCGGATGGCCTGGTCGGTCCCCGTGGCGTCGTTCTTGAAGTCGGTGCAGATGGGGTCATTGGACGGCCCTCGCCGCGCCTCCACCCCGGGCTTGATCGCAGCCCGGGTGTCTTCCCGGATCTTCTCCGCCAGGTCACCGGCCTGCTGCATGTTCATGTTCTGCCCCTTTCCCTGGGGCCGCTCCCGGCGCCGCCGATCAGGCCATAGCCGGACACGGTCAGCACGGCAAGCGCCACGGCAAGAGTGCGGTTTTTCATCGATGCTTCTCCGGAACGACGAGGTCAGGCTGGCCCGCGACGACCGCGGCAATGTTCTCCGCCGACACGCGATCCGCGTCCGGGTTGAAGTAGTTGGAATGCACGGGTGTGGGGCTTTGGCCGTCGACGACCTCGGCGACGAGGGCACCGGCAGGGCTGCTGGAACTGGGGCGTGTCCGGAGGGGTGAACGCGAGCGCCTCAGGCCCATGTACTCCGGAACCGGCTGGTCGGCGGAGGGCTTGGCCGTCACCGTCAGGCAGATGGTGTCCTCCTCGCCCGCTTACCTCGTAGCGCTCCACATTGCCGCGCGATTCCAGCGCGCCCGACCGTCACGCCAACCTGGCGGTCGGGTCGTCGCTTTCCGGGCCCGCGCAGTTCAGGGTCGATGTAGTCGTCCCAGGATCTGTCCTCCTCGCCCGGGCGGAGATTCGTCCAGCCGTCCTGCGACTGGGCCACTGACCGCACCCGGTCGCGGAGCTCGTCGTCGATTCTGTCGGCGACAGCGAAGCACAAGAGCCGGTGGACGAGGAAGCCGGCGTCCGAGGGTTCGTGGGCCGCCGGATCAGCATGCCGCCGTGCCTGGAACCACCGCCTGATCGCAAGGTGGTTGGCACGTCCTCGTCGAACCCGGCGTCGAGGGTCTGGATACTGCTCACGTGCTTCCGCTCGATCAAGACCTCATCGCCGGAGACGCTCCTACTCCTCCCAAGCCATTCTGGGGACTCCATCTCAATTCTGCTCATTGCGATGTGATGCGGCGGAGGTTTATCGGGGAACTTCCGAGCTTCTGGTACCTAGGTGATGTTCTTGTACCCTGGCCAATTCGCCATGGTCACGGGGGGAACGGTGCCGGGGAGGTTGGTGTCATTCTTGCAGCCGGCTTGCTTGGCGATATCTCTGGCGAGCTGGAACATGATGTCCAGGCCGACCTTTCGGGCCTGGAGGGCGGACAGGTTGCTCCCCTTCATCGGCCGTGCGAGGACGCCAACTTCGATGTATTTGTCTTCCTTCATGTGTGTGGGCGCATCAGCGGGAAGCGTCGGGGTGCACTCGAAGAACACCACCTGCGAAGCCCTGAGGTAATACGCGAGAGCGCCCGCGTCCAATCGCGTGCGAGGCTCGTCGCCCCGCGCGTCGGCTGTGCGGAGCTTCTTCGGCAGGTCGTCGCTCCAGCTGAGGTTGACAGTGAGGACAGTGTCAAGCGAGTCGTCGCCTTGAGCTTCGTACTCGCAATGGCTCAGCCAGTGTTCCTTGACCACCCGGAAGGCATCCTGGGTGTGCAGGAGCTTCTTGCCCGGTCCCAGTAGCTTCTGAAGTGTGGCCTGTTTCGGTGTCCCGTTCCAGCAGGGTTTGGCCGGGGCGGTGAGCGCATCCGCTTCGCCACCGTCGGAGCGGGCCGACCAGATGTAGACGCTCACTCCGAGGATCGTCAGTACCAGCACAACGCAGAGCGCTTTTGCTCTGCCGGACAGCTTTCGCGCGGCCATGTCTTCCCTGCTCGATCCGTTTTGCTCTACGGGCTACGTCAACTGCGTCTGGAGGCACTGTCATTTCAGCTCGGTGCGCTGGTAGTGGTCCTTGACCTGAGCCTGCAGTACGCCACCGTGGTCGAATCCAAGGCTCGTCTCCTTGTTCACGTCCTGGCGCATCTTCTCTGGATCCACACCGTTTGGCGTTCCCGCGATCTGGAGTCCGTTCGCCGACTGATCGAGGGCGTTCTTGCGGCCGTCGA
This sequence comes from Streptomyces sp. ISL-10, assembly GCF_018614575.1. Taxonomy (GTDB): domain Bacteria; phylum Actinomycetota; class Actinomycetes; order Streptomycetales; family Streptomycetaceae; genus Streptomyces. The sequence continues at coordinate 28,454 of NZ_JAGGOJ010000044.1, forward strand.
AGGAGGTTTCTCCTGCTGTGTGGGCCGTCTCGGCATTGGTGTTCCGCTCCGCCCCTTCGACCACTTCGCCGACGATCACTTCCGTGACACCGTTGACGATCTCCCCGGCGATGGGAACACGCTCGGTGGCCAGGCCGACCGTTGAACCGAAGGCTGTGTTGAACAGATCCGCCTTCTTCTGCAGAGCCTCGTTGTAGTCCTTGTCGCTCTGCTGGCCCCCGCTGACGATCTCGTCGTGCCGGGCGCCGGTCAAGATGCCTTCCACCGTGCCGGTGCCAAAGGCAATGTTCTTCAGGTTGTCTTCGGGTTTTCCTGAATACTTGTCAGGATGTGCGACGGTATCCTGCATCACGCCGGCCGAGTAGTTCTCGGCGCTCAGGGTGGCCTCGGCGTACCCGTCGGGGTTCCTGCCGACAGTGTCGAGGAACTCGACGGTGGCCAGTGCGTCCGGGAAATGGGTCGGATTGCCGTAGAGGTTGTCGAAGTCGTTGGACTGCCGCAACGTCGCATTGATCTTCCCCGAGACCGGGAGCCGCCGTGGCGAGCGCCGTGCCCATGCTGTACTGGATGCTTCTGGCGAGGCGCAGTTGCACCCCACCTTCCGCGGTGCCGTCGAGCGAAAGCTGGGCCTGGAACCGCAGTGATCCCTCCTGGCCGAGGCCGCGGTACAGATCGGTCGCGAACTCCTTGTCGTCCGCGTTGTACTTCATCAGGGTCTCGAGTTCCCTCAGCTCTTCGGTGGAGAGTTCCTTGCCCTCCTTGTAGAGCCGCAGGCTCTTCTTGGCCAGCTCCTCCGCTCGCTGCTCCTGGGCGTTGTCGAGCGACTTGTACACGTCATGGCCGAAGTTGTTTCCGTCGCTGCCATGGCTCTTGCGGAGGGCTCGACTCACGGAGTCATCGATCTCCCGGGCGTGCGAGATGATCCCGGTGATCCGATCGGCGAGCTCCTGCGCCGTGTGCAGTTCGGCTTCGGTGTGGCTGTCGTCGGTGGTGCGGTCGTGCGGGTAGAAGACGTCCACGCTCCCGTCGCCCCCGTCGCTCACCCTGAGCCCCAGTTCGGCGGCTTCCTTGTGAATCGTCGTGTTCAGCTTCTTCTGGAGCGCGAGGAGCTCGGTGTGGGCGTCGTCGAGGACCTGGTAGATGCTGGATGCCTCGGCATGGGCGTCCCTGAACTCATTGGCCGTCTTCTTGACGAACGGCCGTGTGACATCGGAGTTCACGCCCGTCCATCGGGCACTCTCCGATTTGGCGAGCATGCCCTGCTCGGCTCTCACTGCAAGCTTCTTGAGGTCGTCGACGACCTTCTTCCAGTCCGCGACGGCGGCGTGGAGCTTGCCCAGATTGACCTCGGACAGGTTCGTCATCGTGATGCCGGACACAACCGCTCCCCGTTACTTGAGGTACTTGTCGAGCCCCGATACCGACCTGCCGGATCCGTTCCTGCCTTTGATGGCCAACTCGATCTCCGCGTCGTCGTTCGCGTGCAGCTTCTTGGAGAGATCGAGGTGGTTCGAGATGTGAGCGCAGGAGTCCAGCAGGGTCTTCACCTGGCTCGTCCAGACCTCGACGGTCAGCGAGAGGCTGTCCCCCATGGCGAATTTCGAGTTGGCAAACTCGGTCGCTGCCTGCATCGTGGAACCGGAACCCGCCCTGTTCAGCCCCATGCCGGCGATGTCCGCCTGTTTCAGGAGATCGCCATGCAGTTCGAAAGCGGCGTGGCCGACAGCACCTAAGTCGTCCTGCTGGACGACCAGGCCCTGACCGTCTCCGCCGCCTCCTGCATCAGGCACCCTGTTCATTTGCATTTGGGGCGATCCCTGCTCGGCAGCTTCGGCTTTGAGCTGCTCCCACTCGTCCCATGCCATCAGTGGGCTCCTTCCCCCGTGCAAACCGCTGTGGTGCCAACCTATTGACGCACTCCGACGAAGAGCAAGCACTGCCCACGACATCGGTGTCGATGTCGTAAATCAAGTTGTCGACGGCATGGGCCATTTCCGAATGCCCCGGCAGCGGCACCGCGTGCACCGTCAGGCAGATGCTGCCGTCGGCCTCCTACCGTTCCACGAACGGGCCGGAAGTGCCCGACTCACTGTCAGACTCCGACCCCGCCCCGGTCCCTTCCCTGCCCGCCTCGGAGTCCCAGTTGCCGCCGAAGTCGTCCTCGTCCTCCACCAGCGACGCGACCGAGTCGTCACGCTCGGGCCCCTTGAGCTACGGGTCGATGAACCCGCCCCACGAGCCCTCTCCGACAGGCCACTTGTGGTGCCCTTGGCCGTCCTCCGTCTCCAGGTTCAGCGCCGCGTACTTCACCCGATCGAGGACATCCGCGTGATCCGGCCCCGTCTCGAAGACGCCCGCCAGCCCCAACAGCCTCATCACCTGCCACCCCAGGAACAGCCCCACCCCACCAGTGCCACCCGGCGCCACATGAACGACGCCGTTGACGGCTGGTGCGCCTCCGGGTTGTCGAAGTGACGAGCCCGGAAGCGCCACCACGTGCCTACGCGGGTCGACGAAGAGGCCGAAGGCGACGAACGCCACCGCGAACACCTCGGCGAAGACGGCGGCACCGATGGTCAGGACAGCTCTGACGTCATCAGACCCGTCTGCACCAGCGGGTTCCCCCGCTGGCGCGAGACGAAGATGCCGCGCCCCGCCGGCATCGGGCGCATGCGGACGCCTCCGAGCACGTCGCCTTCCTGCGGGTCGCCCGAGAGCAGCACACCCTGGGCGCCCAGCTCCATCATCCGCTGCATGAACGACTCGTAGCCCGCCCGACTCGCACCCGCCGCGCTGCGGGCGATGATGAAGCGGACACCGACGTCCCGTGCGAACGGCAGCAGTTCCGTCAGCTTCGCCAGCGGGTTGCCGCTCGACGTGGACACCAGGTCGTAGTCGTCGACGACCACGTACACCGACGGGCCGCGCCACCAGCTGCGGTCCCGCAGCTGCTGGGCGGTGACGTCGGCCGAGGGAGTTCGGCGCTGCATCAGGTCGGCGAGCGCGTCGACGTGGTGGTCCATGTTGTTGGACATGGGGACGTACTCGGCCAGATGGCTGGCCGGGGTGACGTCCAGCAGCGCACGCCGGTTGTCGATCACGAAGAACTTGGCGGAGTCTCCGTCGTACCTCTCCGTCAGCTGCTTGATCATCAGCCGCAGCAGGTTCGACTTGCCGGACTCGCTCTCACCGAACACGAGGAAGAACGGATCCCGCTCGAAGTTCACGAATACCGGTTCCAGGTTGTTCTCGTCGATGGCGAAAGCGACGCCACGCGTCGGTTCCGCGAAGCCGGCCGGAAGGCTCTGGGCCGGCAGTTCGCGCGGCAGCAGCCGGACGGCCGGGGCTCCGGGCGCCGTCCAGTGCCGGGTGACCTCCTGCGTCATGGCGGCGGTCGCCTCGGACAGGTCGCTGTCCGAGTTGATGCTGTCGATGCGTGGCACCGCGGCCATGAAGTGCAGCTTCTCCGGTGTCAGACCACGCCCCGGAACGCCTGCCGGGACATTGGCGGCCACCTTGCGGTCCACCTCGGAGTCCATCGTGTCGCCGAGGCGCAGCTCCAGGCGGTTCATCAGGTGGTCCTTGAGATTGGAGCGGACCTCCATGGAGCGCGACGCCGTCAGGACCACGTGGATGCCGTAGCCGAGCCCGCGCGCCGCCATGTCGACGACCGCGGATTCGAGGCCCTCGTAGTCGCTGCGGAAGTTGCCCCAGCCGTCGATGACGAGGAAGACGTCGCCCCAGGGCTGGTCGGTCACCGAGATCTCGCCGCGGGCCCGCAGCCTGCGGTACGTGGCGATGGAGTCGATGCCGGCGCTGCGGAAGTACTCCTCGCGGCGGGACAGGATGCCGTAGACCTCGGCGACCGTCCGCCGCACCCGCTCCGGGTCGAGCCGGGACGCGATGCCGCCCACGTGGGGCAGGCCGGCGACGGACGACATACCGCCACCACCGAAGTCGAGCCCGTAGAACTGGACTTCCTGCGGGGTGTGGGTCAGTGCGAACGCCGAAATCAGCGTCCGCAGCAGCGTCGACTTGCCCGACTGCGGACCACCGACGATCTGCATGTGACCCGCGGCTCCGGAGAAGTCCCGGTACAGCGTGTCGCGGCGCTGCTCGAAGGGCTTGTCGACCACGCCGAGCGGGACCACGAGCCGGCCCGCGCCCTCGTACCCCGGCTGCGTCAGGCCGCGGCCCTCCACCCCCGCGAGGCCGGGCAGGATCTCGTCCAGCGGCGGCGGGTTGTCCAGGGGCGGCAGCCACACCTGGTGCGCCTCGGCGCCGCGCCCCTCCAGACGCCGCACGATGACGTCGAGGACGGAGTCGGCCAGTGCGTCGTCCTCCGCCGGCCGGGCGTCGGGAACGCGCGCCTGGTTGGCCGGCTGGACGTAACGGACGGCGACCGGCGCAGCCGTGAAGGGCACCGGCCGGCGGTCGACGGGCAGGGGCCCGCCGGGAAGGACTGCCTGCTGGTTGGAGCGGTACACACCGGAGACGTAGGCCGCCTTGAAGCGCACCATCTCGTCCGTGCCGTACTTGAGGTAGCCGGAGCCGGGGACGTTGGGCAGCGTGTAGGCGTCGGGGACACCGATGGCCGCACGGGACTCTGCAGCGGAGAAGGTCCGCAGACCGATCCGGTACGACAGATAGGTCTCCAGGCCGCGCAGCCGCCCCTCCTCCAGGCGCTGCGACGCCAGCAGCAGATGGACACCGAGCGAACGTCCGATACGGCCGATCTGCACGAACATCTCGATGAAGTCCGGCATGGCGGTGAGGAGTTCGCTGAACTCGTCGATCACCAGGACGAGTGACGGGATGGGCTGCAGCGGCGCACCGGCCGCGCGGGCCTTCTCGTAGTCGTGGATGTTCGCGTAGTTGCCCGCGTCGCGCAGCATCTCCTGGCGGCGGTTGAGTTCACCGCGGATGGAGTCGCCCATGCGGTCCACCAGGGTGAGGTCGTCCGCGAGGTTGGTGATCACCGCCGCCACGTGCGGCATCTGGGACATGCCTGCGAAGGTGGCGCCGCCCTTGAAGTCCGCGAGGACGAAGTTCAGCGTTTCCGAGGAGTGCGTGACGGCCAGGCCGAGCACGAGCGTCCGCAGCAGCTCCGACTTACCGGAACCGGTCGCGCCGACGCACAGACCGTGGGGGCCCATGCCTTCCTGCGCCGCCTCCTTGAGGTCGAGCATGACCGGAGTGCCGTCCTCGCCGACACCGATCGGCACGCGCAGCCGCTCCGACTGGGACCGCGGCCGCCAGGTACGGCTGACGTCGACCGACGCGGCGTCGCCGAGATTCAGCAGGTCGGTGAAGTCCAGGTTGGCGAGCAGCGGTTCGTCGTCGTCCGAGCCCGACGCGATACGCAGCGGGGCGAGTTGACGGGCAAGGGCCTCGGCGGCCTCGAGGCTCAGACGGTCGGGGGTTCCGTCGTACACCAGACCGTGACCGGACTCCAGTTGCAGGGAGTCGGGGTGCACGATCACGGATAGGCCGCCGCGGGCTCCCGTGATGTCACCCGGTACGACCTCGATGATCGTCACGCCCTGAAGGCCCTCCGGGGCGGCGAGCGCCGACGCCTGGGGAACCGACTGGCCGTCGAGCACGACGACGATGTGCGGCTGGTCCAGGAGGGGGTGGTTCCCGCCCTGGAAGCGGGGGCGTCCTTCCAGACGTGCGGCGAGCATGTCCTGCAAGTCCCGCGCGTCCGTGGTGATCAGACGCCGGCTGCCCGCGCCGTCACCCGGACCCGGAGCCTGCACGTGGGGAAGCCACTTCGCCCATTCCCACTGCGGTGCCGCGGCGGAGTCCGCGGCGAGGGCGATGACCAGGTCCTGGGGGGAGTGGAGGGCCGCGAGGGAACCCACCATCGCGCGTGCGGCAGAGCGCACGGAGTCGGGATCGCCGCTGACCGTCAAGTGGTAGAAGGCCCGCAGGGAAACGGCCATGGGCAGGCCGTCGAGTGTGCTGTGCGCGTTCAGGAACTGCTGCATCGCTCCCGCGGTGAGCGGCTCCAACTCGTCGACGGGAGCGGTCTCCGGAGCGATGAGCGGCGTGGCGAGCTGCTGGCTGCCCAGCCCGATGCGCACCTGCGCGAAATCGCCGTCGGCGACGCGGCGCTCCCAGACCCGGCTGCCCTCGGCGACGAGCGCCCACAACTGCTCGGGGGACGGGTGCAGATAGAACTGGGCATCCCGCTGGAGATGCGCAGCTCTGAGCACGGTACGCCGTGTCTGTGTGAGGTACTTGAGATAGTCGCGCCGCAGGTCCGCGAGCTGCCCCTGGGTGCCGCGCCGGTAGCGGACGAGCATCGCGATGGCCATGGCCACCGTCGAGGCGATCATCACCATGCCCATGATCCGCATGATCGGATTCGGGGTCATGAAGAAGAAGACGACCGAACCGCCCATGCCGAGCATGGGCAGGAGTTGCATCAGCGCACCCTCCTGCTGCCCGCGGGGCAGCTCGGGCGGGGGTTGCAGCTGCACCTGCTCTCCGGGCACTTCGGACGGCAGGGCCCGTGGTGGGCGCTTGACGACGATCTGACTCACAGCTCACCAATTCCCTTGCCGGACGGAATTTTCCTATCGGCGCCCCCGTGGCGACGGGTTCCATCCGCGGGGAGGGATCCTACTTGCGTGGGGAGTCACAGGTGGGCGGTAGGGTGGCGCGACGTGTTTGCGCGCCCCATGAACTACCGCAAAAAAAGGGTCATTCGGAGCGCAATGTCAGGCTTGCTAGCCAGGATCACCACGAGGGGAAGCAGCAGGTGAGTATGACGGCCCCAGCCACGGCCACCGGAGCCGGTCAGTCCGCCTCCACGACCGTGTCCAGCGGCGGCACCGGCTTCTGCCGGGTCACGGTCGTGGCACCGGACGGTCGCGTCGACGTCGCCCTGCCCGAGGACATCGCCGTCGCCGACCTCTACCCGGAGGTGCTCCGCCTGTCGGGCCAGAGCCCGGCACAGGGCGCCCCCGTCGGATACCACTTGGTGCGCCGCGACGGCACGGTGCTCGACGGCGGCCGTTCCCTCGCCGCCCAACGCATTCTCGACGGCGAGCTGCTGTCGCTGCGGCCCTTCGCCGAGTCGCTGCCGCCGGCAGTCTTCGACGACGTATCGGACGCGGTGGCGTCCGCCGTCGCCCGCGACCGCACCCTGTGGAGCGACGACCTGATGCGCGGCTCCGGGCTCTTCGGTGGCTCGGTCCTGCTCGTCCTGCTCGCCTTCGCCCTGTGGACGGCCAAGCCCGGACACGACATGCACAGCCTGCCCGGCATCCTGGCCGGTGTCACCGGCGTTCTGCTCATGGCGCTCGCGGGCGTCCGCGCCCGGGTGTACGACGACCGCGGCTCAGCAGTGGCCCTCGGCATCGGTGCAATGGCGAACGCCGCGGTCGCCGGTTCCGGACTGCTGCCCCTCGCGCAGGGGGAGGGCGTGGGCAAGCTTCAGTTCCTGCTCGCCTGTGCCGCCGTCCTCGTGTGTTCGGTGATCCTCACGATCGTGGCCCCCGGCGGCGACGGCCCGTTCGTCGCGTTCGTCTTCGCCGCGACCGTCGGCGTCCTCGTCACCTTCGTCGCCGTCATGACGAAGCTGAAGCCCGCAGAGACCGCCGCCGTCTGCGCGCCGCTCGCCGTCGGTGCGCTGGCCTTCCTGCCGGGACTCTCCACCCGGTTCGCCCGGCTTCCGATCGGCTTCGAGCCGCCGAGGTCCGGCGTCGGGGGCTACGACGCCGACCCTGAGCCCCAGGGGCCGGTCGACGCCGTTCGCATCGCCGCCCAGGTCCGCCGAGGCCACGAACTGCTCGTCGGCCTCGTCGGCGGCTGCGCGCTGGTCGCCGTCGGCGCCGCTGCTGTGCTCGGCTTCTCGGACAACGTGTGGGGGCAGCTGCTGGCACTCGCCACGGGCGTCGCCATGCTGATGCGGGCCCACCTCTTCCGTTACACCGCGCAGGTCGGCTGCGCGCTCGCGGCCGGTCTCGGCGCTCTCGTGCTGCTCGGGCTCGGGCTGTCCCTGAACCCGCCCACGGACCTCTTCCGTGACGCGCTCAGGGGCGAGGGCACCGCCCTGGACATCCGTACGATCTGGCTCGCCGCCGCGATCGCCGGAGTCGCCGCGCTGATCACGGCCATCGGCCTGATCGTGCCCCGCAAGGGCGTCACGCCGTTCTGGGGCCGCTTCCTGGAGGTCGCCGAGACCTTCGTGCTGCTGACGCTCATCCCGCTGTGTCTGGCCGTCTTCGACGTCTACCACTCCATCCGGGCGCTGACGTCCTGAACAGCCTGGTACTCTGTGTGACGGCCGTTTGTGTACGCGATCCCCGGAGCCCTCAAGGCTCTGGAACAGCGCTCATCGGACCTTCGCCTCCGAGTCACGGAAGCTCCCCTGAGACCAAGACCAGGGGCACTCGTGGGCGCATCGAACACCAAGAGGAGTACCGAGTGTCTCTCGACGCCGCTACGAAGAAGCAGATCATCGCCGAGTTCGGCACCAAGGAGGGCGACACCGGTTCCCCCGAGGTCCAGGTCGCGATGCTCTCCCGCCGTATCTCGGACCTGACCGAGCACCTCAAGACGCACAAGCACGACCACCACTCCCGTCGTGGTCTGCTCATCCTCGTCGGCCAGCGCCGCCGTCTGCTGCAGTACCTGGCCAAGAAGGACATCCAGCGCTTCCGTACGCTGGTCGACCGGCTCGGCATCCGCCGCGGTGCGGCCGGCGCCAAGTAAGACGTCGTGAAGGGAGCGGTTTCCCCGTGACAGGGGGCCGCTCCCTTTGCCGTACGCGCGGCTGTCGTCGCGCTGTACGTGCGCGACGTACCGGACGGCAATTAGTCTGGTTGCAACAACGCCACACTCATCGAGCGAGAAGACGCCTCCTCGCCGCCGGTCCTCGGTAGTGGCCCCCGGGCACATCCCGGGTGCTTCGATCGAAGACCGGCCCGCACACAAGGCGTGCTTCTCCGCCACCGTTCCGCCACCACACGGGTGCCGGGGCGAAAAGACGAACACGTAGGAGAAATCGCTAGTGGAGAACGAGACCCACTACGCCGAGGCCGTCATCGACAACGGCACCTTCGGCACCCGCACCATCCGCTTCGAGACGGGCCGCCTGGCCAAGCAGGCCGCCGGCTCCGCCGTGGCGTACCTGGACGACGACACCATGGTGCTGTCGGCCACCACCGCTTCCAAGAAGCCCAAGGACCAGCTCGACTTCTTCCCCCTCACGGTGGACGTCGAGGAGCGGATGTACTCGGCCGGCAAGATCCCCGGCTCCTTCTTCCGCCGGGAGGGCCGGCCCTCCGAGGACGCCATCCTCACCTGCCGTCTGATCGACCGCCCGCTGCGCCCGTCCTTCAAGAAGGGCCTGCGCAACGAGATCCAGGTCGTCGAGACGATCATGGCGCTCAACCCCGATCACCTCTACGACGTGGTCGCGATCAACGCCGCCTCCTGCTCCACGCAGCTGGCCGGCCTGCCCTTCTCCGGCCCCATCGGCGGCACCCGTGTCGCGCTGATCAAGGGCCAGTGGGTCGCGTTCCCGACGCACACCGAGCTCGAGGACGCCGTCTTCGACATGGTGGTCGCCGGCCGCGTCCTGGAGGACGGCGACGTCGCGATCATGATGGTCGAGGCCGAGGCCACCGAGAACACGATCCAGCTCGTCAAGGGCGGCGCCGAGGCGCCGACCGAGGAGATCGTCGCCGCCGGTCTCGAGGCCGCGAAGCCGTTCATCAAGGTCCTGTGCAAGGCGCAGTCGGACCTCGCCGCCAAGGCCGCCAAGCCCGAGGGCGAGTTCCCGATCTTCCTCGACTACGAGGACGACGTCTACGCCGCCCTCTCCGACGCGGTCAAGGACGAGCTGGCCCAGGCCCTCACCATCGCCGGCAAGCAGGAGCGCGAGACCGAGCTGGACCGCGTGAAGGCCGTCGCCGCCGAGAAGCTGCTCCCGGCCTTCGAAGGCCGCGAGAAGGAGATCTCCGCCGCGTACCGCTCGCTGACCAAGGCCCTGGTGCGCGAGCGCGTCATCCGGGACAAGGTCCGCATCGACGGCCGCGGCGTCACGGACATCCGTACGCTCGCCGCCGAGGTCGAGGCCATCCCGCGCGTGCACGGCTCGGCGCTGTTCGAGCGTGGCGAGACCCAGATCCTGGGCGTCACCACGCTGAACATGCTCCGCATGGAGCAGCAGCTGGACACCCTCTCCCCGGTGACCCGCAAGCGCTACATGCACAACTACAACTTCCCGCCGTACTCCACCGGTGAGACCGGCCGTGTCGGTTCGCCGAAGCGCCGCGAGATCGGCCACGGCGCGCTCGCCGAGCGCGCCCTCGTGCCGGTCCTGCCGACCCGCGAGGAGTTCCCGTACGCGATCCGCCAGGTGTCCGAGGCCCTCGGCTCCAACGGCTCGACGTCCATGGGCTCGGTCTGCGCCTCCACCATGTCGCTGCTGAACGCCGGTGTGCCGCTGAAGGCCCCCGTCGCCGGTATCGCCATGGGCCTGATCTCCCAGGAGATCGACGGCGAGACGCACTACGTCACCCTCACCGACATCCTCGGTGCGGAGGACGCCTTCGGTGACATGGACTTCAAGGTCGCCGGCACCAAGGAGTTCGTCACCGCCCTCCAGCTCGACACCAAGCTGGACGGCATCCCGGCCTCCGTTCTGGCCGCGGCCCTCAAGCAGGCCCGCGACGCCCGCCTCCACATCCTCGACGTGATGATCGAAGCGATCGACACGCCGGACGAGATGTCCCCGAACGCCCCGCGGATCATCACCGTCAAGATCCCCGTGGACAAGATCGGCGAGGTCATCGGCCCCAAGGGCAAGATGATCAACCAGATCCAGGAGGACACCGGCGCCGAGATCACGATCGAGGACGACGGCACCATCTACATCGGTGCCGCCGACGGACCGGCCGCCGAGGCCGCCCGCGCCACGATCAACGGCATCGCCAACCCGACCATGCCGGAGGTCGGCGAGCGCTACCTGGGCACGGTCGTGAAGACGACCACCTTCGGTGCGTTCGTGTCCCTGCTCCCGGGCAAGGACGGCCTGCTGCACATCTCCCAGATCCGCAAGCTCGCCGGTGGCAAGCGCGTGGAGAACGTCGAGGACGTCCTCGCCGTGGGCTCCAAGGTCCAGGTCGAGATCGCCGAGATCGACTCGCGCGGCAAGCTCTCCCTCATCCCCGTTGTCGAGGGCGAAGAGAGCGATGAGAACAAGGACGACACCGACAAGTGACGTCCCGTGGTTCCTCGGCGACGGCCCGTGCCTCCTCAAAGGCGCGGGCCGTCGCCCGTACCCAAACACTGCTCAAGGGCAAGGACGGCATCGGCACCGTCCGGCGCACCACCCTGCCCGGCGGGCTCCGCGTGGTCACCGAGACGCTGCCGTCCGTCCGCTCCGCGACCTTCGGGATCTGGGTGAACGTCGGCTCCCGTGACGAGACGCCGTCGCTCGGCGGCGCCACCCACTACCTCGAGCACCTCCTGTTCAAGGGCACGAGCCGGCGCTCCGCCCTCGACATCTCCTCCGCGCTCGACGCGGTCGGCGGGGAGATGAACGCCTTCACGGCCAAGGAGTACACCTGCTACTACGCGCGGGTGCTCGACACCGACCTGCCGCTCGCCATCGACGTCGTGTGCGACATGCTCACGGACTCGCTGATCCTCCAGGAGGACGTCGACGCCGAGCGCGGCGTGATCCTCGAAGAGATTGCGATGACGGAGGACGACCCGGGCGACTGCGTGCACGATCTGTTCGCGCACACCATGTTCGGTGACTCCCCGCTGGGCCGGCCGGTCCTCGGCACCGTCGACACCGTCAACGCGCTCACGGCGGACCGCATCCGCCGCTTCTACAAGAAGCACTACGACCCCACCCACCTGATCGTCGCCGCGGCGGGCAACATCGACCACGCCACCGTCGTACGCCAGGTCCGCAGCGCCTTCGAGAAGGCCGGCGCCCTCACGCGTACGGACGCGGTCCCCACACCGCCTCGCGACGGGAGCCGCGTCCTGCGGACCGCGGGCAGGGTCGAGCACCTGAACCGCAGGACCGAGCAGGCGCACATCGTTCTCGGCATGCCGGGCCTCGCCCGCACCGACGACCGGCGCTGGGCCCTCGGCGTGCTGAACACGGCGCTCGGCGGCGGCATGTCCTCCCGCCTCTTCCAAGAGGTCCGCGAGAAGCGGGGCCTGGCCTACAGCGTGTACTCGTACACCTCGGGCTTTGCCGACACGGGCCTCTTCGGCGTCTACGCGGGCTGTCGGCCCAGCCAGGTTCATGACGTCCTGGGTATCTGCCGGGACGAGCTCGACCGGGTTGCGAAGGAGGGCCTGTCCGACGAGGAGATCGGCCGCGCGATCGGGCAGCTCGCCGGCTCCACGGTCCTCGGCCTGGAGGACACGGGCGCCCTGATGAACCGCATCGGCAAGGGCGAGCTGTGCTGGGGTTCCCAGATGTCGGTCGACGAGATGCTCGCCCGGATATCTGCCGTCACCCCCGACGAGGTGCGGGCGGTGGCCGGTGACATCCTCGGGCAGCGCCCGTCGCTGTCGGTCATCGGCCCGCTCAAGGACAAGCAGGCGGACCGCCTGCACGAAGCGGTCTCGTAACCCCCTGGGTCTCGTAACCCCCTGAAGGAAGAGTGCAATGAGCAAGCTGCGCGTGGCTGTTCTCGGTGCCAAGGGCCGAATCGGCTCCGAGGCCGTACGAGCCGTCGAGGCCGCCGACGACATGGAGCTGGTCGCGGCCCTCGGCCGCGGCGACAAGCTGGACAACCTCGTGGAAGCCGGCACACAGGTCGTGGTCGAGCTGACGACGCCGGCATCGGTGATGGGCAACCTCGACTTCTGTGTACGCCACGGCATGCACGCGGTCGTCGGCACCACCGGCTGGACCGACGAACGCCTCGCGCAGCTGAACACCTCGCTCGCCGCCTCCCCGGAGACCGGCGTGCTCATCGCACCGAACTTCTCCATCGGCGCGGTGCTCACCATGAAGTTCGCCCAGCAGGCGGCGCGGTACTTCGAGTCCGTCGAGGTCGTCGAGCTCCACCACCCGAACAAGGCCGACGCCCCCTCCGGCACCGCCACCCGCACCGCCCAGCTCATCGCCGCCGCCCGCGCCGAGGCCGGCTGTGCGCCGCAGCCCGACGCCACCGTCACCGCCCTCGACGGCGCCCGCGGCGCCGACGTCGACGGCGTGCCGGTGCACGCGGTCCGCCTGCGCGGCCTCCTCGCCCACCAGGAGGTCCTGCTCGGCAGCGAGGGCGAGACGCTGACCATCCGGCACGACTCCCTGCACCACAGCAGCTTCATGCCCGGCATCCTGCTCGGAGTCCGCCGTGTCGTGTCCGCTCCCGGCCTCACCTTCGGGCTGGAAAACTTCCTCGACCTGGGCTGACCGGGGGCTCGCATGCGCGCAAAGATCACGTACTTCGTCACGGCAGCCGTCCTGGTCGTCTACTTCGTCCTGGTCGGCAGCCGTGGCCTGATGCTGCTACGGCACGGCACCGCGCTCACCGTCACCTTCGGAGTGGCGGTGCTGATCCTGCCGGTGATCGGCCTGTGGTTCCTGTGGAAGAACACCCAGTTCGTCAGCAGGGCCAACCGGCTCGCGGCCGAGTTGGACGCCGAGGGCGGCCTGCCGGTCGACGAGCTGGTCCGTACGCCCGGCGGCCGTATCGACCGCGACTCCGCCGACGCGGTGTTCGCCAGGCGCCGCGCCGAGACGGAGGACTCGCCTCACGACTGGCGCTGCTGGTTCCGGCTCGCCGTCGCCTACCACGACGCGCGCGACACCCCACGTGCCCGCAAGGCGATGCAGCGAGCGATCGCCCTGCACGACGGCAAGCCCGTGACCGACTGACAGCCCATGACCGAGTGACAGCCCGGGCGCGCGGCCCGGGCCGTCCGCTGTCGCCGGTCAGCCGGCGCGGTACTCCGCGCCCCACGCCTCGATGCTGTCCGTGGCCCGGTCGAACGCCTCGAGCCGGGACAGGAAGTCTCCGTCGTGGTCGGTGAGGAGCGGCAGTTGCTCACCACCCTGCAGTACGAGGAGCAGCGCCTGGCCCTGCACCGTCCGGGGCATCACGAGCCAGCGCACCGGCTGCTGCACGGTCCGCAGTGAGGTCGTGCGGTGCCACGGGACCGTGGTGGTCGAGAAGAACGCCACTCGGCGCACGCCGTGGCGGCTCACCCAGGTGCCCATGCGCAGCAGCCGCATCGCGGAGACGATCACGACGGCGCCGAGGCCCATGCACCCAGCGGCCCCGGACAGCGCGCCCGCGAACGCGGTGATCATCCCGGCGATGAGCACGAACGAGGCGAACAGCAGCAGCAGTGCCGCGGCACCGACCCGCCACGGACCCGGACGGTAGGGACGCCGCCAGCGGTCGTGGTCGTCGAAGGGCAGCGCGACGTCGTCCGCTTGCGTGTCAAAAGCACGGTCGGCCGTCAGGAAGGGCAGGGGCACGACTGATCCTCACTCACCAGCACACTCGATTGGGCTGTGCCCGGTGAGGCTACCGAGGCGCCCGGGGGACGACCACCCCCGGGGGGCCATGGGGGTGGCCGCCACGCCGGCCGGGCACCGGGAGGTCAGCGCCCCTGCGATGCCTCGGACTTCTGGGAGTGGCTGGGAGCCTGGCCCGACTCCAGGGCGGGCATCCCGAGCAGCAGGGAACCGACCAGACCGCCGGCGATGGTCAGCCCGATCATCACCCGCCCCAGCAGCTGCGACCTGCTCGGCCGCTCCCGGGGCGGGGGAGTGACGTTACTGCGGAAGGCGTCAGCCTCCGCGACGAACGAGAACGGAACGGCCTCTCGCCTGGAGGCACCGCCCAGCGGTAGCTGGGGGAGGGACATCTTGGGACTCTCCTCGACACTCGTGATGTGCTGCACTGTTCGTGCAGTCGCTGCTCACACAGCTGCTGTTCATACAGACGTGCAACGCGGTCATTCGGTGCCGGATTTCCACGAATTGACCAAAGAAGGCCCCCCACCGCCACCGTTTCCGCCGCTGTCGCAGGTGCGCCGTAGAGTGGGCGCCGCCCGAGCGATGCAACTGGAAGGACCCGCCGGTGAGCGACACCCCCGCAGAGAACGTCAAGCCCAGCTTCCGCAGCGATGTCACGGTCGAGCTGGTGAAGCACACCGCCGGTGACTCCGATGTGCTGTGGGCCGCCCGGGTCTCCACCGCGGGAGAGCAGTCCCTCGACGAGCTCTCGAAGGACCCCGAGCGCTCCAAGGGCCTGATCAACTACCTGATGAGGGACCGCCACGGCAGCCCCTTCGAGCACAACTCGATGACCTTCTTCATCAGCGCACCGATCTTCGTCTTCCGCGAGTTCATGCGCCACCGCGTCGGCTGGTCGTACAACGAGGAGTCGGGCCGCTATCGCCGCCTGGAGCCCGTCTTCTACATCCCGGACGAGGAGCGCAAGCTCGTCCAGGAGGGCCGCCCCGGGAAGTACGTCTTCGTCGAGGGCACCCGGGCGCAGCAGGAGCTCACCGGCCGGGTCATGGAGGACGCGTACCTCCACGCGTACGAGGCGTACCACGAGATGCTCGAAGCCGGTGTCGCACGCGAGGTGGCCCGCGCCGTCCTCCCGGTCGGCCTCTACTCCTCGATGTACGCCACCTGCAACGCCCGCTCGCTGATGCACTTCCTCGGACTGCGCACCCAGCACGAGGACGCGACGGTCCCGTCCTTCCCGCAGCGTGAGATCGAAATGGTCGGCGAGAAGATGGAGCAGCACTGGGCCAAGCTGATGCCGCTCACGTACGCGGCCTTCAATGCCAATGGGCGCGTCGCCCCCTGATTCGCAGCCGCGGGGCACAGATGTGCGGTCAGCCTGGCGAAGTGTCCGTATTGCGGCGTTTCGTGAAGTTCATCTAGGCTGATCAAACGGACCCGGCACTGCTTGAACCCCCGAGCAGGCAGTGCCGGGTTCCACATGCCACGTCGTACGTCACGTCCCCCGGAGGGACCCAGGGTCCTGAGCAGCGAGTAGCGTGTTACCCATGGCTCCGATCTCCACTCCGCAGACTCCCTTCGGGCGAGTCCTCACCGCCATGGTCACGCCCCTCACGGCGGACGGCGCACTCGACATCGCAGGCGCCCAGCGACTGGCCGCCCACCTGGTGGACGCAGGCAACGACGGCCTGGTCGTCAACGGCACCACCGGCGAGTCGCCCACCACCAGCGACGCGGAGAAAGACCAGCTCGTACGGGCCGTCCTGGAGGCGGTCGGAGACCGTGCCCACGTCGTCGCCGGCATCGGCACCAACGACACCCACCACAGCATCGAGCTCGCCCGCGCCGCCGAACGTGCCGGCGCACACGGCCTGCTCGCGGTCACGCCGTACTACAACAAGCCCCCTCAGGAGGGCCTGTTCCGTCACTTCTCGGCGATCGCCGACGCGACGGAGCTGCCCGTCATGCTCTACGACATCCCCGGCCGCAGCGGCGTCCCGATCGACACGGAGACGATCGTCCGCCTCGCCGCGCACCCCCGGATCGTCGCCAACAAGGACGCAAAGGGTGACCTCGGCCGCGCCAGCTGGGCCATCGCCCGCAGCGGCCTCGCCTGGTACTCCGGCGACGACATGCTCAACCTGCCGCTGCTGTCCGTCGGCGCGGTCGGGTTCGTCTCCGTGGTCGGCCACGTCGTCACCCCGGAACTGCGCGCCCTCCTCGACGCCCACCGCGGCGGCGACGTCCAGAAGGCGACCGAGATCCACCAGAAGCTGCTCCCGGTCTTCACCGGTATGTTCCGGACCCAGGGCGTGATCACCACCAAGGCGGCACTGGCCCTCCAGGGACTGCCCGCCGGGCCGCTGCGCCTGCCGCTGGTGGAGCTCTCCCCCGAGGAAACCGCACAGCTCAAGATCGACCTGGCGGCCGGCGGGGTACAGCTCTGAACACAGACTTCACAACTGAATAGCAGAACCGGCCGACGTGATCGAAGAGGTCGCACACCCGCGGAATCGGTGAGCCGCGACCCCGATCGGACCGGCCGGAACCACACACACCAGCAAGTGGCATGAATGTCATGTACGCCACGTGCCTAGCGGCGCGTGGCGTGCATGGTGAGGAGAGTCTTTTGAGTCATCCGCATCCTGAACTCGGCGCGCCCCCGAAGCTGCCCAAGGGCGGACTGCGCGTCACGCCCCTCGGCGGTCTCGGCGAGATCGGCCGCAACATGACGGTCTTCGAGTACGACGGCCGGCTGCTCATCGTCGACTGCGGGGTCCTCTTCCCCGAGGAGGAGCAGCCCGGGATCGACCTGATCCTTCCGGACTTCACCACCATCCGGGACCGTCTCGACGATGTCGACGGCATCGTGCTCACGCACGGCCACGAGGACCACATCGGCGGTGTCCCGTATCTGCTCCGCCTGAAGCCGGACATCCCGCTGATCGGCTCCAAGCTGACCCTCGCGCTCATCGAGGCCAAGCTGCAGGAGCACCGCATCCGTCCGTACACGCTGGAGGTCGCCGAGGGCAACCGAGAGCGCATCGGCCCCTTCGACTGCGAATTCATCGCCGTCAACCACTCCATCCCCGACGCCCTGGCCGTCGCCATCCGCACCCCCGCAGGCATGGCGGTGCACACCGGCGACTTCAAGATGGACCAGCTCCCGCTCGACCGGCGTCTCACCGACCTGCACGCCTTCGCGCGCCTCAGCGAGGAGGGCATCGACCTCCTCCTGTCGGACTCGACGAACGCCGAGGTCCCCGGCTTCGTCCCGCCGGAGCGCGACATCTCGAACGTGCTGCGCACTGTCTTCGCGAACGCCCAGAAGCGGATCATCGTCGCCAGCTTCGCGAGCCACGTCCACCGGATCCAGCAGATCCTCGATGCCGCGCACGAGTACGGCCGCCGGGTCGCCTTCGTCGGCCGCTCGATGGTCCGCAACATGGGCATCGCCCGCGACCTGGGCTACCTCCGGGTTCCCGCGGGACTCGTCGTGGACGTCAAGACCCTCGACGACCTGCCCGACCACGAGGTGGTCCTCGTCTGTACGGGATCGCAGGGCGAGCCGATGGCCGCACTGTCCCGGATGGCCAACCGCGACCATCAGATCCGCATCGTCCAGGGCGACACGGTGATCCTGGCCTCGTCGCTCATCCCGGGCAACGAGAACGCGGTCTACCGCGTGATCAACGGACTGACGCGCTGGGGCGCGAACGTGGTCCACAAGGGCAACGCCAAGGTCCACGTCTCGGGCCACGCCTCGGCCGGCGAGCTGCTGTACTTCTACAACATCTGCAAGCCGAAGAACCTGATGCCCGTCCACGGCGAATGGCGCCACCTGCGTGCCAACGCCGAGCTGGGCGCCCTGACCGGTGTCCCGAAGGACCACATCGTCATCGCCGAGGACGGTGTGGTCGTCGACCTGGTCGACGGCAAGGCCAAGATCGTCGGCAAGGTCCAGGCCGGTTACGTCTACGTGGACGGTCTCTCGGTCGGCGACGTCACGGAGCCGGCCCTGAAGGACCGCCGCATCCTCGGTGAAGAGGGCATCATCTCCGTCTTCCTCGTCGTCGACAGCACGACAGGCAAGGTCCTCGGCGGGCCCAACATCCATGCCAGGGGTTCCGGTATCGAGGACTCGACGTTCGCGGCCGTCATGCCGAAGATCGAGGACGCGATCGCCAAGGCTGCTGCCGACGGTGTCGCCGAGCCGCACCAACTGCAGCAGCTCGTGCGGCGCACGGTGGGCAAGTGGGTCTCCGACACCTACCGCCGACGGCCGATGATCCTGCCCGTCGTCGTCGAGGTCTGACGCCCCGACACATCGTCACACCGGAGCGGGGCCCCCGATTTGCATCGGGGCGCCCCGCTCCAGTACGTTTACGTCTCCGCCTGAACGGGAACCCCGCACAGTCATGTGCGCGAACCGGTGCCCGAACGGGTCGGGAATTCCGACTCAGAACCTCTGATAAAGTCGGAGCCGCTGGAAAGGGAAGCGCGAAAGCGAAGAACTGGAAAGCACCGAGGAAATCGGATCGGAAAGATCTGATAGAGTCGGAAAAGCAAGACCGAAGGGAAGCGCC
>NZ_JAGGOJ010000045.1 GCF_018614575.1 Streptomyces sp. ISL-10
GAGCCCGCTCGACGAGGCCGTGCACGGCTCCTTCGGCTGCTCGCGTCCGGCGCCGTGCACACCCGCCTGCGGTCAGGGCCTGGGGCCGGAGGGGAACGGGACACAGGCGCAACTCCATGGCGAGTCCGCAGACAGGCCAGGACGGGCCGGTGGCCACGGGACGGTGAGGACAACGCACAGGCCCCCAGGGGGAATCCCCTGGGGGCCTGTGCGTCAGGGCGGGTGGTCAGGCCTCCGCTGCTACCTGCGGCGCGGCTTCCGGCTCCCGCCGGCTGGCTGACCATGCCGCCCACAGCGCCGCGTAGCGACCGCCCGCGGCCACCAACTCGTCGTGCGTGCCCGTCTCGACGACGCGGCCCTGGTCGAGTACGACGACGCGGTCCGCGGTCGCGGCCTGGGGGAGCCGGTGGGCCACCATCAGCCCCGTACGTCCCTCAAGTGCCCGCAGGGCGGCGGTCTCCAGGGTGCGGGCGCCCGCGCTGCCGGCGTCCGCAGTGGCTTCGTCCAGGATCGCCACCGGGGGATCGGCGAGAACGAGGCGTGCCAGGGCCAGTTGCTGGGCCTGGGTCACCGTGAGCCGGTGCCCGCCCTCGCCGACCACCGTGTCGAGCCCGTCGGGCAGCGCCTCCGTCCAGGCCAGGGCATCGACCCTGGCGAGCGCCGCGCGCAGCTCGTCGTCGGTGGCCTCCGGCCGGGCCAGCCGCAGGTCCTCGGCCAACGGACCGGCGAACACGTGGACTTCCTGGCTGATCAGCGTCACCGCCCGTCGTACACCGGCCGGGCCGAGCTCGCGGGTGTCGACGCCACCCAGACGTATCGAACCACCGGACGGCTCGTGGACGCCGGCGATCAGCTTCGCCAGGGTGGTTTTCCCGGCCCCGCTGGCGCCGACCAGCGCCACCCGCTCCCCGCCGCGCACGTCCAGGTCGACCTCCTGCAGCACCGGGTGCCCGGGGACGTACGCATGGCTGAGCGCGGACACCTTGACGGAACCGTCCACCGGTACGGCCGGCACGTCGGACTCCTGCTCGACCGGCAGGCTGGACACACCGACCAGGCGGGCAAGGCTCGCGCCGGCGGACTGCGCCTCGTCGATCAGAAAGAGCGCGGCGTTGACGGGATTGAACAGGGCGTGGAAGTACAGCGCTGCCGCGGTCGCCGTGCCGATGCTCACGGATCCGTTGTCGACCAGCATGAATCCCGTCACCAGGACCGCCGTCATCCCGACGAACTCGGCGAGGTTGAGCCGCGAGAAGAACCCCGAGACGAGCCGGATACCGCGCAGCGCGAGGCCCACGGCTTCCTGGGACCGCTGCTCCAACAGATCGGCGTGCCTGTCGTTCAGCCGGAACGCACGCACGGTGCGGACGCCGCCGACACTGTCGAGGAGCTGGTGCTGCAGGGAGCCGGTCGCCACCCGGTGCGCGGCGTACACGGGCGTGGACCGGGGGATGTACCACCTCACGGTGAGGACGTGGATCGGCACGGCGAGCAGGACGGCGAGAAGGAAGCGCCAGTCCAGCACGGTGAGTCCGACCAGCGTCAGCCCGATGGTGAGGAGGGCGGAGCTGAACTCGGGCAGCGCCTGGCGTACCGCATTGGTGATCAGCGTGACGTCGCCGGTCACCCTCGATGTCAGGTCGCCCGAACCGGCCTTCTCGACGCGTTCGAGCGGCAGTCGCAGCGCCCGATCGATGAAGCGCTCGCGCAGGCCGGCGAGAATGGTCTCGCCGAGCCGGGCGACGAGGGAACTGCCCACCGCGGTTCCTGCGCCCCTGCCGATGGCCACGGCGATGAGGAGGACCATCGGCAGTGTGAGCGACCCCGGCTCGCGCTGCTCGACGACCAGGTCGACGATGCGACCCAGCAGGGGGGCGGTCAGCATGCCGATGCCGGTTCCGATGACCAGGACGGTCACCGCGGACACCGCCAGAAGCCGGTGACGGCGCAGCAGCGAGCCGACGACGGCGAGGGTCTGGGCACCGGTGGCGATCGGCAGGAGTTCGCGATCCCGCGTGCCGGTTCCGCTCATCGTCCGTCCTCCGTCGTTCCCGCCGATGCCGTTCGCACCTTCGCCGTTGTTGCCTTTGCCGGTCGCACGTCGGCCCTTCGCACGTCGGTCCTTCGGACGTTGACCGGTCGTACGTCGACCGGTCGTACCTTGGCCGTCCGCGCCGTTGTCGTTCACTGCTTCGTCGTTCACGGCCGTCATGCCAGGACCACCGAGCGGTAGGCCTCGTCGCCGGCGACAAGGTCCGGATGGCGGCCGTCCGCGGTCACCGCGCCGTCGTCGAGCACCACCACGCGATCGGTCACGGCGAGCAGAGCGGGGCTCGTGGTCACCAGGATCGTGGTGCGGTCACGGCGAAGCTCCCTCAGGCGGGTGGCGATCCGCGACTCGGTGACCGTGTCGACGGCGGTGGTCGGGTCATGGACGACCAGGACCGGGGGCTCGGCGGCGAGCGCCCTGGCCAGTGCGACTCGTTGACGCTGTCCGCCGGACAGGGACCGCCCGCGTTCGGTCAGCATGGTGTCCACACCCTGGGGCAGGGCGCGTGCGACATCATCCGCGGCCGAGGCTGCCAGGGCCGGTTCGACGTCCGCCGTGTCGCTTTCCGTTCCGGCCCGTACGTTGTCCAGCAGGCTGCTCTCGAACAGATCCGCGTCATGGTGCGCGACCAGGATCGCGCCGCGCACGCCGTCGGGATCGAGCGAAGCCAGGGATACGCCGTCGAGCTCGATCGCCCCTTCGGCGGGGTCGAGTTCCCGGCCAAGGCAGAGCAGCAGGTCCCTCGCCGCGGCCGGGTCCTTGGTGACCACGCCGACGAAGTCCCCGGGGCCGATGTCGAGGTCGACGCCACGCAGCGCGCCGTGCGTGACGCCGCGCAGCCGCAGCCGCCCGGTGACGGGCCGGGCCGGCGTGGCCGAGCCCGCCGTCACGGCGGGGGGCGACGCCAGCACTTCCGCGATCCGGCCGGCCGAGGCACGGCCCTGGGCGAACTCGGCGCTGACGTAGGTGAGGAGCTGGAACGGCCCGAGGAGGAACTGCGCGAGTCCCACGGCCGCCACCAGGTCGCCGACGCTGATCGAGCCGCGGATCGCCAGATGCGCCCCGACCAGTCCGATGACCGCGATGAAGATGCCGGTCAGGGAGAGGATCGCGCCGGCGTGCCAGGCCCGGCTGCGGGCGGCACGCAGCGCCGCCGTCAGCGAGTCCTGACTGGTCCGCCGGTAGCGGGACACCGCGGCCGGTTCGGCGCCGATCCCCTTGAGGACCCGCAGACCCGCGACGAGGTCGGCGGCGACGCCGGAGGCGTGGGCGGCGTGCTCCTGTTCGACCTCGCTGCGCCGTTCGAGAGGTCGGCTGATCACATGGCCGAGCCACAGCAGCGGTGGGACGCCGAGCAGGATGAGCAGGCCGAGCGGTACCGAGATACGAAGGAGTGCCACTGCGCTGACGGCCAGTCCGGCGACCGCCGACATCGCGTACGGCAGTGCGGCCGCGACCGCACCGACCCGTTTGGCGTCGCCGGTGGCGATGGCCGTCAGTGCGCCGGGGAGCCTGCCCGCGTCGGCGCCGCCGCGCGGGTCGAGGACCCGGGTGCCGAGTTCGAGCCGGATCCGGTGCGCGGCGCGTTCCCCCGCTCCGTCGGTGATTCTGGCGGCAGTCCGGTAGCACGTGGACAGGACGAAGAAGAGCGCGGCCAGTACCAGGAGCCAGCGCAGGAGAGCGCCGGCGGAACCGGTCGCCACCGCCTCGTCGATGATCACGCCGATGATGACGGGGACCATCGCCTCGCACACCTGGTGCGTCATGCCGAGGAGCGAGGCCCCGGCGATGCGGCGACGCTGGCTCCCGATCGCCCTCCAAAGGACGTGGCCCCCCGTCGGTCCTCCATCGAGCATGCGGTACCTCCGGCGGAGACGAGACAGTGGTTAGGTAAGGCTACTCTAATCAAATGCCAGGCCAAGCCCCGGTTCCGGCCTCGGCGCACCTGTCGTACTGGCAGAAAACGCACGGGCGTTGACCCTGTATTACCGGTTCGGTTAGGCTCACCTAAGTCAGCTTTTCCTGTGCGTACGTCACCTTTCCTGCGTGATGCGCCATCTGCCACCAGGGGGTCATTCTTGTCGTCGGTCGAGGCCCGGACGGCATCCGAGATCGATGCCGACGACCCAACTGCCTCCTCGAAGCGCCGGGCCGCAGCGGCGGCACTGCGCGGCCTGGGGATCCTCGTGGGGCTCGGCGCACTGATCCTGGTCGCGCTGCTCAGCGTGTGGGTGGGCACCAGGGACATCCCGTTCACCTCGACGTGGAGCGTGCTGTGGCAGCCCGACGGGTCGGACGCCGCGGTCATCATCCACGACTACCGGATACCCCGGACCCTGCTCGGCCTCATGGTGGGCATGGCACTGGGGCTTTCGGGCGCCCTCATGCAGGCGTTGACCCGCAATCCGCTCGCCGATCCCGGTCTGCTCGGCGTGAGCCTGGGCGCCTCCAGCGGCGTGGTGGTGGCGATCGCGTTCCTCGGCGTGGGGACGGCCCTCGGCTACGTCTGGTTCGCCTTCCTGGGTGCGGCGATCGCATCCGTCGCGGTCTACATGCTCGGCTCGTCCGGGCGGACGCTCGCGACCCCTGACCGGTTGGTGGTCGCGGGTGCGGCGGTCACAGCGGTGCTGTACGCCTTCAACTACGCGGTCCTGCTGCTCGATCCGCGGGCGTTCGACCAGTTCCGGTTCTGGACGGTGGGCGCGCTCTCGGGCCGCACCTACGACATCGTGAACGTCATCCTGCCCTTCGTCGTCGTGGGTCTGGTCATCGCCCTGGCGCTGGCTCCCTCGCTGAACGCGCTCGCCCTGGGAGACCAGATGGGACGTGCACTGGGCGTCAACGTCGGCCGGACCCGGGTGCTCGGCGCCGTCTCGGTGATGCTGCTGTGCGGCGCCGCCACCGCCGCGGCGGGACCGATCGGCTTCGTCGGCCTCGTGGTCCCCCACATGGCCCGTTTCGTGGTGGGCCCCGACCAGCGCTGGGTGCTGGCGTACTCGATGCTGATCGCGCCGATCCTGCTCATCGGCGCCGACGTCCTGGGCCGGGTGCTCGGTGCGCCCGGCGAGGTCCAGGTCGGCATTGTCACCGCGTTCATCGGAGCACCGCTGTTCCTCGCGCTGTGCCGCCGCCCGAAGCTGGCGATGCTGTGAGCGCCGTACGGGAGGTCAGAGCCTCCGACACCCCGGCACCCGACAAAGTGAGCGATTTTGTGGACGTCCCGAAGCCCCGCGTGGTGAGCGGTCTCGTCATCCGTACCCGCACCGGGCGGCTCTCCCTACGGGTCCAGGGCCGCGCGGTGGCCGTGACGGCGGCTCTGCTGGTCACGCTCACCACGGTCATGGGAATCACCCTGACCACCGGGGACTTCGAGCTCTCGATCGGTGAAGTGCTCCAGGCGCTGGCCGGCAACGGGTCGGGCGGCGCGGACTTCATCGTCAACACCCTGCGTATGCCACGGCTGCTGACCGCGCTGTGCGTCGGGGCCGCGCTGGCGGTCAGCGGGGCGATCCTGCAGAGCCTGACCCGCAACTCGCTCGGCAGCCCGGACATCATCGGCTTCACCAACGGGTCGGCGACCGGAGCGCTGATCGTCATCGTCGTGCTCCACGGAAGCATGACCCAGATCGCGCTGGGCGCGCTGATCGGCGGCCTTGCCACGGCCGCCGCCGTCTACCTGCTGGTGTTCGGCGCCGGCATGCACGGGTTCCGGCTCGTCGTCATGGGCATCGGCCTGAGCGCCCTGCTGCTCGCCGTCAACTCGTACCTGATCACCCGGGCGAGCTGGCAGGAGGCGCTGGAGGCCCAGGCCTGGCTGATCGGCAGCCTGGGCAACCGGGGCTGGGACCACGCCGCCGCGGTCGGCATCGCGGTCGCGATCCTGCTTCCCTTCGCCTTCGGTCTCGCCGGCAGGCTCTCCATGGTGGAGATGGGCGACGACACGGCGACGGCGCTCGGCGTCAACGTGGCGGGCAGCCGGCTGGCGCTGCTCTTCATCAGTGTCGCGCTGGCCGCCTTCGCCACGGCGGTGACCGGTCCGATCTGGTTCATCGCGCTGGCGGCCCCCCAGCTCGCCCGGCGGCTGATCCGGTCGTCCGGCCCCGCACTGGTCCCGGCCGCCCTCATGGGCGCCCTCCTGCTGGCCGGGAGCGATCTCGCGGTGCAGCGCATCTTCTCACCCGCTCTCCTTCCGGTGGGTACGGCGACCGGCACCATCGGTGGGTTGTATCTCATCTGGCTGCTGGTCACGGAATCGCGAAAGAGCCGCGCATGACAGGAACGATCCCCCCGACAGCCCGGCTGCGCGCCGAGGACCTGACACTCTCCTACGAGCAGCGGACCGTGGCCACCTCTCTCGGGGTCGTCATACCGGACCACTCGTTCACGGTGATCATCGGCCCGAACGCCTGCGGCAAATCCACCCTCCTCAAGGCCTTGGCCCGCATGCTGCGGCCCAAGGCGGGCGAGGTGTATCTCGACGGGGCCGCCATCTCGTCGTACCGCTCCCGCGAAGTCGCGCGCAGGCTCGGCCTGCTCCCGCAGTCGTCCACCGCGCCGGGTGGCATCACGGTGGGGGATCTCGTGGCCCGCGGCCGCTATCCGCACCAGCGGATGCTGAAGCAGTGGTCCGCCGAGGACGAGTCCGCCGTGATCGAGGCGATGCGGCAGACCGGCGTGCTCGAACTCGCCGACCGGCCCGTCGACGACCTCTCCGGTGGCCAGCGGCAACGCGTGTGGCTGTCCATGGTGCTGGCGCAGGAGACGTCCATCCTCCTGCTCGACGAACCGACCACGTACCTCGACATCGCCCACCAGGTCGAGGTGCTGAATCTGTGCGCCGATCTGCACGAGCGGAAGGGGCACACGATCGTCGCGGTCCTGCACGATCTCAACCAGGCCTGCCGCTACGCCACCCACCTGGTGGTGATGAGGCCCGGCGGCACCATCGCCGCCGAAGGCGACCCGGCGACGGTCATGACCGCCGAGCTGGTCGAGGACGTGTTCGGCCTGCCCTGCAGGATCATCGACGATCCCGAGACCGGCACTCCGCTGATGGTGCCCACCGCGCGCAAGCGCCCAGCCATGGCCGGGGACGCCGCCATGGCGGAGACACCCTAGGGACGACTGCCCATGCTCTGCACGAGGCTGACGAACGCGAATATCGTCACCATGGACCCGGACCATCCCGTCGCCCACGACCTGGGCATCTGGCGCGGCCGGATCGTGGGCCTGGACGACGCGGTGACCTCGCTGCCCGCCCGCGAGGTCATCGACCTCCAGGGGGCCACGGTGCTGCCCGGATTCATCGACAGTCATGTCCACCTGGCCTGGACGGGTCTGAAGGCGAGCACGCCGAGCGTGGCGCCCTGCACACGGATCGAGGACGTGCTCGCCGTCGTGGCGGACGCCGTCTCCCGGCAGTCTTCGCAGTCTTCGGCCGGCGCCTGGGTGGACGTCGCCGGCTACGACCAGCGCGCTCTGGGGCGCCACCTGACCGCCGCCGAACTGGACAAGGTCAGCCACGGGCGCAAGGTGTTCCTGATGCACGACTCCGGACACGGCTGCGTGGTCAACAGCGCCGTCCTGGATCTGCTTCCCGCCGATGTCCCGCACCAGGACGGATTTCTCGCCGAGAGCTCCATGACCGCCGCACGGCAACTGCGTCTGCCGTACTCCCAGGCGGAGCTCGCGGACGCCATCGAGCGGGCGGGCCGGGTCTGTCTGACAGAAGGCGTCACCGCCTGCGCCGAAGCGGGCATCGGGGGCGGTCTGCTGGGCCACAGCCCCGTCGAACTCGGGGCTTACCAGCTTCTCCGGGAGCAGGGCCGGCTGCCCCTGCGCGTGCAGCTCATGGCGGCCGGGGACACGCTGCGTCCCGTCGCCTCACACGACTGCGACGGCATCCCCCGCGCCCTCGACCTCGGCCTGCGCACCGGGTTCGGCGACGACTGGCTCTCCATGGGCGCCCTCAAGATCTACACCGACGGCGGCATGATGGCCCGTACCGCCGCACTCACCAGCCCGTACCACGGGATGGAACACACCGGTCAGTTCCAGGACGACCCCGAGCGCATCGCGGACACCATCGTGGACGGCCATCTCGCCGGCTGGCAGCTCGCCGTCCACGCCATCGGGGACCGCGCCGCGGACCTCGCCCTGGACGCCCTGGAACGAGCTCAGCGTCTGCGCCCGCGCCCGGGCGCCCGGCACCGCGTCGAACACGCGGGCCTGATCCGGCCCGACCAGCTCCCGCGCCTCGCACAGCTCGGCGCGGCCGCGGTGATCCAGCCGAACTTCCTGCGTTACTTCGGCGACGACTACGCATCGATCATGGGCGAGGACCGGGCCCCCTGGCTGTACCGGGGCCGAAGCTTCCTGGACCACGGCATCACGCTGGTGGGCAGCTCCGACCGGCCCGTCACGGACGGATCGCCGCTGCGAGCCGTCCAGTTCATGGTCGAGCGTGCCTCCGAGTCGGGCCAGGTGATCGGCCCGGACGAGGGCATCACCGTCGACGAGGCGCTGCGCTCGTACACCGTCGGTGGCGCCTACGCCTGCCACTGGGACGACAGCGCGGGCACTCTCACTCCGGGCAAGCGCGCCGACCTGGTCGTGCTGGGAGACGACCCACGGCGCGTCAGCACCTCGCGCATCGGTGACATCGAGGTGGTGTCGACGTTCGTCGACGGCCGCGAGACCGAGGCGTCGGCGCGATGAGGGCCGACCACTACGAGTGCTGACGCAATCAAGAGGGGAATCCTTTGATCACGGCCACCACGCGCCTCGCCACACTGCCGGCGCGTACGTCCCCGCCTGCCTCGCGGACCGTACGGCCGGCGCGTGCCGGCGATGCCGCCGCTCTCCACGCCCTGTCCCGGCCGTTCGTCCGCTCGGGAGCGCTGCGTGAGCGTCCTTTCTCCCTGTACGCCAGGGATGCGGCGGACTTCCTGGTCGTGGAAGCGCCCGACGGCACGCTCGACGGCTGTCTGGGCCTGCGCGTTCATCCGGCAGATCCGGTCGGTGACGGCGGGCCCACGGGTGTCCTGTACAACTTCTGCGTCGCGCCGCACCGGCAGGGACGGGGTGTGGGCGTTGTGCTGCTGCGGGCGGCGCTGGCCACGGCGGCGGCTCA
Organism: Streptomyces sp. ISL-10; assembly: GCF_018614575.1. Classification (GTDB taxonomy): domain Bacteria; phylum Actinomycetota; class Actinomycetes; order Streptomycetales; family Streptomycetaceae; genus Streptomyces. The sequence goes on from NZ_JAGGOJ010000045.1 coordinate 9,183, forward strand.
GTCGCTGCGCGCCCTGTTCACCGCGACGACCGGTAGTGGCGGCCTCTTCCGCCGGTACGGCTTCGCGCCCTCCTGCGCGAGTCTCGCACCCGCGGCCTGGGCGAACTCCCTGGACCCCGGTCGCAACTCGCAGGTCCTCGCTCGCGAGATCTGATCCCGCGCAGGCGCACGCAGGAGGGGCTGGTCCGGAGAACGCTTCCGGACCAGCCCCTGTTGTGTGACGTTCCCTCAGGCGACGAGGACGCCCGGCGCGTCGAGAACGCTTTCAGTCCTCGACGACCGGCCTCATGGCCGACGGCCGGGCGTCGCCCTGCTCCTGGTCCGGAACCACGGTGGTGCCGGAGCTGTCATGGGTGAAGACGCCCCGCACGACGGAGTGGGGCACCCGGCCGTCCAGAACGTGCGCCATGCGCACGCCCGCCTGTACAGCCCGCAGGCAGCCCTCCATCTTGGGGAGCATCCCGCTCGCCAGCTCCGGCAGCAGCTTCTCCAGCTCGCCGGCCGTCAGGTGCTCGATCACCTCAGGGCTGTGGGGCCAGTTCGCGTACAGCCCTTCCACATCCGTGAGCATCACCAGCTTCTCCGCGTCGAGGGCGACCGCCAGCGCAGACGCCGCGAGATCGGCGTTGATGTTGTAGACCTGCCCGTCCGTCCCGCGTGCCACTGGGGAGACCACCGGGATGCGGCCCTGACCCAACAGGGCCTGCACAGTATCCGGATTCACCTCGACGATGTCGCCGACGAGCCCGATGTCCACCGGTTCGCCGTCCACCCAGGCGGCCCGCCGCACGGCCGTCATGGTGTGCGCGTCCTCGCCCGTCATCCCCACCGCGAACGGCCCGTGAAGGTTGATGAGCCCTACCAGCTCCCGCTGGACCTGACCCGTCAGCACCATCCGGACCACATCCATGATCTCCGGAGTGGTCACCCGCAGCCCCGCCTCGAAGCGCACCTCCAGATCGAGCCTGTCGAGCAACGCGCTGATCTGTGGGCCACCCCCGTGCACGACGACCGGGCGCAGTCCCGCGCGCCACAGCTCCACGACGTCCTGGGCGAACGTCCGCTTGAGGTCCTCGTCCACCATGGCGTTGCCACCGAACTTGATGACGACCGTCCGGCCCTGGAAGGCTTCCAACTCCCCGCACGCCGCGCGTGCCTCGACCGCTCTCATGAGCTGTACGCGCTGTTCTCGTGGACGTACTCAGCGGTGAGGTCGTTGGTCCAGATCACCGCCGACGCGTGACCGGAGCGCAGATCGATCGTGATCCTGATCCGGCGTCCCGACAGGTCGACCTTGTCCCGGGACTCGCCCGCCGCGCCGTCCCGGCACACCCAGACGTCGTTGACGGCCACATCCAGGCGGTCGGGGTCGAACACGGCGGACGTCGTACCGATCGCCGACAACACCCTGCCCCAGTTCGGGTCCTCTCCGTGGAGAGCGCACTTGAGCAGATTGTTTCTGGCCACCGACCGGCCCACCGTCACGGCGTCCCCCTCCGACGCCGCGCCGACGACCTCCACCTCGATCTCCTTCGACGCGCCCTCCGCGTCCGCGACCAATTGCCGAGCCAGATCCAGGCAGACCGTGTGCACGGCCTCGGCGAAGGAGCCCGGGTCCGGTGTCACACCCGACGCGCCCGACGCCAGCAGCAGGACGGTGTCGTTGGTGGACATGCAGCCGTCCGAGTCCACCCGGTCGAAGGTCGTACGGACCGCCTCCCGCAGGGCGGAGTCGAGGGCGGGTGCGCTCACGTCCGCGTCCGTCGTGAGCACCACGAGCATGGTGGCGAGCCCCGGTGCGAGCATCCCCGCGCCCTTCGCCATACCGCCCACCGTCCACCCGGGGCCGGACACCCCCGCCGTCTTGTGCACCGAGTCCGTCGTCTTGATGGCGACGGCCGCTTCCTCGCCCCCCTCGGGCGACAGTCGGGCCGCGGCGGTGTCGATTCCGGCCGTGACCCTGTCCATGGGCAGGGGGACACCGATGAGTCCGGTGGAGCACACCGCGATCTCGTCCGGCACCGCTCCCACGGCCCGCGCCGTGTGCTCGGCCATCGCCCGCGTGTCCTCGGCGCCACGCGGCCCGGTACACGCGTTGGCGCCACCGGAGTTGAGGACGACCGCCGATATCCGGCCGTCGGCCAGCACCCGCTGCGACCAGCGGACGGGGGCGGCCTGGACCCGGTTGGAGGTGAACACCCCGGAAGCCGCATGCGACGGCCCACGGTTCACCACCAGGGCGAGGTCCGGATCGCCGGACTCCTTGATCCCGGCGGGCACACCGCTCGCGAGGAATCCCTGTGCAGCGGTCACGGTCACTGTGCTTCTCCGTTCTCTCCCAGTGCCGACGCCTGGGAGGTCCCCCCGTCTCCGACCGCGCCGGGGGCGTCACCCGCCGAAGGCAGGAGGAGCGGAGGCGCGGGCATCGTCGTCGACCGCAGACATGTGGCTGCGCGTGCTCCCCCAGCCACCGCTGGGTGGGGGTACCACCACGCCCGCAGGGCGTAGGGGGAGTGCCCCCAGTTCACGGAGCCACTCCATTCGTGGGCAGGCCCAGCTCTTCCGGCAGGCCGAGGGCGACGTTCATGCTCTGCACCGCGCCACCCGCGGTGCCCTTCGTCAGGTTGTCGATCGCGCTCACGGCGATCAGTCGACCGGCCTGTTCGTCCACCGCCACCTGTACCTGCGCGGTGTTGGAGCCCAGTACGGCGCCGGTCGACGGCCACCGGCCGGCCGGCAGCAGCCGGACGAACGGCTCGTCGGCGTAGGCGGTTTCGTACGCCGACCGCACTTCGCTCGGACCGGCGCCGGTTCCCGCACGCATGCGGGCCGAACAGGTGGCGAGGATGCCTCGGGTCATCGGCACCAGTGTCGGTGTGAAGGACACGGTCACCCGCTCGTCCGCCACTCGCGACAGGTTCTGCGTCAGCTCCGGCGTGTGCCGGTGGCCGCCCCCGACTCCGTACGGGCTCATCGAGCCCATCACTTCGGAGCCGAGCAGTTGTGTCTTGGCCACACGGCCGGCTCCCGAGGCGCCGCTCGCCGCGACGATCACGGCCTCCGGCTCCACCAGGCCCGCGGCGAAGGCCGGGTAGAGCGCCAGGGTCACCGCGGTCGGGTAGCAACCGGGGACGGCCACCCGGGTCGCCCCTTTCAACTCGTCTCGCGCCGAGGGAAGTTCGGGCAGCCCATAGGGCCAGGCGCCGGCATGGGCCGATCCGTAGAACCGCTCCCAGTCGGCCGGGTCGCGCAGGCGGAAGTCCGCTCCGAAGTCCACGATCAGCGTTTCGGGCCCGAACTGCTCGGCGAGAGCCGCGGACTGGCCGTGCGGCAGGGCCAGGAACACCACGTCGTGCCCGCTGAGTGAGGCGGCCGAGGTCTCCACGAGGACGCGGTCCGCGAGCGCGGCCAGGTGCGGCTGCACCTCCCCGAGCGTGCGGCCGGCGCTGCTGTGTGCGGCGACCACGCCGATCTCCACCTCGGGATGTGTCAGCAGCAGGCGCAGGATCTCCCCGCCGGCGTAGCCGCTCGCTCCGGCCACCGCAACCCGTACCGTCATGTTCTCCGTCTCTCGTCGTGGCTGTCGTGGACCAACAGCGCCGCCGTGCCGGGTCGATCGCCCGGACACGCAGGACGGAGGGACGTGGTGCGGTCGGCGCATGGGACAGGAGCCGATGGCCGGCAAGCCCATGGGTGACCTCGCCCTCCCCTGATGACGTGGCCCCGGAGGCCACCGCCCTCCATCGCGAACTTAGCTTAGCCTAACCTTAGCGTGAGCTGTGGGGGTGGGACGGAAAGAGACGGAGGGGGAGTGGGGGAGAGGGGACGCGGAGGTGAGTGACGGTCACGACCCGCCGCCGACTTGTCCGGGAACTGCTGCAACGGGTCTCGCGAGCACCCGACCGCCGATGGAGCGGCCTCTGGATCGGCCCCTTGGGCGCCCGCTGGCTGCCGCGACGAGTGTCATCGGGATCGGCTGCCGCTGTGGCTTCGCGGCGCACTCCTACCCGTCGTCACCGACTTCGCTCGGCTCACCGAGGAGGGCGCAGTGCCGGTCACCACCTTCCCGGGCGGTAAGACGCGGAAGGCCCCCGGGCCGGTGTCGGCGCCGTCAGTCCTCGGCCTCCAGCCTCCGCACCCGCTCCGCGTCGCACGTCCGCGGGCACGTCAGGCATGCCTCGTCCGGAGCGAGCGTGTAGTACAGGCAGCAGCCGAGCCGGGTCCGCGTGAGATATCGCTGTCCCTCCCGGCCTGTGAGCCGGCGGAAGCCGGCGCCGCCAGGAAACGGCGGGATGCCGGTCGGCAGCAGCTCGGTCGCCGCCCGAATGGCTCGTTCCTCCTGGTCGAGGGTGCGGCCGAGGTACCAGATGCCGGACACCAGGTCGTCGGCGACCATGCCCCACAGGGCGCGCGGTCCGCGCCGGACGGCCGGGCCGATGGCGGTCAGCAGGGGGCGCACATGGTCGGCGACGGCTGATCGCAACTCCGCGCGCAGCGCCTCCTCGTGGCCGAGTACCCGCGCGCCGGGCAGCAGTGCCGCCGGGTCGTCCGGCAGGCAGGCGAAATCGGACGTCGGGGTGACCTCGAAGGCGCCCGTCGTCAGATCCAGCCGTACCTCGCTCGGGTGGATTCGGGGCACGCGCCGGTCCAGGTACCAGGCACCGCTCATCAGCAGGCTGACGGACCAGAGGTAATCGTGCAGCGCGCGGGAGGCGGCGACATCCCTGCGGGCGGTCTGTCCGCGCCGGCGGATGCGGGCGGCCTCGGCGTCGACGAAGGCGTCCAGCGTGTCCTGTCTCTCCGTCAGCTCCGAACCGGAGAAGCGCCCCGCGGCCCCCGGACCCGGGGACGCGACCCGCGCGTCGAGCGCCTCGCAGCAGCCCGCGAGGCGCAGGTAGGTGTCGGCAAGGGCGGAGGCAGTGCTCAGGGCTGGGCCAGCCGCGGCAGTACCCGGGGCCATGGTCATCGACTCTCCGGCGTCAGAGGGAGTAGGTAAGGCTTACCTTAATCACAAGGTCGTTGCCAACTGAGTAAGGGTCACCTCCAGGCGAGTGAGGCCGAGTTGAACCCTTAGGGTTGCCTTTCCTAAGCTGCCGCCGATGGCCGGTCGTCGGCGTCCGACACTCCTTTTCGGAAGGGGCCGCCGCTCATGCGGTTGTACGTGCTCGCCCTCAACCCCACCGACTCGGTCACCGAGGGCTTCCTCCCGGCCGCAGCCCGGCTCGGCCTCGACGTCACCGTTCTCACGGACCAGCCCGAAGCCCACCGCCGCCGCCACCCGGACATCGAGGTCCTGGAGTGTGACGTACGCGACTTCCGCGCCGTCATCACCCGGATGTCGACCCACCGCAAGCCGGACGCGGTCTTCACCAACAGCGACCACCTGCAGACCCAGGCAGCCCTGGCCGCGGACTACTTCGGGCTGCCGGGAAAGAGCTGGCAGGCCGCACTGCGGGCCAAGGACAAGGCGCACATGCGCCGTCACCTGGCCGCCACCGGGGCCGACACGGTGTGGTCCACCGAACTCCCGGCCGGACACGACCCGGCCGTGCTGTCCGGCCTCGATGTGCCCTACCCGTGCGTGGTCAAGCCGTCTGAGGGTGTGGCGAGCGAGGACGTGGTGTCGGCCGGCGGGCCCGAGGACCTCGTACTGCGCTGCAAGGAGATCCAGGCACGGCGCCCGGACGCGGCGCTGGTCGTCGAGGAGTATCTCGCCGGTCAGCTCTGCACCCTGGAGACGCTCGGCGACGGCCGAGTCCGCCACGTCCTGGGCGGCTTCCGCACCGAACTGTCCCCGCCCCCGTACTTCATCGAGGAATGCCTGACCTTCGTCCCGGCCCACCCCGAACCGGTCGTCGCGCAGATCCTCGCCCAGCTCGACGCCCTCGGCGTCGGCTTCGGCGCCTGCCACACCGAGTTCGTGGTCCACCAGGGCCGTGCCCGCATCATCGAGGTCAACTACCGTGCCATCGGCGACCAGTGCGACCTGCTGCTGGCCCAGCTGCTCGACATCCCGCTCTTCGAGCACATCCTGCGTACGCACCTGGGCGAGCCGCTGCCGGCGGACCTCGGCGCCCGTACCGACGGCGCGGCCCGGCTGGCGTACCCGTGCGCGAAGAGCGCGGGGACGCTGACGGCCGCCCCTGCCGCGGCCGACCTGCTGGTGGACGGTGTGACGTTGACGTACCGGCCACTGCGGGAGCTGGGCGAGCGGCACGAGCTGTACCGCACCAACCGTGACTACGTCGGCGTAGTCCGGGCCATCGGCACCGACCAGGAGACCGTCGACCGCGTCGTCGCCGACTTCCTCGCCGGTCAGCGCTGGGAGTTCACCCCGTGACGGCGAAGACCACGGCCGGTGCGATGACCGCGGTGGCTACGGACACGGTCGAGCGTGACCTGCTGCTGAGGGTGCTCGGCGCGCTGCTGCGGGAGGACGTCGTCGGCCTGCGCACACGCTCCACACGCGTGCACAAGGAGGACGGCACCTGGCTGCGGCTCGCGCTTCCCGGAGGTGCGGGGGAGGCCCTGCTGCTGCCGGTCCTGGCGGACGGGTTCCAGAGCGTGTACGCCGCACGCCTGCCGCTGCTCGTACGGGAGTCGGACGGCACCGAGCTGACCGGCCACGACGCGGTGCTCGACGCCTTGAGTGCGCTCGCCGCCCCTGTCGACCGGGGCGGCTTCGCCGCCTTCGCCGAGGAGTGCCGCCAGACCCTCGCGACCATGCGACTGCACGCCCGTACCCACGACGACGTCACCGGCGGACTGACCGCCCGCTACGGCAGGGATCCCGCCGACTGGACCGGCCTCGCCGGCGGCCTCGCCCACGATACCCTCGCCGCCCGCCACGACCACCCCGTCTACCCGACCGCGCGGGGGCGCTTCGGTCTCGACGACGAACAACTGCGCGCCTTTGCGCCGGAGTTCCACCCGCGCTTCGCGCTGCGCTGGATCGCCGTGCCGCGGCAGGCCCTCACGGTGCAGGGCACGTTCCCGGATTGCTGGCCCACCCCGGCGGACCTCGCCCTCCCACAGCTCCTCCCCAGCCACCTCACCCTTCCCGTACACCCCCTCACGCTCGGCGCCCCGCTGCGTGAGGCCCTGCGGGACGCCGGCCTGGAGGGCGAGGCGGTCCTCGCCGAGCACCCCTACCTGGAGGCCGTGCCGACGCTGTCCATGCGTACCGTCGCCCTCGCCGCCGATCCCGCCCTCCACCTCAAAGTGCCGCTCGCCACCGCGACCCTGGGCCTGCGCAACCGCCGGACCATCAAGCCCGGCACCCTCGTGGACGGCGCCGCGGCACAGCGGCTCCTTCAGGCCGTGATCGCCCGCGAGCCGCGCTTCCGCGACACCGTCCTGCATGCCGACGAGTCGGTCTACGCCCACGCGGGCCACGAACTCCTCGCCGTACTCTGCCGCCGCTTCCCGGCCGGCCTCGGCGACGCGGTGGTCGTGCCCATGGCGGGACTGTTGAGCGAGGCCCCCGGTGGGCGGCTGGTGATCGACCACCTCGCCGACCGCTTCTACGGCGGCGACGCGCTCGCCCTGCTCGACGCCTGCCTCACCCTGCTCTTCGACTGGCAGACCACACTCTTCCGCTACGGCATCGCGCTGGAGTCCCACCAGCAGAACATCTCGCTGGTGCTCGACAGCCAGGCAGGACGTACCCGGCTGCGGGTGGTGCTGAAGGACAACGACGGCCCACGCGTCAACACGGCCCGCATGCGGCAGACCCTGGGCGCCGACGCCCCCGACCCCACCGCGTTCGACGACGCCCGGATCTTCGGCGACGACGACCGAGCCGTCGTCGACCTGTTCACCACCATCACCGTTCACCTGTGTGCGGGCGCGTACGCCTTCGGACTGGCCCGGCACGGCCGCGCCCCACGGGAAAGGCTGCTGGGGCTCGTGCGTGACCGGCTGGCCGAAGCGGTCGAGCGACTCGGCACAGGTCCCAGGGAGCCCGGCGGGACCCTCCGCGCCCAGGTCCTGGACGCACCCGAACTGCCGGTCAAGGCTATGGTCACGGCCGGGACGCTGCTCACCAAGGAGCGCTCGGGTGCGGCCGACATCAACAAGCACTACACCACCGGCCCGAACTATCTGCGGCGGGAGGGGGTCGCGCGATGAGCGCCACCGCGGCCGCGTCGTCGCCTGCGCCGCACTCCGCCTTCGACCCCCGCCCACGGCCCGGTATCGCGCTGGGCAAGGCCGGACCCGGCGTGGCCGACACCCTGATCACCGACGGCCGTTCGCCCGCTCCCCGGCGTCGGCCCGACCTGGAGCCGTTGATGCCCCCGCTGGACAACCCGCTCGGCACCGCGCCCGTTGCCGAGGCCCCCACAGCATTCCCCGCCGCCGGCGACGTGGTGGCGCACACTCTCCTCAACTGCCTCCTGCGGGAGGTCTCCGGCCCCGAGCACCAGACCGCCGTCGCCGACGGCCACCTGCTGCTGCGTCTGCCCCGCCGCGCCGCTGTGCTGCGCGTCGCCCTGCGCCGTACGTCCCTGCTCGGTGCACACCGGTTCACGGGGCCTGTGCTGGAGCGGAGCGACGGCGGCTGGACGGAGATCGACTGGCGGCGTCTGGCCGAGCACGTGCGGGACGAGCTGTCGCTCCGTACGGGCGTCCGCAACGAGGAGTTCCTGGACCAGGTGGCCTCCAGCCACCGGGCAGTCTCCACCGCACTCGCGACGCGGGACGGGCAGGCCGCCCCTGCCGAGGACGACGGGCCGGCCGTCTATCTCGCCTCCGAGCAGTCCCTGCTGTTCGGCCACCGTTTCCACCCCACACCCAAGGCCCGCAGCGGCGACGCCGCCTCCTGGCTGTCCTACGCGCCGGAGGCCGGGGCCTCGTTCCGGCTGCGCCATCTCGCCGTCCGCGAGCACCTGATCGCCGAGGAGAACGCCGAGGACGGGGCCGCCGCGCCGCTCGACCGGCTGCGTCCCGGTGTCCCGGTCGGTTACCGGCTGCTGCCCGCGCATCCGTGGCAGTACGAGATGCTGCGCGACCACCCGGCGCTGCGCACAGCCTTCGACCGGGGTGACATCCTCGACCTCGGACGCGGCGGGCAGCCCTTCGCCGCCACCGCTTCCGTACGCACCCTCTACGACGGCGAGACGTTCCTGAAGTTCAGCCTGAACGTCCGTATCACCAACTGCCTTCGCAAGAACGCCAGTTACGAACTTTCCGGCGCGGTCGCGCTGACGCGGCTGCTGGAGCCGGTCCTGAACGACCTCGCCACCCGCTTTCCCGGCAGTGCCATGCTCCGCGAGCCCGCCTACCGAAGTCTCGCCCTCCCCGGACCTGACGGCAGCCCTGACCGCGCACTGCTGGAGGGCTTCGCCGTCATCGTCCGCGAGGGGCTGTCCGCCAGGCTCCTGCCCGGCACCACCCCGCTGCTCGCGGGCGCCGTCGCCGACGAGTATCCGACCGGCCCCGGCCACATCTCCCGTCTCCTCGGTGCGACCGGCCCGCGGACCGCCCTCACCTGGTGGGCGGCGTACGTCAAGCTGCTTCTGCCCCCCGTCCTGGCCGCCTACTTCGACCACGGACTGGTGCTGGAGCCGCATCTGCAGAACGTCCTCGTCTGCGTGGACGACGACGGCATGCCGGCCCAGGTGCTCTTCCGCGACCTGGAGGGCACCAAGCTCGTCCCCGACCACCACGCGGAGATCCTCGCCGCACTCCCCGCCGAAGTCGCCGGCCCCATGACGTACGACGCCCAGCGCGGCTGGGACCGCGTCGTCTACTGCCTGCTGGTCAACCATGTCGCGGAGATGCTCGCCGCCGTCGCCGACCTGCACCCGCAGATCGAGGCCGCCCTGTGGGCCCAGGTCCGCGCCACCCTTCAGACGTATGCCGACCGCCACGGCCGCCCACCACAGCTCGCCGCCCTGCTGGCCGGCGTGCCCCTGCCCGCCAAGGCCAACCTGCTCACCCGCTGGAAGCGCAAGGCCGACCGCGAGGCCGGTTACGTCCGCCTCACCTCACCACTCGCGGAGGACGTGCTGCCCACCGCCGACCCCGACCGGAGCGAAGCACGATGACCACCCCCACGCCCGCGGTGCGCGACCGCGTCCAGGCCCTGTCCCCGGAAGAACTGCCGGCCTACGTCTACGACCTTGGGGCGCTGCGGGAGCATGCGGCGGCCGTGCGGGCGGCCCTGCCTGAGCGCGTCGAGCTGTACTACGCGGCCAAGGCCAACCCGGAGCCGGAGATCCTGGCGGCGCTCGGCCCGTACGTGGACGGCTACGAGGTCTCCTCGGGCGGCGAACTCGCGCACGCCGCCAACGTGGTGCCGGACCACCCGCTGGCCTTCGGCGGCCCGGGCAAGACCCCGGCCGAGATCGCGGCCGCGCTGGAACGGGGCGTGGCCCGTTTCCACGTCGAGAGCCTGTACGAACTCCACAGGTTGGCCGAGCTCGCCGGGCGGCTCGCGCCGGACACCCGCGTGGCCGTCCTGCTCCGCTTCAACCTCCCCCTGTCCGAGGCGTCGATGGCGGGCAGTTCCCTGGCGATGGGCGGCCGTCCCACCCCGTTCGGCATCGACCCGTCCGAAGCGGACTCGGCCGTCCGCGTGTTCACCGACGGAACCTGCCCGCACCTGGAACTGCTCGGCGTCCACGCCCACCTGGCCAGCGGCCTCGGCGCCCCCGAACAGCTCGCCGTTGCCGAGTCCGTCGTGACCTGGGCCGCCGACCTGGCCGCACGCCACCGGGTCCGCATCGCCGAGGTCAACGTCGGCGGTGGCATGACCGTCGACTACGCCACCCCCGAGCAGCGCTTCGACTGGGCCGGGTACGGCGTGGGCCTCGCCCACCTCTCCGACGCCCATCCGGACCTGACGCTGCGCATCGAGCCGGGGCGCGCCCTGACCGCGTACTGCGGCTGGTACGCCACCGAAGTGCTGGACGTGAAGCACAGCCACGGTGAGGAGTTCGCCGTTGTTCGCGGCGGCACCCACCACCTGCGGACGCCGGCGACCAAGGGACACGACCAGCCCTGCTCCGTCCTTCCCGTGGACACCTGGCCCCACCCCTGGCCGCGACCCGCCGCCCGCCAGGACCGCGTCACCCTCACCGGCCAGCTGTGCACCCCCAAGGACGTCCTCGCCCGCCACGTCCCGGCGCCGGGCCTGCGAGCAGGTGACCGGGTGGCCTTCGGCCTCGCGGGCGCCTACGCATGGAACATCTCGCACCACGACTTCCTCATGCACCCCCGTCCGGGCTTCCACTTCCTGAACCGGCCCGGAAGCCGAGGGAAGGCAACGCGGCGGTCCTGAACCGGCCCCACCCGTGCCGGCACGAGCGTCATCCGTCGAACTTGCAGGTGCCGGCGTCCATCGCCCTGACGCCCTGGCCCGTCACCCTGCACCGACCCGACTCTCCCCTGACGCGGAACACAAGGAGGTCTGGCGGGTCGCGCCCGACCACGACGTGTGGGCCGTAGAGACGACAACACCTGGCCGGTGCCTTGACCTCATCAGCGGCGTGCTCACCCGGCCTGGGCCTCGGAGCCGGGGGCGCGTGCCGACTGTCAGCGCATTCTCGATACGCTGCTGCCGTCGGTGGGATCCGTGCAGCAGATGAGCGCCCCGGGCGACTGACTTCCCCGCACGACACGAGAGGTGCAGCATGACGGTGGACCGCGACGTCGTCGCACTCGACGACCCGGTGGGCGAGTCACTCGGCGGTCATCACGCGCATCTCGCCCGCCGACTCGGTCGGGCTGCCACCTACCTGCCGGGAGTCGCGACCTTCTCATCGGTATCTCCCGACGCGGATTCGGCGGCGTGGGCCGACCTCGCTCGGCTGCTCGGTCGAGGCGAGTTCGCCGACATGTTCAGCTGCCCAGCGATCCCGCCGTCGGACTGGGAGGCGGTTTTCGTCCTCGAAGGGCGCCAGATGATCTGGCCGGGCAACAGCCGGCTCGATCACTCTCGTGCCGAGCCGGACTCCGGCGTGGTCGAACTGGGCGCGGGGAGCGTCGCCGAGATGCTCGACCTCGTCGAACGGACCCGACCGGGGCCGTTCTGGCCGCGCACCATCGAACTCGGCACCTATCTCGGTATCCGCGAGAACGGCACCTTGGTGGCGATGGCGGGCGAACGGCTCCGCCCACCGGGATGGACCGAGATCAGCGCCGTCTCCACCGCACCCGAGGCACGCGGGCAAGGCCACGCCGCTCGCCTGGTGAGTGCGCTCGTAGCGCGCATCGTGTCGCGGAACGAACGTCCCTTCCTGCACGTGTCCGAGGCAAACACCGGCGCGATCGCACTCTACGAGCGGCTCGGCTTCGAGACCCGCAAGCAGGTGACCTTTCGAGGGTTCCGCACTCCGTAACGGCCTGGGCACCTGGATCTCGTACCCGGCGCTGCCACCTGCCGTCAGCAACTGACCGTGCCGCCCCCCGCAGACAGCGCGGACAGCCGCTGTCGGGCTCGCGATGGTCAGGCGCTCGGCGACATCAGGCACCGCGGTGTCTGCGGCCGTTGATGAAGAAGGTGAGCATGCCGGCCACGCTGCTGAGGTCGGCCGACTTCCATGTCGGCTCTCGTTGGGTCGGGGGTGGATCGCGCCCCGGCTGCGTGCAGCCGGTGTGCGTGGGCGCAGGATGAGTCGGCTGCTGTCCCTCGTGCGGGATCCGGCCATGGGGGCACGCCGACGCGTCGAGGCGGGGGCTCGTTCGGCTAGTGCGTGTGGAGGGCGGCGGTGCGTCCCATTCGGGTGATCGCCTCGGTGAGGACGGACTGGGAGGTGGCGAAGTTCAGGCGGACGTGCCCGGCTCCTCCCGTTCCGAAGATGTGCCCGGAGGAGAGAGCCACCCTGGCGTGTTCGAGGAATAGCTGTGCGGGGCCTGCCAGTTCTGTCACAACCGCGAGGTCCGTGGTGCCTTTTTCCGGGGCGAGGCCGAGGGGCCGGCAGTCGAGCCAGGCCAGGTAGGTTCCCTCCGGCCTGGTGTATTCGACCCCGGGCAGGTGTTCGGCGACGAGCCGGCCCAGCAGGGCTCGGTTCGCGTCGAGCCCTGCCAGCAGCGCATCGAGCCACTTGTCCCCGTGGCGGTAGGCCGCAGTGTGGGCGATGACGCCCAGGTAGCTGGCGCCGTGGTGGACCTCCTCGGGCATCCGGCGCAGATCGGCGGCTGCCTCAGGCCCCGCGATGGCGAGCGCCGCCTTGATCCCGGCGAGGTTCCAGCCCTTGGTCGCCGACATGAGCGAGAAGGCGTCTTCGGCCCCGGGCACGCTCAGGTAGGGCGTGAACGTGGCGCCCGGCAGTACGAGTGGGGCGTGGATCTCGTCGGCGACGACACGGATTCCGTACTGCCGAGCCAGTGCCGCCACGGCGGCGAGCTCCTCAAAGGTGTGAACCGTGCCTGTCGGGTTGTGTGGATTGCTGAGGAGGTAGGCGATCTTGCCCTTGCCGCTGTGTTCCCGGGCACGCCGGAACGTCTCCTCGAGCGTTTCCAGGCTGACCCGGAGGTCCTGCCCGAGGGGCGCTTCGATGATCCGGCGGTCGTTATGGGTGACGAAGGCGTAGAAGGGTGCGTACACAGGGGAGTTGACGACGACAGGGTCGCCGAAGTCGGTGATCAGCCGCAGCACCTGGACCGCGCCCATCATCACGTCCGGGATCACGGCGACGCGGTCGACCGCCACCCCGTCCCATTTCCAGCGCCGCGAGGCAAAGCCGGCCAGCGACTCCGCGAACTCGGTTCCGGCCGGGTACCCGGTGTCACCGGTCTCGATGGCTTCGCGCAGTGCGTCGGCGACCGGCGGCGCGAGCGGGACATCCATCTCCGCCACCCACAGGGGCAGGACGTCCGCTGGATGTGTGCGCCACTTCATGCTTCTGCGCCGACGGAGCTGCTCGAGCGAGAGCTCCTCGAGAGGGTTTGCGCGCTCTCCGGCCGCGGCGCCTGTGGAACCGCGCCCACCAACGGCAGTCACGTTCAGCATTGGACCGCCATCTCGCTCTCGACGCAAGCGCCGAGAGGCAGGGACGCTGCACCGAGCGCGGGGCCCGGCCCCGCGGCTTCATCGAAATCACGGACGACACCGCCACGCACGAACCCATCCGAGACCCGTGGGTGGACGTCATCGTCCCGCTTGCCACCCCCTGACGGGCATGTTCGCCCCGCGACTCGTTCACCGCCGCGCCAAGCGCCGGCTCCGGAGTGTCCGTGCGGCAGGTGCTCTATCGAACCGTCGGCTGGCGTTGGGCAGACAGGGTGCCTCGCCACTGAATGCCGCAGTGACGGTGATCACGGAGATCTCCCGAGCGGCGTTGCGTACGCCGGCATCGTTGTCGCGGCGGGGGAGTGGAGGGGGCTGGCGCAGCACTCTCGGCAAGATCTAGCGTCCCGGCAGTTATGCAGGCCAGGGAGGTGATCAGGCCGCTCGGGTCAGCAAACGGTCAGCATTGGGACGGAGGTGTCCCGGCTTGCCGAACTGGTGACCTACGTGGCGGGGACCTGGGCGCAGATGCCTGGCTCCCGCTCGGAAGGTTCACTTCATGGCTCGCCTTCAGGGACACGCTCGGTGAGCAGTGCGAGAGGCCGGCGTCGGCACTCAGGGCGACGGGATCGAGCGCCTGACGCAGATATGCGCCGATCTTCTTCGCAGTGTTCGTGGCCACAAGGGACGCACGGTTTGCAACGGAGAACCCAGCTCCTCCGCTCCGAGGTCCAGGCCTCCAATGAGCACGCCTTCGCATGGACAAGGTCCCGACACAGCGCATTCACGGGACCAGAGCCGCGATCGTGGCGGCGACGCGGGGCTCGGCGGCGTACTCGTCGCGCAAAAGTGCCCGCTCGGAGGTGCAATGCAGATTCGGGGCCTGGGCGCTCCGTAGGATGACCGGCTCCTGGAGGCTGGAGGCCGTATCTCTCGCCAAGGACAGCGAATACGGCCTGATTGACGACGTCCGGTCGGGCGACTTGAACCGATCCTCCGCGTAGCCTGGTGGCTGCGGACGGGCGGCGTCGGACGTGAACACGACCAGCCGCAAAGTGGAGGCGCCAATTCGGGGCTTGGGGAAGAGCGGGGTAAGCCGCGGCGTCGGCTCGTACGCGCTGCACGCCTACGGCGAGTTGTAGCCGATCGCCTGGGACGGGATCAGCGCCAAGGCGTGCCGTGGGCGGGTGATGTGGAGGAGGTGTGTGTGACGGAAGACGCATGATCGTTTGTATGCCCAGTGCGTGTTAGCCTGCCCGCCGGTCACAATCGAATGCACACGGGGGAGGCGCGGTGGGCTCGGACGGCTACCAGGCCAAGGCAGGTATGACCGGCCCGGCTCAGCAACTCGACAACGCCGGCAGGGACATGGACGGCGTCAGCTCGGCAGTCAAGTCCCGCACGGAATACTCGTACGGCGATGTCGGCGGCGATGACGCCGCGTCGGCGCTGAACGCGTTCGTCAAGGCCTGGGAGGCGGAGGCCAAGACACTGGCGTCGGCGTTGCACGAGCTCGGTGGCAAGGTGCAGTTGGCCAAGAAGACCTACCGCGGCACCGACGGTCTCGTGGAGACGCAGGTGGACAGCGTCCCCACCGGCGGCACGAGCAGCCGCACCGACACATCGACGCAGGGCGTGCGCACCTCCGCCCTCTTGAGCTACTGAGGAGCGGGCCGGTGTCGTTCTTCTTCTCTCCTCTCGACTCCCCTTCCTTCCGCCTCGCGTGGCTCGCCGGGCTGTCCAAGAAGATGCTCGGTGCCGGGAGCAAGAACGAGCTCCTCGACCTGATCGACGACGCCCTCTCGGTGCCCGTACCGGGCGGCGACCAGGGCGTGCTGGAGGGCCTGGCAAAGCTGTACCGCGGCCAGGTCGACCCGGTCGGCAGCGTCTTCGACCAGGTCGACCGGGTGGGCCGCAGGGGTCTTCCGGAGGTGTGGGTCGGCGACACGAGCGTCCTCGCCTCCGACGCGGTGAACGCCGCCGGGCGGTCGGTGAGCCAGATGAGGGAGGCGTTCCACGAGTGCGCGTCGGTGCTGCTGACGCTGGCCGACGCGATCGGCGCCGCACAGCGCAAGGACGAGCAGGGCCGCGGACAGTTGCTGGAGCAGAGGAAGACGCTCGGCGGCAAGGACGGTTTCTTCGACGACCTGCACGAGAACGACGAGGAGGAGTGGGACCGCAAGAACGCCGCCCACTTCGGCTCCTACGCGGTCGACCTGATGCACGACGCCGTCTCCGACGCGCAGGAGGCCACCCGCGTCGCGGCCCGGGACCTGAACAAGTGGGCCGCCGAGGCACGGGCCGGGAAGATGGAGACCAGCGAACTCACCGCCGTCGACAAGCTGATGCTCGCCGACACCGGCGTCTGGGGCGCCGACGCGGAGCTGAACGAGATCCTCGCGGCCGGCGACCTGGCGCGTGCGTCGACGCGTATGGACCGGCTGGGTCTCGACGACGAGATCGCCATGGAGCGGATGCTGGCGAAGTCGGACACCCCGCAGGAGCGGGCCTACCTGATGAAGGCCCTGGCCGCCGGCCACAGCGTCGCCGAGATCGGGGAGTTCCAGGACAAGATTCACGGCAAGGACCCCGACTGGCTGCGCCGGCACCTCACTCCGGTGGTCACCGCCGGGGACAGCATGAACGACGAGGGCCTGGCGCCGGACGGCTCGAACAACAACAAGGACTTCGTCACGTTCAACGGCCAGCGGTGGGTACAGGGCGGGGACGGCTCCGAGGGCACCTGCGTGGCCTCGTCCACCGTCACGTCCCGCGCCATGGTCGACCCCCTGTACGCGCTCGACCTCACCGGCGGCCCCGACGGGCAGCAGGACGACCCCGACGCCTTCAAGCAGCGCCTGGTGGCCGAACAGCACCGGCTGCACACCGAAGGCGACGGCGGCGAGAACTGGGGCGGCATGGGGCCGGAGGGGCAGGAACGGATCAACGACACCGCCGTCGGCAGTGCCACCGGCACTGACTACGAGCGCCAGGACCTGGACAGCGCCGCCGAACGCAGGGCGGTCCTCACCGAGGTCGAGAAGTCGGTGGCGCAGGGGCGGCCGGTGCCTGTCGACGTCTCGGGCAAGGAGGGCGCCCACGCGATGACCATCATCGCCCAGGAGGGTGACATGCTTCAGGTGTACAACCCCTGGGGTTCGACCACCTGGGTCAGCGAGGACGACTTCATCAACGGCCACATGGGCAAGGCTTCCAACAGTGATCTCCCCAACGCGTACAGCGTCTATCTTCCGCGGTAGCAGGGGCGGTGCCGCCCTCGCGGCGGCCGCGCTCCTCGCCCTCGCCACGAGCTGCGGCCCCGGCGCCGACGAACCGGCCGGCGGCTCCACGAGCACCGCGAGCCGCCCGACGAGCCACCCGGTGAAGGACACCAGCATCACTGCCGAGCCGGGCGAGCGCTTCACGCTCACCGTCGACCAGAACGCCTCCACCCGCGAGTACTGGTACCTGGTCGACCCCGAGCCCGACAGCTCGGTGCTGGTCAGCCGCGGTCAGGACTACGCGTCCGACTCCGGCGACGAGCCGGTGGCCGGTGCCGGCGGCCGGCTCACCTTCACCTTCGAGGCCAAGGGCAAGGGGACCACTCAATTCACGCTGCTGCACTGCACATTCACCACCTGCCAGGGCAACACCTCCAGCCTGCCCCCCGAGACGACCGGACCCTCCGCCACCCCGACCACGGGGGCGACCACCCCCTCCCAGGCCCCCGAGCGCATCACCTACACCGTCACCGTCAACTGAGCCGCAGCGGACCAGTCAGATGAGACGAGACACCCGAGGCCCCGCCATGAACGACGACGCCCCGTACCCGCCGGACCGCACGGACGACGAGCTGGCCCGGCTCGACATCACCGTCCTGCTGCGTTACGGCCTCGCCGCCGAGCCCGGCACCCGGCGCACCGCCCTGTTCGGCGACGGCGCCGCGGCCGCAGCCGTCATCCTCGACCGCCTCGGCACCGAGCCGCGCTCGGTCGCCTTCCTCGCCGACACCGTGCGCGCCGGCGGACTCGCCCGCGCCGCGGAGCTGCCCGAGCCCCTGCCTCGCCGGGAGGCGGCCGTGCTCGTACGGGAGTGGCTGCGGGCCGGCACCGAACTCGTGGGCGGGACCGCCGCCGACGACACCGCGGCCACCTGGCTGCGCGCCGTGGCGACCATCATCGAACTGAAGCAGCTGACCCGGGCTCGGGGCCGGAGTACGTGATCCGAGTAGCCGATCCGAGTACGGCGGCGGGTGTGACGCAGTACGCCGTCCCGCTCACGACGCGGCGCGATCGGGAGCAGGTTCGACCTGAGGGGCGGAGCACGGGTGGGCTGGATCGGCCTGGCGTACGGAGGGGCTTGGGTCAGCTGATCCATGGCGGCGCGCGGCCTGACTCCCGGTCGACCGCCTTCGTCCCCGACTGCCGCCCAGGCCGCCGGAGTGACGGTGCTCATGGACGCCCTTCGGGGTGCTGCGTAGGCTTGTGTCGTCGTCGTCGTAGTCCGGTTCGGGAGAGTGGGTGAAGCCCTCCCACAGCCGCCTGACGGAGCGTCAGGAAAGTCGGTAAGCGGTCAGCATGAGTCCTGAAAGACCTGGGGGGTGCTGCCCGGACACGCGACTCGTTGTAGGGTAGGAAAATCGCCCTTGACCTGCAATAACGCAGGCAGGGAGCCTAGATCCAGGAGTATTTCGATGCTTCGTACGATGTTCAAGTCCAAGATCCACCGGGCGACCGTCACCCAGGCCGATCTGCACTATGTCGGCTCCGTCACCGTCGACCGCGAGCTCATGGACGCCGCCGACCTCCTGCCCGGCGAACTCGTCCACATCGTCGACATCACCAACGGCGCGCGCCTGGAGACCTACGTCATCGAGGGCGAGCGCGGCAGCGGAGTCATCGGCATCAACGGGGCCGCCGCGCACCTCGTCCACCCCGGCGATCTGGTGATCCTCATCAGCTACGCCCAGGTCGACGACGCCGAGGCACGCTCGCTCGTGCCCAGCGTCGTCCACGTCGACGCCGCCAACAAGATCGTCGCCCTCGGCTCGGACGCGTCCGCTCCCGTGCCCGGCACTGACACCGCGCGCAGCCCGCACGCCGTGGTCTGACCGCTCGCGACCCACCGCCGGCGGGGACCGCCCGTCGGCGGCCCCGTCCGATCCACCGAGGAGAGTCCGCCGCAGTGGGAGCAACCGAGATCCGCGACAACAGGCCCGCGGGGCTGCTGGAAGCGCACGTGGACGGGGAGGTGGCCGGCCGCGTCGAGTACTTCGTGCTGGCGGGGGACACCCCCGCCCTCGTGGCCGTGCACACCGTCGTCGAACCGGGCCACGAGGGCAAGGGCATAGCCGGTTCCCTGGTGCGCGAGTTCTACGCGACCGCGGCCCGCGAGAACGTCCCCGTCGTGCCGCTGTGCCCGTACGCCGCCAAGTGGGCCCAGAAGCATCCGGATGAGGCGCCCACCGCACCCGCCGAACTCGTCCGCGAGGCCGAGGCACAGCTCAAGGAGCATCCCGGCCTGTGAGGACCCTGCTCGCCCGTGCGTGGGGCCGGTGGTCGACCGCCGGCCCCACGCGCAGGCGAGACCGTGGGGCCAGCGGTCCCGGCCCGGTGGGGGGAGACTGTGAGCAGAAGCGCTGATGACGGCCCGGGGACGGGCGTGCCTACCCGGCGCGGGGCCCGTGTGTGACCGCGGCACCGTGAGCCGTGATCCGATCCTGCCCCTGGGGGGTTCCCGGAGAAGTCATGGCCATTCACAGAATCGGACACGAGATCTGCGTCCTCGGCGACCACCTGCCGGTTCCGGGCATCGGTTACCTCACGGTCAACGCCTTCGTGCTCCACGCCGCCGAACCCGTCGTCGTCGACACGGGCCTCGGCCTTCCCGACCGCCGGTTCCTGGAAACCCTCAGCAGCGTCATCGATCCGGAGGACGTGCGCTGGATCTGGCTCACGCATCCCGACCGGGACCATACCGGCGGGCTGTTCGCACTCCTGGACGCGGCGCCCCGGGCCCGCCTCGTGACCACGTATCTGGCGGTCGGCATGATGTCGACGGAGCGGCCCCTGCCTCTGGACCGGGTCTTCCTGCTCAACCCGGGGCAGTCTCTCGACGTCGGCGACCGCGTCCTGCGGGCCTTCCGCCCACCGCTGTTCGACAACCCCGCCACCGTCGGCTTCTACGACGACAAGTCGGGCGCCTGCTTCAGCTCCGACTGTTTCGGCGCACCCGTCGCCAGCGCCGAACTCGCCTCCGGAGCGACCGCCGGAGACATCAAGGACGACGAACTGCGGGCGGGCCAGCTGCTGTGGGCGGCGGTGGACAGCCCGTGGATCCACAACGTCGACCCGGACAGGTACGCGGCCAGTGTCCGGCCGCTGCGCGAGATGGCGCCCGAAGCCGTGCTGAGCACCCACCTGCCGCCCGCGCTCGGCCTCGCCCCGCAGATGATCGACACCATCGCCGCCGCACCCGATGCGGACCCGTTCATCGGCCCCGACCAGCAGGCACTGGAGCAGATGCTCGCGGGTTTCGAAGCAGGAGGTGTTCCCCGTTGAGACATCGGTGACACCTGCGACGCGAGAGGTGGCACCGCCTACGATCCCGGCATGCTCGCACTCCTGCACACGTCCCCGGTCCACGTCCCGGTCTTCGAGGCCCTGCGCGACACGCACCATCCCGCCCTGTCCCTGCGCCACCTCGTCCATGAGGACCTGCTCGAACGAGCCGGGCACGAGGGCGCGGACGCCGTCGCACACGCGGTCGCGGACGTGATCGCCGACGCTGCCGCGGACGGTGCGAGCGCCGTGCTGTGCACCTGCTCCACGATCGGCGGCGTGGCCGAGGCGGCCGCGACACGAGCCGGCGTACCGGTGCTGCGCGTCGACAGGCCCATGTGCGCCGCCGCCGCCCGCAGGGAGCGGATCGTGATCGTGGCCGCGCTCCGCAGCACCCTGGAGCCGACCGCCGAGCTCATCCGTGAGGAGGCCCGGGGCCGTACGCCGCAGCTGCGGACGCTCCTGGTGGAGGACGCCTGGGAGCGTTTCCGTGCGGGGGACCGGGACGGCTACCTGGACGCGGTCGCGGCCGCCGTCGACACGGTGCGCGACGCGGATGTCGTCGTCCTGGCTCAGGCCTCCATGGCCGACGCCGCCGCTCGTACGCGTACGGCGCTGCCGGTGCTCGCCAGCCCCGAGCCCGGTCTGCGCGCCGCGGCCGCGGCCGCGGCCGCCGGACCCGCGGTCCGACGGCCCGGGCAGCCCGGGCCGCGGACAGGGGGTGAGGCCACCGGGCCGGCGGTCCGGTGGCCCGGCCGGGTCTGACGGGACCGGGACAGGCAGCCACCGGATCGGCGGCCCGACGACTGGACACGGCGAGCGTGGGAACGCGCACCGGTAGAGATTGGGAACGCACGACTTCGCACTCTGGAGGTGCGGTATGACCCACCCCCATCCCGACCCCGCACAGCCCATCCCCTCACCGACCCCCGGTCCGCCCCCCGATCCGGGCCCGCTGCCCAGGCCGGTGCCGACGCCGACGCCCCAGCCGGGCCCCGCCCCGGACCCGATCCCCACACCACCGGGACCTGCTCCGGAGCCCGTACCGCCTCCCGAACCGCAGCCGGGCCCGGCCTGACACGGGCCCACGCCTGAGAGGTCCCGCTGCCCGGCCCGGCCACCCGTACGGCCGGGCCGGCCACGAACCCGCCCGCGCCGCCGGGCGCGTACAGGCGACAGCCCGCTCGCCCGACCCCCGCCCCGCCGGAGTCCGGCCCTTACCGGACGACAGCCGCCCGCCCCGCCGGAGTCCAGCCCTTACCGGACGACAGCCGCCCGCCCCGCCGGATCCCGTACCGTCCCCGCCCGAGGCCTCAGTCCGACCGGACCTCCGAGCGGTCACCGCCCCAGAGCGTGTGGAACGACCCCTCGCGGTCAATCCTGCGATAGGTGTGCGCGCCGAAGAAGTCGCGCTGGCCCTGCGTGAGCGCCGCCGGCAGCCGCTCCGCGCGCAGCGCGTCGTAGTACGCCAGTGCCGCAGCGAACCCGGGCGTCGGCACACCCTGCCGCGCCGCCGTCGCGATCACTTCGCGCCAGTCTTCCTGCGCCGCCCCGATCTCCTCCGCGAACCGCTTGTCCGCCAGCAGGCTCGGCAGCTCCGGCTGTGCGTCGTACGCCGCGCGAATACGGTCCAGGAACGCCGCCCTGATGATGCACCCGGCCCGCCAGATCGCCGCGACGGCACCCGCGTCGACATCCCAGCCGTACGCCTCGCTGCCCGCCCGCACCTGGTGGAAGCCCTGCGTGTACGACACGATCTTCGACGCGTACAGCGCCTGCTCGACCCGGTCGGCGAAACGTGCCGCCTCCTTCGCGCCGAGCGGCCTCGCCGCCGGGCCGGGCAGCGCCCGCGACGCCTCACGCAGCCCGGCGTGGCCGGACAGGGAGCGCGCGAACACCGCCTCCGCGATGCCCGACACCGGTACCCCGAGGTCGAGCGCGATCTGCACCGTCCAGCGGCCCGTGCCCTTCTGCTCCGCCTGATCGGTGACCACGTCCACGAACGGCTTGCCCGTCGCCGCGTCCTTGTGCGCCAGGACCTCGGCCGTGATCTCGATCAGATAGGAGTCCAGCCGCCCCGTGTTCCAGCCGCGGAACGTCCGGGCGATCTGCTCCGGTGAGTACCCGGCGACCGCGCGCAGCAGGTGGTACGCCTCGGCGATCAGCTGCATGTCGGCGTACTCGATGCCGTTGTGGACCATCTTGACGAAGTGGCCCGCACCGTCCGGACCGACATGGGTCACGCACGGCGCGCCGTCCGGGGCCCTGGCGGCGATCCGCTCCAGCAGCGGGCCCAGCGAGGTGTACGACTCGGCTGAGCCACCCGGCATGATGCTGGGGCCGTTGAGCGCGCCCTCCTCACCGCCGGAGATGCCCACGCCCACGAAGTGGATGCCGCGCTCCCGCAGCTGCTTCTCGCGCCTGCGGGTATCGGCGAAGTGGGCGTTGCCGCCGTCGATGATGACGTCGCCGTCCTCCAGCAGCGGCGCGAACTCCTCGATCACCGCGTCCGTCGCCTCACCGGCCTTGACCATCACGACCAGCCGGCGGGGCCGCTCCAGCGCCGCCACGAACTCCTCGGCCGACTCGGCCGGCACGAACGTGCCCTCGTCACCGAACTCCTCGACCAGCGCGCGCGTCCGTGCCGCGGTCCGGTTGTGCACGGCCACGGTGAGACCGTTGCGCGCGAAATTGCGGGCGAGATTGCGGCCCATCACCGCGAGTCCCGTGACGCCGATCTGAGCTGTGCCACTCATCTGTGTGCTCCTGGATGTCCGTCGGAAGTACGTCCGTGCCGTCATGCCGTCATGCCGCTGTCGCCCTTCGTACACGTACGCATACGTCCGGGCGGCCGGGGCCATTCACCGATCGTCGGCGTACGGGCGGTGCCGCGCACCCTGCCCGGGCCCCTGCGCCCGCACCCGGGCGCCGTTCGGACTCCCTCACGCCCCAAGCGGGCACCGGGAGGACCCGTGGCGCCCCAGCACATCACCGCCCACCAGCCACGACGCGATGGACGAAACGGGCATGAACGGGCACACCGCACCCCGCGAAGACGCTGGTCCAGCCGCCCCGGTTGCTTGTACAAACGACGCATGGGCCCGAACGGACGTCGAGCCCGCCAGCAAGACCGGCACCAGCAGGGATGTGCGTCGTGGACACCGAGGAACGCCGACGGGGAATTCTCGACACGGCCCGGCAGAACGGGTCGGTCGAGGTCAATGCGCTGGCCGCCCGGTTCGCGGTGGCCAAGGAGACCATCCGCCGTGACCTGACCACCCTGGAGGAGCACGGACTGGTGCGGCGCACGCACGGCGGGGCGTATCCGGTCGAGAGCGCCGGCTTCGAGACGACGCTCGCGATGCGCACCACACGTCATGTACCGCAGAAGTCGAGGATCGCGGCGGCCGCCGCCGACCTCCTCGGCGACGCCGAGACCGTCTTCGTCGACGAGGGCTTCACCCCGCAGCTCGTCGCCGAGGCCCTGCCGAGGGACCGGCCGCTGACCGTGGTCACCGCCTCGCTGGCGGTGGCGACCGTCCTCGCGGACGCGGAGAGGATCGCCGTGCTGCTGCTCGGCGGCCGGGTCCGCGGTCAGACACTGGCCACGGTCGACCACTGGGCCACCCGGATGCTGGCCGGTTTCGTCATCGACCTGGCGTACATCGGAGCGAACGGCATCTCCCGCGAATACGGCCTCACCACACCCGACCCGGCCGTCGCCGAAGTCAAGGCGCAGGCCGTGCGCAGCGCGCGGCGGTGCGTCTTCGCCGGCGTGCACACCAAGTTCGGCGCGGTGAGCTTCTGCCGCTTCGCCGAGGTGGGGGACCTCGAGGCCGTCATCACCGACACCGGCCTCTCCTCGGCCGAGGCCCAGCGCTACTCCCTGCTGGGGCCGCAGGTCGTCCGCGTCTGATCCGACACCTCCACAACAGCACCCACCGCACCCCCCGGGGGGGCGGCCCGTCACACCCAGAAAAGCCGAACGAACCGCCCGAAACCGGCACAATGAGCCGCTCTGAAATCCCAGGAGACATCCATGACCCTGAAGCGACGACACCATGGAAAGCGCATCAGTGCGGTTGCCGCCACGGCTGCCCTCGTCGTCCTCGCCGCAGGATGCGGGGGTGCCGGCGGCGGTTCGTCCTCCTCCGGAGGCAACGAGACCCTGAACGTGCTCATGGTGAACAACCCGCAGATGGTCGAACTGCAGAAGCTGACCGCCGACCACTTCACCAAGGACACCGGCATCAAGGTCAACTTCACCGTCCTCCCGGAGAACGACGTCAGAGACAAGATCAGCCAGGACTTCTCCAACCAGGCCGGCCAGTACGACGTCGCCACCATCAGCAACTACGAGGTGCCGATCTACGCCAGGAACGGCTGGCTGCACTCCCTCGACACATACGCCGCCGAGGACACCGCCTTCGACCAGAATGACATCCTGGCGCCCCTGCGCCACTCGCTCACCGCCGAGGACGGCAAGCTCTACGGCCAGCCCTTCTACGGCGAGTCGTCCTTCCTCATGTACCGCAAGGACGTGTTCGCGGCGAAGGGCCTGACCATGCCCGACAAGCCCACCTGGCAGCATGTCGCCGACCTCGCCGCGAAGGCGGACGGCGCCGAGAAGGGCATGAAGGGCATCTGCCTGCGCGGCCTGCCCGGCTGGGGCGAGGTCATGGCTCCCCTCACCACTGTCGTCAACACCATGGGCGGCACCTGGTTCACCGAGGACTGGGAAGCACGGCTCGACTCGCCCGAGTTCACCAAGGCCACCAAGTTCTACGTCGACCTCGTCCGGGAGCACGGCGAGGCGGGCGCGGCCCAGTCCGGCTACGCCGAGTGCCTCAACAACATGACCCAGGGCAAGACCGCCATGTGGTACGACGCCACCGCGGGCGCCGGCTCCCTGGAGGCCGCCGGTTCCCCGGTCAAGGGGAAGATCGGATATGTGCCCGCGCCGGTCGAGAAGACCGACAGCTCCGGCTGGCTCTACACCTGGGCCTGGGGCATGCAGAAGGCGTCCACGAAGGCCGACAGCGCCTGGAAGTTCATCTCCTGGGCATCGAGCAAGGAGTACGAGGAGCTGGTCGGCGAGCAGATCGGCTGGGCCAACGTGCCCGCCGGCAAGCGGGCCTCCACCTACTCCAACCCCGAATACCTCAAGGCGGCGGACGCGTTCGCGGACGTCACCAAGCGGGCCATCGCCGAGGCCGACCCGAAGAACCCCGGCACCCAGCCCCGCCCCGCGCCCGGCATCCAGTTCGTCGGCATCCCCGAGTTCACCGACCTCGGCACCAGGGTGTCTCAGGAGATCAGCTCGGCCATCGCCGGCCGCCAGTCCGTCGAGGCGGCGCTGAAGAAGTCGCAGTCCCTGGCCGAGAAGGTCGCCGAGGAGTACCGGTGAGTACATCGCTGAGCACGCCGTCCCCCCCACCCGCCGGGCAGCGGCCGCAGACCGCGGCCGGCACGGCACCCGAGCCCCCGCCCTCCGCGCCGCGCACGGCCCGCCGCAGCGACCGGATGCGTGCCTGGGCCACCAGGGCTCCGCTCCTGCCCGCCCTCGTGTTCCTGATCACGGTCACCCAGCTGCCCTTCGTGGCCACACTGGTGATCTCCCTCTTCGACTGGAACTCCCTCGCCCCCGACGAACGCGCCTTCACGGGCCTGAGCAACTACGCCTCCGTGTTCACGGACGCCGCGCTGCGCGCCTCGGTCCTGACCACCGTGCTGCTGACCGCGAGTGTCGTCATCGCGAGCGTGGTCCTCGGACTGCTCCTCGCCCTGCTGCTCGACCGCACCTTCTTCGGCCGCGGCATCGTGCGCACCCTGCTCATCACCCCGTTCCTGCTGGTGCCCGTCTCCGCGGCCCTGCTGTGGAAGCACGCCCTCTACAACCCCGAGTACGGGCTGTTCAACGGTGCCCTCAACTGGGCCGCCGGGCTCGTCGGCATCGACGCACCGGCCCAGCCCGACTGGATCTCCGAGATGCCGCTGCTCGCCGTCGAAGCGGCCCTGGTGTGGCAGTGGACACCGTTCATGATGCTGATCCTGCTCGCCGGACTGCAGAGCAGGCCCGCGGAGATGATGGAGGCCGCCCGGCTCGACGGCGCGAGCGCCTGGCAGACGTTCCGCTACCTGACCCTGCCGCATCTGCGCCGCTACCTCGAACTGGGCATTCTGCTCGGCTCGGTGTACATCGTGCAGAACTTCGACGCCGTGTTCACCCTCACCTCCGGCGGGCTCGGCACCGCCAACCTCCCCTACACGATCTACCAGACCTTCTACCAGGCCCACGAGTACGGACTGGCGTCCGCCGCGGGAGTCGTCGTCGTGATCGGCACCATCGTCATCGCGACGTTCGCACTCCGGGTGGTCTCGTCCCTCTTCCGTGAGGAGGCGACCCGCGCATGAGCACCGCCACCGTCCGACCGTCCCACCAGGCGCTGCCGCCCGCGGCACGCAAGGCCCGCAGGCGCTCCGCAGCCCTCGGCCTCGTCGCCTGGATCGCCGGCATCGCGTTCTGTCTGCCCGCCCTGTGGATGCTGCTCACCTCCTTCCACTCGGAGGCGGACGCGGCCACCAATCCGCCCTCGTTCGCCGCCTCGCTCACCCTCGACGGCTACCGCGAGTTCTTCGGGGGCGGCGGCGGTCCCACCCCGTGGCCGCCGCTGATCAACTCGCTGTCCGCGTCCCTGTTCTCGACCGCGCTCGTGCTGGTGCTCGCGCTGCCAGCGGCCTACGCGCTGTCCATCCGGCGGGTGCGCAAGTGGACCGACGTGATGTTCTTCTTCCTGTCCACCAAGATGCTGCCGGTCGTCGCCGGGCTGCTCCCCGTCTACCTGTTCGCGAAGAACACCGGGATGCTGGACAACATCTGGCTCCTCGTCATCCTCTACACCTCGATGAACCTGCCGATCGCGGTGTGGATGATGCAGTCGTTCCTCGCCGATGTGCCGGTCTCCATCATCGAGGCCGCCCAGGTCGACGGCGCCCGGCTGCCCACCATTCTGGCCCGGGTCGTCGCGCCCGTCGCCGGGCCCGGCATCGCCGCCACCGCGCTGATCTGCTTCATCTTCAGCTGGAACGAGCTGCTGTTCGCCCGGGTGCTCACCGGCGTCGTCGCCCAGACCGCACCCGTGTACCTGACCGGATTCGTCACCAGCCAGGGTCTCTTCCTCGCCCAGCTGTGCGCCGCGTCCGTCGTCGTGTCCCTGCCGGTGCTCGCCGCCGGCTACGCCGCCCAGGACAAGCTCGTCCAGGGCCTGTCTCTTGGAGCCGTCAAATGAGGGCAGCGATCGTCGAAGCACCCGGCAAGGTCACCGTCACGACCGTGCCCGACCCCACCCCCGGGCCCCGCGACGTCGTCGTCTCCGTCGCCTCGTGCGGCCTGTGCGGCACCGATCTGCACATCCTTCAGGGCGAGTTCGCGCCCACCCTGCCGATCGTGCCCGGCCACGAGTTCGCGGGCGAGGTCGTCGGCGTCGGCAGGGACGTCACGGAACTGTCTGTAGGAGACCTGGTCGCGGTCGATCCGTCGCTGCACTGCCACGAGTGCCGCTACTGCCGCAGCGGGCGCGGCAACCTCTGCGACCGCTGGGCGGCCATCGGCGTCACCGTTCCCGGTGGCGCAGCCGAGTACGCCGTCGCACCGGTGGCGAACTGCGTGAGACTGCCCCGCCACATCGATGTGAAGGACGCCGCCCTCATCGAGCCGTTGTCCTGCGCCGTGCGCGGCTACGACGTGCTCAGCGGCACGCTCGGTGCCGAGGTCCTGATCTACGGCTCCGGCACCATGGGCCTGATGATGCTGGAGCTCGCCAAGCGCACCGGCGCCGCGGGCGTCGACGTCCTCGACGTCAATCCCGACCGCCTCGCTACCGCCGGGCTCCTCGGCTGCTCCCGTACGGCCGCTTCCGCAGACGAACTGGAGCGCCCCGGCGGCTGGGACGTCGTCATCGATGCCACCGGCAACGCCAAGGCCATCCAGGACGGCCTCGGCCGCGTCGCCAAGGGCGGCACTTTCCTCCAGTTCGGCGTCGCCGACTACGCGACGACGGCGGTGATCGAGCCGTACCGGATCTACAACCAGGAGATCACCATCACCGGCTCCATGGCCGTTCTTCACAGCTACGAGCGGGCGGCCGCACTTTTCGCGACCGGCGTGCTCGACCCGTCGGTGTTCATCAGCGACCGACTGCCGCTGGAGCAGTACCCGCAGGCCGTCGAGCGGTTCGCGGCGGGCCACGGCCGCAAGATCGTGGTGGAGCCGTAAGCGGCGGCCCGGGCCCCGGCGGGGTGTCTCCCGCCGGGGCCGGGGAAGCATTCCGGACACTCTCGGTCTGAAACCTTGTCACGCTCCGTATTCCACCCCTACGTTGGCCGCCTGCGGCATGACCTGCATGCGTGACCTACATGTAGTGGGGGAGCACACCATGGCCGGAACCGGTCGGCACCGTCGATATCAGCCGAGTCGTATCAACCGCGCATCGCTCACCGTCACCGTCGGCGGCGCCGGCATGGCGCTTCCCCTGATCGGCGCGGGATCGGCCCACGCGGCATCCGGCGATCTCGGGGGGAAGGTCGCGGCCTGCGAGTCCACGGGCCATGGGAAGATCAACACCGGCAACGGCCATGACGGCGGGCTCCGGTTCACCCAGTCCACCTGGGAGGCCTACGGCGGGATCCGATACGCCGCGCGCGCCGACCTCGCCACCGAGGACCAGCAGATCGCCATCGCCGAGAAGGTTCTCGAAGGGCAGGGCGAGCGCGCCTGGCCCACCTGCTCGGAGCGTGCCCGGCTCACCCGGGGCGGGGACGCACCCGCCATGGCGCCGGCTGTGCACGCCGAGCCGAAGCGAGCGCTGGCCTTCGAACGCGCGGCCTCGCCCACGACCGTTCCGACCCAGCGGGAGGGATACACGGTCGCCCGCGGCGACTCCTTGTCCGGCATCGCGGAGAAGGAGCGGGTCAGGGGCGGATGGCAGCGGCTGTACGCGGACAACCGCGCCGTGGTCGGCGACGACCCGGACCTGATCTTCCCCGGCCAGCGACTGGTCCTGCGCGCCACGGCGGCAGCTCCCGCCGCTCCCGCTGCTCCTCCGAAGGAGCGCACAGCGCCCGCCGCCGAGCCGCCGGCGCCCCGGCAGCAGGCACCGAAACCGCAGGCCGAGCCCAGGCAGCAGACGAAGCCCCAGCAGCAGACGAAGCCCCAGCAGCAGGCCAGGCCCCAGCGGCAGGCCAGGCCCCAGCCGGAACAGCAGCCCAAGCCCAAGCCCCAACCAAAGCCCGACAGGCAGGCCAAGGCGGAGTCCCGGCCCGAGCGGCATGCCGGTTTGAGCGCACCCGTGACCGCCGGGCCGTCCACCGCCTACCGCAAGGCGGGCTCCTCCTGGTCGAGCGGGTATCACACGGGCGTCGACTTCCCCGTGCCCACCGGGACATCGGTGAAGGCGGTGGCGGCGGGCACGGTGGTGTCGGCCGGCTGGGGCGGCGCGTACGGCTACGAGGTCGTCATCCGGCACCGCGACGGCCGGTACAGCCAGTACGCGCATCTCTCCGCGCTCACCGTGCGCACCGGCCAGCAGGTGACGTCAGGCCAGCGGATAGCCCGCTCAGGATCCACCGGCAACAGCACGGGACCGCATCTGCACTTCGAGATCCGCACCGGACCGGGATACGGGTCCGACATCGATCCCCTCGCCTACCTCAGGGCCGGCGGCGTGTCGATCTGATCCGGCGCGCGGGGGAGCGACGCGATCTCCCGACAAGGTCGCACGCCCCTCTGAGCGCTCCCGGTGCACGTGGCGGTCCCGGGGTTGCACGCCGTTGCCCAGCCGCTCGATCGTCAGAAGGACGAGCCCGCCCGCGGCCACGACACCGCATCCGAGCGCCAGCACCGTGCCCGCCGGCCCGTACCTGAAGTCCTCGCCGAACAGCGTGATCCCGACCGCCGCGGCCACCACGGGGTTGACCACGGTGACCGTGGCGAGCGGGGCCGCGAGGCCCGCTCCGCGATACGACGCCTGGGACAGCAGCAGCCCCCCGACCGCGAGCACGGCCACGACGAGCAGGCTCGGCCACTGCGTCAGCGGCGCGCTCCAGTCCCAGTCGACGGCGACGGTCTTGGTGAACACCGAGGCGATACCGAAGGCGACGCCCGCCGCTCCGGCCAGCAGGACGCTGCGCACGATCGGCCGGCGCACCCCTTGAGCGCCCAGGAAGAGCAGGGCAACCGTGCCGATCGTCACCGCGGCGAGCACCGCGCGCTCCACGCCGCCCAGCGACTGGGAAGCGGAGCCCCCGGTCAGCGCGAGGAGCCCGGCGAGCCCTGCGGTCGCCATGATCGCGCCGCGCCAGGCCGTCGGCCCTGCCCCGCGCCGTACGAACAGCGCCGCCATCGGCAGCGCGAAGACGATGGTGAGCGCGCCGAGCGGCTGCACGACGCTGAGCGGCCCGTACGCCAGCGCGACGACGTGGAGTACCGCGCCCACGCTGTTGAGCAGCACGGCGACCCACCAACCGCCTCGGTTGAGCGGCGCATACGGGCGGGACGGCGTGGTGGTCGCCACGTGCTCCTGGAGGATCGCCCCGGCCGCGTAGGCGACCGCGGAGACCAGCGACAGGAGCACGGACAGCGCGAGGGAGCTCATGATGATTACCCTGTCCCCCTTCTGCCTTCACGTCGTCGTTCTTGAGCAGGCACTTGTCCGTACTGCTGACGTAGTACGGGATGACGTCCGACTCCCCCTTCCGGCGGGGGCGCAGGCGGATCGGGGGGACCGCCGACCCGCTCGGCGCGCGGGTTCATCCCCAGTATCCGATGTGCGTCACTGCCGCGCGCGCGGCAGTGACACCGGCGTCGTTCGCCGCCGGGCACCGGGACATCCTTACGGTGATCACGCACGGCGTCACCGGAATTTCCACGAGCCGGTACGGGTGGGGGAGACACGGGTTCGGCACGGGTGGGAGAGATACGGGCGGTCCGGCACGGGTGGGAGAGATATGGCGGGAGAGCTTCGGGTGGGAGAAAAGGGGAGCGGTGTGGAGGCGGCACGGTGGGCGGAGACGGCGTCCGTGGGAGGGTTCTTCGCGCTGCGGGCCGGCGAGCCCGGCACGGGGCACACCCCGCTCGCGCACGTGTACGCGGCGGAGCCAGGGGACGGCTCCCTGCTCACCTGGCGTGTCGACGCCGTCTCCGCCCGGCTGGGGGCACCCGAGCGGCGCGTCGCCGCCTCGGTGGCCCACCTCGGGCTCGCGGCGCGCCTGTGGTCCGTGGCCCTGGGCTCCGCGGTACTCCACGACTGCGTGCCCGATCTGGACCCGGCCGTTCTGCACTGGGACCCGCGCAGGACGTCGCCCGACGATCTGGTGCTGCGGGAGCCGCGCCCGTCGGCCGGGGGCGGGGGCGCGACCGCCGTCCGCGAGAGCGTCCAGCTGCGGCATCTCGTCCCCCTCGCGGACGCGTTGCGCCGAGACACCCGGATCTCGGCACGGCTGCTGTGGGGCAACGCGGGCTCGGCCCTCGCCGGTGCCGTACGGGAGTTGACCGCGTGGGCGGGGCGCACCGGGCGGCCGGAGGTCGCCGAGAAGGCGGCCGCGCTCGCGGACGAGCTGTTCGCCCACCCCGACCTGTCGGGGACCGTGCACGGTCCCGCACTGCGGCGCCGCACCTGCTGCCTGTACTACCGCTGCCCGGTCGGCGGGTTGTGCGGGGACTGCGTGTTCGACCGCGTGCCGGGATCCCGGTAGGGCATGCCGGACCCCCATCCGGCATGCCCCACCCCCCCATTTTCCGAGTGGTCGGTGGCCTTGTCGGATCACATAGTGGGGTGCAATCCGGGGGATCTGTGTGCGGATGGTGAAACCTGGCGGGAAACGGATCCGCCCGCCCGCAACCGACGAACGGCCTGCGGCACCGCCGGGCCCCCTCCCCGCCACTCACCGCCCGCCCAAGGACCCGTATGCCGTCTGATGCAAGCGGTTGCCGTGATGTGGTGTCTCTCGTCACATGTCCAGACCAATCGGCCCAGTCGGCCAGCGCACGGAATCGGCCAGTCCGCTCATGGCCGCCACGCCCCACGGGCAACGCGGCGGGCCGACCGGATCACTGGGCGCGCAGCACTCCGCCCGACCGCACCGTCCTTGGGTGACGCTCGTCATTTGGCCGGCACCTCATCACTCGGTAAAATCGCGCTTTTGAAACTCCGGCATTCGAGTGATCGAGGAACAACACAGGCCATGACCGTCACAGAGGACAGCCCGGTATACGGACCGGGCATCGACCCCGAGCGTCTGGCCGTCTGCCTGAGCGTGCTCGAAGAGCTCGACAAGCTCGACATCGACCACCCGGATGCCATCGCGGTGCGCCGCGCCACCGCCGGCGTCTACCGGACGGTCAAGCAGCGCCGCCGGCAGGAGCGCCGCGCCGCCAAGACCGCGCACGACAGGGCCGTCACCGAGGCCACCGCCACCGGTTCCGCCGAGCGCATCGACGACGAGACGCAGGGGTTGCTGCCCTCCTCGTCCGTCGTGGGGGAGATCGCGGGCATACTCCAGCGCCCCCGTTCCTGCTACATCTGCAAGACCCGCTATGTCGAGGTCGACGCCTTCTATCACCAGCTGTGCCAGAAGTGCGCCGCAGAGAACCGCGCCCGCCGTGCCGCCCGCACCGACCTGACCGGCAAGCGGGCCCTGCTCACCGGGGGCCGTGCCAAGATCGGCATGTACATCGCGCTGCGGCTGCTCCGCGACGGTGCCCACACCACGATCACCACGCGTTTCCCCAACGACGCCATCCGCCGTTTCAAGGCCATGCCGGACAGCGACGAGTGGATCCACCGGCTCAAGATCGTCGGCATCGACCTGCGCGACCCGGCCCAGGTCGTCGCCCTCGCCGACTCGGTCGCCGCCGAGGGTCCGCTCGACATCCTGATCAACAACGCCGCCCAGACCGTGCGCCGCTCGCCGCAGGCGTACCGCGAGCTCGTGGTCGCCGAGTCTGCCCCGCTGCCGACGGGCGAGCTGCCGCCCGCCCAGGTCATCGGCACGTTCGGCAGCGGCGCCGTGGACTCCGTCGCCGCCCTGCCCTCGTCCCGCGGCGAGGGCCTGAGCGCCCAGGAGGTCACCGACCTCGCGCTCGTCAGCGGCTCCGCGTCCCTGGAGCGCATCGCGGCCGGTACCGCCATCGACGCCGGCGGCCTCGTCCCCGACCTGCACGACAGCAACAGCTGGATCCAGACGGTCTCCGAGGTCGACCCGGTGGAGCTGCTCGAGGTGCAACTGTGCAACTCGACCGCGCCGTTCATCCTGATCAGCAGGCTTCGCCCGGCGATGGCGGCGGCCCGGGGCCGGCGCAAGTACGTCGTGAACGTCTCCGCCATGGAGGGCGTCTTCAGCCGCGGCTACAAGGGGGCGGGCCACCCGCACACCAACATGGCCAAGGCCGCGCTCAACATGCTCACCCGCACCAGCGCGCAGGAGATGTTCGAGAGCGACGGCATCCTGATGACCGCCGTGGACACCGGCTGGATCACCGACGAGCGCCCGCACCCGGACAAGATGCGACTGGCGGACGAGGGCTTCCATGCCCCGCTCGACCTCGTCGACGGAGCCGCCCGCGTGTACGACCCGATCGTGCGGGGCGAGAGCGGCGAGGACCTGTTCGGCTGCTTCCTCAAGGATTACGGCCTCGCCAACTGGTAGGAAACGGGTAATTCACCCATACCGTCACCCCTTTCGGCCGGTGCACCAGCAGGTGCACCGGCCGTTGTCCATCCAGAGGGGGTCGTTGGCGTGAATTGAGCCGCATTATTGGCCCCATCGAGCGCAGGTCCGCTCATTTGGTTACCCTGGGGTGAATGGACGGCCTCCAAGGGACTTACCAATCCCCTTCGGCCCTCCTGGGACAGGTCTTCAACCCGGCCGCGGTCCCGCCAGAGTTGACGGCGCCACCGCGACCCAACTGCCCTGTCCCACATACGCGACACAGAGGAGTGCGCGGTGACACCAGATGTGAAGCACGAGAAGCGGCCGTCGGAGGACGGCGGCGAACGGCCCGGCAAGGCCGAAGAGATTCGCAACCTCGAGGTCTGGGCCCGTTCGGCCCCGATCCGACTCGCCGGGTACGAGGAAGACCTGGCCGAGCCGCACATCCTTCCCGGCATCGACTGATCTGCGCTGTGCCCCCGTGCCCCCTGCCCGCCCCGGCAGGGGGCACGGGGCTGCTCATGGCTCCTGCCGCGCACCGGCGTTGTTCCCCACAGGCTCACGTGGCGGCCGCGGGCCCGTCGTTCAGTGCAGCCTCATGGGCGCCAGGAAGTCCCGTACGGCGGTCCGGTGCCACCACGCCCCCGTCTGCCGCCGTTCCTGCCGGGTCGTGAACCGGTAGTGGTACAGCCTCGCGCGCACCTGCGCGGGCGGGGCGTCCGGGAAGGGATTGCGGGCCAGCAGGCGCAGCGTGTCCCGGTCGCCCTCCAGCAGCCGTTCCACGAACGGCAGGAACCATGACCGGGCGTACGCGGGGGACAGTGCGGCGAACCACATCAGCCAGTCGAGCCGCAGATGGTACGGCGCGAACTGACGGGGCAGTCTGCGGACGTCGCCCGGTTTGCCCTTGAAGCCGTACTCGCGCCACACCGTGCCCGCGTGGGCCACGCGCTCGTCCGTGCCCTCGATCACGATCTCGTAACGCACCCGGCCCACCGTCCCGAACGCCCCGTAGGAGTTGACGAGATGGAACGGGTCGTAGGAGCGGTTCATGGCCTGATACCGCGAGAACAGGTTGCGCACGGGCCGGTAGCTCAGAGCCAGCAGCCCCGCGGACACGGCGAGCACCACGACCGCGTACCACAGCGGCGCGCGTGACAGTTCGGGCCCGTCGACGATCAGCGAGCCGTCGACGGCGGGCAGGGCGAGCACGATCGTCAGCCAGTTCAGCCAGGCGAAGTTGCCCGACAGCACCAGCCACAGCTGCGTCACCACGATCAGCGCCGCCGCGATGCTCGCGACCGGCTGCGGGGTGAACAGCAGGACGGGCACCAGCAGCTGCACCACATGGTTGGCGCCCGCCTCGACCCGGTGCGCGGGCTTGGGCAGATGGTGGAAGTACCAGCTCAGCGGGCCGGGCATCGGCTGGGTCTCATGGTGGTAGTACAGGCACGTCAGCTCGCGCCAGCACCGGTCGCCGCGCAGTTTGATCAGTCCGGCGCCGAACTCCACCCGGAACAGCGTCCAGCGCAGCAGCCACAGCACGACGACCGGCGGCGCGGTGCGCTCATTGCCGAGCCAGATCGCGAGGAACCCGGTCTCCAGCAGCAGCGACTCCCAGCCGAAGCTGTACCAGGTCTGGCCGACGTTGACGATCGACAGATAGAGCGCCCAGAGAACCGCCCACCACGCCATCGCGCCACCGAGCGGCACATCATCGGCCGCCCCGGCGACCAGGGCCGCCGAGAGCAGGACGCCGGTCCAGGCGACGAAGGCGAAGAGGTGGTCGCTGTAGTGCAGCCGGAACAGGCTTGGCGCGGCCCGGGCCGGCACCTGGCGCAGGAACGCCGGCACCGGGAGCATTCCTTGCTCGCCGATCAGCGCACGGAACTGCAGCGCCGCGGAGAGGAAGGCGACCAGGTACACGGCGGCCAGAGCCCGCTGGAAGACCAGCCGGCTCAGCCAGTAGGCATCGTCGCCGAACCATTCCATCCCTCTCAGTATCGGGCAGCTCCGGTCCCGCCGATCGGTTGGCCGGCCCCGCCGGGTCGGTTGTGTGGGTGGCCGGGGTTGGTGGGGTGCGGCCCCGCCGATCGATTGGCGGCCGCGCCGGGCTGGTTGGGCTCTGGTCGTGCCGGGCCGGTTGGGCGGGCGTCCGGGGTTGGTGGGGTGCGGTCGTGCCGGGTCGGTTGTGTGGGTGGCCGGGGCGGTTGGGCCTCAGGTCCCGCCAGGTTCGCACGGGCGTCCGGGCGGGTCGGCTCCGGCTCTGCCGGTCGGTTGGACGGCGGCCCCGTCGGGTCGGCTCCGGTCCTGCCCGTCAGTCGGACGGCCGCCCGGCGCCGGCGGCGATCCGCCGCAGCGTGTGGCCGAGCCGCCGGGCGTACAGCCGCTGCGCCACGGGCACGAGCGGCCCGGCGAGCCGGGTGTACCAGGCGGCGGGGCGGCTGAAGGCCAGGACCGTGAACCACACCGAGCCGTCCTCGCGGATGTCGACCACGAACGACTCCTCGCCCCGCTCCGGGTGGCCGGTCAGCGTCCCGTACGCGAAGCCAATGCGGTCCTGCTCGTACGCCGCCCAGACCACCTCGCACGGAGCGGCCAGCCGCAATGGCCCGGCGCCCAGCGAGACCTGCACCCGCACCCCGGCCTCGGCCCGTGCGGCGGTGGCCCGCACTCGGGCTCCGGACCTGCGGTGCATGTCCCAGCCGGTCACCGCGGCCCCGGCTTGCTCGAATGCCGCGCGGCCGCGGCCGACGCGGGTCGTGTGGTGCAGATGCTGGTAGCCGTCCGGCAGCGGACCGTGCCGGGTGGCGCCCGTCTCCGGGTAGGTGAACGAGCCTCGCATGTCCTGCGAGTGGTTCATCGGGCGGTTCATACGGCACTCTCCTTCAGTCGTCGCCAGGCGAGCACTGAGCAGAGGGCGAAGCCCAGCGCATTGCCGAGGCCATGGGTGGCCGCCATCCACGTCAGGTCCGGGTGTGGCAGGTCGGCGGCCTCGCCGACGGCCCAGCTCAGTGCGAGCAGCATCGTCGCAACCAGTACGGCCGCCGAGACGCCGAGCAGTGCCCGCGTGCCGCGGTCCCGCTCGCCGCCGCGGACGTCGCGCCAGGTCAGCCATGCGACCGCCCACATACCCGCGGTCAGCACCACTGCGCCGAACAGCTCGGCCCAGTCGCCCACGAAGTACCCGCCCAGGACGAGCACGGTGCCGACCGGCACGCTCAGGGCCGTGAACCGGGCGAGACGGCCGGCCGCGCCCGCCGCTTCGCACACCAGCCCAGCGACGAGCGCCGCCGCGAAGCCCGCGAAGTGGAAGTGGGGCACGGTCAGGGCCAGGATCGGCAGCGTGAAGCCGAACAGCTCGTGACCGGCCCGCTCGGCGACCAGCGCGACGCCCGCGACCGCCGGTGTCACCAGTGCGGTGAGCACCGCGAACTCGGCGGGAGCGAGCGACCGCGTGCGCACGAGCCGGCGCGGGGCCTGGGCGGCCAGGAGCAGTGTGCCCACGCCGTAGACAGCGGCGAGTGCGACGGCGGCCGCACCGCGCGGAAGCCACAGGGCGACGGAACCCGCCACCGCGAACAACGGCCATGTGCGCCGAATGGACGCGAGCCCGACCGGGTCGATCAGACGCAGTCCCGCAGGCACCACGAAGAGCATTCCGAGCATCACGATCATGTTGACCAGTGCGGACATCAGGCAGCCACCCCCATGGTTGAACACGTTCAATTCATTGGGGTGAAGCTTAGGTGCTCAATTGAACGCGTTCAAGTCGCGCCTCGTCTGTCTGTCCGTCAGAAAGAGAGGGACATCTCGGATTTGCAGGAGACGGGAGATCTTGGTGCGCTCACCGATGCATCGTCTGGTCGCGGCGGTCGCCGCGTTGTGCGTGGGGCCGCTGGCCACCGGATGCGGCGGCGAGAGCCGCGCGGCGGACTCGGCGGACGTGCTCCTCCAGCCCCTCGCTGCCAGGGGCCCGGATCCCTTCACGGCGTCGACCGCGTCCGCCCCGGCCCCCTTCGCGCCGCCGCCCGTGGCGCCGGCTCCCAAGAGCCCGGCGGGCGGAGGTACGAGCCTGCGCACGATGCTGGGCTCGACCCCTGGTCTGTACGGAGGCGTCCAGGAGACCGCGAGTTGCGACGTCGAGGCCCTGGTCCGCCACCTCGGCGCGGACGGCGCGGACGGCGCGGACAAGAACAAGAACAAGAACAAGAACAAGGTCCGGGCCTTCGCCGAGGGCGCCGGCATCGATCAGGAGGACATCGCCCCGTTCCTGCGCGGCCTCACCCCTGTCGTCCTCCGTGCCGACACCCGCATCACCGGCTACGGCTTCCGTGACGGCGAAGCCGCCGCCTTCCAGGCCGTCCTCCAGGCCGGGACCGCTGTGCTCGTGGACGAGTACGGCGCTCCCCGGGTGCGCTGCGCCGGAGGCAATCCGCTGAAGCCGCCGATGGCCGTGAAGCGCCCAGTGGTGATCGAGGGCGCGGCGTGGTCGGGCCACCGCAGTGACCGCGTCGTCGTGATCAAGCCGGCCACCCAGGTCGTGAACAACCTCGTGATCGTCAACATCGCCGACAGCACCTGGATCGAACGGCCCACCGGCACCGACGGGGAGGAGGACGCCCGCCCGGCGGTCCTGCCGCCCGTCGACCCCGACGAGGTGTTCTCGGACCTCACGCGTACCGAGTCCTCCGGTGCCATGCAGGGTGACGCCTCGGTCCCGGCCACCGGGCCCGACGGCCCACCGGCGCCCCAGCCCCCGCCGCAACAGGCCCCCGCGCCCCAGGCCCCGGCTCCCCAGCCCGATCAGCCCCAGCCCGATCAGCCTCTGCCCGATCAGCCTCTGCCTGACCAGCCCCTGCCCGATGACCCGGGTGCCGTGCCCCCCGCGGACTTCCCCTACGAGCCGCCGCAGGACGAGGTCGAGCCGCTGCCGGCCGACCCGCCCGTCCCGGATCTGGAGCCGCAGGCGCCGGTCGATCCGGACCCGGTGCCGCCTGCGGCGGCGGCCGGGGGGCCGGACGGCTTCCAGGGCTGAAGGAGCCCGCCGGATCCGGTCGTGGAATGCAATGAATGATGGCAGAGTGGCTCCATGGCTGATCGGGCAGCAAGTGCCCTGTCGCTCCCCGACGACTGGCCGGCGCACGCGGACACAAGTCTGACGCTCAACCGCATGGGCTCCTTCGACTGGGACCTCATCAGCGGTCTCATGCACTTGGACGAGCCCGGTCTCGACGTGTTCGATCTGCACCCGGACGAGTACGACGGCCACCCGGCGAGCCTGGCCGTACGGGTGCCGCCGGACGAGGCCGTCCGGCTGGACTCCATGGTGGCGCAGGCACTCAAGCGCGGGAACGACCGATACGGCGCTTACTTCCGGATCCGCTGCCGTAACGGAACGCTGCGCTGGACGCACACCCAGGCGTGCGTGCGGCGGGACGAGACCGGCCGCCCCGTACGCATCATCGGCATAGTGCGGGACGCCACCCAGGAACTCGCCGACTCCAGCGCACGCGTCGAGGTGGACGTGGAACGCCGCCGCCAGGCCAGCGTCGTGGAGTCCACGACGGCCGCGCTCGCCCACGCCCGCACCATCCAGGACGTCATCGAACTGCTGAAGGGGTCGCACGGCCTGAAACTTCTCGGCGCGACCAGCCTCGTGATGGGCCTGCTCGAATCCGGACGGATCCATCTGGTCGCCGAGGGCCCGGAGGACGCCTTCGTGCCGGGCACCCGCTACACCCGCGTCGACGAGCAGTACCCGATGAGCGAAGTGGTGCGCACGCTCACTCCCCGCTTCATCGAGTCCAAGGAGGACTTCGCCGAGTCGTACCCCCTGCTGTGGCCGCACATCAAGGGCCTCGGCATCTCCGCCGCCGCCTATCTGCCGCTCATCGCCCAGGCCCGGCCCATCGGGGCCCTCGGGCTGCTGTACCGGGACAAGACCGGTTTCACCCTGGAGGACCGCAACCTTCTGGTCGCCCTCGGCAGCAGCATCGCGCAGAGCCTCCAGCGCGCGGTGCTGTACGAGCAGGAGCACGACCTCGCCGAGGGGCTCCAGCAGGCGATGCTGCCCCGCCGCATTCCCGAGGTGCCCGGCGCGCAGATCGCGGTGCGCTACCGCTCCGCCCGCCTCGGCCGGGACATCGGCGGCGACTGGTACGACATCATCGCGCTGCCCGGCGGCCGCGTCGGTGCCGTCATCGGCGACGTACAGGGCCACGACACGCACGCGGCCGCCGTCATGGGGCAGCTCCGCATCGTGCTGCGGGCCTACGCGGCCGAGGGGCACCCTCCCGCCACGGTGATGGCCCGCGCCTCGGTCTTTCTCCACGAGCTCGACACCGGCCGGTTCGCCACCTGCACCTACGCGGAGGTGGACCTGTCCACCGGCGTGGTGCAGACGGTGCGCGCGGGCCATGTGGATCCGCTGATCAGGGACGAGGACGGCAGCTGCCGCAGAGTGCCGGTGCCGGGCGGGCTGCCGCTCGGGCTCTCGGCCGAGTTCGGCCGGCTCGAATACCCGGTGAGCACGGTCGAACTGGACCCGGGGCAGACGCTGCTGCTCTTCACCGACGGTTTGGTCGAACAGCCCGGTGCCGACCTCGACGACGGCATGCAGTTCCTGACCGCCCTCGTGCACGACGGGCCGCGCGACCTCCAGTTGCTCGCCGACCGGATGTGCGAGGTCGTCGACCAGCGTGCCGGGGACGACGACGTGGCCCTCCTGCTGCTGCTGCGCCGCAGAGGCGCGATCACGGCCCAGGCGGGCGGCCGCCTCCAGCAGCACGTCGGACAGAACGACCCGGAGGCGCTGCGCTCGGCGCGGCACATGGTCAGGGCCGCAGTGCTGGCCTGGGGCGCGCGGGAGCGGGTGGACGAGGTGGAGCTCGCCGCCGACGAGATGATCACCAACGCGCTGTTGCACACGGACGGCGGGGCCTTCGTGACCGTACGGGTGCTGTCGGGCAGCGAACGGCGGTTGAGGATCGAGGTCGAGGACGGCTCCAGTGCGCTGCCGCGCAGGCGGGACGCGGGGGAGTCAGGGGTCTCCGGACGGGGCCTGATGCTGATCGACCGGCTGTCCGAGTGCTGGGGCGTGGAGTCGCGGGGGAGCGGAAAATGCGTGTGGTGCGAGTTCCTCATCCCCGACAGGCTCGAGACCTGATGGTTCGACGACTGTTAACTGTGCGTGAACAGATCATACTTGACCGTAACCGATAGAAAGCGGTTGACTGCGACTCCCGGCCTCCGGAAGACATGAGGATCACTTGAGCTCTGAGCTGCTCGACCCGCTGGACCTGGCGTTCTGGCATCTGGAATCCGCCGGTCACCCCATGCACCTGGGCGCTCTGGCGCTCTTCGAGTCCCGGCCCGGCGCGGCGGGCGTCGTCGATCTGCTGGCGAGCCGCGCCGCCGCCATCCCCCGGCTGAGGATGCGTGTGCGCGACGTCCTGCTGCCCGTCGGCGGAGCGGCCTGGAGCACCGCCAAGGACTTCGACGTACGCCGCCATG
The DNA here is from genome assembly GCF_018614575.1 of Streptomyces sp. ISL-10. Taxonomy (GTDB): domain Bacteria; phylum Actinomycetota; class Actinomycetes; order Streptomycetales; family Streptomycetaceae; genus Streptomyces. Next base: position 50,919 of record NZ_JAGGOJ010000045.1, read on the forward strand.
TCCGCGAAGTGAGCCTGGTCGGGGACGATTTCACCGCGGAGGTCACGGCCGCGGCCGGTGAGCTGATGGAACGTCCCCTTGAACGCGGTCTGCCGCCGTGGGAGATGTACCTCCTGCGCGGCGCCCGCGACGATCGCTTCGCCGTCCTCGTCAAGCTCCACCACGCCCTCGCCGACGGCATGCGCGCCGTCGCCATCGGCGCGGGCATCTTCGACGAGATCGCCGACGTCCGCCGCACCGGTTCCCGCCGCGCCCGCCCCTTGCCCCCGCGCTCCTGGCTCGCCGGGCCGCGCGGTCTCGCGGACTTCGCCCAGGACCGTATCGAGGAACTGGGTCGCGCGGTCGGCGTCGGCGCCTCCGTCGTACGGGCCAGCCGGCTCGACCCCCGCGGACTGCCCGCCCTGACCGCGGCCCCGAGCGGCACCCGCAGGCTCGGCACCGCAGTCCTGCCCCTGGACGATGTGCAACAGGTGCGCCGGGTCATGGGCGGTACCGCCAACGACGTCCTGCTCGCCGTCGTCGCCGGCGCGCTCCGGCGCTGGATGCACGGGCGTGGCGAACGGCTGCCCGCCGCGGGCCCTCGCGCCCTGGTACCGGTCTCGCGCCGCCGCCCCGGCAGTCCGCCCGGCGCGGGCAACAAGCTGTCCGCGTACCTGCTCCAGCTGCCCGTCGCCGAACCCGACCCCTGGCTGCGCCTCGCCTCCGTCCGGAAGGCCATGGACCGCAACAAGGCCGCGGGCCCGGCGCGCGGCGCCGGCGCCGTCGCGCTGCTGGCCGACCAGCTGCCGCCGCTGGCCCACCGTTTCGGCGCCCCGCTGGCGGGCGGTGCGGCCCGGATGCTCTTCGACGTCCTCGTCACCAGCGTGCCGCTGCCCCGCTCGGCCCTGTCCCTCGGCGGCTGCCCCCTGCGCGAGATCTACCCGATGGCGCCGCTCGCCCGCGGCCAGTCCCTGGCGGTGGCCATGTCGACGTACAGCGGCCAGGTGCACATCGGGCTCGTCGCCGACGGCAAGGCTCTGCCCGACCTCGACCGCCTGGCGGATGCGGCGCGGGAGGAGCTCGACGAGCTGCTGGCCCTCGTCTGCGGCCACAGGGCGCACGAGGACGCTTCGCATGGATGAGGCCGTCGCCATGCCGAACTCGCCTCGGACCTCGTCATCCTGCCCTCTCAGCTGCCCGTCGCCGAGGCCGCGGCCCGGGTCAACGGACTCACTTTTGGGCTCGGCCACCTCGGCAAGCCGCCCGTCGCCCGCGGTGAACTGGCCGGCGTGGGCCGCTGCGGTACTGGCTCGGCCGAGCGACCCAACGATGTGCATGCTCTCCGGGCTTGTCACGGAGGCCGACTGAGCCGCCTGGAGCGTGCGCGACCTGCGGCGTACACGGGACCGTGCTCGACTCCTTCGGACGGAGCGGCTGATTTTCGGGTCCGACCGGCCGGTGTGCCGGCCGGCCGTCTAGGGCGAAGCCGTCGACGCGGCCCGGCAGCTCACGGACGTGCTCGGCGAGGAGGAACGACGGGCCGTTCCGGCGCGACGGCCGCCCGCGTCCACGGACTGTGACACGGAACGCGTCCACGGACTGTGACACCGCCCGCGTCCACGGATCGTGGAACCTGGACGCGTCCACGGACGGTGGAACCCGGCCGCGCCACGGGCAGCGACCCCCGCGCGCGGGCTGTACTCGATGCGACGGGCCGCCCGGTGCGGCAGGGTGGAGACATGCCCGAACTGCCCGAGGTCGAAGCGCTCCGAGAGTTTCTCGACGGCCATCTCGTCGGCCGTGAGATCGCCCGTGTCGTGCCGGTGGCCGTCAGCGTCCTCAAGACGTACGACCCCCCGCTGACCGCGATCGAGGGAGCCGCCGTCACCGCCGTCGACCGGCACGGCAAATGGCTCGACGTCACCGCCGCCGGTCTGCACCTGGTCGTCCATCTCGCCCGGGCCGGCTGGCTGCAATGGAAGGACGAGTTCCCTGCGACGCCGCCCCGGCCCGGCAAGGGGCCGCTCGCCCTGCGCACGGTCCTGGTGGACGGCGCGGGCTTCGACCTCACGGAGGCGGGCACCACCAAGCGCCTGGCCGTCCACCTCGTACGGGACGTCGCCGATGTGCCCGGCATCTCCAGGCTCGGCCCCGACCCGCTCGCCGACTCCTTCGACCGCGCCGCCTTCGCGGCCGTACTCGCGGGGGAGCGGCGCCAGATCAAGGGCGCGCTGCGCGACCAGAGCCTGATCGCCGGCATCGGCAACGCCTACAGCGACGAGATCCTGCACGCGGCGAAGATGTCGCCCTTCAAGCTCGTCCACCAGCTGGACGAGCACGAGGCCGATGTGCTCTACGAAGCACTGCGCGCCACCCTCTCCGACGCCGTCGCCCGCTCGCGAGGCGTGGCGGCCGGCCGGCTCAAGTCGGAGAAGAAGAGCGGACTGCGCGTGCACGGTCGTACGGGGGAGCCGTGCCCGGTGTGCGGCGACACCATCCGCGAGGTGTCGTTCAGCGACTCGTCCCTGCAGTACTGCCCCACGTGCCAGACGGGCGGCAAGCCGCTCGCCGACCGGAGGCTCTCGCGCCTGCTGAAGTGATCGCGTGCCGCTGCCCGGCTCAGCCGCCGATCGACAGCAGACGCTCGCCCCGTTCGCCGCGCACCTCCCACCGGCCGATCTCCGCCGTGTGCAGCCCGGTGCCCCCTTCGATGTCCAGCGGCCCCGCGTGCCCTGGGCCGTCCGCCATGCCGTACCCGCCCGCCGGCACCCACCAGCTGAGCACCGGATGCTCCACTCCGTCCTTGCCGATCGCAACGAGCCGGCAGGTGCGCGGCCCCGGCAGGCCCGCCAGTCGCATCGCCACCGAGGTCCCCCACCCCCGGTCCTGCAGCGCGACCGTGGCCCGCACCCCGGTGACCGGATCGGCCGCCACGACCGGCTGCGGGGCGGGGGCTGCGCCGTCCTGCGCCGCGACCACGGCGGCGGGCAGGCCGACGATCAGGACCGCGGCCGCGGCCGCCAGCCGCAGCCTCCGCCTGCGGCCCCGCCGCCGCTCCAGTGCCACGTGCTGGGTGAGCCGGTCCATCAGGCGGGGCGAGGGACGGGCGTCGACACGGGCGGGGCCGGCGAGTTCGGCGAGGGACCGGGCGACGTCGGTGAAGTCCGAGAGCCGGACCGCGCACATCACGCACTCGGCGAGATGCTCCTCGAAGCGGAATGCGTCGGCGGGTTCCAGGACGCCCAGCGCGTAGGCGGCCACATCCTCGTGCGGCTGCTGGCGGCTCATGGGGGGTCCTCGATTCCTCATGTTACGGGCGGTCACCCTGGAATACGCAGCAGGAAGGCGCTCTGCTCAACCCGGCGGCGAGGCGTCCGACGCGCTCGCAAACCCGTACGGGAACGGGGACATGGTCCCGGCCCCGAGGCACGCCTACACTCCGCACCATGCTGCGCGTACTGGCCGTCGACGACGAGAAACCGGCGCTCGAGGAACTGCTCTACCTCCTGCGTGCCGACTCCCGGATCCGCAGCGCCGAAGGTGCCACCGATGCCACCGAGGCGCTGCGGCGCATCGGACGGGCACTGGAGGCGGGTCCCGACAGCGACGACGCCATCGACGTCGTCTTCCTCGACATCCACATGGCCGGGCTGACCGGGCTCGACGTCGCGAGGCTGCTCGCCGGGTTCGCCAGGCCGCCGCTCATCGTGTTCGTCACGGCCCACGAGGGCTTCGCCGTGCAGGCATTCGACCTCAAGGCCGTCGACTACGTGCTCAAGCCGGTGCGCAGGGAACGGCTGGCGGAGGCGGTGCGCAGAGTCCGGGAGCTGATCGTCCCGCAGCGCGACGCACAGCGCGGCAGGCCCGTGCCCGTCGCGGCCGCCACTGTCGTCCCCGGGCCCGAGCAGATACCGGTCGAACTGGGCGGTGTGACCCGCTTCGTACCGGTCGACGACATCACCTATGTCGAGGCCCAGGGCGACTACGCGCGGCTCCACACCTCTGAGGGCAGCCACCTGGTCCGTATCCCCCTGTCGACGCTGGAGGAGCGCTGGGCCCCGCGCGGCTTCGTGCGCATCCACCGGAGCCACCTCGTGGCACTCGCCCGCATCGACGAACTACGCCTGGACGCAGGGACGACGACCGTCCGCGTGGGCACCGCCGAGCTGGCCGTCAGCCGCCGCCACGCGCGCCAGCTACGGGATCTGCTGATGCTGCCGCGCGGCCCCAAGAGCACGGGCGAGGTCGTGCCCGGGGCGGGCGGCTGACCGTTCGGCGGCCGCGAACGGCCGTTCGTCGCAGGCGGCGGGCCGTACGGCGACGTACGCCACCCGCTGGGCGAGGCACACCCTGGCCGGCACCTGGTGCCGCGGCACGGCCCCTAACCTTGATCACGACCGCCGTAACGGGGAGGAAGGGGCCTGATGTCCGACATCGAAGCACTGCTGGACGAACTGCGCGGACTGCCGTCCGTGCGTCCTTCGGGCCCGGCCGAACTCCAGACGCTGCTCGCTGCCGCCCGCAGCGCGGCGGGCCGCTGGGCGGACGTGCTGGAGGACATCCGAGAGGCGTCCAAGGGCCTCGGGGGTCCGCGTACCGAGGCGGCGCTGGAGGTGGCGTTCCGCCGCGCGGAGGAGTCGTACGTCGAGCTGGAGATCGCGCTCAGCGCCTGTGCGAGCCCCGGGGCGCGCTGACCGGTTGATCAGGCCCCTACGGCCCGGTCCCTCGGGCCCGGGTCCTGAGGCCAGGGGCGCTCCGGCCCGCCGCCCGCTCGGGCTTCCGCGGCCCGGCTCATCGGTCTCGGCGTCCTCGGTGCCCGCCTTCTCGGCCCGGCTGCCAGCCGGCCCCGGCCCTTACGGCCCCGGCGTCCTCCGGCCTCGGCCTTCTGGGCCCGGTCGGCCGCAGGCCCGGCTCCTCCTGCCCCGGCCGCCCTCCGGTCGACTCCCTCTGGTCCGCTCACTCGGTCCGGTCGATTCACCCGCGTCCGCTCCCTCGGCCGGCCGGCCCGGAGGCGGCAGGCTCGCCCCTACCGGCCGTGATCGCCGCTGCGTAGACTCCCCATCCCAGATGCCCCTCCTTTCCTCCTCCCCACTTCGCAGACAGACGCCGGAGCGTAACGCCGATGTCAGCAGAGCAGCCCCCGCGCCGCGAGGTGGTCACCGGGGTGCCGCGTGGCACCCGGCGGCCACCCGGCCACGCGCCCGCCCGATTCGAGATCAGCGAGCAGACCACGCTGGGCGCCACCTATGTGCGCTCGCTGATGCGAAGCCAGCTCAGGGCCGCGCTCTACGCCCTCGGCGCGCTCGGAATGCTCGTCGGCACCCTGCCGCTCCTCTTCGCCCTGCCCGCCGCACTCGGCGGCTCGCTCGACTCCCCGGCCCCGTTCGTCTGGGCCGCCCTCGGCTTCGGCGTCTATCCCGTCATGTGGCTGATCGCGCGCCGCTACGTGCGACGGGCCGAGCGCAACGAGCGCGACTTCACCAGGCTCGTCGAAGGCCGCTGACCCGTGAACCAGACCTACGCGGTGGCCGCGGTCACCGTCGTGGTGCTCGCCACCGTCCTCATCGGCGCGCTCGGCCTGCGCATATCCCGCACCACTTCCGACTTCTACGTCGCCTCGCGCACGGTCAAGCCGGGCCTCAACGCCGCCGCCATCAGCGGCGAGTACCTCTCCGCCGCCTCCTTCCTAGGCATAGCCGGTCTGGTCCTGCTCCAGGGCCCTGACATGCTCTGGTACCCGGTCGGCTACACCGCCGGCTATCTCGTTCTCCTCGTGCTCGTCGCCGCCCCGCTGCGCCGCTCCGGCGCCTACACGCTCTCCGACTTCGCCGAGGCCCGGCTGGAGTCGGCCGCCGTCCGCAGGCTGGCGTCCCTGTTCGTCGTCGGGATCGGCTGGCTGTATCTGCTGCCCCAGCTGCAGGGAGCGGGGCTCACCCTGGAGATCCTCACCGGCGCCCCGGACTGGCTCGGCTCGCTCGTCGTCGCCGTCGTCGTCACCGGCGCTGTCGCGGCCGGGGGCATGCGGAGCATCACCTTCGTGCAGGCCTTCCAGTACTGGCTCAAGCTGACCGCCCTGCTGGTCCCCGCCCTGTTCCTCGTCGCTGCCTGGGCCGGCGACGACGCGCCCCGCGCCCGCTTCGACGCACCCGCCGTGCTCCGCGCCGACACCGACGTCCGGATCGGCGACACCGTACGCGTCGAAATCGACGAACCACTCACGCTGACCGTCACCGGTGCGGTCGACCGCACCCGCCACCACGCCGAGAAGGTGACCCTCCGCGAGGGCACCCACCGCATCGAGGCGGGCACCGTGCTGCGGCTGCCGAAGGGCGCGGCGGTGCCCGAACGGACCAGCTCCGGCACGGACCCCGTCAGCTGGTCCCAGCCCCTTTCGGGCGGGCGGGACGGCTACCAGCTGTACGCGACGTACGGACTCATCCTCGCCACGTTCCTCGGCACCATGGGCCTGCCGCACGTCGCGGTCCGCTTCTACACGAGCCCCAACGGCCGGGCGGCCCGGCGCACGACCCTTGTCGTACTCGGCCTGATCGGCGCCTTCTATCTGCTGCCGCCCGTCTACGGAGCACTCGGCCGCATCTACGCGCCGGAGCTGGCCCTCACCGGCGCCGCGGACGCCGCCGTGCTCGTGCTCCCGGAGCGGGTGGTCGGGGGGCTCACGGGGGAACTGCTGGGGGCCCTGCTCGCGGGCGGCGCCTTCGCCGCGTTCCTGTCGACCGCGTCCGGTCTCACGATGTCCGTGGCGGGGGTCATCAACCAGGACGTCCTGCCCTCGCGCGGCGTACGCGACTTCCGGCTCGCGACCCTGCTCGCCATGGCCGTGCCGCTGGGCCTGTCCGTGGTGACGAGCAACGTGCCGGTCGCCGACGCGGTCGGCCTTGCCTTCGCCGTCGCCGCGTCCTCCTTCTGCCCGCTGCTGGTGCTCGGCATCTGGTGGCGCCGGCTCACCCCGCCCGGCGCCGCGGCCGGCCTGGTCCTCGGCGGCGGGGCGGCCCTGACCGCGGTCATGGCCACGCGCGCCGGTCTCGCCCCGGACGGCTGGCCGCACACCCTCATGGCCTGGCCCGCACTGTGGTCGGTACCGCTCGGCTTCCTGACCATGGTGGCCGTCTCCCTGGCGACCGCCCGCCACATACCCGCCGGCGCCGCAGCGATCCTCGCCCGGCTCCACCTCCCCGAGGACCTCGCCGGCCGGCCGCATCCCGAAGGAGCGGAGCGATGACCGGTACGGAAGCGGTCGCGGCAGGGGCGGTGCTGCTCGCCGTCGGCGTCGCGCTGGGCCTCGCACTGAGCAGGATCGCCGCGCGGCGCGGCGTGGAGCCGGACCTCGACCTCGGCACGCCCGTCGAACACGCCACCTTCCACACCCTGCACACCGCTTCCCTCGCCGCCCCGCCGCTGCGCGCCGGTCTGACCGAGGACACCGCGCGCAAGGCGGCCCGGCGGCTGCGCTCCCTGCTCGGCACCGAGGCACTGTGCCTGACCGACCGCGAACGCGTCCTCGCCTGGGACGGGCCGGGAGGCGACCACCACCAACGGCAGGTGATGGAGAGGGTGGCCGAGGTGCTGCACTCGGGCCGCAGCCAGAGTGTGCACTCCGGGTGCGAGGACCTTCAGTGCCCGCTGCGCTGGGTGGTCATCGCACCGCTGACCGGTGAGGAGGGGGTCCTCGGCACCCTGGTCGCCCACGGCTCGCGCGAGTCGGCGGTCCTGGTACGGGCGGCCACCGAGGTTGCCCGCTGGGTCTCCGTACAGCTGGAACTCGCCGAGCTCGACCGTTCCCGCACCCGGCTGATCGAGGCGGAGATCCGCGCCCTGCGCGCCCAGATCTCCCCGCACTTCATCTTCAACTCGCTCGCCGCGATCGCCTCGTTCGTCCGGACGGATCCGGAGCGCGCCCGCGAGCTCCTGCTGGAGTTCGCGGACTTCACCCGCTACTCCTTCCGCCGCCACGGCGAGTTCACCCATCTCGCGGACGAGCTGCGCTGCATCGAGCAGTACCTGGCCCTCGCGGGCGCCCGCTTCGGCGACCGGCTGAAGGTCACGCTGCAGGTCGCCCCCGAGGTCCTGCCCGTGACCCTGCCGTTCCTGTGCCTTCAGCCGCTCGTCGAGAACGCGGTCAAGCACGGCCTGGAGGACTCCCGCCACGAGTGCCGCATCATGATCGCTGCCCAGGACGCGGGGTCGGAGGCCACGGTGACGATCGAGGACGACGGGGTGGGCATGGACCCGGGCGTCCTGCGCGCGATCCTCGCGGGGGAACGGACCACCTCGTCGGGCATCGGGCTGCTGAACGTCGACGAGCGGCTGCGCCAGGTGTACGGCGACGACTACGGGCTCGTCATCGAGACGGCCGTCGGCGCCGGCATGAAGATCACGATCCGGATCCCCAAGTACCGTGCGGGTGTGCACTCCTCGGCGCTCCGGCGCGCCGACTGACGACGCGGAGGTGCCGGCGCGGCGTCCGTCGGGGCAGGTCGGCGCTCCTCACGGTGGGCGCCCACCACGATCGGGGGCCGACCACGATCGGGCCGCTCGCCCACGCCGGGGCGACCGGCGCCCACCACGACCGGGCGCTCAGCCACGCCGCGGCGACCGGGCGCTCACCACAGGTGGATCGCCAGATGCCCCAGCGGCAGCCCCAGCTGCCAGGCGGGGGTCCACACCTTGTCCGCCTCGTCCACCGTGCCGTCGAGCGGGAGCGCCGGATGCCAGGGCTCCAGGTCCCCCAGGTCGGCGGCGAGCAGTTCGGTGGCGCGCAGCCAGCCCCAGGTGGCCGTCGCCAGGGCGAGATCGGGGTCCGAGGCGCCGTGCCGTTCACGGGCCGCCCTGGCGGCGAGCCGCTCCTCGACCCATTCCTGCCAGGGGTGCCCGTAGGACGTCAGCGACAGCCATTCGTCGATCCTGGCCGCTGAGCGCAGTGCGTCCGGTGCCCCCGGGCCGTCGGACAGATGGATCGTCAGCGCCAGGGTCCGCCGTCCCGCGCGGTACTCGAGCGAGCCGTACTCCACGAGCGCGCCGGCCCGCAGCATCTCCTCGGCCGTGTACTCGGCGCACAGCCACGCCATGGGGACAGCAAGCCCCGGTCCCCCGGTGCCGTTCGCACTCTCGGGCTGCACGCCTTCCACCCACTTCCGAAACAGTCACGTCCGGGCCTCGATGACGAGCCTCCACCGTCCAACACGTCCCGGGGCGCTTCTTTGCTCAACTCCGGCGTGACGTTCGGCATACGGCCATGTCGTGGTCGTGGTCCGTGGGGGAGGCGTGCCCCACCGTGGCCGGTGGGGCGGGCGGCGCGGTGCGCCTGCTGTAGCCGGGCAGGCACCGGGCGAGGGCACGCAGCGCGTAGAACGAGCGCGACTTGACGGTCCCGGGCGGGATGCCGAGTGCCTGCGCGGCCTCGTTGACACTCAGCCCGCGGAAGTAGATCTGCACGAGTACGGCGCGGTGCTCGGGGCTCAGGGAGCCGACCGCCGCACGGACGTCGAGGGCCAGGGCCGCGTTCTCCGCCGGGTCGGCCGGGTCCGGTGTGGTGGCGAGCACGCCGTCGCCGATCTCCGTGGGGCGCGCGAGCCGGGAGCGCCGGGCGTCGATGGCGAGGCGGCGGCCGACGGTGAAGAGCCACGGCCGCATGGACTCGTAGGGGCCGTCGAACGCCTCGGGGTGCTGCCATGCGCGCACCAGCGTCTCCTGCAACAGGTCCTCGGCGCGCTGCTGGTCCCCGTAGGTGAGGCCGAGCAGAAAGCTCAGCAGCGCGGGGCCGTGTTCACGCTGCAGCTCCACCATGGCCCGCTCGTCGGTCGTCGCGGTCGCTGTTGCCATTGCCGAACACCCCTTCACCCGTCGGTCGCTGCCACGTGGCGTATACGAACGCATCCGCGAGCACAGCGACAGACGCCGTACCGCGGGCGTCGACGAACGGTCGCACCGAGCGGCGAGTGGTGCGGCGAGCGGTCGACCGGACCGGCGCGTGCCTGCGCGGCCGGCGGGCGGCACACGGCCGTTCCAGCGACGTTGCCTCGTCGCTTGACTCCGTCCAGCCTCCCCTGCGGATTCAGGTGGCCCTATATGCCTGAAATAACGCAGTATGGCGTCTGTTGGGGGCATCGAATGGCAGACCGCCCCCGAGGCACAGCAGGATGCTCGCTCGCGCAACCGAGGCTCATGCTCCCCGGCCGGGCGCCCGGCTCGCGGCCGTCGCGCGCCCGGCTCGTGGCACTGCTCCCAACGGGTCATTCCTGCCCGCAACGCGGTGTCGATCAGTTGTCCGCGGCATCAGTCGTGCGAGCAGTGGGCCATGGACAAGGATCAGCTGCTCCGCGGACGCCGCTCGGTGCTCCGTGTCGCCGCCTGCCTCGGCGGTGTCGCCGCCTTCGGCGGGCTGTTCGTCACCGAGCCGACCACGACACCAGGACGCACCGCCCCCCGGCCCGCCCCCGCTCCGGCCCGCGGCCCCGCGGCCCCGCCGAGGGCGGGGCGGGCCCCGCGTGCGTCGTCCTACCGGCTGCAGCCCATGACCGCCTACCGCCCGGTGAAACTGCGCCCGGCGGTGCCGCCGGTGCGTACGAAACCTTTCCTCAAGGTGCCCGCGGAGGGGCGCACGATGGTGCTCACCTTCGACGACGGACCGGACCCCCGGTACACGCCCGACATCCTCGCGACGCTCCGCGAGCACAGTGTGCAGGCGATGTTCTTCGTCTGCGGGGAGATGGCCACGCACCAACGCGACCTGCTGCGCGAGATGGTCGACGACGGCCATGTGATCGGCAATCACACCTGGTCCCACCCGCTGATCCCGGGCCTCGCACCGTCGCGGATCCGCGAAGAGCTCGGCCGCACCAGCGACGTCGTCGACAAGACGGTGGGCGAAGCGCCGCTCTGGTACCGGGCGCCCTACGGAGCCTGGAACAAGCACTCCTTCGCGATCGGCGCCGAACTCGGCATGGAACCGCTCGCCTGGACCGTCGACACCCTGGACTGGACGACACCCGGCATCCGCACCATCGTCCGGCGGGTGCTGGAGGGTGCGGCCCCGGGCGTCGTCGTGCTGTCTCACGACGCGGGCGGCAACCGCTCCCAGAGCGTCGCGGCCCTGCGAAGATATCTGCCGAGACTGCTGGACGACGGCTACCGCATCACCGTCCCGCGCCGCTGAGCGGGCGGGCGACGGCCACGAACGGGCGCGGGCGGCAACGGGTCGCGCTCAGCGGGCCTTGACCATGCGGGCGAAGACGACGACGTTGCCGTCGTAGCCGTGCGCCTCCGAGTAGCCGCCCCCACAGGTGATCACTCGCAGCTCGGGCGACCCGGTGTCGCCGTAGACGCGGACGCCGGGGAAGTCGTGCTTGGAGAACACCTCCACGCCGTACACCTCGAAGACGGCCGTGCTGCCGTCCAGCCGTGGCACCTCGATCAAGTTGCCGTGCTTCACGGAGCCGAGACCGTAGAACACCGCCGGCCCCGCCTGGTTGTCGACGTGCCCGACGATCACGGCGGTGCCCCGCTGACCGGGGGCGACACCGTTCTGGTACCAGCCCGCGAGGTTGGGGTCCTGTGGGGGCGGGGCCGCGATCCACCCCTTCTCGTCCAGGCCCACGTCCATGATCGGCGCATCCACCTTGAGCGACGGGATGCGCACCCGGGCCGGAGGCGCGTACGGCAGGGGTTCGAGCGGTACGGGCAGGAACGTCTCACCCGCGCGGCCGGCGAGCGACGCGGCGGCCGCGGGCTGCGGCGGCCCGATGCCCACATCCGCCCCATTCTTCATCAGTGCGATGCCGCTGAGCATGACGAGGGCCAGCACGCCCCAGGGCGAGCGTCGTCTCGGCTCGGAGCCGTAGATGTCCTTGCCCATGATTCTCCCCATTGTGCGCATGCGGTCACGCTAAGTGCGGTCCGCCGAGGCTGCGAGAAGGGAAGGGCGAACGGGTGGCGGGGCCGGTCGGGGTGGCCCATCCGAGTAATCGGCAGATAAAAATCCTGACGGTCTGTGACCTGCGGGTCCGTCAGATGGTTGGGCGCTCGCGCGGCGTGTCGCCTCACCGGGGTGGACCAAGGCCGACATGCGCGTGATGCCCCCTGCGATGAGGGTTCGTCATGGAAGGCGTACTCGTCGAATATGCCGGAGCGCCGCTCCGGAGCGTCTTCCGCTGGAGGTTCAACGATGTGTGCTACACGCGCTCTCGCGGTGACCGCGACCGCCTTCGCGGCCGTCGGGCTCTGCGCTCCGCTGGCCGCCGCCGGCGGTGGCGACGGCCCGAGGAACGTCCACGTCAGTCCCTCCGCCGTCTTCCCGGGAGGCACTCTGACGATCACCGTGGACGGCTGCCACCGCGGTGGCGTCGTCAGTTCGAACGCTTTCCCGGACGCCGTGCTCTCCCGCACCGATCGGGGCGGCGTTGGAGGCGACGGTGGCAACCGGGGTGGCATTGGGGGCGATGGGGGTAACCGGGGTGGC
>NZ_JAGGOJ010000046.1 GCF_018614575.1 Streptomyces sp. ISL-10
CATCAGCGCGGACACCCCGGACGCGGAAGTCACTGCCGACATCTGGGGCCTGCCTGATCACCTGCGGCCGGTGCCGGTCGTCCTCCTCGTCGACGAAGTCGCTGAACTGGCACTGTTCTCCAACACCGCCGAGAAGAAGCGCCGCGAGCGCATCGTCACCGCCCTCGTGCGCCTCGTGCAGCTCGGCCGCGCGGCCGGCATCTACGTCGAGATCTGCGGTCAGCGCTTCGGATCGGAACTCGGCGACGGGATCACCATGCTCCGTGCCCAGCTCACCGGCCGGGTCTCGCACCGGGTCAACGATGAAGCCTCGGCCAAGATGGCGTTCGGCGACATCTCCCCGGATGCCGTACTCGCGACCACGCAGATCCCCGTCGAGCGGCCCGGCACGGCGGTGGCCGGTGACTCCACGGGCGGCTGGGTCCGCATCCGTACGCCGTTCACCTCGATGCGGCAGGCTGTGAACGCCTGCACCGCGAACGCCCACCGGACGCCCGTGCTGGCCGGTTGGAGTCCTTCCGCCCAGTGCTGCCGGAGCTGTCTCCCAGCAAGACCCCGGCCCCCGCGGCGGCGGCCAAGCCCCTCACTGCCTGATCCCTTCCCCACTCGGTCGGCGTGACCGCTTCGCGCCACGTCCCTACCCCCGCCATGCCTGAACGGACCGCCGGGGCCCGGCGACCGGCCCTTGTGCCTCGCCCGGCCCCGGCCCAACTCTCCAAGGAGGTGAAGACCGATGTTCCGCTCGATCCGCCTGGATGCCGTGCTCGTGCAAGCCGTGATCGCCGGGGCGCTGTCCTTCGCCCACCTGCACGATCTCGCCGCCGCTGCGGGTCAGGACGGCTGGAAGGCGTGGGCCTACCCCGTCTCGGTCGACCTGCTGCTCGTCGCGGCCTGGCGACGCCTGCGCATCCTGCGCGCCCAGGGGGAACCGGCCCGCGCTGCGTGGTCGTGGTTCGCCGTCGCCCTGGCGGCTTCCCTCGGTGCCAATGTGGCTACCGCGGGCCTGCTCGACCTGACCGACGTGCCCGACTGGCTGCGCATCCTCGTGGCCGGTTGGCCTGCTCTCGCCTTCCTCGGCGGCACACTCCTCGTCCACTCGCCCGCCAGTGCAACCGCGGACGTTGTCGAGCCGGAACCGCTGCCCGTGGTCGAGCCGGTGACCGTGCCGGCCGGACCGGACCCGGCTCCGGAGCCGGATGCGGTCGAGCCTGCCGCACCGGTTCCGGCCCTGCCCGCCGCCCCGCCTGCGGACGTGCCGCCCGCGCTCGTCGACCACGCCCGCAAGCTCGCCGACGCCCACCGCGCCTCGACCGGCAGCCCCATCGACGCCACCACGCTGCGCGACCGCCTGGGCCTGCCCGGCCCGATGGCTGACCAGCTCGCTGCCCACCTCGCCTGACACGACAAGGAGTTCAGTCCATGCCTGCGCGCGACTTCTTCCACTCAGTGATGCGGATCGGCCCTGTGCAGATCGGCACCCACCGCGACCGCAACGGCCGGACCAAGCACGCTGCCGTCTGCTCCCGGGACAACTGCGGCTGGTCCGCTGACTTCTCCGCCCAGTCCGCCGCCCAGCTCGCCGCCCGCACCCACCGCTGCCGCATCAACTGACCAAGGAGCCCCGTCGTGAATGTCGAACTTCCGCTGATCGTCCTGGTCGCCATCTTCGGCTACTTCGGCATCAAGCTCATGCGCCCGCCGACCTGGCTCATCGTGGTGCTCCTCCTCGGCGGCTTCCTCCTCGCCGACACGTTCCTCGCTCCCGCCATCGAGTCCGGCACCCGCACCGGCGTCGACGCCGTCAACAACACCACCAAGTGACCGAAGGGAGAACTCTCATGCTCCGCCCGCGTATCCCGACCATGCCGACCCCGACCAGCATCACCACCCCGCCCGCCGTCGTCCAGCCCACGACGGTCCAGCCCGCACCGACCCCGGCCCCGACCGCTTCCGCGCCCGTGCCGGCCACCCCGGCCCGGCCCACGGTCCAGCTCACACCCGGCACCGCGCTCGCCCTCGTCGGCAGCGGCACCGCCGTGGTCCTGGTCGTCGGCGCGGTCCTCGTCTCCATGCTGCTCGCCGTCGCCGTCACGGCCACCTCGGTCGCCGTCTGCGCCGTCGTCCTGCGCTCCCTGCTCAACGGCCAGCGCCAGCGCTGACCGGCCTTCCGGGCGGCCCTGAAACCGCCAAGTATCCGCCGCCCGGACGGCCAGCCCCTACCCGACTTCATCAACCGGAAGGACCTTCATCATGCCCCAGCACCGCCACGCCCCGGCCCGCGTCTGCCCGTCCTGCGATGGCTTCGCCTCCGCCGCTATCACCCTCGGCGGCCGTGACCGCACCGGCCAGCGGCGCACCATCACCGCCCACTGCCGCACCTGCCAGGGCACCGGCATCGTCCCGCCCCTGCGCCAGCTGCTCGACACCGCCGCCGACGCCGCGTTCACCCGCTGACCGCCGTGGCCGACCTCGCGCCCACCGTCGACCGGCCCGGCGTGCACGTCGCCAAAACCGCCCGGGACTTCCCCGCCACCGGCTCCTACGCCTGCCGCTGTGGGGTCTCCGGCCGGGCTACGGGTGACGACAACGTCCGCGACCTGGTCGCCGAGTGGATCGACCACCGCAACACCTGCCTTCACCGCTGATCACAGCCAGCCGGGATGCCCGCTACGAAACGGCAGGCGTCCCGGCCTGCTCCCTCTAGAAGGAGGACCATCCGCGTGACCACGACCGCACCGCCGCCCCTGCGGGACCTGGCCTTCCTCGCCTCGCTGGGCACCATGCCCGGCCTCATGCGCCAGCTGCGCGGCCTCGGCGGCTGCACCACCCCGATCCGCCTCGACGGCCACCGCACCGACGTCCACACCGGAACCGGCGAGATCCTGCACCACCTCACCGCCGACGACCTGCCCGCCGGGAACCTCCTCGTGCGCTGCAACAACCGCCGCGCCACCCGCTGCCCCGCCTGCGCCGAGACCTACCGCCGCGACACCTACCAGCTCATCACCGCAGGCCTCCGCGGTGGCAAAGGCACCCCCGAACGCGTGGCCACACACCCCAGGGTGTTCGCCACCTTCACCGCCCCCGGCTTCGGCCCCGTCCACAACCGCCCCACCAAAGGCCGCTGCCGCTGCGGCACCACCCACCCGGCCGACGCCCCCGAGTTGGGCACCCTGCTCGACCCCGACACGTACGACTACGAAGCCGCCGTGCTCTGGAACGCCCACGCCTCCAAGATTTGGGCCCGCTTCTCCATCTACCTGCGCCGCGAAGTCGCCAAGCGCGCCGGCCTCTCGCAGCGTGCCTTCAAGGAGCATGCCCGCGTCTCCTTCGCCAAGGTCGCCGAGTACCAGCGCCGCGGGGGCATCCACTTCCACGCCGTGATCCGCCTCGACGGCCCCGATGGGGGCGACACCCCGCCCCCGGCCTGGGCCACCGCCGAACTCCTCGCCGACGCCATCCGCGCCGCCACCGCCGCAGCCGATGTGCCCGGGCCGGTCATCGACGGCCGCGCGCACACCTTTGTCTTCGGCAGCCAGCTCGACATCCGCCCCATCCGCTCGGCCGACCTCGACGGCGGCACCGAACTCACCGAACGCGCCGTCGCCGCCTACATCGCCAAGTACGCCACCAAAGGAGCAGAGATCGCGACCGGAACCCTCGACCGCCCCATCAAGTTCCTCGCCGAACTCGGCCGCAAGTCCATCCCCGAACACGCCCGCCGACTCATCCGCACCGCATGGACCCTCGGCGCCCGCAAAGACCTGGAAGACCTTCGGCTCCGGGCCTGGGCCCACATGCTGGGCTTCCGCGGCCACTTCTCCACCAAGACCCGCCGCTACTCCACCACCCTCGGCGCACTCCGCCAGGCACGCGCCGAATGGCAACGCCTCCAAGCCGCGATCGCCCGCGGCGAAGATCCGACTGCCGCCATGCCGGCCAATCCGGACGAGGACACCACCCTCGTCCTCGCGCACTGGGCCTTCGCCGGAACCGGCCTCACCCGTGGCGAGGAATGGCTCGCCGCCTCACTCACACCCGACACCACCGAACTGGAAGGAGCCGCAGCATGACCACCGCCACCGCAGAACTGCTGACCGTGCCCGAGGTCATGGCCCGGCTCAAGCTCGGACGCTCCACGGTCTACGACCTGATCCGCTCGCGCCGCCTGACCTCTATCACCATCGGGCGTGCCCGGCGTGTACCGGCCGACGCGGTACGGGACTTCATCGTCCGTGAGATCGAGGAGGCTGCCTGATGGCTTCCCAGCGCAAGCGCAACCCCAACGGCGCGGGCACGATCACCAAGCGCAAGGACGGCCGCTATCAGGCAGCGGTCTACGTCCTACAGCCTGACGGCACCCGCGCCCGCAAGTTCGCCTACGGCAAGACCTGGGCCGAGTGTGACGCCAAGCGCCGTGAACTCCTCGACAAGGTGGACCAGGGCGTGCCCGTGCCGACCCGTTCGGCACGGCTCTCCGAGTGGCTTCCGTACTGGCTGGACAACGTCATCAAGCCGCGTCGCAAGCTCAGCACGTACGACAAGTACGAAGCGCACGTCCGGCTGTACCTCATGCCCATGATTGGCTCGAAGCGGCTCGAATCCCTGGGCACTGCCGATGTCCGGCGCTTCCTCGTCGAGCTGGAGAACAAGACCACCGCCGCCACCGCCAAGGAATCGCACCGGGTGCTGCGCACCGCCCTGACGGCTGCCTGCCGCGAAGAGCTGGTCACCCGCAACGTGGCGAGCCTCGTCGAGCCGCCCCGGGCCAAGTCGCGGGAGCTGAGCCCCTGGTCGCTTGACGAGACGCTGGACTTCCTTGCCGCCGCTCGGAAGGACCCGCTGTACGCGGCCTTCGTCCTCGCCATCGCGATGGGCCTGCGGCGGGGTGAGATCGTCGGCCTTCGCTGGGTGGACATCGACCTGGACAAGCGCGTGCTGTACGTCCGCCAGCAGAGCCAGCGTCGGCGCGGCGTCCTGTACGACGACGACCCCAAGGGACGCCGCCGTCGGGCTGTGCCGCTACCGGCGATGTGCATCGCGCCGCTCCGCTGGCACCGGATGCGCCAGGCCGCCGCCAAGCTGCGCGCGGGGGAGTCGTGGGATGAGGGCGGCTACGTCTTCGCCACCCGGAACGGCCGCCCGGTCGAGCCGCGCAACGTCTACCGCTCCTTCACCCGGGTCGCCGACTCTGCCGGCCTTCGCGTCATCCGGCTGCACGATGCCCGGCACGGCTGCGCCACCCTGCTTACCGCGGCCGGGGTCGCTCCTCGCGTCGTGATGGAGATCCTCGGGCACTCGCAGATCAGCATCACCATGGACGTGTACACGCACGTCGTCCAGGACACGCAGCGCGAGGCGATCAGCCACATGGACCGGCTGCTCAAGAGGCGGCCAGGCCGTGAGTGACCGCCCCCGTTGATGTCAGAAGTGGATGTCAAAGGCCCCGGACCTTGATCGGTCCGGGGCCTTTGCGCTGGTGCCCCCGGCAGGATTCGAACCTGCGACACCCGCTTTAGACGTCGTTTCAGTTG
>NZ_JAGGOJ010000047.1 GCF_018614575.1 Streptomyces sp. ISL-10
TCACGATCTACAGCTGGAGTATTAAACCAGACGTGAACCGAACGGAGTGCTGTATGCGCCCCAAGAACGAGCGACTGGCACGGGCCGTGCGCGAGTCCGGATACAGCTACGCCGAGCTGGCCCGCCAGATCCGCGCCGTCGCAGCCGAGAACGGCACCACGGCGCGCACGAACTCCTCCGCCGTGGCCCACTGGATCGCCGGAACGCGGCCGAGCCGTGGCACCGCCCGGCTCATAGCCGAGGCCCTGTCACGGCGGCTGCCGCTGCCGGTGTCGGCCACCCAGCTCGGCCTGCTGCCACCGCCGGACGACGGCGATCCGCTGCCGCCGCCCGGCGAAGGACACGACCCGCTGGAGGTGCTCGACGCGCTCACCGGGGCGGACATCGAGCGGAGCCCCTGGTCCCGCACCGTCCCCTACAGCGTCGCGGCCGCCGCCCTTCCCCTGGACACCCGCGCGGCGGGGACGGGGCCGCGGGGCCCGGCACGGCAGTGCAACGGCACCGCCGGAGAGACGGAGGTGGCGGCCGTGCGCGAGACGACGCGGCTGTTCACCGCCGTGGACGAGCGGTTCGGCGGACAGCACGGACGCACCGCACTGGTGCAGTACCTCAGAAGCGACGTGGCCGCGCTGTGCCGCGCTCGCTTCCGGACCGAGGACCTCAAGCGGCAGATGCTGTCCGCCGGGGCGTGCGTGGCCTACCTGGCCGGCTGGAAGGCGTACGACGCGGGTGAAGCGGGCCTGGCCCAGCGCTACTACCTCCAGGCGTACGCCCTGACCCGCGAGGCGGACAACGACCTGCACGGCGCGTTCGTCCTGCGCGTCCTCGCCCACCACGGCATGGAGGTGGGCCGCCCCGAGCACTCGCTCGACCTCATCGACGAGGCGCTCCGCCGCGTGCGGGGCCGTACGGACCCCGCGACCGAGTCCCTGTACGTCGTCACCCGCGCCCGAGCGCTCGCCATGGCCGGCCGCGGGCCGGAGGCCGTCGACGAGGCCGCGCGGGCCGCCCGGATCGTCGAGGGCGCGGACGAGCGGGAGATGCCCTTCTGGGCGGCACTGTGGGGATCGGCGAGCGCCTGCGTGGGCAACCACACGGCCAAGGCCGCCGAGCACCTGGGCTCCTACGACGTCGCCGAACGGCACTTCAGCCACGCCGTGTGGAACCGCTCCGGCGGTGAGCACCGGCGCATCACCGCGCTGAGCGTCGCCCACGCCGGGACGATGCAGTGCCGCCAGGGCCTTGTGGAGCAGGCCTGCGAGACCTGGACGCGGGCGCTGGAGCTGATGGACGGGGTGCGCTCGGCCCGGGTCAGCCGCGCGGTCTCCGGAATGCAGCGGGAACTGGCGCCCTACCGCCACCGCAAGGTCCAGGCGGCCGTCGAACTCGAGGGACGCGTCCGGCTGTGGACGGCGAAGGAGCGCGCATGAGCATCCGGCAGCCGCCCGTGCGGCCGTCGCGACCGCCTGCCCCTGTCAACCGGGTCACGACCGCGGCACTCGTCGGCACCGTCATCGAGTTCTACGACTTCGCGCTCTACGCCACCGCCGCCGCGATCGTGTTCGGCCCCGTCTTCTTCCCCGGATTCGCCCCGTCGGCAGCGACCCTGGCGGCGTTCGGCACCTTTGCCACCGGGTTCGTGGCGCGGCCCCTCGGCTCGGTCCTCTTCGGCCACATCGGCGACCGGCTGGGCAGGCGCGTGGTCCTGCAGTCCACGGTGCTGGTCACCGGCCTCGCCACCTTCGCCATCGGGCTGCTGCCCGGCTACCGGGAGCTGGGCGTCGCCGCGCCCGTCTGCCTCGTGGTCCTGCGATTCGTCCAGGGGCTGGGGATCGGCGGCGAATGGACCGGGGCCGTCCTGCTGGCCGGCGAGCACGCCCCGCCCGGACGCCGCGGGCTGTGGGCCTCGTTCCCGCAGACCGGGCCGGCGATCGGCTTCCTGTGCGCCAACGGCTGCGTCCTCGCGCTCTCCGCGGCACTCACCCCCGAGCAGTTCCTTGCCTGGGGCTGGCGCGTGCCCTTCTGGGGCGCGGGGATCCTCACCCTGATCGGCTTCCTGCTGCGGTCCCGCATCGTCGAGACGCCGGTATTCCAGGGGCTCGCGCGTGACGACGCCCTCGCCCGCTCCCCGCTGCGGGCCGTCCTGCGGCTGCACGGGGGGCGCGTGGTGCTCGTGGCGGGCGCGGTGATGTGCACGTACGCCGTGCACTACACCGCCACGGTCTGGGCGATGTCCCACATCACCGGCCGGCCGGGCTTCACCCCCGGCGGGACGCTGCTGTGCATCATGGCGGCGATGACCGTGATGGGCGCTGCCACACCCCTCGCCGCGACGCTCGGCGACCGCTACGGCGGACGCCGGCTCAGCATCGTCGGCTGCGTCGCGATGGGCGTCCTCACCGTGCCGTATCTGGCCCTGCTGCACCGCGGCGGACTGCCGACGGTGTGGGCCTGCACGACCGTGCTGCTCCTTGCCCTCATCACCATGCTCGGCGTGCAGGGCATGTACATCCCGGAGCTGTTCGAGCCTCGGCTGCGCACGTCGGGGACGGCGATCTCGTACAACCTGGGGGCGGTGCTCGGCGGAGCGCTCACGCCCCTGATCAACAGCCGGCTGTCGCAGACGACTGGTGGCGGGGGCGTGCCGTGGGCCGTGGCGGCGTATCTGGTGGGCGTGTGCGCGGTGAGCCTGCTGTGCCTGCTGCGGCTGCCGGCCACGCATGCCGCGTCGACGTCGGCGTCCGGCGCGGTGGCGGTTTCGGTGTCGGGCTCGGCGTCGGCTTCGCCTTCCGACAGGTCGGCGCCCGGCTGACCGCCTCCGCCCAGGAGGACCGCGGTGGCCGGGGCCGTTTCGGCGGGGAGGGCGCACGGGCGGTGGCGCGGACGAGGCGGGAGCAGGGGGCGCCAGCGGCGTGACAGGACCACCAGCCGCGCGTCGAGCAGCTCGTCGAGCACCGTTTCGCGCGGCCGGACGCGCGCCGGGCGTCGTCCAGGCGGTGCTTCCTCCGGCGCTGGTCCTGGGCGCGGATCGCGGCGGGGTGGGAGCCGGGTAGACCGTACGGCCCCGTTCCGCTGCCCGCCGCGCCGCCGGCTGTGACGCTGGGGGAATGCAGCGACGCTCCGACCATGTGAAGGTCCGCCGGGTCTACGAGGCACCGGACCCGGACGACGGCGTGCGCGTACTCGTCGACCGGCTCTGGCCGCGCGGGCTGGCCAAGACCGAGGCACGCGTCGACGAGTGGCCGAAGGCGCTCACGCCGTCGACGGAGCTGCGCCGCTGGTACCACGGCCCGGACGGCACGTACGAGGAGTTCTGCCGGCGCTACGAGGCCGAACTCGCCGAACCCGCAGCGGCCGAGGCCCTGGAACGGCTCAGGGACCTCGCGGCCGACGGGCCACTGACCCTGCTCACGGCGGCCAAGGATCCCGACACCAGTCATGCGTCGGTGCTGCTGCGCCTGCTCGGCACCCGGCGCTAGCGCGCGTCGCCGGCTCTGACGGGCGGATACGGAGCCCTCACCTCCGTCGACGGGCCCTTCACGGCCGCCGCACGGGTCGTGCACGATGGCCGGACGTACCACCGCGAGTGAACCCACCACTGCGAGCCCGGCGCGACCAGGGGCAGATCCGGTCCCGGCGCCCGCTCCGGCCATCGCCGATCCCAGGAGGCGCCGCGTGGCGAGCAAGGACCATGCCCGGCTCGACGAGTTGCAGCGCGACCCCTACCCGCTCTACGCCGGCGCCCGGGAGGCGGAGGGCCTCACCTTCGTGCCGGAGCTCGACGCCTGGCTGATCGCCCGCGATGCGGACGTACGCGAAGTGCTGCGCCGCGCCGACGACTTCTCCTCCGAACGCGCCCTGCTGCCGGACGTGCTGCCCTCGCCCGCGGCCCAACAGGTGCTCGCCAAGGGCTACGGCAAGCGGCCCACCGTCGTCTCCACCGACGGAGCCGCGCACCGGCGTCATCGCGCCCCGCTCAACCAGGGCCTGTCGGCCGGGCGCGTCGCCGCGCTCGTCCCCTACGCGGAAGAGCAGGCCGAGGCGCTCGTCGACGCCTTCGCGGAGGACGGCCGGGCCGAGCTGATGTCGGCGTACGCGCGCAAACTGCCGGGGCAGGTCATCGGCCGCCTCATCGGCATCGACCCGGCCGATGTGCCCGCCGCGGTCCGCGGCGGCTACCGGGCCGAGCAGTTGCTGTTCCGCCCGATGGCGGAGGCCGAGCAGGTCGCGGCCGCCGAGGACGTGGTCGCGCTGCAGACCATGCTCGACCGGTACATCCGGGACCGGCGGGCCGAGCCGCGCGACGACCTGCTGTCGGCCATGGTCGCGGCGCTCGCGCCGGGCAGCGGTGAACCGACCCTCGACCAGCGCCACGAACTCGTCTCCAGCTTCCAGAACTTCCTGATCGCCGGGCACCTGACCACCACCGCGCTCATTGGCACGACCCTGTTGCATCTGTTGAGCGACCGCCGCCAGTGGGAACTCCTCCGCGACGACCCGGGCCTGATCCCTGCGGCGATCGAGGAGGCCGCCCGCTACGACACCGCCGTCCAGGGCTTCCGCCGCACCACGACCCGGCCGGTCACCGTCGCCGGCACCGAACTGCCCGCCGGGGCGACGGTGTTCGTTGCCTACGGCTCCGCCAACCGGGACGAGCGCAGGCACGACCGGCCCGACACCTTCGACGTCACCCGCCCGCTGTCCCGTCGGCATGTGGCCTTCGGGCACGGGGCGCACGGCTGCCCCGGCTCCCGGCTCGCCCGCGAGCAGCTCGCCCTGACGCTCCGTCTCCTCGTCCGGCGGCTGCCCGGACTGCGGCTGGACGAGGACGGGCCGCGGCCCGTGATGCGCCCGACCCTGATCCACCGCTCGCCGGAGGCGCTGCACGTCCGCTGGTGAAGCGGCCCTGCAGGTCAGCCGTGGGACTGCGCCGCCGGGTCGGCCGGACCGGTCAGCCGGGGGGCCTCGGTGGCAGCGTCGACCGGGCCCGTCAGCCGGTCCGCCAGCTGCCGGGCCCACCGGGTCAGGCCCGGCACATCGATCCCGTACGGCCCTTGGAACGGCGTGATCCGGTCAGCCCCGCGCAGCAGCAGCCGGGCGCCGCCCGCCGTGTTGCCGCGGGCGGCGTGGGTGAGGCCGACCGCGAGCTGCGCGAGCCCTCGCCACAGCTCGCGCTCGTGCGCGGGGCCGGACTTCCAGGCGTCCTCGAAGACCTCGTGGGCGTGGAAGGGCATGCCCGCGTCCAGCAGTCGCTGTGCCTCGACCACGGTCTCGGGCCCGCTCCGCCACACCCCCTCGGGCTGCCGCTCCACCCCCGGCGTCCCGTACGGGAGAGGCCGGCCGAGCCCGTCGCGTGGCCGGGCATTGCGGGCCCGCCCTTCTTCGTCGCGATCCCGCCCCGACCGTGCGCTGCCTGCATCGTCCATACCGCGATTGTCCCCTGCCGCGCCGTGGCCCGTCGGGCCCGGTTCCCAGCCGCGCCCCCGCCCCGGTGGTCCTGGCGCCATGGCGCTCGGCGCGTCGTGGCTGGGCGGTCCTGGCACCGCTGCGGTCCTGCGCTCCGGCACCACGCCGTCCGAGCGCCCGTTGCTTCTGCCACGACGGCCCGTGTTCCAGCGGCTGGTCGTTCCGGGCCGCCGACGGTCCGGCCGTGCGCCAGCGGGGCAATCCGGCTTATCTCTGGCTGTCCGAGCCCGGCGCGTCCGTGTCACCCTGCGCCCGGGTGCTTCTGTGTCGCGCCGGGGCGACCGCGCCCCGTGTCCGGGTGCTGTCCAAGATCCAGCCCCGGCCGGAACGTGTCAGCGGCATCGACCCTCCGTTCCGCCCCGTACCGGGTGAGCCCCACGACGCGGGCCGTGCGGGGGGACACCGCTGCGGCGCGACGGGACGAGCGCCGGGCCGCGCGTCGTACCTGGGCCCCCAACTGGCTACCAGCCGGGACCTGCCCGGTCGGCCCCGCCGAGTGTTGTATTGTTCTCTTGCGCGTTCGGCCAGGGGGAAACCCCAGGTCACACGGGCACCGGGACGTGGCGCAGCTTGGTAGCGCACTTGACTGGGGGTCAAGGGGTCGCAGGTTCAAATCCTGTCGTCCCGACTCGAAGGAGTCGCAGGTCAGAGGCTGTATCGGAGTGAATCCGGTGCGGCCTCTCGATCGTTTTGGGGACCAGTTGGGGACCAGCGCACGCGGCTGTGGCTGAAGCGCACCTCGACCGGGTCGAAGTGCGCTTCGGACGTCGGCGGCGCGGCAGTGGAAACCTTGCGGCGTGGCGCTGTCGCGGGAGTTCGGCGTGTCGGCCGCTGGGACACGCTGCCGGCACCGCCCGCGTGTGGGCCCGGCGGGCCGAGCCGGCGCGCGGACCGTGCTGCGGGAAGCGCAAGGCGAGCAGGGGCAGGACGAGCGCAGCGCGGGCGGCCGGGGCGTCCGGGGCCGAGGTTGTACCGGCTCAGGCGGAGCGGGAGGGCGGTGGTCGCGGTGCAGACCAGGGCGGAGAGGGCGTAGATCTCCTGGTCCCAACGCAGCAGGGTGGGGGGCCTCCCCGGCCGGCAGGTCGCGTACGAGTCCGCCGCCGATGAGCATGGTCACGCTCAGCAGTGCGGAGGTTCACGGCGCCGAGGAACGTCATGGACGGTGAGCGTGCCGGTGACGCAGCAGACGCCGACACCGGCCGCGTCGGCGATGTCCAGGGGCCGGCGCGTGAGGGCGGAGGCCGCCGCCGAACGCGGTGCAGCAGGTCAGGACGGCGATGCCGTGAGAGCGTGCTCGCTCATGACGTCGTCCGCCGGCTCGACTCCGGCTGCGCAAGCGCCCTCGGGGGACGACGGTGAGGCGGAGCGTCACGATCAAGACGGGAACAACCGCAGGGAAGTGCCTGTCGGTTGTCTCGCTGTGTCGCGTGCTCCCCGAGGCCGAGCAGTGGGACGGGCGGGCGAAGGCGGAGGTCCGGCGCCTTGGCGTGGGGGACACCTCATGCTCGAACACCTGTAGGCGGCTGTTGGGATGGGGACCTGATCTGCTAGGTTCGGCGCCGCAACGTGTGAGGGAAGCCGGTGTGAGTCCGGCACGGTCCTCGCCACTGTAACCGGGGAGCGAACCCCATCCGGCCACTGGGCGACAGCCCGGGAAGGCGGGGTGAGCGCTGATCCGGGAGTCAGGATACCTCGCGTCGCAATGATCAACGATGACTCCACGAAGGATGGATCACGATGTCTGCCATGTCGGCGCTTACCTGCCTGCCACCTCATCCAGTCGCCTCCGTAAGCCTGCGCTCGGGGGTCGCTTCGCGCTGCCTGTCGTCGAGCTGACGAGTCGTCAGGCAGTCATGCCGGGCGCAATGCCCGGCTTTCAGTGATAACCGGCGGGCCCGTCTGTCGCGTTCGGACGCGACCGGCTCGTGTCGCCTGTGCCGGCCGCCCGCGCCCTCGCGGAGTTCTCCCTTTCTCCCTTCTCCCTGCTGTGTTCCGCGCTTTCTCATATTCCGTATGTGTACAAGGAGTTGTCCGTGGCGGTATTCGCCGACAAAGACCCGCAGGCCGTTGCCCGGCGGAGCCTGCTCAAGGGCGCCTTCGCCGGGGCAGTGCTGCTCGGCGTGCCCGGCCTGGCCGGATGCCGGTCGAGCACCACCGCAGATGCCCAGAGCGTTTCCCCGCGCCGCGGCGGGAACCTGCGGGTGGTGATCTCTGGAGCGTCGAGCACCGACGACGTGCTCGACCCGCACCTGGCCGGCTCGTGGGGCGGCGGGGCGGTGGCGAAGAACATCTTCGACAAACTGGTCGCCCACGACAACGACCTGACCCCGCGTCCGCGGCTGGCCGAGAAGCTGGAGCCCAACACCGATGGCACGGTCTGGACGATCCGGCTTCGCCAGGGCGTGACATGGCACGACGGCAAGCCGCTGACCGCCGCCGACGTGCTGTGGAGCGTCAAGCGCATCCTGGACCCGGGGAACAAGCTGCCCGCCGCCGCCGATCTCAAGATGGTCGACATCGCCGCATCCCGCGCGGTCGACGACAACACGGTCGAGCTGCGCATGACACAGCCGATCGCCGATCTCGGCGCGCTTCTGGCCGGCTGGTACGTCTACGTCGTGCAGAACGGCACGAACGCCTTCGACAGGAAGCATCCGCCGATCGGCACCGGGCCGTTCCGATACGACAGCTGGGCACCGGGCGAGCGGACCAGGCTGGTACGCAACGACCGGTACTGGGAGGCCGGCAAGCCCTATGTGGACAGCGTCGAGATCATCCTGGCGGCGGAGGCCGACGCGCGGCTCAATGTCCTGCTGTCCGGGCAGGCCGACATCGTGCACGAGCTGTCGTACGTACAGGCCAAGGCACAGCGGGGCAACCAGGCGCTGACCGTCCACGCCTCACCGGTGGGCACGTTCCACTCCTTCAACATGCTCATCGACCGTGAGCCGTTCAACGACCCGAAGGTGCGCGAGGCGCTCAAACTCGCCGTCGACCGCGAGGCGATCGTCGAGTCGGTCTTCTTCGGTTACGGCGAGGTCGGCAACGACCTGTACGGCAAGGGGGCGCCCCACTACGCCGCCGCGATCCCGCAGCGCGCCTATGACCCGGACAAGGCCCGGGCCTTGCTGCGCGCCGCAGGCAAGGAGAACCTGCGGGTGACCCTGCACACCGCCGACGTCACCCCCGGCTATGTGCAGTCGGCGCTGCTCTTCGCCGAACAGGCCAAGAAGGCCGGCATCACCATCGAGGTGTCGAAGTCGGCGGCCGACTCGTACTGGAGCGACGTCTATCTCAAGCAGCCCTTCACCCAGACCGGTTGGGGCAGCTACGCCCTGGAGTGGTTCTACGGGCAGGCCCTCCTCTCGGACGCGCGGAGCAACGAGACCGCGTGGCGGCGACCGGCCTGGGACCGGAAGTTCGCCACGGCGCGGGGCACGCTCGACCCGTCGCGGCGCGAGCAGCGTTACGCCGAACTGCAGCAGGAGCTGTGGGCGGACGGCGGCTACATCATCCACTCCTACGCCAAGTGGCTCGACGGGGTCAGCCCGAGAGTGCACGGCTTCAAGGCCGCGTCGGTGGCCACCGACGACTGGTGCAGCTACCGCGACGTCTGGATGTGACATCAGATGCATGGTTGGAGGCGGATACCGGACCGCCACCCGCTCCTGGGCCACATCGCCGGGCGGGCAGTCGGAGCTCTCGCCATCGTGTTCGCCGCATCGGTGGCCGTCTTCGCGGCGATGCAGCTGCTGCCCGGTGACGCGGTCGACGTGATCCTGGCCAAGGGGGCCGGTTCCGGTACGGCCACGCCCGCTCAGAAGGCCGCGCTGCGCGCCGAGTTGGGGCTCGACCGGCCCGCCGCCGAGCGTTACCTCGACTGGATGGGAGCGGTGCTGCGCGGCGACCTGGGGCGGTCGCTGTTCTCGGGACGTCCTGTCACCGAGATCGTCTCCGCTCGGCTGCCCCACACGCTCGTCCTCGCGGCCGTGGCCACGGCCGTGCTCATCCCGGTGGCGATCGGGCTCGGGGCGTGGGCCGGCGCCCGCGCCGGGAGGACCCGCGACCGGGTCGTGAGCACCGCCTCGGTCACCCTCGGGTCGCTGCCGGAGTTCGTCACCGCGACCCTGCTGATCGCCGTGTTCGCGTACGCCCTCCCCGTACTGCCGGCTGTCTCGCTCGTCCCGCCTGGCCGGAGCCCGTTGTCCACCCCCGAGATTCTGGTGCTGCCGGTCGTCACCCTCGTCACCGTGATGGCCCCGCAGACCATCCGGATGGTGCGGGCGCAGATGGCCGAGGCGATGGCGTCGGACTACGTGAAGATGGCCCGGCTGCACGGCATACGGGAGCGGCGCATCGTCACCCACCACGCGCTGCGCAACGCCCTCGCCCCGGCGATGCCACTGCTGGCCGGCAGCGTCACCTGGCTGGTCGGCGGCATCGTGGTCGTCGAGACCGTGTTCAACTACCCAGGCGTCTCGCAGGACCTGGTGCGCGCCATCGCCCAGCGGGACCTGCCGTACGTGCAGTCGGTGACGCTGCTGTTCGCCGCGGTCACGGTCGCCGGTTACCTGCTCGCCGACATCGTCGTCGTCCTGCTCGTGCCGAAGCTGCGCACGGCCGGCGGGCGGCGCCGATGAACACGCCGAGCGTCTCGTCCCGTCGGCCGCGGCGGTGGACCGGCATGGCCGTCAGCCTCGTCATCGTGGCCCTGGTCGTCGTGGCGGTGGCCGGCCCGTGGCTGGCCCCGCACGCCCCGACCGACGTCGTCGGTCTGCCGTACGCTCCGCCGGGCCCCGGCCTGCCGCTGGGCACCGACTATCTCGGCGGCGACGTGGCGAGCCGGCTGCTGCACGGCGGGCGTACCGTCGTCATGCTCGCTCTCGCCGCCAGTTTCCTGGGCTACCTGGTAGGCGGCGGGATCGGGCTGGCCGCCGGTCTGTTCGGTCACGCCGACTCCGTCCTCATGCGTCCGGTCGACGTGTTGCTTGCCCTCCCGCCCTTCCTGCTCCTCGCCGTCCTTGCCGCCGGCACCGGACGCGGCACCATCGTCGTCGTGATGGCCGCCGTGCTGGCCAACGCTCCGGGCATCGCCCGGGTGGTCCGGGCGGCCACCCTGGAAGTCGGTGTGCGCGGCTACGTCGAGGTGGCCCTCGCCCGGGGCGAATCCTGGCCGCGCGTGGCGGCGCGCGATGTGCTGCCCAACATCGCCGCGCCCATGCTGACCGACGTCGGCTCCCGTGTCAGTGCCACCATCGCGATGGTCGCCGGCGCCAACTTCCTCGGTCTGGGCCTGCAGCCGCCCACCGCGGACTGGGCGCTGATGGTGGCCGAGAACCGCGCCGGCCTGGCCCTGCAACCGTGGGCGGTGCTGGCCCCGGCACTGACCATCGCCGTTCTGACGATCGCCGTCAATCTCGGTGGCGACGAGATCGCCGCCCGGCTGCGCCGGGCCACCACCGCGGTCACCACCCTGCGCGGCGGCATCGCGCCGAGCGGTCACCCGGTCGTGAAGAAGGCCGGCCAGCCGGTCGTGAAGAAGGAAGGGGCGCCGTCGTGACCGCCACCATGCCGCAGGACCCTGAGACGAGACTCGCCGTCGAGGTGCATGGGCTGCGCGTGGTGACCGAAGCCGGTCAACCGATCGTCGATGGCGTCTCGTTCACCGTCTACCCGGGAGAGGTCCTCGCCGTCATCGGCGAGTCCGGCTCGGGCAAGACCACGACCGCCCTGGCCCTCCTCGGCTTCGCCGGCCCGGGCACCGCCATAGCCGCCGGCACGGTGCGCATCGCCGGGGAGGCTCTGCTCGGCCGTCCCGAGCCGCAGACCCGCCGACTGCGCTCCCGACTGGTCAGCTACGTTCCGCAGGACCCGGCACTGGCGCTCAATCCGGCCCGGCGCGTGGGCGTACAGCTCTATGAGATCGTTCGCGCGCACGGCCGGCACGCCGACGCCGACGGGGCCGTCGGCCGAGCACTGGAGCGGGCCCGGCTCCCCACCGACCAGCGGTTTCTGCGCCGCTTTCCCCATCAACTCTCCGGCGGGCAGCGTCAACGCGTCGTCATCGCCCAGGCGCTGCTGCTCGATCCCGCCGTGGTCGTCCTGGACGAGCCGACCACCGGCCTGGACGCGGTCACCCGGCAGGAGTTCCTCACCCACCTCGACCGGCTGCGCGCCGAGACGGGGGCGGCGATGGTCTACGTCACCCACGACGTGGCCGCCATCGCGCCGCTCGCCGACCGGGTCGCGGTGCTGCACAGCGGCCGCATCGTCGAGCAGGGGCCCGCTCGTACGGTCCTCGTCCGGCCGGCCGCCGTCTACACCCGCCACCTCCTCGCGGCCGTACCCGACCCTCATCGGCCGACGCCTCGACCGGACGGCCCCGACCCCGACACCACCGGCGCGCTGCTGCGCATCCGCGGCCTGGCCGCCACCCACCGCAGTGGCGCGCAGCAGGTGGTCGCCGCTCACGGCGTCGACCTCGACCTGCCGGCCGGCACCTGCTTGGCGCTGGTCGGCGAGTCCGGCTCGGGCAAGACCACCATCGGTCGCTGTGTGGCCGGGCTGCACCGTCCCGACACCGGCACCGTCACCCTCGACGGGAAGCCGCTCGGCCCGACAGCCCGCCGACGTGACCGGGACCAGCGCCAGGCCATCCAGATCGTGTCCCAGTCGGCGAGCGAGTCGCTCAATCCCCGCCGTACCGTCGGCGCCGAACTCGCCCGGGTGCTGCGCCACTTCGACACCGTCGGCGAAGCCGATACCGCGCGGCGGGTGGCCGAGCTGCTCGACAGCGTCCGACTGCCGCAGGCCATGGCCGACCGGTACCCCGGCCAGTTGTCGGGCGGAGAGCGTCAGCGCGCTGCCATCGCTCGCGCGCTGGCCGCCGGCCCGCGGGTCCTGATCTGCGACGAGATCACCTCGGCGCTCGACGTCTCCGTACAGGCCACCGTCCTGGATCTGCTGAGTGACCTGCGACGCCGACTCGATCTGACGCTCCTGTTCATCACCCACGACCTAGGCGTCGTGGCCTCCATCGCCGACCACGTGGCGCTGCTGCACCACGGCCGGATCGAGGTGTCAGGACCCACCCGCGACGTCCTGCACGACAACCCCCATCCCCTGGCCCGCCGGCTGCTCGATGCAGCCCCCAGCCTCAGTCTCAGCCACCACCCCGGCGCGCTCGCCCCGCCGATCGGCCGGACACCACACCCGCACCATTAGTCCTCACATCTGATTCTCCTCACATCTGAGCGAGGGCGAAGCGGAGGACGCCGGCGATCGTTGTCTTTCCGGGCATGACCGCTGCTTCTTCCGCTGATCGTGCATAGTTCCGTCGTCGTGCGGCAGTGATGGCATGTCGCGTTGACTCCTTGGCGGACGTGCCGGTTGCCGTCGGTGACGGGGCCGTTGGAGGAGCGGGAGCGTGCTGTCCTGTAGCGGAGAAGGCTCTTCAGGCTGAGCTTCGGGAGGCGAAGGCCGCGTGGGAACGATTCGTGATTGCCCGTGAGTGGTCGGGCAGGTCACGGCGGAGCCGCGCGGCCGCGGGGAAGCGCCGGTGACCGTGCCCGGTTCGGTGGTGCCCGAGTGGCGGCACGGACTCAGCGCACGCTGCGCCTCCTGGCGGGTACGGCTTCGTCGCCAGGTGCAGCCCTACCGCTGTCGCGTCGCAGGCACGAGCCGGAACCTGACAGGCAGTCAGTCGACGAACTGGCATAGCGGCTCCTGACCAGCAGCGATGTCGAAGTGAGACTGTCGTGCCAATAGAGTGACCCCATGTCTGCCACATTGAGTTCCACGAGAGCCCTCGCCGCGCTCCGGACATCGGCGCGTGTCTCCGCCGAGTTGCTGCTGGTCCTCGTGATGGCCGCAGTGGCCCTGTGGCTTCTGGGCCGGATGTGGTCGGTGGTTTGGCCGTTCATCGTGGGCCTGTTCCTCACCACG
Organism: Streptomyces sp. ISL-10; assembly: GCF_018614575.1. Lineage (GTDB taxonomy): Bacteria > Actinomycetota > Actinomycetes > Streptomycetales > Streptomycetaceae > Streptomyces. Next base: position 13,411 of record NZ_JAGGOJ010000047.1, read on the forward strand.
CTGACCTGGCCCCCGGCTCGTTTCCTGCGTCGGCGCGGGTGGCCTCCCGCCCTGGCCGCGTCCGTTGTGACCGTGCTGTTCCTCCTCATCGCCGCGGGCATCATGGCGCTGATCGCCGTGCCGGTGGCGTCCCAGTCCGGTGAGCTGGCCGACGGTGTGGTCGAAGGCATCCAGAAGCTGCGTGAGTGGGCCGCCGGGCCACCGCTGAACATCGGCGACGACCAGATCACGGGGGCCTTCGACGCCGCGATCGCCCGCATGCAGAACAGCGTCGGCAGCATGGTCACCGCTGTCGTCACGGGAGTGGGCACCGTGGTCAACGGCGTGGTCACTGCCGTCCTTGCGCTCTTCCTGATGTTCTTCTTCCTCAAGGACGGCCCGCGGTTCCTGCCGTGGCTCACCCGTCAGCTCCCCGGACGGCTCGCCACCGACGTCCCGATCGTGGCCGCGCGCGGTTGGGACACCCTGGGCGCGTTCGTGCGTTCCCAGGCATTCGTCGGCCTGCTCGACGCCGTCTTCATCGGCCTCGGCCTGTGGATCTTGGGGGTACCACTGGTGCTTCCGCTGGCGGTGCTGACCTTCGTATCCGCGTTCGTGCCGATCGTGGGTGCCCTGTTCGCCGGGTTGGTCGCGGTGCTCATCGCGTTGGTGTCGAACGGCCTGACGGACGCGCTGATCGTGCTGGCGATCATCGTCGTGGTGCAACAGCTCGAGGGCAACGTGTTCCAGCCCATGATCCAAGGGCGCGGACTCGGTCTCCATGCGGCGGTGATCCTGCTGGCGGTGACGTTGGGCGGTAGCCTGGCCGGCATCGTGGGCAGCCTGCTCGCCGTACCGGCCGCCGCGCTGATCGCGGTGGTCTGGAGCTATCTGCGCGAGCAGCTCAGCGACCCGCCGCAGCAGCCGGAGACCGACGAGTCGCACACCGGTGCCGCCGTCCCCTCGTAGCACCATTCGCAGACCGCTTCGCTTCCCGGAGCGCACACTCGGAGGACCCCGCGACCTCGCTTGAACGGGAGCACCGTGTGATCGTGGAAGCGGCCGCGGGACGAGGGCGGTTCGGCGACAGTACGAAGGCACGTCACCCGGTGCCGCATCGGGCAGCGTTCGCCCCGCTGTGACCTGTGAGGTCGAGCGGTGGATGGCGATCCGGCGTGACCCTTTATTCAGGTGGCTCCGTCCGGCCGGCCCTGGACAATGCGTCCATGCATATACGAGCCGTGCGTCTGGACGAGCTGCCTCTCCTGCAGGACATCGAGAGGGCCGCTGGGCTCTGCTTCCGCGACATCGGCATGCCGGAGATCGCCGACGACGAGCCGCTCCCGCTCGGCGAGCTCGCCCGCTACCACCACGCCGGGCTGGCCTGGGTCGCGGCCGACGACGCCGACATCCCGGTCGCCTACCTGATCGCCGACCGTGTCGACGGCAACCTCCACGTCGAGCAGGTCTCGGTACATCCGGACAGTTCACGCCGCGGTATCGGCCGGTCCCTGCTGGACCGGATGGCGGATCACGCTACGAGCGAGGGGGCGCCCGCTCTGACCCTCACCACATTCACCGAAGTCCCGTGGAACGCCCCCTACTATGCGCGCTGTGGCTTCCGGCTCCTGGACGACAGCGCGCTCACGCCAGGCCTGCGGGAGATCCGCGAGCGCGAAGCGGCACATGGCCTGGACAGGTGGCCTCGGGGCTGCATGCGCCAGGCGCTGTGACACCGCGGGTGCTGCCAGGAGCGTTCGGCCGCCGTTGAGCGGCACCGGCAAACGCTGTCCTGGGAAGCGAACCGCCAGCCGGTTTTTCCTGGGTGCCGCGCGGCCGTCGGGCTGGGCGGGTGGCAGAACGATTACGCGTCCGTGAGATCGACGACCGCACGGGGTCAGGCACCTGTTCGCACCCCGCGACGTGGCCGAGGACGAGCTCTATGGCCACATCAGCCGAAGAAGTTGAGTCGACCAACCGCGAGACGGAGGGGTGCCGCGCCCGTCCCCGCGCGGTCAGCCGATCTTGAGAAGGCCGGCGTCGACGACCGCGCGGCCGAAGGGGCTCGCGAGTTCGGCGAGGCGTTCGCAGTCGGCGTCGCCCAGGGCGGCGTAGGCGGGAAGGGCGAGGCGGTCGGTGCGGTCCTCGATGTGCTGGCGCAGACGTGCGCCTTCCGGACTGAGGGAGTTGCCGTCGAGGAGACCTCGCGTGCGCAGGCGCTCCTCGGCGTCGGCCCACTCCTCCTCGGGCCACGCGCGGCTTGCCTTGAGGAAGTCGACGGGAACGTCGCCAGTGGCAGCGTGCAGAACCAGGGACTCCAAGCCCCCGATGCCCTCGCTGAGCAAGCACGCGACATGGCCGTCGCCACGGAACTCCCGCAGCAGCGTCTGGGCATGCCACAGCCGCAGTACCGGTTCCTCAGGCCAGGGCAGCGCGGCATGGGCGGCGAAGAGCGGGCGGCCCTGCGCGTGTTCGCAGGCCGCATCGGCGGCCCTGCGGGTCAGTGCCAGAACCTCGTCCAGAGCAGTGAGTTCGTGGATCCCGGCCCGTCGCAGGGCCTCGCTCGCGGCGGCGTGGCGCGCGTCCAGCACCTGCTGCGGCGTCGCCGCGTCCCAGGCCCCGTCGACCGCCTGCCGTACGAAATCGGGGTTGAAGTTGTAGAAGGTCGAGATGACGAGCTCGGCGGATGCCCGGCCGAAGGCGGCGCTCCGGGAGGCGAAGTACCCGGCGCGTCCGCTGAGTCCGAGGTCCGCGTACCGTCGCCTTCCCTCGGGGGCGAAGTAGATCATGGCGTGTACGGGCTCGAGTCGGCGCCAGGCTGCTCGCGCTGTCTTCATGGGGTCACCTTTTCTGGGAGTCGACGGACGGGGACTTCGCTGTGGTTCCGGACTCGCCGTGCGCTCGCAGGTGTTCGAGCAGCAGGAGGTTGAGCGCCTCGGGCGCTTCCTCGGGAACCCAGTGGCTGACGCCCTGGAGGGTCTCGAACCGGTACGGCCCGTTGACCCACTGCCCGGTCTCCTGCGCGGCCGCCGGGCCGAAAGCGCTGTCCCGCGTGCTCCAGACGTACAGCGTGGGCACATCGATGACGCCGATCGCGCCGTCGGGGCGGCCGGCCCGGTACCAGTTCAGCGCCGCGGTGAGAGCGCCCGGCTGGGACAGGTGCCGCACGTAGGCCTCGGCACTGTCCTGCGGGACCTTTCCGGCGTAAGAGGCGCGAAGCGCCTCGGCATCGCCTGCGAGCATGCGTTCTTCGGTCGCGGGCGTTTCGCGCCAGTCGATCATGTAGCGCGATCGTTCGCGTTGGTCCTGGTCGGTGCGCAGGGTGGTGGCCAGAGCGCCGGGGTGTGGGGTCGAGACAACCGTCAGGGTACGTACGCGGCCGGGGTGGCCATCGGCGGTCCACCACGCCACCGCGCCTCCCCAGTCATGGCCGACCAGGTCGAAGGACGCCCAGCCCAGTTCCTCCGTGATCGCGACCACGTCGTCGACCAGGACGCTGATGCGGTAGTCCTCGGGCCGCTCGGGGCGGGCCCCGGGGGAGTACCCGCGCTGGTCGGGTGCGACCACCCGGTAGCCGTGCGTGGCCAAGGCCGCGATCTGCCGCTGCCACACCAGCCCCGTCTGCGGGAAGCCGTGCAGCAACAGCACCGGTCGGCCCCCAGGTGGACCCGCCACGATCGCGTCGAAAACGCCCGCAGCAGTGGAGATGCTCAGCTCGGTCACGCTCCGCCCCTTCATACCGACTGGTCGGTCAGCTTCCAGTCGTGGGAATGCATTGTCAAGGTCGAGGGTGTGCGCATACCCGCACCAGCCGCCGCACGTCGTGCTTTTGGCCGGATGGCGAGCCCGGGCCTAGTTGAACATGACGCCGGATTCAACTATAACCAACAGGAGGCCGGCTCCCGTCGCCGCTGCGGCCATGGCGCAGTCATCGGTGAAGGAGAGGCGGTCGCTGCTGCTCGCAGCGCCCCAGGTGGTATTCGGCAAGACCGACCAGCATCGACCCGGCTCACGGAGCTCGGCATTCCAGCCCTGAAGCTCCCGTACGACCGGACCGACAGGAAGAGTTGAGGCGACATGAGGGAAGCAGTCATCGTTTCGACGGCACGGACGCCGATCGGGAAGGCGTACCGTGGCGCGTTCAATGACACCCAGGCGCAGGAACTTGCCGCCCACGCCCTCTCGCACGCGGTGCAGCGCGCCGGGCTCGAGGGAGGTGAGGTCGAGGACGTGATCTTCGGTTGCGCCGTGCAGCAGGGGTCCTCCGGTGGGAATGTCGCCCGTCAGGCCGCTCTTCGCGCCGGGCTTCCGGACACCGTGTCGGGGATGACGGTCGACCGGCAGTGCTCATCGGGCCTCATGGCGATTGCGACGGCCGCCAAGCAGATCATCGGCGACGGAATGCAGGTCGCTGTCGGCGGCGGTGTCGAGTCGATCTCCCTGGTGCAGAACGACCGAATGAACACCCATCGCATGGCGGACCCCTGGCTGGTCGAGCACAAGCCGAGCATCTACATGCCGATGTTGCAGACGGCGGAGATCGTCGCCGAACGCTACGGCGTGAGCCGGGAACGCCAGGACGAGTTCGCGCTGGTGTCACAGCAGCGCACCGCGGCGGCGCAGAAGGCCGGACGGTTCGATCAGGAGATCGTCGCGCTCGACAGCGTCAAGAAGGTCCTGGACAAGCAGTCCGGGGAGGTGCGGGACGAGGCCGTGACCCTGACCCAGGACGAGGGCAACCGCGCCTCGACCACACTCGACGGCCTGGCCGGGTTGGCGCCGGTGCTGCCGGACGGTCAGGTGACCGCGCATTCCAGCGTCACGGCCGGCAACTCCTCGCAGTTGTCGGACGGCGCTTCGGCGTCGGTGTTGATGGAATCGAAGGAAGCCGAGCGCCGCGGACTGGAGCCGCTGGGCGTGTACCGGGGCATGGCCGTTGCCGGTTGCGGGCCGGACGAGATGGGGATCGGTCCGGTGTTCGCCATTCCGAAGCTGCTGAAGCAGCACGACCTCACCATCGACGACATCGGTCTCTGGGAACTCAACGAGGCGTTCGCTTCCCAGGCGCTGTACTGCCGTGACGAACTGGGCATCGACCCCGAGCGGTTCAACGTCAATGGCGGCGGGATCTCCGTCGGCCATCCGTACGGAATGACCGGTGCCCGCCTGGTGGGGCACGCCCTGATCGAGGGCAGGCGCCGCGGCGTCAGGTACGTGGTGATCTCGATGTGCGTCGGCGGCGGAATGGGCGCAGCCGGGCTGTTCGAGGTCGTCTGAGGTTCCGCGTCCAGGCTGGGGCGCCGGCGGGGCATGGCTGCCGTCGCGTGAGACCGGTGGAAAGCCGGCCGTGAGCAAGGAGTGGGTACGGTGTCGAACGTGGTGGAAAAGGTCCGAACCGCGGTCCTCGTGGACTTCGGTGGGGTCATCACCTCCAGTGTGTTGCGGGCTTTCACCGACTTCGGCGCCTCGCTCGGCGTCGACCCGCGCCTGCCGCTCGACCTCTTGAGCAGGGATCAGCCGTCACGCACCCTCCTGGCCGATCACGAGTCCGGCCGTATCGACGCCGAAGCCTTCGAGCGAGGATTCGCCGAGCGTCTTCGCGCCCACGGCGCCGACGTACAGGCGGAGGGGCTCACGGCCCGGATGCAAGCGGGAATGTCGATCGATCAGGACGTGCTCGCCCTGCTCTCTGATCTCCGCGCCGCCGGGTACCCCGTTGCGCTGGTGTCCAATTCGTTCGGGACCGGAACCTACGACGGCGTCGACCTCGCCGCCGTGGCCGACGCGGTCGTCATCTCCGCCGAGGTCGGGATCCGCAAGCCTTCCCGGCGGATCTACGCGATCGCGTGTGAACGCCTCGGCGTCGGCCCCGAGGAGGCAGTCATGATCGACGATCTGCGGCAGAACCTCGACGGTGCGGCACGGATCGGAATCGGGGGCGTGCTGCACACCGACGCCGCTGACACCCGCCGCCAACTCGCCGAACGCTTCAGGATCACCGCCTGACCGATGGATCGACCGACCGGTCGCGGGGGACCGGTCATGCCCCGGGCCGAGACCGCCCGCGAGCCGAGCCGCGGCCCTGACGCCCGTCACTCCTGCCCTTCGCCGTGCAAAGACGTGATTCGAGTCCGGATTCGCTACTACTCGGGCAAAGTGGACCCGCCCGCATCACCTGCTCACATCCCCGGAAGGCATCGTCCATGGCCAATGTTCTCGACCCGGTCTGCCGCCACGCGGCCGCAACTCCCGACAACATCGCGCTGCGCGGCGGCGCGGATCAATGGACGTACCGGCAACTGCGCGACGCGAGTGCACGCTACGCGGGCGCCTTGGTCGCCGCGGGCCTGTCTCCAGGGGACCGGGTGCTGCTGGCGGCGCCGTCGGTGCCCGAGTTCGTGGTGGCCTACCTCGGTATCCAGGCCGCGGGCTGTGTCGTGGTGCCGGTCAACACGATGTCCACCCGGGCCGAAGCCGAGTACGTCCTCGGCGACGCCGGGTGCTCGTTGGCGGTCGCATGGCACGCCCTCGGCCCCGCCGTCGCGGAGGCGGCCGCGACGCTCAAGGTGCCCTTCTGGACGCTGTCCCCCGGCGCGGCGGTCACCGACGCCGCCCCCGCCCCCGTCGTCGACCGGGATCGCGAGGAGACCGCGGCCATCCTGTACACCTCGGGTACGACGGGGCGGCCGAAGGGTGCCCAACTCACGGTCGGGAACCTGTTGTCCGCCGGGGAGATCGGCGCCGAGTGCAGCCGCGGATCGAGTGCCGACCGTACCGGCACCGGACTTCCACTGTTCCACGTGTTCGGCCAGGCATCGGTCATGATGGCGACGTTGACCGTGGGCGGCTCGATGTCTTTGCTGGCCCGATTCGACCCGACGTCGATGCTGGAGATGCTGCGTCGCGACCGGCTCACCATCATGGCCGGCGTACCGACCATGTGGAACGCGATGCTGCACGCGGCGGGTGAGGCGAATCCGGCGGACTTCGCCGGGCTCCGTGTCGCCGTCTCCGGCGGCGCGTCGCTGCCCGGGGAGATCGCCCGGGCCTTCGAGGCCCGGTTCGGCTGCACCATCCTCGAAGGCTATGGGCTCACCGAGACCACCGCGTTCGGCACGTTCAACGACATCGACCGCGGCGGCAAGACGGGGTACACCGGGCGGGCGGTCCCGCGGCTGCAGGTACAGGTGCGTGACATCGACGGGAAGGAGTGCCCGCCCGGTACCGTCGGGGAGGTCCATATCAAGGGGCCCACGGTGATGCGCGGCTACTGGAACCGCCCCGCGGACACCGCCGCGGCCATCTCGCCCGACGGCTGGTTCCGGACCGGCGACCTGGGTGAAACCGACGCGGACGGCGACCTGCGCATCGTCAACCGGATCAAGGACCTGATCATCCGTGGCGGCTACAACGTCTACCCCGGTGAGGTGGAGGAAGTCCTCTACGAGCACCCGGACATCATCGAGGCAGCCGTGATCGGCGTTCCCGACGACCACTACGGCGAGGAGGTCGCCGCGCTCGTCGCCGCCCGGCCCGGTTCGCAGCTCGGTGCCGCTGAGGTGTCGAGCTGGACACGAGAGCGACTGTCCGCCTACAAGGTCCCGCGCATCATCCGGTTCGTCGACGCGCTGCCCAAGGGCCCGAGCGGGAAGATCCTCAAGCGTTCCATCGACCGTACGGAGCTGACCCGCGAGCCCGCGCCCGGCGACGTACCCGCCCGCCGCCACTGAGCATCCGTCGACAAACGAGATGTGTCCACCGCAGAGAAAGACGCATGACACATGGTGAGTTGCTCATGAGCCTGCCTCCCGTCCTGCGGGACCGGCTGCGCCTGCCCGTAGTCGCATCGCCGATGTTCATCGTGTCCGATCCGGAGCTGGTCGTCGCCCAGTCGGCCTCCGGCATCGTGGGTTCCTTCCCCACGCTGAACGCGCGGCCCCAGTCGGCGCTGCGTGCATGGCTGCGGCACATAACGGAGGAGCTGGCCAAGCACGACGCCGACCGTCCCGATGCGCCGTCCGCGCCGTTCGCGGTCAATCTCATCGTGCACAGGACCAACTCACGCCTGGAGGAGGACCTCGCGACCGTCGTGGAGTTCAAGGTGCCGATCGTCATCACCTCTCTCGGCGCCCGGGCCGATGTCAACGATGCGGTCCACTCCTACGGTGGCATCGTGCTGCACGACGTCATCAGCAACCGGTTCGCGCGCAAGGCGGTGGAGAAGGGCGCGGACGGCCTGATCGCCGTCGCCGCGGGCGCGGGCGGGCACGCCGGCACGCAATCGCCCTTCGCGCTCGTCCAGGAGATTCGCGACTGGTTCGAGGGCCCTCTTCTGCTGTCGGGCTCCATCGCGCACGGCCGCTCGATCCTCGCGGCGCAGGCCGCCGGCGCGGACCTCGCCTACGTGGGTTCGGTGTTCATCGCCACCGACGAGGCGAACGCGGAGGACCGGTACAAGCAGATGATCGTGGACTCCACCGCTGCGGACATCGTGTACTCCGACCTGTTCACCGGCGTGCACGGCAACTACCTCCGCGACAGCATCGAGGCCGCGGGGCTCGATCCGGCGGCACTGCCCGGCTCCGATCCGTCCGCCATGGACTTCGGAAACCGGGACGTCGACGGGGTGAAGGCGTGGCGGGACATCTGGGGCGCGGGTCAGGGTGTCGGCGCGGTCGGGGCGGTACTTCCCGCGGCGGCGGTCGTCGAGCGCCTCGCCGGTGAGTACGCCGAGGCGAAGCGTCGGCTTCTGCGCATGTGAGGCGGTACGGCGCAGCCGCACCACACAACTGTGTGCCGTTGTCGGCGAGTACCGGCGACGTGGTCCGGGCGGCACCGTCTCGGGGTCCGGTCGCCGCGGCTTCTTCGCGGACAGCCGGTACCCGGCTGGGGACGTTCGGGCGGGCCCCGCACACCGTTGCACGTTTATGACTCTGGCGTCGGATTCAAGTAGAGTTCTGGGGATGGACACCACTGTGCCCGAGGAGAATGACAGCGAGAAGGCCCCGCCGATGGCGCCCCTCTCGCCGCTTCGCGAGCCGCCGACGACGAAGCGCGGAGCGCGGACGCGCGCCGCTCTGGTGCAGGCCGCGCGAAAGGTGTTCGAGCGGGACGGCTACCTCGACACCCGCCTGGTCGACATCGCCAAAGAGGCCCGATGCGCGGCGGGATCCTTCTACACCTACTTCTCCAACAAGGAAGAGGTGCTTGCCGCCGTCCTCCTGGAGGCGCAGGAGGACATGCTGCACCCGGGCATGGGCCGGGTCCAGGGTGCCGACGATCCGTATGCGGTACTCGAGGCCAGCAATCGCGCGTATCTCGAGGCGTACAAACGGAACGCGAAGCTGATGGGACTGCTTGAGCAGGTCGCACAAGTGGAGCCGCAATTCCGTGAGTTCCGAAGCCGGCGCTCGGATGCGTTCGTCCGCCGCAACGCCCGCGGCATCGCCGACCTCCAGGCGCGGGGTGTCGCAGACCGTGAGATCGATCCGATGATGGCCTCCCATGCGCTCTCGGGCATGGTCAGCGTCATGGCCTACAAGGCGTTCGTGCTCGGCGAAGGGCGAGAAGAAGGTACGCCGGCGGACTTCGAGGAGCTCGTATCCACGGTCACCCGGCTCTGGGCGAACGCCCTGCGGTTTCCCTGCCACCGCTGATCCGGCAGTAGCACACCGGGGCGGAGCCCGCCCCTGCGACCGTTCGACGGTCCTGGCGCCCGCATCGGCGACGAGCGCTGGCTTGCGCGAGCCTTCACACTCGACCATCTGACTCGTCGCACCCTCGTACCGCCGGGTGCCTTCACTCCTTCTCGTCGCCCTCCGAGGAGGTGACGAGTAGCAGGCGGCCACTGCCGTCGTCGAGGCTCAGGGCGAAGCCGTCGCACTTCAGCAGCTACGACGCCACGGCCGCCGGGCCGGGCCGACTCAGAGGCGTGGAGCCGGTGCGCAATGGCGCCCGTCGGCCCTCGTGCTCTCCGGGACGGACCGATGGGCGGCGATGTCAACCGTGAATCCTCCGGCGGCAGTTCAGTGGGTGAGGCGGCCCTCTTCGCATGGTGATCCGACCCACTGTTGAACTTGACGTCGGATTCAAATATACAGGTGGTGCACACCACGGTCACATCAGCACGGGTGCCCTGGCACCGCACGCCCCGCCACGGAGAGGGTTCGCTGTGAACGTTGCACAAAGAGTCGCCGTCGTCACCGGTGGCGGTGGAGGCATCGGCGGCGCGTTGGTCGCACGGCTCGCTCGCGAGGGTGCGCGGGTCGTCGTCGCAGACCTCGACGCGGACACCGCACGGGCGGTGTCGGAGAAAGTCAACGCCGACCATCCCGGAAGCACCGTCAGCGCCGGCGCCGACGTGTCGGACACCGCACAGATCCAGGAGTTGATCGCCCTGGCGGAGAGCGCCTTCGGTCCGGTCGACCTCTACTTCGCGAACGCGGGCATCGCTGGGGCGCCGGGCCTCGACGCGGGCGAGCAGGACTGGGACCTCTCGATCGACGTGAACCTTCGAGCCCACATCCGTGCGGCGAGGCTGCTGGTGCCGCGGTGGCTCGAGCGAGGCGAGGGCTACTTCGTCAGCACCGCCTCGGCGGCCGGACTGCTCACCCAGATCGGCTCCGCCACGTACGCCGTCACCAAGCACGCGGCCATCGGCTTCGCCGAATGGCTGAGTGTCACTTATGGCGATCGCGGGGTCCATGTCAGCTGCCTGTGCCCGATGGGGGTGAACACCAGGATGCTGTCCTTGGGAAAGGACTCCGGGGACGCGCTGGGAAGAGCGGCCGCGCAGGCCGTCACGTCCGCGGGTGACGTCCTCGAGCCGGCCGAGGTCGCCGATGCCGTCCTCGCCGCGATCGAGGAGGAACGCTTCCTGATCCTGCCGCACGAAGACGTTCTGGACATGTACCGGCAGAAGGGCTCGGACTACGACCGGTGGCTGCGCGGCATGCGCCGCTACCAGAACTCCCTGCTGGCGCAGGCATGACCGGCGGGCCCGACGAGCTCGTCCTCGCCGAACAGCGTGGGCCCGTGCTGGTGCTCACGTTCAACCGGCCGGCCAAGCTGAACGCCTGGACCGACGAACTCGAAGATCGCTACTTCACACTGCTCGACGCCGCCGAAGACGACCCGGACGTACGCGCCGTCGTGGTCACCGGCGCGGGACGCGGATTCTGCGCCGGCGCCGACCTCCAGCGGCTGCAGGCGGCCGGCGAGGTTTCCGAGGCGGACCGGGCGGGGCGCCGGCCGCGCGACGTGCCGCTGACCCTGCGCAAACCGCTGATCGGTGCGGTGGGCGGGGTGGCCGCGGGCCTGGGCATGGTGGAGGCGCTCTACTGCGACGTTCGTTTCGGCTCGCCCTCGGCCCGGTTCACCACGGCATTCGCGCAGCGCGGGCTGATCGCCGAGTACGGGATCTCCTGGCTGTTGCCGCGGCTGGTGGGGCACAGCCGGGCCAAGGACCTGTTGCTGTCGAGTCGCATGGTGGACGCCGAGGAGGCACTGCGTATCGGACTCCTCGACCATCTGGTTCCCACCGGCAGCGTGGTCGATGCCGCTGTCGCGTACGCCGCCGGTCTCGCGGCGCGCTGCTCCCCGGCATCCATGGCCACCATCAAGCGCCAACTGCAGGGCGACGCGGACGGTACGTACGCCGACGCCATGACCCGTGCGGAGGGCGCCATGCTCCAGGCCTTCCGCGGGGCCGATTTCGTCGAAGGCGTGGCCAGTCACCTCGACAAACGCCCACCGAATTTTCCCTCCCTCCCCGTCAGGAGCCCAGATGTCCCTGTTTGACATGTCGGACCGCGCCAAGAAGTACCAGGCGGACCTGCTCGAGTTCATGGATGCGCACATCTACCCCGCCGAGGAGGTGTACCACGAGCAGATGCGCGCGTCGGGTGATCCGCACTTCCACCCGCCGATCATCGAGGACCTCAAGGCGGAGGCACGCAGGCGCGGCCTGTGGAACCTCTTCCACCCGCACAAGGAGTGGGGTCCCGGGCTGACGAACCTGGAGTACGCGCCGCTGGCGGAGATCATGGGGCGCAGCCACATCGCCTCCGAGGCGTGCAACTGCAACGCTCCCGACACCGGCAACATGGAGGTGCTCACGCTCTTCGGCACCGACGAGCACAAGGAGAAGTACCTCAAGCCCCTGCTCGACGGGACGATGGCGTCTGCCTTCGCGATGACCGAGCCGCGCGTGGCGAGCTCCGACGCCACCAATATCGAGTTGCGGATGGAGCGCGACGGCGACGAGTACGTGCTCAACGGCCGTAAGTGGTTCGCGTCCAATGCCCTGCACCGTAATTGCAAGGTGCTCATCGTCATGGGGAAGACCGATCCCACCGCTGACCCGCACCGGCAGCAGTCGATGATGGTCGTCCCGATCGACGCCCCCGGGATCACGGTGATGCGCGGGCTGCCGGTGTTCGGCTACCAGGACCGCGAGGGGCACGCCGAAATCGACTTCGCCGATGTACGGGTGCCGGCCGAGGACGTACTCAAGGGCGAGGGCGAGGGCTTCGCGATCAGCCAGGCCCGGCTGGGGCCGGGTCGTATTCACCACTGCATGCGGGCGATCGGCGCGGCTGAGCGGGCGCTGGAGCTGATGTGCCGACGTGCGCAGTCACGGGTGACGTTCGGCCGTCCGGTTGCCGACCGGTCCAACATCCAGGACTGGATCGCGGAAGCGCGTATCGACATCGAGATGATCCGCCTGCTCACGTTCAAGGCCGCGCATCTGATGGACACGGTCGGCAACAAGGAAGCGCGCACCGAGATCGCGGCCATCAAGGTGGCCGCCCCGAACATAGCCTTGAAGATCATCGACCGTGCGATCCAGGTGCACGGTGCAGCAGGAGTGACCGAGGACTTCCCGCTGGCCATGATGTACGCGGGGCTGCGGACGTTGCGGCTGGCGGACGGCCCCGACGAAGTCCACAAGCGGGCCATCGCCCGACAGGAACTGCGGCAGTACCGCGACGCGGACGCTGCGGCGGCGAGCGGCACGGGCACCCCCGGCGGCCACAAGGCAGCGGTGAACTGAGATGGCAGGACTCGATCTCACCGGTCGTACCGCCGTCGTCACCGGCGCCTCGCGCGGTATCGGGCTGGCCATCGCCCAGGCCATCGCCGCGGTCGGCGGAAACGTCGTCCTCACCTCCCGGTCCCAGGAGGCGGCGGACGCCGCCGCGGCCCAGGTCGGGGGCACAGCGGTCGGCGTCGGCGCGCACGCGGTCGACGAAGAGGCGGCCCAGCGCTGTGTGGACCTGACGCTCGAGCGCTTCGGAAGCCTGGACATCCTCGTCAACAACGCCGGGACCAACCCGGCGTTCGGGCCGGTCATCGACCAGGACCACGGGCGGTTCGCCAAGACCTTCGACGTGAACCTGTGGGCTCCCGTCCTGTGGACGGGGCTGGCCACGCGGGCCTGGATGGGCGAGCACGGCGGGGCGGTCGTCAACACCGCTTCGGTCGGCGGCATGGCCTTCGAGGCGAACATCGGGCTGTACAACGCGTCGAAGGCCGCGCTCATCCATCTCACGAAGCAACTGGCCCTGGAACTCTCGCCGAAGATTCGCGTCAACGCCGTGGCACCGGGCGTGGTGCGCACGAAGCTGGCCGAGGCCCTGTGGAAGGAGCACGAGCAGGCCGTGTCGGCGTCGACGGCGCTCGGACGCATAGGGGAGCCTGCCGACATCGCCTCGGCGGTCGCCTTCCTCGTCTCGGACGCCGCGAGCTGGATCACCGGTGAGACCATGGTGATCGACGGGGGGCAACTGCTCGGTGACGCACGCCCGTTCAGGCAGGGAGTCGGCATCGGTGTCTAGCCGGGGCATCGTCGGGATCGACGCCGGGACGGTGAGCCGCTGGCTCGAAACCCTCGGCGTCGGCTTCGCCGAGCCGCTGCGCTTCGACCGGATCGGGCTCGGCCAGTCGAATCTGACCTATCTCGTACGGGACCAGGACGGCCGCAGATGGGTGCTGCGGCGCCCACCGCTGGGTCGCCTGTTGGCGTCGGCGCACGACGTGGCCCGAGAGGCGCGGATTCTGGCCGCGCTGGAGGGCACCGGCGTCCCGACCCCCCGGGTGCTCGGGCTGACCGCCGACCCCGCCGTGACGGACGTCCCGCTGCTGTTCATGGAGTTCATGGACGGCCAGGTCGTCGACACGATGCCGATCGCGCGGTCGTTGACGCCCGAGCGGCGCCGGGCGATCGGGATGTCGTTGCCGCGGACGCTGGCGAAGATCCACGCGGTCGATCTCGCGACGGCCGGGCTGACCGGTCTGGCCGGCCACAAGCCGTATGCGCAGCGCCAGCTCAAGCGGTGGTCGGGCCAGTGGGAGAAGTCCAGGACCCGCGAGCTGCCCGCCCTCGACGACCTCACGCGACGCCTTGCCGCAGCTGTTCCGGAGCAGCGCGAAGTGACGCTCGTACACGGCGACTTCCATCTGCGCAATGTCATCACCTCCTGCGACACCGGGGAGGTGACGGCGGTGCTCGACTGGGAGTTGTCGACACTGGGGGATCCGTTGGCGGACATGGGCAGTCTGCTGGCGTACTGGCCGGCCAAGGGTGAGAACACCTCGGGCGACTTCGGCGCGACCGCTCTCGAGGGCTTCCCGACCCGCGAGGAACTCGAGGCGGCCTACTTGGCGGCGTCGGGACGCGACCTGACGGCGCTGGGCTACTGGCACGCGATGGGGCTGTGGAAGGTCGCGATCATCGCGGAGGGCGTCATGCGCCGCGCGATGGACGAACCGCGGAACAAGGCCGCGTCCGGGGCCCCGACCGCGGAGCGCATCGACGCGCTGGTGGCGAAGGCCCACGAAGTCGCGGACAGGGCAGGCATCTGACCCGATCGCATGCCCACGGACATTGAGACTCACGTACAGGAAAGGAGCGATGATGAGGCAAGCAGTCCTCGTATCGGCGGCGCGTACGCCGATCGGAAAGGCCTACCGGGGCGCGCGCTACGCCGTGATCACCGTGTGCATCGGCAGCGGCATCGGCGCGGCGGGGCTGTTCGAGGTGGTGTCGTGAACCCCGCCGCACTGTTCGACGTCAGCGGAAAGACCGTGGTGGTGACCGGCGGCTCACGCGGAATCGGGCTGATGATCGCGCACGGTTTTGTGGCGGCCGGGGCCACGGTGATCATCTCTTCCCGCAATGCCGAGGCGTGCGAGAAGGCGGCAGCGGAGTTGTCCGCCCTGACGTCCCCCGGCGCCGGAACCTGTCTGGCGCACCCGGCGGACCTGTCCACCGCCGAAGGCCTCGAGAGCCTGGCCGAGCGGGTCGCGGAGGTCGCGCCCCGGCTGAACGTCCTGGTCAACAATGCGGGAGCCGCCTGGGGTGCGCCGATCGGCGAGTTCCCCGACTCGGGCTTCGACAAGGTGCTGAACGTCAACGTCAGGGCCGTCTTCTCGCTGACGCAACGGCTGCTGCCGCAGTTGCGGAGGGCCGCCACCGCGGAGGATCCCGCGCGAGTGATCAACATCGGGTCGATCGACGGGCTCGTCGTCTCCGCCTCCGACAACTTCTCCTACGTCGCGAGCAAGGCGGCGGTGCACATGCTGACCCGCAAGATGGCCGCCACGCTCGCGAGTGATCACATCACCGTCAACGCCCTTGCTCCTGGCCCGTTCCCGACCAAGATGATGGCGCACGTCCTGGACGACCCCGAGCTGCGGGACGACGTGGTCGAACGGGTGCCCCTCGGCCGCATCGGCACCCCCGAGGACATCGCGAGTCCGGCGATCTTCCTCGCCTCCCGCGCGGGCGCATACCTGACCGGCACGGTGATCCCCGTGGACGGCGGGATCTCCGGGACGCGCTGACCGATCGCAAATGAAGGTCACCACGCCCACACGGCAAACACCCCCACACTCTCACCCCTGAAAGGCGGCACTGGCAGCGATGAGCTGGTTCGACGACAGGCCGTGGACGGCGCAGTACCCCGAACGGATGGCGGAGGTGGAACCGGTCGGCCACCGCACCACGCTGGAACTGCTGGCCGACGCGGTGGCCGCCGCCCCCGACAGCCCGGCCACCACCTACCTCGGTGGCACCCTGACCTACCGGGAAGTGGACGAGCTCTCCGACGGGGTGGCGCACTACCTGCTCGAGCGCGGCTTTCGTCCCGGCGACCGGCTGGCGCTGTACCTGCAGAACATCCCGCAGTTCGTGCTGGCGCTGTTCGGTGCCTGGAAGGCGGGCGGCGCAGTCGTACCGCTCAACCCGATGTACCGGGACGAACTCGCGCACATCCTCACCGACGCGGGGGTGTCGGCGATCGTGTGCGATGAGCAGGCCTGGTCGGAGCACGTCCGTGAGCGGGCCACCGCGGCGGGGGTGACGACGGCGCTCACCGCCAGCCCGCTGGACCTGCAAACCCTGGACGACCCCCGCGTCTTCGCCGGCCTGACCCGGCAGCGCAGCGAGGGCGCGGACGACGTCCTCGACGTGGCGAGGGCACGGGTGGGGCGGCGACCCGCTCGTCCCGGGCTGACGCCCGACGACATCGCGCTGATCTCCTACACCTCCGGCACCAGCGGACTGCCGAAGGGGGCGACCAACACCCATCGCAACCTGACCGTCAACGCGGTCCTGCTGCGGCTGTACGACGAGATCCCCCCGGGCTCGCCGATTTTCGCGCTGGCCCCGCTGTTCCACATCACCGGCATGGTCGTCCAACTGCTCAACGCGGTCGACCTGGCGAGCCCTCTGGTACTCGCCTACCGCTTCGAGCCGGGGGTGGTGATCGACGCGCTGAAGCGGGAACGGCCCGCGTACATGGTCGGGCCGTCCACCGCGTACATGGCGCTGATGGCACACCCCGACTACTCGGCCGAGGCGTTCGCCTCGCTCAGGACACTCAACTCCGGCGGCGCCCCGCTGCCGCCCGCGGTCGTCGAGCGGTTCCAGGAGCAGACGGGACTGTACATCCGCAACGGTTACGGGCTCACGGAGACCAGTGCCCCTTGCGTGGTGGTGCCCGTGGGCAGCGAGGCTCCCGTGGATCCCGACTCGGGCACCTTGTCGATCGGCCTGCCCCTTCCCACCGCGATGGTCCGCATCGTCGACGAGGACGGCAGGGACCTGGGACCGAACGAGGTCGGCGAGATCGCGGTCGAAGGCCCCATGGTGGTGCCCGCGTACTGGAACAGGCCCGAGGCCACCGCGGAGTCGATCCCGAACGGGCGGCTGCTCACCGGCGATGTCGGCTTCATGGATCGCCAGGGCCGGGTGTACGTGGTCGACCGCAAGAAGGACATGATCAATGCCTCGGGGTTCAAGGTGTGGCCTCGCGAGGTCGAGGACGTCCTCTACGGGCACCCCGCGGTGCGCGAGGCCGCCGTGGTCGGTGTGCCCGACCCCTACCGCGGTGAGACCGTGGCGGCCTTCGTGAGCCTGAGGCCCGGCGGATCTGCCGAGCCCGACGAGCTGGTCGCCTACTGCCGCGAGCACCTGGCCGCCTACAAGGCCCCTCGGACCGTCAGCATCCGGGACGAGCTGCCCAAGACCACCAGCGGCAAGATCCTGCGCCGCGAACTGCGCGGGGCGACGTCCGCGTGACGAGCGAGAGGAGCTGAAGGATGGCCGGTCTGCCAGAGGTCCTGGTCCTCGACGAAATCGCGCCGGACCGGTTCCGGTCCGGCCCGATCCCCAGCGAGTGGGCGCGGACGTTCGGTGGCCAGATCGCCGCCCAGTCGCTGATGGCCGCGGCGCGTACGCTCGACCGGTCGTACTCGGCTCACTCGCTGCACGGCTACTTTCTGCGGCCCGGCCGTCCGCACGAGCCGACGGACTTTTCGGTCGAGCGGATCCGCGACGGTGGCAGCTTCTGCACCCGCCGGGTGACCGCGGTCCAGGCGGGGGAGGCGATCTTCACGATGACGGCGTCGTTCCATCGCGGAGATGAAGGGTTCTCCCACCAGGTGGACATGCCGGCGGTGCCGGCACCTGACGACATCCCGGAGTCCGACCGCATCAGCGGCTGGGGCATGCCGCGGCCCGCGGAGTGGCGCCACTGGGAGATGCGATGGGTGCCCAGGGGGGAGATCGGCCACGTTCCGGAGGCGCCGGCCTGCCAGCGGGTGTGGATCCGGTACGGACGTCCGCTGCCGGATGGCAGTGCCGTCCACGCCTGCGCACTGACCTATCTCAGCGACATGGCGCTGCTGGGATCCGCGCGGCTGCCACATCCCCAAACCGCCGTACAGGGCGCGTCGTTGGACCACTCGCTGTGGTTCCTGCGTCCCTTCCGCGCGGACGAGTGGCTGCTGTACGACCAGGTCTCCCCTTCGGCCGAGCACGGTCGGGCGCTCACCCGCGGAAGGCTGTTCGACACGGGCGGGCGTCTGGTGGCCGCCGTCGCGCAGGAGGGACTCATGCGCTTCGACCGGCCCCGGTCGACGGCGGGCCGCGACACAGAAGAAGGGACGCGTGGAGCGCACGCCTCAGCGAGCGTTCCGTAATCCCCCGGCCCCGACCGTCGCCGACATCCGTTGATCAACGAATTCAGGAAGTGGTGCCAGGCATGTCCACCCACTACAGCGTCACCGGACGCACAGCGATCCTCCGCATCGACAAGCCCCCGGTCAACGGGCTCGGGCACGCAACGCGGAAGGGCCTGCGCGCCTCGGACATCGACGTCGTCTACATCGCGGGGTACGGCTTCCCGAGGTACCGGGGCGGACCGATGTTCTACGCCGACACGATGGGTGCCGCACACGTCCTCTCCGGGCTCAGGCGGTTCCACGGAGATGACGGTTGGGAGCCCTCGCCGTTGCTGATGCGGCTGGCCGCCGAGGGTGGAACATTCAACTGACGCCACCACCGCAGCTGCGGGACCTGGCGATCACGCGGCGGCCGGCCGCGACTTCTCCAGGAGGAGTCGCAGCCGGCCGCCGCGCCGCGCGGGGGCCGGCACCCGCCGCCCGGGGCCCGGTAGCAGGAGCGCCGGGCCCCACGCGCTGAGGGGAGGGCGGACTCTGCCGTGCACTCCGCCCGCGACGGTCAGTTGTCGACTGCGGCCCGTGCCGGCAAGGTGACGATCATCTTGCCGGTGTTGTCGCCGCGGAGCATGCCGAGGAATGCCTCGACGTTGTTCTCGATGCCTTCCACGACGGTCTCCTCGTAGTGGAGTTTCCCGTCGCGGATCCAGCTGCCGACCTCCTGCACGAACTGCTGTTGCAGGTCGTTGTGGTCCGATACCAACAGGCCGCGCAGGGTGAGACGCTTGCCGATGGCGAGCGCGAGGTTGCGCGGGCCGGGGGTCGGCTCGGTGGCGTTGTACTGGGCGATGGCCCCGCACAGCGCCGCGCGGCCGTGCACGTTGAGGGCGCCGATCGCCGCCTCGAGGTGGTCGCCGCCGACGTTGTCGAAGTAGACGTCGATGCCATCCGGGGCCGCGGCCTTGAGCTGCTCGGCCACCGGCGCCTTCTTGTAGTTGAAGGCGGCGTCGAAGCCGTACTTGCTGAGGAGGAGTTCCACCTTCTCGTCGGAGCCGGCGCTGCCGATGACCCGCTTGGCGCCCTTGAGCCGGGCGATCTGCCCGACCTTGCTGCCGACCGCACCGGCCGCGCCGGAGACGAAGACGGTGTCGCCCTCATGGAACTCCGCCACCCGCAGCAGGCCCGCATAGGCGGTCAGCCCGGGCATGCCGAGGACACCGAGGTACGTGCTCAGCGGAGCGTTCCCGGCGTCGACCTTCACAGCGTTCGCGGCGTCGAGGAGCGCGTACTCCCGCCAGCCGAGCCCATGCAGGACGTGATCACCCACTGCGATGGTGCCGGCGGAGGAGTCATCGCCCACGGCGACGACGACGCCGACCGCACCGCCGTCCATCGGCTGGTTCAGCTGGAAGGGAGGGACGTAGGACTTCACGTCGTTCATCCGGCCGCGCATGTACGGGTCGACCGACAAGTGCAGGTTGCGTACGAGGATCTGACCGGAGCCGGGCTCGGCGACCGGAACCTCGCGCAGGGCGAAGTCCTGCAGCCGGGGCACTCCGTTCGGGCGGGCGACCAGGTGCCATTCACGGCTGGTGGTGGGTAGAGCGCTCATGATGGGGACGTCTCTTTCTGTCGTGTTCACTGCATGGCTGGAGGGGGATCAGCTGAGCGGCTTGGCGAGGACGGCTTTGCGGTGGCTGAAGGTCTCGATGGAGTAGCGGCCGTGGTAGCTGCCCATGCCGCTTTCCCCGACGCCCCCGAACGGCAGGTCGGAGATGGTGAGATGGGCCAGCGGCAGCCCGAACCCGAGTCCGCCCGAGGAGGTTTCGGCAGTGAGCCGCTCCCGGGTGGTGTCCGATTCGGTGAACGCATACAGGGCCAGCGGCTTGTCGCGGTCGTTGATGAAGTCGATGGCCTCGTCGAGCCCAGGCACCTCGACGATCGGGAGGATCGGGCCGAAGATCTCCTCCTGCATGACGGGCGCGTCCGGTGACACCTCGGCCAGGACGGTCGGCGCGATGTACTTGGAATCCCGGTCGTGCGCACCGCCGGTGACCTGGCGGCCGGATTCGAGGAGGGCGGTCAGCCGGTCGAAGTGGCGCTCGTTGACGATCCGGCCGTACTCCGGGGAGGCGGAGGCGTCCGGTCCGTACAGGCCCTCCACCGCCTTGGCCAGCGCTCCCTCAAGTGCGCGTGCGGTCTCGGGGTCGGTGAGGACGTAGTCGGGCGCGACGCAGGTCTGTCCGGCGTTGAGGAACTTCCCGGCCGCGAGGCGGGCGGCGACGGTGTCCAGATCGGTGCCCCGGTCCACGAACGCCGGGGACTTGCCGCCGAGTTCGAGGGTGACGGGGGTGAGGTGCCGGGCGGCCGCGGCCATCACGATGCGGCCGACCGTGCCGTTGCCGGTGTAGAGGATGTGGTCGAAGCGCTGCTCGAGCAGGGCTGTGGTCTCCGGGACCCCGCCTTCGACCACGGCGACCGCGTCGGTGTCGAGGTACTGCGGCAGGAGGCGGGCCAGGGCGGCGGACGTGGCCGGGGCCAGTTCGCTGGGCTTGGCGACCACCGCGTTGCCCGCGGCCAGCGCACCGGCCACCGGGGCCAGCAGCAGCTGCGCCGGGTAGTTCCAGGGGGCGATGACCAGGACGACGCCCAGCGGGTCGTACTGCGTCCAGGCACTCGCCTCCCCGATGAACGCGGGGACGGGGGCCTGTTCGGGGCGCAGCCAGTCGTCGAGATGCTCCAGGGTGTGGTCGATCTCGCGTATGACGAAGTCGATCTCGGTGCGGTAGGCCTCGGTGGAGCTCTTTCCCAAGTCGGCGTGGAGCGCCGCGGCGAACGTCTCCCCGTGTTCGGTGAGCAGGGTACGCATCCGGTGCAGCTGCCCGGTACGCCAGGCCACGGGCTTGGTGGTGCCGGCGCGGAAGGAGGCGCGCAGCCGGGCGACGAGCTCGGCGGGCTGCTCGGGCGCAGAGTGGTTCATGGTTCCCTCACAGGTGCGGTACGTGGACGGGGGCGCCGGCGCCGCGCCGCGGGGCAGGCCCGGACGCCGGCGTCGGCAGGGGAATCAGCCGCGGTTCAGGATGTCGATGATGTTCCGGGCGAGCTGCTCGGAGGAGGCGGGGTTCTGGCCGGTGTGCAGATTGCGGTCCGCCACCACGTGCGCGCTGAACGGGGCGGCGGCGGCAAAGTCGGCACCGAGTTCCACCAGACGGTCCTGGAGCAGCCACGTGGCCTTGTCGGCGAAGCCGGCCAGGGTCTCCTCGGCGTTGGTGAAGCCGGTCATGCGGTAACCGGCGAACGGCCAGCTGCCGTCCTCGCGCCGGGCGGCGAGCAGGGCCGCGGGGGCGTGGCACAGCACCGCGAGCGGCTTGCCGGAGTCCAGCGCAGCGGTGAGCAGTCGGCCGGACGCGGCGTTGACGGCGAGGTCCTCCATGGGGCCGTGGCCACCGGGGTAGAGGACGGCGGCGTACGCGTCGAGGTCGACGTCCTCGAGCTTGACCGGGTTCTCCAGGTCGGCGCGGATGGAAGCCAGGTACGCGGCGATGGCGTCGGCCTGCTCCTTGCCGCCGGTGGACTCGGCGGCGAGGCTGACGGCGTCGACGGTCGGAGCGACGCCGCCGGGCGTGGCGACGGTGACGTCGAATCCGGCCTCGCGCAACAGGCGGTGCGGTGTGGCGAGTTCCTCGGCCCAGTAGCCGGTGGGGTGCAGGGTGCCGTCGGCGAGTGTCCAGTGGTCGGAACCGGTGACGACGAACAGAACTGCGGTCACAACTGTCTCCTTCGAAGGGTGCGCGCGTCGCGCGGTGGTGGGGGGTCTTCTGGTCCGGCAGGGGGTGTGCCGGCGCCGGCGTACAGGCAGTGGGTGGCTCAGCCGATGGTGACGATCACCTTGCCGCGGGTGTGACCCTCCTGGTTGAGCCGCTGTGCGTCAGCGGCCTGCTCGAGCGGGAATGTCGCCGCCACGTCCACGCGCAGCTGCCCCCGCTCCGCGAGGACTGTGAGCGCCTCGAGGTCCTCGGCGTCGGGCCGGACGAAGACGTACCGGCCCCCGAGGCCGAGGACGGCGCCGTCGGCGACGGAGGCCAGGCGGCCGCCTTCGGCGAGCAGCCCGGGGGAGAGCTTCAGGGCCTCGCCGCCGATCAGATCGAGCACGGCGTTCACACCCTGCGTCGCCAGTGCCTTGACGCGGTCGGTCAGGCCCTCGCCGTAGGCGACCGGCTCCGCGCCCAGCCCGCGCAGGTAGTCGTGGTTGCGCTCGCTCGCCGTGCCGATGACGCGGGCGCCGAGCGTTCGGGCGATCTGTACGGCCAGAGAGCCGACCCCACCTGCCGCGGCGTGCACCAGTACGGTGTCGCCGCTGCCCACGTTCAGGGCACGGGTCAGCGACTGGTAGGCGGTGAGACCTGCCAGCGGGATGCCGGCGGCCTCCTCGAAGGTGAGGTTGGCGGGCTTGCGGGCGAGCGTACGGATCGGGGCGGCGACGTACTCGGCGAAGGTGCCGCGGGAGACGAAGTCCTCACGGACGTAGCCGATCACTTCGTCGCCCGGGGCGAACTCGGTGACGCCGACGCCGACTTCTTCGACGACGCCTGCCACGTCCCAGCCGGGGACGACGGGGAAGACGGTGTCCATGATGCCGTCCAGGTAGCCGGCCTGGATCTTCCAGTCGACCGGGTTGACGGAGGCGGCCTTCACTCGGACCAGTACGGTGTCCGGGGCGAGCTTCGGGTTGGGGACGTCGCCGTATTCCAGGACGTCCGGGCCGCCGTAGGCGCGGTAGGTGATGGCCTTCATGGTGGTGCTCCTTGCTGTGGTGGTGCGGTCGTGCGGTGGTGCAGGATCGCGGTGGTGTTGGCTCGGGTGGGTCGTCAGGCAGCCGCGGTGGCGGCAGCCGGCTCGGGGGCCGGCTCGGCGGCGGGCCGGTGTTCCGCACGGGGCGCCTGCCGCTGCCGCTTCAGGCCGAGCAGCGCGATGGCCAGGACGGAGGCGAATGCGGCTCCGGCGATGGTGAAGCTCAGGGTGAACTGGCTCTCGGCGGGCAGCGGGGGCACTCCGGCCGGAAGGTTCTCGATGGTCCGGGAGGCGAGCAGCGTGGTGATCAGCGCACTGCCGATCGAGCTTCCGACCGAGCGGGAGATGGAGTTGATGCCGTTGGCGACGCCGGTCTGGTGGGGCGGCACTCCCGCGACGATCAGTGCGGGCATCGCGGCGTAGCCGAGGCTGATGGCCGTTCCGACAGCCATTCCGGCGCCGATCACCGAGGGGGCCGAGGAGTGAGCGGCGGCCAGCCACGCGAAGCCGGCGGTGCCGATCACCGCGCTGAGCGCGAGGGTGAGGCGTGGGCCGATCCTGCGGATCAGCAGGCCGCCGAACTGGGCGGCGACGAGGGAGGCGATCGTGCTGGGCAGCAGGTACTCGACCGAGGCGCGGAGAACGGATGCGCCGAAGCCGTAACCCGCGATGTCCTGCGGTATCTGAGCCAGATAGGAGACGCCGAGGAACTGGGCGAACATCCCGAATCCGACGAAGAGGCCCGCGAGGTTGCTGAACAGCACCGGGCGGTGGAGGAACATCCTCATGTCGACCAGCGGTTCGCGCACGCGGCTCTCGGCGAAGGCCCAGACACCGGCCATGACGACCGCTCCGGTGAAGCTGCCCAGAGTGCGGGCGGAGGTCCAGCCCCACTCGTGGCCCTGGGAGATCGGCAGGAGCAGAAGGACCAGGAAGAGCCCGAGAGTGAGGGCGCCGAGGATGTCGGTGCGCCCTCCGGTCTTGGTGCGGCTTGCCGGTACGAGGATGACGACGGCGATGAGTGTGACCAGAGCCAGCCCGGCGGCCAGCCAGAAGACGGGGTGGTAGTCGGCGTTCTCGCCACGGGTCAGCAGGCCGGTGGTGACCAGCGCGAAGCCGCTGCCGAACGCCAAGGTGCCGCTGACCAGGGACATCGCTCCGGGCAGCCGGTCGGCGGAGACCTCCTCACGGAGTACCGACAGCGCGAGCGGGAAGATCGCCGTGGCGGCTCCCTGGAGAACGCGGCCGACGATCAGCCACAGGAGCGAGTCGGTGGTGGCCGCCAGGACCGAGCCGGCGATCATCACCACCAGCACGCCGATGAGGGTCGGCTTCTTCCCGTGCTGGTCGCCCAGGCGGCCGAGCAGGGGGGTGAAGACGGCTGCGGAGAGCAGGGTCGCGGTCGTGACCCAGCTGACCTCGGCAGCACTGCTGCCGAGGCTGGTTCCGATCAGACCCAGGATCGGGACCACCAGTGTCTGCATCATCGACACGACCATGGCGGCGAGGCTCAGGACGAGGACGACTGCGATCTCACGTCGATGTCGGCCGGGCGACGGGGCAATGGTTCGGGACACGGGCGCTCTCTTCGGGGCGGGGAGGGGTGCGGTGGCGCCGGAGCCCGGAGGAGGGCTCACAGCTAGATGCTTGATGAACTCAAGCAACGAGCTCGACGGTAAACGTCAATGGTTGAGGAAGTCAAACTTTGAGCTTCACCTAGACTGGAGACATGTCCCGCACCCCCGCCCCGCACCCGGTACCCGAAACCCCTGACCCGAAGGGGAGCGACCCCACCCACGTCGAACTCCTGGAGCGCCTGGCGCGCGCTGCTGCCGGCTACTACCGGGACCTCGCCGCGGCGGCCGCGGTGCAGGGCCTCACCATGACGCAGGCCAAGATGCTCATCCTGCTCCGGCAGCCCCTGCCCATGCGCGCTCTCGCAGGCAAGCTCGCCTGCGACGCTTCCAACATCACCGGGCTTGTCGACCGGCTGGAGTCCCATGGACTGGTCTCCAGGCACCTCGACCCGGCCGACCGGCGGATCAAGAACGTGGTCGCGACGGAAAAGGGCTTGGAGGCGGTCCGTGTGATCCGCGCCGATATGCGGGCCACCTCGGCGGCCTTCAACCGTCTCGACGACGAGGGCCGCCGGAGCCTCTACGAGCTGCTGGGGCGCCTGCACCCGGACGAGACGGTCTGACCACAACGGCCGGGGTGTCCGCCCGGGTGTACGCGCGACCCGTGAGCGCGGTCGAAAGCAGAGATCGCCCGATGCCTGAAGGGCGCGTCCGCGCTGTCCACAGGCCCGTTTGCCCGCTACTCAGAGAGCGTCGGTGAACTGGGTCAGCGGGCGAGGCGGTTTGAGCTGCCCAGTGGCGGCGGCACAGATCTGGCGGCGCCGCCGACGAAGGCGCGTCAGTGGTGGTGGCCGTGCCGGCCGAGGGTCTCCACGGGGGTCGCGCCGGGGCGGGTCCACTGCGGCACGGGGCGACTGGTCGGGCCCCAGGTGGCGTACCCGTCCGCGTCCGAGCGCCAGAACCAGCACGGGCTGTGCCCCTCGGGCCAGCCCCCGGGGTTGTCCTCCCACGCTTCGCCGCGGCCGTAGGGCGTCATGTCGAGCAGGCCGAGAGACCCGTTGACCCGCTCGTTGCCACGGCCCGTCGTGGAGTAGGTGAGGAACACGCGGTCGCCGTCGCGCAGGAAGCAGGTGAGGTGACCCATGCTGCCGCCGACCGGCGCGTCCACGTCGCGCACCGAGTACCAGGGCTGGGTGTAGCCCATGAACTCGACGTAGGAGGCCACCTCGTCCGGGCGGCCCGTGGTCAGGATGGCGAACGAGACGCCGCGGGCGTTGAGGTAGACGGCGTCCTTCAGGTGCCAGGCCGTGGTGGTGCAGCCCTCGCACTGCCCCTGGTGCGGCGCGCCGTCGTACCACATGTGCTTGTAGACCACGAGCTCGTCGCGACCCTGGAACAGGTTCAGGAACGGGACCGGGCCGTCGGGTCCGATGACCTCGACCGTCCCGTCGAGCTCCACCATCGGCAGCCGGCGGCGGGCCGCGGCGATGGCGTCGCCCTCGTGGGTGTGGGCCTTCTCCCGGACCAGCAGCTCGTCACGGGCGGTCTGCCAGGTGGCCATGTCGACCACGGGCGGGCGGTCGGGCAGCGCGGTGGTCGGGTCGTCCGGCGTGGTCGTCATGGTGTCCTCCGCGGTGTCCCGTGCCGGGCAGCGTCGTACGACGTCCTGTGGCGGTCACCAGGACAGACTCGCGAACCGGCCGGAACTCATCGCAGCGGGGGCGCCCGCCCTCGGCCGATCCTGCACGGACCACATCGGGCTGACTCGTTCACAAACGCGCCCCCAGACGCACCTGGACGGACGGCCACCCGCGGCGGTCGGCGTCCGCGTTCGGACACTCCGACCAAGTCCTACTGGTGTGATGGGCTGTTGTTTCGCCTTGCGGAGACCCGTGAATTCACCCCCGTGCCGGGCGCGTACCGCAACAGAGCGACTACAGACGGCAATACCCTGTGCGCCGAGTCCCGTGTGGATGGGACTGACGAAAGGAACGCCATCGTGTCTGTACTTTCTCGTGTGGCCTTGGCTGCCGGACTCGCGGCTGTGTTGGTGGGCGGGGCCTTCGCGCCTGCGGCCCAGGCCGGGAGCGCCAAGGGCTCCAAGCACACCTACACCTGCAGCAACAGGGGCGGCGGCCCCAACCACACGGTCAACTGCTCCGGCCTGATCACCGTCAACAATGTGCTGAACAACACCACCGTCACGGTCGGTGACATCAATGTCCTGACGGACAACCAGCTCGAAGACCTTGAGATCAACCTGGTCAACGCCGCGGACAGCACCGTGAATCAGAATGTGGCGCTTCAGCTGCTCAAGCTGGAAGGGGCCGTCGTCAACACCTATGTGCAGGGGTTGGACAGCGCCCTCTTCACAGGCAGAGTGACCGTCTGCGCAATGAGGTTCTGCGTCTGACGGTCTGTGGCTCAACGCATTCCCGCCGGTGGCCTGCATCGTGTGGGGAGCAAGGCCGATCGCAGGGTGCCGTCGAATCGGGAAAGCCGGCGGAGGCCAGGCGAGAACGAACGTCCTCCTTGGGAGCTGCCCCGCGCTGCCGCCATCAGACACGTCGCGTTCTGCGTCGTCCCGGCCGGCGACAACACATGACAGCGTGACGAGGTGCCGATCCGAACGGATCGGCCCTCTGCTCTGCCCCGTGACCGGAAGTCGCGGACGCCGCCCGCGTCCCGCCCCGGCCACGCGAGGCATCTCCGCGCGACGCCCGGGCCGGCGGTCAGCTGTTGAGCGCCGTCGCCAGCTGGGACCGTGAGCGGACGTCCAGCTTCTGGTAGATACGGGTCAGCCGCGCCTCGACCGTCTTCACGCTCAGGTACAGCTTCGCCGCGGCCTCCTGGTTGCTCGCCCCCTGGCCCACCAGCCGTGCCAGCCGCAGCTCCGCGTCCGTCAGGGCCGACAAGGCACCCCGCGCGGCCGGCGTCTGCTCGGCCGGGGCCGTGGGGGTCTCCGTCGCCAGGGCCAGCCAGGGCACGGCGCCCGCCCGTTCGAAGACGATGGCCGCGGCCTGCAACGCGCTCGCCGCCGCCGACCGCCTGCGGCGGCGGCGTTCCACGCGGGCGAGCGTGATGAGCGCCCGACCGCGTTCCAGCGGCAGACCCGCCGTTCCGTACCGCTCGGCGACCTCCGTCAGCAGCGGCGCCGCCTCGTCCGCGCAGCCGCTCGCGGCCAGGAGCACCGCATGCGCCCGGTCGCAGCCCAGCAGCACCGTCGTGCGGCCGAGGCGCTCGGCGACCGGGCGGACGTCCGCGAGCAGCGCGGCCGCCTCCTCCGGCGCGTCGACCGCCACCAGCGCCTCGGCGAGCTCCTCGTGCCAGCGAAGCATCGACGGGTCGACGGTCGCCTGGGCCCGCTCGCTCACCTGTACCCGGCGCAGCGTCTCGCGGGCGGTGGTGACGTCACCGGAGAGCAACTGGACCCGGCCGAGCGCGTAGAGGCTGCGCGAGAGGAAGACGTGGTCTCCCTCCTCCTCCGACGCCTGGGCGCTGCGCCGTGCGTAACTCGCCGCCCGCGCGAAACTGCCTCCGGCCGTCTCGGCGAGGGCCAGGGTGTACCAGGCGGGCCCGGGGGAGAGTCCTGCCTCCAGCGTGAGGGCGAGTGAGCGTCCCGCGTGCGCGAGCGCCGCCGCGCACTGACCCCGCCGGGCCTCGACCTCCGCGAGTGTATGAAGCAGTTCGATCATGTCCTCCACCGAACCGCGACGCTCGACGAGCGGCAGCAGCGCACCGAGCTGGTCGCGGGCCTCGGTGAGGCGGTCGTCGAACATGGCGTGACGGATGGTCAGGATCTGGGCGGCATTGCGGATGCCGAGCGGACGCTCCACCCTTTCGAGTGCGCGCGCCTCGGCGAGCACGCGCTCCGCGTCCGGCGACCCGAGCACCCGGTCCATGCGCGCCTGCACGGTCAGCGCCTTGGCCGCCGTGGCGCGGTCGCCCACGGATGCGGCGAGCTCCGCCGATTCCACGGCCGCCGCGCGTGAGCGCACCGGATCGCCGTCGGCCAGTACGTGCTTGACCGCGAGCCGCAGCTGGACCGCGGCCCGGAGCGCCGTGTCGCCCTCGGAATCCTCCATGGCATGGACGTAGATCTCGTCGAGGCCCGTGAGGCCCTGCCCGGCGGTGTCCAGCACCGCAAGCCGGGCCCGTACCCGGTCGGCCGGGGACGCGTCCCGTGCCAGCAGGTCCGTCGCCGCGCGCATCGCCAGATCGGCGCGCGCCGCGCGCGCCGCCTCCTCCGCCGCGTCCACGAGCCGGGCGATGCGCTGCGACGCGCCGTGCAGACCGGGAGTGGACTCGGCGGCGAGCAGGGCGAGTTCGGCGGCGAGCGTGCTGTTGCCGCGCCGCCGGGCCGTTTCCGCGGCGGCCGACACCTCGGCGGCCAGGCCCTCGTCGGGGATGTCGGTGGCCAGCGCCCGGTGCCGTACGGCCTCGACCGGGTCGTCGACGACCTCGGCGAGTGCCGCATGACCCGAGCTGCGCTCGGCCCAGCAGGCGTCGTGGACCAGGGTCGAGGGCAGGACGCCGGCCGAGAACGCGACCGTGCCGTCCTCTGTGAGCCGGATCAGCGACGCACGTTCCGCGGCCGCGAGGTCCGCCTCGGCGGTCGGCCGTCCGGCCCGGCGGATCAGCGACGCCGACGGACGCAGAGCGAGCGCCGCGAGCAGCAGCGTGGCGCGCACGTCGGGGGAGACGGCGCCCAGCAGCCCGCGCGCCAGGTCCCGGGCGCGTCCGGACAGCGACAGCGCCTCGGCGTGGTGCACGGGCGTGCGCGCGTCCGCGAGCGATCGGCCGACGGCCAGCGCGAGCCGCGGATTGCCGCCGCTGGCCTTGTGGATACGGCCCGCCATGCGCGAGGGCAGCCGGTGGTGGATGAGGAGCTCCGCGATCTCGTCGGCCTGCAGCGGCGGCACGTTCAGCACGTCCGCCTCGGACGGCTCCCACAGCGGCTTCGCCGTCACCGGGTCCGGACGCCCGTCCTGGAACTCGCCGGCCGTGCCGTACGCCGCCGGGGTGTCGACGGCCATCGCCCGCAGTTCGGGCGGCGCGAGATGGAGCGCGAAACGCAGCAGATCGGCACTGGCCGGGTCGATGCACTGGACGCCATCGAGGACGAGGAGGGCCGGCCCGCCCGCGGCCAGGGTGCGCAGGATGCGTGCGAGGGCCAGACGCAGGGCGACGGGGTCCCAGCCGCACTCCGGCATGGGCGCCTCACGGCACAGCATGGCGACAGCGGCGCGCTGCGGGCCGGGGAGCCCCTCCAGGACGTGTCCTTCGCCGCCGTCCCCGCCCTGGGCGGGCGGGGCGGCTGCCGCCACGGAGGCGATGAGCGCGGCGGCGGTCGCCCCGGGGATGTCGCGGTCGGCGGGCAGCGCGGCCAGCCACAGCACGCTATCGCCCCGCGCCTCGGCGCGTGCGGCGACGGACAGGGCGACCTCCGTCTTGCCGACCCCGGGGGGACCGGTGAGCAGCGCACGCCCGCCGGTGCACAGCACACGGTCCAGGCGGGCGAGCAGTTCCGCGCGGCCGACGGGCTCGGCGCGGTATGCGACCGATGTCATGAGCCCACCACCACCTTCCGGCGTGCGCGGGCCCCCTGCCCGTTCGAGCAGAGGATACGAAGCCTGTCCCTTCAGTCCAGGTCCGTTGTCCGGCATACGGACAGGTCTGGACTTGGAAAGCGGTGCGGCGCGCTCCCGGCAGGTGCCGGGAACGCGCCCTGACCAGCAGTGATGCAGGCGATCCGGTGGATCAGAAGGTGAGACTCCAGGAGTCGATGTAGCCGGTGTCACCCGAGGCCACATCGCGGACCTGGAGCTTCCAGGTGCCGCCTGCGACCTCGCTGGAGGCGTCGACGGTGTACGTCGCGAGGACGTTGTCGGCGCTGTCCGAGCCGGAGGACGTCTTCAGGTTGCGCACCGTGCCGTCCGGGGCGATCAGGTCGATCACCAGGTCGCCGCGCCAGGTGTGCTTGATGTCCACGCCGACCTTGAGGGCGGCGGGGGCGTTGCCGGTGCGGTCGGTCACGGCGATCGAGGACGTGACGGTCGAGTTGTCCGTAATCGTCACGTTGTTGGCGTTGCTGTAGGTCGCGCCGCCGGGGGCGGTGCCCGAGACGGCGTTGACCGTCTTGGTCGCGTCCGCGATACCGGAGCCGCAGCCGCCCGTGCAGGTGCCGGGCAGCGGCCGGGCGTTCGCCTTGATGGCGGACTCGATGTCGCCCGGTGTCAGCGTGGGCTTGGCCGACTCCAGGAGCGCGGCGAGGCCGGCGATGTGCGGGGCGGCCATCGAGGTGCCCTGGTAGGGCTTGTAGTTCTCGGTGGACTGGACGGTGGTGCCCGAGTTGAGCGTCGAGAGGATGCCGTTCTCCGGGGTGGTCACCGTGCCGGGGGTGTCCGTCGCGCGACGGGTCTCGCCGCCGGGAGCGGAGACGTCGACGATGCTGCCGTAGTTCGAGTAGAAGGAACGGTTGCCCTCGCGGCTGGTGGACGCCACGTTGATGATGTTGGCGCAGTTGGCGGGCGTGAAGCCGGAGGCGTTGGTGTTGCTGTTGCCCGCCGCCACGACCACGGTGGTGCCGCGGGAGACGGCGCCGTTGATGGCGTTCTGGTACACGCTCGGGCAGCTGCTGCTCGCGCCGCCGAGGCTCAGGTTGATCACCTTCGCCGGGGTTGCGTTGGCCGGGATGCCCGGCACGGAGCCGCCGGAGGCCCAGGTGATGGCGTCGGCGATGTCGGAGGAGGAACCGCCGCACTTGCCGAGCACACGGACGGGCTGGATCTTCGCGCCGTACGCGATGCCCGCCACGCCCTTGCCGTTGCTGGTCGTCGCCGCGATGGTGCCCGCGACATGCGTGCCGTGCCAGGAGGAGTTGCTCGCCCTGGACCCGCTGCCGCACTCGCCGTCGGTGGCGTTCCAGTCGCCCTCGTCCTTGGCGTTGTTGTCGCGGCCGTTGCCGTCGCGTGCGTCGGCGGAGCTGGAGATGAAGTCGTAGCCGGAGACGACGTTGGAGGCCAGGTCCGTGTGGGCCGCGTAGCCGGTGTCGATGACGGCGACGGTCACGCCGCTGCCGGTGGTCTTGTCCCAGGCGCCGGGCACGTTCATGCCGCCGGTGGCCTCGAAGAGGTCCCACTGCTTGGCGTACTCGGTGTCGTCGGGGGTGACGGCCATCGCGTAGGCGCGGATGTCGGGCTCCACGGAGGCGACCGACGGGTCGGCGCGGAAGGCGTCCATGACCTCGGCCACCGTCTTCCTGGACGCCTCGCCACCGAGGTCGACCAGGGCCGAACCGCCGGCGAGCCGGCGTTCGAAGGACAGGCTCTCGCCGGTCTCGGAGCCCTTGGCCGCGGCGTCGGAACGGGCCGCGGTGTTGGAAGTGGCCTCGGCGGCTTTGGACTTGTAGGTGACGATGACCTTCTCCACCGGCGCGGCCGGCGGGCTGGACATGGTCTGCGACGCCGGGGCGGGCTTCGGCGCGGGATTCGCGGGCGTTGCGGCAAACGCCACGGAAGTCGTCGCGGCAACGCCGGCGAGCGTGGCGCTCGCTGCCGCGACGGCTATGAGTCTCCGCCTGGAACCGTTCAAGGTGTTCCTCTCGAATGACGGTCTCTTCGGCGCGGACGGGCGGCGCGGGAACCGCGGTGCGGTGTGGGGGTGCATTCCGCGGTTCCCCGGGCCGGGTAGCCCGCGCGCCGCCGCCGGCACGACGGCCCCGGGTCGGGGCCGCACCGACAGGCCCGATCTGCATGCACCTGACAGGAGAGCGAGGGGCTCGCGAGTCAGGGGGCGGGATCTGCCGGTGCGGCAGACAGTAGGAAAACCTGAGGTGAACGCGATACGGGGAAAACCCTTGTCCCCCTCGCGCACCCCGAGGGTGGGGGAGGGGGACGCGCCGTCAGGGTGGGGACTTACGGGGCGTCGACCGGGGGACGACGTCGGTCCGGCCGGTTCCAGCCCTCGGTGACGTGACGGGTGGGAGACCCGCTCGGAGTCCGGTGACGTGACGGGTGGGGAGAACCGCCCAGAGTCCGGTGACGTGGCCGGTGGGGAGACGGCTCAGACTTCGCCGAGGTCCGAGCTCACCCAGCGCTGCGGCCGCATATGGATGACCGTCTGGTCGCCGTGGTTCTTCCAGGCGAAGTCGACGTAGGCATCGACCTTGTCGGCCGGAAGGTAGCGCGCGGAGATCTCCACCAACTGCTCCCGCGTAGCCGGCACGGTGTCGATGACGGGGCCTTCGACCGAGACGTACCGGATCGTCGGCTCCACACGGTCGACCATGAGACTGAACCGCCCCGCCTTTGCGATCAGCTGCCCCTTGCGGGACTCGCGGCCGGTCATGATCCAGATGTCGCCGCCCGGCGCGTACTGGTACCAGATGGGCACCGTGAGCGGCGCCCGGCCGCCGTCGTCGCCCGCATCGACCGCGAGTGCGGCGATATGGGGCTCGGCGAGGAACTGTTCACGCTCGTGACGGGAGAGGGCCACGGCACACTCACTCCTTCGGTAGGCAGGGCTCGGCAGGCATCGGCTCCGGCGACGGAGCGCGCCTATCGGCCCAACGCCCTTGCCCTGTAAGTCATTCCGGCGCACAGCGGTCGGCGGGTGAGCCGCGACGGCAACAGGGCGAGGGGCTCGTCCACCGCGGACGGGCCCCTCCACTGGTGCGGTGACCGGTCAGACGATGTTCTCCGCGAGCTCCGCCTGCTCACGGGCGTTGCCGTACGCGGCCGGTGTGCTGTACGTGCGCCGGGCGACGAACCACCACACCGTGGCCAGCACCAGCACGGCCACCAGAGCGATCGAGGCGTAGTTCATCGAGTCGATCGTCACCGGGTTCGACTGCGGCAGACAGAACAGGACCGTCACGCACGCCACCCACACCACGGCCACCCAGCCGATGGGCTTGCTCCAGCGGCCCAGACTCCACGGTCCCGGTCGGAAGCGGTCGCCCGCCCGCAGCCGCAGATAGACCGGTATCGCGTACGCCGGGGTGATGCCGATGACGTTGATCGCCGTGACCGCGCCGTACGCGGTCGCCGAGTACAGTGACGGCAACGCCAGCACGGCGGCGAAGCCCACCGACAGCCACACCGCGGGCACCGGAGTCTGCGTACGGCTGCTGACCCTGCGCCACAGTGCCGAGCCCGGCAGCGCGTTGTCCCGGCTGAACGCGAACACCATGCGGCTCGCCGCCGCCACCTCCGCGTTGCCGCAGAACAGCTGCGCGACGATCACCACCAGCAGCAGCGCGGACGCGGCGCCGGCACCGAGAGCGTCGATCAGGATCTGTGCCGGGGGCACACCGGTCGCGGTCTCCTGGGTGCCCGCATAGTCCTGGATGGCGAAGGTCAGCCCCGCCAGCAGCGCGAAACCGGCGATCCACGACACCCAGATGGAGCGGACGATGCCCTTGGCCGCGCTGACCGAGGCGTTCGACGTCTCCTCCGACAGATGGGCGGAGGCGTCGTAGCCGGAGAACGTGTACTGGGCCAGCAGCAGACCGATCGCGGCCACGTAGACGGGGTTGTCCCAGCCCGTGTCGTTCACGAACTCGCCGAAGACGAACCCGGGCGACTGGTGGTCGGACGGGACGATCGCCAGCGCGCCGACGATCAGGGCCACACCGGCCAGATGCCACCACACACTGACGGAGTTGAGCAGACTCACCAGCCGCACACCGAACAGGTTCAGCACGGCGTGCAGCAGCAGGATGCACAGGAAGATGAGCATCGTTGAGCCGGGCGTCGGCTCGAAACCCCACTGCAGATTGAGGAAGGCGCCCGTGAACAGGGCGCAGCCGTAGTCGATGCCGGCGATGGCGCCCAGCAGACCCAGCAGGTTCAGCCAGCCCGTGTACCAGCCCCACTTGCGGCCGCCGAGCCGGTCGGCCATGTAGTACAGCGCGCCCGATGTCGGGTACGCGCTCGTCACCTCGGCCAGCGCCATGCCGACGCACAACACGAAGAGACCGACGCCCGCCCAGCCCCACAGCATCACGGCGGGGCCGCCGGTGCCCAGGCCGAACCCGTAGAGCGTCATACAGCCCGACAGGATGGAGATCACCGAGAAGCTGATCGCGAAGTTGCCGAAACCGCCCATGCGGCGGGCGAGGACCGGCTGGTAGCCGAGTTCCCTCAGCCGCTCCTCCTCGTCCCTGGGCGGGACCTGGTCGGAGCCGGACCGCTTCTGCGGGGACGGCGGGGACGGCGGGGACGTGGACATCGCGGATACCTCCGGGGAAAGGCGGTGCACGGTGGGGACGGGAACGGGGTGGGCCTCGGGCCCGGCCCTGGCGGGGGAGCGGCGGCGGGCGGGCCGTACCGGTGCCGCCCGCCATCGGGCCGGGCTCACGGGGCCGGAGCCCGCCGCATCGGCCGAAGTGCCTCTCGCGGGCGCGGCTCACGGACCGGAGCGTGCCTCACGGGCCGCGGCCAGGCAGCGGGACCGGGCGCGCAGGAACACCTCCTTCGCCAGCGACGTGTCCTGGGGATCGTCGGTTCGGTACGCCCAAGGCAGCGGCGTGTAGTACGGGCCGAGCGCTTCGAACACCGGTCCGGCGTCCGCGAACTGCTGCGCACCCCACAGCGCGTGTGCCAGGTGACCGAGATCCAGCAGCGAACGGTGATCCGGATCCGCGGCAGCGAACCAGCCGAGCGCCAGCCGCGCGTCGCGCACCGCGTCGTCGGTCACCCAGTGCAGGTCGAGCGCCTTCTCCTGGCCGTGCTCACGGCGGTAGCGCTCCACCCGCACGTACAGCGGGAGAACCGTCACCGCGGACCCGGCCGGAGCCGAGGACGCCGCCCACTGGACGAAGTTGACCGCCTCGGACACGTGCCCGCCGGCCCGGCAGCCGTACACGAACTGCAGCATCCGGTGGTACGCCTCGCGATTGTGCGGATCGCGCTTGTGCGCCTGGGCCAGCAGGCCCCACGGCCCGGGGAACAGCATCGGGCCCGGCGGCGCCACGCGGTGCTCTTCGAGCCGCTGCACCTCGTCCAGACGGGCCAGGGCCAGGAGGCACACCCAGGGCACCGGGTCCTCGGGCGCGGCGTGCGCCGCCGTACGGCACGCGTCCCAGCCCTCGTGCCACAACTCGTCGGTGCGGTGATGTCCCTCGCGATGCGCCCGCAGAGCACGCTCCACCACCACGCGGCAGTGCATCACGGCTGCCGCGGGATTCGCCGGCTCCTCCGCGCGCCAGACCTGCACAGTGTCGGATCCGGCGGCGACCGCGGCCAGCACCTGGGTCCGCTGCGTCCACACCGCCCAGTCCGTGGTGTCCGCCAGCAGGTTCCGCATCGCCAGCCATCGGCCGGTGCGCAGGTCCTCGAGCGCGGCGCGGAGCTCGCTGTCGTGTCCGGCCGGGTGGTACACGGGCCGTAACTCGTCCTGAGCCATCAGCCCGCCCTCCCGCGCCGGAAGGTGCGGGGGGTGCTCAGCACGACCGAGACGTCCTGGGGGCCGTCTTTCCGTGGCAGGGCTCGGTCGGGGAACGGAAGGTCATGGGGCCTCTTGGGGAGATGGGAGGTGAGGCGTGCCTGTCCCGCCGGTGGGCATCGGGCACACCGGCGGGCATCGGCGTCCACCGGACGGTGCGGCGTCCGGGAGCAGCCGGCCGCCGTCGGGCAGGGAACCGGACGCCGGCAACACACCGGCCGTCCGTCGTGCAGGGGCAGACGTCCGGTGGTCGGCCCGGACGCCGTCGGGCGGTGTCACATCGGCGGGGAACGCGCCGGTCCCCTTACGCTTTCCGCGACGCGCCGATCTTACTCAACCCCGCGTACGGAGCAAGGAGTTGATGAGGTATCAGGGTGCAGGACCGGCCGGGCCTTGACGGGGACGGCGGCCTGCACCACGCTCTTGCGCAGCGATCAAGGTTTCTTCGAGCGAAGAACGGGGTGACCGTGACAGGCGCTGTGCTCGCCGTCGATCAAGGCACGTCCGGGACGAAGGCGCTGGTCGTCTGCCCGGAGCGGGGCGTCATCGGCAGCGGCTTCGCGCCGGTCGCGCCCCGGTACGGCCCCGGCGGCCGCGTCGAGGTGGACCCCCGCGAACTGCTCTCCTCCGTCGTCGACGCCGGACGCCAGGCACTCGCCCGGGCCGGTGAACCGGTCATGGCCGTCGGCCTCGCCAACCAGGGCGAGACCGTCCTCGCGTGGGATCCCGCCGACGGCGAACCGCTCACCGAGGCGATCGTCTGGCAGGACCGGCGAGCCGCCCCGTTCTGCACCGAACTGGCACCCCACGCCGATGAGTTGAGACAGCTGACCGGACTGCCTCTCGACCCCTACTTCGCCGCTGCGAAAATGGCGTGGATCCGCCGCGAGCTCACCCGCGACGGTGTCGTCACCACCAGCGACTCATGGCTGGTGCACCGGCTCACCGGAGCGTTCGTCACCGACGCCGCCACCGCGGGCCGCACCCAGCTCCTCGACCTCGACAGCACCGACTGGTCGCCGCGCGCCCTCGACATCTTCGGCCTCACCGGCGAACGGCTCCCCGAGGTCGTCGACGCCGACGGCCCGGTCGGGGTCACCACCGCGTTCGGCCCGGGTGTGGCACTCACCGGCCTGCTCGTCGACCAGCAGGCCGCCCTCCTCGCCCAGAGCGTCACCGAACCGGGCACCGCCAAGTGCACCTTCGGCACCGGCGCGTTCCTGCTGGCGCAGACGGGACCGACGCCCCGGCGCGCCACGACCGGCCTCGTCAGCTGTGTCGCCTGGCGGCTCGGCGGCAGCACCAGCTACTGCCTCGACGGCCAGGTGTACACGGCGGCGTCCGCCGTGCGCTGGCTCACCGACCTGGGTGTCATCTCCGGCGCGGCCGACCTCGACCCGGTCGGCTCCGCCGTCCCCGACAGCGGCGGCGTCACCTTCGTGCCCGCACTCGCCGGACTGGCCGCGCCGTGGTGGCGCGGCGATCTGCGCGGCTCGGTCACCGGACTCGGCCTCGACACCGGCCCCGGGCACCTCGTGCGCGCACTGTGCGAGGGCATCGCCGCCCAGGTGGCCGGGCTCACGGACGCGGTGGCCGCCGACCTCGGCAGCCCTGTCACCTCGCTGCGGGTGGACGGCGGGCTCACCCGCTCCGCGCTGCTGATGCAGACCCAGGCCGACCTGCTGCAACGTCCCGTCGAGGTGTCGGCGTTGCCCGACGCGACCGCGCTCGGCGTCGCCGCTGTGGCCCGGCTCGGCACGGATCCGGGACTGACACTGCGGCAGGCCGTTCCGGAGTGGGCGCCGTCCGCCGTGTACGAGCCGCGGATCGGCGCCGCCGAGGCCGCCGAACGGCTCGCGGGCTTCCGCGCCGAGGTGGACGCCCTGCTCGCGCGCTCGCCCGCGACGGCACCCGCCGCATGACGGTCACCACCCGCGGCGCACTGCCCGGCGACGTCCATGACGTGGTCGTCGTGGGCGCCGGGGTCGTCGGCACGGCCATCGCCCGTGAACTGGCCCGGTACGCGCTGCGTACCGCACTGGTGGACGCGAGCGACGACGTCGGCAACGGCACCTCCAAGGCCAACACCGCGATTCTCCATACCGGTTTCGACGCCGTCCCCGGTTCCCTCGAGGCCCGGCTCGTACGCGAGGGACAGCACCGCCTGTCCGCCTACGCCGCCGAGAGCGGCATCCCTGTCGAGCCCGTCGGCGCGCTCCTGGTCGCCTGGGACGAGGAGCAGCTCGCCGCCCTGCCCCGGCTCGCCGAGAAGGCCGTACGCAACGGCTGCCACGACACCCGCCTGCTGGACGCCGCCGCGACGTACCGCAGTGAACCGCGGCTCGGCCCCGGCGCCCTCGGCGCCCTGGAGGTCCCCGGCGAGTCGATCATCTGTCCCTGGACCACGACACTCGCCTACGCGACCCAGGCCGTACACGCGGGAGTCGGGCTCCACCTCAACTGCCGGGTCCGGTCCGTCACCGACGGCTCGTGTCACGAACTGTCCACCGAACGCGGCCCGTTACGCACCCGCTACCTCGTCAACGCGGCCGGGCTGCACGCCGACGAGCTGGACCGGCGGCTCGGCCACGACGACTTCACCGTCACCCCGCGCCGCGGCCAGCTGATCGTCTACGACAAACTCGCCCGCCCCCTCGTCCGCCACATCCTGCTGCCCGTGCCCACGGCACTCGGCAAGGGCGTCCTCGTCGCACCGACCGTGTACGGCAACGTCCTGCTCGGCCCCACCGCCGAGGACCTCGACGACAAGCGGGCGACGGGCTCCACGGCGCAGGGCCTCGACCTGCTGCGCGCGAAGGGCCGGCGCATCCTGCCGGACCTCGTCGACGAGGAGGTCACCGCGGTCTACGCCGGACTGCGCGCCGCCACCGAGCACGAGGACTACCGCATCCACTCACGCCCCGGGCAGCGGTACGTCACCGTCGGCGGCATCCGCTCCACCGGCCTGACGGCCTCCATGGCCATCGCCGCACACGTCGTCGGACTGCTCCGCGACGCCGGACTCGACCTCGGGCCCGTGCGGCCCCTGGACCCCGTGCGCATGCCCAACATCGGGGAGGCGTCCCTGCGCCCGTACCAGCGCGCGGACCTGATCGCCGCCGACCCCGAGTACGGCACGGTCGTGTGCCACTGCGAGCGCGTCACCCGTGGCGAGATCCGCGACGCCCTCGCCGCCACCGTCCCCCCGGCATCACTCGACGGACTGCGGCGCCGCACCCGCGCCCGCGGCGGCCGCTGCCAGGGCTTCTCCTGCGGGGCCGCCGTCCGCGCCCTGTTCGACGCCCACCGCACCCCCGACGCCACGGGCGGAGCCGCCCGATGAGCCGCCGTGAACGGACCGTCGACGTCCTGGTCGTCGGCGCGGGCCCAGCCGGACTCGCCGCGGCCGCGCGGCTCGCCGCCCACGGCGCGGGCCGCGTCGAGGCCGTCGAACGCGAGGAACATCCCGGAGGCGCCCCCCGCCACTGCCCCCACCGGGGCTTCGGCCCGCGCCACCGGCCGGTCGGAGGAGCCTCCTACGCCTGTGGTCTCGCCGACGCCGCGACAGCGGCCGGGGCCGTCCTGCGCACCTCCGCCACCGTCACGGACTGGGCAGGTCCGCGCACACTCGACCTCACGACGCCCACCGGCCTGGAACGCGTCACCGCGCGGGCCGTCGTCCTCGCCACCGGGGCCCGCGAACGTCCCCGCAGCGCCCGCCTGATCCCCGGCACCCGGCCAGACGGCGTACTCACCACCGGTGAACTCCAGCAGTCCGTGCACCGCTACCGGCGCCGCGTCGGCAACCGCGCCGTCGTCGTCGGCTCCGACCCCGTCGCACTGACCGCCGTCCGCACCCTGCGGATGTCCGGCACCCACGTCGTCGCGCTGGTCACCGACCGGGCGCACGGCCCGTTGCAGTCGCCGCGCCATCGCGTCCCGGTCGTCACCGGCACCACGGTGGCCGAGCTGACCGGCCACGCCCGGCTCACCGGCGTACGGCTCCTCGGCCCGGACGGCGCCCTGCGGCTCGTCGCCTGCGACACGGTGGTCCTGACGGGCGACTGGATCCCCGATCACGAACTGGCCAGGCGCGGCGGCGTGCCGCTCGCCCCCGCCACCCGGGGCCCGGCCGTAGACACCGCCCTGCGCACCGAGCGGCCCGGCGTCTTCGCCGCCGGCAACCTGCTGCGCGGCGTCGAGCCCGCCGCCACGGCCGCCGCCGAGGGACGGCACGCAGCCACGGCCGTGCTGCGGTTCCTCAGCGGTGACACACCCTGGCCCGATGCCGGCCCGCCCGTCCTGTGCGAGGCACCGCTGCTGTGGATCACCCCGAACCTCGTCACCGCCGACGGCCGGCCGCCCCCTCACGACCGCTTCCTGGTGCGCACCGCCGAACGGCTGCCCCGCGCGGTCCTCGTCGTCGAACAGGACGGGCGGCTGCTGGACCGGCAGCCGCTGCCCGGCACCGCCGTGCCCGGCCGCGCGATCGGGCTGCGGGCGGGCTGGCTCACCGAGGCCGACCGCGACGGCGGCGCGGTGAGGGTCAGCGCCATGTCCGATTTCCGCCAGCCGTAGGCCGGGGAGCCACTGATACTGGCCGTATGACCCTCGACGGCAGCCGCACCGGGCATCCCGCGGAGCGGACCTATGACATCCGGATGGAGGACAGCAGGTACCAGGCGGTGAGCAGCCGTGACGCCCGCTTCGACGGTGTCTTCTTCTTCGCCGTCTCGACGACCGGCATCTACTGCCGCCCCAGCTGTCCCGCGGTCACGCCCAAACGCCGTAACGTCTCCTTCTTCCGGACCGCCGCCGCCGCCCAGCGCGCCGGATACCGGGCCTGCCGCCGCTGTCGCCCCGACGCCGTGCCCGGCTCCGCCGAGTGGAACGTCCGCGCGGACGTCGTCGGCCGCGCCATGCGGCTCATCGGCGACGGCGTCGTGGACCGCGAGGGCGTCGCCGGACTCGCCGCCCGGCTCGGCTACAGCGCCCGCCAGGTCCAGCGCCAGCTCAACGCCGAACTGGGCGCAGGCCCCATCGCTCTGGCCCGCGCCCAGCGCGGCCACACCGCGCGCGTCCTGCTCCAGACGACCACGCTGCAGGCCGCGGAGATCGCGTTCGCGGCCGGGTTCGCGAGCGTGCGGCAGTTCAACGACACCATCCGCGAGATCTACGCCGCGACCCCGAGCGAACTGCGCTCCCGACGCCCCGGCCGGACCCTCGCGCCGGGCAGCGGCGCGGGCGTCCCGCTGCGGCTCGCTCACCGGGGCCCGTACGCCGCCGAGGACCTGTTCGACCACCTGGCCGCCCGGGCGATCCCCGGTGTCGAGGAGGTCGTCGGCACGAACGGCTCCCGCACCTACCGGCGCACCCTGCGCCTGCCCGGCGGTCCCTCCGTCGCGGAGGTGTCCGAACGGCCGGGTCGGGGAGGCTGGTTGGAGTGCCGCCTGCACCTCGCCGACCTGCGCGACCTGACCACCGCGGCGCAGCGCGTGCGCCGCCTGTTCGACCTGGACGCCGATCCGTGCGCGGTCGGCGAACGCCTCGGTGCCGACCCGGTCCTCGCCCCGCTGGTCGCGGCCCGGCCCGGGCTGCGCGTCCCCGGCACACCGGACCCGCACGAGGCCGCGCTCCGTACTGTCGCCGCTGGTTCCGCCGCGGGTCTGGTGGTGGCGTACGGCGAGCGGCTGTGCGTCCCCAGCGGAGGACTGACCCATCTCTTCCCCCGCGCCGAGAGGCTCACCGAGGCGGGACCGCCCGCCTTGCGCGCCCTGGCCGGCGCCCTCGCCTCCGGCGACCTCGTGCTCGACCCGGGCGCGGACCGCGAGGAGACCGAGCGCCGCCTGCTCGCCCTCCCCGGCATCGACGCCACGGCGGCGGCCCGCATCCGCACCCATGCCCTGGGCGATCCGGACGTCCTGCTGCCGGACACCCCGGCAGTCCCGCCCGGTGCCGACCCGGACCGCTGGCGCCCGTGGAGGTCGTACGCGATGCGGTACCTCGCGCTGCGCCGTCCCGCCCAGGCGGTCGCGGCCGGCTGACGCGCCGAACGGGAGCTGTGCCCGAAGAGGTGAACGAGCCCGCGGCAGCCCGGTGTTGAGCGCAGCCAGGCTCCGCCGTGGGCGTGCGGCCCGGCACCGGCCGCGGACCGTGCTGTCACCCGTTCGGTTCAGCAACGCAGCGACCCGGGACCTCGGCGGGCCCAGAGTGGATGACGTCGCCCATGTCAGTCGCCCATGTCGGTCCCCATGTCATCCGCACCGGGAGCAGCCATGACCTCGTTCAACCGCCGTGACGTCGGACTCTTCGTCCTGCGCGTCGGCACCGGAGCCGTACTCGCCGCCCACGGCGCGCAGAAGCTCTTCGGCTGGTTCGGGGGAGGCGGCCTGGAGGGCACCACCAAGGGAATGGAGGCGATGGGCTTCCACCCGCCCAAGGGGAGCGCACTGGCCGCGGGTCTCGCCGAGACGGGCGGAGGCGTGCTGCTGGCCCTGGGTCTCGCCACCCCGGCCGCCGGCGCCGCCGCGGCGGGGAACATGGCCGGAGCCGTCTCCGTGCACGCGCCGGCGGGCTTCTTCGCGCAGTCGGGCGGTTTCGAGTACCCGGCGTTCCTCGGATTCACCGCGGCGAGCATCGGTGTCGCGGGCCCCGGCCGCTATTCCCTCGACCATGTCACGGGCCACCGCTTCGACCGGCCGTGGACGGTCGCCGCCGCTTTCCTCGCCAGCGCGCTCGCGGCGGCCGCCGTCGTCGGCAAGCGAGCCAAGGACCAGGCGGAGGCTGTGGCGGAGGCGTTTGCGGACCCGGACGCGGACGACGAGGACCCCTACGACGAATGAACCCTTACGACGAATGAACCCCGGCGACGAATGAACCCCGGCGACGGGTGAACCCCTGCGACGAGTGCACCGCCGCGTGTGGCCGTTGCGGCACGTCGCTCAGGACAGGCTCGCCACGACGTCCCGTACCCGCGCGGCCAGCCCGTCCGGCAGCGGGGCGTAGTGGATCCCCGCCAGGTGGTTCTGCCCCTCCTCGCTCGCGGTGTACGTGAGGAAGGACTTCAGGGCGGGGAGCGCCTCGGCCGGCGTGCCCTTGTCGCACACGACCTCGTAGGTGACCTGGACGATCGGGTACGCCCCCGGGGCCCTGGTCGCGTAGTCGAACTCCAACGTCAGGTCCTTGACGCCTCCGCCACCCACCGCCGCGGCGGCGATACCGGCCGACGCCGCCTTCGCCGAGACGCCGACGGGCTCCGGCGCACCGGTGTCCAGCCGGACCGTGGGGATCTTCTCCGCCGCCGCGGAGGACAGCTCGAAGTACCCGATCGCGCCGTCCGTGCCGTACACGTGCGAAGCCACCCCGTCGGAGCCCGCCGCCGAGTGACCCCCCTTCGCCTGCCACGCCTTCTCCGCCTCGTAAGGCCACTGCGCGGGCGCCGCCGCGCCGAGATAGGCGTTGAAGTTCTGCGTCGTTCCCGATCCGTCGGAACGGTGCACGGCGCTGATCGGGGTCGAGGGCAGTTCGGCCCCGGGGTTCAGGCGGCGGATCGCGGGGGCGTCCCAGGTGGTGATCTCCGAGTCGAAGATCTTGGCGAGCGTCGGCGCGTCGAGGACCAGGTCGTCGACACCGTCGAGGTTGTAGCCGATGGCTATGGGCCCGCCGACCATGGGCAGGTCGATGGCCCGGCTGCCCGGGCAGGACCGGCGCGAGGCCTCGACCTCGTCGGGCTTCAGCGCGCTGTCCGTGCCGGCGAGCACCGTGGCCCCGCGCAGGAACTGGGCGATGCCCCCGCCCGAGCCGATGGCCACGTAGCGGATCTGCACACCGGGGCACGCCTGCTGGTACTCGCGCATCCAGTGCTGCATCGCGTTCTGCTGCGCAGTGGAGCCCGACGCCGCCAGCTGTCCCTTTCGGGCGCAGGCGATGGTGCTCGGTGCCTTGTCGGCGGCCCGGTCGGTGTCACCGGCGGCGCCTGCACCGCACGCGGACAACGACGCGATGCCGGCCAAGGCCGCGACTGCCGCGCCGAGTTGACGAAGCCCGT
Organism: Streptomyces sp. ISL-10; assembly: GCF_018614575.1. Lineage (GTDB taxonomy): Bacteria > Actinomycetota > Actinomycetes > Streptomycetales > Streptomycetaceae > Streptomyces. The sequence goes on from NZ_JAGGOJ010000047.1 coordinate 57,718, forward strand.
TGATCCGTCGCTGCCGCACCCGCGTTCCCTTCCTGAGCCGGAGACACCGATGCTGTCCGACGCCGATGCTTCTTTGGTGACGTGGAGACGAACAATGGGCGTCACCCAGGTGTTGATCACTCTCCGGATCCGCGTCGAGGGGAGTGCTCGGCCGGCCGCAGAGGTGATGCGGACCGTGCTCGGCACGGCGACCTGCGGGTGCGCGAGGTACGCCTTGTGCGTGCGGATGCACAGGCCGCGCAGCGTCCGGCGCGCCAGTCGCCGGCAGGCTCGCCAGGCCGCGCCCGCGCCCGCACCGCCCTGGAGCGCATCGGAGTCAGCCGGCTCACCCTCGCCCAGAACGTCAGCTTCTTCTGGGCGCGACGTGCGTCCTGTGGATGCGCAACCTCACCACCTGAACGAGGAATCCGGCAGTCCTCGCCCGGCCCCGGTCCGGGCGAGGGCACGCTGCGGACGTCTCGGTCGAGTCCCGAGTGCAGCCGCTGCGGCGCCCGCGCGGCCCCGCGCCCGGGCGCACGGTGCGCAGGCGTGGGCCGCTGCCTTCGACGGCAGCGACCCGACCGCTGTGAGGGCGTGGCGGCAGTGGCTCGCGAGCTCGACGGGCGATACGTCGTCGCGGAGGTCACCGTCTCCGCGACTTCCGTCAGCGGGCGCGGAGACGCTCGACAAGCCTTCCGTGCGCCGCCTGTACGGGCTCCCCGCGATGGACGAGGGCTGCGACCTCGCCGCCGCTCAGACGCCTACGGCCGCGGGCGTCTTCTCCGGCTCGGCGCGGGGCGTGGCCGATGACGATGACGTTCCCGATCCCGTCACCGTGTCGCTCACGCGGTCTTCTCCGGCGCGATCTCCTCGATCAGGCCCTCGACCAGCTTCTTGATCTCGTCGCGGATGGGGCGGACGGCCTCGACGCCCTGGCCGGCCGGGTCCTCCAGCTGCCAGTCGAGGTAACGCTTGCCGGGGAAGACGGGGCAGGTGTCGCCGCAGCCCATCGTGATGCAGACGTCCGACTCCTTGACCGCGTCGACGGTGAGGATCTTCGGCGTCTCGGCGGAGATGTCGATGCCGACCTCGCGCATGGCCTCGACAGCGGCGGGGTTCACGGCGTCGGCGGGCGCGGAGCCGGCCGAGCGGACCTCGACGCGGTCTCCGGCCAGGTGAGTCAGCCACGCGGCGGCCATCTGCGAGCGGCCTGCGTTGTGGACACAGACGAACAGCACGGAGGGCTTCTCGGACATCAGAGATCTCTCTTGTCTCACGAGGAAATCAGGTGCACGTGATGTCAGCACCTGGTGGTGTCAGCCACCACTGATGTGACAGTATCAGTCCATGATGACGTCAGTCGACACTGAACTGATCCGGGTTCTCGCCGACCCGCTCAGGCTCCAGATCGTGACCCTGCTCTCCCGCGAGACCCTGTGCACCACGCACCTGGTGGAGGAGACCGGTGCCAGGCAGACCAACCTCTCCAACCACCTGAGGGTGCTGCGTGAGGCCGGAGTGGTGGAGACCGAGCCGTGCGGTCGCTTCACCTACTACAAGCTGCGTCCGGACGTCATCGCCGCGCTCGCCGGTCAGTTCGCCGAGCTGGCCGAGTCCGCCCGTACCGCTGCCGACAACAAGAGGGCCTGTCCGTGACCCGCACCGAAGCACCCGCGACCACTGAGGATCAGTCGGTCGTCGCGAAGCTGTCGACGCTCGACCGCTTCCTCGCCGTCTGGATCCTGATCGCCATGGGCCTCGGCCTCGGGCTCGGCCGGTTGATCCCCGGCCTCGATGACGCCCTGGCGAAGGTCGAGATCGGCGGCATCTCGCTCCCGATCGCCGTCGGCTTGCTGATCATGATGTACCCGGTCCTGGCCAAGGTCCGCTACGACAAGCTCGACGCCGTCACCGGCGACCGCAAGCTGATGATCTCCTCGCTGGTCATCAACTGGGTCCTCGGCCCCGCGGTGATGTTCGCCCTCGCATGGATCTTCCTGCCGGACCTGCCCGAATACCGCACCGGCCTGATCATCGTCGGCCTCGCGCGCTGCATCGCCATGGTCATCATCTGGAACGACCTGGCCTGCGGAGACCGGGAGGCCGCCGCCGTTCTCGTCGCGCTGAACTCCGTCTTCCAGGTCCTCGCGTTCGGACTGCTGGGCTGGTTCTACCTCGATCTTCTGCCCGGCTGGCTCGGCCTCGGCGACGGCGGATCGCTGGACATCTCCATGTGGAAGATCGCGCTGAACGTCGTCATCTTCCTCGGCATCCCGCTCCTCGCCGGGTTCCTGACCCGTCGTATCGGCGAGAAGAAGCTCGGCCGCGAGTTCTACGAGAACACCTTCCTGCCCAGGATCGGCCCGTGGGCGCTGTACGGACTGCTCTTCACGATCGTCATCCTCTTCGCGCTCCAGGGGAAGACCATCACCTCCCAGCCCCTCGACGTGGCCAGGATCGCCCTGCCGCTGCTGGTGTACTTCGCGGTGATGTGGTTCGGCACCTTCGCCCTCGGCAAGGTGATCGGCCTCGCCTACGACCGCACCGCGACCCTGGCCTTCACGGCCGCGGGCAACAACTTCGAGCTCGCCATCGCGGTCGCCATCGCCACCTTCGGCGTCACATCCGGCCAGGCCCTGTCCGGTGTCGTCGGCCCGCTGATCGAGGTCCCCGTCCTGGTCGCGCTGGTGTACGTGTCGCTGGCCTGGCGCAAGAAATTCGCGGCAGCGGTGCGGTGACGCAGCACGCCGATGTGGTGGTCGTCGGCGGTGGCCAGTCAGGGCTCGCCGCCGGCTACCACCTGCGCCGCCTCGGCGTGGACTTCGTCGTCCTCGACGCGCAGTCCTCGCCGGGCGGCGCCTGGCAGCACACCTGGGACTCCCTGCACCTGTTCTCCCCGGCCGCCTACTCCTCGCTGCCAGGCCGCCTCATGCCGCCGCAGCCCGGTGAGACCTACCCCGACGCGCAGCATGTCGTCGACTACCTCGCCGACTACGAGAAGCGGTACGAACTCCCGGTGCAGCGCGGTGTGCAGGTCCAGGGCGTCCACCGTGACGGCCGGTTCCTGCGCGTCGAGACCGACACCGGCACCTGGCACGCACGGACGGTCGTCAGCGCCACGGGAAGCTGGTCGCGCCCCTTCCTGCCCGCCGTCCCCGGCAGCGCGGACTTCCGGGGCCGCCAACTGCACACCGTCGCCTACCGCAGTCCGCGAGGCTTCGCCGGTCAGCGGGTGATCGTGGTCGGCGGGGGCAACTCCGGTGCGCAGATCGCCGCCGATCTCGCCCTTGCGGGGGTGGAGTTGACGTGGGTGACCCAGCGCGAGCCGCGGTTCCTGGCCGACGACATCGACGGACGCGTCCTCTTCGACGTCGCCACCGCCCGCCGCCGCGCCCTGGATGAAGGCCGCACCGACACCGGCGGCGTCGCCTCGCTCGGCGACATCGTCGCCGTCCCGCCCGTACGCGCGGCACGCGACGCCGGACTCCTCACCGCGCGGCCGATGTTCACCCACCTGACGCCGACCGGCGTCGCATGGGCCGACCGAACCCGCGCCGAAGCCGACGCGATCATCTGGTGCACCGGCTTCCGCCCCGCCCTGTCCCACCTCGCACCCCTCGGACTGCGGGGCACGCGCGGGCACATCCCGACCACCGGTACCCGGGCCACCGGCGAACCTCGCCTGCACCTGCTCGGCTACGGCGACTGGACCGGGCCCGCCTCCGCCACCCTGATCGGCGTCGGCCGCACCGCACGGGACGCGGCACGGCAGCTCGCCGCGCCGCCGGCCGACGGTGCCCTCTGATGCAGGACAGCGTGGCCGCGACGCGCCCGACCCGGGCGGCCACCGCCTCCCGCAACGCTCGAAGCGACCGAGCGCGCGACGCCATGGAGCCGCTGGTGTGTTGACCCACGATGGGTTAACTTAGGTAAGCCTAAGTTAACCTGAAAGGGGATCCGGGATGGGTGCTGCGGACGTCTGCACGGCTCGGCCGACCAATGGTGAGCGCGTTCGCAGCGTGGTGGCTGCAGCGGGGTCCCTGATGGTGGTCACGGACCGGCACAGCTGTGAGCTGGCCGGGCTGCACAGCCTGGACGCGCGCGGGCGTCTGTGTCTGCGGGTGCCGGACGACTGCGCGTTGGCGGCCGAGGTCGCCCTCGCGCCTCGCGGCATTGTGGCGGCACGGCTGAAGTTCACCGACATCGCACCCACTGCTGCGCGCGACCGTGTGCGTGCCCGTGTGACGCTCTCCGGATGGCTGGGTCCCGCCGGCCCCGTGTCCGAGACGCCTGGCGTCGACGTACGTCTGGACATCGCGCATGCCGAGCTGGTGACAGCGGAGGGCACGGTCACCGTCGGGCTCGACGAACTCACCCTTGCCGAGGCGGACCCTCTTGCCGTGCACGAGGCCGACATGCTCACGCACCTCGTCGACGTCCACAGCGACGAAGTCGGCCTGCTCACCCGGCTCGTGGCCCCGAGGCTCATGCAGGGTGTACTGCGCGTCCTCCCTCTCGCCATGGACCGGTACGGGATCACGCTGCGACTTGAGCACGCACACGCGCAACACGATGTACGGCTGCCGTTCGCGGCACCGCTGGGCGATGCGGCGGAGGCCGGCGACCGGGTCCGCACGTTGCTGACGGCGGCACGCGCCTGCCCTCGTCGGCACAGGTCACCGATCCGGCCGTGATCCGGGCGGCGCAGGCGAGGCCATGGTGATCAGGAGGCCGTGGTTGCGGCCGCGCGGTCGTCGGCCGTGGTGACGATCACCACGCCGTCGCCCTGAGCGGAAGCGGAGTCCTCAAGGGCGACGCTGCACGGGAGCCAGGGCGAGGTGCTGGTGCACGCGGCGCAGGAGGGAGCCGAGTTGGGCGCGTTCCGCCTCGGTCAGCGGGGACAGGAGATCGTCGTCCGTTGACGCTATGTCCGCGTTGAGTCGGTTCAGTGCCGCCCTGCCCTCGGGGGTGAGCCGCACGACGACACGGCGGCGGTCGGCCGTGTCGCGGACACAGTCGACATGCTGGGCCTTGGTCAGGTCGTTCACAATCTTGACCAGGTCGCTCTGATTCATGTCCAGCCGGGATGCCAGAGTGCCCTTGGACTGCGGTCCGATATCCGCCAGCAGGGCCAGCACGGTCAGATGCCACAGCCGCAGGCCACGGGCGGTCAGCTTCTCCGAGAGCCTGCGCCGCGCCGCCTTGCCGATCGCGTACATGAGGTAGGCGTTGAGACGCAGAACGCTGGGCGATGTCGTGCTGATGGCCGACGGCCCGGACTCGTTGTTCTTGTCGTCGGGCGCCGGCGCAGTGTGTACGGCGGCACCCGCCACGTCTGCGCCTTCCGGTGTCACCGACTCGATCGTCAGATCGGCGTCCGCCATGGCGCGGAGGACCTGGGCCCAGTCGGTCGGCAGGTTCGACAGCCCGATGAAGGCGAATTTGGCACCCGAGGGATCGTGAGCCGTCCCTGAGAAGACCGGCTGTTCCATTGCTCTCCCACTCTCTTCGTGCGGCCGGGGGAACATGCCGGCACGGGAGGCATTTCGCCGCCCCGCCTGCCACGCGGCATGCCGCCGACCGCTCGGCCGCGAACGCGTGTACGTGAACGTCGCCGCCGTGCGGATCAGGTGATCCACACGGCGGTGACGGCCGGTCAGCCCCGGGCCGTGGTGGGGTGCCGGCAGACTCTTCGGCCGAACGCGGTCAGAGACGGCTCGTGAGGTAGCCGCCCATCGAGGTGAAGTAGTCGGTCGCGGGCATCTCCTCGCCGTCCTCCGTGCGTATCCGGGTGATGGCGAGGCCGTGGTTGCGGCCGGTGCGGGCGTCGGCTCCGGAGACGATCACCACACCGTCGCCCTCGCGGTAGAAGATGCGGCCGGGGGTGCCGCCGTAGCGGCCCTCGGACACGAATGCTGCCAGGATCTCCAGTCGCTTGCCCTTGTGGAAGGTGAAGGCGCTCGGATACGGGGCGGACTGGGCGCGGACCAGGCGTTCGAGGTCCTCGGCGGGCCAGTTCCAGTCGATGCGGATGTCCTCGGCGGACCGCTTGTGGAAGAAGCTCGCCTGGGAGCGGTCCTGCTTGGTGAAGTCGGAGCGCCCGGACGCGATGAGGTCGAGCGCTCCGGTCGTGACCGGGGCGATGAGGTCGACCGTCTTGTGGAACAGGTCGGTGGCGGTGTCCTTCGGCCCGACCGTCACCCCGCGCTGGAGCACGATGTCGCCGGCGTCGAGCTCGTCGTCCATCATGTGCGCGGTGACGCCGACTTCGCGCTCGCCGTTGATCAGCGCCCAGATCAGCGGCGAGAAGCCGGCGTACTTCGGCAGCAGCGAGTCATGGACGTTCAGGGTGCCGTGGCGGGGCAGGCCGAAGATGCGCGGGGGAATCCACGTGCGCCAGTTGTTGGCCACGATGATGTCCGGGTCCGCGTCCTTGAGCCGTGTGAACAGCTCCTCGTCGTCGGGACGGTTGCGGATCAGTACGGGCACACCGTGCTCTTCGGCGAGGTCGGCGACCGAGTCGCTCCAGATCTTCTCGTACGCATGCTCGCTCTTGGGGTGTGTCACCACCATCACGACGTCGTGTTCGGAGTCCAGGAGGGCTTGCAGGGTCCGATGTCCCCAGGTCTGATAACCGAACATGACGACCCGCATGGGTGTTCCTCCTCAGAGCGGTGATGGATCAGCATTAAGTAAAGCAAGCCTTACCTAACAGTGCAACGAGGTCCCATATGGGCGGCGTTCGCACCCATGGTCCACCGCTTGTCCGTTTTGCCCGGTCGACACGGCTCCCCAGATCAGGTTAGCTTTACCTAAGTTCCGCACGGCCGCCGCTTTTCGGTGTGCCCTGCTGCCGTTCCCCAACGCCTGACAAGCGGCTGCCCCGCACGATGGGAGTGACATGTCACAGGCTCTTCCTGACGACGCACCTCTGATCCACGACCTCATAGGCATCGGCTTCGGGCCGTCCAATGTGGCCATGGCGATTGCGCTCAGCGAGCACAACGCAAGCGTCGGAAGGCAGGAGGCGGTCACTGCTCACTTCTTCGAGCGGCAACCGCACTTCGGCTGGCACCGCGGCATGCTGATCGACGACGCCACCATGCAGGTGTCTTTCCTCAAGGACCTTGTGACGCTGCGCAATCCGGCGAGCGAGTACAGCTTCCTGTGCTACCTGAAGAGCAAGGGGCGGTTGATCGACTTCATCAACCACAAGAACCTCTTCCCTCTGCGGGTCGAGTTCCACGACTACTTCGAGTGGGCCGCGGCCAAGGTGGACGACATGGTGTCCTACGGGCACGAGGTCGTCGCCGTCCAGCCCGTCGTAGAGGACGGAGTGGTGCAGTACGTGGACGTGACGGCCCGTTCGGGGGCGGAGCTGGTCGTCCACCGGGCCCGCAACCTCGTGATCGGCACCGGTCTGCGGCCACAGATGCCGGAGGGTGTCGAGCGAACGGACCGGATCTGGCACAACTCCGACCTGCTGGCACGTGTCGATGGGCTGAAGGACGCCGATCCGTCACGCTTCATCGTGGTCGGAGCCGGACAGAGCGCCGCGGAGAACGTGGCCTACCTGCACCGGCGTTTCCCCGAGGCCGAGGTCTGCGCGGTCTTCTCCCGCTACGGCTACAGCCCCGCGGACGACAGCAGCTTCGCCAACCGGATCTTCGACCCCGAAGCGGTCGACGAGTTCTTCACGGCGCCTGAAGACGTCAAGCGCAAGCTGATCGACTACCACGGCAACACGAACTACTCCGTGGTCGACATCGACCTGATCGACGACCTTTACCGGCAGGAGTACCAGGAGAAGGTCCTCGGCACGCAGCGTCTGCGGTTCCTCAAGGTGTCCCGGCTCACCGATGTCGTCGAGACCCCCGACAAGGTCCGCACGACGGTCGAGTCGCTGGTCACCGGCGAGAAGACACCGCTGGACGCCGATGTCCTCGTCTACGCCACCGGATACCGGTCGGCCGATGCCCTCGGACTCCTCGGTGATGTCGAGGCGTACTGCCACCGCGACGACGACGGCCGTGTCCGCGTCGAGCGTGACTACCGCATCGAGACCGATCCCGAACTTCAGTGCGGTATCTACCTGCAGGGCGGTACCGAGCACACGCACGGCATCACGTCGTCGCTGCTGTCGAACACCGCTGTCAGGGTCGGCGACATCCTTCAGTCGGTCATCGACCGGGGTCAGGAGCCGGTCACCGGATCCCGGCACGCCGCCGACGAAATCGGCTCGACCCTCTGATCAGGCCTCCCCCCACAGTCCCGCCTGCCCGGTGGTCGTCGCCACCGGGCGGATGTGACGCGCACCGTGAATCCCCCGTGAAAGGAAACACCCGTGTCCGTTGGTACACGCCCCGGTCTGACGAGGATCGTCAGACACCTCCCCCGCGTGGCTGTGGCCGCAGTCGCCGCGCTGGTGCTGAGCGCCTGTGGTGGCGGCGAGAAGGCCGATTCCAAGCCGTCCGAGAAGGAGAGCGCGAAGTCGGCGGCTTTCCCGGTCACGGTGGAGCACAAGTACGGCAGCACGACGATCGAGTCGGAGCCGGAGAAGGTCGTCACCCTCGGTCTGTCGGATCAGGACGCGGTGCTGGCGCTGGGTGTCAAGCCGGTCGGCTCGGTGGACTGGTTCAAGGAGCAGCCGTACGGCAAGTGGCCGTGGACCAAGGAGCTTTGGGGCTCCAAGCCGCCGCAGATCGTGGGTGAGCGCGACGAGTACAACATGGAGAAGATCGCGGCCCTCAAGCCGGATCTGATCGTGGCGCAGTACTCGGGCATGAAGAAGGAGCAGTACGACACGCTGTCCAAGATCGCCAAGGTGGTTGCCCAGCCCAAGGGCCACGAGGACTACCAGGCGCCGTGGCAGGTCATGACCAAGCAGATCGGCAAGGCCCTGGGCAAGGACGCCGAGACCGAGAAGCTGATCGCCGGCATCGACGCGCGCTTCAAGGCCGTCCGCGACAAGCACCCCGAGTGGAAGGGCAAGACGGTCACCGTCGGCGAGCCCTATGAGCCGGGCAAGTTCTCCGCGTTCTCGCCCAAGGACCCCAAGGTCATCTTCCTGAGCGAGATGGGCTTCACCACCTCCGAGGCGTACCGCAAGGCGCTCGGCAAGGAGAACATCGCCGACCTCAGCTCGGAGCGTTTCGACGTCATGGAGGCCGACCGGACGGTGTGGCTGGGCACTCCTGAGACGGAGAAGCTCATGAAGGCAGACCCGCTCTACAAGAAGACCAAGGTGCACCAGGAGAAGCGGGACCTGTTCCTGCCCTACGACAGCCCGGACATCGGCGCCGCGCTCTCCTTCAACACGGTGCTGTCGATCCCGTACGCCATCGACCAGGTCGTACCGATGCTCGAGGCCATCAAGTAGGAGCGCCACAGCGTCTCCCGCACGCTGTAGCTCCCTCCACCTCCACCTCCACCTCACGCCCGCCCGGTGGCCGTCTCCCGCCGGGCGGGCGTGGCACGCACCGCCACACAACGACTCACCACTGACGCACAACCAGGGAAAGGTCATTCGAACGATGTTTGACGCCGAGTCGGACCGGACCTCTGCCGCCGGGATACCCGTCACCGGTGGGCAGTCCGGCATTTGGCTTGCCCAGCAGATCGAGCCGGACAGCTCGGCCTACAACGTCTCGTTCGTCCTGGAACTGCGCGGCGACGTCGACCTCGACCGCCTCACCGCCGCCGTGCGGCAGGCGATCGAGGAGGCGGAGTGCTTGCATGTGCGCGTCGGTGTCGAGGAGGGGGAGCCGCGCCAGACCATCACGCGGGTCCCCGTCGACGTGCCCACCATCGATCTGCGGGACGAGACGGATCCCGAAGGCGCTGCCGCGGACTGGGCGGAAGACGACCGCGACCGGCCCGTCGACCTGGTGAACGGCCCGCTGTTCGGCCAGGCACTGCTCCGCCTCGCGGACGACCGGGTCCTGTGGTACCAGCGCTACCACCACATCGCCATCGACGGGATGAGCATCGCGCTGATCTCCCGCCGGGCCGGTGAGCTCTACACCGCCGGTGAGCCGTCCGGTGAACCGGCAGGAGACGCCGACTGGGAGCTGTCGCGGCTGGTCGGCTCCGAGCTCGCGTACCGCGCGTCCGAGCAGTACCAGGCGGATCGCGCGTACTGGCTGAACCGGCTTGCCGACCGACCGGAGCCCGTGCGTCTCGTCGAGCGCGCGTCGGCGCCGATGACGCGGCGCATCCGGCGCACGGCGGAGCTGTCACCGCAGGACACCGCCCGGCTGCGCGTCGCCGCGGCGGGCGCGGGCGTGCGCCTGTCCCGTCTGCTGGTGGCGGCCGTGGTCGCCTACCTGCACCGAGTCACCGGCGAGCAGGACCTCGTCCTCGGCCTGCCGGTCACCACCCGGCAGGACGCCGAGTCGAGGGATGTCCCCGGCATGGTGTCCAACATTCTCCCCCTGCGTGTCGCAGTCCGCGGGGACATGACCGCGACCGAGCTCGTGGACGTGGTGCGGTGTCAGATCGCCGAGACGGTCGACCACGGGCGCTACCGTGCCGAGGACCTGGCGAGGGACCTGGGGCTGGTCGACGGTGTACCGGAGCTGGTCGGCCCCACGGTCAACATCCTGCCCGACGGCGGTCTGCGCTTCGGCGACCACGAGGCCGACCTCCGTCCCGAATGGCTCGGCCCGGTCAGCGACCTGGCGGTCACCGTCGCCGAGTCCCGGGCGGGCAAGAGCATCCGTATCCACTTCGACGCGGACGCGGAGGTGTGTGACCAGCGGACGCTGAGCGACCACGAGCGCCGTTTCCTCATGCTCCTCGACGCCTTCGTCGAGGGGATGGACCGCCCCATCGGCCACATCGAGCTGACCTCCGGTGCGGAGCGGGCCCAGCTGCTCGACGAGTTCTCAGTCGCGCCGTGCGAGGTTCCCGAACTGTCCTGGCCCGCCGCGTTCGAGCAGCAGGTGCGCCGCTCGCCGGACGCCGTCGCGCTCGTGTGCGAGGACCGGCAACTGTCGTACGCCGAACTCAACGCCGCCGCGAACCGACTGGCCCGGCTGCTCATCGTGCGCGGCGTGAGCGACGAGGACGTCGTCGCCGTAGCCGTCCCGCGCTCGCCCGAACTGGTGGTCTCCCTGCTGGCGGTGATGAAGGCGGGCGCGGCGTATCTGCCGCTGGACGCCGACCATCCCCAGGACCGGATCGCCTACATGCTCTCCGACGCCGGCGCGCGGACCGTCGTCACCACGCGCGAGCTGGCCGGTGAACTGCCGGCAGCGCCCGGCGTCGGGCAGGTACTGCTCGACGACCCGTCCGTGGCCGCCGAGTCCGCCGCGCTGGACGACTCGGACCCCGGCCTGCCGATCGCCCTCGACCAGGCCGCGTACGTCATCTACACCTCGGGCTCCACCGGCCGCCCCAAGGGCGTGGTGGTCTCGCACGACGGGGTCGGCAGCCTGATCGCCACGGCCACCGACCGGATCGGCATCGGCGCGGACAGCCGTGTAGTGCAGTTCGCGTCGGTCGGCTTCGACGTGACGGTCTGGGACCTGATCATGTCGCTGTGCGTCGGCGGCCGGATCATCATCGTCCCCACCGAGCGCCGGGTCGCCGGGCCCGCCCTGACGGACTACATCGAGGAGCACCTGGCCACCCACATGATCCTGCCGCCGTCGCTCGTCTCGGCGCTGCCGCAGGACTGTGAGCTGCCCGAGGGGGCGGTGCTCGTGGTCGGCACCGAGGCGGTGCCCAGCGAGCTGATCGCCCGCTGGTCCGGGCGGCTGCGTATCGTCGTCGCCTACGGTCTGACCGAGGCGACGGTCAACTCGACGCTGTGGCTCGCCGAGCCCGGCTGGCAGGGGCCCGCGCCGATCGGCCGGCCCGACCCCAACACCCGTGCCTATGTGCTCGATGCGGCGCTGCGGCCTGTTCCCGTGGGTGTCGAGGGTGAGCTGTACGTCGGCGGGCGCGGCCTGGCCCGCGGCTACCTGGGCAGGGCGGGGCTGACCTCGGAACGGTTCGTCGCCGACCCGTTCGGACCGCCGGGTGCGCGGATGTACCGCACCGGCGACCGCGTCCGCTGGAGCGAGGACGGCAACCTGGACTTCCTCGGCCGCGCGGACGGCCAGCTCAAGATCCGGGGCCACCGGATCGAACCGGGCGAGATCGAGAGCGCGTTCATGGCCTGCCCGGGCATCGCCCAGGCCGCCGTCCTCGTACGGGAGGACCACCGGGGTGTGAAGCGCCTCGTCGCCTATCTGGTCGGCGACGCCGGCGCGGACGCCGAGGCGTCCGTGGTGGCGGCGCGGACGCAGGTGTCGCAGGAGCTGCCGGACTACATGGTGCCGACGGCCGTCGTGCTCCTTGACGGGCCCCTGCCGCTGACGCCCAACGGAAAGCTCGACGTCCGGGCCCTGCCCGAGCCGCAGTGGACCGCGATGACCGGCGACGCGGCGCCGACGACGCCGGGCGAGACCGCTCTCGCCGCGCTGTTCGCCGAGGTCCTCGGCTTGCCGTCGGTGGGCGTCCACGACAGTTTCTTCGAACTGGGCGGGGACAGCATCGTCGCGATCCAGCTGGTCACCCGCGCGCGGGCCGCCGGACTCGCGATCAGCCCTCGCGACGTGTTCCGGCACCGCACGGTGGCGGCACTCGCGCGCGTCACCGACGGCGTGGAGGCGCCGCCTCGTGAATCCGGTGCGGTGCCCGCGCCGTTCTCCCTGGTGTCGCTGACCGATGCCGAGCGTGCCGAGTTCGGTTCCGCCGTCCCCGGTCTCCTCGACGTCGTACCGGCCACTCCACTGCAAGAGGGTTTCTTCTTCCACGCCGCCGTCGACGAGGGCGGGGTGGACGGCTACGCCGTGCAGGACACCCTCGAACTCGCCGGTGACGTGGACGCCGACGCCCTGCGGGCAGCCGCGCAGCGTCTGCTCGACCGCCATCCGCTGCTGCGCGCCGCCTTCCGTCAGCGCCCGGACGGTCAGATCGTGCAGCTCATCGGTGAGCGCGTCGAGCTGCCATGGCGCTTCGCCGACCTGTCGGAACTCGACGCGGTACAGCAGTCCACGGCCGTCGACGAGGTCACGGCGGCGGAGCGGGCGGAGGGATTCGACCTCGGGACCCCGCCGTTGATGCGGGCCGCGCTGGTCCGGCTCAGCGAGCGGCGGTCCCTGCTGGTCCTGACCATGCACCACATCGTCGTCGACGGCTGGTCGGTCTCGCTCATCATGCGGGAGCTGCTGGACGGCTACCGGCCGGGGGCCACGGCCGAACCGGCCGCGCCGCGCGGGACCTACCGGGCCTACGCCGGGTGGCTCGCCGCCCGCGACCGGGAACAGGCGCGCAGCGCGTGGCGCGAGGCGATGGCAGGACTCGACACGCCTGCCAGGCTGCCCGTCCGGGCGGCGGACGCCGGCTCCGGCGAGGCCGGTGAGGTCGGCAAGGTCACTCTTGAGCTGTCCCCACAGGACACGGCGGCACTCATGGCGCGCGCCCGGCAGCTCGGGCTGACCCTGAGCACCATCGTCCAGGGCGGGTTCGGCCTGGTGCTCGGCGATGTCGTCGGCTCCCACGACCTGGTCTTCGGGACCACGGTCTCCGGCAGGCAGGCCGCCGTCGAGGACATCGAAACGCTGGTCGGCCTGCTCATCAACACCGTGCCCGTGCGCCTGCGATGGCGTCCGGAGCAGCCGCTCGCCGAGGTCCTCGCGCACTTCCAGGACGATCAGGCCGATCTGCTGGACCAGCAGTACCTCGGACTCGCCGACATCCAGCGGGCCGTCGGGCAGGGTGACCTGTTCGACGCGCTGGTCGTGGTGGAGAACCTGCCCGACGCGGGTGAGCCTGCCGATCCGTCGGGCCAGGTCCGTATCGTCGGGTCGCACATTCGCGACTCGGTGCACTACCCGCTGGCGCTCACCGTGCTTCCCGGTGAGCGACTCCAGCTGCGGCTCGAACACGACCCCACCCGGCTGGACACCGCGGCTGCGGGACGGTTCGCCACCCGGCTGCGGGCGCTGCTCGACCAGGTGGTTGCCGACCCGGGGCTCCCGGTCGCCCGGCTGGCAGCGCAGAACGCCGACGAGCGGCGCAGCACGCTGGACCGCCTCACCGGAGCGGAGCACGCGATGCCCGCCGGCACGGTGCATGGAGCGTTCGCCGAGCAGGTCCGGCGAACCCCTGACGCGACCGCTTTGATCCACGACGGCGAGCGGACGACCTACGCCGAACTTCAGGAGCGGGCCGAGGCGCTGGCGCACCGGCTGATCGCCCACGGCGTGGGACCCGAGTCCATCGTGGCCGTCGCTGTTCCCCGCTCGGCCCCGACGCTGGTCGCGCTGCTCGGTGTTCTCAAGGCGGGTGCCGCCTACCTGCCGGTCGACGTGGACTACCCGGCCGACCGCGTTCGTTACATGCTCGCCGACTCCGGGGCCCGTACGGTCGTCGCCACCGAGGAGTCGTGGGCGCGCCTGCCCGAGCTGGACGGCGTGACCCGGATCGTCCTCGGCGACGGTCGGGAAGACGTCCCCGCCGCCCCCGCCGCCGTGTGCGTCCAGCCGGACAGCGTCGCGTACCTGATGTACACCTCGGGTTCGACCGGTCGGCCCAAGGGCGTGGCGGTGACGCACCGTGCGGTCGTCGGCCAGCTGTCCTGGACGGCCGAGCGGTTCGGGTTCGGCCCCGGCGAGCGCGTACTGCACCAGTATTCGACCAGCTTCGATCCGTCGGTGCAGGAGATCTTCGCCCCGCTGCTGACCGGCGGGACCGTGGTGATCGCCAGGCCGGACGGTCACCGGGACCCGGCGTATCTCGCGGAGCTGATCCGCGGCGAGCAGGTCACCAACGTCGATCTGGTGCCTTCGCTGTACTCGGCGCTGCTGGCCGAGGACACCGGCACTCCCTGGTGGTCGAGCCTGCGCAGGGCGTTCAGCGGTGGCGAGGCGCTGCCGGTCCCGCTCGCGCGGCGCTGGCGGGAGCGCACCGGGGTGCCCCTCTTCAACGTCTACGGGCCGACCGAGGCCGTCATCCAGGTCACCAGCTGGGAGGCAGGCTCCGAGCCGGGCGAAGAGGGCACCGTACCCATCGGACGTCCGGTGTGGAACACCCGGCTCTACGTCCTCGACCGGTACCTGCGCCCCGTTGCCGAGGGCGAGCCCGGCGAGCTCTACATCGCGGGCGCCCAACTGGCCCGCGGGTATCACGGACGCACCGCGCTGACCGCGGAGCGTTTCGTCGCCGATCCGTTCGGCGGACCGGGAGAGCGGATGTACCGCACCGGAGACATGGTTCAGTTCAGTGGAGACGGTGTGCTCACGTACATGGGGCGCACCGACCACCAGGTCAAGATCAGGGGAAACCGGGTGGAACTCGGTGAAATCGAAGCACGGCTGCGTGATGAGCCGGCCGTCGGCGATGTGGTGGTCGTGGCCCGCGACGACGACCGCGGAGTCAAGCAGTTGGTGGCCTACCTGGCCCCCGCAGCCGGAGCGACCCTGGATGTCGCGGCCGTACGCGGCTCGTTGAGCGCTTCCCTTCCCGCACCCATGGTGCCCAGCCATTTCGTGGAGCTCGGCGCACTGCCGCTGACCCCGGGCGGGAAGATCGACCACAAGGCTCTGCCGGCCCCCGAGGTCCGGCGGCGGCAGGGACGGACGTCGCGAGAGGGCCGCGCGTCGCAGCTCTGCGCCATCTTCGCCGCCGTGCTCGGGATCGACGAGGTCGACGCGGACGAGGACTTCTTCGTGCTCGGCGGGGACAGCATCCTGTCCATGTCGGTCTCCAGTCGTGCCCGCAAGGCGGGACTGCCGATCACTCCCAGGGACGTGTTCGAACACCGCACACCGGCCGCGCTGGCAGCGACGATCGCCGGCACCGGGGACACCGCTCCCACGGTCGCCGCCGATGCCGACGGCGTGGGCGACATTCCGCTGCTGCCGATCGTCCACCAGCTCCGCGAGGACGGCGGATCGATCAACCGCTTCAACCTGTCGATGCTGGTGCAGACACCCGCCGCGGCGGATGCCGACGCGCTGGCACGGGTTCTGCAGGCGCTCCTGGACCACCACGACGGTCTGCGGCTCACGCTCTCCCGTATGGATCTCGGCCCGGCGATTCCGGCGCTGTGGTCGGCGCAGACGCTTGCCGTGGGTGCGGTGGAGGCGGCTTCGCTGCTGCGGGGCGTCGACATACGGAACCTCGACGCCGCGGGACTTCGCGCGGTGATCGCCGAGGAGTCCGACGGCGCGGCCTCCCGGCTCGATCCCGACGGCGGCGTCATGCTCCAGGCGGTCTGGTTCGACGCCGGCGGCGACCGGCCCGGGCGACTGCTGCTCGTCGTTCACCACCTGGCGATCGACGGCGTGTCCTGGCGCGTGCTCCTCGGTGACCTCGCCACCGCGTGGGAGGCCGTCTCGCAGGGGGAGCGGCCCGTTCTGGAGCCGGTGCCCACGTCACTGCGGCGCTTCGCCCGGGACGTCGCCGAGCAGGCGACCTCACCGCAGCGGCAGGCCGAACTCCCCTTCTGGGCCCAGACCCTGGCACCCGGCGCCGAACTGGTCGCCGGAGCCGGCCGTACCGGCACAGCCGGGTCGGCGCGGGAACACGTCGTGTCCCTGTCCACCCAGGACACCCAGGCGCTGCTCACCTCGGTGCCCGCCGCTGCCGGAGCCGATGTCACCGAGGTGCTGCTCGCCGCACTGCGCCTCGCCGTGTCCCGTTGGCGCGGTGAGCGGGACGGCGACGGTGGCGGCGACCTGCTGGTGGATCTCGAACGTCACGGACGCGACGGGGCCGACCTGGACCTGTCGCGCACCGTCGGCTGGTTCACCAGCCTGCACCCCGTACGACTCCCCACCGCAGGAGACGCCCTCGACGTGCTCAAGCTGGTCAAGGAGGCCGTGCGTTCGGCGCCGGACTCCGGCGCCGGATACGGCATGCTGCGCTACCTCAACCCGCAGCTCGCCCCCGTCTTCGCCCAGCTGTCCAGCGCACAGGTGCTGTTCAACTACTTCGGCCGGCTTCCCGCCGAGCAGACCCGTGACTGGGCGCCCGCCGTCGAGGCCGACGCGTTGTCCGTCGAACCGGACACCGACCTCGCCATGCCGTACCCGCTCCAGGTCAACGCGGTATGCGCGGACACGCCCCACGGTCCCGAGCTGCGCGCCACCTGGAGCTGGCCCGAGAGCGACGCGCTGACCGAGCAGGACGTGCAGGCGCTGGGCCGCGAGTGGGCGGCGGCGCTGGGTGAACTCATCGCGCAGACATCCCAGTCCGGCCGGGCCGGGCGGGCCCTCACACCCTCGGACGTGCCGCTGGTCCGGCTCACCCAGGCGGAGATCGACCGGGTCGAGAGCGTCAGCCCGGTGCCCGTCGCCGACATCTGGCCGCTGTCGCCGCTCCAGGAAGGCATCCACTTCCACGCCAGTTACGACACCTCCGCGCTGGACGTCTACACCGCGCAGGACACCTTCGACTTCGACCACCGCCTCGACGCCGAGCGGCTTCGTGCGGCGTGCGCGACGCTGCTGCGCAGACACCCGAGCCTGTGCGCGGGTATCACCAGCGACGGCCTGCCCGCACCGGTGCAGTTCGTCTGCTCCGCGGCCGAGGTGCCGGTGCCGCTGACCGAGGTGGATCTGACCGGCCTGAGCGAGCAGCAGCGGCAGGCACGCCTCGCGGAGATCGCCGACGCCGGCCGGCGGGAGCGGTTCGACCTGGCCGCGCCGCCACTGTTCCGGCTCAAGCTGATCCGGCTCACCGAGAACACCGACCGTCTGATGCTCAGCCACCACCTCGTGGCCTGGGACGGCTGGTCGCAGTCCGTGTTCCTCGACGAACTGCTGGGGCTGTACGCCACGGCGGGCGACGACACCGCGCTGGACTCGCCCGGCAGCTACCGCGACTACCTGGGCTGGCTCGCCGAGCAGGACTTCGACGCGGCCCGTGAGACGTGGCGGCAGGCCCTGGCCGGACTCGACGAGCCGACGCTCGTGGCGCGCAACCGAGGGGACGAGCCGACGATCCCGCGGCGCCGCACCTTCGATCTGAGCCCTGAACTCAGTGACCGCCTGCGGGCGTCCGCCCGCGAGCACGGACTGACGATCAACGCTGTGCTGTCCGCCGCGTGGGCGCTCGTCCTGTCCGCGACCGTGGGCCGCCACGACGTCGTGTTCGGCGCCACGGTCGCCGGACGGCCGGCCGACGTGCCCGGAGTGGACACGGCGATCGGCATGTTCCTCAACACCGTGCCCCAGCGGGTCACCTTCCACGCCGACGAGACCGTCGCGGACCTGCTGCGCCGTATGCAGTCCGAGCGTGTCGCACTGATGGACCACGAGTACCTCGGGCTGGCCGAGCTCCAGCGGGCCGGCGGTCACACCAACCTCTTCGACACCCTGTACGTGCTGCAGAACTTCGCCGACGAAGGCGCGTTCCGGCAGCTGACCGAGCGGCACGGCATCACCGGAGTGGGCAGCGTGGACGCCACGCACTACCCCATGACCCTGATCGTCAACCCGGCCGAGGTCGTCCGGGTGAAGCTGGAGTACCGCCCGGACCTGGTCGACGACGAGCAGGCCACGGCCACGCTGGAACGCTTCGGAACCCTGGTGGAGCGGCTGATCGGCGATCTGTCGGCGCGCGTCGGCACCCTCGACCTGCTGCTGCCCGGCGAGCGTGCCGCGCTGCTCTCCGCGTGGGAGGCCGGTGACAATCCCGTACCGAACGAGACCGTCGCCGACATGCTCGCGGCTCAGGTCGCCCGCACCCCGGACGCCGTGGCGCTGGTGTTCGGCGAGCGCGCCCTCACCTACCTGGAGCTCGACGCGCACATCAACCGGCTCGCCCGGCTGCTGCTCGCCCGTGGCGCCGGACCGGAGAAGGTCGTCGCCCTCGCGCTGCCCCGCTCGATCGAGATGGTCGTCGCGCTGTTCGCGGTACTGCGCACCGGCGCCGCCTACCTGCCGCTCGACCTCGACCACCCCGCCGACCGGCTGCGCCTGATGATCGAGGACACCGGGCCGCTGTGCCTGCTGTCCACGACCGCGGTCGCCCCGACGCTGCGGGGGTCCTCGGGCACGCTCGCCCCCGAACTCCTCCTGGACGACCCGGCCGTCACGGCCGAGCTCGCCGCTCTCCCGGACGGTGAGATCACCGACGCCGAGCGGCCCGCGTTCGCGCACGATGTGCCGGACCGGCTGGAACACCCCGCCTACGTCATCTACACCTCCGGCTCGACCGGCAAGCCCAAGGGCGTCGTCACCCCGTACCGCGGACTGACGAACATGCAGCTCAACCACCAGAAGGAGATCTTCGACCCGGCGATCGCCTCGGCGGGCGGACGACGGCTGCGCATCGCGCACACCGTCTCCTTCGCCTTCGACATGTCCTGGGAGGAGCTGCTCTGGCTCGTCGAGGGGCACGAGGTCCACGTCTGCGACGAGGAGTTGCGCCGCGACGCCGAAGCCCTGGTGGCCTACTGCGACCGGCACCGCGTCGACGTGGTCAATGTGACGCCCACATACGCCCAGCTGCTGATCGAAGAGGGCCTGCTGGACCGGGAAGAGGCCACCGACGAGGCGACCGGCAAGCACCGGCCCGCGCTCGTCCTCCTCGGCGGCGAGGCCGTCTCGGACACGGTGTGGACGCGGCTGCGGCGCACCGAGGGCACCTACGGCTACAACCTGTACGGGCCGACCGAGTACACGATCAACACGCTCGGCGGGTCCACGGTGGACAGCGCGACCCCGACGGTCGGCATGCCGATCCGCAACACCCGGGCCCATGTGCTCGATGCCATGCTGCGCCCGGTGCCGCCGGGCTGCCCCGGTGAGCTTTACATCGCCGGCACCGGCCTGGCCCGTGGCTACCACGACCGGCCCGGCCTGACGGCGGAGCGGTTCGTCGCGGACCCGTTCGGTGCGCCGGGCGCAAGGATGTACCGCACCGGCGACCTCGTGCGGCAGCGCCCGGACGGACTGCTGGACTTCCTCGGCCGTACCGACGACCAGGTCAAGATCCGCGGCTACCGGATCGAACTGGGCGAGATCTCCGCGGCCCTCGCCGCGCACCCCGAGGTCGCCCACGCCGCGGTCGTCGTGGCGGAGACCGCCGGGACGAAGCGGCTGGTCGGCTATGTCGTACCCGAGGAAGGCGCGGAGCGGGGTGAGGCACTGGTCCTGAGCCTGCGCGACCACCTGAAGGCGGGCCTGCCCGACTACATGGTCCCGGCCGCGCTGGTGACCGTGGACACGATGCCTCTGACCGTCAACGGCAAGCTCGACGTCAAGGCCCTGCCCGCTCCCGACTTCGCCGGACCGAGCACCAGCCGCCCGCCCCGGTCGCCGCAGGAGGAGACGCTCTGCGCGCTCTTCGCCGAAGTGCTCGGCCTCGCCGAGGGCAGCGTCGGAATCGACAGCAACTTCTTCGAGCTGGGCGGCCACTCACTGCTGGCCACCAGGCTGATCAGCCGCGCCCGCAGCGCGCTGAAGGCCGAGCTGGCGATCCGGGACCTCTTCGAGGCACCGACCGTCGCCGAGCTGGTCGAGCGCGCGAACGGCTCGCACGCCGCCGACCGCCCGGCACTGACGGCCGGGGAGCGGCCCGCCGAACTGCCGTTGTCCCACGCCCAGCAGCGGCTGTGGGTCATCCAGCAGATCGAGTGCACCTCGGCCGCCTACAACTTCCCGCTCGTGATGCGGCTGCGCGGCGCGCTCGACGTGGAGGCGTGGCGGGCGGCGCTCGCCGATGTGGCGGCACGCCACGAGGCGCTGCGGACGGTCTTCACCGAGCGTGACGGCCAGGCGTTCCAGCGGGTCCTGCCCGTCGAGCAGGCGCATCCGGTCGTGGAGTGCGTCCGCGCCGGTGAGGACGAGGTGGCCGGCATCGTGGACGCCGCCGTCAACCGCCCGTTCGATCTCGCCGCCGAGCTGCCGCTCCGCGCGACGCTCGTCGAGGTGGCGCCGCAGGACCACGTCGTCGTCCTCCTGCTGCACCACATCACCACCGACGAGTGGTCGGACCGGCCGTTCCTGCGCGATCTGGCCACCGCCTACGCCGCCCGCCGGTCCGGCTCGGCTCCGCGGTGGGAGCCACTGCCCGTCCAGTACGCCGACTACGCGCTGTGGCAGCAGCGCCTGCTCGGTGACCCGGCCGACGCGCGGAGCCTGGCGGCCCGGCAGCTGGAGTTCTGGCGTACGACGCTGGCAGGCGCCCCCGAGGAGATCGAGCTGCCGGCCGACCGGCCCCGGCCCGCACGGCCGGCCTTCACCGGAGCCGAGCTCGACATCGACTTCGACGCCACGGCCTACCAGGGCCTGAAGCGGCTGGCCCGGGAGAGCGGCACCAGCATGTTCATGGTGGTGCACGCGGCCGTCGCCGCACTGCTGCACCGCATGGGCGCCGGTACGGACATCCCGCTCGGCTCGCCCATCGCCGGGCGCGGCGACGAGGCGCTCGACGAACTGGTCGGCTTCTTCGTCAACACGCTCGTCCTGCGGACCGACCTCAGTGGCGATCCGAGCTTCACCGAACTGCTGACCCGGGTCCGCGACACCGACCTGGCCGCCTTCTCCCACGCGGACGTGCCGTTCGAGTCCGTGGTCGAGAAGCTGAACCCGACGCGGTCGCTCGCCCGCAACCCGCTGTTCCAGGTGATGGTCGGCTACCACAACCGCACCGGTGACGAGATGGAACTGCCCGGCCTCGGCGTCGAGTACGTACCGTTCCGGATCCGGTCGGCCAAGTTCGACCTCGTGTTCAGCTTCACCGAGCACGTGAGCGGGGCCGACGGGAACGAGGGCACGCTCACCTGCCGACTGGAGTTCGCCACCGAGCTGTTCGACGAGGAGACCGCCGAGCGGCTCGGCGACCGGCTGCGGCGGCTGGTCACGGCGGTGGCCACCGAACCGGAGCAGCCGGTTTCGCGAGCGGAGGTACTCGCCGCCGACGAACGGCAGCTGGTGCTGGAGGGGTTCAACGCCACCCGGCGTGACGTCGACGAGGCCTCGCTGCCCGCCCTGTTCGCCCGGTGGGTCGCCGAGCGGCCGGACGCGGTGGCCGTCGTGGAGCGCTCTCGCTCGGTGACGTACGCCCAGTTGGACGCCCGGGCCAACCGGATCGCGCGACTGCTGGCCGATCGGGGAGTGGGCGCCGAGAGTGCGGTGGGGGTGGCAGTGCCCCGCTCGGTGGACATGATCGCGACGGTGCTCGCCGCCCACAAGCTCGGCGCGGCGTTCCTGCCGCTCGACCTGGTCCACCCCGCCGACCGGCTCACCTACATGATCGAGGACTCCGGGGCCACGCTCGTCGTCGGCACCGAGTCGGTGGCCGGGAAGATTCCGGACGTCGCGGGCGTACCGGTGGTGCTGCTCGACGCTCCTGAGACCAGGGCCGAACTCGACCGGCTTCCCGGGTCCGAGGTGGCCGGTCTGCCGGTGAGCCTGGACCAGGCCGCCTACGTGATCTACACCTCCGGTTCGACCGGCCGCCCCAAGGGCGTCGTCGTCCCGCACGAGGGCATCGCCAGCCTGGTGGCCACCGCGGTCGACCGCATGGGCCTGGAGCACGACAGCCGGGTGCTCCAATTCGCCTCGATCGGCTTCGACGTCTTCGTCTTCGAACTGTCCATGGCCCTGTGCCATGGCGGGCGGCTCGTGCTGATACCCGACGAGGCGCGCGTCGCCGGACCGGCGCTCACCGACTTCCTGGCGGACCAGCGGGTCACCCACATGATCCTGCCGCCCTCCCTGGTGTCGGCGCTGCCGGCGGGCTGCGAGCTGCCCGAAGGATCCACGATCCTGGTGGGTACGGAGACGGTGCCGCCGGACCTGTTCGAGCGTTTCGGCGCCACGGCCAACCTGATCTGCGCGTACGGGCTCACCGAGGCGACGGTCAACTCCACGCTGTGGCCCGCCTGGGAGCACGGCGGCCGGCCGGCCGGCCGGGTGCCCATCGGCCGACCGGATCCCAACACGGTCTGCTACGTGCTGGACGACCGCATGTGCCCGGTCCCGCCGGGCGTGGTCGGCGAGCTGTACGTCTCCGGACGCGGACTCGCCCGCGGCTACCTCGGCAAGTCGGCGCTGACCTCCGAGCGGTTCGTCGCCGACCCGTTCGGCCCGCCCGGCAGCCGGATGTACCGCACCGGAGACCGCGCCCGCTGGCGCAGGGACGGCAACCTCGACTTCCTCGGCCGGGTCGACACCCAGGTGAAGATCCGCGGCTTCCGCATCGAGCTGGGCGAGGTCGAGGCGGCACTCGCCGGTCACCCCGCGGTCAGCCAGGCCGCCGTGGTGCCCGACCGACAGGGCGACATCGTGCGCCTGGTGGGCTACGCCGTCCCCGACGGCGCCGAGCTCGACCCGCAGGCGCTGCGCACCCACGTCGCCGCGCTGCTGCCCGAGTACATGGTCCCCGCCCTCGTGGTGCCCCTGGACGGTCCGCTGCCGCTGACCCCCAACGGAAAGCTGGACCGGAAGGCGCTGCCCGAACCGGACTGGTCCGCCATGACCGGTGACGCACGCCCCGCCACCGAGACGCAGGCCCGCCTGGCCGAGCTGTTCGGCGAGATCCTGCAGCTGGAAGACGTCGGCAT
The DNA here is from genome assembly GCF_018614575.1 of Streptomyces sp. ISL-10. Classification (GTDB taxonomy): domain Bacteria; phylum Actinomycetota; class Actinomycetes; order Streptomycetales; family Streptomycetaceae; genus Streptomyces. The sequence continues at coordinate 81,266 of NZ_JAGGOJ010000047.1, forward strand.
CCACGACAACTTCTTCGCGCTGGGCGGGCATTCGATGGCCTCGATGCGGCTGCTCGGACGGATCCGCTCCGAGTTCGGGGCCGAGCTGACCATCCGGGACGTCTTCGACGCACAGACCGTCGCGGGCATCGCGGCCAAGCTCGACGGCGCGTCCGCCGCCAGGCCCCTGCTGCGCCCGGTCGAACACCCCACGGACGGTGCCGCGCTGCCGGTCGCCCCCGTACAGCGCTGGCAGTGGTCGTCGTACCGGCGGCACGCGGCCTTCGATCACGCGCTTGTGCTGCGCTCGCCGGGTGGACTGGACGCCGAGGCGCTGTCGGCCGCACTGGACGATGTGACGGCACGGCACGAGCCGCTGCGCACCGTCTTCACCGAGCGGGACGGAGCCGTTCACCAGCAGGCATCCGCGACCCCGGCCCTTGAGTCGGAGCGGTGCGCCGATCTGGACGCCCGACTCGCCGAACTCGCCGCCGGGACCGCGGAGCTGTCACTGGAACCGCCCGTGTGGGCCCGGCTGCTCACCGGGGCGGACGGCACCCAGGCGGTGCTGCTGACCATGCACTACCTGGCCGTGGACGAATGGTCCGTGGTGCCTCTGTTCCGAGACCTCACCACGGCGTACGCGTCGCGGGCGACCGGCCGGGCGCCCGAGTGGGAGCCACTGCCGGTGACCTACGCCGACTACACCCACTGGGCGCACGAGGTGCTCGGCGACCTCGGTGACCCCGACAGCCTGGGCGGCCGGCAGCTCACGTACTGGCAGCAGACGCTGAAGGACATCCCGCGTGTGCTGACACTGCCCACGGACCGGCCGCGTCCCGCCGACCCCGGCCTGCCCGGCCACGGCGGCGACTACGTCGGGTTCGTCCTCGACGAGCGGCTCCACGCCGAGGTGGACAAGCTCGCGCAGGCGACCGGCACCAGCATGTTCATGGTGCTGCACTCGGCCCTGTCGGCACTGCTCACCGCCCACGGCGTGGGCACGGACCTGCCGATCGGCACCATGGTCGCCGGCCGTGGCGACGAGCAACTGGCCGACCTGGTCGGCTGCTTCTTCAACACCGTGGTGCTGCGCACCGACACCGCGGGGGACCCGACCTTCACCGAGCTGCTGACCCGGGTACGGGAAACGACGCTCAGCGCCCTGGACCGGCAGGACGTCCCGTTCGACGAGGTCGTCCGGGCGACCGGCCTGCCCCCGGAGGGACCGCAGGTCATGGTGATCCACCATGAGCAGGCGGACTTCGTGGAGCTGGAGGGCGGCATGGGCTCCTTCCACGCCGTGCCGACCGGCTCGACGCGGGCCGAGCTGACGCTCAGCTTCTACGAGCCGCGGGGCGACGGGCCGGTGCACTGCGAGCTGATCCACGCGAGCGAACTGCTCGGCCCGGCCAAGGCACAGCAGCTCGTCGACGAACTTCAGGTGCTGCTGCACAACGTGGCAGCCGACCCGGAACAGCCGCTCTCGGAGCTGTTCACCGTAATGTCCATGAGGAGTGACGACATATGACAACGAACCCGTTCGAGGACCCGCAGGGCCGCTTCCTGGTTCTGGCCAACGACGAGAACCAGCACTCGCTGTGGCCGTCCTTCGCGGAGGTGCCTGCGGGGTGGCGCACCGTCTTCGGCGAGGACAGCAGGGAGGCCTGCCTGGCCTACGTGGAAGCCAACTGGAGCGACCTGCGGCCCGCGAGCCTGATCGCGCAGCAGGCCTGAGCCTGCGGAAGAACGTCGCCGTCCGGCGGTGAGGCAACTCCTCACCGCCGGACGGCGACGCGCGTTCACCGGTCCGGCAACAGCGGCCCGCCGGCCCGGCTCCGACGCCGGTCCGACGCCGCGGCCGCCGCATGCCGCCGCCGGCCGGGGCGGGGCGGGGCGGGGC
>NZ_JAGGOJ010000048.1 GCF_018614575.1 Streptomyces sp. ISL-10
CGCCCGAGAACACCCCGTCGGTCTCGCAGACGCCGACCACGCCGGACGAGACGCCGACGCCGACCGACGAGGAAACGGACCCGTCGCAGGAGCCGGACACCTCGACCGGGGGCAACCAGCAGCCGTCCTGGACGCCCTCGTACAGCCAGTCCTACCCGCCGACCACTTCGCAGTCGCCCTCCGGCGATCCGACGTCCGGCAATCCGACGGACGACCCGACGAACGACCCCACGGGCGACCCGACCGGCGACCCGACCGACATCCCGACCGACCCGACGGATGTTCCGACCGACCCGGCGGGCGGCGCCGACGGCGGGAACGGCGACACCTCGGGCCCCGAGGGCGGCTGACGCGGCGGGCACGGGCACACCCGCGGGCCGACGCGCCGGTCGTCCCGCGAGGGGACTCGTTCCGCGGAGGGCGCGGTCGTCCCGCGAACGGCGCCCGATCGTCCCTCTCGAAGGCACCGGTCATCCGGTGAAGGCGTCGCACACCGCCTCGTACTCCCGTGTCCACCAGACCGCCAGGGCCGACGCCGCAGGAAACTGCGGGTCGGCCCTTCGGTCGTGGAGCTGATAGCGCCAGCGCAGTATCCAGAAGTCGTTGAGCCGCTCCCACCACACCCGGTGCACGGCCGCGGCCAGTTCCGCCGCGTCCGCTCCCGCCGCGCGCCGGTAGGCCCGCGCGTACGCCCGGACCTTCGCCAGCTCCAGCTGCCCTGCGGGCTGGACGAAGAAGATCGCCGCGGCCCGTACCGCCTCCTCGGCCCGCGGCTGGACGCCGAGGCGGTCCCAGTCGACGATCGCCGCGGGCTCGGCACCCCGGTACAGCAGGTTCAGCGGATGGAAGTCGCCGTGCACCCAGCCGCCCCCGCCGCCCGGCGGCGGCCTGCGGCCCGCGTGCTGCTCCAGCAGCGCCCGCCGCTGGAGCAGCCGGTGCTCGGCCAGGGTGTCGAACGAGTCGCGCGGACGGCTGCCGCGGGCCAGCTCCAGCAGCTCGTCGATGAGTGCGAACGTCTCCCCGGGGTCGGCGCTGTCGTAGGCGGTCCCCCGGCTCGCCGCCCGGTCCATGACCTGGGCGAGGCAGGTGTGCACGAGCCCCAGCAGGGAGCCGAGCCGCCGTGACTGGGCGGTGCTGAGCTGGGCGCCGTCGCGGTGTCTGCCGTCGATCCAGGGGTGCAGGGCGTAGCAGCGGCCGCCGATGACCGCGACCGTGCCGCCGCCCGTGTCCTGAAGCGGCGGCGCGACCGGGACACCGAGCGCCTGGAGTCTGCGGGTGGCCTTGTGCTGGCGGGAGATGGCGTCCCGGTCGCCGTCGAGGTGGTGCTTGAGGAAGTACGCGCCGCGCGTGGTGGAGAGGCGGTAACCGCGATTGAGGAGGCCCTGGGTGACGGGGCGGCAGGAGAGCGGATCGCCCACGGTGTCGTAGCGGCGCAGAAGGTCGTCGACGGGCGGAGCGGTTGCAGATGAGCGCGGCACCCGCCAGATGTTAGATCACGCTGCGTGGCGCGCCGGTTGCTCCTTCGCGAAGTCGATCGTGTGCACGGCGACGAACCGGGCGGCGATCCGCAGGGGGACCGGCTCGAAGCCCTGGCCGTCGATCCTGGCGGCCGGGGCCCCACCAGCGCCGCCCGCTCGTCCGTGATCTCCACGATCCGCGCCGTGCCGGTGAACCGCACGGACCACAGGACCGGAGGGCATGCCTTCCGCTCTTGGCCACAGGCGGCATCGGCAGAGGTGCCGATGCCCACCGCCAGGGGTCCTGGGTCCCGGCCGACGGTCCCGACGGGTCAGCCCGAACGGGTGAACCGGCGGCCGTGCGCCACGATGACGCGACCCCCGGCAGGCCCCGCCGGCACCCGCGCGTGCCCGCCGGGGAGGCTCGGCGCCGTCCCCCGCTCCGCCTGCATCCGCGCCCCGTACGCGGCCGGCGGTGAGCGCCACTTCAGCCCCGCTCTGACGGCAGGCCGGACAAACATGGCTCTTGATGGCCTTCTCGGCGAGACCAGCCGTCGCCGAGAGCCCGGCTCTGCCCATGCCTTCGCCGGTCAAGTCCGGCGTCCCGCGCTCCCGGTCGGTGAGGTTCGCCTGCCGGTAGTTCCCGCCGGGCTCGTCGCCGTCGCGTAGCCGCTTCAGTACGCGGGCGGTCCCGGCGGGGTCGAGCAGCGAGTCGGGCAGCGACCTGCACGGCCGCCGCAGCGCGAACGGAGCCGATCAGTTCGCTGCCGCGGACGGCCTTGAGGGCATCGCCCGAGGCACCGGCATGATCGCGTCGTAAAGAGCCTCGTCGAGCGCGAACGCGGTGAGCGTCGGACATGTGATTTCTCGTTCTGCGAACGGATCTCGCCGCACACCTTCACGCCGCTCCCGGCGGGCAGGCGCATATCGGAGAACGCCACGTCAGGAGCCCGTCGCGGTGATCCTGACCAGGGAGTCTTCCGCCGTACCCGCCTCGCCCCCGACCTCGATGCCGGGTCCGGCCGAAAGCAGTTCATGGGCATCGCGCCGCACGACCTCGTGGCCGTCGAGTAGGAATACTGTGATTTTTCCTGCTTTGTGCACCTGGCAGTCTCACATATTGGCTCTTCCCGTGCCCGGGGTGTGCGGGATACCGTGCCTTCGTTCCGGCGTCCGCAAGGCCCTGACCAGTGGCGTTCCCGCATTTCCTCGATTTACTTGGAAATCCAAGCAAAATCGCAGGTCAAATGGGGTTTCGCAGTAATGCTGCGCACTGGGTAACGTGCCTTTGACAGGACGTTCGCCGGGGCACCTGTCACGCCTGAATCCGGCCGCGCGGCACACACCCCCGTGCACCGGTTCGGACCCAGGCGAGCCGCACTGGCCACACCGGCGGACCCCGGGGGCCGGACCGACGGAGGAGCACGCACGTGACCGTGGAGAGCACTGCCGCGCGCAAACCGCGACGCAGCAGCAAGCGCGTCAGCGCCGCCAAGAAGCCGCAGAATCCCGAGCCCCAGCTCGTACAGCTGCTCACCCCCGAGGGTGAGCGCGTCCAGCACCCCGACTACGACATCGACCTGAGCGCCGAGGAGCTGCGCGGGCTGTACCGCGACATGGTCCTCACGCGCCGCTTCGACGCCGAGGCCACCGCCCTGCAGCGCCAGGGCGAGCTGGGCCTGTGGGCCTCGCTGCTGGGCCAGGAGGCCGCCCAGATCGGTTCGGGACGCGCCCTGCGCGACGACGACTACGTCTTCCCGACCTACCGCGAGCACGGCGTCGCCTGGTGCCGCGGGGTCGACCCGACGAACCTGCTGGGCATGTTCCGCGGTGTCAACCACGGAGGCTGGGACCCGACCACCAACAACTTCCACCTGTACACGATCGTCATCGGCTCGCAGACGCTGCACGCCACCGGCTACGCGATGGGCGTGGCCAAGGACGGTGCCGACTCGGCCGTGATCGCGTACTTCGGCGACGGCGCGTCCAGCCAGGGCGATGTCGCCGAGTCCTTCACGTTCTCCGCGGTCTACAACGCCCCGGTCGTCTTCTTCTGCCAGAACAACCAGTGGGCGATCTCCGAGCCGACCGAGCGCCAGACCCGGGTGCCGCTCTACCAGCGTGCGCAGGGCTACGGCTTCCCCGGCATCCGCGTCGACGGCAACGACGTGCTCGCCTGCCTCGCCGTCACCCGCTCCGCGCTGGAGCGCGCCCGCCGCGGCGAGGGCCCGACCCTGGTCGAGGCGTTCACCTACCGCATGGGCGCCCACACCACCTCCGACGACCCGACCCGGTACCGGCACGACGAGGACCGTGCGGCCTGGGAGGCGAAGGACCCGATCCAGCGCCTGCGGACGTACCTGGAGAACGAGGGGCACGCCGACGCGGAGTTCTTCACGGTGCTCGACGAGGAGAGCGACGTGCTCGCCAAGCGGGTGCGCGAGGCTGTACGGGCCATGCCCGACCCCGACGACATGGCGATGTTCGACCATGTGTACGCGGACGGGCACGCGCTCGTCGACGAGGAGCGCGCGCAGTTCGCCGCCTACCAGGCGTCGTTCGCCGAGGAGGGCAACTAGTCATGGCGGTACAGAAGCTTCCCCTCGCGAAGGCGCTCAACGAGTCGCTGCGCAAGGCCCTGGAGACCGACCCCAAGGTCCTGATCATGGGCGAGGACGTCGGCAAGCTCGGCGGCGTCTTCCGTATCACCGACGGGCTGCAGAAGGACTTCGGCGAGGACCGGGTCATCGACACCCCGCTCGCCGAGTCCGGCATCGTGGGCTCCGCGATCGGTCTGGCCCTGCGCGGCTACCGGCCGGTCGTGGAGATCCAGTTCGACGGCTTCGTCTTCCCGGCGTACGACCAGATCGTCACGCAGCTCGCGAAGATGCACGCCCGCGCGCTCGGCAAGATCAAGCTCCCCGTCGTCATCCGCATCCCCTACGGCGGCGGCATCGGCGCGGTCGAGCACCACTCCGAGTCCCCCGAGGCGCTCTTCGCGCACGTCGCGGGTCTCAAGGTGGTCTCCCCCTCCACCGCATCCGACGCGTACTGGATGCTCCAGCAGGCCATCCAGAGCGACGACCCGGTGATCTTCTTCGAGCCGAAGCGGCGCTACTGGGACAAGGGCGAGGTCGACACCGAGGCGATCCCCGGGCCGCTGCACAAGGCCCGCGTCACCCAGGCCGGCACCGATGTCACGCTCGCCGCGTACGGCCCGATGGTGAAGGTCTGCGTCGAGGCCGCGGCCGCCGCGGCCGAGGAGGGCAAGTCGGTGGAGGTCGTCGACCTGCGCTCGATGTCCCCGATCGACTTCGACACGATCCAGACGTCGGTCGAGAAGACCGGACGGCTGGTCGTGGTCCACGAGGCCCCGGTCTTCTACGGCTCCGGCGCGGAGATCGCCGCTCGCATCACCGAGCGGTGCTTCTACCACTTGGAGGCCCCGGTGCTGAGGGTCGGCGGCTTCCACGCCCCGTACCCGCCGGCCCGCCTGGAGGAGGAGTACCTTCCGGGTCTGGACCGGGTGCTGGACGCCGTCGACCGCTCGCTCGCGTACTGAGGATGCCGTGACCATGACCGCAGACACTTCCCTGCGCTTCCGCGAGTTCAAGATGCCCGACGTGGGCGAGGGACTCACCGAGGCCGAAATCCTCAAGTGGTACGTCCAGCCCGGTGACACCGTCACCGACGGGCAGGTCGTGTGCGAGGTCGAGACGGCCAAGGCGGCCGTCGAGCTGCCGATCCCCTACGACGGGGTCGTCCACGAGCTGCGTTTCGCCGAGGGCACGACCGTCGACGTCGGCACGTCGATCATCACGATCGACGTGGCTCCCGGGACGGCACCGGTCGAGGAGCCGCCCCCGGCGGCGACCGAGCCCTCGCTCGCCGCCGCCGAGCCGAAGGCCGAGCCGGAGACCGAAGCCGAGGCCAAGCCGAAGGGCCGCCAGCCCGTTCTGGTGGGCTACGGCGTGGCCGAGTCGTCCACCAAGCGCCGCCCGCGCAAGCAGACCGCCGCCGTCCCCGAGCAGGGTGCCGCGGCCGCGATCCAAGCCGAGATGAACGGACACGGCACGGCCGCACTGCCGGCCCCCGGGCGTCCGCTCCCGCTCGCCAAGCCCCCGGTGCGCAAGCTCGCCAAGGACCTGGGCATCGACCTGGAGACGGTCACGCCGACCGGCCCCGACGGGATCATCACCCGCGAGGACGTGCACGCCGCGGCCGCCCCGGCCCCCGCCCCCGCCGTCGCCGTCGCCGTCGCGGAGCCGGCCGCCGAGGCGCCTGCGGCAGCCCCGGCAGCGGCCGGTGCGCGCGAGACCCGCGTCCCGATCAAGGGCGTACGGAAGGCGACCGCCGCCGCCATGGTCGGCAGCGCCTTCACCGCGCCGCACGTCACCGAGTTCGTCACGCTCGACGTGACGCGCACGATGAAGCTGGTCGAGGAGCTGAAGGCCGACAAGGACATGGCGGGGCTGCGGGTCAACCCGCTGCTGCTGATCGCCAAGGCCCTGCTCGTCGCCATCAAGCGCAACCCCGGCGTCAACGCCTCCTGGGACGAGGCCAATCAGGAGATCGTCCAGAAGCACTACGTCAACCTGGGCATCGCCGCGGCCACCCCGCGCGGTCTGATCGTGCCGAACATCAAGGACGCGCACGACAAGACCCTGCCCGAACTGGCCTCGGCACTGGGCGAGCTCGTGGCCACCGCCCGCGAAGGGAAGACCACCCCGGCGGCGATGCAGGGCGGCACGGTGACCATCACCAACGTCGGCGTCTTCGGTGTCGACACCGGCACGCCGATCCTCAACCCCGGCGAGTCCGCGATCCTCGCGGTCGGTGCGATCAAGCTCCAGCCGTGGGTCCACAAGGGCAAGGTCAAGCCGCGCCAGGTCACCACGCTCGCGCTCTCCTTCGACCACCGGCTGGTCGACGGCGAGTTGGGCTCCAAGGTCCTCGCGGACATCGCGGCGATCCTGGAGAACCCGAAGAAGCTCATCACCTGGGCCTGAGGCGCCCGACGCGCCTGACGTCCTGTTCCAGGTGAAACATCCCCGGTGAATCCGCCGGGCACAGGAGCCCCGTCCATATCGCGGACGGGGCTTTCTGGTTGAAGTCTGTTGTATCTATGCTGTGTGCATGCCCGCCTCCGCCTCCGTGTCCACCGTCAGACAGCCCCCCGCCGCCGACCGCGTCTACACCCACATCAAGCAGGCCGTCCTCGACCGGCAGTACGCAGGGGGGACGCTTCTCACGGAAGGCGAACTGGCCGAGGCCGTCGGCGTATCGCGCACCCCCGTGCGCGAGGCACTGCTCAAGCTCGAGGTCGAAGGGCTGATCAAGCTCTACCCGAAGAAGGGCGCGCTGGTCCTCGCCGTCTCCGCACAGGAGATCGCCGACGTCGTCGAAACCCGGCTGCTGATCGAGGAGTTCGCGGTGCGCAAGGCGGTGCCCGCCCCCGCGTCCCTCATCGCCCGCCTCGAAGAGGTCCTCGACGAACAGCATCGCCACGCCGAGACCGGAGACCTCGCCGCCTTCGCCGTCAGCGACCGCTGCTTCCATGCCGAGATCGTCCGGCACGCGGGCAACGAAATCCTCTCCAGGCTCTACGACCAGCTGCGCGACCGCCAACTGCGCATGGGCGTCGCGATGATGCAGGCACTCCCGGACCGGGTCACCAGGAACCACACCGAGCACGCCGAGATCCTCGAGAAGATCAGGGCCGGTGACGCGGACGGCGCCGCCGAGTGCGTGCGTACCCACCTCGGCCGCGTCAAGGTGCTGGCCCGGGGTGAGTCCAGGTGAGCCCGGCGTCCCCCGGGGTGTCGCTTCCCGGCGATCCCCCCGGCGGCCGGCGTGCCGCCGCAGTCTGGGGCATCGGCGTCGCCGTCTACTTCGTCGCCGTCATCTTCCGTACGTCCCTGGGCGTGGCCGGACTCGACGCCGCCGACCGCTTCGACGTGAACGCCTCCGCCCTGTCGACCTTCTCCATCCTCCAGCTGCTCGTCTACGCGGGCATGCAGATACCTGTCGGCCTGATGGTCGACCGGCTCGGCACCAAGAAGGTCCTCACCATCGGCGTCGTGCTGTTCACCGTCGGCCAGCTGGGGTTCGCCCTGTCGCCCTCGTACGGCACGGCCCTCGCCTCCCGCGCGCTGCTCGGCTGCGGTGACGCCATGACGTTCATCAGCGTCCTGCGCCTCGGCACCCGCTGGTTCCCCGCCCGGCGCGGCCCCCTCATCGCACAGGTCGCCGCCCTGTTCGGCATGGCGGGCAACCTCGTCTCCACCCTCGTCATCGCCCGCATGCTGCACGGCATGGGCTGGACCGCCACCTTCGCGGGCAGCGCGGCGGCCGGCCTGGTGGTCCTCGTCCTGCTGGCCCTCTTCCTCAAGGACCACCCCGAGGGCCACGAGCCGCCTCCTGTCCAGCACGCCGGAGGCGCGTTCGTACGCCGGCAGATCGCCGCGTCCTGGCGGGAGCCGGGCACCCGGCTCGGGATGTGGGTGCACTTCACCACCCAGTTCCCCGCCATGGTGTTCCTGCTGTTGTGGGGAATGCCGTTCCTGGTCGAGGCGCAGCACCTCACACGGGAGACCGCCGGCGCCCTGCTGACCCTTGTGGTGGCGTCCAACATGGTCGTCGGCCTCGTCTACGGCCAGATCATTGCGCGCCACCATGCGGCACGCACCCCGTTGGCGCTCGGCACCATTGGCGCCAGCGCCCTGCTGTGGGCCGTCACCCTTGCGTATCCCGGCGACGGCGCCCCGATGTGGCTGCTGATCACCCTGTGCACGGTCCTCGGCGCCTGTGGCCCCGCATCGATGATCGGCTTCGACTTCGCCAGGCCCGCCAACCCGCCCGAACGCCAGGGCACGGCGTCCGGCATCGTCAACATGGGCGGTTTCGTCGCCTCCATGACCACGCTGCTCGCCGTGGGCGTACTGCTGGACGCGACCGGGGACGACTATCGGATCGCGTTCTCGTCGGTGTTCGTGCTCCAGGCGCTCGGGGTCGCGCAGATCCTGCGGCTGCGCGCCCGCACGGTGCGACGCGAGCGGGAGCACCTCGTGGCCAGCCGCGTGGAGGCCGTGCACGTGCCGGTCTGATGCGTCGCCCGGAAGGCGTCGACCAGGGCGTGGGCCGGGACGCCGACCGGGACGGGTCCCGCACCCGTTCCGGGGCCGGGGCCCGCCCGCGGAACGCCGCCGACGTCCCCGTGAGGACCGCGCCTCAGGGCGTGACGGCGATGACCCGCAGGATCGCCTCGGCCATCTCGGCGTCCCCGTCGAACTTGATCCGGTCCGCCACCGCCGCGGGCCGCACCCGTCCGCACGTCAGCCTGTAGAACGTCTCCCAGTCCGTCGCGAACGTCACCAGCGGGCCGAGCGAGGGCGAACCGTCCACCGAGCCACGCCCGTCGGCGTCCACCCGTACGGTCCGCAGGAACTCCACCGGCCCGCTGACGTCGAAGACCACCGCCGAATTCGGTGGCGCGCCCGCGTCCTTGGCCACCGCCTTCGGCAGAGCCTGGAGGAGGCAGTCACGCGTGACATACGCACCGGGCGAGTCGAGGTTGCCCGGCCTGCCGAGCGCGGCGCGCAGATCCTGCTCGTGCACCCAGGTGTCGAACGCCCGCATCCGGTAGGCCAGTTCGAGGGTCTGCTCGGCGCCCAGCGGGGCGCGCACCAGGGTGTCGGGGCTGCGGCTCTCGTTGCGCAGCTGACGGGCCCGGCGGATCAACGTGTACTCGAGCTCGGCCGTCATCTCCGGAGACGTGTGGTGCCGGCGCACATCGACCTGCATCTCCATGTAGCGGGCGAAGTCGCTCTGCACATGGTAGAGATCGCGCGGAAGGGAGTGGATGGGGCGTGGGTCGCCGAGCATCTCGCACTCCATGCCGATGACATGCGACACGATGTCCCGCACCGACCAGCCCGGACACGGCGTGGCGCGGTTCCACGCACCCTCGACGAGCGGCTGCACCAGCTCGGCTATCGACTCGACTGCATGGGTCCAGGCATCGGCGTAGTTCTGGAGGCTGGGATGGACGGTCACGGGACCCCTCGGCGGTCGTACGCGGGCAAACTGGACTGGCAGCGGTCTGTGGGGGTCCGGGGGTGGCCCCCGGTTGAGCACAGTACGCTGCCCGAAGGCACCCCGGCAGTGCTTTCGTGTGACGATCGTAGGCCCGAGTTGACGGCTCGAATGCCAGGACGGTGGTAGTGTGCGCGCCTCCCTCATCCAGATCGCAGTAGACCCGGACGAACCGGTCGATTCCCGCAGGCGCCGCGCCGCCGCGCTGGTACGCGAACAACGAGGCGCCGAACTGGTGATCCTCCCCGAGCTCTGGCCCGTCGGCGCCTTCGCATACCGGGCCTTCGAGGCCGAGGCCGAGACGCCGGCCGGGCCGACGTACACGGTGATGGCCGAGGCCGCGCGCGACGCGGGCGTCTGGCTGCACGCCGGCTCCATCGTCGAGAGGGACGACGACGGCACCCTCTACAACACCGCCCTCGTCATCACGCCCGGCGGCGCACTCGCCGCCACCTATCGCAAGATCCACCGCTTCGGCTTCGACAAGGGCGAGGCGGTGATGATGGGCGCCGGTGAGGACCTGGTGACCGTGCCGGTGCCCGGCGGGCTCACGCTCGGCCTCGCCACCTGCTACGACCTGCGCTTCCCCGAGCTGTTCCGCGGCCTCGTCGACGCCGGGGCCCAGGCGTTCGTCGTCCCCGCCGGATGGCCCGCCCGCCGCCGCGAGCACTGGACCCTGCTGGCTCGCGCCCGCGCCGTCGAGAACCAGGCCTACGTCCTCGCCTGTGGCACCGCGGGTACCCACGCGGACGTCGAACAGGCCGGCCACAGCATCGTCGTCGACCCGTGGGGCGAGGTCCTCGCCGAGGCGGGCCCGGACGAGGAGGTGCTCACCGTGGACCTCGACCCCTCCAAGGTGGACAAGACCCGCGAGGTCTTCCCCGCACTCAAGGACCGCCGCCTCGGCCTGCCCCTCCCGCCCGCGCCCCGCTGAGCCGTGCCCGTCCGGGAGCGGCCCCGACGCCGCCCTCGGACACCACGCCTTCCTCAGCGCGGCGACAATGCCTCCCCTGTGCCGTCGTCGCCTGCCAGAACGAGCTGAGTGACCGTGTGGCCGTCGATCGTGCGCGCAGCGACCCTGTACAGCCCCGGCGCGTCGACGACCACCCTGGCCACGATGTCTCCGTCGCCCCAGCCGAGCTTCACGGGCCGGGCGTTTTGCCCCGTCGTGTCGCTGATCTCGCAGGCGAGCCCAGCCAGCGAATCCGGGCCGCTGAGCTTGACGGTCCACGGGGTTCCGACCCCGATGAAGTCGGGAACCTCCAGGCCGCATCCGGGAGCGCCCTGAGGCGGGCCCAGATGTTCGTCCTCCCGGAGGATCTCCGCGACGGCCTTCAGCACGACGCGGTCGGAGGCGACCGCTCCGTGCTGCAGGGGAAGCGGTGTGACCGCGGGGCCGACAGCCGCCGATTCCTTGTGCACGGTGCCGTCGCCCTTGACGTCGTAGAAGACGAGACGGCCTCGCCGGTCCCGGACGAACTCACCGGTGGTGTGCTGACGGGGTCCGTGGTGGTGGGGCTTTGCGACCCCGTCGCTGACCGTGAGGCTCTGCAGGGTCCGCTGACTGGTCCCGGCGACGGCGCGGTGCCCGGGCAGGACGATCCCTGCCTGCTTCTGATGGAACTCCGCCGCGGCTCTCGCGAGTTCGGCGTCACCTCCGAGGCCGGCCACATCACCGGGCGTCAGACGGCGGACGGTGTCGCTGTCGACGAGGCAGGTGTACATGGGCAGCAGGTCGTGCAGGCCGGGCATCGTCGCCGAGATGGAGCGCAGCTGCCGGTGGGGCAAAGGGACCGGGGTACCGCGCCCCGTATTGAGGATCACCGCCGACTTCACCGCACCGTAGAAGGGCGTACCCAGCGTGAGGACCGCCCGTGTGTCGTCCGCGAGGTCGGCGTCATGGGTCGGGCCGAGTGCGGCCCGGGTGACGAGGCCGCCCATGGAGTGGGCGACGAAGACGAGACGTGCGGGCCGTTCGTCGACCCGGACGCGGCGAACAGCGTCATGGGCGGGGTGCTGTCGCCAAGCGGTCAGGTGCCGACGGGCCGCTTCTGCCAGGAGGCGGCCGTTGGTGCTCACCGGCAGCCGCCAGTCGTAGGCGAACTCGAGGACGGCTGCCGGGTCGGCGACGCACGTGCCGACCGCGCCGACCAGATCGGTGTACGGCTCCAGACCCTGGAGATACGGCGTCCACGACGAGTGACGCATGAGCCGGGTGGCCTTGATGCGGCCGGTCCTTCCTTCCAGCTCCTCCTCGGTCATGCGCAGGGGCTCAAGACCCTTGGGCTGTGTCCACGCCCTGAGCAGCCACGACACCCCGGATAAGCCCCAGACGGTCTTGCGGGCGACGGTGTCGTACAGCTCACTGCCCATGATGCCCGGCACGATGACGACGGCGTCCTGGGTGATGTCGGGAGTCACGACCGGTGGTTGCGCCCCGGATTTCCCGCGATGTGAAGGCCGTTGATTCATGGCCGTGAACAATAGAGAACATGCAGGGGGCGCAGGGCGAGATCAGGTCAGCCGGACCGGCCGGTTCGACGACGCGACAGGAGGGGTGGACGGCGGGCGGCACCGGTTCGCTCGTCATTCTCGCGGTGGAGGACGGCGACCCGGAATTCGCCAAGGCCATCGACGAGCAGCTGTCCGTCGTGACGCAGTGGTGGGGTACGGATCCCACGATGGAGCCCGGGTTCGTTCAGACAATGCTCCGCGCGCCGCAGGAGCGCCATGAAGTGGAGATGTTCCTGCACACCTCCGGCATCCGGGAAACGGCGGAGGACGAGCCGCTGGTCGTGTACATCACCTCACATGGCGCCATCGGCACGTCCAATCGGCACTTTCTGATCCTGCCGGGTACGGACCATGCTCGGCTGCTGGCGACGGCCATGCCGACGAACGAGGTGGTGACGGCCGCTCTCGACTCGTGGGCGCGCCACGTACTCGTGATCGTCAACACCTGCGAGGCGGAAGGCATCGACGTCGAGCTGAAGGCCCTCGTCCGTGACCTGGCACGCACGCGCACCGAAGGAACGCTGAACGTCCTCGCCACGACCTCCGCCCGCTCCCAGGTGATGGGCCGTGAGTTCGCGCTGATTCTTCGCATGGCGTCCGAATGGCTGCAGGATGCGGCCGGGATCACGCGTCCGCATCTGTCCACCATGGAGTTTCTCCATGCCCTCGAACACGCCACGGAACGGCTGAACGAGGAAAGGCGCCTGGCCCTGCCCGGCCCGCGAGCCGTCCAGCAGGCCAGACTGGGCGTGCCCTCCCCGACGCTGCCCAACCCGGGCTACCGGCCGCGGCCGCGCGTGGTCACCGGGGCCCGCGAAGAGGTGTCCGCAGACTATGACGAGCTCGAGTACTGGCTCGACCGGGCGAGCGGACGTGTCGACAGTGACGATCCAAGGTGGTACTTCTCCGGACGGCGGGAGCTCAATCGGCAAGTGGTCCGCTTTCTGTCCGGTCCTGCGGGCGTCCTCGTCGTCACCGGCACCGCCGCCAGTGGCAAGTCCGCCGTCCTGGCGCGGGCCGTGACGCTCAGCGACCCCACCTTCCGCTCCTCACCCCGCTACGCCGGGGCAGTGAGCAACGCACCCGCCGACGGCGTACCGCCCGCCGGGTCCGTGGACGCCGCCGTGTCGGCGAGGAACCGGGGCGCGACCAGCCTCATCGAGGCCATCGGATCCCGGCTTGGCTGTGAACCCGACCGCAGCCGACCCGCGCTGGACCCGTTGCGCCAGTGGCAGGAAGGCCTTCGGGCCTTCTTCCGCGGCGACGGAGACACCGTCACCGTTGTGGTCGACAGCCTGGACGAGTCCTCCGATCCCACCGCCTGCATCCGTGACGTGCTCGCCCCGCTGGCTCGCCACGTCACCCAAACCGCCGCCTCGGGCGCGGCGACGATCCCGGCTCAGGCACCCTGTCCCGCGCCGGACGCCGCCCAACCGACCGGTTTCGCGCCCGACACCCCGGCTGCACCCTGTCGCGGCCTTCGGCTGCTGCTCGGCATCCGCAGCAGTCGCCCCGGCCAACCCGGGATAACCGATGCCGAATCCGGTGGATTACTCGGGGAATTACGACACGCCTTCCCCCGGGCAGAGGTTCTGCGGACTGACGGTGAATCGGCTCTGACCGACGTCGCCGCCTACATCACCGCTCTGCTTTCCGGCACGGCCCTGGACACGGATGCGGCGGCGGTGGATTCGGCCGCCGCCCGCGTGGCCGCCCACGTGGGTCGATCGTTCCTCGACGCCCGCCTGGCAGCGGAGCAACTGCGCCGCAGCGGAGGCGAGGCGCTGTTGAGCGACCCGCTGTGGTTCTCGCAGCTGGACCGCGGCACGGCAGGAATCCTGGAGCAGGATCTCGACATGATCGCCGACGACGGACTGGACAAGGCGGAAGCCGTGGCGCTGCTGCGCGCCACCGCCTTCGGGCTGGGGCGGGGGATGCCCTGGGCCCAGCTCTGGCCGGCTGTGGCGGAGGCGCTGCTCGGCGCGCCGATCAAGCAGGCGGACGAGAAGATCCGGCGGCTTCTGGAAAGCCGCATCGCCGGGTATCTCACTCATGACACCGAGGACGATCGCGTCGTGTACCGGCCGGCGCACGAGCAATTGGCGGCCGTCCTCCGTCGATGGCGGTGACAGCCCAGTACACAGGGGGGCAGGCGAATGAATCCGGACGAGGCGGAAAGACCCGCGGACGCGGAACGGCGGACGCATGCCGTGATCGCGGCAGCTCTGGCCCGGCTCGCCGGTGCCGGGGCGATGACCACGCCGCATCCGTATCTGACTCGGTACCTGGCTCAGCATGCCGCCCTGGGCGGGGTACTGGACGACGGGCATGTGCCGCCCGCACTGCTGCCCTGGAGCACGGGCGATGGCGTCAGAGGGCTGCTGCGGCTGCCGCACCCACGGCACGCGGACCGGCGCTGGCTGACAGCATGGTCGGCTGTCGAACCGTATGTGCAGGAGGCCGATCTGCCGTCCCGGTGCTCCAGCCTGCACTTCGCCTACACAGCCCTGTGGCATGCGGGAATCGGGCACGCCGACCTGCCGCCGGAGGCCGCCGCCTTTCCGGGGTCGCGGGTGCGCGTGCTGTGGTCGCAATGGACGCCCGCCTCCAACGTGTTGGCGACTCTCCGCCACAAGAGCGGGTCACTCGCCGTCATCTCAGGCGCTGACGGCGGCCAACGGCTCGCCATCGGCGGCGAGTCGGGGGCGATCGAGCTGATCGACGCCTTGACCGGCAGCGCCGTCGGAGACCGTGTGCCCGCCCATGACGGAGCCGTACGGAACCTGCTGTTCGTTCCCGACTCCGCCGGCGCAGACGCTCTCGTATCCGGCAGCACGGATGGCACGGTGCGTGTCTGGGACACCGCTGAGGGCACACTCGTCAGCCACGAGCGCCTTCCGGGGAACACCTGGACGGCCGACCTCACGGGATACCGGAAAGACGGGGGCCTGGTGGTCGTCGCGGTCGACGGAGAGGGAGCAGTGACCGAGTGGCGGCAGGGGTCCGGGCAGCGACGCCTCGGCGACATGAGCGCGCACCCACGGGAGCCCGCCGCATTCACCCTCGCTCTCACCACCGGCGTCGACGGTCGGCAGTTGCTGGTGGGAGCGGGCGCCACGCTGAAGGTGTGGGACATCGAAGGCCACCGCCTGCTGCACGAGCATGCCGTCGACACGCCCATCAGGACTCTTGCCGGTACGGCGGTTCCCGGGCGGGTGATCTCCGGCCACAGCGACGGCTCCATCCGCGTGTGGGACGCGGAGGCGGGAGCGGGTGTCACCTTCCCGGGCCAGGGAGACCCCGTGACGTCCATGGCCATGCTGCGCGTCGACGGCGTCGATCTCCTGGCCGCAGTCACCTCCGGCTCGTCGATCGACCTGTGGGACATCGGATCGGAGCAGTGGGCGGGCCGGCTGGACGGCCACGCGGACACCGTCACCGCGCTGTGCACGATGCCTGACGGCGACTCCTCGCGGCTGGTCTCCATCGCCTGGGACAGCACGGTGCGGTTCTGGGACGCACACATGGTGGGGCGGACCCTGGCCGGCTCCCTCTCGGCCCCCGGAGCCGTGACAGCCGCCTTCATCGAGGAGCCGGGGACGGCGGCGCGTCTTGCCGTCAGCTACGCCACCTCTCAGGTGCAGGTCTGGGACATCGGCAGCGCCACGTCTGTCGAGCCGGTGAGCATCTACCCCGAGCCGCCGGTACGGGCACTCGCATGGGCGCCAGGGGCAGCCGGTGGGAATGAGGTGCTCCTCTGGGCGGCGGCGGACCACTCCGTCCGCATGTGGGATCCGGCGAACGGACACCTGACAGACAAGACCCTCACAGGACACGCCCAGCCGGTGCGGGCGCTCGCCGCCTGTCCGACAGGGGACGGACGACGGGTGGCCGTCAGCGGCAGCGACGACTGCACGGCCCGGATGTGGGATCTCGACACCGGGCGACAACTGCGACAGTGGCGCCATTTCCACAGTGTCCGCGCCGTGGCTGCGGCGACCGGGGACGGCAGGGACTGGTTCGCCTCCGGAAGCACCGACGGAACGGTTCGCATCCGGCAAGGACGCGATGAGGCGCCCGTGAGGGTCCTTCCCTGCAGGCAGGGAGTCATCAACGCCCTGGCCCTGAACGCTTCGCAGTCCTCGCTGCCTCCTTACGTGGCGAGCGGCGGCGACGACGGGACTGTGGGCCTGTGGAACCTGGTCACGCACGAGCCCGTGTGCGACCCGCTGCGAGGGCACTCGGACGCCGTCGACGCCCTCGCGACATGGTCCGTCCACCGGGACGACGGCGCACCACGCCCCTACGTGGCGAGCGCCGGCCGGGACGGCACGATCCGATTCTGGGACGCCTGCGCATCGCGGTGCGTGCTGCAACTGGCCACCGGCAGCCGCGTGCGGACACTGTCCGTCCAGGTCTCAGGCCGGGACCACCGGCAGATCGTCGTTGCCGTCGGGGGAGAAGCCGGGGTCGCCGTTCTCGCCCTGTCGGTGAACGATCTGGAAGGACTGGCGGACGGCTGACATGCGTGCGCCCCCTCAGGTCCTTTGTGCGCCCCTGATGGAATGCGCAAGATTGCTGCTGCTTGCTGCCTCGGTAGCAGAGAATGATCGTTCATGCCCTGTGCGGCGGACGGCGGAGTGTTCACGCGTCCCCTGAGACCGCGCGCGGAGGCAGGCACTGTGTGAGACCGGCGGGTGCGCCCCTTCCCAGCCCGTTGGAGTGAGGAGTGACGAATGAACGAGGGCACCGGCTTAGAGGCGTGTCTCATACCGGCCCCCGAGGACGGCGTCTGGCGTCTGGGAAAGGCCAAGGAGCCGCTCAAGTACAACAAGATCAGCCCCGAGGACGATCGGCGCTCCGGCGGCAACAGGTGGAGCCTCGTGAGCTACGGCACCCTGTACTGCGCCTCCGAACTGGACGGCTGCTTCGCCGAAGCCCTCGCGCCGTTCCGTGTGGAGCCCGGACTGCGCGCGATCATCGGGGACGACTGGCAGGAGCCGTACTACATGACACCCGGCAACCTGCCCCAGGACTGGCGCACCCGCCACACTCTGGTGCGGCTCCAGCCCGCCAAGGAGGCCCGGTTCCTGGATGTCGATGACGAGCAGAACCTCCGCATGTTGTCACTGGAACTCAAGCAGCAGCTGGCGGAACTGGGTGTCGACGGTCTGACCGCCGAGCACATCCAGGGGCCGAACCGCAGAGTGACGCGACAGATCGCCGCCTGGGCGATAGCTCAACGGACAGCGGAGCAGGGCCGGCTCATCCACGGCATCGCCTACCGCTCCCGTTTCGGGATGCGTCAGTGCTGGGCCATCTTCAGCGACGTCGATCTGGAAGAAGTCGAGTCCCAACCCATCTGGCCCGAAACGGACGGCCTGCGCAGCGTCGCCGAGGAGTACGGCCTGACCATCCGGTGACCCTGCCAAGGGACCCGTACTCCCCGGCCACCAGGAAACCTCCGTCAAAACCGTGGCCCGAACGGGCGAACTGTCTGCGGCCTGCGCGTGGTCTCAGGCCGCCGACGAGAGGAGAGAACCGCACGTCAGGTTTTGTTCACGCGCAGGGCAGCCTGCCTTGACGAGACGTCAGCACAATGAACACGGCGCAAAAATGGTGGAGTTAGGGGGGGATAATGGGTAGCCTTCACTCATCGACTACTGAGGAGGACCAATGAAGACACTCATGAGTTGCTTACCATCGGCGGCCGACAGCCTCACGATCGCGTTGCTCCAGCCGTTGGGAGCGGCACCCCTGACAAGCTCGCCGGCCGGCCGGTCCCCCGACACGTCGGCGCCCAGCCTGTCGCCTGACAGCAAGCCCTGCACCGGATCTCTGTCCAAGACCGGTATGCAGCCATGCTGACCAGTGGCGCCCAGCGCCTGCAGGATCCGTAGAGGTCACGCTTCCCCCCGGATCCCCCTCTCAGAAGCGTCACATCAGTTCTGCGGCAGTGGGCCCAGCCTGTCCTGGATCAGGCGTGCAAGCGGGCGAACCACCCGCGGTCAAACGCCTGCACCCGCTGTCTGACACGCGACCAGTGCTTCCAAGAGCTCGGCGCGCAGTCAGGACACGAGGGAGACACAGCCATGCCTACCGTCAACAACCCTGCACCCGCGAAGAGTGCGGCCAGCGCCGAACGGGCCCATGCAGCCACCGTGCGCATGTCCATCGCCGACATCGCGCGCTTCCTGCAGGACAACCTCGGCCAGCGCCTCACGGCGCGGATCACCAACATCAGCGATCCGCGGCAGATCGGCAAGTGGGCATCGGGCGAAACGAAGCCCCGTCAGGACGCCGAGGACCGGCTGCGCGCGGCCCTTCAGGTGTTCCAGCTCATTCAGGATGCCGAAAGCCTTTACACCGCCCGCGCCTGGCTGATCGGAATGAACCCTCAGCTGGAGGACGAAGCCCCACTCGTAGTGATCGCGGACGGTCGCTACCGGGATGTCATGGTGGCAGCGCGCGCCTACGTCGATGGTGGCTGAAGGCCGCGGCCATATCCGTTCGGTGCGCAGAAGCGCCGTCCCGCCGTACCGACCGCGGGACGGCGCTTCCCCGCGCAGCTGACCGAAGCTGCGCACACCGCCCCCGCCGGCCCCGTCGGCAAGATCGCTTCGCCAGGCGCTACCCGTCCTCGCGCTCCTTTTCCGCCATCCGGATCACGCACACCGCCACCGCGATCAGCAGCGCCGCGTCGGCGTCCTCCCGTACGACGTCCACGCCGTACGTGTCCCGCAGCGTCAGCCACCTGCGCGAGATGTGCGCCAGGAGTTCGCCCTCGTACTCGACGGCGAACTCCCGGTCGAGGATCCGCCCGCTGACGTCCAGCTCCGTGCCCTCGGCGAGCGTCACCCGGTAGTGGTTGCGCAGCAGCGACAGCCGCTTCCTGCGGATCGTGGCGAGTTCCGCCCCGTCCCGCTCGATCGTCATCGCGCCGCGCAGGCCGAGCAGCTTCCGGCGCAGCGTGATCAGCACGTCCCCGTTTCGATCCTTGAGCTCCAGGGTGTCCCGCAGCCGCAGCGCCTTGCCGTCCACGAGGAACGCGTGCCGGCCGTGCTCGTCGTCGATCCAGTAGTCGTCGCCGACGGCGAAGATCTTGTCCCGCACCACATATTTCATGGCGCAATGAGTACCCCCGCACGTGCTGCTGGATGGGGGTCGCGGCTGCACGTGCACGCGTTCGGGCCCGGAGCTGATCGGCAAGGGCGGCCGGCTGAGCACAGGTGACCGGCATCCGGCACACGGGTTCGGACCGGACACCTGACGGGTCACCCGGCGGGGTGTCAGTCGCCGACCTGGTGTTCCACGCGGTGGCGGAGGTAGTCGTCCGGATGGGACCGGGCTGTCGCCACCGCCGCGTCCACCAGCTCGTGCAGCTCCGGCGGGTATGCCGACTTGCGGAGCGGCAGTCCCGGGAGGATGCAGCGCCGGACGTCCAGGTGCTCATTGCTCACGAACTCGCGCAGAGCGGCCTCGTTCCACTCGGCCACCATGGCCGGGCCGTCTTCGGGCTCCGGCCGGCCGGCGGCGTCGGGATCCTCCGCCCGTACGAGGGGCATCCGCGGGGGCAGGGCCGACCAGTACCAGGCCCGCGCGGCGCCCGCGCGCTCACGGTCCGTGCCCGTCCGCAGGTACCCGAGCAGTGCGGTTCGGACGCGCATGTGCCCGAACGCGTTCAGAGCGGGCTCGACGAACTGACGGTTGAAGCTCGGATCGGGATCGTGGACGGCCGCCTCGATCAGCGCGTCGAAGGACTCCTCGGAGAGGTTCACGCCGTGGCGGCAGGCGTCACGCAGCGCTGCCCGGACACGGTGCACCCAAGTGCGTGGATCACCGGGTCCCGGCTCAGGGGCGACATCGAGCCCGAGGGTCAGGACGATGTCCGCCAGACACCTGGAAAAGGCCGCGTGCCGGTCCTCCGTACGCCCCCGCAGCGCCATGAACCCCTGTACCGTCCGCGCCGTCTCACCAGCAGCCGTCTCGTTCCCGTCCGCAGCCAACTCTCGCTCCCCTGTCGAAGGCCTTGCCGTACGCGTGTGATCGGGCGTTCCTGCCAGGATGGCAAGCTTGAACCATGAACGATGCCGCCTCGGCGCCCACCCCCGCGCCCGCGCCCCGCCGTGCCCGTGTCCGTGCTCCCGAGCTGATCGGCAAAGGGGGGTGGATCAACACCGGCGGCAAGGATCTGAAGCTCGCCGACTTCCGAGGCCGCGTATTGATCTTGGATTTCTGGACATTCTGCTGCATCAACTGCCTTCATGTCCTCGACGAGCTCCGTGAGCTGGAGGAGAAGCACCGCGACACCGTCGTGATCGTCGGGATGCACTCGCCGAAGTTCGTCCACGAGGCCGAGCATCAGGCCGTCGTGGACGCCGTCGAGCGGTACCAGGTCCATCACCCCGTCCTCGACGACCCCGAGCTCGCCACCTGGAAGCAGTACGCCGTGCGGGCCTGGCCCACGCTCGTCGTCATCGATCCCGAGGGGTACATCGTCGCCCAGCACGCGGGTGAGGGGCATGCGCATGCCATCGAAAGGCTCGTCGAGGAGCTGGAGGCCGAGCACGCGGCCAAGGGGACGCTGCGGCGCGGGGACGGGCCCTATGTGGCGCCCGAGCCCGTGGCCACCGATCTGCGTTTCCCCGGCAAGGCGCTGCTGCTGCCCTCGGGCAACTTCCTCGTGTCGGACTCGACCCGGCATCAGCTCGTGGAGCTGGAGCCGGACGGCGAGAGTGTCGTGCGGCGCATCGGGGACGGCGAGTTCAACGAGCCGCAGGGGCTCGCGCTGCTTCCCGACGGTCGCGTCGCCGTCGCGGACACCGTGAACCACGCCATCCGCGTGTACGACCCTGTCTCCGGCGCGATCGAGCTGCTCGCCGGCACCGGGAAGCAGTGGATGCAGGGCTCGCCCACGTCGGGGCCCGCGCGCGAGGTGTCGCTGTCCTCGCCGTGGGACGTGGCCTGGTGGGACGGCAGGCTGTGGATCGCGATGGCCGGGGTGCACCAGCTGTGGACGTACGACCCCGAGGCGGGCACCGTGCAGGTCGCGGCGGGCACGACCAACGAGGGCCTGGTCGACGGGCCGGTGGCTCAGGCGTGGTTCGCGCAGCCGTCCGGCCTCGCCGCGGGCGGGGACCGGCTGTGGATCGCCGACTCGGAGACGTCCGCGGTCCGTTTCGTCGACCGGGACATGCGGGTGCACACGGCCGTCGGCACCGGCCTGTTCGACTTCGGGCACCGCGACGGGGAGGCCGGCCAGGCGCTGCTCCAGCACCCGCTGGGGGTCACCGCGCTGCCCGACGGCTCGGTGGCGATCAGTGACACGTACAACCATGCGCTGCGCCGCTTCGATCCGGCGACGAACGAGGTCACGACGCTGGCCACCGACCTGCGCGAGCCGAGCGGGGCGGTGCTCGTCGGGGACGACATCATGGTCGTGGAGTCGGCCCGGCACCGGCTGACGCGGCTGCGGCTGCCGGAGGAGGCCGTACGGGTGGAGGCGGTCGCGCACCGCACGCAGCGCGCGGCCACCGAGGTGGCGCCGGGGGCATTCCGGCTCGACGTGGTCTTCCAGGCGCCGTCCGGGCAGAAGCTGGACACGCGGTACGGGCCCTCGACCCGGCTGCTGGTCTCCGCCACGCCGGAAGAGCTGCTGCTCACGGGCGGGGGCGCGGGGACGGATCTGACCCGGGAGCTGGAGCTGAACCCGGAGATCACCGAGGGCGTGCTGCATGTCTCCGCGATGGCGGCGTCCTGCGACGACGACCCGGCGAACGAGTACCCGGCCTGCCATGTCCATCAGCAGGACTGGGGTGTTCCGGTCCGGGTGACCGAGGGCGGCGCGTCGCGGCTGCCGCTTGTCCTCGCGGGCCTGGACCAGCAGTAGCGGAGGGGAGAAGTGGGGGCCCGCCAGGGGTGGGCCCACCCGTGCTGCGGCTCAGCCCTCCAGGAACGCCGCCAGCGCGTTCGCCAGCAGGTAGGGGTCGTCCGCGCCGCACAGCTCGCGTGCGCTGTGCATCGAGAGGATGGCGACGCCGATGTCCACGGTCGTGATGCCGTGCCGGGCCGCGGTGATGGGGCCGATCGTGGTGCCGCAGGGCATCGCGTTGTTCGACACGAACGTCTGCCACGGCACCCCGGCCTTCTCGCAGGCCGCGGCGAACACGGCCCGGCCGCTGCCGTCGGTGGCGTAGCGCTGGTTGACGTTGACCTTGAGGATGGGGCCGCCGTTGGTGCGGGGGTGGTGCGTGGGGTCGTGGCGTTCGGCGTAGTTGGGGTGCACGGCGTGGCCGGTGTCGGAGGACAGGCAGATCGTCCCGGCGAGGGCGCGGGCCCGGTCCTCCAGGGTGCCGCCGCGCGAGAACACCGAACGCTCCAGCACCGAGCCGAGCAGCGGGCCCTCGGCGCCGGTGTCGGACTGTGAGCCGTTCTCCTCGTGGTCGAAGGCGGCGAGGACGGGGATGCACGGCAGGTCGCCGCCCGCGGAGACCGCGCTGAGGGCGGCCGTGCCGGCGTGCACGGAGACGAGGTTGTCCAGGCGGGGGCCGGCCAGGAGCTCGCGGTCGCGGCCGAGGTAGGCGGGCGGTTCGACGGCGTGGACCATCAGGTCCCATCCGGTGATCTCGCCCTCGCCGATGCCGGCCTCCTGCTCCAGGAAGCGGATCAGGTCGCCTTCCTCGACGTCGCCGAGGCCCCAGACGGGCTGCATGTGGCGCTGGCGGTCCAGCTTGAGGCCATCGGTGTTGACCGAGCGGTCGAGGTGGACGGCGAGCTGGGGGACGCGGAGCAGCGGTCGGTCGATGTTGACGAGCCGGTGGGATCCTCTCCCAGAGCCTCCGGCCGGGGAGGTGCCCCCGCGCAGGGTCAGTCGGCCGGCCAGGCCCAGGTCGCGGTCGAGCCAGGTGTTGAGGAGCGTTCCACCGTAGATCTCGACGGCGATCTGCCGCCAGCCGTGGGAGCCGGTGTCCGGCAGGGGCTTGACGCGCAGGTTGGGGGAGTCGGTGTGGGCGCCGACGATACGGAAGGGGGTGTGGGGGGAGGCTCCTTCCGGTACGTACCAGGCGATCAGCGCACCGCCGCGCAGCACGTACCTGCCGCCGGCAGCGCCGTCCCAGGCATCGGTCTCCAGCAGTTGGCGGAAGCCTGCCTTCTCCAGCCGCTCGGCGGCCTCGGCCACCGCGTGGTACGGCGAGGGCGCGGCCGTGAGGAAGGACATCAGGTCGTCGGTGTGGCCGCGGTCGAAGCGGGGGGATGCGCTGCTCATGGGTTCACCTTAACGAGGGGTGTCTGTGCGCCGTTTGCCGATGAGCGGCTCCCCAGGTGGGCGGCGCGCCGGGCTCCGCCGCGGCGGTCGACGCGGCAGGGCCGCCGCCCGATGAAGCCGGGCGACGGCCCTGTGCCGAAAGGTGCCGAGGTGGGGCGAACCGAGCCTCGAGAAGAGGTCAGAAAGCGGCCTCGTCCAGGTCCATCAGCGAGCCGTCGACGTTCTCGGCGAGCGCCCGCTCGACGGAGACGCCCGGCAGGACGTTGGCGGCGAAGAACTTCGCGGCCGCGATCTTGCCCTGGTAGAACGGCACGTCCTTGGCGGACGCGGTCTGCAGCTTCTCCGCGGCCACGGCGGCGCCGCGCAGCAGCAGGTAGGCGACGACGACGTCACCGGAGGCCATCAGCAAGCGGGTGGTGTTGAGGCCGACCTTGTAGATGTTCTTGACGTCCTCGCCCGTGGCGATCAGGTCGTTCGTCATGGTGCCGACGATCGCCTCCAGGTCGACGGCCGCCTTGGCGAGCGCTTCGCGGGCCGGGGCGAGCTCGTCGCCGCCGGTGCCGACGGCGAGGAACTTCTTGATCTCCTCGGACAGGGTGTTCAGCGCCTGGCCCTGGTCGCGGACGATCTTCCGGAAGAAGTAGTCCTGGCCCTGGATCGCCGTGGTGCCCTCGTAGAGGGTGTCGATCTTGGCGTCGCGGATGTACTGCTCGACCGGGTACTCCTGCAGGTAGCCAGAGCCGCCGAAGGTCTGCAGGGACTGGGCCAGCTGCTCGTAGGACTTCTCGGAGCCGTAGCCCTTGACGATCGGCAGCAGCAGGTCGTTCAGCGCGACGAGTGCCTTGGCGTCCTCGCCGGCGGCCTCCTTGGCTGCGATCTCGTCCTGGATGGAGGCGGTGTAGAGCACCAGGGCGCGCATGCCTTCGGCGTACGCCTTCTGCGTCATCAGGGAGCGGCGCACGTCGGGGTGGTGGGTGATGGTGACCTTGGGCGCGGTCTTGTCCGCGAAGTTCTTCAGGTCGGGGCCCTGGACGCGCTCCTTGGCGTACTCCAGAGCGTTCAGGTAGCCGGTGGAGAGCGTGGCGATGGCCTTCGTGCCGACCATCATCCGGGCGAACTCGATGATCATGAACATCTGGCGGATGCCGTCGTGCTTGTCGCCGATCAGCCAGCCCTTGGCGGGGTGCTGGTCGCCGAAGGTCATCTCGCAGGTGTTGGAGGCCTTGAGGCCCATCTTGTGCTCGACGTTCGTCGCGTACACGCCGTTGCGCTCGCCCAGCTCGCCGGTCTCCCAGTCGAAGTGGTACTTCGGGACGAGGAAGAGGGACAGGCCCTTGGTGCCCGGACCGGCACCCTCGGGGCGGGCCAGCACGTAGTGAAGGATGTTCTCCTCCATGTCGTGCTCACCGGAGGTGATGAAGCGCTTCACGCCCTCGATGTGCCAGGAGCCGTCCTCCTGCTGGATCGCCTTGGTGCGGCCGGCGCCGACGTCCGAGCCGGCGTCCGGCTCGGTGAGGACCATGGTGGAGCCCCAGCGCTTCTCGACGGCTATCTCGGCGATCTTCTTCTGCGCCTCGTTGCCCTCGTCGAAGAGGACGCCGGCGAAGGCCGGGCCGGAGGAGTACATCCAGACAGCCGGGTTCGAGCCGAGCAGCAGCTCCGCGTAGGACCAGATCAGGGAGCGGGGCGAGACGGTGCCGCCGATCTCCTCGGGCAGGCCGAGGCGCCAGTACTCCGAGTCCATGAAGGCCTTGTAGCTCTTCTTGAAGCTCGCCGGGACGGGCGCGGTGTTGGTGGCCGGGTCGAACACCGGCGGGTTGCGGTCGGCATCGGCGAAGGATTCGGCCAGCTCGTTCTCCGCGAGGCGGGCAATCTCCTCGAGGATCGACTTGGCGGTGTCGACGTCCATCTCCGCGAACGGGCCGGTGCCGTACAGCTTGTCGCGTCCGAGGACCTCGAAGAGGTTGAACTCGATGTCGCGGAGATTCGACTTGTAGTGCCCCATGGCGACGGCTCCGTTAATGATCGGAAGATGGACTTGTCGTCCACGTACCAGTAAGTAGCTTCGATGATGCTACCCGTCGGTAATAAGATG
Source organism: Streptomyces sp. ISL-10 (assembly GCF_018614575.1). GTDB lineage: Bacteria > Actinomycetota > Actinomycetes > Streptomycetales > Streptomycetaceae > Streptomyces. The sequence goes on from NZ_JAGGOJ010000048.1 coordinate 25,427, forward strand.
CAACCCCTCTCGGGGCACATGTGACTCGTTACTCTTGCGTGCATGTACGGCTACGACCAGACCCCGGGCGCACAGCAGCAGCAGTACGTGCCGCAGCAGCCCTCCTACGGAGAGCAGCCGCTGTACCCCGAGCCGTCGCCGCCGTCCCTGGCCGACGCGGTGCGGGCCTTCACGACGGGTTCGCTGTCGGCCGAGGACTTCCAGCAGGTCTTCGCGACCTCGAAGGTGTACTGCCCGCGTGGTGACAACCCCGGCTTCCTGGCGCTGCACAACACCCAGCAGCCGGTCATCCCCATGTTCACCTCGCTCAAGGAGCTGCGCCGGTACGCGGGCAAGGACTCCAAGTACTTCGTCATCACCGGCGCCGAGGTGATCGACCTCCTGCCGACGGGGTACGGCTTCGTGCTCGACATGGAGGGTGATCACCGGATGGTCTTCGACGCGAAGGCCGTGGAGCAGATGGTCGATTTCGCGATGCGCCGGATGTACGGGTAAGGGCCGGCGGGCAGGCTGGTGAATCCGGGGCGCCCGGGAGGAATTCCTCCCGGGCGTTCGTCGTTCCCGATGGCAGGAAGTTCAGGATTCAACTAAGCTCGTCGCACAAGGAGGTCCCGCCATGCCCGCAGTGACTGTCGAGAACCCGCTCACCCTGCCGCGCGTCGCCGCGCCCGCCGATGCCGTCCAGCGGCCCGTGCTCACCGTGATCACCGCGCCCAGCGGCTTCGAAGGGGAAGGCTTTCCGGTGCGGCGCGCCTTCGCCGGGATCAACTACCGCCACCTCGACCCGTTCATCATGATGGACCAGATGGGCGAGGTGGACTACGCGCCCGGAGAGCCGAAGGGCACCCCCTGGCACCCCCACCGCGGCTTCGAGACCGTCACCTACCTGATCGACGGGACCTTCGTCCACCAGGACAGCAACGGGGGCGGCGGCACCATCCAGAACGGCGACACCCAGTGGATGACCGCCGGTTCCGGCCTGCTGCACATCGAGGCGCCGCCCGAGCAGCTCGTCCTGTCCGGCGGGCTGTTCCACGGGCTCCAGCTTTGGGTGAACCTGCCCGCCAAGGACAAGATGATGAACCCCCGTTACCAGGACATCCGCGGCGGTCACGTCCGGCTGCTGACCTCGGCCGACGGAGGTGCACTGCTGCGGGTCATCGCCGGTGAGCTGGACGGCCATGAGGGACCCGGCATCACCCACACCCCGATCACGATGATCCACGCGACGCTGCGCCCGGGCGCGCAGGTCCGGCTGCCGTGGCGCGAGGACTTCAACGGCCTGGCCTACGTGCTGGCCGGCCGCGGCGCGGTCGGCGAGGAGCGGCGGCCGGTCCACATGGGCCAGACCGCGGTGTTCGGCGCCGGGGGTGCGCTCACCGTGTGGGCCGACGACACCCAGAACGGCTCGCACAGCGGGGACCTGGAGATCGTGCTGCTGGGCGGGGCGCCGATCCGGGAACCCATGGCGCACTACGGGCCGTTCGTGATGAACACGCGCGAGGAGCTCCAGCAGGCCTTCGAGGACTTCCAGAAGGGCCGGCTCGGCACCGTCCCCGCCGTCCACGGCATGCAGGAGTCCGGGCCGACCGTCGCCTGACGGCTCCGCCGACCGGGGGGCTGACGCAGCGCCACCCCCCTGGCCGGTCCCGGCAGGACGCGGCACCGGTGCCGTGATCGGCTGGGTGGCGTGCAGACCCCTCACGTCCGGCCCGTCCTCCCCGACCCCGTGCGCCGACTCGCGGCCTGGTGCGTGGTTGTGCTGCTGCTGACCGGGGTCGGCGCGGTGGCGGTCTGGCTGATCGTCACGCTCAAGACGGCCGTCACGCCGGTCCTGCTGGCGCTGCTGGGCACCGCACTGCTGGGACCGCTGTACCGGCGGCTCCTGCGCATGAAGGTGCAGCGCTCAGTCGCCGCAGGGCTGACCTGCGCCGCCGTGCTCGCGGTCGTCGGCGGCGCGGTCTACATCGTGGTCAACGCGCTGCTGGAGACCGGTGACCAGATCGTCGCCTCGCTCCGGCGGGCCGCCCAGGACCTCGCGGACCACTTCGGCGCGGCGGGCACCTCCCTCGACGACCTGGCGAGCAACGCCAAGGAGCTGCTGGGCAAGTTCGGCGCGACCGCCGCGTCCGGCGTGATCTCCGGACTGAGCGTGGTCGGCGAGATGATCGCCATCGCCGTGCTGGCGCTGCTCCTGGTCTTCTTCTTCCTGCGTGACTCCGATCGCGCCGTGCTGACCCTGCGCTCTCTCGTGCCCCGTTCCACCGGCGACACCGTGGAGGCGATGGCCCGCCGCGCCTTCGAGGCCGTCGAGGGCTTCATGCGCGGGACCACGTTCATCGCGCTGATCGACGCCCTGTGCATCACCGTCGGACTGCTCGTCCTGCGCGTCCCCGGCGCGGTCGGCCTCGGCGCGCTGGTCTTCGTCGGCGCCTACATCCCCTACCTGGGCGCCTTCATCTCCGGCGCGGTCGCCGTCCTGGTCGCGCTCGCCGACCGCGGATTCGTGATCGCGCTCTGGGTGCTGGGCGTCGTGCTCGCCGTGCAGGTGCTCGAAGGCCATGTGCTCCAGCCGCTGATCCAGAGCCGTACGGTCCAGATGCATCCGGCCGTCGTGATGCTGGCGATCACGGCGGGGGCCGGCCTCGCCGGCATCCTCGGGATGCTGCTCGCCGTTCCCGTCACCGCCGCCGTGTTCGGGGTGATCGGTGAACTGAGGTCCCGTTACGCCGCGGGCAGCGCCGGGTCCGGTCCGCCGTCGGGCCCACCGTCCGGTTCCGCGCCCGCGGCCGGCTCGTAGAGCTCGAACCAGATCGACTTGCCCTCGCCCCTCGGATCCACGCCCCAGGCATCCGCCAGCACCTCCATCAGCACCAACCCGCGCCCCGACGACGCCATCTCGCCCGGCCGGCGCTTGTGCGGCAGCTCGTCGCTCGGGTCGGTGACCTCCACGCGCAGCCTGCGGCTCTCGTCCCCGTGCGCGATCTCGGCGGCCAGCAGGGCGTTGCCGTCGGTGTGGACGAGCACATTGGTGACCATCTCGGAGACCATCAGCACGGCGGAGTCGACCTGCTCCGCGTCCGACCAGTCGTGCAGCAGCTCCCGCAGATGCTGCCTGGCCGCCGCGATCCGCTCCGGCTCGGCCTGGGCGACGCTCATCGCGGTGCGCCGGGTGGGCCGCCGGACGGGCGCGCCCTCCCGGGTGAGCAGCAGGACCGCGATGTCGTCCTCGCGCCGGTCGGCGAGCGGGCCGGTCGTGTGGTGCGAGGTGGGTCCGTGGACGGCCTGGACGAGGGTGTCCGCCAGGTCCTCCAGCGGACGGCCCGCGTTCTCCTCGAGAACGCCCCGCAGCCGCGCCCAGCCGGTGTCCAGATCGTGCCCGCCGGTCTCCAGGAGCCCGTCCGTGCAGATCATCAGTGTCTCGCCGGCCTCCAGCACGAACCGGGTCGTCGGATAGTCCGAGTCCGGGTCGACACCGAGCGGGAGCCCGCCCTCGGTGGCCCGCAGCAGCACGGTGCCGTCGGCGGTGACCACCACGGGATCGGGGTGGCCCGCGCGGGCGATCTCCACCAGGCCGGTGGCCGGCTCGACCTCCAGGTACAGGCAGGTGGCGAACCGGGGGCCCGAGTGGTCGCCGTTGTCGTGGGCGTCGGTGACGCCGTGCAGGAAGCGGGAGGCGCGGGAGAGCACCGCGTCCGGCCGGTGTCCCTCGGAGGCGTACGCGCGCAGGGCGATCCGCAGCTGGCCCATCAGCCCGGCGGCGCGCACGTCGTGGCCCTGGACGTCGCCGATCACCAGTGCCATGCGTCCGGACGGCAGCGGGATCATGTCGTACCAGTCCCCGCCGACCTGGAGCCCGCCGCCGGTGGGCACGTACCGGGCGGCCACGGTCATGCCGGGGATGTCCGGGCCCAGCGTCGGCATCATCGAGCGCTGGAGGCCCAGCGAGAGCTCCCGCTCGGACTCGGCGACGCCCGCGCGGGCCAGCGCCTGGGCGAGCATGCGGGCCACCGTGGTCAGCACCGAGCGCTCGTCGGGCGTGAAGGCGACCGGATGGCGGAAGGCGGCCATCCAGGCGCCGATGGTGCGTCCGGCCACGATCAGCGGCAGGAAGGCCCAGGACTGGCGGCCGAACCGCTGGGCGAGCGGCCAGGTGACGGGAAAGCGGCGGCGGTAGTCGTCGGGCGTGGGCAGATAGATCGCGCGCCCGGTGCGGATGACCTCGGAGGCCGGGTAGTCGGTGTCCAGCGGCAGGTCGGTGAACGGCTCGTCGTCGCCCGCGCTGTGCCCGTGGTGGCCGATGATGGTCAGCCGGTCGCCGCCGACGCCGAAGACGGCGAGCCCGTCGGGAGAGAAGCCGGGCATGGACAGGGACGCGGCGACGCGCAGCACCTCGGCGGTCGACCGCGCCTCGGCCAGCGCGCGGCCCGCGTCCAGCAGGAACGCCTCGCGCGAACGCCGCCAGTCGCCGGTGATCGACGTCTGGGCCGCCGTCGCGCTCGGCTTCGGCTCGGCGACCTCCTGGATCGTGCCGATCAGCTGGTAGCGCTCCCCGACGAGGACGGGCTTGCTGCGGCTGCGGACGGTGCGTACCACCCGGCCCGACCCGTCGACGATGCGCAGCCGCGCCTCGGCGAGGGTGTCCTCGGCGATCGCGAGGGCGACGATCCCGTTGACCTCGTTCCAGTCGACCGGGTGGAAGCGGGAGCGGACGGCGGACTCCGAGTGGTCCCCGGGCCCCGCGGGCAGCTCCATCAGCCGGGCGGCCTCCGCGTCGAGCGTGACCGTCCCGGACGCGTCGTCCCAGCGCCACATGCCGGTCGCGATGGCGGCCAGAACGTCCTCCGTACGCATGGGGCTCACCCTATTCCGGCGCCGAGGATCATGACGCGCGGAGCGTGCGGGGCGCTTCGGCCGGAAGGGCGCCTGCGAACTCCGGCCCGGAGGGCCTCGGGTGCGTCAGACGGGCAGCCGGGCGCGGCGGGACGGCCGATGTGACGCGCCGGGCCGGCAGATGTGACGGTGTCGCGTCTATGTCAATGAGTCGCGGGGGAGCCGGGCGGTAACCTTGCAAAGGTTGCCCACCTTCGAATCTCCAAGACTGGATGAACGACGATGCATCGGTACAGGTCCCACACCTGCGGCGAGCTCCGCGCCTCTGACGTCACAGCCGACGTCCGGCTGAGCGGCTGGCTGCACAACCGCCGAGACCTGGGCGGCATCCTCTTCATCGATCTGCGCGACCACTACGGCATCACGCAGCTCGTCGCCCGCCCGGGCACCGCCGCCTACGAGGCCCTGGACAAGGTGAACAAGGAGTCGGTCGTCCGCGTCGACGGCCGGGTCGTCTCGCGCGGCGCCGAGAACGTGAACCCCGAGCTGCCGACCGGCGAGATCGAGATCGAGGTGTCCGAGGTCGAGCTGCTGGGCGCCGCGCAGCAGCTGCCGTTCCAGATCAACACCGACGACGGTGTGGGCGAGGAGCGCCGCCTGGAGTACCGCTTCCTCGACCTGCGCCGCGAGCGCATGCACCGCAACATCATGCTGCGCACCGCCGTCATCTCCGCCATCCGGCACAAGATGACCGCTCTCGGCTTCAACGAGATGGCCACGCCGATCCTGACGGCCACCTCCCCCGAGGGTGCGCGCGACTTCGTGGTGCCGTCCCGGCTGAACCCCGGCAAGTTCTACGCACTGCCGCAGGCGCCCCAGCAGTTCAAGCAGCTGTTCATGATCTCCGGCTTCGACCGTTACTTCCAGATCGCGCCCTGCTTCCGCGACGAGGACGCCCGCGCCGACCGTTCGCCGGGCGAGTTCTACCAGCTCGACGTCGAGATGAGCTTCGTCGAGCAGGAGGACGTCTTCCAGCCGATCGAGAAGCTGATGACCGAGCTCTTCGAGGAGTTCGGCGCCGGCCGCCACGTCACCTCCCCGTTCCCGCGCATCCCGTTCCGCGAGGCGATGCTGAAGTACGGCAACGACAAGCCGGACCTGCGCGCCCAGCTGGAGCTCGTCGACATCACCGACGTCTTCGAGGGCTCGGAGTTCAAGGCGTTCGCCGGCAAGCACGTGCGTGCGCTGCCCGTGCCGGACGTCGCGTCGCAGAGCCGCAAGTTCTTCGACGGTCTGGGCGACTACGCGGTCGAGCAGGGTGCGAAGGGCCTGGCCTGGGTGCGGGTGGGCGAGGACGGCGGGCTCACCGGCCCGATCGCCAAGTTCCTCACCGAGGAGAACGTCAAGGTCCTCACCGAGCGCCTCGGCCTCGCCCCCGGCCACGCGGTCTTCTTCGGCGCGGGCGAGTTCGACGAGGTTTCCAAGATCATGGGCGCGGTCCGCGTCGAGGCCGCCAAGCGCGCCGGCCACTTCGAGGAGAACGTCTTCCGGTTCTGCTGGATCGTCGACTTCCCGATGTACGAGAAGGACGAGGAGACCGGAAAGATCGACTTCTCGCACAACCCCTTCTCGATGCCGCAGGGCGGCCTCGAGGCTCTTGAGACCCAGGACCCGCTGGACATCCTGGGCTGGCAGTACGACATCGTCTGCAACGGTGTCGAGCTGTCCTCCGGCGCGATCCGGAACCACGAGCCCGAGATCATGTTCAAGGCGTTCGAGATCGCGGGGTACTCCCGGGAGACCGTCGAGCGCGAGTTCGCGGGCATGCTGCGCGCGTTCCAGTACGGCGCCCCGCCGCACGGCGGCATCGCCCCGGGCGTGGACCGCATCGTCATGCTCCTCGCCGACGAGCCGAACATCCGGGAGACCATCGCGTTCCCGCTCAACGGCAACGCGCAGGACCTCATGATGGGCGCGCCCACCGAGCTGGAGGAGTCCCGCCTGCGCGAGCTGAACATCGCGCTGCGCAAGCCGGTCGCCAAATCCGGCGAGTAGGCACCCACAGCATGTGGGGAGGGCCCCGGAACCGGACGGTTCCGGGGCCCTCCCCATGCGCCCGGCGGCTCCGCCGCGCAGGGCGGCGGCAGCGGGAGCGGGGCTCCGGCCGGAGGTGGTGATGGGGTGCGCGGGATCGCCGGCGGCTGAGCGCACGCCGGAGCCGAGCGCACGCCGGAGTACGGCGAGGGACCGGGGACCTGCCAGCGCGGCGGGCACGGCGAGGGGCCCGGAACCCAAGCCGTGGTTCCGGGCCCCTCGCCGTGCCGGGGTCAGTCCTTCTTCGGCTCCTCCAGGCGCGGGAACAGCACCGCGCCCTTCGTCACCGTCGCGCCCGCGGGGAGCTTGCCCCACTCGCCCGCTTCCTGGACCCGCTGATCGGCCAGCGCACCCAGGACCGGCTCGGCGCCGAGCGACTCCCACAGCTTCTGGGACGTCTCCGGCATCACCGCGTTCAGCAGGACGGCGACCGCGCGCAGGGACTCGGCGGCGGTGTAGAGGATCGTCGCCAGCCGGGCGCGGCCCTCGTCAGAAGTGTCCTTCGCGACCTTCCACGGCTCCTGCTCCGTGATGTAGCCGTTGACCTGCTTCACGAAGTCGAAGATCGCCAGGATGCCGCCCTGGAAGTCCAGTTCCTCGCCGATCTTCCGGTCGGCTTCGGCGACCGCCTTGGCCAGACCGTCCTGGACGGCCTTCTCGGCGTCCCCGGAGACATCGGCGGCGGGCAGGGAGCCCGCGAAGTACTTGCCGACCATCGCCGCCACGCGTGAGGCCAGGTTGCCGTAGTCGTTGGCGAGCTCGGAGGTGTAGCGGGCGCTGAAGTCCTCCCAGGAGAACGAGCCGTCCTGGCCGAACGTGATCGCACGCAGGAAGTACCAGCGGTAGGCGTCCACGCCGAAGTGCGAGGTCAGGTCCTGCGGCTTGATGCCGGTCAGGTTGGACTTCGACATCTTCTCGCCGCCGACCATCAGCCAGCCGTTGGCCACGATCTTCCCGGGCACCGGCAGACCCTGGGCCATCAGCATCGCGGGCCAGATGATCGCGTGGAAGCGCAGGATGTCCTTGCCGATGAGGTGGACGTTCGCCGGGAACGTCTCCTCGAACTTCGCCGGGTTCTCGTTGTAGCCGACCGCCGTCGCGTAGTTGAGGAGCGCATCGATCCACACGTAGATCACGTGCTTCTCGTCCCACGGCACGGGGACGCCCCAGTCGAAGCTGGAGCGCGAGATCGACAGGTCCTGCATGCCCTGCTTGACGAAGTTCACGACCTCGTTGCGCGCGGACTCGGGCTGGATGAAGTCCGGGTTCGCCGCGTAGAAGTCGAGCAGCTTCGGGCCGTACTCGCTGAGCTTGAAGAAGTAGTTCTCCTCCTTGAGGATCTCCACCGGCTTCTTGTGGATCGGGCACAGCTTGGTGCCGTCCTCGGCCTCGATGAGGTCGCCGGGGAGCTTGTACTCCTCACAGCCCACGCAGTAAGGGCCCTCGTACCCGCCCTTGTAGATCTCGCCCTTGTCGTACAGGTCCTGCACGAACTCCTGCACACGGTCCGTGTGCCGCTTCTCCGTGGTGCGGATGAAGTCGTCGTTCGCGATGTTCAGGTGCTCCCAGAGGGGCTTCCACGCCTCCTCGACGAGCTTGTCGCACCATGCCTGGGGCGTGACGTTGTTCGCCTCGGCCGTGCGCATGATCTTCTGACCGTGCTCGTCCGTGCCGGTGAGGTACCACACCTTCTCGCCGCGCTGACGGTGCCAGCGGGTGAGCACGTCGCCTGCGACGGTCGTATAGGCGTGGCCCAGGTGAGGAGCGTCGTTGACGTAGTAGATGGGGGTCGAGACGTAGTACGCCTTCGCCCCCTGCTTCTCGGATCCAGTGGCCGCCATGGTCGAAATCCTATCGGCCCGCTGGAGATCAACTCACACGTATAAGGCGTGGGGGCGAGAGCCGGACGCCGACGGCCGGGCCGCGCGGTGTGCGCGGCCCGGCCGTCGGGCGTGGCGTGTGCTGCCGGTTACTCAGGGGCGCCAGGTCCCGAGGAGCCCCTGGAACACCTCGGCGTCCGGCAGGTCGGCGGGCGCCGGGCCCGCGTGGAAGAAGGCGGCGTTGTCGGCCTGCATCTTGCGGAGGTAGTCGAACGCCTTGGCGTCGTGCTCGCCGAACGCCACGAACTGCCAGAAGACCGGCTGAACGGCGGCTGCCGCGAGGGCGGCGGTGGCGGCGGTCTTGGACTCGGGCGCGCCGTCGGTCTGGAAGATCACGAACGCGGGAGCGTCCGTGGCCGCCTTGGCGTGCAGCGCGAGGACCTCCTCGACGGCGAGGTGGTAGTTCGTACGTCCCATACGGCCGAGCCCGGCGTGCAGCTCGTCGACGCGGCCCTCGTGGGCGTCGAGGGTGAGCTCGCCGGTGCCGTCGATCTCGGTCGAGAAGAACACGACGTCGACCGTGGCGCGCTCGTCGAGATGCGCGGCGAGGGCGAGCGCCTGCTCGCCGAGGTGCTGGGCGCTGCCGTCCTTGTAGAAGGGCCGCATGGACCCGGACCGGTCGAGCACCAGATACACCCGCGCGCGGGCACCGGTGAGGCCGGCCTTCTTGAGGGCGGCGCCGGCGGTCTTGTACGCGTCGACGATCCGGGGAGCGCGGGCCTTGACGCGCGCGAGCGCGGTGGCGGCCTTGCCGCCTTCGGCGGCGGTCCCGCTGCCCTCGTCGGCCGAGTTCTCCGACGCGGCGGCGGCCTCCGGCTCGGGGGTGGTCCGCGGCGCGGCGGCGGCGTCGGCCTCGGGCTCAGGGGCGGCGGCCTCCGGCTCGGGGGTGGCCTCGGGCGCGGCGGCCAGGGGCGTCTCGTCGGCCTGCTCGTCGAGGCCGACCTCCGGCTCAGGGGCAGCCTCGGCCTCGGGGGTGGCCTCATCCACCGGGGCAGCCTCGGCCTCGGGGGTGGCCTCGTCCGCCGGGGTTTCCTCCGCGGCGGCGTTGGCCTCGGGGGCGGCCTCGTCGGCCTCCGGCTCGGGGGTGGTGGCGGTCTCGGCAGTGACGGTCTCGGCCGCGGAAGTGTCGGCGGCGGCCTCAGGTGTCTCGTCGCCCTGCTCGTCGAGGCCGGCCTCGGGCTCGGGGGTGGCCTCGTCCACCAGGGTTTCCGCCACGGCTGTGGCATCCGGCTCGGTGGCGGTCTCCGGGGCAGCGCTCTCGGCCGGCTCGGCCTCGTCGGCCTCCGGCTCGGGGGTGGTGGCGGTCTCGGCAGTGACGGTCTCGGCCGCGGAAGTGTCGGCGGCGGCCTCAGGTGTCTCGTCGGCCTGCTCGTCGAGGCCGGCCTCGGGCTCGGAGGTGGCCTCGTCCGCTGGGTTTTCCGCCACGGCTGTGGCGTTCGTGGCGGGGGCCTCGTTCTGAGGCTCGACCGCGTCGGCCTCCGGTTCCGGGGCGGTCTCCGGCGCGGCGGCGCCGGCCTCCGGCTCGGAGGTGACCTCGGGCGCGGCGGTGGCCGTCTCCGCAGCGACGCTCTCGGCCGGCGCGACCGGGTCGGTCTCCGTGGCAACGACATCCGCAGGCTTCGCCGGCTCCGGCGTGGACTGGGACGGGACCGAGGCGCGGCGTGAGGGCGGGTTGTCGAACGCCGCCGAGACCAGGTCCGACACCCGGTCCACCGGCGCCTGCGCCGGCACCGTGGCGGTGGCCGGTTCCTTGCGCTCCTGGGCCGGAACGGAGGTCGCCACCGACTCCTCGTGCTCGGCGCCGTCAGCGCGATCGCGGCCGAACACCTTGCGCAGCAAGCTCCGAATACCCATGGGCGGGCCTTTCGCATGAGTTGGGTGCGGTGACTGTCCGCTCCTGCAGACGTTCCGCCCGGGCAACGCAGGACAGGGCGGACACGTAAGGTTAGCGGCAGCCCGCGGCGGCTTTGGGGAGGGCACCCGCAAGCCTCCCCCACACACACCAACCGCGCCTCGTCCGTGCCGCATTCATCGCCCGTTCACCCTGTGTCCGCCGCCGGGCAGCGGTGCGCACCTAACGTCACGGCCGGAATCATTCCGACACCATGTCGGCGCAGGTTGCGCCGAAGGAGGACGAAGTGCGCAAACTGCTGCCGCTGTTGAACGCCGCCCCCCACGCGGGCGGGCGTTCCGCGCTGACCTGCCGCTACCGATGCGGCGACGCCTGCTTCCACGAGGTCCCCAACACCAGCGACAACGAGTACGTCGGTGACGTCATAGCGAGCGCACTGTCGCGCCGCTCGATGATGCGCGCCGCCGCCGTCGTCACCGTCGCGGCCGCGGCGGGCGGCGCGGCCGTCGTGCACGGCGCCGCCCCCGCCGCAGCGGCCGGAACCGGCCACCCGCACAAGCCCGGCACGGCCGACGGCGCCCGCGGTCTCCGCTTCGCCCCCGTCGCCCCGAACAAGGACGACAAGGTCACCGTCCCAGCGGGCTACGAGCAGAGCATCGTCATCCGCTGGGGCGAGCCCATCCTGCGCGGTGCGCCCGCCTTCGACCCGGACAGGCAGACCGCCAAGGCGCAGGCCGGGCAGTTCGGCTACAACAACGACTTCCTGTCCCTGCTCCCGCTCAAGGGCGAGCGCGGCCGCCAGGTGCTCGTCGCGAACCACGAGTACACGGACGAAGTCCTGATGTTCAAGGGCTACGACCCCGAGAACCCGACCCGCGAGCAGGTCGAGATCGCCTGGGCCGCGCACGGTCTGTCCGTCGTCGTGGTCCAGGAGGAGCACCGCAACGGCAAGCTGACCCCGCTCACGCGTCACCCGCTCAACCGCCGCCTCACCGCGACGAGCGAGTTCGAGCTCACCGGCCCCGCCGCGGGCTCGCCCCTGCTGCGCACGTCCGCCGATCCGTCCGGCACCACCGTGCTCGGCACGCTGAACAACTGCGCCGGCGGCACCACCCCGTGGGGCACCACGCTGCACGGTGAGGAGAACTTCAACCAGTACTTCGCAGGCGGCTCCAGCGCGACCGACAAGCGCTACGGCATCGCCTCCGGCCCCACCGAGCGCAAGTGGGAGCGTTTCGACAAGCGCTTCGACGCGGCGCAGGAGCCGAACGAGTCGCACCGCCACGGCTGGGTCGTCGAACTGGACCCGTACGACCCCGAGTCGACGCCGCGCAAGCGCACCGCGCTCGGCCGCTTCAAGCACGAGGCCGCGCAGCCCCGTCTCACCGACGACGGCCGTCCGGTCGTCTACATGGGTGACGACGAGCGCTTCGACTACTTCTACAAGTTCGTCTCTTCCAAGCGGATGATGAAGGGCGGCAGCCGCGCCGCCCGCGAGCACAACCTCACGCTGCTCGACGAGGGCACCCTGTACGTCGCCAAGCTGACCGGCGACAGCCCGGCCGCGGAGATCGACGGCACGGGCAAGCTGCCGGACGACGGCGAGTTCGACGGCTCCGGCGTGTGGATCCCGCTCGCCACCAAAGACGTCTCGCACGTCCCGGGCATGACCGCCGAGGAGGTGTACGTCTTCACCCGCCTCGCCGGTGACAAGGTCGGCGCCACCAAGATGGACCGCCCCGAGGACGTCGAGCCGAGCCCCCGCACCGGCCGGGTCTACGTCGCGCTCACGAACAACAAGGACCGCGGCGCCGCCGGCAAGGCGGGCGCGGACGAGGCCAACCCGCGCACCAACAACAAGCACGGCCAGGTCCTGGAGCTGGCCGAGCACTGGGACGACCCGGCGAGCGACGGTTTCGCCTGGCGTCTCTTCCTGGTCGCGGGCGACCCGAACGACCCGGCCACCTACTTCGCCGGTTTCCCCAAGGAGAAGGTCAGCCCCATCTCCTGCCCGGACAACGTCGCCTTCGACCCGTACGGCAACCTGTGGATCTCCACGGACGGCAACGCCCTCGGCTCGCACGACGGCCTGTTCGGTGTGGCGACCCATGGCGAGCGCCGCGGTGAGCTCAAGCAGTTCCTGACCGTGCCGACCGGCGCCGAGACCTGTGGCCCGATCATCCAGGACCGCCGCGTGCTGGTCGCGGTCCAGCACCCGGGCGAGGTCGACGGCGCTTCCGTCGAGAAGCCCGCGAGCGCCTGGCCCGACGGACCGGGCAGGCTGGTGCGCCCGTCGGTCGTCGCCGTGTACCGCAAGGACGGCCGCGGCATCGGCGCGTGACCGCGTGGCGGTTCAGGGGGTGGCCCCCACCTGGGTGCGCCACCTCGTGAACTGCTCGGCCGCATCTCCCGTGTACGTCCACGGGAGATGCGCCGCCCGTGTGCCCAGCAGCTGGAAGAGGCCGCAGGCCTCCTGCCGCAGCCCCGCGTAACAGGCGGCGTGCGTCAGGTAGTTGAGTTCCCCGATCTCCTGGGGTGCGACCGGTCCGTCCGTCCGCCACAGGATCCACCGCTCCCAGGTGCGCCGGATCTCCACGACCGCGAGCTCGTGCTTCCAGTGCTGGTCCAGGCCGCGCACCACCCGTCCCTGGGCGGCGTCGAAGACATGGCGGTACTCCTCCGCGCGCGCGATCTGCACCAGTACCGGCAGCGGCGACCCGGGAGGCGACGCCCCCGCCGCGTCCCGCGCGAAGTCGTACATCCTGCCGTGCGTGCCGTGCCAGCGCGCCGAGTGGTAGCGCAGCAGCTGCACATGCCCCTCGACGTTGTACGGGTCCCGCCCGCGCATCTCGTCCCACCAGCGCCGCAGTTCGCGGCGCGGCACCCCGCCCTCGTACAGCCGCGCCACCGTCAGCAGCGACACCCAGGGCATGGGGTCCGCGGGGTGCAGGTCGGCGGCCGCCAGGCAGGTCCGCACAGCGAGGTCCAGCCGGTCGCGGTCGACGCCACCGCCCCGCCCCGCGGCGATGGCCCGGTGGAAGACCCGTACGACCTCCGTCGCCGCGGCGAGGACCGCCGCGTCGGGGTCGGCGGGCTCGGCGGCCCGCCAGATCCCGGTGGCGGACGAGCCGGCCGCGGCGTGGGCCAGCAGCCGTATCCGATGGGTGCGCAGCCCCCAGTCGTCGCCGGTGTCGCGCAGCAGGTCCCGGACGCCCTGCCAGCGGCCGATAACGATGTCGTCGAGGGCGTCCGAGAGCGCTCGGTCCCCGTAGGAGGGATCGAAGTCGGGGACGAAGCGGCGGCGAGCGGCCATGGGCGGCACTTTCCTCGGCGGTTCAGGGGCGATCTGGGGGATCCGAGGCGACTGCGGGGATCCACAGGCTCTACGGGGGGCGACGGCCGGTCCGGCGCGGCGATCGGGGAAGGTGGGGGGAGCGGTCAGTAGTCGGTGGCGAGTGCCTTGTCGGCGTAGTCGGTACGGCGGCCCGGCCCCCGGTCCCCGTCGTGGTCGTCCGGATCGATCGGCCGTGTCGCGTCGAGGGGGGCGGGCCGGTAGTAGGAGCTGCCCTTCCGCCAGTAGTGGACCATCGGGACGAGGCCGGTGGCGAGCCCGCCGAGGCCGATCGCGATCGACGCCCCGCTCAGCTCGCCCAGCGACTCGAAGAAGATCCACAGCATGAACAGCGCGCCGAACAGCGGCCAGACGCCGCCGAGGACGAAGTCGCGCACCGAGCCGAGCAGCGTCCTGCGGTAGGCCACGACAGCGGCGATGCCCGCGAGACCGTAGTAGAAGGCGATCTGCAGTCCTATGGCGGCGACCGCGGCGGCGAGCACGTCGCCGACCGAGCCGAGCGCGGCGGACGCCGCGAACATCGTCAGCGCGACGGCGCCGACGACGGCGACCGCGGCCCACGGGGTGTGCCAGCGGCGGTGCGTCCGCCCCAGGACCGGGGGCATGGTGCGGTCCCTGCCCATGGCGAACAGCGACCTCGTCACCTGGATGAGCGTCGTCTCCAGCGTGGCCACGGTGGACAACAGCACGGCGACCACGAGGAGTCTGCCGCCCACTCCGGGCCAGACCGCCTCGCCCAGCGCACCGAGCACCTGGGCACCGGAGGCCCGGATCTCCTCGGCGGAGAGGAACATGTTGACCGCGACGGTGAACGCCTCGAAGAGGACGAAGACGACGCCCACACCGATCAGCGCGGCGAGCCCCGCGGTGCGCCGGCTGTCGCGGGTCTCCTCGCTCAGGTTGCTGGTGACGTCCCAGCCCCAGAAGTAGAAGGCGGCGACCAGGGCGCCGGAGGCGAATCCGCCGGTCCCGTCGAAGTGTGAGAAGCCGAACCACGACCAGTCGAAGGCGACATGGCTGCCGCGGTGCACGACCGCTGCGGCGATGAACAGGACGAGGATGCCCAGTTCGACGCCGGAGAGCAGCAGTTGGGCGCGTACGGTCAGCCGCGCACCCCCGAGCACGACCAGCAGCATCGCGACGAACCAGGCCGCGCCCACGACCGTCGCCAGCGCCGTGTCGTCGGCGAGGTCCTCGTCGATCAGCGCCAGGGTCATCGCGCCGGCCGGCAGCGATCCGGCCACCATGAAGATCGTCGTGGAGACGACCAGCGCCCACCCGGCCAGGAAGCCGAGAAAGGGGTGCAGCGCGCGTCCCACCCATGAGTATCCGGCGCCCGCGTTCACGTCGAGGCGGCCGAGCCTGCCGAAGGCCAGAACGATGCCGAGCATGGGAATCGCGCAGTACAGCAGGGCCGCCGGGCCCGCGAGACCCACGGTGGCGACGAGGACGGCGGTGGTCGCCGCGATCGAGTAGGCCGGGGCGCTGCCCGCGACCGCCATGACGACGGTGTCGAACGTCCCGAGGACTCCTGGCCGGAGCCCTCTGCCGGAGCTGCTGCGCATGGAAATCTCCGAATGCCCTTGTGCCGCGCGGGAGATGCGGGCACGACAGAAGCGAACACCCGCGTTCGAAGGAGAACCCTCCGTCAAGGGGAGATGGTGCGCATCGTAGTCGGATGGCTGCGCTGTGGTGAGGGGGTGGGGTGCCGTCCCACCCGTGCGAGTGCGCCGCCTTGTGCGAGTGCCCCGCGGGGACCCGGAGCCGTAGAGTCGGTGGCATGGCTGCAGAGGTGGCGAACGAGGGAACCGTACGGGTCGACGTCTGGGTCTGGTCGGTACGGCTCACCAAGACCCGCTCGCAGGCCGCCGCGGCCTGCCGGGCGGGCCATGTGCGCGTCAACGGCGAGCGGGTCAAGCCCGCGCAGTCCGTGCGGGTCGGAGACCAGGTGCGGTTGTTCCACGCGGGGCGGGAGCGGCTGGTGGTCGTCTCGAAGATCGTGCGGAAGCGGGTCGGTCCGCCGGTCGCCGTGCAGGCCTACGTGGACAACAGCCCGCCGCCCCCGCCGAAGGAGTTCACCGCCCCCGCGGCCGTACGGGACCGGGGCGCCGGACGCCCGACCAAGCGGGACCGCCGCGAGCTGGAGCGTCTGCAGGGCAACCGGCCGGGATCATGACCTCGGCGCGGGCGAGGCGATCGCCCGCGCCGCCCTGACCTCCTGGCGGAGCGGCTCCAGCACGCCCTTGTCGTCGCCCGGCAGGTCGGCGCGCACCTCCACCAGCTCCTCGCTGGAGCGCAGCCCGTCGGCGAGTTCGCGCAGTTGCCGCTCGATGCCGGTGATCTCCGCGTCGCGCGGCGGCGTGGCCCCGTGGTCCACGCGTACCCGGGCCGCCGTCGTGGCGTCCACGATCCGCTCGACGGCCACGACCAGCGGCCACCAGGCTGCCGCCCTCGCACCCGTCGGCGGCGGCTCGGTCAGCGCCCGCTGGAACTCGGAGCGCACGTTCGACAGGTCCCGGTACAGCCGTCGCCGGCGCCGCACCCGTTCGCCCTGGTCGCCCGGGGCCGCCGCGCCGACCCTGCCGAAGGCGCACGCCACATAGTCCGCCGCGTCCTCCACGGCCTGCGCCAGCCGGTCGCCGATGCGGGTGTGCCAGCTCTCCGGCCACAGCAGGTAGCCCGCCACCAGGACGATGGCGCAGCCGATGAGGCTGTCCACGAGCCGGGGCAGCACCAGGTGGAAGCCCTGGTGGTTGAGGACGTCCGACAGCAGGAGGATCACCGGGGTGATCGCCGCGGTCTGGAAGGCGTACCCCTTCGCCGAGAACGCAGGGATCAGCGCGGCGAGGACCATCATCACCGGTACGTCCGCCCAGCCGCGCGGCACGGCGGCGAGGACCGCGGTGGCGACGAGCAGGCCCGCGGCCGTGCCGAGCGCACGCAGCACCGCGCGGGAGAAGACCGAGCCGAAGTCGGGCTTGAGGACGAACGTGACCGTGAGCGCGACCCAGTAGGAGCGGGTCAGCGGCACCACCGAGACGAACGCCTGGGCAAGGCCGATGCACAGCGCCAGCCGCAGCCCGTACCGCCAGGACTGCTCGGACAGCAGCACGCTGCGCGTCGCCCGGCGGAGGCGGACCCCGAGCGCCGCGGGCCGCCCGAGCCGGTCGTCGGCACGGGCGGGATCGGCGTCGGGCCGGTGGACGACCGCGGACGCGTGGCGCACGGCGCGGTCGACGGCGCGGTCCGCCGGGCCCTCGGGGGTGGGCAGCACCAGCTCCGGCGCCGTGCTGCGGCCGTGCTCCACGGCGTCCGCCAACTCCCCTACCGCGGCGGCGATCTCGGGGCGGCGGGAGGCCCGTCCGTAGCGGTGTGCCGCCGCGGCGGCCTCGACGAGCGGGATGACGACGTTCAGCTGCGCGAGCAGCCGCACCAGCGGGCCGCGCCGGCCGTGGTCGCGGGCGCGCCGCGCAAGGATCAGGTCGTAGGAGGTGTTGAGGGACTGGGTGACGTCCTGGCGCCGGGCGTCGTAGTCGCTGGCGCCCGCCGCGGCGAACAGCGCGGCGACGCTGCGGTAGGTCGCGGCGACCGCGGCCACTTCCGGCGCCCGGCCGCGCAGCGGCCAGCCCAGCAGGGTCAGCACGAGCACGAACAGCCCGCCGAGGGTGATCAGCAGCGGGGCCTTCCACCACGGTCCCGGCATCGGCAGGCCGGCGCCCACCACGGCGTTCAACAGGAGCAGCAGTCCGGACACCGAGGCGACCGCGCCGATCGACGAGATCATGCCGGAGACGAGCGCGACCAGCGTGAGCGCGCCGACGGCGGCCCAGCCCTGCCCGTACACGAGCGCGCCGAGCATGATGCCGACCGCGCCGAAGAGCTGGGGGACGGCGATGTTCAGCAGCCGCATCCGGTAGGCGTCGGCCGTGTCGCCGATGACTCCGGACAGCGCACCGATCGACGCCAGCGCCCCGTACGCGGGCTGTCCGGTCGCGAGGCCCATGGCCAGTGGCGCCGAGAGGGCCACGGCGGCGCGGGCGACGGCGGCCCGAGGGACAGGCGCGTCCTGCGGGCGCAGACCGCGGATCAGCCACTCGGGCGGGGCCAGCGTCAGACGCCCCGCGCGCCGGCCCGCCGCTTCTGCCCCGCCCTCGTGCTCCGCCATGGAGTCAACAGACCTCGAAGGACCCGCCGTGCGCAAGTGTGCGGTCGTCCCCGGCCTGTACGTCAGCTCTCGTAGTTCTCGATCTCGTCGGGCGGCTGCACCTGCGCCGTGTCGGGGTCGTCGCCGAACTCCGACTTCGCCCGCCGCCGGCGCAGCAGGTCCCAGCACTGGTCGAGGCGGATCTCCAGCTCCTTGAGCCGGGCCTGCTGGTCCGCGTCGAGTCCGCCCTGCCGGGTCGAGTGGTCGCGCAGGGCCCGCTCCTCCTCGACGAGTGAGCCGATGTCGTCGATGATCTGCTCGTCGTCCATGCCCACCACCTCCTGGTCACAGGACGAGGACGGCCTCGCCGCGTGCTCCTGCGGCGCGGCTCCGGGCGAGCGCGTCGGGCGCCTTCTCCAGAGGGAGTTCGGCCTCCAGGGGGCGTCCGCAGCGAACCGTCGGCCGCCGCGGCGGCGAGCACGTCGAGCAGCGTCGACGACGGTGCAGCCGGAAGCCGACCTCTTCCCTGTCACCGGCGGCCGCCCCGTGGTGCCTCGCACCACGTCCCCACTCTCACCCCGCGGGCAGGTCAGCGCACGTCGTGCAGTTCCAGCGCGACGAGCAGGGCGCGGTGGTCGGTGCCGCCCAGGTCGAGGAAGCGCGCGGAGCGCACGGAGAAGTCCTCGCTGACGAGTACATGGTCGATCTGGGTGCCGAGCGGGCGGGGGAGGCCGGCCGGCCAGGACGGGGTACGGGAGGCGCCCGCGAGGCGGGTGCTGTCCCTCAGACCGCCCGCCCGGAGGATGCCGCGGAAGGCGGCGTGGTCCTCGGTGGCGTTGAAGTCGCCCGCCACGACGGCCGGGCGGTCCCCGGTCGCCGCCGCCCGCTCGCGCAGCAGGCCCAGTTCCCTGCGCCAGTCGGCCACGGCGTCCGGAACGGGTGGCAGCGGGTGCGCGAGCTGGAGGTCGACGGAGCGGCCCGCGATGTCGGCGGTGGCGGCGGGCATGGCGAGCACTGAGCGGACGCCGGGGGCCGGGGCCAGCGGGTACCTGCTGAGGATCGCCGAGCCCGCGGCGCCGCCCGCCTCGACGACACGGCGGTACGGATAGTCGGCGCGGGAGACCCCCGCCGCGAGCGCTTCGGAGCACCCGGCCGTGCATTCCTGGACGAAGACCAGGCCGGGCCGCTCCCGGGCGAGGGTCGCGAGCAGTGCGTCGGTGGCCCCGCCGAACTCGAGGTTCGCCGTGAGGACGTCGACGCGGGCGACGGCCGGTCCCGGCGGCTTCTCGGTCAGGCCGACGTCGTAGGGCCTGACGAACCAGCCGGTCACGGCGAGCACCGCCGCCGCCCACGCCATGAGCGCGAAGTGGCGGCCAGCCAGGGCCGCCGCCAGCGCGACACCGGCCGGGACCAGCAGCCACGGCAGGAAGGCGAGCAGCTGCGGCACGGGGGTGATGGCGTCGGTGTCCGCGGCACGGCAGGCGACGACGCCGGTCGGCACGATGAGGAGCAGCCCCGCGAACCACGCGCCGCCACGCCGCCGGCCGCCTGCGGGGCCCGGCCCGGCATCGTACGGCCCTGCCGCCTGATCGCGGCCGTCCCCGGGCCCCTGGGTCCCACAGGTCTCCTGGTCCACGCAGACCTCCGTGCCGCGAGATGTGTCGTCGAAACGGGCTTGCAGTTCCGTCTGTCGTGAGGACGCCAGTCTCGCCGACCGCGTTGCCGCTGTCCGGCGATCACGGGAGGAGGCCGACTTGCCGCCCGGCGCGCGCGGGTGTGCCCTGAGAGGAGGACGGGGGTCGGGGTCAGAGGGAAGGAGCTCTGCGCCATGGCCACACAAGCAGCGACGCCGGAGCGACGGCGTCGCCACCGGGCGTCCGGACGACAGCACCACAGCCCGCTCGGTCTGGTACTGCCCGCAGTGCTCGCGGTGACCGTAGGCATCTGGGCCGCGTCCATCCAGCGCTTCGAGAACGGCGGCGTCGCCACCGGCGGTCAATGGGTCCTCGGCGTGGTCACCGCTGTGGTGATCGGCGTGCTCGCGTTCGGTCTCGGCCGCATCCAGCACGCGCTGCCGCGCGAACTGCGAGCCCTGGCGTACGGGGTGCTGACCGCGGTGACCATCGGCTTCCTGACCAGTCTGGCGGAGGGGAGCGTGCTCCGGGCGGCAGGCATCGGCGTCGCGGTCGGCGCGGCGGTGGGGCTGGTGATGTTCTATTACTACTACACCCATGAGTGAGCCTGAGCGGACCTCATGATGGTCATCTTCCCGATGACCTTCCTGAGCAATGTCTTCGTCGACCCGGGGACGATGCCGGGCTGGCTGCAGGCGTTCGTCAACAACAGCCCTGTCACCCATGTGGCCACGTCCGTACGGGAGTTGATGGCGGGCAACTGGCCCGCCGCGGACATCGCCTGGTCGCTGGGCTGGTCCGCCGTGCTCGTGGTCGTGTTCGGCTCGGTGACCATGCGGCTCTACAACCGCAAGTGAGCGCTCCTGCCGTCCTGCCTTGACCTTCCTCGCGGGGGAAGCTCCAGCATCGGTGCAGCCGGGCGTTCCCGCCCGGTACGAGGAGGAAGGTCAGGGCAGGCATGGGTTTGCTGACCATCGGTGCGTTCGCCCGTGTGTCGCGGCTGTCCGCGAGGGCATTGCGGCGCTACGACGAGCTGGGGCTGCTGGCGCCCGCACGCGTCGACCAGTTCACCGGCTACCGGTACTACGACGACGCCCAGGTGGAACGGGCCCGGCTCGTGGCGTGGCTGCGGGGGATCGGGATGCCGCTCGCCCGCGTCGGGCGGGTCTGCGATCTGGCGGAGACGGACACGGCTGCGGCGGCCCGGGAGATCCGGGCGTACTGGACCCAGGTCGAGTCGGAGACCTCCGCACGCCGGGACCTGGCCGGCTTCCTCGTGGACCAGCTGTCCGGGAAGGACACCGACACGATGGATCGGATCATCATGCCCCTGGGAATGCACTGCGCGGCCCGCTCGGACCGCGGCCTCGTCCGGGAGACCGACCAGGACGCCGTGTACGCCGGGACACGGCTGCTCGCGGTCGCGGACGGCTTCGGCGTCGCGGGCGCCGCCGCGAGCGCGGCGGCGATCGACGCGCTGAAGCCGGTGGAGGCCGCAGCGGCGTCGGGGGCCTCGCGGCCCGGCGATCTGCTCAACGCGCTTGAGGACGCGGTGCACCGGGCGGATACCGCGGTACATGGACTCCCCGAGTCCGGCACGACGCTGACCGCACTGCTGTGGATGGGCTCCGGCCTGGCCCTGGCGCACATCGGCGACACCCGGGCGTACCTGTTGCGCGGCGGGACGCTCCGGCGCCTCACGCACGACCACACGGTGGTGCAGTCGATGGTCGACGAGGGCAGCCTCGACGAGGCGGAGGCGGCGGAGCATCCCCAGCGGGCGATGCTGCTGCGCGCGCTGGACGGCGGCGACGGCCCGCCCCGGCCGGACCTGCGCCTCCACGAGGCGAAGGCCGGCGACCGCCTGCTGCTCTGCTCGGACGGCCTGTCCACAACGGTGCCGGAGGCGACCGTACGGCACTGCCTGGCGGCCGCCGCCGCGCCTGAGGCAGCCGTCGACGCTCTGATGGCCCTGGCACACGACGGGGGCGGCGCGGACAACATCGCGTGCGTGGTGGCCGACGTGATCAGCACGTAAGGGCGGGCAGGGGAGGGGACCGGCCCCTGCCCCGGCCAACTTGACCGGGAAGCCCTGTCAGGCCGCGCCCCGCAGGCTCCGTCAGGCCGCGTCCTGCTCGCCCCGCACCACCACGACGGGGCAGGGGGCGTGCTGGGTGAGATGGAGACCGACCGAGCCCAGCAGCGCCGCCTTGAAGCCGCTGTACCCGCGGTCCCCGACGACCAGCAGCGTCGCCCCCTCGGCGCGGTTCATCAGGGCCTGCGCCGCGTTTCCGATCATCACCTTCCGCGCGATCGCCGCGGCTGCCTCGGCGCCGAGCGTCTGCTCCAGTGTGTCGTCGAGGATCTTGGCGGCCATCGCCTCGGGGTCGAAGTCGGTGGGCAGGGCGGGCACCATGGCCGCCCAGCCCGCCGCCGGGTACTCCCAGCTCATGACGGCCTCCAGGGGCTCCCCCGTGAGCCCGGCCTGCCGTACGGCCCAGCGCAGGGCCCTGATGGACGGCTCCGAGCCGTCCACCCCCACGACGATCCTGCCCGCCTTCGCCATACCGCCACCTCCGTGGTTCAAGAGCTCGGACTCGCCTCCAGCCTACGGAGAACCACGCAAAGAGCTGGTAACTAGGCGAAAAGCCCCGCGATGGCCGTTTCCTCGGATGAGCCCTGGGCCGGGACGTCCCCAGTCGAGGCCAGCATGCGGGCCAGCTCGCGCCCCGCCCGTGCGATGCGGTCCGGCAGAGTGGCGGTGAGCGAGTCGCCCGTGCCGCCCCAGTCCTCCGACGCCGCGTACACGGCCGTCGGCACGACCGCGGCCCGCAGGTAGGCGAAAAGCGGCCGCAGGGCGTGGTCCAGCACCAGGGAGTGCCGGGCCGTCCCGCCGGTCGCCGCGATCAGGACGGGCCTGCCGTCGAGGGCGTCCGGCTCGATCAGGTCGAAGAAGGACTTGAACAGACCGCTGTACGAGGCCGTGAACACCGGCGTGACCGCGATGAGGGCGTCCGCCCGGGCTACCGCCTCGATCGCCTCGTCGAGCGCGGGCGCGGGGAAACCCGTCACGAGGTTGTTGGCGATCGGTACGGCGAGGTCACGCAGCTCCACCACCCGGACCTCGACCGGCCGTATGCCGCCCGCGAGTTCGCGGCGTACGGACTCGGTGAGCCGGTCGGCGAGGAGCCGGGTGGACGACGGCACGCCGAGCCCCGCCGAGACGACCACCAGGTGCAGCGGCGCGGTGGTACGGGTCATGACGACTCCTTCGTGTCCTTCGTGTCCTTCGTGTCCTGGGTGTCCTGGGTGTCGCGGGCGTTCGTGGCCTGCGTGTCGCGGGCGGCGACAGCGGGGTGCAGGGGCGCGGACTCGGGTACGCCGTTCGGCCGCAGACGGGCGAACTCCTTGCGCAGCACCGGCACGACCTCCTCGCCGAGGATGTCGAGCTGCTCCAGCACCGTCTTCAGCGGCAGCCCCGCGTGGTCCATCAAGAACAGCTGGCGCTGGTAGTCGCCGACGGCGTCGCGGAAGCCGAGGGTGCGCTCGACGACCTGCTGCGGGGAGCCGACGGTCAGCGGCGTCTGCTCGGCGAAGTCCTCCAGCGACGGGCCGTGACCGTAGACCGGCGCGTTGTCGAAGTAGGGACGGAACTCCCTTACGGCGTCCTGCGAGTTCCTGCGCATGAACACCTGGCCGCCGAGGCCGACGATCGCCTGCTCGGGTGTGCCGTGCCCGTAGTGGGCGTACCGCTTGCGGTAGAGCGCGACCATCTTCCGGGTGTGGGACATGGGCCAGAAGATGTTGTTGTGGAAGAAGCCGTCGCCGTAGTACGCGGCCTGCTCGGCTATCTCGGGGGAACGGATCGAGCCGTGCCAGACGAACGGCGGGACGCCGTCCAGGGGGCGCGGGGTGGCGGTGAAGCCCTGGAGCGGGGTGCGGAACTTCCCCTCCCAGTCGACCACGTCCTCCCTCCACAGTCTGTGGAGGAGCGCGTAGTTCTCGATGGCGAGCGGGATGCCCTGACGGATGTCCTTCCCGAACCAGGGATAGACCGGGCCGGTGTTGCCGCGGCCCGTCATCAGGTCGACGCGGCCGTCCGCGATGTGCTGGAGGTAGGCGTAGTCCTCGGCGATCTTCACCGGGTCGTTGGTGGTGATCAGGGTGGTGGAGGTGGACAGGATCAGCCGGTCGGTCCGGGCCGCGAGGTGCCCGAGGAGGGTGGTGGGGGACGACGGCACGAAGGGCGGGTTGTGGTGCTCGCCCGTCGCGAAGACGTCCAGGCCGACCTCCTCCGCCTTCTCGGCGATGGCGATCGTGGCCTTGATCCGCTCGTGCTCGCTCGGCGTGCGGGCGGTGGTCGGGTCGGTCGTGACGTCCCCGACCGTGAAGATGCCGAACTGCATGGAGCTCACCTCTCGGGCTGGTGGTTGAATGTTGAACCATATCCGCCAACCGAGGCCCGCCCCTCCTTATTCCGCGCACGTCGACCCGCCCCCGTACCCTGGGGACGGCCCCGCGGGGGCCGGGACCGAAGGCCGGAGGCGGACATGGGCGGGCACGAGAGCGAAGAGTGGAAGGAACGCGGCGTGGCGCTGCGCGTCTTCGTGTACGTGTTCGCGACCCACCTCTTCGCGGGTTTCGTCTGGCTCCTCTTCTACGTCGGCGAGCACGCCCAGAAGTGACCCGGCCCGGGCCGGTGTGCGCCGCCGTGCGGCGGTCAGCCGGTGCCGGCCGCCCCCGGGAAGAGCCGGCGGAAGGCGTCCGCGGACTCCGTGCCGGAGCGCCCGAACGGCGCGTCGAAGTCCCACACCAGGAACAGCAGGAACGCGATCAGCGCGCTGAACAGCCCCGCGAGCAGCAGCTCCCGGAACGAGCGGCCGATCTGCATCGTGAAGATCAGCCCGATGGTGACGACGGCCCCGCTGATCAGGCCGAACCAGACGATGCCCGGCAGCGTCTCCCCGGCGCCCGAGGCCCGGGCGTCGCGCGCGTCCTCGGCGGTGGCCACCCGGTCGAGCATCGGCTGGTACGCCTGCGCCTGGAGCTCGTTCGCCGGCTCGCGCTCGGCCACTTCGGTGCGCACGATGGCCAGCAGCTCCGTCCCGCGCGGCGACAGCTCCTCATGGTCGATCATCCGCGGCCACTCCTCCTCGACCACCTCCGTTACGTAGGCCTCGACGTTCGTCCGCAGTTCCTCCCGGAAGTCCGCCGGATACACCTGGGCGCGCTGGGTGACCTCGTGCAGCGCCTGCGCCTCGGCCTGTACGGCGTCCTGGGCCGCCCCGCGGGCCTCCCAGACGCCGGCGATGGCGAGGCCGAGCACGATCGCGTACACGACGCCGACCATCATCACCATGTACTCCAGGACGTCGGGCGTCTCCGGCGCCCCGGCCTCCGCCATGCCGTCCGGCGCGCTGCGGATCCTTCGTTGGCCGAGGAGCGTGACGACGAGGACGACGGCGCAGGCGGCCGCCATCACGGTGGCCAGGACCAGCCATTCGGACATGGGGATCTCCGGGGTGCGGTGAGGGGCTTGCGGGGCGATGGGCGGATCAGGTGCGGCCGCGCCGTGCGGCGGAGCCGGACCGGGGGCGCAGCATGGCCGCGGCGAGCACCGCCGGGATGGTGGTCACCAGCATCAGGACGGTGAGAGGCGTGCCGGTGTCCTCAGGTCCCTGGGAGGCGGGCCGGTAGGTGCGGATGACGACCGCCTCCGCCCGCTGCGGCGGGGCGGCGGCGGGCGGCTCCGGCGGCTCGGGTGGTGCCGGTGGCGCGGGTGGCGTCGCGGTGGGTGACGGGGGTTCGCCCGGAGGCGCGGGCGTGGGCGCGACAGGCGGCGGCTGGGGGGACGGCGGCCGTGGCGAGGGTGCAGGGCGTGTTGTCGGGGAGGGCGGCTCGGGGACAGGCGAAGGCGCGGGTGGCGGCGTCGCCTCGGTGGGTGATGGTGTCGGCGGCGGGCAGTCGCCCACGCCGATCGTCACGCCGAGGTGGACCCCCACGGGTCCCGGGAGGGAGACGGACACCGACACGAGGGGCGGCGGCTCGCCCCCCTTCGCCTCGCGTGCCGGCACCGACACCCCCGCCGGTCCGGACCCTTTGGGCTCCTCGGACAACAGGGACCCGAGGTCGGCTCCCTGCGTGCCGAGAACGGCCGCGATCCCCAGTGCGCTCACCTGCTGCCAACCCACCACGGCCGACACGGTAGAGGTCCTGAACGCGGTTGTATGCCCAAGATCACCCGTATGGCTGATGAAAGCACTATTCGACCGCGAGTGCGACCGCGAGTGCGACCGCGAGTGCGACCGCGTCCGGCCGAGCGTGACCGAGCTCATTTTGCACTTTGTTGCAAAAGGGTCGTGGCGGCCGCTAGAACTGGGACCGACGAGTCCGCGCGAGGAGGCGACCCGATGAGCACGAGCACAGCCCGGCCGACCCTTTACCCCCATCTGCTGAGCCCGCTCGACCTCGGGTTCACCACGCTGCCCAACCGGGTGCTGATGGGGTCCATGCACGTCGGCCTCGAGGAGGCCGAGAACGGCTTCGCACGCATGGCTGCCTTCTATGCCGAGCGTGCCCGCGGCGGCGTCGGCCTGATCGTCACCGGCGGCATCGCGCCCAACGACCGCGGCCGTCCGTACGAGGGCGGGGCCAAGCTCACCACCGAGGACGAGGCCGCCCGGCACCGTGTCGTCACCGACGCCGTGCACGCCGAGGGCGGCAGGATCGCCATGCAGATCCTCCACTTCGGCCGGTACGCCTACCACCAGGACCTGGTCGCCCCCAGCGCGATACAGGCCCCCATCAGCCCGTTCGTCCCGCACGCGCTCACCGACGCGGAGGTCGAGGAGACGATCGAGGACTTCGTCCGCGCGGCCGTCCTCGCCAGGTCCGCCGGGTACGACGGCGTCGAGATCATGGGTTCCGAGGGCTACTTCATCAACGAGTTCATCGCGAGCTCCACCAACCACCGCACCGACCGCTGGGGCGGCTCGTACGACAACCGCATCCGACTGCCCCTGGAGATCGTCCGCCGCACCCGGGAGGCGGTCGGCCCCGACTTCATCCTGATCTACCGGCTCTCCATGCTCGACCTGGTGCCCGGCGGCTCCTCGCTGGACGAGGTGATCACCCTCGCCAAGGCCGTCGAGGCGGCCGGCGTCACGATCATCAACACCGGTATCGGCTGGCACGAGGCCCGCATCCCGACCATCGCGACGTCCGTGCCGCGCGGCGCCTACACCTGGGTCACCAAGAAGCTGATGGGCGAGGTGTCCGTCCCGCTGGTGACCAGCAACCGCATCAACACCCCCGAAGTGGCCGAGCAGTTGCTCGCCGACGGGCGCGCGGACATGGTCTCGATGGCGCGGCCCTTCCTCGCCGACCCCGCGTTCGTGGCCAAGGCGCGGGCAGGCCGGCCGGAGCAGATCAACACCTGTATCGGCTGCAACCAGGCCTGCCTCGACCACACCTTCAGCCTCAAGATCACCTCCTGTCTGGTCAATCCACGCGCCTGCCACGAGACCGAGCTCGTCCTCGCCCCCACCCGGCGGGCCAAGCGCGTCGCCGTCGTCGGCGCCGGCCCCGCCGGCCTGGCCTGCGCCGTCTCCGCCGCCGAACGCGGCCACACCGTGACCCTGTTCGACGCGGCCGACGAGATCGGCGGCCAGCTGAACGTCGCCAAGCGCGTACCCGGCAAGGAGGAGTTCGACGAGACCCTGCGCTACTTCCGCACCCAGCTGGAGCTCCGCGGTGTCGAGGTGCGCCTCGGCACCCGTGTCGCCGCGGCCGACCTGTCGGCGCAGGACTACGAGGAGGTCGTGGTCGCCACCGGTGTGACTCCGCGGACCCCGGAGATCGAGGGAATCGACCATCCGAGCGTCGTCAGCTACCTCGACGTCCTGCGCGACGGCGCGCCGGTCGGCGAGCGCGTCGCGGTCGTCGGCGCGGGCGGCATCGGCTTCGACGTCGCCGAGTACCTGACCGACGGCGGCGAGGGCGCGAGCCTGGACGCCGAGACATACTTCCGCCAGTGGGGCGTCGACACGGCCTACGCCGCCCCCGGCGGCTTGACCGCACCCAAGCGCCCGGCCCCGCCGCGCGCCGTGCACCTGCTCCAGCGCAAGACGAGCAAGGTCGGCGCCGGACTCGGCAAGACGACGGGCTGGATCCACCGCACGGAGCTCAAGCACCGCGGGGTGACGATGACGGCCGGTGTGACCTACGAGCGGATCGACGACGAGGGTCTGCACATCAGCGTCGACGGCACGGCCTCCGTCCTGCCGGTCGACACGGTGGTGCTCTGCACCGGCCAGGAGCCGCAGCGCTCGCTGTACGAGGAGCTGTCCGCGGCCGGCCGCAGCGTGCACCTCATCGGCGGCGCGGACGTGGCCGCCGAGCTGGACGCGAAGCGCGCCATCGACCAGGGCACCCGGCTGGCCGCCGCCCTGTGATCACCCGCGTCGGGGGCTGACCTGGGATGCGGCGGCAGCCTTGTCACAGGGCTCGCATACGATGCGCACGACATTTATAAGGCTCACGTAAGAGGATGTACGCGTCATGGCAGTTCGCACCTCGTTCCGTCCCCTGCGCGGCATATCCGCCGTCGTCGCCCTGCTCGCGGTCGGTGCGGTGGGCTGCTCCGATGTCGTGGAGAGCGCCAAGGACGGCGCGGAGAAGGTGGCTCGCCAGCGGTCGGTGTTCCAGCTCAACACCGGGGACTGCTACAACCCGAACGGCAAGGCGGCCGAGGGCGAGACGTTCAGCATCGAGATGGTGCCCTGCGGCGAGGCGCACCAGGGTCAGGTCGTCGGCGAGTTCACCCTCGACGAAGGGAAGGCGTTCCCCGGCAACGACGCGATCTGGGCGATCGCCGACGAGCGGTGCCCGGCCGAGGCGGCGAAGTTCGCCCCGGACACCTGGGCGCTCCCCAAGGGCGTCGAGATCTTCTACTACACGCCGACCAAGGAGAGCTGGTCGACGGGTGACCGCGCCGTGAGCTGCACCTACACCAAGGAGAAGGGCACCTTCGCCGGCTCGCTGAAGGCCGGCGCGGAAAAGCCCGAGCAGATCGCGTACCTCACGGGGGCGAACGCCGTCTACGAGGCCCTGTGGACGAACCAGCCCGAGGCGGAGAACGTCGAGGACGACCTCGACGGCTACAAGGCGCAGGCCAAGGCGGTCGCCGCTGCTCTCGACGCGCACCTCAAGGGCCTTCAGGGCATCGAGGGCACGGAGACCGGCAAGCTCCGCGCGCAGTTGGAGAAGACCGCCGGCCACTGGAAGAAGGCCGCGAACGCGGCCGACTCCGACGCGTTCTACATCTCCTACGACCCGGCCTTCACCGGCCTCGACCCGAACAAGACGGTCGCCGCCCGCAAGGAACTGGGCCTGGCCACCACCGTCCCGGCCGACGACGCCGAGGTCTGGGCGGGCTGACGCCCCGCGGAGCGCGGCGCGGGGCCCGCGTTCACCGAGACACCCCTCCCGCCGCCCGGTCCGTACGCAGGCCGGGCGGCGGAACCCCGCGGCGACGCGAGTCCTACGATGCGGCCATGTCCCTGCCGCATGCCATCCTCACGGCCCTGCTCGAAAAGCCCTCGTCGGGCCTGGAGCTGACGCGCCGGTTCGACCGGTCGATCGGCTACTTCTGGTCGGCGACCCACCAGCAGATCTACCGCGAGCTGGGAAAGCTGGAGAAGGCCGGCCACATCAGGGCGCTGCCGTCCGTCCAGCCGACCCGCGGGCAGAAGAAGGAGTACGAGGTCCTGCCCGCGGGCCGCGAGGAACTGGCCGCCTGGACGGCCCGCCCCGAGGACCCCAAGACGGTGCGCGACCCGCTGCTGCTGCGCCTGCGCGCGTCGGCGGTGGTGGGCGGGGCGGGTATGACGCAGGAGCTCGTCCGCCACCTGGAGTTGCACCGCGCCCAGTTGGCGGACTACGAGACGATCGAGGAGCGCGACTTCCCGCCGGAGCGCCGGATCACCCACGAGGACCGGCTGCGCCATGTCGTCCTGCGGGCGGGCATCGAACTGGAGACGTTCTGGACGAAGTGGCTGACGGACACCCTGGCGGAACTCTCCCCGGGCCCCGACCGGCCCCCGTCCCGAGGCGACGCGTCCGGCCGTCCCACGTCCTGAGACCGGACCGCGCGGCGGGTGGTCCCGTGCCGCGACCGGCCGGTGCCCCCGTCCCGACACCTCGCCTGGCTGGGCTGCCCCGTGACCGGAGGCCGCGCCGCGCGGCGGGCGTTGACCGCCTCCCGTCCCGCGTCCGCCCCCGTCCCGTCCCGCGTCCGCCCCCCGCCCGTCCCGCGACTGCTCCGCTCGGACGCGTTGCGGATGCGGGGCCCTGGCACCCGTGAGAGCGTCGCCGCGTGGCTGATTCACTGATCGCCGCCTGCTGTGCGGCAGCGCTCGTCCTGCTCGCGAGGTCCGTCCTCGGCCTGCGCCGCGCCGGCGGCACCGACCCTTCAGCCGAGGCGCGCTCGGTGACCCTCGCCCTCTACGGCGGCGCGGTCGCCCTCGTAACGCTCGGGCTGTTCATCACGCTGACCTGAGGCGGGCCGGACCGATCACAGCCAGCCGTTGCGGCGGAAGCTGCGGTGGATGACCACGCAGGCGACCGCCATCACGGCGAGGACGAGCGGATAGCCGTAGGTCCAGCGCAGTTCCGGCATGTGCGTGAAGTTCATGCCGTACACCCCGCAGACCATGGTCGGTACGGCGATGATCGCCGCCCAGGCCGTGATCTTGCGCATGTCCTCGTTCTGGGCGACGGTCACCTGGGCGAGATGCGCCTGGAGGATCGAGTCGAGCAGTCCGTCGAAGGCGTTGATCTGCTCGCACGTACGGGCCAGGTGGTCGGCGACGTCGCGGAAGTAGGGCCGGATGCTCTCCCCGATCGGCGGCAGAGGAGCGGTGGCCAGCGTCCGCAGGGGTCGCTCCAGCGGTGTCACGGCCCGCTTGAGCTCCAGGAGCTCGCGCTTGAGCTGGTAGATGCGCCCGGCGTCGCCCCGGCCCGCGTGTTCGCTGAAGACGGCGGTCTCGACGGCGTCCACGTCGTTCTGCAGCGCGTCGGCGGCGGCCAGGTAGTCGTCGACGACGTGGTCGGCTATCGCGTGCAGTACGGCCGCCGGGCCCTTGGCCAACTGCTCGGGCGCGGCCTCCAGTTCCTCCCGCAGCGGACCCAGCGAGCCGTGCCCGCCGTGCCTGACCGTGATCACGAAGTCCGCGCCGGTGAAGACCGCGAGCTCGCCCGTGTCCACGACCTCGCTCGTGGCGGTCAGTTCCTCGTGCTCGACGTAGCGGCAGGTCTTGAACACGGCGAACAGCGTCCCCGGCCCGTCCGGGTCGTCGTAGCGCTGCACCTTGGGGCGCTGATGAGGGCGGACCGCGTCGTCGACGGCGAGTGGATGGAGCCGGAACCGCTCGGCGAGGGAGGCGAGTTCGGCCTCGGTCGGCTCGTGCAGGCCGATCCACACGAACCCGCGGCCGGACGCGCGCGCCTGGCGCAGTGCCTCGTCGGCCGTGTACGGGCCGGGCCGGCGTCTCCCGTCCTCGTACAGCACGCAGTTGACCACCGCGCTGCCGAGCGGCGACCTGGCGGGGTGGCTGAGGTCGACGGTGCGGCGGTAGGCGCGGTGCACCACGCGGCGCAGGCGGCGGATCATCGGCACGACGGGGCCCTTCTCAGCGGCGACGGGTCAGTCTGCCATTCGCGGCCCGCGCAGCCGTGCCCGGGGCCAGCCCGGGGCCGGGACGCCGTGCGGTCGCCGACCGTCCGTAGTCTCATGGTGGTGATCACCGCTGTCCCGGGTATGCAGGAGCTCTTGTGAACGCTCGTGCAGCCGCTCTCGTCACCGCCCTGACGGCTCTCGCCGCCGTCGCCCCGGTAGCGGCTTCGGCGTCGGGTCACAGTCGGCGTCGACGGCGGATCCGGGGTCGGCGGCGGACCCGCCGTGACGGCCCGCGCCGACACGCCCACGCTCCACGACGACGAGGCGGGCGGCAACGCCGACGCCGACGATCTGGCGATCTGGCGCAACGCGGCCGATCGCGGGCGGAGCCTGTTCGTGGACCTCGGCGAGGCGGCGGGACGCCCTCGACGACTGAGTACAACGAAAGGTCCGGGCCGGGCGGTGCCGTGGCTGCGACCACCGCCCGGCCCGGAGGTTCAGGACCGGCGCAACTGCTCCGGTTCCGGGCGGTGTTCGTGCTCGCAGGCGTCGTCGATCCCGTACGTGTCCCACGCCGGGAACGGGTCCTCGCGCGGCGCCTGCTCGCCGTCCGCCATCAGGCACACGTCCAGCGCGGCCCGCAGCACGCCGATGCGCAGGCCCGTGCCGATGAAGACCAGTTCCTGGTCCTGCGCGCCGCTCGCTTCGCGCACGCCCGACGGCTCGAAACGGGCCACGGAACCGGCTTGCGACCACAGGCCCGTCACGGCGGGCAGGCTCGCCAGCCGGAAGAACCCCTTGGAGCGCAGGATCTGGCCGTATGCCCCGCTGTCCATGCCCTCGGTGACGAAGTCCCACAAGCGGCCCGGGTGGAAGGGGCGTTCGGCACGGAAGACGGTGGAGGAGATGCCGTACTCCTCGGTCTCGGGCACATGGTCGCCGTTGAGCTCGCGCACCCAGCCCGGCGCCTGCTGCGCGCGCTCCAGGTCGAACAGCCCCGTCCCCAGCACATCGCCGACCCCGACGCGGCCGTGGTCGGCGGGGACGATGCGCGCGACGGGATTGAGGCGGCTGAGCGCGGCGTGCAGCCGAGCGGCGTCCTCGGCGCCGACCAGGTCGAGCTTGTTGAGCACGATGACGTCGGCGAACTCGATCTGGTCCATCAGCAGGTCGCTGACGGTGCGTTCGTCGTCCTCGTACTGGTCGAGTCCGCGCTCGGCGAGGCCGTCCCCGCCCGTCAGCTCGGGCAGGAAGTTCGCGGCGTCGACGATCGTGACCATGGTGTCCAGGCGGGCGATGTCCCCGAGGGTCGCGCCGTCGTCGCGGGGGAAGGCGAACGTCGCGGCGACGGGCATGGGCTCGGAGATGCCGCTGGACTCGATCAGCAGATGGTCGAAGCGGTCCTCGCGGGCCAGCCGGTCGACCTCCTCCAGCAGATCGTCCCGCAAGGTGCAGCAGATGCACCCGTTGGTCATCTCGACCAGGCGCTCCTCGGTCCGCGACAGCGCGGCCTCGCCGCCGCGCACGAGCGCGGCGTCGATGTTGATCTCGCTCATGTCGTTGACGATGACCGCGACGCGCAGGCCCTCGCGATTGCCGAGGACATGGTTGAGCAGGGTGGTCTTGCCCGCCCCGAGGAAGCCCGACAGGACGGTCACGGGCAGTCGGCCGGTCATGCGGGTCAGCCCTCGGGGTGGAGGAGACCGCGCTCGTAGGCCTTCACCAGCCGCTGCGGCACCAGATGAGTGGAGCCGTCGACCGTGACCGGCACGAGCTGCGTCGTCGTCGCCTTCCACTGCGCGCGGCGGTGACGGGTGTTGCTGCGGGACATCTTCCGCTTGGGGACGGCCATGAGAATCCTCCTGGTGAGCGATCGCCCCGGACAGTATCTGAAAATGGTTCCCATAATCAAATGCGTGGGCAGAGACGGGCCAGGTCGCCGACGCGGACGGGCACTCCCTCGACCGTCCGGTGTGCGTCGAGCGTGGCGCGCAGGGCGCCGGTGCGGTCCGCCGGCCGGTGTCGTCCAGTCCTCCGAGCATCCGGTCGAGCGGTGCGCGCACCGTCATGCCTCCGGTGTGTCCGCGCCGACGTGCACCGGCTCCGACAGCCCTGGCCGGAGGACGGCCCCGGCCGCGGGCAGCTCGTCTCGCCCCCCGTCCTCGCCTGCGCGACCAGGGCGGCTCGCCTGGTCCTGGTGGCGGCCCCCGGCCCCGGCCGCGGGCAGCGCGTCCGCCCGCCCGGCCCTCGCCCGGGCGGCGGCTCGCCTGGCCCTGGTGGCGGCCCCCGGCCCCGGCCGCGGGCAGCGCGCCCGCCCGTCCGGCCCTCGCCCGGGCGGCGGCTCGCCTGGCCCTGGTGGGAACGGTCCGGAGGACGGCCCGTGCCCGCGGGCCCGGCCCCGCGCTCGCCGGCCCCGGCCGGATGCGGCGACTGGACCCGCCCGACTCCGCTACCTGGACCCGGCTCTTCTCCGCCACGCCGATCGGCGTCGGCCGCACCGCTCGGGACGCGGCACGGCAGATCGCCGACCTTGTGCACCGGCGCGGGGGCCTGTGGCGCGGCCGTGGTCAGGCCGCGGCGGCCGTGGTCAGCAGTTGGCCCATGGCGGCGAGCACCGCCGGTTCGACCCGGTAGTACACCCAGGTGCCGCGCCGCTCGGAGGCCAGCAGTCCGGCCTCCTTGAGCTTCTTCAGGTGGTGGGAGACCGTCGGCTGTGAGACGCCGACGTCGGAGATGTCGCACACGCACGCCTCGCCGCCCTCGTGCGAGGCGACCGCCGAGAACAGGCGCAGGCGAACGGGGTCACCGAGCGCCTTGAACATCTTCGCGGTGCGCTCCGCCTCGTCCGCGTTCAGCGGCCGTTCGGTCAGCGGCGGGCAGCACGGCACCACGGACTCCGGTTCCAGCAGCGGCAGCACCTTGGTATTCGACATGCATTTATGTTGACACATGTCGAACCAGTGGGGCTGGGAGCCGGCATCCCGTACGTGCGGCGGGGTCAGGCGTCCTCGCCGTCGACCTCGTCCCCTGTCCGGTCGGCGTTCGGTGCTGCGGTCGGCAGCCGGGTGCTCGGGGGAGTGACCGGTGACCGAGGCCGCGGGCTCCTCGGTGAGCGGTGTGCGCGCGGGGCTCTCGTCAGGGCGAGAACACCGCCAGCCCGACCAGCAGAGCGGTGGCGAAGGCAAGCGCCCCCGCCACCAGGACGGTCACCCGGGGGCGGCGTCTGGCGAGCGTCCGCAGGGCGGGGCGTGCGCCGGACGCCGGGACGGCTCCGGGCAGCATGTAGGTGGTGGCGGGGCCGGGTGCGGAGCCGATCGGACCGGTGGCGGCAGCCGCGGCGGATCGCGGTGTCGGCGGGGGTGTGGGCACGCGTTGCGGTGTCGGCGTGGGTGTCGGCACGGGTTGCGGTGTCGGCATGGGCCGGGAGCGTCCCTGCCAGGCGTCGGAGGCGAACCATGCGGCGACCTCGTCCGCGGTCGGCCGGTCCTCCGGCTGCTTCGCCAGCATGACGAGCAGATAGTTCTGGAACGCGGGCGAGAGCCCGACGCCGAGCTGAAGCGGCGGGACCGGCGCGGCGTCGATGTGCTGGTAGAGCGTGGCTGTCGGGGTGTCGGCCTGGAACGGTGGTCGCCCGGTGAGGAGTTGGTACAGCACGCAGCCGAGCGAGTACACGTCCGAGGCGGGCCCTGCGGTGCGGCCCAGCGCCCGTTCAGGTGCCAGATAAAGGCTCGTGCCGACGATCTGGCCCGTGCCGGTGAGCGCGGCCGAAGGATCGTCGACGAAGCGTGCGATCCCGAAGTCGCCGATTTTGACGGCTCCTTCGCTGTCCGCGAGCAGATTTCCCGGCTTGATGTCCCGGTGGACGATCCCCTGCCGGTGTGCCGACACGAGCCCGGCGGCCGCCTGGGCCGCCACCGCCGCGACGCGCTCCGGCGACAGGGGTCCGTCGGTGGCGAGTTCCTCGGCCAGGCTCCTGCCCTCGACCAGTTCCATCACCAGGTAGAAGCGGCCGTCCCACGTCCCGAAGTCGAACACCGCGACGACGCCCGGGTGGTTCAGCCGCGCCGCGGTCTGCGCCTCCATGCGGAACCGGGCCGCCGCCTGTGGGTCGGCGTTCTGCCCGAGGAGCAACTTGACGGCCACGGGCCGGCCGAGCACCTCGTCGGAACCCCGCCAGACCTCCCCCATGCCGCCCTGCCCGATGCGGGCATCCAACCGGTATCGATCAGCCACCAGCACCTGCTGCACCCAACCTCGTTCCGGATCCATCGCGAGCCGCCCGCGGCCTCCGCAAGGAGAAAAGGTGAAGGAGTCGGGGCGACCGTAAGCCTAGCCAGCCCGAGGCGATGCCTCGGACGCCTGTCCACCACGACCGCTTGCGATGGCTGGGTCCACGCACACAAGAACGCGTCTCCCCGGCGCAGCCGGGGAGTTGGACGATGAGCATGCGCACCGCCCGTGCGTCGCCTGCCGGTTGGCACTTCTTCGAGCCGCCTGCGCCGTGCGGTACGGCTTCCGTGGCACCAAGTGGAGTGTCACTTACCGCAGTTCTCCACGGATCGTTCACGCTGCCCGCTAGGGTTCTCCGCACATGGTGTGACGCACCGCACAAGTCACGCTACGGCTGCCGGGGTGCGTCCCGGCGCGGCTGTGCATCTGGGGGGCCACGTGCACAAGATGGTCAAAGGCGCCAACATCGGCTTGGCGGCGCTGAGCGAGGATGTCGGCTCCGTCATGGTGAGCCTCGGCTGGAGCAGCGCGACGGGGGAGGGCGACGCGGACGTCTCCGTGCTCCTGCTGGACGGCAGGGGCAAAGTACGCAGCGACGCCGATTTCTGCTTCTACAACAACCCGGTCGCCGGTGACGGGAGTGTGCAGCTCCTGGGCAAGACACCCACCGCCGACGGTGACGAGGACCGGATCAGCTTCGACCTGGACGCGGTACCTCCGGCCGTCGATCGGGTCGTCATAGCGGCGAGCCGGTACGGCGGAGCCCGATTCGGGGATCTGAACGGCCTCGCTCTCACTCTCGCCGACCGTTCCGGCGAGCGCCTCGTCGAGTTCTCCGTCGAAGACGCGGGTGCGGTGAGCGCCTTCATCTTCGGCGAGCTCTACCGGCGCTCCGGGGAATGGAAGTTCCGGGCCGTCGGGCAGGGGTACGCATCCGGACTCGCGGCCCTGGCCACGGATTTCGGCGTGGACATCGACGACGACGCCGCTGAGGAGGAGGTGCCCGGGGAGCCGGAGCCGGATCACCAGACTGCCGATTCCCCGATGCCGGCCGCCGTGTCGCCGACCGCTGTAGTGCCGGCCGCCGTGCTGCCCACCGTCACGGTGCCGGTCCAGTCAGCACCCGCGACCGAGCGGCGGGAAGACGCCACCGAGGCTCCGCAGACCGGAAGGAAGTCGCCGTCACGTCCGCGTACGGCCAAGAAGAAGGTCACCCTCCCCAAGGCCGCGCGGAAGTCCCTCGCCGAGAACGACTCCTGGAGAACGGCCAGGCTGTTCCCCGTTTCTGCGCTCAAGAGCGACCGCGAACGTGAAATGCGCGCCACATCGATCCTGCTCTCCGTCATGGCTCAGGTGCCGGAATTAGGCCGCCGTCTCACTGCCGGGTTCGGGGCGCCGGCCGGGCGGATGGAGACCTTCACCGAGGTCTCGTTGCCGCACGGCGACTCCCCGAGACGTCCCGACGGCGTCGTCCGGGTCGAGCGGGCGGGAAAGCTGTGGACCGCACTGGTCGAGACGAAGACGAACGGCAACCCGCTCAAGCAGGAACAGGTGCAGGCGTACGTCGACATCGCCGCGCGGCGGGGCTACGAGTCCGTGATCACGCTGTCCAATGACGTCGCCCTCGAAGGCAGCCCCTTGGTGGACATCAGAATCGACGGCCGTCGCAAGCACAAGGTCGCCCTGTGGCACCTGTCCTGGGCAGAAGTGGCTCACCAGGCACAGATGTTGATCCGCCACGAAGGCGTCGGCAATGTCTCCCACGCATGGTTGCTCCAGGAGCTTCTGCACTACCTCCAGCACGAGAACTCCGGCTGCCACGGATTCCAGAACATGGGCCCGGCATGGGTTCCGGTACGCAACGGAATCGACGACGAGACCCTGTGCCAGGGGGACCCACGCGCCCTGGACGTCATCGAGAGCTGGGAACGGCTCGTCAGACAGGTCTGCTTGCGGCTGGGCGGCGAACTCGGTCAGAAGGTTCTGCCCGTCCAGCGGACCAGGCGCGGTGCCGAACCCCGCGCCCGGCGCGCAGCGCTGGCCGACCGGCTCTGCTCGGAAGGACGTCTGCAGGCCGAACTGCGCCTGGAGGACACACCAGGGATTCTTGCCATCACCGCCGATCTGCGCACCGGGAAACTGCGCACCTCCATCGAGGTCCCGGCACCCGAACAGGGTTACCCGCTCACCTGGGCGAAGCGACTGATTCGGCAACTGGCCGCCGCGCCCGCGGATCTGCACATCGAAACGCTCGTCGAGAACGAGGGGACCGGTCCGCGGGGCACACTGGAACGGCTGCGTCCCGAACCGGCCGACATCCTTCCGAAGGACGGCGCTCAGATCACGGGGTTCCGCCTGTCTCTCTTCAAGGGCATGGGCAGTGGCCGCGGCAATGCCGAGACCGGGTTCATC
Organism: Streptomyces sp. ISL-10; assembly: GCF_018614575.1. Taxonomy (GTDB): domain Bacteria; phylum Actinomycetota; class Actinomycetes; order Streptomycetales; family Streptomycetaceae; genus Streptomyces. The sequence goes on from NZ_JAGGOJ010000048.1 coordinate 63,535, forward strand.
CGAAGCGTCGACGAGGCCGTGGACCGATTCCACGCAAACGTGGTGGCTCACCTGGACCGTCCGACCCCACGCCCTGCCCAGGGCCGCGAGCTGACAACCGAGCTGACAACCGCGAGCTGACGACCGCGAGGGGCGGCCGGCCGCTCAGCGACCGTGCGGACGGGTGCCGTGACGGCCCGGACGGCCTCAGGAGCTGACGCGTACCAGCGCCAGCGTGATGTTGTCGGGGCCTCCCGCCTCGATGGCCGCCTTCCACAGCTCGAAGGCGGCCCGGCCGTCGTCGTGCACGCGCAGCAGGTCGTCGATCGTCCCGTCCGGCACCGGGTCGGTGAGCCCGTCGCTGCACACCAGATAGCGATCGCCCTCGGTCAGCGCGGATGCCGTGACATGGGGCGTGACGGCACGGAAGTCGGGAGTGCCGCCCAGTGTCTGTGTCACGACCGACGTGGTGCGCTGCCCGGGCTCCGGCGGCGGGCTGTCGTCCACGCTCACCTGGCGCAGCCCGTCGGCCCCCGCGTCGTACACCTTGCTGTCGCCGACGTTGAACGTCAGCTGCGACGTGGGCAGCAGCACCGTACCGGCGACGGTGGTCCCCATGGTCATCAGCTCCGGTGTCCCCTCCGCGGCCGAGTACACCTCGTGATTGCAGAGCTCCAGTACATCGCGGACGGTCTCCGCGTCGTCCAGCGACGGACCGAGCGCGGAGAGCCGGCGGACGACTAGGGCGCTCGCCACCTCACCGGCAGGGTGCCCGCCGAGCCCGTCGGCGACCGCGACGACGAGCGGCCTGCCGAGGGGGAACAGAAAGGTCTGCGGATTCTCGGTCACGGTCCCGCACAGCGTCCACGGGCCGATGACCAGGCTGTCCTCGTTGTGATCGCGGATCAGCCCGGCATGGCTCAAGGCCGTCACGGCTATGTACGGCACGTCGGTGTCCCGCCTCTCCACGGCAGAAGGCGTGTCCCTCCTCCCATTGTCACGCTGCGGGCGGCCGACGACGACGGACGTGCGTGCGAAAGACGCGTTCTCCCGGGCGCGTCAACGGGGCGGACGGAATTGATCCCGGCGCGCACGTCGACGTGTTCTCGTCCGCCCGCGCGTGCACTTGCGCGTCCGCCGCGCGTGCAGTCGCGTGTCCGCCCGCGCGTTCGGCCGGGCGTTCACTCGGTGGCGGCGGCCGACGTCAGCTGGTGGCCCCACGGAGGGTTGGGACCCGCCACCGCGCAGGTCAGAGCCGCCACCCTCGCGGCGAACGCGCACGCCTCCGCGACGTCCTCGATCCGCAGCCCGGTGAGCCGTCCGCCGAGGAGGCCGCGGGAGCCGAGATGGTGCAGCAGCCCCGCCGTGAACGAGTCGCCGGCGCCCACGGTGTCGACCACCCGCGCGGGTGGCGCGGGCACCGTGATCCGCTCCCCGTCGAGCGACGCCAGTGCTCCCCGGGCGCCGCGGGTCACGACGACCACCCGCGCCCCGGCCGCGTGCCATGCGTCGCACGCGCGCTCGGGAGCCGCGCCCGGCAGCAGCAGCTCCAGATCCTCCTCGCTCAGCCGGAGGATGTCGGTGAAGGCGCACCAGCGGGGAAGCCGCTGCCGGTACACGTCCGGACGGACCAGGAGGGGGCGCACGTTGGGGTCGACGGAGACGGTCGCTGTCGCGGCGGCCCGCGCCAGGAACTCCTCGACCGCGGACGCGCCGGGGTCGCGTACCAGCGCCAGCGAGCCGGAGTGCAGACAGGCGGTGTCGCCCAGGTCGGCCGCCGCCAGCTCGGTGCGCGTCCATTGCCAGTCGGCGGTGCCCTCGGCGTGGAAGGAGTACGCCGCCTGCCCCTGGTCGTCCAGTTCGGCCACCGCCAGGGTGCTGGGCTCCGCCGCCCGTACCGCCCCGGACAGATCCACGCCGGACGCCTCCAGGTGGTCGCGGAAGAGGCGGCCGAAGACGTCCTGCGAGAGCCGGGTGAGGAAGCGGGCCGGTGTGCCCAGGCGCGCGAGGGCGGCCGCGGTGTTCGCGGGACCGCCGCCGGGAAGGACGCGCAGGGCGAGTTCGGCCGGGGTGTGCCGGGGCGAGGTGAAGGCGTCGGCGACGCATTCACCCAGGACAGTGACCTGCTGCGGGTGCATGGCTGCTTCTCTCTTCGGGAGGGGGAAGGGCGGGGGCGGATACGGGACCCGCCGGGTACGACCGTTTTCGTACGCTGCCGATTCGTGACGGTGCCAAGGCATTGACGTTGCCGGGAAGCGGAGTCCATCATCCTCGACAGGTGGTGTCAACGATGACATAAGTCGACGATGGCTCCGCCGCCAAGCACACCCCTCATCTCCTTCCGGAGCCCCCGGGCTCCGTAGCACCGCAGCTCGCCGCGCCACCGTCGCCAGGCGGCCACGCCTGCCCGACCCGAGGCGGCCGCGCTCGCCCGAAGCCACAGGGAGTCGCCTGTCCCGCAGCACTCGCACCTGATCCGCCGGGTCCCCGACAAGATGCCGGGTCCGCGACAAGGGCATGCCGGTGGCCCTGATCAGCCACAACATGCCGCATGTCGTCGAGATCGCCGACCGTATCCGACGTCCACCGGCTCGGCCGGCGTGAGGCCCTCATCGAGCCGTCCGACTATTCGATGGCCGAGGTCGTCGCCATCATGACGGGGGCGCTGAGCGTGCGGGAGGGCGACGGTACTGTCGTGGCGGACACCGACGCCGCCCAGGCCGCCGGAGTCTCCGCCGGCTGATGCAGCATCCCCGCCGGGAGTCCCGGCCGGACCCCGGCCGGGCCCGGGCGGCAGACACAGGAACGGTGACACATGGCCGCTACACGACGCCCGACCCTGGCCGATGTGGCCCGCGAGGTGGGCGTCAGCGCCAAAACGGTCTCACGGGTGCTCAACGAGGACGGGCCCAGCTCGCCGCAGACCAGGGAGCGGGTGCTCGCCGCCGTCGCGAAGCTCGGCTTCCAGCCGAACCTGATGGCCCGCAACATCCGCGTGGGCGGTCCCGACACCACCATCGGTCTGATCGTCCCGGACCTCGGCAACCCGTTCTTCGGCACGGTCGCGGGCGGGATCGAGGACGCGGTACGGGACCGGGGACTGACGCTCCTGATGGGCTCGTCCGCCGAGGACCCCGACCGCGAACGGACCCTGATCCAGACGTTCCTGGCCCGGCGCGTCAGCATGCTGATGGTCGTGCCGGCCTTCGGGGCCGACCACAGCTACCTCAAGGCCCAGCGCGCGGCCGGACTGCCCGTCGTCTTCCTCGACCGCCCGGGGGTCGGCCTGTCCGCCGACTGTGTGGTCAGCTCCAACCGGGCCGGCGCGCAGGAAGGCGTGGCCCACCTCGTCGAGCGCGGCCACCGGCGTATCGGATTCGTCGGTGATCTGCCCGTGAAGCTGTACACCCGGCGCGAGCGGCTCGCCGGATACCGCGCCGCCCTGGAGGAGGCGGGCATCGCCTACGACCGCGCGCTGGTGACCGGTGCACACGACCAGGGCACGGCAGCGGCGGGCACGACGCGCCTGCTGGCGCTGCCGGAGCCGCCCACCGCCCTTTTCGCCGCGAACAACATCGTGGCGCTCGGTGTCGTGGCGGAACTCGCCCGTACCGGCCGCAGGGACATCGCGCTGGTCTCCTTCGACGACCTGCCGCTCGCCGAGGTGCTGGAACCGGCCCTGACGGTGGTGGCCCAGAACCCGGCCGAACTGGGTACGACCGCGGCGGCGACGGCCCTGACCCGCCTGGACGGCGACCGCACCCGCGCCCGCACGGTCACGATCCCGACCCGCCTGGTCGCGCGCGGCTCGGGCGAACTGCCCGTGCCGGAAGGAGCACCGGCGGGCTAGGCGTATGGCCTGGTGACGTCGGGGCGCTCTCGATCGGGCCGACGCACCACTCCGTCCCCGGGGAGGCCCTCCCCAGGGACGGCGATGGCGCCCAGGGCTTCTCGTCCGGATCTTGCCGGTCTCGTCCCCACAGCCTTCGGCGTGAGAGGGATCCCCACCCCCGTAGCCCTTCGGGCACGGGAGGGTGCCCCGGCACCGGACCCTCCCGGTGGCGAGGTGCCGTCCCGGGCCCGGCGGCCCGATCACATGCCGAGCGTGCGGCGCAGGCCCACTCGGTCGGTTCCCAGTTTGGTGAAGACCGCGGACAGCAACTTCGCCACGGCATGCTCGCCGGTGCCGAGCTCGGCGGCGATCGCCGCGTTGTCGAGTCCGAGCGCGGCGTGGCGGGCTGCCACGCTCTCCGCTTCGGAGAGGGTGGCCTGTTCCGTGACACGGCGGCGGCGCGGGCCCAGTCCGGCGGCGGCGAGCTCGGTTCGGGCGCGGGTTGCGAGGGCTTCGGCGCCGCAGCCGGTCGCGGCTTCCATGCCGGAGTAGAGCTGGTGGGCGGCGCGCTCCAGGTTGCCGAGGGCGTGCAGGGCGGTGCCGTGGTCGACGAGCGCGTGGGCGAGTTCGTACGCGGCAGGGGACTTCTCGAGGTGCTCGACGGCTTCCTGGAGGAGGACGACCGCCTCGGCCGGGTCGGTGGTCGCCGCCTGGACGCGCAGTGCGTGACCGATGATGCTGCCGGTGCCGAAGGCGCGGGCGCGCGCAACGGCGTCTTGCGCGGTGGCACGGGCCTTCTCGGGTTGATGCTTGATCTGTGCCAGGGTGAGGTCGAACTGCCAGGGGCTCCACGCGGGGTTGCGTGTGCCTCGGCTGTCGAGGCGTTGGCCGGCTTCAGCGAGCTGCCGCTCGGCCTCGTCACTCATGCCGCGGGCCAGGAGGAGCTTTCCCCAGACGGCTTGGGGGTCGGGGTAGATGACCGAGTTGGGGAAGTCCTTTCCGAAGTCGTACGCCTCGGCGATGCCCTGGGCCCCGGTGGTGTCTCCGTGGGCGAGCTGGGTCTCGATGAGGGTGCCGACCGCCTGCCGCTGAGCGGGGATTCCGTGCCCGACCCGGTCGGCGATCTCGAGTCCCTGGCGTACGAAGTCCTCTGCTTCGGTCAGCCGTCCGCGCCGGAAGCGGACGTAGCCGAGCAGGGTGTAGGCGAAGGACAGGTGCGCCCCGCGCCATCCTCGTGCTTCGAACTCGGTGATGGCATCGCTGAACAGTTCTTCGGCCCTGCCCGGCTGATCGCAGTACATGAGGGTGAGAGCAATGACGGCCGGCACCTCGAACCCGAAGTCCTGGTCGGTCCATCTCAGGCCGCCGTCCAGAGCCCGTTCCGCGTACTGCAGCGCCCTGGCAGAGGGTTCGCCGCGCATCACGCAGTCCCAGCCCCGCAGCCCCAGGATGTGGCGTTCGGCCAGGCTGCGGCCGGTGAGGCGCTTGGCGAACTGGGCCAGCAGCCGGGAGCGGGCCGGCGAGTCCTGCTCGTCGACGCGGACGGCATTCCATTTGAACTGCTCGGCCTGCATACGCAGTTTGGCACGGGCGCTGGAGGTGCGGCGGGCCTCGTCCGCGAGGAGTTCGGTCGCCTGCACCAACTGGCCGGTGTGGGCGAGGGCTTGGGCGAGCCGGTAGGCGACGGCTTCCCGCAGACCCTGTTCGATCTCGGGCTCCTCCAGTGCGGCCCGCAGGTGGTTGACGGTGGTGGTGGGTTCGTGGAGGAGACTGGCTGAGCCGAGTTCGAACAGCACTTGGGCCCGGTCCTCGGGAATCGGCGGTTCACGCAGAGCGCGGGCCAGATAGCGGCGGGCGGCGTCTGGGGCGCCGGCGGAAAAGTTCTCGCGGGCGGCCTGGCGCAGTTGCTGCACGACCCAGGTGTCGCCTTCCGGGTGCATCTCCAGCATGTGGCGGGCGGCGGTCCCGGCGCCGAGGCCGGCGTCGATCACGGCCTTCGCCGCCATGCCGTGCATCGCGACGCGTACGCCCGGAGGGATGGACCGGTACACGGCGGTGGCGATCAGCGGGTGGAAGAACTCCACGACCTCGTCGCGTTTCACCGTGGTCAGGACCGTCAGGATGCGCGCGGCGTGCAGCTGGTCGATGGCCTCGTTGATCTGCGCCTCGCCGAGCGCGGCGACACTCGCCGCAATCCTTGTGGAAATACCGGTGCCCAGCACCGCGGCGGCCCATGCGAGCCGGACGGTGGAGGGACCGAGCTGTTCGAGCCGTTCAATGAGCCCGCTGCCCTTGACGGCCGAGGCGAGATCACGGAGGTGGGGAATGTTGCCCCGTGCCGGCTCCAGGCCACGGTCGCGGGCCTTCGCGGCGAGCTCGACGACCTCGAACGGATTTCCGCCGGTGATCGCCCAGCATTCCCGGCAGAACAGGTCGTCGGCCCCCTCGCCGAGGGCGCTGCGCACTATGCGCGCCACCGCACTCGCTGTGAGGGGCTCCAGCTGGTGCGGGCGCGCCCCGTGGCGCGAGGCCAGGGTGTGCAACACGGTGGCGTCGGGAGGGAGCTCATCCGGCCTGCAGGCCACGACGATCAGCATCCCCAGTTCCTGGGCCCGTGTGGCGAAGGCGGTGAGCCACGCGAGGGATTCCGCGTCGGCCCAGTGCGCGTCGTCGAGGATCAGCACGACGGGCGTGGAGCGGACCGACAGCCGGGTGACGACCCAGTCGAGCCCGTCGCGCACACCCTGGGGATCGGGTGCGGCGCCGTCCTGCGGGGCGGTCAGACCGATCGCCGGTGCGACGATGCCGTACCAGTGCCCCAGCATCTCGCGGTGCTCGCCCTCGCTCATGGCGGCCACCGTGGGCTGGATGAGCTGGCGCACCACATGGAAGGGCACCTGCTTCTCCTGCTCGCCGCCGCGCGCGGACAGCACCGTGCAGCCGCGTTCGGTCGCGTTTCGGCGGGCTTCGGCGAGCAGGGTGGTCTTGCCCAGTCCTGCCGGTGCCGCGAAGACGAGCACGCCGCCCCGCCGCGCACCCGAGCCGTTGACCGAGGCTCCGTACAACTCGTCCAACGCACGCTGGATTGCGTGGACTTCGGATTCACGTTCGAGGAGGGGCTGATGAGCCCACCCTTGCTGCTCCACGGCCTGTGTCACCTTTTGCCCCCTCAAGCGCGTGCGGTTGAGTCTACGGTCAGGGGGAGGGGATGACGCTCCTTGCGACCATTTTCAGGGAAGACGGCCACTCATTCGTGGGTGGACCTGTACCCTCTGCTGACGCGGCCTCAGGCGCGGAGTCGCGAGTCCGGCCGAAGACCGCCTCGAAGGTGTCCAGGTCATTTTCCGTCAGTGTCGCGCGAGGGGAATCATGGCCAGCGCATCCGGCTGCGGGATACCTGCGGGGACTTCGCGCACAGCGGTGCCCGGCGCGTGGACCAACCTCCACCGGGACGCCACGGTCGCCACGGCGATCACTATCTCTGACGCCGCGAAGGAATCGCCGATGCACTTGTGCTGACCGGCCCCGAACGGAATGAACCTGTGAGGGCGTGGCCGATCCGCCGAGTCGGTGTTCCAGCGATCCGGATCAAATTTCCTGGGCTCGTGGAACAGCGCGGGGTCCCGATGGAGCGCGTAGGGGCTGTAGCCCAATTCGGCTCCAGCCGGGATCGAGACGCCACCGAGCGTCACCGGAACCCGAGCACGCCTGGTGAACAGAAGCGGCGAATGCAGGCGAAGCGCCTCGTGGAAAACACTGTTCGCGTACGGGAGACCGGCGACGTCGGAGGGACGCACGGGCCGCGTGCCGATCACTTCGTCGACTTCGGCGTGCAGGCGCTTCTCCACCTCTGGGTGACGGGCGAGTTCATGGAAGATCCAGGACAGCACCGTGGCCGAGGTTTCCGTCGCGGCGAAGAAGATGGAGATCACTTCGTCCCGCACCTGCTCGTCGCTCATGGTCTGGCCCGTCTCGGCGTCCACGGTGGACAACAGCAGAGACAGAAAGTCGTCACGCCCCGACGCTTCGGTGCCGTACTGCACGATCACCTCGTCGATGATCCGGCGCAGCCGTGCGGCGGCGGCGTCGAACCGCCGGTTCGTCGGGATCGGCAACCGGTCCAGCGCCTTCGGCACGATCGCTCGCCTGAGGATGCCCTCCACGAGGATCGGGAACGAGCGGTGCACTTCCTCGACAGCCGACCGCGCGAGGTCGCCACGGAAGATCATCGCCGCGACCGAGGAGAGTGCGAACCGGCGCATTTCCGTCGTCACCGAGATCTCTCGACCGGCGGTCCACGACGTGGACATCTCCTCCGCCTGTCGGCACATCATTTCCGCATAGGCGGTGATGTGATCCCGGTGGAACGCCGGTTGCAGCAGACGGCGCTGCTTGCGGTGGAACTCACCGTCAGTCAACGGAAGACCGTTGCCGAACAGCGGGCGCAGCCGGTCGAAGACCCTGCCGCGCCCGAAGTTCTTCGCGTCACCGACCAGTACGGTCTGGATCAGGTCCGGGCTGGTGAGCACGTGGACGGGCCAAGTGGCCACATCGACCCTCACGACGTCGCCGTGCGTCCGCAGCGACTCCAGGAACGCTATCGGCCTGCGCCACAGCTGTAGTGCGTGGCCGAGGACGGGAAGACTCCCCGGAGCCACCGCCGCGTCCCGTGACGGGTTGACCTGCGCGGCCATGGGCCACCTCTCCGTCGTACCGCTCATATCGCCGAGACCAGATCCAGGCGGGTGTATGTGGACTCCAGGCCCGCCACCCACCGTTCATCGCTGTAACGGGTGCACTCGTACCGCTGCCAGAAATCCGCGCCGATCATCCAGTCCTCGTAGCTCTTCACACAGCGCGCGACTCCGGCCCGCGCCGACGGGTCTGTCACCCCGAGCGTGTCCAGCACGTGGGGCAGCTGATGTGCCGCGGTCAGGAAGTCCTGGACGCGGGAGTGGGTGAGCTCCTGGACGGCGAGCACGGCCTCGGGCAGTGACCACTCGTTCCACCAGGCAAGGAGGGAGACGAGGTTGTTGTTGTCCCCGCAGGAGAACTCCTTGCGCAGGGAGAAGACGTCATTGCCCCATGAGATGACGTCCAGGGCACTGCTCATGAGGTCCTGGAACGCCGGGCTGCTGTACACCTCCGGGGGCACTTCGACGCCCAGTCCGGCCTCCACCATGTCCATCATCGGCAGCAGTTGGGAGCTGTGCCGGCGCATGCGGACGTAGTCGTCGATCGCCGGCTGCTCGGCGGCATTCCGGTTGGCCGCCTCTTGGTCGAGGGAGTGCAGCATGAGGGGGATGTGCCTGCGGTAGCGCTCCTGTATGCCCGGCGGCATCTCGGCCAGGATGCGGTCGCACAAGTCGATGAATCCGGCCACCAGCGGATTGCGGCGCAGCTGCGGCGCGCTGTCGATCTTCCCCGTGGCGAGGTACCCGGTGATCGCATCGGTGAGGGGACGCCACGCCTCCAACCGATCCTCCCTGATCAGGTGGTCGTGCTGGTCATCGAGTACGAACGACCAGGCCATCCACTCGGCAAGCAGCACGACGTGCCGGTAGGGCGCCTCGTGACACACCCGCCCGGACAGGTGCCCGAAACCGATGCCGGCGAACTGCTCCGCCGCGTCGGTGATCAGCCCATGGCGAAGTGCCCAGGAGGTCGCCTCGCCGTTGGCCTGACCTGACTGTGGATGTTTCGAGGATTCGAAGGGGAGATGGAAGTCTGGAATGGTGAAGGAGTCGAGAAGGGCCATAAATCTCTCCACAGGGAATCCGGATTCGACACTTCCCGCCGAAATGCTCCTCGCGTCGACGGGCAGGCGATAACACCTCAACTGCGGCATGGCCCCCGTACGTTCCTACGATCAGGCTGGTGGCAGAATTGGTCGATTTATGCATCTGTGCGAGAACATTCGGCACCTCAGGTGGTCAATTAACGCGTGGAACCGGGCAGAGTGTCAATATAATCCGGCCGCGAAATCCCGGGGCGCATTGGTCAATTGCCAGACGGTTATTCGGAGAGTCATATGCGAATGCCATAGTTATGGCGTCAGAGAGTCGGACAAATCGTCCCCACGCGCGCGGGGCGCACGGCGTCCACCGCAGAACCGCCAGGTCAGAGGCGTGTGATCGCCATTGCTTCAGTATCGGGCGCAGAGGGACGTGTCGACGCGAGGAGACGAGAGGGGCGGGGCCGGCCGGGAGGAAGCTCGCCAGGCGCGCGGGACCCCGTGAAGCGCCCGTGTCCGTCCTCGCGCGCCGACGTTTCGCCCTACGCGCCGCCCGGCCTCAATTCCAGGATGCCGCCCGATCTGTCGTTGCGCGGACAGAGCAAGGGTGTGCCCCTCGGCGATGTCCCTCGCCGAGGGGCACACCGATCCGGTCCGCAAGGAAGGCCGCGCTCACCGCTGACGTTTCCCTCCCGCCGGTGGAGGTGCAGGCGGCTCACCTCCCATGCGCTCAATGGTCATGGCCGTCCTCGTGCCCGGATTCCTCGCCGTGGTGGGTGTCCGCGGGTGCCGTGGGCTCGGGGGCGGAACCGGTGGGCTCGTCCCCGGGAGGTACGTCGCGGTCGGTGGTGCCGCTGTCGCCGTCACGTCCTTCCTCGTCACTCTTGTCCTTCACGGCGTTGCCGTGACTGTGTCCGCCCCCGGCCTCACCCATGGTGGGGGCGATATGGCGCAGGCCCGCGAAGCTGAGAGCCGCGACGACGAGGACTGCCAGCCCCATGAGACCGAAGATGCGTCGCCAGGGTGCCTTGTCCTCCTTCAGGAAGTAGGCGACGAAGGCGAGCACGAGACCCACGGGGATGAGAACGGCGCAGCGGTCGGGGAGGTCGGCGAAGTGCTGCATGCCGCCGCTGAGCATGCCGAGGCCGAAGGACAGCATCGTGGAGGCGCCGAGCACCCGCAGGGTCTTCACCAGGGCGGGCTTCTCGGACGCGAGGACGACCTCGTTGAGGAAGGTGGCGACGAGGAAGACCAGCACACCGGCGCCCGCGATCAGCGAATAGCGGGTCGGGTCCATGGGGTGGTGGACGACCGCACCGCTGATGAGTCCGGCGCCCACGTAATAGCCGACGTAGCCGAGGAAGCGCCATGGCAGTGAGGCGCCTTGCCGCCTCCTGGAGGATCGGCCGTGGCTCGGGGCAGGGGGCGCGGTGAGAGTGGATGACGAGGACAAAAGCTGGCCTTTCAACGGGCAGGGGCGATGGGGAATGGGTGCTGGACGCCTGTGCGAGACGCCGAATGGAGAACTCGGGGCCGAAGGCCGGATCCCGGGTACGGCGGGACCCTGAGGCGGACCGAGCGCTTCAACGCCGCTTCATGGCCGACGGGTGGCATTCAGAGGTGCAGCGAGACATGGCTGAGCCGCCGCCGACGGGCGGGTGGAGAACATGAAGGGCGTCGAACCAGTCGTCGTTCGGTTCGAACGCGCGAGAACTAGATCCGCAGGACCGTTGACTCCGGCGGAGCAGGAGGCCGCCACGCGACAGGGGCCGACCGAGTGGCGATCAGCGCAGACGTGTGCGGGAGCAGCTCGACGGTCAGCGGAGCCTCGCACGGGGTGGGAAGTGCGGGCCCCTGCTCGGGTTGGCCGGAGACGCAATGGTGAGCCGCATGATCGGGCGCCGGGGCGTCGTGATGGCCGGCGTTCCGTTCACCGTGGTCCGGGACGGTCTCGTCGTGGGTGTGACCGGCCGGGGTGGCCTCGTGGACAACGGCGGTCACCGCGGTGGGCGCCCCGGGGTGTACATGGCCTGTGGCGCTCTCCCCGCTGACACCGTGCGTGTACCCCAGCGCGAGGAGTAGCGCGGCCAGCACCCACGTCCGCAACGGGCCCGCCGCACGAGAGCGGGACCACATGCTGGGAATCGGCCGGGCCGTAACCATGCGGGGGAGCATAGCCGCACCCCGGAGACGGGCCGCTGCCGCCCCTCAGCGCTCGGTGTCCGATGGACTCAGTCGCATGTTCCAGCGGCCCGACCGCCGGGTGAGGCTGATGGTGGCAAGCGGCGGCACGTCGATCCGCCAGAACGCCGACACGGGGGCGGCGAGGGCGTGAACGACCGCGGCGCGTACGACGGCCGGTTCCGTGAGGGCGAGCACCCTGCCCGCGTCCTGAGGGAGACCGTCCATCCAGAGGCCGGCACGAAGACAGAGCTGCCGCACGGACTCGCCCCCGTGCGGCGCGGCCTCGGGGTCCGTCGTCCAGCAGGCGAGCGCCTCGGGCTCATCGGCGGCCACCTCGGCGAGCGTGCGCCCGCGCCATGTGCCCACGTCCAGGTCGCGCACGGCTTTCTCCGCCACGGCTGTCAGGCCGAGTGCCTCGGCGGTCTGCTGACACCGCAGGGAAGGCGCCCGTACGCAGACCGAGGCCGCTGGGATCCGGTCCGCCGCCGCACGTGCCTCCCGCACCCCCCGTTCGTCGAGCGGCCCGTCATCGAACCGCGCCGCACGGACAGTTGGGCCGGCCCCGCCGCACAGCAGCGTCAGGCGGATGGACATGACCGAAACCCCCTGTGCGTGTGCCCGGTCGGATTGCGGGCTCTGGCGGGATCGTACGGGCGGGAGCAGGGCGCACGCCGTGCCACCGTGCGCCGGTGGTCGCCGCGCACACGCGCTCTTGGCGGCCCCGGCGGTGGCCGGTACTCTTCCCCCGCTAGGACGACGGCGCTCACGGAAGTCCGGTGTAAACCCGGCACGGTCGCGCCACTGTGTGCCGAGCGGTGAATCCCGAACCCAGGGTGGACCGCGCGGTGAGTCAGACCCGTAGCCGTCGTCGCGTGCTCCACACAATGCGGGACGCGTGTTCCCGAGGAGGTACCCCGTGGCTCAGTCAGCCATCACGCCCGTCGCAGTCCCTGTCTCCCCGCCCGCCGTGGCCAAGCTCCCGATCAGGGCCGTCGCTCCGTGGGCCGCCTTCTTCGGCGTCCTGATGCTCGTCCTGCTCTACTTCGTCGGCACCGAGCAGGGCGCGTTCTCCGTCTTCTCCGGCGAGTCCGTGCACGAGTGGGTGCACGACGGCCGTCACCTGCTCGGCTTCCCCTGCCACTGAGACGGGCGGAGCCCATCCATGAATTCTGCAATCGTCCGCGGCCTGCTGGTGCGCGGCATGCTCGCCGGTGTCCTGGCGGGTCTGCTCGCCTTCGGGCTCGCGTATCTGATCGGTGAGTCCCCGGTGGACGCCGCGATCGCCTTCGAATCGGCCCACTCACATGAAGAGGGAGGGGAGGAGCTGGTCAGCCGGGCGATGCAGTCGACCGCCGGCCTGGCCACGGCCGTCCTCGTCTACGGCACTGCGCTCGGCGGCATCACCGCGCTGGCGTTCTGCTTCGCGCTGGGCCGCATCGGCCGCTTCGGCGCCCGCGCCACGGCCGCGCTCGTCGGCCTCGGCGGATTCGTCACCGTGGCTCTCGTGCCGTTCCTGAAGTACCCGGCGAACCCGCCGGCGGTCGGCGACCCGGCCACTCTGAATCAGCGCACCGCGCTGTTCTTCCTGATGATCGTCCTCAGCGTGCTCCTGGCAGTCGGCGCCATGCTGCTGGGCCGGGCGCTCGCACCTCGTTGGGGCTCCTGGAACGCCTCGATCGCCGCCGGAGCCGCGTTCGCGGCGGTGGTGGCGATCGCCATGGCCTTCCTGCCTGCGGCCGGCGGGCTCCCCCAGGGGTTCCCGGCCGATGTCCTGTGGGAGTTCCGCCTGGCGTCACTCGGCGTCCAGGCACTGCTGTGGGCGTCCCTGGGCCTGATCCTCGGCTTCCTCGCCGAACGGGTCCTGGAACCTCGCGCCGCGGCGGCGACCGGGACGGGCCCGGCGCCACAGGCTTCGGCGCCGGCCCACTGACGCCTTCTCTGCGAGAGACCGTCGGGGGCGCGCCCGACGGACTCTCCTTCGGCCGAGGGCGGCGAGCAGGTCGTTGCACACCTGCTCGCACCGTCGGCACGCTTCGGCGCACGCCAAGCAGTGTTCGTGCGGGTCGGCGCGGCTCGCGCACTCGTCCGCACACGCCGTGCAGACGGTGTGGAGCCACCAGCGGCAAGATGACGGGTGTCACCGGCGTGCCCCGGGCAAACAGCCATGCGTCCGTGGGCAAGACCGACGCCCGTCCAGGGCATCTGGTCAGTGCGGTGGTGATGTCAGCCGGGAGGCCGCAGCCCCGTCAGGGTCACCGCGACCAGGCGCCGGACGGCGTCTTCGGACGGCAAGTCGCCGGCTGCGGCGAGGGCGTGCAGGCAGTAACCCGCGAGCTCGTCCGGGGCGACATCGTCCCTGAGGCCGCCGGTCGCCGCCACCTCGTTCAAGAGCTCCCGGAACAGGGCGAGTAGCTGCTGCTGGGCGTGGTCGACATGCTCGCCGCGGTGCAGGAGCGCCGCCAGTTCTTCGGTGCCGTGGCGGCGGCGGTGATAGCAGATGAGTGCATACTGCTCCAGTACCGCTTCGAGTCGCTCGCCGGGGTCGCCGGGTCGGCTGCGGAGTCCGGTGAGGTGCGCGAGGTGGCCGGCGACGTGTCGCTCGTGGTGGGCGGCCAGGATCGCCGCGACATCGGGGAAGTACTTGTACAGCGTCGCCCGGCCGATACCGGTCTTCTCGGCGATCTGCGTCATGGTCACCGACATCAGTCCGTGCTCCGTCACCAGCGCCCAGGTGTTCTCCAGGATCGCTTCACGGACGGCGTTGCGGTGCGTCTCGATGGTCTCGTTCCACAGCTTCGGCACTCCGACAGTATACGGGCTGACCGGGTAATGACACTTTGACCTGTGGTAGACACTGTGTCTCGTAAACTGGTGTCGCCCCGCAGACATCGCTGATCACGCCCACCGGAGGAATGTCATGGCCGACTCGCCTCGCCACCCCGACACCGGGGTAGGGCCTGACCACGGTATGCCCCCTGGTATGCCGCGCTGGGTGAAGTGGCCCGCGATCATCATCGGCATCGTGGTCCTGCTGTTCGTCGTCCTGAAGCTGACCGGTCATGGTGGGGAGCACGGCCCTGGGCGGCACTTGTCCGCAGGTGCTGCGCTCAGCGGCGTCACGCAGGAGTACGCGCGGTTCGCGGACGGCGTCGGGAGCCATGATCCATCCCGCTGGAGCCTCCGATGATCATGTCTCCGCGCCTTCGCAAGGTCGTCCTCACCGCGCACGTCACGACCTCGCTCGGCTGGCTCGGCGCGGTCGCCGCCTACGTAGCTCTCGATGTCGCGGCCGTGGCCGGCCAGGACGTCCGGATGGTGCGGAGCGCCTACGTGGCGATGGAGCTGATCGCCTGGTACGTCATCGTCCCGTTGGCCCTCGGGTCGGTGCTCATCGGGCTGATCAACGCACTGGGCACCTCCTGGGGGCTGTTCCGGCACTACTGGGTGCTGGTCAAGTTCCTGCTCACCCTCCTCGCCACCGCCGTCCTGCTCGTGGAGACGCGGACCATCAGCGTCATGGCGGATGTGGCAGCCTCCGGCGGCGACCCCCGGGGACTGCCGGGCTCGCTGCCGCATTCCGTCGGCGGCCTGGTGGTCCTGGTCGTCATCACGATCCTCTCGGTGTTCAAGCCACGGGGCCTGACCAGGTACGGATGGCGCAAGCAGGAGCAACAGCGGCGCGAGGAGCGCGCGCAGCGTCCGGTTTCCGTGGAGGAGTAGGGACGGGGTCCCGGCGGGCCGCGGGAGTCGGGGCGGCCGCACGTGCGCCGACGGCGGCGATCGCCTCGCCACCGCCCTGATCGGCTTCGGCCTCGACTCAGTCTTCGAGGTTCCTCCGCCGCCGCGGTCGCCTGGCAGTTCTCCGCCCGCGAGCATGCCTACGCGAGGCGCGGGAGAAGACGACCCCGCGGATCAGGCCGCCTTGACGAACGGCGGCTCCACCTCGGTGCCCGGTACGGGCCGCTGTTCGTGGCCGAGACCGCGGCGGGCTTGTCCCCGCCGTGATGCGGCGTGCTCCTGCCGCAGCGTGCGAGCAGGCCGGCGCCCGGCGGCCGGCTGCTGGAACGCCCGATGCGTGGTCGTAAGTCGGCGCCAGCGGCTGCTGCCGAGGAGCCGGCGCCAGGTCGAGCGAGCGCGTGGGCTCCTGACCCATGGGTTGCCGTCCGGTATCCAGCAGGGGGCCCACCCGACTCCGAACGGTGCCGGGGGCCCTCTTTTTGCGTGTCAGTGGTAGGCGTGGGCGACTGCGTGGCCCTTGCCGCGGCCGATCATCCACTTGTTCACCGGGGTGGTGACGAAGAAGGCGACGGCGAAGCCGCCCAGCAGCGCCGACCAGAACAGGCCGTCGGAGAGATGGGCGTCCATGGCGCCGGGAGTCAGCGCGAGGATGAGGTTGTCCACGAACTCCATGATCGCGATGGACACGGTGTCGGCGGCGAGGGCGACGCGGACAGCGGCCTTCAGGCTCAGGCCCGCTTTGATCACGGCGTACAGGGTGAACGAGTAGCCGAACAGGAACGCCAGGGCGATGGCCAGGACCATGGTGGGGACGTTGCTCCAGAGCAGCGCGGTGCCGATCACCATGCCCAGGATCTCGCCGATCGCGCAGCCGGTCAGGCAGTGCGCCGTCGCTTTCGCCGCGGTACCCCAGGAGGCGCTGCCGACGCCGTGACCATGGTGATCGCCCTCATGCGCTGGGTGCTCCTGCGCCTTCTCCCGAGCAGCGGAGGGATCGGCCTGATGAGCGGTGTGGTCCCTGTCGTCCATGACGTCCTCCCTCTCACTCTTCCAGTGTGTGTCGGGTCCGAGGGCCCGGCACCGCAGGGAGGAGGACGTGGCGGGGGCGGCCAGTGGCTGCCCCCGCCGTGCGGCTTCTAGGCTCAGCTCTTGCCGAGCAGCTTGTTCATCCGCGTGATCTCGGCACTCTGCGACGCGATGATGGTGCCGGCCATGTCCTTGGCGGGCTGGTAGACGCCTTCGGACTGCTCGGTCCTGGCCATCCCGACCGCGCCCTGATGGTGCTTGACCATCATCTCCAGGAAGGCGGTGTCGAACGCCTTGCCGGAGGACTTCTCGAGCTTGTCCATCTCCTCGGGCGTCATCATGCCGGCCATGGAGTGGCCGGCGTGCTCTCCACCGTCTCCCTCCTCGGGGACTTCCTCGCCCCATGAGGTGAGCCATCCGGACAAGGTCTTGATCTCCGGGTCCTGTGCCTTCTTGATCTCTTCGGCCAGCTTCTCGACCTCGGCGGACGCGGCCCGGGTCTCCGTCAGCCCGGCCATCTCCACGGCCTGTCGGTGGTGGGGGATCATCCCCTGCGCGAAGGAGACGTCGGCGGCGTTGTGCTCACCCTGCTGGGTGGCGGCGGACGCGCTGGGCGAGGCGCTCCTGTCGTGACCGTCGTGCCCGGCCGGGCTGTCGTCTCCACCGCCGCAGGCGGCGAGCACGACAGCGGCGGTTGCCGCGGCCGCAACAGCGGCGGCACGGCGGATCATGGAACGGTGTGCGGTCATGGTGGTGCGACTCCTGTGTGTCCTGAATGGGGCGTGGCTCTCAACGGCGGCACCGGGCAAAGGGGTTCGGGTCCGCCGGGGTACGCCTATATGCGCAGGAGTTGCAGTTCGCTCAGTGTCGGCGGGGCACGTTCGCCGACACTCGCGGTCAGGGCGAAGGAGGCGATGTCCGCGGTCGCGCAGGTGGCCACTCCGGCCGGGGCCAGGGCGGGAAGCGCGGGCGCCGTACTCGTGCCGCCTGCCGCGCAGGTGGCATCGGCGTGCTCGGCGTGCCCGCCCGTGCCTGAGTCACCGTGGTCGGCGTGGAGGCAGTCTTCGCAGGCCGTCATAGCGGTGTGGGACGCGGCCGGGGTCGCGGTGCCATGGTGTGAATGGGCCGCAGCCGCGGAGTGGGACGGTGCAGGGGAGGCAAAAGCAGGGCCCAAGCCGTGCATGGCAAGGACCCCAGCGAGCACGGCCAGCACAAGCAGCAGGTATGCCCGCGCCCCATGGGGCTGGGCCGCATGCCATCCCTGCCGACTCATACCCGCATCGTAATCCGGCGCCTTCCCCTGCCGCGGTCGAGCACCGTGCCCGGCAACAGCGGAACCGCTGCTGCACGACCTTGCCGGTGCCTTGCCGCCAGGCTGCTTTGCCGGCGCGTACACGCCGGCAAAGCAGCCCAGTGGTGCGGGTCACAGGTTACGTCTCGCAATGCGGGACCCTGGGGGCGTGCGGGCGGCCGAAGGGCTTCTCCCGCTCCAACTGGCAGCCGCTTGAACCTGTCCGTGGCCCTGAGCCGCAGCGCAGCACCAACCCCATACGGATGATCAGGTGAGTCGGCCATGTTTCAGGACGGTTCGGGCGCGCGGTCCAGGTGTGGAAGGTAGTGACCGAGGCGTTCCCGCTTGGTCCGCAGGTAGAAGATGTTCTCTTCACGCGGTGGTGTCAGAAGCGAAACCTGTTCGGTGATCTCGATGCCGTGCTGCAGCAGCGCCGCGCTCTTACGTGGGTTGTTCGACAGCAGCCGTACGGATCGCACGCCGAGGTCGTGCAGGATGTCCGCCGCGACCCTGTAGTCGCGAGCGTCGGCCGGGAGCCCGAGCGCGAGATTCGCCTCGACGGTGTCCAGCCCCTCCGCCTGGAGCTGCATCGCCTGAAGTTTGGCCAACAGGCCGATGCCGCGCCCCTCGTGACCCTGGAGATAGACAAGAACGCCGCGTCCTTCGCTCACGATGGCTCGCAGTGCCGCGGACAACTGATCCCCGCACTCGCAGTGCTTGGATCCGAAGGTGTCCCCGGTCAGACACTCCGAATGCAGACGGGTAAGCGCTCCAGCGCCCTCAACATCGCCGTATATCAACGCTATTTGTTCTTCTCCGCGATTGCGGTCCAGGTAGCCGACAGCGAGGAAATCACCATGCTCGGTGGACAGTCGGACATTTGCCACGCGTTCGACGCATGATGAACGAGCGCCGCCTTGGTATGCGTCATCCGTATCTATCATGGCCAGATCCTATCGGGTAATCTCTGGTGCTGGGATCCGCTGCGAGGGTCAACTGGCCTGATTTTTTATCGCGTTCGACCGACAGATGCGCCATGCTTGCGCGGCGTGCTCTCGTAGCGTGTGCCAAACGTCCGCCCGTACGCTTTCTCAATTCAGGTCGCCCGGCGGCCGCATGTCCTAGAGCGAAGAAAGGGAGGTCGGGAAACATGAGTGGCCCGTACGTGCGGCTGCCGGCATTGGGTCTGTTGCCGCTGGAAACAACGACGGAGGATGTAAGGACCGGCCGAGCTGATGTGGCTGTCCTTCCCATCGGCAGCTTCGAGCAACATGGGCCGTTTCTCCCCCTGATGACCGACACTGTCATAGCCTGCGCCATCGCCAGGGAGGTCGCCTCCGCGTATCCGGTCCACTGTCTCCCTCCCGTGACGATCTCCTGCTCGCATGAGCACGCCGCCTGGCCGGGAACCGTCAGCATTTCTGCGACGACGCTCTCTGCCGTCGTGCGGGACATCGCCGAATCGCTCCGCCGTTCCGGTATCAACAACCTGGTTCTGATCAACGGCCACGGTGGAAACTACGTACTGCGCAACGTGGTTCAGGAGTCCGCCGGCAGTGGAATTCGCATGGCGCTTTTCCCCGGCCCGGCCGACTGGAATGCGGCGCGGGACAGGGCCGGTGTGCAGACGTCGCCCCACAGCGATATGCATGCGGGCGAAGTGGAGACGTCCATCCTGCTGCATGACCATCCAGAACTCGTCCGCCCCGGTTACCAGACCTCCGATTTTCGCGCCGACGATCGGCAGCATTTGCTCACTCTCGGTATGCGGGCATACACGGACTCCGGCGTGGTCGGTTGCCCGTCGATGGCTTCGTCCGGGAAGGGTAAGGAATTGTTGGCCGGCCTTGTCGATTCCTTCGCCGAATACTTCTCACTCCTGGCACCGGCAGAGCCGTCGGCGGGGTCGGAGTCCCGGCCTCGGCCGTCCGTCACCGCAGACACCCGGCAGCCCGCAGAAAACCGAAGGGGGACGCGGTGACCAGCCGCGCCGCAGGACACCGTGTCGGCATGCTCGATGTATCGGCAGCCTGGGAGCGGCTGCGCGGCATCCGATCCGAGGCGGACGCCGAGGCCGCCGGGCTGTTCCGGGGCCCGGACGGCCGACGCCAGTGGCGAAACGCTTCGCCCGAGGCGGATGTCCTCGCCGACCGCTACCTGTCGCTGTGCCTGGCCGGCCCCCGCTTCACGTTCGCGCAGCTGGGGCAGAGTCTGGACGGTTTCATCGCGAGCCGTACGGGCGACGCCGACTACGTCACCGGCGAGGAGGACCGCGAGCACCTGCACCGCCTGCGCGCGCTCGCCGACGCGGTGATCGTCGGGGCCGGCACCGCCGTTGCGGACGATCCCCAACTGACGGTCCGCTCCTGTACGGGGGCCAACCCGGTGCGCGTCGTCCTCGATCCGCACGGCCGAGTGCCGCTGCGGCGCAGGGTGTTCACCGACGGGGCAGCACCGACCCTGTGGGTGGTCGGCGCCGGCAGCGAGCGCGGGAAGGCCCCTGCGGACATCGAGGGCGTTGACGTACTGCCTCTGCTCGACAGCGCCGCGTTCGCCCCTCGACGCTTGGTGCGGGAGCTCGCGCGACGCGGCCTGGGGCGCGTGCTGGTCGAGGGCGGCGGCGTCACCGTGTCGCGCTTCCTCCACGCGCGGGCGCTGCACCGGCTCTATGTCACCGTGGCACCGGTCCTGCTCGGCGACGGCGTCCCGGGGTTCGGTTTCCCCGGTCCGGAGTTGATGCGGGACGCGCTCCGTCCGCCGACGCGGCGCGCTGCCCTTGGCGAGGACACTCTCTTCGAACTCGACCTGCGGACGGCTCATCCCGGTGAACCACTGGGTGACGAGCACGCAGATACCGGGCAGGCTCGCGGCGAAGGCCAACAGTCCGTACACCACGGCGACGGTCAGCCCTTGGGCAGCGCCCAGGCCCGCGGTTCCGAAGGCCCAGGCGGTGACCCCTTCCCTGGGCCCCCAGCCGCCGATGTTCAGCGGTAGCGCCATGGCGAGCAGCGCCAGCACCATCAGGGGCAGCAACTCGGCCGTGGGCGCGGTTGATCCCGCGGCCCGGGCGGCGAGAAGGAACATGGCGAGATGGCCCGCGAGCACCGCGACGGACGAGATCAACACCCCTGGCCAGGTCCCACGGGTGAGCAGTCCGAGGCGCGCCTCGGCGAGCGTGGCGCGGACCGCGCGGTGCCATCGCGAGGTGCCCGGCTTCCTGCAAAACCGGACGCCACCCACGATCGCCAGCCCGAACACCACGGACACGGTCGCCGCGGCGCCCGGGGTCGCGACGAGACGGCCGGTTTCCGCCAGGGCCAGGGAGGGTTGCGTGATCAGGAGCGTCACGCCGACGGTGACAAGGACCACTTGGCCCGCGATCCGTTCGAGGACGACCGCGCGGACGCTCCGCCCGACGTCCCCGGCGCTTCGCCCGTGCCGTACCGCGCGGTGCACGTCGCCGAGGACACCGCCGGGCAGCGCCGCGTTCAGGAACAGAGCGCGGTAGTAGTCGGCGACGGCCCGGACCAGTGGAATCCGGATCCTCAGGCCCCGGGCCACCAGGCACCAGCGCCACGCGCTGAACACGGTGGTGAAGAAGCCGAGGCCGAGAGCGGCCAGCAGGGTCGGGCCGTCGATCCCGCGCAGACCGTCGAGGAAGGCGCCGCCCTGCCAACACACCATCGCCGCGAGGATGGCTGCTCCGGCGAGCATGCCCAGCCGCGCCTGGACCGCCCTGATCACGATGCGTCGCCCGTCGGGCAGGGCAGGGCCAGGATATCGCTGTGATGCACCACGACCCGCAACTCACCCTCCTCGCACGCCGCAAGGCGCCGCCGCAGATACGCATGGGCACGCGGTGCAAGCTCCGGAGACTGTTCGACGGCGGCGTCGACCCAGCCGTGCAGCCACTCCGCCATCAGCGCGGACCCGTCGTCGCCAGGGGCCGGCCGGTCCTGGCCGCCCGGGGGGACCGGGGGACCGTGACCGAGCCGCCACGGGCTGTTGTGCGCCCGTACAGTCATGCCATGGCGGGCGAAGCTCACGGAGGCCGCCGCGACGGCATCGGGTCCGAGGAGCCTGCGGCCCTGATCCTCTCGCCGCTGGTGGGAGTTGAACGCCTCGGCGATCTCGGCGTCCAGCGGGTCGTCCGGGGTGAGGTCGACCCGCCCCACGACGGAGAGCGCCAGCAGTGCCGGGCAGCCGGCCCCGGCGCAGGCCGCGGCGAGAGCGTCCAACTCGTCGCGGGTGAGCAGGTCCAGTAGAGCGGACGCCGTCACCAGCGAGGTTCCACAGAGCCCGTCCGCGGTCAGGTGGGTGATGTCACCGCGTTCCGACGTGACCGTGACGCGGCTGCCACCGGCGGCCGTACGGGGCATCCGCGCTGCGGCCAGCTCGAGCAGATCGGGGTCGCGGTCGTGCAGGATCCAGTGCTGGGGACCGTTCAAACGGGGGGCGAGCCAGCGCCCCATGGCACCGGTGCCGCAGCCGAGGTCGCGGATCACCAACGCCTCGCCCCGTTCCGGCGGATCGGTCGCCCTCGCTGAGAGGGCCAGCTGTCGCCGTAGCGGGGCGAGGAGTTCGGGTGAGCGGGCGGCGGCATCGGCGCCCTCCCGCAGGGCCAGCCACTCCGGGGCGTAGCGAGCTGCGTCGGTGCCACTCATGTGGTCCTCCGGGAGTCCTGCTGGAGTTGTTCCAGCACCTTGGCCAGGCTCCGCGAGGTCGTCTCCCAGCCGGCCAGCGCGGTGCGCCGCCGTCGCGCGGCCGCCTTCGAGCGATGCCGTTCGCCGGGCTCGCGGAGCCAGTGGCGCAACGCCGAAGCGAGAGCCGCCGTGTCCTTGGGCGGCACGAGAACCCCCGGGACGCTGCCGTCGGGCGCGTGCCCGACCGCTTCCGGGAGGCCGCCGACGGCCGTTGCCAGTACGGGAACCCCGCGCGCGAGCGCTTCGGTCACGACCATGCCGTACGTCTCGGCGTGCGAGGCGAGTACCAGGAGGTCGGCGGCGGCGTAGCTCGCGTTCAACTCGGGGCCGGTCCGAGGGCCGGCGAGGTGTACCCGGTTGCCGAGGCCGTGCTCCTCGATCAGCTCCCTTAGCCGGGTTGCATACACAGGATCCCGGTCCAGCCCGCCGACGCAGACGCAGCTCCACGGCAGGTCGGCGACGGTCGCGAGGGCCTTGACCAGCTCGTGCTGCCCTTTGCGCGGGATCACCGCGGCGACGCACAGCAGGCGCGGGGCGCTGTCGGCGCCGGATGAGGTGCCGGTCGACAGAGGCGCGATGTCGGCTCCGGGGGCGGCGACGTGGACCCGGCCGGGGTCGAGCCCATGGTGGTCCACGAGCCTGCCGGCCGCCCAGGCGCTGGTTGCCACGACCACAGCCACGGCCCGCAGCGTCCTGCGTTCTTTGGCGTCCAGAGCCGCTGCCACGGCTGGGGCGAGTCCGGTCTCGTCGCCCAGCGGCAGGTGCACCAGTACCGCGAGGCGCAGCCGGTCGGCCTCGGGCACGATGATGTCGGGGACCGTACACGCGACGAGTCCGTCGAGGAGGACGAGGGTGCCGTCCGCCGACTCCCTCAGTATCCGGGTGAGTTCCGCACGAGCGGCGGCTCGGGGATGGGGCCAGTCGCCCGCGACGGCGTGCTCATGAACCTGCCAGCCGAGCCGGGACAGGTCCCGGCACACCCTGCGGTCGTAGGTGTTGCCGCCACTCGGCGCGGCCGGATCGTCGACACCGCCGGGCATCACGACCCGGACCGAGCGCTCGGGAGTGGCGGTGGCGGCTGAGTGGTTCACAGAGCGCGCTCGTAGCTCGCCCACGCGATGTGTGATTCGTGCAGGGTGACCGTGATGCCGGCCAGACCGCGTGCACCCTCGCCCAGCGCCCCGGCGTGCACCCGGTCGGCCAGACGGTCTGCGATGACCTTGGCCAGGAACTCCGTCGAGGTGTTGATGCCGGCGAACTCGGATTCGTCATCGAGATTGCGGTAATGGAACTCACCGACCACGGTGGCCAGTTCCTTGGCGGCCAAGCCGATGTCGACGACGATGTTGTCGGCGTCGAGCTCGGGACGGCGGAAGGTGGCGTCTACAAGGAACGTCGCTCCGTGCAGACGCTGTGCGGGTCCGAAGACCTCCCCGCGGAAGCTGTGGGCGATCATGAGGTGCTCGCGGACGGTGATGCTGAACAACGGCTGCGACCTCCAGGCCTCCGACGCATTCGGGCCGCTGACGGCCCCTGTACTTCAGTACGGCCGGAGCGTACTGCGCGTTCAAAGACCCAGGTCGCTCGATGCTCAGGCGGAACCGGCGGCAGCGGCCGTGTCGTACATCACGCGGTGGCAGAGCCCGGGCAGGGCACCGGAGGCGATCCCGGCCAGCGCCGACGGGAGTTCCTCGAAGGCGCATTCACCGGTGATCAGTGCGTCGAAGGCGGGGTCGGCGAGCAGCTCGAGCGAGAGCGCGAGCCGGTCGGCGTACGTCCGGCTGGAGCGCCGCGCCGGTGACACCCTCCCCACCTGGCTGCCGCGCAGCACCAGCCGGCCGGAGTGGAAGGCCTCCCCGAGCGGCAGGCTGACCTGCCGGTCGCCGTACCAGCTCAGCTCCAGGAGCGTTCCCTCCGGGGCCAGGAGCTCCAGCGAGCGCGCGAGTCCGGCTCCGGTGGCGCTCGCGTGGAACGCGAGATCGCAGTCGCCCAAGGCGTCCTCGGGGAGAGCGAAGTCGACGCCCAGCGCCCCGGCGACGGCGACACGGGCGGGCTCGGCGTCGACCAACTGGACGCGGACGCCGGGGTACCGGGCGAGAAGCGCGGCGACAGAGCAGCCGATCATGCCTGCTCCCACGACGGCGATCCGGTCGCCGATCAGCGGTGCGGCGTCCCACAGGGCGTTCACCGCGGTCTCCACCGCCCCGGCCAGCACGGCCCGACCTGCGGGGACGGTATCCGGCACCGGGGTCACGGCACTTGCCGGGACGACGTACCGGCTCTGGTGCGGGTAGAGGCAGAAGACCGTGCGGCTGACGAGGTGCAGCGGTCCTTCCTCGACAAGGCCGACGTTGAGATAGCCGTACTTCACGGGCCCGGGGAACTCACCGTCCTGGAACGGTGCCCGCATCGCGGTGTGCTGGCTCTCCGGTACGCCGCCGCGAAAGACGAGGCTCTCCGTGCCACGGCTCACGCCGGAGAACAGCGTGCGCACCACGACGTCGTCGTCGGCCGGTTCCGGCAGGGAAACATCGCGAATCTCGCCGTGGCCCGGGGAGCGGAGCCAGAAGGCGCGTGCGGCGCGCTCCATCGGCGTCCTCCTGCTGAACGCTCGGGTGACGGTTCACGTTCTGATAATCACGAGGCCGCAACGGTACGCGGCACTCATCGACTCTGTCACACGGCCGGAGGGTGGTGCACGGTGGCCCTGAGCGGCACCTATGACGCGAGGTTGTGGCGGCCGGAGGCGGCCGCGGGGGCGGGCGCGCAGACGCTCCTGCTCGCCCTTCTCGCCACGGTGGTCGGGCTGGGGCCCGCGGGATGGCTGACAGGCCTGGCGTTCACGCTCGCCACCTGGGCTGTGCTCACCCGTGCCCTGCGCCGGCGGTGGCCCAGGCCCTTCGGTCCGGCCAACGGTGTCACCCTGGCCCGGACGACGCTCGTCGGAGGTGTGACCGCACTGATCGCGGATTCCTTTTTGAGCCGGCCGCCGGTCGCGGTCATGGTCGCCCTCGCCGCGGTGGCGCTGATCCTTGACGCGGTCGACGGCCAAGTAGCCCGGCGCACGGGGACGGAGTCCCCCTTGGGGGCACGCTTCGACATGGAGGTCGACGCCTTCCTCATCCTGGTGCTCAGCGTCTACGTCGCCATGTCGCTGGGCGCATGGGTGCTGTTGACAGGCGCCATGCGCTACGCCTTCGTCGTGGCGGCCCGGGTACTGCCGTGGCTGCACGGGCCACTTCCTCCGAGCACGGCCCGCAAGGCGGTGGCCGCGCTGCAGGGGATCGTCCTTCTCGTGGTCGGCGCCGGAATCATCCCGCGCCTGCCCGCATACGCGGCAGTCCTCGTGGCGCTGGCGCTGCTCGTCTGGTCCTTCGGGCGTGACATCAGGTGGCTGTGGCGCGTCAGAGTCCGCGAGAGCGCAGCGGTGGTCCGGGACCCGAGCCACGAGAGGGCTTGACCTGCCCCGCGCCGGCGGGCGGGGGGATGCCGAACGTTCGGGGACTACGAAGACTGGAAGCGCCTCCTTGTCGCCCTGTTGATGGCGTGGGCCCGTCTCTGTGGCGTGCTCGGTCCGGAGCTGCTTGTCACGGCCCGGTAGACACATTGACGACCTCCGTCCTGCCGTCCCGTTGTCCACAGGCCTCCGCGAAGGCCTTCGCTGTCGCCTGTATGGCCCTGACGCGACAGCGGCCCGACGCGCGGCGACGGGACGGCAGGCCGGCGCCAGAGGCCGGCATGTGTGACGACTCGTTCGGCGCCTCCCGTTGTGAATCGGCGGTCACCGAGTTGGCGGATGCGGGATGGGGCCGGGCTTCGGGCCGTAGGCGGTGAGGAACCGATCGCGGAAGGTGTCCATCCGCCAGACCGGAGCTTTCGGCCCTGGCTTGAGACCGTCCTGCCAGCCCCAGCCGGAGATCCGGTCCATCACGGCCGGGTCGCGGGCGACGATCGATATCGGCACGTCCCGGCCGAGGTCGCCGCGGGTGACGGCCGGGACGGGCTGGTGGTCGCCGAGGAAGACGAGCACGGTGTCGTCGTCGCCGTACTTCTCCATGTAGGAGATGAGGCTGTTCAGCGAGTACTCGATGGCATGCCGGTACTCGGTGCGCACCTTGGTGGCGTCTTTCCACACCTCTTCGGGGTTCTTGCCCGCCTTTTCGATGGCGTGGTAGACCGTGCCGTCACCGACCTTGTCCCAGCCGATCATCCTGGGTATGGGCGCCCAGGGCTGGTGGCTGGAGGTGAGGATGATCGACGCCATCAGCGGCTCGCGGTCCGGCTTGCCGTGCTCCAGGCGTTCGAACGCCAACAGGCTGTACTGATCGGGTACGGGCGCCCAGCTGAACTTCGGTCCCTGGTATCCGAGTTGCCGGGAGTCGTAGATTTTGTCGAGGCCGTAGAGCCGTCCCTCCGGCCAGGCCCGGGTGACGCCCGGCATGATGCCGACTGTCCGCCACCGGCCCGCGTGCTGGAAGGCACCGGTGAGGGTCATCCGGTCGCTCGAGGTGACGCTGCGGTAGCGCTCCTCGTTCTCGATCCACAGGCCTGACGCGAAGGTGGAGTGGGCCAGCCAACTGCCTCCGCCCGTCGTCGGTGAGGTGAGGAAGGCGCTCTGGGAGGAGAACCCGGCCGCGCGCAGCCGGTTGGTCCCATCCGCGAGCACCGCGCCGACCTGCGACGCCATGTCCGGGTCCTGGACCGCGCTGCGCCCGTAGCTCTCTATGAAGGCAAAGATGACGTCCTTGCCGCGCAGCCTGGTCAGCAGCCGGTCGGCCGGAGTGTCGCGGAAGGCGTCGACCTCGGCCTCCTTGGCGAACGCCTGCTCGTCCTCCAAGCCCACACGCACCTGCTGCACATGGTCCTCCACGAGCGTGGCGGTGCTCCTGGAAGCGACCGGTACGCCCCCGACCTGTACGCCGAGCGCCGCGCAGGTGATCCAGGCGGTCCCGAGTACAAGGGTGGCAGGGGCCGCCGCGGCGCTGTGCCGGACGACGAGATGGCTCAGCCGGACGACTGCGAGTGTCATGAGGACCAGCAGAGCGAGGACGACGACCACGACCCCGACCACGGCGCCGATCGCGCCGGCCCGGCCGACGGAGTCCCCGAGGAACGCCTCGGCGTCGTCGAACAGGATCCAGTCGAGCATCGGGTCGAACGGCCGGTCGAGAACCGAGTAGAAGCCCATGTCGAGGAGCTTCAGGAGGGTCAGCACGCCCAGACCGGCTCCGGCGAACACCGCTGCCACCCGTCTCGCCCTCGGGCGCAGGGTGAGCAGCACGGCGGTGCCGAAGATCCCCTCCACCGGGATGCGGGCGAACGCGCCGGGCGTGAGGCCAGTGAGCTCGTTCGGCAGGAGGAGAGCGAAGAGCACCAGCAGGGCGGCCAGGACAGCGGTCACCCGCGCAGCGGCCGGGGGCTTTTCCCGGCGGCTGCGCGCGAACGTTTCGCCCGAGTCGCCACGGCCGGGGCCCCCTGCGGTGGCGTTCCCACCAACGTCGGCGCCGTCAGATGCGGCGGCGTCCTGAACCACGGCGGAGTTGTCCGGCGTGTGCTCCGGGGGCCCGCCCGGCATCAGGCCCTTCTCCATGATTGCGTTGTCCTTATGCGGCAGTTGGCGAGAGCGCGTCCAGAGCGACACCGAAGTCCTTCCGTGCGAAGCCGGCGGTGGCCGGCCGATCAGGCCGGGAGGTCCCGGCCCGCCCTTGTCTGTACGCATCGCCGGCGGCTCCAGTTCAAGCAACAGGCCGCCGGCGCCGGGGCGTACGCGGGTGAGGCCGAACTGGCTGGCAGGGGCTGCCCTGCAGCCGGGCGCTCGCCCGCACCCGGCAGTACGGCGAGAGGTCTTGATGCCGAGGGTGCCGACTTTGTATCGAACTCCAGCAGCCGCAGGTAGCGCGCATACGCTCCGCGCAGCTTGCGTCACCGCCTTTGAGTTGTCGGCAATGCCCGTGAGTGCCCGCTCGTTCTGGCACGTTCTGGAATGGATCGGCACGGATCGGCACGTTCAACCAGGAGTGCGTCACGGCACTGGGCCAGTTCAGGGACGTGGGACTGTCGAATCAATCCCCACGACCTCACCACCCGTGACGTGAGGTGCTGTTAGAGGTAACGTGCGCCGTACACTTTTCAGCCTGCTGGCCGATACGCAACCAGGGACTGTGATGCAGGAACGTTTGATGTTGCCCGCTCATGCCCACCAGGAGATAGCGTCCGCCGACTCCCAGGCGTGGCATGTCCCTGACGTCATGGGCGGGCGTGACAAGGCAGTTGAGCGCCACATGGTGCTTCTGGCGGTGTTGCCAGCCGTGCTGGTCACGATCATCGGAACCGCAGCCGCTGCTCTCCTGTTCACCGCAGGCGTGGGCCATGTCGACAAGACCGCCTTCTGGGGTCTGCTCAATGGCACGCTGCTGCTCGTCTGCGTGATCCTCTCGGGCGCAGCGTTCATCGCCGCCGGGAAGGCGCGGGCCGTGGCACGCCGGCATATCGAGTTGAGCGCTTCGGCGGCACGCGGCCAGGCCGAACTCGCGAAGCTGCGACAGCAGATGGAGCCCGGCTGGCAGCCGGCAGGAAACCAGCGGCATCAGCCGGGCCCGTTGCCTGAGTGGACGGGTGACGCGGTGGATCGGCCGGGGCAAGGGACCGTATCCGCCCAGCGAGTCACCGAGGCGACTGTGGTGGAGCTCGGGGCACGAGAGCGTGGCGGCGAGCACTTCGAGGTCTTCGCCAATCTGGCCCGAAGGCTGGAGTCCCTCGTGCACCGCGAGATCGGGCTGCTGGACGACCTGGAGAACGAGGTCGAGAACCCGGACCTGCTCAAAGGCTTGTTCCATGTGGACCACCTGGCCACCCGTGTCCGGCGATACGCCGAGAATCTCGCCGTGCTCGGCGGCGCCGTCTCCTATCGCCAGTGGACCCGACCGGTCAGCATGGCTGATGTGATGCGTTCCGCGACTGCCGAGATCGAGCAGTACTCGCGGGTCAAGATGGTGCCTCCCGTGGACGGGACGGTGAGCGGGCACGCGGTCGTCGACGTGGTCCACCTGCTGGCGGAGCTGGTGGAGAACGCCACGGTGTTCTCCCGTCCCCAGACCCAGGTGCTGCTGCGTGCCGAGCACGTCACCGCCGGGCTGGCGATCGAGGTCGAGGACCGCGGTCTGGGCATGACCTCCACTGAGCGGGACCAGATGAACGCCCTGCTGGCCTCCCCTGAGGGCATCGCCTTGGGCGAGCTGCTCCAGGACGGTCGCATCGGCCTGTATGTGGTCTCCGTGCTGGCCCGGCGGCACGGCATCGTCGTACAACTCCAGAGCAACGTCTATGGCGGTACACAGGCCGTGGTGGTGCTGCCGCACGAGCTGCTGGGCCGGGGCCCGGACGCGGTGGAATCACAGCAACAACAGCCGGACATCACTCCCGCCGCCCCTCATGGACCCGCCGACGACTCGACGGAGCGAGCACTTGCGCCGGCCACGCCCGTCGCTCCGGACCCGGTACCCGCACCGGTGGCCGAACCACCACTCGCCCCCGTGGCGGCCCCCACGCCGGGAGATGCTCCCCCCGTGCTGCCCCAGCGGCGCCGTCAGGAACACCTCGCCCCGGAATTGCGGCAGTCCCCCCACGCTGCCGTGGCACTCCAGGAAGACGATCACGATCCCGGCCTGATGGCCGCGTTTCAGAGCGGCGTCCGCCTGGCTGAGGACTCCGAGGAGACTGACACCTCCCCGTCCCCCGGTGGGGAGATCCGACGGGACCCGGCCCCCTAGCAGTTTCACGTCATTGAGGAGAAGTGGGCAATTGTGGTGAGTGAAGATCTCTCTTGGCTGTTGAGCGGCCTTGTGCAGCGCGTACCGCATACGCGGAGCGCACTGCTGTTGTCCTCGGACGGTCTGGTGATGTCCTCGGACGGACTGGACAAAGACGCGGCGGATCATCTGGCGGCCCTCGCCAGCGGGCTCTACTCCCTGGCGCGCAGTGCCGGCAAGCGATTCGATGACGGCGGTGACGTGCGGCAGATCGTGACCGAACTCAGCAGCTCGATGCTTTTTGTCTCCTCGGCCGGACAGGGCGCCCTGTTGGCAGTGCTGGCCGGGCGCGAGGCGGATGTGCCGGTGCTGGGCTACGAGATGACCATGATGGTGAAGAGCGTCCGCAGCCACCTCGGGGCCGCTCCCCGCCGGCCGGCGGGACAGTGAGAGATGCCGGATGACCCGGACGATCCGCAAAGGCCGCTGCTCGATGATGCCCTGGGGCGGCTTGTTCGGCCGTACACCGTCAGTGACGGACGCACCAGACCCACCTGCCAATTCGACTTGATGACCATGGTGGTGGCCACGGGTACCGTGCTGCGGACCAGCCTCGGACTGGATCACGGACATGTGCTTGACCTGTGTCGGACGCCGGTCACGGTGGCGGAGATCGCGGGGCACACGCATATGCCGGCAACGGTGATCAAGGTGCTGCTGTCCGACTTGGTGGAGCGTGGGGCGGTCGTCACACGGCGCTTCGACATGGGAACACGAGGGTCACACTCTCCCCCCGATCTAGATCTATTGGAGGCGTTGCGGGATGGGCTCCTCAAACGACTCTGAGGCACCCGGCGCCGATTCCCTTCCGATGGGGATCAAAGTTTTGGTCGCCGGGGGCTTCGGGGTGGGCAAGACCACCTTTGTGGCAGCAGTGAGCGAGATCGAGCCGCTGAGCACGGAAGAACTGCTGACCGAGGTGAGTGCTGCCACGGACAGGCTGGAGGGGGTGGAGAACAAGGCCACCACCACGGTCGCGATGGACTTCGGCCGGATCACCCTCAGCCCCCACCACGTGCTCTATCTGTTCGGCACGCCCGGGCAGGAGCGTTTTTGGTTCATGTGGGACGAGATGTCCGCCGGTGCGCTCGGTGCGGTAGTGCTCGCCGACACCCGTCGGCTGGACCACAGCTTTGCGGCGGTCGACTTCTTCGAAGCGCGTGGCATCAACTTCGTCGTCGCGGTCAATGAGTTCGACGGGGCGCACCGCTATCAGCCGGAACAGGTGCGGGCGGCGCTGGACCTCAAGCCCGAGGTCCCGGTGGTCCTGTGTGACGCTCGCCTGCCCAACTCGGGCATCCGGGTTCTGCTTTCCCTGGTGCAGCATCTGATCACTTCAAGGAGTTCCCATGGCTGAGATGGTGTACAAGTCTCCCTTCGGAGGGGAGATAGCGATCGCCGTGCGTCATCTGCTTCTCCCTCCGGAGGACCCTGAGGCAGAGGCCCGGACACGCAGGCTTCGGGAACTGGGTATCGAGGACAAGCCCGTTCCGGAGTTCGATGACTTCGCGCGTGAACTCGCGCAGCGCACTGGGGGGTGTTACGCGGGGGTCAACTTCCTTGTCGACGAGAGCCGTCAGTACTACGCGGGTCTGTACAGCGCGGCAGCCGACACAACCGTGAACCTGGAGTCCCCCCTTCTCGACGATCCCGTGCCCGGCCGGGTCATGCCTCGTGCCTTCGACATTGGTTTCTGCCCGCATGTGGTCAGGCGGCGCAAGGCTCTGGTGCTGGAGGATGTCCGCGACTACCCACGCTTCGCCGGGAACCACGTGGTCGACGCCATCGGGATCCACTCCTACCTGGGCGCTCCGCTGATCGACAACACGGGCATGGTGCTGGGCACGATCTGCGTGGTGGACCAGGATCCGCATCCCTGGGGTCAACAGGGGCTGGAGACCATCAAGACGATGGCGGCCGACCTGGTGGAGCGCATCGAGCGGCGGGCGCACGGCTCGTGAGGAAGCCTGTTTGAGAGTGGGTCTTCGGCCACCGGCAGGAGCGGGCACGTCTTGTCAGCGGCTGTGCCAGGCCGATCCACCCGCAGCGCTGAGAAGACCAGGTGACGCGCGTACGGGGGACGTGTGAACCATGGTCGCGGTTGGTCGCGGTTGGCCGCCCGATCAGGTGCGAACCGGGTGCAGCACTCGTCGTCTGGCGGGGTGTCACACTGCTCAACGTCGGGTGGCTCAACCGTGGCAGGGCGTAGGGAAGGGGTCCTCCACCGCCAGGCCTGGCAGAGACGCTGAAGGGTATGACCGCCACCACCGAGCGCAGCAGACCTCAGGCTTCCGCGGCATCCGTGTGGACCGCTGTTGACTGCCCTGGAGGGCACGGACGGGGCACGAGCCCCGGCCTACCGGGGGCCAGGACACCGTCGGATCGCGCAACGAGGCATCACCGTGGAGCGCAGCCTGCGGCAGGAGCCGCGAGACGAGCCGCCATCGCGCGCTTCAGCCGCGTTCTTCCGCCTCTTCCATTGCATCTGGTGCTCATCCGGTGCGGCTGCTGGTAGACAACCGCCATGACGCACTACGCAGACCTGACGCCGTACACGTATGACAGGGACAACTGGGATCCGACGGCGTCGGGCGTCTGGCAGGGCGTCACATTGCTCAACATCGGCTGGCTCGACCGTGGCAAGACGTATGCGAAGGGTGCTCCACCGCCCGGTCTCGTGGAGGCGCTGAAGGGTATGACCCGCACTCACCGAGCACAGCAGACCGCGGCTTTCACCACTGCCCATGGTGCACCTCGCTCCTCACCGCCAGGCGCCTCGACGGCCCTCGGGGAAGCGCCGAGATACGAGTGATGGGCGACGGCGTCGCCTACGCCGCCCCTGAGCTGGTCACCCACTACGTCGAAGCGCATGGCTACCAGCCGCCTCCCGACTTCATAGAGGCGGTGCTGTTGTCGGACGAAGCTGTCTGAGCGTGCGAGTTGACGTGCTTGTCTCACCGATCTGTCGGGCACGGATCGAAACGCTGTGAGCACCGCTTTAGGAGCGAGGTCGGGTTGCCGCTGTGGTGACCTGCGAGTTCCCCTCCTTGGCTGGAGGCTGGCCTCATACCTGCCGCGCACCCTGATTCCCCGTGGCTCCCCGTCCGATGTGGCACGGTAGTGGTGCGGCGTAGTTGTCAGTGGCTAGGCCTACTCTGCTGAGCGTTGGGTCGGTCTGCTGTCTCAGTACGACGACAGCGCGGCCAAGGGGGGTGGCTCAAAAGAGGTCCCCGAGCCCGGTTGGTCCGGGACCTCGTGCAGCTCCGGCACCACCCCCCTCCAACTCCTTCTCATCCCACCAAGGGGCGTCTTCTTGCCCTGGGTCTTGCCAGGGACCTTGGCAGCCTGGCTTTTTGCAGGTCCGGGGGCTGGTCAATGGTTGCCCGCTGGTCGTCATTGTTCATCCTTGGCCGGGCTACCGAGCAGCCTCGGACGGCCCAGAGGCGGCCCAGCCCCTCGTCATGTGCCTCATATGCCTTGCAAGCCAAAGGGTTCACTGGTGTGCTCGTTTCCCGGTTGACTGTGGCTGTCTGCGGAACCGGTTTCTCTGGAGCAGCGTCCTGAGCTTGTTCCGCTTTGACAGACACCATCAGTGTGGTGGTCAGGCTGCGAGTGCGGTCTCGTATTCGGCGGGACTGCGGTAGCCGAGGCTGCTGTGCAGTCGGTGCAAGTTGTACCAGCCCTCGATGAAGTCGAAGATCGCGGTGCGGGCGGCGGCCCGGCTGGGCCAGGAGCTCGTGTCGAGCAACTCCCGTTTGATCGTGGCGAAAAACGACTCGGCGAGCGCGTTGTCCCAGCACTGCCCGGTGCGGCCGACCGACAGACGGACGCCGAACTGCGTTGCCAGGGCGGCGAATTGCTGACTGGTGTACTGACAGCCACGATCCGAGTGAAAGATCACCGGCCGGGCGGGACGACGCCGGCGGCAGGCGGACCTGAGAGCGTCCGCGACCAGTTCGGTCCGCAGGTGGTCGGCGGTGGACCAGCCGACCACGCGGCGGGAGGCGATGTCGATGACGGTAGCCAGATAGAGCCAGCCCTCTTCGGTGGGGACGTAGGTGATGTCACCGCACCAGCGGCTGTCGAGGCCGTCCGGGTCGGGAGCGAAGTCCCGGACGACGAGGTCGGGCCGGGCGGCGGCCAGCGGGTCGGGGATCGTCGTCAGCTGCCGTCGCCTGCGGTGCCGGCCCTGAAGTCCTGCGTTGCGCATCAGTCTGGCGATGCGGCGCCGTCCGCAGTCCTCCCCCTGCCGCTGCAGGACGGCGTGGACTCGCGGGACCCCGTAGGTTCCGCGGGAGTTCTCGTGGACTTCGGCGATCTTCTCGGTCAGCTCGGCATCGCGGACCGCCCGCGGACCGGGCCTGCCACTGCGGCGGGCATAGAAGGCGGCTCGGGAGACCTCAGGTCGAAGTCCTTGGCGACCTGACCGACCGAGCGGTCACCGCGCCGGCACAGCTCGACGATCTCGGACTTGAACTCCGGCGTGAACGAACGGCGAGGCCGAGGCTTCTTCTTTCCCATGCTCTCCATGATGGACATCCTTCCGGGGCACCTGATCTCAGATGTCCGTCAAAGCGGATCAAGCCCAGTCCAGCGCCAGGAAAGGGGGGCGGTGTGAAAGGTCAAAGTAGAGCTCATCGTCTCGGTGTGACGGCTGTTTCGGTCCGTGTGCGGCTCGTTGTGGTATCGGCCATGTCCTTGCTGGCTGCGGGGTGCGGGGTGCTGAACGATTCGGTCGACCCAGCCAAGGAACGATGGGAGTCCAGAACCGAGTTTTCCAGTTGTGGCAAGGTGAGCCTGGATCAAGGTGAGGAGCTGCAGAAGCAGCCGGTGCACGAAATCGTCTGCCTTCGGAGAGCCCTCAAGAGCGGCGAGAGCACAGAACTGAAGGTGACCTATCCCACTGTGGAGGGTGACCCGATTCGCGAGTATTACCGCTTGACGCCACAAGGCAGGCTTGAGGTGTACACGTAAGCTCAGGCGACCGCTACTCGGGCCAGAAGTGGTCTTTCGCGGAGTGCTACACCCCGGAATGGTTGGCTGAGATTTCATGCGATTAACGACTAGGCCGTGGTTGACCGTGGCTGTCCGCCCCGAGTGGTGCTACTGAGGTTGAACTCGTGAT
>NZ_JAGGOJ010000004.1 GCF_018614575.1 Streptomyces sp. ISL-10
CACGATCTTCGCGCTGGTGGTCGACCGGGCCGAACCGCCGCTAGAGCTTGCGAAGTCCACTGAGCACCCTTTCGAGCAGTGTCACATCCGGCGTACCGCCGGCCTCTCCGTTGCCCGGCTGGTGAATCGCCACCATGCCGGCCTCCGCCAGGTCGGCGACGAGGATGCGGGCCACACCCAGCGGCATCGCCAGTAGCGCCGAGATCTCGGCGACCGACTTGACCTCCCGGCACAGGTGGCAGATCCGCTGGTGCTCGGGGAGCAGTCCGGCGAGCATCGCCGGGTCCGCGGTGGTGCTGACCAGCGCCTCTATCGCGAGCTGGTAGCGCGGCCGGGTCCGGCCGCCGGTCATCGCATACGGACGCACCAGCGGCTGGTCGCCCTCGTCCCCGTACGCGTCGTATGACGTGCCGTACGGATCGTGAGAGGCGGGTGGCGGGGTCATGAATCCTCCGGGCGTGACAGCAAGTGGTCGGCTGTGCCGTCTGATGGGGCCGGTGGGGGGCCTTGGGCGGCCGTTCGGTTGGCGTTGCGGTGGCGGCGGCCGGACGGCGAGTGGGGTCGCCGACGGCCGGAATGTCAGTGCAGAAGACTTCCCTGGAGCTCGGCGCGCAGATCAGGGGTCAGGACGCTGCCCGCCCGGTCGACCAGAAGAGCCATCTCATAGCCCACCAGGCCGATGTCGGCGTCCGGGTGGGCGAGAACGGCCAGCGACGACCCGTCGGAGACGGACATCAGGAACAGGAAGCCGCGCTCCATCTCCACGACCGTCTGGCTCACGGGACCGCCCTCGAAGATCCGGGAAGCTCCCGCGGTCAGCGAGGTCAGCCCGGAGGCGACCGCCGCCAGCTGATCGGCGCGGTCACGCGGGAAACCCTCGGACATCGCCAGCAGGAGTCCGTCGGCGGAGACCACCACCGTGTGCGACACCCCAGGGGTGTTGTCCACGAAGTTGGTGATCAACCAGTTCAGGTTCTGCGCCGCCTGGCTCATCGGACTCAACTATCGCTCCTGCTGGTGAGTGGGGCCGGGGTTGAAGCTGCCGGTCGTGGAGCTGTTCTGCTGCCGGCCCTGCTGAATACCCCGGCGCAGATTGGTCAGTCGGCCACGCACGTCATCGGGTGCGCGCGAGACCTGCGGACCGGACTGGTGGTTCTGCTCCTGCGCGGTGCCCGGGACGAGGTTCGCTCGCGGGACGCGACGGGGCAGACCCGAAGTGGTGACACCGCCGGCCGCGGGCTTGCGCACCCGCTCGGCCTGGCGCACCAGCTCGTCGTTGGGCGAGGTGCGCCACGAGGCGCCGTTCGCCGAGGGCGCCTCGCCCGGGATCCCCGGGTTCGGCGCAGGGTGGCGCTGCGGCATCTGCGGAGCGGACTGCTGCTGCGGCTGCTGCTCGGCGGGGCCACCGCCCTGCGACCCGTGGAACCAGTTGGTCTCCAGCGTGTCGTACAGCGGCGTGCGGCCGTCCCCCGGACCGGCCGGAGGCAGGGCCTCGGGCTGGTGCGGAGCGGGCAGGGAGGCCGCGGGCCGTGCCGGGGCGAAGCCCTCGTCCCGGCGGCGCGGCGCCTGCTGCTGCGGCGCCTGGAAATCAGGCCGGGCGAACTGCGCCGTCTGAGCCGGGTCCTGGGCGGGCGGCTGCGGGCCGTTCCGGTCCGGCCGGGCGAACTGACCTGACGGCGCCGAGTTCTGGCCGCCGTACACGTCGGGGCGGACGAACTGGCCTGTGGAACCGGGGCCCGCGGGGCCGCTCCGGTCCGGCCGGGCGAACTCGGCCGTGGCACCGGCACCGCGCGAGGCGTCGTGGTCCTCGTGGCCGCGCGGCGCGTCGGCCGCCGGGCGCTGCTGCGGAGCGGGCGCCTGCTCGCTGCCCCAGCTGGTGGTCTGCGGACGCTGCGGACGCGGCTCCTCGCGCCGGGCGGGAGACCCGCCCGGCAGCTCGGCGCGCGGACCGCCGGTCGGCGGCAGCTGCCGGCCGCGGTCGCCCGCGCCCGGCGCATTCTGACGGTAGCTGTTCTGCGGGGCCTCGCCCCGGGCAGGCGCGGGAACGCCCTGGCCGCCACGGCTTGCGCCGAACGCGCCGCCCTGACGTGAGGGGTCCTGCGGGGAGTTCTGGCCCTGGGCCGGACGAGGGGCACCGTCACGCCCCGGGAGCGCGGCGCGGGGGCCCGAGGGGGCGCCGACCTGGCCGCGCGGCGCGCCGGTGCCGAGCCGGCCGCCCGCGGGCGCACCGCCCGCGCCGGGACCGCCGCCGGGACGCCCGCCGCCGGCCGCCGGAGCACCGGGACGGCCCGCGAGACCGGGAGCGCCGCCGCCGGGGCCCTGCGCAGCCGCGCCCTGGCCGCCCGCGCCCGGCTTGCCCGGGAGCTTCTTGCCGCCGTTGGCGACATCGACGGGGAGCATGACGAGCGCGGTGGTGCCACCGGAGTCCGACGGGCGCAGCTGGATACGGATGCCGTGCCGCAGGGACAGGCGGCCGACCACGAACAGACCCATGCGGCGGGAGACCGAGACGTCCACGGTGGGCGGCGACGCCAGCCGCTCGTTGATCGCGGCGAGGTCTTCGGGGGAAAGGCCGATGCCGGTGTCGTGGATCTCGACGAGGACCCGTCCGTCGGGCAGCGCGTGACCGGTGACCCGGACCTTGGTCTGCGGGGAGGAGAACGACGTCGCGTTCTCCAGCAGCTCGGCGAGCAGGTGCACGAGGTCGTTGACGACGCGGCCGGCGACCTCGGTCGCGGGCACGGCCGCGAGCTCGATGCGCTCGTACTGCTCCACCTCGGACGCGGCGGCGCGCAGCACGTCGACGAGCGGGACCGGGCGCGTCCACCGGCGGCCCGGCTCCTCGCCCGCGAGGACGAGGAGGTTCTCGCCGTTCCGGCGCATACGGGTCGCGAGGTGGTCCAGCTTGAACAGCGAGGACAGCTGGTCCGGGTCGGCCTCGCGGGACTCCAGCTCGGAGATGAGCGAGAGCTGGCGCTGGATGAGGCCCTGGGACCGGCGCGAGAGGTTGGTGAACATCGCGTTGACGTTGCCCCGCAGCAGGGCCTGCTCGGCGGCGAGCCGGACCGCCTCGCGGTGCACGTCGTCGAAGGCCGCGGCCACCTGGCCGATCTCGTCCCGCGAGTGGACACCGACGGACTCGACGGAGGTGTCGACGTCCTGCGGGTCGGCCTCCGACAGCTGCTTGACGAGCTCGGGCAGCCGGTCCTGGGCGACCCTGGTCGCGGTGTCCTGCAGACGGCGCAGCGAGCGGATCATGGACCGGGCCACGACGAACGCGCCGACGAGCGAGACGCCGAGGACGACGAGGATCAGCGCACCGTTGATGATGGCCTCGCGCTGCGACTCCTCGCGCAGCTCACGGGCCTTGCTCTCCATCTGGCCGAGCAGGGTGGCCTCGATCTGCTTCATCGCGTTGATCCGGACCGAGTAGTCGTCGGTCCAGTCCAGGTGCGAGCGCTTGGGCAGTCTGTCGATCTGGCCCTTGGTGTCGAGCACGCGCTTGGCGTACAGCTCCGACGCGGCGATGGTCGGGTTGCCGCTGTCCAGCGTGGCGGTGAGCTCCTCGGCGTCGCCGCCGGTGGACTCGTAGATCGCCTTGAAGGCCTTGAGCTCGGTCTCGCCGTTCTCCACGGCGGCCTTGCCGTACAGACGGTCGTTCTCCGCCAGGCCGGGCGCCTTCGCGTCGTCACCGCCGGGCAGGGCCGCGGCGATGATCGCGCGCTGGATGGAGGCGTACTCCTTGGCGGACGAGAAGGCCGCCAGAGCGCGCGTACGCTTGATCATCTCCGGGTTGCTGGTCGCCTGGGCCATGTCCTGGGACAGGCTCAGCAGCGACTCGATCAGCCGGCTGTAGCTCTCCACGGTCTGGGAGTTCGGGACGTCGCCCTCGTACGCCGTGGCACGGATCTTGTTGAGGCTGTTGACCTGGACGGCGATCTGGTTCGCGTTGGCGCGGATGCTCTCCAGCGCCTCGTCGTCGTCCGTGTTGGGGATGTCACGGGTGGCGTCGAGGAAGGCCTTCTTGACCAGGTCGGTCTGGGTGCGCGGCCCGGAGACCTTGAAGTCGGTGATGGGAGAGCCGTTGGCGAGCGGTCCGGCGGACAGGTCGCGCTCCGACTGGAGCGCCTGTGCCAGGTCGGTCGCCGCCCGGGTCATCTCCGTGAGCAGCTGCATGTGGTCCAGCTGCTTCATGTCGTCCATGGACTCCTGGATACGGAGTCCGCCCAGCGTGGTCGCGGCGACGACCGGCAGGGTGAGCAGGGAGACCAGACGCGTGCTGATGCGCCAGTTGCGCAGCGCTATTCGGGAGCCGGTGTCCGTCGGACCCTTGCCCGTCGACGGGGCCTTGCCGCTGTC
The DNA here is from genome assembly GCF_018614575.1 of Streptomyces sp. ISL-10. Classification (GTDB taxonomy): domain Bacteria; phylum Actinomycetota; class Actinomycetes; order Streptomycetales; family Streptomycetaceae; genus Streptomyces. Next base: position 4,360 of record NZ_JAGGOJ010000004.1, read on the forward strand.
CGCGGAGTGCGCGGACGCACCGGGGCGCGCGGCACGCTCGCCGCTGTCGCCGGGCGCTGCCGGTCCCTGGTTGTGGGTGCGCTGGGGAGAGGCGCCGCGGTCGGTAGCACCGCGCGGCTCCTGTTCTGCCGCAGCTTCCCCTTGGCCCTGGTGGGCCTGGGGACGCCCCATGCCATCCCTCTTGAAACGTCCCTGCACTAGCGTCGCAACCTCTGGACCAGGCGTCCCTCCGCTTGTACGGCGGGACGGTGTCGGCGTCTCGGGGCAATCGCGCCCCATGGTGGTCGTGAGTGACCGGCGCTGCTCCCCCTTCCCCGCCGCCACTCGGCGCTGCGTTGCGCCCATTGCGCGCCGGCCCTGAAACCGCGGCGGTGCGTGGAATTCCAGCACAGTGCCGGATCTCCAACAAGGGCCGCGTACCGGCCTGTGACCTGGGTGACACCTTGTAAGCGTTATGTCACAAACAGTAGAAACTGTTCGTGGAGGAAACGGACTTTACGGCACGAGTCCTTTAGGGGTGGGGGGTGTCCCAGTCCTGATGATCAGGAGCGGAATGGCGCATTCAGTGGCGGAATGTCTGTTCCTGTCAGGAAGACCCATGGTCCGGATTGCCTGAAATGCCTCTCTCGTCGTGAGCAAACTCACACGTAGATCGACGTCTCCCCCTGGCTTTCCGTGGGAATTGAATGTTTAGCCTGACGCTTTACAAGGACGGCCCGTCCGTCAACCGCGCTTCTCGAAGCGTCCCTACTCCGACAAGGTCTGAAGCAGCCGATGAAGACGACGATGATGTTCCGCAACATAGCCAACCCCCGTCGCACGACGCTCGCGCACCTCGAGGACGCCGACGAGCTGCGGACGCCGGAGCAGCCGGAGCACTCGGTCGATCTTCCCACCCAGACGGCCAATCCCCGCCGCACGATCCTGATGGACGCGCCCGCTTCTTGAGGCCTGGTTCTCCCCCTGGCCCCGCCGGGGGGACCCCCGCCGGGGCGCTTTCAGCGTGTGTCGACGGTCGATCGTGCTCGGTCCTCCGTTCCTCAGGACTTTCGCGCTCCCCCCAGCTACCGCTGGGTGGTGCCCCCACTCCCTTTCGACACCCGCGCGCCCCTTCGGCTCACTCGCCACGCGGTGGGCCCGGTCGCCCCGCACCCCTTCGGCTCACTCGTCCCGTGGTGAACGTCCCGCCCGCCCGTCCCGCCCACCCGCCCACGCCGTAATGCGCGAGGCGGGCACGTCCCGCCGCGTTAGCCTGGAGCGTCAGTCTCCGGTCAGCGAGCAGGGCCGGTCAGCGAGTGAGTAGTGAGGGGCGACAGCAACCCGTGCGCATCGCCAGGTTCTCCATCGACGGCAATGTCGCCTTCGGCGCAGTCGAGGAAGGCCCCGACGGCCTCCTCCTCGACATCATCAAGGGCATTCCGTACACAGACTTCGCACTCTCGGGCACCAAGGTCCCCTTGAGCAAGGTCCGGCTGCTGCCCCCCGTGCTGCCCAACAAGGTCGTGGGCATCGGTCGCAACTACGCGGAGCACGCGGCTGAGCTCGGCAACGAGGTCCCGGACCTGCCCGTCGCCTTCTTCAAGCCCACCACCTCCGTGATCGGCTCCGGCGACGCCATCGAGTACCCCTCGTTCTCCAGCGAGCTGCACCACGAGGCCGAGCTCGCCGTCGTCATCGGCCGGATGTGCCGCGAAGTCCCGCGCGAACGCGTCAAGGACGTGATCTTCGGCTACACCTGTGCCAACGACGTCACCGCGCGCGACGCCCAGAAGCGCGAGAAGCAGTGGGCCAGGGCCAAGGGCTTCGACACCTCCTGCCCGCTCGGCCCCTGGGTGGAGACCGACCTCGACCCCGCCGATCTGACGATCCAGTGCACGGTCAACGGCGAACAGCGCCAACTGGGGCGTACGAGCGAGATGGTCCGGTCCGTCGAGGACCTGATCGTGCACATCACCGAGGCCATGACGCTGCTCCCGGGCGACGTCGTCCTCACGGGCACCCCCGCGGGGGTCGGCCCCCTCAACGTCGGCGACGAGGTCGCCGTCACCATCGAAGGCATCGGCACTCTCACCAACAAGGTGATCAAGCGTGGCTAACGGATCCGTCCGCGTACGTTTTTGTCCCTCCCCGACCGGCAACCCCCATGTGGGCCTGGTCCGCACCGCCCTGTTCAACTGGGCCTACGCCCGGCACAACGGCGGCACCATGGTCTTCCGCATCGAGGACACCGACGCGGCCCGCGACTCCGAGGAGTCGTACAACCAGCTGCTCGACTCGCTGCGCTGGCTCGGCCTCGACTGGGACGAGGGCCCCGAGGTCGGCGGCCCCCACGGTCCCTACCGCCAGTCCCAGCGGATGGACATCTACAAGGACGTCGCCGGGAAGCTGATCGACGGCGGCTACGCGTACCCCTGCTACTGCACGGCCCTGGAGCTCGAGGCGCGCCGCGACGCCGCCCGCGCCGCCGGCAGGCCGTCCGGCTACGACGGCAAGTGCCGCACGCTGACCGCCGAGCAGAAGGGCGCGTACGACGCCGAGGGCCGCGAGTCCATCGTCCGCTTCAAGATGCCGGACGAGCCCATCACCTTCACCGACCTGGTGCGCGGCGAGCTGACCTTCACCCCGGACAACGTCCCGGACTACGGCATCGTCCGCGCCAACGGTGCGCCGCTCTACACGCTGGTCAACCCGGTCGACGACGCGCTGATGGAGATCACCCATGTGCTGCGCGGCGAGGACCTGCTGTCCTCCACCCCGCGCCAGATCGCGCTCTACAAGGCGCTGATCGAGCTCGGCATCGCCAAGGAGATCCCCTCCTTCGGCCACCTGCCGTACGTCATGGGCGAGGGCAACAAGAAGCTGTCCAAGCGCGACCCACAGGCCTCGCTCAACCTCTACCGCGAGCGCGGCTTCCTCCCCGAGGGCCTGCTCAACTACCTTTCCCTGCTCGGCTGGTCCTTCTCCGCCGACCAGGACATCTTCACGATCCCCGAGATGGTCGCGAAGTTCGACCTCGCGGACGTCAACGCCAACCCGGCCCGCTTCGACCTGAAGAAGGCCGAGGCCATCAACGCCGACCACATCCGCATGCTGGACGTGAAGACCTTCACCGAGGCGTGCGAGCCGTGGCTGAAGGCCCCGAACGCCAACTGGGCGCCGGAGGACTTCGACCGGGCCGCCTGGGAGGCGATCGCTCCGTACGCGCAGACCCGTCTCACGGTCCTCTCGGACATCACCGCCAACGTCGACTTCCTGTTCCTCAAGGAGCCGGTGGAGGACGAGGCATCGTGGACCAAGGCGATGAAGGGTGACCCCGTCGCCCTGCTGACGACCGCCCGCGAGAAGCTTCAGGCGGCCGACTGGTCCAGCGCAGAGTCGCTGAAGGAGGCCGTGCTCGCCGCCGGTGAGTCCCACGGTCTCAAGCTCGGCAAGGCCCAGGCCCCGGTCCGTGTCGCGGTCACCGGCCGCACGGTGGGCCTGCCGCTCTTCGAGTCGCTGGAGATCCTGGGCAAGGAGAAGACCCTCGCCCGTATCGACGCGGCGCTGGCGAAGCTGACCGCCTGATCCGCGGGTCCCGAGGGGCGGCAGCCGTAACGGCAGCCGCCCCTCGGGTGTTTGTCGTAGCCCCCGGCTAGTGTTCGGACCGATCCGGACCACAACGGCCCCTGGGGGACCACCATGCCCATGCCCGCTCCCGACTTCGCCTGGCACTTCACGCCGGACAACCGGTTCCAGGAGGAGAACGGGGTCACCGGCACGATGTCGGTCGCCGAGGCGGGGAAGCTGTGGCTGCCCACCGGCCGTGTCGTCGCCTGCGACCCGTTCATCTCCCTCGGCTGCGGCGAGGCAGAGCCGTTCACGGCCGCGGTCGCCCCCGGCCGGTACCGGGTGGAGTGCGCCGTGGCGACCCTCACGCGCCCCGACGAGGAGCCGTCCGACACTCCGCACCAGCGAATCGCCGCCGCACGCCTGGTGATCAAGGACACGCCTCCGGTCGCGTGGGAGATCGCTCTCCAGGCCGGCCAGGACGTGAAGGAGCTCTCCGACGACGAGTTCTACGGCTACGGCGTCGACGCCGGCACCGGCTGTTTCTACGACGCCTCGTGCGACGAGTCGTTCCCCGAGTGCGAGGGCGACGAGGGCCCGCTGTGGGACGCCTTCGACGCCGATGACGCCCACCTGGGCCCGCACATCATCACGGCCCCCGACACCGGCCACACCCTGGTCGCCTTCAGCTCAGGCTGGGGCGACGGCGCGTATCCGACCTGGATCGGCCGCGACGCCTCGGGCGAGGTCGTCTGCTTCGTCACCGACTTCTTCGTGGTCCCGCCCGAGGCGGTGGCCTGATCGCCGGCCTCGGCCGTATGCCGATCCGCGCCGTCCTCCGGGGCATCGACGCTGCGTTCATCGGGGGGTGACCCCCGGGCCCCCAGCCGGGCGGTGCCGTGGCGGTACGGTCGGGGCATGCCGATCCGCGCCGTCCTCTGGGACATCGACGACACGATCTTCGACTACGCGAGCGCCGACCGCACCGGCATGGGCAAGCACCTTGAGCACGAGGGCCTGCCCAGCGGGTACGCCTCCGTCGAGCAGGCCCTCGTCGCCTGGCGGGAGATCACCGACATCCAGTGGGCCCGTTTCGCCGCGGGGGAGTCCGACTTCCCGGGGCAGCGCCGCGACCGGGTACGGCAGTTCCTCGGGGCGCCGGAGATGAGCGACGACGAGGCCGACGCCTGGTTCGGCCGGCACGTCGAGCACTATGAGGCCGCCTGGGCGTTGTTCCCCGACACGATCCCCGTGCTCGACCTGCTCGCCGGTGATTACCGTCACGCCGTCCTGTCCAACTCCAGCATCCACAACCAGGACCGCAAGCTGCGCATCCTCGGCGTGCGGGACCGCTTCGAGGCCGTGGTGTGCGCAGTGGAGCTCGGCGTCTCCAAGCCCGAAGCGGCCGCTTTTCTCGGAGCCTGCGAGGTCATCGGCCTCGCCCCGCACGAGGTCGCCTATGTCGGGGACCAGCCCGACATCGATGCCCGCGGCGCCGTCGAGGCCGGACTCACCGGTATCTGGCTCGACCGCGGCGGTCTGGGGGGCAGACCGGAGCTCATCCGGATCACCGGTCTCGACGAGCTGCCCCCGCTGTTGCGCGGAGATACCCGTTTTGGAGCGCCGTCCACCTTCGGGTAATGTTCTTCCTGCGCCAAGGAGAGCGGGCCGAAAGCCCGGAACCGGAAGCGCAAACCCGAACAAGATCCCCGCATCAGGGGGTTGCGTTTTGGTGGCCTATGGTGTAATTGGCAGCACGACTGATTCTGGTTCAGTTAGTCTAGGTTCGAGTCCTGGTAGGCCAGCTCGCAGAGCTCATCTGCAAAGCCCCCGTTGTGTAGCGGCCTAGCACGCTGCCCTCTCAAGGCAGTAGCGCCGGTTCGAATCCGGTCGGGGGTACAGATCCTTCCCGCGAGATCATCTGGGTCGCACCCGGTCGCTCTCGATGCAGGATCGCTAGGGCCCCCGTTGTGTAGCGGCCTAGCACGCCGCCCTCTCAAGGCGGTAGCGCCGGTTCGAATCCGGTCGGGGGTACTGGTCTAAACCACCATGGGCTATGGTGTAATTGGCAGCACGAGTGATTCTGGTTCATTTAGTCTAGGTTCGAGTCCTGGTAGCCCAGCGGATCCAGCACATGGATCACGATCTTGCCCCCGTTGTGTAGCGGCCTAGCACGCCGCCCTCTCAAGGCGGTAGCGCCGGTTCGAATCCGGTCGGGGGTACAGAGACCGAAGGGGTCTCCCACGCAAGTGGGAGGCCCCTTCGGCGTTCCGCGAGCCTGCTCGACGTCGTACCGGCGCGCCATCTCCACCTCCGCGTGGCCGCCGGGCAGGTGTCCCGCAGATCCATGTCGTGCACGGCGGTGGCCTCCATCTGCCGTGCGCAGGAGGCGAGTTGGCCGCCGTGAGGAGACGGCACCGCCAGCGCGGGCCAGACGTCGCCGATGTCGCGGGCGGGTGTCCCACCCGAGCTCCGTCAGCAGCCACTCGACCTCCGCGCCGCTGCGGCCGTCGCGGGATCGTCGTCCGAGGGCGCCTCGGGCTGCTGCGTCAGCGCCGCCATCGCCGCACCGAGTCGGATCGTGAGCCCGAGCGAGTCGTCCTCGACGCGGGAGGGCGCCTTGCGGATCGTCGCGACCGGGAGTGCGGCCGACTTGGATCATCGCCGCGCCGGCCGCAGGCGGAGCTGAGCCGCAGGCGGTGCTGAGGGGACTCGTCGCTCAACGCGATGCCGATGATGCTCAGGGAGCTCACCCAGGAGCGCTCCCTCGGACCGCTGCACCACCTGCTGCGGTCCATGCCGCTGGAGTCCATGCCGCCTTACGGCCCCGACGGCGCGTACGGACCGCCTGCTGGGAGACCGGGGCCAGGCGAAGGGCCGGCCGGCCGCCCGAGGCCGTGTGCGGGCATGCAGGAGCCCCCGGTCGCGGCGGGCGACGGGGGCTCGGGCAGGGCTCACACAGTGAGCGGGACCGCGTGAATCTCGTCCGCGGGGTGGCCCGTGCGCTCGTGGACGCGCTGCACGGCCTCGGCCGAAGGCCCCTCCGACAGGCAGTAGACCGTGCCGGTGTCCGGGTCGGCCCACGCCTGCTTGAAGTGCACGCCCTCCTCGCCCTCGATCGCGAGATCCGCGCGGTGCGCCTCCCTGAGCTGATCGCTCGTGATGCCCTTCATGCCATGGTGAACGTCCATGAACTCGGTCATCGCTCTCACACCTCCGTCGGTCGGCACGTAATTCCATGCTGCACCTGCGAACCGGTCCGGGCTCGGCGGGGAGCGTGCTCCTCACAGGCCCGCCGATAAACGCACGTCCGGCCGGCCCCTGCGGCGTTGGAGGGGCTGGCCGGACATGGACGCAAGGGAAGTCAGCCGGAGCGGCGCAGCGCCTCGCTGAGGCGCGCGGCGGCGTCGATCACGGCCTGGGCGTGCATACGCCCGGGATGGCGGGTCAGGCGCTCGATGGGTCCGGAGACCGAGACGGCGGCCACCACGCGGTTCGACGGGCCCCGCACGGGAGCGGAGACCGAGGCCACGCCCGGCTCGCGCTCACCGATCGACTGGGCCCAGCCCCGGCGCCGTACGCCCGACAGGGCCGTCGCCGTGAAGCGTGCGCCCTGCAGCCCGCGGTGCAGCCGCTCGGGCTCCTCCCAGGCCATCAGGATCTGGGCCGAGGATCCGGCCTTCATCGTGAGCGTGGAGCCGACGGGCACGGTGTCCCGCAATCCGGACAGCCGCTCGGCCGCCGCCACGCAGATGCGCATGTCTCCCTGCCGGCGGTAGAGCTGGGCGCTCTCGCCGGTCACGTCGCGCAGATGTGTGAGTACGGGTCCGGCCGTGGCCAGCAGCCGGTCCTCGCCCGCCGCGGCGGCGAGCTCCGACAGCCGCGGTCCGAGGATGAACCGGCCCTGCATGTCCCTCGCCACCATACGGTGGTGTTCCAGTGCCACGGCCAGGCGATGGGCCGTGGGTCGTGCGAGTCCCGTGGCCGCGACCAGACCCGCGAGGGTGGCCGGACCGGACTCCAGGGCGCTCAAGACAAGGGCCGCCTTGTCGAGAACACCGACGCCGCTAGAGTTGTCCATGCAACGATATTCACGTCTCACTCTGTGAAACGCAAGTTCAATTTTCCGTGGAACTTGCCACGCTGTAGTTGCGGCCCGCGACCAACGGGCGCTGCACAAGATCTCTAGTTGTGTCGGCGGCACAGCCGGCCGGAGGGAAAGCGATGGGTAGGACACTCGCGGAGAAGGTCTGGGACGACCATGTCGTCCGGCGCGCCGAGGGCGAGCCCGACCTCCTCTTCATCGATCTGCACCTGCTGCACGAGGTGACCAGCCCCCAGGCCTTCGACGGTCTGCGGAAGAACGGTCGCCCTGTGCGGCGGCTGGACCTCACCATCGCGACCGAGGACCACAACACCCCGACCCTCGACATCGACAAGCCGATCGCCGACCCGGTCTCCCGCGCACAGCTGGAGACCCTGCGCAAGAACTGCGCCGAGTTCGGCGTGCGGCTGCACCCGCTGGGCGATGTCGAGCAGGGCGTCGTGCACGTCGTCGGCCCCCAGCTGGGTCTGACCCAGCCCGGCACCACGGTCGTCTGCGGCGACTCGCACACCTCCACGCACGGTGCCTTCGGCGCCCTGGCCTTCGGTATCGGCACCTCCCAGGTGGAGCATGTGCTGGCCACCCAGACGCTGCCGCTGGCCCGCCCGAAGACCATGGCCATCACCATCGAGGGCGAGCTGCCCGACGGCGTGACCGCCAAGGACCTGATCCTCGCCATCATCGCCAGGATCGGCACCGGCGGCGGCCAGGGCTACATCCTCGAGTACCGCGGCTCCGCCATCGAGAAGCTGTCGATGGAAGCGCGGATGACCATCTGCAACATGTCGATCGAGGCCGGCGCCCGGGCCGGCATGATCGCCCCGGACCAGACCACGTTCGACTACCTCCAGGGCCGCGACCACGCCCCCGAGGGCGCGGACTGGGACGCGGCGGTCGCGTACTGGAAGACGCTGCGCACGGACGACGACGCCGTCTTCGACGCCGAGGTGTTCATCGACGCCGCCGAACTGGCACCGTTCGTCACCTGGGGCACCAACCCCGGCCAGGGCGCGCCCCTGTCGGCCCACGTCCCCGACCCGGCTTCGTACGAGGACGCTTCGGAGCGACTGGCGGCCGAAAAGGCCCTGGAATACATGGGGTTGACCGCCGGACAGCCGCTGCGTGACATCAAGGTCGACACCGTCTTCGTAGGCTCGTGCACCAACGGCCGCATCGAGGACCTGCGTGCGGCCGCCGGGATCATGGACGGACGCAAAGTCGCCGACGGCGTACGCATGCTGGTCGTCCCCGGTTCCGTACGGGTCGCGCTGCAGGCCGTCGAGGAGGGCCTGGACAAGGTCTTCACCGCGGCGGGGGCCGAATGGCGCCACGCGGGCTGCTCGATGTGCCTGGGCATGAACCCCGACCAGCTGGCCCCGGGCGAGCGTTCCGCGTCCACCTCCAACCGCAACTTCGAGGGCAGGCAGGGCAAGGGCGGTCGTACGCACCTGGTCTCGCCGCAGGTCGCCGCCGCCACCGCGGTGCTCGGCCATCTGGCCTCCCCGGCCGACCTGTCCGACGCCGATGTCTCTACGCCCGCGGGGGTCTGAGGAACCATGGAAGCATTCACCACACACACCGGTCGGGCCGTTCCGCTGCGCCGCAGCAACGTCGACACCGACCAGATCATCCCCGCGCACTGGCTGAAGAAGGTCACCCGCGACGGTTTCGAGGACGGGCTGTTCGAGGCCTGGCGCAAGGACCCCGAGTTCGTGCTCAACCGGCCCGAGCGCCAAGGTGCCTCGGTGCTCGTCGCCGGCCCCGACTTCGGCACCGGATCCTCGCGCGAGCACGCCGTATGGGCCCTGCAGAACTACGGGTTCAAGACCGTCATCTCGTCCCGCTTCGCCGACATCTTCCGCGGCAACTCCCTCAAGAACGGCCTGCTGACCGTCGTTCTCGACCAGCAGACGGTCGACGCGCTCTGGGAGCTGACGGAGGCGGACCCGACCGTGGAGATCACGGTGGACCTGGAACAGCGGAAGGTCCTCGCGCCGGGAATCTCCGCCGACTTCGAGCTCGACGAGAACGCCCGCTGGCGACTGCTGAACGGTCTTGACGACATCAGCCTCACCCTTCAGAACGAAGCGGACATCGCGGCGTACGAGGCGGCCCGGCCGTCCTTCAAACCCCGTACGATTGACGCCTGAGCAGCGCTTTTCCCGTACTGCGCCCTCCACCTCCGGGTTGGGGGCGCAGTCGCATGTTGAGGCCCCGTCGGGCGACAACTCGCCCCAGATGGCACAATCGGTGCATGGAACGTGACAGCCAACTCGAGCTCTACGAGGCGGTCGCGGCCCGATTGAAGGAGGCGCACACAAGAGTGCGCGAACTGCAAGTCCCGGAGGGCGTAAGGATGGCGCTGTCCCGGAAGCTGCTGGTCGTTACGGCAGCGGCGAAGCACGATCTCCCTGACGCGGCAAGGCGTCTGGACCGGTTGATGAAGGACCTCGACGAGGGCCGATTCCCTGAAGGTGACTGACCTCAGAACTCCGCTGAGGTCGACTTCGTTGCGGCACTAGGGTGATTAGCCCGTTTCGTGTTTGATTTGCGGTATATATCTGCCTAACGTGCGAAAAAGCCTGGACTCAATCGTTCCGGCCAAATGTCTCCGAAGGGGAAGACGTGAACAAGGCGCAGCTCGTAGAAGCGATTGCCGACAAGCTCGGCGGCCGTCAGCAGGCCGCTGACGCTGTCGACGCGGTACTTGACGCGATCGTCCGCGCAACAGTCGCCGGAGACCGGGTGTCGGTCACCGGCTTCGGCTCGTTCGAGAAGGTCGACCGCCCCGCCCGTTACGCCCGCAACCCGCAGACGGGTGAGCGCGTGCGGGTCAAGAAGACGTCCGTGCCGCGGTTCCGTGCCGGCCAGGGCTTCAAGGACCTGGTCAGCGGCACGAAGAAGCTCCCCAAGGGAGGCGAGGTCTCCGTCAAGAAGGCCCCGAAGGGCAGCCTTTCCGGCGGGGCTCCGACCCGTACGACGGCCAAGGCCGCCGCCAAGAAGGCCACCGCCAAGAAGGCCACGGCGAAGAAGGCGCCCGCCAAGAAGGCCGCCCCCGCCAAGAAGGTCACGGCGAAGAAGGCGCCCGCCAAGAAGGCGCCCGCGAAGAAGGCGGCGGCCGCCAAGAAGGCGGCGCCGGCGAAGACCACGGCCAAGAAGGCGGCGGCGAAGAAGACCGCGCCCGCCAAGAAGGCCACCGCGAAGAAGGCGCCCGCGAAGAAGGCGACGGCGCGCAAGACCACCGCCAAGAAGACCACTGCCCGCAAGAAGTAGGCGAAGAGCAAGCGGTACAAGGCCACAGGGCCACTCACGCGCCGGGCCGGTCTCCCTCGGGGAGACCGGCCCGCGGCGTGTGCGCGTCCGGTGTCAGAACGTGTACAGCGTCACGAGGGTGATGCGGCGCGCGTCGCCCTCGCCTTCGGTCTCGATCCGCACCCGCTGGCCGGAGCGCAGCAGCCGCAGGCCGCCCGCGTCGAAAGCGGCACGGTCGAACTCCACCGGGGTCCCGTCGTCGAGCAGCACGCTCCCGCTGCGGGTCTCGGGGTCGTACGTGTACGAGGTCGCCTGCATGTGCCCAGCCTACGGGGCCGGGGCCGGGGCCCGCCGGGCGGATCAGGGCCGGAACGCCCCCAGGGGCGTCCGGCGGATCGCGGCCGGGACACGATGCACCCCAGGCGGATGGCACTCCCCGTAGCCCTCCGGCGACGGAAGGGGCCCACGCCGCGTTGCCGGAATACCCTGACAGCTCCGCCATCAGAGCTCTCCGGGGCCCTGCGAGCCTCCCCTCGGCCCTGGCGGCCTGGGCAGCCCCCTCTCCCGGCCCCTGCGGGCCTGGGGAGACCCCATCCGCCAGGGAAAGGCCAGACCTATCCGGCCTGTTCCGCCTGGCACCCTCTAGGGCCCTTCCGGATCTTGCGCTCCCGGAGCCTTTTGGAGGCCGTCCGGCGCGGGCACGCCCGTCGTCAGCCGCCGCGCCGTCCGTGGGCCCACCCCGAGCGCCAGTGCCGCCGACAGGTCCGCCGCCGTATCCACGTCCTGGCGCACGGAATCCACCCCGCCGGCCATGATTTCCGCCGCGCCCGATGCCAAATGCCGACGGCGTGAAGGGCCGCCGAAAGCCGGGCGCAATTCCACACCCGGCAGCGCGCTCAGCAATGTCGTGCCGATTCCCGCGGCATCCGCCAGAAATGCCCGGGTAAATACCGAAGCCGCGCCGAGTACCCGCGCCAATTCCGCAGACCTCAATGCCGGCAGATCCGCGTTGAGTGCGGCGACAGCCGCCGTAGGACACTGCGCGCGCACCGACCGCGCGCCATGCGCCAGCGCCGCGTTGAGGCCCGCGGCAGGCGCGTCCGGCACGATCCGCGCCCCCAGCGCGGCCAGCGACGCAGCGGCCGCCGGGTCGTCCGTGACGACCACCACATCCCGTACCGCGGGGCAGGCCAGCGCGGCGGTCACGGTGTCCTGGGCGAAGGCGAGCGCGAGGCGCGGCCGCAGTACGTCGTCCGCGGCGCCCGCGAGCCTGCTCTTGGCGAGCGCGAGGGGCTTCAGCGGGACGATCAGGGACCACAGGAGGGTCGGCTTGGTGTCCGTGGCGGGCTCTCCGTCCGTGCGCGTCAGGGCCCCATTGTGGCGCGAGACGGTGAAGGGACCGAGGGCCGGGCGCGGCGGCAGGGGCGTACCGTGTCCTCGACAGACCAGGGGCCTGGGGCGACACTTGACCCCCAGCAGCCAGGCGACAGCCCGGTCGTAGAGGAAGGTGTCCGAGTGTCCCGCCGTAGAATCGGCTTCTGGTACCGCCTGGCGGCGGTCATCGCAAAGCCGCCGCTGTTGCTTCTGTTCAAGCGGGACTGGCGGGGAATGGAACATATTCCGGCCGAGGGCGGATTCATCACCGCCATCAATCACAACTCGTACCTGGACATGTTCTCGTACGGGCACTTCCAGTACAACACCGGACGAGTGCCCCGCTTCCTGGCGAAGGCCGCGCTCTTCAAGGCGCCCGGTGTCGGCCTGATGCTGCGCGGCACCGGCCAGATCCCCGTTTTCCGTGAGTCCTCGAACGCCGTCGGCGCCTTCCGCGCCGCCGTCGAGGCCGTGGAGCGCGGCGAGTGCGTGGCCTTCTACCCCGAGGGCACCCTCACCCGCGATCCCGGCCAGTGGCCGATGACCGCGAAGACCGGAGTCGCCCGCGCCGCCCTGCAGACCAAGGCGCCGGTCATCCCGATCGCCCAGTGGGGCGCCAACTTGGCGATGCCGCCGTACGCCAAGGAGAACAAGGTCCGCTTCTTCCCGCGCAAGACGCTGCAGGTGCTGGCCGGCCCGCCCGTCGACCTCACCCGCTTCTACGGCCAGGACCCCACGCCCGACGTGCTCAAGGACGCGACCGAGGAGATCATGGCCGCGATCACCGTGCTGCTGGAGGAGATCCGCGGCGAGAAGGCCCCCGAGACACCGTACGATCTGCGCGAAGTGCGTGCCGAGCAGCGCCGCAAGGCCGCCGGGGAGGAAGTGAAGTGACCCAGCCCGTCAAGGCAGCCGTCTTCGGAACGGGCTCGTGGGGTACTGCGTTCGGCATGGTCCTCGCCGACGCGGGCTGCGACGTCACCCTCTGGGGCCGCCGCGCCGAACTCGCCGACGCCGTCAACACCACCCGCACCAACCCCGACTATCTGCCGGGCATCGAGCTCCCGGAGAACCTGCGGGCCACCACCGACGCGGCCGAGGCCCTGCGAGGCGCCGACTTCACCGTGCTCGCGATCCCGTCCCAGACGCTGCGCCGCAATCTCGCCGCCTGGGCCCCGGAGCTGGCCCCGGACACCGTCCTCGTCTCGCTGATGAAGGGCATCGAACTCGGCACCGCGAAGCGGATGAGCGAGGTCATCGCGGAGGTGGCCCAGGTGCCCGCCGACCGCGTCGCCGTGGTCACGGGCCCCAACCTGGCCAAGGAGATCGCCTCCCGCATGCCGGCCGCCGCCGTGGTCGCCTGCCGTGACGAGGCCGTGGCCCGGCGGCTGCAGTCCGCCTGCCACACGCCCTACTTCCGCCCGTACACCAACACCGACGTCGTCGGCTGCGAGCTCGGCGGTGCCGTCAAGAACGTCATCGGGCTCGCCGTCGGCATCGCCGACGGCATGGGACTCGGCGACAACGCCAAGGGATCGCTCATCACCCGCGGGCTCGCCGAGACCACCCGCCTCGGCCTCGCCATGGGCGCCGACCCGCTCACCTTCTCCGGACTCGCGGGCCTCGGCGACCTCGTCGCCACCTGCTCATCGCCGCTGTCGCGCAACCACACCTTCGGGACCAACCTCGGCCGCGGCATGACGCTCCAGGAGACGATCGCCGTCACCAAGCAGACCGCCGAAGGCGTCAAGTCCTGCGAGTCGGTGCTCGATCTGGCACGCCGGCACGGAGTCGACATGCCCATTACGGAAACGGTCGTCGGAATCGTCCACGAGGGGAAGCCGCCGGTGGTCGCGCTCAAGGAGCTGATGTCCCGCGCCGCCAAGCCCGAGCGGCGCTGACTCCGTTCGGACCAGCGGGTAGTCTCATCGCGATATGAGCACCGAGAACCTCCCCCAGAGCCCCGAGCAGCCGCTCCGCAAGCCGCGCGTAGCCGTCGTCTTCGGCGGCCGCAGCTCCGAACACGGGATCTCCGTGGTCACGGCCGGGGCCGTGCTGCGCGCCATCGACCGCACCAAGTACGACGTGCTGCCGATCGGCATCACCAGCGACGGCCGGTGGGCTCTGACCGCCGATGAGCCGGAGCGGATGGCGATCACCGATCGCCGTACGCCGAACGTCGATGAGCTGGCCGAGTCCGACGAGGGCGGCGTGGTGCTCTCCGTCGACCCCGGCAGCCGCGAAGTCGTCTACAGCGAGCCGGGCTCCGTGCCCAAGGTGCTGGGCGAGGTCGACGTCGTCTTCCCGATGCTGCACGGCCCGTACGGCGAGGACGGCACGCTCCAGGGACTGCTGGAGCTCTCCGGTGTCCCCTACGTCGGCTCGGGCGTGCTCGCCTCGGCCGTCGGCCAGGACAAGGAGTACATGAAGCGCGTCTTCATCTCCTTCGGCCTGCCCGTCGGCCCCTACGAGGTGATCCGCCCGCGCGAGTGGGCCGCCGACCCCTCCGCCGCCCGCAAGAAGATCGTGGACTTCGCGGGCGAGCACGGCTGGCCGCTGTTCATCAAGCCCGCACGCGGCGGTTCGTCGATGGGCATCACCAAGGTCGACGGCCTCGCCGGACTCGACGACGCGATCGCCGAGGCACAGCGCCACGACCCCAAGATCCTGGTGGAGTCGCTGCTGCGCGGGCGCGAGATCGAGTGCGGCGTGCTCGAGTTCGAGGACGGCCCGCGCGCCAGCGTGCCCGCCGAGATCCCGCCCGTCTCCGCGCACGACTTCTACGACTTCGAGGCCAAGTACATCGACTCGGCGGCCGGTCTCGTTCCCGCGCCGCTCACCGGCGAGCAGACGGCCGACGTGCAGCGGCTCGCGGTCAAGGCGTTCGACGCCGCCTCCTGCGAGGGCCTGGTGCGCGCGGACTTCTTCCTCACCGAGGACGGCGAGTTCGTCATCAATGAGATCAACACCATGCCGGGCTTCACCCCGATCTCCATGTATCCGCGGATGTGGCAGGAGAGCGGCGTGTCCTACACCGAGCTGGTTGACCGCCTCATCCAGGCGGCACTGAACCGCTCCACCGGACTGCGCTAGTCCGCAGCCGGGATCACAGGGTGGCCGGGACCGTCTTCTCGACGGGCCCGGCCAGATCGGTGAGCGGGCTCGCGTCGTGCATGTACTGCTCGGCGAGCGTGACCTCGACATAGGTCTCGCGGTAGGTCGTGGTGAAGCGCGGACCGGTCTCCCGCTCCTCCAGCAGCCAGTTGACGCCGTTCACCTCGACCCCCTGCGCCTGGGGATCGGACATCCTCTCCGGCCGCGGCACGCCGCAGCGCAGTACGATCGCGGCATCGCCCCAGCCGGCGGTGAGTTCGGACGCGGGCTCGGGATCGTTGCGTTCCTGCCCCGCGACCGACGGCGGCAGCGCTCGGTCGAGCGCACGGCACAGGGCGGCTTCCCCGGCCGGGGGGCTGGGAACCGCCGCCGACGCCGATGCGTCGCTGGAGGAGCAGCCCGCGGCGGCCACCAGGAGCGCGGCGGCGGACAGGACAAGGGGCCGGCGGTCGAAAGACGTCACCGGCCAAGGGTAGACGGGGGCTACAGGTGGACGACCGGGCAGGTCAGAGTGCGGGTGATGCCGTCGACGCGCTGGATCTTGGCGACCACGATGCGGCCCAGCTCGTCGACCGTGTCGGCCTGCGCGCGCACGATGACGTCATAGGGGCCGGTCACATCCTCGGCCTGGATGACACCGGCGATCTTGCCGATGCTCTCGGCGACCGTCGACGCCTTGCCCACCTCGGTCTGGATGAGGATGTACGCCTGTACCACGGAACCTCCAGGGCGGCAGCAGGATCATGTTCCCAACCGTCGGTGGGGAGATCCCAAGGAGAAGGGTCGCCACGGTATCGCGTCGTCGCGGGCCGCGGGGAGACCCTCGCGGCTGACAGCGCCCGCAGCGTGGCGTACAGAGAACAGAAGTTGACGTATCTCTTGACGGTACCCACGGCAATAACGGGTCGCGACCGCAGTTCACGGGCGCCCGACGCGGCCGTCGGCGCACCGGATACATCGGATACATCGGATACATCGGACACATCGACAATGCGGAGAGGTGAACCTCGGTGAAGGGCACTGTGGGCGAGTTGGGGGAGTTCGGGCTCATCAGGGAGCTCACCTCCCGGCTCACCTCCACCCCCGCGGTACGGCTGGGGCCCGGCGACGACGCCGCCGTCGTGGCCGCACCCGACCGGCGGGTCGTGGCGAGCACGGACCTGCTGCTTGAGGGCCGGCACTTCCGCCGTGACTGGTCGACGGCGTACGACGTCGGGCGCAAGGCAGCCGCACAGAACCTGGCCGACATCGCGGCCATGGGCGCGGTCCCGACCGCTCTGCTCCTGGGCCTCGTCGTCCCCGCCGAACTCCCCGTCACCTGGGCCACCGAGCTGATGGACGGCATCCGGGACGAGTGCCAGGTCGCCGGCGCGGCCGTCGTCGGCGGCGACGTCGTACGCGGCGACGTGATCACCGTCGCGATCACCGCGCTCGGCGACCTGCGCAACCACGAGCCGGTGACCCGCGCGGGCGCGCAGCCCGGTGACGTCGTCGCCTACACCGGCTGGCTCGGCTGGTCCGCCGCCGGGCACGCCGTGCTCTCCCGCGGCTTCCGCTCGCCGCGTGCCTTCGTCGAGGCGCACCGCCGTCCCGAGCCGCCGTACCACGCGGGCCCCGCGGCCGCCGGACTCGGCGCCACCGCCATGTGCGACGTCAGCGACGGACTTGTCGCCGATCTGGGGCACATCGCCGAGGCCAGCAAGGTCCGCATCGACCTGCGCTCCGGGCTGATCGACATCCCCTCGCAGATGAGCGACATCGGCCAGGCCGTCGGCGTGGACCCGCTGCAGTGGGTGCTGACCGGGGGAGAGGACCACGCGATCGTCGCGACGTTCCCGCCGGACGTCAAACTGCCCGCCCGCTGGAAGGTGATCGGCGAGGTGCTCAATCCCTCCGCGCTCCCCCAGGTGACCGTCGACGGCGCACCGTGGACGAGCAAGGGCGGCTGGGACCACTTCGGGGACATCGAGGACGGAAAGCAGCCGGACGCCCCGTAGATCCGGCTGCCCGGTGCGTCCGGGCGCCCAGTAGATTCGGGGCCATGCCTCCGTCCCCTCCTCTCGTGCTCACCGTCGCCGGATCCGACTCCGGCGGCGGTGCGGGCATTCAGGCCGACCTCAAGACGATGCTGGCCCTCGGCGTCCACGGCATGAGCGTGCTGACCGCCGTCACGGCGCAGAACTCGACCGGCGTGCAGGGCGCGTGGGAGCTGCCCGTCGAGGCCGTACGGGCCCAGTACCACAGCGTCGTCGACGACATCGGCGTCCATGCCGTGAAGACCGGCATGCTGGCGTCCGCCGAACTCGTCGAGACCGTCGCCGAACTGCTCGCCGCAACCGACGCGCCCGTGGTCGTCGACCCGGTCGGCATCTCCAAGCACGGTGACCCGCTGCTGGCGGCCTCCGCGCTCGACTCCGTACGCACCAAGCTGCTGCCCAGGGCCACCGTGGCGACCCCCAACCTGGACGAGGTCGCCCAGCTCACCGGCATCGACGTGCACGACGAGCCGGGCATGCGGCGGGCCGCCGGCGCCGTGCTCGGATTCGGTCCCCGCTGGGCGCTGATCAAGGGCGGCCATCTGTCCGGCGACGCCGTCGACCTGCTGACCGACGGCAGCGAGGAGCACTGGCTGCGCGCCTCCCGCCACGACAACCGGCACACGCACGGGACCGGCTGCACACTGGCGTCGGCCGTCGCGGCGGGGCTCGCCAAAGGGATCGCCGTGCCGGAGGCCGTACGCGAGGCGAAGGAGTATGTCACCGGTGCGATCGCGGCCGGCTTCGCCCTGGGCGAGGGGATCGGTCCGGTCGACCACGGCTGGCGCCTGCGCTGACGGGACGCGGGCCGACAGCAACGGCTGCGGAGATGGCGGCGGAAACGACCGCGGAAACGGCTGCGGAAACGGCGAAAAGCCGGTCCACCGAGGTGGACCGGCTTTTCAAGGCAACCGCAGGGGCTGCGCTACGACGAAACGTCGCGGTTAGCGCGAGACCTTGCCGGCCTTGATGCACGAGGTGCAGACGTTGAGCCGCTTCGGCGTCCGACCGACCACGGCACGCACGCGCTGGATGTTCGGGTTCCAGCGACGGGACGTACGGCGGTGCGAGTGCGAAATGTTGTTGCCGAAGCCCGGCCCCTTGCCGCAGACGTCGCAGTTGGCAGCCACGGGTCACTCCAAAGACTTCAGATGCACTTACAGTGAAATCCGGCGTGCCGGAATCAGTGATCTGAAGTGGCCTGCCGGGGGAATGGCCCGATTCTCATCGGGCAACCGGAGCAGCATACAACGGCTGCGTCCGAGACACGAAACTACCATGGCTTCCCCCGCCCCCGCCCCCGTGCCTGGTGGAGGCCGGGGTCTACGCTGCGGGGCAGCCCGCCGCCCACGGCCCCGTACGGGCCGACCGAGGAGGACCACCAGGTGCCGCAGACGATGGACGCCGAAGCGGTGCGCACCTGGTGCTCGCTGGCGCTGGAGGCCCTCGGCCGCGAGCGCGAGGAGATCGACGCGATCAACGTCTACCCCGTCGCGGACGGGGACACCGGCACGAACCTCTACCTGACGGCGGAGTCGGCCGCGCAGGCCGTCGAGGCCGTCTTCGCCGCCCACGAATCCGGCCGGTCGGCCCCCGCGCTCGCCGATGTGATGCGCGCGATGGCCCATGGCGCTCTGATAGGCGCCCGCGGCAACTCCGGCACGATCCTCGCGCAGCTGCTGCGGGGCATGGCCGAGCGCATCGGCGGCGGCGATCACCTGGCCGGCGCGCTGCGACGGGCCGCCGAGATGGCCCGTGAGGCCGTCGCCCACCCCGTCGAGGGCACCATCCTCTCCGTGGCCGACGCCGCCGCCGACGCCGCGGAGAGCGCACCGACCGACACCCTGCACGCGGCCTACGCCGGCGCGCGGGCCGCCCTCGACGCCACCCCGCACCAGCTGGCGGTCCTGGACCGGGCCGGGGTCGTCGACGCGGGCGGGCGGGGGCTGCTCGCGGTTCTCGGCGCTCTGGTGGAGGCCGTCTGCGGCGAGGCCCCGGTGGCCCCCGGTCCCTCGGCCGCCCGGCCGGCGCTCCAGGCGCGCGCCGCCGAGCCGTGCGACGGAGGCGGGCCCGCGTTCGAGGTGATCTACCTGCTGGAGGCGGACGACGAGGCCGTCGCCCGGCTGCGCGCCCGGCTCGACGGGCTCGGCGATTCGCTCGTCGTCGTCGGCGGCGACGGCCTGTGGAACGTTCATGTCCACGTGGACGACGCGGGCGCCGCCGTGGAGGCGGGCGTCGAGGCGGGGCGGCCGTACCGGATCCGTATCACCCACTTCGGCAGCGTGAGCGCCGCGCCGCCGCGCGAGCAGGTGCAGCGGGCGGTCGTCGCCGTCGTCCCCGGCGAGGGCCTCCTCGCCCTGTGCGGCCAGGCGGGCGCGACGACCGTGCCTCTGCGACCGGGGGAGCCGCCGGCCAGCGGTGAACTGGTCGACGCGATCCGCCGGGCGCACGCCCGCGAAGTCGTCCTGCTGCCCAACGACGCGTCCCTGCGCCACACCGCCGCAGCCGCGGCCGAACAGGCCCGTGCGGAAGGTGTGCGGGTCGCGCTCATCCCGACCCGCTCGGCCGTCCAGGGCATCGCCGCGCTCGCCGTCCACGAACCGGACCGCCGGTTCGACGAGGACGTCGTCGCCATGTCGGCGGCCGCGGGCTCGACCCGGTACGCCGAATTCGCCGTCGCCGAACGGCAGTCGTGGACCTCGGCGGGCGTGTGTCAGGCCGGTGACGTACTGGGCCTGATCGACGGCGACGTCGCAGTCATCGGCAACGACCTCACCGACACGGCGCTGATCGTGCTGGAGCGGATGCTCTCCTCGGGAGGCGAACTCGTCACCCTCGTCCTCGGCGACGACGTCCCCAAGAGCCTCGCCGCCCGGCTGGAGGCCCATGTGCGCGAGGGGTATCTGGCGGTGGACACCCTCACCTACGAGGGCGGCGGACGCGGGACGCCGCTGCTGATCGGCGTGGAGTAGGCGTACGCGCCCGAATGACGCGCGTTGTCCACGGGTGCGCGACGGCTGTCGGTGGCGTGGTGTGCAATGGATGGCGTGCCCGCGCTGGATGAACCTCTCAAGAACGCGCTCGGAGCCGCCACCGCGAAGGTGATGGCCGAGCACCTCGACCTGCACACTCTCGGCGACCTCCTCCACCACTACCCCCGGCGGTACGCGGAGCGCGGCGAGCTGACGTCGCTGGCGGAGCTGCCGCTGGAGGAGCACGTCACGGTGGTGGCCCGCGTCGCGGACGCGCGCGTCCTGACCTTCAACCAGGGCCGTGGCAGGCGGCTGGAGGTGACCATCACCGACGGCAGCGGCCGGCTCCAGCTGGTGTTCTTCGGCAAGGGCGTCCACAAGCCCCACAAGGACCTGCTGCCGGGCACCCGCGCGATGTTCGCCGGCAAGGTCTCCATGTTCAACCGCAGGCTCCAGCTCGCCCACCCCGCGTACGAACTGCTGCGCGGCGAGGACGGCGAGGAGGCCGTGGACAGCTGGGCCGGGGCGCTCATCCCGATCTACCCGGCCACCACCAAGCTGGAGTCCTGGAAGATCGCCAAGGCGGTCGACGCCGTCCTGCCCAGCGCGCGGGACGCGGTCGATCCGCTGCCGCCCGCGCTGCGCGAGGGCCGCGGGCTGACCGGCCTCCCCGACGCCCTGCACAAGATCCACCGGCCGCGCGCCAAGGCCGACATCGAGGTGGCCCGGCAGCGGCTGAAGTGGGACGAGGCCTTCGTCCTCCAGGTCGCCCTCGCACGCCGGAGGTTCGCGGACACGCAGCTGCCCGCCGTCGCCCGCAGGCCGGTCCCCGGCGGGCTGCTCGACGCCTTCGACGCCAAGCTGCCCTTCACCCTCACCGACGGGCAGCTCTCGGTCAGCAAGGAGATCTTCGACGACCTCGCGACCGAGCACCCCATGCACCGCCTCCTCCAGGGCGAAGTGGGCAGCGGCAAGACGATGGTGGCGCTCCGCGCCATGCTCGCCGTCGTCGACGCGGGCGGCCAGGCCGCCATGCTCGCACCCACCGAGGTCCTGGCCCAGCAGCACCACCGCTCCATCGTCGAGATGATGGGCGACCTCGCGGAGGGCGGCCTGCTCGGCGGCGCCGAGCAGGGCACCAAGGTCGTGCTGCTGACCGGGTCCATGGGGGCGGCGGCCCGCCGTCAGGCGCTGCTCGACCTGGTGACCGGCGAGGCGGGCATCGTGATCGGCACCCACGCACTGATCGAGGACAAGGTGCAGTTCCACGACCTCGGCCTGGTCGTCGTCGACGAGCAGCACCGCTTCGGCGTGGAGCAGCGCGACGCCCTGCGCTCCAAGGCGCACTCCCAGGGGGAGAGGAGGTCGCCCCATCTGCTGGTCATGACCGCCACCCCCATTCCCCGTACGGTCGCGATGACGGTCTTCGGTGACCTGGAGACCTCCGTGCTCGACCAGTTGCCGGCCGGGCGCTCGCCGATCGCCAGCCATGTCGTCCCGGCCGCCGACAAGCCGCATTTCCTGGCGCGCGCCTGGGAGCGGGTGCGCGAGGAGGTCGAGGGCGGCCACCAGGCGTATGTCGTGTGTCCCCGCATCGGTGACGACGAGGACGAGAAGGCGAAGAAGAAGTCGGCCGAGGACGAAGCGGCGAAGCGACCGCCGCTCGCCGTCCTGGAGGTCGCCGAGCAGCTGACGCGCGGCCCCCTCGCGGGACTGCGTGTCGAGATCCTGCACGGGCGGATGCAGCCCGACGACAAGGACGACGTGATGCGCCGCTTCGCCGCAGGCGACGTGGACGTCCTGGTCGCCACCACGGTCATCGAGGTCGGTGTGAACGTGCCGAACGCGACCGCCATGGTGATCATGGACGCCGACCGCTTCGGTGTCTCCCAGCTCCACCAGCTGCGCGGCCGCGTGGGCCGCGGCTCGGCACCCGGACTGTGCCTGCTGGTCACCGAGATGCCCGAGGCGAGCCCGGCCCGTGCCCGCCTCGGCGCCGTCGCCGCCACACTGGACGGCTTCGAGCTCTCCCGGATCGACCTGGAACAGCGCCGCGAGGGCGATGTGCTCGGCCAGGCCCAGTCCGGGGTGCGCTCCTCGCTGCGGATGCTCGCCGTCATCGACGACGAGGAGATCATCGCGGCCGCCCGCGAGGAGGCCGTGGCCGTGGTCCAGGGCGACCCGGAGCTGGAGCACCTGCCCGAGCTGCGGACAGCCCTGGACGCCCTGCTGGACAAGGAGCGGGAGCAGTACCTCGACAAGGGCTGAGAGACTTGGGACGTCAGCCCGCACAGAGAGGCCCGAGATGACCCGCGTGATCGCCGGCGCGGCCGGCGGACGCCGCCTCGCCGTACCGCCCGGCACCGGCACCCGCCCCACCTCCGACCGTGCCCGGGAGGGGCTCTTCTCCAGCTGGGAGTCCCAGCTCGGCACCCTCGC
Source organism: Streptomyces sp. ISL-10 (assembly GCF_018614575.1). Taxonomy (GTDB): domain Bacteria; phylum Actinomycetota; class Actinomycetes; order Streptomycetales; family Streptomycetaceae; genus Streptomyces. The sequence continues at coordinate 27,198 of NZ_JAGGOJ010000004.1, forward strand.
GGGCATCCGCATCGCCGATCTGTACGCGGGCTCCGGCGCCGTCGGGCTGGAGGCCCTGTCGCGCGGCGCGGCCCACGCCCTGCTGGTGGAGGCCGACGCCCGCGCGGCACGCACCGTCCGGGAGAACGTCCGCGCACTGGGACTGCCGGGGGCCGAGGTCCGCACCGGCAAGGCCGAGCAGATCGTCACGGGCCCGCCCCCCGAGCACCCCTACGACGTGGTCTTTCTCGACCCTCCGTACGCCGTCACCGACGACGATCTTCGCGAGATTCTGCTCACACTCCGCCGCGGGGGCTGGCTAGCAGACGATGCTCTCGCCACCGTGGAGCGCAGCACCAGAGGCGGAGACTTCATGTGGCCCAAGGGTTTTGAGCCGTTGCGGGCCCGTCGCTACGGCGAAGGGACGCTTTGGTACGGTCGCGCCGCCTCTACGTGCGAAGACGCACCATGACCGGACCGGAGAGCGAGGGACTTCAGTTGCGCCGCGCAGTCTGTCCGGGGTCGTTCGACCCCATCACCAATGGACACCTCGACATCATCGCCCGCGCCTCCAAGCTGTACGACGTCGTACATGTCGCGGTGATGATCAATCAGTCCAAGAAGGGACTGTTCACGGTCGAGGAGCGGATCGATCTGATCCGCCAGGTCACCCGCGAGTACGGGAACGTCGTGGTGGAGTCTCACCACGGTCTCCTCGTCGACTTCTGCAAGGAGCGCGACATCCCCGCGATCGTCAAGGGGCTGCGCGCCGTCAGCGACTTCGACTACGAACTGCAGATGGCCCAGATGAACAACGGCCTGTCGGGTGTGGAGACCTTGTTCGTCCCCACCAACCCGACCTACAGCTTCCTCTCCTCCAGCCTGGTGAAGGAGGTCGCGGCCTGGGGCGGAGACGTCTCCCACCTCCTGCCCGAACCGGTCCACCGCGCCCTGGTCGAGCGCCTCGCGCACAAGGGCTGACTCCGTCAGGGGCCGCGCGGTCCCTGACGGCACGTCACCCGGTGTCGAGCAGGCGCCGACTGGCCTTACAGTCGTCCCGTCCGTCTCCGCCGCACTGCCCGGGGGCCGACCCCGGAACTCCGGCAAGAAGAGGTGGCGAAGCACAGTGGATGTGCAGCAGAAGCTCGACGAGATCGTCGAAGCGGTCACGAGCGCCCGGTCCATGCCCATGTCGGCCTCCTGCGTGATCAACAGGGCCGAGCTGCTCGCTCTCCTCGAAGAGGTCCGCGAGGCGCTGCCCGGCTCGCTCGCCCAGGCCGAGGAGCTGATCGGCGGCCGTGAACAGCTCGTCGAGCAGGCCCGCAAGGAGGCCGAGCGGATCATCGAGTCCGCCCACGCGGAGCGCGGTTCGCTGATCTCCGACACCCAGGTCGCGCGCGAGTCCCAGGAGCGGGCCGACCGGGTCCTCGCCGAGGCACGCCGTGAGGCCGAGGAGATCCGCGCCGAGGCCGACGACTACGTCGACTCCAAGCTCGCCAACTTCGAGGTCGTCCTCACCAAGACCATCGGCTCCGTCGACCGCGGCCGCGAGAAGCTGCTCGGCCGCGGCCCCGGCCTCGACGAGCAGGGCTTCGCCGACGAGGACGCCCCCGAGCACAGCAGTGATCCGCAGACGCTCATCCAGCGCGCCGACGAGTACGTCGACGCCAAACTGGGCGCCTTCGAGGCCGTACTCTCCAAGACCCTCGACGCGGTCGGCCGCGGCCGGCAGAAGCTGCACGGCCGGATCGCCAGCGACGATCTCGGTGCCCACATGGCTGCCCAGGACGCCGCTGGCGGCGGCCACCAGCACACGAGCGACGCCGACTATCTGGCGGGCCTGGCCGAGCTGGCCGACCCGGCCCCGGAGCGCGAGCCGCGGCAGTCGTACGCGTCGTACCAGGCGCAGGTGCAGGCCGAGCCGCAGATCCCGGCCCAGCAGGCCCCGTACGACTACCAGGAACAGCAGACGTACGCCGCCGGGGGCGCGGGCGACGGCTTCGCCGGGGGCTATGGGGCCGGACAGCCCGACCCGTACGCCGCCTACCAGGACCAGGGCTGGGACCAGCAGCAGTACGGGCAGCAGGACCCGTACGCCTACCAGCAGCCCCAGCAGCCCCAGCAGCCCCAGCCGCCGCAACCGCAGCACCAGCCGCACGCCCAGCAGGGTGCCGCGCTGGACGAGACCAGCCTCTTCGACACGAGCATGATCGACATGGAGCAGCTGCGCCGGTACGAGCAGGGCCGCTAGCCAGGCCCGTGTCCGCAACGTCTCGCCTGGTCCGCGGCGTCCTGCTTCATCACGGCCTCCGCCGTGGGAGGTGGCCCCGCCCCCGTGCCCTGCCCGGGCACGGGAGGTGCCCCCATGCTGCGTCGGTCAAGAGCCCGAGTAGCTCCGCCAGGAGGGTTTCCGGCCCCGCCTTGCGACATCCCCGTAGCCCTTCATGCACGGGTTGGACCCCCGCACCGGACGCCGCGGACCCCGCCCTGCGGGCGCACGGTGGTACTGCGCGGACAGTGCCCTCGCTCTCCAGGGCCGCCGACCGGCCCGGATTGGGTCTACGGCGGCCGTTCCAGTATCCTGGCTCTTCGGTCGCGCGTAGTTCCGCGATCCCGGCTGCCCGCTTCGCTCCACGGATCGGGACGGCCCCTCCCCACGATCCGAAAGCAGGAAGAGCCGTGAGCACGCGCCTCGACCACCGCAATCCCCTCGTGTTCGACACACACGAGCTGGGACGGCGGCCCGGTGCGCTCCAGCGGCTGTCCCGCACGGTGGATGCGCCGAAGGACCTCGGCATCGAAGGGGTCATCGGTGTGCCCGAGGGCAAGCCGGTGGAGCTGGACCTCCGCCTCGAATCCGTCATGGAAGGGGTGCTTGTCACAGGCACCGCCCGTGCGAGCGCCGAGGGGGAGTGCGTAAGGTGTCTGGAGCCGCTGCGCCAACAGGTCGCCGCGGACTTCCAGGAGATGTTCACGTACCCCGACACCGACGACCGGGGCCGCCACGCGGAGCCCGTCGACGATGCCGAGGACGAGGACACTCTTTTCCTCGAGGACGGCCTGTTCGACCTCGAGCCCGTGCTGCGTGATGCGGTGGTGCTCGCACTTCCGATGCAGCCGGTGTGCCGGGAGGACTGTGCCGGCCTGTGCCCCGACTGCGGGATCAGGCTGGACGACGACCCGGGTCACCATCACGACGCCGTCGACATCCGTTGGGCGGCACTGCAAGGACTCACCGATTCACTCGGGACCGGTGAGAAGGACAACATGAGCGGCGCCGAAGCGGGCGTCGACGAGAAGCAGGAGAAGTAGCCGTGGCTGTTCCGAAGCGGAAGATGTCGCGCAGCAACACGCGCCACCGCCGGTCGCAGTGGAAGGCTGCGGTCCCCACCCTGGTTTCGTGTGAGCGTTGCCAGGAGCCGAAGCAGCAGCACATCGCGTGCCCGAGCTGCGGCACCTACAACAAGCGCCAGGTCCTCGAGGTCTGAGCGGCTGGTGAGAGGCCCGATGTCTGAGCTGTCCAATGCCAAGAAGCAGGCAGACGCAGTGAACACAGTCAACGCAGCCTCGTCCCACACGCTTCTGGAAGGGCGGCTCGGGTATCACCTCGAGTCCGCCCTTCTGGTGCGTGCGCTGACCCACCGCTCGTACGCGTACGAGAACGGCGGTCTGCCCACCAACGAGCGACTGGAGTTCCTCGGGGACTCGGTGCTCGGCCTGGTGGTCACGGACACGCTGTACCGGACCCACCCCGACCTGCCCGAAGGCCAGCTGGCCAAGTTGCGGGCCGCGGTGGTCAATTCGCGTGCGCTGGCGGAAGTCAGCCGCGGCCTCGAACTGGGCTCCTTCATCCGGCTGGGCCGGGGCGAAGAGGGCACGGGCGGCCGGGACAAGGCTTCCATTCTCGCCGACACCCTTGAAGCGGTGATCGGCGCCGTCTATCTCGACCAGGGTCTCGGGGCGGCGTCCGAGCTGGTGCACCGGCTCTTCGACCCGCTGATCGAGAAGTCCTCGAACCTGGGCGCGGGCCTGGACTGGAAGACCAGTCTCCAGGAACTCACCGCGGCCGAGGGGCTCGGCGTTCCGGAGTATCTCGTCACCGAGACCGGACCCGACCACGAGAAGACCTTCACTGCTGCCGCCCGCGTCGGTGGTGTCTCGTACGGCACCGGCACCGGCCGCAGCAAGAAGGAAGCGGAGCAGCAGGCGGCGGAGTCCGCGTGGCGGGAGATCCGTGCCGCCGCGGACGAGCGCGCAAAGGCGGCGGCCGATGCGGCGGCCAAGGCCGCGGCCGAGACGGACGCGGTCGGCGGCGCAGGGGTCGGCGGCGAAGGGGTCGACGAGGCCCCGGCTCCGCCGGACCGGGCCTCGGCCTGAGCCGCGTCTTCGCCTTCCAGCAGTTCCCGTGAGGCCCTTCGTCACTGCGGCGAGGGGCCTCACGGCTGCCCTGCCCTCGGTGCGCGATACGCTGCGGGCATCGCCCCGACCACCGCGGAAGGAGACCCGTGCCCGAGCTGCCCGAGGTCGAAGTCGTACGCCGCGGACTGGCCACCTGGGTCGGCGGGCGCACGATCGCCGACGTGCAGGTGCTGCACCCGCGTGCGGTGCGCCGGCATGTCGCGGGCGGCGAGGACTTCGCGGCTCGGCTGAAAGGCCAGGGCATCGCGGACGTCTGCCGGCGCGGCAAGTATCTGTGGCTGCCGCTCACCGGTATCGACACCTCGGTCCTCGGTCACCTCGGGATGAGCGGACAGCTACTCGTGCAGCGGTACGACGCCCCTGACGAGAAGCATCTGCGCATCAGGTTCCGCTTCGACGACTCCCTCGGCACCGAGCTGCGCTTCGTCGACCAGCGCACCTTCGGCGGTCTCTCCCTCCACGACAACACCCCCGAGGGGCTGCCCGACGTCATCGCGCACATCGCCCGTGACCCGCTCGACCCGCTCTTCGACGACGCGGCCTTCCACACCGCGCTCCGCGCGCGCCGCACCACGATCAAGCGGGCGCTGCTCGACCAGTCGCTGATCAGCGGGGTCGGCAACATCTACGCGGACGAGGCGTTGTGGCGCTCCCGGCTGCACTACGACCGCCCGACGGCGACGCTCACCCGGCCGCGGTCGGTGGAACTGCTGGGACATGTACGCGAGGTGATGACCGCCGCCCTCGCGGTCGGCGGCACGACCTTCGACAGCCTGTATGTGAACGTCAACGGCGAATCGGGTTACTTCGACCGTTCCCTGGACGCGTACGGACGTGAGGGGCTGCCGTGCAACCGCTGCGGCACGGCCATGCGGCGCCGTCCCTGGATGAACCGGTCCAGCTACTTCTGCCCCCGCTGCCAGCGCATCCCGCGCACCACGGCCTGAACCCGCTGCCCCGCCATCCTGCCGAGGCCGCCCGGGACTTCTCTACGGGGACGCCGTCCGGTCGCCGGTCTCCTCGCGTGCCGTGTCGTACCGCTGCCGGGCCTCAAGCACCTCGGGCATCCGGCCCTCCACCAAGTGGATCAGCCCGAGCAGCTGTTCGGCGACGGCCCGGCCCAGCGCGGTGAGTTCATAGTCCACGCGCGGCGGGTTGGTGGGCTGCGCCTCGCGGTGCACGAGCCCGTCGCGCTCCAGCGCGTGCAGCGTCTGGGACAGCATCTTCTCGCTCACGCCGTCGACACGACGCCGCAGTTCGTTGAAGCGCAGCCTCTCCTCGTACAGGGCTCCCACGGTCAGGCTGCCCCAGCGCCCCGTCACGTGCTCCAGCGTGCCGCGCGACGCACAGTGCCGGGAGAACACGTCGAATGCCAGGTCGTCCATGTCGCCAGCCTACTGCGCCGCAGCGCTGACCAATGGAGTGCGCTTCCGAGAAGACAGTGCACGCGAGCGGCACAGTGCGGCAACGGGTCGGGCCCCTGTACACCGAGGTGTCAGGGGCCCGACCCATTGCGCGTCGACTGTCTAGAAGCCGAAGTTCTGCGTCCACCACGGCCCGCCGTCACCCAGGTACACGCCCACGCCCATCGTCGTGAAGTCGCAGTTCAGGATGTTGGCGCGGTGGCCCTCGCTCTGCATCCAGGCGTTCATCACCGCACCGGCGTCGGCCTGGCCGCGCGCGATGTTCTCGCCGCCGAGGCCGGAGACGCCCGCCTTGTCCGCGCGGTCCCACGGCGTCTCGCCGTCGGGGTTGGTGTGGTCGAAGAACCCGCGTACCGCCATGTCCTCGGAGTGGGCGCGCGCCAGGTCCGCCAGCGCGGTGCTCGCCTTGACCGGGGCGCATCCGACCTTCGCGCGCTCGTCGTTGACCAGGTCGAGCACGGCGGCCTCGTGCGCCGACGCACCCGAGGGGGCAGCGGCGGCCGCGGAGGACGGGGGTGACTGAGGCCGGTCCGCTTCACGGGACTCCTCACGCGCCGGCGCGGAGGTGGTCTTCTTCGGCTCGGGAGCCTTGGTCTTCGGGGCGGGCTTCTCGACAGGCTTCTTGGAAGGCGTCGCCGACGGCTTGTCCGACTTGGCCGACTTGGAGGGAGACGGCTTCGCGGGAGGCTTCGACGGCTCCGCGGTCCGGCTCGGCGAGACCGACGCACCAGCCGTCGGCTCGGCGCTCCCCTCCCCCTGTGTCTGGAGCAGTGCGGGCCCCCCGGTGCGTATCTCCGCGGGGCGGTCGCTGCTGGAGGAGCCGATCGTGTACGTGTCACCGCCCGGCAGGATGCCCGAGGTGAAGGCCACGGCGCCTACCGCCATGGCAGCGGAGACGCCGAGCAGCCCGGTGCGTACGGGAAACCCCGTGCGCTTCTTCCGATGGCGACCCATGCGGTGTGCCTTCCTGGTCCCCGACGCCGTCGTGCTCGGCGTCGAACGTCAATGAGTTCACCCGAACGGGTGACGCTCATTGCGTCCGGACTGTACGCCATGGTGCGGTGGGGGCGATGTGATCTGTACGCATTCGGCCGGTTACCGTGCACTCATGAACGACGACGCGCGACTCACCGCGTGGGTACGCGGCCGAGTACAGGGAGTGGGCTTCCGCTGGTTCACCAGGGCGAACGCACTGGAGATCGGAGACCTCAAAGGCTTCGCCCTCAACCTGGAGGACGGCCGGGTGCAGGTCGTCGCCGAGGGTCCGCGTGAGAATTGCCACCGTCTGCTGGACTGGCTGCGCTCCGGCGACACGCCCGGACGCGTCGACGGCGTCACTGAGATCTGGGACACGCCGCGCCATGTCTACGCGGACTTCGCCATCCGCTGAATGCCTCTCTCCCAGGCCGCCCGAGCCGCGCCGTCGGCTCCCTTCGGCATGTGCCTCCGGCATCGGTCCCGGAGGAAAAGAGCCTGGTGGTTGCCAAGAAGAGGCTTGTCGTGCCAGGCTGCGGAGAGAAGGATGATCGCCACGCCCCCAGGGCCCCGCAGGTCAGGCACGCCGCTCGATGGAGAGGCCGTATGCCCCCGGGATGCCCGTCGATACGGGGCGTGATCGTGTTGACCGTCAAACTTTTTGGTGAGACTCTGGAAGCCCCGCGCACCTTAGCTGTTTGGCAGTAAAGAACCACAGCAGGACACCAGCAGTACGACACAAACTGTCAGCACCGCGGGTGCGAATCCCTCACGACCCACACCGCATCGGTCGGTCACTCAGTGTGGAGGACCATCCATCATGGCAAAGGCGCTTCTCGGTTACGTCGGCGGTTCCGACCCGCGACTCCTCGCCGAGATGCGACGGCTTCAGCAGCGCGTCCAGGATCTGGAGTCCGAGCTCGTACGCATCCAGTCCGAGAACGACGCGCTCACGGCTGCCGCCGCTCAGCACCCTGGCGAGCCGCTACTCAACGGCATCGACATCGACGTACACCAGGGGGAGCCAGCGCTCACCTGAGCACGGCTCCGTCGCGCACGAAGATATGCAAGGGACGCCCAGGCGTCCCTTCTTTCTTTTCCCCCGCCTCTCCCCGTCCCCGCCCTGTACATGCTTCCTTTACCGTCTGATGTGCCCTGCGCCTTCAGAGGCGAAACCGCGAGCGAAAGGTAGAGTCCGGCGGCGTGCACCTCAAGGCCATGACCCTCCGCGGGTTCAAATCCTTCGCGTCCGCCACGACGCTGCGCTTCGAGCCGGGGATCACCTGCGTCGTCGGCCCCAACGGCTCCGGAAAGTCCAATGTGGTGGACGCGCTCTCCTGGGTCATGGGGGAGCAGGGGGCCAAGTCGCTGCGCGGCGGCAAGATGGAGGACGTCATCTTCGCCGGGACGACCGGCAGGCCGCCGCTGGGCCGTGCCGAGGTCTCCCTCACCATCGACAACTCCGACGGCGCCCTGCCCATCGAGTACGCCGAGGTCACCATCACGCGGATCATGTTCCGCAACGGCGGCAGCGAATACCAGATCAACGGGGACACCTGCCGGCTGCTGGACATCCAGGAGTTGCTGTCCGACTCCGGTATCGGCCGCGAGATGCATGTCATCGTCGGTCAGGGCCAGCTGGACTCGGTCCTGCACGCTGATCCCATGGGCCGCCGGGCATTCATCGAGGAGGCCGCGGGCGTCCTCAAGCACCGCAAGCGCAAGGAGAAGGCGCTGCGCAAGCTCGATGCCATGCAGGCCAACCTCGCCCGGGTGCAGGACCTCACCGACGAACTGCGCCGCCAGCTCAAACCCCTCGGCCGCCAGGCCGCCGTCGCCCGCCGCGCCGCCGTCATCCAGGCCGACCTGCGCGATGCCCGCCTGCGCCTGCTCGCCGACGACCTCGTCACCCTCCGCGAGGCCTTGCGCGCCGAGATCGCCGACGAGGCCGCCCTCAAGCAGCGCAAGGAAGAGGCCGAGGCGCGGCTGAAGGCAGCCGTCGCCCGCGAGGCCGAACTGGAGGACGAGGTGCGACGCCTCGCCCCCCGTCTCCAGCGCGCCCAGCAGAACTGGTACGAACTCTCACAGCTCGCCGAACGGGTGCGGGGCACGATCTCGCTCGCCGACGCCCGGGTCAAGAGCGCCACCGCCCAGCCCGCGGAGGAGCGGCGCGGTCGCGACCCGGAGGACATGGAGCGCGAGGCCGCCCGTATCCGGGAGCAGGAAGCGGAACTGGAAGCCGCGCTGGAGGCCGCCGAGCGGGCGCTGGAGGACACGGTCGCGCACCGCGCCGAGCTGGAGCGGCAGCTCACGCTCGAGGAACGCCGGCTCAAGGACGTCGCCCGCGCCATCGCCGACCGGCGCGAGGGGCTGGCCCGGCTGAGCGGACAGGTCAACGCGGCCCGGTCCCGAGCGGCATCGGCGCAGGCCGAGATCGACCGTCTCGCCGCCGCACGAGACGAGGCCCAGGAGCGGGCCGCCGCTGCTCAGGAGGAGTACGAGCAGCTCAAGGCCGAGGTCGACGGCCTGGAAGCGGACGACTCGGCCCTCGCAGAACAGCATGACGCCGCCCGTCGTGAACTGTCCGACGCCGAGGCCGCACTGAGCGCTGCTCGCGAGGCCCTCACCGGCGCCGAGCGCAAGCGTGCGGCGGTCGCGGCCCGGCGCGAGGCACTCGCGCTGGGTCTGCGCCGCAAGGACGGTACGGGCGCACTGCTCGCCGCGCGGGACCGCGTCGAAGGGCTCCTCGGACCGGCCGCACAACTGCTCACCGTGACCCCCGGCCACGAGATCCCGGTGGCCGCGGCGCTGGGGGCCGCCGCCGACGCGGTGGTCGTGGCCGACCCGGCCACGGCCGCGGAGGCGATCCGGCTGCTGCGCAAGGAGGACGGAGGACGCGCGGCACTGCTCCTGGCCGACGCGACGGGAGCAGGACAGGGCCCGGACCTGCGGGGCAACGGCCCGTCCGGGCATCCGTACGCCGCCGGTCTGGTGCACGGCCCCGACGAACTGATGGGCGCTGTGCGGCGGTTGCTGCGCGATGTCGTCGTCGTCGGGACGCTGGAGGACGCCGAAGACGTCGTATACACACATCCCGGCCTGATCGCCGTCACCGGCGAAGGTGACGTGCTCGGCGCGCACTTCGCGCAGGGCGGGTCGGCCGGGGCGCCGAGTCTGCTCGAGGTGCAGGCGTCCGTCGACGAGGCCGCCGCCGAGCTCGAACGGCTCGACGCGCAGTGCGAGGAGCTGACCGCCACCCAGCAGCACGCCGCCGCACGACGCGGCGCATGTGCCGCGGCCGTCGAGGAGCTGGGGGAGCGCAGGCGCGCCGCCGAGCGGGAGAAGTCGGCCGTGTCCGGGCAGCTGGGCCGCCTCGCCGGACAGGCGCGTGGCGCCGCGGGCGAGGCCGAGCGGGCCGGCGCGGCTGCCGCCCGGGCCCAGGAGGCGCTGGAGCGGTCGGCCGAGGAGGCCGAGGAGCTGGCCGAGCGGCTGCTCGTCGCGGAGGAGACCCCCGTCGAGGAGGAGCCCGACACGCATGTGCGGGACCGACTCGCCGCGGACGGGGCCAACGCGCGTCAGACCGAGATGGAGGCGCGCCTCCAGGTCCGTACGCACGAGGAGCGGGTCAAGGGCCTCGCCGGCCGGGCCGACGCCCTCGACCGGGGCGCACGCGCCGAGCGCGAGGCGCGGGCGCGGGCCGAGCAGCGGCGCGCCCGCCTGCGCCACGAGGCCGAGGTCGCCGCGGCCGTCGCGAGCGGCGCCCGGCAGCTGCTGGCGCACGTCGAGGTGTCGCTGGTGCGGGCCGAGGCGGAACGCGCGTCCGCGGAGGCGGCCAAGGCGGAGCGCGAGCGGGAGCTCGCGGCCGCCCGTAACGAAGGACGCGATCTCAAGGGCGAGCTGGACAAGCTGACCGACTCGGTGCACCGGGGAGAGGTGCTGGGCGCGGAGAAGCGGCTGCGGATGGAGCAGCTGGAGAGCAGGGCACTGGAAGAGCTCGGCGTGGAACCGGCGGGGCTCGTCGCCGAGTACGGACCCGACCAGCTCGTGCCGCCCTCCCCGCCCGCTGAGGGCGAAGATCTGCCCGAGGACCCGGAACATCCGCGCAACCAGCCGAAGCCGTTCGTGCGCGCGGAGCAGGAGAAGCGGCTGAGGGCCACCGAACGGGCGTACCAGCAGCTCGGAAAGGTGAACCCGCTGGCGCTGGAGGAGTTCTCGGCGTTGGAGGACCGGCACAAGTTCCTCTCCGAGCAGCTCGAGGACCTGAAGAAGACCCGGGCCGACCTGCTCCAGGTCGTGAAGGAGGTCGACGAGCGGGTGGAGCAGGTCTTCACCGAGGCGTTCCGGGACACCGCCCGCGAGTTCGAGGGGGTCTTCTCCCGGCTCTTCCCCGGCGGCGAGGGACGGCTCGTGCTGACCGATCCCGACAACATGCTCACCACCGGCGTGGACGTCGAGGCCCGCCCGCCCGGCAAGAAGGTCAAGCGGCTGTCCCTGCTGTCCGGCGGTGAGCGGTCACTGACGGCCGTGGCGATGCTGGTGTCGATCTTCAAGGCCCGGCCGAGCCCGTTCTACGTCATGGACGAGGTCGAGGCCGCGCTCGACGACACCAATCTGCAGCGGCTGATCCGCATCATGCAGGAGCTCCAGGAGAGCTCCCAGCTGATCGTCATCACGCACCAGAAGCGGACCATGGAGGTCGCGGACGCGCTGTACGGCGTCTCCATGCAGGGCGACGGCGTCTCCAAGGTCATCAGTCAGCGGCTGCGCTGACGGGCCGTGCCGGGAGGGCATGCGTCGTACGAGCGCCTAGCCGTTACAAAACCTTCAAAACTTGAACTCAAGACAACTTCCCTGGTCCCGGATCGGTGCAACCTCTCCTCTTGACTTCGAAACTTGAAGGAATAGTCTCTGCAACGTTGCTTTTACCTTCAAGTGGTGGGCGCGCAGAACCTGTGCGCCACTTGAAGGGCTCGCCCCCCACGCCCGGCGACGCCCGCCGGACGGCCCCAGGAGTACACGTGACCAGCACAGCGCAGCCCCCGCCGGCATCGGGTGCCCGCGAGGCCCACCCCGAACACCTCGGGCATGTCGTCTTCATCGCGGCGGCCGCCGCGATGGGCGGTTTCCTCTTCGGCTACGACAGCTCCGTCATCAACGGCGCCGTCGAGGCAATCCGGGACCGCTACGACATCGGCTCGGGGACGCTCGCCCAGGTCATCGCCGTCGCCCTGATCGGCTGTGCCATCGGCGCCGCGACCGCGGGCCGTATCGCCGACCGCATCGGCCGCATCCGCTGCATGCAGATCGCGGCCACGCTCTTCACCGTCAGCGCCGTCGGCTCCGCCGTCCCGTTCACCCTGTGGGACCTCGCCCTGTGGCGCGTCGTCGGCGGCTTCGCCATCGGTATGGCGTCCGTCATCGGTCCCGCCTACATCGCGGAGGTCTCCCCGCCCGCGTACCGCGGCAGGCTCGCCTCCTTCCAGCAGGCCGCGATCGTCATCGGCATCGCCGTCTCCCAGCTGGTCAACTACGGCATCCTGCAGCTCGCCGACGGTGAGCAGCGCGGTGAGATCGGCGGGCTCGAGGCCTGGCAGTGGATGCTCGGCGTCATGGTCGTCCCGGCCGTGCTCTACGGCCTGCTCTCCTTCGTGATCCCCGAGTCGCCGCGCTTTTTGATCTCCGTCGGCAGGACCGACAGGGCCAGGGCGGTCCTCGCCGAGGTGGAGGGCAAGAACGTCGACCTCGACGCCCGGGTCGAGGAGATCGACCTCGCGATGCGCCGCGAGCACAAGTCGACCTTCAAGGACCTGCTCGGCAGCCGCTTCGGCTTCCTGCCCATCGTCTGGATCGGCATCGGGCTCTCGGTCTTCCAGCAGCTCGTCGGCATCAACGTCGCCTTCTACTACTCCGCGACGCTGTGGCAGTCGGTGGGCGTCGACCCGTCCAGCTCGTTCTTCTACTCGTTCACCACGTCGATCATCAACATCGTCGGCACCGTGATCGCGATGGTCCTGGTCGACCGGATCGGCCGCCGGCCGCTCGCACTCATCGGCTCCGCCGGTATGGCGATCGCGCTCGCCTTCGAGGCATGGGCCTTCTCCGCCGACCTCGTGGGCGGCAAGCTCCCGGAGACCCAGGGCGTCGTCGCCCTGATCGCCGCCCACGTCTTCGTGCTCTTCTTCGCCCTGTCCTGGGGCGTCGTGGTGTGGGTCTTCCTCGGCGAGATGTTCCCGAACAGGATCCGCGCCGCCGCACTCGGCGTCGCCGCCTCGGCCCAGTGGATCGCCAACTGGGCCATCACCGCGAGCTTCCCGAGCCTCGCCGACTGGAACCTCTCCGGCACCTACATCATCTACACGGTCTTCGCCGTGCTCTCGATCCCGTTCGTGCTCAGGTACGTCAGGGAGACGAAGGGCAAGGCGTTGGAGGAGATGGGCTAATCCCCGCTGCCCCTCTCCTCACCACGGAAACTGCCCCGGCTCAGCGCGTGAGCCGGGGCAGTACGTCTTCGCACATCAGCTGCAGGCTCCGCCAGCCCTCGTCCACCGGCAGCCCGCCGCACAGCGGATGCAGCACCAGGCTGTCCGCGTCCAGGCCCACACACTGCTCCGGGGTGACGATCCGGTAGACGCCCTCCTGCCGAAGCCCCTCCACCGTGTCCGCGGTGGAGCGCACCGCGGAGCGGATGTCCTTGGACTGCCAGGACGCGTATGTGCGCGCCTCGTGCAGGAAGTGCTCCCCGTACAGCGCCCACGCCCGGTCCGGGTCCTCGGCGATGTGCAGCAGCGGCGTGCTCCTGGCGGGCATCATGCAGAAGCCCTCGGTGCCGTGCTCGACCCGCCGCTGGTGGTAGTACGCCTCCAGCTCCGGCAGATGCGCGCTCGGGAAGAACGGCAGGCCCAGGCGCGCCGCCCGGCGGGCGGCGGCCCGTGACGAACCGCCGACCAGCAGCAGCGGATGCGGCTGCGTGTACGGACGGGGCGTGACGCGCACCGTGCGTCCGCGGTACGCGAACTCCTCACCGGTCCACGCGGCGAGCAGCGTCTCGAGCAGCTCGTCCTGGAGCGCGCCGCGCCTGTCCCAGTCCACCCCCGCCCGCTCGTACTCCTCCGGCCGGTAGCCGATTCCGGCGACCGTGACGAGCCGGCCCCTGCCGAGCAGGTCGAGCACGGCGATGTCCTCGGCCAGGCGCAGCGGATCGTGCAGCGGCCCGATGGCGGCGGAGACGGTGACGGCGATACGGCGGGTGGTGCCGAGGATCGCGCCGGCGAGGACGAAGGGCGAGGGCAGCCAGTTGTTCGCGGCCCCGTGGTGCTCCTCGGTCTGGATGGTGTCGATGCCGCGGTCGTCGGCGTACGCGGCCATCTCCAGGGCCGCGCGGTAGCGGGCGGCGAGCGTGTCGGGTGTCGCGTCGGGCTCCACCAGGTTGAACCGGGCCACCGTGAAGGCCATGGGTCGTCCCCTCCGCCGGATGTGGGCATGGCGAAGGGGACGGTAGCTGACGCGGCGTCAGGTGAACAGGGGGCGGACCGGCCCCCGCCGCGGATCCCGGGCCGTCCCCACCGCGAAACTCTGGCCGTTCCCGCCTCGATGCCGAGCGGATCCCGAGCCGCCCCCGCCTCGGCCCCGAGTGGATTGGGGGCCGTCCACGGCGCGAACCCGGGGGCCGGATGGCCGACCCGCCCGCCACGGCGACCCACGGCGCAGCGGAGCGAACCGGGAGCGTGGCGGTCGCGCATACTGGACGCGTTATGGAATTCGTCATCCTTGCTGTAGTCATCGCCCTGGTCGCCATCGGCGTGATCAGCGGGCTCGTGGTCAGCAGCCGCAAGAAGAAGCTGCCGCCCCCGGCACCGTCGAGCACGCCGACCATCACTGCTCCGCCCGCCGAACCGCACGTCGGCGACGAGGCGGAGGCACCGCGGGACGAAGCCCGCCGCACCATCGAGGAGGTCGACCTTCCGACGGCCGAAGAGGCCGTCGGGACGCCGGTCGCCGTCGAGGACCCGGTCGTCGCCGAGCCGGTCGCGCCCGAGATCGAGATCCCCGAGCCGACCGCCGGGCGGCTCGTCCGGCTGCGCGCACGCCTCGCCCGCTCCCAGAACACCCTCGGCAAGGGGCTGCTCACGCTGCTGTCGCGCGAGCACCTCGACGAGGACACCTGGGAGGAGATCGAGGACACCCTCCTGACGGCGGACGTCGGCGTCGCCCCGACGCAGGAGCTCGTCGAGCGCCTGCGCGAGCGCGTGAAGGTGCTGGGCACCCGTACGCCCGAGGAACTGCGCAAACTCCTCCGCGAGGAGCTGCTCACGCTGGTCGGCACCGACATGGACCGCGTGGTCAAGACCGAGAGCGGTCTCGACAGCCCCGGCATCGTCATGGTCGTCGGCGTCAACGGCACAGGAAAGACCACCACCACCGGCAAACTCGCCCGCGTGCTCGTGGCCGACGGCCGCTCCGTGGTCCTCGGTGCCGCCGACACCTTCCGTGCCGCCGCCGCCGATCAGCTCCAGACCTGGGGCGAGCGCGTCGGCGCCCGCACCATCCGCGGCCCCGAGGCCGGCGACCCGGCCTCGATCGCGTTCGACGCGGTCAAGGAGGGCATCGCCGAGGGCGCGGACGTCGTGCTCATCGACACCGCGGGCAGGCTGCACACGAAGACCGGCCTGATGGACGAGCTCGGCAAGGTCAAGCGCGTCGTGGAGAAGCACGCTCCGCTGGACGAGATCCTGCTGGTGCTGGACGCCACGACCGGTCAGAACGGACTGGTGCAGGCGCGCGTCTTCGCGGAGGTCGTGGACATCACCGGCATCGTGCTCACCAAGCTGGACGGCACGGCCAAGGGCGGCATCGTCGTCGCGGTCCAGCGGGAGCTGGGCGTACCGGTGAAGCTCGTCGGCCTGGGCGAGGGGGCGGACGACCTGGCCCCGTTCGAGCCGGAGGCCTTCGTCGACGCACTCATCGGGGACTGATCCCGGCAGTCGCAGGGGCCCGGCCGCGTCGTGAGCGGCCGGGCCCCTGTGCGTGTGCCGGGCAAGAACTCACCGGCTGCGCCGGGCGGGAATTCAGCGGCTGCGGTGGCAGATGTACGCCAGTGTGCCGAGCAGCAGCCGGGCCTCGGGCGGTGCCGCCGCCGTGTCCAGGGACGGAGCGCGCAGCCACCGCACCGGGCCGAGGCCGCCGCGGTCGGACGGCGGGGCGGTGATGTGGTCGCCGGGTCCCAGGCAGCGCAGGTCCAGATCGGCGTCGTCCCAGCCCATCCGGTAGAGCAGCCGCGGCAGTCCGGCGGCTGCGCCCGGCGCGACGAAGAACTGGCAGCGGCCCTCCGGCGTCTGCGACACAGGGCCGAGCCGCAGGCCCATGCGCTCCATGCGCACCAGCGCCCGGCGGCCCGCCGGCGCGCCCACGTCGAGGACGTCGAAGGTGCGGCCCACAGGCAGCATCAGAGCGGCGCCCGGCACCTCCGACCAGGCTTTGGCGGTCTCGTCGAGGGTGGCCCCGGGCGGGACCTCCAGCGCGAAGTCCAGGGGGTGGGCGCCCGGTGCGGCGCATCCCGTGTCGCCGCAGGAGCAGCGGCCGGCGGCGGCGCGTGCTCCTGGAATCACGGACCAGCCCCACAGTCCGGTGTACTCGGCCACCGCGGTGGCCTCCGTCGTGCGCCCGCGGCGCCGGGAGCCGGGCCGGATCTGACTGATCCCCCGGGTACCGCCGATCGTGAAGCCCATGCCCCCTCCAACGGGTCGAGCGCGCCGGTGGTTACGACCGGAAGCCCTTCGGTGACGCTCCGTCGCCGTCCGTCGGCGTCGTGCGCGTGATGGCGTCCGGGGGAGTGCGGCATGCGACACGCGCCTGCCCGTGCGACACTGCGCCACCCCGAATCGTGCTGTGTCAAGTGAATCGCGCCTGACCGCAGGTGGCTTCACTCGGAGGGGTGGCGAATGGTGGCGTTTTCTGCAATCCCACCCGCTGACACGTGATCGTGGGATTACTTTCAGTGCACGAACCTGCAATTGCAGCGCACGGGCGTGGGTATGCCAGGGGCAATGCGGCTTCCCGGGCGACCGTGTGCAAGCGGACCGCCGGCAGCCGTGACCCACGGCATCCTGGTGGGGTTCGGGTGAGACGGCACCGGCGGATGGGGGCAATCCAGTGAGCGGCAGCGGCGCAGACGGTACGAGCACCGGCAAGCGCCCGAACGAACAGCTGAGCTCATGGTTCGTGCGCAGCGGCTGGTCGAAGGGCGAGCTCGCGCGCCAGGTGAACCGCAGGGCGCGCCAGATGGGCGCACACCACATCAGCACGGACACCTCCCGGGTGCGCCGCTGGCTGGACGGCGAGCAGCCCCGCGAGCCGATCCCGCGCATCCTGTCCGAGCTGTTCTCCGAGCGCTTCGGCAGCGTCGTCGCCATCGAGGACCTGGGACTGCGCACCGCTCACCAGGCACCCTCCGTTTCCGGTGTCGACCTGCCCTGGGCGGGTGAACAGACCGTCGCCCTGCTGAGCGAGTTCTCCCGCAGCGACCTGATGCTGGCCCGCCGAGGCTTCCTCGGCACCTCGCTCGCCCTCGCAGCCGGTCCCGCCCTCGTCGAACCGATGCAGCGCTGGCTCGTGCCCACCCCCGGGGAGGGAGCGGCACGGCAGGAGCCGCCCACCCCGCTGCGCAGGCACGCCCGGCTGTCCGGCCCCGAGCTCGACCTGCTGGAGTCCACCACCGCGATGTTCCGCCAGTGGGACGCCCAGTGCGGCGGCGGACTGCGGCGCAAGGCGGTCGTCGGCCAGCTCCACGAGGTCACCGACCTGCTCCAGGAGCCCCAGCCCGCCGCCACCGAGCGCCGGCTGTTCAAGGTCGCCGCCGAGCTCGCCGAGCTCGCCGGCTGGATGAGCTACGACGTCGGACTGCAGCCCACCGCCCAGAAGTACTTCGTCCTCGCCCTGCACGCCTCAAAGGAGGCCGGCGACAAGCCGCTCGGCTCGTACATCCTGTCCTCGATGAGCCGCCAGATGATCCACCTCGGCCGGCCCGACGACGCCCTGGAGCTCATCCACCTCGCGCAGTACGGCAGCCGCGACTGCGCCACCTCCCGCACCCAGGCCATGCTGTATGCGATGGAGGCCCGCGCCTACGCCGGCATGGGCCAGCCCAGCAAGTGCAAGCGGGCCGTGCGCATGGCCGAGGACACCTTCGCCGACGTCGGCCTCGACGACGAGCCGGAGCCGGACTGGATCCGCTTCTTCACCGAGGCCGAGCTCAACGGCGAGAACGCCCACTCCTACCGCGACCTCGCCTACGTCGCGGGCCGCAGCCCGACCTACGCCTCGCTCAGCGAGCCGGTCATGCAGCGGGCCGTCGAGCTCTTCGCGCGGGACACCGAGCATCAGCGGTCGTACGCACTCAACCTCATCGGCATGGCCACCGTGCACCTGCTGAAGAAGGAGCCGGAGCAGGCCACCGCCTTCGCCGACCAGGCCCTCGTCGTCGCCAGGAAGGTCCGCTCCGAGCGGGTCAACACCCGGCTGCGCAAGACCGTCGACACGGCGGCCAGGGACTACGGCGACGTCCCCGAGGTCGCCCTTTTCACGGACCGCCTCACCGCCCAGCTGCCCGAGACCGCCGAAGCGGTCTGACCTGCGGCCCTCGTACCCCGGCCGCGGCCCTCACCCCGAACTGTCCGACTCGGCTCCCCCTGTGCCAGGTCTTCGGGTGAGTGTCGCGGCCGGTCCTGTGCTGGCCGAGATGATACGACCGGCCCCGGCGGCGATCAGCCCGTTCATGGCGACGTAACATCCCGGACCTCTTCGTCACGGCCGCGAAACATCGAGCGGCATTTGTGGAAACCGCGCTGCGCCAACCTCATGGCGCATAACCGGCCCGCCTTTACCGCACTGGCTCCGCCCGCACGCGGCCGCACGACGACGAGGAGACGCCGATGCCCCCAGGCATCTCGACCCTTGCCGCAGACGCTCCCGAGCTGTCTGCCGCCAACACAGGGTTCATGCTCATCTGTTCCGCCCTGGTGATGCTCATGACGCCTGGTCTCGCCTTCTTCTACGGAGGCATGGTCCGTGTCAAGAGCACCCTGAACATGCTGATGATGAGTTTCATCAGCCTCGGGATCGTCACCATCCTCTGGGTGCTGTACGGCTTCAGCCTCGCCTTCGGCACCGACTCCGGTTCCGTCATCGGCTGGAGCTCCGACTATGTCGGCCTCAGTGGAATCGGGATCACCGAGCTGTGGGACGGCTACACGATCCCCGTGTACGTCTTCGCCGTCTTCCAGCTGATGTTCGCGATCATCACACCCGCCCTGATCAGCGGTGCGCTCGCCGACCGCGTGAAGTTCACCGCGTGGGCGCTGTTCATCACCCTGTGGGCCACCGTGGTGTACTTCCCGGTCGCGCACTGGGTGTGGGGCGCCGGTGGCTGGCTCTTCGAGATGGGTGTCATCGACTTCGCCGGCGGCACGGCCGTGCACATCAACGCCGGTGCGGCTGCCCTCGGCGTCATCCTGGTCATCGGCAAGCGCGTCGGATTCAAGAAGGACCCGATGCGCCCGCACAGCCTGCCGCTGGTGATGCTCGGCGCCGGGCTCCTGTGGTTCGGGTGGTTCGGCTTCAACGCGGGCTCCTGGCTCGGCAACGACGACGGCGTCGGCGCGGTGATGTTCGTCAACACCCAGGTCGCCACCGCCGCCGCGATGCTCGCCTGGCTCATCTACGAGAAGATCCGCCACGGCGCCTTCACCACCCTCGGCGCCGCGTCCGGCGCGGTCGCCGGCCTGGTCGCCATCACCCCGTCCGGCGGCGCCGTCTCCCCGCTCGGCGCGATCGCGGTCGGTGCCATCGCCGGTCTGCTGTGCGCCATGGCCGTCGGTCTCAAGTTCAGGTTCGGCTACGACGACTCCCTCGACGTCGTCGGCGTCCACCTCGTCGGCGGTGTCATCGGCTCCCTGCTCGTCGGCCTCTTCGCCACCGGCGGTGTCCAGTCCGACGTCAAGGGCCTCTTCTACGGCGGAGGACTCGACCAGCTGGGCAAGCAGGCCATCGGTGTCTTCGCGGTCCTCGCCTACTCTCTGGTGGTCTCCGCGGTCCTCGCCTTCATCCTCGACAAGACGATCGGCATGAGGGTCGACGAGGACGACGAGGTCTCCGGCATCGACCAGGTCGAGCACGCCGAGACCGCGTACGACTTCAGCGGCGCGGGCGGGGGTACCGGCTCCCGCAAGGCCGCGCCCGCACCCGCGGACACCGTCGCAGCCGCAGCCGAGAACAAGAAGGTGGACGCATGAAGCTCATCACCGCAGTCGTGAAGCCGCACCGGCTGGACGAGATCAAGGAGGCCCTGCAGGCCTTCGGCGTCCAGGGGCTCACGGTCACGGAGGCCAGCGGCTACGGCCGGCAGCGCGGCCACACCGAGGTCTACCGGGGCGCCGAGTACACCGTCGACCTCGTCCCCAAGATCCGCATCGAGGTGCTGGTCGAGGACGACGACGCCGAACAGCTCGTGGATGTGATCGTCAAGGCCGCCCGTACCGGCAAGATCGGTGACGGCAAGGTCTGGAGCGTCCCGGTCGACACCGCGGTGCGGGTCCGCACGGGCGAGCGCGGCCCCGACGCCCTCTGACCCCACGACGAAACAGGAGCTGCTGGGTGAGCCTCGACGTGATCGGTGAATCGGAAGACTCGGGACCCAGCGGCTATGCGGCGGCCCGGCTGCGCCTTCTCGACGAGAAGGCGCGGTCCGGGCCGCCGCGCCGTGCGGCCCTCGCCAAGCTGACGGACGACTGGCTGGCCGCCCTCTTCGCCACCGCGGCCCTGGAGACAGGGGTGCGGGGCGCCGCACTCGTCGCCGTCGGCGGCTACGGCCGCGGCGAGCTCTCGCCGCGCAGCGATCTCGACCTGCTGCTCCTGCACGACGGCAACGCGGACCCGGCGGCCGTCGCCACGGTCGCGGACCGTATCTGGTACCCGATCTGGGACCTGGGCCTCGCCCTGGACCACTCCGTACGCACCCCCGCCGAGGCCCGCAGGACCGCCGGCGAGGATCTGAAGGTGCAACTCGGCCTGCTCGACGCACGGGCCGTGGCCGGCGACCTGGGGCTCGTGGCCTCCCTGCGCACCGCCGTCCTCGCGGACTGGCGCAACCAGGCGCCGAGGCGCCTGCCCGAACTCGACGAGCTGTGCCGAGAACGGGCCGCCCGCCAAGGCGAGCTTCAGTACCTCCTCGAACCCGACCTCAAAGAGGCGCGCGGCGGCCTGCGGGACGTCACCGCGCTGCGCGCCGTCGCCGCGTCCTGGCTCGCCGACGCACCCCGCGAGGGCCTCGCAGAGGCCCGCCGCACCCTGCTCGACGTCCGCGACGCCCTCCACCGGACCACCGGACGCGCCACCGACCGCCTCGCCCTCCAGGAACAGGACCAGGTCGCCGCCGAGCTGGGCCTGCTCGACGCCGACGCCCTGCTGCGCCAGGTGTACGAGGCTGCCCGGACCGTCTCGTACGCCACCGACGTCACCTGGCGCGAGGTGGGCCGCGTGCTCAGGTCCCGCGCCGTACGGCCCCGGCTGCGCGCGATGCTGAGCGGCGGGCGCAGCGTCCAGCCCGAGCGCACCCCGCTCGCCGAGGGCGTCGTCGTGCAGGACGGCGAGGTCGTGCTCGCCCGCACCGCACGGCCCGACCGCGACCCGGTCCTGACACTGCGCGCCGCTGCCGCGGCCGCCCAGTCGGGGCTGCCTGTCTCCCGGCACGCCGTGCGACGCCTAGCCCAGGCGGCGGGCCCGCTGCCGGTGCCCTGGCCCGCGGAAGCCCGCGAGGAGCTCGTCACCCTGCTGGGCGCGGGGGAGTCGACCGTCCCCGTCTGGGAGGCACTGGAGGCCGAAGGGCTGATCACCAGGCTCATCCCCGACTGGGAACGGGTGCGCTGCCGGCCGCAGCGCAACGCCGTGCACACCTGGACCGTCGACCGCCATCTCGTCGAGACCGCGGTCAAGGCGTCCGCGCTGACCCGCCGCGTCGGCCGTCCCGACCTGCTCCTGGCCGCCGCACTCCTCCACGACATCGGCAAGGGCTGGCCGGGCGACCACTCCGTGGCCGGCGAGACCATCGCCCGCGACGTCGCCGCCAGGATCGGCTTCGACCGCGCAGACGTGGAGGTCGTCGCCACCCTCGTACGCCACCATCTGCTGCTCGTCGAGACCGCGACCCGGCGCGACCTGGACGATCCGGCCACCGTCGCCTCCGTCGCCTCCCTCGTCGGCTCCGCCGGCACCCTGGAGCTGCTGCACGCCCTCACCGAGGCCGACGCCCTCGCGACCGGGCCGGCGGCCTGGTCCTCCTGGCGCGGCTCTCTGGTCGCGGACCTCGTGCGCCGCGTCACCGCCGTACTCGCCGGCGACCCCCCACCCGAGCCGGACGACGCCGCACCCACCGCCGAACAGGAACGCCTCGCCGTCGAGGCCCTGCGCACCAGGGAGCCCGTCCTCGCTCTGCACGCCCAGGCAACGACACCGCAGGAGGAGGGCGGGACGGAACCGGTCGGCGTGGAGCTGCTCATCGCCCTGCCCGACCAGCCCGGCGTCCTGCCCGCTGTCGCCGGCGTCCTCGCGCTGCACCGGCTCACCGTCCGCGCGGCCGACCTGCGCGCCATCGAGCTGCCGACCGAACTGGGCGACGGCTCGGTCCTCGTTCTCGACTGGCGCGTGGCCGCCGAGTACGGTTCGCTCCCGCAGGCCACCCGGCTGCGTGCCGATCTCGTCCGCGCTCTGGACGGCTCCCTGGACATCCGAAGCCGCTTGGCCGAACGCGAGGCCGCGTACCCCCGGCGGCGCGGCGTCACGGCACCGCCGCCGCGGGTCACGCTCGCACCGGCCGGTTCACGTCGTGCGACGGTCATCGAGGTCCGCGCCCAGGACGCCCCGGGACTGCTGCACCGCATCGGCCGCGCCCTGGAGACCGCGGCGGTACGGGTGCGCAGTGCCCACGTCTCGACGCTGGGTGCGAACGCGGTGGACGCCTTCTACGTCACCGATCCGAAGGGTCTTCCGCTGCCCCCGTCCGAGGCCGCCCAGGTGGCTCAGGCCCTGGAGAGCGCGTTGCGCGCCTAGAGGGTTGGCGGCCGGGCGATGCCCGTGTCTGCTGCGTACTTGCCCGGCCGGATACCCTGGTGGGCGACCGACCGCCCGCTTCCGACCTTTGAGGACCCGCGACCGCCGTGTTCGATACCCTCTCCGACCGCCTTGCAGCGACATTCAAGAACCTCCGGGGCAAGGGCCGCCTCAGCGAGGCCGACATCGACGCCACGGCACGTGAGATCCGTATCGCGCTGCTCGAGGCGGATGTCGCGCTCCCCGTGGTCCGTTCCTTCATCAAGCAGGTCAAGGAGCGCGCGACCGGCACCGAGGTCTCCCAGGCGCTGAACCCCGCCCAACAGGTCATCAAGATCGTCAACGAGGAGCTCATCGGCATCCTCGGCGGCGAGACCCGCCGCCTGCGGTTCGCCAAGACCTCCCCGACCGTGATCATGCTCGCGGGTCTGCAGGGTGCCGGTAAGACCACCCTGGCCGGAAAGCTCGGTCTCTGGCTCAAGGGGCAGGGGCACTCCCCGCTCCTCGTCGCCTGCGACCTCCAGCGCCCCAACGCCGTCAACCAGCTCGCGGTCGTCGCCGAGCGCGCCGGTGTCGGCGTCTACGCGCCGCAGCCGGGCAACGGGACCGGCGACCCGGTCCAGGTCGCCAAGGACTCGATCGAGCACGCGCGCACCAAGCAGTACGACATCGTCATCGTCGACACCGCCGGCCGTCTCGGTATCGACGAGGAGCTGATGCAGCAGGCCGCGGACATCCGCGACGCCGTCAGTCCCGACGAGATCCTCTTCGTCGTCGACGCGATGATCGGTCAGGACGCCGTCAACACAGCGGAGGCGTTCCGCGACGGCGTCGGCTTCGACGGTGTGGTGCTGTCCAAGCTGGACGGTGACGCCCGAGGCGGTGCCGCGCTCTCCATCGCGCAGGTCACCGGCAAGCAGATCATGTTCGCCTCCAACGGCGAGAAGCTGGACGACTTCGACGCGTTCCACCCGGACCGCATGGCGTCCCGCATCCTCGGCATGGGCGACATGCTCTCGCTGATCGAGAAGGCCGAGCAGACCTTCAGCCAGGAAGAGGCCGCCAAGATGGCCTCCAAGCTGGCGAGCAGCAAGGGCAAGGAGTTCACTCTCGACGACTTCCTGGCCCAGATGGAGCAGGTCCGCAAGATGGGCTCCATCTCCAAGCTGCTCGGCATGCTGCCCGGCATGGCGCAGATGAAGGATCAGATCAACAACATCGACGAGCGCGACGTGGACCGCACGGCCGCGATCATCAAGTCGATGACCCCGGGCGAGCGCCACGACCCGACGATCATCAACGGTTCGCGCCGCGCCCGTATCGCCAAGGGCTCGGGTGTCGAGGTCAGCGCGGTCAAGTCGCTGGTCGAGCGCTTCTTCGAGGCCCGCAAGATGATGTCGCGCATGGCCCAGGGCGGCGGGATGCCCGGCATGCCCGGCATCCCGGGCATGGGCGGCGGTCCCGGCCGGCAGAAGAAGCAGCAGAAGCAGGCCAAGGGCAAGCGCAAGAGCGGCAACCCGATGAAGCGCAAGGCCGAGGAGGCAGCGGCCGCGGCCCGCCGCGAGCAGGCCCAGCAGGGCGGCGCGTTCGGTCTGCCCGCCGGGCAGCCGGGCGAGGACTTCGAACTGCCGGACGAGTTCAAGAAGTTCATGGGCTGACGCCCTGGTCACGCGAAGGGGCCCGCGACCGGATGGCCGTTTCCAACGGTCGCGGGCCCCTTTCGCGTACGCGGGGCGTCCGGGGTCAGGGTGTGCGGGCGATCAGATAGCGGAAGACGTTCGGCATCCAGACCGTCCCGTCGGGCCGCACATGCGGGTGCAGCGCCTCGCCGATCTCCTTCGCCACCTGGGCCTGGTCGCTCTCCGCCACCGCCATGTCGTACAGGCGCGTCGACAGCAGGCCGCGTATAGCGCTGTCCACGTCCGCGTAGCCGAAGGGGCACGCCACCCGCCCCGATCCGTCCGGCCGCAGCCCAGCGCGCGCGGCGACGTCCTCCAGGTCGTCACGCAGGGCCGGCCGCCAGCGTCCGCCCTCGGCCCGAGTCCGCCCAGCATGTCCCTCCGCCACGCGGAGCACCCCGGAGGTGGCGCACCGCTCCGGCGGGCCCCAGCCGGTGAGCACCACGGCGCTGCCGCGCTCCGCGAGCCCGACGGCGCCCCGCAGGGCCGGGCCGAGGCCGTCCGCGTCGCCGGCGCGGCAGCCGATCGGCTGGAAGACCGTGATCAGGTTGTACGCGGGCCGCCCGGGATCCGCAGCCGCGCCGGCCTCGCCGTCGTACAGGCGCGCACCCGACACGGCGGAGCCGGGGACACCCATCCGCTCCCGCGCGAGGGCCAGCCGCTCGCGGTCCGTGTCGGTCCCGCTCACCGCGGCGCCCCGCGCAGCGGCGATCAGCAGCGCCAGGCCCGATCCGCAGCCGAGGCCCAGCACCCTCGAGCCCGCGCCGACCTCCAGGCGCTCGTACACGGCTTCGTACAGCGGGACCAGCATCCGTTCCTGGATCTCGGCCCAGTCACGGGCCCGTTCGCACGCCTGAGCAGAGGTCGCCGACGCCGCGTGGGGTCGGTGCTGGACGAGCGTGGATGTCATCTGTACGCCCCATTCCGCCGAGAGAGTCGGTTGTGCCCTGAAGGACAGCCCCCGTGTGCGTTCGCCGCGCGCCCCCCGTATGTCAGGGAACTGCGCGTGCGCCCCCACGTCCAGGGGTTGTGCGGCACTGCTTGTGCGCCCGAGGTGTGCGCCCCGGCCGGCCTGGCCGATTCCCGCTCAGGTCCCGTCCGCCGTACCATGCGCGCCATGGCCAAGACACCTGTCCTGACGCCCCAGGCGGAGGACTTCCCACGCTGGTACCAGGACCTGATCAACAAGGCCGAACTGGCGGACAACGGCCCAGTGCGCGGCACCATGGTCATCCGGCCGTACGGCTACGGCCTGTGGGAGCGGATGCAGCAGGAGATGGACGCCCGTATCAAGAACGCGGGCGCTCAGAACGCCTACTTTCCGCTCTTCATCCCCCAGTCTTACCTGACTCGCGAAGCTGAGCACGTCGAGGGCTTCGCCCCCGAGCTCGCGGTGGTGACCCACGGCGGCGGCAAGGAGCTCGAAGAGCCCGTCGTGGTGCGGCCGACGTCCGAGACGATCATCAACGACTACTTCTCCAAGTGGGTCCAGAGCTACCGGGACCTGCCGCTGCTGATCAACCAGTGGGCCAATGTCGTCCGTTGGGAGATGCGGCCGCGGGTGTTCCTGCGCACCACGGAGTTCCTCTGGCAGGAGGGCCACACCGCACACGCCACCTACGAGGACGCCCGCGACTACGCCGCGTACATCCACCGGGAGGTCTACGCGGACTTCATGGTCAAGGTGCTCGGCATCGACGTCGTGCTCGGCCGCAAGACGCCCAGGGAGCGGTTCGCCGGGGCGATCAACACCCTGACCCTGGAAGGGATGATGGGAGACGGCAAGGCGCTGCAGATGGGCACGAGCCATGAGCTCGGCACCAACTTCGCCACCGCCTTCAACACCCGCTACCTCTCCAGGGAGGGCCACCAGGAGCTGGTCTGGCAGACCTCCTGGGGCACCTCGACCCGGATGGTCGGCGGGCTGATCATGTCGCACGGTGACGACAACGGGCTGCGCGTGCCACCGAGCCTCGCGGCGGTCCAGGTCGTCGTCATGGCGATCAAGGGCGACGAGGCGGTCGCCAAGGTCCGCGAGATCGGCGAGACGCTCACGGCGGCCGGCCTGCGGGTGCATGTCGACGACCGGGTGGACACGCCCTTCGGCCGCCGGGCGGTGGACTGGGAGCTCAAGGGCGTGCCCGTACGGATCGAGATCGGCCCGCGGGACCTTGAGGCGGACAACGCGATGCTGGCCCGCCGTATCCCCGGGGGGAAGGAGCCGGTGCGGATCGAGTCGCTCCCCGCTCTCCTGCCGAAGGTCCTCGACGACGACCAGGCACTCCTGCTGGAGCAGTCCCGCAGGCGCCGCGAGGACCGCACCAGCGAGGTGACGACGCTGGAGGAGGCCGCCGAGGCCGCAGCGGCGGGGGGTTGGGCCCGCATCCCGTGGGCCACGCTGGGCCAGGAGGGCGAGGCCGCGCTCGCGGAGCAGGGAGTGTCCGTACGCTGCCTGGTCGCGGAGGACGGGTCGGTGCCCGAGTCCGACGACGCGCCCGGTACTGTCGCGATCGTGGCCCGCGCCTACTGACCGTGCCGCCGTTCCGGCAGTGGCACGCCCCCGGCGTGAAGGATCTCCCGAGCGCCGGGGGCGTACGCCTTTGGTGGCACGGCCGCCACGTGCGCTACGTACCACCTTGGTGTGAGCTGTGAGACTTCTCCGCAGATCAGCGCACCCGCCCTCGTCCGGATGCATCAACGGCAACTGACGGGTACGTGCAAATTATTTGGGATGCCCCGGAATGGAACCCGGCGGGCTCCCGGCTCGTTATCACGACGTGAGCACGACACCACCTGTTCTCGCCGCAGAGCTGGCACAGGCGTGGGCCGACATTCAGCGGCACCACCCCGAACTGCCGGATCTTGCCGCGCCCGAGTCCCTGATCGGAGAGTCCTCGTCCGCCTGCGGCGCCGAGCTCTCCTTCGAGCGACTGCTCCACGAGGCAGTCCACGGCATCGCCGCGGCGCGAGGCGTCCGCGACACCTCCCGCGCCGGCCGTTACCACAACCGCCGGTTCCTCGCGATCGCTGAGGAGATGGGCCTTGACCACGTGGATGAGCCGCACCCGAGCAGCGGCTTCTCCCTGGTTGCGCTCAACCCCGAGGCCAAGCGGCGCTACCGCCCCACCATCGAGCGGCTGCAGCGTGCCCTGAAGGCGCACACGGCAGCGACGACCTCCGACACCAAGCGCACGTTCCGCGGACCGGCCGCCCGGCACGGCTCCTCGGGCGGAGGGGTGCGGGTGAAGGCCGTCTGTGAATGCGGCCGCAATGTGAGAGTGGTTCCGTCGGTCCTCGCCCAGGCGCCCATCGTCTGCGGGGGCTGCGGGAAACCGTTCCGTATCCCGGAAGCGGTCGGAGCAGCCGGCTGACCGCCCCGGAGCCCGACCACCGAGCCCGCGCCCGCGGGCACGGTGGGCAGGTGAGCGGGCAGGCCCGCCTGCCGGCTTGCGCCTCCCGCTGCCTTCGACGGGGACGGCAGGTGGTGGCGGCCGGTGAGGGCGGCCGGCAAAGAGGCCTCGGTGTGCCGGCGGGTGAGAACAGCCCCCGGCTGTATGGCACAATGGCTAGCTGTACTCGACAGCCGCACAGGAACCCTCTCGCCTCCGGCTGACGCGTCCATCGGGCACTCCGAGTACCGCAACCCCACGTGGCATCCCGTTGTGCCCAACCACGTCAAGACCAGGAGACACCACACCCGTGGCAGTCAAGATCAAGCTGAAGCGTCTGGGCAAGATCCGTTCGCCTCACTACCGCATCGTCGTCGCCGACTCCCGTACCCGCCGTGACGGCCGGGCCATCGAGGAGATCGGCCTGTACCACCCGGTGCAGAACCCGTCGCGCATCGAGGTCGACTCGGAGCGTGCGCAGTACTGGCTGTCCGTCGGCGCCCAGCCGACCGAGCCGGTTCTGGCCATCCTGAAGCTCACCGGCGACTGGCAGAAGGTCAAGGGCCTGCCGGCCCCGGAGAAGCCGCTGCTGGCCCCGGCGACCAAGGAAGACAAGCGCGCCTCCTTCGACGCCTTCGCCAAGGCTCTCGAGGGCGACGACGCCAAGGGTGAGGCCATCACCCCGAAGGCGAAGAAGGCCGACAAGAAGGCGGACGAGGCCGAGGCCGCTCCCGCCGAGTCGACCGAGGCCTGAGCATGCTCGAGGAGGCTCTCGAGCACCTCGTGAAGGGCATCGTCGACAACCCGGACGAGGTGCAGGTCGCCTCGCGCAACCTGCGCCGCGGCCGCGTGCTGGAGGTCCGGGTCCACCCCGACGACCTCGGTAAGGTGATCGGCCGCAACGGCCGCACCGCGCGCGCACTGCGTACCGTCGTGGGCGCCATCGGTGGCCGTGGCATCCGCGTCGACCTCGTCGATGTGGACCAGGTCCGCTGATCGAAGGTGAAAGCGGATCCGGGAGCGCCCGGATCCACGCAGCACCGGCTCGGGCCGGGGAGGGCTTTCGGGCCCGCCCCGGCCCGTCGTCGTATCCCAGGCCCGTCGTCGTATCGAAGGAGAGACAAGCGTGCAGCTGGTAGTGGGACGGATCGGCCGCGCCCATGGCATCAAGGGCGAGGTCACCGTCGAGGTGCGCACGGACGAGCCGGAGCTGCGGCTCGGCCCCGGCGCGGTGCTCGCCACCGACCCTGCCTCCGCGGGGCCGCTGACGATCGAGTCGGGCCGGGTGCACAGCAGCCGGCTGCTGCTGCGCTTCGAGGGCGTACGCGACCGCAACGCCGCCGAGGCGCTGCGCAACACGCTGCTCATCGCAGAGGTGGACCCTCAGGAGCTTCCCGAGGACCCCGACGAGTACTACGACCACCAGCTGATGGACCTGGACGTGGTCCTCGCCGACGGCACGGAGATCGGGCGGATCACCGAGATCAGCCACCTGCCCTCGCAGGACCTCTTCATCGTCGAGCGGCCCGACGGCAGCGAGGTGATGATCCCGTTCGTCGAGGAGATCGTCACCGAGATCGACCTGAGTGAGCAGAAGGCCGTCATCGACCCGCCGCCCGGCCTGATCGACGACAGCGAGGCAGAGGTCGCCTCCAGTCGCGAAGCGCCGGAGGACGAGTCCTGATGCGGCTCGACGTCGTCACGATCTTCCCCGAGTACCTCGAACCGCTGAACGTGTCCCTCGTCGGCAAGGCCCGCGCCCGTGGTCAGCTCGGCGTCCATGTGCATGACCTGCGCCGGTGGACCTACGACCGCCACAACACGGTCGACGACACCCCGTACGGCGGCGGCCCCGGCATGGTCATGAAGACCGAGCCCTGGGGAGAGGCCCTGGACGACATCCTCGCCGGCGGCTACGAGTCGGGCGCCCACGGCCCCGTCCTGGTCGTGCCCACCCCCAGCGGTCGCCCCTTCACCCAGGAGCTCGCCGTCGAGCTCGCCGAGCGGCCCTGGCTCGTCTTCACTCCCGCCCGCTACGAGGGCATCGACCGCCGGGTCGTCGACGAGTACGCGACCCGTATGCCGGTGTACGAGGTCTCCATCGGTGACTACGTGCTGGCCGGCGGCGAAGCGGCCGTCCTGGTCATCACGGAGGCCGTGGCCAGGCTGCTGCCCGGAGTCCTCGGCAACGCGGAATCGCACCGGGACGACTCCTTCGCGCCCGGCGCCATGGCCAATCTGCTGGAAGGGCCCGTCTACACCAAGCCTCCTGTCTGGCGCGGACGCGCGATCCCGGACGTGCTCGTCAGCGGCCACCACGGGAAGGTCGCGCGGTGGCGGCGGGACGAGGCGCTCCGCCGCACGGCCCTCAACAGGCCCGATCTGATCGAGCGTTGCGACCCCGCGGCCTTCGACAGGAAGGACAAGGAGATCCTCTCCCTGCTCGGCTGGGCCCCCGAGCCCGGCGGCCGATTTTGGCGCAGGCCCGAGGCCATGGAAGAATGAGCCGCTGCTGTACGTCCGGCCGGCGCCCCTGCCACAGGGGGAACGACGCCCGCCCGGCGGAGGCACCCCATCTCATCACGACATTCCGTCGATGACCTGTGGCATCGGCGAGGAAGCAGACCACCATGGCTCACCTGCTCGACAGCGTCAACGCGGCTTCGCTGCGCACCGACGTCCCGGCCTTCCGCCCCGGCGACACCGTGAACGTCCACGTTCGCGTCATCGAGGGCAACCGCTCCCGTATCCAGCAGTTCAAGGGCGTCGTCATCCGCCGCCAGGGCGCGGGCGTGAGCGAGACCTTCACGGTCCGCAAGGTCTCCTTCTCCGTCGGCGTCGAGCGCACCTTCCCGGTGCACAGCCCGATCTTCGAGAAGATCGAGCTCGTCACCCGCGGTGACGTCCGCCGCGCCAAGCTCTACTACCTGCGCGAGCTGCGCGGCAAGGCTGCCAAGATCAAGGAGAAGCGCGACAACTGAGCTCCGGCTCATACGCGCGCCCGGTGTCACAGGGCGGCCGGATAGGCTCTGCCACCGATGGACACCGAAGCACAGCACACGGAGCGCGACCCCTCTTCCGATCCCGCCGACGGGACTCAGGAAGAGAGGTCGCGCTCCGCGCGTCGTTGCGGCCGCTCCCCGATGTCCCTGCGCGCCGCGGCCCTGACAGGCGTCGCCTGCACCGTCTTCGTGCTGCTGCTCAGCCACTTCGTGGTGCAGCCCTTCCAGATCCCGAGCAGCTCCATGGAGCCCGCCCTGCAGGTCGGCGACCGGGTACTGGTGAACAAGCTGGCCTACCGGTTCGGCTCGCGGCCCGCACGGGGGGATGTCGTCGTCTTCGACGGCAGGGGCTCCTTCGTCCCCGAGGAACTGATGGAAAACCCCGTCAGTTCCGTAGTACGAGAGGGGCTCGCTGTGCTCGGGCTCGCCGAGCCGGCCGAGACGGATTTCGTCAAACGCGTGGTGGGCACGGGCGGGGACCGGGTGGTCTGCTGCGACACGGAGGGGAGGGTCGAGGTGAACGGTGTACCGGTCGACGAGAGATATCTGCACCCCGACGGCGTGCCCTCGGAGGTGGCCTTCGACATCGTCGTCCCCGAGGGGGCGCTCTGGGTCATGGGTGACCACCGCAGCGCCTCACGTGACTCCCGGGACCATCTCGGGGAGCCCGGCGGCGGCATGGTGCCCGTGGACAAGGTGATCGGCCGGGCCGACTGGATCGGCTGGCCCATGAGGCGCTGGTCCGGCCTGGAGGCCACCGACGCCTTCGCCGGCGTCCCGGAGCCCGGCCGGGTGCCCGGCGGTGCCCATGGGTAACCGCGGACGACGGGCGAGCCACCGGGCCGACACCCGGCTGCCCACCGGGACGCGGCCGACCGACGGCGGCCGGCCCCTGCCGGGCCGGGCGGAGCGGCGCAGGCTGGCACAGAAGGTCAAGCGCAAACGCCGCCGCTCGGCCGTCAAGGAGATACCCCTCCTGATCACCGTGGCGCTGGTCATCGCCCTGGTGCTGAAGACGTTCCTGGTGCAGGCCTTCGTCATCCCGTCCGGCTCGATGGAGCAGACGATCCGCATCCAGGACCGGGTCCTGGTCGACAAGCTCACCCCATGGTTCGGCTCGAAGCCGCAGCGCGGTGACGTCGTTGTCTTCAAGGACCCCGGCGGCTGGCTGCCGCAGCAGGAGAAACCGCAGACCGACGATCCGGTCGTGGTCAAGCAGGTCAAGCAGATGCTGACCTTCATCGGGCTGCTGCCGTCGGACGACGAGCGCGACCTGATCAAAAGGGTCGTGGCGGTCGGCGGGGACACCGTGAAGTGCTGCGACGCGAACGGCCGCGTCACGGTCAACGGCGTAGCGCTGAACGAGCCCTATCTGCACCCAGGAAACGTTCCGTCGACCATGAAGTTCGATGTGCAGGTGCCAGCCGGGCGGCTCTTCGTGATGGGCGACCACCGCTCCGACTCCGCCGACTCCCGGTTCCACCTCGACGAGGAGGGGCAGGGCACCGTCGCGGAGGACCGGGTCGTGGGCCGCGCCGTCTTCATCGCCTGGCCGCTGGACCACTGGCGCAGACTGGAGGAGCCGGAGACCTACGCATCCGTGCCCAACGGGCGTGCCGGGGCGAGTGCGGCGGCACCGCAGTCGAATAGTGTGTCGTCCAAGGATCTGAACGGAATGGTCCTGCTCCCGACCCCTGCGGAACTCCCGCTCGTTATGGGAGTGGTGGGCCTGTTCCTTGTACGGGGCAGGCGGTTCGCGCGGAGTGAGGAGTGGATGTGGGGGACGTGGCGGTCGGCGCTCGGTCCGGACACGACGATCCAGAGGAGAGGCCGGGGCGACCTCCCGAGCAGCCCTCGGACGTGACGGACGGGGAAGTGCCGATGAGCGGGGACGACGACCAAGCGCCGGAAGACGGCGGTACGGGACAGAAGAAGCAGCGATCCTTCTGGAAGGAACTGCCGCTCCTGATCGGTATCGCGCTGCTGCTCGCGCTCCTGATCAAGACGTTCCTGGTGCAGGCCTTCTCCATCCCGTCCGAATCGATGATGAACACCCTGCAGCGCGGCGACCGGGTGCTCGTGGACAAGCTCACCCCCTGGTTCGGCTCGGAGCCCGAGCGCGGCGAGGTCGTCGTCTTCCACGACCCCGGCGGCTGGCTGGAGGGCGAGCCCACCCCGGAGCCGAACGCGCTGCAGGAGGTCCTCAGCTTCATCGGGCTCATGCCGTCCGCCGAGGAGAAGGACCTCATCAAACGGACGATCGCGGTCGAGGGCGACACCGTGGAGTGCAAGAAGGACGGCCCGCTGAAGGTCAATGGCAAGGCGCTGAACGAGCCGTACATCGCCCCGGGCAGCACCCCGTGCGACGAGCGGTCCTCCTTCGGTCCGCTGACCGTGCCCAAGGACCGGATCTGGGTCATGGGCGACAACCGCCAGAACTCGCAGGACTCCCGGTACCACATGGAGGACGTCAACGGCGGCTTCGTCCCCGTCGACAAGGTGGTCGGACGAGCCGTCGTCGTCGCCTGGCCGCTGAACCGCTGGTCCACGCTTCCCGTGCCGGGCGCCTTCGACCAGCCGGGAGTGGCCGCGGCACTCTCCTCGGTGCCCGCGGCGCTCGGCCTGGCCGGTGCCTTGCCGATCGTGCTGCGGCGCAGGAGGAGGCTGACCGACGGGCGTACCGCCGGGTAGTGTGCCGTCCCGGAAGCTGTCCCGGGACCCGCATCCGGGGGACCGGATCTCCGAGGTGAGGAGCGCTGGAATGAGCGGTGCACGACGTGAGGGCGACGGCCGGGGCAGGCTCGGAGCCGCTTTGTCCGGCATGGCCGTGGCCGTCGGCTGTGTGCTCTTCCTCGGCGGATTCGTCTGGGGCGCACTCGTCTACCAGCCGTACACGGTGCCGACCGATTCCATGTCCCCGACAGTGCAGGCGGGCGACCGGGTGCTCGCCGAGCGGATATCCGGCGACGAGGTCCGCCGCGGCGACGTGGTCGTCTTCCGCGACAAGCAATGGGGCGACATGCCCATGGTCAAGCGGGTGGTCGGAGTCGGGGGCGACGAGATCGTCTGCTGCGACGGCGACGGACGTCTGACGATCAACGGCAAGCCCGTCGACGAACCGTATCTGCACATCGAGGGGCCGGCCGCCGAGCGGTTCACCGCCGAGGTTCCCGAGGGACAGCTGTTCCTGCTCGGCGACGAGCGCAAGGGCTCCCTGGACTCCCGGTCCCACCTCCAGGACGCTGGGCAGGGGTCGGTCCCCCGCTCGGCCGTGGAGGCACGGCTGGACGCAGTGGCCTGGCCGCTGAGCGGTGGAGCCGTGGAGCGGCCGGAAGGTTTCGCCGCACTGCCCGGCGGGGTGTCGCAGCCGGGGCCGGTGGGCCTCATGCTGGTGGCCGTCGCGGCCGGAGCAGTGCTCATCGTCGGCGGCGCCGCGTATGGGCCGACGGTCGACCGGCTCGGCGGGGCGCGGCGCAGGAAGGTGGTGACCGCAGGTGCTGCATGAGGCATCGGACGCGCAGACCGGACTGCGGAAGGTCGCCCGGGTCATCCTGCTCGACCCCGAGAACCGGATCCTGCTGTTGCACGGCTTCGAGCCGGACGATCCCGACGTCACGTGGTGGTTCACCCCCGGCGGCGGCCTGGAGGGCGACGAGAGCCGCGAGGAGGCCGCGCTGCGTGAGCTGGCCGAGGAGACCGGGATCACGGAAGTGGAACTGGGCCCCGTGCTCTGGCAGCGGCACTGCTCCTTCCCGTTCGCCGGGCAGCGCTGGGACCAGGACGAGTGGTACTTCCTGGCGCGTACCACCCGGACCGACGCGGTGCCGCACTCCCTCACGGAGTTGGAGCGCCGAAGCGTCGCGGGCCTGAGGTGGTGGACCTCCGCCGAACTGTCGGCGGCCCGTGAGACGGTGTACCCGACCAGGCTCGCCGAGCTGCTGCTTACGCTGCTCGACGAAGGACCTCCGCGTGTTCCAGTGGTGCTCGCCCCGGAAATCGTCTAGGGACGCGGGACGCTGGCGCACAATAGGGGGACGCAAGGCTGAAGGGGAACATGCCATGAGCGCCGAGGACCTCGAGAAGTACGAGACCGAGATGGAGCTGAAGCTCTACCGGGAGTACCGAGATGTCGTCGGGCTGTTCAAATTCGTGATCGAGACAGAGCGCCGCTTCTACCTCACCAACGACTACGAGATGCAAGTGCACTCGGTCCAGGGTGAGGTCTTCTTCGAGGTCTCGATGGCGGACGCCTGGGTCTGGGACATGTACCGCCCGGCCAGGTTCGTGAAGCAGGTGCGGGTGCTCACCTTCAAGGACGTGAACATCGAGGAGCTCAACAAGAGCGACCTGGAGCTGCCCAGCAGCTGACGCAGCCCGTCCGAGTGGCGGAGTTTTCCACAATCCGGCAGTTGTCCACGGTTTTCCACCAAGATCCAAAAGTCCGGCGCCGGTGCATCAGAGTCGGTGCCGGAGGTGGTGCCGAAATGAACGCGACGGGGGCACTGGGACGGTACGGCGAGGATCTGGCGGCACGGCTGCTGGTCGGGTCCGGAATGCGCCTGCTGGCGAGGAACTGGCGGTGCGGACGCGCCGGTGAGATCGACATCGTCGCCCGCGACGGCGACGCGGTGGTCGTCTGCGAGGTCAAGACCCGAAGAGCGGGCTCCTACGAGCATCCGATGGCCGCGGTCACACCGGCCAAGGCGAGACGGCTCAGGCGCCTTGCCGACTGCTGGCTGGAGCGGCACGGAGGGCCGCCGCCGGGCGGGGTCCGCATCGACCTGGTGGGGGTGCTGCTGCCCAGGCGCGGAGCAGCCGTCGTCGAGCATGCCCGGGGGGTGGCCTGATGGGGTTCGCCCGTGCCTGTTCGGTGGCGCTCGTGGGCGTCGAAGGTGTGGTCGTCGAGGTCCAGGCGGACCTGGAGCCGGGGGTCGCGGCGTTCACCCTCGTCGGACTGCCCGACAAAAGCCTTGTGGAGAGCCGCGACAGGGTGCGCGCGGCCGTGGTCAACTCCGGCTGCGAATGGCCGCAGAAGAAGCTCACCGTGGGGCTCAGCCCGGCCTCCGTGCCCAAGGGCGGGAGCGGCTTCGATCTCGCTGTGGCGAGCGCCGTCCTCGGTGCCGCCGAGCGCATCGACCCGCGCCAGATCGCCGATCTCGTCCTGATCGGCGAGCTCGGACTCGACGGGCGGGTGCGGCCCGTGCGCGGGGTGCTTCCCGCGGTGCTCGCCGCCGCAGAGGCGGGGTACGAGCACGTGGTCGTACCCGAGCAGACCGCTGGGGAGGCCGCGCTCGTGCCGGGGGTCTCGGTGCTCGGGGTGCGCAGCCTGCGCCAGCTCATCGCCGTCCTGGCCGACGAGCCGGTCCCGGACGAGGAGCCCGTCGAGGCGGGCCGCCCGGACGCCATGCTCGCGGGCCTGCTGGTCCCGGGCGCGGGCGTCGGCACCGGACTGGCCGTCGACCGGCCGCAGGGCGACGGGCCCGACCTGGCCGACGTGGCGGGCCAGCACACGGCGCGCACCGGGCTTGAGGTCGCGGCGGCGGGCGGACACCACCTCCTGCTCTCCGGGCCGCCCGGCGCGGGCAAGACGATGCTCGCCGAGCGGCTGCCCGCGGTCCTGCCGCCGCTGACCCGGCGAGAGTCCCTCGAGGTCACGGCGGTCCACTCGGTGGCCGGCATCCTGCCGCCCGGCGAGCCGCTCGTGCGCACCGCGCCGTACTGCGCCCCGCACCACTCGGCGACGATGCAGGCCCTGGTGGGCGGTGGCAACGGGCTGCCCAAGCCCGGCGCGGTGTCCTTGGCGCACCGCGGGGTGCTTTTCCTGGACGAAGCGCGGGAGACAGACTTACTCCGCGATCAAGGTACACGACCGATCCGGTCCAGCGCGGCGGTTCAGCGTGCGGGTGCCAGGGGACGGGCGCGCTCGGTCAGCTCACGGACGTGAGGGTTTCGCGCGTGCGGGCGAAGGGCCGAGAGCATCGCGCGGAACCGGTCGTCGGCCCGGCCAGACTGAACGTGGGGGTAGTCGTCGAGAGCCAGGTGCCAGGTCTGGACAGCTTCCTCCAGCCGACCTGTCTCCAGCTTCCACTCGGCCAGCATCGAGCGGTGCCGGACCCTGGCTCTGCGGTACACGGTGGGCCTGACCTTCTCGGACTGTTCAAGGGCACGGATGGCACCCTCACGGTCTCCGAGCTCGTAGCTGACCTGTGAGACGTGGTAGCTCAGGGACGCGGGGTCGTAGGAGCCATGGGCCTTGGCCTTGGCCTCCGCCTTCTCCATGGCGATCTCTGCCTCACGGAGCATCGCCCATGCCCCGCGCCGGTCACCTGTCTGCGCGGCGGCGTGCGCCTGCTGTCCGGCGAGGAACGCCCGCATCCTCGGTCCTGCTTCGGGGGAGGCGGCGGACGCTGCGTTGGCGTACCGCAAGGCCGCTGCGCCATGGCCGAGCTCGACCGCTTGGACGCTCATGCCGCGCAGCGTGGTGCAGTAGGTGAGATGGTCTCCGGCTGCACCGGCCAGCTCCAGGGCCTTCATGTAGTAGCTCTGGCCGAGCATGTCCAGGCGCTCGTCAACGGCCATGTACCCGGTCAGGTAGAGGTGATCAGCGGCGGCCGAGAGCATGGCCTTGCGTACGGAATCGCTGGCCGTGGCTTGGAGGTACGGGGCGATGTTGTTCACCATGAACGCGGCGGCCATGGGCCGGGCGGTACGCCCGCCGAACTGGTCATCCAGTTCGCTGATCCGTTCAGTCATGGCGATGACGGACTCGACCTCGGCGATGCCGATCCGGGTGTGCGGGTTGGTCTTGATCCGTTCGAAGCGTGACAGTACGTCGGGCCAACCGGGGATGGTCAGGGCGACCGAGTACAGGCCCCCTGCGAGAACTCCCCTCCGAGATGGGTCCATGTCCATGCTCCCGAGATCGATCAGTCCTGCAACGGTATCCGTCGCCTCGGGCTCGATGTCGGGCTGATCGGCAAAGCCTGCCTCGAACGCTGTGACCTGCCTGCCGAGCTTGCGGCTGAGGGCCTCCAGCACGACGGGTCGGTACTTGGCCATGGGGCGTGTGCCGGATAACCAGTGGGATACGGCGGACTCGTCGTACTTCAACCGACGACCGGTCTCCGTTCCGACTCGATTGACCGCACGCGCGAACTCGCCAAGGTTCCAGCGAGTCTCGGCGTAGAGGGTTGCCAGCTTGTGGTTCGGAGTACGTGCGCGTGCTGCCATGAAGGCACCCCCCTGGGCCGGGTTTCAAAGGTTTCAAGGTACCGCCAGGCTCCTTCCATGTTCACGGCCAGCGCACACCTGTTGACTCAGGGTCGTGCCACGCGGGGCGATGAGCAGGACCCTTCCGCCCCGCGTGGCCAGCCAAGCCGACAGGCGTAGCGAAGCTGCGCCCCGCCCGGAACGGAGACACAGGTGACCACCGTCGACACCGCGACGATCACGGTCGAACTGCCCGACGCGTTCGACCCGCGCTGGAACCGCCTGCCCGGTATCACCGTGGACGGCAAGAAGATCACCCTCGACCCGGCCGAGTACTTCTTCCGGTTCGAGGCCAACACCTGGCTGGTCATCGACTGGCAGACCGTGACGGACGGCCTGCTGAACGCGGACGAGACCGAGACCGCCACCGTCGAACAGATGGCGCTGGAGTTCGTGAAGGCTCACGGCCGCTCGACCAGCGACGCGGGCGAGGTCCTGGCCATCGCCTACCAGGTGTACTCGTACCTGTTCCGGGACGAGCACCTCGCCACGCTCGGCCTGCCGGACGTCACGGCCGAGCACCTGAAGATGCTCCGCGAGGCGGCCACGTTCATGGCCCTGAACAAGGTCGAGCTCGACGGCCACATCTCCAACGTGGGCCCGTGCTGGTTCTTCCCCTCCGCGACCGGCGTGGTCTTCGACCTCTCCGACGAGGGCGGCCAGATGCTGGACGAGGTCTACCACGGCGGGTGGTTCAACGAGCACCGCCGCATCGAGGGCATCAAGGCCCACGCCGCGCTCGGCGGGCGACTGGTTCACGGCTGCCAGTCCAAGCCCGACCAGACCGGCGGCGTCGTCGCCCCCTACGGCGCATCGATGGCCACGTTCGGCAAGGAACTCGCCGAGATGAAGGCCGAGTGGATCGAGCAGGTCAACTCCTACCGGGTGACCGCCGCCTGATCCCACCGTTGATCCACGGCCCGGGGTGGCAAGCGCGCTGTCGCCCCGGGCCTGGCCCCTGACCCACCCCCGAACGAACGGAACCGCCCCCGTGGACAGCAAGCTCACCGCCGCCATCCTCGCCGACATCTGCGCCCGCACCGGCCAGCCGATCCCCGCCCGCGAGGAGATGCGGGTGTGGGACATGTCGGGTGTCGAGCGCTTGCGCTTCCCCCCGCACATGCGCACCGCGATCTACAAGTACGCCGTCGAACCGTTCGCCAACGAGGACGAGATCCTTCGAGTCGCCCGCCTGTCCGGCATCCCCGTGCCGGAGGTCATCGGTTCCATCGTCCGAGACGGAACCCTCGGCATGGTCATCGAGGACCTGGGCGAAGAGGTCCGCGAGGCACAGGACACGGATGGCATCGTGGCCGCTGTCGCCCTGCACCAAGCGCCCGCCGCCCCGTCGCTCCGGGAGATGGACGAGGACGCGCTTGCCGCTCTGCCCGAGCTGGCGCTTGGCCATCTGCGCCGCCTGCGTGATGCCGGCCGCTGGAACGAGGACACCGCCGAGCTGTCGTTTGCGCTCGGCTCCCTCGCAGCGTCGGCGGAGAAGCGGGCGACCGGTGCCGAGCTGGCCCCGTACGGATGGGTGCACTCCGAGTTCCACCCGACCAGCCTCCACATCGGCGAGGACGGCTGGCGCCTCCTCGACTTCGCCCGTGCGTTCACCGGCCCCGGCCTCCTCGACCTCGCGTCCTGGCATGGCACCACCGGCGACCCGGACCCGGCGAGGTTGCGCGCCTTCATCGAGGCGTACGTGAACGCTGGCGGTGACAAGGACGCGCTCGCCGAGCGCGGCGGTCTGCCTGCCGAGCGGTGGGCGCTGGGCTGGCATCGGGTCTGGGCGAGTGAGTGGTTCATGGAGCAGGCGCTCCGCTGGATCAACAACCCCGAGGATGACCCGCTCTACATCAAGGTCGTCCGTAAGCACCTCCTCGCGGCCGTCAGGCTGCTGGAGGCGTGACGTGGACGCTTGGGACGCTCACGCCGCCCAACGCCTGGCAGAGGGCCCACTACGCCCCCTCGACCCGCCCGCTCGGATGGAGTGGACACAGCGCCCCGGCATCGGTCCCGGCGCCGAGATCCTCGGCGATGACCTGGCAGGGCGACGCGTCGTGGAACTGGGCTGCGGACCCGGCCACAACGCTGCTCATCTGACCAGCCTCGGCGCGAAGGTCACCGGAGTGGACCGCTCGAAGGGGCAGATCCAACGGGCGTGCGCCCACTACGGACACCACGGGACCGAGTTCGTCCACTCCCGCGCGCTGGGCTACCTCACCCGGGAGAGCGAACGCCTGGACGCCATCGTCTCTGTCTTCGGAGCGATCGGCCTGGACGAACCGTCGAAGCTACTCGGCGCCTGCTCACGCAGCCTCGGACGCAAGGGCGTGCTCGCCTTCTCGGTACCTCACCCGCAGCGCACCGGCACCATCCCCGTCAGTCCCCGCACCCACGACCGCATGACGTCGCTGGACGGAACCGCCGCCACGGTCGACCGGTGGGACATCGACCCGGCCGCTTGGGTGCGCGCGGTCAACCGCGCCGGACTGCTGATCACCGGAGTGCACAACCTGTTCGCCCCGGCTGACGCTCGCTGGCCGACCACCTTGCTCATCACCGCACGGAAGCCCTGACACCCGACCGAACCCGGGAGGCACCGATGCACGAACCCCCGTTCCTGCTGTTAGACATCGACGGCGTCTTCATCCCGTTCCCCGGACCGGACGGCGCCACCCCCGCTACCCACCCCCGCCACACGGTCACCACTGACGACGTGGCCAAGCCGTTCGATGTCTGGCTCAACCCGAACCACGGCAAGCTCATCACCGACGCCATCGGCACCGGTCTGGTCCGGCCCGTGTGGTGCACGAGTTGGCGGGCCGATGCCCGCCGCGTCATCGCCCCGCTGATGGGCCTGCCCGACTTCGAGCACATCGAGCTGCCCAACCTGCCGATCAAGACCAGCCACCCTGACGGCTACCTGTGGAAGCGCAACCACGTCGCGGACTGGCTCGCTACGGCTCCGGCCGTGTGGATCGATGACGACTTCACTCGCCTCGACCACCAGTGGGCGGCCGACCGTAGCGCGTTCGGAAACCCCACCCTGCTCATCGAGCCCGACCCGCACGAGGGCATCCAGCCCGAGCACATCGCGACCGCTCTGGAGTGGGCCACCGCCCTCGTATCCACAAGGGAGGCGGCTTGATGTCGGCTCGACATGCGGCACCTCCGGACCGTGACCGACTGGGCGCAGTCCTCACCGCGAGTTGGGCTGTGCTCCACCTGCTCGGCTTCGCGACGCTCGGCCTGCTCCTCCATGAGCGTCCGGCTGTCGCCGACCAGGCGACTCCCTCGGAATCTGTTTCGGACTCGGAGCCTGCACCCGCCTGACCTGCTGCGCTCGGTGCCGTTCAGCCTGCCCTGCGCCCCTGTACGGGCCCCTCTCGCCCATGGTGGAGGCTGGCCAGCTCGGGGGCGTTCGAGCCTCTCAGGCGGGCACACAGGCCCGGACATGACGACGGCCCCCGGGGTATCCCGAGGGCCTGTCTTCGTAGCTGTGCGCCTGTCTCAGGCGCTCTCTCCGAGATGGCGGTAAAGGGTGGCTCGGGAGATCCCGAGCGCCTTGGCGATGGCGCTCACGCTCTCGCCCTTCGCCTTCCTGGCACGGGCCACGGTGAGCACGTCCTCATCGACCACGGACGGCCGTCCACCGGTACGCCCCTGTGCCTTGGCTGCGTCCAGTCCTGCGCGGGTGCGCTCCTTGATGAGGCTGCGTTCGAACTCCGCCATGGCTCCGACCACCTGAAGCATGAGACGGCCGTCTGCCGTACCGGGGTCGATGTTGGCCAGTGCACCCGTGAGCACCTTGAACCCGATGCCCCGCTCACGAAGGGTGTCGACCATGGTCACAAGGTCGATGAGGGAGCGGGCGAACCGGTCCAGCTTCCACACGCACAGGGTGTCGCCAGGGCGGGCGTAGTCGAGTGCGGCCGTCAGCTCTGGCCGGTCGGTGTTCTTGCCCGATGCCTTGTCCTCGAAGATCCGGGCGCAGCCTGCGGCCGTCAGTGCGTCGCGCTGGAGCTGTGCTTCCTGGTCATCGGTGGAGACGCGGGCGTAACCGATGAGCTGCCCCGTGGGCGTGATGATCTCTGCCATGGCCCGACTGTCTCAGAACTCGTCTCAAAAGGTCAAGCCTGAGGCGGAGGTTTCGAGACGGGTTTTGAACAGGGTTGCGGCCCCTTCCGGGGTGCTTCTCATTTCGTCTCACAAACCTTGGTTTTCGAGACGCCTGTTACTGGTCACGCTGTGCCA
Organism: Streptomyces sp. ISL-10; assembly: GCF_018614575.1. Classification (GTDB taxonomy): domain Bacteria; phylum Actinomycetota; class Actinomycetes; order Streptomycetales; family Streptomycetaceae; genus Streptomyces. The sequence continues at coordinate 69,689 of NZ_JAGGOJ010000004.1, forward strand.
CGGTCGGAGCGGGTGAGGCGGAGACGAGTAGTGGCCCGGCTGCCTTGCTCCAGGACTCGCCATGAGACAGGGCCGACTGTCCCTCGGTGCGCAGGTCTGCGACTACGGGCGCGAGGAAGGTCTCTCGCCAGTGCTGCACTGAATCGGCAGTCATACCGCTGCCCTCGATCACGGCCCCGATCCTTGCTTCGAGTATCGCTGCGCCCTCTTGTGCATCGGGCCCGGTCCACTCATCCGCGTGCTCGCCTGCCAGCATCCAAGTCATCTTGATCATGGCCGCATCGTAGGGGCGTCGGTGGAACCTGCCGACGGCGGAAGGGTGGGGGTATGACCCCCTGGAGGGGCCTTGCCCGACCGCCGTGTCTTGGCGGCTCAAATCCTGCCACGGTTCTGGGGTCCGTTTGAGAGGCGCCTCACATGCGATGACCTGGGCCTTTACCCCTGTAGGGCTGTAGGTTTTGGAATCCTTTTGAGTCTTCGGAGAAGGGATGCCCGAGATCCAGGAACACGTATGGCGTCGTGCGCTGGTGCGCTCGGACATGAAGCACGCGGAGAAGTTGGTCGGCGTCGCCATGGCGTTGTACGCGGACTACGAGACGGGCGAGAACGTGTGCCCGTCCAACGGGACGATCGCCAGGGAACTCGGCTACGGCGGGAAGGCTCCAGAGCAGACGGTCAACAAGATCGTCGGCAGGCTGCGTAAGGCCGGCTGGCTCACGAAGACGGGCAAGGTGCCGGACGGTCCGGTGATCTACCGGCTCACGTTGCCGAAGCAGGGGGGTATGGCTGAGGAGCCATACAACCTACATACCTTCAAGAGCGACGGCGGTAGGAGTGAGCAGCCACCGGCGAAGAGCAAGCCGGTAGGCGAAGAGCGGCCCCCGGCAGGGGGCCGACAGAGCGAAGGCGAAGAGCGCAAGCGGCCAGCGAAGGTGGGCCGCGTAAGCGGCCCCCAGAAGGAAGACGAAGGGGCTGGCTCCCCTGGGGGGCCTTCGGCCCCCACCTTGTCCTTCGTAGACCTTGGCAAGGTCAAGCAAGAGGAACAGCGTCGACGCTGGTTCGGAGACGCGTACGCAGCTCCCCTGCCGGTGGACTTCGACTACGACGGCTTGACCGGCCGGCTCCAAGAAGCAGGGCAAGAGCCGCCGCCCTTCTGATCCGGCATGACGAAGCCCCGCCCTCTGGTGAGAGCGGGGCCAGTCGAGCGAGCGCTACGCGACGTGCTCAGCGGCGAAGCCGCGCACTCGGTCGTGAAGGTTCCTCGGGAGCAGGAGCTCAACCCTCCCGAGCGTGTGTCGCACCGTTCCTTCGGTTGCGCCGATCTCTGCCAAGGGGAGTGCCCACGGGAGTTCCTCCCTGTGGACGATCGCCTTCACGCCTGCCTCGCGGAGCTCCTTGTTCTTCTCTACCGAGGAGGAGAGCTCTGCCCACCTGTCCGCGTACGTCTGGCCGGTCGGGATCTCCTCCCACCTGTCCGGCACTACGGGCATGGCGGAGAGTGCCTCGCGCTTCGCTTCGAGCCGGAGGTATTCCTCCCGGTACTCCTTCTTACCGAGCTCGGAGGAGTAGAGCCCTGCCTCGCGGTCCTCGCGGAGTTCGGCCAGGGCGCGCGTCACCTCGGCCACGTCTTGCGTGTGGTCGACTCCGGGGCGGAAGGTCCGGCGGATGATCTGAGCGTGGCCCACGGCTCGGAGGAACGCCTCCTCGATGGCCTCCTCCAAATGCTTGGCTTGGATGGCTTCGTTCTGTCCGCACTCGGCACCGGAGATGTTCCGGGAGCTGCACCGGTAGTACATCGCCGTCCTTCCGTTGTTCCGGTAGAGGGGACGGCCGCAGACACAGAACGCCACACGCAGGAGCGGGCTCCTGTCGTAGCGGTGCCCGGCGTTCGGTCGAGAGTTCTCCGTGAGCTTCGCTTGAAGCTGGTCCCACTCCTTCTTACTGAGGAGCGGCTCCGCCCGCTGGAGCGGGAGCCCTTCGGCGTCCCGTACGAGACGAGTCCTCTTCTCCTTCGTGCCGTCCGGGAGGGCGATCTCCTCGGTCATCTCGACTCGACCGAGGAGTGTGTGAGAGCGGAGCATCTTGGTCAGGTTGCCGACGCGCCAGAGAGCGCCCTTCGGTTCCTTCCCTGCCCGGATGCGCTGAGCGTCCAGTGAGCTCGGAACCTTCTCCTCGTTCAGCCAGCGGCACACGGCGTTGATGGCGTGCCCCTCCTCGACGATGCGTCGGACGATCTCCCGGACGACTCCGGCGGTAGCCGTGCCGTACTCGTCGGGTACGAGCTTCCACCCGTCCCCCTCGGCGTCCTTCTCCGCCCGGTACCCGTACGGCACGAAGCCGCCTCGCCACCGGCCCGACTTCATCAGGTGCACATACGAGGACTTGGCTCGAAACTTGATCGCTTCGAGCTCTCCCTCTGCGAACGCTGCGATGAGCTGAAAGAGGATCTTGCCCATCGGCGAGGAGAGGTCGAAGCCGTCCTCTGCTGCCGCGATCTCCTTGTCATGCGTCCCTGCCCAGTCGACAAGCTGAGCGATGTGCAGGACTCGCCGAGAGATCCGGTCGAGCTTCATGCCGCACAGGATGTCCCACTCATCGACTCGCGAGAGCTCCCATGCGAGGCGCTGTTCTACCGCGCTCACGTCCTTGCCGATGGTCGACGGGAGCCACTGACCGAGACCCGGTCGCTCCCATGGGGCGATGGCGCCGGAGACGTCTACGTCCTCGACCCATCCGACGATCGTGTGCCCTCGACTGTCCGCCCATCGTTGGATGGCTACCTTCTGCCGAACGACCGAGGTCGACTCATCCGATGCTCTCGACAGACGCAGCGCGCCCAGGACCCTTGCCATGTTCCGTGTTCCTCCTGCTCAGGCCAGCACCCTACGTGCTGGCGAACTGGGCGGAGTAAGTCCCCCTCCTTGGATGAAGCGCCCGAATTCTCGGGCAAGGCCCTGGACGCACTGCGCCAGCCCTTGGAATCAGGGCATGTGGTGGTCGCCAGGAGCGGGGGAGTGGTGCGGCTGCCCGCCCGGTTCCTGATGGTGCTCGCGGCCAACCCCTGTCCCTGCGGGCGGCACACGCTGCTGGGGGTGGGCTGCGAATGCCCCTCGTCCGTGATCCGGCGGTATCAGGCCCGGCTGTCCGGGCCGCTGCTGGACCGCGTCGACCTGCGGATCGAGGTCGAGCCGGTGAGCCGCTCCGACCTGCTCGGTCACGGGACGGGCGGTGAGTCCACGGCGACCGTCGCCGACCGTGTCCTGGAAGCCAGGCAGCGGGCCGCGGCCCGTCTGGAGGGCACTCCGTGGACCGTCAACAGCGAGGTGCCCGGCCATGAACTGCGCACCAGGTGGACCGTGGCGCCCGGCGCGCTGGGCGCGGCCGAGCGGGACGTCGAGCGCGGGCTGCTGACGGCACGCGGCCTCGACCGGGTGCTGCGCATCGCGTGGACGATCGCCGACCTCGCGGGCCGGGACCGGCCCGAGGCCCAGGACGTCGCCCTCGCCCTCGAACTGCGCACCGGGATCGCCAGAGGCGTCCCGGCGGCAGCGGGGGCGGTGCGATGACGGGCGCGGGACCGGGGGATGGCAGCGGGGACGGCGCGGTGACGGGTGTGGGAGGCCCGGACGGCATCCGCGGCATCGTGGGTGACGACGCTCCTCCGAGTGTGCGGCACACCGGCAACGAGGCGGAGCGGGTGGCGCGTTCGGCGCTGACGCAGATCCTGGAGCCTGGTGACGAGAAGGGCGGCCGCTGGCTGCGGGAGTTCGGCGCCCAGGGGCTGCTGAGCCTGCTGACGGCGGGCGCGTACGAGAAGGGGGCGCTGCCGGGTGCCACCGAGCGCCGGGTGACCGGGCTGCGGGCCCGCGCCGCCGGCGTCGTGCCGGGGGAGCGGCTGGACGCGATCCGCGCGCTCGGGGGCAGATTCGTCATACCGGGCGACACGGAGTGGCCGACCCAGCTCGACGACCTCGGCGACGCCCGCCCGGTCGGCCTGTGGGTGCGCGGTCGGCCCGACCTGCGTGCCTGGGCGCTGCGCTCGGTGGCCGTGGTCGGGGCCCGGGCCTGCACTCCGTACGGGGCGCACGTGTCGGGCTCGCTGGCGACGGGGCTCGCCGAACGGGGCTGGGTCGTGGTGTCCGGGGCGGCCTTCGGGGTCGACGGCGCGGCGCATCGGGGCGCGCTCGCCGCCGGCGGAGCCACCATCGCCGTACTCGCCTGCGGCGTCGACGTGGCCTATCCGCCCGGTCACCTGGAGTTGATCAAGCGCATTGCGCAGCAGGGGCTTGTCATCGGGGAGTTGCCGCCGGGCGACCATCCCACCCCCAGCAGATTCGTCCTCCGGAACAGGGTGATCGCCGCGCTCAGCCGGGGCACCGTCGTCGTCGAGGCGGAACACCGCAGCGGGTCCCTGGTCACCGCCCGCAGGGCGCAGCAGCTCGGGCGCCTCACGATGGGTGTCCCCGGCCCCGTGACCAGCGGCCTCTCGGCGGGGGTGCACGAGCTGCTGCGCGGCGAGGCCGTGCTCGTCACCGACGCCGCCGAAGTGATCGAGCTGGTGGGTGACATGGGCGATCTCGCGCCCGAGCGCACCGGCCCGGTCCTGCCCAGGGACCTGCTCGACCCCGGTAGCAGACAGGTGCTGGAGGCGCTGCCCGCGCAGCGCGTCGCGATCACCGGCAGCGAGGTGGCCCGTCGCGCCGCCGTCCCGGACGACGATGCGCTCGGCAGGCTGTACGAACTGCACTCGCTGGGCTTCGTCGAACGGTGCGGGGAGGGATGGAAGTTGACGACGGGCGCGATCCGCGGTTCGAACGCGCGGCGAGGCGGTGCTTGACCTGGCGCATTCGGGTGAAAAGGTGAAGGCGATGACCTTCGGAGTCCCGTGCGTGATGCCTGAGGGGCCGGTGCGCTGGGCATCGGCCCCGAATCGAAGGTGTGGACGAGGGCGAATACCCGGGCAGGTTCCTTCCGCTTCCCTCGCCCACCGCGACGGCGTAGTCACGCTACGCTCACCGGGTTCCGGCCTCGGCCGCCCCTCCCCGCCCCCTCACAGCAGAACGGCTCAAGGCAACGCATGCCCCAGCACACGTCCGGGTCTGACCGCGCGGCAGTGCCACCCGCTGCCCGTGACACAGTGCGGCCCTCGGCTCCCTCGTCGCTCGAGGAGCTGTGGCGGTCGTACAAGGCCACGGGTGACGAGCGGCTGCGGGAGCAGTTGATCCTGCACTACTCGCCGCTGGTCAAATACGTGGCGGGCCGGGTAAGCGTGGGGCTGCCGTCCAATGTCGAGCAGGCGGATTTCGTCTCCTCCGGCGTCTTCGGGCTCATCGACGCCATTGAGAAGTTCGACGTGGACCGGTCGATCAAGTTCGAGACGTACGCGATCACGCGCATCCGGGGCGCGATGATCGACGAACTGCGGGCGCTGGACTGGATCCCGCGCTCGGTGCGGCAGAAGGCCCGTGCCGTCGAACGCGCCTACGCCACGCTCGAGGCCCAGCTGCGGCGGACGCCCTCGGAGGCGGAGGTCGCCGACGAGATGGGCGTCACGGTCGAGGAGCTGCACTCGGTTTTCAGCCAGTTGTCCCTGGCCAACGTCGTGGCGCTCGAAGAGCTGCTGCACGTGGGCGGTGAGGGCGGCGACCGGCTCAGCCTCATGGACACCCTGGAGGACACGGCCGCGGACAACCCGGTCGAGGTCGCCGAGGACCGGGAACTGCGCCGACTGCTCGCCCGGGCCATCAACACCCTGCCCGAGCGGGAGAAGACCGTCGTCACGCTCTACTACTACGAGGGGCTCACCCTGGCCGAGATCGGCCATGTGCTCGGGGTCACCGAGAGTCGTGTCAGCCAGATCCACACCAAGTCCGTGCTGCAGTTGCGGGCGAAGCTGGCCGACGTCGGACGTTGACGCCGAATCGCCCGGGCCGCATCCGTAGAGTGGGGACGTGCCCAGGATTCGAGCGGCCTCCGTGGCCGAGCACCGGACGATGCAGCGAGGCGCCCTGCTGGACGCCGCGCGCTCCCTCCTGTCCGAAGGCGGTACGGAGGCGCTGACCTTCCCCGCACTCGCCGAGCGCACAGGGCTCGCGAGGTCCTCCGTCTACGAGTACTTCCGCTCGCGCGCCGCGGTCGTCGAGGAGCTCTGCGCGGTGGACTTCCCCGTGTGGGCCGCGGAGGTCGAGACCGCGATGGACCGCGCGGACACTCCCGAGGGCAAGGTCGAGGCGTATGTGCGCCGGCAGCTCGACCTGGTCGGCGACCGGCGGCACCGGGCCGTCGTCGCGATCTCCGCGAGCGAGCTGGACGCCGGGGCCCGCGAGAAGATCCGGGCCGCGCACGGGCAGCTGATCGCGATGATCGTCGAGGCGCTCGGGGAGCTGGGCCAGGAGCAGCCGCGGCTCGGCGCGATGCTGCTGCAGGGCGTCGTGGACGCCGCGGTACGCCGGATCGAGCTCGGTGTGGCCGAGGACCCGGCCACCGTCGCGGACGCGGCGGTAGCGATGGCGCTGCGCGGCGTCCGGGGCTGACACCGGGGGAAGCGCTGGTTCCTCCGAGCGCAGGTGCCTGTGCCTCAGGGCGCGCTGGGCCCAGGCCCCGCAGGCCATGAGCAGCACCGCGTGGGCCGCGCCCAGCAGGCCATGGCCGATGGACCATCCATGACCGGTGGCGAGGGCGACGGCGCTCACGGGTCGGCCCCCGGCGCCGGAGCGGACCGCGCCAACGGTACGCCGAAGACCGGGAGCAGCCTGGACGGCGGGCGGCGGAGCAGCCAGGGCGGCAGCAGGGACAGCGGATCCAGGTACTCCGAGCCCCGCAGCAGGCCCCAGTGCAGACAGCCTCCGGCGCAATGCGACGACCCTGCCTCGACCGTTGCCACGACCTGGCCTGCTGCGACCGTCGCTCCTTCGTCCACCAGCGGCCGGACCGGTTCGTACGTGGTCCGCAACGGCGGGTCACCCGTATCGGTGAGGCTGATGGCCAGCACGCCACGGCCCGCGACCCGACCGGCGAACGAGACCCGGCCGGCCGCCGCGGCCCGGACGGCAGTGCCCGGCGGGGCGGCGAGATCGACGCCGCGATGCCCGGCGCCGTAGGGCGACGCGGGCGGGGTCCAGCCCCGCACGACGGTGGGTCGTGGCGGCCCGACCGGCCAGCTCCGTCCCCCCGAGCGCCCGCCGGGTCCGGCCGCACCGGATGCCGGCACCAGAGGGGGCACGGCTCCGATGCCCGCCCGATCGCCTCCGTCGCCCGTGGGTCTGATGCCCGCCCGATCGCCTCCCTCGACGGTCAGTCCGATCACCGGCCGGCTGCCTCCGCTCGCCGTCGGTTCGACCGGATCCGGTGGCAGCGCCGCCGTCAACCCGTGCGCAGCCGGACCCGATCCGGTCGCAGCCGCAGCGCTCGGGACCCCCGCCGGCCTGGACGGCGTCACACCGGTCAGGCGTGCCCCCGCCTCCGCCCCCGACCCAGGCGGAGCCACTGTTCCCGCCCCCGACCCAGGCGGCGTCCCCGCCCCCGCCCGAGGTCCCGTCCCCGCTCCGCCCAGCAGCAGCGCCACCAGCAGTACGGGGAGCGCGCGGCGCGGCCGGTCCACCCAAAGTGCGCAGTTCATGGGGGAGACCGTCCCGCGACTCCGCCCGCCCGCGATGATCATGGCCCGGATCTGTGGACAACCGGGTGGTTGTGGACAGCGCCGTCACCCGGCACGTCACGGGTCCCGTACACTTCTTCTGGCGATCCGGGTCACCGGGTCGACTTCGCACGCCCCGCCACCTCACCCTCAGCGGTCGGTGGCCGCGCTCCTCGGTCCCTTGTGGCACGGCGCGTCGGGGCGTCAGGACACAACCGAGAATCCAAGGAGATACGGCCATGGCCGTTGTCACGATGCGGGAGCTGCTGGAGAGCGGCGTCCACTTCGGTCACCAGACCCGTCGTTGGAACCCGAAGATGAAGCGCTTCATCTTCACGGAGCGCAACGGCATCTACATCATCGACCTGCTCCAGTCGCTGTCGTACATCGACCGCGCCTTCGAGTTCGTCAAGGAGACCGTCGCGCACGGCGGCTCCATCATGTTCGTCGGTACGAAGAAGCAGGCCCAGGAGGCCATCGCCGAGCAGGCGACGCGTGTCGGCATGCCGTACGTCAACCAGCGCTGGCTGGGTGGCATGCTCACCAACTTCTCCACCGTCTACAAGCGTCTGCAGCGCCTCAAGGAGCTTGAGCAGATCGACTTCGAGGACGTGGCCGCCTCCGGCCTCACCAAGAAGGAGCTCCTGGTCCTCTCCCGCGAGAAGGCCAAGCTGGAGAAGACCCTCGGTGGTATCCGCGAGATGCAGAAGGTGCCGAGCGCCGTCTGGATCGTCGACACCAAGAAGGAGCACATCGCCGTCGGTGAGGCGCGCAAGCTCCACATCCCGGTCGTCGCGATCCTCGACACCAACTGCGACCCCGACGAGGTCGACTACAAGATCCCGGGCAACGACGACGCGATCCGCTCCGTCACCCTGCTCACCCGCGTGATCGCCGACGCCGTCGCCGAGGGCCTCATCGCCCGTTCCGGCGCCGCGACCGGCGACCAGAAGCCGGGCGACAAGGCCGCCGGCGAGCCGCTGGCCGAGTGGGAGCGCGACCTGCTCGAGGGCGAGAAGAAGGCTGACGCCGAGAAGGCGGACGAGGCCAAGGCCGAGGAGGCCAAGCCGGCCGAGGCCGCCGCCGAGGCTCCGGCCGCCGAGGCTCCGGCCGAGGCCGCTGCCGACGCTCCGGCCGCCGAGGCCGAGCAGGCCTGACCTACGGCCTGACCTTCACAGGTTCGGTTGACGACGGCGGGGGCGCGCTTGCCCCCGCCGTCCACCCGTAGATCTTCCAGATCTTCGTAGATCTTTCAGACTTCGAGAGAGAAACTCAGACTCATGGCGAACTACACCGCCGCTGACGTCAAGAAGCTCCGCGAGCTCACCGGCGCCGGCATGATGGACTGCAAGAAGGCGCTGGACGAGTCCGACGGCAACGTCGACAAGGCCGTCGAGGCCCTGCGTATCAAGGGCCAGAAGGGCGTCGCCAAGCGCGAGGGCCGCTCCGCCGAGAACGGCGCCGTCGTCTCCCTGATCGCGGACGACAACACCTCCGGTGTCATCGTCGAGCTGAAGTGCGAGACGGACTTCGTCGCCAAGGGTGAGAAGTTCCAGGCCGTCGCCAACGCGCTCGCCGCCCACGTCGCCGCCACCTCCCCGGCCGACATCGAGGCGCTGCTCGCCTCCGAGATCGAGCCCGGCAAGACCGTGCAGGCGTACGTCGACGAGGCCAACGCCAACCTCGGCGAGAAGATCGTCCTGGACCGCTTCGCGCAGTTCTCCGGTGGCTACGTCACGGCGTACATGCACCGCACCATGCCCGACCTGCCCCCGCAGATCGGTGTTCTCGTCGAGCTCGACAAGGAGAACGCCGAGATCGCCAAGGGCGTCGCGCAGCACATCGCCGCGTTCGCCCCGAAGTACCTCTCCCGCGAGGACGTTCCGGCCGAGGTCGTCGAGGCCGAGCGCCGTGTCGCCGAGGAGACCACGCGCGCCGAGGGCAAGCCCGAGGCCGCTCTCCCGAAGATCGTCGAGGGCCGCGTCAACGGCTTCTTCAAGGAGGCCACCCTCCTGGGCCAGCCGTACGCGCTCGACAACAAGAAGTCGGTCCAGAAGATTCTTGACGAGGCCGGTGTCACCCTGAAGCGCTTCGCGCGCATCAAGGTCGGCATCTGAGTCCGTACGCGACGGACCCCGGACCCCGGTAGGGTCTGAAGCAGTCGGCCGCGTTCGCGCCGGACGACCGCAGATCTGACGAGGAGGCCATTGCCGGCAGGGACAGCAAGACCCCACGGCAATGGCCTTCTTCGTATGTGCACGAGGAGATCTCCATGAACCAGGGCGCCGCACAAGGCGACGACAAGCACGACAAAAGGGCCGGCCGCTTCATGCTGAAGCTGTCCGGAGAGGCTTTCTCCGGCGGCACCGGTCTCGGCGTCGACCCCGACGTCGTACACGCCATCGCACGGGAGATCGCAGCGGTCGTCCGCGACGGCGCCGAGATCGCCATCGTGATCGGCGGCGGAAACTTCTTCCGCGGAGCCGAACTCCAGCAGCGCGGCATGGACCGGGCACGCTCCGACTACATGGGCATGCTCGGCACGGTCATGAACTGCCTCGCCCTCCAGGACTTCCTGGAGAAGGAGGGCATCGACTCCCGTGTGCAGACCGCCATCACGATGGGGCAGGTCGCGGAGCCGTACATCCCGCTGCGCGCCGTACGGCATCTGGAGAAGGGCCGCGTCGTCATCTTCGGCGCCGGTATGGGCATGCCCTACTTCTCCACCGACACCACCGCCGCTCAGCGGGCTCTGGAGATCGACGCCGAAGCACTGCTGATGGGCAAGAACGGTGTCGACGGCGTGTACGACTCCGACCCGAAGGCCAATCCGGACGCGGTGAAGTTCGACGCGCTGGAGTACGGCGAGGTGCTGTCCCGCAACCTCAAGGTCGCCGACGCCACCGCCATCACCCTCTGCCGCGACAACGCCCTTCCGATCCTTGTCTTCGAACTCCTCACCGAGGGCAATATCGCTCGGGCCGTCCGGGGTGAGAAGATCGGCACGCTCGTGAGCGACCGGGACACCCGGGCCTGACCCGAGGACCTCGGGGAGCCCTCGGGGATGGACAAAGCCCTGCCGGTCGGACACCGTGCAGGGAACACGCGACGCAGGTTCCGCCGGCCCAGTCCGATGCCGGGCCCAACTCAAGACACGCAGGAGCAAGTGGTGATCGAAGAGACCCTCCTCGAGGCCGAGGAGAAGATGGAGAAGGCCGTCCTGGTCGCCAAGGATGACTTCGCCGCGATCCGCACCGGACGTGCGCACCCGGCGATGTTCAACAAGATCGTGGCGGATTACTACGGTGCCCTGACCCCGATCAACCAGCTGGCGTCGTTCTCGGTTCCGGAGCCGCGGATGGCCGTCGTGACGCCGTTCGACAAGACCGCTCTGCGCAACATCGAGCAGGCGATCCGCGACTCGGACCTCGGCGTCAACCCGAGCAACGACGGCAACATCATCCGCGTGGTTTTCCCGGAGCTCACGCAGGACCGCCGCAAGGAGTACATCAAGGTCGCCAAGTCGAAGGCCGAGGACTCCAAGATCTCGATCCGCTCCGTGCGCCGCAAGGCCAAGGAGACCATCGACAAGTTCATCAAGGACGGCGAGGTCGGCGAGGACGAGGGTCGGCGTGCGGAGAAGGAGCTCGACGACACCACCGCGAAGTATGTCGCGCAGGTCGACGAGCTGCTCAAGCACAAGGAAGCCGAGCTGCTCGAGGTCTGATGAACGACTCTTCCTGGGGGGCCTCGCACGGCGCCGGATACGCGGGTGCATGGCCGCCGCCCGACCAGGGGCCCCTCCCGGCGGGTCCCGCCTACGATGGGAACGAGGCACAGCAGACTCGGCCCATGCCCATCGTGCCGGACTTTCCCGACGCAGGTAGAGACGCCGAACACCCCGAGGAATCCGGCGGCCGGTCCGGCCGCGAGGACCGTGACCGGGGGGCCGCACGGCTCGGTGGCCCCCTGTTCCGCGACGAGAACACGCAGGAGCCCATGCCCAGCCCGCCGCCGGCCGCACCTCAGCCGCCGCAGAAGAAGCGGGCCGGTCGCGATCTGCGGTCGGCCATAGGGGTCGGTGTGGGGCTCGGCGCGGTGATCGTCGCGTCGCTCTTCATCGTCAAGGCCGTGTTCGTCGGCGTCGTCGCGGTCGCCGTCGTCGTCGGCCTGTGGGAGCTGACCAGCCGCCTGAAGGAGCGCAAGCAGATCAAGGCGCCGCTGGTGCCGCTGGCGGTCGGCGGCGCCGCCATGGTCGTGGCCGGTTATGTGCGCGGGGCCGAAGGCGCGTGGGTGGCCATGGCGCTGACCGCGCTCGCGGTGCTGGTCTGGCGTATGACCGAGCCGCCCGACGGCTACCTCAGGGATGTCACGGCCGGTGTCTTCGCGGCCTTCTACGTGCCGTTCCTGGCGACTTTCGTCGCGTTGATGCTCAGTGCGGGCGACGGACCGGAACGGGTGATCACCTTCCTGGTCCTCACGGTCGTCAGCGACACCGGGGCGTACGCGGTGGGCTGGCGCTTCGGAAAGCACAAGCTCGCGCCGCGCATCAGCCCCGGCAAGACCCGGGAAGGGCTGCTGGGCGCGGTGGGCTTCGCGATGACGGCGGGCGCGCTGTGCATGCAGTTCCTCGTCGACGACGGCACCTGGTGGCAGGGCCTGCTGCTGGGCCTCGCGGTCGCGGCGAGCGCGACGCTGGGCGACCTCGGCGAGTCGATGATCAAGCGGGACCTCGGCATCAAGGACATGGGCACCCTGCTCCCCGGCCACGGCGGCATCATGGACCGGCTGGACTCGCTCCTGCCGACGGCCCCGGTGGTGTGGCTACTGCTGGTGCTGTTCGTGGGGTCCGGCTGACCGGCGGGGGCGGCACGCGCCGGGACCGTCGGGCAGCGACCCGGCTGAACGGCTCCGGCCGGCTCCGCCCGCTGTGCGGGGCCGGCTGGCCTGCGGACTTCTTCGTGAGGGCTCGTCGTCCACAGGGCGGCGAGCCCTCCGTCGCGCGCGTTTGGCGCCGGTTGGGTACCTGCTTCGACTTGCTGGGCCGTCTCTGGGCCGTGCCCCGACGCTCAGGTGTGAGACAGACGGCGGCGCACCGCCTTGCCGCTCGCCGCCACGAACTGCTTCATGGCAGCGTCGTGCTCATCCCAAAGATCGGAATAATCTGCATCACTCACGTCCCCGCGTCGCCAGCAGCTTCCCAGCCGCCGACCAGCCCTGTTCAGCTGATCCACTGACGACAGCAGGACTTCATCCTTCGAGAGGATGTGCAGGCGGGCTGTTGCCAGCCGCAGGGCCGAAAGATCCCAACTAGCGACCCGCCCCTCCAAGCCCAGGTGACGTTCTTCCCAGATGCGATCCCGGAACTCCGTAGAGGATGCCGCCACCATGGCGCACTGCTCAAATAGAAGCTCCGAGATGCGAGCCCGTTCCTCAGACCGCTTCACCAGGTGCTGACCCACGAGCGCGATCGCGGCACCGGCAATGGTTGCTAACAACGTCCCCCATGCGCCCATGCAAGGCATTGTTCCCGTGCCTGGCACGGGCGCATGCATGTCAGGTGGCGTCGGGATGCGAGCCGTCACGGCTAGGCGATAGGACGCCGTCCACTGTTTGCCTGGTCCGCTCCTGACTCGAAGGCATGAGGTGCGCGTACACCCGCAGCGTCAGGCCCGGGTCTGAGTGCCCCGGGGTAGGTACTCGCTCACGGCCTTGATGTTCTCTCTCCAGCGTCCAGCAGGACCGAGGCATAGAAGTGCCGGAGCGCGTGCATCCCGTGCTCGCGCGCGGAATCGTACGGCTCGCCCTCTAGGGCACCGGAATGAGGCCAGCCGCGGCGATCGCCGGCTTCCACTCCTGCAAGTTGAAGTTGCTGCGCCAGACGAGCCAGTTGGCCGAGTTGGTGAACAGCAGCCGCGCGGAGACGAGCGGTCCGTCAGGCTTCCGCCAGGGCAGCGCGACGTCTACGGGCTTGTGCTGGTACATGTGCGCCCGGAGGGCCTCTGCCACGCAGCTAGGCAGGGGTACATCCCGCTCTCGGTGACGCCCGGGCGGCGATCGAGGGGCATATCGACGCCCTCGGGGCCGCGTTGGGCTGGTCATCGTCTCCGATGCGCCGCTGGAGTACCCGCTCTGCCGGCCGTGGGAGGGCTAGATCCTCACCCTGTCCGCCATCCGGGCCGCATACGCTCCGTGCGGAGCACGCGATCCAGCGCCGGTGGCTCCCGGCACCCGCACGGACGGTCGCGATGCATGTCACCGGTCGCTCGTCGAGGCAAGAGCCGCGGGCCTGTTCCAGCCGAACTGCCGTCACAGCTTGGCCGCTTACCTGCCTGGGCTGACGCCCCCTCCACCGCACCACCCGACGCCCGGCACCTCCTACGAGGACACCAGCGGCAACGGGAGATCGAGCGCGGGAGGGCACACACTGAAGGGCAGCGTCTTCACGTGCCCGCTGTTCCGTGGAGCACTCTCGGCCTTCAACCACGCCGACGAAACCATGCTTGACGACCACACGGGATTCCGGTGCGTGGCATCGTCCGAGCAAAGGGTCTGCCGCACGATCGGGTGACATCTGAACTGGCTTGCCCTGTGGGGTGGGTGGGAAGGATGTCGCTGTGCCCAAGCCTTATCCGGAGGAGTTCCGCCAGGATGTCGTGCGGGTCGCGAGGAACCGCGGGCCGGGTGTGACGGTCGAGCAGGTGGCCACCGACTTCGGGGTCCATCCGATGACGTTGTGGAAGTGGATGCGTCGCGCGGAGATCGACGACGGAACCAAGCCCGGATCGACCAGCCAGGAGAGCCTCGAGCTTCGGGAAGCGCGTCGGCGGATCAAGTTGCTGGAGCAGGAGAACGAGGTCCTGCGGCGGGCCGCGGCCTATCTGTCGCAGGCGCATCTGCCGGGAAAAGGATCTACCCGCTCGTGAAGGAGCTGGCCGGGGACGGGGTGCCCGTCACGGTTGCGTGCCGGGTGCTGTAGCTCGCCAGACAGCCCTGCT
>NZ_JAGGOJ010000049.1 GCF_018614575.1 Streptomyces sp. ISL-10
ACCACACGGCACTGCGCCGGCAGCGCGGCACGACACCGCCCAGTTCGACACCACCGCTCAGCTGCTGACGCGCATAACCGCTCAGCTCGGCACCCAGCTGAGTCACGTCCGACTGAACGGAACCCGCAGCGCATGCCCCCGACCCGCCATCGGCCGTCCCTCGTCGCGGTAGCCCACGGCAGCCGCGACCCGCGCGCCCTGCGCACCGTCCTCGCCCTCCTGGAGCGCGTCCGCGAGCTCCGGCCCGGTCTCGACGTCCGCCTCGGACACATCGAACTCAACGAGCCGCTGCTCACCGACACCCTCGCCGGGCTGAACGGTGCGCCCACCGTGCTCGTGCCGTTGCTGCTGAGCCGCGGCTACCACGTCAAGCACGACCTGCCGCAGGCCGCGGCGGCCGCGCCCGGCGGCGGCGAGCACATCCGCATCGCCCGGCCCCTCGGCCCGCACCCCCTGCTGGCCGAGGCCCTGTGGTCCCGGCTGGCCGAGGCCGGCTGGCACGAGGCGGACGGCACCAGCCGCAGTGCGGGCGTCGTGCTCGCGTCCGCAGGGTCGCGGGACCCGGAGTCCGCCGAGGACACCCGCCGCATGGCGCAGCTGCTCGGCGACCGCCTCGGCGGCGTACCCGTCGTCGCCGCGTACGCCTCCGCGCTCTCGCCCACCGTTCCCGCCGCCGTCCGCGCGCTGACCTCCCGGGGCCGGCACCGGATCGCCGTCGCCTCCTACTTCGCCGCGCCCGGGCTCTTCGCCACCCGCAGCGCCGCCGCCGCACCCTGGATCGCCGCCGACCCGCTCGGCACCCACCCGGCCCTCGCCCGCCTGCTGCTCCACCGGTACGACGAGGCACGGACCCGCCCGTACGCCGTGCAACGCCACGAACTCTTCGCGGCCTGAACAACTTCCCGCACGCCCTGCCGCCCCACGGCTCTCCGCGACCTGGACCGCCGACCGGGCGGTCCGCAGCCTGAACACCTGAACAATGGCCAACCGAGCGGCGGTCCGCGGTCTGGACGACCGATGGGCGGTCCGCGGCCTGAGCAATGGCCAATCGAGCGGGCGGTCCGCGGCCTGGACCACCGACCGGGCGGTCCGAAGCCTGAACAGGCGGTCCGCAGCCTGAACACCTGAACAATGGCCAACCGAGCGGGCGGTCCGCGGCCAGGACCACCGAAGGGCGGTCCGCGGCCCTTCCTGGTCCCCACGGTCGGCCCCGCCGGTTACCTTCGGTGCATGGATGGCACTGGCACCACCGGCACCGACGGCACCACCTGGCCGCCCGACCCCCAGGCACCCGGACCGCACATGTCCGCCCCCGGATCCCGAGTCCCGGAGACGTACGCCCTGGACCCCTCCGCCCCCGACGGCTACGGCACCGCGGACGCCGAGCGCTTCGCCCCCGAGCCCGACAAGCGGCCAGGCCGTACGGCCTTCCAGCGCGACCGCGCCCGCGTCCTGCACGCGTCCGCGCTGCGCCGCCTCGCGGGCAAGACGCAGGTCGTCACCCCGGGCACCCGCAGCCACGCATGGGACGCCAGCCCCCGCACCCGGCTGACGCACTCCCTGGAGTGCGCGCAGATCGGGCGCGAGCTCGGTGCGGCGCTCGGCTGCGACCCGGACCTCGTCGAGGCGGCCTGCCTCGCCCACGACCTGGGCCACCCCCCGTTCGGCCACAACGGCGAACAGGCGCTCAACGAATTCGCCGAGGACTGCGGCGGCTTCGAGGGCAACGCCCAGTCGCTGCGGCTGCTCACCCGTATCGAGCCCAAGCGGTTCGTCAGCGTCCCCGGCCAGGACGAGCCGGTCAGCGTCGGGCTCAACCTCACCCGGGCCGCGCTGGACGCCGCCACCAAGTACCCCTGGCCGCGTGGCGGTCATCCCACCGACCCGGCCTCGGGCAAGTTCGGGGTGTACGAGGACGACCTGCCGGTCTTCGCCTGGGTCCGCCGCGGCGCACCGGCGCACCGCAAGTGCTTCGAGGCGCAGGTCATGGACTGGTCCGACGACGTGGCGTACTCGGTGCACGACTTCGAGGACGGGCTGCACGCCGGGCACATCGACCCCAACTGCCTGCTCTCCCCGACCGAGCGGGACGGGATCTGGGCCGTCGCCGTAGGACGGTACGTACCGAAGGACACCGATCCCGAGGAGCTGTCCGAGGCTCTGGACCGGCTGATCGACGCTCCCTGGTGGCCGCACCACTACGACGGCTCGGCGGTCGCCCAGGCCCGGCTCAAGGACGCCACCAGCCAGCTCATCGGCCGGTTCGCGCTCGCCGCCGAGGGTGCCACCCGCCATGCGTTCGGCAGCGGCAGGCTCACCCGCTACGAGGCCGAACTGGTCGTCCCGCGTCCCACGCGCAACGAGTGCGCGGTCCTCAAGGCCGTCGCCGACCGCTACGTCATGCAGCGCGCCGAGCAGGAGGCGCTCCGCGCCGACCAGCGCATCGTGCTGGCCGAGCTGGCCGATGCGCTCACCGTTCGCGCACCGGAGGGGCTGGAGCCGCAGTTCCGGGCACTGTTCGAGGCCGCACCGGACGACCGGGCCCGCAAGCGCGTGATCGTCGACCAGATCGCGTCACTCACCGACGCGTCCGCCCGCACCCTGCACGCCCGGCTGCTCCTGCGCCGCTGACTCCCCGCGCCCGCTGTGCCGGGTACGGTGATCGTTTGGCGTTTCGTCCGATTTGGCACGCCCCAGGGTCACTCCCTCTTCCGTCACCAGGCTCCGTGCGGGACGCTCGCTGAAGGCCCAGGGGGCGAAGGACAAGCGGCGCAGAGACAAACAGTGCAGGGACTTGCAGGGACTCAAGGAGGCATCACGTGGTCGACGCACATCGGACATTCGTCATCGTCGGCGGTGGACTCGCCGGCGCCAAGGCCGCCGAGACCCTCCGCGCGGAAGGATTCACCGGACGAGTGATCCTCGTCGGCGACGAACGCGACCACCCCTACGAGCGTCCACCGCTGTCCAAGGGCTTTCTCACGGGCAAGGAGGAACGCGACAGCGTCTTCGTCCACGAGACGGGTTGGTACGCCCAGGCGGACATCGAGCTGCACCTCGGCCAGACGGTCGTCTCCATCGACCGCGCGGCCAAGTCCGTCCGCCTCGGCGAGGGCACCGAAGTCCACTACGACAAGCTGCTGCTCGCCACCGGCGCCGAACCGCGCCGCCTCGACATCCCGGGCACCGGCCTCGCCGGGGTCCACCACCTGCGCCGCCTCGCCCACGCCGACCGGTTGCGCGGCGTCCTCGCGGCACTCGGCCGTGACAACGGCCACCTCGTCATCGCCGGCGCGGGATGGATCGGCCTGGAGGTCGCCGCCGCGGCCCGCGGATACGGCGCCGAGGTCACCATCGTCGAACCGGAGGCCACCCCCCTGCACCAGGTCATCGGGCCCGAGCTCGGCCAGGTCTTCGCCGAGCTGCACCGCGAGCGCGGCGTCCGCTTCCACTTCGGCGCCCGTCTGACGGAGATCACCGGCCAGGACGGCATGGTGCTCGCCGTCCGTACGGACGACGGCGAGGAGCAGCCCGCCCACGAGGTCCTGGCCGCGATCGGCGCCGCCCCGCGCACCGGACTGGCCGAGGCGGCGGGCCTGGCGCTCGCCGACCGCGCGCACGGCGGCGGCATCGCCGTCGACGCGAGCCTGCGCACCTCGGATCCCGACATCTACGCGGCGGGCGACGTCGCGGCGGCCCAGCACCCGCTGATCGGCGCCCGCCTGCGCGTCGAGCACTGGGCGAACGCGCTGAACGGCGGCCCGGCCGCCGCGCGTGCCATGCTCGGCCAGGCCGTGACCTACGACCGCGTCCCCTACTTCTTCTCCGACCAGTACGACCTGGGCATGGAGTACTCGGGCTGGGCGCCCCCGGGGTCGTACGACCAGGTGGTGCTGCGCGGCGACGCCGGCAAGCGCGAGTTCATCGCGTTCTGGCTGAGCGGGGGCCGGGTGCTCGCGGGGATGAACGTCAATGTGTGGGACGTCACCGAGGCCGTCCAGCAGCTGATCCGATCGCGGGCGCAGGTGGACGCCCAGGCGCTGGGCGACCCGAGTGTCCCGCTCGCGGAGCTGCACGGCTGAGGAGTGGGTCCGCGCACCACCGTAGAATCCAGGCGTGGCAGGCAGGATCAACGATGACGACGTGAAGGCGGTACGGGACGCGGTCCCGATCGACGCCGTCGTGTCCGAGTACCTCCAGCTGCGCAACGCGGGCGGCGGCAACCTCAAGGGCCTGTGTCCCTTCCACGACGAGAAGTCACCCTCCTTCCAGGTCAGCCCCAGCAAGGGCCTGTTTTACTGCTTCGGCTGCCAGGAGGGCGGCGACACCCTCGACTTCGTGATGAAGATCGACCATCTCTCCTTCTCGGAGACGGTCGAGCGCCTCGCCGCGCAGGCGGGTATCACCCTGCGCTACGAGGAGGGCGGGTACAACCCCACCCACCAGCGAGGGGAGCGCATCCGCCTCGTCGAGGCCCACAAGATCGCCGCCGAGTTCTACGTGGAGCAGCTCGACGGGCCGGAGGCGGAGATCGGCCGCAAGTTCCTCGCCGGGCGCGGCTTCGACCAGGCGGCCGCCCAGCACTTCGGCGTCGGCTACAGCCCGGCCGGCTGGGACCACCTCACCCGCTACCTGCGCGGCAAGGGCTTCAGCGACAAGGAGCTCCTCCTCTCGGGCCTCTCCCAGGACGGCCGCCGCGGCCCCATCGACCGCTTCCGCGGCCGGCTGATGTGGCCCATCCGCGACATCACCGGCGAGGTCGTCGGCTTCGGCGCCCGCAAGCTGCGCGACGACGACAACGGCCCGAAGTACCTGAACACCCCCGAGACCGCGATCTACAAGAAGTCACACGTCCTGTACGGCATCGACCTCGCCAAGAAGGAGATCGCACGCGCCAGCAGCGCCGTCGTCGTCGAGGGCTACACGGACGTGATGGCGTGCCACCTCGCGGGCGTCACCACCGCCATCGCGACCTGTGGCACGGCGTTCGGCGGCGACCACATCAAGATCCTGCGCCGGCTGCTGATGGACAACGCCACCGCCGAGGTGATCTTCACCTTCGACGGCGACGCGGCCGGGCAGAAGGCCGCGTTGCGGGCCTTCGAGGACGACCAGAAGTTCGCCGCCGAGACGTCCATCGCGATCACCCCCGGCGGTATGGACCCGTGCGAGCTGAGGCTCGCCGAGGGCGACGCGGCGGTGCAGAAGCTGGTCGAATCCCGCACTCCGCTCTTCGAGTTCGCGATCCGGCAGATGGTGGCCCGGCACAATCTGGAGACGCCGGCGGGCCGCGCCGCCGCTCTCGACGAGGCCGCGCCAGTCGTCGCCGCCATCAAGAACGTCGCGATCCAGCACGAGTCGGCCGTCCAGCTCGCCGGCATCCTCGGCATCCTCGACACTCAGTTCGTCGTCAAGCGGGTGGCTCAGCTGGCCCGTTGGGCCCGCGAGCGCGGCCCGGAGCGCGGCGGTCGCGGTCCGGAGAGGCCCGCCTCCTCGCGGTCGCGGCAGCAGGTCCAGGCGCCGGCCGTCACGGCGTCCGGGCCCGCGCTCAACCTGCGCAGCCCCGCCCACCGCACCGAGCGCGAACTGCTCAAGCTCGCCCTCCAGTACCCCGCCCTGGTCTCGCCCGCCTTCGACGCGTACGGCATCGACGAGTTCACCGCCCCGCCGTACGCGGCGGTCCGACAGACCATCGAGGAGGCGGGCGGTGCCGAGCAGGGCGCCGAGGACACCTCCGGCTACCTCGCCCGCGTCCGCGAGGCCGCGCCGAACGACACGGTGCGCGCCCTGGTCACCGAGCTCGCGGTGGAAGCGATCCACGCCCGCACGGTCGACGAGGTCTACGCGGGCGTCCAGCTGGTCCAGGTCCGCCTGCGCGCCGTGGACCGCCGCATCCGCGACGTCCAGGGCACCCTCGCCCGCCTCGGCCCGAACGCCGACCCGGAGCAGCACGGAGCGGTGGCGAACGAGCTGTGGGTGCTCCAGCAGTACGGCCAGTCCCTGCGCAATCAGGGCGCGGCGGCGCTGTAGCGCACCGCTCGGCCCGGCTCAGCGGGACGCGGAGGCCGGCGCGAGGGCGGCGTCGAGGGCGCAGCGGTCGCTCCGCGTAGTACCCGTTCAGCAGGCCGTACAGGAACGGGTGACCTCCGCCGCAGCAGCACCGGTGTACGGCTTGAATGCGCCTGATCGGACGGCGGGAAGGCATGGCGATGGTTCTGGAGCTGCTGCCGGAGGTGGGAGTTGCCACGCTCAGGCTCGGCATGTCGGCCGGCGAGGCGGTCGGGGCCGCGCGCGAACTGGGCTTCGCCCCGTCCGATCCGGACTTCGGCGACGCGCCTGGACAGGTGCTCTGCGAGCACGGGGAGTCCCTGACGGAGTTCACTCTCGGTTTCACCAAGGGCGCGCTGACCGACATCCATGTGTACCGGTTCCGAATCGAGGACGCGGATGTGACGGTCGTCCTCGACGGGCTCGACGTCTTCCGCACTCCCAGCGACGAGCTGCTGGAGCGCCTTGAGGAACGGGGCCACACGGTCGAGCGGAACGACGACGGCGTGGACACCCTTCCCGACCTCAAGGTGATCCTGTCGAACGAGAGCAGTTTTGAGCACCCGATGGACGAGGAGGGGGACCCGATCCACTTCGACTACGCCCTCGTCACCTCGGTCGACTTCCGGGGGCCGCGCGGGGCCTGACCTGGCGGCCGCCGACAGGGCCGGTCGTCCTCGGCCGGCTCGCACTCGGTCGAGGACGACCGTGAACGTCTTTCCCGCGCCCACCGTGCTCTCCACGTCACCGTCCCGCCGTGGTCGCGGACGGCGAGCGCGGTCAGGGCGGCCCGGTCGAATTCCGCGTCGAGCAGCGGTTCGAGGTGGTGCTCGAAGTAGCCGTCCGCCACCTTCGGCGTGTACGGCGACCACGGGGCCGTCTCGATCTTCACCCGCGCCGGGTCGAAGCCGTCCGCCCGCAGCCGGGCCACCAGCCCGTCGGCCGCGGCCCGTTGCGCGGCGTACCCCTCGCGATCGCGAAGGGTCGGCATCGGCTGCGACACCATCCGGCCGCGCGCCGGCACGAGGTGGATCGCCTCAGGCCGCGCCGCGGCTGCCCGCGCGCCCAGCCGGAGCACCCCGGGTGCATCCCCGCAGTGGACCGCCACATGCCTCTCGTACGCGTCCTCGGCCTCGCCGTCGCCGTACTCGCGTTCGTCGATCTCCCGCACCGGCCGATCCCACCAGACCAGCACACATGGGGCATCCGAGTAATCGTCCGGTCACACCGGGTCTCAAAAAGTCACCGCACGCCCCTCGTGGCGGAGATGTGTCGTACCCCACACTGGGGGGCGGTGCCTGAGCCCTCGGAGCTGCCACACGCCCCCCGACCGGCAGCGATCACCCTGGAGGTCGCCCCCGTGCAGACCCGGACCCTGACCGAGACCGACGCCGTCGTGGCCGTCGCCGCGGCCGCAGTCGAGCAGGTGCCCGTGCAGGGCCGGCCCGCAGGCCACCCCGAGGCGGTACCGGACGCCATGCAGCGGACGGTGCCCGACGCCGCCGCCGACGAGCTCGAACCGCCCGTACTGCCGCGGCCCGTGGGCCGCGCCGCCGAGGCATCGGGCCCGTCCTCCGACCTGTTCCGCCAGTATCTGCGCGAGATCGGACGCATCCCGCTGCTCACCGCGGTCGAGGAGGTCGAGCTGGCGCGGCGCGTGGAGGCCGGCCTCTTCGCCGAGGAGAAGCTGGCGAACACCCCCGACCCGGACTCCCAACTGGCCGTCGACCTGGACCGGTTGGTGGTCATGGGCCGGGTCGCCAAGCGCCGTCTGATCGAGGCCAACCTCCGACTCGTCGTCTCGGTCGCCAAGCGTTACGTGGGCCGCGGGCTGACCATGCTCGACCTCGTCCAGGAGGGGAACCTGGGCCTGATCAGGGCGGTCGAGAAGTTCGACTACGCGCGAGGCTACAAGTTCTCGACGTACGCGACCTGGTGGATCCGCCAGGCCATGTCCCGCGCACTCGCCGACCAGGCCCGCACGATCCGCGTGCCCGTCCACGTCGTCGAGCTGATCAACCGCGTGGTCCGCGTCCAGCGCCGGATGCTCCAGGAACGGGGCTACGAACCCACGCCCGACGAGGTCGCCGCCGAGCTCGACCTGCCACCCGAGCGGGTGGGCGAGGTGCTGCGGCTCGCCCAGGAACCGGTGTCGCTGCACGCTCCGGTGGGGGAGGAGGACGACGTCGCCCTCGGCGACCTCATCGAGGACGGCGACGCCGCGTCCCCGGTGGAGTCGGCGGCCTTCCTGCTCCTGCGCGAGCACTTGGAGGCGGTGCTCTCCACCCTGGGCGAACGCGAACGCAAGGTGGTGCAACTGCGCTACGGCCTGGCCGACGGCCGCCCCCGCACCCTGGAGGAGATCGGCCGCCTCTTCGGCGTGACACGCGAACGCATCCGCCAGATCGAGTCCAAGACCCTCAACAAACTCCGCGACCACGCGTTCGCGGACCAACTCCGCGGCTACCTGGACTGACGGCGCGCCCGCGCAGCACCCCGCCGGGGCTCCTTACTCCACCTCCACCACCGCCTGCGCGAACTGCGCCGCGTACAGCCGCGCATACGCCCCGTCCGACGCCAGCAGCTCCTCGTGCGTGCCCTGTTCCACGATGGAGCCGTCCTCCATCACCAGGATCACGTCCGCGTCCCGGATCGTGGAGAGCCGGTGGGCGATGACGAAGCTCGTGCGGCCGTGGGCCAGCCGTGCCATCGCCTTCTGGATCAGGACCTCCGTACGGGTGTCGACCGAGCTCGTCGCCTCGTCCAGCACCAGGATCACCGGGTCCGACAGGAAAGCCCGCGCGATGGTGATCAACTGCTTCTCGCCGGCGCTGACGCCCGAGCCCTCGTCGTCGATCACCGTGTCGTAGCCGTCGGGCAGTGTGCGGATGAACCGGTCCGCGTGCGCGGCTCGCGCGGCATTCTCGATCTCCTCGCGGGTCACCCCGCGGGACGCGCCGTACGCGATGTTCTCCGCGATCGTGCCGCCGAACAGCCAGGTGTCCTGGAGCACCATCCCGATGCCCGACCGCAGGTCCTCCCGGGACAACTTGGCGATGTCGACCCCGTCGAGGGAGATCCGCCCGCCGGTCACCTCGTAGAACCGCATCAGCAGATTGACCAGCGTGGTCTTGCCCGCACCCGTCGGGCCCACGATCGCGACTGTGTGGCCCGGCTCGACGGAGAGCGACAGGTTCTCGATCAGCGGCCTCTCCGGGTCGTAGCGGAACGACACCTTCTCCAGCGACACCCGGCCCTCGGCCCGCTCGGGCCGCTCGACGGACGGCCCGTCCGGCTCCTGCTCCTCGGCGTCCAGCAGCTCGAAGATCCGCTCGGCGGACGCGACACCCGACTGGACCAGGTTCGCCATCGAGGCGACCTGCGTCAGCGGCATCGAGAACTGGCGGGAGTACTGGATGAAGGCCTGTACATCACCGATGGACAGGGAGCCGGAGGCGACCCGCAGACCGCCGACGACGGCGACCAGCACGTAGTTCAGGTTGGAGACGAAGAACATCAGCGGCTGCATCATCCCGCTGTTGAACTGCGCCTTGAACCCGGCCTCGTACAGCGCCTCGTTCTGCTCGGCGAAGTCCTGCGCCGACTCCTTCTGGCGGCCGAAGACCTTCACCAGCGCATGCCCGGTGTACATCTCCTCGACATGGGCGTTGAGCGCGCCCGTCGACTTCCACTGGGCGACGAAGTGCGGCTGCGACCGCTTGCCGACCTTAGTCGCCACGGCCACCGACACCGGCACGGTGACGAGCGCGACCAGCGCGAGCAGCGGCGAGATCCAGAACATCATCGCCAGCACGCCCACGATCGTGAGCAGCGAGTTGATCAGCTGGCCCATCGACTGCTGCAGCGTCTGGGAGATGTTGTCGATGTCGTTGGTGGCGCGGCTGAGCACCTCGCCGCGCTTGGCCTTGTCGAAGTACGACAGGGGCAGCCGCGACAGTTTCGCCTGCACGTCCTCGCGCATCCGGTACACGGTCCGGTTGATCACCTTGATCGACAGACGCGTCGACACCAGCATCAACAGGCCCGCCGCCACGTACACGGCGAGCGCCACGAGCAGCACATTGCCCACGGCGGAGAAGTCGATGCCCTGGCCCGGGGTGAAGCCCACCCCGGAGAGCATGTCCGCGAGACCGTGGTCGCCTTTCTCCCGCAGCCCCTCGACGGCCTGCTCCTTGGTGGTGCCCTCGGCCATCTTCCGCCCGACGACGCCGGCGAAGACCAGGTCGGTGGCCGTGCCAAGGATCTTGGGCCCGACCACATTCAGCGCGACACTCAGCACAGCGGCCGCCAGCATCCACCACAGTGCGGCCCGCTCGGGGGCCAGGTGGCGCAGCAGCCGCTTGCCGGAGCCCTTGAAGTCCATCGACCGTTCGCCGGGGGCCTGCCCCGCCATCATCCGTGCAGCAGGTCCCCCGCTCATGCGGCCTCCGCCTCCGTCAGCTGCGAGAGCACGATCTCGCGGTAGGTCTCGTTGCTCTGCATCAACTCGTGGTGGCTGCCCGCCCCCACGACCCGCCCCTCGTCCAGCACCACGATCCGGTCCGCGTCACGGATCGTCGACACCCGCTGGGCGACGATCACGACGGTCGCGTCGGCGGTCTCGCGCGCCAGCGCGGCACGCAGCGCCGCGTCCGTGGCGTAGTCGAGCGCGGAGAAGGAGTCGTCGAACAGGTAGATCTCCGGGCGCTGGACCAGCGTCCGCGCGATCGCGAGCCGCTGGCGCTGACCGCCGGAGACGTTCGTCCCGCCCTGGGCCACGGGCGCGTGCAGGCCGCCTTCGAGGCCGCGGACGAAGTCGGCGGCCTGCGCCACCTCCAGCGCCTGCCACAGCTCCTCGTCACTCGCGTCCGGCTTGCCGTAGCGCAGGTTGGTCGCCACGGTGCCGGAGAAGAGGTACGGCTTCTGCGGCACGAGCCCGACCGTGCGCGCCATCAGCTCCGGGTCCAGCTCCCGTACGTCCACCCCGTCGACGAGCACCTCGCCGCCGGTCGCGTCGAACAACCGCGGCACCAGCCCCAGCAGGGTCGACTTGCCGCTGCCGGTCGACCCGATGATCGCGGTGGTCTCGCCCGGCCGCGCGACCAGGTCGATACCGCGCAGCACCGGCTCCTCCGCGCCCGGATAGCAGAAGTCCGCGCCGCGGACCTCCAGATGCCCACGGGCACGCAGCTCCCGCACAGGCGCGGTCGGCGGTACGACGCTGGAGTCGGTGTCCAGCACCTCCTGGATGCGCTCGGCGCACACCTCGGCCCGCGGCACCATCATGAACATGAAGGTCGCCATCATCACGGCCATCACGATCTGCATCAGATACGCGAGGAACGCGGTCAGCGCGCCGATCTGGAGGGCACCGCTGTCGATACGGTGCGAGCCGAACCAGACGACGGCGATGGACGATATGTTCACCACGGTCATGACGGTGGGGAACATGAGCGCCATCAGCCGGCCGGTGGACATCGACACGTCCGTCAGCTCGTCGTTCGCCCCGCGGAAGCGCTCCTTCTCAAACGGGTCCCGGACGAACGCGCGGATCACACGGTTGCCCGTGATCTGCTCGCGCAGCACCCGGTTCACGGTGTCCAGCCGCTCCTGCATGGTGCGGAACAGGGGCCGCATCCTCTTGACGATCAGCGACACGGCAATGCCGAGCACCGGCACGACCGCCAGCAGCACCCCCGAGAGCGGCACGTCCTGGCCGAGCGCCATCACGATGCCGCCGACGCACATGATCGGCGCCGACACCATCAGCGTGAACGCCATCAGCACCAGCATCTGGACCTGCTGCACATCGTTCGTCGTGCGCGTGATCAACGACGGCGCACCGAAGTGGCCGACCTCGCGGGCGGAGAAGCTCTGCACCCGCGCGAACACGTCGGCCCGCACATCCCGTCCGAGCGCGGCGGCGGTGCGCGCGCCGTGGAAGACGGCCCCGATGTTGCAGAGCACCTGGACGACACTGATGCCGATCATCAGCGCGCCGACGGTCAGGATGTGACCGGTGTCCCCTGTGACGACACCGTTGTCGATGATGTCGGCGTTCAGGGTCGGCAGATAGAGGGTGGAGCTGGTCTGCAGCAGTTGCAGCACCACCAACAGGGCGATCGGTTTCTTGTACGGACTCAGGTAGGTCCGCAGCAGTCTCATCAGCACGTGCAGTCTCTCGGGCTCGGCGAGATCGGAGGTCACCTCATCTTCCGGCACCCCGTCGCCGAAACCCCAAGGGTTTTCCCCAAGCGCGAGTCAAAAGCAGATCGTCATACCGGCGGGTGGAACGCCCCCGGGTGGATCTGGTCGCGCGTCGCCCCGTACTGCTGGCGCACCGCCTTGCCCACCGCGGCCTCCTCACCCGGCTCGAAGACCTGCGCGGCCGCACCCTGCCAGGCCGGCGGAGCCTGCGGGGACAGCGTTCCCCGCGCGACGCCCAGCGCCCACGCCGCCTGCCGGGCCGCGCCCAGGGCCGCGTAGTCCGCCGGCTGCGGCACGACGACCTGAGCCCCGAAGACGGCGGGTGCGATGGCCTGGACGGCGGGCAGTTCGGCGGCCGCCCCGAGCAGGAACACCCGGCGCACCTCGACCCCGCGCCCCCGCAGCACGTCCATCGCGTCGGCCAGGGAGCAGAGCATGCCCTCGAACGAGGCCCGTGCCAGGTGCTCGGGCTTCATGGACTCACGCCGCAGACCGGTCAACGTACCAGCCGTGTGCGGCAGTTGAGGGGTGCGCTCGCCCTCCAGATACGGCAGCAGCACCAGCCCGGACGAGCCCGGCGTCGACTTCATGGCGAGCGCCGACAGCTCGGCCAGGTCGGCCGCGCCCAGCAGGTCGGCGGTGCCGCGCAGCGCCCGTACGGCATTGAGCGTGTGCACGACCGGCAAGTGCATCCCGGTCGCGTCGGCGAACGAGGTGATCATGCCGGTCGGATCGGCCAGCGCCTCGTGGTGCACCGCCATCACGGAACCGGAGGCCCCCAGCGACACCACCGCGTCGCCGGTGCCGACGCCGAGCCCGAAGGCGGCCGCCATGGTCTCGCCGGTGCCCGCGGAGATCAGCAGCCCCTCCGGCGTGGTCCCCGCAGCGTCGGCCGGTCCCAACACGTCGGGCAGCGCGCACGGATGCCCGAGCGCG
The DNA here is from genome assembly GCF_018614575.1 of Streptomyces sp. ISL-10. GTDB lineage: Bacteria > Actinomycetota > Actinomycetes > Streptomycetales > Streptomycetaceae > Streptomyces. The sequence continues at coordinate 13,192 of NZ_JAGGOJ010000049.1, forward strand.
AGCTCGACAAGATCCGGGCGGTACGCGCCGGTGCCGGCCGACCAGTAGCCGGTGCCGGAGGCGCCGCCGCGGTCGGTGGTCCGGCGGGCAGGCCGCCCGAGCAGCTGCCACACCAGCCAGTCGTGCGGCTGCAGCACGGCCGCCACCCGCTGCGCGGCCTCCGGCTCGGTGCGGGCCAGCCAGCGCAGCTTCGCGACGGGCTGGGCAGCCTGGGGGACCGATCCGACGGCCTCGGCCCAGGCCTGCCGCCCGCCGAGCGCGTCGATCAGATCGGCGGCCGCGACCTGGGCGCGCTTGTCGTTGCCGAGCAGCGCGGGCCGCACCGGGCCACCCTGCGCGTCGAGCGTGATCAGGCCGTGCTGCTGGGCGGAGACGCCGATGGCCTGCACACCCTCCAGCAGCCCGCCTCCGGCCGCCTCGCCGAGCGAGAGCAGCCACGCCTGAGGATCGACCTCGGTGGCTTTGGGCTCGATGGGATGTGGCGCGTATCCCTGGCGCAGCACGGCGCCTGTGTCCGCGTCGCAGACGACGATGCGTGTGAACGCGGACGAGCTGTCCAATCCGGCGACTATCCCCATGTCCGGAATTCTGCCGTACGCACGGAGCGGTCTGGTCATTCGCCGCCGCTTCGACGTCGGAGCGCGACGGCCGCCGCCGGTTCACCGGCGGCGGCGCGCGTCAGGTGTTGCTCGTTCCCCACTCGTCCTCGGTTCCGGAGCCCCGCTCCCGCAGCGCGCGCACCCGCCCCGCGACCGATTCGGGCACCCGGTCGCCGACCTTGTCGCTCACGGCGTGGAACGCTCTGCCCGCCGCCTCGCGTCCGTTGTGGGCGGCCGACTCCGCGGCGTTGCGCACCGCCGGGTTCTGCGAGAACTGCCGCGCGGACCTCATGAGCTGCTCGTAGCGCTCGCGCCCGGCCCGTGTGCCGAGCACGTAGCCGATCGCCAGTCCCACGACGAACGTGAGCTTGTACCGCATGGGTGTCACCTTCCGTTGCGTCGGTGCTGCCCGCCTACCCTCCCGGGTCCGAGATCACGCGGCACCGAACCGATTGGCGGAGCACCCCCCTGCTTGCGCTAATGTATGTGTCGCAGCGAGCGCGCGCCTTCCGGGAGCACCCCGGCAGGTGCACTCGGTGCACACGCAGCAATCCCCTGTAGCTCAATTGGCAGAGCAGCCGGCTGTTAACCGGCAGGTTACTGGTTCGAGTCCAGTCGGGGGAGCGCGATCCCCTGTAGCTCAATTGGCAGAGCATTCGGCTGTTAACCGGAGGGTTGCTGGTTCGAGTCCAGCCGGGGGAGCAGATACGGAAGAGGGCCCCGAGGTGGGTCCTTTTTCGCGTTCCGGGCCTCTTCCGTGTGTTCTGCGCGACATCCGGAACCGGGCCGCTCCCAGCGAAGTCCTCTTGGTCGAGCGTTGCCGACCATCCGAGGCAGGAGATCGTATGACCGGCTATGCTGCGGCAGACGGCGCGCACAAATGTGCGCGACGCGCCGTAAGGGGCGGTAGCTCAGCCGGTTAGAGCAGCGGACTCATAATCCGTCGGCCGTGGGTTCGAGTCCCACCCGCCCCACCGCTCGAATGGTTCAAAGAATCGTTCTGACCTGCATAAACGCAGAAGTGAGGGCCTTTGCGAATCTCGTGAAGGCCCTCACTGTAACCCCGGACCAAGATCAAGTGGCCCTACAGTGGCCCGGAGGGGCGTGTCGGGGTCCAGAGACGTCGTGAGGCCCCACGACCGGGGCACTCGGGTCGCGGCGCGCGCTGGTGGCTACGCGCCCGAGGGCAGCGACTCGCGTGAGTCGCTGCCCTCGGGTCACGGCGCTTGCTGGTGGCTACGCGGCCTTCTGGGACCGCTGCGAAGATCGCCTGCCGGCGCGGCCTCGCGAACCGCTGGAGCGGGGGCTCGGCACCTTGGTCGGGCCCCACTGGGAAACATCCGGCCCCTCGGCCCTGGCTATGAAGAAACGCAGCAGCGCGAAGTCCTTCCGCTGATCCTCCGGGTACTGGTCGTTCAGGTTCTCGATTCGCAGGACCTCCAAGCCCTGACTTGCGCAGTGGTCACGTATCCACTTGAGGGCGGCGTTGGCCGCGTGCTCCTGGCCCCGGCCGACGGTGCGGATCTCCCCGAGCATCGGGCTGTCCGGTCGGGTCTGCGCTCCGAGGCCCCAGGTGTTTCCGGTGTGGCGGGCGCCGTGCGCGAAGACCACGACCACGTCGCCTTGGAAGGCGTCGTCGGGGATGTCGAGCGCACGGTGCACGTCGTAGGACACCTCGCGTGGGACGACGGAGAACGTGGATTCGGCCTCCGCCCGCATCATCTCCGGCAGCACGCTCGTGTAGGTGTCCGAGGTGATCTGTCGGGAGGAGTGCCCCAGGCGCTCCTGGACAACCTTGATGTCGGTCTTGGCGAGCAGTGACAGCGTGGCGGAGATGTGCCGCAGGTCGTGGAGGCGAACGGGAGGCAGGCCGGAGAGCTCCACCAGGCGCTTGAAGCGCCGGGAGACCCAGTCGGGATGAAGGGGCTCGCCGTTCTCATGGGTCCAGACGCGGTCCGACTCGACCCAGGCTTCTACTCCGGTCCACTCCTCGCGCTCTGTCTGCTGCTGCTCTCGCCACAGGCGCAGGACCTCACCGTGGTCCAGGCTCAGCCAGTTGGTGCGCACGCTGTCGGCCTTGGGGGCCTCACCGTACTGGCGGTAGGCGACCTCGACTATCTGTGCCGAGATGCGGAGCCAGAGGGCGTTGAGGCTGACCTCGGGCCACGGCAGGGCGCACATCTCGCCGCGGCGTGGGCCGGAGAAGATGAACGTGTACCACAGGGAGTAGAGGCGGTCGTCCAGGATGAAGTCGAGGAACTGCCCGGTCTGCTCGGGGGTCCACACCATGACGGGCCCCGGCTTCTCGCCCGTCTTCTTCCAGTGCTCGACGCGCTCTGGTGTCCAGACCAAGGGCTTGGGCCGCGTGACGGCCGGCAGCTCGACGAGCTGCGCCCAGTTCTTGGTGAACGCTTCCTCGACCTTGATGCCCCAGGACAGGGCGGAGCTGAGGGTGTCGTTGATGCGGTGCATCGTCGCGGCGGAGGTGACCTTCCGCAGCCCGGTGCGGCCTTCGCGCAGTGCCGTGTTGGCGGCGAGGTACGCCTTGCGTGTGCGGCGTCGCTCCTCTTTCTTACCTGCCACCCGGACCCAGGCGGTGTGCGCGGCGTCACGTGCCTCGGTCAGTGCGTCGACGCGGAGGTAGTGAAGGACACGCTCGGCGTTCTCCTTCTCGATCGCCTCGTACATGCGGTCCAGGTGGCGGACGCGCAGGTCTCGCCGCTTGATGTGGCCCAGGTGCGGTTCGAGGTAGAGGGAGATGTGCTCTGCGTAGCCGTGACGGGTGGTGCGTGCCAGGGACTTCTTGGTTTTGATCCAGCGTCGCAGGAATTCGCCCACGGTCTCGTCGGACAGCACGTCGGTTCCGCGCTCGGCGTCCTTGTAGACCCTTGCGGCCTCCTCCTCGGCCTTCTCCTTGGTGGGGAAGCCGCTGCGGCGGACTCGTTGGCGCTTGCCGTTCTCCCCGCGGTCCAGCTCAAGCGTGAAGGCCCACGATCCGTGGCCCTTGCGCCCGAGCTTCGGGCACGTCAAGCCGATGGATCCGATCTTCGGCGTCCCGTCGTCGTTGTGGACGGGGTTGCCCGCCTTGTCGGTGAGCGGCCCCTCGCACTGGCATCGCCGGTAGAAGTTCGGCGCGTACATCTGACCCCCTGCTGGTGACTGGCTCACAGGCCAGCCAGGTTGTGCGTACGTATCCGTACGTGTCTGACGTGATCGTTCTCCAGCTTGTGGGGGCTGTCGGACACTGTTGTAAAGTCAGCTTCAAGTTGGCGCGGGGGAGATTGCGACCAACAAAATGACTGCTCAGGAAGCGGGCGGGCAGGCTTCGGCCGGCGCGATGGGTCTGGAGGAGCTGTTGGCCCTCCCGGCCACGGTCAATGTGACAACTGCCGGACGTGCTCTGGGAATTGGCCGAGACAAGGCGTATGAGCTGATCCGCAACGGGAAGTTTCCGGTTCGGACGCTTCCGCTGGGTGGCACGGTGCGTGTGCCGACGGCGGCGTTGTGGAAGGCGCTGGGTGTTGAGGCGCTGACGGCTGCGCGGGGGTGAACGCGTAGCGGGTGGCATATGCCCGCCTCATGGTGTGAGGCAACCTTTGCAGCAATGTGACCTACCTTGGTTACAGTTATATGTGTCACTGGGGGTCGGTCCAACGCGAGGGGAGCTGCCAGGTGCCACGGCTGTACGGGTTCGAGGACATGGCGTACCGGCGGCTGCGCGAGCCGGAGGCGGCTGCTCTCCGACAGGCGGCTAGCCGCCGCTTGGAGGAGCAGTCGTATCCGGCGATCACGGACTGGATGAACGCCGAGGGGCATCGGACGACGCGCGGTGGTGTGTGGCGGCCGGCCGCCTTGGCGAACGTGCTGGACCACCCGGCGATCGCTGGCCTCACTGAGGACGAGAACGGTGAGCTGGTGAGCAGCGGTGGCCCGCAGATCATCACGCCCGAGGAGTTCCTGGCCATCCGCGCGCTCCGCCCGTCCAACGATCCCGCCAATGACCGGGCGGAGCAGCGTGAGTACCTCCTGACGGGCGGCGCGAGTGTGTGCGGCCTGTGCACGAAGTGGCTCGATGCATCGCCCTCGGGAAGTGGGAGCCGGGGCTACCGGTGCACCCCGAGCACGCGGCAGCATCCTGGCGGCTGCGGCAAGGTGCGGATCAATGCTGACCTGCTGGAAACGTACGTGGCGGAGCACGTGCTGGCGGAGCTGGCCAAGCCTGAGGTGCATGGCCTTCTGGAAGCGGCGCGGGATCAGGTGCTCGTTGAGGTTGAGCAGTTGCGCAAGGACATCCAAGCGGCCCGCGCGCAGCAGAAGGAGCTCGGGCAGGACTACGCCCGGCGGGAGATTTCGAAGGAGTCTTTCAAGACGGCCGACCGAGAGCTGTCGAAGAGTATCCGGGATGCCGAGGTGCGGGTACGGATCCTGGAGCAGGTCAACAACGCGCCCTTGGGCGGTGTACCTGACTTGGTGCGGTGGTGGAAGCATGCGCCGCTGCGTTCCAAGAAGGGTCTGGTGATGCTGATGCTGGAGCAGGTGGTGGTGTATCCGGCTGCGTCCCGTGGGTCGCGCACGGTGGACAGCGATCGCGTGGCGTTGCACTGGCGTAGCTGGACCCAGGTCCCGGCGTAGCTGCCGCAGGTCCATGAGGTCCAGGTCGTACAGGTGGGCCCGGGTTCCGCAGTGAACCCGGGCTCGCGCCCGTCTAGTCCTTTGGGTAGTCCTCTATCCAGCCAGCGGGAGGTGTGCCTTCGCTATCCAGCCGGCGGGAGGTGTGTCTCCGCGCTCGGATCCAGGAAGCGATCGAAGAAGCCTTGGTGAGAGATGCCGCACGCGCGTGGGGGCGTCGGGATGTCACCGGCAATGAACAGGGCGATGACCAGGTCATGGCCTCCCGAAGCGCCCGCCAGGAGGGTTCGTTGTAGCAGCCGTTCCGCGCTTCGCAAGTGTCCACGGACGGTCTGTGGGTGTATGCCGAGTTCCGTTGCTGCGCAGTCGGCGCTGGCATTGTGGGCGAACCACACGCGGAGAGTTCGCCTCAGGTTCCGGTCATCCTGGTTCAGCGGAGCGAGGGTCATCTCAGCCCAGGCTTTGACTGAGGGAGTGGACAGCAACTCCTGGAGGCCTGCCTCGGCTTGGTCCGAGTTCTTGCGGCGACCAACTGGAGCTGCCGCGTCGATCTGGAGCGCCAGGTCGAGTACGGCGCAGGCCTGCACGTCGCTGAGGTCGAGTTGAAGCAGTTCAGCGGCTTTCTTGAAGCGGCTGGCGACGGTGTTGCGGTGCACATCGAGGACCTTGGCCACTTTGGTCGTGGGAAACGCCAGGGCGAGGCGGACGGTGGTGAAGAGGTCGTCTCGTTCTGCCCGAGATGCGTTGAAGAGCGGCTGCAGGAATGCCTCTGCCCAGTGGTACGCCTCTTCCTGATCGATTACGGCCGTGATCTGTGCGTGGCTGTTGTACTGGCACGCTCGCTCCGGTAGGTGCTGAGCGACGCTCAGAGCGCGGGCCGCGTCCCGGTATGCGTCGGCCGTATGCGCGAGAGCTGCGGCCTCACTGATCCCGAGATAATGGCCGTCCAGGGCCGCTGTGACCCTGCGCAGTGTGGCGTCGACGGACTCGCTGCCTTGTGCCGACGGGGGTTCGTTGTCTGCGGGCGCGACAACGATGAGGTGGTTGTCGTATGCCGGGCATGGGACCAGCAGAGCCCCGTTGATGAGTGCCGGTTCCGGAGTGGGCATGGTCACCCCCGGCGGCGATGGGTTCCTGATCTCTTGCTGGATGATCTCTGCCGTGTAATGGCGGTCTCCTGTGGAGCAGTCCACGATGTAGACGCGGACGGTGTCGGCCAGCGCGCCGGATGCGAGGCTGGCGGCCGCACGGCGAGCAGAGGTCGCCTGGCCGCTCATCAGCAGTTGCAAGATCGCCACATGCACTTCTGCGGCGGCTTCGTGTACCTGGTGCCAGGCGTGCTCGAGACTGAGGGCTGGCAGGAGGAGCGCCAGGACATCGGCAACGCGGGAAACCGCCTCGGCTGCTTGTGGCGGATATGGCTTGGTCCGGGCCGCCGCCAGGACGGCATGGGGGGCCTCGGGTCCGATGGCGAACAGCCGGGCCTTCAAGGCCCTCTCGTCCAGTACCGCCGACTTCAGCTCCCCGGCAGCCACACGCGAGATCTCATCCGCTGCTGGGGCAAGGACCTCGTGGGCAGCCTTTGATGAGGTGGCGAGAGGAAAGCCGTCGGAATTGGTGAGCATCACGTGGCCGTCGACAACCTCCGCCAGCCATCCGACCAGGCGGGGCAGATTGGGAGCTATGGCTTGGCGCCGGATCTGCTGAAGGAGCCTGCGCTCCAGCCGTTCCTGTCGCCTTTCATGGCCGACCATGCACACCGCGGGCACCCCCAGACGCCGCTTGGACCGAGCAGCAGTGCGGCGTGGGCCCACGTGGGGTAAGCGCCGTGCACCCGCGCGGGCGGCGCCAGTGGGGTGGCGCCAGCGGCAGATTGAACGTCAACTTTGCGCCATCATCAAAAATGTTTGCCTGAGTACATGTCAACGTCACCAAAGCCACGGGGCTTTGAGGGCGTGATGAACGCGTCAGAGGGTAGGTGGGCCGGTTTACCTGCACAGATGCATCACGTCGCTTGATATTCGGGGAGTTGACGCGCGGCGGGGCCTCCACGTTCGACCGACGACGGTCGTCTTTGCGGGTGTGCGCCGCGATAAGGAGTGGTCCATGCACTGTGCACCGGGAGCCAGCGCCATGGCCGGTTTCTGGCTAGCGTCGTCTACGCCGTCGAAGCGCGGATTCCGCTTACCGCGCAGGTCAGCTGGCGCACGCACGCGCAGGCCGCCCCGACGGCGCGATGACCGGCTGACGTGGAGCGCGGACGCCGGTCTCTTACGGGAGGAATGGCATGGCCGAGCTCGATCTGGAACGCGTCGCCGCACTGTCGAAGGAGCCCCCGCGCGTACTGAATCCCGGGATGGCGCCGGCGGATGCGGCGAGAGCTGTGCGCATGGCCGTGGACCTGCTCGCCGTGATGCCGGACCCGGAGAAGCCCGTGCGGAAGCCGACGGGTGAGGAGGATGGCGCTTCCTCCCCATAGATAGATGACATTGTTGAAGGTGTGATGTACGTTCGTGATGCCGGTCGGGGGCATCCGTCGCAGGATCCCAACCGGCAGCGCCGTGCTGTACGGCGGCGCCCTTCCCTGCTCCTCGCGGGTGGCCGACCCCCCGCGCCCCGCCCGCGAGGAGCTGGCCGCAATCGGTGCGGTCGTTGGGGTGCGTGATGGGAGTCGAGCCCGTCGCGGTCGTGAGACCGCGGTGGGCTCGACTCGTATCCAGGCGCAGTGCGGCTCCCGGCGCCCTTGTATCCGCCTTCCCCTCCCGGCGGCCGGGCGAGCCGTCGTAGAAGTCCGGTGAATTCCCAATTTTGAATTCGGGAATTAAAAGGAATTCCCACTTGCTTTAGGGGTGTATGCGATTAAGATATAAGTGTAAGGATAAAGGGGAAACCGCACAGGACGGTTTTCCTCGGAATTAAGGAAGGCGCGGGAGAAATGTTCACGAACCTCAAGATTGAAGAGATCGCCCCCAACCCCGACCAGCCCCGTAAGTTCTTCGACGAGGAGGCGCACGAGGAGCTGAAGGGCAGCATCAAGGAGAACGGCCTCCTTCAGCCGGTCGTTGTTCGCCCGGTCGAGGGCGGCGAGGTGCCCTACATGCTGATCGCGGGTGAGCGCCGGTGGAGGGCTTGCAAGGCGGCCGGCCTCGAGGTCGTCCCGGCCAAGGTCATCGAGGGTGCCAGCGACGAGCAGGCGTACGTGCTCAGCATCGCTGAGAACGTCAACCGCTCGGACATGACGATCATGGAGGAGGCCGGTGCGTACGCCGACCTCAAGGCCGCCGGATGGACCCCGGCGAAGATCGCCAAGCAGTTCGGTAAGACGGAGACGCACATCACCTGGCGGCTGGGCCTGCTCACCCTCCGCCCGGAAGTGGCGGAGATGGTCGACAAGGGGCAGATCAAGAACAACCTCGCCTGGCACATCGCCCAGCTCAACCCGGCGAACCAGATGGTGGCGGCCATGCGGTACGTGCGCGGTGACTTCGACAGCGAGGCCGAGGCGCAGCACTTCGCCAACGGCCTCAAGATGATGGAGCAGCAGACCTCCCTCACCAACGAGAAGGCGCCGACGGCCGAGGAGCAGGAGAAGCAGAAGAAGGCCAAGGCCAAGGCGAAGGACGGGCTCGGCAAGGCGGAGGAGGTCCTGATCCCGCTGCTGGAGGAGCTGGCGGAGAAGAAGCCGGAGGACCTGGCCGTCATCCTCGGTGACGACCTCGCCCGTCACCTGCGGGTCGTCGGCCGCCTGTACGCCAAGGTGCAGATGGTGCGGAACCTGCTGAGCAAGGCCCAGGGCATCCAGCGGGCCATGGCCGAGGAGTTCAACAAGGCGGCCGTCGAGGTCCAGCAGGAGTCGGCGGCTGTGAAGAAGACTGAGGCGGCGGCCAAGCCCGAGGTGAAGGCCGAGAAGCCGGAGGCGAAGACGGCAGACAAGCCGCAGCCGACGGCGAAGAAGGCGGCGGCCAAGCCCGCCCCGAAGCCCGCGGCGCGCACGGCCACGGGCACCAAGGCCCCGGCGCGCCGGACGCCCGCCAAGAAGGCTGAAGCGGCAGCGAAGTAGAACGGAGGGGCGCGGCAGCGGTCGCGCCCGTCCTCTCCTGCGGGTTTGGATGAGTGGGCGTGGCCGGAATTCCGGCCACGCCCGTTTCCGCTTGAATTCCTCTCCGAATTCCATCCAGTTTCGATGAGTAGCCCGGGCCGGGCGTGCAGGGCCGCACTGTCCCTGCACACGCGGTGCCGCTCAGGCTCTGCAGGTCCGAGCGGGCGGCATCATCGGTCACCGGGGGCCGCCGGCGGCGACGCCCGACGCATCCTGGCATCTGAGCACCATGAAAGGAATGGCCACGTGCTCACCCTGTTCACCAACCGGTTCCAGGCGTTCCAGCCCCCGCAAGGGGTGCCGGTTCGTATCACCCTGGGCGGCGTCCGCTTCAGGCTCCCCTACTCCCTCACCCACTCGGTGCGGGAGCTCGCGCCGCGGCGGGACTATCTCTCCCGGCCCGAGCCCGAGTTCACGACGGCCTACCGGGCCGACCTCGACCAGCTCGGCCCCGAGCGGATCGCGGCGCGGCTGCGGGAGATCGCGGAAGCTGAGAAGGATCACCGTCTGGTTCTGCTCTGCTTCGAGGACCTGGCCAAGCCGGGGCTGTGGTGTCACCGCAGGGTGTTCGCCTCCTGGTGGAAGGACCGTACCGGGGATGAGGTGCGGGAACTGTCCCCCATGGAGGGCGACCACTATCAGCAGGGAACCTTGATGTGAGCGTCGGAACCACTCCCGAAAAATAGATGACATGATTCCAAGGAGCTCTGCGCTCCTTGTTTAAGGTTCCAGCGCAGCGCCCGGCCCGGCACCCGCCGAGGCCGGGCGCTGTCGTTCGTCGGGAGGCGAGATGTTCCAGGGCACCATTCCGGGCCCGATGCGCTCGATCGTGCGCGAGACGGCCAACCAGTGGCCGCGCGGCCCGGTGTATGTGCCGTGCTGCGGCAACTTCACCATCGAGCGGTCGTTGGCCGGTATGGGCTTCGCCCTGCACTCCTCCGACGTATCCATCTACACGAGCGCGGTCGGCCGATGGCTCACCCGCCAGCCGGTCGGCATCCAGCTTCGTGACGAGAGCCGAGACGAACTCGGCTGGCTCGCAGACTTCTTGGACGACGGTGTCGGCACCGTCGCCACGCTCATGCTCGGCACGCGGTTTCTGGCCAGCGTCGGCCGCGAGGGGCTGTGGCACGAGCGGGTGGTGCGCTCCTACCGGGAGCAGTGGAAGGTCAAGCACGCGGAGACGGTCGAGCGGCTGTCCGGCTCGGACATCGAACTGGCCTCCTACGAGGTGGAGGACGTGCGTTCCTGGCTCCAGAAGGTTCCCCGCGACGCCCCGGTGTGCTCCTTCCCTCCCTTCTACGGCGGCGGCTACGAGAAGCTGTATGAGCCGTTGGAAGCCCACTTCACCTGGGATGCGCCGGAGTACGAGCCGCTGTCGGACGCGGACGTGGTCGGCGTGCTCGGTGCGATCACGGACCGGTCGTACTGGCTGACCGCCTCCAACCACAACGTGCCCGAGCTTCACTCGTATCTGCGCGGCGTGATCAAGGCGACCCCGCGCGCCGCTCCCTTCTACGTGTACGCCAGCGAGGCTCCGACGCGGATCGTTGCCCCGCGTCAGGCGATTGAGCCGGTGAAGGCTCCCCGCCTGCGCAAGGGAGATGAACTGGTGGGCCCGCTCACGTTGTCGCTGTTGAAGCCGGGCCAGTTCAACGCCCTGCGCTCCCGGTACCTCAACCCGAAGATCGCGCCGGGCACGGCGAACCTGGCCGTAGCGGTCCGGGACGGGGGTGGGCGGCTGCTCGGTGTGTTTGCCATGGCTCCGAGCACGTTCACGCCGGACGAGGCGTACGTGCTCTCAGACTTCGCGGTCGCGCCGACCGACTACCCGCGGTTGTCGAAGCTGATCGTGCTCGCGGCCACCAGCGCCGAGGCGCAGTTGCTGTGCCAGCGGGCGTTCTCGCGGCGCATCCGGAGGGTGGCGACGACCGCGTTCAGCAACAACCCGGTGTCGATGAAGTACCGCGGCCTGCTGCGGCTGAACAAGCGCAGCCCGTCAAACGAGGACGGCTGGAAGTTCCAGCTCCAGTACCAGGGGGCCATGGGCCAGCACACGCTGGCCGAAGCCCTTCAGACGTGGGCGAAGCGGTGGGGCGCCCAGACGACGAAGACGGGAGTCTGATCATGGAGGAGACCACTCGCCTCTCCCCGCCACAGATGGTGCAGGGCGACCCGCGCACGCTGACGCTGCTCGACGTCAACGCGCGGTTCCTGCCACACGAGCAGTTCCGGCAGCTCGTGGCGAACATCGAGCGTGACGGCTGCCTCACCTCGACGCCGCTGGTGTGGAACGACGGCGAGACGGGGCGGCTGGTCGTCCTGTCCGGCAACCACCGCACGCTCGCCGCAATCGAAGCTGGCCTGCCGACGATCTGGTGGATGCAGATAGACGAGCCGCTGCCCCGCCAGCGGCAGATCGCTCTCCAGCTCTCACACAACGCCATCGCAGGCCAGGACGACCCGGCGATCCTCAAGGAGCTGTACGACGAGCTGGAGAACGTGGAGTGGCGTCAGTACACGGGCCTGGACGACAAGACCCTGGAGCTGCTGGCCAAGGTGGACGTTGCCTCCCTGGGTGAGGCGAACCTCGACTTCGCCAGTGTGCAGTTCATGTTCCTGCCCGATGAGCTGGAGCGGGCGGAAGCCGCGTTCGACGCGGCCCGGTCCACGGCGACGGCGGACCAGCGATGGGTGGCCGGGCTGGAGCAGTACGAGCCGGTGCTCGATGCGCTGGAGACATCCCGAGCCGCGTACAAGATCGGCAACTCCGCCACCGCCCTCGGCGTGATCCTCGCCGTATTTGAGCGGCACCTAGGTGAGCTGGCCGAGGGCTGGTTCGACGCCGCCACGGGTGAGGCGTACCGCAAGGGCACCGCACCGCTGGAGACGGTGTTCGGTGTACGGGAGATCCCAGTAGAGACGGCGGCCACCGTACGGGCTGCGATCGACCGTTTGGTGAAGGACGGCAGCGTGCCGGAGGCCGAGCCGTGGCGTGCCCTGGACATCATCGCTGCACGGGAGAACTAGACAGCCGTTGGTCAGGAGTTGAGCGGTGACTGAGGGGCCGCGTGGAAGCCAACGGATTTTACGGCGTTGATGCCGTGACCTGGGGGTCTGTTCCCTCGATGATTGCGCACACAGTGACGGGTTCGTCGTCGGTGCAGTCGTCGGCTCGTTGGTGGGTGTCAGTGAGGGTCTTGCGCAGGGCGAGGAGCTCGGTGACGGCGATATCGATCTCGGCGATGCGGGCGTCGAGCACGCTGCGGACGGTGTCGCACGGGGCGCGCCGCCGTCGCGGATGGCAAGCACGTGGCGGATGTCGTCCAGGTGCAGGCCGAGGGCGCGGGCCCGGCGGATGAAGGTCAGCCGTTCGACGTCGTCCGGGGTGTAGACGCGGTAGCCCGCCGTGCTTCGTTCGGCGGTGGGCAGCAGACTCTTGGCCTCGTACATACGCACCGCCTTGCGAGTGAGTCCGGCGGCCTTGGCGGCTTGCCCGATGGTCAGTTGCTGTAGGCCATGCTCGGACCGCGGCTGCGTCGGAGATGCCAGCGGCTCATGAGATCGGACAGGCCGGAGGGTGCATGGCAAGCCCGTCCGGGGAGACCATAGAGGAGCGCAGACCCGTCGGGTACAGGGTGCGGGCCGGGCTGGCACTACGCAGCACGCCGTGAGGCCGGCGGAAGGAGTGCTCGGATGAGTGCAACGGATGCTTTCCGGCCCGAGCCCGGACAGGCGGACGCTGCCCGGTCCGCGCCCGGCGGTCTGCTGGACGTGCTGGGCGTCGCCGCGGTCGTGCTGGACACGGACGGGCGGATCGTGTTCTGGAGTCCCCAGGCCGGCCAGCTGTTCGGCTACACCGCCGATGAGGCGCTGGGGCAGCTCGCCGGCCGACTCTTGGTCCATGAGCAGCATCTGGACCTGATGATCAAGCTGTTCGCTCAGGCTATGGAGAGCGGAAAGAGCGGGGCCGGGGTCTTTCCCGCCCGTCGCAAAGACGGCGGTACCAGGCAGGTGGAGTTCCGCAACATGCGGCTGCTGGACGACCGGCACGACGTCTACCTTCTGGGCCTGGCCACCGGCAAGGCGACCGTCCAGGACATGGAGCGTGACCTGGCGCTGTCGGTACGGCTGGTCTCCCAGTCCCCGATCGGGCTGGCGGTCATGGACACCGACCTGCGGTACGTCACCGTGAATCCAGCCCTGCAGCGCATCAACGGCCTACCCGCGGACGAACACATCGGTCGACACGTCCGCGAGGTCCTGCCGTTCCTGGACGTTGAGCCCATCGAGGCCGCGATGCGGGAGGTCCTGGAGACCGGGAAACCGATCGTGGATCAGTACGCCGCCGGCCGCACCCCCGCCGATCCGGACCACGATCATGCCTGGTCCGTGTCGTACCACCGGCTGGAAGCCCCCGATAGCAAGGTACTCGGGGTAGCCGTCTCCGTCGTGGACATCACTGAGCGTCACCACTCGGCCACCGAGGCGGCCCGCGCGCGGCAGCGCCTCGCCGTGATCGCCGACGCCTCCATCCGCATCGGCACCACGCTCGACCTGGAGCGGACCGCAGGTGAGTTGGCGGATGTGGCCGTGCCGCAGCTGGCGGATGTGGCCGCAGTGGATGTACTCGACGGTGTCCTGGGCGGCCGATCGACGGGCGCACCGCAGGGACCTGCGCTATTCCGCGCTCTCGCCGTCGCCGCGGCCTACCCCACCGAGGCAGTCCATGCGGCCGACCGTCCCGGCGACGTCGCACGATATGACGCCGACCGGCTCGTGACCCACTGCGTGAATACCGGCCGCCCTGTACTGGTCCCGCACGTGGACAGCCACGATCTTCAGCGCATCGCCCGCGATTCCGCCGCCGTCACGCTCCTGGCCACCGCCGGAGTGCACTCCTACCTGGCCGTACCCCTGATCGCTCGCGGCGAGGTCCTCGGCGCCCTGGACCTCAAGCGCATCCGCAACCCCACGCCCTTCGACGACGACGATGCGCTGCTGGCGAGCGAGCTGGCCGCCCGTGCCGCCGTATGCATCGACAACGCCCGCTGGTACCAAACCCAACACCACACAGCCCTCACCCTCCAACGCAACCTCCTTCCCCAGCCGCCAGCGCACCTGCCGGGCCTGGACATCGCCTGCCGCTACCAGCCCGCCGGCACTACCAGCGAGATCGGCGGCGACTGGTACGACGCCATACCCCTGCACCACAGCAAGACCGCGCTGGTCGTCGGCGACGTCATGGGCAGCGGCATCAACGCCGCCGCCACCATGGGCCAACTGCGCACCGCCACCCGCGCCTTCGCCGAACTCGGCCTCCAACCCGCCCAGGTAATGCACCACCTCGACCACCTCACCCAGGGCGTGGAGCAAACCATCACCACGTGCCTGTACGCCGTCTACGACCCGCACCGGGCGCAGTGCCACGTCTCCCTCGCCGGGCACCTGCCCCCTGCCCTGGTACGCGCCGGTCAGGCTCCCCAACTGCTCGACCTGCCCACGGGCGCACCACTGGGCGTCGGCGGCGTCGCCTTCCACACCACACGCATCGCCTTCCGGCCCGGTGACCAACTCGTTTTGTACACCGACGGCCTGGTCGAAACCCGTCACGAGTCCATCGACGCTCGTCTGGAGTGCCTCCTCACCCTCCTGGACGTACCGGATCGACCGCTGGAAGAGACGTGCGACGAGCTCCTGCACGCCCTGCGCCACCCCGGCGATGACGATGACGTTGCCCTGCTCATTGCCCAAGCCCGACCCCGACGTGGGACACGTAGAACGCGGCGGTTTCTGCCACCTTGGGGCAGTAAAGCTGCGACGTAAGAGGCGTCGGACAGTGCGAAGAGGAGGGCCTGTGAGGGCACGCCATGGTGATCTCCTCGACGGACGGGGGTGACCAGTGAGCCCGTCACCGTCAGCTGCGTAAACGGGGCAACGGGTGTGGGAGCCGCCGGGGGCCGTGGTCGCGACGGTGCCGGTCCCGCGGCCGCCGTCTGCTGCGACGCGCTGAAGTGCTTCAACGGCGCAGTCGCAACCGTCCAGCCGGCGGTTTGACTGGGCGGGTACTGCCTACATGGCCGAAGGCTGTGACGCGGCGCAGCGTCCAGCCGATCGAGCTCAACTAGTCGGTCAACTGTGCGAGGTCAAGAGGCAGTTTGCGCCAACCAACCTGCACCTTTCGGGCTCTCTCCAGCTCGAAACGCTCAGTTAACCCTGCAAACAGCTTCGCCGGGCTAACGTGTTTCTTGACCAGTCATTGACCAATCGTTGGCACACGCAAGAGGTGTGAACTGCTTGGAGGGGCGAATGTTCCGAGGTGCGACGGCCCAGACCGTGCTTGCCCTCCTCGCTGCCACCCTGTTCACTCTCCCGTTCTTCACACTTGAGGTGCCCTTCGCACCGGCGCACGCGACCCGTCATGTTGAGGCCAAAGCCCAGTCCGGAATCAACCCCTCTAGCATGACGCTGTGCGACGAGGCCGTCACCTTTCGCGACGTCGGCTACCTCCGCGGACCGGCCGGCGTCCCGCGCAGCCTCGACCGGCACCGCGTCTCCGACTCCGCGACCCAGCCGCCCGAGCGACCCATGCCGGCGCACGATCCGGCCGCCGCGGACGAACCAGTCGCGCCCAGTGTCGGGCACGACCGTCCGTCGGGATTTCCGACAGCCCACTTCCCGGCCGCACTCCAGGTCTTCCGCTGCTGACAGCGGAGCAGTCTCCACCCCCCACGTATGCCCTGCCCGTCCGACGCGCCCCCACGGCGCGCCAGGAGGAATCACCACATCATGCAGCCCCTCATCGACAACGCCCGCATGTTCGGACAGCGCCCTGAGGAGTTCGCCCGCCTCGCCAAGGGCCAGTCACCCGACGTCCTGTTCATCACCTGCTCCGACTCCCGAGTCGTACCGGCCCTCATCACCGGAGCCCGCCCCGGCGAGCTGTTCGAGCTGCGCACTGCGGGCAACATCGTTCCTCCGTACGGCTCCGCCACCCCCACGGGCGAGACGGCCACGATCGAGTACGCGGTGCAGGTGCTCGGCGTGAAGCACGTCGTGGTGTGCGGCCACTCGCACTGCGGCGCCGTCGGTGTGATGGTGCGCCACGACGACCTCGACGCCGTCCCCGCCGTACGCGACTGGCTCGCGCACGCCGCGGACGAGCCCAAGTGCTCCGACACCACCGACCCGACGGTCGCCGAGGCCGTGCAGAACCACGTCCTCGCCCAGCTGCTGCGGCTGCGCTCCTACCCGTGCATCGAGCAGCGCCTCGAGGCGAGTCACCTCCAGCTGCACGGCTGGTACTACGAGGTCCACACCGGAATCGTGCGGGAACACTGCGCCGAGTCCGACACGTTCGAGACGCTCCGAGGGGACGGGTGACCATGCTGTCGAAGTTCCCTTACCTGCGGCAGGACTTCGCCGCCTCCATCGTCGTCTTCCTGGTCGCCGTACCGCTGTGCGTCGGTGTGGCGGTCGCCTCCGGCGTCCCGGCAGAGCTGGGCCTTGTCACCGGCATCGTGGGCGGACTCGTCACCGGGCTGATGCCCGGTAGCAGCCTCCAGGTGTCCGGGCCCGCGGCGGGCCTGACCGTGCTGGTCTTCGAGGCCGTCAGCGAGTTCGGGGTG
>NZ_JAGGOJ010000050.1 GCF_018614575.1 Streptomyces sp. ISL-10
TGTGGGCTGGGGCGAGGGCGCGGGGATGCTCGTGTTGGAGCGTCTGTCGGATGCGCGGCGGCTCGGGCATGAGGTCCTGGCGGTGGTCCGGGGCAGTGCGGTGAACCAGGACGGCGCGTCCAACGGGTTGACGGCTCCGAATGGTCCGTCGCAGCAGCGGGTGATCCGTCAGGCGTTGGCGAGCGCCGGACTTGCTCCGGCTGAGGTCGACGCGGTGGAAGCGCATGGCACCGGGACTACTCTGGGTGATCCGATCGAGGCGCAGGCGCTGCTTGCGGTGTACGGCGATCGTGGTGAGCAGGGTGAGCCGTTGTGGTTGGGGTCGGCGAAGTCGAACATCGGACACGCCCAAGCCGCAGCAGGTGTGATCGGGATCGCCAAGATGATTCTGGCGATGCGGCACGGGGTCCTGCCCCGGACTCTGCATGCTGAGACGCCTTCGTCGAAGGTGGATTGGTCGGTCGGGGATGTGCGGATCCTGACCGAGGAGCGGGACTGGCCCGTGACCGGCCGTCCGCGCCGGGCGGGGGTCTCCTCGTTCGGGTTCAGCGGTACCAACGCCCACGTCATCCTCGAACAAGCCCCGGACACTCCCGACATCCCGGCCAGCGCCGTCCCTGACTCGGGCGAGCCTGTGCCGGTCTCGGATATGCCGGGTGTGGTGCCGGTGGTGGTGTCGGCGCGGTCGCCGGAGGGATTGCGGGCGGCGGCGGGGCAGTTGGCTGACTTCTTGGAACAGCAGCCTGTGTCGGGCTTGGCTGATGTGGGCCGTGCGTTGTTGATGTCTCGCTCGGTGTGGGAGTTCCGAGCCGGAGTGGTGGCCGCGAGCCGGGATGAGGCTGTGGCGAAGCTCCGTGCGCTGGCTGGTTCTTCGGGCGGGGAGCAGGCTGCCCGTTCGGCGGGGCGAGTGGCGTTGGTGTTCCCGGGTCAGGGGGCGCAGTGGGTGGGGATGGGTCGGGGCCTATGGGCGTCTGATGCTGTCTTCGCGTCGCGGATGGATGAGTGTGATCGGCTTCTGAATTGGTCGCTGCGGGATGTGGTCGATGGCGTAGAGGGTGCTCCGTCGCTGGATCGGGTGGATGTGGTCCAGCCGGTGTCGTTCGCGGTGATGGTGTCGCTGGCGTCGATGTGGCGAGCGCGCGGTGTCGTTCCGGACGCGGTGGTGGGCCATTCCCAAGGCGAGATCGCTGCGGCGGTCGTTGCAGGGAAGTTGACGCTGGCTCAGGGAATGCGGTTGGTGGTGGCCCGTAGCCAGGTGATCGCGGCGCATCTGTCAGGACGGGGCGCGATGTTGTCGGTTGCGGTGGGTGAGGAGCAGGCCCGAAAGCTGATCGGTGAACGGGCGGTGGAGATCGCCGCAGTGAACGGTCCGGCGTCGGTGGTCCTGGCCGGTACTGGAGATGAGATCGCGGCGGTGCGTAAGGAGTGCGAGGCGGACGGGGCGCGATCCTCGCTGCTGCCCGTTGACTACGCGTCGCACTCGGTGCACGTTGAAGCGGCTGAAGGCGAGTTGACCGCTGCTGCGGTCGCCGCCTTGGCCGGGGTCGGTGATGCGCATCAGGGTGAGGGCTTCGATCCGCCGGTGAGGTTGATGTCGACGGTGGAGGTGGACTGGGCTGTCGGGGAGCTGGACGCGGGTTACTGGGTGCGGAATCTGCGTTCTCGGGTGCGGTTCGCCGAGGCGGTGGAGCGTCTGGCGGACGAGGGACATCGGGTGTTCATCGAGGTGAGTTCGCATCCGGTGTTGACGATGGGCATCGAGGCCGTGCTGGAGCGGGCCGGCGTTGTGGATGCTGTCGTGGCCGGGACGTTGCGGCGTGATGAGGATGAGCCGGCCAGGTTCGTCCAGTCGATGGTCGATGTGTGGGTGGCGGGTGGTCCCGTCTCCGTGGCCGAGCTCGCCGCTGCTATTCCGGGAGGCGCGGGGTCCCCGGGACGGTTCATTGCGTTGCCGACGTATCCGTTCCAGCGGGATCGCTATTGGCTGGCTCCGAGTGTGCATGGCCGGTCGCTGGTCGGTTTGGCGGGGGCGGGTTCGTCGGGTCATGCCCTGTTGGACGTGGTGGTCGATGTTCCCGGTGGGGTGATGCTGGCGGGGAGGCTGTCGTTGGAGGCGCATCCGTGGCTGGCTGATCATGCGATTACCGACACTGTCGTGGTTCCGGGTGCTGGTCTGGTCGAGTTCGCGATCGCGGCCGGTGACCTGGTGGATTGCCCGGTCCTGGATGAGCTCGTGATCCAGGCGCCGTTGCGGGTCCCGGCCTCGGGCGTGGTCGACGTTCAGGTTCATGTCGGGGAGGCCGACGAGGCTGGGGTACGGCCGGTGACGGTCCGCTCGCGTCCTTCGGGTGGAGAGGGGTGGGAGCGGAATGCTGACGGTTTCCTTGCTCCCGTCGCTGCTGCGGTTGTCCATGACGGTGCTGATGTGGGGGCCTGGCCGCCACCGGGCGCCGAACCGGTGCCCTTGGATGGCTTCTACGACCGGCTGTTCGAACACGGATACACCTACGGGCCATCGTTCCGCGGCCTGACCGCAGCCTGGACCCGAGAAGGGGAGATGTTCGGGGAAGTGCACTTCCCCGAAGGCACCGGAACCGACGTGGCCGGGTACGGGATCCACCCCGCCCTCTTGGACGCCGCCCTGCACCTGTCCATGGCCACCGCACCGCCCAGTGACACCGGTGGCGTGATGGTCCCGTTCGCGTGGAACCGCGTCGTCCTCCACGCCACCGACGCCACCACCCTCCGGATCCACGCGGCCCAGGGCCCCGACGGGCTGAGGATGGACCTGACCGACCACGCCGGTGACCCGGTTCTGACCTTCGGCGCCCTGAGCTCACGCCCTATCATGCCGTCGGAGCTCACCGCCTCCTCTGCGAGAAGCGCCGTAGCGATGATGTTGGCCGTCGAATGGACGCCCGCCCTCATCGGGACCGTTCATGCCGACGGCGGCACGGCCGCCGCCGGTCATCCGGGCCGTGTCGTGATCGGCGACATGGCGGACCTGGAAGCGCTGGGCGAGGACGTGCCCGAGTGGTTGATCCTCGACGCGGAGCCGTTGATCACTGACTCTGCCGAGGGTGAGCTGGCGCGGGTGCGGGTGGTTCTGGCGCGGGTGCTGGAGGTCTTGCAGGCGTTCACGACCGAGCCGGCCTGTCGTGAGGCTCGGCTGGCTGTGATCGTCCGGGATGCGGGCAATGATCCAGTGGCGGGTGCGGTCGCCGGACTGGTGCGTTCGGCCCAGTCGGAGAACCCCGGCCGGATCCTGCTGGTCGACCTCGCCGACCCGGACCCTGGCACTGAACTCACGGGCTTGGTGGGGTTGCTCGGCCGGGCCGCGGCGGCGGACAAGTGGCAGATCCGGCTCCGGGAAGGGCAGGTCGAGGCTCCCAGGCTCACCCGGGCCGAACACGTCGATGGCCTCAGACGGGCCGGGGGTCTGGGTGCGGGTTGTGTGGTGGTGACCGGTGGTACCGGGACCTTGGGTGGGCTCGTGGCGCGGCATCTGGTTGCCGCGCATGGGGTTCGGAGTCTGGTTCTGGCGTCGCGGCAGGGTCCGGCTGCTGAAGGGGCTGCGCGGTTGCGTGCGGAGTTGGAGGCGGCTGGAGCGGATGTGCGGATCGTGGCTTGTGATGTCGCGGACCGGGCTCAGACTCAGGCTCTGCTCGCCGAGGCACCGGTACCGCTTAGCGGGGTGATTCACACTGCCGGCGTGCTGGATGACGCGGTTTTGGGTGGGCTCACTCCGGAGCGGCTGGAGACGGTGCTGCGTCCGAAGGCGGATGCGGCCACGCATCTGGACGAGCTGACGCGTGGGCTCGGGCTAGCGGCGTTCGTGGTATTTTCCTCCGGTGCTGGGGTGTTGGGCACCCCGGGCCAGGCGAACTACGCGGCCGCGAACAGCTATCTCGATGTTCTCGCCGCCCGACGGCGGGCCGCCGGTGAGGCCGCGGTGTCCCTCGCCTGGGGCTACTGGGCTGAGGCCACCACGATGACCGGGTCCAAGGACCAGGGCGACATCGAGCGGATCGGCCGGGCCGGGTTGGGTGCGCTCGAAACCACCGAGGGGATGGCGCTGCTCGACGCGGCGCTCGACGGCGGACGTCCGGCGCTCGTCCCGATGGTGCTGGACATGGCCGTCCTGCGCCGTCACGACGGACCCGTCCCCGGGGCGCCGTGGGCGTGGCCGCTGGCGCGCATGCTGGCCGGACCACGGCGCCGCACCGCTGCCGCCGTCGGCAATGTGGGAGCGCTGCAGGCGACGCTGGCCGCGATGGCGCCGCAAGACCAGGTGCAGCACCTGGCGGGGCTGGTCAGCTCCGAAGCGGCCCTCATCCTCGGCACGGCCGGGCGGGACCTGGTCTCCATCGACAGTCCGCTGCTCGACATCGGATTCGATTCGCTCACGGCGGTCGAGCTCCGTAACCGGCTGACCAGGCTGACCGGGACCTCCCTGCCCGCGACCCTGGTGTTCGACCACCCGACCCCATTCATGGTCGCCGAGCGACTGGTGGAACTGATGAGAAAAGAGAACACCCATGCTTGACGTTGATCAGTACCTCGCCGCCATCGGCTACGAGGGACCGCTCGATCCCAGCCTGCGAACGCTTCGAGGCCTGCATGAGAGCCATGTCCGGGCCGTGCCGTACCACACTCAGCCCCACGACGCCGATTTCCTGACCGGTGCGGAATTCGACGTAGAGCAGGCTTTTCAGCGTTCGATCGTCAGCCAGGCCGGTGGAAGCTGCTACGAGCTGAACGAATCGTTCCGTCAACTGCTCGAACAGCTCGGCTTCACGGCGCACCGGCTGGCGGCGAGCA
This sequence comes from Streptomyces sp. ISL-10, assembly GCF_018614575.1. Classification (GTDB taxonomy): domain Bacteria; phylum Actinomycetota; class Actinomycetes; order Streptomycetales; family Streptomycetaceae; genus Streptomyces. The sequence goes on from NZ_JAGGOJ010000050.1 coordinate 4,822, forward strand.
CGCGACTGCCGAGTGGCCGGTTCGGGCCCGAGATCGAGCACTTGGCCGTGCTGGTGGACCTGGACGGCGAGCATTGGATCGCTGACGTCGGCTACAGCGAACCGACCTCATTCGGGCCGCTCAAAATCACCAGCGAGGTGCAGCGGCAGGACGGCTTCGAGTTCCGCATGGTGCCCGACGGCGAGTGGTGGGTGCTCGAACGGCTTTCCCCGGTGAAAGGTTGGTCGGGGCTCTACCGGTTCAAGGCGGTGGTGCGTTCGCAAGCCGATTTCGCCGCCAGCATCGGCGAAATCGCCGCGCAGCTGAACGAATGGCCGGCGGCGAATCTCCGGATCCTCAGCAGGGTGGTCGGCAATTCGACCGTCCTGATGACCGGCCGTCGCCTCATGAAGCACGAAGTCGGCCGAGAGGTGAGCCGCATGGTGATCGACCAGGGCGAGTACGAGAAGCTCACCGACCTGATTCTCGATCCCGAACTGACCGACGAAGAACGCGCGGAGCGGATAAAGGAATTCCATCCGTGAGCGGTGAAACACCGTTGTCAGCCATCTAGCACAGAAGGATCGCATGAACATGACTGGAGCGGGCGGCGACCATATCGCCGTCTTCGGGGCCGGTGTCATGGGCGTCGGCATCACCGCGCTCGCGCTCGGGCACGGTGTCCCGGTTCTGCTGGTGGACGTGGATCCTGACAAGGTCGCCGCCGCGTCAGGTGAGATCCGCGGACACCTCAGGCAGGCCCAGCTGATGGGCGCGCTGCCGGACGTGCCGACCGGCGAGCTGACCACCTCGGAATCGCCGGACGGCGTCGAGGGCGCGATCGCCGTCATCGAGGCCGTCACCGAGGACTTCGAGACGAAAGCCAAGCTGCACGCCGAGATAGCGGCGGCGGTCGCTCCCGGTACACCTCGGATCACGAACACCTCGTCGATCCCGGTCGCCGAGCTCGCCGCGGCTCTACCCCACCCTGAGGACCTCGTCGGCGTCCACTTCATGAACCCGCCGTCGCTGATCAGGACGGTCGAGGTGATTCGCGGCCCGCAGACCGGCGACGCGGCGCTGGCCGCCGTCAAGGCCCTGGTCGAGCGGCTCGGGCGCAGACCGATCGTCGTGGAAGACGGACCCGGCTTTGTGACCAGCATGCTGCTCCACCGCATGATCAACGCCGCGGCCGACCTCGTCGAACAGGGACGCGCGTCGGTCGAGGACGTGGACGCGCTCATGGAGGGCTGCCTCGGTCACCCGAGCGGCCCGTTGCGCACGGCCGACCTCATCGGGATCGACAACCTGGTCGACTCGCTGCGCGTGCTGCACGAGCGGACCGGCGACGTGGGATGCAGCCCCTCGCCACTGCTGCTGCGGAAGGTCGCCGAGGGCGAATTCGGTCGCAAGACCGGCCGCGGCTTCTACGAATATGCGCGGTTCTGATGGCGGGCCAGGTCGAAGTGAGCGACGCACTCCAGCAGTACGTGCGCGATGTCTCCCTGCGCGACGACGAGGTTCTGCGCGATCTGGCGGCAGAGACCGCCGGCATGAGCGCCCTCGCCGCGATGGTCACGATGCCCGAGGAAGGCCAGCTGCTGGGCCTCCTGACCAGCCTCGTGGGTGCGCGCAATGTGCTGGAGCTCGGCACGTTTACCGGCTACGGCGCGTTGTGCATGGCACGCGCCCTGCCGTCGGGCGGCCGTCTGGTGACCTGCGACATCAGCGAGCGTTGGACGCGCATCGCCCAGCGGTACTGGGAGCGCGCGGGCGTCGCGGACCGGATCGAACTGCGGCTCGACACGGCCACTAAGGTGCTCGACGCGCTCCTCGCCGAGCAGGGCCCCGACAGCTTCGATCTGATCTTCATCGACGCGGACAAGTCCGGATATCTCGACTACTTCGAGCGCGCGCTGAACCTCGTACGGCCGGGCGGCCTGATCGTCCTCGACAACACCCTGTTCTTCGGCCGGGTCGTGGATCCCGCCGCGCAGGATCTCGACACGCTTGCCATCAAGAAGCTCAACGTCGCGCTGCGCGACGACGATCGCGTCGAGCTGTCCCTCATCCCGATGGCCGACGGCATCACCCTGGCGCGCAAGCTCGCGCCGGACCCGCAGCGCTCGTCCCCCGACGGATCATCACCAGAAAAAGGAATGCGTCATGCCTGAATCGACCTCCGAGCAACTGACGACCGCAATGATCGAACAGCGGCTGCTCGATTTCCTCGTCGAGCGGACCAAGCTCGAGTGGGAGGTCGGGCAGGACCTGTTCGACTCCGGAGTGCTCTCCTCGTTGTTCGCGATGGAGCTCGTCGTCTACGTGGAGAAAGCCTTCGACGTCGCCGTCGAGCGCGAGGACCTCGCTCTGGCCAACTTCCGCACCGTGCGCGCGATGACCGACTTGGTGCTGCGGCTGAGGAACGCCGCCGATGCGTGAGGATCTGCCCGCGATCGTGACCGAGGCGGTCGGTGACGCCGCAGGGCGCTGGGACCTGGCCGGCGAGATCCCCTTGGACCTGCTGCGCGGGCTCGCCGGCAAGGGCCTGCTGTGCCCCGAGATCGGGACGCAGTTCGGCGGGCTCGGCCTGACCGGCAGGGAGTGCGGGGAGCTGACGGCCCATGTCGGCTCCCTGTGCAGCTCGCTTCGCAGTGTCATGACCTCTCAGCAGATGGGCGCCTGGACCATCTCGCGGCTCGGCGACCGTACCCAGCGCGAGCACTACCTGTCCCGCCTTACCGGTGGCGAGCTCGTCGCCGTCGCGTTCAGCGAACCGGACGCCGGAAGCGATCTGTCGGCGATGTCCACCCTGATCCGCGAGGACGGGGACACCCTCGTCGTCGACGGCGTCAAGACCTGGATCACGGCCTCCGTGTACGCGGATCTGCTCGTCGTGTTCGGCCGCTACGGCGACGGTGGCGCGGCCGTTATCATTCCGGCGACCAGCCCGGGCGTCCGGCGCGACCCGGCGCGGTCGCCGATGGGCTGTCGTGCCGCCGGGCATGCGACGGTGACGCTCGACGCGGTACGCGTTCCGCGCACGAACCTGCTAGGCGCCGCCGGGCAGTCCCTGGCCATGCTCACCACGATCGCGCTGACCTGCGGCCGTCTCTCGGTCGCTTGGGGCTGCGTCGGAATCCTGCGCGCCTGCTTGGCCGCGGCGACGGCGCACGCACGCGACCGGCGGCAGTTCGGCGTGCCGATCGCCAAGCACCAGCTCGTCGCCCGTCATCTGGCGGAACTGTACGTTGCGGAGCGCACCGCGACTCTGGCCTGCGAGCGTGCCAGCGACTGTTGGGACGAGGGCTCACCCGACCAGTTCACGGCAGCCGTACTCGCCAAGCTCGTCGCCTCCCGGGCGGCGGCCCAGGGCGCCGCGACGGCGGTTCAGGTGTTGGCCTCCGCGGGAGCGCAGGATGGGCACGTCGTCGCCCGCGCTTACCGGGACGCCAAGCTCATGGAGATTATCGAAGGTAGTAGCGAGGTCAGCCAGATGATTCTCGCCGATCGGGTGATGGGAGTGGGCCGATGACGATCGGTATCGGAGCGATCACGTGCCTGTTGCCGCAGAGGCGGGTTGCCGTGACCGAACTGCCCGAAGTGTCTGAGCTCGGGTCGATGGAGCGCGAGTTCCTGGAGACCTCCGGCGTGCGCACGGTCGGCGTGTTCGAGGACGGCGACGTCGGCTCGCTGGCCGGTCGGGCCTGCAAGACGCTGCTTGAGGAGTACGGGGGGAACCCCGATGTGATGATCATGGTTGGGCCGCGCGCGCCGGATGTGCTGATCGGGTCCGACGTCTGCAAGGCCCAGGCGCACGGCGAAGTAAAGAGCGCCTTCGCCTTCGCCGTGGACGGTCTCGGATGCGCGGGCTCGTCCGCGGCCTGGGCCCTCGCCCGAGATCTGCTGATCGCGGACCCGAGCCGCGAGAGCGTGCTGATCACCTTCGCCAGCCTGCCGACCGGCGATTTCCGGATCCGCTATCCGGTCACGGTGATCGGCGATGGCGCCTACGCCATGACGGTCGTGCGCGGCGGTCGGCCGGTGCTGCGCGCCCACCGGCAGGAGACCGATGGCGCCTTCCACGACCTGTTCTATGTCGACTACAAGAGCGGCCCGATGCCGGAATGGCGCGAGGAGTGCCGCTCACGCGACCGGTACAGCTTCGAGTTGGCCATGCACAGCAGGGTCCGGTTGAGTGCGCTGGTCGACGGCGTGCTCAAAGACGCCGGGATTACGAAGGCGGAGGTCTCCGCGACGTTGATGCAGAACGTCACCGAAAGCGCCTTCCAGTTCTACGAGCAGACCCTCGAGCTGCCGATCCACCGGTTCTGCCGGGCACACCTCGCCGACGCCGGGCACCTCGGGGCTATGGATGTCGTGCTCAACCTCCAGCGGGTCGTGTCCATGGGGGGCCTGAGCCGCGGGGATTTCGTGCTGGTGCTCAACAACAGCCCCGTGGCGGCGTGGATCGTCACGCTGTGGGAGATCTAGGAGTCATCTGATGGAGAACGATCCGACGCTGGTCAAATGCCTGATCTGGGACCTCGACAACACACTCTGGCAGGGGACGCTCGCCGAGCAGGACAAGGTCGCCTTGAGCGACGCCGTCCGCAAGGTGATCGTCGGACTCGATGAGCGCGGCATCCTGCAATCGGTCTCCAGCCGCAACGACTTCGACTACGCGTGGAGCCGGCTGGAGGAACTCGGCGTGGCGGAGTACTTCGTCGTGCCGCGCATCGGCTGGACGCCCAAGTCCGGCATGGTCAAAGAGATCGCGGACGAACTCTCGTTCGCACTGGGGACCATCGCCTTCATCGACGACATGCCGGCCGAGCGCGCCGACGTCTCCTACCATCATCCCGAGGTGCGCTGCTACGAGGCCGAGCGCGCAGCTGAGCTGCTGGAGCTGCCCGAGTTCACACCCACGGTGATGACCGTCGACGGACGGCGGCGCCGCCAGATGTACCAGGCGGCGGCCCGCAGGGAAACCGCGAGGTCCGAATTCGCCGGTCCCGACGAGGACTTCCTGCGCACGCTCGGCATCGTACTTCGGATCGTACGCGCCACCGATGAGGACATCATCCGGGTCGAGGAACTCACTCTGCGCACGAGCCAGATGAACGCCACGGGCGTGCATTACTCGGACGAGACACTGCGCTCCCTTCTCGCGGATGAGGCCCACGAGGTGCTCGTGGTTACGCTTGACGATAAGTTCGGTGGGTACGGCGCGGTGGGCCTGCTGCTGATCGAGAAGTTCGAGCACGCATGGAATATCAAGCTGCTGGCCACATCGTGTCGGGTGGTCTTCTCCGGCGCGGGCACAATACTGCTGCGCTGGCTGGCCGACGCCGCGGCAAAAGCGGGGGTCCACCTCGTCGCCGACTTCCGTAAGACAGACCGCAACCGGATGGCCGAGGTCGCCTACAGCTTCGCCGGTTTCCGGTCCGAGGACTGCGACTGCCTGGAGGAGATCCCGCCGGCGTCCGAACCGGGGGTCGAACGGCTGCACCTCACGCCCACGCAGCAGGAGCCACCGTCCACGATGACGGTGTATACCACCGATTTGCGTTCGCCCGAGGCTGCCGACCTCATTTGGGGCATCGCCGGGGCGGAATCGTGAACCGCGGCCTCGCCCGAGCCCCGCATCACCACTGTCTCCACGCATTTTTGCCACATGTCCCGCATGTGGCTTGATTTGCGCCCGGAATCACGGAATCAACACACCTGGTGTGAGATCTTCACCCCCCCGCGGCAGAACACAGGAGTAATCGGATGACGTCGACCACTGCGAAGCAGAGTATGGCCGCGCAGAACGAGCCAGGACGGGGGCGGTGGCTGGTCTTCGGCGTGCTGGCCTTCGCCCAGTACCTGATGACCTTGGATACCAGCATAGTGTTCGTGGCGCTGCCGTCGATCCAAACCGACCTGCACTTCACCCAGACCGGGCTCGCGTGGGTCATGAACGCCTTCATTCTTTCCTTTGGCGGCTTCCTGATGCTGGGCGGCCGGGCGGCGGACGTCTTCGGCCGGCGCAGGGTGTTGACCGTCGGCCTGGTACTGATGGGCATCGCGTCGCTGGCCTGTGGGCTGTCGACGCAGCCCTGGCAGATCGTCGCGGCCCGGGCGGTACAGGGCCTGGCCGGCGCGTTGGTGCTGCCCACCACGATGGCGCTGGTCCTGGACATCTTCGAGCCCGGGCCGGACCGCAACAAGGCTCTGGCCATTCTGGCCAGCCTCGGCGGGATCGCCGGTGCGACCGGAACGGTCTTCGGTGGTCTGCTCACCGCCATCGCCTGGCAGGCGGCGTTCCTGGTGTACGTCCCGATCATGATCCTCTTGCTCGTGTTCGGCGTTCGGGTAGTGCCCGCGAGCGCAGCGACCGCCACGGGTGGCATGGACGTGTGGGGTTCCCTGACTGGTACCGGCGGACTGTGCCTGCTGCTGTACGGTCTCTTGGAGGGCGGCAACAAGGGCTGGACCTCGGCTTCCGTGCTGGGTGCCCTCGCCGCTGCGGTGGTGCTGCTTGCGGCGTTCGTCCTGCGGCAGCTTCGGGCCGCCGTGCCGCTGATTCCTCGCCAGTTGTTCGGGCTGCGCAACGTCGTCTTCGGCAACCTGGCCAACCTGGTGCTCGGCACGCTGCTGGTCGGGATCTTCTTCGTGCTGACTCTGCACCTGCAGGCCGAGCGCGGCTACTCGCCCGTCGAGGCGGCCCTGCTGACCACCCCGATCTGCCTGGGGCTGTTCGCCGGCGCCAACATCGTGGTCCGGTTGTTCGCCCGGATGGCCCCGGTCACTGTGCTGGTCCTCGCGTTCTCGGTCCAAGCGGTCGCTCTGGTGTGGTGGGTCGGGGTGCTCGACGTGCACGCCAACATCGTGCTGTCCTTCATCCTGCCTGGCATGCTGTACACCTTCGGGATGGGACTGGCGATCGTGCCTGCGGTCATTATCTGTACCGCCGGGGTTGAGGGGGACGTGGCCGGCGCGGCATCCGGTTTGAACAACACCACCCTGCAGATCGGCGGCGCGATCGGTGTCGCACTCCTGAGCACACTAAGCCAGCACCGGTTCGACACGGCGCTGGCCGACGGTGCCAGCATGGCGGAGGCCAGCAACGCCGGCCATGCCTGGGCGCTGGCTGGCGGTGCCGGCGTAGCCGCCATCGGCTTGCTGCTGGCCCTGGTGCTGCGGGCCAGCATCCGAGGGCAGCAACCCCCGGCCGACTCCCAGCCTGCCGAACCGGTTGCTGCCGAGGGCATCCAACCCGCCCAGTGACCTGGTCCGGAGAACTGGAGCAGGTCACTAGGCGGATGCGGTCGATGATCTGCAGGGCGCAGTGGATCGTCTCCCGCGGGAGCCGTCTGCGGCCCGCGAGACGTCGTCCTGTGTGGAGATCACGCGCGATCCTGGCCTCGGTCGGCGGCCGAGGCCAGGGCGCGGACGCGTGGCTATTGATGGGTGCTCGACTCACCTGCTGGCGCAGCCTCAATCGCGTGTTCGATTGAACAGCGGCGTCTTACAAAGACTCGTAGGGGGTTTCCTCGTACAGCTTTCGCACCTTGTCCAGGACCTTGTGGTCGGTGCGCCATTCGGTGCGGTCGACGGACAACACTGCCCGAACGCCGATGCCTGCGTTGGTGACGAACGTGGCCTCCATATCCGGTAGGTCGGACACGTTGACGGGCTCCGTCACGGTCAACTGGTCGAGTTCCTGGTTGATCAACGCCATGGTCACGCCCGGTAGCCATTCGGCCTGCGGCCATATCACCCGCCCCTGCTTCACGAAGCCGATGTTCGACGTCGAAGCCTCACTGATCATTCCGTCGTCGTTGGTGAACAGTACGTCGTCGAAGCCGGCCCGCTGTGCGCGACGGCGGTGCATGAGCGCGCCGAAGACGCTGACGTGTTTGACCGTCGGAATCTCGCGCTGGTACCGCGCGGCCTGAAGTCTCAGGGGCGCCGAGACGCCGGGCGCGACCGGCCGAGTGGTCACCAGGATGCTCGGCTCCGCGTCCGAGCCCATGGTCCCGAGGTCGAGAGCCGGGTCGTAGACCGTGACCCGAACCATGATCGGCCCCGGATCCGCGGCCAATGCGTGCCGCATATGGTGACGAACAGCGTCGGTGTCGAGTTCGACGTCGAACAGTTGCCGGCAGTCCCTCGTCAAACGCTCCAGGTGCAGGGAAAGGCCCCGCACGACGAAGTTCTTTACCAGCATCGTCGTGAAATGCCCGTAGTTAGTTAGGGCGAGCACTCTCATCTGATCCGGACTGGCCGGAGCGCCATTCAGTTCCATCGCGTCCTCAAGTATTCGAAGAAGTCCGTAGACCGATAATCGTACCGCCATTCTTCACATTCAACCACGAATAAGCTACTTGCGTGCTCGCAGCAGAACATGAGGTGAGGTTACGTGAGCAACTGATCTCCGGCTTTTGTTGTGCGTACAAAAAAGATTTAAATGGTTAGGGCGAGGGGGTCGGGATGGCCTTTCGTGGCGCCGCCAGGTTCAGCAATGTTCTTCTTGATCGCAGTCGGTGAAGCGAATTGCCCGGTCGGCCCAAGTCCCCGCCCGCGTCGATCGTTGCCTTGGACCGGTCACCGGTGTGCATCAAGGTCAGGTAGCGGGTGCAGGCGACGTGCACATACGCCAGGTAGCGGGTGCAGGCGACGTGCACATACGCCAGGCTCCCCGCCGCGCGAGCCGGGGTCTCATCGACGTGCAGCGCGGGCGCCGCCCGCAGCAGGCCACGCATGCCGCGGGCGGCGGCCATCCAGCCGGTCGAGGCGTTGATCCCGGCCATCTGCATCAGCAACAAGGCCGCCGTCCTGCTGGCCGGGTCGGGCTGGGTGGAGGGGGCCACGAACACGATGCTCGTGTCCAGAACCATCAGAAACTGTGCCAAGGCGAGGATCGCGAAGACCAGCCATTTGGCATCTTGGGGCGTCGCCAGATGACGGCCGGCGGGCTGGTCCTGGTCCTGCTCGCGACCCTGGCCTGTCCACCGAACCGTGGCAGATCGTCGCCGCCCGCGCGGCTCAGGGGCTGGGTGGCGCCATCGTGATACCCGCGACTCTGGCGCTGGTACTGGACACCTTCGAATCGGGTCCGGATCGCCATAAGGCCCTGGCCATTCTCGGCGGCATGGGTGGCATCGCCGGCGCCGCCGGAACCGTCTTGGGCGGCCTGCTGACCGCGCTCGCCTGGCAGGCAGCGTTCCTGGTGTTCGTCCCGATCATCGCCCTGGTGCTCGCGTTCGGCATCCGGATCCTGCCGTCGGGCGGGCCGGTCAGCAGCGGCGGTATGGATGTCTGGGGCGCAGTGACGGGTACCGGCGGCCTGTGCCTGCTGTTCTACGCGGTACTGACCTGGAGCAACGAGGGCTGGACTGGGCGTGCCGTGCCCGGCGCGGTCGCCGCGGTCGTGCTGTTGATTGCGTTCGTCGTCCGTCAGGTCAAGGCTGCTGTCCCGCTGATTCCCCGGCAGGTGTTCGCCATGCGCAACGTGGTCCTCGGCAATGCCGCCAACCTGTTGCTGGGCACCGCTGCTGTTCGGTGTCTTCTTCATCCTGACGCTGCACCTGCAGTTGGACCGGGGCTTCTCCCCCGCCAAAGCGGCCCTGCTGACCGCACCGATCTCGCTCGCGATGTTCATCGGCGCCAACGTCGCGGGGTGGATGCTTAGCAAGATCACCCCGGCCATGACGCTGACCGGCGCGTTCTTCCTTCAGGGCTTGGGGCTGCTGTGGTGGTCGGCCGTGCTGGATGCACACGCCGGCATCACGATGTCGTTCGTGCTGCCCGGCATGCTGTGGGCGTTCTGCTGTGGCATTGCGGTGGTTCGCGCGTCGGTCGCCTGCACTGCCGGCGTCGAGGGACATATGGCCGGTGCCGTCTCAGGACTGAACAACACGACGCTGCAGATTGGTGCTGCGATCGGTGTCGCGCTGCTGAGCACCCTCGCGGGCAAACGCACCGCCACAGAGCTGACCGGCGGAGCGAACCTGACTGAGGCGAGCACCTCAGGGCACGCCCTCGCGCTAGTCGGCGGTGTGGGGCTGGCGGTGACCGGCCTGGTGCTCGCCGTCGTGCTGTGGACCAGCAGCCGTGGGCAGCAGGAGACGCACGGCGACGCTGAGGCAGGCACTCCGGTAGTGGTGGGGTAGGCGGACCCGCACAAGGAAGAACCCCGGTCCTGGTGGGACCGGGGTTCTTCCTTGTGGTACGCCCGGCATGGGCGATTGCTTGGGGGTGGGTGTGAGTCCTCTGGAGGAAGAGGTAGTGCCAACTCCGAGCCGGAGGCAACTGCGTCGTCTTGAGGCGGTGTGGGAAGGAAGCCCGAGGCTGAAACTCTGCACCGAGGAACACGAACCGCGTATGAGGCATGTCGGTTGGGGTGAGCCAGCCACGGATGGCGAAGCCCGTCATCGCCAAGACGGCCGGTGTGTAATCGCAGCAGGGGTAGAGGGAAAGTGATCGTTCTTATCCGGGGAGGTCTGTCCGGGTATCTCGACCGCTGCGGCGGTGGGACGGTCCGCGCGTGGACCTGTGGTCGAGCGGCAAGCACAAGCGACACGGCGGCAACATCCAGGTCCGCACCGCCCCCGACGGTCTGCCGAGCGGTTGACGCCCTCGACGTCGAAGCCGGTCATCGGGCCTGGTGGGCCGGTGGTACCGGGACCATCTGGGATCCGATCGCGGGGCGCACGGCAGTCGGGCTGCCGTCCTGCACCTGGCATCGGACCCGTCCGGCGGCCTGCGCGTCACCGCCGACAGCGGCGTAGCCAGCTGTCGGCGTACACGTGAACGT
>NZ_JAGGOJ010000051.1 GCF_018614575.1 Streptomyces sp. ISL-10
GTCCGCGCCCTCCCGGCGCAATGCCGTGATCAGCTTGCCGAACTGACGCGGGCTCAACCCGGTGAACGGGGCTGTCCAGGACGACTCTGACGCCGTGATCACACCAGCCACAGCAAGATCATCTCACCTCTGACCAGCAGTTACGGGACAACCCTTAGGGCATCGGCGCCATGCCCCGTCGTACGTGGAGCAGGCCATGCATCTCCACGTAGCGTCCGGCTACTCCGCGCGCTACGGCGCCTCTCCCGAGGCGTTGGCGCGACGGGCTGCCGAGCGCGGCATCGAATGGCTTGCTCTTACCGACCGCGACACCGTCACCGGGACGGTGCGGTTCGTGAAGGCGTACGCAGTGCATGGAGTTCGCCCGATCTTCGGCGTCGACCTCGCGGCTGCGGCCAGCAGCCCGTCGGCGAGGGCGGAGCGGAGGCGTACCCCTGTACGCGGCGGCGTTCATGTCGTTGAGGCGCCCTTTCGCGTCACGGTCCTGGCCCGGGATGCGAAAGGGCTGGGCCCGGCTGTGCCGTCTGGTGTCGGCTGCGCATGCCCATGCTGGGGACGGCCCGCCGGTCGCCTCCTGGCAGGCTCTTCACGAGCACGCCGGACCTGAACTGGTCGGGGCCTGTGTACCGCTGGCGGCGGGTGGCTTCCGAGGCGGCGCGGGCGCCCGCGCTGGACCGGCTTCGGACCACCAGGCGGTGGCAGACAGCAACCACCCGGCCCGGGTTTGTCCGCGACCCCGCCGCGCCGGCCGGATCCAGAGCGCCGGTATCGAGGGCTGCGCGGTCACCTGCGGGACGCGGTCCCGGACGCGGGAACGGTCCGAAAGCCTTGCGCTCGCGACCGGTCGGTCATGGACGTACCGTCGAAGAAGGACGACGTGCCCCTCCCGTCGAGCAGGGACCTCCGCCGTCGGGGGAACCGGTGGGTGTGCGCGGCGGCTGCGAACCGACGGTTCCCGAAGAGGGCTTAGTACTCCAGCTGTAGTTCGTGATGATCTGTGGGACAGAGTGGGGGCATGACTACGTACGAGACGATGCCGTTCCACCTTGAGACCGAGCGGCTGATACTGCGGCCGTGGGCTGAGTCGGACGCCGCTGAGTTCTGCGCCCTCCTTTCCGAACGCGGCAAGGAGACTCCCACGGTTGAGCACATCCGGACGTCCATCGCGGAGCTGCTCACCGCGACGGCGACTACGGGGATCGCCCTGTTGCCCATTCAGCGCCGTGACGAGGGGGACTTCATCGGCTACTGCGGGTTGATCATCGGCCGCTCCACCCTGGAGGAGCCCGAAATCGCGTATGAGCTGTTCCAGCGCGCGCATGGGCGTGGCTACGCCACCGAGGCGGCCAGGGCGGTGCTCGATGCCGCTATCGCGACCGGGCGGAAGCGGCTCTGGTCGACCGTCGGCGCATGGAACACACCGTCGCTCCGTGTCCTTGAGAAGCTCGGGTTCGAGCGAGATCGCGTTTCCACAGAAGACAACGGTGAAGTGGTCTGGCTCACACGCTCGTTGCCGTGATGCGAGAGCACGCTCCCGGGGCTTCACGCCCGAGTGCGCTCCGGCGGAGCGCCAGGCATGCCGAGATCGGTACTCCAGGTGCAGATCGTGATCTTCATGTCTGGGCTGCGGCTTGTCGACGGTAATGGCTGGCCTGTGATCGTGCCTGATGGCGGCGTCGCCAGTCGGACCAGCCGATCCGGTGAGCGAGGTCGTTCAGTGGCCGGACGGCGATAGTGAGGAACAGGTGCTGGATCTCGTTGCAGGTCAGCGGGGCCAGGTCGTCCGGGCCAGTGCGCCGTGCGTGCTCATCTGCGCGGACGACAGCGAGGAAGGCGTGAGCGAGCATGACGAGGGTGACCCAGCGGCTCCAGGACGGGTAGCGGCGGACCTGGTGTTCATCGAGTCCGGCCAGCCCCTTCCCGGCCTGGAAGGCCTCCTCCACCCGCCACCTGGATCCCGCCGTCCTGACCAGGGTGCGCAAAGGAGCCGGACCGATGGAATGGCAGCGGTAGTAGGCGAGTTCGCCGGTGGTGCGGTTGCGCCGGATCAACAGCTGACGGTGGCCCGGCGCCGGGTCGGCGAGGTCGATGACGGCCCAGTCGTAGTAACGGTGCCCCTTCGCGCCGGGGCCGGCGGACAGCTTCTGCCAGGCCCGCTTCGGGAGCTTGCCGGCCAGCACGTCGGCGCGGAACCTTCCCGCACCGGTGGCCACTTCGGCCGAGCAGGCCACCGCCAGGACATAGCCGATGCCGCGTTCCTCCAGGGCCGCCCGCAGTTTCGGGTTGCCGCCGTAGACCTCATCGCCCGTCACCCAGTCGATATGGTGCCCGGCGTCCAAGAACCGTTCGATCATCGTGCGGGCCAGCTCCGGCTTGGTCGCGAAGACGGTGCCCTCGGCCAGCCCGGCCGCCCGACAGCGGTCCGGGTCCGAGGTCCATGAGCGTGGAACGTACAGTTCCCGGTCCACGGCCGCGTGTCCGCGGGCACCGGCGTAGACGAGGTAAACGGCGACCTGGGAGTTCTCGATCCGGCCAGCGGTGCCGGTGTACTGGCGCTGGACCCCTACGGTACGGGTGCCCTTCTTCACGTCGCCGGTCTCGTCCACGACCAGGACCGCCTCCTCGTCGTGGAGATGCTCCACGACGTACTCGCGTACATCGTCACGCACCGCATCGGCGTCCCAGGATGCCCTGCATAGCAGATGCTGCATGCCGTGCGGGGACTTCTCTCCCGCCCACTCCGCGATCGTCCAGCAGTTCTTGCGCGGCAGGTCCGACAGCAGCCCCAGCATCAACCGCCCGGCCCGCAGCCGGGGTTCGACCCGGGCGAAGCGGCCCGCGATACGGCCCATGGCCACCTCGAACGCATCCCGCCAACGGCCGGGATCTATGCTGTGACCTGCGGCCACCGTCTCTTCGTCAGTCCACACAACTCACGATGATCAACGGTGGCCGCGCCCGTATCCGTAGCGGCCCCGACCAGCAAGATCACGATCTACAGCTGGAGTGTTAGCCGTCAACCTTCTGGCTTTTGCGAGCCGGCCTTGGCTGCCTCGGCCACAAACGCATCCGTGGTTCCTCCCCCCAGGCCAGGGGTCTCCCAAGGCGGTGTGTGAAGGACCTGACGCTTCGGGCCGTCCGGGGCGCCAGCGGTGAGGAGATGGAGGTCGAGTTCCAGCACAACTGCTGGAAGCACGACCAGGACCTGCTGATCCGCTACACAGGGGTCATCATCGATCCCACCGATGAGGACCGAGGAACGGACCTCGGGACTGTGATTCTTGACGAAATCCTGCCGCACAGGGACGGCTGCAGCCACGAGATCGCCTGCTGGGACGGCAACCTCATCATTGTCTGCTGTGACCTCCAGGCGACCTGGACCAAGATCGACTGCTCAAGCGAGTCGTAGCCGCGATGGCTCGTGGGGATTGTCGAGCGGCTGGTGCCGGATGAGCTGTGGGAGCTGTTCCAGCGGGTGGTGCCGGAGGCGCCGTCGCGTCCTCAGGGCGGTGGTCGGCGCCCGCCACGTCGAAGCGGACGGCGGTCCAGGTGCACAGATCCCTCTCCAGCAGCTTCGGCGGGCCGGCCTCCGCCTTGGCGCTGATGAGGAGTCAGCTCATGAACAACTACTCCCTGTGATCATGCGGTCGATTGAGGTTGACGCCACCCTCAGCTACAACCTGCGGAGCACGTCACGCGCTTCGCAGCCCTTCCGGTCGATCCTCTACTTCGATCGCAGGGCTTGGCTCCGAAGTGAGCCTGCCAGCAGGGCTGCACGTATCCACGAGTGCCCGGGGACGAGCCGAGCCTCCGCATGAGCAATTCCTGCGTGGGGGCGACTGCCCTGTCCCAAATACCTGTGGGCAGGGCAACATCCTGACCTGCGGTGCCCACAGATGATTGGGACACGAGGGCGGCCAGTGTCCCGCTCAACCGTAGGCAGGGTGATCTTTCACCTGCGAAGGTCACCACCTGGCGCGCAGCACGCCGTCGCTGTCAGGGAGAGTCACCTGGAACAGCGGGTGGCGTTCGTCGACGGCCAAGGGCAGGAAACAGGCCGCCCTCGCGCCCGCCACCAAAGTGGCGAGCTGTTGGTGGTCGGTCTCGTCGACGGTGACGTGACGGATCGTCCCGTTCGACTCCTGCCACACGAAGTCCACGGACTCGTCTTCGGGCAGCGCGGCAAGGACCGCGTCGACGTCAGGGGTGAAGTCCGGCCAGACGGTCAGAAGCGCGCGTGGGCCAAGCGTGGCGCGGACGGTGTCGAGATTGCTCTCAGTGAGGCGGTGCCAGCGGGTGGCGTTGCGGACGTAGGTCTCTTCCAGGAGCAGCGTCTGCGGTGTGCCCAGTTCTGCGCGTACTCGCTCCCAGAAGTCCTCGTCTGCAGCCTGTGTCACCTCTGGTTCCTCAAGGTCTGCGGCGTAGGGCGAGGCCGTGATCGGTTGCACGAACAGGCCGAGCTTGCGGGTCCGGGCGACGGCTACCTCGCAGGGTCGGTCACTGCCGACATACACGTACTGATCCCATCCGACGTGCACGGTGAACGTGTCCTGCTGCTCCAGTCGACACCAGGCGCCCTGGTCGCGGAGCATGACCCGGACCAGCTCCAGCGCGACTGGCACTGAGACCTCGGCACCGTCGTAGTAGCCCGACAGGTCCGGCGGGAACAGCCCAGCGAGGCCGTGTCCGTCAACCGGCGCCTCCAGGCCGAAGTTGATGAAGCCGGTGACCTCGGGTTCACGGATCTCCAGCCGGTCAATGCCCGAGTCCTGCGCGAAGGCGGCGATCGCCTCCAAGTAGGCCGCTTCGACCGGCCCGTGGTCGCTCACGGTGTCCTCGGCGCCGATGTAGTGCCCGCGCTCGTCGCGGTCGGCGGGGTTGTACTTGGTTATCTGGTGGGCGAAGGACGGCGGCACGCTGCTCCCTGTGCTGGTGGAAGGGGGTGTCAGCGTATTTCGTCATCGTCTGCCGGGTGGTGCCTGTCGCAACCCCGCTGAGCCTGCCTACACGTAACCGAGACACCGGCGCACTTGCCCACAGAAAAGCGGGACTGCCTACACATCACGGGGACAGGACAGCGACGACAGTTACCTCGCTCAGACGACACCTATCGTGCTCAGGCTCAGGGCAGCTCGTAGTTCCAGAGGCCAAAGGTATTCGCGAAGGTACCCATTGGTGCATACTCGGGGTATGGCTGACACCACCATGAAGGTCGACTCCGCGACGCGGGACCGGTTCGCCGCTGTCGCCGCAGCCCAGGGCAAGAGCGTCCGCGCTTACCTGGCGGAGCTGGCCATAGCGGAAGAGAACCAGATCAGGCTGAGCAAGGCGACGGCTGTGTTCCGCGAGGTCATCGCGCAGCCCGGCCTCGCCGAGGCGTTCGACGCCGCCTTCCCCGATGACGCCCTGCTGCAGCAGGACACTGCAGGGCGGGCAGCCTGACCTTGGAACTGAACATCGACATCCGGTGGCTTCTCGAACGGCAGGAGGAGCTGCTCGGAAAGGAACTGGGAGTCCGGGACTACTCGGCCCTGGTGGCTGCCGTGGCCCGGCACCGCGTGAACACCCCGCAGCTGGACGTCGGCAATCCCGACGCCTACTGGCGAGCGGCGGCGCTGCTGGAGCAGATCGTGCTGCTGCGTCCGCTGCCGGCCCGTAACGGTTTCTTCGGCATGGGCGTGGCCGTGTCGTACATCCGGGCCTCCGGAGAGGACGTGGCCACCGCTTTCGAGCCGTGGCGTGACCTGATTGCCGATATCCGCGCGCTGCGGCTGACCGTGTACGACATCGCCGACCGGCTGCGCTCCATGCGTCCGTGATCCTGACCGGTACCGCTGCGCGCGGCGGCATGGCAGCCGCCCCCGCGCGACCCTGGAGGCGTGGCCAGGATCCGGTTCTGCGGGTCCTGCGGGGCCCGGCTCCCGCGGGGTGCTTCGGCGCGGCGCTTGTACTGCGACGACGTGTGCCGGGCCCAGGCCCACCGGGACCGGAAGGCCGCCGATCGGTGCTGGCAGCTGGGGCTGATGCTCGGAGAAGCGGAGTGGCTCGGCGACAAGAGCATGATCCGGATGCTGACCTGCCCAGTCTGCGGCCAGATCACCTTCGCCGGGGGCGACCGCCGGCGGGACGCCGTCTTCTGTTCCGGGCGCTGCAGGTCTCGGGCATGGCGCCGTCGCGCTGCCCGGCGCGCCCGGCGGGCAGCGTGACGTCCAGCCGTCACGAATCTGTCTCCTACCAGCGGGTATGACGCCTCCACGTCACGCTGGCGGCGGTCAGCCCAGGCGCCGCCAGAGGAGAGTGATCCGTTCGTCGTGCAGGGCGCCTAGGTCTGGGGCGGGCCCAGAACGAACTTCGATCTTATCGAAGAACAGGTTGCACAGCTGCCGTCTGCGCTGCTCATCGGCCCTGTTCCACCAGGCGGCCAGCCAGCGGGGGCTGAAGACGTCCTCGTCCATAAAGCCCAGCGTGGTCTGGTACCAGCGGCTCAGGTCATACCGCTTGGCGTCGACCGTGGAAGCCGGCACGTCAACACGGTCCTCCATGGCCGCCAACTCCTGCTCCTTCACGGGCAGTTCGAGATCCAAGCGGCGGAAGAGAGCCCGGGTTACGCTCTCCGCGACGGCGGGCTTGGCCATCTCGGCGACGAGGTCACGGGCCGCGCAGTCCTCGAGGTGGAGCGCAGGCATCGCAGCGGCTGCGCACGCCTGATCCTGGTGCTGCAGGCATTCGAAGCACGGTTCTTCCGAGTTTGGAGAGAGCGGAGACATCGGTCCATGGCAGTGGCCACATTCGACGAGGGTGTCGGCGACTATGTCGTCCCACTTCTGCGGGGAGCCGGAACGGGTGCTCCTTCGGGCTGGGCTGTAGATGTCAGCGGCCGGCGCGACGCTGGCGCTCCTGCTCCTCGATGGCGTGCTCGCCAGTCTCGGAGACGTCAAAGCGGACGGCGGTCCAGGTGGACAGGTCCTTCTCGGGCAGCTTTGGCGGGCCGGCCTCCGCCTTGGCGAGGAAGAGGAGCGTGGCTTCGCGCAGGGAGCGGGCCTTGAGGGTGTCGCTGGCCCGGGCGACGGAGCCCGGGTTGGCCGGGTCGCGGTAGACGGTGAGCGCGGTGTACCAGCGCAGGGGCGGGGTGGGCGGCTCGGCAGGCTGTGACGAGCCGGTCAGCTTGCTCAGCATCGAGAACTCCGTGATCAAGGCGGACAGCGTGCCTACCCTGACACATGGCTTCAGATGGCTGATCAGCGGACCTGTCAGCTGTGGGCAGGAGCTCGTCCCACACGCGCCTGGCTCTAATGTCAGGAACTTGGCTGCCCGTGTCAGTCCATCAGGTGATGAGTCTATTCAGTCTGGTCCACAGCAACGACGCCCACATCAAGTTCGAACCTGTCGGTGCCATGCCTGGCATGTGGAACAGCGACGAATGGGCGGACAGCAATCGAGGCTGAGCGCATGGCATCCGAGGGAGACGATAACCGCCAACACGACGGTCAAGCAGTGGCCGTGGATCGCCAAGCGGCAGTGACGCACCCTTCCTCGCAGTGCCACCATCCCTCAGCCTCGCCGTGTTCCAAGAGCTTCCGAATCCGTCGCAGATCCGCATCAGGCGGGACATCGAGAGCCACCATCCTGAACTGCTCGATCCCCTCACCGGTGGTCCCGAGGCGATGAAAGGTCTCCAGCACGGTCTGACGGGCGGCAGCTGAACCACCGTCCTTCAGCACGATCAACCTGATCGTGCAGTGCTCCGAGGCCCGGACCGTCTCCCCAGCCCAGCGAACACCTTCGTTGTCGGGTTCCACGCGGATGATGTCCCCGCTGGCGACTCCGCGTACGAACCAGGGAGTGTTGTCCAACCGCACCGAGCCGTCGCCGAGATCAACTGCCCACAAGCTCTCGACGCTTGCCGGCGGCCAGCCCTCCTCATCCACATCCATGCGGAAATGAACCTTCACGTGGTCTCCGCTGATGCTCGTCACCGCACCATCATCCACGCTGTCGCAGCAGTGCTGGAGGCCACCCCCACCAGCGCCTTTCGTTCCCACCGCAGAATGCGACGACCAGACGTTTCGACCGGTTCTACGGCCGCTCACTCGAACCGGCTGAGGGGCTGAAGGCCCTCCACGAATGCCCGGAAGTCTGCCGCGAGCGGCAGTTCTGTGCCGGAGTCGGTGTCGAACCAGGTCACCGAAGGCTCCCCCAACTCGCCGCAGGCCCGGTAGTCGAGCCCGATCCAGTAGTGGCCGTCACCAGACAGCAGCACGACTGGAGACGGCAGTCCCCACTCCTCCACCAGGTACGGCGTCTCCAACAGCGACAAGCCGTGCCCGCCGGTGCCGATCCCCATCAACTCGGTGAACGGGATGTGGTCCTCGCTCCACGAGGTTGGCTGATTGGTCGGAAAGGCATCCCGGTCGGCCGTGACAACGCCGCCGTTCTGCACACGCAGAAGGTCGAGCAGCGACGTGGGGAGTCGCAGCCCAAGGACTCGCTCCGCGTCGGCGACGGTCTCCTGGGTCAAGGCGGGCTGGACGCCGTACGTGTGTCCGCTCCAGAACGACGCCTTGATTTCATCAAACTTCATCAGCACCTCCGCTCGGGCCATCGCGGCGAACCAGCTGGTCAAGCTCTTCGGCGGAGTCGGCGGCGAGGCGGTAGATGCCTTGAAGGCTCGTCGAACGGATCAGACGCCCGTCCTCGACGTGCTTGAGCAGTCGCTCGCCCCGGCGGGATGTATACGTCAGCCGCTCCAGGAGATTCCCCGGGACAACCGTGTCGAACCTAAGCGGGGCACCTGGCGGTCCGACGAGCACTTCGGTGACACACCCGGTCTTGAGCGGGCGCCAGTCCAGCAACTTCACGTAGTCGTCATCGTGGAGCGCCGAGCCGACATTCTCGTAGGGGACGATGTGAGCCACCTCCAGCACCCCCAGCACAAGGAGACGGGCGCGGTGGGCTCGCACGGGGTAGATACGGTCGCCAGGTTGCACTCCCGCACGCTGGAAGCTCGGCAGCGACTGGTGCGGCCCGCCGAACAGCATCGTCAGCCGCTGACCGGTACGGCCGGACCGTTCAAGCTCTCGGCACAAGTCGTTGGTCCACAACGTCGTATATGAGTTCGGCACGTCAGCACGGTAGTCGTGTCCACTGACAGTCACTGTCCCCGGAGGCCGATGTCAGTACGTAATGGCATGCTCGCGGCCATGAACAGGGAGCAGTTCTGGATACTGATCGAGGAAGCCCGCGAGCAGGTGCTCGACACCGGGGACGACGCCAGCATCGCCGGCCGTGCCTCCGAGCTGCTTGTTTGCCGCTCATCACAAGAGATCGCCGCAGCACAGCAGATCCTCTGGGACCTCATGGCCGACTCCTACCAACATCCGCTGTGGGCCGCCGCCTACATTCTCAACGGCGGGTGTTCGGACGATGGCCTCGACTACTTCCGCGGCTGGCTGATCGCCCAAGGCCGCATGGTATTCGAGCGCGTCGTTGCTCACCTCGACGCACTTGCCGAACTCCCTGACGTCCGTGCTGCCGCGGCTGAAGGGATCGACTTCGAGTGTGAAGAGATGCTGAGCATCGCCTGGAACGCCCACCAGACGGCCACCGGCCAGGAGCTTCCCGCCGACGGCCTCACCATCCGGTACCCCGACCCTGACCCTGCCGAGAACTTCGATTTTGACGACCATCAAGAGATGGCTCGCAGGCTTCCCGCCTTGACTGCGTTGTATTTGTACTGACAGCAGTCGGCAACATCACGTGATTCCGACAGAGCCCAGCCTCTGACCCACCGTAACCGCTACTCGAGTCCTATCCGGAAGGCCATCATGAGCTGGGACGTGCTCCTTCTCCGCCTGCCCGACGACGTCACCTCAGTGCAGGAGATCTCCGCCGACCACACCCCGGACCCGCTCGGCCGCCGCCGCGACGTACTCGCGGCTGTCACCCAGGCCGTTCCCGAGGTCGATCTCTCGGACCCCGCCTGGGGCGAACTGTCCAGCGCCACGTGGTCCATCGAACTCAACATCGGCTCAGAAGACCCGATGGACTCCGTCAAGCTTCACATCCGGGGCTCCGGCGACGACGTGCTGACGCCCGTCCTCCGTCTTGCCGACGCTCTGCGGTGCAAAGCGCTCGACTGCGCCGAAGGGAACCTGATCACTCCAGGGCAAACGTCAGGCTGGCACGCTTTCCAGCAGTTCCGCGACCGAGTGGTCAGGACCTCTCGGTGATCCCTCCTGGTCGCAGCAATAGCATCCGCCGCATGCACCCTGAAACCCGATTGAGCTGCGCGGACCTGCTCCCACCGGGTCGGATGGTCACGTCCGACGAAGGCGACGGAGGTGTACAACCCCTGTGGCTCAGCAACGGGTCGGCCACGGCCGAGCTGTGGACGCGGATGCACGCCGAACACACACGCTCCGGCCTGTGGCCGCTGCTGCTCGACTCGCTGGATCCGAGCGATGACGAGTTCCGCCCATGGGGATCTGGGGAGGTCTTCCCCGAACAGATGTCGTCCCCGGCGAGCCACGACCCTGCCTGCCTCCTCCCGCAGTGGTGGGCGACCTACACAGCCGTCGACGAAGACGACGACATGTTCGACACCGACAGGCGCCTTGCCGTCACGGCCCCCTTCGGACGGACCTGGCCCGGCCTCGTGCCCAGCCGGGAGACGGCAACGAACCCCGATCAACTGGCCACCGAGTTCGCGCAGGCGTTCCTCGCCAACCGCCCACATACACGTCTGGGGTTGGTCGCCGCCACATCCGGTGGCGAGGCACTGACAGTCGCGGGCTGGGCCGGACCCTGCAACTACGACAACGACACCGCGAAGTTCTCCGCGGTCGTCCGCGACTGGGAAGACCGGTTCGGCGCCCGTGTCGTCGCGGTCGGGTTCTCCACGCTGCACCTCAGCGTCGCCGCGCCACCGGTGGACGAGCACGATGCTCTCCTGGTTGCGGCCGAGCACTTCGCCTTCTGCCCGGACAACATCTGGCAGAGCAGCAGTCCATACACCCTGACCGCATACGCCGAGCGGATCACCGGTGCTCACCACTGGGACTTCTGGTGGGACTGAGCCGCTCCGCAGAAAATGCTCGGGAACTGACCTTCAGGAGCGCGGTGCGGGGTTGTCAGGCGACGGGGACAGTCCGTGCCACCAGTGACCGCAGCCGCCGGAGCAGAAGCGCTCGCGGCGCCGCGCGTCGGCGATGGAGAGCACTGCGACCAGCAGCCTGAACGCCTTGCGGCGTTCGTTGAGAGGTGTGAGACCGGCGATCCTTCCCAGTTGTTCGTCGATCCGGCCTCGTGAAATCAGCACTGCGGGCGTATGCGTCGGGCGCAGTCCGGCACGGCGGATGCTCTCCGGTGCATCCTCTGCGACGGCTCGAGCCTGGACGCAGTGATGGCGCAGGAACAGCAGCACCTCGGATTGTTGTTCCTGGCCGAGGCCGTCGAACCATTCGATGCCCTCTGACATCGGGCGCAGCCCCTGCGCGAGCTTGTTGAGCAGGACGTCGCGTTCGTTCATGACTGCCTCCCGTGGGACGGACGCCGCTTTCGCCGCGGTGATCAGGATTCCGAGCAGCACCGCCAGATCGGCCGCGCCTTCGGCGTCGTCGGCCCAGCGGGTGGTCTGCAGTGGGTGAACCTGGTCGAGGAGGACGCCTTCGCGCGCCGGGACGAAAGCCAACGCCAACATGGCCGCGCGCGCGCCACCGGCACCGGTGTTCCATCCCTGCGGCGCCCCGCGAGCGGAGCCGTCGACTGGTACAGGAGCCTGCCGTCGCGCAGAAGCCGGCGGTGGGTGCGCCGGATCTCGTACCAGCGCAGGAAGGTGCGCCCCTTGTAGGGGACCATCGTGACCCAGATGCACGTGCCGGCCGCGCCGAGGCATCCGAGGAGCTTCAGGGGAATCCCTGGCAATGTGGACAGCAAGCCGACGGACAGGGCTATCCCGCCGAAGAGGACAAGCTGCTCGTCCATTTCGAAGCGACGCCCCAGCAGACCGCGTGGACGCGGTCGGGGGAACGAGAAGACGCGGTCCATCGCGACTCCTTTCTCAAAGCGTGACGGGTGAGGTGAGAGCGGCCACTAGTTCGAGGGCGGCCGAGGCGGGGGAGCGGGCGCCGGAGCCGGAGGAGCCTGGCCGCCCGGCCGGGGCGGCGGGGGAGGGGCCGGCGGAGATGTGCCTCCCGACCCGGATCCCGGCCGACGAGGCGGCGGGGGTGCGGGACGCCGAGCTCCTCCGGAACCCCCACTGCCACGGGGCCCGCCGCCCGAAGCCCCGCTTTGGCCCGCCCCTCCGCTGCCACCGGATCCGCGACCGTCCTGCTGCCCAGCACCGGATGCATTGCTGGCACCGTCGGTGACCGCCTGCCCCACCTGCTCCCGGGCCCCGTCGATGGCCTTCTTCGTTTCCACAGCGGCGGTGGCCGGCCCCGCAGCGGCACCAGCAGCACCTGGCCCGCCGCCTCCGGGCCCACCCCCGCCTGGCCCGCCGCCTCCGGGTCCAGCCCCGCCTTCCGGACCGCCCGAAGGCGGCTTGTTGGCCTGATTCTTCATGTCCGACTGCCCCCCCCTGCTTCAATCGGGCCGCGGCACTCTGCGCGCGCTGCATCGCCTCGCCCTTGGCCTGGTGCATGCTCTGGAGCTCATCGCCCACAATGGGAATCCACTTGGCAACCTGGAACGGCATCACCAGCGCGAGAAAGAGCAGAGCGAGGAAGGTGATCGAGGCACCGACTGCCTCGTCGTTCCGAAATACTCGGCTGGCCGCACATCCTTGGGCCGGTGGGCCGTTCGCCTATCAGTCAGAAGGGAGGTTCGAGATTGCCGCGGCCATCGCTGTGTGGCCCGCAGTCCCAGGGCTCGCGCTGAGTCGGCTGAGCCTCGCTTGTCCTCAACGTGGACGACGTGAAGTTCTGTGCCATCCCGATGGCGCTTGGAGCGTCCGAACAGCCCGACAGCGATCTCCGACTGATCTTGAGGCTCATCAGGGCAGACATAGGTAAGGACGTCGTTGTGGTGCCCGGTGACGACCCATCCCTCGGCGTCCTTGAGGTCGATCACCCCAAAATCTCCTGAGTAGAGCGGGCACCCCTCCGCATGCTGCTGGATCACGGCACCTCCAGAAAACTGGCCACCGGGCACGTAGGTGAGCCTATCCGGGAGCCACGAGCCTGGCAGTTCGAGCGGTCCGCCGCGGAGAGGGGAACAGGGATGCTGGAGAGACCACGCCTTCGGAGACCACCTACGGTGACCATCAGGCTGATGATCACGGAGAACTCGCGACAGTTGAATACGCGAGCCCACCAGTATCGGACCGGGGGCGGCGCCGCCGGGGAACAGGGGTGCCGTCGGTCGCGCATAGCGCCGTCGCTTCGCAGCCGTGCGCCCGAGGCCGCGGTCGAGGTCGACGCTCATGCCGGGGCGCGTGGCTCGCGCAGGGGTGCCGGCCCCGTTCTACAGCACGTCCGCGGTGTGCAGTGCCGCGTAGGCCGGGATGATCAGGGCGCAGGTGAGCCACCAGGAGAGCAGGCGGTAGCCGACCAGTAGGCGGAAACCGGCGATGGCGACGGCCGCCCATGTCAGAGACATCAGCAGGGAGGGAATCGCGTCCCGGAACCTTTCCGCGGTCGTCCGCTCACCGAAGCCCCACCCGGCGAAGCTCGCCGCGACCACGGACGCGATCAGGAGGCAGCCCAGACAGGCCAGTCCCAGCACCCAGCGAATGATCCGTGTGCCAACCATGTGCTGTTCGTTCATGTCGTCTTTCCTGTGCGGTGACCGCCGTGGACCGGCGCGGAGCCTTCGGCCGAAGCCGTAGGCCGCCCGCGCCGGTCCACGACGCATTCGGTGTTCTTCTCAGCGGGTGTACTGGTACTGCTGTGCCGAGCAGCCGCCCATCCAGCCCGCGAGGCACTTCGGGTCGTCCAGCGCGTGATCGAAGACCAGCTTCAGGTTGTAGGTTCCGTCGGAGTACTGGTCGTAACGGTAGAACTGGTGATTCGGCATCTTGTCATGGGCGCCGTATACCCAGTGCGAACCGTTCTGGTACAGGTCCTGCTGGTTGTCGTAGCTGATGTCGGCGATCCCGGTGCAGTACGGGTTGCCGACATTGTGCTCGATCACCGTGCGGGCATACCGGCCGTCGTTCTGCAGCGGCCGGATAACGAAGCCGTCACCGCCAGCTGTGCGCTGGGAGTCGTAGTAGTACGTGCTCCCCACCTTCCGGTAGCGCTTGGTGGGGCTGATGCCCTTCGACGTCCAGGTCGAGGCGCTGGTCCAGTAGTGGTTGGACGCGGCCTTGGTGCGGTTCTTCCCGGTCTCGTAGCCGGTGCTCCGGCCGTCGCCCGAGAACCACGGGGCGTTGTCGTCTGCCGACTCGCAGGGGAAGCCGAAGCCCCAGCTCTCCCCTTGCAGGTAGCTCATGGGGATGTACGTCTCGTACGTCGTACGGGACGTCGTCAGGGCGCGGACGTTCGCGGGCAGGGTGTCGCCGGGCTGGGCGTCGCCAGGGGTCTGCGACACGTCCGTGGTAGCCGGGGTCACCTCGACGCCGTAGGTGGAGCGGGTGACGGTGTCCTCGGTGATCTCCCCGGCGGGCAGGTCCAGCTCGGCGTCGATGGTGTACTCGGCGTTCTCGCCCAGCGCCGTCTCGGTCGGCAGCTGCACGGCGGAGGTGGTGGTGAGCTTCTTGCCGTCGGCCGTGATCTCGTAGTCGGCCGCGTCCGGCAGGGCGCCCCAGCCGAGGGTGGTGCCGGTGGGGGTGGTGACGGCGGTGAGCGGGGTCAGGCCCGAGGCCGCGTCGGGGACGGTGGCCAGCGTCTTGGCGACCAGGCGCGGGCCCTGTTCGGTCAGCGCGACGACGAGGACGGAGACCGAGGTCGGGGCCTGGACGGGGAGCGTGGCGGCGGTCTGCTCGCCGCGCCAGAGCACCTCGTGTGCCCGGTCGTCGATGACCAGGTAGGCGGTGGCGCCGGAGACGGCGGACCAGCTCAGTTCGACGCTGTCGTCGGTGACGGAGACGGCCGCCGGGGCCGCGGAGGTGGCCGCCTGCGTCGGCAACGCGCCGCCGAGCAGCAGGCCGGCGGCGAGCACCGGCGCGAGAAGGGTGCGGCGCAGGCGCCGGGTGGGGTGGGATCTCATGATGTCGCTGTTCTCACTTTCGTTCAGGCCGTGGTGCGGGAGAGGACTTCGCCGGTGCGGGCATCGATCTCGACTCGGTCCGCGTCCGGGACACGGGCCTCGGGCCGGCCCGTCGGGCCACGGTCGAAGGTGACCGTCCAGCGGCTGGCGTTCCAGGTGTCGGCCACCACCGTGGCGGCCGTGGTGTGATCGCCGGTCAGCTCGCGGGCCGTGGCCTCGGCCTGCTCGGCGGTCACCGGGAAGGCGGCGCTGTCGGCCGTGCCCCGGGCGGCGGAGAAGTGGACGACCGCGCCGCTGCGCCGGTCCAGCTCCACCGTCACCTCACGGGCGGCGTCCCGGCCGTCGGCGACGGTCCGCCAGCGCACCAGCCGCAACGCGTCTCCCTCGATGTGGCTGACGGGCTCGTCGGTGACCAGCCGCCAGTTGGGGCCGAAGCCGGGGACGTTGGCCTTCGCGAAGTCCTGGGCGGCGGTACGGGCCTCGGCGGCGGACAGGCTCACCTCACCCTCGGTCGACGGGGTGCCCACGGCGTCCAGGACGGTGCCGTCCTGCCGCTGCCGGTACTGGACGCCCTCGGCAGTCGTCACATCCGTCAGCTCGGCGCCGTCCGGGCCGTCGGTGGTGGTGGACGAGGTGGCAGTGAGCCCGCTGAAGGTGGTGAACGGGACGGTGGCGAGCGGCTGGCTGTTCAGCGGCTCACCGTTCCCGGCGGGCTTGAGCCTGACGTCGGCCGGGTTGCTGACGGCGCCCCTGATCACGTAGTTGTTCCAGCCCCCGGCGCTGCCCTCCTTGGCCACTAGGTCGGTACGGGCCCGGTACAGCGCGGTGCTGATCGTCGCGCCGGTTTTGGTGTGGTAGCCGAAGCGGTCCCAGAAGTAGTTGCCCGAGTAGTTGGTCGAGCCGATCGACGTTCCGGAGGTGGTCGCCGGGAAGTAGACGAGGCCGCTGAAGCTGATGACCGAGTCGACGCCCCGGGACACGGCGGCGTCGTTGAAGTTGCCCCACGGGCCGTTCAGCGAGGTGTAGCAGCCCGCCAGCACCATCAGCCGCATGTCGTCCGCCTCGACGTACGGGAAGTACTCGGAGATGAAGCGGAGGTTGGCGTACGGGCTGACCACGTCGGTGGCCGTACCGGCGGCCAGGATCGCATCCTGGGCGTCGGTGGGGCCCTCGTCGGTCTGGAAGATCCCAGCGTTGGCGTGGCCGAAGAGGCCAAGGACGGCGGCCCCGGCGCCGTCGTTGAACGTGTTGTCGGCGCTGCGGCCGCCCGTGTGGCCGAGGGCGCTGTAGCCCATAGCGTTCGCGGCGCTGGTGAAGCTGGTGACGCTGTAGCGGCTGTCCAGGCCGTCGTTGTAGCGCTGCCCGATGTTCACGCCGGACGCGGCCTGGGACGGGGACGACAGCAGGGTCGCCGACGCCACACCGGCCAGCGTGAGCGTGAGCCCGCCGCGCAGGGCGCGCGTTATGCCGCCGCCCCTTCCGTTTCTGCTTCGAGCCACTGAGTGACCTCTCGTTCGCAACTGTTGCCACTGCTGGTGGCACTGTCAGCCGCTCTACGGGAAGAGGCGGGGCTTGCGTCGCACGGATTCGCGATTTTTGGTGGCGGATTCGATGGGTGGTGGAGGTCGGTGGCGTATGCGATGGGTGGTGGAGGTCGGGGGTCTATTCGACAGGCGGTGGAGGGGTGGTGCCGGTGGCCTCTGCGGATGCCGCCGAAGCCGTGTTCTCGGGGCCCGGAATGTCCGGCTTCGGCAGGGCGGGTCCTTCGACTTGCAGCAGCATGGGCGCCACTGGCAGGGCCGGGTCGGCTACCTCTGGCAGCCTGGGGGTTCCCGGCAGGGCCGGGCCGGCTACCTCTGGCAGGCCGGGGGCCTCTGGCAACGCCGGACCGGCCGCTTCCGGCAGCCCCTGCGTCCCCGGTACCTCCGGACCGCCCGGTTCCTCGCGCAGCCCTGGTAGCCCCGGGGTGCCCGTCGCGCCGTCGCCCCGGCCCGGTAGCGCGCCGCCGTGGGGCAGCCCCGTAGCGGGATTGCCCGCCGGGGCGGCCGAACCCTTCGGAGCCCCCAGCTCCAGGACCATCTCCATCGGGCTACCCGGCTCCGGGGCCCCCCGCAACGGGCGCGCCGGACCGCCCCCCGGCGCGGAGTCGGACGTACCCGGGGTGAGCAGGCTCAGCCCGGCGAGCGTCAGCGTCACGGCGGCCGTTACCAGCGGCGCCGCTCCGGCCGGTACGCCACCGCCCACCCCGGTCGAACGGCTGCCCCGCCACGGCCACAGCAGGACGGCCAGGGTGCCAGCCAGCACGCCTCGCAGCGTCTTGCGGGAGCGGGCCAGCAACGACTGAACGGCCCGGTAGCTGAGCCCCATCCGCTGCGCGATCTGCCCCAGCTCCAAACCCTCCGCCCGCAGTCCGAGCGCCTCGGCCTGCCGCCCGGGCAACTCCTCCCGGCCGCGCCGGGTGAGCCAGTGGGCCTCGGCCCGGTCGCACACCGGGTCCTCGACGGTGACGTAGCCGGGCAGCCCCCGCGCCGCCCGCCGGTGCACCTCCGCCTCCCGGACGACCTGACGGTGCCGGTCGACACACAGCCGCATCGTCACCGTGGTCAGCCAACCGCCGAGCCGCTCGTCGTCCAGCTCCGGCCGCTCCATGGCCCGCACCATCGCCTCGTGTACGGCGTCCTCGGCGTCCTCCGGGCTCGCCGACCGTCGCCGGGCCACCCGTAGCAGCGCCTCCCGGTGCCCCCAGACCCGCTGCCACCGCTCGGCACGCTCCCGTTCCCCCGCGGCCCCCGTCTCGCCGTACGTGTTCACCGGCCCCGCTCCCTCCCGCCGTGCGCCGGCACTGTTCCGTCCCTGCTTTCCGCACGGAACCTAACCAACCCGAAGTCGATCAGAAGGGGCGGGGCCCGGTGAGGGGCGTCCGGACGACGAAGGTAGGGTTCAACGCCCTCTCCTACGCGGGCCTGCGGGAGAACGCTCCCGTCCTCAAAGAGCTGCTCGGCCCGCGCTGTCACCTCTGCGCGGATGGCAGCGGCGCAACGCCATCGCCGCACTGCACTCTCTGTTTCGTTTCGCCAAGAAGCGCGGCCTGATCTTCACCAACCCCACCACCCGCCTCAAGACCGAAGACATCCCGCGCAACCTGCTGCCGATGACCGACGCCGAGGTCCTCGCCGTCCAACGGATCGCCGTCACCCCAGCGCAACGGCTGATCATTGCCCTGGCGGCCGTCCATGCCGCTCGCGCTACGGCAATCCGACGCCTCACCTTGGACGACCCGACCTGCCCAACCGCCGGATCACCATCGCGGGACACGCCCAACGGCTCGGCGAACTACCTCATCAGACCCTGCTGGCCTGGCTTGCCCAGCGTCGCATCACCTGGCCGAGGACCCAACCGGCACATATTGATCAACGCGAACACCGCCCTGGGAACCGGGCCTGTCAGTGCCGAATACCTCAAGCGGCACCTGCTGCACCAGGGCGTCTACCTCGAACGCATCCGCGGCGACCGGGTACTGCACGAGGCGCTGACCGTCGGCGCCGACCCGCCGCACCTCGCCCCGGTCTTCAACCTGTCCCACACGACCGCGAGCCGCTATGCGGCCATCGCCCAGAACCTGCTCGACGACCAGATCGAACAGACCACCGAGAGCGAATGAGTATGAGTGGGGCTCTCCCCGAGGGATGTTCTGACAGGGCGTGTCACATCTTGAGGTGCTGTCTTCGTCAAGGAGACGAACACCCAACCGTCGTTCTCGCGTAGAAGAAGGAGTTTCTCGTGTTTGCCGCCTACCTCGTTGTCACCCTCCTCACCTCGGCTGTCAACGGTTCGGCTGCCATCGCCAACTTCATCGGCCACGACTACCCCAAGAGCCAGGCAGACAAGTTGCGTGTGCCGCGGTCCTGGATGCGCCCGCTGGGCACACTGCTGGCGTTGGGTGCGCTGGGGCTGCTGGCCGGGTTCGCCGTGCCGGTGCTGGGCATGCTCGCTGCCATCGGTCTCGTGCTGTACTTCCTTGGTGCGCTCTGTGCCCACCTGCGAGTTCGTGAATACCGGTTGGGTCCCTGGGCCATGTTCTTCTGTCTGCCCGTGGCTGCTCTGGCCGTGAATCTGGCCTACCACGGCACCCAGTGACCCCGTGCAGCCCGTCCCTCAGGAGGCCCCCCAATGAGTCTCCTGCAGATCCAGCGGCGATGAACCCACGGCCCTTTCGAGCCTACCTGCCGAAGACGCCGTGGGTTCCCGGTGAAGCCGCCTCAGTCCCGCTGAACTCACGGCCGACGAGCCGTTAACGAGCGGCGAACCAACCGCCAAGTAGCCCACCAGTAGCTCTCAGAGGGCATTTGATCTAGGCGGATTGCCCTGTATGCCCTAGTAAGTTCCTCGCCAGGTTGGTGTGGTCTCGTCCGTTATGCGTTTGGCGAGGTTGTCGATCGAGGCGATGTGGATCATGGCTTCGGAGCTGGTGGTGAGGGTCTCGTAGTCGCGGGCGAGGCGGCGGTGCATCATGATCCAGCCGATACTCCGCTCTACTACCCAGCGCCTTTTCACGACGTGGAAGCCGCGTTTTTCTGGGTTGCGGTTGACGACTTCGACTTCGACGTCGATGCCGAGGCGGGCCCCGTGTTCGACGACGGCCTTCTTGAAGCCGGTGTCGACCCAGTTCTTCGCGATGGTCGGGTAGGTCTCTTTCGCCTGGTCGAGGAGACGTATTCCCATGGCGTTCTCGGAGAGGCCGGCGCCGGCGACGGTGACGGCGAGGATGAGGCCGATTGTGTCGGTCAGGATGCCGCGCTTCCGGCCCACGATCTTCTTCGCGGCGTCCGTTCCCTGGCTGGTCAGGGGCACATTGGTGGAGGTCTTGACGCTCTGGGTGTCGATGACGGAGGCGGTCGGCTCGGGCTTGCGCCCTTCCTTCACGCGGGCCAGGCCGGTCAGGTCGTAGTTGAGCTGGGCGAGGATTCCCTCGTCGCGCCAGGCGGCGTAGTAGAAGTAGACGGTGCCGTGGCTGGGGAAGTCGTGCGGGAGGTATTTCCAGGGGATTCCGGTGCGGTTGATGTAGAGGAGTGCGTCGAACACGTCGCGCAGTTCGACTTTGGCCGGCTGTCCTGTTGGTCGGCGTTCGAGGCGGGCGTTTCGCCAGGCCGTCAACGTCGGCTCGATCAGGGCCCATCGGGCGTCGGACAGGTCGCTGGGGTACGGCTTGCGCTCGCTCACAGCACAGCGTGATCATGGCCATGACGGAGGGGTGGATTCCGCTGGGACTCGGGTGGTTCCGTGACATTTTCAGATCAGACGGGTTTCCGAGTGCAGGGCCGCACGAGACGGACAGTCGAGTGCTCAACCTTGCAGGGAACGAATGCCCCCTACCTGATCTTTTCGTTAATTCAGTGGGGTTGGAGGGTGGATGGTCAGGCCGGTGTGGGTGAGGAAGGACCAGGGCAGCTGCCGGTTCTGATTGATGCGGTGGATGCCTTGTTCGGTGGCGTCGGCAACATCAGCAAGGTGGTCGCCGGCAAGGTTGGCGAGTTCTCGATTCTTGAGCGACGACCACAGC
>NZ_JAGGOJ010000052.1 GCF_018614575.1 Streptomyces sp. ISL-10
TCTCTGGCGCAGGACACTAGCTCAGCGTCTTCAGCGCCGCCGCGTCGTACGGCTGCAGCTCCTCGAACCGGCCCCCCAGGACCTTCGCCGCCCACTCGGGGTCCTGGAGCAGAGCTCGGCCGACGGCGACCAGGTCGAACTCGTCGCGCTCCAGGCGGTCGAGGAGATTGTCGATGCCCTGGACCGGAGCGCCCTCGCCCATGAAGCCGCGGATGAAGTCGCCGTCGAGGCTGACCGAGCCGACGGTGATGGTGGGCCTGCCGGTGAGCTTTTTGGTCCAGCCGGCCAGGTTCAGGTCCGAGCCCTCGAACTCCGGGAGCCAGTAGCGGCGGGTGGAGGCGTGGAAGCCGTCGACGCCGGCCGCGGCGAGCGGGGTCAGGATCGCCTCCAGCTCCTCCGGGGTCTCGGCGAGCCTCGCGTCGTAGGCCTCCTGCTTCCACTGCGAGTAGCGGAAGATCACCGGGAAGTCGGGCGAGACGGTCTCGCGGACTGCGGCCACGATCTCGGCCGCGAACTTCGTACGGGCCACGGGGTCGCCGCCGTAGGCGTCGGTACGGCGGTTCGTCCCCGCCCACAGGAACTGGTCGAGGAGGTAGCCGTGGGCACCGTGCAGCTCGACGCCGTCGAAGCCGATGCGCTCGGCGGCAGCGGCCGCATCGGCGAAGGCGCCGATGACGTCGTCCAGGTCGCGCTGGGTCATCGCCTTGCCGGTGCCCTCGGCGCCGTCGAGGCGGATGCCGGAGGGGCCGACTGCAGGGGCATCGGCGTAGGGCGGGTCGCCCTGCTTGCGCACCATGCCGATGTGCCACAGCTGCGGCACGATCGTGCCGCCCGCCGCGTGAACGGCCTCGGCGACCTTCGCCCACCCCGCCAGCTGCTCCTCACCTTGGAACCTCGGCACACGGTCACTCTGCCCGGCCGAGTCGTGGCCGACGTAGGTCCCCTCGGTGATGATCAGGCCCACACCCGCGGCGGCGCGACGGGCGTAGTACGACCGCACGTCCTCGCCGGGGACGCCGCCCGGGGAGAACATGCGCGTCATCGGCGCCATCACGATGCGGTTCGGGACAGTCAGGCCGTTCAGCGCGACGGGTCGGGACAGGCCACCTTTCGATTGCGTCCGAAAGATCGCCCCAAAACAACGAGAAGACCCCCGCCGACGCGCGTTTCCGCAGGTCAACAGGGGTCTCACATCGCGTGGCGGCGCCAGGATTCGAACCTGGGTAGGCTAAGCCGACGGATTTACAGTCCGCTCCCATTGGCCACTCGGGCACACCGCCATGGGATGTCGCCCGGAGGTCTCCGCTGTGGGGCGGTGCTCCGTGGCAACGACGTAAACGATACCTGATGCGCAGGGGTGCTCCGCCACTGGATTGATCAGCATTCCGGGCGGGCGCGGATGGCTAGGCTTGGCGGAGCGGTCCGGGCCGTTCCGGACACGCTCCATGCACCCGATACAAGGAGCCACAGGACATGGCCGACTCCAGTTTCGACATCGTCTCGAAGGTCGAGCGGCAGGAGGTCGACAACGCCCTCAACCAGGCCGCCAAGGAGATCTCCCAGCGCTACGACTTCAAGAACGTCGGCGCCTCGATCGCCTGGTCCGGCGAGAAGATCCTGATGCAGGCGAACTCCGAGGACCGCGTCACCGCGATCCTGGACGTCTTCCAGACGAAGCTGGTCAAGCGCGGAATCTCTCTGAAGGCGCTGGACGCGGGCGAGCCGCAGCTCTCCGGCAAGGAGTACAAGATCTTCGCCTCGATCCAGGAGGGCATCTCCCAGGAGAACGCCAAGAAGGTGGCGAAGATCATCCGCGATGAGGGCCCGAAGGGCGTCAAGGCGCAGGTCCAGGGCGAGGAGCTGCGCGTGAGCTCCAAGAGCCGCGACGACCTGCAGGCCGTGCAGACGCTGCTCAAGGGGCAGGACTTCGACTTCGCGCTCCAGTTCGTGAACTACCGGTGACCACCCGATAGGGCAGTGCGCCCACGCCGGGCGACAGGGGGCGTAGCGGCTCGGCCGCTGCGCCCCCGCCCCGTCGGTCGGCTCTGCAAAGGGCCGCGTCCGATTTCCGCCAGCGGCGGGCGGCTCCGGGTCGCAGACTCGTAGAGGAACGGACGCAGGGGCTCCGCGAGTACCCCGCACCGACATCCCGCAAGGAGGGACGCGCGTCATGATCACCCTGTACGAGGTCGTCGACAGCCCGCTCGGTGACCTGCTGCTGGTCGGCGAGGTCTCGGCCACGGCGAAGGGCGGCATCGCGCTCGCTTCGTTGTCGCTGCCCGGCCAGAAGGGCGGCGCGGTCGTCCAGGACGGCTGGCGCCGCGACCCGGCGGCCTTCGAGGAGATCTGCCGCCAGCTGTCCGCGTACTTCGCCGGGCGGCTGACCTGCTTCGAGATCGAGTACGCCGACAGCGGGACCGCCTTCCAGCGGCGGGTCTGGCGCGCACTGGAGAGCGTCCCGTACGGGCGGACGACGACCTACAAGGAGATCGCCGAGCAGATCGGCACGTCGGCGGTCGGTGTGCGCGCCGTCGGGACGGCGATCGGACGCAATCCGCTGCTCGTCGTCCGCCCGTGTCATCGCGTGATCGGTGCGGACGGTGCCCTGCGGGGGTACGCCGGCGGCCTGGAGTCCAAGGAGCGGCTCCTCGGTCTTGAGGGCGCACTCGCGTCGTGAACGACACGCTGTTCCCGCGGGAACGGACCGTCGTCGCCCCCGGTGCCGTCCATGTGCCCGGCTGGCTGTCGCCGGCCCGGCAGCGGGAACTGGTCGACGCCTGCCGGTCCTGGGCCCGCGGCCCGGTGCCGCTTCGGCACACCGCGCTCCCGGGCGGAGGCGTGATGTCCGTGCGGACGGTGTGCCTGGGCTGGCACTGGCAGCCGTACCGCTACTCCCGCACCGCGGACGACGTGAACGGCCAACGCGTCGCCCCGTTCCCCGAACGGCTGGTCGACCTGGGCCGGGAGGCGCTGGTCGCGGCGTACGGGAAGGACCGGACGTACGGCGATGCCATCGCGTACGCCCCGGACGCGGCGCTGATCAATTTCTACGACGGCGCGGCGCGGATGGGCATGCACCAGGACAAGGAGGAGCGCTCCGGGGCTCCCGTGGTGTCGCTGAGCATCGGTGACACCTGCGTGTTCCGCTTCGGGAACACCGAGAACCGTGGGCGGCCCTACACGGATGTGGAACTGCTTTCCGGAGACCTGTTCGTCTTCGGCGGTCCCTCCCGCTTCGCGTACCACGGCGTGCCCCGGGTCCGGGCGGGCACCGCCGACCCGGCGTCCGGGATGGCCAGCGGGCGGCTGAACATCACGCTGCGGGAGACCGGCCTCTAGCCGGGTGCCGCCCACACGCCACGGCCGGCCGCGTGGTGCTCAGCGCGAGCGGGAGTGGCCGAACAGGATGCGGTAGGCGATCAGCAGCACGAGCGATCCGCCGATGGCCGCCGCCCAGGTCGGACCGTCGTAGAAGTCGTTGGTTATCGGCCGGTCCAGAAATCGCGCCGACAACCACCCGCCGGTGAAGGCGCCGGCGATGCCGATGACCGTGGTGCCGACCAGCCCGCCCGGGTCCCTGCCGGGCAGGAGGATCTTGGCTATGGCGCCGGCGAGCAGCCCGAGGACGATCCAGCTGATGACGCTCATGCCATGAACCTGCCTTTCGTACGCTGTTGTGTCCGAGGACGAACCGGAGACGGGCGCGGTTGCGCCGATCAGTAAGGTGCGACGCATGACATGGGAGTTGCGGCGCTCGCTCGGGGTGTTCGACGCGGTGGTGATCGGTCTGGGATCGATGATCGGCGCAGGCGTTTTCGCGGCACTCGCCCCCGCCGCGCACGCGGCCGGTACGGGGCTGCTGATCGGGCTGGCGCTGGCTGCCGCGGTCGCCTACTGCAACGCCATGTCGTCGGCGCGGCTCGCCGCGCTGTATCCGGCATCGGGCGGCACCTATGTGTACGGCCGGGAGCGGCTGGGCGATTTCTGGGGCTACTTGGCGGGGTGGGCGTTCGTCGTCGGCAAGACCGCCTCGTGCGCTGCGATGGCGCTGACCGTCGGGGCGTACGCCTGGCCGGATCAGGCGCATGCCGTCGCGGTCGCCGCGGTGGTGGCGCTGACCGCCGTGAACTACGGAGGCGTTCAGAAGTCGGCGCTGCTGACCAGGGCGATCGTGGCCGTGGTGCTGGCTGTGCTTGTCGCGGTGGTGGTCTCCTCTCTGGTGTCGCGGGAAGCGGATCCGGGGCGGCTGGCACTGGGCGGCGACGTCTCGGCGGGCGGAGTGCTGCAGGCCGCC
This sequence comes from Streptomyces sp. ISL-10, assembly GCF_018614575.1. GTDB lineage: Bacteria > Actinomycetota > Actinomycetes > Streptomycetales > Streptomycetaceae > Streptomyces. Next base: position 4,295 of record NZ_JAGGOJ010000052.1, read on the forward strand.
GGCTTGTTGTTCTTCGCCTTCGCGGGGTACGCCCGGATCGCGACGCTGGGCGAGGAGGTGCGGGATCCCGCCCGTACGATCCCCCGGGCCGTGCCGCTGGCCCTCGGCATCGCGCTCGTCGTCTATGTGTGTGTCGCCGTTGCCGTCCTTTCGGTGCTGGGCGCCGATGAGTTGGGCAGGGCCGCGGCTCCGCTGGCCGATGCCGTGGAGGCGGCGGGGGCCGGCTGGCTCGGGCCCGTCGTGCGGGTGGGCGCCGTCGTGGCGGCGCTCGGCTCGTTGCTCGCGCTGATTCTCGGCGTCTCGCGGACGACGCTGGCGATGGCCCGGGACGGCCATCTGCCGGGAGCACTGGCCGCCGTCCATCCGCGGTTCCAGGTGCCGCACCGCGCGGAGCTGGCCGTGGGGGCCGTCGTCGCGGTGGTGGCGGCGACGGTGGACCTGCGCGGGGCGATCGGCTTCTCGTCGTTCGGAGTGCTGGTGTACTACGCCATTGCCAACGTCTCGGCCTGGACGCTGAGTTCCCGTCCGGCGCAATTGACCGCAGCGTGCGGTGTGGTGGGCTGTCTGGCTCTCGCCCTCTCGCTTCCCGCGGTGTCGGCCATCGCGGGACTGGGCGTACTGGCCGTGGGGGCCGTGCTCTACGCACTGCGCCGGCCGGGACGGAACGGATCGGCCGACGACTGAGCCGCGTAAGCGCCAGCCCGTGGCACAGCGGTGAGCGAGAGCCGGACGGGTCCTAGCGGCTCGCGAACGGCCGGTCCGACGGGACGATTTCCCGGCCGAGCGGCATCAGCGAGACCGGGATCAGCTTGAAGTTCGCAACGCCGAACGGGATGCCGATGATCGTCAGGCAGAGCGCGATACCCGTGAGGATGTGGCCGAGCGCCAGCCACCAGCCGGCCAGGATCACCCACAGCACGTTGCCGACCAGCGACGGCGCCCCGGAGTCGCGGCGGTCGACGGTCGTGTAGCCGAAGGGCCAGAGGGCGTAGACGCCGATGCGGAAGGCCGCGAGGCCGAACGGGATGCCGATGATCGTGATGCAGAGGATGAGGCCCGCGACCAGGTATCCCAGGAAGAGCCAGAAGCCGCTCAGGACCAGCCATATGACGTTCAGAACTGTCTTCACGGGCGATAACCTGCCATCTGCTCGAGTCGGGCGATTCGTTCCGCCATGGGCGGGTGGGTGGAGAACATCTTGGAGAAGCCGCGGCCCGGTCCGAACGGGTTCGCGATCATCATGTGGCTCGCCGTCTCCAGCCGGGGCTCCGGGGGCAGCGGCAGTTGCTTGGTGCCGGCGTCCAGCTTCCGCAGGGCGCTCGCCAGTGCCAGCGGGTCGCCGGTGAGCTGGGCTCCCGAAGCATCCGCCTCGTACTCCCGCGAGCGGCTGACCGCGAGCTGGATCACCGAGGCGGCCAGCGGCCCCAGGATCATGATCAGCAGCATTCCGACGAGGCCGGGACCGTCATCGTCGTCCGAGCGGCCGATGGGGACGAGCCAGGCGAAGTTGACCAGGAACATCACGACCGAGGCCAGGGCTCCGGCGACCGACGAGATCAGGATGTCGCGGTTGTAGACATGGCTCAGCTCGTGGCCGATGACGCCGCGCAACTCCTGCTCGTTGAGGATGCGCAGAATCCCTTCGGTGCAGCACACGGCCGCGTTGCGCGGGTTGCGGCCGGTGGCAAAGGCGTTGGGCGCCTGGGTCGGGGAGATGTAGAGGCGGGGCATGGGCTGGCGGGCGGCGGTGGAGAGCTCGCGGACCATGCGGTAAAGCGCCGGTGCCTCGAACTCGCTGACCGGGCGGGCGCGCATCGCGCGCAGCGCCAGCTTGTCGCTGTTCCAGTAGGCGTAGGCATTGGTGCCGAGGGCGACGACGAGCGCGACGAACAGCCCCGTCCGGCCGAAGAAGCTGCCGATGACGAGGATGAGTGCGGACAGTCCGCCGAGGAGTACGGCGGTCTTCAGCCCGTTGTGCCGGCGGTGCACGGTACGCCCTCCAAGCGGTGCGGCAGGGGCACCCCTTGCGTGGTGGTGCTCCACTCACCAGTGGACCCTTATGTACTGGTCAACGCCAGGCGAAGGACGCTGGTTCCCTGGTGGCTCCGGCCCCGCCATGGGCCGTTCGGGTAGCGCTCAGAACAGGGTGTTCGCGGCGAAGCGCAGCACCAGTTGGGGGTAGCCGGACAGGACGGCACCGCCGGCAGCCGTCAGAGCGATGGCCACGGTGACGGGCGCGGGGGTGCGCCGGCGCGCCGGCTCGGCCTCCGCACCTGTCACGGCCCCTTCTGGGGCGGCGCGGAAGAGGAGCGCCGTCCAGTGGAGGTAGTAGTAGAGCGCGATCACGACGTTGACGCCCATGACGACGGCGAGCCAGCCGAGACCGGCGTCCACGGCCGACGAGAACACGGTCACCTTGGCGAACAGACCGATGATGCCGGGCGGCAGGCCGGCCAGGCAGAGCAGGAAGAAACCCATGGCGAGGGCTGCCGCCGGGCGGGTCGCGTACAGGCCGCGGTAGTCCGAGATCCGGTTCTGCGGGTGGGTCCGGGCGACGAGCGCCGCGACCGCGAAGGCTCCGAGGTTCACGACGGCGTACATCAGGGCGTAGGCGACGGTCGCGCCGATCTGGTCGTCGCTGGAGTACGCGGCGGCGGCGATCGGCACCAGGAGGTACCCGGCCTGTCCGACGGAGGACCAGGCCAGCAGTCGTACCGCGCTCCACGCGCGCGTGGCCTGCTGGCGCAGGGCTGCGACGTTTCCGGCGGTCATGGTCAGAGCGGCGAGGACGGCGAGCGCCGGGCCCCAGATGTCGGCGTACCCGGGGAAGGCGATGACCGTCACCAGGATGAGGCCGGTGAATCCGACGGCCTTGCCGACGACCGAGAGGTAGCCGGCGACCGGCAGCGGCGCGCCCACATAGGTGTCGGGGACCCAGAAGTGGAACGGCACGGCGGCGGTCTTGAACGCGAAGCCGACGAGCGTCAGGGCGACGCCCGCCTTCGCGAGCGTGTCGAGCTGGCCGGGGACGTTCTCCAGACCTGCGGCGACCTGGGTGAGGTGCAGGGTGCCGGTCGCGGCGTAGACGAAGCTGACGCCGAGCAGCGTGACGGCCGTCGCCGCCACGGAGGACAGGAAGAACTTCAGGGCCGCTTCGCTGGAGAGCCGGTCCCCGCGCCTGAGGCCCACGAGGGCGAACGCGGGCAGCGAGGCGACCTCGAGGGCGACGACGAGGGTGGCGAGGTCGCGGGAGGCCGGCAGCAGGGCGGCGCCCGCCGCCGATGACAGGAGCAGGAACCAGAACTCTCCGGCCGGAAGCTCCTTGCGGGTGTACGTGAGCGAGAGCACCGCGGTCAGCAGCGCACCGCCGAGGACCAGGAACTGGATGGCCAGGGTGAAGTGGTCGGCGGTGTAGCTGCACGCGTCCGTGCCGTTCGTCAGGCAGAACGTCGAACGGTCGCCCTTGCGCAGCGGAAGGAGAGACACGATCGCGGCGACCAGACCGGCGATCGCGAGGGCGCCCAGCAGCGGCTTGCGCCGCTCCTCGAGGAAGAGGTCCACGACCAGGACGATCAGCCCTACGACGGCCGTGATGGTCGGCGGCGCGATCGTGAGCCAGTCGACCGACTGGACCAGGCTGGTGACGCTGTCGGCTGCCACGGTCACGACTTGCCTCCTGCGAGGAGCTTCTGCACTGCCGGGTCGGTGAGGCCGAGGAGGACCGCGGGCCACAGTCCGGCGATGACGGTGAGGACCACGAGCGGGGTCCAGGCGGCGAACTCGTATCCGCGGACATCGGTGAGCGGGGCGAACCGCGGGCCGTCCTGATCGCTCACGCCGCCCTGTCGCGGCGCTCCCATGCAGACGCGGCGCACGACGACCAGCAGATACGCGGCGGTCAGCAGCGTGCCGAAGGCGGCGATCGCCATGAAGGTGAGGAACGCGGGGCGGCTGAGCCCGTCGGCGGGGTCGAAGGCGGCGAACAGCGCGAGCATCTCTCCCCAGAAGCCGGCGAGGCCCGGCAGTCCGAGGGACGCGACGGCCGCGAAGGCGAGCAGACCGCCGAGGCGGGGGGCGCGTCCGTACAGCGCCGCGCCGGTGGCTCCGGCGAGGGTGTCGAGATCCGCCGTGCCGTAGCGGTCCTTGATCGCGCCGACCAGGAAGAACAGCAGGCCGGTGATGAGGCCGTGGGCGACGTTGGCGAAGAGCGCACCGTTGATGCCGGTGGGCGTCATGGTCGCGATGCCGAGGAGGACGAAGCCCATGTGGCCCACGGACGAGTACGCGATCAGACGCTTCAGGTCACCGCCCGCTCCCTGCCGGGCGAGGGCGAGACAGGCGAGCGATCCGTAGACGATGCCGGCGACGGCGAACGCGGCGAGGTACGGGGCGAACGTCTGCATGCCGTCGGGCGCGATCGGCACCACGATGCGGACCAGGCCGTACGTGCCCATCTTGAGCAGGACACCGGCGAGCAGCACCGAGCCGATGGTCGGGGCCGCGGTGTGGGCGTCGGGCAGCCAGCTGTGCAGCGGCCACATGGGCGTCTTGACCGCGAGCCCGATTCCAATGGCCAGAACGGCGATGACCTGTACGGATGTGGTGAGGTCACGGCCGTTGTCAGTGGCGAGTGCCACCATGTCGAATGTGCCGGCCTTCAGCCCGATGAGCAGGAGGCCGAGCAGCATGACGACCGAGCCGAGCAATGTGTAGAGGATGAACTTCCAGGCGGCGGGCTGCCGTCCTTCACCGCCCCAGCGGGCGATGAGGAAGTACATCGGGATGAGCACCATCTCGAAGGCCAGGAAGAACAGCACGAGGTCGAGGACCGCGAAGGTCGCGAGAGTGCCGGATTCGAGGACGAGCAACAGAGCGACGAATGCCTTCGGCGAGGGGCCGGCAGGCATCTTGAAGTAGCCGTGCAGCGCACAGAGGAAGGTCAGCAACGCCGTCAGCAGGAGAAGGGGGAGCGAAATGCCGTCGACACCGAGGTGGATCCGCACGTCGAGTGCCGGGATCCAGCTGATGTCGGTCGTGGCCTGCATCGTCGAGGGCTGGTCGTGGTCGAAGCCGAGTGCGAGGACCACGGCGGCGACCAGGACCGCGCCAGTGACCGTCACGCCGTGCCGGAGGACCGCCTGGTCCGGGCCCGAGCCGCGCAGTCCGGGCGGTGCGGGCAGGAGCGCCGCTGCGGCGCCCAGGAGCGGGCCGACGACGAGGAACGCGAGAAGGAACTGCATCACGGACTCGCTGATATCGATCACTGCTCACGACCCCGCGTTGACGTTGGACATGATGACGGCGGCGACGGCCAGGACGACGGAGCCCGCGAGCAGCGCGCCGAGGTAGGTCTGCACGTTGCCGGTCTGCGCGCGGCGCACGGCGGTGCCGAGCAGGCGTGTGCCGGTGCCCGATCCGCGGACGTAGGTGTCGACGACCTCACGGTCCAGGAAGCGGACGAGCTGCGCGGCAGCCCGCACCGGTCGGACGAAGAGTGCGGAGTAGACGGCGTCGACGTGGAATCCCGCGGCGGCATGCCGGTGGAGCGGGCCGAGGAGCAGCCGGGCGGGGTCCGACGGATCGGGGGCGGCGGCGATGGATCCGTAGGCGGGGGTGTGGGCCGCGATCGCCTCGGCCTCGGACACGGCCGGTTCGGCGTCGGGGTGTGCGGCGACGGCACCGAGGGGAGGACGGACGGCAACCGCGGTGGTGTGCCGCCAGGTGCCGTAGGTGATCAGGCCGCCGGCGAGGGCGACGCCGGTGCCGAGGACGGCGGTGGTGACGGTGGGGGTGAGGGCTTGCCCGTCGAACCAGCCTGGCAGCCGGTCGAAGGTCAGGCCGAAGGTGAGTGACGGGACGGCGAGGACCCAGAGCACGGTGGTCATGGCGACAGGCTCCCTCCCGTGGTCGGGTGCTTCACCACCCCTGCCACGGAAGGCAAGCAGCCACAGCCGCATCGCGTATGCGGCGGTGAGGACCGCGGTCAGCAGCCCGGCGACCAGCACGGTCCAGCCGGCGCCGGTGGGTGCGACGGCGGAATCGCCCAGCGCCGTGTGTTCGGCGGCGACCAGGACGGCTTCCTTGGAAAAGAAGCCGGCGAAGGGAGGGATCGCGGCGAGCGCGAGCAGGGCGACGGTCATCGTCCAGTACGCGTCGGGCACGCGCTTGGCGAGGCCGCTCATACGGGACATGGCGGCGAGCGAGTTGGTGCCGGCGGCATGGATGATCACGCCCGCTGCGAGGAAGAGCAGCGCCTTGAAAGCACCGTGGGACAGGAGGTGGAAGACGGCGGCGCCGCGGTCGCCGACGGCCAGCGCGCCCGACATGTAGCCGAGTTGGCCGATGGTCGAGTAGGCGAGGACGCGCTTGATGTCGTCCTGGGCGAGCGCGGCGAGCGCCGAGCCGACCATCGTGATCGCCGCCATGACGGCGAGGACGGTCATGGCCGCGGCGGACGCGGCGAAGACGGGAAGGAGCCGGGCCACGAAGTAGACACCGGCCGCGACCATCGTCGCGGCGTGGATCAGCGCGGAGACGGGTGTGGGGCCCGCCATCGCGTCGGGGAGCCAGGTGTGCAGTGGGAACTGCGCCGACTTGCCCGCCACGCCCGCGAGCAGCAGGAGGGACACCAGAGTGGGGTGGTCGACGGCGTCGGCGGCGACGGCCCCGAGGATGCCGCTGATACGGAAGGTGCCGGCGTCGGCGGCGAGCGCGAACAGACCGATCAGAAAGGGGACATCACCGAGCTTGGTGACCAGGAACGCCTTGAGGGAGGCGGCCCGCGCCTCGGGCGTCTCCCAGTAGTGGCCGACGAGGAAGTACGAGCAGATGCCCATGATCTCCCAGCCCACCAGGAGCACCATCAGGTCGCCGGAGTAGACGACGAGCAGCATCGCGGAGGTGAACAGGGAGACGAGCGCCGCGTACGAGGGGTAGCGCAAGTCGTCGCGGAGATAGGCCGTCGAGTAGATCTGCACACAGGACGCGACGACGCCGACGAGGACGGCCACGAGGGCGGCGAAGCCGTCGATGTGCAGGGCCAGGTCGATCGGGACCGAACCGGTGGGGGTGAGCTCCGTCGACGCGGTGATGGTCCGCCCGCCGTCCTGGCGCGCCGCGACGACGACGGCGAGAGCGGTTGCGGCGAGCGTGGGCAGGACGGCCAGCGGCCGTACGAAGCCGGGGACGGCGCGGCCGAGCAGGAGGCCGGCTGCGGCGCCGAGGAACGGAAGAAGGGGGACGAGAACGGCGAGGGTCGTGGTGGTCACGCGGTGGCCTCGGCCTTCTCCTCGCGGTCTGCGGGTGAGTCGCTGTCGTCAGGTCCGTCGCTGTCGTCGGGTCCGGTCGGCTCGGCCGTGTCACGCAGGCGGTCGACGTCGGAGCTGCCGCGGTTGCGGTAGACCATGAGCACGATCGCCAGGCCGATCCCGATCTCGGCGGCGGCGATGGCGATGATGAAAAGGGTGAGCGCCTGGCCGGCGTGAAGGGTGTCGCGCAGCCATACGTCGAAGGCGACCAGGTTGAGGTTGACCGCGTTGAGCATCAGCTCGACGGACATCAGGACGAGGATCGCGTTGCGGCGCGCGAGGACGCCGTACAACCCGACGCTGAACAGGAGGACGGCGAGCACAGCGGGATAGGCGAGGTGCATCAGCTCTTCTCCTCTCGGGCCGTACTGTCGGCCGCACGGTTCGCGGCGGGTGCGGCGGGTGCGGCGGGTGTCTGGGGCGCTTCGGGGTCCTTGCGGGAGAGGACGATCGCGCCGACGAGTGCGGCAAGCAGCAGTACGGAGAGCGCCTCGAAGGGCAGCACCCAGTGCCGGAAGAGGATCTCGCCGGACACCTTGGTGGATCCCTGGACCGGTCCGTCGAGGTCGATCCAGGTGGCGCGGAACGCGTCCACGACGACCCACACCAGAGCAGCCGCGGCGGCCACGGCCACCGGGAGGGCGACCCACCGGTTGCCCGAATCGGCGTCCGGGGAGCGGCCGATGGGGGCCTTGGTGAGCATCAGCCCGAAGAGAAGGAGGACGACCACGGAGCCGACGTAGATCAGGACCTGCACCCACGCGATGAACTCGGCGGTGAGCAGGAGGTATTCGACGGCGAGCCCGCCGAGCGTCACGACCAGCCACAAGGCGGCGTGCACCAGTTGCCTGGTCGTGACGGTGATGAGGGCAGCGCCCAGCGTGGCGAGGCCGACGAGAAGAAACGCGATCTCGACACCGGTCGGCGAGAGGAAGCCCTGGGGCGCGGCTGCGGCGAGCGTCATGAGGAACCTTCCTGCCCCGGCCCGGCACCGGGCTCGGTACCCGGCTCCGCGTCGGCCTGGGAATCGGCCTGGGCGTCGGCCTGGGCCTGGGCCGCCGCGGCCTCCTCGGCGGCCGCGAGCTTCTCGGCGGCCTTGCGGGCCGCCGAGACCTCCTTCGGCTCCTCGGCACCCGGGTCGAGTGCGGGCGGTGCGGGCACCGTCCACATCCACTCGCGCAGCTTGTCGCGCTCATGGGTGAGTTCGTGGATGTCGGTCTCGGCGTACTCGAACTCGGGGGACCAGAACAGCGCGTCGAAAGGACACACCTCGATGCAGATACCGCAGTACATGCAGAGCGAGAAGTCGATGGCGAACCGGTCGAGGACGTTCCGGCTGCGTTCCCGGCCTCCCGGGGCGACGGCCGGGACGGTCTCCTTGTGGGAGTCGATGTAGATGCACCAGTCGGGGCACTCACGGGCGCAGAGCATGCAGACCGTGCAGTTCTCCTCGAACAGGCCGATCACGCCGCGGCTGCGGGGCGGAAGTTCGGGCAGGACGTCCGGGTACTGCGCGGTGACGTGCTTCTTCGTCATCGTCCGCAGGGTGACGGCAAGGCCCTTGGCGAGGCCGCTGCCGGGGATGGGGCTCATTACTGGATCACCACCTTGACGATGCCGGTGAGGGCGATCTGGGCGAGGGCGAGGGGGATGAGGGCCGTCCAGGCGAGCTTCTGCAACTGGTCCTCGCGCAGCCGCGGATAGCTCACGCGCAGCCAGATGACGAGGAAGGCGAGCGCCGCGGTCTTGAGAAGGGTCCACACCCAGCCGAGCCCGTCGGCCCCGAACGGACCGTGCCAGCCGCCCAGGAAGAGGACGGTGGTCAGACCGCACAGGATGACGATGCCCGCGTATTCGGCGAGCAGGAACAACGCGAAACGGAGGCCGGTGTACTCGGTGTACGCACCGAAGATGATCTCGGAGTCGGCGACCGGCATGTCGAAGGGAGGACGCTGCAGTTCGGCGAGGCCGGCGACGAAGAAGACGATGCCGCCCACGATCTGCCAGGGCAGCCACCACCACTCGAAGGCGTTCAGGATGCCGGGCAGCGAGACCGTGCCGGCCGCCATGGCGACGGAGGCGGCGGTGAGCAGCATCGGCAGCTCGTACGCGAGCAGCTGAGCGGCGGTACGCAGGCCGCCGAGAAGGGAGTACTTGTTGGCCGAAGCCCAGCCCGCCATGAGCGAGCCGAGCACGCCGACGCCCATGACGGCGAGCACGAAGAAGATGCCGGCGTCGACGACCTGGCCGACCGCGCCCTCACTCGGACCGATGGGGATCGCGACCAGGACGAGGAGGTAGGGCAGCAGGGCGACAGCGGGGGCGAGTTGGAAGATGCGCCGATCGGCCTCGGCGGGGACCACGTCCTCCTTCTGCGCGAACTTCACGCCGTCGGCGACGAGTTGGGCCCAGCCGTGGAAGCCACCGGCGTACATGGGTCCGAGGCGTCCCTGCATATGGGCCATGACCTTGTGCTCGGTCTGCCCGATGATCAGCGGGAGGACCATGAACACGGCGAAGACGACGATGAGCCGGAGGGCGACGTCGAGAGCGTCGTTCACGCGGGGTCGCCTCCGGCAGGTCGGTTCGGCTCATGGTGGTCGGCGGTGCGGTCGGAGCGGGCGCCGGTTCCGGGCTCGGACCCGGCACTAGGAGCGGGCTCGGCACCGGGAGCCGGCTCGGGCTCGGTGCCTGGCTCGGCACTGGGAGCCGGCTCGGTTTCGGCACCGGGCTCGGGCTCGGGAGCGCGCTCGGGCTCAGCGCCGGCACCGGGCTCGGGCTCGGGCTCGGCACCAGGCTCGGCACGGGGGCCGCCGGGGCCGGGCTCATCGCCGGAACCGGGCTCGGCCCCAGGACCGGGCTCGCGCTTGGTCGCGCCGCCGGGGGCTGCCGCAGGCGACTGCTCGTCACCGGGTGCGGCAGCAGGGGCCCCCAGGGTCGACTGCTCGCCGCCGGGGGCGGCGCCAGGCGGGCTCGTGGGCGGCTCGTCGTCGCCGAAGGCCGGGCGGGCGTGGTGCCACGGGGCGTCGGAGCTGCGGGGGCGCGGGGCGGTCGGGGTCTCCGTCGGCTCCTGGGCGCCGGCCTCCGGTCGGCGCTGGGTCGCCGAGCCCTCGGAGGCGCTGCGGGAGCGGCGGGCGGGACGGGGCTCGCCCGCTGCCGGGGCCTGCGCACCCGGGACGGCCTGCGACGCCGAGCCCTCGGAGGCGCTGCGGGAGCGGCGGGCAGGACGGGGCTCGCCCGCTGCCGGAGCCTCCGCACCCGGGACGGCCTGCGACGCCGAGCCCTCCGAGACGCTGCGGGAGCGGCGAGGCGGGCGGTCGCCCGTCGCCGCGGCCGCGCGCGGGGTGCGGGCGGGGCGGGCCGGGGCGGGCGGGAGCTGGCCCTTCAGCGGGCCCCACTCGTTCGGGTCGGGGACGCCGGGCGGCAGCATCTGGCGGCGCTTGGGCCCGCCGTGCTCGGACTCCCCCGGCTCCTTGGCGCCCGGCCATGCCTTGGCCACCCGGGCGGCCAGGACGAAGTCCTTGCGCAGCGGGTGGCCTTCGAAGCCTTCGGGAAGGAGCAGCGGATCGAGTTGCGGATGGCCGGTGAACTCGACGCCGAACATCTCGTGCGTCTCGCGCTCGTGCCAGCTCGCGCCCGCGTAGACGTCCACGGCGGTCGCCAGCGAGGGGGCACCGTGCGGGACGGTGGTGCGCAGGAGCAGCCGGCGGACCGTGCGGTCCTCCAGCGAGACGACGTGCGCGCACACGCGGAAGCCGATGCCCGGTTCGTCGACCGCGCTCAGCCAGTCGAAGTAGGTGCAGCCCAGCTCGTCGCGGGCGGTCTCCAGAGCGGGGATCCACCTGTCGGCGGGGACGTCGACGGTGAGGAGTTCGTAGGAGCGCTCGGCGGTCGCCTCCTCGCCGAAGATCTCGGTGACGGCGTCCGGGAGGGTGTCGTACGGGTTCACCGCTCGCCCTCCGATCCGGACGCGGACGACGTCCCCGTCCGCGTGGCCCCGTCCGTTCCCGCGTTTGTTCCCGCGCCCGCGTCCGCGTCCGGAGCCGCGGTACCGCCCGGCGCCTGGGGCGGGGTGACCAGGCCACTGCGCAGGGCCTCGGTGGACGGGCGGGCTCCGCCGTGTCCGTAGCGCTCGCCGAGCGACTCGCGCGCGATCTTCTCCTGGAGCTTGAGGATGCCCTGGAGCAACGCTTCCGGACGGGGCGGGCAGCCGGGCACGTAGACGTCGACGGGGATGATCTGATCGACGCCCTTGGTGACCGAGTACGAGTCCCAGTACGGGCCGCCGCAGTTGGAGCAGGCGCCGAAGGAGATGACGTACTTGGGCTCGGGCATCTGCTCGTAGAGGCGTTTCACGGCAGGGGCCATCTTGTCGGTCACCGTGCCGGAGACAATCATGAGGTCCGCCTGGCGGGGGCCCGGCGCGAAGGGGATCACGCCGAGCCGGATGAAGTCGTGGCGGGCCATGGAGGCCGCGATGAACTCGATGGCGCAGCAGGCGAGCCCGAAGTTGAAGACCCACAGGCTGTAGCGGCGGCCCCAGTTGAGGACGACCTTCATCGGTTCGGGGGCGAGGCGCGCCAGTGCGCCGAGCCTCCGGGGCTCGGGAAGGTCCACAGGAGTCACGCCCATGTCAGGACGCCCTTCTTGTACGCGTAGAGCAGTCCCACGGCCAGGAAGCCGAGGAAGAGGAACATTTCGACGAGCGTCGTCGCGCCGTACCCCGCGGTGGCGAAGACGGTCGCCCAAGGGAAGAGGAAGATCGAGTCGACGGCGAAGATCACGTACAGGAAGGCGTAGACGTAGTACCGGACCTGGGTGTGGGCCCAGCCCTCGCCGACGGGGTCGACACCGCACTCGTAGGTGAGCAGCTTCTCGGGAGTCGGCACCACGGGCCGCAGCAGCCGACCGGCGCCGAAGGCCACGGCGACGAACAGCACGCCGATCAGCGCGAGCAGCCCGACGACCGAGTAGCTATGGAAGTAGTCCGCCGCGGTGACGTCCACGGTCGTTTCCGGCACGTCCGCCCCTCGCTCCCTGACTTCGTTGACCTCGTCCGACCTCGTCGGCGTCGTGTTCGACGTCGTCGATCCCCTACGCACCGGAGTCTAGGCCCTGCTAAAGGGAGCGTAAGCAGTCGCGTCAGGGATCAGGCGGGGAGCAGGTGAGGACAAGGTGGGCGGCAGGTGGGGTTATCCCCACCCGATCCCACCCAGGTATCCCATGGCGTGCGGCGGTCGTGCCCGGCAGGCTTGCCCGCATGACCGCGAGCAACACCCCCCTGGACAACGCAGCACCGCCACGCGTGCGCTTCGCCTTCGACCGATGCACCTGGAAGGAGGTCGGGCATCTGCTGGCCGACTTCCCGCTGGCGCTGCTCGCCTTCGTCTACGTCGCGGTCACGGTGCTCGTCGGCGTTGGCCTGTCGGTGACGGTGATCGGGCTCCCTCTGCTGGCCCTCGGACTCGCGGGAGCGCGCGGTGTCGGCCGGGCGGAGCGGGCGAGGGCCCGTGCACTGCTCGGCGTGGAGGTCGACGAGCCGAGCCCGCTCGGGCCGCCCAGGGGCGGCGGTCTCGTTTCCTGGGTCTGGTCGCGGCTGAGGGACCCGGTGGCATGGCGGACGGTGCTGTACTCGTTCGTCCGGCTGCCGTGGGGAGTGCTGACGTTCGCCGTCACGCTCGTGGGGCTGATCGTGCTGTGGCCGGTGCTGCCCTTCCTGGTCCGGGCGATGGCGGGCGCGGACCGGGCGATGGTGCGCGGCCTGCTGTCGCCGTCCGACGAACTGGAGCGACGCATCGCGGAGCTGGAGTCCGACAGAGGGGTCGTCGTCGACAGGGCCGCGGCCGATCTGCGCCGTATCGAGCGGAACCTGCACGACGGCGCCCAGGCGCGGCTGGTCGCGCTCGCCATGGGGCTCGGTCTCGCGAAGGAGAAGCTCCTGGAGGACCCCGACGCCGCGGCGGCGATGGTGGACGAGGCGCACGGCGAGGTGAAGCTCGCGCTCCAGGAGCTGCGCGACCTGGCCCGCGGCATCCACCCCGCCGTGCTGACCGACCGCGGCCTGGACGCCGCGCTGTCGTCGATCGCCTCCCGCTGCACGGCCCCCGTGACCGTGACGGTGGACCTGGCGGAACGACCCGCGGAGGCGATCGAGGGCATCGCCTACTTCACCGTCTCCGAACTGCTCCAGAACGTCAGCAAGCACGCCCGCGCGACCCGCGCCTCGGTCGACGTATGGCGCTCGCAGGACCGGCTGATGCTCCAGGTCGCGGACAACGGCAGAGGCGGGGCGCGGCTGGACGGTGGCACCGGCATGGCGGGTCTGGCGGAACGGCTGGGGGCGGTGGACGGCGTGTTCGCGCTGGACTCGCCGTTGGGCGGCCCGACGACCGTCACCGCTGAGCTGCCCTGGCGCGGACGGGGAGCGCACGGCGCACGCTGATGCCCCCGGTCGAAAGACCTGCACCGGACGGTGAGACGCGCACAGCCCACGCCGAGACGCGCGTAGGCGAAAACGCACACCGCCCACGCCGAGACGCCCGGGGCGAACGCAGACAGTGGACGACGGGGCGCGCGGGGCGACGCACGCCTCCCACGCCGAGGCGCGCGGGGCCAAGCCCGCACAGCCCACGCCGCGGCACCCCACACGGCACCCACGGAGGACGCGGCCGACCGCTCGGGGTGGGGGAAACCCCCCGCCGGAACGGCTACCTCCCTCATGGTGCGCGAGGCGCCCGGCCAGCAGGCTTGAGGCAATGACAGCCCGCATCGCAGAACGGACGACGTCGATGGCCATGGATCACGGATACGGCGCAGCGTCCCGGGCACACGCCCACCTTCTGCCTCCCATGCTGCGCGCGCCGCTGGAGGGGAGGACCTGGCGGGAGTTCGGGTGGATTCTGCTCAGCCTGCCGATGAGCGTCCTCCTCTTCTCCTTCGCCGTCTCCATGACCGCCGTCAGCGCCGGGCTGCTCGTCACCTTCCTCGGTGTGCCGCTGCTCGCCGCGTCGTTCGCGGCGCTGCGCGGGTTCGGCGCGGTGGAGCGGGTGCGGGCCAGGGCGCTGCTGGACGTGGACGTCGCGGCGCCCGAGCCCGTGCGCATCAGCAGGAGCGGCGCGGCAGGCTGGATCGGCGGGATGCTCAAGAGCGGGGCATCCTGGCGGCACCTGCTGTACGCGATCTTCCACTTCCCCTGGGCGGTGTTCGGCTTCTGCCTCGCGGTGCCGTTGTGGGCGACGGGCTGGGCGCTGCTGCTCTACCCGCTGTGGCAGTGGGTCTTCCCGATGTACGCCGGCATCGACGGCCTGCAGCTCTACGGCGACGGAACGCACAACTTCTACCTCGACTCCGCCTTCGAGATCACCGTAACCAGCGTCGTCGGCCTGCTCCTCACGCTGGCCACCCCGTGGATCATCCGCGGGCTGGCCGGGGTCGACCGGCTGATGGTGGCCGGGCTGCTCGGCCCCTCCCGGCTCGCCAGCCGCGTCGTCGAGCTGGAGTCGGACCGGGGCGTGGTCGTCGACACGGCCGCGGCCGATCTGCGCCGTATAGAACGCGACCTTCATGACGGCGCCCAGGCGCGGCTGGTCGCGCTCGCCATGGACCTCGGGCTCGCGAGGGAGAAGCTCCTGGAGGACCC
>NZ_JAGGOJ010000053.1 GCF_018614575.1 Streptomyces sp. ISL-10
CTCCTCCCCTCTCCTCCCCTCTGCGTCCCCCACACCACCCCACCGACCCCGCGCCCAACTCACCCTCGGTGACGGCTCGATGACGCACTGGTCCGATCATCTTTCGCGCGTAACCCAAGTGCCGCGCCGCTCGTTGTGCGGGATGCAGACTCCCTGTGGACACGCCATGCCCGCAGCCACTCACTCTTTCGAGTGGATGCACTCAAGGCGTGCAACCTTCCAGACGCCCAGGGGAGTCGATCGTCATGACGAGAGGAGGTGCCGCCAGTGATCGCGAACGTTTCGGCGCACCGGCGGGCGAGCGCCTTCGCCCAGGCCTTGGAAGATCAGGCGGCCGATCAGCAGGCGGAGTCGGTCGAATCGACCGAGCACGAAAGGCTGTTGAGTCTGGCGCACGGCCTCGGCGAATTGCCGAAGCCCGAGCTGGACCCCGAGGTCAAGGTGGTGCAGCGGGCCCAGCTCGTGGCCGCCATGGAAGCGATGCTTCACCAAGGGACGGCGGAGGGAGGCGCATCCGCGGGCCCTACGGTGCCGGAGCAGCGAACCCACGGCCGCGGCGCCCACCGGGCCTCCCGGCTCCGGAAGTTGCGACCGCGCTCCCGCTGGTCGAAGGGGCTTGCCGCCGGCGGTCTGACCGTCGGTGTGGCCGCTGGCGCTTTCAGCGGAGTGGCCGCTGCCAGTTCCGACGCCCTGCCCGGTGACTCGCTGTACGGGCTGAAGCGCGGCATGGAGGACATCAAGCGCGGCATGGCGGACGACGACTCCGACCGCGGCGAGCTCTACCTCGACCAGGCCTCCAACCGCCTCAGCGAAGCCCGCCGCCTGATGGAGCGGGGCCGTTCCGGCCACCTGGACCACGAGTCGCTCGGTGAGGTCCGCCGCACGCTCAACGGCATGCGGCACGACGTCACCGAGGGCCACCGGCTGCTCAGCGCTGCCTACGAGCGCGAAGGATCGCTCGGTCCCATCGCCACGCTCAACTCGTTCTCACGCTCCCACCGGGACGTGTGGAACGGGCTGCGCGACCGGCTGCCCGCCCAGCTCACCGGCGTGGGCGACGAGGTCAGTTCGGCCTTCGACGCCATAGACGAACAGGTCGGCCCGCTCAAGTCGCTGCTGCCGCGCGCCCCCGAGAACGACGACCGCGGCTCGCGGCGCCCGGGCGGCGCACCTCAGGACTCCGGGCTTACCACGTACCCGGGTAGCGGCACACCGTCGGCCCCCGATTCGGGCGGCGGTCACACCGGCGAGGACAGCAAGCCCCGCCCGTCCGGCTCCAGCTCCGCCGACGACGGGCTGCTCGGCGGAAACACCGGCGGTCTTTTCGACCCGCCGGCACAGGAGGCCGGACCGTCCCCGTCGGACAAGGAGTCGGAACCGTCCATCCCGGACGTCACCATCCCGCCGATCCTGCCCGGCATCCTCCCGGGCTTCGGCATCGACGGCGAGGAAGAGTAACAAGGCCGTACGCGTGAGGGGCGCCCCCCGGCCGGGGGGCGCCCCTCACGCGTACGGCCTCGGAAGTCGACGGATCACCGGTGCGGACTCAGAAGAAGACCGAGCGGCGCTGCACCAGCAGCTTGTACAGCGTGTGCTGGATCTGCTCCCGCACCTGATCCGTCAGGTTGAACATCAGCATCGGGTCCTCCGCCGCCTCTGGCGGATACCCGTCCGTCGGGATCGGCTCGCCGAACTGGATCGTCCACTTCGTCGGCAGCGGCACCGCCCCCAGCGGCCCCAGCCACGGGAACGTGGGCGTGATCGGAAAGTACGGGAAGCCCAGCAGACGCGCCAGCGTCTTCGCGTTGCCGATCATCGGGTAGATCTCCTCGGCGCCGACGATCGAGCACGGCACGATGGGCACACCGGCCCGCAGCGCCGTCGAGACGAACCCGCCGCGCCCGAATCGCTGGAGCTTGTACCGCTCGCTGAACGGCTTCCCGATGCCCTTGAAGCCCTCCGGCATCACACCGACGACCTCGCCGCGCTGGAGCAGCCGCTCCGCGTCCTCCGCGCACGCCAGCGTGTGTCCGGCCTTGCGCGCCAGTTCGTTGGCCACCGGCAGCATGAACACCAGGTCCGCGGCGAGCAGTCGCAAATGGCGCCCGGCCGGGTGGTTGTCGTGGACGGCGACCTGCATCATCAGCCCGTCCAACGGCAGTGTCCCCGAATGGTTGGCCACCACGAGTGCCCCACCCTCGGACGGGATGTTCTCGATGCCCTTCACCTCGACGCGGAAGTACTTCTCGGACAGCGGCCGCAGCAGCGACATCAGGACCTGGTCGGTCAGCTCGGCGTCGTACCCGAATTCGTCGACCTCGTAGTCACCGGTCAGCCGGCGGCGCAGGAATGCCAGCCCGCCCGCGATCCGCCGGTCCCAGCTCCCGCCTCCCGACGGTGCCGACTCGTCGCCGGCGTCGCTCTCCCCGGCCGCCGCCACGACGGCCTGGTGCTCCGGGTGCTCCGGCAGCGGGCTCACAGCGGCGTCGCGTACGGCGGCCTCCCGTACCCCCGCCCCGCGCACCTGAGGGCCGCGGGACGCCTCACGCGCCGGTGCCTCGCGCACCAGGGAGTCGCCCGCCGCGGCTTGATCGGCCTTGCGGCGCGCGGACCCACCGGGGCGCCGCCGCGCCGGTCGCTGCGCACCGCCGCGCGAACGGTCGTCGTCGAACGGAATGACCTTGGCGTCCGCCATCGTTGGCTGCGCTCCTTATCCGGGCCCCTCGGGGCTCATCCGGCGCTGTGCGTCGTCTCGCCGCGCGTCGTCTCACCGGTCGTCGTCTCCACGGCGTGCCCCGCGCCGCGACCGAGCGGCAGTGCCGCCGCGACCCGGTCCACGGCCCTCGCCACGGACTCGGGCGGCAGCAGCCCCGGGGCCCGGCTGCGCGCGAAGTCCGCGAACGTCTCGGCGGTCGTGAAGCGGGGGAAGAACCCCAGTGTCTCGCGCATCTGAACCGTGCTCACCACCCGGCCGTGGGTGAGCAGCCGGATCTGCTCCGGCGAGAAGTCCGTGATGCCGACCGTGCGCAGCGCGGAACCGACCCACGTGACGGCGGGCAGCAGCACCGGCATCGTCGGCCGCCCGAGCCGCCGTGAGCACTGGGACAGGGTCAGCACCCCGTCGCCCGCGATGTTGAACGTGCCGCTGTTGAGCGTCCCGCGGCGTGGCTCGTGCAAAGCGATCCGCAGGACGTCGATCACATCGTCCTCGTGGACGAACTGCAGACGCGGGTCGTAGCCGAAGACGGTCGGCATGACCGGCAGCGAGAAGAACTCGGCGAGCGGCGAGTCGGCGCACGGACCGAGGATGTTCGCGAACCGCAGCACGCACACGGCCACGTCCGGGCGGCGCCGGGCGAACCCGCGCACGTATCCCTCGACCTCCACGGAGTCCTTGGCGAAACCGCCGCTCGGCAGCGACTTGGGCGGTGTGGTCTCCGTGAAGACAGCCGGGTCGCGGGGGGCGGAGCCGTAGACGCTCGTACTGGACTTGATCACCAGGCGCTTGACCGTCGGCGACTTCTGGCAGGCGCCCAGCAGTTGCATGGTGCCGATGACGTTGGTCTCCTTGACGGCCGTCCGTCCGCCGGCGCCCAGCGGCGTACCCGTCACATCCATGTGCACGACCGTGTCGACGGCATGCTCGGCGAGGACGCGCGCGATCGCCGGCTGGCGGATGTCGGCGCGGACGAATTCGGCTCCGCCCAGATGATGTCCGGGGTTCACCGCATCGACCCCGATCACCCGGTCCACCTCGGGATCCTGCTGGATGCGCCGCACAAGGCGGCCCCCGAGCTGACGGGCCACACCGGTGACGAGCACGACCTTGCCCAAGATCAGCGCCTTCCCCTAGGTCCTGGCGTCACCGTAGCGCGTCGGTGTTGCGCTGTGATGACCGCACGGCGCACTTTTGCCATGACCATCCATTTCGCGCCCCCACTTCTTGCCCACAGCTGTTCCACAACGCACCTCGGCCCTCCCACCGGGCTGGTGGAAGGGCCGAGAAAACACGTGCAGCTGTCGCCTACTTCTTGTTGCGACGCTGAACGCGGGTGCGCTTGAGCAGCTTGCGGTGCTTCTTCTTCGCCATCCGCTTGCGCCGCTTCTTGATAACAGAGCCCACGACTACCCTCGCTCACTTCTCTTCACTCGGTGCGGGGCGTCTGGGCCCACACGACCTACGTCGGCCTAGCCTACCTGCCACCGGGTGAGGGACGTAATCCGAGGGCGGCCGTACCGTTCTCCGTTACGCGGATTCCACCCCCACGAAGGATTCGCGGAGATACTCATGCACCGCTTGCTCCGGCACCCGGAAGGACCTCCCCACCCGGATCGCCGGCAGATGACCGCTGTGCACCAACCGGTACACAGTCATCTTCGACACTCGCATCACCGAGGCAACCTCCGCCACGGTAAGGAACTTGACCTCGTTGAGAGGCCTCTCGCTGCCAGCAGCCATGACCCACCTGTACCTTCCGCACCCGACGCGCACCGGCTTCCCCTCCGGTGACTCTTCGTCGCTGTGCGCTCACTGCCCAGACTAGGGGCGGGTGATGCGAGTGGGGAAGAGGAGCTGCGATCGGCCGCCTACTGTGACAGACACGCTCGATTGAGTACATACAGCGTCAGAGGGCGGTAGCACTCGGACCGAACGGCGTCATCAAGCGGAACCGCGACCGACACCCGCCCCTCCGCCTCGCCGACGAACAGCGCGGGATCGTCCGTGTCCGCGAGGCCGATGGCCTCGATCCCCAGCTGACCTGCACCGCAGACCCAACCGTGGTCCCCGACGACCAGCTCGGGCAGCGGCCCGCCGGTGTCCGCCGCGACCTGGAGCGCGACCCTGACCGGTAGTGGTGAATGGGTGTGCGCCCCCGCCTGCCGCGCGCCCTCCTCGTGCAGCGACGCCACCCCCCTTACGTACGCGAGGTGATGCGTACGTACGCCGAACCGGGTCGTTATGTCGACACATCGCCCCTGCGCGGGAGTGAGTACGGAACACCCCGCCGCCGACACCGCGTCTGCCAGGTCTGCGTAGAACCCCAGCAGCCGGTGCGGATGCCCCGTACCGAACAGGACAGGCGCACGCCGCCGCGCCGCGTCCCCCAACCGGGCGGCGAACGCGTCCAGCGCACACAGCGTCAGCTCCGGATCGATGACGTCGCCACCCGCCACGCACGCCGGATCCGCGGACACCCCGCACCTCTCGGCCATCAGCGCGATCAGCTCCTGCTCGCTCCACCGCCACCGGGGATCGAGCCCGATGGTCACCCGGGGATCCCGCGCGGCGAACGCCCGATAACTGCGCAGGCTCGCCTCGCGCGAGGTCGCCACATCCCCCGCCAAACCCGACGCCAGCAGATGCGCCCGCAGCTGCGCCCGCAGCGATCCGGTGCTCAACACCCTTCCGATGCTGACGCACCGGCCGCTGTGGCAGGTAAGAAACGCATGTCCTGCGCACAGTTGGCGTAATGCCCGTACAGTGCCGCGCCGGGAGTGCCGACTACGCCAGCAGACCGCGCAGCGGGAACACGGCCCGCCGCGTCGCGAGGATCGACTGGTCGAGCCGGTCCGCCGGGTCGTACCCGTCCTCCCAGGCCCGCAGACGCACCGGCCACCGGCCGTCCGTCATCCGCGCGGGTCCCAACCGGCGCGTCCGTGCGTACACCTCGTCCCGCCACGTCGACGGGATCACCGACTCCGGATCCACCGGCCGGTGCGCCGCGATCCCCACCAGGTGCGTCCACGACCGGGGAACGACGTCCACGACCTCGTAGCCCCCGCCCCCGAGCGTGACCCACTTCCCGTCCGCGTGCGCGTGCGCGAGCTCGTGGCACGCCTCCTGCACCGCCCGCTGCGCGTCCAGCGACACCGCCAAATGGGCCAGCGGGTCCTCGAAATGCGTGTCCGCACCGTGCTGCGTCACGAGCACCTGCGGCCGGAAGCCGGCCAGCAGCTCCGGCACCACCGCGTGGAACGCGCGCAGCCACCCCTCGTCGCCCGTACCCGCCGGCAGTGCCACGTTCACCGCCGAGCCCTCGGCCGGGCCCTTGCCGCCCGTCTCCTGCGGCCAGCCGGTCTGCGGGAACAGCGTGTGGGGATGCTCGTGGAGCGAGATCGTCAGCACCCTCGGGTCGTCCCAGAACGCCGCCTGGACGCCGTCGCCGTGGTGGACGTCCACGTCCACGTACGCGACCCGCTCCGCTCCCAGCTCCAGCAGCCTGGCGATCGCCAGCGACGCGTCGTTGTAGATGCAGAACCCGGACGCACCGCCCGGCATCGCATGGTGCAGCCCGCCGGCGAAGTTCACGGCGTGCTCGGCCTCCCCGCGCCACACGGCCTCCGCGGCGCCCACCGACTGCCCGGCGATCAGCGCAGACGCCTCGTGCATGCCCGCGAACGCCGGATCGTCGGCCGTGCCGAGACCGTACGACTGGTCGGCGCTCGCCGGGTCGTTGGACGCCGCCCGGACCGCGGCCACATAGTCCTCGCGGTGCACCAGCCGGAGCGTCGAGTCCCCGGCCGGCTTGGCGGCCACCACGTCCATGGCCCGGTCCAGGCCGTACGCCCGCACGAGTCCCATGGTCAGTGCGAGCCGCACCGGATCCATCGGATGGCTGCTCCCGAAGTCATACTTCGTTACCGCCTCGTCCCACATCAACAACCCGCGGCCGCTCATGCCCGCCACCGTATCGGGCGGGCTCCGCACCGAACGACCGGGCATACCCCATCGTGGCCAGCACCAACACCATCGGCACCAGCATCGCGCCCCGATAGCTCCACACGTCCCCGAGCGCCCCGACCAACGGCGACCCGATCAGGAAGCCGACGTAGTTGAAGACATTGAGCCGCGCCACGGCCGCGTCGCTGTCCCCCGGCGCCAGCCGGCCCGCCGCCGCGAACGTCTGCGGCACGATCACGCAGAGCCCCAGCCCCAGCAGGGTGAACCCGAGCATGCCGACCCACGCGCCCGGCGCGACCGCGACCACCGCGAACCCGGCCGCCGCCAGCACCGACCCGCACCGGACGACGGCCACCGCCCCGAAGCGCCGCACCGCGAGATCCCCGACGGCGCGGCCCACCAGCGTCGTCACCATGTACGCGTTGTACGGGACGGTCGCCAGTTCCTCGGAGCTTCCCAGCACGTCCTGGAGGTACTTCGCGCTCCAGTTGGAGACGGTCGAGTCCCCGATGTACGCGAAGGTCATGACGAGGCACAGCGGCACCAGCGCCGTGTACGCGCCCCCTCGTCCGGCCGCCTGCCCCCGGCCGTCCTCCGGCACCCGTTCCCCGTCCACGTACCACCGGCTCGCCAAAAGCGCCGCCGGTACCAGCACCGCGACCACCGGCAGCCAGGACACGAACAGCGCGAGATCGAAGTGCGCCCCCACCCAGGCGAGCGAGGCGCCCACGATGCCGCCGAGGCTGTAGGCGGCATGGAAACCGAGCATGATGCTCCGCCCGTACGCTCGCTGGAGACTGACGCCCAGCATGTTCATCGAGGCGTCCAACGCGCCGACGGCCAGCCCGAACACGCCCAGACCGACGGCCGCGTGCCACAGCTCGTGCCCTGCGGCGACCCCGACGAGCGACAGCGGCACCACCGGCTGGGACCACCTCAGCACCGCACTCGCCGGAACGCGGCGGACGACGCGCCCCGTCACAACGCTCCCCACCCCGGCGAGCACCGGCACGGCGGCAAGGAAGAGGGGCAGCAACCCGTCGGATATCCCGTACCTGTCCTGTACGGCGGGGATGCGGGTCACGAGCAGAGCGAACGCGACGCCCTGGGAGAAGAAGCCGAACGCCAGGGAGGCCCGCCCGTGGCGCAACCGCGCATCAGTCATGGCGGCACAGCGTAGGCCCGCGCCCTACTCAGGGGTAGACGGGTCAGCCGAGCAATCCGGGGAGTTCGGCCATCGCCTGGAAGTACCCCTTGGCCCCGGCGAGATTCGCGGCGGGCGTCATGGCGGTGAAGCCGTACACGTCCATGCCCGCCGACAGCGCCGCCTGGACGCCCAGTCGGCTGTCCTCGACGACGACGCACCGCGCGGGCGACACGCCCATGCGCGCGGCCGCGTGGAGAAAGAGGTCGGGTGCCGGCTTCCCCCGGCCCACGTCCTGGGCACTGAACACGATGTCGTCGGCGAACCATCGGTCGAGCCCGGTCGTCCGATGCCCGACCCGGATCCGCTCATGACTCCCGGAGGACGCCACACAGTACGGCACCCCGTCGGCGGCGACCTTCTCCAGAACGTCGGTGACACCGTCGACCGCGGTCAACTCCCGCTCGAAGGCGGCGAATACGCGCGCGTGGAACGTGTCGTCGAAGTCCTCCGGCAGCGCCTGTCCGGTCCGTTCACGGACGAGGTCGTGCACGCGGTGGACGGCAGCCCCCATGTAGTCGCGCAGGGAGTCCTCGTACGAGGTGGGATGACCCAGCTCGGTGAGGTAGCCGGCGAGAATGGTGTTGGAGAGGGGCTCACTGTCGACGAGCACACCGTCGTTGTCGAAGATGACCAGGTCGTAGCGCATACCGCCGACCCTATGCGACCCCGAAACGCAGAAAAGCCCCGGAACGAGGTTCCGGGGCTTTCCTACAATGATTGTTCGGCGGCGTCCTACTCTCCCACAGGGTCCCCCCTGCAGTACCATCGGCGCTGAAAGGCTTAGCTTCCGGGTTCGGAATG
>NZ_JAGGOJ010000054.1 GCF_018614575.1 Streptomyces sp. ISL-10
ATCAGGTCGACTATCTGGCTGGGTTGGTGCGTGCTGAGGCGTCGGCCGTTCTCGGTGGTGCGGGTCGGGATCTGGTCCGGGTTGACCAGGCGTTCAATGACGCTGGCTTTGATTCGCTGACGTCGGTCGAGCTTCGTAACCGGCTGACCGCTCTGGCTGGGATGCCGTTGCCGGCGACGTTGGTGTTCGATTACCCGACTCCGTTGGCGTTGGCTGATTTCCTGCTGGGCGAGCTGGTCGGGGTCGCTCCTGCTCACGCCGTGATGCCCGTGACCGCGACGGTCACGGATGAGCCGGTGGCGATCGTGGGTCTGGGATTGCGGCTGCCCGGTGGTGTGGACGACCCTGCCGCCCTGTGGAACCTGCTGCTGTCGGGTGCGGACATGGTGGGGGATTTCCCGACCGATCGGGGTTGGGATCTGGGTGATCTGTACGACCCGGACCCTGAGGCTGCTGGGAAGTCCTATGTGCGTGAGGGCGGCTTCCTCACCGACGCGGCGGGGTTCGATGCGGGGTTCTTCGGGATCAGTCCGCGTGAGGCTTTGGCGATGGATCCGCAGCAGCGGTTGCTGCTGGAGACGTCGTGGGAGGCGCTGGAGCGTGCCGGGATCGACCCGACTTCGCTGCGGGGCGAGCGCGTTGGGGTCTATGCCGGACTGATCGCCAACGATTATCTCTCTGCAACCGGAACGACCCCTGACCTCGAGGGATACCGGGCGACGGGCGCGACCCCGAGTGTGGCGTCGGGGCGTATCTCGTATGTGCTGGGTCTTGAGGGTCCGGCGGTGAGTGTCGACACGGCGTGTTCGTCGTCGCTGGTGGCGTTGCACCTGGCGGCTCAGGCGTTGCGTGCGGGCGAGTGCTCGATGGCCCTGGCCGGCGGCGTAACCGTGATGGCCACTCCAGAATCCTTCGTGGAGTTCTCCCGGCTCCGAAACATGGCCCTCAACGGCCGGTGCAAGGCCTTCTCGGACACCGCCGATGGTGTGGGCTGGGGCGAAGGCGCGGGGATGCTCGTGTTGGAGCGTCTGTCGGACGCGCAGCGGCTCGGGCATGAGGTCCTGGCCGTGGTCCGGGGCAGTGCGATCAACCAGGATGGTGCCTCTAACGGGCTCACGGCCCCTAATGGTCCGTCGCAGCAGCGGGTGATCCGTCAGGCGTTGGCGAGTGCCGGACTCGCTCCGGCTGAGGTCGACGCGGTCGAAGCGCATGGCACCGGGACCACGCTGGGTGACCCGATCGAGGCGCAGGCGCTGCTTGCGGTGTACGGCGATCGTGGTGAGCAGGATGAGCCGTTGTGGCTGGGGTCGGTGAAGTCGAACATCGGTCACACCCAGGCCGCAGCCGGAGTCGCCGGAGTCGCCAAGATGATCCTGGCGATGCGGCACGGGGTCCTGCCCCGGACTCTGCACGCTGAGACGCCTTCGTCGAAGGTGGATTGGTCGGTCGGGGATGTGCGGATCCTGACCGAGGAGCGGGACTGGCCCGTGACCGGCCGTCCGCGCCGGGCGGGGGTCTCCTCGTTCGGGTTCAGCGGTACCAATGCCCACGTCATCCTCGAACAGGCCCCGGACCCGGTCACCGTTGAGCATGCATCAGGCCCCGCTGACGTGGAGGCGGGAGACGCTCCTGAGGCGTCGGGTGTGGTGCCGTTGGTGGTGTCGGCGCGGTCGCGGGAGGGTTTGCGGGCTGCTGCGGGGCAGTTGGCTGACTTCCTGGAACAGCAGCCTGTGTCGAACCTGGCTGATGTGGGCCGGGCGTTGTTGACGTCTCGTTCGGTGTGGGAGTTCCGGGCTGGAGTGGTGGCCGCGGAGCGGGATGAGGCGGTAGCGAAGCTCCGTGCGGTGGCTGCGGTGGCTGCGGTGGAGCGGGCCGACGTTGTGGATGCTGTCGTGGCCGGGACGTTGCGGCGTGATGAGGATGAGCCGGCCAGGTTCGTCCAGTCGATGGTCGATGTGTGGGTGGCGGGTGGTCCCGTCTCCGTGGCCGAGCTCGCCGCTGCTATTCCGGGAGGCGCGGGGTCCCCGGGACGGTTCGTTGCGTTGCCGACGTATCCGTTCCAGCGGGATCGGTACTGGCTGGCTCCGAGTGTGCATGGCCGGTCGGTGGCCGGCTTGGCGGGAGCTCGCTCCTCAGGTCATGCGTTGCTGGATGCGGTGGTCGATGTTCCCGGTGGGGTGATGCTGGCGGGGAGGCTGTCGCTGGAGGCGCATCCGTGGCTGGCTGATCATGCGATTACCGACACTGTCGTGGTTCCGGGTGCTGGTCTGGTCGAGTTCGCGATCGCGGCCGGTGACCTGGTGGATTGCCCGGTCCTGGATGAGCTGGTGATTCAGGCGCCGTTGCGGATTCCGGCCTCGGGCGTGGTCGACGTTCAGGTTCATGTCGGGGAGGCCGACGAGGCTGGGGTACGGCCGGTGACGGTGAGTTCGCGTCCCTCGGGTAGAGAGGGATGGGAGCGTAACGCCGAGGGTTTCCTTGCTCCCGCCGCTGCTGCGGTTGTCCATGACGGTGCTGATGTGGGGGCCTGGCCGCCACCAGGAGCCGAACCGGTCCCGGTTGAGGAATTCTACGAACGCCTCGCCGACCGCGGCTACGTCTATGGGCCCGCGTTCCAGGGCCTGACCGCGGTCTGGACCCGAGACGGGGAGATGTTCGGCGTGGTCACCCTCCCTGAGAGCGCCGATACGGCCGGGTACGGGATCCACCCGGCTCTCCTTGACGCTGCGCTGCACGTGTCCATGGCTGCGACGCCCTTGGGCGACACCGACACCGACACGGTGCAGATGCCGTTCGCGTGGAACCGCGTCGCTCTCCACGCCACCGGCGCCACGGCCCTTCGCGTCCGAGCCACCCCTGGTTCTGATGGACTGAAGGTGAACCTGGCCGACACCGCCGGCGAGCCGGTTCTGACTCTGGAAGCTCTCGCCTCACGACCTTTCACCGCCACCGATCTCAATGCTCCCGACGCACCGCTGCGCCTGCTGGCTGGTCCTCAACGCCGCGCCGCCGGGTCCGCGACCGGCCTGTCGGCGAAGCTGGCCGCAATGACACCGGAGGACCGGGAGCGGTATGTGTTCGAGCTGGTCCGCGGCGAAGCGGCCGTCGTCCTCGGCGCTGCGGGCCAGGATCTGGTGCGGGCCGATCAGACCTTCGGCAACGCGGGATTCAACTCACTGGCCGCGGTCGAGTTCCGGAACCGGCTGATGGCCCTGACCGGGGTGAAGCTGCCGGCGACGTTGGTGTTCGACTATCCGACCCCGTCGGCGCTGGCCGACTTCCTGATCGCACAGTTGGCGGGCACCGTCGCCGTATCCGCGCCCGTCTCGACACCGGTTCAGGTAAACGAGCCGGTGGCGGTCGTGGGTGTGGGGCTGCGGCTGCCCGGCGGTGTGGACAGCCCGGCCGCGTTCTGGGAGCTGTTGTCCTCGGGCACGGATGCGGTGGTGGAGTTCCCGACCGATCGGGGTTGGGATCTGGAGGCCTTGTTCGGTTCGGATTCTGACGCCGCGGGGAAATCGTCTGCTCGTGTCGGTGGCTTCCTGGCCGATGCGGCGGGTTTTGACGCGGGGTTCTTCGGGATCAGTCCGCGTGAGGCGTTGGCGATGGATCCGCAGCAGCGGTTGCTGCTGGAGACGTCGTGGGAGGCGCTGGAGCGGGCGGGGATCGACCCGTCCTCGCTGCACGGCCGTGACGTCGGGGTCTACACCGGCATCATCGAGAACGACTTCCAGGCGGCGGCCGGCGCGGCCCGGGATATGGAGGGATACCGAGCCACCGGTGGCGCGCACAGTGTGGCGTCGGGGCGTATCTCCTATGTGCTGGGGCTTGAGGGTCCGGCAGTAAGTGTGGACACGGCGTGTTCGTCATCGCTGGTGGCGTTGCACCTGGCCGCTCAGGCGTTGCGTGCGGGTGAGTGCTCGATGGCGCTCGCCGGCGGCGTGACCGTGATGGCGGGCCCAGGCGTTTTCGTGGAGTTCTCCCGGCTCGGAAACATTGCCCTCAATGGCCGGTGCAAGGCGTTCTCGGATGAGGCGGACGGCATTGGCTTGGCCGAGGGCGCCGGGATGCTGGTCCTGGAACGGCTGTCGGACGCCCAGCGCCTCGGGCATGAGGTGCTGGCGGTGATCCGGGGCAGTGCGATCAACCAGGACGGTGCCTCCAATGGGTTGACGGCTCCGAATGGTCCGTCGCAGCAGCGGGTGATCCGTCAGGCGTTGGCGAGTGCCGGACTTGCTCCGGCTGAGGTGGACGCGGTCGAAGCGCACGGTACGGGCACGGCTTTGGGTGATCCGATCGAGGCGCAGGCGCTGCTTGCGGTGTACGGCGACCGCGGTGAGCAGGGTGAGCCGTTGTGGCTGGGGTCGGCGAAGTCGAACATCGGACACGCCCAAGCCGCAGCAGGTGTGATCGGGATCGCCAAGATGATCCTGGCGATGCGGCACGGGGTCCTGCCCCGGACTCTGCACGCTGAGACGCCTTCGTCGAAGGTGGATTGGTCGGTCGGGGATGTGCGGATCCTGACCGAGGAGCGGGACTGGCCCGTGACCGGCCGTCCGCGCCGGGCGGGCGTGTCCTCGTTCGGGTTCAGCGGTACCAACGCCCACGTCATCCTCGAACAAGCCCCGGACACTCCCGACATCCCGGCCAGCGCCGTCCCTGACTCGGACGAGCCTGCTGTCCTCGCTGCAGAAATGGATGCGGATGGTGTGCCGGTCTCCGACGCACCAGTCGACACGGACGCTGAGGCGTCGGGTGTGGTGCCGTTGGTGGTGTCGGCGCGGTCGCCGGAGGGTTTGCGGGCTGCTGCGGGGCAGTTGGCTGACTTCCTGGAGCAGCAGCCTGTGTCGGGCTTGGCTGATGTGGGGCGTGCGTTGTTGACGTCACGTTCGATGTGGGAGTTCCGGGCTGGAGTGGTGGCCGCGGAGCGGGATGAGGCGGTGGCGCGACTCCGTGCGCTGGCTGCTTCTGCGGGTGAGGAGCAGGCGGCTCGTTCGGCGGGCCGGGTGGTGTTGACGTTCGCTGG
>NZ_JAGGOJ010000055.1 GCF_018614575.1 Streptomyces sp. ISL-10
ACTGGCGCAGGACACTAGTGGATGGTCGGCCCCGGCTGATCGAGGTCAACGCACGCATCGGCGGCGACATGATCGGTCACCTCGTCCGTCTCGCCACCGGCATCGACCTGCCGAAGGCCGCCGCCGACCTCGCCTGCGGCCGAACCCCGGACCTCACCCCTACTCGCCACCAGGCCGCCGGCATCCGCATGCTCTACCCGGCCGCCTCCGGCACGCTCACGCAGCGGCAGGTCAACCAGCCGTTCGCCGCCCACACCCCTGGCTGCGGCAGGTGCAGTGGATGCGACAGGTCGGCGACCCGCTCCTCCTCCCGCCCAAGGGCGACCTGGACGCGGTGGCGCTCAGCTTCGCCGAGCACGGCACTTTCCGCCGCCGTCAGGGCACCTTGCACCATCGCAACATGCCCGACACCTTCAACATCACGCTCGCCAGGCCAGGGCAACCTTCATGGGAAGGAGCCGACTTCACGGGTCTGCGTGATGCCATCGAGCAGTACACCGCCGTCTGGTTCCCCGGCGCGTGGACCGCGTCCGCGTCGAACCGCGCTGCGGCCAAGACCGCCCACCAGACTCCCGCCCAGCCGCCGGCGCTTCTGGTCGCTGGCCGGACCCGATGACCTCCCACCACCTGATCAAGGAGCACCTCTTCCCGTGCACGCTCGTATCGTCCGTGGCGCCGTCCGATCCGCTGCCGTCGCCGCCGCGGTGACCGGCACCCTCACCTGGGCACCGACCGCGACCGCCCAGTCGTCCGAGCCGACGCCCTCGGCCTCCGCCGCCTCCACCGAGACACCGGCCCCGGACGCGGGCGGCATCGTGATCACCAAGAAGGACGCGGCCGGGGACGTCCTCCCCGGCGCCGAGTTCCTCCTGCTCGACTCCACCGGCAAGGAGGCCGGACGCGGGAAGACCGACGCGCAGGGCAAGCTGACCTTCCCCGACCTCGCTCCCGGTGTGTACCGGCTGAAGGAAACGTCCTCCGGCAGCCCGCTCCACGAGGTCGTCCCCGACCAGGACGTCATCGTCACCCCAGGTGTAACCACACCGCTGACGATCACCGACCCGTTCAAGGCCGCCACGGTTCTCCTCCAGGCCAAGGACGACAAGACCGGAAAGCTGCTGCCCGGATCCACCGTGAACATTGGAACGGGCAGCGAGACCCTGCTCACCCTGACCACCGGGTCGCAGGGCACAGCCACCGGAGAGCTGCCCGTGACCAGCCGGAAGACCGAATTCTGGGTCAAGCAGATCAAGGCCCCCGCCGGCTACGACCTCTATAAGCCGTCGAAGACGTTCGCCGCAGGCCCCGGCGCGCCGGTCACCGTGACCGTCACCAACGCCAAGACCGCCACCACTCCGAAGCCTGACCCGTCGGATAAGCCGACGCACGAGCCCACCGGCACCCCGTCCACACCTGCGGAGAAGCCGAGCGACAGTGCTACCGGCGGGTCGAAGCCTTCCTCGACGGGCACCGGCACGCCGGACGCCGTCGCCATGCCCACCGCAGCGGCCGACGGGCTGAACGACAACACGACGCCGAAGACTCCGGCTGGTTCACTCGCCCACACCGGCGCCGACGCCACCCCGTGGATTGCCGGCGGCGCCGGTCTCCTCGTCGCCGCAGGCGCCGTCGCCCTCGTCATCACCCGCCGTCGTACGTCGGCCCAGCCCGAGCCGGACGACACCAGCCAGATCAGCTAACCGAAGATCACCCCGCCACTAGCAGGCCCCTGGGACGCCATCCCGGGGGCCTGCCCTCGTCTACCGCCACGTACCCAGCTGGGTCCACCTTCGCCAAGACCGCCACACCGCCCGGCGGAACCCCTACAGTCGGCCGAAGGTGCC
The DNA here is from genome assembly GCF_018614575.1 of Streptomyces sp. ISL-10. GTDB lineage: Bacteria > Actinomycetota > Actinomycetes > Streptomycetales > Streptomycetaceae > Streptomyces. The sequence continues at coordinate 1,845 of NZ_JAGGOJ010000055.1, forward strand.
GGCGTGCGAGAGCGGGGGAAGGTTCGTGACTCAAGGTGGCGACACCGGTCGGTATCTGTACTGGTCCGACCGCCGGGTCCGCGCTGTCGCCGAGGAAGTCGGCCTTGTCCTGGAGCGTCGCTGGCAGTGGTCGTTCACCCTGAGCCTCCCCATGACGCAGCTCCAGATCGGTGAGGCCAACCGCGCCAGGAACCGCCTGCGGATCGCACAACGACTTCTGCGCAAGCTCGGGCCGTTTGCCGCTTCCACCTTCGACGCCCCTCCTTCCGCCCCATACATCCAGGGCACGGGCCATGTGGAGTTTGCCGAGTTCGTCGGGAATTACGCCGCGAACGAGGCCGTGCTCTGCCACATCCGCACCCACTGCGCGGAGGGACGGCCGGTGGACGTCGTCCTCTTCGGCAGCATGGAGCACGTCGAAGGCTTCCGCCCTGGCGACGCGCTCGACGCCGGCTGGGTGTCGTCTGCCGCCCCGGCGATCGAGGAGCTGCTGCGCCGCAGGGGCACCGAGAACACCTGGCAGTGGGACGACGACCAGTCCCGTGCCGTGGAAGCTCTGAAGATCGCTGTTCAGCAGGGGCAGCGTCCCGGCCATGAACACGAGGGTCAGCCATGGACCCGCGGGTACCCCCTGGGACACGACCGCCAGGCCCACTGGTGTGCCGAGGTCTACGCCGATGTCGTTCTGGACGACGCTCGGTGGAATCTCGACGGCGAGTTGGGCATGGCCGACGCACACCGGATCGTGATCGGTGCTCCTCTATGGGTGCGGGCACTGCGGCCGGACACCATCGTCCGTTACCAGGCAGGAGCCTCCGGGTGGTTCCGCTGTCTGCTTGGTCGGCGCCCGGCACCAGCGCTGTCGAGCCCCTCGGCCCAGGCCGCTATCCCTGCTCCTGACCGAGTTCGAGCGCCGGAATGAGAACGACGGAGGCGTCGCAGTCGGTGCAGGCACGCGCCCCGTCCCGCATCAGCGCGTCCACGGCCTCCAGCGTGCCCCGCTCGGTCCCGCCGCCTGCGGCATGCCGGCACATGGCGTCATGCACGACCGTCCGCCCCCGGCGCTCGGGGGCGGGACGGACCACCCAGCCGGGGGCCGGCCGCGGCGGCGGACCTGGCAGACGACGCGTCGGCACACCGGACAGATCCACGCCCGCGATGGGCGTCAGCTGCCGATCGGTCACCCAGACCGTGTACTCGGCGGCTTCGACCCCATCCGGGCGCGCCACCCAGGAAGGGACGCCGACGAGATAGCGCCATGGAGAAGGGCCTGGCACCTCCCGACGTTCGTGGAGACGGACGCGAACGGTCTGCCCGTCCGGCAAGGCCAGCTCTATCTCGGCCGGAGCCGCTCCGGCCGTCCGCCGATCACCGCTCCGGCCGTCCACCTACCCGGCCCCGGCTTCCGGCTCCCGCGCCGCCGTACGCAATGCGACCCGCTGCCCGGTCCCGGCCTCACGCCAGTACGGATGCCACCAGACCTGGATCGACAGCTCCAGCAGGCGCCTACGCAGTACCGTCGTCCGCTCACGGTGGACCGGGTCGGCGAGGCTCCGATAGGTCCGCTCCCAGGCAGACTGCGCGGCGATCAGGTCCTCGGGGAAAGCAGAGCATCGCATACCGTTATTGCATCACGTGTTCGATTTCTGTCGCATCCGTGCAGGTCAAGTGACCGCAGCACCGTAGCCGCTCCGTACGACCGGAGGCGTGACGTGGAGTGGAAGCCCCCCGTACGAGGCCAAGGCGCTAACCGGCGTCGGTCCGCCTTCGGTGGCGGTGGGCCCGCCTTCGCGACTGCGGCACAGGCAGTTCGCCGGGGGCAGACAGGAAAGAACGCGGAAAGACTGGCCAACGCCTTCGAGACCATGTCAACGTAGACGACCTTGCAAGAAACCCCAGGTCAAAGAGGTGATTGCCCGTGACCATGGCTCCCGTCGGCCCCGGATTCTCCACCACCATCGAGGCCCTCCGGCTGCGCGAGTGGCAGCTCGGGCCCGGCCAGCCCACGCTCGTGATGGATCAGTTCTCCGCCGACGACTTCAACCTGATCGTGGACGACCGTGCGGACGTGCACGTCAGCAGCAAGGACGGCCGCTTCTACCTCGGCTGGTTCCCGCTCGGTCGCCCCGGCACCGACGGCGAAGGATGGAAGATCGCCGTCACCGGCACAGCCACGGTGCCCGGCTACCACCTGTCCTTCGACACCGCGACGCCGGCCGACATCGTCGCCGCCGCAGTGGCACGCGTGCTGGAGACCTCTCGGCGGGTGTGACACCGCAGCGATCGGCCTCCTCACCGAGGGCGGTCGCCGACTCCCGGCGGCAGGTCCGTACTACCGCTCACCGTTTTCCTCACACAAGGAGGCTGTTCGTGACGTATCAGGAGATGACCGTTGGCGAGCTCATCACCCTGCTGTCCGATTGCGACCGGAGCGCTCCGGTCCGCCAGGCCATGAACCCGTTCTTCCCCATGGCACACCGCCTCGGGCAGGTCGTGCAGTCCGTGGACGAGACCGGCCGGACCGTCGTCTACCTCGCAGAGCGGCGGGTCGAGGACACACAGCTCGGCCATCTGCCGCCGGAGGTGGCCGTCGCTCTGGCCTGGCAGGGCCCCGTCCAGGCACCACCGCGCCGCCCCCGCCGAACTGCCGGCGGCAAGTAGAACCGCACCAAGCCTTTGGAGGCGCCCCTGTACCCCGACTTCCCGCTCGATTCGTCCACCCCGCCTGGCGGTGAGCCCGCGTTCTGGGTCGGTCCCCGGCACCTGGCCGGTGACGACAAGCGCCTCTACGACACCGTCGCCGACACGCTCGCCGGCCTGGGCTGGACGAGCCTGACGATCGTCCGCGGTCGCCACCAGCCGGATGAAGCAGATGAGGACCGCCAGGTCCTGCGCAGCACCGTCCTGCACATCAGCCCCGATTCCCTCCGGTGGGCCCAGTGGAGCCTGGCGGATGAGCCGTTCCACCTGGGGGATCTGCCGATCGCCTGGCAGATCTCCGCCCGCGCGGACACGAGCAGCCCGCTCGCCCATTGGTCGGCGTACTTCACCCCCGACGTCCCCGGCGAGTCCGTGGCCGACTTCCTCGCCGCCCTCGATGCCCGCGACCAGCCCGCCGAGCCGATTGCCGGCCCCGAGCTGGTCCTCGACGCCGTCGCCGCACACGGCTGGCTCCGCGACATCGACCAGCCCCAGGCGGCGGCGACGGACCCGACGTTCACCTCGCACATCAGCCTCGGCGAGGTGCCGCCCCTCATCCAGGACGCCGACCCGCGCGCCCTGACCACCGAGGCCGACGAAGTGGGACCGGCTGGGTGGCAGGCGTGGGCCGAGCCCGCGCTCGGCGCACCGTGCCTGTGGGCGGTGTCCTTCGGCGCCAGCGTCCCGCACGATCTCGTCGCGGCCTTCGCCGCCTCTCTCAGCTCGACCGCACCGGTCCTGCGACGGGTGCTGCCCGAGGCCACCCAGGAGCGGCTCCTGCGCGCCCCGGCCATCTAGTGCCCTGCGCTCGTCCTCCTGACCACGCATACAGCCCGGCCTCTCCCGAAGGGACGGTCGGGCTTCTTGCTGCTCGAGCCCGGTCTGTCCGTGCACACGATGCTGTCCCCGGCGGTCGGGGCCGGAGGCAGCAGTACGTCGGTGCCGGAATGAGGGCGCACGCTTTGCCCGGCCGCCCGTGCGCATGGGGCTTCACACCCTGGGGCGGGCCAGGGGCACGCGCTGCTCAGGGCGTGGGCTAACAGGCGGATGCCCCCGACCGTGAGGGTCGGGGGCATCCGTGTATCTGGTTCGGTCAGCTCGTGGCCGTGGCCTTGGCGAGGGCTTTGTCGAGGTGGCGGTCGACGAGGGCCGGCGAACCGGAGACGATCAGCAGCAGACTGCCGTCGCGGATCGCGACCTGCTTCACCACGGTGTTCCGTCCTTCGGCGGAGAAGGTCAGGAGCTGGCTCCACTGCTCGTCACCGCGGTCGTGGGGTGCGGTCAGCTTCTGCGAGGTGATGTCGATCGGGGTACCGCCCGAGACGACCTGATAGGTGGGGCAGCCGGTCATGGCGTCGAAGATCTGGCCGATGCCGTCGGACAGCTTGTTCGCGCTGTCGCTGTACAGCTCCTCGGAGATTTCGGAGCTGCTGCCGGCGTAGGTGAAGGTGGCCTTCGCCTTGCGCGGGAAGGTGAGCGAACCGCCGGTGGCCGCGTCGCCGCCCAGTTCGCTCAGGGCCGGGCAGCCGATGACGGTGACGTCGTCGTGGCGGGTGGGGCGCTCCGGCTTGCGCAGGTAGCCGCTGCTGAGGTCGCTCTCGTCGAGCAGGCGTGTCGCGAGCGCGGCCGACGAGAGCGTGACGGTCCTCTGGGAGGCGTCGGCCGGCTTCTCCGTACGGGCGGAGGGGGTGGTGTCGGGCTTCGTGCCGGTGGAGCAGGCGGGGACCGCGAGGAGGGCGGCGGTGATGCCGAGGGCGGTGGTGGCGACGCGAACGCGCATACGGAACTGACCCCTTGGTGCTTGGCGACGGGTGGTCAGTGCGGGCCTCGGGCCCGTGGGGTCGTAGGGGTGGGGGTCAGTGGCCGAGGTGGCGCAGGCAGTCCTCGAACGTGGCGTGCGTCGCGTCCGCCGGCCCGGCGCTCCGGTTGTACCAGGCGGTGTCCAGACGGGTCTCCTGCTGCTGATGTCCGGCCCGGCAGCGCAGCCAGATCTCGCCGTGGGTGGAGAGGATGAGCCAGTCCCGGTACGCGCCGCACTCAGTGCAGGTGACCAACTCGCCGTCGAGGACGAGCGGCTGCGCCCACGGCATCATCCTGCCGTCGAGCTGGTCGTGGCTGGGCACGCGCAGCTCCGGTGGAAGGAAGTCGTCCACCGCGGTAGCCGGCTCGCTGCGCTCCGGCCCGGCCGACGGCCCGCCGATTCCTGGGGGGACCTGGTCCTGCAGCCGCGCCGACAGCTCGAAGAATCGGCGCTGCGCCTCGCTGGGCTCCGCCACCCGGCGGCGTATCCGGTGGAACACCCTGATCTCTCCCTCGCCTCGTCCTGCTTCCGTCATGATCGTCCCCTAGGTCCCCAGGAGCTTCAATTCACAGAGTCAACAGTCGGCTTCCAGCGAGTCAGAGGCTGGGGCTCACCGCGTCTTGCCCGCCACATCCTTCCCGCCGCGCCGTGAGCCAGGTGCAGACGGCCGGGATGTTGCCCTGCGTGTCGTGGCCTGGCCACCCGTGGTGCCGTTCGCGGGCAGTTCCGATGTGTCGGCGGGCAGGTCGGCCATCCGCCGCAGCCGCCACACCAGCACGTCGCTGACCGAGTCCGCGGTGTCGAGTTCCCGGCGCGCGACCGCGTCGGACAGGAGGGCGGCCGGGTCGTGGCCGGCGGCTTCGGCGTCTGCGATGGTCGCGGCCAGCGCGTACCAGCCCGGCTCGGCGAGGATCCGTTCAGCCAGCCCGGGCAGCGCCTCGCGCAGCACCACCGTCTGCCGCTGGAGAAGCGGCCGGTTCAGGCGCCGGCCTCGCTGGTAGAGCACACCGAGGGGTTGGGCGGCGGCGGCCTGGTAGGCGGCACGAAGGTGCTCGGCGGCCCGTGCGGCGGCGGCGGCCTGCTGCGCGTGGCCCTTCCTCGCGTGCCAGTGCACGGCGGCGGTGATCAGGAAGAACAGCATGTCGATCGCCATCGCGGTGCTCGCGCCGTCCTCGCCGCGGCCGAGGGCCGGGCCGCCGTGGACGAGGTCGCGGGCGGCCTGCCGCAGGCCCCGATCGTGTCCGCGTACGGCGCGGACGTGGGAGCGCGAGGCCCGTTCGAAGGCCGTGGCCGCGTCTCGCAGTTCGCGGCGGGTGTGGGCGGCGGACGTCTTCGCGAGGGCGTCGAGGACCTCGCCGGCCGCGGCGATGTGGGCGGCGGCGACCGCGTCGTCGCCCTGCTCGACCACGAGCACAGCCTGCCACGCGGCCGAAGCCGTCATGCGGCGGGCAGCGGCCGGAGTACCCGGCCCCGTACGGACCGCATCCTCCTGTCGAGGAGCGGGGTTGTTCTGGGCGTCGCCGGACCAGCGCTCCCGGATGCGGGGCAGCGAGAGGTCGGGGGCGAGTCGCGCGCCGGGGTAGAACACCGGCTCGCCGTCCTTGTTCCGGTCGTCGGGAAGGGCGACCTTGTATCCGAGGAGGTCCCCGGAGGGCGCGACGCGCTTACGGATCAGGAGGCCGTCACCGGCGAGCCGGTCGAAAAACTCAGCCTCGCTGGTCGCGCCGGCCACCGCGCGCCGTACCGCCTCGCGCAGTTCTTCGCGGGCAGTGCGCTCGCGGCCCTGCCGTTCGGCCTTGTGGCGTTCGGCGCTCGTGGGACGTTGAGCAGCTGTGCCGTCCCCGGGCGCGACCTCGTGGAGTCCGAGTTCCTTTTCGATGAGCCGGGCTTCGGCCTGGGCGCGGGCGCCGGAGCGGTAGTCGTCGGGGCGATGGCTGTCCTCGGTCACGAGGGTGGCGACGATGTGGATGTGGTCGTCCGCGTGCCGTACGGCGGCCCAGCGGCAGCCGGACTGTCCGTCGCCGGGGTCGATGCCGGTGGCGGCGACGATGCGGCGGGCGATGTCGGCCCACTCCTCGTCGGACAGGATCCGGTCGCGCGGGTCGGCGCGGACGGAGGTGTGCCACACGTGCTTGGCCGGTCGGGCGTGCTCGGCGAGGGCCATCACAGGCTGGTCGAGGAGCTGCTGGAGGTCCTTGAGGGTGGCGTTCGGATCGCGGCCGGGGTCAGGGGACATGCCGTCGAAGGAGGCCACGAGGTGAGGGTCGGTGTGTTCCTCGTGCTTGCCTGGGCCGTAGAGGTAGGCCAGGAGCCCAATGGTCCGGGAGCCCGAGGAGTTGACGCTGGGGATCATGAGCCGCGGCGCTCGATCAGCCGTGCGGCGGCTTCATGCGCGGTGTCGGCGGCACGCCGGACAGCGGCGACGGCCGCCTCGAGCTGGGGAGCGTCCGCACCGGAGTTGAGCGCCTTGACGGCCTGGTTGAGATTGCTGCCGGCCCAGCCGAGCCGACGCCGGCTCTCGAATAGGGCTGTGATCACTTCGCGCTCGTCGGCGATCTCGGCGCTGGTGCGGTCGAGGTCGCGGGCGGCGGCGAGCGCGGAACGGGCGAGGAACCCGGCGACGGACAGGCTGCACCGGGCGGCGGCGGACTTGATCAGAGCGAACTCTTCTTCATTGAAACGTGTGTTGGGCTGGTGCAGACGCTTCTTCTCGGGCGGCTGGCGCGGACGCTGGCGGGCGCGAGCGGCGCGCTCTCGGCGGACGCGGCGATCGGTCTGCTTCTCCTCCTGCCCCGGCTTCGACCCGCCCTCGGTCGAAGCCTCCAGGACCTGCGCCCCCCGGTGCAGGTCCTCTCCCGCCCCCTCGGGGGCGGGTTCGGCGGAAGCTACGCTTCCGCCCCAACTTGCTGTGCGACGCGAGGCCGCATTTTCCGAAGTGAGGTGATCCTCGTGGAGAGGTTCTGACAAAGGAATTTCCTCCGAATCAGTGTCTGGATTCATCCCCGCGCTCACATGCGTCGCTGGTAACGGCGGGGTGTGAAGCTGAGCTTTCAAGCCCAAGGGCGTCTCGGCCATCGAGAGGCCACAGGCGAGGGGAAGACTGGACGGGCGAACACGTGTGAACCCCTGGTTAATGCCTCGGTATATGGAACCCCCGCGGATGGCTTGCTCTCAGCGGGGCAGGGCCCGGCGCTGCAAGGCGCCAGCGGCTTCCGGTGCAAGCAACACCGGGAGTGAGACACCGCCGGCCACGGGGTAGAGGGGGCGCCCACCCCAGTCGCATCTTCGAAATGCGGAACACGGAAACCCTGACGAGGTCCGGAAGGAGTTCCGGTAAGCCGACCGCAAGGAAGGCCCAAGTCCCCGGCAGGAACAGGATGGTCCAAGAAGCGAAGGCCGGTCGGCCGAAAGGCCAGGGGAAAACCGGGCGGCGGCCCTCTCTGCCCGCTGTTCGCTATAACCCGCCGGATACAGGCCCGTGTGGCCCGGCCCGAAAGGGCGCCCACGTGGACCAGGTGAGCCTTTGGAGCACCAAGGCAAAGCAACCGGAACCGACGGACAAGTTAGATACCGGAGGCGGACATGAGCACCATCAGGGCGGCTGCAGCCACCCGCCCGCCCGAGGGGAACGGACCCGAGGGCGGGGCCTCCGACTGGCACGGGATCCACTGGGCCAGATGTGAGCGCGACGTACGGCGGCTGAGGCAGCGGATCTTCAAGGCGACGCAGGACGGGGACCAGAAGAAGGTCCACAATTTGCAGAAGCTCATGCTGAGAAGCCACAGCAACACGCTGGTGAGCGTGAAGCGGGTGACCCAGCAGAGCCAGGGCCGCAAGACGGCGGGCATCGACGGGGAGACAGCCCTCACCCCAGCGGCGAGGGCGCGATTGGTGGCGGAATGCCGTCAATCGTCCGCCCCGTGGAAGGCCCAGCCGGTCAGGCGGGTCTACATCCCCAAGGCCAACGGCAAGCAGCGCCCACTCGGGATCCCGGTCATTCGTGACCGGGTGCTCCAGGCACGCGTGAAGAACGCGCTGGAACCGGAGTGGGAGGCGCGGTTCGAGTCGCGATCCTATGGATTTCGCCCCGGCCGTAGCTGCCAGGATGCCATCGCTTCCATCTTGCAGACGGCGCGCGGCTCGCGAGCGAGGCGTCGTTGGGCGTTGGATGCGGATCTGGAAGGAGCCTTCGACCGCATCAGTCACGATCATCTGACGGCCATGCTCGGGCAGTTCCCCGCCAGGGACCTTGTCCGGGGCTGGCTGCGGGCGGGCGTGATGGATGCCGGGAGATGGGCGCCGAGTGTGGAGGGCACTCCACAAGGCGGCGTCATCAGCCCTTTGCTGCTGAACATTGCGCTGCACGGGATGGAACAGGCAGCGGGATTCCGCGCCGACGGGTATCGAACGCGTGCTCACCACGCGTCCGCCGGTGTGCCCGTACTGGTCCGCTATGCCGACGACTTCGTGGTGCTCTGCCACGACAAGGAGGAGGCATGCCGGGTCAAGGAGGAACTGAGTGTCTGGCTGGCGCCGCGAGGTCTGCGCTTCAACGAGGCGAAGACGAAGGTCGTTCACCTCGATGAGGGGTTTGACTTCCTGGGTTTCACGATCCAGCGGCACGGCGACAAGCTGAATATCAGGCCGAGTAAGGCGGCTTGTAACGCGCTGCGGAAACGGCTGCGGACGGATATGCGGATCCTTCGGGGTGCGCCTGCCCAAGCGGTCATTGTGAAGTTCAACCCGCTTGTGAGGGGTTGGACGGCGTATTACCGCAGTGCGGCGTCGCATCAAGTGTTCTGTTCCATGGACGCTTACATGTTCAAGCTGCTCTACAAGTGGGTTAAACGCGGTCACGAGAACCGTTCGGGACTGTGGATCAAACGCCACTATTTCGGCAGGTTCAACAAGACCAGGCGTGACAACTGGGTATTCGTTGACCACGCGAGTGGCGCCTACGTCCAGAAGTTCGCCTGGACACGCCATGTAATGCATCACCCCGTCAAAGGCGCGGCATCTCCGGATGATCCGGCCTTGGCGGATTACTGGCAGAAGCGTCGCCGCAGCACAGCGCCACCGCCGATGGACAAGACGAGTCTGGTTCTGGCGGCCCGACAGAAGGGCCTGTGCCCTCTCTGCGGGCGGGCGTTGATCGAAGGAGCGGAATACGAGCCGGACAATCTGCGGGAATGGATTGACTGGTTCGCCGCGACGAAGAAGATGTTGAACAAGCATCACTTCGTCTACCGCAGCAGCGGCGGCGCGGATAGACGGACCAACCTCCGCCTTGTTCATGCCGATTGTCACCGTTCGTATCATGCAGACGACGGAAATCGGGACGTAAGTTACCGTCCAGCGGAGCCCTCGCGGCTTGCTTGAGCCGGATGCGGTGAAAGTCGCACGTCCGGTTCTGAGGGGGCCGGGGTCCAGAGATGGGCCCCGGCTACCCGACCGCCCCGAGACCGAGTTCCGGTCAAGAGCAGGTTCCGGGGTGTTGCCGTTCTGGATCGGGTTCGTCATCAGGATTCGGACCTCGTGGAGCGGATGCCGTGCTGGATGGTGGCGGCCAGCTCGACGACGTCGGCCGGCCCGTTGAGGACGTGGACGGGCTCGTCGGGCTGGAACTGGACGAGCCACTGGCCGGTCGGGCCGAGGACCGCGGCGTGCAGGAGGCGCCGGCGGACCAGGACGTCCGCCCAGGCGCCGGCCTCGGCGATCGTGGGCTTCGACGAGCGAGGGGGACGCGGTATCACGGCCTGTCTCCTGGAGCGGGGCGGTGGCCCGGCGAGGGAGCCGGACCACCTGTTTGCGGGTAGGGCGTTGAGCTGGGGTTTTGCCGGTTCAGCCGCACTCGGGGCAGCGCGCGACGTGACTGTTGAGCGCCCGGGCCATCCGTTGCTTCGTCGATGCAGCCTGCTTAGCGCTGGACTTTGCCGCCGGCCTGCCCTCGTGCCGTTCGGAGTGGGCGATCATGTAGCCGATCTCCCGCTGGTACTCCGCACGGACGGTGTTGAACTGGTGGCAGGTCTTCATCGGGCGGTGCCTTAAGAATGTTGGCGGTCC
>NZ_JAGGOJ010000056.1 GCF_018614575.1 Streptomyces sp. ISL-10
GACGGGCCGTGTGGTCAGGGCTCCCAGGGTCAGGACCGGATCACCGGCAGTGTCGGCCAGGTCCACCGTCAGCCCCTCGGGGCTCTGGGTCGCACGGACCCGAAGCCTTGTGGCACCGGTCGCATGCAGAGCGACGCGGTTCCACGCGAACGGCATCAACACACTGTCAGTAGCACCCGGCGGAGTCGCCGCCATCGACAGATGAAGAGCAGCGTCCACAAGAGCGGGGTGAATCCCGTACCCCGACACATCAATCTCGGAGTCCTCAGGGAGAGCAACCTCGCCGAACAACACCCCATCAACGGTCCAGGCCGCAGTCAGACCCTGGAACGACGGCCCATACGCGTAACCATGGCCGGCCAGGTTCTCATAGAAGCCCTGAACGGGAATCGGGCGTGCTCCCGGCGGCGGCCAGGCTCGCAGGTCGTCGGTGCCGGCAGCTGCGGCGACGGGTGCGAGGAAGCCTTCGGCGTTGGATCGCCATTGTTCTGTCCCGGACAGGCGGGAGCGAATGAGGACCTGCCGACGGCCACTGGGGTCCGGCTGCTCGGTGACGTGGACCTGGATTTCGACGCTGCCGGACGCGGGGACCGGCAATGGAGCATGGATGATGAGCTCATCCACGACGGGGCAGTCGATCCGGTCTCCCGCGCTGATGGCGAGTTCGACCAGAGCGGCGCCGGGGATCACGACCGCACCGGCGATCATGTGGTCGGCCAGCCATGGATGCGTATTCAGCGACACCCGTCCGGTCAGCATCACCCCGCCAGGCACCTCCACCACCGTGCCCAGGAGCGGATGCCCGCCCATCACGTGACCAGTAGCGGGGGTGGGGGTGAGCCAGTAACGGTCGCGTTGGAACGGATAGGTCGGCAGCGGGACGACCCGGCCCGGCACCTGGGCGCCGGGGATCAGTGCGGCCAAGGTGGTCTGGGCGACCGGCCCGCCAACAGACCACAACTCCGCCAGCCCAGCGACGGCAGCAGCCACCTCGGGCTGGTTCCGACGCGAGAACGCGACCGCCGCACTCGGGTGGTCGCCGGACCGGGCCAGCGAGGTGAGACTCCCGTCCGGGCCGATCTCGACCACAAACCCGGCGCCGGTGCCGGCCATGGCCTCAGCCAAGGCATCGGCGTAGCGGACCGGTTCACGGACCTGCCGCACCCAATACTCCGGCGACATCCACTCCCGCCGCCCGGCCGCCGACGGCTCCCCATAGGAGACACCAGCCGCCACGGAGCCGAACTCCTCCAACATCGGATCCATGAGAGGCGAGTGGAAGGCATGACTGACCGACAGCAGGCGCGCCCGAATCCCCGCACCAGCCGCAGCAGCAACCAGCTCCTCAACAGCGGACTGCTCTCCGGACACCGTCACCGCACGCGGCCCGTTGACAGCGGCGACCCACACACCAGCACGGTCAGCCAAAAGCCCGACGACCTGATCCTCACCGGCGGCCAGCGACGCCATCGCACCCCCGGCCGGAAGTGCCTGCATCAACCGGGCCCGCGCAGCCACCAACCGTGCGGCATCCTCCAGCGACCACACCCCGGCAGCGAACGCCGCAGCCAGCTCACCGATCGAATGACCGACCAGCGCATCCGCACGAACGCCCCACGACTCCACCAGACGCCACAGCGCAACCTCGAACGCGAACAACACCGACTGCGTGTACATCGTCTGATCCAGCAATCCGGCCAGATCCGAACCCGCATCAGCGAACGCAACCTCACGAAGAGGGAACCCCGCCACCCCGCCCAACTCGGCGTCCAGCGCACTGCACACCTCGTCGAACGCAGCAGCGAACACCGGGAACACCTCGCACAGATCCCGGCCCATCCCCGCCCGCTGAGCACCCTGACCAGCGAACGTCAACACCACCGGGCCCATGCCGGCCGCCCCCGAGGACCCCGCGTCCCCGGCCGCCACGGCACGCAGCCCCGCCACGGCTTCGTCCCGATCCGCGGCCACCACCGCAGCCCGGAACTCCCACACCGAACGAGACGTCAACAACGCCCGACCGACCTGCTCCAGGTCAGGTTCGAGGGCCAGGACATCAGCCAACCGTCCCGCAGCAGCCCGCAGGCCCTCCGGCGACCGCGCCGACACCACCAACGGCACCACACCCGGCACATCCGAGGGAGACTCGACAGCCACGTCCCTGCTGCCAGGGGTATCGGGGGCCTGTTCGAGGATGACGTGGGCGTTGGTACCGCTGACGCCGAAGGAGGACACGCCGGCGCGGCGCGGACGGCCGGTCGCGGGCCACTCCCGCTCCTCGGTCAGGACCCGCACATCACCGACCGACCAATCAACCTTCGACGAAGGCGTCTCGGCATGCAGAGTCCGGGGCAGAACGCCGTGACGCATCGCCAGGACCATCTTGGCGATCCCGGCGACTCCGGCTGCGGCCTGGGTGTGACCGATGTTCGACTTCACCGACCCCAACCACAACGGCTCACCCTGCTCACCACGATCGCCGTACACCGCAAGCAGCGCCTGCGCCTCGATCGGGTCACCCAGAGTAGTCCCGGTGCCATGCGCTTCCACCGCGTCGACCTCAGCCGGAGCGAGTCCGGCACTCGCCAACGCCTGACGGATCACCCGCTGCTGCGACGGACCATTAGGGGCCGTGAGCCCGTTAGAGGCACCATCCTGGTTGATCGCACTGCCCCGGACCACCGCCAGCACCTCATGTCCAAGCCGCTGGGCGTCCGACAGCCGTTCCAGGACCAGCATCCCCGCGCCCTCGGCCCAGCCCATGCCGTCGGCAGAATCCGAGAACGCCTTACACCGGCCGTCAGGGGCGACACCGCGGAGCCGGGAGAACTCGACGAACACGCCCGGGTGCGCGAGCACCGTCACGCCACCCGCCAGGGCCATCGAGCACTCGCCCGCACGCAACGCCTGAGCCGCCAGGTGCAACGCCACCAGCGACGACGAGCACGCCGTGTCGACGCTCACCGCCGGACCCTCAAGACCCAGCACATACGAGATCCGCCCCGACGCCACACTCGAAATCGCGCCCGTCGACCGGTATCCGTCCAGCTCCGGAAGTGCGGCCGAGGCGTCGGCGGAGGTCTGGTAGTCGTTGGCGATCAGCCCGGTGTAGACGCCCACGTGCCGGCCCCGTAGGGAAGACGGGTCGATCCCGGCGTGTTCGAGCGCCTCCCAGGAGGTCTCCAGCAGCAGACGCTGCTGCGGATCCATTGCCAACGCCTCACGCGGACTGATCCCGAAGAACCCCGCGTCGAAGCCCGCCGCGTCGGTGAGGAAGCCGCCCTCACGCACATAGGACTTCCCAGCAGCCTCAGGGTCCGGGTCGAACAGGCCGTCCAGCTCCCAACCCCGGTCGGTGGGGAACTCACCCACCACGTCCGCACCTGACGACAGGAGGTCCCACAGGGCAGCCGGGCTGTCCACGCCTCCGGGCAGCCGCAGTCCCAGACCGACGATGGCGACGGGCTCGTCTGTGACGATCTTCGTGGCGGGGATGATCGCGTGCGCCGGGGTGAGACCGGCCAGCTCGGTGAACAGGTGATCAGCGAGCGCCGCGGGGGTGGGGTAGTCGAACACCAGCGTCGCGGGCAGGGGTGTTCCGGTCACAGCGGTGAGACGGTTGCGCAGCTCGACCGAGGTCAGTGAATCGAACCCCGCGTCGCTGAACGCCTGGTCGGCCCGGATCAGGTCTTGACCGGCGGCCCCCAGGATCACAGCAGCCTCCGCGCGGACCAGGCCGACCAGATGGGCCACCTGATCCTCCCGCCCCATCGCCACCAGCGTCGCTCGCAACGCTCCGACGGTGCCGGAGGCGGCGGCGCGGCGCTGCGGCCCCGCCAGCGCCTGGAGCAGAGCGGGGACCGGACCGTGGTGGCGGCGCAGCACCGCCAGGTCCAGCACCATCGGGACCAGCGTCGGCTGACCGGAAGTGAGAGCCTGATCCAGCAGCGCCATACCCGGCTCGGGATCCAGCGCGCCCATCCCGGTGCGGCTCATTCGTGTCAGGTCGGTCTGGCTGAGGTGCTCGGTCATCGTGCTCGCCGATGCCCAATAGCCCCAGGCGAGGGACACCGCGGCCTCGCCGGCGGCCCGCCGTCGGGCGGCCAAAGCGTCGAGGTAGCAGTTCGCCGCCGCGTAGTTCCCCTGCCCCGGAGTACCCATCACCCCGGCGACGGAGGAGAACAGCACGAACGCCGCCAGCCCGAGCCCACGCGTCAGCTCGTCCAGATGCGTGGCCGCATCCGCCTTCGGACGCAGTACGGTCTCGAGCCGCTCTGCCGTGAGCCCACCCAGGACAGCGTCATCCAGCACACCAGCGGTGTGGATCACCCCGCTGAGCGGCCCCGGCACCGCGGCCAGCAGGGCCTCGGCCTGATCCCGGTCGGCGACATCAGCGGCGACGATCTGCACGTGGGCGCCGGCGGCCTCCAACTCCGCCTGCAGCTGTGCGGCTCCGGGCGCGGCGAGGCCCTGCCGTGAGACCAGCACCAGGCTCCGGACCTCATGCTCGGCGACGAGGTGGCGGGCGACGAGGCCGCCCAGGGTCCCGGTTCCTCCGGTGACCACCACGCAGCCCGCACCCAGGTCCCCGGCTGCGAAGTCCGCTTGAGGTGCCCGGGTGAGCCGGGGGACTTCGGTCTGCCCGTCCCGGAGCCGGATCTCCCATTCGTCCTCGGCAGCGGCCTGCTCCAGCGAACCCGTCAGATCGACGAGTTCCGCCGCGTCCGAGGCGAGGTCGGCCAGCAGGATGCGGCCCGGGTTCTCGGACTGGGCCGAGCGGGTCAGCCCGGCGACCGCAGACGCTACCGGATCACTGCCCGCATCCCGGACCACCACTGCCAGCCGGGTTTCCTTGAAGGCCGGGTCGGTCGCGAAGACCTGCAGCACCTCCAGCACCCGCGCCAGTTCCGCACGCACCCGAGCAAGTTCTCCGGCTCCATCGGTCTGCCCGGCATCGAGGATCAGCCACGACGGGACGTCCTGTTCCAGCGATCGCAGGTCGACCCCGTCTGCGATCACGGCGCCGGCGGGCGCGTCGGCCAGGGTGTGGCCGGTGGCGAGGGGGGTCCAGTCGACGGTGAACAGCGCGCCGCGGGCCGGCGCGTCGGGGCCGGCGAGGTCGGCGGCGGCGACGGGCCGTGTGGTCAGGGC
>NZ_JAGGOJ010000057.1 GCF_018614575.1 Streptomyces sp. ISL-10
CCGAGGTCGTACGCCGACACCCGTCATAATCCACATAGCCGACCGGTACCCAAGGGCGTCGCCGAGCACGCCGCCGAGCAGGGACCCGAGCGGGATGGTGCTGTGGTTGATCATCATGGCCGCCGCCACGACTCGGCCGAGCATGTGCGGCGGGCAGTAGGTCTGCCGGAAGCTGCCGACCACGATGTTGGCCACGGAAATGCCGATCCCGACGAGGAAGGCGCCCATCGCGAACAGCAGCAACCCCGACCCTGCCGTGGTCAACGGCAGGAGCAGCGCGAACGGCGCAGTGGCGACCTGCAGGAGAAGCAGTCCGCGCGCGGTGCCGAACCGCCGGCTGACCCTGGTCGCCACCAGCGCGCCGACGATGCCGCCGGTGCTACCGCTGGTCAGCAGCAGCCCGACCAAGCCCGGGTCCAGCCCAACGGTGCGGACTAGGAAGACGACCTGTACCGCCTGATAGCCCATCAGCGCCATGTTGATCACGGCGCCCCACGTGACCATCGACCGCAAGTACCGGTCCCGGCCCACGAAGCGGAGCCCTTCGCTGATCTGCCGTCGGAGAGGGACGCCTTTCTCGTCCGGAGCGCGGTCCGGTTCGACCACGCTGATCCGCTTCAGGCAGGCCGCGGATACCAGGAACGTCATTGCGTCGGCCACGAGCGCGGTAACCGCGCCGAACGCTTGGGCGAGCAGCCCCGCCACCCCCGGCCCGGCGACCTGGGTGGCAGCCTCGCTGCCCTGCAGTTTGGCGTTCCCCTCCAGGAGGTCGCGGCCGTCGAGCACGATCCGGATGTACGAATGGTAGGCGGTGTTGAAGCACACCGCCGCGGTGCCGCATATCAACGCGACGACGACCAGGTGCTGAAAAGTGAGCGCATTGAGCCACGCCGCCAGCGGGATGCTCCCCAGCGCCACAACGGCCACCAGGTCGCACACGATCATCAGAGGCCGTTTATGTATCCGATCCACCCATGCGCCTACCGGCAGACCCACCAGCAGCCATGGCAGCCACACCGCCCCGGCGAGCAGGCCGACGGCGGTGGAGCTGGCGTCCAGCACCTCGACCGCGATCAACGGCAACCCGACCACGGTGATGCTGTTTCCCAGCCCACTCACCGTCTCGCCTGTCCAGAGCAGGCGGAAATCCGATTGGGTAAGTACTCCCCAGCGGGTTCGGGGCCGGTCCGACGTGTCATTCATCGAGTCCACACGCGGCATCATGCCGTGATCTCTTCAACCTGCCGTACTGGTTAAGCAGTTGGGCTGATAGATGAGTGAAGCCCCTGGTGAAGCTCACGGACAGCCCTGGCCGATTCCCGGGTCCTTTCCAGGGCGGAATCAGCCCGGCGCAGGTCAGGGGGCGGATGAGCGCCCAGCGATCCGGCCGAAGCTGGGCAGGCCCAAGTGGATGACTGCGGGCTTGAGACCGCCATCGAGCTGAGCCAGTTTGTCCTCAGCGCCGGCGAGGCTGATTTCCAGGCCCTCGACTTCGCCGAGCCAGCCCTCACGCTGAGCTTCGGCGATCCGGTCGAGCAGGTTGTCGCGGATCTCGGTCAGACGGTCTCGCTGGGACGGATCGGGCCGGAGGAGCGAGCATCGGACGCAAGCGTGCTCGTGGATGCACGAGGTCCCGAACGCCCGAGCGCAGGTTCCCAGGGAGAGCTTGCGCTTCTCGAAGTGTGCGAGGAAGGCGTCCCACTCCTCGTTTGTCGGGGTCCGGTATTCCTCGCTGGGACGAAGCGATCGACGACAGGCGATGAACGCGCGGTGGGCTTCGATGGCGTCTGCCGGGTAGATGGCGGTGTAGCCCATCGTGGCGTTGATGTCGAGGTGACCTGCGAGGACCTGCGCAATGTGGGGCGGCAGGAGGGCCGTTGAAGCCGACCGTGTCGGCCGACCGGATCCGTGTCGCGCTGTCCGAGGCCCGTCCGGCCGTCCTCAGCTTTAAGCAGTTGGTCGCGGCGACCGAGTTGTCGCCCTCCCAGACCCGGCGCGGCCTGGGGATCCTGCGGGACATCGCAGCCCAGGATCACCTGCCGCCGCTGATCTGGACGCTCGCCGACGGCTACCGCTTCTCCGGGGATCCGGTGGAGCTGGAAGCCTACGAGCAGGCGATCTTCAAGAGGAAGCTGAACGAGTTCGCCCGGCTGATCACCGACACCATCGGCCCGCACGCCGAGTTGGACCCGGAAGACGAGTGGGTGCAGCTGGTCCTGGCCCAGCTCAACGGCATCAGAGCCGCGCTGGACATGCTGGTGAGGTTCCGCCGCGGCGGAACTGCCCGCGTCGGCCGCTGAGGAGCCGGGCATGCGCCGACGCCGCTACACCTCGGACACCACCGTCGCTGAGTGGGCGCTGATTGAGCCCTCGTTGCCGGTTCCGGCCTGCCAGACCAGGAAGGGAGGCAGGCCGGAAACCCACCCGCAGCGGGAGATCGTGGACGCCATCCGTTACGTGGTGGACACCGGCTGCAAGTGGCGGTCCCTCCCGCGTGACTTTCCGCCCTGGTCCACGGTCTACAAGTTCTTCGCCCGCTGGGCGGCGGCCGGCGTCGCCGTCCTGCGCGACCAGCTTCGCCGCAAGGTCCGTACCACAGTGGGCAAGACGCCGCAGGCCGTGGCCGTCATCATCGACTCCCAGTCCGTGAAAGCCGCAGAAACCGTCGGCCGCGACAGCCGCGGCTACGACGCGGCGAAAAAGATCAACGGCCGCAAGCGTCGCCGAAGCCCTGATTCAGCCGACACTGCACTGGTCCGTTCTTCAGGTGCCTTCACGGCGTGGCAGCGACCCGGACACGCGCCCATCAGGTGCCATTGCCGTATGAGGATCACTCCTCGCCGTGGGCGACACCAGCGTGCCGCGCGTCGCCGGGAGGCACTCCGGCGACGCGCAGGGCGCCTGTCAGGTGAGGGCCGCAGGTCGGACAGCGGCCAGGGACAACGGATGGCCTTGTTGGTGGCCGCTCTGCCTGGCCTGACGGCCCTCGTGGCCTTGTTGTTCACCTGGGTGTCGGTGGGACAGGCCCGGAGTGAGTTGCGGATCGCTGAACACGGGCAGATCACTAACCGCTTCAACGCCGCAGTCGAGAACCTGGGCTCCCAGTCCGTGGACGTACGCTTCGGCGGGATCTATGCCCTGCAGCGGATCATGCAGGACTCCTCCCGGGACCAGCCCGCCATCGTGTCTGTCCTGTGTGCGTATGTGCGGCAGAACGCGCGCGTACCTGCGAGTGGCTTCGACAAGATCAACGAGGATGACCTCCTGGATGTCCGCAAGGCGGCGCCGCCTACTCCCATCACCGCCGTTGTGACCGTGCTGGCCAGCCGATCACCCAAGCATGACGGCGAGGCCCGCCTGGATCTGTCCGGGGCTGAGCTCCGCAACTTGGGGTTGGTAGGGCCATTCAGGGAAGCAAGTTTGGGTGGCGCTGACCTCAGAGGCGCTGGCCTGTCCGGTGATCTGCGCGAGGGTTTCTTCGCTGACGCGAACCTGTCCCATGCCGTTATCTACGATGCCAACTTGAAGGGTGCTTATTTTGGGTGGGCGACCATGGAGAGCGCCTCACTAACTGGGGCCAAGATGGCCCGTGCAGACTTCACCGAGGCGAACTTGCGTAATGCTGACTTGAGCGGGTCTCACGCCGATGCGAATGACCTGACCAGGGCAGTCTTTTTCGGTACTGACATGAGGGGTGCATCGCTTGATGGGGCCAAACTGACCGGTGCCATCTTCATCGAAGCCGACTTGAGCGGGGCGGATCTGATGGGAGCGAATCTGCATGGGGCGCGGCTCAGCGCTGCCGACAGGCGTTTGCAGGACGTACTGGGTGCTGAGTTCGAGACGGACGTTCATGCGTCATTGCGGAATGCCGATCTGACGGAGGCGGATCTCACCGACGCCGATCTACGGGGGGTCGATCTGAGCGGTGCGGACCTGACCAGGGCCGATCTGCGAGGAGCCAAGCTCAACGGCGTGAAACTGACCGGAGCCACAACCACCGGGGTACGCGGACTTCCGCGATCGCTGCTCTCACAGGTCAAATCGTGAGCACGGACCTCTGACATTAGCCTCGGCCCAGCATGGCGGCCGACCATGCGTCCACGCTGTGGCCATCATTGACGGCCGCAGCGATCGTAAGACTGCCGGTTCAGGAACAGGTACTGACCTTGTCGTTTAACGTTCGGTCGCTTCGGCATCGGAGGCCATCGATGTCTGCAGGACGCGTAGCCATCGTTGGCAGACTTCGCGGGTGACCGGTTCGAACAGCTCGGGGGTCGAGATTTCGGCGAGGAACTGAGTCAGCAGATCCTGGTGTTCTTCCTCGACGGCCACGTGGTCCTCGAAATGCACGGCCTGTGCCCAGTCGACGAGCTGGCTGGGGCTGGCGAGTCCAGCAGTGACCTTCTCCGCAGCGGCCAGGGCATGGCCACGACGGAAGGTGACGATCGATGTCGGTTCACCGCGCCGGGCATTTCTGATGAGGTCGGAGAGCTCACCATCCCAGTGCACAAGGTATTCAAGGGGCCCACTTCCGTTCGGGCCCATGTTCCCCATCCTGCTTGATGCATGGGGACCGAGCAGGCGTGGTCTCCCGTCAGGTCGGAGCTGGTGTGACACGTCGGGGCTTTGTGCCGACTTTGTGGTGGGCGGGGCGCTTGTATGCCTTGCCGGTCGCAAGGATCCGGCCGACGTCGTGACGGGTGGCCGGGCGGCGGTTCTTCGAGCCCGGTGGCCGGCCGGGGCCCGGCTGGGACGGTTTCGGTGCCCCGGCTGGAGAGCCGGTCTTCGCTCGGAGGTTTCTGAACCCCCGCCGGACTCGGGCGGGCGTCAGCTTGTTCGGCGGGGCTGGCTTCTCCCAGGGACGCCGGAGGTCAACGGCGAGTGGACGGGCGAGCCGGAGCTGGGTGTGCGCGGCGATCACCAGCCATGTCCAGCGGTCGGCTGCTTCTGAGCTGCGAAGTCGGGGCTTGGTCCAGCCGAGTGTCTGCTTGAAGAGGCGGAACGTGTGCTCGAGGTCGAAACGACGCAGGAACGATTGCCAGCAGCGGTCCACGTCCTTGCCGGTGGCCCCGGTTCTCGACCACCAGAGCCAGACCGGCTTGTTCACTCCGCCGCTAGGCAGCTTCCCCACGACCAGGCGGATGACGGTGCCCTCGATGATGGGCAGTGGGCCGGAGTGATCGAGCCAGGCCGCCCGGTGGGTCAGCCGCGGGTGCAGCCGGTCCCAAGCTTGCGCGGTCGCTTTCCCGTAGAGGCGGGTGTCCGTGGTCGTCACGGCCTGTTCGGCGCCCCAGCTCGCGGGGTCGCCGAAGACGAACTCGCCACCGTGCTTCGGCGGCCGTCCGCCCTTGGGGTCGTAGATCCGCGGCGGCGTCGGCCGTCGCATCACGCCATCCGAGCGCAGGCGGCCGAGGATCTACCGCGAATCGTCCGAGGCGTGGGTGGGCCTACTGCGGGACTGCGCCCGCCGCGGCATGCGCGCCCCGGTCATCCATCTGCGGACCACCAACCCCATCGAGTCGACCTTCGCCACCGTGCGACTTCGGACCAAGGTCACCAAGGGCACCGGCAGTCGGGCCGCCGCACTGGCCATTGTCTTCAAGCTCATCGAGTCCGCCCAGGCCCGCTGGCGCGCGGTGAACGCACCCTACCTCGTCGCCCTCGTCCGTGCCGGAGCCCACTTCGAATGCGGCCACCTCGTCGAGCGTCCCAAAGAACTCGTAGCATGACAGGCCCGTTGATCCAGGTCCCCTGCCCGCAGGTTGCAGATCTGGTTCAGGCGTAGCGGTCAAAAAGGGCTTGGAGGTAAGCCTCCAGCCGCTTGGTCAGCACGGCGGGGGTCAGATCGGCACGGTCCAATTCACGCCAGGGGACGGCGACCTTCTCGGCGTCCGGAGCGAAGGGCAAGGCGTCCAGCAGCCGCCAGTAGAGATGGGCGGCGCGATCTTCGGCCAGCGTCCCTCCCGCCGCAACGTACTTGTCGGAAAAGTGCATGCCCGTGGGAACCCCGTGCAGCAGAGCCAGGGCTGTGGAGCAGTGAGCCACATCCAGGTCGGCCGGCCCCCAGGAGGTCTCGACCCAGTCGACGACGCCGCTGATCTGCAGACCATTGCCGTTGCCCGTGAAGAGGACATTGCCGGGATGGAAGTCCCGGTGCAGGAAGCAGGCCCGGTAGTCCGGGGGCTCGCGGCGAATAACGTCCACGGCCCGTTGCCACAGCTCAGGCTGCTGGGTGTCCTCGGGCGGGCTTACCCGCTCAGGAGAGGTCCACGCTTGATAGGTGCGAGGACGTGCCTTTGCGGCCACCGGCAGCCGGTGGATACGCAGTAATTGACGTGCCAGCAGGTCGGCGCGCTGGTCAGCCCCTTCATCGCCCAGGCGCACGGTCCCGGGCAGCAGGGACATCAGCAGGGAGGGGTGGTCGCAGTACTGCGCCGTTGCGTCCACTGCCACAAGCGTGGCCGCGGGCACGTCCGTGTCGCCGAGCAGACGCAGAACGGCCGCCTCGCGGGTCAGCAGGCCCTCCGCGTGTCGAACGAAGAAGGGCTTGACGAAGGACCGCAGGACCAGCGAGCGTCGACCGCCCGGCCCGCAGATGCCCAGACGGCGCATCTCCGACGTCCAACCGCCACGCAACCGCGCAACGTCTTCGACGTGCTCTGCCTCGGACAGCCCCTTCTGCACCCAGGCGCGCGTTGCACCCCAACCCTGGCCCTCAAGATCGGCACCGATGCGCTCGGCCCCCTCGCCCATAACCATGGAGGCAGGCTATCCACCTCACCGACGGACGCATCCCTTGGCCACCCCACCCACAACTCTTGACAATTTCTCACTGGGCACCTGTGGCCCGCCACAAGGTGACAGGCTCGTCCCACGCGAGGAACCCATCGCAGTCCGCTCCGTTCTGGTGCATGTCCAGATCGGCGCGGAACGGACTTGCGACGCTGAGCAGGCGGGTGGCATTGCCCGTGCGGTCTGCGTCCGGGCCGGGGGAATGCCCGACTTTGATCCGTCGCTTACTGATCTTTTCGTTAATTCAGTGGGGTTGGAGGGTGGATGGTCAGGCCGGTGTGGGTGAGGAAGGACCAGGGCAGCTGCCGGTTCTGATTGATGCGGTGGATGCCTTGTTCGGTGGCGTCGGCAACATCAGCAAGGTGGTCGCCGGCAAGGTTGGCGAGTTCTCGTTTCTTGAGCGACGACCACAGC
>NZ_JAGGOJ010000005.1 GCF_018614575.1 Streptomyces sp. ISL-10
CCCCGCCCCCGCCTCCCGCACACCGGAAGTCAGGCGACGGGCTCAGCGGCGGACTGCCGCGCGGACGGCGCGAAGAGTCCGGCCCGTTCGGCGGCGGCCTCGCGCAGCCGGTGGACCGGGCCGAACAGCAGCTCGTCGGCCGCGGCCCGCTTGAGGTACAGATGGGCCTCGTGCTCCCACGTGAAGCCGATACCGCCGTGCAGCTGCACGGCCTCGCCCGCCACCGCGCGCAGCGACCGGAGGCACTGAGCGAGCGCGAGCGGACCCGCCGCCGGTTCGCGGGCCGCGTGGTACGCCGCCGAACGGGCCGCCCGGACGTGCACATACGCATCGGCCAATCGGTGCTTGACCGCCTGGAACGAGCCGATCGGCCTCCCGAACTGCTCGCGTGTCGTGACGTGGGCGACGGTCCGCTCCAGCGCGCTCGCGGCAGCGCCCGCCGCCTCGGCCGCCAGCAGCACGGCCGCCTGCCTGCCGACCGCCGCAAGCGCGTCCGCCACTGCGGTGGCTTCGTCCTCGCCGAGCAGCTCGGCCGCGCAGTCGCGCAGTTCGATACGCGCCTGGGGCCTGGTCTCGTCGAGCGTCGCCTGCCGGGTCCGGGTCGCACCGGCCGCCTCCGGATGCACCAGGAACAGCAGCGTACGGCTCCGGGGGAAGCCGCCCGTGTGCGCGCCGACCAGGAGCAGGCCGGCGCTGTGGCCGTCCAGGACCTGGTCGGCCTCCCCGTACAGCAGCCAGCCTCCGTCGCCCGCGGGCCGGGCCTGGACGCCTCCCGCACGCCCTCCCCCGGCCCATGCGCCGCCTGAGGCACCGCCCGGAGTCACGCCGCAGGTCAGGGCGAGCGCGGTGGCGAGGGCAGTGCCCGGTACGGCGAAGGCACAGGTCAGCGAGCCGTCGGCGATGCGCGGCAGGAGCCGTTGACGCTGGCCGGGGGTGCCGAGGGCGGTGATCAGCGGCGCCGCGAGCCCGGCGGTGGCCAGCAGCGGGGACGGAAGCAGCACCCGGCCCGTCTCCTCGCAGGCGAGGGCGAGTTCGGTGAGCGTGCAGCCCGTGCCGCCGTACGCGGTGGGCAGCGCGAGGCCCGGCAGGCCGATGCCGCCGGCGAGCCGCGCCCACAGCTCTGTGTCGTATCCAGCCCCGGTGAGGACGGCGGACCGGACGTCCCCGGGGGCGCAGCGTTTGGCGAGCAGGTCGCGCAGGGTGCGGCGGATGTCGTCCTGCTCGGCGGTGAAGGCGGCGTCCATCCGGCGGGCTCCTCCCACGGACCTGATCTGACGAGGCGTCATGTTAGGTCGGCCGCCGCGAGATTCCCAGGGGCGGGAGCGGTGCGGTCAGCAGGCCGTGCCGGGCGCCGCGGCGGTGGCCCGCAGCAGGTCCCGCACGAGGCCGAAGTCGATCCGCTCCATACGCCTGAAGCGCAGGCAGCCCTCGCCCATGTCCTGCCCGGTCAGCCGGGTGTCGAAGGCCTCGCGCACGTCGGGGCGCATCGGACAGAAGGACACGTACTGCTTCTGCACGGCGAAGGCGATCTCCGGCTCCGCGCCCGGTCGGCGATAGGCGGGCATGCCGTACGCCATGACCTCCTCGTAGCCCGTCAGCTCCAGCCGGCACAGCTCCCGGATGCGGACGAGTGCGGTGAGCCGGTCGGGGTCCGCCACCTCCTCCAGGTAGGCGTCGACGGCCGCGGAACTGCTCGAGACCATACGGGTCACCCTTTCTGATGTACCGTCAGATACATGCCTTCCACTCCGAGCACGGTACGCAGCGCACCCGCGCGCATCCGCACGCCGCGCAAGGTCGCCGTCGTCGGCACAGCACTCTCGGACTGCGGCCGTGTCGACGGCCCCACTCCTTACACCCTGCACGCACAGGCCGCCCGGCGCGCGCTCGCCGACTCCGGCCTCGACCGGTCCGTCGTCGACGGCCTGTGCTCGGCCGGCCTGGGCGCGCTCGCCCCGATCGACGTCGCGGAGTACCTGGGCCTGCGCCCCACCTGGGTGGACTCCACGGCCGTCGGCGGCGCCACCTGGGAGGTCATGGCCGCGCACGCGGCCGACGCGATCGCCGCGGGGCACGCGAACGCGGTCCTCCTCGTGTACGGATCCACCGCCCGCGCCGACATCAGGGCCGGGCGCCGCACCTCCGACCTCTCCTTCGGCGCACGCGGCCCGATGCAGTTCGAGGTGCCGTACGGGCACACGCTGATCGCCAAGTACGCGATGGCCGCCCGCCGCCATATGCACCAGTACGGCACGACCCTGGAACAGCTCGCGGAGGTCGCCGTCCAGGCCCGGGCGAACGCTGCCGCGAACCCCGACGCCATGTTCCGCGAGCCGATCACGGTGGACGACGTACTGGGCGGGCCGGTGATCGCGGACCCGTTCACCAAGCTGCACTGCTGCATCCGCAGCGACGGAGGCTGCGCGGTCCTGCTGGCCGCGGAGGAGTACGTACCGGACACCGCGAAGGAGCCCGTGTGGATCCTCGGCACCGGTGAGCACGTCTCGCACACCACGATGTCGGAATGGGACGACTTCACCGTCTCGCCCGCGGCCGTCAGCGGCCGGCTCGCCTTCGAGCGGGCCGGGGTGCGGCCCGACGAGATCGACATCGCCGAGATCTACGACGCCTTCACGTACATGACGCTGGTGACCCTGGAGGACCTGGGCTTCTGCGCGAAGGGCGAGGGTGGCGCGTTCGTCGGGAAGGGCCGGCTGCTGCGGGACGGGGAACTGCCGGTGAACACGGACGGCGGCGGTCTCTCGGCGTGCCACCCGGGGATGCGCGGCCTGTTCCTGCTGGTGGAGGCGGCCCGCCAACTGCGCGGCGAGGCGGGCGCGCACCAGGTGCGCCGCGCGGACGGCCGCCTGCCGAGCCTGGCGGTGGCGTCGGGGACGGGCGGGTGGTTCTGCTCGTCGGGGACGGTGGTGCTGGGGCGGGGCTGACGGCACCCGGACGGGGGCCGCAGGACGGCCGTCTCGGACTCCCGGGCCGCAGGTCCCGCCCGGCCGCCGGGCCGCACGACCTAGCGGGATGCCCCCGGCCGTCGCGGAATGCCAGGCCGCCGTCGCGGAATGCCAGGCCGCCGGGCCGTCCGGCCGCAGGGGCTACGCCCCGTCCTCCGGCACCACCCGCCGCACCAGCTCCTCCACCAGATCCCCCGCCTCCTGCTCCGGGAAGACGTCCGGCAGGGTGAGGCGCTCCACCACCAGCCAGTTCGCCGCGAGGTAGATCATCTTCACGGCGGCCGCATCGCCCGGCAGGCCCGCCGCCAGGTGGGCCTCGACGTTGTGCGCGACGTCCTCGCCCACCCGCGCCGTGAGCACCGCGCGCAGTTCGGGCCGGCGGGTCGCCTCCAGGCGCAGTTCGAGCAGGGCCAGGTAGCCCGTGCGGAAGGCCGTGACGCGTTCGACCACCTCGCGCACCAGTTGCGCCGTGCGCGCGCGGGTCGCCGGGCCCGTGGCCATGGCCCGCATCGTGTCCTCGTCCGGGCGCAACCGTTCGTAGATACGGGCTCCGGCCTGGTTGAGCAGGTCGTCGCGGTTGGCGAAGTAGTTGGAGGCCGTCCCCTTGGGGACCTCCGCTTCCGCGTCGACGGCACGGAACGTCAGGCCGCGCGCCCCCTCGCGGGCCAGGACCTCGATCGCGGCGTCGACGAGCGCCGCGCGCCGGGCCAGGTTCTGCCTCATCCGTACTCCTCGGTCACCGACACCGAACCACTCCAAGCGTAGTGAGACTTCCCCTTGCCTGTTGAATGAGCCCATGAGCGACGACCACGCCACCGCCGGCACCACCGACAAAGCCACGGACCAGGCGACCGACCGGGCCGCCGGACAGGAGGCGTTCCGGGCGCTTCTGCGTGCGCAGCGGGTGTGGGACGTGCCGTCCCTGCCCTCGTTCGACCCGGACGCGGCGCCGGCGACGCCGCTGGAGCTGTTCCACCGGTGGTTCGCGGAGGCCGTCGAGGCCGGGCAGTGCGAACCGCACACCATGACGCTGGCGACCGTGGACGAGGAGGGGCGCCCGGATCTGCGGACGCTGATGCTGCACGACGCCGACGAGCGCGGCTGGCACTTCGCCTCGCACTCCACCAGCGCGAAGGGCCGCCAGCTGGCCGCCCGCCCGGAGGCCGCGCTCGGGTTCTACTGGCCCACGCAGGCGCGCCAGATCAGGGTGCGTGGCCCGGTCGTCACCGGTTCCGCCACGGAGGGCCTGGCGGACCTCCATGCGCGTTCGACGGGGGCGCTCGCGGCGGCGCTGACCGGGCGCCAGAGCGAACCGCTGCCCTCGCAGGCCGCATTGGCCGAGGCGTCGCAGGCGGCCTGGGAGCGGGCCCAGGCGGAGCCGGAAGCACCCGCGCCGACGTGGACGCTGTACGTACTGCGGCCGCTGGAGGTCGAGTTCTTCCAGGGGGACGTCCGGCGCAGGCACGTACGGCTGCGGTACCGGCACACGGCGGGCGGCTGGCAGCGACAGCTGCTCTGGCCGTGAGCGTCAGGCCGGGCAGAAGACCGTGAGCGTCAGGGGCCGGGCGGGAGGCCGTGAGCGTCAGGGGCCGGGCGGGAGGCCGTGAGCGTCAGGCGGTGCCGAAACCAGTGAGCGTCAGGCCGGGCGGAAGACCGGCACCGTGACGCCGTCCTCCCCTGTGCGGAACGCGACGACCAGACGCATTCCGACGGCGAGGTCCGCCGCCGCGCAGTCGACGACCTCGGTCATCATCCGCGGCCCTTCGGCCAGTTCCACGAGGGCGGCCGTGTACGGGACGCGGTCGCCGAACGGCGGCAGGTCGTTGCGATGGACGACGGACCACGTGTAGAGCGTGGCTCGCCCGCCGGCCCGCTGCCAGCCGACGTCCTCGCTCCAGCAGTACGGGCAGAACTCGCGCGGGTAGTGGTGCGCCCTGCCGCAGTCGTGGCAGCGGCGGATCAGCAGGCCGCCGCCCGCGGCCGCCTCCCAGAAGGGACGGGTGAAGTCGTCGACGGCGGGAGTGGCGGTCACGGGAGGAGTCCGATGGCGTGGTCGAGGGACCAGGTCTGCCAGGACATGGCGAAGAGGGCGACGACGGAGATGAGCGCCATCATGGCGTTCTGCCCCTGTTCCGCCCAGTCGTGGATCATCAGCACGAGATACAGCAGATTGAGCAGAAGCCCGCCGACGAGGGCGACAGGGGTGAGGAAGCCGGCGATCAGGCCGAGGCCGAGGGCGAGTTCGGCGTACACCACGAGGTACGCCATCAGCCTGTGGCGGGGGGCGACGACCCGCTCGAAGCCGGTGCGCACCACCTGCCAGCGGTGCTCCCGCGCGACCCCGGCGGCCCATGCGATTCCGGTGCCGCGCTCGAACCAGCCCTTCCTGTCCTTGTGGCGCCAGCTCTCCAGCCACCACAGACCGAGGCCGATGCGCAGGACGGCGACCCATTCGGCGCCCGTGAGCCAGACGGTCCGCATGGCCGTCCCCCTCTCCCAGACAATCTGACGCTATGTCAGTTCAGCGGAGGAAACCCGTCTGCGCAAGAGGTTCACAGGCGTGACCCATTCGCAACCGAACGAGCTCTTGACTGAGACCCATCAAGAAAGCGGAGGTTCTACGCTCACCGTTCATGGCCGACGAAACAGGCAGGATCAAGGGCATCGACCGCACGGACGATCGGCCCGTCTACATCGTCGGCGGCGGCCCGGGCGGTCTCGCAGCGGCGGCGGCGCTGCGCGGACGGGGCGTACGGGCCGTGATACTGGAGAAGTCCGGTTCCGTCGGCGCGTCCTGGCGCGGGCACTACGACCGCCTGCACCTGAACACCACGCGCACCCTGTCCGGGCTGCCGGGCCTCGCGATACCGCGCTCGTTCGGGCGCTGGGTCGCGCGCGACGACCTGATCCGCTATCTGGACACGTACGCCGAGCACCACGAGCTCGAGATCGTCACGGGCGTCGAGGTGTCCCGGATCGAGCGGGCGGGTGCGCACTGGTTGCTGCGGGCGAGCGGGGGCCGAGAGCTCACGGGCCGCGCGGTCGTGGTCGCCACCGGGTACAACCACACGCCGCACATACCCGAGTGGCCAGGCGCGGACGGATACGGCGACGGGCTGGTGCACGCCTCGCGGTACCGCAACGCCGCGCCCTACACGGGCCAGGACGTCCTGGTCGTGGGCGCGGGCAACACCGGGGCGGAGATCGCGGTCGACCTGGCGGAGGGCGGCGCGGCCCGGGTCCGCCTCGCGATCCGTACGGTCCCGCACATCGTGCGCCGCTCCACGGCGGGCTGGCCGGCGCAGCGTTCGGGCATCCTCGTACGCCGCCTGCCCGTACGACTGGTGGACCTGGGGGCCGGGCTGCTGTGCCGGCTGACCGTGCCCGACCTCTCCGAGAAGGGGCTGCCGCGCCCGGACACGGGCTTGTACGCGCGGGCGCGGGACGGCGCGGTCCCGGTCCAGGACATGGGCCTGATCGACGCGGTCCGCTCCGGCCGGGTCGAGGTGGTCGCGGCGGTGGAGTCGTTCGACGGCCCGAAGGTGGTCCTCGCGGACGGCACCCGGTTGGCACCGGACGCGGTGATCGCCGCGACTGGCTACCGCCGCGGCCTGGAGGACCTGGTCGGCCACCTCGGCGTGCTGGACGTCACCGGCCGCCCACTGGTGCGGGGCGGACGGTGCCCGGCGGGTGCGCCGGGCCTGTACTTCACGGGCTTCACGAACCCGATAGGCGGGATGCTGCGGGAGCTGTCGAAGGACGCGGCCCGGATCGCGCGATCGATTGCCCGAGCCCGGGCTCGGGCGTCACGGGCCGGGTGACGCCCGGGCGGTGGACGCCCGGCGCTCACCGTCGCCCGCGCGAAGCGACGCCGACGCCTATGCCGACGCCTATGCCGACAGCACTGAACGCGCCTGCCGCGGACGCGCATCCGGTGCCACGACTCCTGCCCGTCCGCCGTACGCCGCAGGTGCCGTGCCGTACGCCGCACGCTCTCCACCGCCGTACGCCCCATGTGCCGCCCGCCGCACACTTTGCCTGCGGGACGGGTTCCTGACGCTATGTCAGTTCGCTAATCTGACTCTGCGTCAGTTAACGGGCCGACCCGGCCCGGTCCGTCGAGCGGGAGCGGGGACCAGCGATGCTCGGATCAACTCACGGCACCCTCACCTCCGACCTCCGGGCACGCGTCGTCGCCTGCGGCGAGCACACGTCGGAGGCGGTCCACGAGACGGCTTCCGTCACCGCGTCGGCCGGGGAACTGGACGTCAGCGGGCGGCCGTTGTACGCGCCCGTGCCGGATCTCGACCGGTTCTTCCGGCCCTCCTCCGTCGCCGTGGTCGGCGCGTCCGACACCGAGGGCCGGCCGGGCGCCGGCATCACCCGGCAGCTCGTCGCCTGGTCCGAGCGCGTCGGGGCGCGGCTGCACCCCGTGCACCCGTCCCGCGCCTCCGTCTTCGGGCGGGACTGTGTGCGCTCCGTGCGCGACCTGGCCGGACCAATCGACCTGGCCGTCCTGCTGGTCTCCGACCCGCTCCCCGTGATCGGGGAGCTGGCCGAGGCCAAGGTGCGGTTCGCGGTGGCCTTCGCGTCCGGCTACGCGGAGACCGGCCCCGAGGGCGCGGCCGCACAGGCGCGGCTCGCGGCGGCCGTCGAGCGCGCCGGCATCCGGCTGCTCGGCCCCAACACCAACCTCAACGCCTTCGAGCACTTCCGCGACGACCTCCAGGGGCCGGCGATCGCGCTGGTCACCCAGTCCGGGCACCAGGGCCGGCCGGTGTTCGCCCTGCAGGAGCTGGGCGTGCGCCTCTCGCACTGGGCGCCGACGGGGAACGAGGCGGATCTGGAGAGCGCGGACTTCATCTCGTACTTCGCCGAGCGGCCCGAGACCGGGGCCGTCGCGTGCTACCTGGAGGGACTGAAGGACGGTCGCTCCTTCCTGCTCGCCGCCGACCGCGCGGCGCGCCGCAAGGTCCCGGTCGTCGCGGTCAAGGTCGGCCGGACCGAGACCGGGGCGCGCACGGCCGCCTCCCACACCGGCAAACTCACCGGGACGGACACGGTGGTGGACGCGGCGATGCGCCAGTACGGCGTGATCCGCGTCGACGGCCTCGACGAACTCCAGGACACCGCCGCCCTGCTGGCGCGCGCCCGGCCCCCGGTCGCCGACGGGGTCGCCGTGTACGCGATCTCCGGCGGCACGGGCGCGCACTTCGCGGACCTGGCGACCGCCGCGGGCCTGCACGTCCCGCGGCTGTCCGAGGCCCGGCAGGCCGAGCTGCACCAGTGGATACCGCCGTATCTGAACGTGGCGAACCCGATCGACAACGGCGGCCACCCGGTCGGGGACGCGCGCGGCCGCCAGATCATCGACGCGATCCTCGCGGACCCCTCGATCGGGGTGTTGATCTGCCCGATCACCGGTCCGTTCCCGCCGATGAGCGACCGGCTCGCGCGGGACCTGGTGGACGCGGCCGAGCACACCGACAAACTCGTGTGCGTGGTCTGGGGGTCGCCGGTGGGCACGGAACCCGCGTACCGCGAGACGCTGCTCGGATCCTCTCGGGTGGCGACGTTCCGTACGTTCGCCAACTGCATCACCGCGGTACGGGCCCACCTGGCGCACCACCGCTTCACCGTCGGCTACGTCTCGCCCTTCGACACGGCGCCGCGCACCCCGTCCCCGTCCTTCCGCAAGGCGCAGGCGCTGATGCGGCCGGGCGAGCAGCTGAGCGAGCACGCGGCGAAGCAGCTGCTGCGGGCGTACGGGATCCGGGTGCCGCGGGAGCAGCTGGTGACGAGCGCGGCCGCGGCGGTGCGGGCGGCGGGACTGGTCGGCTACCCGGTGGTGATGAAGGCGTCGGCACCGCGCCTGGCGCACAAGACCGAGCTGGGCCTGGTCAGGATCGGTCTGACCTCGGCGAGCCAGGTCCGTGACGCCTATCGGGAACTGACCGACATCGCACGCTACGAGGACGTCGAACTCGACGGCGTCCTGGTGTGCCAGATGGTCGAGCCGGGCGTGGAGATGGTCGTGGGCGTCGCCCAGGACCCGCTGTTCGGGCCCACGGTGACGGCGGGGCTGGGGGGTGTGCTGGTGGAGGTGCTGAACGACGTGGCGGTGCGTGTGCCCCCGTTCGGCGAGGACCAGGCCCGCGCGATGCTCGCCGAACTGCGCGGCCGTGCACTGCTGGAAGGGGTGCGGGGCGCGCCGCCCGTCGATGTGGACGCGCTGGTGGAGGTGGTGCTGCGGGTGCAGCGGATGGCGCTGGAACTGGGCGATGTGCTCGGCGAGCTGGACATCAATCCGCTGATGGTGCTGCCGCGGGGGCAGGGCGCGGTGGCGCTGGACGCGCTGGCGGTGTGCCGATGACGACGTCCGACGTCCTGCACGCGGCCGCCGGCGGCGTCTCCTGGATCACGCTGAACCGCCCGGACGCGATGAACGCGGTGACGTGGGAGCAGCGGGAGCGGATCATCGGCCTGCTGGGCGCGGCGTCAAAGGACCCGGCGGTGCGCGCGGTGGTCCTGACGGCCACGGGGAAGGGCTTCTGCGCGGGGGCGGACCTGCGCGGCTCCCCGCCCGCGGACGAGCGGCTGTCCGGTGACGTCGCCCGGATGATCCGGCTCGGGGCGCAGCGCCTGATCGGGGCCGTACTGGACTGCGAGAAGCCGGTGCTGGCGGCGGTGAACGGTACGGCGGCGGGCATCGGCGCCCATCTCGCCTTCGCCTGCGACCTGGTGCTGGCATCGCAGGAGGCACGCTTCATCGAGGTGTTCGTACGGCGGGGGCTGGTCCCGGACGGGGGCGGGGCGTATCTGCTGCCGCGCCTGATCGGCCCGCAGCGCACCAAGGAGCTGATGTTCTTCGGCGACGCACTCCCGGCCTCCGAAGCGGAACGCCTGGGCCTGGTGAACCGGGTGGTCCCGCCGGACGCCCTGGAGAAGACGGCCCGCGCGTGGGCCGAACGCCTGGCGTCGGGCCCGACGCGGGCCCTGGCGCTGACGAAGCAGTTGGTGAACGCCTCCCTGGACACGGACCGTTCGACGTCGTTCGCGGCGGAGGCCTGGGCCCAGGAGATCACCATGACGACGCGGGACGCGGCGGAGGGCGTGACGAGCTTCGTCGAACGCCGGGCGGCGGGGTTCGAGGGGCGGTAGGGGTGGGAGGGGCGGTAGGTGCCGGCCTCGACCACGCACCGGGCATTCTCTTCTGACGATCCGTCAGGTTCAATGGACGGCATGATGGGACACGCCGCCATGGCCGCCACTGCCGTTCGTCATCTCCGGTCGGCCGGGGCGCCCACCGCAGCCCCGCAGCCCTGCGACGCCCCGCGGCCCCGTCTGCGGGCCGTCGGGGCGGACGAGCGGGTGGCCTTCGGCGGCGGGGACATCCGGCGGGTGCTCGGGCACTTCGCGACCGGGGTGACCGTCGTCACCACGCACGACGCGGAGGGGCCCGCCGGGTTCGCCTGCCAGTCCTTCTCCTCGCTCTCGCTCGACCCGCCGCTCGTCGTCTTCATGGTCGGGCGCACCTCCATGACCTGGCCGCGCATCGCCCGTGCAGGAGCCTTCTGCGTCAACGTCCTCGCCGAGGACCAGGGCGCGCTGTGCCGGGGCTTCGCGGTGAGCGGCGGCGACAAGTTCGCGGGCGTCGGCCACAGTCCGGCGCCGGTCACCGGGTCGCCGATGCTCGACGGCGTGGCGGCGTGGATCGACTGCACGGTGCGGGCCGTCCACACCGGCGGCGACCACCTCATCGTGGTGGGCCGGGTCGATGCGCTGGACGCCCGGGACGAGGCCATGCCGCTGTTGTTCCACCGGGGGCGGTTCGGGCGGCTCGACGTCTGAATCCCGCCAGCGCAGTGGCGGGCCGCGCCCGATGCTGGGATGCATGGACACCAGCACGGACACCGACTACGCGGCCCTCCCATCGCACCCGTCGTCCTGAAGCAGCTGCGCGAACGTGACGACGCCGGGCTCGTTCCGCGTCCGTACACCGACCCCGAGGGCGGCGCTCCGCTGCGCTGTTGCCTGCGGCACAGCGAGGCCGGGGAGCGCATCGCCCTCGTCTCGTACGCGCCGCTGCGCCGCTGGGCGGCCGGGACCGGCGCCGAACCGGGTCCGTACGACGAGGTCGGGCCCGTCTTCGTGCACGCCGAGGAGTGCGGCGGTCACGCGCCGCCGTCCCCCCGCCATCCGGCCGAACTGCACGGCACCCGCCGGGTGTTGCGCGCCTACGGTGCCGACGGCCGCATCCTCGGCGGCACGCTCGTGGAGGTCCCGAAGGAGCGGGCGGCCGAGGTGGACGGCGCTCTCCAGGAGGTCTTCGCCGACCCTGCCGTAGCGCTCGTCCACGTACGCGCCGTCGAGTTCGGCTGTTTCACGGTCGAGGTCCGACGCCGCCGAGCGGACGCCGTCACCAGGCCGGGCGCGGGTCCCGTCGTTCCGGCCGGGTCTGCTCCGGCAGGGGGCGGCCCGTGTCCGTGCGCAGCAGGTACCCGGGGGCCGGCGGGAACTCGTCGGTCGGCGGTGCCGGTTGGTGGATGCGACGCGTGCGCGGCAGGGAGATCTCCGCCAGCTTGCCGTCGTGCATCATCCACAGGCCGAAGCACTCGTCGTCCTCGTCGTGGATCAGCACCTGGACGCTCTCCGGGAAAGGCCAGGGCAGCGACTCCAGGTGCCTCAGCAGCCCGGAGCGGGGCCGCACCCTCTCGAACTCCATGGCCCAGGCGTGGCCGAGCAGCGGACGGCCCGAGTCGAGGCGGACCTCGGTGAAGCGGCCGCGCCAGGTGCGTGCCGGGTCCGAGCCGTCGTCGTCGCGGGTCAGCGGCTCCATCACCTCGTCCGCGTTCAGCGCCGGCACGAGGACCTCCGCGTATCTGCTCACGGGTGCCCCGCCGCAGATCAGCGCTGTGCAGCCCAGCGGAGGCGGCCCCGGCGGCGGCGCACAGCAACACGGCCACGACAGCGGTGGCATTGGGCCGCAGGAGCGAGCCGCCCGCTTCGCGGACACGTGGCACCGGGCCGCTCGCCTCGGGGCCGTATGGCACCCCGGCACGGGCCCTGACCCGCCGTTGCGCGATCACCGCGAGCGCGATCATGCCCGCGGCAACGAGACATGCGGTATCGCCGCGGGCACCGGGCCCGCGGCAACAGGATTCCTACCCCACCGCCGGCGCGACCTTCGGCAGCGGCTTCCGGCGGATGACGAGGGCCATCAGCGCCGCCGCCGCGCACAGCGCCCCCGAGGCGTACCAGACCACGTTGTACGAGCCGAACACGTCGCGTGCCACACCCCCGGCGAACGCCACCACCGCGGCGCCCACCTGGTGGGAGGCGAGGACCCAGCCGAAGACGATCGCACTGTCCTCGCCGTAGTGCTCGCGGCACAGCGCGATCGTCGGCGGGACCGTGGCCACCCAGTCCAGGCCGTAGAAGACGATGAAGAAGATCATCGGCGGGTGGACGGAAGGCGCCAGCAGCATCGGCAGGAACAGCAGCGAGACCCCGCGCAGCGTGTAGTAGACGGCGAGCAGCCGGCGCGCCTCGAAGCGGTCAGTGAACCAGCCGGACGCGATCGTGCCGACGACGTCGAAGACGCCGATGACGGCGAGGAGCGACGCGGCCGCCGTGATCGGCATGCCGTGGTCGTGCGCCGCGGGTACGAAGTGGGTCTTGACCAGGCCGTTCGTCGAGGCCCCGCAGATCGCGAAGGTTCCGGCGAGCAGCCAGAACGGGCCGGTCCTGGCCGCCTTGAACAGGACGGTGAGCGCGCGGCGGGCCGCGCCCGGCACCGGGTCGGGCTTGGGCGTGAAGCCCTCCGCGCCGTACGCAGCGAGACCCACGTCCGCCGGGTGGTCGCGCAGCAGCAGCCATACGAAGGGGACGACGGCGAGCGCCGCGAGAGCGACGGTGACCGCGGCGGGGCGCCAGCCGTGGTGCTCCACCAGCCAGGACAGCAGGGGCAGGAAGACCAGCTGTCCGGACGCGCCGGCCGCCGTGAGGATGCCGGTGACCAGCCCCCGGCGCCGGACGAACCAGCGGTTGGTGACCGTCGCGGCGAAGGCGAGCGCCATCGAGCCGGAGCCGAGGCCGACGAGGACGCCCCAGTACAGGACCAGTTGCCACGGCTGGGTCATCCACACCGTGAGGACGGAGCCGACCGCGATCACGGAGAGGGCGACCGCGACGACCCGGCGGATGCCGAACCGGTCCATCAGCGCCGCGGCGAACGGCGCGGTGAGCCCGTACAGCGCGAGGTTCACCGAGACGGCGAACCCGATCGTGCCGCGCGACCAGTCGAACCCCTTGTGCAACGGCTCGATCAGCAGGCCCGGCAGGGAGGCGAAGGCGGCGGCGCCGATGATCGTCACAAAGGTGACGGCGGCGACGAACCACGCACGGTGGATACGGGGAGGACGGCGAAGGGGCTGCCGGGAACCGGTGTGCGGCGCGGTTGTCTGGGTCACGTCACCCAGCCTGGACGTTCGTTCCCACCGCAACGAGTGGCCCGAGGGACAGCATTCGCTAGGATCGGGCCATGACCATGACGCGTGAGCCGACAAGGCATCGGGTGGTGGTCCTGGCGCTCACCGGGCTGCTTCCCTTCGAGCTGGGCATCCCGCACCGCATCTTCGGCCGCGCCAAGGACGCCGAGGGCCGCCACCTGTACGAGATCGTCACCTGTGCCCTCGCGCCGGGCCCGGTCAGGACGGACGCCGACTTCGCCGTCGACGTCGAGCACGGCCCCGAGGCGCTGGCCACCGCCGACACGGTCGTCGTCCCGGCGTCGTACGAGCTCGGCCCCGTCTACGAGGAGGGCCGCCTCACCGAGGACCTGGCCGCTGCCCTGGCCCACATCCGGCCCGGCACCCGCATGGTCTCCATCTGCACCGGCGGCTACGTCCTGGCCGCCGCCGGCTACCTCGACGGCCGGACCGCCACCACGCACTGGTCGTCGGCCGAGCACTTCCAGCGTCTGTTCCCGTCCGTACGGGTCGACGCGGACGTCCTGTTCATCGACGACGGGGACGTGCTCACATCGGCGGGTGTCGCGGCCGGTATCGACCTGTGCCTGCACATCGTGCGCCGCGACCACGGCACGGCCGTCGCCAACGAGGTCGCGCGCCGCACGGTGGTCCCGCCGCACCGGGACGGCGGCCAGGCCCAGTACATCCACCGCCCCATCCCCGAACCGCAGCTGGCGACCACGACCTCGGCCCGGGCCTGGGCGCTCGGCCGCCTGCACGAGCCGATCCAGCTGCGCGACATGGCGGAGCAGGAATCAATGTCCGTACGGACCTTCACCCGGCGCTTCCGGGAGGAGGTCGGCGTCAGCCCCGGCCAGTGGCTCACCCAGCAGCGCGTGGAACGGGCCCGGCACCTGCTGGAGTCCACCGAGCTGACGGTCGACCAGGTGGCGAAGGACGCGGGTTTCGGCACGGCCCAGTCGATGCGCCAGCATCTGCAGTCGGCGCTGGGGGTGCCCCCGACGGTCTACCGCCGCACGTTCCGCGCGAGGACGGGGGACGGCGGCTGACCGGCGACGCGCCGCCGGAGGTACGCCCCGGCTCAGAAGGTGAGCACCCCCCGGGCCACCCGCCCGTGGTGCGCGTCGTCCGCCGCCTTCGCGAAGTCCTCGATCGGGTAGGTCTCGGTGACGAGTTCGTCGAGGAGCAGCTCGCCCCGGCGGTACAGCTCGGCGTAGAGCGCGATGTCGTGCTGCGGCCGGGACGATCCGTACCGGCAGCCGAGGACGGACTTGTCCAGGAACAGCGACGCGGGCAGGAACGTGGCCTCCGCCGCGGGTGAGGTCATGCCCAGCAGGACCGCCTGACCGCGCCGGTCGAGGAGCTCGATCGCCTGCCGGATCAGCGCCGGGCGCCCGACGCACTCGAAGACGTGGTCGGCCCCGGTCGGCAGGATGTCCCGTACGGGTGCCGCCGAGGTGAGGAAGTCCGTCGCGCCGAACCGCCGTGCCATGGCCTCCTTCGCCGGGTTCGCGTCGACGGCGACGATCGCGGACGCGCCCGCGATCCGGGCGCCCTGGACGACGTTGAGCCCGACGCCGCCGGTGCCGATCACGACGACGGTGTCCCCGCACCCGGTCCGCGCCCGGTTCACCACGGCGCCGACGCCCGTGAGCACCGCACAGCCGATGAGCGCGGCGGAGGTGAGGGGGATGTCGGCGGGAATCCGCACGGCCTGGACGGCCTTGACGATCGTGCGCTCGGCGAAGGCGGAGTTGGCGGCGAACTGGAACACGGGTGAGCCGCCACGCGAGAAGGGCCGCCCAGGGCGGCCTATCGCGCGGCGGCACATGGTCGGGCGTCCCCGGTCGCAGTCGGCGCACGCCCCGCAGTTCGCCAGGGTGGACAGGCAGACGTGGTCGCCGGGCGCGACGTGTCCGACGCCGGGGCCGACCGCCTCGACGACGCCCGCGCCTTCGTGGCCGAGGACGACCGGGGGCGGGAAGGGGATCGTTCCGTCGATCACCGACAGATCGCTGTGGCACAGCCCGGCGGCGGCGATCGCGACCAGCACCTCGCCGGGGCCGGGAGCGCGGATCTCCAGGTCGTCGACGACCTGGGCCCGGGCTCCGTCGAACACGACGCCTCTCATGGCCTCGGCTCCTTGGGCAGGCCGAGCACGCGCTCGGCGATGACGGTGCGCTGGATCTCGTCCGAGCCGCCGTAGACGGTGTCGGCGCGGGTGAAGAGGAACAGCCGCTGGGTGTCGTCGATGCCGTATGCCTCCGGGGTCCACGGCCCCGGCCCGGCGGTGGCGGCCGCCCCGCGCACGGCGAGGGCGAGTTCACCGAGTCGCTGGTGCCAGCGGGCCCACAGGAGCTTGGCTACGCTCGCGTCACCGGCGGCGTCACAGGCGGCGTTGTGCGACGCCCCGCCGAGGGTGCGCAGGGCGTTCCAGCGCAGGGTGTGCAGCTCGGCCCACTGCCGTACGAGACGGTGCCTGAGGACCGGGTCGCGGTCGACGGCCCCGCTGTCCACGGCGTCGCGCACGACGTCCCGCAACTCCTGGGCGAAGCCGATCTGCTGGGCGAGGGTGGACGCGCCGCGCTCCAGGGCGAGCAGGCCCATGGCGACGCGCCAGCCGGCGCCTTCCCCGCCGACGGTCTCCCGGGCGTGGGCACCGTCGAAGAAGACCTCGTTGAACTCCGCGGTCCCGGTCAGCTGCCGGATGGGCCTGACCTCGATGCGCCCGGGCTGGTCCATGGGGACGAGCAGGAAGGACAGTCCGTGGTGGCGGCGCGAGCCGGGGTCGGTGCGGGCGAGGACGAAGCAGTGGTCGGCGTCGCGGGCGTGCGAGGTCCAGATCTTCTGCCCGGTGACGCGGTAGGAGCCGTCGCTCTCGCGTACGGCGGCGGTCCTGACCCCGGCGAGGTCAGAGCCGGCGCCGGGCTCGCTGTAGCCCTGGCACCACACCTCCTCGCCGCGGGCGATCCCCGGCAGGTAGCGGTCCTGCTGGGTCCGGCTGCCGTGGGCGAGGAGGGTGGGGGCGAGCAGGTGCTCGCCGATGTGGCCCAGCCGGGCCGGTGCATGGGCGCGGGCGTACTCCTCCGCCCAGACGACCTGCTGGTCGAGTGTGGCGGCGGTACGGCTCCCGTACTCGGTGGTCCTCCACCCGATCCCGATCCACCCGCCGCGTCCGAGTTCGCGCTCCCACGACCGGGGCGTGTGCCCGCCGGGCGGATGGGCCCGCAGCCAGGCCCGGGCCTCGTCCCGGAAAGCGGCGTCACGCTCCCCGAAGCACTCACCGAAGGACTCCCCGAAGGACTCGGCCGAGACGTCGTCCATGCCGGCTCCTTTGCGTCTCACGCGTTCGGGCGGGCGCCGCGCGCCGCCGCTGCGGACATGTCCTGGAGACGCGACAGCATCGGCATCGGGTCCGTGCCCACCGTTCCCGGGAGGGCCGCCGCGATACGGGAGGGGGTCCAGGCGCCGCCCTCGGCGTAGGCCGCGCGGAGTTCCCGCGGCTGGGCCCAGACCGCGATCTTGGGACCGGCCACCGTGTACACCTGGCCCGTGATGCCCTCCTCGCGCGCCGCGTCCGAGAGCAGGTAGACCACCAGGGCGGCCACGTCCTCCGGCTCGCCGATCTCGGAGAGTTCCATGGGGACGTTCGCCGACATGCGGGTGCGGGCGACGGGGGCGACCGCGTTCGCCGTGACGCCGTACTTGTGGAGGCCGAGCGCCGCGCTGCGGACCAGGGAGATGACACCGCCCTTGGCCGCCGCGTAATTGGCCTGCGACACCGACCCCTGGTGGTTGCCGCTGGTGAAACCGATCAGAGCGCCCGTGCCCTGCCCACGCATCACGGCGGACGCCGCCCGGAAGACGGTGAAGGTGCCCTTGAGATGGGTGGCGACGACCGGATCCCACTCCTCCTCGGTCATGTTGAACAGCATCCGCTCGCGCAGGATCCCGGCCACGCACACGGCCCCGTCGAGCCGCCCGTACCGGTCGAGCGCGACGTCGACGACGCGCCGGCCGCCCGCCATCGTGGAGATGTCGTCGGCGACGGCGACCGCGTCGCCGCCCGCCGCCGCGATCTCCTTGGCGACGCCCGCCGCGATCTCGCTCGTCGGCTCGCCGCCCGCGACGGAGACTCCGTAGTCGTTGACGACCACGCTCGCGCCCTCGGCCGCGGCGGCGAGCGCGACGGCCCGGCCTATGCCACGTCCCGCGCCGGTGACCGCGACCACCTTGCCTGCCAAGAAGTTCCCCACGCCGGCCCCTTCCCGCGGTTTCTGACGGACCGTTAGATTTTAGGGCCCGCCGGACCGCCGAGCACAAGCCCCAGGAGGCACCATGTCCCTGCCGGCCGAGTTCCAGGCCATCGCCGCACGCGTCAACAACTGGGGGCGCTGGGGCGCGGACGACGAGATCGGGACCCTGAACCTCGTCACGCACGAGGCCGTGCGGGACGCCGCCGCCACGGTCACACGCGGCCTGCGCATCCCTCTCGCACTCCCGCTCCACCAGGACGGCGTCCAGACCGGCGTCATCCCGGGCCGCGTCAACCCCCTGCACACCATGGTGCAGATCAACCAGGAGCTCTTCGGCCCCGGCACCGTCGCCACCAGCGACGACATCGTGACGATGGGGCTCCAGGCCGCGACGCACTGGGACGCGCTCAGCCACGCCTCGCACTCGGGCCTGCTCTACAACGGCCGCCCCGCCGACTCGATCACCCCGCACGGCCGCGCCCGCTTCAGCGGCATCGACACGCTCCCGCCCGTCGTCTCGCGCGGCGTCCTGCTGGACGTGGCCCGCGCGAAGGGCGTGGACCGGCTGCCCGGGGACCACACCGTCACCCCCGAGGACCTGGACGAGGCGGCCGAGTTCGGCGCGGTCACCGTCCGGGCCGGTGACATCGTCCTCGTACGGACGGGGCAGATGCGGCTCCTCCTGGGCGGGGACCGGCACGGCTACGGCTATCCCTCACCCGGCCTGTCCGTCCGCACGCCCGAGTGGTTCCACGCACGCGACGTCGCGGCCGTCGCGAACGACACCCTCACCTTCGAGATCTTCCCGCCGGAGACCGAGAACCTCTGGCTGCCCGTGCACGCGCTGGACCTCGTGGAGATGGGCATGCTCCAGGGCCAGAACTGGAACCTGGAGGAGCTGTCCACGGCCTGCGGCGAGGAGGGGCGGTACGCCTTCCTGCTGTGCGCCATGCCGGAGCCGTTCGTCGGCGGCACTGGCACGCCCGTCGCTCCGGTGGCGGTCCTGTAGGCGCCGGGCGTCCTTGAGGCGCCGGGCGTCAGGCCCCGCGCGCCGTCGCGCGCAGGGTGCCGCACGCATCGATCACGTACGCCCCCGCCTCGCACACCGGCGGGCCCGCGTGCGGAGCCGACGTTACGGGACCGGAGCAGCGGTCCACCTCGCACCAGATGGACTTGCCCGCCCCTTCCGGCGTCCAGCCCCAGCGGTCCGCGAGCCCGTCGACCAGTTCGAGCCCGCGGCCGCCTGTGTCGTCGCCCTCCGCGCGCCGGGGGCGGGGCGGGCAGGCGCTGGCATCCGCGACCTCGACCCGCACGGTCCCGGACTCCGCCGGACCCGCGCCGAAGAGCATCCGCAGCACCGCCGGACACCCGGTGTGCACCACGGCATTGGTGACGAGCTCCGAGATCAGCAGGATCAGCGTCTCGGCCAACGGCTCGTCGTCACCGAGCCCTGATCCCGTCAGGCGCGAGCGCGCCCATCTGCGCGCCCGCCCCACCTCCGCGGGGTCGGGTCCGACCTCCAACTGCACCTGAAGCACCTGCACCGCTCACACCATCCGAACCGGCGGACACATCGCCTTGCGCCTCACAGTCATCACGGAACGTGATTTCCTTGCAGGACAGCATGGTTGACGTACAGTCACCGCAACAAGCGCTTCGGGCATATTCCAGCGTGACGGAGTACCCATGGTGCATACTGTGCGACGCACCTCGCGGGGAGTCGAACACAGGCTCGCAGAGCGGG
The DNA here is from genome assembly GCF_018614575.1 of Streptomyces sp. ISL-10. Lineage (GTDB taxonomy): Bacteria > Actinomycetota > Actinomycetes > Streptomycetales > Streptomycetaceae > Streptomyces. The sequence goes on from NZ_JAGGOJ010000005.1 coordinate 19,460, forward strand.
CCCGCACCGGCCGATCAGCGCGCATCGACAGGCCCGGCCCAGCCGTACCGGCCGCGCCGTGACGCCTCGTCCTCGCAGCGACTTGCATCTCACGGAGCGTACCGGAGCGACATGGCGACTCCGGGCCGTGACGAGTCGGCCCAAGGACACAACCCGGTATCAACGCTCGGTGACGCTTCATCGTGCTGAGGCCAACGCCTGGGCCTGGAGCTCCTCCGCATCCGCCGCCGTCAGCCACATCGCGGCCCGCAACCAGGCTCGTTTGAGGTGGAGATGGACGTCCGCCTCCCAGGTGAACCCGGTTCCGCCGAACACCTGGAGGCAGTCCCGGGCCCCTCGCACGGCCGCCTCGTCGGCGAGGAGTTTGGCTCCGGCGATCTCGGCGGGGTCTGCGGTGACAGCTGCGGCGTAGACGGCCGCGCGCGCCGGTTCGGTGCGCACGAGCATGTCGGCGCACAGGTGCGCCACGGCCTGGAAGGAGCCGATGGGCCGCCCGAACTGGAGGCGCTCGCGGGCGTACCGCACGGCCATGTCCGTCGTCCGGGCCGCCGTGCCGAGTTGTTCGGCCGCGGTGAGCAGCACGGCGACGGGGTCGGGCGTTCCGGCGCTCCCGCCGGTGTCCCGGTGCAGCGGGGTCAGCGGGTCGAGGGACCGTACGGGCACGGGGTCGGTGAGCCCGCCGAGTACGGCGTCGGCGGCGTCCATCCAGGGCACGAGCGCGCCGTCGGACGCGGTGACGACGCTCTCGCCGGTGGCGGCGCCGGGGACCGTGCCCGCCGCGAGATGGGTGGCGACCAGCGGCCCCGGCAGCAGCACACGTCCGGCCTCCTCGAAGACGAGGACAGCCTCGGGCAGGCCGAGTCCGGCCCCTCCCTCGTCCTCCGGCAGCCGGAGTGAGAAGAACCCGGCCGCGCCCAGCTCCCGCCACAGCGCCCGGTCGAGCCGGGGCTCGGCCACGGCGGCGCGCAGCGCCTCGCGTCCGAACCGGGCCGTGAGCAGGGCGCGCACGCCCGCCCGCAGGGCGCGCTGGTCGTCGGTGAGCCGGAAGTCCATCAACGCCCCTTCGGCAGGCCGAGTATCCGCTCGGCGACGATGTTCCGCTGGATCTGGGAGGTGCCGGCGGCGATCGTGTACGCGAGCGAGGAGAGCCGGTCCGGCGTCCAGTCGCTGCCGAGGTCGAGCGCATCGGGGCCGAGGACGTCGGCGGCGGTGTCGTACAGCTCCTGACGGGCGTGCGAGTAGCGGAGTTTGAAGACCGAGCCGCCGGTTCCGGGGACGCCGCCGGTGGCGGACGCCTCGCTCACGTTCCACTGGACGAGCCGCCACAGCGCGGCGAACTCGGCGTGCAGCCTGCCGAGCCTGCGCCGCAGCACGGCGTCGTTCCAGCGGCCGGTGTCCCGGGCGGCGCGGGCCAGTTCGGCCAGGGTGCGGCGGCAGGCGACGACCTCCCCGGCGAAGGCGGTGCCGCGCTCGAAGGAGAGCGTGACCATGGTGACGCGCCAGCCGTCGTTCTCCTCGCCCACCCGGTTGGCGGCCGGCACCCGTACCTCGTCGAGGAAGACCTCGGCGAACTCGGCCGATCCCGCCAGGGTGCGCAGCGGCCGCACGGTGACGCCGGGGGCGTCCATGGGCATCGCGAGCCAGGTGATCCCCCGGTGTCCCGGGGCGTCGGGGCGGGTGCGGACGAGGAGTTCGCACCAGTCGGCGACCTCCGCGTGCGAGGTCCAGACCTTGGAGCCGGTCACGACGTAGTGGTCGCCGTCGCGGACGGCGCGGGTGCGCAGGCCGGCGAGGTCGGAGCCGGCGTCGGGTTCGCTGAAGCCCTGGCACCAGATCTCGTCGCCGCGCAGGATGGGCGTCAGCCAGCGCTCCCGCTGCTCGGGGTTGCCCTCGGCGGCGATCGTGGGCCCGGCGTGCAGCAGTCCGACGAAGTTCGCGCCGACGTAGGGGGCGCCGGCGATCTCCGTCTCTTCGAGGAAGGCCAGGCGCAGGGCCGGTGGGGCGTCCATGTGCACGCCGCCGTATCCGGCGTCGTACAGCGCCCGCTGCCAGGCGGTGTCGTACGCGCGCCGGGCGGGCCAGTCGTCCGGCGGCGGCTTCGTCGGCAGCTTGGGGAGGGCCACGGCGAGCCAGGCGCGCAGCCGGGCCCGGAAGTCCTCCTCCTCGGGCGTGCAGGTCAGGTCCATCAGAGAAGGTCCAGCCCGAGCATGCGGATCGCGTTGCCGCGCATGAGCTTGTACACGGTCTCGTCGTCGAGGTCCTTCACATGGTCGAGCGCGACCTCCTTGGTGTGCGGAAAGGTCGAGTCGACGTGCGGGTAGTCGGTCTCGAAGGTGGCGTTGTCGCGGCCGACGACATCGAGTGAGGCGATGCCGTGCTTGTCGCGGAAGAAGCAGCAGAAGATCTGCCGGTAGTAGTAGGTGGAGGGCGGCTCGGGGATCAGGTCGCGTACGCCGCCCCAGGCCCGGTGCTCCTCCCACACGTCGTCGGCGCGTTCGAGGGCGTACGGGATCCAGCCCATCTGGCCCTCGCTGTAGGCGAGCTTCAGTGCCGGGAACTTCACCAGCACCCCGCTGAAGAGGAAGTCCGTCATCGAGGCCATGGCGTTGTTGAAGCTCAGGGCCGCCTGGACGGCGGGTGGGGCGTCCGGGGACGCGGCCGGCATCTGGGAGCTGGACCCGATGTGCATGTTGACGACCGTGCCGGTCTCCTGGCAGACCGCGAAGAAGGGATCCCAGTACCCGGAGTGGATGGACGGGAGACCGAGGTGGCTCGGGATCTCGGAGAAGGTCACGGCCTTCACGCCCCGGGCGGCGTTCCGCTCGATCTCCGCCACCGCGAGGCCGATGTCCCACAGCGGGACGATGCACAGCGGGACGAGCCGGCCGCCGCTGTCGCCGCACCACTCCTCGACCATCCAGTCGTTGTAGGCGCGCACGCAGGCGAGGGCGACCTCCTTGTCGTGGGCCTCGGCGAAGGTCTGCCCGCAGAAGCGGGGGAAGGTGGGAAAGCACAGGGACGCCTCGACATGGTTGAGGTCCATGTCCTTGAGCCGTTCCCTGGGGTCCCAGCAGCCGGGGCGCATCTCCTCGCGCGTGATCCCCTCCAGCGTCATGTCGTCGCGGTCGAAGCCGACGGCGGCGATGTTGCGCTTGTACGGGAACTTCAGGTCCTCGTAGATCCACCAGTCGGCCGGCGGCCCGTCCGGGTCCATCGTGATGCGGTACTTGCCGCCGACGTAGGCGAGCTCGCCGATGCCCGCGGTCAGCGGCTTGGGACCGCGGTCGCGGTACGTCGCCGGCAGCCAGGTCTCGAAGAGGTGCGCGGGCTCGATCACATGGTCGTCGACGCTCACGATCCGGGGCAGTTCCTGTTCCATCGAGGCCTCCGCTGCGGACGGGCTTCGCGTTTCTGACGGTTCATCAGCTATCAGGCTAGACCCGCACCCCTGGACCGACAAGGCGCGTGGCCCTACGCTCTCCGCGGGATCTGACTAGCCGTCAGCTACGGAGGTCCGGTGATGGACGAGACCGCATACGCACTCGGCGCGTCGCGCGCCCTGTGGGAGCTCGTCGACCGGCGCGCCACGCTCACCCCGGGCCGCCCCGTCCTCCTCCAGGAGGACCGCATCCTCACCTTCGGCGGGCTGAGGGACCGGGCCGAACGGGTCGCGGCCGGGCTGTACGCCATGGGCGTGCGGCCCGGCACGGTCGTCGCCTGGCAGCTGCCCACCCGCATCGAGACCGTCCTGCTCACTGTCGCCCTGGCCCGGCTCGGCGCCGTGCAGTCCCCCGTGATCCCCTTCTACCGGGACCGCGAGACCGGCTTCGCGCTGCGCGAGTCGAAGGCCGCGTTCTTCGGCGTGCCAGGCGAGTGGCGGGGCTTCGACCACACCGCGATGGCGCGGCGGCTCGGGGCGCGCGGCGTCTTCGAGGCGTACGCGTCACTTCCCGACGGCGACCCGGCCGTACTGCCCGCACCGCCCTCCTCCGGCACGGAGGTGCGCTGGATCTACTGGACCTCCGGCACCACGTCCGACCCCAAGGGCGTCCTGCACACGGACCGCTCCCTGATCGCGGGCGGCTCCTGCCTCGCCCACGCGCTGCACCTGACGGCCGACGACGTCGGCTCGATCGCCTTCCCCTTCGCGCACATCGGCGGCCCCGACTACCTGGTGATGCTGCTGCTGTACGGGTTCCCGGCGGTCCTCTTCGAGCAGTTCGCGCTGCCGGGCGCGCTGGCGGAGTACCGCAGGCACGGCGTCACGACGGCCGGCGGCTCCACGGCCTTCTACGCGATGTTCCTCGCCGAACAGCGCAAGCGGCCCGGCGAGAAGCTGATCCCGACACTGCGGCTGCTCGCCGGCGGCGGCGCGCCCAAACCGCCCGAACTCCACCACGCGGTCGTCCGCGAGATGGGCTGCACCCTCACCCACGGCTACGGCATGACCGAGGTCCCGATGATCACCATGGGCTCGCCCGACGACACCCCGGAGAACCTCGCCGGCACCGAGGGCCGGCCGCCCGCCGGCATGGAGATACGCATCGTCGACGGCGAGATCCGGCTGCGCGGCGAGGCCGTCTGCCAGGGCTACCTGGGCGCCTCGGAGAGCCCGTTCGACGCCGAGGGCTTCCTGCGGACGGGAGACCTCGGCCACGTCACCGACAGCGGCCACCTGGTCCTCACGGGCCGGCTCAAGGACGTGATCATCCGCAAGGGCGAGAACATCTCGGCCAAGGAGATCGAGAACCTGCTGCACACGCATCCGGCTGTCGGTGACGCAGCGGTGATCGGACTGCCGGACACCGAACGCGGCGAGCGCGTCTGCGCGGTGGTCGAACGGTCGCCCGGCACGGAGGACCCCACGCTGGAGGACGTGTGCGCGCACCTGCGCACGGCGGGCCTGGCGGTGCACAAACTGCCCGAACAACTGGAGGTGGTGGACGCGCTGCCGAGGAATGAGGCACTGCGGAAGGTGCTCAAGTACCGGCTGAGGGAGCGGTACGGCTGAGGGAGCGGTACGGGTGAGGGGGCGGTACGGGTGAGGGGGCGGTCCGGGTGCGGGAGCGCCGGTGCCGTGTTGGATGCGCAACGCCTCCTCCAGCCGGAGGACATCGTCGGCGTCCTCGGTCCGGCGGGACGGATTCAGCCGTCGCCTACGGGCAGGAAGGCGAGGGCCGTTGGAGTTTCTGCCCGGCGATCCCCATCATGGCATCGCGGTCGGGGAAGTCGCCGTAGAGGAGCCGCGGCGGCCCGGCGACGAGAGACAGCCGCATCGCCCCCGCAGCAGCGTGTGGCGGGCCCGTGCTGATGCTCGGCACGGGTCCGCCACCACGGCAGGGGTCACATGATCCGCCGGGACGGGGCCCAACTGATCCCCTTGGAATCGGTCATCTACTCGGGCTGCTCGGGCGTGACGCAGTACGCGGCGAACGCCGTCAGGATCTCCTCCTCGGAGATCCTGCCGTCGCCGTCCGTGTCCAGCGCCGCCGCTGCCTGCGCCGCCGCCTGCGCGTCCGCACCGAGGGCGCGCAGCACGCGCTCGGCCGCCGCCGGCGTGACGCCCGCGCCGTCCTCGTCGGCGACCGCCACGACGGCGTGCAGGAAGGGGCGGGCGATCTCACCGAATCGCTGGGGGTTGTCGCGCAGCCTCTTCGCCGCGCCGGTCACGAACTCCTCGCGGCTGACCCGCTGGTCGCCGTCCACGTCGGCGATCCCCGCCATGCCCTGCCAGAACGCCTCGGCGCCGTGGTAGAGAGCCTGGCCTCTGTCCGACCGGGCCGCCACGGAGAACTCGGCGAGGACCGACGCCGCGGCCTTGCTGAAGTCCTCGCGGTCGATGGAGCCGTTGCCGTCCTGATCGAAAGCGGCGAAGCGGGAAGCGATCTTCCGCTCGTACTCTGCGCTGTCCATGCGAGGGAGCGTAAGGCCACAGGCGGTGACGCGTGTACGCACCCGGTGAATTGCCCGGCGGCGACATGCAGAAGACGTCCCGGTGACGCGACGGGGCCGGGGCGGGTTGCGCCGCGTCAGGCGGAGAGCGGCTGGGCATCGTCGTCCGTCGCCGAGACCGCGTCCGCGTACACCGCGAAGAGGCGGCGCACGCCGAGCGCACTCAGCACCCTGTTGACGTGCGAGCCCTCCTCCGCCCCGCGCGCGGGCAGTATCAGGCGCAGCCTGCCCTGGCAGGAACGCATCAGCCGGCGCGCGGCGACGAGCACGCCCACGCCGCTAGAGTCGCAGAAGAACACCTCGGAGAGGTCGAGCACCACATCCCGGTCCCCCGCCGCGACCGCGTCGTGCACCCGCTGGCGGACCACCGGCGAGGACACCAGATCGAGCTCGCCGCACACGTGCAGCACGGTCCACGCGCCCTGCCGGGTCTCGGCCACCTTGAGCATCATCACGTACGGACCTCTCCTCGAACCGGCCGGCCCGGAGACCGGAAGCCGTCCTTCCACTGGCCACTGCCCTACCGTCCCTCCCTGAAACGCGACGGACGTCACGCGGAGTTCCGCACTCCGCCCGGTGTTCCCTGTCCGTGCCGCCGGGCTCCTACCATCCCGGGCCACGCCGGGTGGCGTACTTACCGCAAAGGGGAGTGCATACGTCATTCGGCGCACTACATTCGGATGAGGCACGGGGACTGTGAGGGCGACAGGGCTGGGGGCCGCATGGCGAAGGACGCACCACCGCGCTGGGACCGCAAGATGCAGCAGCGGCTGGCGCGGGGCGAGGCCGCGGCGCTCGGTGAGCTGTACGACCGCTTCGCCGCGCTCGTGCACAGCCAGGCGCACCGGGTGCTGGACGACGAGGAAGCGGCCGACCAGGTCACCCGTGAGGTCTTCGGTTACATCTGGGAGAATCCGGACGCCTACGACCCCAAGCAGGGCTCGATGCGTTCCTGGGTGGCGCGGCTCACCAACAGCCAGGCCGTGCACCGGCTGCGCCAGAGCGAGGCCGCGGCCCTGGCCCGGGGCCGCGAGGGCACCGCGGAGGAGCTTGAGCAGAAGGTGCGGCGCGCGGCGGTCGCGGCCCGCGCCGACTACATCGTGACGTCGATGCCCGCGCCGCTGCGGGCTGCGCTGGAACTTGCGTATTTCCAGCGCCGGGACTACCGGCAGACCGCGGCCGACCTCGGGGTGACGGCGGACGAGGCACGGCGCAGGCTGCGACTGGGCCTGCAACTGCTGTCCACGGCGCACACGCGCCCGCTGGAGGGGTCCTTGCCGCCTGGATACGGACGCGCACTGTGAACCGCCCCCTCGATGACGGCGATCACGGCGACGACGGCGACGACGGCGACGACGGACGCGAGCGGGGCCGGGGAGGGGACGAGGTGCCGGGCGTTTTGCGCATACCGTCCCCGAGGCCTGCCGCGGACGACCTGTCGCCGGACGCGTACCGCCCGCCCGCGCCCGGGACGCGCCGCCCGGAGCCCTTCGACGGCACGGGCACGCCACGGCCCGCCGATCCTGCGGCCCCTTCGGGAGCCGGACCGGACGACCCCGCTCCCGCCGGGACGCGGCCGGAAACTGCTGGGACGGGCGAGACGACCGGCGCGGACGGCCCGGAAGGCCGGGGAGGTCCCGAAGGCCGGGGAGGCCCGGACATCCCGGACATCGCGGGCGACGCCCCGGTGGTGCGCCCCGGTGACGGACGCGGCATCCACGGCGACGACCGCGAGGACCGAGGCGACCGCCCGGAAACGCAGGCGCGAAACGCGGGACCCCCAGCCGCCGACGGGGGTGAGCTGCTGGGGCGGGTGTCTCACTGCGTGCTCAAGTCCTTGCTCGGCGCCTGGGCCCTGTCCGCCTGCTCCGCGGAGGAGACCGCCGCCGTCGAGGAGCATCTCGGCGAGTGCGCCCCCTGTGCCGAGGAGGCCCTTCGGCTGCGCGACGCCGTCGGCCTGCTGCACTCCGACCGGGATCTCGACCTCGATCCGATGCTGCGCTTCCGGGTGCTGGAGAGCTGCCTCGGCCGCAGGCCCGCCCGCATCCCCGTGCCCGACTGGGCCGACCCGTACGACGCCGAGACCGCCCGGCTCGACGCGCTGCTGGGCGACATCGGCGAGTCCGAGTGGCACGCGCCCGTGCGCCTGAAGTGGTTCGAGGGCGGCCGGCAGGTCGACCGCCGTACGACCGTCGCGGGGGTCATCGGGCATCTGATGAGCGTGGACGGCCTGGTTTCCGGCGCGCTCGGGCTCGACGACCCGCTGGGCAAGGGCGCGCCGATCCCGCCGACGGAGCGGACCGAGGCGTTCTGGAGCACCGCCGACCTGCCGCCCACCCGTACGGTCCGCGCGCCCTGGCGCGACCAGAGCCACACCCTCATCCGCACCGTGTCGTTCGCCGGCCGCGGCGTCGCCGAACTGTCCGTCTCGTACGGGGCGTTCGCCCTGCCCCTGCCCGACGCGCTCCTCGACCGGGCATTCGAGTGCTGGCTCCACGCCGACGACATCGCCGACGCGGTCGACTATCCCTATGCACCGCCGAGCGACGCGCATCTCAACAGGATGATCGACCTGGCCGCACGCCTGCTGCCCGCCGCGCTCGCCGAACGGCGCGCCGCGGGTCTCGCCGGACCCCCACGCCATCCGGTGCCGGCCGGAGCGCCGGGGCGTTCGCTGCATCTGGAGGTCGAGGGGGCGGGCGGGGGCAACTGGTACATCGCCCTGGACTCACCGGCGGCCATCGGCGCCGCCGACCAGGTGGTGGCCCAAGTGGCGCTGGACGGCGTCGAGTTCTGCCGACTCGCCGCCGGGCACATCTCGCCGGAAGAGGCTGCGGCGGGCCAGGACGGGGACCGGGACGCGATCCGGGACGTGCTGTTCGCGGCGGCCTCGCTGAGCCGCCTGTGAGCAACGGCTCCGAGCCGCCGGCCCCCGCCCGGACCATGCCGTGCCGCCCTTCCCCGCCTGCCACCCGCCCGCGGCATGACCGCCGCCGGACAGGACTAGCCCATGCCGCCGTGCGGCCCGGGGCCGCCCACGCTGATGTTCGGGTTGCCGTCGGGGCCGTGCGGTTTGAGCTGGATCTGGATGGTGTGCGTCCGGTCGTGGCCCTTCGTCCCGCCACCGCCCGCCGTCAGCACGCCGATCCGCAGCCCGCCGCTGCCCGTGGCCTCCCGCCTGACCTGCACGGCGAACTCCAGCTGCACGCTCTCCACACTGAAGCGCAGATCGCGGCCGGCCCCGGCGCGCTGTGCCCGCTCCAGTTCGTCGCGGACCTGGCCGATCACCTCGGCCAGCCCGGCCACCGCGGTTTCGTCACGCTCAGCCATCGCGCCCCCCGCTTCCCGTAGTTATCGTTGGCCAGTATGAGCGATCCGTATCGCACATCCAACTCATTGGAATACGAGGAGAGTTGGCGGGTACGACTGCTTCGCACACCTGATCGCAACGGCATCCCGCTCGGCGCGGGAGTGCTCCTGTCCCGTACCTGGGTGCTCACGTGTGCGCACACGGTCCTCTCGCCGCCGGACCGGGCCGGGGTCCGCGCCAGGCTGGACACGGTGTACGTCGACGTGCTGCGCGCCGCTTCGTCCGGCGGGGCGGAGGGGCCGGTGCGTGCCCGGGTGGTGCCGAAGTTCTTCGTCGAGCCCACGCCCGACTTCGGCGGCGACGTGGCCCTGCTCGAACTGGACGACCGTCCCGGGCTTCCGCACGAGGTGCCGGTCGCGGTGCTGCACCGGCAGATCCCCGCCCCCGGCGAACCGGTCCACTTCACGGGCTACCCGCAGGACCTGCCGGGCGGCGAGCACCTGGACGCCCGGCTGATGGGGCGCGGTGGTCCCGCACCGGCACCGGAGTGGGTGCAGCTCGACACCCAGGACTCGCCGTACGTGGTGCGGCACGGCTACAGCGGATGCGGAGTCGTGCACAGCCGCTCCCGCCGGGTCATCGGCATCCTTGTGCACCAGTTCGGCACGCCGGAGGCGCGAGTGCGCCGGGACCACGCGTACATGATCCCGACGGAGACGGTGCTGCGGCATCTGCGGCGGGAGCGGCTGGAACGGCTCGGGCTGAAGATCACCGGGCTGCGTGCCGTGTCCCGGGACGTCGCGGTCGCGCCGGACCGGACGGTGTCGGGGCGGGTGCCGGGACTGCAGCGACGGCTGACGCGCTGGCTGGACGGTGAGCAGGACACCGACCCGGTGGAGCCGGTTTTCGCCGGGGTGGGCGAGCACGACCTGCGGTACACCATCCGGTCCGTGCTGACGCTGGCGGACCGCGAGCAGAGCCCGCCGACGCCGTCGGCGCTGCCCGCCTCGGCCGGTGAGCCCCAACTGGGCAGCATCGACATCGCGGTGGACGCGACGAACCGCACGGTGGAGGAACTGGCGCGCCAGACCGCGGACCGTATCGGACTCGACGTTCCCGAGGCCGAGGGAACCGGCGTGGGCGCGCACGAGTCCCTGCTGCGGCGCATCGCGGTCGAGAGCCCGCCGCTGAACATCGCGTTCCTCGCCGTCGATCGGTGCGCCTCGTCCGACGGCGAGATCATGGACCTGTTACGGGCCCTCCGCGCCGGCGGGGAGACCCGTCTCCTGCTCGTCTTCAGCGACCGTCGCTCGCCCCTGCTCGACCAGGTGCGCGCCGAGGTGATGGAGCCCGACTGGCCGGACCGCCGCGCCGCCCGGCTGCGGGCCCGGCTGGACTGTCTCGCCGAGTGCGAGCGCCGCATACGCGAGCACCCCGCCCGGCCGGCCGAGCACGCCGGAGCCCGCTCCGCGCAGGCCGACCGGATGCGGACGAAGCTCGCACAGCTGCTCCCGGGAGGCCTGTCGTACGACGACCGCGCCCTGCCGCACGCCCTGTTCCGCATCACCATCGACATCGAGGCGGCGCTGCTGGAGGCGGAGAACAGGGAGGAGATCCTGCGCCGGACGGCGGGCCCGCCCGAGTTCGTGGCCGAGCCGCCGGGCGACGGGCTGACCGATCTGCCGGTCGTCACCGTGGGCGCCCCGGACGCACTGGTGACCGCCCGCTCCGGCGCCAAGCTCACGGCGGGCGACCTGCTGCACCAGCAGTACGAGGTGGTGGGGCCGATCGGCCGCGGCAGCCACGGCCAGGTGTATCTGGCCCGTGACCTGCTGCTGGAGAAGCGGCCGGTCGCGCTCAAGGGCGTCCTCGATCCCGACAATCCGGCCGCCGTCCGCCAGGCGCACCAGGAGCGGCTGAGGCTGGTGCGGCTCAACCACCCGTCCATCATCCGGGTGGTCAACTACGCGCGGCATCCGTCGGCGCCGCATGAGTTCATCGTGATGGAGTTCGCCGACGGGGCGCCGCTGTCGTGGGTCGCGGACCGTATCGCCGAGCGCAGGCCGCCGTTCGCCGGGCCGCGCGTCCGCGAGTTCGTCGTCGCGTACGGGCTGCTGATCCTGGACGCGCTCGGTCATCTGCACAAGGAGGGCCTCGTCTACGGCGACCTTTCGCTGACGAACGTCCTGCACTGCCGCGACGGCATCAAACTGATCGACGTGGCCGGTGTGCGCAAGCCGGGCGAGCCGGGGCCGGTCACCCACAAGCCGCCGAAGTCGGGCCCGATGGGCGAGATGACCACCGCGGGCGACCTGTACACGGTCGGTGCGGTGCTGCGCGAGCTGCTGTCCCGGGACCCCGAGCCGTCCGCCGACATCGGCGAGGAGTCGCTGAACCGGGCGCTGGAGCGGGCGATGGCCGAGAAGCCGGAGCTGCGGTACGCCTCCGCCGACGAGATGGCCGTCCAGCTGCGCGGTGTGCTGCGCGAACTGAGGTCGCTGCGGCTGGGTGAGGAGACCTACCAGCCCTCGACGCTGTTCGACCCGCCGGCCGCCGCACTCGACGGCCAGCTCGGCAAGGCGCCGCCGCTGGAGCGCTGGCGGACCGACCGCGCGCCGGACCGCCTCGGCGCGCGGATCCCGGACCCGGTGGAGGCCGCGGTGGCGCTGCCCAGGCCCAAGCCTGATGTGCAGGACGTCAACTGGAAGGAGCTGCAGCGCACGTCGTACGACGACCCTGCCGGTCTGCTGCAGCTCAGCCGCGAGTGGGAGCGCTCACCCGAACTGCACCTGCTGCGCTGCCGGCTCCATCTCCAGCTCGGCGACCTGGCGTCGGCGGGGCTGGAACTGCGCCTGGCCGAGGATCGCCTGGGCGACCGGTCCCGGTACGACTGGCGGCTCGACTGGCACCAGGGCCTTGTCGACCTCGCGTCCGGCAGCACGGCGGACGCCTGGCGCAGCTTCGACGCGGTGTACCGGGCGATCCCCGGCGAGTACGCGCCCAAGCTCGCGCTCGGCTACTGCCACGAGAAGCTGGCCGTCACACCGTCCGCCGGGAGCTGGGACGTTGAGCTGCCGCCGCCCCCGGCGGACCGGGAGGGGAACGTGGCACAGGCCAAGAAGTTCTACGAGGCGGTGCTCCAGCGCAACCACGCGATGGGCGCGGCGGCGTTCGGACTCGCCCGTATCCATCTGGCGGACGACGAGTGGGAGAAGGCGTGCGACTACCTGGAGAGCGTGCCGCCGGACTCCCGGCACCGCACGGCCGCGCGCACAGCCGTCGTGCGCATCCAGGTGAACCGGCGCTCGCCCGTGGACGCCTACGCCGCGCTGCACCGGCTGACCAACGACGAGGGCCTCACGGACGGCCAGGCCCAGGACCGGATCAGGACGGAGCTGCTGGCGATGCTGCTCGGACTGGTCGAGGAAGCGCACACGGAGGCCGGCGCCAGCGCCCCGCTGGCGGAACTCGCCGCGGCCGGGCCGGCAGGGGTCGAGGTCCCAAGGACGGAACGGCAGTTGCGGGACGAGCTGTCGGCGAGCTACCGCCGGCTGGCCAAGCAGGTGCCGCGCAGCGACCGGCCGGAGGACGCGGCGCTGGCGGAGGCGCTGCTGGACCGGGCGTTCGGCACCCGGCCGCTGGGCGTCAGGCACGTCCGGGGCCGTTCCCCGGCCTGGGTGCGACGGGCCCGGCACGTGCTCCTGCCGGGCGGGGAGGACCACGCATGACGAGCGTCACGGACCCGTCGCGTGAGCGCAACGCCGCCCGCCGCCGAGGACCACGCATGACAGGCGGTACGGACCCGTCGCGCGGCACGCCGCTGCTGCGGCTCGGCGGTCGTGTCCGGCGGGACGGCGGCCGCGCCTGGCGGCAGGCGAAGCGCGTCCCGCCTGCCCTGTGGAAACGCGCCACCGGGCGATCGCCCGGCACCGGGCGGCCGACCGCCGCGTTCCTGCGGCGCAGGATGCTGGTGCTGCCCGCGCTCGCGCTGGTCGCCCTGGCGCTCTGCGCCGCCGCCTACAACGACGTGCACCGGCGCTCCGAGCATCTGCGGGACCGGGCCGTACCGGCGCTGGTGGGGCTCGCCCAGGCGCGTACCTCGCTCGGACTCGCGCAGGCCCAGGCCGAGTTACGGCTGCTGAACCCGGAGCACGCCGGGCTCGTCGAGCTCGGCGAGACGTACCGCTCGCATCTGACCGAGGCCGGCCAGAGCCTGAACCTGGTCGCGCAGTCCGGGGCCCTGAGCAAGGGACAGGAGCAGGAGCTGCGGGTGGTGTCCGGGCTCGTCGTCGCCTACGGCGACAAGATCGCGTGGGCGGACCGCAACCGTTCGAGCCGGGTGCTGCGCGAGGCGGGGGTCGCGTACGCGGCGGGGATGCTGCGCGGCGCGCAGCCGGCGAACGGCGCGCAGGAGCCCACCACCGTGCTGGACCGCATCGAGGTCCTGGAGAAGCAGTTGCTCGCCGAGAGCGGCGACCTGGCAGCCTGGAGCCCGCTCACTCTGACGGCGTCGGGCGCCGCGGCAGGGGTCGCGGCCGTGTTCGGTTTCACGGTCGTGGGCACCTCGGTGTTCCTGCGCGACCGGCTGCGCCTGGTCAGCGTCCAGCTCGTCGCGGCGTCGGTGCCGGTCCTGCTGACGCCCGTGCTGCTCACCGCCGGAGGGGCCCAGGAGCATTCCGCGCAGGCGGGCGTGCACCACATGGTCGCCCAGCTGAAGTACGAGACCGCGGTGCCCGGCGTGGGGCGCACGATCGAGGGCGTGGCGGACGACGCGGCGGACCGGATGGCGTCTGCGCATCCGGACGGCTGGGCGCTGACCGCGGGGATCGCCGTGCCGGTGACCGGCCTCGGCGCGCTGGCCTGCGGCGTCACGCTCTACCTCTACGCCCGGCCGTATCCGCCGCACTTCGCCCGGCGAAAGGACAGCGACGCATGAAGCGTCTGAGACTCGCTCTGGCGGGTTGTCTGCTGGCCGTCTCCGCCGTCTCGGCGGGCGGTTGTACGAGCGCCGCCCCGGACGAGCGGACGCTCGTCGTCCTCGGCCCGTGGACGGACGGCGAGGAGACGCCGTTCGTTCAGGCGCTGAAGAGCATCGGCAGGAAGACGGGTCACCGGTACGTCTACAAGGGGACGCGTTCGCTGCGCGAGACCCTCGTCGCCCAGCTCCAGGCCGGTGCGCCGCCGGATCTGGCGATTCTCAACAGCCCCGGTGAACTGGCCCAGTACGCGCGCTCGGGCGACGCCCATCCGCTGCCGGAGCGGGTGGCCGGGGCCGCCATCCCGCCGTGGGCGCCGCCGGTCACCGTCGCGGGCAAGGGGGGCGCGGCGCGGACGCACGTCTTCTGGGCACCGGTGCGCGTGGACCTGAAGTCGCTGGTGTGGAGCCGTACGGACGTCCCGGAGGACGCCGACCCGGAGTGGTGCCTCGGGCTGAACTCGGGCGCCACCTCCGGCTGGCCGGGCACGGACTGGATCGAGGACTTGATGCTGCAGCGCGGGGGGCCCGTCGAGTACGAGAACTGGGCGACCGGCAAGACCTCCTGGAAGAGCACGCGGCCGGTGTGGGAGGAGTGGGCGCGGACGCTCTCCGGGAGCGGCCGCTCCCCGGCTCCGGATGCGCTGACCGACTCCTTCGAACTGCTCGACGACGGCCGCTACGGGCTGCTGAACCGCGGCGACTGCACGCACGAGCACCAGGGTTCGTTCATCCGCAGGCACTACGGCGACGACGTGCGGCCGAGCCCGACCGCCCGCCATCTCGACCCGGTCGTCTCCGCCGAGGACGGCGGCGGCCGGAACTTCGAGGTGTCCGGCGACATGGCCGCGGTGTTCCGGCCGAGCGCCGCCGCCTGGGACCTGCTGGACAGGCTCACCTCCGCGCCGGCCCGCAAGGACTGGGCGGACGCCGCGAAACCCGGTGAGCGGCCGTTCTTCCCCGGCGGCACGTTCGCCTCCAAGCCGCCGTCACAGGGCACACGGGCCGTGCAGGAGTTGTTCGACTCGGCGCACCAGATCTGCCTCGACGCCTCGGACGCGATGCCGCCGACGCTGCGCGACGCGTTCTACCGCGCCGTGCTGGAGTTCGTCGGCGACCCGAAGGACCCGGCGCTCCTGACCCGCCTGCTCGAACGGCTGGACGCGGAGACCGCGCTCCAGCGGGAGAAGGAGGAAGAGGAGGAGGGCGCGTTCGTCCTGGACGACCTCTGCGACAACCCGGTGTCGGGGGCCGCGGGCGCGTCCTAGACGCCAGGCGGGACATTGCGGACACGACCTGGCCGCCGGGCCAGGCCGCTCAGGCCGCTCAGGCGAAGACGACCGTGCGGCGTCCGTTGAGCAGGATGCGGTGCTCCGCGTGCCACTTCACCGCGCGTGCCAGCGCCTGGCACTCCACGTCCCGGCCCACCGCCACCAGCTGCTCCGGCGTGACCTCGTGGCCGACGCGTTCGACCTCCTGCTCGATGATCGGGCCCTCGTCGAGGTCGGCTGTCACATAGTGCGCGGTCGCGCCGATCAGCTTCACACCGCGGGCGTGCGCCTGGTGGTAGGGCTTGGCGCCCTTGAAGCTCGGCAGGAAGGAGTGGTGGATGTTGATGATCCGGCCGCTGAGCTGCTTGCACAGATCGTCGGAGAGCACCTGCATGTAGCGGGCGAGGACGACCAGCTCGACGTTCTCGTCGTGCACCAGGTCCAGCAGCCGCGCCTCGGCCTCGGCCTTGGTGTCCTTCGTCACCGGGATGTGGTGGAAGGGGATGCCGTACGAGCCGACCAGTTCGGCGAAGTCCGTGTGGTTGGAGACGACCGCGGCGATCTCGACCGGCAGGGCGCCGGTGCGGGAACGGAAGAGGAGGTCGTTGAGGCAGTGGCCGAACTTGCTGACCATCAGGATGATCCGCATGCGCTCGTCGGCCAGGTGGATCTGCCACTCCATGTCGAAGGCGTCGCCGACGGCGGCGAAGCTGGCGCGCAACTTGTCCACGGTCACCGGGGCCTCGGCGGAGAAGTGCACCCGCATGAAGAACAGGCCGGTGTCCCGGTCTCCGAACTGCTGACTGTCCTCGATGTTGCAGCCGGTGATGAAGAGGTAGCTCGACACGGCGTGCACGATGCCCTGTTTGTCCGGGCAGGAGAGTGTGAGGACGTACTCGTCAGTCATCCTTGTAGCCTGCCACAAAAGGCGCGCGGGCTCGGACGGCGTCCGTCAAGCGGACGCTGCCCTGGACAGTCCGGGCACGCCCGGGACGGTCCGCTCACACCGACCGGGTCATGATCCGCAGCACGTCGAGCGAGCGCGGCGGTGTCTCCGGGTCCTCGCCGTCGTTCGACGCGAGGAGCACATGCGCGTCGCGGGCCGCGCGTACGGCCTCGGGCCAGCCTTGGTGCTCCATGTACGCCGAGACCGGGGCGTCCGCGCCGACCTGGTGCATGATGCGCAGCACCCGCAGCACGGCGACGTCCACGAGCGCGGCCTCCTCCGAGTCGCGGAAGATCGTGCCGACGTATTTCTCGGCCGACCAGTTGTCCAGCCAGGTGTCCTCGACCAGGCGGTAGACGGCGTCCGTGACGTCGCCGTACCCCTCGAGTCCCGCCAGCCAGCACTCCTGGTGGAAGACGGGGTCGGAAAGCATGTGCAGCGCCGAGCGCACGTTGCTGCGCCAGCGCCACCAGGGCATGTCGTTGAGCGGCATGCCGCCCATGGTGGAGGAGCGACGGCCGCGACGGGAAGGGTTGACCGAACCTTGCTGCACGCCTTCGATCGTACGTTCCCTTTTCGATCACCCGGACCCGCCCCTGTAATTCACCTTCTGGTCACCTTGCGTTGAAGACCGCTCACCGTTCTGTTACCTCGGAGGAGGAAGCGTGCGGAGTCATGACCGGTCGGCGTCGCTCCTTCACCCCCCGCCCCTCCAAGACCCGTCGCGTACGTGCCGCATGCATCACCGCGGTGGCGACGGTGGCGTCAGGTGCATGCCTCGTCGCCGGCTGCGGTGTCCTCCCTGGAGATCCGGGGGGCTCCAGGGAACCCGTCACCGTCATGACGTTCGCCCCCGAGGAGACCAAGGCCACCAACATGCCCGGCATGATGGCGATGGCCAAGGCCTATGAGCGCTGGACCGACGCACGCGGCGGCATAGACGGCCACGACCTGCGCGTCATCACCTGCAACGAGAAGAACACCCCTCAGGGGGCGGCCCTTTGCGCCCGGCGGGCCGTCAAGGAGGGCGCGGTGGCGGTCGTCGGCTCCTACAGCCAGTACGGCTCCTTCATGGCGCCCCTGGAGGCCGCCGGCATCCCCTTCATCGGCGGATACGGCCTGTCCGCCGAGGAGTTCACCAGCTACCTGTCCTACCCCGTCAACGGCGGCCAGCCCGCCCTGGTCGCCGGCAACGGCAGGCAGCTCGCCGACTCCTGCGCCGGCGTCTCCCTCGTACGCCCCGACAGCATCAACGGCGACGATCTCGTACAGCTGCTCAACTCCGGCCTGAAGGAGGGCGGTCAGCGCATCCCCTCCGCCGACGTGCTCGCGGCCGACGACGCCACCGAGTACACCTCGCAGGCCGAGCAGGCCCGCAGGCGGGCCGCGGAACCGACCTGGACAGCGGCTCTCGCCTCCGGCGCGCGGCCCGGCTGTGTCACCGCAGCGCTCGGGGACCGCACCGAGACCTTCTTCGACTCCTTCCGGCGGCTGCCCGAGGACGGCCGGCACATCCGCATCTCGTCCGTCATCGGCAGCGTCGGCCAGCCCCTCGTCGACCGCACCGGCGGCCGCAAGGGCCCCTTCGAAGGCGCCTACATCACCAGCTGGTACCCGGATGCGAACGACGAACGCTGGGACGGGATGCACAAGGTCGTCACGGAGCACGCTTTCGGGGACGACCGCATCGACCCGGCCGACGCGGGCGTGCAGACCACCTGGATCGCCTACACCGTGCTGGAGCGGGTGATCCGCGCGCTCGACAGCGACGAGATCACCCCCGGCCGGATCTCCCACGCCCTCGACCAGGGCCTCGAGGTGACGACGGACGGTCTGACACCGCCCCTGCGGTGGGGGTACGAGGACATGCTCGGCGCACCGGGCTACCCGCGGATCGTCAACCGCAGCGTGACGTTCCAGGTGGTGCGGGACGGACGGCTGGTGGCCCAGGCCAAGGACTTCGTGGACGTGGGCGACACGCTGATGGCCGCGTCCTGACCGTCCTGACCGTCCCGTCCTGACCGTCCCGTCGTGACCATCCCGTGCCGACTGTCCCGTGCCGACTGTCCTGACCGGTCCGGTCGTGGGCGTCCGGCACCGGACGCCCACGACCCGGACCTCAGAGCTGGTCGCTGCGGCGCTCGGTCAGGCCGTGCTTGCGGGCGATCACGTTCCACAGCGGCGCGGCCTCGTTCTTTGCCTTCGTCGCCTCACCGCTGGCCCGGTTGCCCTGCGCGGTCTGCGAAGTGACCCGGGCCTTGCCGCCCTTGCAGCCCTTCTTGCCCTTCACCTGCTGCGCCCACGCCGCGTAGTGGTCGTCGGCCGACGCCGACGCCTGCCACGCCTTGGTCAGCGCGGCGGTCAGCGCGGCGTTGTCGGGGAGCTTGTCGACGGTCAGTCCGTCGAGCCGGGTCACCAGGCTGCGCCGCTGGGTCGCCGCGCCCTTCAGATCCGTCACGGCCTGGTCGAGGTTCTTGCAGACCTTGATGTTCTCCACCGAACGGATCACCGCGGCACGGCTGTTGTTGCTGTCCGCGAGCAGCTTGTCGAGCTCCTTGGCCTGCGGCTCGTCGGGATCGGCCGCCTGCGTGGACGCGCTCAGGCTCGGCGCCGGGGACGTGGCGGCGACGTTCTTGTCCGGCTCGGGATCCTTGTCCTCATCACCGCCGGACATCACGGCCCCGACACCGAGGCCGAGCACCGCGCAGCCGATCACGAGCGCGGCCACGACGGGCACGATGGACCGCCGGCGCGATGCGGGCTCGTCGTCGTAACGGGACGGGTACCCCGGCTCCTGGTACGCCGACGGCCGGGCGCCCTGCCGGGCGTCGAAGCGGGGCAACTGCTGAGTGGGGTCGGCGGGCTGCGCCTGGGGGGCGTCCGAACGGAACAGGCTGTCGAACTCGGCCGGCGGCTGCCGGTCCCCCGGCGCACCGGGCCGGATGCCGAACGGCGCCCCTGCGGGAGCCGGGGGCACGGGCGCGATGTACTGCGTGGCCTCGGCGTCGCCCTCGGCCGCACGGCCCGTCCCGAGGAAGGTCGTCGACTCGGCGGGCATCTCGGGCGGCAGGGCTCCGGGCGGCGTGGCGGCTGCGCCGGTGACGGGCGCGATGTACTGCGTGGCGTCGGACACGCCGGCACCGCCCGTGCCGCCCTGGGGCGGCAGCATCTGGGTGCGCTCGTCGGCCGCACCGGCCCCCGTCTGCCCGGAGCCGTCGTGCGGCGGCAGCGGCTGCGAGGTCACACCATGCTGCGCCGCCGGCACGGGGACACCGCCCTGCGGGGCGGGGGTGCCGTAGCCGCCCGGCTGGGCCTGCGGGGCCGGGGCTCCGTAGCCGCCCGGCTGACCCTGCCCGGGGGCTTCGGGGTGACCCGGACCGCCCGGCTGGGCCTGTGCACCGGGGTACCCGTAGCCCGGCTGGGCGTGCGCGGGGGCTCCCGGGTGGCCGGCCTGCGGTGCGGGCGGGAAGCCGGCCGGCGAACCGGGGTACCCATAGCCCGGCTGCGGTGAACTGGGGGCACCGGGGCCGTCGGGGGGCGTCCCGTAGGCGGTCGGGCCCTGCGGCACGGCCGGGTAGCCGTAACCGGCCGGCCCGTCCTGCGCACCGGGGTACCCGTAGCCCGGCGCACCAGGGCCGTTCGACGGCGTCCCGTAGCCGGTCGGGCCCTGCGGCGCAGGCGCGCCGGGGGCGCCGTAGGCGTTCGTCGGACCGCCCGCCTGGGGTGCGGAAGTGCCGGGCCCGGCAGGGTCGGCCTGCGCTGCCGGGTAGCCGTGGCCCCCGGGCGCGCCCGGGACCGGATACCCGTGGCCCGTCGGCGGGACGCCGGGCGACCCGGGTGCCTGGTGCTGCGGCGGCCCCCACGGCGCGCCCCACGGCTGGCCGCCCGCAGGGGTCGCCTGAGCACCCGGGGCGCCGGGTATGAGGGGCTCACTGCCGTCGGCGGGCAGCACGACGCCTTCGTGCGCGGGCCGCGCGGCCGGCAGCCGCTGCTCGTCACCCTGTCCGCTGTGCGTCACCGGGACTCCTACATGTGGACCTACGGAATCGTCGGTTCACGCTACCGGGTGCCCGGAGCGCTCCGCACACACGTGCCGGAGCAGTGACAATATGCGGACACTGGGCGCTGTTCTTGCCCGCGCGGACAGGCCAGAGGGCCCCGCAGCCTTGCGGGGCACCGTCACGCGGCCCGCAGCTCCAGGCGCGCCGCGAGCTCCCGGACCACGGGCTCGCCCGCGTACGGATCCAGGCGCAGCTGGAGGTCGTCCAGATACTCCGTCCCCCGGCTGGAGCGCAGCGTGTCCAGCAGCTCGACCGCGCGCGTGGCCGTGTGGCAGGCCTGCTCGACCTCCCGTTGCTGGATCTGGGCCGAGGCCAGCAGCACCAGCCCGATCGCGCGCCGCCGTGCGCGGGCGGCGGGATGGCCGGCGAGCGCGGCCTCCGCCTGCTGGGCGGCCGCCCCCGCCTCGCCCAGGTCGCGGTGGCAGTGCGCCAGCTCGTCCGCGAGGTACGCCTCGTCGAAGTGGGCGATCCACGCCGGGTCGTCGCCCGTGTCCGGCTCGGCCCGCTCCAGCGCCGCCACCGCCCTCGCCGCGGCCTCGTGGCAGGTGCGGGAGTCGCCGAGCACGGCGTGACCGCGAGCCTCGGCCGCGTGGAACATGGCCTCGACCCGTGGCGTGACGCGCCCGCGCGCCCCTTCCTGCGCGGCCCTGGCGAGCTGCGCGATCTCGCGCGGGTTGCCGAGCTCGGCGGCGAGGTGGCTCATGGACGCGGCCAGCACATAGCCACCGTAGCCCCGGTCCCCTGCTGCCTGCGCGAGCCGCAGCGCCTGGATGTAGTACCGCTGGGCGAGCCCCGGCTGGCCCGTGTCCACGGCCATGTACCCGGCGAGCTCGGTCAGCCGGGCGACGGCCGCGAACAGTTCGCGGCCGACCGCTTCCCGGTACGACCCGGACAGCAGGCCGGAGACCACGCTGTTCAGGTAGTGCACGAGGACGGGCCGCACATGTCCGCTGCCGAAGCGGTGGTCCAGCTCGGTCAGGGCCGCGGTCATGGCTCGTACCGCCTCGACGTCCGAGGCGCCGACACGGGCCCCGGCGGTGCGCGCCACCTGGGTGTCCGCGCCCGTGATCAGCCAGTCGCGGCTCGGTTCCACGAGGGCGGAGGCGGCTACGGCCGAGCCGGAGAGGAAATCGCGGCGGCCCACGTCGGACCGCCACAGCTCGCAGACCTGCTCGATGGCCCCCACGACGGTCGGCGAGAACTGCAGGCCGACCCCGGTCGCGAGGTTCTTGCCGTTCGCCATGCCGATCTCGTCGATCGTGACCGTGCGCCCGAGCTTGCGGCCCAGGGCCTCGGCGATGATCCCCGGCGCCCTGCCGCGCGGCTGCTGGCCGCGCAGCCAGCGGGCCACCGACGTCTTGTCGTAGCGCAGGTCGAGGCCCCGTTCGGTGCCGACCATGTTGACGCGCCGCGCGAGGCCGGCGTTCGAGCACCCGGCTTCCTGGATGAGTGCCTGCAACCGTTCGTTCGGCTGTCGGGCGACGAGAGGCCTGGCTGCCATGAACTACCCCCTGATGCCGCGGTGATCAATGAGTTGATCACTGCCCGGCTGATATATGGAGAATGCAGAGTTGGTCGGGTTGGTTCCTTTTTGCCGTCGTGCTGCGCCGTGTTCGCCGTCGTGCTGCGCCGTGTTCGCCGTCGTGCTGTGCCGTGTCCGTGGCCGTACTGCGCTCGTCACGGCGTCGAGCGGGGCTCCTTCCCGTCTTCCGTACGCGGTTCCCCGCTCTGGCTACCCGCCCCTGCGGCCACGGCCCCCTGCGCGCCCCCGGCCGTGCAACCGTGCGCCCCGTATGCAGGATCGATGCTCCACGGCCCGCCGTGAGGGGCCCCGTAACCCGAGGTTGCGGCGGTAGTTGAGTGTGTCGTGGAAGAGACCATGTCAGTCAGCCAAGCCGCACAGATCCCCCACCAGCGAGGTGAGCAGCTGCTGGACAACGCCGTGCGGTACGCGGAAGAGCGGCACTGGGACGTGTTCCCCGGCACCTGGCTGGAGGCCGCCGACGGAGCGGAGCGCTGTTCCTGCGGCGACGCCGGCTGCCCGCTGCCCGGCGCTCATCCGGCCAGGCCGGACTGGGCGAACCAGGCGACGGGAAGCGCCACGGCGGTCAGGCGGTTGTGGGGCAAGCACCCCAAGGCGTCGATCCTTCTGCCGACGGGCCGCACCTTCGACGCGCTCAACGTTCCGGAGTCGGCCGGATTCCTGGCTCTGGCCCGGCTGGAGCGGATGGATCTCCCCCTCGGCCCGGTGACCTGCACCCCCGATCGCCGGATGCTCTTCTTCGTGCTCCCCGGCGCCTCCGTGAAGGTCGCCGAGCTGATCCGGAACCTCGGCTGGGCGCCCTCTTCCCTCGACCTCGTCGCGCGCGGGGAGGGCCACTGGGTGGCGGCCCCGCCGACACGCATCGGCGGACGGGGCGCGGTGCAGTGGGCGCGCCGGCCCACTCCTGCGAACCGGTGGCTGCCGGACGCCGAAGAGCTGATCAGCCCGCTCGCCTACGCCTGCGGCAGGGAGGCGGCCGCGGCACGATCCCGGCAACGCTGACCAGTGGCCACTGCCTGGATCACACCTGCGCCCAAGGCGTTGTCGTCCGTAGGCTGGTGCCCGTACCAACGGGGACCCACGGGGACAGCGAGAGGCAGTGACCATGCCGGAGCAGGTAGTTGACGAAGGCGGCGGGACGCGGACGGCGCCGCCCGCCGTCCAGGTGGAAGGTCTGTGGAAGCGGTTCGGCGACCAGGTCGCCGTCCAGGGGATCGATCTGACGCTTCCGGCGGGCAGGTTCATCGGCCTGGTCGGCCCCAACGGAGCGGGCAAGACGACCACGCTCTCCATGGTCACCGGACTGCTCAGGCCCGACCGGGGCAGGGTGCTGGTCGGCGGTCACGACGTGTGGCGCGACCCCGTCGAGGTGAAGTCCCGTATCGGCGTTCTGCCCGAGGGGCTGCGGCTGTTCGAGCGCCTGTCGGGCCGCGAACTGCTCGCGTACAACGGCCGGCTGCGCGGCCTTCCCGGTGACGAGGTGGACAAGCGGGCGGCCCAGCTGCTGGACGTCCTGGACCTCGCCGGCTCGCAGCACAAGCTCGTCGTCGACTACTCGACCGGCATGCGCAAGAAGATCGGGCTCGCGGCCGCGTTGCTGCACAACCCGGAAGTCCTCTTTCTCGACGAGCCCTTCGAGGGCGTCGACCCGGTGTCCGCGCAGACGATCCGCGGCGTGCTGGAGCGCTACACCGCGTCGGGCGCGACCGTCGTCTTCTCCAGTCATGTGATGGAACTCGTGGAATCGCTGTGCGACTGGGTCGCGGTGATGGCCGCGGGCCGCATCCGCGCGCAGGGGCCGCTCGCGGAGGTACGGGGCGGTGCGCCGACGCTGCAGAGCGCCTTCCTGGAGCTCGTGGGCGCGCAGGGCCGGGACACCGGGGAGTCGCTGGACTGGCTCGGCGGCGGTGCGCGTTGAGCACCGCGTCGCTGACCCGGGTCTTCGTCACCCTGAAGCTGTCGCTGCTGCGCAACGGGCTGCGCCAGTCGTCCGGCCGCAAGGCCGCGTACATCATCTCGATCGTCTGCGCCCTGCTGTTCGCGGCCGCACAGCTCGCCGGGCTGATCCTGCTCCGTGACGAGGCGCACGCCGCCTCGGTCGTCGTCCTGCTCACGGGTGTGCTCGCGCTCGGCTGGGCCGTGATGCCGCTGTTCTTCCCAAGCGGTGACGAGACACTGGACCCGACCCGGCTGGTGATGCTGCCACTGCGGCCGGCGCCGCTGGTGAGGGCCCTGCTGGCGACATCCGTGGTGGGCATCGGGCCGCTGTTCACGCTGTGCCTGGCGGTCGGTTCCGCGGTCGCCCTGGCGCACGGGGCGGGCGCGGTCGTCGTATCGGTGCTCGCCGTGCCGCTGACGCTGCTCGTGTGCGTGGCGCTGGCGCGGGCGGTCGCCGCCGCCAACATCAGGCTGCTCACCTCCCGCAAGGGCCGCGATCTGGCGGTGCTCAGCGGGCTGGTGGTCGCGGTGGGCTTCCAGTTCGTCAACTTCGGCGCGCAGCGCATCGGCAAGGCGGGCGGACTGGCCGCGCTGGACCCGGCGGCCGACGTCGTGCGGTGGGTGCCGCCCGCCTCCGCTCTCGGCGCGGTCGGCTCGGCGGGCGACGGCGCGTACGGGACCGCCCTCGCCCAACTCGCCCTGTCGGCCGTGGCGTTGGTCGCCCTGCTGTGGTGGTGGCAGCGCAGCCTGACGAAGCTGATGACGACTCCGGACGGCTCGACCCTGGCGGCGGCCTCGGAGCCGTCGCGCCGCCCGCGGTCGTCGACCGGTCTGCACCGGCTGCTGCCGAAGGGCCGTACGGGCACGGTCATGCAGCGCAGCCTGCGCTATGTGTGGCGGGACCCGAAGACGAAGGCGGCGTGGGTGACGTCGCTGGCGGTCGGCATGATCGTGCCCGTCTTCAACGCGGTGCAGGGCACCGGCTCCATCTACCTGGTGTGCTTCGCGGCGAGCATGCTGGGGTTGCTGATGTACAACCAGTTCGGCCAGGACACGTCGGCCTTCTGGATGGTCGCGCTGACGATCTCGTCCCCGCGGGACGCCTACGCCGAACTACGCGCCAGGGCACTGGCGTTGCTGCTGGTCACCATGCCGTACATGACGCTGGTGGCGGTCGTCACGACGGGCGTCCTCGGCCGGTGGGAGGACCTGCCGGAGACGCTGGGCCTGTCCTTCGCGCTGCTGGGCGCGATGCTGGCGACGGGCGCGGTGGCGTCGGCGCGCTTCCCGTACTCGATCCCGCAGGACAGCGCGTACAAGAACGTGGCGCCGGGGCAGGGCGGTCTCGCCTGGATCTCGATCTTCGGCGGCATGCTCTTCTCGGTGCTGCTGTGCTCCCCGCTGCTGGCGCTGACGATCTGGCTGCACGTCTCGGACGCGGCAGCACTGTGGCTCCTGCTGCCGGCGGGCACGGCCTATGGAGCGCTGCTCACCTGGTCGGGGGTGCGCCTGGCGGCACCGCAGACGGCGGCCCGCCTGCCGGAGATCCTGACGGCGGTGAGCAAGGGCTGAGAGGTCGGCCCGACGGGGGGCGGCCCTCTGGTGCCGGGCCCCGGAGACGGGGCTGCCAACCGGCGGCGCGCGCCGGGCCGGGTGCCGCGTGCCAGGCCGGGGTGTCGCCACCCCGTGGGCCTTGCGCCGGGGGCGCGGCGGCGCCGCCCCGGGGGCCTGGCCCCGGGGCGGCCGTCCGCTGCGGTCGTCACCCGCCATCTGCGGCTCGGTCCCGCAGCTCTAGGGTGTCGCTGATCGACTCCTCGGTCGGGGGCCGGGAGTTGTCGTTCAGTCGAACATGGGGAGGGCGGGCTGATGCCTGGGACCTGGAAATGGAACACACGAAGATCCGTCGGGGCGGGCTTGTGCGCGGCAGTGCTGGCGGGGGCGCTGATCGCGCCGACAGCCACTGCCTCGGACGCGACCCCCGGGACTGTGGGGCGCATCTCCGCAGCGAAGGGCACGCCGCAGGGCGTGTCGCAGGCGGCCGGTCTGGGGAACGGCGAGCGCCTTGAGATCGTGGACGGCGACGTCCGCATCACCGACGACGGCGCAGTGCCCGGGAAGCGGTACGCCATCGGCTCCACGAACGGCGCGCTGGCCGTACGCCCGACCGCGCTGCCGCAGGCGGTGCCGGCCACGACGGTCACCCGGCCGACAGCGACCGGGACGACGGCGCCGACGATGACGGCCGCGGCCACGTACCCCGTGAAGCTGACCATCACCAACGCCGACGTCACGAGCAAGCACTTCCACGTCTGGGACCGGAAGACCTGGACGGGATACAGCGTCGACAGCGACGCCCTCGGCCCGTCCTCGACCGTGCAGCTGCCGCCGGGCGACTACTTCTCGGTGGCGCTCCACAGCGACTGGCAGCGGCCCGGCTACATCCTCACCCGCACCTTCAAGGTCGGCACGGCTGCCGCCACCGTGACGTTCGACGAACGGGCCGCCAAGGAGACGGGGATCCGGGTCGACGACACGACGGCCACCCGAGGCGGTTCCGCCGTGTGGATCGCCGTGCCCGGCGGCGACCTCGCGGGATTCGCGGGCTCGGGTGCGGACAAGGTCTACGTCACGCCGTTCTCCCAGCCGGGTGCGGCACTGCGGATCCACGACGTCCTCAACCAACGGGGCACCACGGCGAGCACGCCCAGCCCCATCCGGTACGACCTCACGCACACGTTCCGGGACTCTGTGCCCGCCGCGCCGATCGCGTCGGTGACACGGGCCGCGCTCGCGACGACGGTCACTCACGTGCGCGCTCCGGGCACGAGGACCACCGCCCTGCTGCAGACGGTCCCGGATTTCGGGGAGTGGACCGGTGTCTACGTGGGCTCGGCCGTGCCGGTGGCCGGTTCGGTCACCGAGTACGTCACCCCCGGCATCTCCTACAGCAGGCTCCTTGCCTACGGGACCGGGGAGTTCACCCTCAGCCTGCCCGACCGTTCCCTGGCCACCGGTCCGGCGGCCGCCGAGACGGTCGGCGAGGCCCCGCTGCAGCCGACCCGTCGCGCGGGGGGAGGGTCTCAGCGGCAAGGCGACAAGATGTGGCTGTACGAGCCGCACGGGGTCAGCGACGCGGCTGGGCACTCGGGCACGGATGGCCGGTCCGTCATGTCGTACCGCCTGACGCGCAGCGGCGTCACCTATGCCCAGGGCACTGGCATGACGCCCTATGAGCAGCTGTCGGCCACCGTGCCGAGCGGTACCGGGACGTACGCGCTCGACCAGACCATCAGCCACCGCGTGCCCTACCGGCGACTGTCCACGACGGTACGCAACGAGTGGACCTTCGCCTCCGCCTCGGCCTCGGCCGCGGCCGAACTGCCGCTGATCGACGCCGGGATGAAGGTCACGGGGCTCGATGCGTCCAACCGCGCGGGCACCGCTGCCCCGGTGCAGATCACCGCCACCGCCACCACCCGCAACTCCCCCGCGGAGGAGACCGTCACCGGCATCGAGTACTCGGTCGACGACGGCGCCACGTGGACCGGCCTGCCGCTCGCGGGCAACACGGCGGCCCTCACGGTTCCGGCCACAGCCTCCTTCGTCTCACTGCGCGCGACCGCCACCGACGACCAAGGCGGCAGTGTGCGTCGCACTGTCGAGCGCGCCTTCGCCGGACCGCGTCCGCAGGGCGACGAGACGGCCGGCTCCACCCGGATCTCCAACGTCTCCGTCAACGGCGGCAAGGGGGTCGCGCTGACGAACGAGCCGCTCCAGGAGTTCAAGGCGAAGTTCACCGCAACCGACCCGGCCGGCATCGCGGGCGGTGACATGTACCTCTACCACGGCTCGTACGACTCCCCGGACGGCATCCTCTACGGCACATGGCCCGCGACCTGTACCAAGGTCGACGCGACAACGGCCACGTGTGAGGCCCACTTCGCGTACATCGCCCCCCGCTGGACGCTCGGCCGCAACGCACTCGCGGGCACCTGGAAGGTCGCGGCCTGGGCGGAGTCGGCGGACGGCAGGAGTCACACCGATCTGCACGCCGCCGCCTCGGCGTTCATCCAGCGCGACTCGACCCAGACGGTCAACGCCTCCCCCGAACCCGTGATCAAGGGCAGCACACTCACCGTCACGGGCAAGCTCGCGCGGGCCAACTGGGAGACCGGCAGCTACCACGGGTATACCGGGCAGCCGGTGAATCTCCAGTTCCGCAAGTACGGGGCGACGGTGTACACCACGGTGAAAACGGTGACGACGGACAGCACCGGCAACCTCAAGGCCACCGTGACCGCATCGGCCGACGGGTACTGGCGCTACGCCTTCGCAGGCACCACAACGACCCCGGCGGCCACGGCCGCGGGCGACTACGTGGACGTGCGCTGATCCCGGCGCCCTGAAGGCCCCGATCGCAGGATCGGGGCCTTCCGCATACCCGCCGCCTGCTCCTGCGGGCGCGCAGCAGCGCTTGGGGCAGGCAGTCGGAGCAAATGCCAAGTCGCACCGTGCGCCCTGACAGCCAGGGCCGACTCGCCCCGAGTGCCGCACCGGCCGCCGGAGCCGGGCGCTCGCCGTCCGCGGCGGACACGGCACCGCCAGGTCCGGCGCGGACGTGGGCATCTGCCGAGGTCACCCTGCCCCGGACCACATGCAGCTGCTCACGCCGTCGGGCCTGCCATACGGCGCGACAGTGCCGCGCCCGGTGCGCCGGCCGCGGCGCATGTCACGCCGTCAGGACCCCCTCCAGAAACGGCTCGATGGTCGCGCGCCAGCCCTCCGGGTGGTCGTAGTGGACGAGATGGCCCGCGTCGGGGACCTCCCCGTACTGCCCGAAAGGGAGCACGCGGACCATCTCCTGCGCCTCCGCGCGGCCCAGTTCGCCGTCGAGGCCGCGCACCACCAGCGTCGGGCAGCGGACCTGCGCCAGCTCCTCCCAGTGGGCGTGGAAGACCCAGGTCTCGCGGGACGTGAGCATCTGGCGGCGAGAGAACACCGGACGCCAGCCGTCCGCCCGCTCGGCCATCACCTCGGCGAAGAACTCGCCGCGCGCCGGGTTCGGGCGCTCCACCCAGGGGTCGTCCTCGCCGAACCACTTGCGCACATCGGCCAGCGTCGCGAACGGCACCGGCCAGGAGCGGAACCAGTCCTCCCATTCGCGCTGGGACGCCACGCCCAGCGCCGACGCGCGCATGTCGCAGATGATCAGCGCGCGGACGAGATCGGGGCGCCTGGCCGCCAGCTGCCAGGCCGTCAGCGCTCCCATGGAGTGGCCGATCAGGGTCACCGGAGCCAGCCCCAGCTGCTCCACGGCAGCCTCCGCATCCGCCACATACGCCTCGCGGGTGAACGGCCCGTCGGCCGGCTTCTCGCTGCGGCCGTGGCCGCGCTGGTCCAGGGCGAACGCGCGATGCCGCTCGGCGAGCCACCGCGCCGTGGGCGCCCAGTGCGAGGCGCGGCCCATGAGGCCGTGGAGCAGTAAGACCCCGGGCGCGCTCTCGTGCTCCCCGCGCCCCTTGGGCGAGTCCGCGAACTCCCAGGCAGCCAGGCGCACGCCGCCGGCTCCGGTCACATCGATGCGCCGCACCATCTGGCCTGGCACCCCCTTTTCTCCCCCGGGATCGAATGGCTCTGTCGAGACGACGCCAGACTATCGAACTTGTATTCGAAGACGCGGTTCTGGCGCGCAACACCCCTCGTTCGAGTGACCGGACCAAGGGATTGGACGGCGCTGCCGAGGGGAGATTTCCTGCGGGAGGCGGGCCGCTCGGGGAAAACGGTCCGAGGGGAATGACCCTGGGAGCTCGGGGCTCCGGGTCAGCACCGGGGAGGACAGGTCCCGGCGCCCTTGGGCGTCGGGACCCCTCCACGTCAGGACATGCGTCAGGACATGCGGGACGTACGGCAGGCGGCGCATCACCCTGGCTCCCCTCCCCGGGCCGTGGTCATATGCCTCGGCTTCAGAGTGGCACGCGATTCGCCCGGCCGCTGCCATTCCGGACGAAAAACGGATTCAGCACCGGCGCAAGTCCTGGACGCACCGCGGGCGGCCCCGGAGCACACAGCTCCAGGACCGCCCGACACGGTCTGCCACCCGGTCACCCGGGCGCGCGCCTCAGCGCTTCGCCACGAAGACGTGCGAGGCGATCTCCGCCGCCAGCTCCGCCGCCTCCCCGCTGCTGCCCACCAGCACACCGCCCGGCGACTCCGTCACGCTCACCACCGAGCCGGGCTGCACGCCCGCCCTGCGCAACGTGTACATCAGCTGGGCGTCGGTCTGGATCGGCTCGCCGATCCGCCGCACGACCACCGTCTTGCCGTCCGTGCCCGGGTCGAGCTCGGCCAGCGACACCATGCTGTCGTCCAGGAACGGGTCGGCCTCCGCCTTCTCGCCCAACTCCTCCAGGCCCGGGATCGGATTCCCGTACGGCGACTCCGTGGGGTGGCGCAGCAGCTCCAGCACGCGGCGCTCCACCGCCTCG
Organism: Streptomyces sp. ISL-10; assembly: GCF_018614575.1. Lineage (GTDB taxonomy): Bacteria > Actinomycetota > Actinomycetes > Streptomycetales > Streptomycetaceae > Streptomyces. The sequence goes on from NZ_JAGGOJ010000005.1 coordinate 49,941, forward strand.
CTCATCACGTGCTCCCAGCGGCACGCCTCGGCGTGGACCTGCTCCCACTCCAGGCCGATCACGTCGACGAGCAGACACTCGGCGAGCCGGTGCTTGCGCATCACGCGCGTCGCGAGTTGGCGGCCCTCGCCGGTCAGCTCCAGATGACGGTCGCCCGCCACCGTCACCAGGCCGTCCCGCTCCATCCGGGCCACCGTCTGGCTGACCGTCGGACCGCTCTGGTCCAGCCGTTCCGCGATACGGGCCCGCATGGGCACCACACCTTCCTCTTCGAGCTCGAGGATGGTGCGGAGATACATCTCCGTCGTGTCGATCAGTCCGGACATACGTGCCCCTCGAAGAATTCGTGCGCTGCGGCCCCGGCTCAATTCTTGCGCATCCCGTGGACAACCGTGCCGCGCGGGCGGAGCCCGTATTGACAGCACAATGGTCCAGACCGCAACGTGATCGACGGCACGGATGTTCCCGGGCCGTCACGCACTCGTACTTTTCCACCCACCTCCCACCCTTCGGAAAGGGCCCGGCGATGAGCGAGAGCAAGCTGGCCGGTCAGTTCTTCGACGCCGCGATCGGTCTGCTGCAGCGCGTACGGGACGAGGAGTCCGCGAACATCGCGGCCGCCGGGTCCGCCCTCGCGGACGCCGTCGCCACAGGCGGCCGGCTGTTCGCGTTCGGCGCGGGACACTCCTCCCTCGCCGCACAGGACGTCGTCTACCGGGCCGGCGGCCTGGCCCTGATGAACCTGCTGGCCGTGCCCGGCACCGTCGGCATCGACGTCATGCCCGCCACGCTCGGCTCCGCCCTGGAGCGCGTCGACGGCCTCGCAGCGGCCGTCCTGGACTCCAGCCCCGCCACGGCGGGCGACGTCCTCGTGATCATCTCCCTGTCCGGCCGCAACGCCCTGCCCGTCGACATGGCGATGAACGCCCGCGCGCTGGGCCTGACCGTCATCGGGGTGACCTCCGTCGCGTACACGCGGGAGACCACCTCGCGCCACGCCTCCGGCACCTTCCTCAAGGACCACTGCGACATCGTCGTCGACTCCAAGATCGCGATCGGGGACGCGGAGCTGACGCACGAGGGCATCGAGGCACCCTTCGCGCCCGCGTCGACCGTCGTCACCAGCGCGCTGATGCAGGCCATGACGGCCGCCGCCGCCGAGCAGCTCACCGAGCGCGGCATCGAACCCCCGCTGCTGCGCTCGGGGAACGTGGACGGCGGGCACGAGTGGAACGGCCGGGTGATGGACCGGTACCGCGACCGGATCTTCTACCGCCACTGAGGCGGCGCTGAGCAGTCGTACGCGACTGCGGCCGTCGCCCACTACCGCGGCGCGGTCGGGTACACACCCCTCGCCGCACGCCGCACTACCGCGGCGGCTCCCCCTGCTCTCCCTGCTCCGTCGCCTGCGCCAGATCCAGCGAGGTCGCCACCAGGGCCGCCACGCTCTCCGCGTAGACCGCGTCCGGCCGCTCGAACGCCGGGCGGTTCACGGTCCGCAGAAACGTCAGCACACCCACCGTCCGGCCCCGGCTGCGCAGCGCCGTGCACAGCGCGTGCGCCACATCCCTCGGCCACTGACGGCGCTCCGCCCAGTCCCCCGCCGTCGCCTCGGCACCGGCGCTCGCCCGCAACGACCCCATGCGCTCGACCGCCTGGAACGCCGGATGCCCCGGCTCGTACCGCACCGGGAGCCCGCCGCCCGCGGCCGCCGACGGACCCGACGCGCCCGCCGGCGAGGCCGCCGCACGCACCAGCCGCCGCCCGTCGTCCTCCGCCAGGTCCAGCAGCGCATGATCGGCGAACCCGGCGAGCGCGAAGTCCAACTGCACGGCCGCCGCCTCCAGCGGGTCCTCGCACTCGGCGGCCGCCCGGCCCGCCCGGTGCAGCTGGCCCGACCGGAACCGCAGCCGGTCCGCCTCCTGCTCCGCCAGCTTCACGTCCGTCACATCGTGGAACAGCCAGCCCACCCCGAGCGGCACCGGCTCCTCGGCGAGCGGCGAGGCCAGCCGCAGGAACCCGCTGCGCCAACAGCGCCGGCGCTCACCCTCCGGTGTCGTGACACCCACCCACAGATCCACCAGCCCGCGCGGCGCGCCCTCCGCCAGCACATGGTGCAGCGCGCCTTCAAGCTCCTCGACACCATGCGAGACGAGCTCGCCCAGCGGCCGGCCCAGCACGGTCGCCCGGCCGGCGCCGAGGACCCGCGCCGCCTCGGCGTTGACCACGGCCGGACGCAGGTCCACATCGACGAGCACGACACCCCAGGACGCGTCGTCGAACAGCGCCTCGCTCAGCGCGATGGACCGCTCCAGATCGATCTGGGCGTGCACCTCGCTGAACGCGCAGTACACCCCTGCCGCCTTCCCGTCGGCGCCGAGCACCCGCGCCGACTGGGTGCGCACCAGGACCCGGCCCCCGTCCTTGCGCAGCAGCGCGAACTCGTGCACCTGGCGGCCCGGCGCGGCCATCGCGGCCATCAGCCGCTCCTGCACCTCGTCCGCGTCGGCACGGCGCACCGCCCAGCCGGCGAATCCGCGCCGCCCCACGGCCTCCTCGGCGGTCCAGCCCAGAATGCGCTCCGCCTCGCGGTTCCAGTGCGTGACGGTCCCTTCGGCGTCGAACGCGCACAGGGCGGCGTCCATGCCGTCGAGCAGCGCCGCGAGCAGGTCCGCACCGGGCGGCCCGGCGGTCCCCGACCCGGGCTCGGGCTCCCCGGACCCGACCGCGTCGGTGATCTCACTCCTGGAAGCACTCATCCCGGCACCCCCTGCAGGACGTGTCCATGTGTGCTGATGCACCTCAGCCCATTCAACTTCAACGTGACACAGAACACACACCGTTCCCCGAAAACGCCCGTCCCGGAGGCCGCGGCCCCACCATTTCCGGCCAGGAACGGCTCGCACCAACGAGTTGTCTTATTCCCTTGAACCGCTCGGCGGCAGTTCTTAAAGTGTGGGCACACGCGAAAGGAGGTGATCCGAAAAAATGGTTTCTTTTCGGACTCGTGAGGTGACTGCGGGCTAACGGCCTGCCGTCGCACTCTGTGCACCTCGGCAGGCCACCTGCCGAAACCCAAGCAGTCACCCGACCCGTGGGCCGCCGGTGAGTCCGGCCGGCTCCCTCCGTCCGGACGGAGGGACCAAGGCCCACGGGTCGTCTGCGTCCCGGGCGTGCACAAGAGGTCTCAGGCCAGGCTCAGCCTGCCCGTGCGGTGACCGTGCGGCCCTGAAGAAGGACCGTCCTGTTCTGCTACCCGGCCACCGGGCGGCCGCCCCCTGGCCGACGGCTGGGCGGAGATCCCCGGCACGGTGGGCTGAGCCCTGGAGAACCGCCTCTTCCGGGACGCGTACGGCGACTTCACCGCGGCGGGCGTGGTCGTGCGCGGCGTCAGCACCCAGCGCCCGGACGAGCAGCGCCGGTTCGCCGACGAGGAGGACATCCCCTTTCCGCTGCTGTCCGACATGGACGCCGCGCTCGCGGCGGCGCTGCGGCTGCCGACCTTCCGGGCCCGCCAGGCCCTGCGGCTCAAGCGCGCGGTGCCGATGGTCGACCGGGAGCGCGCCGTGCGGCATGTGCACTTCCCGGTGGCGGACACCCCGGCGGCGGTGGAGACGTCACTCGACGTCGCGAAGGGGCTGTAGGGCCGTACGCCTAGGGCGCGAGGCGTTCCACGCGCCAGCCGCCGTCCGTGCGCACGTAGCGCAGGCGGTCGTGGAGCCGGTTCTCGTGGCCCTGCCAGAACTCGACCTCGTCCGGCACGACCCTGATGCCGCCCCAGTTCTCGGGCGCCGGGATCTGTGCGTCCACCGGGTAGCGGGCCGACAGTTCCTCGTAGCGGCGCAACAGTTCGGCGCGCGAGCCGATCACCGACGACTGCTCGCTGGCCCAGGCGCCGAGCTGGGAGCCGTACGGGCGGGTGCGGAAGTACGCGACGGTCTCCTCGCGGCCGATACGGGACGCGGTGCCGATGACGACCACCTGGCGTTCGAGCGGGTGCCAGGGGAAGAGCAGGGAGACATGCGGGTTGGCGTCGATCTCCCGCCCCTTGCGCGAGCCGTAGTTCGTGAAGAACACGAAGCCGCGTTCGTCGTACTGCTTGAGCAGCACCGTCCGCGAGGAGGGCCGGCCGGCGGGCGTCGCCGTGGAGACGATCATGGCGTTGGGCTCGTGCAGCGCCGCGGCCGCGGCCTCGGCGAACCAGCGGGAGAACTGCTCCATGGGCCCGTCGGCCAGCGCGGACTCGTCCAGCGGGGTGGAGCGGTACTGCTCGCGCATGACGGCGGGGTCGGGCACGACGAGGTCGGTCGCGGCCGGGTCCGGCGCGGGAAGCCCGGAGACGGTCACGCCCGGGGCGGGGTGGTCCGGCTCGGAGCGGCGCGGGCCTGCGGGATCGTGGGCGGCATGGTCGGTCACGGTGACATCCTGCCGCAGGCCGCAGTTTGCCCGGCACGGAGTGCCGCCAATCCTTCCGAACCGAATTGCGGCAGTGTGCCGGATGTCACGCTTCCCCGCATCGGGGAGACCCGCCAAAATCTTGGGTCGGGCCACTGTGGCCTTCATACAGCAGGGGATATCGTGCCTGCCTTCCCGGCGGTTGGGTGACCACCGACCGCACGGGGCATCACCGGGGTGACCGCCCCCGCCGTGCACACGGCACCCGCACACCCGTGCACACCTTGTCGTACACATCTCGAGGAGCCGCCTGATGTCCGACTTCGTACCTGGACTCGAAGGAGTCATCGCGTTCGAGACGGAGATCGCCGAACCGGACAAGGAGGGCGGCTCGCTCCGCTACCGGGGCGTCGACATCGAAGACCTGGTCGGGCACGTCTCCTTCGGCAATGTGTGGGGACTGCTCGTCGACGGCGCCTTCGACCCCGGCCTGCCGCCCGCCGAGCCCTTCCCGATCCCGGTCCACTCCGGCGACATCCGCGTCGACGTCCAGTCCGCGCTCGCCATGCTCGCCCCGGTGTGGGGCCTCAAACCGCTCCTGGACATCGACGAGGCGCAGGCCCGTGACGACCTGGCCCGCGCGGCCGTCATGGCGCTGTCGTACGTCGCCCAGTCGGCGCGCGGACAAGGCCTGCCGATGGTCCCGCAGAGCGAGATCGACAAGGCCCAGTCGGTCGTCGAGCGCTTCATGATCCGCTGGCGCGGCGAGCCGGACCCCAAGCATGTGAAGGCCGTCGACGCGTACTGGACCTCGGCTGCCGAGCACGGCATGAACGCCTCGACGTTCACCGCCCGCGTCATCGCCTCCACCGGCGCCGACGTGGCCGCGGCCCTGTCCGGTGCCGTGGGCGCGATGTCGGGCCCGCTGCACGGCGGCGCGCCCTCGCGCGTGCTGGGCATGATCGAGGAGATCGAGCGCACCGGCGATGCGGCGGCGTACGTCCGGCAGGCCCTCGACAAGGGCGAGCGTCTGATGGGCTTCGGCCACCGTGTCTACCGCGCCGAGGATCCGCGGGCGCGCGTGCTGCGCCGTACGGCGAAGGAGCTGGGCGCGCCGCGCTTCGAGGTGGCGGAGGCGCTGGAGAAGGCCGCGCTGGAGGAGCTGCACAACCGCCGTCCGGACCGGGTGCTGGCGACGAACGTGGAGTTCTGGGCCGCGATCATGCTGGACTTCGCCGAGGTCCCGGCGCACATGTTCACGTCGATGTTCACCTGTGCCCGTACGGCGGGCTGGTCGGCGCACATCCTGGAGCAGAAGCGCACGGGCCGCCTGGTGCGCCCGTCGGCGCGTTACGTGGGCCCGGGCGCGCGCAGCCCGCGCGAGATCTCGGGCTACGAGGCCCTGGCGGACCTCGCGGGCTGACGCCGGCCCGGGGTGCGCGTGCCGGAGGGGCGCGCACCCCGGCGGTGCCGCCGAACTGCATACCCGGGCGTGTGCAGATGCGTCGCGGGCCCAGCGGGTGCAGATGCGTCGCGGGCCCAGCGGGTGCAGATGCGTCGCGGGCCCGGCGGGTGCAGATGCGTCGCGGGCCGAGGCCCGGCCCCGGCGACCACGCCCCGCTACCCGCCCAGCGCCTCGTCCACCAGCGCCGCCCACTGGGCCACCACCCGCTCCCGCCGGGCCGCGTCGTCCGTGAGGAGGTTGGCCAGGCCCAGGCCGCGGGCCATGTCCAGCAGGCCCTGGACGGTCTCGCGTACGCCGGGACGGGACTCGTCGGCGTCCAGCAGCCGGACCGCGATGCGGTGGGTCTCCCGGCCGACGCGCGCCTCCAGTTCCGTCACCCGGGGCCGTAGCTGCTCCTCGTTCGACGCCGCCACCCACAGGTGCAGCGCCGCCCGGAACAGGGGGCCGGTGTAGAGGTCGACGAGGGCGGCGACGACCTGCCCGCGGTCCTCGGTCGGCAGTGACCTGAGCGCCTGCGAGCGCTCTTCCGCCACATACTCGACGGCGGCCGTGAACAGGTCCTCCCGGGTCGGGAAGTGGTGCTGCGCCGCGCCGCGGGAGACGCCGGCGCGCTCGGCGACCACCGACACGGTCGAGCCCGCCCAGCCGACCTCGGCAAGGCACGCCACGGCGGCCTCCAGCAGCCGCTGCCGGGTCGCCCGGCTGCGGTCCTGCTTCGGCGCCTTCGCCGCCGACGGCGGCGTCACAACACCCATGCGGGATCCCGTCGTTCCAGAAAGGCCGTCATCCCCTCCCGCGCCTCGGGCGTCGCGAAGAGCGACGCCGAACGCTGCACCAGGTCTTCCGCGTCCCGGTCGAAGGTTGCCAGCACCCTAGCCGTGACCAGCCGCTTGGACGCCGCCAGGCCCTGCGGCGACGCTCTGCGCAGCCCCTCGACCAGCGGCGCCAGCGCCTGGTCCACATCGGCCGCGGCGAGCGTGAGCAATCCGCTGCGTGCCGCCTCGGCGGCGTCGAACCGTTCCCCGGTGAGGTAGTACCGCTCGGCGGCCCGGGGGTCCATCCGCGGCAGCAGCGGCAGCGAGATCACCGCGGGAGCCACCCCGATCCGCACCTCGGTGAACGCGAAGTCCGATGCCGACGTCGCCACCGCGATGTCGCACGCCCCGACCAGGCCGAGCCCGCCGGCCCGCACATGGCCCGCGACCCGCGCCACGACGGGTTTGGGCAGCGTCACGATCCGCCGCAGCAGGGCGACGAACGTGTACGGGCTCGGCGGCGCCTTCAGGTCGGCGCCCGCGCTGAACGTGGTGCCGGTGTGCGTGAGCACCACGGCCCTTACGGCCTCGTCGTCGCCGCACCCGGCGAGCGCCTCGGCCAGCTCGTCGACGAGCCGCGCGGACAGCGCGTTGCGCGTGTCCGGGCTGTCCAGCGTCAGGGTGGTGATGCCACGGTCGTGGTCGGTGCGGATCGGCATGGGGTCTACTCCTCGGAGCGGTTCTCGCGGTCCCTGAGCTCGCGCCGGAGGATCTTCCCCGACGCGGCGCGCGGGATGCCGCCGGTGAACTCGACGCGGCGGACCTTCTTGTACGGCGCGACGCGTTCGGCGACGAACGCCGTGACGTCGTCCTCGGTCAGGGTCTCGGCGCCCGGCTGCCGTACGACGTACGCCTTCGGCATCTCGTTGCCGTCCTCGTCGACGACGCCGATCACGGCCGCGTCCGCGACGGCCTCGTGGGTGAGCAGCAGCGCCTCCAGTTCGGCCGGGGCGACCTGGAAGCCCTTGTACTTGATGAGCTCCTTGACGCGGTCGACGACGAACAGCCAGCCGTCCTCGTCGACGCGTCCGACGTCCCCGGTGTGGACCCACCTGTCCGCGTCGATCACCGCGGCGGTCGCGTCGGGCCGGCCGAGGTAGCCCTTCATCACCTGCGGGCCGCGGATGGCGATCTCACCGTCCTCGCCGGGGCCCGCGTCCTCGCCGGAGCCGTCGAGGGCGAGAATGCGCATCTCGGTGCCCGGCAGGAGCAGGCCCACGGCCCCCGGTGGAGGGTTCTGCGCCGAGAGCGGCACCACATGCGTGCCCGGGGACAGCTCGGTCATCCCGTACGCCTGCCGTACCGGCGGCAGGCCGAGCCGGCGCGAGCACGCCTCGGCGAGGCGGGCGTCCAGCGGGGCGGCCGCGCTGACGATGTACTCCAGGGACGACAGGTCGTACTTCGCGACCGCCGGGTGCTTGGCGAGCGCGAGAACGATCGGCGGGGCGACGTACAGACCGCTGATGCGGTGCTCCTGGATCGCCGAGAGGAACGTGTCGAGCTCGAAGCGGGGCAGGACGACGACGGTCGCGCCCTGTCGCAGCGGAGCGTTCATCAGGGCGGTCAACCCGTAGATGTGAAAGAAGGGCAATACGGCCAGGATGCGGTCGCCGGGGCCCATGGGGATGAACGGGGCCAGCTGCTCCAGGTTGGTGGCGATGGACCGGTGGGTGAGCATCACGCCCTTGGGGACGCCGGTCGTGCCCGACGAGTACGGCAGGGCCGCCAGGTCCTCGGACGGGTCGATGGAGACCTGCGGTTCGGGCGCGGTCGAGGCCAGCATGTCGACGACACCGACGTGCCCGTCGGCGCGGTCGCAGACGAAGATCTCCTCGATCCCGGCGGCGAGTTCGGCGGCCCGGCGTGCGACCTCCAGCAGCGGCGAGACGGTGACGATCCAGCGGGCGGAGGAGTCGCGCAGCTGCTTCGCGAACTCCTCCGCGGTGACGAGCGGATGGACGGTGGTCACCGCCGCGCCTGCCCGTGTCGCCCCGTAGAACACGGCCGGGTAGGCGACCGTGTTCGGGCTGTGCAGGGCGAGCACGTCCCCCTTGACGAGCCCGGCGTCGGCGAGCGCGGCGGCGATGCGGCGGTGGAAGGCGTCGAGCTGCCGGTAGGTGACGGTGGCGCCGTTCGCGCCGTCGACGAGGGCGACCGTGTCGCCGTACTCGGCGGCGCGTCCCAGCACGGCCTCGTGGATGGGTGCGACGACGGCCGGGACATCTGCGTAACTGCTGCGAAAGACGCGGAACACCATTGCGGCCCCCTCGGCGTGGGTACGGACGGCCAGGATGTCGCCTGTCAGTAGGACTTGGGGAGCCCCAGGGACTGGTGGGACACGTAGTTCAGGATCATCTCGCGGCTGACCGGGGCGATTCGGGCCACCCGGGCCGCGGTGATCAGCTTGGCGAGACCGTACTCGCGGGTCAGCCCGTTGCCGCCGAGGGTGTGCACGGCCTGGTCGACGGCCTTCACGCACGCCTCGCCCGCCGCGTACTTGGCCATGTTCGCGGCCTCTCCCGCGGCGACGTCGTCACCGGCGTCGTACAGGGCCGCGGCCTTCTGCATCATCAGCCGCGCGAGCTCCAGCTCCACGTGGGCCTGGGCGAGGGGGTGGGCGATGGCCTGGTGGGCGCCGATGGGGGTCTGGAAGACCTGGCGCTCCTTGGCGTACGCGACGGCCTTGGCGAGGGCGTGGCGGCCCATCCCGATGGCGAACGCGGCGGTCATGATGCGCTCGGGGTTGAGCCCGGCGAACAGCTGGAGCAGACCGGCGTCCTCTCCTGCACAGTCCCCACCCACCAGCGCCTCGGCGGACAGGCGCACATCGTCGAGCACCAGCTCGAACTGCTTCTCCTGCGCCTGCAGTTCCATGTCGATCGCCGAACGGTGGAAGCCTTCGGCGTCACGCGGAACGATGAACAGGCAGGGCTTCAGCTTTCCCGAACGGGCGTCTTCGGTCCGTCCGACGATCAGGGTGGCGTCCGCGATGTCGACACCGGAGACGAAGACCTTGCGGCCGGTGAGCGACCAGCCGTCGCCCACCTTGCGGGCCGTGGTCGTGATCCGGTGCGAGTTGGACCCCGCGTCGGGTTCCGTGATGCCGAACGCCATGGTCAGGCTGCCGTCCGCGAGGCCCGGCAGCCAGGTGCGCTTCTGCTCCTCGGTGCCGAAGCGGGCGATGACGGTGGCGCAGATCGCGGGCGACACGATCATCATCAGCAGGGGGCAGCCGGCCGCGCCGGACTCCTCCAGCACGATGGACAGTTCACTGATGCCGCCGCCTCCGCCTCCGTACTGCTCGGGGAGGTTCACGCCGAGGTAGCCGAGTTTGCCGGCCTCGGCCCAGAGGGTGGCGCGGTCGTAGTTTTGGCCGTGCCGCCTGCCGAGCGCGGCGACGGCGGCGCGCAGGTCCTGGTGCTCCTGGCTCTCGATGAGGGTCATGGCGCTGTGTCCTCCTGGGCTTCCGGTACGTCCGAGTCCTGAACGGTTTCCGATACGGCGCCCGATACCGCGTCCGCTACGACGTCCGCCACGACGGCGAGCAGGGCGCCGACCTCGACCTGGCGGCCGGGGTGGGCGTGGAGCGCGGTGAGCGTGCCGGAGGCGGGTGAGACGATCCTGTGCTCCATCTTCATGGCCTCCAGCCAGACGAGCGGCTGTCCCCGGACGACCCGGGCGCCCTCGTGGACGCCGTCCCCTACGCGCACGACCGTCCCGGGCATGGGCGCGAGCAGCGATCCGGGCTCGGCCCGGTCGGTGGGGTCGGTGAACCGGGGGCGGGCGGTGAGGGCATGGGCGCCGACGGGGGTGTCGACGTACACGGTGGCGCCGTGCACGGCCACGTCGTGGGCCCGTACGACCCCGTCGGCCTCCAGCCGGACCCGGGACGCGCTCACCTGGACGGCGCGCACGCCGGGGGCGGCGGGCAGCTCGTAACCGCCGCCGCGGGCGGGTCGGTAGCGGACCTCATGGCCGTTGTAGGTCCTGACCTGGTCCTGGGAGGCGAGGTTGCGCCATGCCCCGCCGAACCGTCCGCCGCGTGCGGCGGCCTCAGCGAGGGCGGCCGCGACGGCGGCGTGCGGCTCACCGGGTGCGGGGGCGGTGAGCTCGTCGAGGTGTCGCTCGTAGAAGCCGGTGTCGAGCCGTGCCGCGGCGAAGTCCGGGTGCTCCAACGAGCGTACGAGCAGGTCCCGGTTGGTGACGGGCCCGTGCACCCGTGCCCGCCGCAGGGCGTGGGCGAGCCGGCGGACGGCCCCGTCGCGCGTCGGCGCCCAGGCGACGATTTTCGCGATCATGGGGTCGTAGTGGACGCCGATGGTGTCGCCGGCGGCGTACCCGGTGTCGACGCGGACGGCCGGAGCGTCGCCCGGCACGTCAAGGGTGTGCAGCACACCTGTCTGCGGGGTCCATCCGGAGGACGGGTCCTCCGCGTACAGGCGTGCCTCAACGGCGTGGCCCGCGGGCTCGGGCGGGGCCGGCGGCAGCGCGGCGCCCTCTGCCACGCTCAGTTGCAGCGCCACCAGGTCGATGCCGAACACGGCCTCGGTGACGGGGTGTTCCACCTGGAGGCGGGTGTTCATCTCCAGGAAGTGGGTCCGCCCGTCCCTGCCCACCAGGAACTCCACCGTGCCCGCACCGGTGTAGCCCACGGCCCGGGCGGCCCGTACGGCCTGGGTGTGCAGGGATTCGACGAGCTCCGCCGGCAGCCCCGGCGCGGGGGACTCCTCGATGACCTTCTGGTGGCGACGCTGGAGCGAGCAGTCCCGGGTGCCCAGCGCCCACACCGTCCCGTGCGTGTCGGCGAGGATCTGCACCTCCACATGGCGGCTGTCCTCCACGTAGGGCTCGACGAACACCTCGCCGTCGCCGAACGCCGACGCCGCCTCCGAACTCGCCGCCGCCAGTTCCCCGGGCAGCGCGGCCAGGGACCGGACCACCCGCATCCCCCGGCCGCCGCCGCCCGCCGCCGCCTTCACCAGGACCGGCAGGTCCGACTCGGTGACGTCGGTCAGAGGCCGAAGGCCCATCAGCTCCTTGGCCCGTGTCTTCGACGCCATCGCCTCGATGGCCTCGGGAGGGGGGCCGATCCAGATCAGGCCCGCGTCCAGCACGGCGCGTGCGAAGTCCGCGTTCTCGGACAGGAACCCGTAGCCCGGGTGCACCGCGTCCGCGCCCGCCGCGAGTGCCGCCTTCACGATCAGGTCGCCGCGCAGGTACGTCTCCGCGGGCGCCGCGCCCGGCAGGCGCACCGCCGCGTCCGCCTCGCGGACGTGCAGGGCCGAGGCGTCGGCGTCGGAGTGGACCGCGACCGTCGCGACCCCGAGGTCACGGCAGGTGCGGAAGACGCGGCAGGCGATCTCCCCGCGGTTCGCGACAAGGACAGAAGCAATCACGGAAGGGCCCTCACATCCGGAAGACGCCGAAGCCGCCGCGGGCGCCTTCGACCGGTGCCGTGTGGATCGCGGACAGGCACAGACCGAGCACCGTCCGCGTGTCGCGGGGGTCGATGACCCCGTCGTCGTAGAGCCGCCCGGACAGGAAAGCGGGCAGCGACTCGGCCTCGATCTGCTGCTCGACCATTGCGCGCAGCCCCGCGTCGGCCTCGTCGTCGTAGGGCTGCCCCTTCGCCGCCGCCGACGCGCGGGCGACGATCGACAGCACGCCCGCGAGCTGCTGCGGGCCCATCACCGCCGACTTGGCGCTCGGCCAGGCGAACAGGAATCGCGGGTCGTACGCCCGCCCGCACATGCCGTAGTGCCCGGCTCCGTACGAGGCGCCCATCAGCACCGACAGGTGCGGGACGCGGGAGTTGGACACGGCGTTGATCATCATCGCGCCGTGCTTGATGATGCCGCCCTGCTCGTACTCCTTGCCCACCATGTAGCCGGTGGTGTTGTGCAGGAACACGAGCGGGATGTCGCGCTGGTTGGCGAGCTGGATGAACTGGGCCGCCTTCTGCGACTCGGCCGAGAACAGCACGCCCTGCGCGTTCGCCAGCACGCCCACCGGGTAGCCGTGCAGCCGCGCCCATCCGGTCACCAGGCTCGGCCCGTACAGCGGCTTGAACTCGTCGAAGTCGGAGCCGTCCACGATCCGCGCGATCACCTCGCGCGGGTCGAACGGGGTCTTCAGGTCCTCCGGCACGATGCCGAGCAGCTCCTCGGCCGCGTACTTCGGCTCCTCCACGGGACCGGCCGGATCGGGGTGCGCCTTGCGGTGGTTGAGGCGGGCGACGATCCGGCGCGCCTGCCGCAGGGCGTCCTGCTCGTCGAGCGCGAAGTGGTCCGCGAGGCCGGAGGCGCGCGCGTGCATCTCGGCGCCGCCCAGCGACTCGTCGTCGCTCTCCTCGCCCGTCGCCATCTTCACCAGCGGCGGACCGCCGAGGAAGACCTTCGACCGTTCCTTGATCATGACGGTGTGGTCGGACATGCCGGGTACGTACGCGCCGCCGGCCGTCGAGTTCCCGAACACGACCGCGATCGTCGGGATCCCGGCCGCCGACAGCCGGGTGATGTCGCGGAACAGCCCGCCCCCCGGGATGAAGATCTCCTTCTGGGACGGCAGATCGGCCCCGCCGGACTCGACGAGCGCGATGCACGGCAGCCGGTTGGCGTACGCGATCTCGTTGGCCCGCAGCGCCTTCTTGAGGGTCCACGGGTTCGACGCGCCGCCGCGCACGGTCGGGTCGTTGGCGGTGATCAGGCACTCGACGCCCTCGACGACGCCGATGCCCGTGACGATGGACGCGCCCACCGGGTGGTCACTGCCCCAGGCGGCGAGCGGCGACAGCTCCAGGAACGGGGTGTCGGGGTCGAGCAGCAGCTCGATCCGCTCCCGCGCGAGCAGCTTGCCGCGCCCCCGGTGCCGGGCGACGTACTTCTCGCCGCCGCCGGCGAGTGCCTTGGCGTGCTCCGCGTCCAGGTCGGCGAGACGGGCGAGCATCGCCTCGCGGTGGGCGGCGTATGCGGGGCCCGTCACATCGACGGCCGAGCCGAGAACGGTCACAACAAAGCCTCCGGGATGTCGGCGTAGCGGGCGCGCAGCCACTCGCCCAGCGCCTTGGCCTGCGGGTCGAAACGGGCCTGCGCGGCGACGCCTTCGCCGAGGATCGAGCCGACGACGAAGTTCAGGGCACGCAGGTTGGGCAGCACATGCCGGACGACCGGGAGTCCGTCGGTCTCCGGGAGGAGGACGCGCAGCCGCTCGACGGTCAGTTCGTGGGCGAGCCAGCGCCAGGCGTCGTCGGTGCGCGCCCAGACGCCGATGTTGGCGTCGCCGCCCTTGTCGCCGCTGCGGGCGCCCATGACGAGTCCGAGCGGTGCGCGGCGGGTCGGCCCGGGAGGCAGGGGCTCGGGCAGTGCGGGCCCGCCGTCGGCGGGGTCCACGAAGCCGTCGGCGGTCTCCGGGGCGCGGGCCGGTGTGCCGCCGTCCTCGGTGTCGGTGTCGGTGTCCCCTGGACCGCCTCCGGTCGCGTCGCCGGCGGCCACGGCCGCAGGGGCGCTCGCGCACTTCGGGTCCCCGCCCGGCCGGCCGTGGCCGCCGGGCGCATCGCGGGCGGGCACGGGCGGACGGGCGTCGTCGGCGGTGGACACGTGGACGCGCTCGCCGTCCGGCAGCACCGCGGTGTGCGGGACGGTGTCCGCGCGCACGTACACCGCGTCGAACACCCCGTACGGTGCGCCCTTGCCGGGCGGGGCCGTCACATGGAAGCCGGGGTAGCTGCCGAGGGCGAGCTCGATCGCGGCGCCGCTCACCGCACGCCCCACGCGTTCGGCGTCGGGGTCGCGCACGACGAGCCGGAGGTAGGCGCTGGCCCGCTCCTCGGTGTCGGCGTCGGTGCTGTCGGTGCGGGCCAGCTCCCAGCGCACCTCGGCGGGCCGCTGCTTGCCGAGCGCGTCCTGAAGCTGCTCGCGGACGAGCCGCGCCTTGGCCTCGACGTCGAGGCCGGTCAGCACGAAGACGACCTCGTTGCGCCAGCCGCCGATGCGGTTGAGCCCGACCTTGAGGGTCGGCGGCGGGGCCTCGCCGCGCACACCGGAGACGCGCACCCGGTCCGGCCCGTCCTCTGCCAGCCGTACGGTGTCGAGCCGGGCGGTCACGTCGGGGCCCGCGTACCGGGCTCCCCCCGTCTCGTAGAGCAGTTGCGCGGTGACGGTGCCGATGTCGACGAACCCGCCGGTGCCGTCGTGCTTGGTGACGACCGCGGTGCCGTCGGCGTGGATCTCGGCGAGGGGGAAGCCGGGGCGGCGCACGTCGTGGCCGGAGAAGAACGCGTAGTTGCCGCCGGTGGCCTGGGTGCCGCATTCGAGGACATGTCCGGCGACGACCGCGCCCGCGAGCCTGTCGTACTCCTTCGGCCCCCAGCCGAAGTGCGCGGCGGCGGGCCCGGTGACGAGAGCGGCGTCGGTGACGCGGCCGGTGACGACGATGTCCGCGCCGGCGCGCAGGCACGCGGCGATCCCGGCGCCGCCGAGGTAGGCGTGGGCGGTCAGGGCGTCGGGGAAGCGGGCGGAGACGTCGTCGCCCTCGACGTGGGCGACCCGTACGGGGATGCCCAGGCGTCCGGCGAGTGCGCGGACGGCCTCGGCGAGGCCGGCGGGGTTGAGCCCGCCCGCGTTGGTGACGATGCGGACACCGCGCTCGTGGGCGGTCCCAAGGGTGTCCTCCAGCTGCCTGAGGAACGTCTTGGCGTAGCCGAGGCGCGGGTCCTTCAGGCGGTCGCGCCCGAGGATGAGCATGGTCAGCTCGGCGAGGTAGTCCCCGGTGAGCACATCGAGCGGCCCGCCGGTGAGCATCTCGCGCATGGCGTCGAACCGGTCGCCGTAGAACCCCGAGGCGTTCCCGACGCGCAGCACATCGGCGCGGCGGCCCAACGGGACCCGGTCGCCGTCCCGGCCGCTCCCGACACGCGGCACATCGGCGCGGCCGCCCAACGGGACCCGACCGCCGTCCCGGACCCCGGTCATCGACGGTCACCGCCGTCGGCGGTGCCCGCGCCCGCTGCCCCGCGTGGGGCACGGCCCCTGCCCGGTGGACCCGCGAAGGCCTGGGCGATGTCGAGCCAGTGGTCGGCGTCCGCTCCCGTCGCGCGAAGCGACAGATCGGCGCGGTGCGCCCGCTGGGTGACCAGGAGGCAGAAGTCCAGCGCCGGGCCGGCGACCCGTTGCGCCGCGTCCTCGGGACCGTAGGTCCACATCTCGCCGCCGGGTCCCGTCAGCTCGACGCGGAACGGCTCGGCGGGCGGGGTCAGCCCGTGCACCCCGTACGCGAAGTCCCGCGTCCGCACCCCGATGCGCGCGATCTGCGCGAGCCGCGCCGTCGGTGGGCGTTCGACGCCGAGCGCGTCGGCCACGTCCTGGCCGTGCGCCCACGTCTCCATCAGCCGCGCGGTCGCCATCGAAGCGGCGCTCATCGGGGGCCCGTACCAGGGGAACCGCACACCGCGCGGGGCCTCGCGCAGAGCGGTCAGCAGCCGGTCGCGGCCCTCGCGCCAGTGGGCCAGCAGGTCGGCGGGCGGCAGGGCCGCGCCCTCGGCCGCGCCGTCGTCGACGAACGAGCCGGGCGCGGCGAGTGCCCTGGCGATCTCGGCGGCGAAGCCGTCGGGATCGGTGACGGCGACGAGCGCCGCCCGGTCCGTCCAGGCGAGATGGGCGATCTGGTGGGCGACGCTCCACCCTTCGGCGGGTGTCGGAGCGGCCCACGCTCCGGGCGTCCGGCCGGCGACGAGCCGGTCGAGTTCATCGCTTTCACCGCGCAGGTCGTCGAGCACGGCTGTCGGATCGGACACGTGACGCTCCCCTGTGGGCACGACGGTTCGTGCCCCGGAGCATGGCAGCACTCCAGAAAACAAGCAAGCGTGCTTGCTTTGATATTCAGCCCGCCGCAGGAGCCTTTCCGGCCACCTGCGTCCGCACCGCCCCCATGCTCGCCGCGACGACCAGCCCGATCGCCAACGCCTCGGCCGGAGAAAGGGCTTGATCCAGGACGAGGAATCCGGCTGTCGCCGCGATCGCCGGCTCCAGACTCATCAGCACGGCGAACGTGGCCGCGGGCAGCCTGCGCAGCGCCAGCAGTTCGAGCGTGTACGGCAGCACCGACGACATCAGCGCCACCGCGAGACCGAGCCCCAGAGTGGACGGCACCAGCAACCGCGACCCGGCCTCCACCAGACCCAGCGGCAGACTCAGCAGCGCGCCCACCCCCATCGCCAGCGCCAGCCCGTCCGCCTGTGGGAAGCGCCGCCCGGTGCGGGCGCTGAAGACGATGTACGCCGCCCACATCGCGCCCGCGCCGAGCGCGAACAGCGCGCCCACCGGATCGAGCCGGTCGAAACCGCCGCCGCTCAGCAGGAACACACCGCCCAGCGCCAGCCCCGCCCACAGCAGGTTGACCGGCCTGCGCGAGGCGATCACGGACATCACGAGCGGGCCGAGCACCTCCAGCGTGACGGCCGCGCCCAGCGGGATGCGGTGGGCGGCCTGGTAGAAGAGCACGTTCATCGCGGCCATCGCGAAGCCGAAGATGACGACGGTGCCCCAGTCGGCGCGCGAATGCCCGCGCAACCGCGGCCGGCACACGACGAGCAGCACGAGCGCGGCGAGCACGAGTCGCAGGGTGACCACGCCCAGCGGGCCTGTACGCGGCATCAGCATCACGGCGATCGCCGCACCGAACTGCACCGACAGCGCCCCCGCCACGACGAGCGTCACGGGTCCCAGCGACCGGTCGCCCGCCCTGGGCGCCTCACCCCCGGCCCTCGTCGCCCGCGTTCCCCGCCCCGCGGCGGCGTCGGCCGCCGGACCGGCGCCTTCCGGCAGGACGACGACGGCCCCGGCACCGGACGGGTCGCCCGTGCCCGCGCGCCCACCCGTGCCCGGCCCCGTCTGCGCACCACCGTTCACCGCCGGCCTCCCCTGCTCTTGTCGCGCCGATCCATCCCTCCACGCTACGGACCGGGTGCGCTGCCCGTGAAATGCCGTTCTCGCTGTGGTTATGCTCGACACGTATGAGCATCGAGCTGCGTCATCTCCGCTTTTTCCTCGCCGTCGCCGAGGAGCTCAGCGTGACCCGGGCGGCAGCCCGGCTGAACGTCACCCAGCCCAGCGTCTCCCGCTCCCTCGCCGCCCTGGAGAAACACCTCGGCACGCTGCTCGTCGACCGCTCCACGCACCACCTGGCGCTCACCGCCGAGGGGCGGGCGTTTCGCGACAAGGCGGCCGCCGCCGTCGCCGCGTTCGACGAGGCCCTCGACGCGGGCCGGCTGCTGCGTGCGCCACTGCGTCTCGGCCACGCCTGGGCCGCACTCGGCCCGTACACCACACCGCTGCTGCGCCGCTGGGGCCACGAGCACCCGCGAACGCCGCTGGAACTGCTGCGGATCGACGACCGCACCGCCGGGCTCACCCGGGGCCGGGTCGACGCGGCCGTACTGCGCGGCCCCGTGGACACCCCGGGGCTGGTCACGGCCCTGCTGTTCACCGAGACACGCGTCGCCGCGGTCACGGCCGACGGGCCGCTCGCGGCGCGCCCCGCGCTCCCCCTCGCCGACCTGGCCGCCGAACCCGTCGTCCTGAACACCGTCTCCGGTATGACGACCCCGGACCTGTGGCCGCACGGCGGCCGGCCCACGCACACGCTGACCGTGGGCAACACCGACGACTGGCTGACGGCGATCGCCGCGGGCCGCGGCGTCGGTGTCTCGACCGCCTCCACCGCGGAGCTGCACACCCACCCGGGCGTCACCTACCGCCCCCTGACGGACGCCCCGCCGGTCCCGGTCCTGCTCGCCTGGCGCGCGACGGCACCGCACCCGGCGATCGCCGACCTGGTGGCCCTGGCGAGGCGGGTCGCGGCGGAGCCGCGCTGACCGGGCCCGAGGGCCCGCGACTGCGCTCAACGCACGCGCCCGAAGCCGGCCGCGTCGCGCCCGCGTCGGTCCGCCCGCACGAGCCCGCGCAACGAGCCCGCTGCCCGGCCCGCACGGGCCCGCTCCACGCCGGACGCCCGCCCTCAACGGCCCCGCCCGCACCAGCCCCGGCCCGCACCAGCCTGCGCCCCGAGCCCCGACGACCGGCCCCACCAACGCGCCCGCACGCCCCCTCAGCCGGCCCCGCCCGGCCGTCCTTCCGTGAGCGCCTCCGCCAGTACCTCCGCCAGATGCCTCGCCCGGCGGCCCGTCAGCTGGTCCAGCTGCGTGCGGCAGGAGAAGCCGTCCGCCAGCAGCACCGTGTCGGCCGACGCCGCCCGTACCGCGGGGAGCAGCTGCTCCTCCGCGCACGCCACCGACACCTCGTAATGGCCCGCCTCGAAGCCGAAGTTGCCCGCCAGGCCGCAGCACCCGCCGCTCAGCCCGCCGCGCAGACCGGCCCTCTCCCGCAGCGCCCGCTCCGCCGCATCACCGAGTACCGCATGCTGGTGACAGTGTGTCTGACCCGCCGCCGGGCGGTCCACGCGCGGCGGGCTCCAGTCGGGGGCGCACTGCCCGAGGGTCTGCGCGAACGTCCGCACCGAGGCCGCGAGCCGGGCGGCCCGTGGATCGCCGCCCATCAGCTCCGGCAGGTCCGTCTTCAGCGTCGCGGCGCAGCTGGGCTCCAGCACGGTGACGGGCACGCCCAGTTCGAGCAGCGGCTCCACCGTGTCGAGGGTGCGCCGCATGACCGAGCGGGCCCGGTCGAGCTGGCCCGTGGAGACGTACGTCAGCCCGCAGCAGACTTGGCCGGGCGGCAGCACGATCCCGATGCCCGCCGCCTCCATGACCCGTACCGCGGCCATGCCCACAAAGGGCGACAGCCGGTCGGTGAACGTGTCCGGCCACAGCACCGCCGTACGGCCCTTCGCGAACACCCCGGTGCGGTCGCGCAGATGCTCGCGGAGCAGGCGGCTCAGCGACCGGGGAGCCAGAAGCGGCAGCTGCCGCTCGGGCGCGATCCCGCACACCTTCTTGGCCAGTGCCGCCGCCGGGCCGGAGCGGGCGAGCACGTTGACCAGGGGCGCGAACGGCGTGGCGAGCCGTAGCCACTGCGGGAGGCGGCCCATCGCGTAGTGGGCGGCGGGCCTGCGCCGTCCCGCGTAGTGGTGGTGCAGGAACTCGGCCTTGTACGTGGCCATGTCGACGCCCACCGGGCAGTCGGTGCGGCAGCCCTTGCACGACAGGCACAGATCGAGGGCGTCAAGCACCTCCGTCGAACGCCAGCCGTCCGTGACGATCTCGCCGGCCAGCATCTCGTGCAGCAGCCGGGCCCGCCCCCGGGTGGAGTGCCGCTCCTCGCCGGTCGCCCGGTACGAGGGGCACATCACGTCCGCGCCCCCGGCGACCCGTTCCGTACGGCACTTGGCGACGCCGACGCAGCGCCGTACCGCGCCCGTGAAGTCGCCGCCGTCCTGCGGGTAACCGAAGGCGACGTCGACGGGCCGCCTGGGCAGCACGTCGAAGCGGAGGTCGGTGTCGAGCGGCGCCGGGCGGACGAGGACGCCCGGGTTCAGCAGCCCGTCGGGGTCCCACAGGTCCTTGAACGCGCCGAAGACATCGACGAGTTCGGACCCGTACATCTTCGGCAGCAGCTCGGCGCGCGCCAGGCCGTCGCCGTGCTCGCCGGACAGCGAGCCGCCGTACGCGACGACGAGATCCGCCACCTGCTCGGAGAACGTACGGAACCGGGCGACACCCGGCGGGCTCAGCAGGTCGAAGTCGATACGGACATGGATGCAGCCGTCGCCGAAGTGGCCGTAAGGAGTGCCCCGCAGGCCGTGCTCGGCGAGCAGGGCGCGGAAGTCGCGCAGGTAGGGACCGAGTCGGGCGGGCGGGACGGCGCAGTCCTCCCAGCCCGGCCAGGCCTCGCCGCCTTCGGGCGTCCGGGTCGCGGTGCCGGCCGCGTCCTCCCGTACCCGCCACAGCGCCCGCATGCCGGCCGGGTCGTGGACGACCGTGCCGTCGAGCGCGTCGGCGGCCCGGACGATCTCCGCCGCGCGCGAGCGCGCCTCGGCGGCGCTGTCGCCGCCGGTCTCGACGAACAGCCAGGCCCCGCCGTGCGGCAGCCCGTGCGCGTCGGGCACGAGGTCGTCGGCCATGCCCTCGACGGTCAGGGGCCCGTACGGCAGGAGGCCGCAGGCAGCCTCGGCGGCGGCGCTCTCGTCGCGGTAGCCGAGGACGGCGAGGGCGCGGGCGGCCGGGGTCCGAACCAGGCCGACGGTCGCCTCGGTCAGGACGGCGAGGGTGCCCTCGCTGCCGCAGAAGGCACGGGCGAGGTCGACGCCCTTCTCGGGAAGCAGGGCGTCGAGGGCGTAGCCGGAGATCCGGCGCGGCAGCCCTTCGGGGTATCCGGTGCGCAGGAGCGCCAGGTTCGCGCGGACCAGGTCGTCAAGGCCGGGCGGGACGCCGGTGGAGCGGGTGCCCCGGTCGAGGGTGACGGAGCGGCCCGAGGAGGTGACGGCCGCGAGACGGCGGACGTTGTCGGCGGTCGTGCCCCAGCGCACGGAGTGCGCACCGCACGAGTTGTTCCCCACCATTCCCCCGATCGTGCACCTGCTGTGCGTCGAGGGGTCCGGGCCGAAGGCCAGGCCGTGCCCCCGTACCGCCGCCTGCAGCGTGTCCAGCACCACTCCCGGCTGTACGACGGCCGTGCGGGCGTCGGGGTCGACGGAGAGGATCGCGTTCATGTGCCGGGTGAAGTCCAGGACGACGCCGACGCCCGTGGCCTGGCCGGCGATCGACGTGCCGCCGCCGCGCGGCACCACGGGCACCCCGTGCTCCCGGCACACCGCCAGCGCCGCCGCCACGTCGTCCGCGTCGCGCGGAGCCACGACACCGTCCGGGACGCGCCGGTAGTTGGAGGCGTCCATGGTCGTCAGGGCCCGTGCCGCGACGCCGAAGTCGACGTCGCCGCGCACGGCGGCGGTGAGCGCCCGCGCCACGTCGTGCGTATCTGTTGTGTGTCCGAATGTGTGTCCGAAACGCCTGCCGCCCTGCCGGTCCCTGTGGTGCGCCATGCCCCCCAGGATGACCCCCACGCCGCCTCTCACACCTGTGTCACTCCCGGGGAGTGCGCGTGCGTCGCCCCCGGGAGGTCCGCGCCACTTGCGCACGGTGCGCAGATGAGAACGAAAGGAGACACTCCAGGGCCTTGTCCAAGTGATCGCCAACTCTCCTATAGTGACCTCGACTTGATCAGAACGCAGCGGCTCCGACGTCCCCTACCGCATCCCCGGAAGGCACCGCTCGATGACCGGCACCGACGAGAAACGATGAACCGCGCCGGGGCACACCTCAGCGCGATGAAGATCGTCGTGGCCGGTGGATCCGGCACGGGGAGCACGACGATGGTGCGGTCCGTCAGCGAGATCCGCCCGCTGCACACGGAGGAGCCGATCAGCGCCCCCGCCGCCGTGCCCGGCCGGACGGTGACGACGGTCGCCCTGGACTTCGGGCGCATCACCCTCGACGAGCGCATGGTGCTGCATCTGTTCGGCATGCCCGGGCAGGACCGGTTCCGCTTCCTGTGGGACCCGCTCCTCGACGGCGCGACGGGCGCGGTCGTCCTCGTCGACACGCGTGCGCTCGACGCCGCCCGGTTCGCGATCGACTGCCTGCAGGGTCACGACACGCCATTCATCGTCGCCGTCAACGACTTCGGCGGCCCGTTGCGATCGGAGGACGAGATCCGCGGCGAGTTGACGCTCGGGCCGGGTGTGCCGATGGTCGAGTTCGACGCCCGCGACCACTCGTCCAGCAAGTTCGTCCTCATCGCCCTGATCAAGCACCTGGAGGGCCGCGCCCTGTGATCTCGCAGCTCAAGGGCTGTGCGGGCGTCTCATGGTCCGGACCGGCTCGGCGTCCGGTGGCCGGAGGGGATACGCTCCGGCTCGTGGCTGATATCCAGATTCCCGCTGACATCAAGCCCGCCGACGGCCGTTTCGGCGCGGGCCCCTCCAAGGTGCGTACGGAGGCGCTGGACGCCCTGGCCGCCACCGGCAGCTCCCTGCTCGGCACCTCCCACCGCCAGGCCCCGGTCAAGAACCTGGTCGGCGAGGTCCGCGACGGTGTGCGCGAGCTGTTCTCCCTGCCCGAGGGGTACGAGGTGATCCTGGGCAACGGCGGCTCCACCGCCTTCTGGGACATCGCGACGCACGGGCTGATCGAGAACAAGTCCCAGCACCTGTCCTTCGGCGAGTTCTCCTCCAAGTTCGCCAAGGCCGCGAAGCTGGCGCCGTGGCTGGCCGACCCGACGGTGGTCTCCTCCGACCCCGGTACGCACCCGGACCCGCGGGCCGAGGAGGGCGTCGACGTCTACGCCCTCACCCACAACGAGACCTCGACCGGTGTCGCGGCCCCGATCAAGCGGGTCGCGGGCGCCGACGAGGGCGCGCTCGTCCTGGTGGACGCCACCTCGGGCGCGGGCGGCCTGCCGGTCGACATCACCGAGTCGGACGTGTACTACTTCGCCCCGCAGAAGTCCTTCGCCGCCGACGGCGGACTGTGGCTGGCCGTGTTCTCCCCGGCCGCGATCGAGCGCGCCGAGCGCGTCCATGCCTCCGGCCGCCACGTCCCTGAGTTCTTCAGCCTGCCAACGGCGATCGACAACTCCCGCAAGAACCAGACGTACAACACCCCGGCGCTGGCCACGCTCTTCCTGCTGAACGAGCAGCTGAAGTGGATCAACGGCCAGGGCGGCCTGGACTGGTCGGTGCGCCGCACCGCCACGTCCTCGAGCACGCTCTACGGCTGGGCCGAGGCGTCGAAGCACGCGACCCCGTTCGTGGTGGACCCGGCGAAGCGCTCGCAGGTCATCGGCACGATCGACTTCGCGGACGAGATCGACGCGTCGGCGGTCGCGAAGGCGCTGCGCGCGAACGGCATCGTCGACACCGAGCCGTACCGCAAGCTGGGCCGCAACCAGCTGCGCATCGCGATGTTCCCGGCGGTCGACCCGG
This sequence comes from Streptomyces sp. ISL-10, assembly GCF_018614575.1. Classification (GTDB taxonomy): domain Bacteria; phylum Actinomycetota; class Actinomycetes; order Streptomycetales; family Streptomycetaceae; genus Streptomyces. The sequence goes on from NZ_JAGGOJ010000005.1 coordinate 73,545, forward strand.
CGGACGTCGAGGCGCTGACGGCGTGCATCGACTACGTGATCGAGAAGCTGTAGCGGCGAGCTGTACGAGCCTTTTCGAGGGCCCGGGACGCGACCACCGGTCAGCGTCCCGGGCCCTCCATCGCCCATTGGTGTGACGATCCGTCCACCGGCCCCGGCCGGTCCTCACCGCCCCGTTCGCCAACGAGTACGACAGCCACGAGGTCTACGCCCACGGCCGGCGGCTGACCCTTCCCGACTCGATCGGCGCCGCGGTCGAGCTCGATGCGGCCGAGCTGCTGAAGGCCGGCGAGCGCAGCTCCTGAGCCGCCGGTGGGGCTCAGCCCATTGCCGCCTTGACGTGGTCGATCACCTCGGTGAACTCCTTGGTCGGCGAGAAGTCCAGGTACTCGCAGTCCTCCAGCGCCTCCGGAACGTGGCCCGCCGGCCAGTAGAAGGCCTGGCCCGCCTCGTAGATCTCGTCGCCGGAAGGCGTCCGCATCTTCAGCCGCCCCGAGAACAGGTATCCCCAGTGCGGGCACTGGCACATGTCGTCGGGCAGGCCCTTGACCGCATCGGACATGTCCGTGCCCTTGGGGAAGCGGACGAACGCGGCGGTCATGTCGCCGCCGACCTCCGTCATGCGCAGTTCCACGCCGCCGCCTTCGATGGCGACAGGGGTGTCGTCACGTGTGGTCGCCGTCATGATTGCCTCCACGGCCGGGGCCGGGTCGAGGTCGCGGTCCTTCGGCCTCCCTCCAGTCTCGACCCGGCGGTGCGCAGGGTGCGAGACGGGATGGGAACCGCAGGTCAGCGACTCAGCCGCTGGAATCGCCGGACCGCGAGCGGCAGGAAGACCGCGGTGATCGCCAGCGGCCACACCACCGCCATCAGCAGGGCGTGCTCCTGGATCCAGCTGCCGTCGCTGGCGACCGGGTTGCCGAACAGTTCGCGCGCCGCGGCCGCGGTGGACGAGATCGGGTTCCACGCGGCGATCGCGCCGAGCCAGTCCGGCATCGTCGACGGCGGGACGAAGACACTGGAGATCATGGTGAGCGGGAACGCCACGGCGTAGAGCCCGCCGGCCGCCTCCGGTGTCGGCACCACGAGTCCGAGCAGGATGCCGACCCAGATCAGGCAGAACCGCAGGAGCAGCAGCAGCCCGAACGCCGCGAGCACCGCGCCCGCACCCGCGTCGGAGCGCCAGCCCATCGCGAAGGCGGTCGCCGCGAGGATGGTCAGCTCGGCGCAGGCGGTGATCAGGTCGTTGACGCCGCGTCCGGTGACCACGGCGGAGGGAGCCATCGGCATGGAGCGGAAGCGGTCGATGACGCCCTTGGAGGCGTCGGTGACGACGGCGATCGCGGTGTTCATGAAGCCGAACGCCATGGTCATGGCAAACATGCCGGGCATCAGGAAGTCGCGGACGCTGCCGCCGTCGGGTGACTTCATCGCGCCGCCGAAGACGTACCCGTAGAGCAGCACGGAGATGATCGGAAAGCCGAGCTGCCAGGCGATGAGGACGGGCTGGCGCTGATAGTGGGTCAGCCCTCTGCGTACGACGTTGAAGCAGTCGGCGACCGCCCAGTAGGCGCGGCCGTGCGTGTCCTGCTGGTCCAGGCGCGTGTCCCGCTGGTCCAGGTCCACCGTGTCGAGCGCGCTCATGCCGCCGTCTCCTTGGTCGTCTCGTCCGTGCCGTGGCCGGTCAGGCGCAGGAACACGTCGTCGAGGCTCGGCCTGCGCAGTCCGATGTCCTCCACCCCGATGCCTTCGTCCTGCAAGGTGCGCGCCACCTCGGTCAGGGCCGCGACCCGGTCGGTCACCGTGGCGTGCACGCGTCGTTCCGGACGGTCCGTCACCGGCTCGGTGTCCGAGACCCGTGCGACGGTCTTGGCGACGGTGGGGATGTCGGCCGCGTCCCGCACGACCACCTCGATGCGGTCGCCGCCGACGCGGTTCTTCAGCCCGTCGGGGGTGTCGTCGGCGATGGCGCGGCCGTGGTCGATGACGGTGATCCGGGAGGCGAGTCTGTCCGCCTCCTCCAGGTACTGCGTGGTGAGCAGGACCGTGGTGCCGCCCGCGACCAACCGCCGCACCGCCTCCCAGACCTCGCCGCGCGAACGTGGGTCGAGTCCGGTGGTCGGCTCGTCGAGGAACAGGACGCGCGGCGCGAGGATCATCGAGGCGGCGAGGTCGAGCCGGCGCCGCATGCCGCCGCTGTATGTGCCGACGCCCTTGTCCCCGGCCTGCACCAGGTCGAACTGCTCCAGCAGTTCGCCCGCCCGCAGCGCGGCGCGCCGGCCGCCGAGGTGGAAGAGGCGCCCGAACATCTCCAGGTTCTGGCGGCCCGTCAGGACCTCGTCGACAGCGGCGTACTGCCCGGTGAGTCCGATCCGGCGGCGCACCCGGCGCGGATCGCGGGCGACGTCCACGCCGGCGACCTCGGCCCGCCCGCCGTCGAACCGCAGCAGGGTCGCGAGGACGCGGACGGCAGTGGTCTTGCCCGCGCCGTTGGGCCCGAGCAGCCCGTGCACCGTGCCCGTGCGCACGGCGAGGTCGAAGCCCGCGAGTGCCTTCTTGTCCCCGTATCTCTTCTCGACGCCTTCGGCGATCACCGCATGGTCGTCCATGGCCCCTCCACCCCTCGGCACAACAACTGAGTACGGCGTACCCATATCAGAGTACACCGTACTCAGTTTTTCTCCACGGGATTAGGGTGAAGCCATGACGACGACCGAAACGAGCGGCAGCGGCGACGTCTCGCGCAGCCTCGAACTCCTCTGGGGCACCGGCGAGCGCCCCACGCGCGGCCCCAAACCGGGCCTCACCCTCGACCGCATCGTCACGGCCGCCGTCCGGCTCGCCGACGCGGAGGGGATGGCCGCCGTCTCGATGCGCCGGCTGTCCACGGAGCTCGGCACCGGCACCATGTCGCTCTACCGGTACGTCCCCGGCAAGGCCGAGCTGCTCGACCTGATGCTCGACCGCGTCACCGGCGAGCCCCTGGAGAACGACGCCTACGCCCCCGAGTCCCCCGCCTGGCAGGACGCCGTACGCGCGATGGCCCGCGCCTACCGGGACCTCTACCGCGCGCACCCCTGGCTGCTGAAGGTCAACCAGTCCCGCACGGTCCTCGGCCCGAGCGCCGTCCGCGGCCTGGACACCTCACTGGCCGCGCTGCGGGACATGGGCCTGCGCGACCCCGAGCTGATCTCCGTGATCATCGCCGTGCAGTGCTTCGTCAGCGGCATCGTCCGCATCGAGGTGGAGACCGTGGAGGCCGCGCAGCAGACCGGCCAGAGCGAGGAGGACTTCTGGAAGAGCCAGGAGCCGTTCCTCGCCAAGGCCATGCTCAGCGGCGACTACCCGGCCCTGGCGAACCTCTCCGAGGACGCCTTCTCCCCGGAGTTCGACCACTTCGCCTTCGGTCTGGAGCGACTGGTCGCCGGCTTCGAGGCGCTGGTGCGGGAGCGGGCGGAGACCCCTTAGGACAGCGGCGGCGCAGGGCGGAGAGCCCTCAGGACCGCCGACGGCACAAGGCGAAGAGCCCTCAGGACCGCCGACGGCGCAGAGCGAACACCAGCACCGCCCCGCCGGCGAGCACGAGCAGGCCGTACGTCGTCACGCCGGGCTCCCCGCCTTCGTCGTCCTCGGCGGCCGCCTGGTCACCACCGCCCCCGGGGCGGTCGTCACCGCCGGAGTCCTCCCCCTTCGAGGAGACCTCCACCCGCTCCACGGTGCTCTGTTCGCCCTCCGTGCCGAACATCAGCGCCTTGCCGTCGAGCGTGTACGTCACCGACTCCGCCTGCCCCTGGATCGGAGCGCGCACCCGGTGGTCCGCGCCGAGGCTGCCGTTCTTCCACTCGTAGCCCCGGGCGCTGAAGTATGAGCGCAGGACGAGCTCCTCGCCGTCCGGGGAGAACGCGCCGTCGGTCACCCACGGCACCTCGCCGATCCGCCGGAAGGTGTTGGTCGCCGACGCGCTGAGCGTCGCGGGCCCCTCGTACAGGCCGCCGCCCTCCTCGTTCTTGGAGGCGATGTAGACCCGGCCGGTCTTCGGATGCACCATCAGCGCCTCGGCGTTGCGCGGCCCGTCGGCGTACTTCACGTCGAACTGTGTGGCGCGCACGGTCTGGTCGACCAGCCGGGCCGGCTCGCGGAAGCGGTAGATCCACACGTGGTCCCAGCTGCCGTCGAGGTTGTCGCCGATGTCGCCCACGTAGACGTCCCCGTCCGCGCCGACGGAGATCGCCTCTATGTCCCGCGGTGTGCCGACCCCTTGGAGGGTGACGGTCGCCACCGTCTCGCCGGTCGCGGAGTCGACGGCGAAGACGCGGGGCTCGTCCTGGTCGTTGTGCGTCCAGTAGACGCCGGGGTGCGCGCGGCTGGCCGCGAGGCCACTGGACTCGGTGATCCTCGGGTCCTTGATGGTGAACCCGGAGTCGTCGTCCGCCGCCGCGGGCACGGCGGCGGCGAGGACGAGCGCGGCGGCGAGGCCGGTGACGCACGGAAGCGAACGCATGCCCCCCAGCCTGCCACCTCCGCCCGCGATCGTTACGGCCGTATGGCGGTGACCAGCCAGGCCGTGCTGCGCAGCCGGACCGCCCCGTCCCTCTCATGCGGGCGCAGGATGCCCGCCAGCTCCCGCCGGGCCCGCTCCCCCGTGGCCTCGTCGACCTGGCCGAGCAGATGCCGTCCGGGCCCGGAGCCGAGCAGGAACGCGGTGGCGTCCTCCGCGTCGCTCCCCCACCTCCCGTACGCCTCCACCCGCTCGGCCGCGATCCCGGCGAACCCGGCCCCGTTCAGGACCTCGTGGATGCGGTCGGGGTCGGCGAGCGAGAACATGCCGGGCCCGCCGGTCGCGCCGAAGCCGCCCATGGGCAGCAGGTCGCGCAGCCCGGCGAGAGCCTGGAGCCACTCGTTGGCCCCGGCCTCCGCGGCGATGACGAAGGCGGCACGGCCGCCGGGGCGCAGGGCGCTGCGGATGTTGGCGAAGGCGGCGACGGGGTCGGCGAAGAACAGGACGCCGTAGCGGCTGATGACCACATCGAAGGCGCGGCCTTCGAGCGGGTGCACCTGGGCGTCGCCGCGCTCGAAGTCCACGTTGGCGAGGTTCTCTGCGCGGGCGGTGGCCCGGGCGCGCTCCAGCATCGGAGCGGACAGGTCCAGCCCCGTGGCCCGGCCGCGGGCCGCACGCCGTGCGGCGAGCCGGGTGGTGGCCCCCGCACCGCAGCCGACGTCGAGGACGGCGTCCTGGACGCGGATCGCGGCGGCGGTGAGCAGCGGCTCGTCGAAGCCCTCGTTCACCGCGTCCCAGCGGTCCTGGTGGCGGGCCCAGTGGCTGCCTTCGTAACCGTTCCACGCCTGGTCCTGCTCGGTGTTGACGACGTGCTGCACGACAGTGCCTCCCGATTAGTATGGGCGTATGCCCAAACAGTATGGGCGGACGCCCATACTGTCCATCCCTCACCGGAAGAGATCTGGATGTCACCGCGCGGAGTGGCCGTACCCAACGCCCGCGAGCGGCTGTTCGCCGCCGCCGAACGAGTCGTCGCCGCAGGCGGCCCCGGGGCCCTGACCAGCAGGGCGATCACGGACGAGGCCGGCTGCGCGAAGGGCCTGCTGCACGCGCACTTCGCGGGCGGGCTGGACGAGTTCGTCGCGGAACTGGTCCTGGACCGCTTCGCCCGCACGGCCGCCCTCGCCTCCGCGCTGCCCGACCGGGCGGGCGAGGAGACGGTCGTCGCGAACCTCACCGGCGTCGCGTCCGCCCTGCTCACCGCCACCGGCCCGGAGCTCTCCGGCCTCGCCCTCACCCGGCCGGGCGCCGCCGAACGCTTCCGCGACGCGATGGCGTCCGGCGCGCCGGGCTTCGCCGCCGTCCAGGAGTCCGTCACCCGCTACCTCGACGCCGAACGCTCCCTCGGCCGCGTCCCGGCAGCCCTGGACACGGCCACGGCGGCCCTGGCCCTGGTCGGCACCGTCCACCACCTGCTGATGACCACCTGGCCCGGCGCGCCGGACCCGGCCGAGCAGATCGACCGGCTGGTGCTGCTGCTCACCCGTGGCTGACCGGTCGTGTCCAGCCTCACATCCCATCAGCTGCCGCGTTACCGGTGAGTTCGGCCATGATGTCGCCCATGCGTTTCCTGTTCGTCGGCGACTCCATGACCATCGGACGCGCCGGCGACTACAGCTGGCGCTACCGGATGTGGCAGCACCTCGCGTCCCTCGGCGAGCCGTACGAGATCGTCGGCCCGCGCACCACGCTGTACGACACCGAGGCGAACGCCCCCGTCTCCAACGCGTACGCCGATCCCGCCTTCCCGGCCGACGCCCGCCGCCACCTGGCCGGCTGGGGCGAGGGCTGGCTCCACATGGCCCCCGTGATCGGGGAGACGGTCGCCGCCGAGAGGGCGGACATCCTCCTGGTCTCCCTCGGCCTCATCGACCTCGGCTTCTACACGGACAGCGACCAGACGGCCGCCAACACCCGGGAGTTCGTCGCCCGAGCCCGCGAGGCCGAGCCGCACATCCGCATGGTCCTGCTCCCGGTCATCCCCAACGTCCGTGCCGCGTCCGACGCCCCGTTCGCCGCCGAGTGCGACCGCTTCAACGTGCTCCTCGCGAAGGCGGTCGCGGACCTCGACACCCCGACGTCCCCGATCCTGTTGGCCTCGCGGCCGCCGTCGTACGACATCCACCAGGACACCTACGACGGCACCCACCCGGGCCCGACCGGCGAACACAAACTGGCGGGCGCGTTCGCCGACGCGATGCACCAGGCATGGGGACTGGGCCGGGCGTACCGGGCCGCGGTCTGAGGCGTACGGTCAGCCGCTGAGCAGGTCCGGATCGTCGGCCAGCGCGGCGAGATGCGCCCGCGGGTCGGCGATCAGCCGCCGGGTCGACAGATCCAGCATGCCCGCCACGCCGGAGATCTCGGCGGCGAGCGTGCCGTCGTCCTTGAGGATCTGCTGGACGACCTGGAAGGTCTTCCCCTGCCCATACACGAACCGGCAGGTCACCCGCACCTGGTCGCCGCCGCGCAGCTCACGCGCGAACCTCACGGTCACCTCGAGCGCGACCGGCCCCACGCCGCTCGCGAGCAGCTTCTCCTGCGACAGCCCGGCGGCCCGCAACAGCTCCCACCGCGCGTGCTCGGCGTACTGCAGATAGACGGCCTGGTTCAGGTGCCCCTGCGTGTCGAGCTCGTAGCCACGCACGGTCACATCCACGGCGAAGGTCATGCCCGCGGCAACAGCAGAGCGGGGTTCCGGCATTCCCGGGCCGCCTGGGGAGGGCACGTCGGGGAGTTGCCCGGCGGCTCGAACACGGGGCCGGTCCCCCCTCCGAGGGGCCGGCCCCGTCGGCGTACGTCCGCCGGTGGTCAGAAGACGAACGGCCCCGGGTCCTGCGGGGACGTCGCCGTGCACTCCGCCGTGACGCCGAAGACGACGACCGTCAGGGACTTCGCCTCCAGGCTGTCGCCCGACGCGACCGTACCGTCCAGCGGGCCGGTCGAGACCGCGCCGCCGGCCGGGATCGCCGGGTTGGAGTTGCCGGTGAACGTCGTCGTCCCGGAGCCGTTCTTGGTGAGCGTGAGGGTGGACGCGGCCGCGCCGGCCGAGATGGGAACGGGAGCCTTGATGGCCTCCGTCGAGAGCTCGATCGTCGCGGCCGTGCCGTCCTGCGCGGCCTTGAGCGTCGCCGTGCCGGAGCCGTACGAACCGCAGTCGAACGACAACGTTGCCTTCTCCGGCGTCACCTGGGGTGCCGCCTGGGCCGCGGGCGCCATGGCGAGAGTGCCTGCGGCGAGGGCCGCGGCGAGGAGCAGGGTGCTGTGTCTCATGGGGGGATCCTGCCTTCGTGTGGGGGTCACGGGCTGGCGGAGGTCATTGCGGCACGCGGACCCGCAGAAAGGAAGGGGCACCCATCCGGCCCCGTCGACAACGGCCGAAATCCGACCCGGTCGCCGCGGTGCCGGCGTGGCGGCGGTCTAGACACCCACCAGCCGGTTGGCGAGCGTCGACATCGTGTACGTGCCGATGCCCATCACGACCTCCAGGGCGTTCTGCGGCGTGAACCCGTGCGCGAGGAAGGCCCGCAGCCCGGCGTCGTCGACCGCGCCCGCCGTGCGCAGCACCTCCTGCGTGAACTGCCGTACTCCCTCCAGTCGTTCGTCGGGAAGGGCCCGCGCCTCCCGCAGCGCCGCGATCAGGTCCTGGTCCGCACCGAGCGCCCGCAGCTTGCCGGTGTGCATCGCGATGCAGACATGGCATTCGTTGCGTACGGCGACGGTCATGACGACGGTCTCGCGGGCGAGCGGATCGAGGGTGGTCCGCTCGAACGCGGCGCTGAGCGTCAGGAAGCCGTCGAGCAGGTGGGGTGACGTGGCGAGTCTGGCGACGACGGGCGGCAGATGGCCGAGGCGCTCGGCGGTGGCCCGCATGGCCGGGCGGGACTCGGGCGGTGCGGTGTCGAAGGTGTGCTCGGTGAACATGACCGGCTCCTACAATGGACAACATGGTTGACGATCCTGAGGCCGAAAACGTAAACCAGGTTGTCGAAGTGCGCAAGGCAGATTCCGACCGAGCCGGCTACGAGCTCCCCCTGCTCCTCTTCGCCGGTTTCCGTTCACTGATCGACACGCTGCATGCCGAGCTGGCCGGCCAGGGCCACCCCGATGTGCGGCCCGCGTACGGCTTCGCCATGCAGGCGATCGGCCCCGCGGGCGCGAGCGCGAGCGAGATCGGGCGGCGGCTCGGCGTGACCAAGCAGGCGGCCGGCAAGACCGTCGACCGACTCGTCGCCCTCGGCTACGCGGAACGCGCCGACGACCCCGCCGACGCCCGCCGCAAACTGATCCGCCTCACCCCGCACGGACTGGACGCCCTCGCTCGCTCGGCCGTGATCTTCGACGAACTGCGGGCGGAATGGGCGGCGTCGATGGGGGCCGACCGCCTGCGCGATCTGGAGGACGCCCTGCGGACGGTGACCGGCCCGGAGAGCTTCCGCCTGGACGCGGCGGGGTGGATGGGCGGCGTGTGACGCGATCGAGGACCTGACCCGGTCACCGTGCGTATCGTTGTACCGCGCGGCTGCATGTGTTCGGACGGCAGCCGCGGAGGAGCGCCACGATGCACGCCTTGGACGAGCGCAGGATCGAAATGGCCGAGAACAGCGACGAACGCACCCTGGACGACATGTTCCAGTGGCTCGAATCCGCCCCCGAGGGATTCAAGGTCGAGATCGTCCAGGGGGCCGTCTTCATGTCGCCACAGCGGGACGACCACTGGGAAATCATCCTGACATCGTCGAGCAACTGCGAACGGAATACCCCCCAGGGACGTCAAGTCCGTCGCGGAGGTGATCTCCAAGGGCACCAAGAACCTCCTGGGCAACGGCCCGGTCCCGCTGGGCACGGACCGGGTGCTGTTCCGGTCGCGGACCGATGACACGAGGTGGGCCGAACTCCACTGCTCGGACGCGGACACCGGCCGTCGGCACGGATGACCGGGGGCTCGGCGGGCTTGCCTGGAGCGCGCTCCAGGGCGTTGGCTAGGACGTCATGAAGTACACGCAGCTCGGACGCACCGGAGTCAAGGTCAGCCGACTCGTCCTGGGGACGATGAACTTCGGGCCCCAGACAGACGAGCCCACCAGTCACACCATCATGGACGCCGCCCTCGACGCGGGTCTGAATTTCTTCGACACCGCCAATGTCTACGGCTGGGGCGAGAACAAGGGCCGTACCGAGGAGATCATCGGCAACTGGTTCGCCAAGGGCGGCGACCGTCGCGACAAGGTCGTCCTCGCGACCAAGGTCTACGGGAACATGGCCGGGGACGGCGACCCGTGGCCCAACCACGACCGGCTCTCCGCCCTCAACATCCGCCGCGCCGTGGACGCTTCGCTGAAGCGGCTGCGGACCGACCACATCGATCTCTACCAGTTCCACCACATCGACCGGCGCACCCCGGTCGAGGAGATCTGGCAGGCGATCGACGTCCTGATCCAGCAGGGCAAGATCCTCTACGCCGGCTCGTCCAACTTCCCCGGCTGGAAGATCGCCCAGACCAACGAGACCGCCCGCAGGCTCGGCTCCTACGGACTGGTCAGCGAGCAGTGCCTGTACAACCTGGCGGAGCGCCGCGCCGAGATGGAGGTCATCCCCGCCGCGCAGGAGTACGGCCTCGGGATCATCCCCTGGTCGCCGCTGCACGGCGGGCTGCTCGGCGGCGTGATCAAGAAGGAGACCGAGGGTTCCCGGCGCACCACCGGCCGCTCGGCGGACGCGCTCGCGAACACGGCCGTACGGGAGAAGGTGCAGGCGTACGAGGACCTGCTCGACAAGCACGGCCTGGAGCCGGGCGAGGCGGCACTGGCGTGGCTGCTGACCCGGCCCGGCGTGACCGGCCCGATCGTCGGTCCGCGCACGGCCGGGCAGCTTCAGTCCGCGCTGCGGGCGCTGGAGCTGGAGCTGTCCGAGGACGTGCTCACGTCCCTGGAGGAGATCTTCCCGGGCCCGGGGCCGTCGCCGGAGGCGTTCGCCTGGTGACGCGGTCGCAGCACTGACGGCGGCCGTGCGGGCTACTGGCCTGCCACGGCCGCCACGGCGATGATCACGAACATCAGCACCAGAGCGGCGGCCATGATCTGGTTACGGGTCTTGGGATTCACCCGTCGAGGTTAACCCGTGGGATGCAGTGGCCAGGATTCGACCACCTCGTAGCGGGGCTGCGCACCGGGCACCCCGCCGCCCGGGAGGTTGCTTCGGACCAGTGCGAGGTCCGCCACGGGCCAGGGGGCGCCCTCGAAGTCGTCGAGCGCCTCGACGTACGGACGCAGGTCCGTGTCCTCGCGGGCGCGGGCGATCGTCAGGTGCGCGTGGTAGCCGCGGTGCTCGTCCATGTCGACCCCGGAGCGGCGGGCGGCCGCGTCGGCGCGCTCGGCGAGCAGCCGCATGCCGTCCAGCCCGCCGGCGGCCCCGGCCCACAGGGCCCGGCGCCCGAACCGCCCGCCCTGGTGCAACCGCAGCGTGAACTGCTCTGTCCGGTGCGCGGCGCGCGCGAGGCGCACCCGCAGCTCGGGCACGAGGTCCTCGTCGACCTCCCCCATGAAGGCGAGCGTGAAGTGCCACCCGTCCCGTCCGGTCCACCGCAGCCGCTCGGCCCCGGGCATGCCCCTCAACCGGTCGACGGCGAGGCCGAGTTCATCGACGGCGGGGGCGGGCGGGAGGACGGCGGCGAAGAGTCTCATGCGGCCAGTGTGCCGCGTTCCCTTGTCGGGGGCTCCACCTCCCCTGCCCCGCGCCTCGAACGCCGGCGGGGCTGGATTCTCCAGCCGCGCCGGCGATTGAGGACACCGCCCGGAGGGCGATACGGGGTCTGGGGGCTTGCCCCCGGTTCGGGAAGGGGCGGCCGTGGGGAACGGCCCCCGCGCAGCTGCCCCACCGGCAGCGCGCGCCCCCGCTCGCGCTCCGCGCGGGCTACGCCACAGTGGTCAACCGCTCCCGCTCCACGAACCGCACCGACGGGTGTCCCCGGTGCCAGCCCACGGACAGCCGCAGGCCGCCGACCCGCGCCAGCATCACGCCGACGGCCACCGCCGCGAGCGTCGCCACCGCGCCGCCGGCCGCGAAGCCGACGCGCGGACCGTACGCGTCGGTGATCCAGCCCACCAGCGGTGCGCCCAGCGGGGTGCCGCCGGTGAAGACCATCATGAACAGGCTCATCACCCGGCCCCGCATCAGCGGATCCGTCGCCATCTGGACGCTGGAGTTCGCCGTGACGTTGACCGTGAGGCCGCACATGCCGATCGGGACCATCAGCGCCGCGAAGATCCAGAACTCCGGGGCGAAGGCCGTCACGACCTCCAGCAGGCCGAACAGCACGGCCGCACCCACCAGGATCCGCAGCCGGGACGTGCCGCGGCGCGCGGCGAGCAGGGCGCCCGCGAGGGAGCCGGCCGCCATCAGGGTGTTGAGCAGGCCGTAGGTGCCGGCGCCCGAGTGGTAGACGTCGTCGACGAAGGCCGAGAGCCAGATCGGGAAGTTGAAGCCGAACGTGCCGATGAAGCCGACGAGCACGATCGGCCAGATCAGTTCGGGCCGGCCCGCGACGTAGCGCAGGCCCTCCCGCAGCTGGCCCTTGCCGCGCGGGGCGCGTTCCACCTTGTGGAGCTCGGAGGTCCGCATCATCATCAGGCCGGCGACGGGCGCGAGGAAGGACAGGCCGTTGAGCAGGAAGGCGTAGCCGCTGCCGACAGCTGTGATCAGCACACCGGCGACGGCGGGGCCCACCAGCCGCGCGGACTGGAAGTTCGCGGAGTTCAGCGAGACGGCGTTGCGCAGCTGGTCGGGGCCGACCATCTCGGCGACGAAGGACTGCCGTGCCGGGTTGTCGACGACGGTGACGAGGCCGAGCAGGAACGCCGTGAGGTAGACGTGCCAGACCTGCACGTGGCCGCTGAGCGTGAGTGCGGCGAGCGCGAGGCCGGTGAGGCCCATGGCGGCCTGTGTGACGAGGAGCAGCCGCCGCTTGGGCATCCGGTCCGCGATCACGCCGCCGTACAGGCCGAACAGAAGCATGGGGAGGAACTGCAGCGCGATGGTGATGCCGACGGCCGAGGCGGATCCGGTGAGGGTCAGCACCAGCCAGTCCTGGGCGATGCGCTGCATCCAGGTGCCGGTGTTGGAGACCACCTGTCCGGTCGCGAAGAGCCGGTAGTTACGGATCTTCAGCGAGCTGAACATGGTCTGCTTGCGGTCAGGCGTGGTGTCGTAGGCGGTCGGTGCGGGGGCGGAGTCTGCTCCGGATCCCGTACTCAAAGGGGTTCGCCTCCTTGGCGTCGGCGGTCATTGCAGATGTGCGAGCTTCTCCAGGACGGGTGCGGCGGCGCGGAGCTTGACCCACTCGTCCTCGTCGAGGCCCTCGGCGAGGGAGGCCAGCCAGGCGTTCCGCTTGCGGCGGCTCTCTTCGAGCATGACCTCGGCCTGCTCGGTTGGAGTGACCACCTTCTGCCGGCGGTCCTCGGGGTGCGGCTCCAGCCGGACCAGCCCCTTGGCCTCCAGGAGCGCGACGATGCGGGTCATCGACGGCGGCTGGACGTATTCCTTGCGCGCCAGCTCACCGGGGGTGGCCGAGCCGCAGCGGGCCAGGGTGCCGAGCACCGACATCTCGGTCGGACTCAGCGATTCGTCGACGCGCTGGTGCTTCAGGCGCCGGCCCAGCCGCATGACGGCGGAGCGCAGGGAGTTCACGGCGGCGACGTCTGCGTCAGTACCGTGGGACAGGTCAGACATGTTCGTTAGCATAACTCATTACCCTCGCTAAAGACCAGCCCTCGGGCGAGCCATGGGCAGAAGAGTCAAGGGTTCGATCAATGCGGCACCCATAGGCATCACCCATATGAGTGAGAGAAAGTCCGAAAGTGACACACGGGTGGCGGCGGTCCGGCGACCCTGACTCGCATGGGATCGACAGTGCTCAGCCTTCGGATGGACGGTGAGCTGCTCGACCGGCTTCGGCAGCACGCCGCAAAAAGGCAGATGAGCGTCCAGGACTATGTGGTCCGGACGCTCATTCGCGACGACTTCGACGAACGCTTCAAGGCGGCCGTCGACGAGACGGAGGAGTTCTACGGGATGGCCTGACGCCCCTGAATCAGGTCAGACCCAGCGCCGGCATCGCGTAGAAGAAGACGAAGACGGCCGACACCGCGTACATCGCGACGGGCACCTCGCGCCCGCGCCCCGTCGCCAGCCGCAGCGCGCTGAACGCGATGAAGCCGATGCCGATGCCGTGCGTGATCGAGTAGGTGAACGGCATCATCACCATCGCCAGGAACGCGGGCGCGGCGATCGTGAAGTCGCTCCAGTCGATGTCCTTGACCGAACCGGCCAGGATCAGGAAGCCGACCGCCACCAGCGCGGGCGTCGCCGCCTGGGAGGGGACCATGGTCGCGAGCGGCGTGAGGAACAGCGCCAGCGAGAACAGCAGACCGGACACGACGGACGCGAGACCCGTGCGGGCGCCCTCGCCGACACCGGCCGTGGACTCCACGAAGCAGGTGTTGGCGGAGCAGGACGTGGCGCCGCCCGCGGCGACGGCGAGACCGTCGACGACCAGCACCTTGTTGATGCCGGGGTAGTTGCCGTCCTTGTCCATGAGCCCGGCCTCGTCGCCGACGGCGAGGATCGTGCCCATAGCGTCGAAGAAGCACGACAGCAGCACGGTGAAGACGAACAGGACACCGGTCAGCAGACCGACCTTCTCGAAGCCGCCGAACAGGCTGACCTCGCCGATCAGGCCGAAGTCGGGCGTCGAGACCGGATTGCCGGGCCACTCGGGCGTGGTCAGACCCCATGAGGCGACGTCCGCCACGGCATTGACGATCAAAGCGAGGACCGTCATCACGACGATCGAGATGAGGATCGCGCCCGGCACCTTGCGGATGATCAGCGCGAGCGTGAGGAGGGTGCCGAGGGCGAAGACCAGGACCGGCCAGCCGAGCAGGTGGCCTCCGGTGCCCAGCTGCAGCGGCACGGTGGTGTGGGCGGCGTCGGGGATGCGGGTGACGAAGCCGGAGTCGACCAGGCCGATGAGCATGATGAACAGGCCGATGCCGATGGCGATCGCCTTGCGGAGCCCGAGCGGCACCGCGTTCATCACGCGCTCGCGCAGACCGGTGGCCACCAGCAGCATCACCACGAAGCCGGCGAGCACCACCATGCCCATCGCGTCCGCCCAGGCCATCTGGGGCGCGAGCTGGAGGGCGACGACGGTGTTCACGCCGAGGCCCGCGGCCAGCGCGATCGGGACGTTGCCGATGACGCCCATGAGGAGCGTGGAGAACGCCGCCGTGACGACGGTGGCCGTGACCAGCTGACCGCCGTCGAGCTGGTGCCCGTACATGTCCTTGGCGCTGCCGAGGATGATCGGGTTCAGCACGAGGATGTAGGCCATCGCGAAGAAGGTGGCGAATCCACCCCGAACCTCGCGTGCGACCGTGGAGCCGCGCTCCGAGATCTTGAAGAAGCGGTCCAGGCCGCCGACGGGCTGCTGGGGGGCGGGCGGCAGGCCGGGAGAATCGACCCGGGCGGTGGCCGTGGGGGACATGCGGGACCTTTCTCACCCGGTTTCCTGGGGCTCGCACGGGAGGTTCATACGAACGAAACCGGTCGGACGCAAACTTGTTCAGTATGAACGTATAAAGTTGAAGATCGGTATCTTCGCGCGTAGACCCTTGTCCTGCCTGCCCGGCCGACACCGCAGCAGCGGCCCTGGGGCCCGGTTCTACACTGTGCGCATGGCGAAATGGACCCCCAGGCACGAGGCACCCGAGCCCCTTGAGGGGCCGATCGTCGCCACCATCACCGGCGGCACGATCCTGTGGTTCGTCATGTTCCTGGTCCAGGTCCCCTTCTACGGCTGGTTCGACGACCACGACCTGACCTGGTGGGTGTGGACCTGCCTGGCCGGCGGCGGCCTCGGCCTGATCGGCATCTGGTACGTACGCGGCCGCGACGCGGCCCTCAAGCGGGCGCGGGAGGCCGCTGAAGCGGCCGGGACGCCGGACACCGGTCCACGGGCCTGACGCGTGGGGGCCCCGCCGTCACGGTCGGCGCGAATCCGGCGTAGCCGACACGCGCCCCGCATGTGAACCGGGACCCGCACCCGAACCGGGGCCCGCGCACCCGCACCCGGCGGAGCCGACCGCGTCCCGCCCGGACCCCCACCGCACCCGGCGGAGCCGGCCCCTCCCGCGCGGCCGGGCAAGCCCGCAGCGCACCCAGGCCCGCGGCCCCGCCATGTGAACCGGGACCCGCACCCGGACGCCCCGCACCCGGACCCGCAGCCGCAGAGCCGACCGCGTCCCGCCCGGACGCCGACCGAACCCGGCGCCGTAGCCGGGGCAACCCCGTAGTCCCCCAGGACCATTTGTCTCCTCCACCGGTCCGATCTTCCGCCCGCCCGGGGGTGAACCGGGCTCGCCCGCCGTACCGTCGGAACCATGACGCAGCGGGCGGAGATCGACATGGACGGCGAGGAGCCCCGCGGACCCGTCATCGACGCGGGTGCCGAACTCGACCCCGTACACCCCCGGCAGCCGCCCCGCCCCCGGACGCCCGCGACCGGGCTGACCGCGGACCAGGTGGCCGAACGGGTGGCCCGCGGCGCGGTGAACGACGTACCGGTGCGCAGCTCGCGCTCGGCCGTCGACATCGTCCGGGCCAACGTCCTCACCCGCTTCAACGCGATCATCGGCGTCCTGTGGGTGATCATGCTCTTCGTCGCGCCGATCCAGGACAGCCTCTTCGGCTTCGTGATCCTCGCGAACACCGGGATCGGCATCGTCCAGGAGCTGCGCGCCAAGAAGACCCTCGACGCCCTCGCCGTCATCGGTGAGGCGAGACCGCGCGTACGGCGCGACGGGGTGGCCGCCGCGGTCTCCACGTCCGAGATCGTCCTCGACGACCTCGTCGAACTCGGGCCCGGCGACAAGGTCGTCGTCGACGGCGAGATCGCGGAGGCCGACAACCTGGAGATCGACGAGTCGCTGCTGACCGGCGAGGCCGACCCGGTGCTCAAGCAGCCCGGCGACCAGGTGATGTCGGGGAGCTTCGTCGTCGCGGGCGGCGGCGCCTTCACAGCGACGAAGGTGGGACGGGAGGCGTACGCCGCGCAGCTCGCTGAAGAGGCCTCGCGGTTCACGCTCGTCCACTCCGAGCTGCGCTCCGGCATCTCCACGATCCTCAAGTACGTGACGTGGATGATGGTTCCGACCTCGATCGGCCTGATCATCAGCCAGCTCGTCGCCAAGGACACCAACCTCAAGGACTCGGTCGCCCGCACCGTCGGCGGCATCGTGCCGATGATCCCCGAAGGGCTCGTCCTGCTGACGTCCGTCGCGTTCGCGATCGGTGTGATCCGCCTCGGCCGCAAGCAGTGCCTCGTGCAGGAGCTTCCCGCGATCGAGGGCCTGGCCCGCGTCGATGTCGTCTGCCTGGACAAGACGGGCACGCTCACCGAGGGCGGGATGGACGTCACGGAGCTGCGGCCGCTGGGCGGGACGGACCAGGCGCACGTACGGCAGGTGCTCGGCGCGCTCGGCGAGTCCGACCCCCGGCCGAACGCCTCGATGCGGGCGATCATCGAGGCGTACCCGGACAGCGAGGAGTGGCGCTGCACGCAGTCGCTGCCGTTCTCGTCGGCGCGCAAGTACAGCGGGGCGAGCTTCAGCGAGGGCAACGGGCAGACGTCCACCTGGCTGCTGGGCGCGCCCGACGTCCTGCTGCCGGACGGCGACCCGGCCCTCGCCGAGATCGCCGTCCTCGACCGGCAGGGCCTGCGGG
Organism: Streptomyces sp. ISL-10; assembly: GCF_018614575.1. Taxonomy (GTDB): domain Bacteria; phylum Actinomycetota; class Actinomycetes; order Streptomycetales; family Streptomycetaceae; genus Streptomyces. The sequence continues at coordinate 90,882 of NZ_JAGGOJ010000005.1, forward strand.
TGCTGCTGCTCGCCGAGGCGGCCGAGGACCTGGGCGCGTCGTCACCGGCCGAGGGCGCCAAGCCGGCGGCCCTCGTCGTCCTCGAACAGCGGCTGCGCCCGGACGCGGCCGATACCCTGCGCTACTTCGCGGACCAGAACGTCGCCGCGAAGGTCATCTCCGGGGACAACGCGGTCGCGGTCGGCGCGGTCGCGGGCAAACTGGGCATGCCGGGCGCCGACCGTACGGTGGACGCCCGCCGGCTGCCCGCCGAGAAGTCCGCCATGGGCGTGGAGATCGACGAGAACGCGGTCTTCGGCCGGGTCAGCCCGCAGCAGAAGCGGGACATGGTGGGCGTGCTCCAGACCCGCGGCCACACGGTCGCGATGACGGGCGACGGCGTCAACGACGTCCTCGCCCTCAAGGACGCGGACATCGGCGTGAGCATGGGCTCGGGCTCGGAGGCCACCAAGGCCGTGGCCCAGATCGTCCTGCTGAACAACAGCTTCGCGACACTGCCGTCGGTGGTGGCGGAGGGCCGCCGGGTGATCGGCAACATCACGCGCGTGGCGACCCTGTTCCTGACGAAGACGGTCTACTCGGTACTGCTCGCGATCCTGGTGGTGTGCTCGCAGGTCGAGTACCCCTTCCTGCCCCGCCATCTGACCCTGCTGTCCACCCTCACCATCGGCGTCCCGGCCTTCTTCCTCGCCCTGGCGCCCAACAAGGAGCGCGCACAGCCCCACTTCGTCCGCAGGGTGATGCGGTACGCGATCCCGGCGGGCTTGATCGCGGCGACGGCGACGTTCTGCACGTATCTGCTGGCGCGCTCGCACTACGGCGGCCCGGCCGCGCTGGACGCGGAGACGAGCGCGGCGACGCTGACGCTGTTCCTCGTCGCGATGTGGGTTCTGGCGATCATCGCCCGGCCCTACACATGGTGGCGGATCGGCCTGGTGGCGGCGATGGGCGCGGGCTTCCTGCTGGTGCTGGTCGTCCCGTGGCTCCAGGACTTCTTCGCGCTGAAGCTGGTCGGCGTGACGATGCCGTGGACGGCGGTGGCGATCGCGGCGGGCGGCGCGGCGCTGCTGGAGTTCGCGTGGCGTGTGGTGGGGCGGCGCTTCCCGGCGTGACGAAGGCCCCGCGATCCGCCTCGGATCCGGCGAACCGGGGGGCCTTCCGCTTCGCCCGCTACGGCCGGGCGTAGGGCCGGGTCATGATCTCCATGTTGTGGCCGGACGGGTCGTCGAAGTACGCGCCCCGGCCGCCGAAGAGCCGGTTGATCGCGCCGGGTTCGGTGTGGTCGGGATCGGCGTAGTACGTGACCCCTACCGCCTCCAGACGGCCGATCATGGCGTCGAACTGGTCGTCGGGCACCTGGAACGCGTAGTGCTGCGACTGGATCGGCTCGTCGGCCCACTCGTAGTAGTCGAGCGTCACGCCGTTGCCGAGGTCGACGGGCAGGAACGGCCCGAAGGGCGCGCCGACTTCGAGGCCGAGGATCACGGCGATGAATTCGGCGGAAAGCCGCCGGTCCTCGGCGTACACGGCGGTGTGGTTGAGCTGGACGGTAGTAACGGACTGCTGGTGCGGCATGGTGTGGTGACTCTCCAGGTCTGGGTTCCTCAAGGGACAGGTCAGAGACGGAGAGACAACGGCGGGGCTCTGGCCCGCCCCGTGCTCACGCCGAGGCCGGGCGCCTCACTCGTGCGTGGCCCATGGCCGACCCGGCAGTCACGTCCCCGACGCTAGCCGCCCGCCTCGTGCTCGGCAATCGACTTCCGGTCGCCTGGGCGCGCGTTGGGTCCGCGCGCCGTACCGGATTCGTCACGGTCGCCGCACGACGGCGCCCTGGCCTCGGTGCCCGTGCTTGCATGTCCCGCCATCGCGATGAAGCACGACAGGAGGGGGAGAACGGGACATGAGGCGACTCAGAGGTACAGGACGCGGTCTGCTGACGGCCGGAGCGGTCGTCTCGGTGCTCGCGGCGGCCGGCTGCGGCAACGATCAGCCGGCCGGCGACGACCCGCAGACGAAGCCGGCCGCGAAGGGCGCAAGCCCCTTGCTGACGGCCCTGTCCCAGGTCCGCGGCGACACCGCCGCCCGTGGTCTCGTGGAGTACGGGGACCTGGCCGCGCAGCGAGCCGCCGGGATGGCCCCGGACGACCCGAGGTCGGCCCTGTACGGCTACGGCTGGTCGGCGACGGCCATGCGCCAGGACGTCGTCGAGCAGAGCCTCGGACTCGACGGCGGCAAGGCGGACCGCGCCCTGCAGATCGGGCACGGTCCCACCGGAGGACGCTTCGACGGAGGCGTCGACACGGCCGCGGTCGTCGCGGGAGCCGGGAAACTCGGCGGCAAGAAGGACGGCACGACGGGACCGCTGGACCGCGGGGGCGGCCGGCCGCCGACGACAGGATCGACCCGACCGGACCGCTCGCCGCGCTCTCCCCCACCGGCGACTTCAACGTCCTCGGCGTGGGCGGCGACACCGTGGTCCACGCGCCGGACGCCGCCCTCGCCGACGCCATCACCGCCGACGGCAAGGGCGGAACCCTCGCTGCGGAACCGGAGTTCCGGGCGAGCACGGAGTGTCTGGGCAAGCCGCTGGCCGCGCTCCTTCTCACCGACCCGACCGCGAGCGGCGAGAAGGCTACGTACGTCCTGGCCGCCGGTGTCGCGGGCCCCGACGCCGCCCACCTCACCCAGACCGCCTGCCGCACCGCCGGGTCGAAGACGGCAGCGGAGGACCTCGCCAAGGCCGTGCGGGACCGGCTCAGGACCGGCCGTACCGCGACCGCCGTCCCGTGGAGCGACCTGCTCACACAGACGAAGGTCGACGTGGTCACCGGCTCGGGATCGACGCACGCCGTGCGTCTGACCGCCACCTCCCAAAAGAGCCCCCGCCTGGTCCTCGACATGACCCGCAACCGCGACCTGTCCTCGCTCTTCGCCAGCCCCTGAACGGTGACAGCCGGAACTGACCAAGGCCGGCGGCTTCCGGCTCGACGACCCGCAGGGCGAGGCGGGAATCGAGTTCATGGTGGTCACGGACACGTCGGGCGACGAGCCGGTCGCGTACCACCTCCGCGACGCTTCGCGCCGAGGCGGGGCACGCCCGTGCCATCGATCCCGGCGGCGCGGGCGTGGGGCCCATCGCCGGCTCAGCGCCCTCGGGTCGCCTCGGCCGCCACTTCCGCCCAGACGGTTTTCCCGACGGCAGGACGGGGCTCCACACCCCAGCGGTCCGCCAGGACGTCCACGAGAACCAGGCCGCGGCCCGACACGTCGTCGGCAGCGGGAGCGTGCACGACGGTCGGCGGACGCACAAAGGACGCGTCCGAGACCTCGACACGCACCCGCCGTGCGTCCAGGGTCAACCGGAGCTTGAAGTCCCGGCCGGGCACACGCCCGTGACGTACGGCGTTGCCGGCCAGTTCGGCCACCAGCAGGGCGACGGTGCACGAGAGGTCCGAGTCGCAGGGATGACCCCATTCGGCCAAGTGCCGCACGGCGACCCGACGGGCGAGCCGCGCACCCCGGGGTGTCGGGGCGAACAGCGCCGCGAACTCGGCGCTCTCGCCGAGCCCTTCCTCTGCCGCCGCCTTCTGGTCGGGACTCTCGCCCGATGTGGTCGTGGTCTTCAGCACCGCGTCGCCCATCCCGTTCGGTCTCTTGTCTCGGGGCACCATCCGTCGTGTACGGATGGTGACGTTCCGTGTTCAAGAGTCGTCGGGCGGACCTACGCTCGGAAGGGCATGCAGCCTTACACCACAGGCCGTAATGAACGGAAGTAAGCCCATGGCCAAAGCAATTGAGCCCGAGGCCTCGATGGCCGCCCTCTTCGGCTCACAGGTCCGCAGACTGCGCACGGCCGCCGGCCTGACGCAGGCCCAACTCGGTGCGAAGACCCACGTGGTCAGCACCCGGATCACGCAGGTCGAGCGGTCGTCCGGCGCCAAGCCGACGCTGGAGCTCGCGCGGGCGCTCGATGCCGCTCTCGGTGCGGACGGGTTACTGGTGGACCTGTGGCCGCACGTCTACCGGGAGTCCTTCCCGGACTGGTCGCGGACGTTCATGGCGTACTCGGCGCAGGCCGCCGCTATTCGTCAGTACACGGCGCACGTCGTGCCCGGCCTGTTGCAGACCGAGGAGTACGCGCGCGCCGTCCTGAGCGTCGGCCTCTCCCTCAAGAGCGAGGAGCAGTTGGAGGAGAGGCTGTCCGCCCGCCTCGAGCGGCAGAAGCGGCTCCTGTCTCCAAAACGGCCGGACCTCCTGGTGATCCTCGACGAGTCGGTGCTGCGGCGGCCCGTCGGCGGCGACGACGTCATGCGACGCCAGCTCGCCCATCTGGCGAGGGCGGCCACCAAGCCGAACGTCACCGTGCAGGTCCTTCCGTTCGCAGCGGGCGCGCACGACATGCTCGGTGGCTCCCTCACGGTGCTGACCCTGCCGAACGGCACCGAAGTGGCCTACACGGAAGGCGCGCACCACGGTCAGCTCTTCGAGGATCCGGCCGAGGTCGAGCATCTCGCGTTGGCCTACGATCGGCTGGGGGCCGCGGCGCTGCCCCCGTTCATGTCGCTCGACATGATCCGATCCGCGATGGAGGACGACTACCGTGGCGCGAATCTCCCTTCCCGGTCCGCACGACGCCGCCTGGCGAAAGAGCAGCTACAGCAATCAGGAGGGCGGCGACTGCGTCGAGGTGGCGGACGGAATCCCCGGCGTGGTTCCGGTACGTGACAGCAAGGCCCCGCACGGCCCGGCGATCACCTTCGCGACCGCGTCCTGGGCGGCGTTCATAGGTGAGTTGAAGGCCGCCGACCGGGCCTGAGCGGAGCGGGACCCGGTCGGCACACCGGTCTTCCCATGCCGCCGGGACCTCGCCCGCGAGGGGCCGGTGAGCCACGAACTCCCCTGAAGAACCTGGGGGAAAAGAACTCACGACCTCAGGCCCCGGCACCGGCGAAGGCCGCGGCGGCGGCGCTCCCGGCCCCATACGCGCCGTGCCGCCGGCCCCGCCCCGGGGCCGTAGCTCCGCAGGCCGCGGACCCCGACGCCATCGCCGTCCCCGCCTCGCCGCGTCGGCGCGACCCGGTGACCGTCGAGAGGCACGGCCACTCCGTGGAGGGCGGCTGCATGGAGCCGCGCGGCGGGCACTGAGCCCGGATGCCTATTTCGAGTCGGAATTCCCCACACGCACGACGACTTGGCGACATCTGAAGCTTTTACATCGATTCGTCCGGCACCCACGGTCAGTTCTCGGGGCGCTCACTGATCGCCCGTGAATCCGCCACCGGCAGGGCGCTGAGAAACAACCCTGCCGTACGGGACGTAGCCGCCGGACCAGACGGGGGCGTCGTACAGGGGGCGCCGCCGTGGATTCCGAGCCACTGCACGAGATGCCGATGGAGCGGGTACGGGTTGGCGTCCTGGAGGGACCGGACGGCCTGTTCGGAGGCCGGCGGGTGCAGCTCGGAGAGAGCACGAGTGCACTGGTGCTCCCGAAGCCAGGTCTCGATGCGTTCCCAGGCGCGTAGGAGGTCGTCCATCAGCGCATCTCCTGGCGCATAGCCGCCATGAGACGTGGGACACCGCTTGTCGCCTGCCCGTGGGCCGCTACGCGTCGAACCAGCGCGCCCTCTCCAGCTCCGCCGTCCGGGACGCGTCCTCCAGCAGCGCCGCCACCTCGAAGCGGCGGGGCCACTGGCCGGCCGCCCAGGCGAGTGCCGCCGCCACACCCTCCAGCGTCGCGGCGTGCAGCACGCCGTCCGGGGTGCGGCGCCAGTCCAGTTCGACGCCTCCCGCCATCAGCTCCTCGTGCTCGACGTACGTCGCGGGCGTGGAGGGGCCCAGCAGGGTCCGTACGGATTCGGGGACCTCGTGCTCCTCGCCCTCGGTCGTGACCTCCGCCGTGACCGCCTCGCTCAGGCGGCGTACCTGGAACAGCTCGGCCAGGTCCGCCGCGCGCGAGGGCGCCACCGGCAGCAGGGGGAGGCCGGAGGTGAGCGGCAGCAGGTCCGGGGTGTCCGCGACCACCGCGTCCGCCGCGTCCACGACCACCACCTCGCCGTCCACCACGGCCCGCAGCTCGTCGGGGAGCGTGACGTCCTCGGGGTCGAGGTCGGCCAGGGCCGTGTACAGGGCGTGCAACCGGTCCGCGCGCACCCGGCGGTCGGGATCGGCGAGGCGGGCCAGGAGCTCGGCCGCGCCGCCCGGCTCGTCGAGCAGCGCCGCGACGGACGTCCGCACGCCGAGGGCATGCAGCACCTGGGTGTCCTCGAACCCCGTCGTGTCGGCCGACTCGTACAGCCCGTCCAGCAGCGGGTCCGCACCCGCCGCGCGCAGGCCGGCCGGGCGGCGGCCGTCGAGCACGGGGTGGTCGCGCAGCCACCACGCCGTGTACGGCCGCACCGTCTCCGTGGTCCCGTCCGGCAGCAGGACGCGTACGGGCTGGGTCAACGCGTCCCGCAGCGGCGGCTGCGCAAGCAGGGCCAGGGCCTGCGGCCAGCAGTCGTCGTCCACGAGGTCCAGGTCGCGCACCGCGACGATCTCCGTGGCCACCGGCGGCACCGGGGTCTCGGGGAGCCGGTCGAGCACGTCCTCGCACCACACGTCGACCGCGTCCAGCAGTCCGGCGTCGTCGGGCTCGGCGAAGTCACCCTCGCGGGGCTCCAGTTCGTCCGGGTCGAGGACCACGTCGGTGGCGCGGACCAGGGCGAAGTTGGCGAGGACCCCACAGGCCGCGAGCGGCTGCTCGCCCCAGCGCTCGGCCAGCTCCGCGTCGCACAGGGCGAGTTCGCCCCCACGCATGACCGAGGCGAACGGGCTGCCGGGCAGGACGAGTTCGCCCGCGGGCGCCAGCTCGCCGTCCTCGTCCGTCAGCGCCAGCGCACCCAGCCACGGCTCGTCACCGGGCTCCAACTCCGCGTCCCGCACGAGCGCGAGGACCGTCTCCGCCAATTCCTCGGCGTCGAGGCTCTCGGCCTCCTCGTCCCAGACCTCACCCTCGTCCAGCGACGCCGCGACGGCCGCCCGCACCTGCGGTGTCGTCAGCACGGCGCGCGGTGTGGCGGGCAGCGCGCCCAGTTTCTCCAGCAGCGGGTGCGCGGCGTCGGGGTGGACGACCTTCAGCCCGAGCCGGGCCAGGTGGGGCGGGGTGTCCGTGAGAGGGAGCAGCGTCTGGCGGGGGCCGATGGTCGTCCGGTTGTCCGCGAGAGGCACGGGCAGGCCCGAGAGCCGGTCCGGGTCGAGGCCCGCGAGGCTGTCGTAGAGCCGCCGCCACCAGCCCGGTTCGCGTTCCAGACCGGCCAGCCGGTCGATCGCCTCGGTCAGCGGCACCCGCGCGACGCCGAGCGTACGCAGCTCGACCCGGCGCTCCAGCCCGGCCGGCAGCAGGCTCGGCAGCACCTCGGCCAGGACCGTCACCGTCTCCGCGCCCGCGCCCTCCAGGACCTCCGCCTCCACCGGCCGCAGGCCGCGGGGCGCCTCGCGGCCGGGCAGGCCGGAGTCGTCGTCCGCCCCCTCCGGCGGCACGGCGGCCTCAAGGAACGCCGTACGCGGCAGCCGCGCAAGGATCGCCGCCCGCAGCGCACCGTCCAGCACGCCCTTGCCGAGCGGGCCGGGCACCAGGTCGATCGTGCCGGTGCTCACCGGCTGCCAGTCGCCGAGCAGTTCGGCGTACGCGTCGGCGGCACGCTCCACGAGGAAGTCGGTCAGCGGACCGGGCGCCGGGTGCCGGCGCGTGGTGTCCAGCGGCAGAGAGGCGATCAGCAGCGCGGGCACACCGAGGGGTTCGTCGGTAGGGGTCGGGGCGTGGACGACGGGCGCGGTGCCGGGGCCGGTGGGCGCACCCTCCGCGTCGACGGGCACGGCCCAGGTCACGGCCCAGTGCGGGCGCAGCCGCTCCTCCACGGGCCGGTCCGCGAGCAGCGCGGGCTCGATCGCGCCCGCGTGGCTGACCACGCGCCAGCGCCGCCCGCCGCGCTCGCTGTCGTCGACACGTACGTACGCACCGTCCTCGGCGCGCCGCAACTCCCGTACGCCGTCGGGCGTTTCGACCACGATCTCGGCGAGGCCCGGGAGGGTGAGCAGCAGCGCGTCGTCGATCCCGGCGAGCAGCCGCTCGACCAGGTCGACCGCGGCACCGTCGCGCAGCGGCAGCATCACGACCGTGTCGTACCCTTCGGGCGCGCGGCCCTCAGCGGGTAGCGGCAGCCGCAGCAGCGGTACGTGGCCGTCCCGGCGGCGCAACTCGTCGCCGAGCCCCGGGCTGGCCTGAGCCGCCTGCCAGGCGAGCTCCCGCGCCTCGGGCAGCGACCAGCGCACGCCCCCGTGCCGTCCGAGGACGGCGGGCTCGTCGCTGACCGCGAGGACGGCGGCGAAGCCGACGCCGAAGCGGCCGACGGACGTCCCGTGGCCCTCGCGCTTGGCGGAGGCGCGCAGGGTGCTCAGGGACTCGACACCGGTCGCGTCGAGCGGCGCGCCGGTGTTCGCGGCGGCCAGCACGGTGGGCTCGCCGCCCGTGCCCGGCCGCAGCGTCAGGCGCAGCCGCCCGGGCGCCTGGGCGCGGGCTGCGGCGTCGGCGGCGTTCTGCGCCAGCTCGACGACGAGCCGGTCCCGGTAGCCGCCGAGCGCGAGGTCCTCTTCGGCGTTGGCGTCCTCACGGAAGCGGGCCGGGCTCGCACCCCACGCGTCGAGCACACCGCGCCGCAGCCGCGCCGTCCCGAACGGGTCGGCCCACTCGGTCGTCCTGATGCTCACGCTGTGACTCCGCCCTGCCGGTGCCGCTGCCCGCGGCTGCCTGTGTGTTGCTGCTGGGGCCGAAGGTACCGCGTACGGAAGGGCGACAACGCGGGAGGCGGCGACGGGGGGCGTGCATTTGCTGCGGGGGCGTGCATTTCCAGCCCGCCCGGCGTTGCTCCCCGCGCAACGACCGGGCTGCCGAGCCCGTCGGCCACCGCGCCCGCCGCGCACTGCGGGAAACCCCACCCCGTCCGTTCGTTGCTCGCCGCGCAAGCCCGGGCTGCCCAGCCCGTCCGCCACCGCGCAACGACCGCACTACCCAGCCCGTTCCGCACCGCACGCCGAGACCGGGAAACCCCGCGCCATCCGACGCCACGCCCGCCGCCCACCGCACGCCGAGACCGGGAAACCCAGCCCGCCCGGCACCACCCCCGCCGCGCACTGCGGGAAACCCACCCCGTCGAATGCCACGCCCGCCGCGCGATGCACGCCGAAACCGGGAAACCCAGCCCGCCCGGCACCACCCCCGCCCCGCACTGCGGGAAACCCACCCGCCGGACGCCACGCCCGCCGCGCGATGCACGCCGAAACCGGGAAACCCAGCCCGCCCGGCGCTTGAGGACATGCCCGCAGGGCATGCCATGCACCGGGCAGCAGCCGGGGCAGAAGGGTCCCCGCGCGCAGCGCCCCCCGGGGCTGCGGACTCCGTGCCTCGGACTCCCGTACGGCCTGGCGGCCCATGGGCGGAGGTCCACCGGCGCGGCCACGGGGCGTGCCCACAGCGAGGCTGAAAGCGCCCCAACGCATCCGGGCACCGGGCACCGGCACCGGCACCGGCACCGGCACCGGGCATCCGACAGCGATGCGCCCCGGGTCCGGGGACAGGGCCACGGCTCGGACATGGTCCCGTAAGGGCGGACCTGCCGGCCGGAGAGGCTACGAGTGGCCCAGGTCCTCCGACTCCGCGTCCGTCTCCGGCGACACCGAGCCACTGTCGCGCGCCGGCCGCAGCGGGAACTCGTCCGCCGCCATCGAGTCGAACACCGGCGGCGTCGGCACCGGCGGCTTCGGCATCACGGCCGCCTCCGAGTGTCCGCCGCAGCCGTACGCCAGCGACACCACGTGCCCGTCCGCCGGCGAGAACTCGTTCGCGCAGATGCCGAACGCCTGCCGCAACGACCCCGCGATCGGCACCAGGAAGCCGCACGTCACGCAGGCCGCCGGGGCCGCCTGCGCCATCGCCGTCTTCGGGCCGTGGGACTCCTCCCAGCGGTCCGCCGCGGTGTGCAGCCCGTACCGGGACAGCACCCGGGCCCGGCGCATGCCGAGTTCCTCGGCGAGCGCCGCGATCTGGCCGCGCCCGCTGCTGTCGGTCGCCTCGATCGCCGGCCTGCGGTCGGTGAGCTCGGCGTCCTCGGCGTCGACCCGCTCCACCAGGTCGTGCGAGGGCGGGTGCTCGGCGAGCACCGAGCTCGGCGGGGGCTCGTCCTCGCCGGTGTAGCCGGGCTCCAGACGCAGGTCGTCCGCCTCGGTGGGCAGCAGGTCCCCGGGCCCCATGTCGCCCGGACGCAGCCGCTCGCTCCACGGCACCCATTCGGGAGCGAGAACGGCCTCCGGGCCGGGCAGCAGGACGGTTTCGTCGAGTGTGACGACCTTGGCCCGGGAGGCCCGTGCGACCGTGACGGCCCACCGCCAGCCCCGGTAGCCCGGTTCCTGGCACTCGAAGAAGTGGGTGACGACCCGGTCTCCCTCGGAGACGAGGGACACATGCTCGCCGACCACTCCCGGGGCCGCGGCCTCCTCGGCCGCCTCCCGGGCGAGGTCTACCGCCTCGGCGCACAGACGGTCGGGGGTACGGCTTCGCGTCGTCGCACTCACAGGTCTCGCTTCTCTCCTACGCCGTCTCACGGGTGCGCTGCCGGGCCGACAGGTACCGGGCTGTGGGCGGAGCGGACCTGAGGGCCGCATCGACGTCCACGCCCGGACCGATCTGTTTCCGGGCACACCTGACGTCATCCATTCTGCGGGATGCCGAAGAGGCGCGCGGCCGAGAACAACCGCCGGTGGCGCGCTACGCACGCTACCCCCTTCACAGCTCCCCGCCCACCTGCCCGTCCCAACACGGGACGAACCGACGGGCCGCGGTGTCCGCATCGCGGACGGGTTCGGGTTTCAACACGCCGTGGACCGACGCGGATCACGGTTCGTGCGAAGGGCGCTTGGGGCACTATGACGAGGTGGCAACCGCGAGGTCGTCCGAGGCGTCCGGGCCGCTCCGACGAGCGGGCCGGAAGGTCGGGCGTGCCCTGCACCTGCCCTTCACCGGCACGGCGCGCGGCATCCGCAAGGCGACGCACGCGCACGGCGCGGGCGAATCGGGCCTCGGAAAACTGATCGAACTGCACGCGGTCAACGGCGCGGGCGATGTCATGATCACCGTGGCGCTGGCGTCCACGGTGTTCTTCTCCGTCCCGACGGACGAGGCGCGCGGCCGGGTCGCGCTCTACCTCGCCGTCACGATGGCGCCCTTCACGCTGCTGGCACCCGTCATCGGCCCCCTGCTCGACCACATCCCGCACGGGCGGCGCGCGGCGATGGCGAGCGCGATGTTCGCCCGCGCGCTGCTGGCGGTGCTGCTGTCGGGCGCGGTGGCGTCGGGCAGCCTGGAGCTGTACCCGGCGGCGCTGGGCGTGCTGGTGTCGTCCAAGGCGTACGGCGTGGTGCGCAGCGCGGTGGTGCCCCGCCTGCTGCCACCGAGGTTCTCGCTGGTGAAGGCGAACTCGCGGGTCACGCTCGCCGGTCTGCTCGCCACGGGCATCGCCGCGCCCGTGGGGGTAGGGCTCCAGCGGATCGGGCCGCAGTGGCCGCTGTACGGGGCGTGTGCGCTGTTCCTGCTGGGCACGTACTGGGCCTTCACGATGCCTCACAAGGTGGACTCGGCCAAGGGTGAGCGCAAGGCGCACATGCTGACGCACGGCGAGAAGAGACCGAGCCTGCGGACGGTGGGTCCCTCGGTGCTGCACGGCCTCCAGGCGAACGCGGCGCACCGCGCGCTGTCCGGGTTCCTCATCTTCTTCCTGGCGTTCCTGCTGCGCGAGCATCCGCTGGGCGGCCAGTCGGCGGCGGTGTCGCTGGCGATGGTCGGCGTGGCGGCGGGCGTGGGCAACGCGCTGGGTACGGCGGTGGGCGCGTGGCTGAAGGCGCGCGGCCCGGAGCTGATCATCGCCACGATGCTGGCGCTGGTGCTGACGGCGGCGATCCTGGCGGCGGTCTTCTTCGTCGCGGGCCTGGTGGCGTTGCTGGGCGCGGCGGCGGGCTTCACTCAGGCGCTGTCGAAGCTGTCGCTGGACGCACTGATCCAGCGGGACGTGCCGGAACAGGTCCGTACGTCGGCGTTCGCGCGCTCGGAGACGCTGCTGCAGATGTCGTGGGTGCTGGGCGGGGCGATCGGTATCTCGCTGCCGCTGAACGGTTCGCTGGGGATGTCGGTGGCGGCGGCCATCGTGGCGGTGGGAGCGCTGTCGGCGGGCCGCGGCCTGCTCTCCTCCTCCCGCCAAGGCGACGCCCCAAGGCCTCGGGTGGCGTGACGGGGCCCACGCGGCCCGGGGGCATTTCGCCGCCCGGGGAGACATCCGGCTCCGCGGGGCCCGGGCCACCAGGTCTCGAGCGCCACCGCCGGCTGAGGCGCGCCCCGCGAGCATGCCGCGCCTCGCGACCCGGCCACCTCCCGGTGCCACAGGCACGCCATACAGGCGTGGCCGCAAACGCCGAACGGGCTGAACGCGCCCGAAGGAGCCCGGCAAGCGCGCCAAGCCATCGGCCCCGCCCCACCGACACGCGGCGACGAGGGCGTTTCCGGAGCCACGTTGGCGATTCAGGCGCGGGATCGGGGCCCAGCCCGCCGCACCGCACCGCGCCTCGCGACCCGGCACCGGCACGCCCTACAGGCGTGTCCTCAAACGCCGGACGCGCTGACGACGCCCCGCCGGGCAACCCCGGCCCCGTCGGCGTTGGAGGCGCAGGGGCAGAGCCCCGCAACCGCACCGCGCCTCGCGACCCGGCACCGGCACGCCCTACGGGGGTGTCCTCAAACGCCGGACGCGCTGACGACGCCCCGCCGGGCAACCCCAGCCCCGTCGGCGATTGAAGCGCGGGGGCACGGGGCGGAGCCCACGCAAGCGCCGCGCGCCGGGCTCCGAGACACGCGCGCCCCACCCCCGCGCCGCCGCGCCCGCCACGCCCGATAGCCTTCGGACCATGACCGTTGCGTTCTTCTCCGGCAAGCGCCGCCGGACCGCTGCCGCCCTCGGCGCTGTCTCCGCCGGGCTTCTCGTCCTCGCCGCCTGCGGCGACAAGCCGACCCCGCTCGCGACCGTGACGGTCGGCTCGGACTCGGTCCACACCGAAGCGACCTGCTACAACGACGGCGAGCCGCTCAAGGAGTCCGAGGTGCAGAAGTGCCTCACCAAGGGCACCCCCACCAAGATCGAGTTCGGCGTCGACGACAAGGTCCGCATGGGCGTCGACCCGGAGATCGCCGAGAACGGCTGGACGCTGCTCTTCGGCGTCCAGCCCGTCGAGCAGGAGCCGTACAAGAAGTCGTACCGGACCATTCCGGGCAACGCCTTCTTCTCCTCGCAGACCGGTGAGCCGACCACCAAGGCCGACGTCAACATCATGGAGACGAAGGGCAAGAAGGTCATCGGCATCTACCGCTTCCAGTTCGAGAAGGAGTCCTGAGGAAGGGCTCCTGACCCGGAGGGCACCCTCGTGCGCGTCCTTGTCGTGACCGCCGTGGCGGCGGAGGCCGAAGCCGTCGCCACGGGTGACGCCGTCGTCCTCCCCGGCGGTTACGCGCTGACCCGTACGCCGTCGCTCGACGTTCTCGTCGCCGGGGTCGGCCCGGCCGCCGCGGCCGCGGCAACCGCGACCGCGCTGATGGCCTCCCCGGAGCGGTACGGGCTCGTCGTGTCCGCCGGCATCGGCGGCGGCTTCGCCGCCCACTGCCCGGTCGGCTCCCTCGTGGTCTCCGACGCGATCGTCGCGGCCGACCTCGGCGTGGACCTCGGCCCCGGCACCCCGGGCGGCTTCCTCCCCGTAGACGAGCTCGGCTTCGGCCGCACCGTGCACCTGCCGCCGGCCGGGCTCTCCGCGCGCATCGCGAAGGCGGTCGGCGCGGTGCACGCGCCGGTGCTCACCGTCTCCACGGTCACCGGCACCGCCGCCCGTGCCGAGGAGCTGACCGCTCGTCACCCCCGCGCCGCCGCCGAGGCCATGGAGGGCTTCGGGGTCGCCGAGGCCGCCGTCGCGCACGGCGTGCCGGTGGTCGAGATCCGTGCGGTCTCCAACGCCGTGGGGCCCCGCGACCGCGCCGCCTGGCGCATCGGCGACGCGCTCGGCACGCTGCGGCAGGCGTTCCAACAGCTCGCCCCCGTCCTCCAGGAGCAACCGTGACCCTGAAGATCGCCTACTCGCCCTGCCCGAACGACACCTTCGTCTTCGATGCCTGGGCGCACGGCCGCGTTCCGGGCGCCCCCGAGCTGGATGTGACGTTCGCGGACATCGACGTCACCAACGCATGGGCCGAGCGCGGTGGGACCTCCCCAGCGAACGGAGGGGAAGCGTTCGACGTGCTGAAGGTGTCGTACGCGGTGCTGCCGTGGGCTCTCGACGAGTACGCGCTGCTGCCGTGCGGCGGCGCGCTCGGCCGGGGCTGCGGGCCGCTGGTCCTCACCCGCGAGCCGGGGGTGGAGCTGACGGGGAGGACGGTCGCGGTGCCGAGCGAGCGCTCCACCGCGTATCTGCTGTTCCGGCTGTGGGCCGCCGATGTCGTCCCCGGCGGGGTCGGCGAGGTGGTCGTGATGCCGTTCCACGAGATCATGCCCGCCGTGCGCGACGGCAAGGTCGACGCGGGGCTCGTCATCCACGAGGCCCGTTTCACCTACCAGCGGTACGGGCTCCACTCGCTCGCCGACCTGGGTGAGCACTGGGAGCGGACGACCGGGCTGGCGATCCCGCTCGGCGCGATCATCGCCAAGCGCTCGCTGGGCCCGGAGATGCTGCGCCGGCTCGCCGAGGCGGTGCGCACCTCCGTACGCATGGCCTGGGACGACCCCGACGCCTCGCGGCCGTATGTGCTGGAACACGCCCAGGAGATGGACCCGGCGGTCGCCGACCAGCACATCGGGTTGTACGTGAACGAGTTCACCCACAACCTCGGCGACGACGGCTACGCGGCCGTGCGCGGACTGCTGACACGCGCGGCGGCCGAGGGGCTTGTACCGCCCCTCGGCCGGAATGCGCTGTCGTTCGTCTGAGCCGGGTCCAGTCTGCGCGTCGTCCCACCCCGGGCCCGGCCTGCGCGTTCGTCCGAGCCGGGCCCGGCCTGCGCGTTCGTCCCAGCCGGGCCGGGCTAGACGTCCAGTTGGTCGGCCACCGCGCGCAGCAGGCCGGCGATCTTCTTGCCGTGCACCTTGTCGGGGTAGCGGCCGCGCTCCAGCATCGGCGTGATGTTCTCCAGCAGCGTCGTCAGATCCTGCACGATCGACGCCAACTCGTCGGGCTTGCGGCGCTGGGCCGCCGCGACCGAGGGGGTCGGATCGAGCAGCGTCACCGACAACGCCTGGTCGCCGCGCTGTCCCGCCACCACGCCGAACTCGACGCGCTGGCCCGGCTTGAGAACATCCACCCCGGAGGGGAGCACTGAGGAGTGCACGAAGACGTCGCCGCCGTCATCGCGTGAGAGAAAGCCGAAGCCCTTCTCGCTGTTGAACCACTTGACTTTGCCGGTGGGCACGTCTGTCCTCGTCCTCGTACTCGTCGGGCGCTGGAGGCACCGCATGTCGGGCGCCGAAAAACGGCTCTTGATAGCACTACAGCGGGTCGCCTGACCCGCCACCCCCAAGGCTAATGGCCCAGAGGCTGGTGACAAGACGTCCCCGATCGGTTCCTATGCGCAAGGGAACTACCCTGGCCGAATGACTGCTACTCCTCCGGCCGCCGCGCCCGCCCCGGGTGACGGGCTGGTCCGCGTCGGCGGCATCGTGTTCGTCATCGGCGCCGTCGCCACGCTGGTCACCGTCGCCCCACTGTTCCTCGGAACCGAGCCGTTCCCGACGGTCGCGTACGCCGTGAGCATGCTGATGGGCGTCGGATTCCTGATCGCCGCGGCCGGGGTGATGCGGTCGGTCGCGGCACAGCGACGTCAGGCCGAATCCGCTCGGTCGCGGTAACGCCCGTACCCGGATTCGGATTCCGGGCGGCGTGCCGGCCGGGGCGGGGTCAGGACCTGCCGTGGGTCCGCAGCCAGTCCGGGAACGCGGTGAGGTCGTCCAGGATCACGTCCGCCCCCGCCTCGCGCAGTTCGTCCGCGTCGCAGGGGCCGGTCGGCACGGCCACGGAGAGGGTGCCGGCGACGCGGGCGCCGCGTACGTCGCCGATGTGGTCACCGACGTACACGCTCGCGCCGTGTTCGCGCAGTGCCTCCGCCTTGGCCTCCGCCCACAGCCAGCCGACGACCTCGTCCGGGTCGATGCCGAGGTGGGCGAGGTGCAGCTTGGCGTTGGGCTCGTGCTTGGCGGTGACGACGATCGCGCGTCCGCCGAGCGCGCGGACCGCCTCGACGGCCTCACGGGCACCGGGCATCGCGACCGTCGGCGCGATCGCGTGCTCGGGATAGATCTCCCGGTACCGGTCGCCCATCTCCTGGATCAGCTCGTCCGGGAACCAGTGGGCCAGTTCCTGCTCCAGCGGCGGCCCGAGACGGGTGACCGCCAGGTCGGCGTCGATCCACACCCCGGTCTCTGCGGACAGCGCCCGGTAGGCGGCGTTGATGCCGGGGCGCGAGTCGATGAGGGTCATGTCGAGGTCGAACCCGACAGTGGGCGGCTGCGGTGCGGTCTGGGTGGCCATGCCGGCCATTGTGCCCAGCGGCGCACCCCGCCCGTCCGGCGAACCCCTGCGGCTGCGGCAGGCGACGGCGGCGCATGGGTTCCCGACGCACAACTCCTGCGACGACCCCGACCTGATGCCGGGCCCGATCGGGCTGTTCGCCGGCGCGGAGTGCCGACAACCACTGCCCGCGGCCTCCGTGGCGCACCGGGCCTGCGGGCCGCCGTCGCCCGGGCGCTGGATCCGGCCGGTCTCGCGACCCGCACCGGCGGATTTGTTCAGGCCGCGCCCGCGCCCGCCGCGGCACTGCTCGGCCACACCGCAGGGACCGGGTACGTCCTGGGCCGACGCCGGGGAGGTACGAAACGTCCGTGCCGCCCTGTCAGACGGACCGTAACTCGACGTGGCGTACGACGATTTCGTTCCCCATGGGACCGTCGTGGAGCAGATCTGCCCGGCTGCCCGCGGCCGCCGTGCGGTGAGGCGCGGTGCGGTCGGGGGGCCGGCCCGGCGCACCAGGGGCATGCCCCCTGTAAGGCGCACAATCCGGCCACCTAGACTTAGCCAAGCCTTACCAACCTCTGCTTCGTTAGGTCTCCATGTCAGCCAGACGCGCTCAGGCCGTCCGCCGTATCGGGTGGACGGCGGCGGCCTCGGCGGCCCTGCTGCTGGCAGTGCTGCTCAGCCTCGCCGTCGGGGCGCGTGCCGTCGCGCCCTCGGCCGTGCTCGACGCCCTGCTGCACGGCGGGGGCGGCGCCGACGCCGAGGTCGTCCGCGAGCTGCGGGTTCCGCGCACGCTGATCGGGCTGATGGTCGGCGCGGCACTGGCGCTCGCGGGCACGGTCCTTCAGGGCATCACCCGCAACCCGATCGCCGATCCGGGCATCCTCGGCATCAGCCAGGGCGCGTCGGTGGGTGTGGTGCTGGCGATCGCGTTCGCCGGCGTCCACACGCTGACGGGGTACGTCTGGTTCGCGTTCGCGGGCGCGGCCGTCGCCTCGGTCGCGGTGTACGCGATCGCCTCCAGCGGCCGGGGCGGTGCGACGCCGGTGAAACTGGCGCTGGGCGGCGCGGCGATCAACGCGCTGCTGGTGTCGGTGACCATGGGCGTGCTGACGACGAAGGCGGCGGCGCTGGACGAGTTCCGCTTCTGGCAGGTCGGCTCGGTCGCCGGCCGCGACGCACAACTCGTGGGCCAGGTCTGGCCGTTCCTGCTGGTGGGTGCGGTGCTGGTGGTCGCGGTCGCCCGCGGACTCGACGCGCTGGCGCTGGGCGAGGACGTCGCGAAGGGCCTCGGCCAGAACGTGGCGACGGTACGGGTGGTGGGCGGCGTCGGCGCGACGGTCCTGACGGGCGTGGGCGTTGCGGCGGCGGGCCCGATCGCGTTCATCGGCCTGGCCGTCCCGCACGTCGCCCGCGCGATCGTGGGCAGCGACCACCGCTGGGTACTGCCGATGGCAGCGCTGATCGGACCCGTGATGCTGCTGGTCTCCGATGTGCTGGGCCGCGTCGTCTTCCCGCCGGGCGAGGTCCCGGCGGGCGTGATGACCGCGCTGATCGGAGTGCCGTTCCTGGTGGTGCTGGTGCGCAGGAAGTCGGTGCCGGCGTGACCTCTTCCCCGTCCCGCCCAGCGGCCGTGGCACACACCGGAGGGGCCTCGCATGACGGCTGACACCGTGACCGTCCGGCCCGCCGGGTACTCCCTGGCCCGCGTCGGACGCGCCAGCTTCCTGCTGCACCGGCGTGCCGCGCTCGTCGCGGCCGCGCTCACCGCCCTGCTCGCCGTGGCCTGCGTCGCCTACCTCTCCGTCGGCGAGAGCTTCGTCGCGCCCGCCGAGGTCCTGAAGGTGGTCCTCGGGCAGCCGTCTGCCGACGAGCTCGTCGTCGGCACGCTCCGCCTGCCCCGGCTCGTCGTCGGGCTGCTCGTCGGCGTCGCGTTCGGTGTCGCGGGCGCGCTCATCCAGACGGTCGCGCGCAATCCGCTGGCCAGCCCCGACATCATCGGCATCAGCCAGGGCGCGAGCGCGCTGACCGTCACCGCGATGACCTTCGGCATCACCTCGTACACCGCCCTGCCGTACCTCTCCGTCACCGGCGGCGTCGTCGCCGCCGCGCTCGTGTACGTCTTCGCCTGGCGCGGCGGCCTGCACGCCACCCGCTTCGTCCTCATCGGCATCGGCTTCGCGATCGCGCTCCGTTCCGTCACCACCCTGGTCATGACCAAGGGCGACTATCTCGTCGCCCAGCAGGCCCAGATCTGGATGACCGGATCGCTCAACGGCCGCGGCTGGGAGGAGGCCGCCCCGCTGGGCTGGACGCTGCTCGTCCTGCTGCCGGCGGCGCTGTGGGCGGCGCGCGCCCAGCGCACCGTCTCGATGGACGACGACACCGCGACCGCGCTCGGCGTACGGCTGGGGCACATACGGCTGGGGCTGGTGCTCCTCGGCGTCGTCCTCGCGTCCGTCGCGACCGGCGCCGCCGGGCCCGTCGACTTCGTCGCGCTGCTCGCGCCGCAGATCGCCCGCCGTATGACCCGCACCGCGCAGATCCCGCTGCTGAGCTCCGCCCTGATGGGCGCCGTGATCGTCGTACTCGCCGATCTGCTGGCCCGGCGGCTGTTCTCGCCGACCGAGCTGCCCGTGGGCGTGCTCACGGCCGCCGTCGGCGCTCCCTACCTGATCTGGCTGATCGTCCGCAGCCACACCGGTCGTACCGCTGGAGGCACTTCGTGAGCAGGCTGACGGCCCGCGAGCTGACGCTCGCCTACGAGGACCGCACGGTCGTGCACGACCTCGATCTCGCCGTGCCCGACGGGCAGGTGACCGTCATCGTCGGCCCCAACGCCTGCGGCAAGTCGACGACCCTGCGGGCCCTGGGACGGCTGCTGAAGCCGAAGGGCGGGGCGGTGCTGCTCGACGGCCAGGAGCTCGCGAAGATCCCGACGAAGCGGATCGCGCAGTCGATCGGCCTGCTGCCGCAGTCCCCGGTCGCCCCGGAGGCCATCACCGTCGCCGACCTCGTCGCGCGCGGCCGCCAGCCGCACCAGGCGTGGTGGAAGCAGTGGTCGGACGAGGACGAGCGCGCGGTCACCGACGCGATGGAGCGCACGGACGTCACCGCCCTGGCCGACCGCCCGGTCGACGAGCTCTCCGGCGGCCAGCGCCAGCGCGTGTGGATCGCGATGGCGCTCGCGCAGGAGACGGATCTGCTGCTGCTGGACGAGCCGACGACGTACCTCGACATCTCGCACCAGGTCGAGGTGCTCGATCTCGTACGCCAGTTGAACCACGAACGCGGCCGTACCGTCGTCGCCGTCCTGCACGACCTCAACCAGGCCGCCCGTTACGCCGGCCATCTCGTCGCCATGAAGGCGGGGCGGATCGTCGCCGAGGGCCGGCCCGCGGACATCGTCACCGCCGAACTCGTACACGAGGTCTTCGGTCTGGAATCCGTGGTCATCCCCGACCCGGTGACCGGCTCGCCGCTCGTCGTGCCCGCCGCGCCGTACACGCCGGCATCGTCCCCCGCTCCCCCGACCGAAAGGGTCCCCTCCCCATGACAACCTCTCTTCGCCGCCACGGCCTCGTCGCCGGTTCCCTCGCGCTGGCCGCCGCGCTGACGCTCACCGCGTGCGGGTCGTCGGAGTCCTCCTCGAAGAGCAAGGGATCCGGATCCAAGGGCGGCACGCACACGGTCAAGACCGCCATGGGCGACGTCGAGGTCCCCGACGCCCCCAAGCGCGTCGTCGTGCTCGACACCGCCGAGCTGGACTCCGCGATCACCCTGGGCGTCAAGCCGGTCGGCGCGACGCACGCCGACGCCGGGTCCGGCTTCCTGCCCTACCTGCCGAAGGACAAGGTCGCCGGCATCAAGGACGTCGGCGAGATGATGACGCCGAACCTGGAGGCGATCATCGCGCTGAAGCCCGACCTGATCCTGACGTCCAAGGTCCGGCGGCACGCAGTACGCGGAGCTGAAGAAGATCGCGCCGACCGTGATGACGGAGACGACCGGCTACCCCTGGAAGGAGAACTTCCAGCTCCACGCGGACGCCCTCGGCAAGAAGGCCGAGGCGCAGAAGGCCGTCGCGGACTACGAGACGCACACGAAGAAGGTCACCGAGGCGCTCGGCGGCAAGGAGAAGGCGGCCGCGACCGAGGTGAACGTGGTGCGCTTCGTCGAGGGCGCGGACATCCGCATCTACGGCAAGCAGAACTACATCTCCACGATCCTCGCGGACGTCGGCCTGGGCCGCCCGGCCGTCACGGACAAGGCCAAGGACGGCTTCTCGTACGACGTGAGCCCGGAGAAGATCGACCTGGCGGACGCGGACGTGGTGTTCCACTCGACGTACGGCGACCCGAAGAAGGCGAAGCAGACGCAGACGCTGGACAGCGCGCTGTGGAAGGGCATGGCCGCGGTGAAGAACGACAAGGTCTTCGCCGTCGAGGACCAGCTGTGGATCCAGGGCATCGGCTACACGGCGGCGGCGAAGATCCTGGACGAGCTCCAGGCGGATCTGACCAAGTGAGCTGACCGCGGGGGCGAGACGCCCCCTGGGGGTGTCCGGCCGATCAGGAGCCGGTCACCCCCTCAACCGCGTCGGCCCCTCGTGCCCCGCCACAGCAGATACAGCGCGGAGGCCACGGCGGCCCCCTTCAGCATCCACGGCCACGTCCCGGTCAGCGCCTCCCGCATCCCGTCGTCGGAGATCGGCGTGCCCCAGCGGCCGTTGACGCGGCCCCACAGCCAGACGACTCCGGCGGCCGCGGCCGCGCCCGGAAGGCCGACGACCGCCAGTTTCGACTGAGTGGCCGACAGACGGCGCGAGCCGTACGCGAGGAGCCAGCCGCCCGCCAGGGGCAGCAGCGAGCCGAGGACCGCACCGACGAGCAGCAGGGCGGCGGCCAGCAGCAGGAACGGATCGGCAGGGCCTCTCTCCCCGTCGCGGCGCCGGCGCAGACGCGGGAGCCACCGCCGCCGGGCAGGCACGGCCTCCTCCTCCGCCTCCACCTCGTCGGGATCGACCTCCGGGTCGGACTCGGGATCGGACTCGGCGTCCTCCACGGGCGGCGGCTTCAGTATCTCGGGGACCTCCACACCCCCAACGAACCCCGCCACCCGCTCCCCCGCCCCGAACGGCCCCGGTTCGATCCGCCACCAGTCGGGCTCGGAACCCGACGGCCCGAGCTCGTCCATCCCGGCCAGGTGCGGCGGCGACGCCTCCTGCGGCGCGGGGGCCGGGGCGGCCTCCGTCGTCCGCGGGCGCGGGATGCGCCGCCATCCGCGCTGCCGCGGCATCGTCGGCCGCCGCCCAGCGGCCCCGGGCCCGGCCCCCGCTCCCTCGGTGTTCGGCGTCGAGAGCGGCGAGGGCCGCGAGGTTACGGACGGCGGGGGCGGCGAGGTGACGGACGGCGCGGGACCGGAGGGCGCGTCCGAACCCTCCGCCGCCGCGGCGACCACCGCCTCCGGCGCGCCGAGCCGCCCGAGGATCCGGCGCACCGCGGCCGGGCTCTCCCCGCCGAACCGGCCCCGCTGCCTGTCGATCTCGCCCCGCAGCGACGTCACGAGCCGCATCCGGGCCGACGACGGGAGCTGTGCCTGCTGGGCCAGGTCTCCGACCCGGCTCAGATAGTCGTAGACGAGCTGATCGCTCTCGATCCCCACGGACGTTCCCCTGTGCTCCCGGCGTGTCCCACAACATCACGGCCCCTTCACCGGGCCCGCCCTGTCCACGACGGTAGCGCTCCAGGGGCTAACGTGGGGCGGATGGGGACCAAGCCCGAAGCAAGCGGCGCCGCCGCCCCGCGCACGCTCGCGGAAGCGTTGCGCGCCCGCACCGACGAGGACCTGGCCGCGCTGCTGCGTGCCCGTCCCGATCTGCTGAGCCCGGTGCCGACCGATGTCAGCCAGCTCGCCACGCGTGCCGGCACCCGTGCCTCCGTCGTCCGTGCGCTGGAGCGGCTCGACCGGTTCACGCTGCAGGCCGCCGAGGCGCTGGCGGTGGCTCCGGACCCGGCCCCGTACGAGGCCCTGCTCGCGCTGATGGCCGGTGACGAGGGCGCGGCGGAGGTCGAGGCGGCGCTGCCGGGCGCGCTGGAGGTGCTGCGCGGGCAGGCCCTGGTGTGGGGCGGCGACGACCGGCTGCGGCTGGTGCGCACCGCGCGTGAACTGCTGGCGCCTTCCCCCACGCGTCCCTCGCCCACCGGGCTCGGCCCGTCGGTCGCCGAGGCGACGGCGGGCATGTCGCCGGGCAGGTTGCAGGAGATCCTCTCGGTGGCCGGGCTGCCGCCCACGCACGACCCGGTGTCGGCGGTCGAGGCGTTGACGGCGCTGTTCACGGACAGTCGGCGGATGGCACTGCTGCTGGACACCGCGCCGCCGCAGGCGCTGGCGGTGCTCGACCGGCTGGTGTGGGGGCCGCCGTACGGGGAGGTCACATCCTCTCCCGCGCCGCACGTGCAGTGGCTGCGGGACCGCGGGCTGCTGCTGCCCGCGTCGCCGCGGACGGTGGTGCTGCCGAGGGAGGCGGCACTGCATCTGCGGGCGGGCCGGGCCCACCGGGTGCCGGAGCCGCTGCCGCCGGCGGTGGGGCAGGCGACCGAACGTCGTCCACAGGCTGTGGACAGCGCGGCGGCCGGTCAGGCGTACACCGCGTTGACGACGGTGGAGGATCTGCTGAAGGACTGGCACGAGGGAGGGCCGCCGGTGCTGCGTGCGGGCGGTCTGTCCGTACGCGACCTCAAGCGGACGGCCGCCGCCCTGGACACGACCGAGCAGCTCGCCGCCTTCTGGCTCGAACTCGCCTACGCGGCAGGGCTGGTGGCCACGGACGGCGAGGCCGACGAGCGGTACGCACCCACGCCCGCGTACGACGAGTGGCTGGAGCTGCCCACGGCGGAGCGGTGGGCGGACCTGGCCGTCGCATGGTTGACGGCGACCCGTGTGCCCGGCCTCGTCGGCACCCAGGACTCCAAGGGCCGCACGCTCGCCGCGCTCGGCCCGGACCTGGACCGTTCGGCCGCGCCGGAGGTGCGGTTGCGGGTGCTGGAGCTGATGGCGTCCCTCCCCGCGGGTGCCGTCCCGGAACCGAAGACGCTGCTCGACCGGTTGCAGTGGGAGCGGCCGTTGCGGGGCGAGCGGGCCGACTCCCCGGGCGCCGGACACGACCTGCGGACGCGCCTGGCGAACTGGACGCTCGCGGAGACGGAGCTGCTGGGCGTGACCGGGCGCGGCGCGCTCGCCACCCATACCCGGGCGCTGCTGAGCCTGCCGGCCCCGGCACGGCCCGAGACAGATGCCGCCGCCGGTGCCTCCGCCCGGTTCGCCGCCGACGCCTCCGCCGGTGCCTCTGCCCGGCCCGAGGCCGGCGCCCCGGTCGCGGCCGCGGCCGCGGTGCCACGGCCGGGGCCCGTCGCCTACCGCGCCGCGCCCCCCGGATCCGGTGACTTTGGTGGCTCCGCCGCCGACCGCCGCGCCCGTGCCGTTTCGCTCCTCGCCCCGCTGCTGCCCGCGCCGCTGGACCACGTCCTGCTCCAGGCCGACCTGACCGCCGTCGCGCCGGGGCCGCTGGAGCGCCCGCTGGCCGAGACGCTCGCCGTCCTGGCCGACGTCGAGTCCAAGGGCGGCGCCACCGTCTACCGCTTCACGCCCGGCTCCGTACGCCGCGCGCTCGACGCCGGACGGGCCGCCGCCGACCTGCACACCTTTCTGGCCACGCACTCGCGCACACCCGTGCCGCAGCCGCTGACGTACCTCATCGACGACGTCGCCCGCCGCCACGGCCATCTGCGCGTCGGGGCGGCCTCCGCGTACGTGCGCTGCGACGACGACGCGCTGCTCGGCGAGATCCTGGCGGACAGGCGCTCCCAGAGCCTCGGGCTGCGCCGCCTCGCGCCCACGGTCCTGGCCGCCCAGGCCGACCCGGCGGCGCTGCTCGAAGGACTGCGGACGATGGGGTACGCGCCGGCCGCCGAGTCGGCCCAGGGCGACGTGCTGATCACCCGCGCCCACGCCCGTCGCACCCCGCCGCGCACTCCGCCGGCACCGGTCCCGGACGGGCCGCCCGTGCCCGACGTCACGCTCCTCGGCGCGGCCGTGAAGGCGATCCGGGCCGGTGACCTGGCGGCCACGGTGGAGCGCAAGCCGGTCACCGAGGCGGCGGCCCGTCCGGCCGTCAACGGCGAACTCCCGCGCACCACCCCGGCCGAGACCCTGGCCACCGTCCAGGCAGCGGCGATGACCGGCTCAGCCGTCTGGATCGGCTACGTCAACGCGGACGGCGCGGCCAGCCAGCGGGTGATCGCCCCGGTCCGGGTGGAGGGCGGCTTCGTGACGGCGTACGACCACACGGCGGACGAGGTGCGCACGTATCCGCTGCACCGCATCACGGGTGTGGCGGAGCTGGCCGACGACTCGGCCTGAGCTCCCGTGGTCACCGGCCGACGACACAGGCTGAGCCTCCCGCGCGTACCGGCCCACGACACAGGCTGAGCCTCCCGCGCGTACCGGCCCACGACACAGGCTGAGCCTCCCGCGCGTACCGGCCCACGCCTGTCGTTCAGCCCCGCGTCACCGGCCGGTGACGCGGCCTGAGCTCCCATCTCCCGCCATGCGGCACACTTGAGGTTTGGCCTCACCGGCCTTCAGCCTCATCGAAAGGGCGCAGGTGTGAACGGTCCACTCATCGTCCAGAGCGACAAGACCCTCCTTCTCGAAGTCGATCACGAGCTGGCGGACGCCTGCCGTCGTGCCATCGCGCCGTTCGCGGAGCTGGAGCGCGCACCCGAGCACATCCACACCTACCGGGTCACCCCGCTCGGCCTGTGGAACGCGCGCGCCGCCGGGCACGACGCCGAGCAGGTCGTCGACGCGCTGGTCGAGTTCTCCCGCTACCCCGTTCCGCACGCCCTGCTCGTGGACGTCGCCGAGACGATGGCCCGCTACGGCCGGCTCACCCTCAGCAAGCACCCCACCCACGGGCTCGTCCTGACCAGCACCGATCGGCCGGTGCTGGAGGAGATCCTGCGCTCCAAGAAGGTCCAGCCGCTGGTCGGTCCCCGGCTCGACGCGGACACGGTCGCCGTCCATCCCTCCGAGCGCGGGCAGATCAAGCAGACGCTGCTGAAGCTGGGCTGGCCGGCGGAGGACCTCGCGGGTTACGTCGACGGCGAGGCGCACCGCATCGACCTCGACGAGACGGACTGGGCGCTGCGCCCGTACCAGAAGCAGGCCGTCGAGGGCTTCTGGCACGGCGGCTCGGGCGTCGTCGTCCTGCCCTGCGGAGCAGGCAAGACGCTGGTCGGGGCGGGGGCGATGGCGCAGGCGAAGGCCACCACGCTGATCCTCGTCACCAACACCGTCTCCGCCCGGCAGTGGAAGCACGAGCTGGTGCGGCGGACGTCGCTGACCGAGGACGAGATCGGCGAGTACAGCGGCACGAAGAAGGAGATCCGCCCGGTCACCATCGCCACCTACCAGGTGCTGACGACCAAGCGGAAGGGCATCTACCCGCACCTGGAGCTGTTCGACTCCCGCGACTGGGGCCTGATCCTCTACGACGAGGTGCACCTGCTGCCCGCGCCGGTCTTCAAGTTCACCGCCGACCTCCAGGCCCGCCGCCGCCTCGGCCTGACCGCGACCCTCGTGCGCGAGGACGGCCGGGAGTCGGACGTCTTCTCGTTGATCGGGCCGAAGCGGTTCGACGCGCCCTGGAAGGAGATCGAGGCGCAGGGCTACATCGCGCCCGCCGACTGCGTGGAGGTACGGGTCAATCTCACCGACTCCGAGCGGCTCGCCTACGCGACCGCCGAGACGGAGGAGAAGTACCGCTTCTGCGCGACGACGGCGACGAAGCGGAAGGTGGCCGAGCGGCTGGTCCGCAAGCATGCGGGGCAGCAGATCCTGGTCATCGGCCAGTACATCGACCAGCTCGACGAGCTGGGCGAGCACCTGGACGCCCCGGTGATCAAGGGCGAGACGTCGAACGCGCAGCGCGAGAAGCTCTTCGACGCCTTCCGCAACGGCGAGATCAGCGTGCTCGTCGTCTCGAAGGTCGCGAACTTCTCGATCGACCTGCCTGAGGCGACGATCGCGATCCAGGTCTCCGGCACCTTCGGTTCGCGCCAGGAGGAGGCACAGCGCCTCGGCCGCGTTCTGCGCCCGAAGGCGGACGGCCACAAGGCGCATTTCTACTCGGTGGTGGCGAGGGACACGATCGACCAGGACTTCGCGGCGCACCGCCAGCGGTTCCTGGCCGAGCAGGGCTACGCGTACCGGATCGTGGACGCGGACGAGCTGCTGGCGGGCGACGCGGAGGGCCCCGTGGACCCGGTCCACTGACCGGCTGGGTGTCCCGCCGCCGCCCCCCGAACCGCGACCACCAACGGCCCCCGCCGTGGTCGACCACGACCGGGCTGCCCCCGGCCAAACCCGAGGAAACCACCCCCGAACCGCGACCACCAACGGCCCCCGCCGTGGTCAACCACGACCGGGCTGCCTCCGGTGGTCAGCTACGACCGGGCTGGGCGGGGTGGCGGCGGACACCCGCCTCCTCGGCGTACTCGCCGAGGACGGCCACCGAGAACACGGCCTCGGCGAAGACCTTGATGGCGCGCAGCGCGTTGCCGACGCGGTGCGGGGAGTGGTGGACGGCGCCCGTGGCGGTCGCGCCGCCATGGGGCGTGGTGCCTGGGGCGAAGGTCGCTGTACTCATGTCTCCATGGTGGTCCTTTCACCCGTCCGGAGCATCGCTCTGCGGGCTGAGCCGCGCACCGGCACGCATCCTCCTCCAGACAGACGGCGTCCCCTACGGGAAGGACGGCCGGGAAAAACCGTTCGCCCCCCGCCAAGGCGCTGACTAAAATCGCGGGCTTGCCCCCGACACGGTCGGGGCCCTCCCGCCTCCTTCGAGGAGTGCCACCGCCCGGACGGAAACCGGCCGGTCTGCCATGTCGTGATCACGAAGCATCAGCCCGGAGGCAACCCGTGCCCGCGCGCGCCCCTGTACCCGACGTCTCTCCCGCCACGGCAGCACCCACCGTCGACGGCGGTGATCCACTCGCACGGGAGCGCGCGCACCTCGCCGCCTCGCGGGCCGCGTTGCGCGCGATGCGCAAGGACGTCGAGTCACTCGACATCAAGGACGTCACCGCGAACTGGGTCAACGCGGCCGTCCTGCGGTCGCAGATCGAGGACCGTATCAAGGCGCTCGCCGACCTCGCGCACACCCCACTGTTCTTCGGCCGCCTCGACTATCTGCACACCGCGCAGGAAGGGCAGCGCTTCTACATCGGCCGCCGGCACGTGCACGACGCCGGGGGCGACCCGATGGTCGTCGACTGGCGCGCCCCTGTCTCCCAGCCGTTCTACCGCGCCTCGCGCAAGGACCCGAAGGACGTGGGCCTGCGGCGGCGCTTCGGTTACACGGGCGGCGAGCTCACCGCGTACGAGGACGAGCACCTCACCGACCCTTCGGAGGCGGAGCAGACCTCCAGGCTCCTCCAGGCGGAGATCGAACGGCCGCGCGTGGGCCCCATGCGGGACATCGTGGCGACGATCCAGCCCGAGCAGGACGAGATCGTCCGCAGCGGTCTGTCCGGCACGGTGTGCGTGCAGGGCGGGCCGGGCACCGGAAAGACGGCGGTCGGACTGCACCGTGTCGCGTATCTGCTGTACGCCCACCGGGAACGGCTGGCCCGCACCGGCACCCTCGTCATCGGACCGAACCGCTCCTTCCTCCACTACATCGAGCAAGTGCTCCCCGCGCTGGGCGAGTTGGAGGTCCGGCAGTCCACCGTCGACGACCTCGTCGCCCATGTGGAGGTGCGCGGCACGGACACGCCGACGGCGGCCGTCGTCAAGGGTGACGCGAGGATGGCCGAGGTGCTGCGCCGCGCGGTCCGCTCGCACGTCACGCTGCCGACGGAGCCGCTCATGGTCGTGCGCGGCTCGCGGCGCTGGCGGATTCCCGCGTACGAACTGGAGGAGATCGTCCGCGAGTTGCTCGACCGGGACGTCCGGTACGGCTCCGCGCGCGACGCCCTCCCCCAGCGGATCGCCCACACGGTGCTGGTCCGCATGGAGCAGGCGGGCGAGGCTCCGGACGACCGCGTCCAGGACGCCGTTGCGCGGAACGCCGCGGTCAAGGCGGCGGTCAAGGCGATCTGGCCGCCGGTGGACCCGGCGAAGCTCGTTCTGCGCCTCCTGTCCGACGCGGAGTTCCTCGCCGCGCACGCCGAGGGCGTCCTCACCCCCGAGGAACAGGACACCGTCCGGTGGGACAGGCCCGCCCGCAGCGTGAAGTCGGCCAAGTGGTCGGCGGCGGACGCGGTGCTGATCGACGAGGCGACGGATCTCGTGCAGCGCACCCACTCCCTCGGCCATGTCGTGCTCGACGAGGCGCAGGACCTGTCGCCGATGCAGTACCGCGCGGTGGGCCGACGCTGCTCGACGGGCTCGGCGACCGTGCTGGGCGACCTGGCCCAGGGCACGACGCCGTGGGCGACGTCGTCGTGGGCGGAGGCGCTGTCCCACCTCGGCAAGGCGGACGCGGCGGTCGAAGAACTCACGGCGGGCTTCCGCGTGCCGCG
Organism: Streptomyces sp. ISL-10; assembly: GCF_018614575.1. Lineage (GTDB taxonomy): Bacteria > Actinomycetota > Actinomycetes > Streptomycetales > Streptomycetaceae > Streptomyces. The sequence continues at coordinate 120,089 of NZ_JAGGOJ010000005.1, forward strand.
CGAGGTGATCGCATACGCCTCCCGGCTGCTGCCGCACATGTCACCGGGGCTGGCCCCGGTCTCCTCCGTCCGCGAGAATCCGGGCTCGCTGTCGGTCCGGCCGGTCACCGGCGACCTGGACGCGGCGGTCGTCGCCGCATGCGTGGAATCGCTGGGCCGGGAGGGTTCGATCGGCCTGATCGCCGCGGACGCCCGCGTCCCGGCACTGGCGGCGGCGCTGGCCTCGGCCGGCCTGCCCCACCTCTCCCCCGGCGAGGAGACGACGGCGGCGTCCCGCCTGACGCTGGTGCCCGCGTCGCTGGCGAAGGGCCTGGAGTACGACTACGTGGTGCTGGACGAGCCCGCGGCGGTGGTGACGGCCGAGCCGGACGAACGCACGGGCCTGCGCCGCCTGTACGTGGCACTGACCCGCGCGGTCTCGGGCCTGACGATTCTGCACGCGCAGCCGCTGCCGCCGCAGTTGACGTGACGGCGGGGTGACGCTCCCGTCAGCAGCGTCCGCCACCGGCGACGGTCCGTGCAGCGGCCACCGAGCCTGGGGGACGACGCAGCCGGTACCGCCGCCCCCAGCCCCGGAGCAGCAGCCCCACACCCCCCGGCTGGGGCCACCCGGCGGCGCGGCACCCCGCACCGCCCCGCGAGCAGCGACCACCCCGGGGCCGAGGCCGGCCCCCCGCACCCGTCCCCCGAGAGCAGCGGCCGCCCGGGGGCCGGAGCAGCAACCTCCGGGCAGCGGCCGCCCGGCGCGGAGCAGCCCCCGGGGGGCACCACCCCGGCGGCGTAGCACCTCCGCACCACCCCCCGGCAGCGACCACCCTGGGCGGCGGCAGCCCCACACCCCGACCAGCGACCACCCCGGGCCGCAGCAGCCCCACACCCCGAGCAGCGACCACCCCGGCGGCGCGGCGCCCCCGCCGGGTACACCCCTACGCGTCCAGTGCCTCCCGCCACGCCGAGACCGCCGACGGCGACACCGGGTGCGACCAGCCCGACGGGCGGGACGCGCCGCCGATGTGGAAGCCCTGCACCCCCGCGGCCCGCAGCGGGGGGACGTGTTCGAGGCGCAGGCCGCCGCCCACGAGCAGCGCCGGGTCGTAGCCCGGTTCGCCGCTGCGGGACGCCTCCGCGAGCAGCGTCGGCAGCCCCGCGTCGACGCCCTCCGCCGCCCCGGCCGTCAGGTACGTGTCCAGGCCCGGTACGTCCGCCAGTTGCTTGCGCAGCCCGTCGCGGTCAGCCGCGCGGTCGATCGCCCGGTGGAACGTCCACCGGCAGCCGTCCAGGACCGCCATCAGCCGTTCCACGGTCACGAGGTCCGGGTGGCCGTGGTCGTCCAGGAAGCCGAACACGAACTCGTCCGCGCCCTCCGCCCGCAGCCGCTCGGCCGTCCGCACCAATGCGGCCACCTCCTCCGGGCCGCCCGCCGAGAAACCGTCGGTGAGGCGCAGCATGACGCGCACCGGAATGTCCACGGCCGCCCGGACGCGGGCGAAGGTCTCTGGCGACGGGGACAGGCCGTCGGCCGCCATGTCGGTGACCAGCTCCAGCCGGTCAGCACCTCCGGACCGGGCGGCGATCGCGTCCTCGGCGTCGAGAGCGATCACCTCCAGGAGTGCACGGTTGCTCATGGGCCCATTCCTCCAGGAAAGCGGCTGCGGCGGCACTCGGCCCCCTGCGGGCCGAGAGGTCTAGTCCAATATCCAGCCTAATGCGCAAGCGGCCCCGACGGCAGCCACGAGCGGCACGCGCCGCGCACGGGTCCCCCGGCAGGCCCGGACAACACCTTGCACTCGATACAGGGAAGGGGTATACATAAAACCGTAAATGTACCCCCGGGGGGTATGACATGCCGCCATGAGGAGCAGGAATGCCGACCGCAGCCGCCGCCCGCCCGGCCACCACCGACACACGCGAGGTCGAGCTCGCCATCGGCGGCATGACCTGCGCCTCCTGCGCCGCCCGCATCCAGAAGAAGCTGAACCGCATGGACGGCGTCGAGGCGACCGTGAACTACGCGACCGAGAAGGCGAAGATCACCTTCGCCCAGGGGACCGAGGTCACGGACCTGATCGCCACCGTGGAGGCCACCGGCTACACCGCCCAGGAGCCCGCACCTGCCCGCAGCACCGACCCGGTGGACGAACCACCCGAGAGCGACGAGCTCACGCCGCTGCGGCAGCGGCTCGTCACGGCCGTGGTCCTGTCCGTCCCCGTGATCGCGATGGCCATGGCGCCGGCCCTGCAGATCGAGTACTGGCAGTGGCTCAGCCTGACCCTCGCCGCCCCCGTGGTCACCTACGCCGCCTGGCCCTTCCACCGCGCCGCGTTCACCAACGCCCGGCACGGCGCGGCGACGATGGACACTCTGATCTCCGTCGGCACGTCGGCCGCGTTCCTGTGGTCGCTGTGGGCGCTGTTCTTCGGGACCGCCGGTACGCCCGGGATGACGCACCCCTTCGAGTTCACGATCGCCCGCAGCGACGGCTCCGGGAACATCTACCTGGAGGCCGCCGCCGGCGTCACCGCCTTCATCCTGGCGGGCCGGTACTTCGAGGCCCGCTCCAAGGGGAAGGCGGGGGCGGCGCTGAAGGCACTGCTGGAGCTGGGGGCCAAGGAGGTCACCGTCCTGCGCAACAAGCAGGAGGTCACCGTCCCGACCGCCGAACTCCGGGTCGGTGACCGGTTCCTGGTCCGCCCGGGCGAGAAGATCGCCACTGACGGCACCGTCGTCGAGGGCGCCTCCGCCGTCGACGCCTCGATGCTCACCGGCGAGTCCGTGCCGGTGGAGGTGGCGGTCGGCGACAGTGTCACCGGCGCCACCCTGAACGCCGGGGGCCGTCTGGTCGTCGAGGCCACCCGTGTCGGCACGGACACCCAGCTGGCCCGCATGGCGAAGCTGGTGGAGGACGCGCAGAACGGCAAGGCCGCCGCCCAGCGGCTCGCGGACCGGATCTCCGCCGTCTTCGTGCCCGTCGTCATCGCGCTCGCGCTGGGCACGCTCGGGTTCTGGCTCGGCAACGGCTCCGGACTGACCGCCGCGTTCACCGCCGCCGTCGCCGTTCTGATCATCGCCTGCCCCTGCGCCCTCGGTCTCGCCACGCCGACCGCGCTCATGGTCGGCACCGGCCGCGGCGCCCAGCTCGGCATCCTCATCAAGGGCCCCGAGGTCCTGGAGACCACCCGCAGGGTCGACACCATCGTCCTGGACAAGACCGGCACCGTCACCACCGGCCGCATGACCCTGTTCACCGTCCACACCGCGGACAACGCCACCGAGGACGAGGTGCTGCGGCTGGTGGGCGCCCTGGAGCACGCCTCCGAGCACCCCATCGCCCGGGCCGTCGCCGCGGGCGCCGCCGAACGCGTCGGAGCCCTGCCCACGCCCGAGGACTTCGCCAACATCCCCGGCCTCGGCGTCCAGGGCATCGTCGACGGCCACGCCGTCCTCGTCGGCCGGACCAAGCTCCTCACCCAGTGGGCGATGGAGCTGCCCGCCCACCTCGCCCGCGCCCAGCACGAGGCCGAGGTCGCCGGCCGCACGGCGATCGCGGTCGCCTGGGACGGCGAGGCCCGCGCCGTCCTGGAGGTCGCCGACGCCGTCAAGGAGACCAGCCCGGAGGCGATCAGCCGACTCCGCGCCCTCGGCCTCACCCCGATCCTGCTCACCGGCGACAACAGGGCGGTCGCCGAAACCGTCGCCGCCGAGGTCGGCATCTCCCCCGAGAACGTCGTCGCGGAGGTCCTGCCCGAGGACAAGGTGAACGTGGTCAAGCGCCTCCAGGCCGAGGGCCGCAGCGTCGCCATGGTCGGTGACGGTGTCAACGACGCCGCCGCCCTCGCCCAGGCCGACCTCGGGCTCGCCATGGGCACCGGCACCGACGCCGCGATCGAGGCCGGCGACCTCACCCTCGTCCGCGGCGACCTCAACGCCGCTGCCGACGCCATCCGCCTGTCCCGCAGGACCCTCGGCGCCATCCGGTCCAACCTGTTCTGGGCCTTCGCCTACAACGTCGCCGCCCTCCCCCTCGCCGCCGCCGGACTCCTCAACCCGATGATCGCCGGAGCCGCGATGGCCTTCTCCTCCGTCTTCGTCGTCGGCAACTCCCTGCGCCTGCGCGGCTTCAAGGCCGCCGGGTGACGCCCGGCCCGAGCCGGGCCCGGCCCGTCGTACCGGCGGGCGCCGGGCCCGCGCCGACGGTTCTAGAGTCGGCACATGACCGACGCCGCCGCGGATCTCCGCACCCGCTGGACCCGGACCCTCGTCGCCGCCCGGCAGGGAGCGGACGGGCCCGACCCCGTGCCGTACGCCGACAACCTCCTCGCACGCTGGGCCGAGCCGCAGCGGCGCTACCACACCACGGAGCATCTGATCGCGGTGCTCGGCCATGTCGACACCCTGGCTGCTTACGCCGCCGATCCCGAACTCGTGCGGCTGGCCGCCTGGTTCCACGACGCGGTGTATCTGCCGGACCGTTCGGAGAACGAGGAGCGCTCCGCCCGGATCGCCGAACGCGCCCTGCCCGAAGCCGGACTGAGCACCGAGGCCACCGCCGAGGTCGCCCGCCTCGTACGCCTCACCGTCACCCACGACCCGGCCGCCGACGACAGCAACGGCCAGGTCCTGTGCGACGCGGACCTGGCCATCCTGGCCGCGCCCCCGCAGGCATACGCGGCCTATGCGGCGGCGGTGCGCGAGGAGTACGGGTTCGTGCCCGAGGAGGCGTTCCGCGACGGGCGGGCCGCGGTGCTGCGCCAGTTGCTGCGGCTGCCGCGCCTGTTCCACACCCCGTACGGCGTCCGTGAGTGGGAGGAGCCCGCCCGCCACAACCTCACGGTGGAGCTGGAGCTGCTGGCCGCATCGTGAGCCGACGGGCGTCGGCACGGTCACGCCCGACCGGGCGGGGCCCTATGCGGACGGGCGGTTCTTGGGCCTGCGCAGGCCCGCATCCGTGAGGCGGCGGACGAGCTCCTTGGAACCGATCTCGACCGCGCCCGCCGCCACCGCGTCCGCGTACCGGTGCGAAGGCACGTCGTAGTGGTCGCGTTCGAACGCGCGGCGCGGGCAGCCGATCGACTCGGCGAAGGCGTGCAGCTCCTCGAACGACACGTCGCTGACCATGTGCGACCACATCCGGCCGTGGCCGGGCCAGCTCGGCGGGTCGATGTAGACCGTCACCACAGCCCGCCCACCGGCGCCACCACGACCCCGGCCTTGCCGCAGACCCAGTGCGGATCCGGCCCGAGCTCGGGCTCGATCTCCAGCGCGTGCGGATCGCCCGCGTCGCAGACCGGGCACAGCGGCCAGCGGCCGTGCCGTTCCAGCAGCGCGTCCTGGACGTCCTGGGCGACGAGCCCCGCGACGTACGTGATGCCCTCGGGCCACTGCTCTGCCCACCAACGGCGGTGCGCCACCGCCTCCTCGACCAGCGAGACGACGCCGGCATCCGCCACGTCACGGGCGGCCAGGTCGGCGAGCACCAGCGCGCGAGCAGCATGCAGGGCTTGCTCCAGCGGGTTCGTCTCGTCCATGCCCCCATTGTCGCCGGGTCTTGACGACACCCGAAATTCGAAAATATCTTTCAGATGTGACCAATACAGTGAAGGAAAGTTTCAACAGTGCGAGGCCGCCCTCCCCCACCGCGCCCGGCGCCCGGGAGGTCCCGCCGCCCGCCGCACTCGCGGCGAAGGTGCGCACACTCTCGCCGTCCATGACCCGCTCCATGCAGCGGGTCGCCGAAGCCGTCGCCGACGATCCGGCCGGCTGCGCCGCCCTCACGGTCACCGGACTCGCCGAGCTCACGGGCACGAGCGAGGCGACCGTGGTCCGCACCGCCCGCCTCCTCGGTTATCCGGGCTACCGCGACCTGCGCCTGGCGCTCGCCGGTCTCGCCGCCCACCAGGAATCCGGCCGCGCGCCCGCCATCACCACCGACATCGCCGTCGACGACCCGATCGGGGACGTCGTCGCCAAGCTCGCGTACGACGAACAGCAGACGCTCGCCGACACCGCCGCCGGTCTCGACACCGTGCAGCTCGGCGCCGCGGTGGCCGCCGCGTCCACGGCCCGCCGCATCGACATCTACGGCGTCGGCGCGTCCTCCCTCGTCGGCATGGACCTCGCCCAGAAGCTGCTGCGCATCGGCCTGATCGCGCACGCGCACGCCGACCCGCACCTCGCCGTGACCAATGCGGTGCAGCTGCGCTCCGGCGACGTGGCCATCGCCATCACACACTCCGGATCGACGGGGGACGTGATCGAGCCGCTGCGGGTGGCGTTCGACCGGGGCGCGACGACGATCGCGATCACCGGACGCCCCGACGGGCCCGTCTCGCAGTACGCGGACCACATCCTGACGACGTCCACCGCGCGCGAGAGCGAGCTGCGCCCGGCCGCCATGTCCTCGCGCACCAGTCAGCTGCTCGTCATCGACTGCCTGTTCATCGGTGTGGCACAGCGGACGTACGAGTCGGCGGCCCCTGCCCTCGCCGCCTCGTACGAAGCACTCGCGCACCGCCACAGCCCGCGCACGCGCTGACCCCCCACACGCCGTACGTCCCGAGAAAGCAGAGCCGCTCCTCATGACCTCCACCTACGGTGAACTCCGCGCCCAGCTCGCCACGCTCACGACGGAGGCGTTCCGCCCCGAGCTCGCCGACATCGACCGGCTGCCCACGCTGGAGATCGCACGCATCATGAACGGCGAGGACGAGACGGTCCCCGCCGCGGTGGCCGCCCAACTGCCCGTCATCGCCGACGCGATCGACGCCACGGCCGAGCGCATGGCCCGCGGCGGCCGCCTGATCTACGCGGGCGCGGGCACGGCGGGCCGCCTGGGGGTCCTGGACGCCAGCGAGTGCCCGCCGACGTTCAATACGGACCCGTCGGAGGTCACGGGCCTGATCGCGGGCGGCCCGGCGGCGATGTTCACGGCGGTCGAGGGCGCGGAGGACAGCAAGGAGCTGGCCGCGGCGGACCTGGACGCGCTGAAGGTGACCGGGGACGACACGGTGGTCGGCATCTCGGCGTCGGGCCGCACGCCCTACGCGATCGGTGCGGTGGAGCACGCGAGGTCGCTGGGCGCGCTGACGATCGGCCTCTCCTCCAACGCCGCGAGCGCGCTGGGCGCCGCGGCGGAGCACGGCATCGAGGTCGTGGTGGGCCCCGAACTGCTCACCGGATCGACGAGGTTGAAGGCGGGCACGGCACAGAAGCTGGTGCTCAACATGATCTCGACGATCACGATGATCCGCCTCGGCAAGACGTACGGGAACCTGATGGTGGACGTGCGCGCGTCGAACGACAAGCTGCGGGCGAGGTCGCGGCGGATCGTGTCGCTGGCGACGGGAGCACGGGAGGAGGAGATCGAGGCGGCACTGGAGGCGACGGACGGCGAGGTGAAGAACGCGATCCTGATGATTCTGGGTGGCGTTGACGCGCCCCGGGCGGCGTCGCTGCTGATGTCCTCGGCAGGCCACCTCCGCGCGGCCCTGTCCCACTGCCCCCCGCGGGGGCCCGAGCAGGGAGACGAGTTCAGCCCTTCCGGCGCTTGAGGATCGGGCCCGATCAAGCCCCTCCGGCGCTTTGAGGAGCGGGGCCCCGGGGCAGAGCCCCGCAACCCGGCCGACCTCGCGGAGGACACAGGGGTCCACCCGGCCGGGGCCGAGCACGGGCCATATCCAGCCCCTCCGGCGATTGAGGAGCGGGGCCCGGGGCAGGGCCCCGCAACGCGGCCGACATCGCCAAGAGCACGACGCCCGGTCCACCCCGCGGGCGCATACGCTCTCGCCATGCCCACCTCACGCCGCGACCGCGTCCTCGACCCGGCGCACGACGCCGCCGCCCTCAGGGCGCTCACGCACCCGCCGCGCATGGCCGGCCACGGAGGCGAGCAGGAACGCCTCGGGGCGGGCGGGGCATGACGCTCGACCCCCGCTCCGCCCGCCGCCGCTTCACCGCCGTCACCTTCCTGTTCTGGCTGCCCGTCGGCCTCTACATCCCCTCCCAGGTCCTGCTCCTGACCGAGCGCGGCATGGGTCTCGCCGTCGTCGCCGGCCTCTTCGCCGTCCACTCCCTCACCGTCTCCGCCCTGGAGCTGCCCACCGGCGGCCTGTCCGACGTCGTCGGACGGCGGCCCGTCCTCGCCGCCGCCGGAGTGCTCAATCTCGCCGCCCTCACCGCGCTGGCCCTCGGCACCACCGTCTGGGCGCTGGTCGCCGCCATGTTCCTGATGGGGGCGGGCCGCGCCCTGTCCAGTGGCCCCGCGGAGGCCTGGTACGTCGACACGGTCCAGGCCCACTCGGGTCCGGATGCCGAGCTGCGCACCGGGCTCGCCCGCGCGGGGACCGCATCAGCCGCCGCGCTGGCCGCCGGGACGCTCCTCGGTGGCGCGCTGCCGCTGCTGCTCGGCCTCGGCCCGGATCCCGGGGCCCGGCTGCGTGAGGCCACCGCCGGCCTGGTGCTGCCGCTGTCCGTTCCGGCCCTGCTCGGCACGGCCGTCGGCGTCGGCTACACCGCGTACGTGCTGACCGCCCTGCCCGAGCCGCCCCGGCCGCGCACCACCCTGCGCGCGGTGCTCCGCGGTGTGCCCGCCACCGTGCTCGGCGGACTGCGCCTGGGCACCGGGGACGCGCTGATCCGGCGGGTCCTGCTGACGGCGGGTGCGGCCGGCGCCGGGCTGGCCACCGTCGAACTGCTCACTCCCGGCCGGGCCGCGGACCTGACGGGCGCGTCCGAGTCCGGCGCCGTGCTGTTCGCCGCGCTCGCCTGCACGGGGTTCGTCTGCACCGCGATCGGCAGCCACATCTCGCCGTCGGCCGCCCGGTTGACGGGCAGCGGTGAGCACGCGGTGCTGGCGAGCATCGGCGTGAGCGCCGCGGGACTGATGCTGCTCGGGACGGCGGCGTCCGACGGCCCGGCCGCACTCGCCCTCGCCGCCCTCGGCTACGGCCTGGTCTACCTCGGTCTCGGTGCGGCCGGTCCGAACGAGAACGACCTGCTGCACCGCCGCGTCGACGGCACCGTCCGCGCCACCGCCCTGTCCGTGCAGTCCCTCGCGCTCCAGTCGGTCGGCGCGCTGGCGGGCGTGCTCGCGGGCGCCCTGCCGTCGGGCCCGCCGCCGTGGCTGGTCGGCGCGGCGGCAGTGGGCGCGGCCGCGCTGCTGTGGGTCCGCCGGTCGGAGCCGGGCGGCCCGCTGCCCGGCGCGTGCCTCCCCGCGACAGAGGCCGCCGCCGGACGTTGAATGGAACGCATGGGTGTCCGACGAGTCGGAAGGCACCGCAGAGGCAGGGCCCGCGCGTATGCCGCGGCGGGTCTGGCCTCTGTGCTGGTGGTGACGTACGCGGCGACGGCGGCGGCAGAACCTCGACCCCGGTCCACCGCGTCCACAGGGCTCACGTCGTACCCCGCGTCCCGCACCGCCCCGCTGCTCACCGACCAGCAGGTGGCCGACGCGGTCGCGAAGCTCGACGGGCAGATCCGGGCGGGCATGGAGAGGACCGGTGTCCCGGGCGTCGCCGTGGCCGTCGTCCACGAGGACCGGGTCGTGTACATGAAGGGCTTCGGCGACCGCGAGGTCGGAAAGCCGGGCGCGGTTTCGCCGGACACGGTGTTCCAGATCGCGAGCCTGTCGAAGCCCCTCGCGTCGACCGTCGTCGCCGACGCGGTGGGCGACAAGGCGATCGCCTGGGACACGCCCGTCACCCGGCATCTGCCCGACTTCGCGCTCGAGGACCCGTGGGTGACCGACCATGTGACGGTCGCCGATCTGCTGTCGCACCGCAGCGGCCTGCCCGACCACGCGGGCGACCTGCTCGAAGACCTCGGCTACGACCGGCAGTACATCCTGGGGCATCTGCGGTTCGAGCCCCTGTCGCCGTTCCGCGCGAGCTACGCGTACACCAACTTCGGTGTCACGGCCGCCGCCGAGGCGGTTGCCGACGCGAAGGGCACGACCTGGGAGAAGCTGGCGGAGGAATCGCTGTACGGACCGGCCGGGATGAACTCGACCAGTTCCTCCTTCGCCGACTACGAGAAGGCGGCGAACAGGGCCGCCACCCACGTGGAGAACGCGGACGGCACCTGGGAGGCGAAGTTCGTACGCGACGCCGACGCCCAGTCCCCGGCGGGCGGGGTCAGCTCCACCGCCCGCGACATGGCGACGTGGCTGCGTCTCCAGCTCGCGGACGGCAAGCTCGGCGACCAGCAGATCGTCCCCGCGGAGCAGCTCCAGCGCACCCACGTGCCCGAGATCGTCTCCCAGCCTCCCGACGGCCCCGCGGCCCGCACCGGCTTCTACGGCCTGGGCTGGAACGTCGGCTACGACAACCAGGGCCGCCTGCGGCTGAGCCACTCCGGCGCCTTCGGCCTGGGCGCGAACACCAATGTGACGATGCTGCCCGCCGAGGAACTGGGCATCGTCGTCCTCACCAACGGCAAGCCGGTCGGTCTCGCCGACTCCGTCGCCCTCAATTTCTTCGACACCGCGCAGCACGGCAGGCCCACCCAGGACTGGCTGCCCCTGATCGGCGGTGTCTACGAGAAGGAGGAGGCGGAGGGCCGCTCCCCCACCGACTACACGAAGCCGCCCGGCGACGCGTCCGCCGCCAAGGCCGACGACGCGTACACCGGCACGTACCGCAACGACTACTACGGCCCGCTGACGGTCACCGCCGACAACGGCGAGCTGTCGCTGAACCTGGGCCCGAAGCCGATGCGGTTCGTCCTCACCCACTACGACGGGGACACGTTCAGCTTCGAGACGGTGGGCGAGAACGCGGTCGGCCGCACGGGAGTCACGTTCACCGTCGGCGACGGCGACAAGGCGTCGGAGGTGCGGGTGGAGCGCCTCGACGAGAACGGCCTGGGCACCTTCACCCGCGGATGACCCACGAACGCCCCCGTCGCGAACAGCTCCCCCGTCGCGAACGGCTCCGGACGCCAACGCCCCCGGCCCGACCCACGGCTTGGCGACCGGCCGGTGGGTGCGCATGTTCACGCCCGTGCCGCCGGCGACCGTGGAGACGAGCTGCGGTGACTGCGGTGCGGGGCCAGGGGGTGTCCTGCGCGGAAGTGGACCGAGTCGTCACCGCAGAGTCACGCCGTACCGCCTGCGCAGGCGGACGACCTCCCACCTCGCCACCGCCGACACCGACGCCGGCCCGCCGATCACGGCGCAGATCTGAAGGAGCGGCGGCCCCGGCGGCATGCCGGCCGTCGCCAGGTTGATCGCCGCGAGCTCCCACACCAGCACACCCGTCAGCAGGGCGGGGAGCGCGGCGTGGATCTCGGCGGTGTTGAACGCGCCCCGCACGACCGTCGACGAGGCGAAGGCGACGAAGAAGAGCACCCACAGGACCGGCAGGAGCAGGGCGAAGGACAGCAGCGTGCTGAGCGCGCCGTCCGGCAGCGCCTGGCTGAGGAACATCACCCCGGCGAACAGGATCGGCACCGCCGTGAAGGCGCCGAAGTACCGCAGCGCCAAGCGGACCGCGGGGCGCACTCGCGCGCGCATCCCCGCCCGCGCGTGCGCGGGCGCGAGACGGAAGAGGACCGCGATCACGACGGGGGCCGTGAGCAGCAGCAGCCACGGGGTGACGGCCAGCCGGAAAAGCGCCTGGTCCTGGACCTCGGACCAGTCCGCCTCCGTGCCGTACGCCACCAGGATCGCGAAGGACGCGGCGAGCGCGATCCAGGCGCGGAACTTCTGCACGCGCATGACGTCCGGGTCCTGGATGCGGCGGTGGGCGTTCGCGGGGAAGACCCTCCGGGCCTTCTTCCGGGCCGAGCGTGCGAGCGGGTAGCAGATGAACAGGAACAGCGCCGGCCAGACGCAGAAGAGGATCGCGACCCAGACGCAGCCCGGCAGCGGAATCCGCCGCATCACCTCCCGCAGCGGCGGCCACTCGTCCTCGCGGAACCGCTGCCACAGCGAGGTGGCGGGCGGCCGGTACGGCGGCGGGACGTACGGCGGCGGCATATAGGGGTGCGGCGGCGGAGGCTGCCCCCCGTTCGGCTGCCACGTCGGGTGCGGGCCCTGTCCCCCGAAAGTCACGCCGTGTCCTTCCTTCGGTGAGTGACGCTGCCGTGAGTGATGCTGCGGGACGATCTTTCTGCATCTCGGGACAGAGTCAACTCCCCACGGGCCGACCGCACATGAGAACGAGGCTCCGGACATGGCAGGAGCAACGGAAAGCGCTGGGCCCTCGCGCCCCATCGGCGTACCCTCGACCGTATGAGCCGACGACGACATTGATCCACGGCAGCAGGTCCAGGAGCGGACTGTCGAGGGCCGCCGCGCGGGTGAGCACCCGGCGTCCCCGTCCGCTCTCCAGAAGGACCACACACCATGCTCATCGCTGTGCCCTGCCCGCCCGGCCCGTCCGACCCGCATGTCCGCGCCCTGACGCGAAAGCTCTACGCCTACGCGGGACTTGAGGACTTCGTCCTGCTCTACCCGGTGTACGCGCTGCTTTTCGCCGAGAACGGCCTGACCACGGCCGAGATCTCGTCCCTCTTCGCCATCTGGTGCGTCGTCGGCCTGCTGGTGGAGGTGCCCTCGGGCGTGTGGGCCGACGCCGTCTCGCGCCGGGCCATGATGGTCGTCGGCCCGCTGCTGTCCGCCACCGGGTTCGCGTTGTGGGCCGTGACGCCGTCGTACGCCGCCTACGCCGCCGGTTTCACGCTGTGGGCGGTGGGCGGTGCCCTGCGCTCGGGCGCCATGGAGGCCTTGGTCCACGACGAACTCGCCCGGCTCGGTTCGGGCTCCCGCTACGGCCGCGTCATGGGCAGGGCGGCGGCGGTGAGCATGGGCGCGACGGCCGCCGCCACCGCCGCCGCGGCCCCCGCCCTCGCCGTCGGCGGGCACACCCTGCTGTGGGCCGTGAGCATCGGCTCCTGCCTGCTGTGCGCGACGGTCGGCGCGACGCTGCCCGAGCACCGCGACGCCTCGCACCCCGCAGAACCTCAAGGCCCCGAAGCCCCCGAAGCCCCCGAAGGAGCCGCAGAACCTCAAGCCCCCGAAGGAGCGGAAGCCCCCGAAGTCCCTGAAGGCCCCGAAGGAGCCGGCCGGCCCGGCTACCTGGCGACGCTGCGCGCGGGCCTGAACGAGGTGCGCGGCAGCCGGCCGGTCCGGCGCGCCATGGTGCCGGCCGTCGTGATCACCTCGGTGTGGGGTGCGCTGGACGAGTACGTGCCACTGCTGGCCGCCTCCACGGGCGTTGCGGCCGAGACCGTCCCGCTGTTGGTGCTCGTGGTGTGGGTCGGCGTGACGCTGGGCTCGCTGCTGGTGACGGCGGGCGAACGGCTCTCCGCGCGTGCTCTCGGCGCGCTGGTCGCCGCCGCGGCGGCCGCGCTCGCGGCGGGCGCACTGTCGGGCGCGCCCGCCGGCTTCGTGTTGATCGGCGCCGCGTTCCTCGTGTTCCAACTGGCGGACGTGCTCGCCGACGTACGCCTCCAGGCCGCGATCACCGGCCCGAGCCGGGCGACGGTCACCTCGCTGACCGGTCTCGGCACGAACCTGGCGTCCCTGGCCGCGTTCGGGGCCTACGCGGCGCTGTCCCCGCACGTCTCGCACGGCGTGGTCTTCGCCCTGCTGGCCCTGCCCTACGTGCTGGTCGCCGTCGCGTCTGCCCGCCCGGAACCCGGGGCCAACGCCAAAACGCGGCAGAGCAGTTCGCGACCGTCCTCGGAACCGGCACATCTCTGGCGCGACTCCTGACCGCTTCCGCCGCCCGGCCGCTACGGCAGCCGCCCTTCCGCGTTCCGCTGCCGCACCCGGGCGCGCAGGACCTCCCCGGGCGGGGCCGGGCGTAGGTCCCCGGGCGGGCAGTCCCACTCCCGGCCCCCGCCCGGCGGCCGTAACTGTACGTACGGGCCGACCCGCCCCATGACGACCCCCACCCGCCCGTCCCGGATGTCGACGGCGTACGCACCCCGTGGAACGGTCACCTCTCCAGCCCTTGCAGCACGGCCGCGAGCCGCAGTGCGGTGTCCAGGTTGCAACGCCCCAGGTCCACCAGTGGATACGGCATCTCGCTCGCGAGCGAGACGACGTCGACCCGCAGGGACGGAAGCGTCACCGACACCACGTCGAGCCCGTGCCTCAGCTGGTCGATCACCTCCTCGGCGGCCCGCAGCCGCTCCGCCGAACGCACAAGCCCCATGACCGGCACCTCCACCACTGAGTGTTCACTTTCCTCACCCAGCGTGTCCGTCCGCCGCTAGCCTGGGAAGAGACGGCGGCCCAACAACGCGACCTGTCGATCAGGGAGATGCCTATGCCCGGACCCAAGGACCTCGACCCGTCAACGTCTCCCAGGGCGCTGCTCGGCGCGGAGCTGCGCCACGCACGGATAAAGGCCGGCCTCACCCAGGACGAACTGGGCGAGCCGCTGTTCGTGAGCGGCTCCTACATCGGCCAGATGGAGTCGGGTACGCGCCGGATCCTCCCGGAGCACGCGGTCCGACTGGACGAGGTGTTGGGCACGGACGACTTCTTCACGCGCAACTGCAAGGCGTCCAACAAGTCCCGCTATCCGGACCACTTCGCGGAGGCGGCGGAAGCGGAAGCGGTCGCGGAGACCATCAAGGAGTACGCGCCACAGCTGATCCCGGGCCTTTTGCAGACGGAGGCGTACGCGCGGGCGGTGTTCCGGGCGTATCGACCCACGGCCGCGGAAGGGGTCATCGACGAACTCGTCGAGGCGAGGCTGGATCGCTCGCGACTGCTGACCGATCCAACAAAGCCGTTGTTGTGGGCGGTACTGGACGAGGCGATGTTACGCAGGCAGGTCGGCGGCCCTGGCGTGATGGCGGAGGCGCTGCGACATGTGGCCGACCTGGCCCGGCGGCACCGGGTCATCGTGCAGGTGCTGCCGTTCGACGCGGGAGCGCATGCGGCGCAGGAAGGCGCTCTCAAGCTGATGACCTTCCCTGACGCGCCCCCATTGGTCTACCTACAAGGCCCGGGGGCAGGCCAGTTGGAGGACGATCCGGCCACCGTCACGCGCCATCAACTGACCTACGATCTCATCGGGGCCAGCGCACTGTCGCCGGAAAGATCCTTGGCCCTGCTCGAGTCAGTGGCGGAGGATTACGCATATGAAGACGAGCAGCCCTGAGTACGACCTGACAGCGGCCGTCTGGCAGAAGTCCAGCTACAGCGGCGGCAGCGGCGGGGACTGCGTGGAGGTCGCCACCTGGCGCAAGTCCACGTACAGCGACGGCAGCGGTGGCAACTGCCTCGAAGTCGCTGACGGCCACCCCGGCGTCGTCCCCGTCCGCGACTCCAAGAACCCCGACGGCCCCCATCTCACGTTCCCCACCGCCGCCTGGTCGGCCTTCGTCACGGACCTCAAGGACGCGTGACCGGGCGTCCCGGAGCTCAAGTGCCGAGATTCGAGCGCCCTTGAAAGGAATGGGTGGACGGGCCACAACCCACCCACCCGCCCCGGCGAGTTGACATCGGGCGACCGACTTGCCACGGAGCGTCATCGCGCTCTACCGTTCCGATAACCGAACGAAACGACCCCCGTCAGGTGCTACCAACACCTGCGGGGGTCTCACCAACGAGATCGAAAGAGACTCGATCCATGGCTGACAGCCACTTTAGTGCTGCCCTGCATCCGCTCGCCAACCCCGGCTACGGCAAGCGATCCGTCCCCGGCCAACGCCCTCGCCGCGAGGACGATTTCACGCATCTTCGTCCCCGCGAGGCGGCCGTGGCGACGTACATCGACCGGCTGCCGGACCAGAGCGACATCTCGGTGAAGACGCTCGCCAAGCACACGCCGTACGGTCAGTGGGCGGTCGGGAAGGCGCTCAACTTCCTCATCACGGCCGGTCATCTGCGCCGCGGCCTGGAGTCGGTCCAGGACCCCTCGGGCAGCTCGCGGTGGGTGACCCGCACCTGGTGGAGCCGTACGGCCCGGGACGACGCGTGGTGGGCGGCGTACCAGCGGGGTGACGTACCGGTGGAGACGCACAGGCCCACGCGCTCGCGGGCGTACGTCCTGCTGGCCGCGCTGGGCCGCGAGAACCCGGTGATGTCCCTGTCGCACACCGACTGCACGGTGCTCGCGCCGCTGGTGGACGAGTGGTTCGCGCGGGATGCCACCGAACGCCAGGTGCTGCACGCCCTCACGGAAGGGCTCCCGGTCCCCGTCCACCACCCGGCCGCGCTCGCCCGCCGCCGCCTGATCGACAAGCTCCCGCCCGCACCGCCGCCCAGGCCCCGGCCCGTACGCATCCTCGAATGCGGCGAATGCGGCGGCCCGGCACGGGCCGACGACCTCGTGGCGGGCAAGTGCGGCCGCTGCCGGGGCGGCCGTACGGCCCCACCGCCGACGCTCCCACCGGCCCGCGTCCACGCCCTGGCCACCGAGGCCCGCGCGGCGGCCACCCGCACCCCGGAAAGGCCACAGGCCTGGCAGTGCAGCTCGCCCGCCCTATGAACAGGGCACCATGGAGGGGAGGCGAGTGGACGATCCTGCGCCCCGGCGGCTTCGCCTCCAACGCCTTCGCCCGGGCCGAGTCGGTCCGAGGAGACCGCACGGCCTTCGACCCGTTCGGCGACGTCGCCCTCCCCGTCGTCGACCCGGCGGACATCGCGGAGGTCCCCGCCGTGGCACTCCGCGAGAACGACCACGGCGGGCAGGTCTGCGAACTCACCGGGCCCACCGCGGTCACCCCGCGCGAGCAGGCCGCCGTCCTCGCCGAGGTCCTGGGTGAGGAGGTCGCGTTCGTCGGGCTGACCCGCGAGGCGGCGCACGCCCACATGTCACAGTTCATGCCGCCCGGCGTCGTCGACGAGCGCTGAGCCGGGATGCGGATCTTCGGGACCACGTCGACGTCAACTCCTGCTGACGTAATCTGACTTGCCCATGCTGGAAGGTGCCGGTACGCGAGGTCACACGGAAGAATCACCGAACTGCGAGAGGAACCCCATGGCCGCGGCGACGGCGACGGCGAGTCGGACGGAACCGCGCACAGCCCTGGGCCGGGGCCCGCGCACCGGAAGACTCGTCTCCTGCCTCACTCCTGCCGCTGTGTCCCTCGCCCTGGGACTGTGGGGAATCACCCGCGAAGGCACCATGTGGAGAGACGAGTCCGTCACGTACCAGGTTTCCCATCGGAGCCTGTCCGAGACGGCTGCTCTCCTTCAGCACGCCGACGCGGTGCACGGCCTCTACTACCTCTTCATGCACGGCCTCTTCGCCGTATGGGAGGGCGGCCTGGTCACCATGCGGCTGCCTTCTGTGCTCGCCACGGCCCTCACGGCAGGACTGGTGGCAGTCACCGCACTCCGGCTGACCGCCCGTCCGGTCGCGGGCCTGCTGAGCGGGCTGGCCTTCGCGGTGACCCCCGAAGTGCAGATGTATGCGCAAGAAGGGCGCTCGTACGCGATGGTCTGCGCGCTCGTCGCCGTCGCCACGTACCTCTTCGTCACGCTCATGCAGAGCACCTCAAAGGCTCGTTGGTTCTGTTACGCGCTCGCGGTGCTGACGGCCTCGCTGCTGCATGAATTCGCCGCGCTCACCCTCCTGGCACACGGCATCACCCTGTATCGCTCCCGACCGCCGGCCAGGATCCGGCGGCACTTCGCCGTCAGCGCCACCGGCGTGCTCATCGGCCTGCTGCCGCTCGCCGTCCTCAGCATGAGTCAGTCGGGCCAGGTCTCCTGGATCGGCGGCCCCGAACCGCGCGAGTGGTTCGAGATCGCGGGCGTCGCCCTCGCCGCCTCGGCCTGCGCGGCCTACCTGTCCCGGCCGGGACGACACGCCGATGTCACCGGGCCGGCGTTTCCCCTCGCGATCGTGCCCACCGCGACGTTGCTGCTGGCAGCCGTCCACGAGCCCATGTACGTGGACCGGTACGTCCTGTACACCAACATCGGATGGGCCCTCCTCGTCGGTACCACCGTCGCCTGCCTGACAGACGACGCCAGAAAGACGGCCCTTCTCCAGAACCGGAAGGTCCGCATCTTGTGCGCTGTCGGCGTGGTCGCCGCATTCGTCACAGCGATGCTGCCGGTCACTCTCCAGATGAGGACGCCCGACAGCAGGAAGGATGACGTCACCGCCATCTCCAAAGAGGTCGAGAGGCTGTCCGAAGCCGGGGACGCCGTTCTCTTCGCCCCCGCCCGGCGCCGGGAGTGGATGCTCTCCTACCCCCACCAGTTCAAGGGCCTGACCGACGTCGCCCTCAAAGACGGGCCCAGCACCTCAGGGACCCTGCAAGGTGTCGAGCTCCCCCCGGGCGACATCCGAGAGCGCCTGGCACACGCCGACGGGATCATCGTCCTGAGCGACCCCGAAGGCCAACCGCTCGACTCGAACGCCGGGGAAGCAGTCAAGCGAGAGGTCCTGGAGCGTGACTTCGCCGAGTGCCAACGGGTCGAGCTCAAAGGCGGGCAGGTCACGCTCTACGCTCGCTCGGCCTGCCCACCCGTCCTACCCGACGCCATGCCGGACCTTGGGAACACGCCCAGTCCGGCTGCCACCGACTGACAGGCAGCTCCGCTCGACCCGCCGGGCGGCGGGGAGCGGCCCGGACGTCTGACGAGTCCTCGGCCGCCCGGCCACGCTCTTCGCCGCATGCGCCGAGCCCAGCCGGCCGGCCTTCGCACAGGGGCCCGAACGAGCGGGAGCCCGGTCAGGACGCGCAGGGACGCCCCCCGCCGGCCGCTCTCCCCTGAGCAGAGAACGGGTCACCCTCTCGTCCCCGCACGCAGTGCCGTTGTCGACGTACGACGCGTGGCCCACCGCGTCGACCACCACCATCCGGGCCCGTTCGCCGAAGGCAGCCCGCATCTTCCCGTCCCCGGCGAGCGGGGCGGAGACGTCCCGCTCGTTCTGGATCAGCAGGACGTTGGACGGGCAGGAGCGTGTGCCCCACCCGTCACGCCCTGGTGACCGGGGCGTATGTCGCATCCGGGGCGTTCGTCGTGGCCGCGGTGTCCGCCGCGCCACCCCGTCCGCGTGTGCGGTCCATCTCGCGCCATTCCTTCCGCAGCCCGGTCAGGGTCGTGGTCAGGAAGTACGCGACTGCGCCGGTCAGCAGCACCGGCACGAGACCGACGGAGGTCACGGCGGCTCCGGCGATCAGGCCGCCCAGAGGGATGCCGACCCGGGCCAGCGAGTCACCCAGCGCGTTGACCCGCCCCAGCATCCGGCGCGGTATTCGTTCGAAGAGGACCGCTCCCAGCACCGGGGTGAGGAAGCCCGCCCCGAGGCCGCTGACCACGAAGACGGCCAGCACCGCTCCCAGTGGCGCGTCGAAGGCGAGGGCCAGGAAGCGCGGCGCACCGGCGAGGAGGAAGCCGGTGAAGAACACCGCTCGGCGCGGCAGCCGGTGGGCGGCCGCCGCGGCGATCAGGCTCCCGGCGACCGCCGCGGCTCCCATCGTGCTGCCCAGCAGGCCGATCGCCGCCGGTCCGCTGCCGGACTGTTCGGCCCAGACAGGGATGAGGACGGTGGTGAACGCGGCGTCCAGCAGGTTGGTGATCGCGACCATGACGCCGATGGTGAGCAGCAGCGGCTGGCCGCGCAGGAAGGTGAAGCTCTCGCCGAACCGCCGCCAGTAGCCCGGCTCCGCAGCTCTGTCCGAGAGCCGGTCCGGCTCGGTCGCCCGCCCCATGCCACGGGGCAACGTCAGGCCGATGATCACCGATCCGAGCACGAAGCAGCCCGCGTTGACCGCGAGACTGGTCAGCGGGCCGAGCAGCGCCACCAGGGAGCCGCCGACCGCCGGGGCGACGGTGGCGGCGAGCCGGTCGATCACGCCGGAGAGGCCTGCGGCCCGCTCCAGCGGCACCCGGCTGCGCTCGGCCGCCTCGGGAACCATGACCTCCTTGGCGAGGTCGCCGGGGCCGCGGGCCGCGCCGATCAGCGCCACCAGGACCAGCAGCACCGGGAAGGAGAGCAGATCCAGGGCGTGGAGCAGGGGGACGGCCGCAGCGGCGGTCGCGCTGACCAGATCCGTCGTCCAGGAGACGGTGCGCGGTCCGGCCCGGTCGACCAGGGGCCCGGTGAGCGTCTTGACCAGCACGTACGGGGTCATCTCGCAAAAGGCGACCAGTCCGGTCTGTGCCGCGCTGCCGGTGGTGACGAGCACGAACCAGGGCAGGGCGATCGCCGCGACGCCCGTGCCGGAGAGCGACACCGCCATGGCCGCCAGCAGCCCGCCGAGCGGCCGGGAGGTGCGCTTGCCGGGCATCCCGCCGGATCCCGGGATGTCTGCGGCCATGACGTCCGCCTTCCTGGCTCTGGCCACGGAGATTCAGTTTCCGGACAGGTGGTGCATGCCTCGCTCGTAGAGCGTCGTGGTGGACAGCAGCAGGACGCCGACGATGCCGAAGAGCCATGCGGTGTTCTCCCGCGCGTTCTTCCTGATCCAGGAGTCGAGCCAGGTCAGGGCCGGGAGCACGGCCTGCCCAGCGACCAGCCGTGCGAGGGTCGCCAGCAGCGCGGGGGCGACCATCACCAGGCAGTAGAGAGCCAGCAGCGCGGCTTGTTCCGCCCAGGGGAGGCGACTGCGGTCGAGCACGTCGACGGCGGCGAGGTAGGGGAACATCGTCGCGATCTCCAGGGCGACGGCGACGAGAGCGACGGTCACGACGCCGCGTGCCGTCGCCTCCCGGCCGACCGCCGCCTCGCGCCACCGGGTCAGCCGACCGGAATCGGCCGTGGTGCGCTTGACGAAGCCGTACCAGAGCCCGATGAGCACGAGCACCACGCCGACCGCCGCCACCGCGGCGTCGCCTGCGGGTGAGCGGACGGCGTCGACGAGCGGGTCCCTGACCGCGGCGAGCCCGCCGAGCAGGAGCAGCCCCAGTGCCAGGTATCCGGCCCCGACGAGCAGCAGATACCGGCAGACGTTGCCGATGCGCAGGTCGCGGGGTGTCAGAAGGAACCAGACCGGGATCGCCAGGGTCGACACGCTGACGGTGTCGAGCAGGGCGAGCGGCAGAATCCGGCCGAGTACGTCCACGGGTGCCTTCCGGTGGGGAACGAGAGGGGGCAGCAGCTCACAGCACGCCGGGCAGCCAGCTGTCGCGGCGGCCCGTGGCGAAGGCGACGCCGGTGAGCACGCCCGCGGCTCCGGTCCGCAGGTCGCCCGAGAGCTTGAAGTTGCCGGAGCCGGGGTAGTGCAGCTCACCGTCGCGGTACCGGATCTCGTGCAGGCCGAGCTGGCCCGCGTGGCGGTCGACGAGGGGGACGACATGCTCCTCGTGTCCCGCCTGCGCCAGGGAGGTGAGCGTGGCCATGAAGCCGGCCCTGCCCCGGAACAAGCCGCACTGGACCATGAACTCAGGGCCCATCGCCCGCACCAGGTCCGGTATGGAGGCGCCGGCCGGGGCCCATGCCTCGTGGCGTGCCATCTCCGCCAGCACCAGCGCGCTGCCGCACGACCCCACTTCGAGGTATCCGAGAGTGCGCCGGTCCGCCTCGTTGAACTGCAACGAGCCGTCCTTGCACCGGACATACGCGGCGAACTCGAACTCCATCAGCTTCCGGGCGAGCCGGACCGCGTCCGCATCACCCACAGCGAGGCCGTGGCGATGCACGGCCAGGGCGGTTCCCGCGACGCCGTGCATCAGTCCGTACTGCGAGGCGTCGGTGCTCTCCGCGGCCTGCAGGCGTGCCTGCAGGCCCGTGGCGCGGTGAGTGAGCTCCGCGCCGATCTCCTCGGCCTGTGAGGCCGTGACCGGCGAGGCGTCCGCGCGGGCCAGTTCGGCGGCGGCCAGGTAGATGCCGGCGAGGCCGCTGAAGAGGCTCAGGCCGGTGCGGCTGCGGTCCTTGGCCAGCGCGGTGTCCACGAGTTCCGCGGCCTGCTGGCGGCGGCCGGCGTGCCACAGGGCGTATCCGGCGCCCAACTCACTGTCGTAGAGCCCGCATTCGAGCCGGTCCGCCGAAGCGTGTCCGTGGGTGACGGTCCAGTCGGCGATCCGGTCCACGAGACCGTCGTCCTCGACTCCCTCGGTGTCGAGGAGGGACCACAGCACGCCGGCGGAGCCGGTGGCCAGGGCCACGGGCGACAGCGAGAATCCGGTGTGGTCCCCGGGGAAGAGGCGGTCGACGCGGTCGACGCTCATCGTTGCCCGGAGCCCGGCCACGATCTGAGACGACCAGGCCGTGAAGCCCAAGTGGTGGTCGAGGTGGCCGGATTCGGTGGTGAGCACGGCGGCCGCAGGCCGTGCGGCGATCGGCGGCGCGCAGGTCCGCGCGATGCGATCGGCCCAGCTCTGCGGCAGGTCGAACCGGGCCCGGCACACGTCGAGCAGCTGCCACAGCTTGGTGTCGTCCATGGGGACGAGGTGGGTGAGCGGCAGATAGCAGGAGAGTTCCAGGAGGCGCAGTGCGTGCTCGTCGGAGGCGCGACCCGTCTTCGCCGGGTCGTTGAACCCCGGGGCGCCGGGAAAACGCCGGTCGGCGCCTTCAGGAACGCAGGCTTCCAGATCGAGCAGCTTGACGTCGAGGTCGGGGGTGACCATCACATTGCCGGGATGGATGTCCCCGAAGATGTGGCCCCGCTCCCAGATGGCGGTGATCGCGGCGCGTACCCGGCCCATGATGACTTCGACGTTCTCGCGGTAGGCGCGGACCACCTCGGGGTGCGCGGGCTCCAAGGGGTTCTCCCGCAGCAGGAACGGCTGGTTCGCGGCAACCCACTCCTGCAGCGTGGTGCCCCGGATGTACTCGATCGCGGTGAAGACGTGGGACTGCCAGGTGAACTGCTCATAGGCCTCCGGGATCTCCGGCAGGCCGGAGAAGCGGAGCATCGCCTGGTACTCGGCCTCGGCCCGTGCGACCGCGTCGCCGCCCACCATGTCGTACCCGGCGTGCGGCCGGGCCTCCTTGAGAACGACCTCGCGGCCGCTGGTCAGGTGGGTGGCGAGATAGACGCCGCCGCTGTTGGAGAAGTGCAGGGTCTTGTCGATGCGGTACGGGGGGACCGGGCCGCTTCCGTCCGGCGGGGGCGGCATGAACGCGTCGGGCACGGTGACGAACGAGGGGGCCCGGAAGGGAACCGACCGCGCGTCCGGCACGAGCCGGCCGTCGGGGTCTTCCAGAGCCAGGGAGATCCTGCCCTGGGCAGTGCGGCAGAAGCGTCGCGAGTACGCGCCGTAGCGGACGTGCACCACGCTCTCGCCGATCCTCAGGTCCGACAGGATCCGTGGCCCGGGCACGCCTTCCAGCAGGGTGGACAGTTCCTCGGCGGTGGCCAGCGACTGCTGCTCGTCCGCCGGGTAGAGGACGATGCCCTTTCCGCTGACCTGACGCGGCGCGTACTTGGCGTTGACCAGCCAGGCGTACTCGTGGCGGGCGAGGTATTTGAAGGGCATGCCGCGCGGGACGCAGTACTGCGCGACGGTGTCGAGCAGGGCGGGGAACGTGTCCGGGGTGACGGCCACGTGGATCTTCCAGCCCTGTCCGCGCACGGGCTCGCCGTCCGGCTTGCAGACGGTCCATATGCCGTGCCGGGAGTGGTGCCGGCCTGCGCCTTCCGGCAGGGGCACGGGACCCTTGCGGGTCCGGCGGAAGCGCGGGTCGTCGGGGCGGGCGTGCCACCGGGCGATGTCGTCGTAGGCGCGGGGGTCGGCGAAGGTGTAGAAGAAGTGCTCCATTGCGGCCTCCTCAGGCGCTCGCGCTCTGGGTGGCCGCGTCGACAGCCGACTCGTAGATTCCGATCGCGTCCCAGAGGGGGGCGGCGACGTCGGTTTCGGTGTCCAGGCTGCGGCTCTTGCCCTTGCGGGGCGTGACGATGTGGTAGTTGGGCACGCTCCTGATCCGGGCGAGGGCGTCGCCGATGATCGGGTTGTCGGCGACACCGGGCGGGAAGGACGGGGCGATGACCACGGGCCCCTTGGTGCCGAGCGCGGCCAGGAGGAACGGCGATGCTCCCGAGCCGGAGGCGAGGCCGGAGAGGAAGGACACCGAGGCGGGATAGACGAGGATCCCGTCGTAGGCGGTGGCGATCTCCGTGTGGACCGGCCGGAGTTCGCCTGAGGGGGCGTTCCACGAGTTGGCGGCGACGGGCGACTTCGTCAGCGCGGCCAGCGCCGTCGGGCTGACGAAGTTCCTGGCGGATTCGGTGAGCCCCACGGTCACTGCGAAGTGGGGGCGGTTGGCCGACAACCAGTTGAGCCAGAACGGTAAGTGGGCGGTGGAGAGCGTCCCCGTCGCGATGACGAAGAGCTTGGCCCGGCGCGCCTTGCCTGCCTCGCTCCGGTCGAATTCAGCCATGGCACTCCCTAGTGTCGTTCATCGTCGTGTCGCTTCCGGTTCGGGTCGAGACTGCCGATTTCCTCCCGCAGTTCGTCCATGATGCTCTTGCTCTTCTTCCCTTTGGACGACCTGTAGTCCTCCCACAGATCCATGACTCCCAGAAGAATGAGCAGCAGCCCGACGTGCCCGCCCTGGAACCATTTGACGTGGACGTCCCAGAAGAAAACTGCGAGGACGGCACCGGCCGCGATGAAGACAATGCCGAGAATCTTCTTGAAGCTCCCGAGGGAATTCTTGGAATTCATGTGCACTCCTGTTCGCTTGCACGAGCCATGACAGTGCGCGACATCCTAGCCGACACCGGTCCGACCGTTCATCGCCAGACCGAAAACATACTTCCGGAGGTGGCCGAAATCTTCCGAGACGAGAAAATGGCCACCGTCGAGGACGTCCACGGTGACATCGTCGGAGATTTCCGCCCAGGCCCGGAGCGCCTGTTCGGGAACGAGGATGTCTCGATTTCCGCCGAACACGCGCACCGGCACGGGAAGCCTGCTCGACTGCGGTACATGGCGGTATGAGCCGCACAGTCTGGCGTCGTCACGCACCAGGCCGAGGAAGGGGGACAGCCACTCCGGGTGGGCGGCCAACCAGTCCGGAACACCACCGATGTCATGCAGCCGCCGGACCAGCTCGCCGTCCGGGGCGTCAGGATCGGTGGGATCCCGCCAGGGAATATGAGGAGCGGCATAGGCCGCCACCACAAGCGCTTCGGGCAGCGGTCCCATGCGCTCGTGAAAGTGACGCGTCACGAGATAGGCGAGCAATCCTCCCATACTCTGACCGAACAGTACGTAGTCGTCGCAGGCTGCTTTTTCAGCCACGTCTTCCGCCAGTACGGGAACCAGCTCTTCGGTTGTTCCATACAGCCGCCGGGTGGCGCTGTCCTGGCTTCTGGGAAGCTCCAGGGCGATGACGTCCAATTCCTCGGGCGCGGCACGGACCCACGGCTCGAATACCGAGGGGCTTCCTCCGGCGTGGTGCAGGCAGATCAGCTTTGTCCGCCGATTCTCCATCACCCTTCATCCTCCCCGTCACTCCCGCTCTCATTTACGAGCAGGCTCACCACATGACCGGCCAGCGCATTCACCGTCGGATACCGGAAAACAACCGCCTGGTCCAGCTCGCATTGCAGTGCGTCCTGCAGCGCCTGTCTCAGCAGGATTGCCGAGAGCGAGTCGAGGCCGAGCGAGAAGAGATCGCTGTCCGGCTCGGGCGTCTGCCCGAGAACCCGCATCGTGTTCCGGCGTATCAAAGCGGTGACCAGGTCACAGCGCCGGTCCGCCCGGGCCTGCGCGAAAGCGATGAGGAAGCTGCCGTCGTCGAGTTCCGGGGCGAGTGGTGCGTGGAGAGCTCCGTCGACGGGCCGCAGCCGGCACCGGTCCGTCTTCCCGCTGGCGGTCAGCGGCATGGCGGACAGGAAGGCATACGCCTCCGGGCGCATCCGGCGCGGCAGCCTGGGTGCGAGGAACGCGTCCAGCAGATGCGGCGCTTCGCCCGTGTCCAGCCCGGCACAGGGGACGACATGGGCGACCAGGAGCCGGCGTCCGTCGATCTCGTGGGCGAGGACGGCTGCGTCGGCGACCTGCGGATGCTGCAGGAGGAGGGTCTCGATCTCCCCCGCCTCGATCCTCACGCCGTGTGCCTTGATCTGGGTGTCCATGCGGCCCAGGTGCTCCAGGACACCGTCGGGTCGGCGCCGGGCCAGGTCACCGGTGCGGTAGAGCAGGCCGGGCCCGAACGGATTGGGCACGAACCGCTGTGCCGTCAGTTCCGGCTGCCGGAGGTAGCCCTGCGAGAGCCCGGCCCCGGCGATGCACAGCTCGCCGTCGTCGCCCGGGGGCAGTTCGCGGAGGCCTTGATCCACGACGTGGACCCGGACGCCGTCGATCGGGCGGCCGATCGGGGCGATGGCCGGCCACTGTTCCGGATCTCCCGTCGCAGTCCAGGTCGTGGCGTCCTGGAACTCCGTGGCGCCGTAGTGGTTGTGGAGCCGGGCAGGGACGTCGCGGAAGAACTGCCGCACAGGGCCGGTGATGCGCAGCTGCTCGCCCGTGGTGACGACGTCACGAAGCCGCAGTTCGACGGGGGACTCCTCCGTCGCACGGGCGAGCTGCTCCAGCATGGGCACCGGCGCGAAGATCCGCTCGATCCGCTCGTCTCGGAGGAAGCGGGCGAGCGCGAAGGGATTGCGCCGGCTCTCCTCGTCCGCGAAGACAAGGGTGCCGCCGGAGCACA
The DNA here is from genome assembly GCF_018614575.1 of Streptomyces sp. ISL-10. Lineage (GTDB taxonomy): Bacteria > Actinomycetota > Actinomycetes > Streptomycetales > Streptomycetaceae > Streptomyces. The sequence goes on from NZ_JAGGOJ010000005.1 coordinate 146,609, forward strand.
GGGTCGAGAAGATCTCGTGGAAGGAGAAGTCGAAACTGAGCGCGCACAGTTGGGCAGTGCGCTGCCGACCGCTGTGCGGACGGGCGCGTTCGTGCCAGGTCAGCAGGTTCACTAGCGCCGCGTGGGTCATGACCGCGCCCTTCGGCACCCCCGTGGACCCGGAGGTGAAGATCGCGTACGCGGGCGCGGAGGGGGCGCTCGCGTACGCGGGCCTCGGGGCGTGCTCCACGGGCCGCCCGTCGGTCACCGGACGGCATCCCTCGGACAGCATGAGCACGGACGCCGCGGAGGCGGCCGGCGGCGGGGTCTCCGCCGTGACGACCACCTCGATGCCCGCTGTGCCGATGACGTGCGCGATCCGTTCCCGCGGATCGGCCGGGTCCATCGGCACATAGGCGGCACCCGTGCTCATGACTCCCAGCATGGCCGCGACGGCTTCGGGGGAGCGCGGCATGAGCACTCCGACGAAACCGCCGTCACGGACTCCGGATCGGCGGAGCCCGGCGGCCACACGCACGGCCATCTCGTCGAGTTCGCGGTAGCTCACCCGACGTGTTCCGTGGACCATCGCGGGGAACTCCGCGCGCGTGCCACGGCCGTGCCGTTCCACCAGGGCGTGCACGGTGCCCCGGAAGTCTGCGGAAGGACGGTTCGGCATGGTCTTCGCTTCGTCCTCAGCCCGCCGGGTCGTACGACAGGGAGGGGAAAAAGTCTTCTTCGGTGCCGTCCCGGCGGATGTCCCAGGTGGCGCAGTGCAGGGAGCCGCCGTACTCGAAGACGTTGCGGAACGGCACGGTCAGTACCTCGAAGCCGAGGCTCGACAGCAGGTCCTGGAGGGGCTTCTCCTGCTCCTCGCAGACGACCTTGGTGGGAGAGAGGCTCAGCACGTTCATCGACAGCCATTTCGACGACTGGCAGTAGGCCGGCATCTGGTCGTTCGTCAGCACCGGCTCCGGGGCCTCGACGAACTTCCAGTCGTTCTGCCGGAACATCGCCGTCTCGTCCTCGCGCAGGGGCCGGTCGGGGTTGGTCAGGATCAGCCCGGGGCGCAGCGGGACGAAGGTGCAGTCGATGTGGGAGGGGAAGTAGTCCAGCGGGAAGTGCACCGGATGGACCCGGAATCCCTTGGGCTCCAGATGCCGCTTCAGCCAGCGGATGCCGGCCCGGTTGGTGGTCATGGACTCCTGGACGAGGATGTCGCGGCCGAACCGGCTCATGTCGGCGGCGTCGAAGACGACTTCGTCCTGGGTGACACAGAACTCCGAGGAATGCATCTGCGCGTGCCGCTTCTCCAGCGGCCACTCCCAGAACTCCTGCCGGTACATGGCGTCGGCCATGGTCGGTTTGGGGGCGACGGTCCAGGTGACGCGGGGATCGGCCTCCCAGTACTCGTAGACGAGCCTGCGGTAGGGCTCGTACTCGAAGTAGCGGCCGCGGCGGGACATCGTCGCCTCGATGATCTCGTTGCCGATGGTGATCATCACGTCGCGCGGGCACACGGCGCAGTACTGGTTCTCGACGTCGAAGTGCGGCGTGCGCACGGAACGGCCGAAGTCGTGCGCGGAGGGGCGGCGCACCACCACGCCCTGCGACGTCAGCAGGGAGACGAGGGCGGCGAGTTCCTCCTCGGCCCGGGCGACGGCTTCGGCGGGCTTGGGCCCGCTGGGGAAGGGCACGGCTTCCCTGCCGCGCATCTGCGGCCGGTTGCCCGGTTCCGTCGGCTCGAAGTTCGCGCCGGCTGCGGATCCGACGACGACTTCGCGCAGAGTGTCCCACTCGTTCCACGAATTCACGACGGCCGTCTCGGTGGTCGTGCTCATCTGCGTTCTCCTGTTCATCAGCCCGCCAGCGTGAGGAGGCGATGCTCCGCCCGGCCCTGCAGCAGGCTGCGCGTGCGGGTTACGTACACGGACTTCGCGGGGGCGATCAGGTCCACGGCGGCGACCCCGTCCACCGCGCACAGACCGTCGACCAGCCTGGGGAGGCTTACGGTGTCGAACGACTGGTCCACGAGCATGCGGCGGAAGGCCTCGGGAGAGTTGTCGACCGGCTTGCCGGTGAGCGGGCTGATCACGACGGCCGACGCCGTGCGGAACTCGACGCCCGCCAGGATGCCGGCGAGCTCGTCGGGGCCGGGGACGGTGCAGGGGCTGTGCTCGGCCCGGTCGGCCTGGTCCAGGACCACGACGCCGAGCCGGCCGAGCCGTGCCCTGACCGCGTCGATGTCGCAGTCGCCGACGCTGATCGCGACCAGACCGCCGCCGAGGTCCACCGACAGCCACGACGGGACCGACGCCGACCGCATTTCCTCGACCAGCCGCCGGGCGTCGTCCTCAGAGGGGGCGAGGACGGCCAGCGTCGTTCCGCTGCGGCCTGTGCGGTGAGCCTCGATCTGGCGGGAGTTGACCTCCCGGATGATACGGAAGCAGTCCGCCTCGTCGAGTACCCCGGCCGCCAGGAGCGCCGTCACGCAGCCCGCGCTCAGCCCTCCGTAGGCGGGGCGGCGCTGCGGCTCCTGTTCGAGGCGGCGGATGACCGCCACGGCGAGCAGCGCTTCGTGCACGGTGGTCGTCAGCGTGCTGCTGTCCTGCTGCCCGCCCGTCCCGCCGGGCTCGAAGCCGCAGACGTGCGCGGCCAGTGCGAGGTGCTCGTCGTGGACGCCGAGCACGGCGTCCACGTTCGAGGCGGTCAGGGGGACCAGGCCCGGGAGGACCAGCGCCCGGTCACACACCTGCGACCACTCCGCCGGCCTCGGGTCGGATCGTGCAGCCGGGGTCCAGCTGCATGGACTTGACGACGAATTCCGACGGCTCCAGGACGACGTGGGTGTCGAGTCCCAGCCCCTCCAGATAGCCGAGCACACCTCGCCAGTCGAGGACCGTGGTGTACTGCTCCACCGCCAGCGTCCAGATCGAGGCCGCGCTGGTGTGGGGACGGCAGTCGTTGATGCTGACGAGCGGAATGGAGGGGTTGGCCTGCGGGTCGCCGAAGCGCCACTCCCGGGCGAAGATCTTCTTCACCTCGTCCATCAGGCCGCAGTGGCCCGGATAGCTGTAGGGGATCACCTTGAACAGGGTGCCGGCCTTCATCACCGCAGGTTTGATGACGTCGATGTCCGAACGTCGGCAGGCCGCGATGAACTGGTTGCCGGAGACGACGGCCGACAGGTGCAGGAGCGAGTCGACCCCCTGGTTCCGGAGCTCCTCGAAGACCCGGGTGTGGTCGCAGTGGTAGAAGAAGACACTGGCGTAGTCAGTGCTCCCGAAGACGTCCGTCTCGATGGCCGCCATGGTGTTCGACATGCGCACCATGTCCTCCAGCGAGACCCAGCCCACCGCTGTCGCCGCGCTGAGGAAGCCCAGGCTGATGCCGGTGACGCAGACGGGCTGCATGTCACGGCGGCGCAGCTCCTCGCGGTAGCCGGCGACGCCCATCAGATTGATCAGGGGACGGCGGAAGCGGGGATCGTTCGCCTCCTCCTCGGTGCCGTCGCGGAGGATGGCCCGGAAGTCCATCGACAGGGTGTCGCTCCCGAGGTCGAGCATGATCTGCATCGCCTGGGACTCCAGGGCGCGCTTGCGCAGATCGAGGTCGAGGAAGACCTGGGAGGGGAAGATGTACGTGCCGGCGGCGGTCACAGCGAGAACCCGTCGTCGACGGTGACGACTTCACCGTTCATGGCGGCGAAGTCCGCTCCGGCCACCTGGCGGATCACCGCGGCGACCTGGCGCGGGGCGAGGAGCCGGTCTTCGTAGTCGGGGCCGCCCATGATCTCCTCGATGGCTTCGCGGGGGACGGTGCTGAGGAGTCGGGTGTCGCGGATGGGGCCCGGCGAGACGGTGTTGAAGCGGAGGCCGAGCCTTCCCCATTCCCGGGCGAAGCCGCGGGTCTGGGCCTCGATCGCCGCCTTGCTGGTGATGTAGGGCATGGCGCCGACGATGTAGTGGCGGGTGAGGATCGACGACACGTTGATGACGGTGCCGCCGCCCGTTGCCGCCATGGCCTGCGCGGCGACGGCGTTGACCTGGTAGACGCCGAAGACGTTGGCGTCGATCACCGCCTTGAAGTGCTCGGCGTTCGACACGGTGGCCAGTGCGGCCTGGTTGGCCACGGCGCAGTTGACCACGACGTCGCAGGGGGTGGCCTCACGCAGCAGCCGGCGCACGGCCGCACCTTTGGGGTCGGGGTCGGGCAGGCTCAGCTGATGGACGACCGGGTTGCCGCCGTTCTCTGCGACCATGGCGGCGGTCTTCTCGGCGTCGTCACGGCGGCCGTGATACGTGAGGTGGACGGCTTCCGCGATGGGGGCGAACTCCCGGGCCACTGCCTGTCCCAGGCCGCTCGTTCCGCCGACCACCAGCACATTGCGGTGGACGGGTGGCTTCGTGTCGCTCATGGCTGTTGACTCCTCAGACGGTTCGCGATCCCGTGGACGTCGATGCGCCGGGACAGAGCTCTTGTGCGGGCCTCGTGCCGGGGGGCGTCGAGGTGTCGGCCCACACGGGGCTGGTAGTGGGGGTAGGGCCGTTGGTATTCCTCACGGGTCATCCCGGACTTCACCGCCGGCACGTTTCCCTGGGTGGTCGCGAAGTAGTTCCTGCAGATCGCTTCGACCGTCATGCCGTCGCCCAGGCCGATGTTGATGACCGCGTTGTTGTGCAGACCGGTGGTGAACTCGATCCGCCTGCAGTTCTCGACCTCGAAGAGATAGTCGATCACCAGCAGGGCGGCCTCGATGCCGATACCTGTGTTCCACAGTCGTTCGTCACCGGTGGCGCCGCCGACCTCGTACACCCCGTCGTCCAGCCTCCACCAGTGCACGATCCCCACCGTGGTGCCCCGCACGTCCGTGACGATCGCTGCCCGGCGTCCTTCGGCCTCCAGAGATGCGTACTGCGACTCACGCAGGAGTGTGCTCGATGTGCCGCGGACCAGGGCCTCGCATTCCGAGGGACTGAGCCACTTCGCCACGGTCCCCAGTTCGGCCTCGGTCAGCGGTACGAGCCGGCACAGCAGGCCTTTCACGTGCAGGTCCGTCAGACGCCGGCGAGCTGGTCATGGACGCTGCGGAGGCTGGTGATCCCCTCGACCTTGAGGTCGTACACCTTGTCCCCGTACAGCGGCAGCAGAGCCGACACGAACCGCAGGGTGTCCATCGACTCCAGGCCGTATGTGCTGTCGCTGCCGAAGACGACGCTGTCGTCGTCCGGGACCGCGCCACCCGAGCGCTCCGAGAAAAGGTCCAGGAAGGTCTTGCGCAAAACGTCCATGGTGGTTACTCCACGTCGATGTCGGCGGGCAGTCTGAAGCACAGCGAGCCCCACAGGAAGCCGGCCCCGATGGCCCCGAGCACGATCACGTCGCCGCGCTTGGCCAGTCCGTCGCGGGCCAGGCTCCACAAAGAGGTCAGCGGTGACGCCGCTCCCGTGTTGCCGAGGGTGTCGGCGGTGATGGCCACGCGGTCGAGGTCGGCGCCCACGGTGCGGGCGATGTAGTGCACGAGCCGTACGTTGGCCTGGTGCATCGCGAATCCACTGACATCCGCGATGTCGACAGCGGCGCCGGCGAGCGTCTCCTCCAGGGACTTGGGAAGACGGGTGCTGGCCTCCTGCCAGACCACCTTTCCGTCCATCTGGAGGTAGGGGCTGTGCACTTCGCGCCCCAGGGTGTCCAGTTCATGGCGCAACTGGGAGGGCGAGGCCAGCGTGACGGCCTCCGAGTAGGCATTGCCCAGGTCATAGGAGAGCAGCCCGTGAGGCGCCTCGGTCCTCGTGAGGACCATGGCTGCGGCGGCGTCCCCGAAGAAGATGCGCGTGGTCCGGTCGAGGGGCTCGGTGTTGCGGGAGACGCACTCGGCGCACACCACCAACGCGTTCTGCAGGCCCGGCTCCTGCAGCATGCACGAGGCGGTGTAGGTCGCGTAGACGGAGGAGGCACAGGCGTGCTGGGTGATGTCCACGATGCGGGGGGTCTCGATGCCCAGCCGGTCGGCGATGATGACGCCGAGTGACGGCATCATCCAGTCCGGGCTGGTGCAGGCCACAACGAGTACGTCCACGTCGCGGGCCGAGATCCGTGCTGCTGCGAGGGCCTTCGCGGCCGCCTCCGTCGCCAGATCGGTGATGTTCTCGTCTGCGGAGAGGAACCGACGCTCCTTGATGCCGGTCTTCTCCTCGATCCACTCCGGAGTGCTGTCCAGCGTCCTGCACAACTCGGCGTTGGTGACTACGCGCTCGGGCAGCGCCACACTGACGCTCCGTGGACTGGTCGGTGTCATGCCCCACGTGGGCACAGCGGTTCCTCCTTCGTGTGTCGGCGATTCCACGACGACGGTTCCGCAAGGGGTCTGCCGTGGTGGTGCGGGCCCCGCAGTCGGCGGCCTCCGGCGCTGTCCCGTGCCGTCGGGATCTGCCAGGCGTCGTGCTGGGTGGGAATGGGGGTGGTCCGGCCGGCAGGGAAAGCCTTGCCGGCCGGACCACGCCGGATCAGCAGCCGTCGCTGGCCGTGCTCGCCGGCAGCTCGACGCCGTCGGCGGTGATCTCGGTGCCCTGCAGCTCCATCACGTTGGTGAGGTCCATGTCTCTCTCCTCCTTTCCTTCTTCGTGGGTGGGTTGACAGACCGCTGGTGACAGCGGTGGTCTGAGGGGCGCGGAGGCCTCGGGTCAGGCATTCCACATGGCGCGGTGGGCCTCGGTCAGGTCCTCGAGTGCCTTCTTGTGCAGGCGGTCGAGGAGTTCCTGCCGCCCGGCCGGCTCCGCCGCTCCCTGCGGGGCGAACTCCCGCAGGTCGGCGCAGCACACGACGCCGGGCCAGTACCGGCCGTCGAGGAAGAACCGGTCGCGCAGGATGCCTTCCACCTCGAAGCCCGCGCAGGCGGTGAGGTATTCGAGGAAGACATCGTTGTATGCGGGTGTCAGCAGTTCGACGCGCTGGACCTCGCGGGCCCGGGTCAGCAGCGCCATCGCCCGGCGCAGCGCCCGGTCCACCAGGTCGGCTGTCCATGCCTCGTCCCTGCACGAGACGAGGTCGAGCCGGAAGAATCCGGGAGTCTGGCCCGGTGACCAGCCGACCGCCCCGACGGGATTCCCGCAGGAGATGACGAGCAGATGGGATTTCCGCTCGTCCTTCACCCGACGCATCCGCTCCGCGGCGGAACGCCAGACGGCTCCTTCGGTCGAAACATAGGAGAACGGCTGGGAAAGAATGGTGTCCAGGATTTCTTCATCCGCGACAGTGGTCACGGGAATGAACTCGACACCCGTTTCTTCGACCATCACCACCGACCCCCCTTTCCCCTTGTTTTCCGCTCGGTCGCTGACATCGAGAAATCTATGCGGGCCTTCAAATGCGGTCAACGGGCGGCGAATTCAACTCGCACATCGCTGTTCGGCTTCGTAAGGCACGTCGGCACGCTGCTCGAGCGCCGAGACGCACTCCGCCCACGCCTCGAGGTTTGCGCGGATCAGCTCCGCGACCGTGGCGGCGCAGTGCGGGGGGACGCGTTCCACGACGTTGCCCAGCTCGGCCGACTCGTGGGCGTGCTGGCCCAGCCAGCGGAGCAGGTTGCGTCCGGCCTCGCTGAAACGGAGCGACGGATCGTTGCGCAGGCGCTGGAGCAGGACCCCCCGGTCCGGGGCCTGCGGCCGGGACGCAGCAGGCGCCTGGTGGCCGAGCCCCGTGCCCGTCCGCTTCTCCCGGCTCGTCATCTCCCGGCTCGCCGAGGCCGCGGACCTGCGCTGCCGCGGGGGCAACGGGTCCTGGCCGGCGGCTATGCGGTCCCTCACGTCGCGCACGGTCGACGGCGCGATGCCCACGACCTTCGCGACCTGCCGCAGGGACAGTTCGGGGCTGCTGAGCAGGAGTTCGCGGGCCTGGAGCCGGCCGCCGGCGCCACTGACCGGCCGCGCGCGACCGTCGCTTCCGAGGCGGGTGTGCGAGTGACCACTCTGGTCGGTCGAACGCCTCCGCAGGCCCGCGACGGTGGTGGGCGACAGGCCGGCCAGACGTGCGACCCGGCGGTCGGACCACTGAGGGTGGACCTTCATGATGCGCTCCGCGGCAGCCGTGCGGTCCGCCGCCGTGAGCGGCAGACCGTGGCGCGAGTTCAGCAGGACGGCCAGGACGAACGCGTCGTCCGCATCCCCCGTGTACAGGCGGGCCCGGATCTCCTCGTCCCCGCGCAGGACGGCGGCCCGTACGCGGTGGGCGCCGTCGATGACTTCCATCGTGTCGGCGTGCACAAGGATCGGAGGCAACTCCGCCTGTGATTCCGCCAGTACGCGGACATGGGCGTGGTCCTCGCCCTTGATCCGCAGTGAATTACCGAGCCTCAGAACCGCGATCGACACCATTTCTGTCGGACAGTCCTGGAGCTGACTTTCAAGGCCGGGCAGTTCGCCGGACATTGATCCCCCATGTGACACGGACACCGGCGGGAGGTCACCCCGTGAAGGCATCCGATACGGATATACCGACAGGTAGCCTAACGAGCCTCCGTTTTCCTGATCTTTTGCTCCGGGAGCGCATCGAAACAACGGGAAAATCTCATCGAAAGGTCCTCCGCTTAAGATCATCGGTGACCACACGCACTCAAGGGGGAGCAACGTGTACATGCGCAAGACAGGTCCCGTCTGGCTGACCGTCGCCGCCACGGGCCTGCTGTTGACCCTGGCCGGCCCGTCCGCGGCCGCCCGGACGGAGGCCGGGCCCGACCTTCCGTGGACGGTGTCGGCGCAACCCGCCGGCCTCTCGGCAGACGGGCACGGGGCGGATCCCGCCGGCCCCTCGCCAGACGGACACGTGGCGGACCCGCGGGCCCGGTTCGGCGACCTGCCCTGGACCTAGCCCTGGACCTAGCCCTGGACCTAGGGCGCGAACGGTCCCGGACGGCAACGGTCACGCATCGAAAGCCCGGACCAACCGGGCCGGGGCGACAGAGGTTCCCGGCAGCGCCCGCGTCAGGAAGCGGTGCAGCCGTTCCGCCCGCCGTTCCCAGTGGGGGTTCGCCAGCCCCCGAAGCGTCGCCAGAGCGGCTTCCGCGTACGCGCGGGCCTGCTCTGCGGCGCTCTCCACTGCCTTGGTGCAGGCGAGATCCAGTTCGACACGGGCCCGGAGGAAGCTGTCGCCCACCTCCGAAGCAGCCAGGTGCGCCTGGCGCAACGACGCCTCGGCCTCGTCGGTCATCCGCTGCCGCCACTGTGCCTCACCGCGCACCCGCAGCCCGTGCGCCTCACCGAGGCGGTCGCCCTGCGCCCTGGACAGGACGACGACCTCGTGCCCGGCCTGCTCCGCCTCCTGTACCTCTCCCACCTGCAACAGGGCCTCGGCCAGCCGGTAGAGGTTCTGCGTCTCGCCGCGGAGGGAGCCGTTGTCCCGATTGATGGTGAAGGCCTCGCGGATGAGGGCGAATCCCAACTCGCGCTCGCCCCGCTCGATTTCGATCTGGGCGAGCAGGCCGACGGCGTGGGAGCGGCCGGCGACGTCCTCGGTCCGCTTGAAGAAGTCGACGGCCTGCCGGCACAGGCCGGCCGCCTCGTCGAGATCGCCCGCGAACCGGGTGCACAGGGCGAGGTTGCGCAGGACCATGGCATAGCCGTGGGCGTCGTCCCCCTGCTCCATCACGGCCTTTGCGTCCATGAGCACCGACCGGGCTTCCTGGTAGTTCCGCCGGTAGATCTCCAGCGTCCCGAGAGAGCTCAGCATCGTCCCGATGCCCTCCTCGTCGCCGGTCCTGCGGGCGGCCCGCAGTGCGATGTCAGCCGTGGTGCGCCAGTCCTCCAGGTAGTTGTACGTCTCGAAGAGCGGGACGGTGCGCGCCACGAGCTCCCAGGGGCGGCCCCGGTTGTCCGTCTCGCCCCAGTGCCTGACCAGGTCCGTGATCGCATGCCGTTCGGATTCGAACCAGGCGATCGGGTCGGTCAGCGGCTCCTCGGTCACGGACCAGTGGGACAGCACCGCAGAGTGGCCCCGGAGCGGAGTGACGTGCCCGGGCCCCCGGAGCAGCTCGTTCGCCCGGTCGGCAAGGGAGAGCCAGGCCCCGAAGGCCCTCCCCAGCGCGGCCTCGCGCTCCTCCGGGCTCTCCTCCTTCTCGGCCCGCTCCCAGGCGAACAGGCGCAGCAGGCTGTGGAATTCGAACCGTGGAGCCGACCCTGACGCGCCCGGGCGCACGTTCAGCAGCTGTGCCTCGACAAGCTGCTCCAGCAGGTCCTCGGCCCGTTCGGTGCTGGTGTCCAGTACGGCCGCGCCGGACCAGGCGGCGAAGTCCCGCACGGGCAGCAGACCCAGGAGCCGGTACAGACGCGCCGCCTCGGCCGGCAGCTCCCGGTAACTCAGCCAGATCCCGGCGCGCACCCCGCCTTCGCGGGGGCTGAGGATGTCCAGCCGACGGCATCGGTCCTCCAGTCGGTCGACCAGCTGCGCCACGGACCGGTGGGGTCTGGCGACCAGGTAGGCACCGGCGATGCGCAGGGCCAGCGGCAGCCCGTCGCACAACTCGACCAACCGGGCCGCCTGCTCCGGTGCCGCCTCGGTGTACGTGGACCCGGCGATGGTGGCCAGCAGCCGGCTCGACTGTTCTGCCTCCAGCGACTTGAGGGCGATCCTCACCACCGCGTAGTCCCCCGTCATGTAGTCGAAGGAGTCGCGTCCGGTGACCACCACGCAGGAGGTGCCCCGGCCGGGGAACAGCGGCAGTGCCTGCCGCAGGGACCGTACGTTGTCCAGCAGGATCAGCACCCGCTTGCCGTCCAGCACCCCTCGGTACAGTGCGGCGCGTTCCTCCAGTTCGTCGGGGATGTGCGAGCTGGGCACCCCGAGCGCACGCAGGCACCGGTCCAGGGCCTGCATGGCGGTGAGCGGCGGCTCGTGATCGTCGTAGCCGCGCATGTCGACGAAGAGCTGCCCGTCCGCAAAGCGCTCGGCGACGCTATTGGCCCAGTGGACTGCCAGCGCGGTCTTGCCGACTCCGCTGGTTCCGGAGAGCGCTGCGATGGTCAGCGGCGCCTCGCTCCTGGAGACGTCGAGCATCTGGTCGAGCTCGGCGAGCTCGTGCGTCCGGCCGGTGAAGGCCGCGGAGGGAGCCGGGAGCTGGGCGGGTATTCCGGTGACCGGCGACGTCGGCGGCACGTATCGTTCGGCCATCTCGGCCGCGACGAGGTCCTGCAGGATGCGCTGGTGCAGCTCCTGCAACGCCGGGCCGGGCTCGGTCCCCAGCTGTTCGATGAAGATCTTGCGGCCGGCGCGGTAGGTCTCCAGGGCACTGGCCCGCCGACCGGACCGGCGTAACGCCAGCATCAGGTGGAACCGCGCCTGCTCCCGCAGGGGATGATTGTCCACCACCCCGGTCATGTGGGCCACCACCGAACGGTAGTCGCCGAGCTGCAGTTGGAGTCCCGCGTACTCCTCGCTCACATCGAGCCACAGGTCCGAGAGGCGGGCGGCGGCGGCGTCGATGCGGCCCCCCGACAGCCCCTCCAGGGCCGTGCCGTTCCACAGTGCCAGCGCCTGCCGGAAAATCTCCATGGCCTGTGCGCTGTGTCCGTCGCGCGCCAGCGCCCGGGCTTCGGCGACCAGTCGGTCCATTGTCCGGACGTCGATGTCGTGCTCGCCCTGGTTCAGGACGTAGCTCCGATGACCCGTCGTGATGAGGCGGTCGTCACCGGCCGCGTCGCGGAAGATGCGGCGCAGGGTGGTGATGCAGATGGCTATCTGGTTGCGGGCGGTGGCCGGCGGGGCGCCCTGCCACACGGCTTCGATCAGGGCGTCCACGGGCACGGGCCGTCCCGGCGAGAGCAGAAGAACGGCCAGGACCGTGCGCTGTCGCAGACCGCCGAGGGGTATGGGGACGCCGTCCGCCTCCACAGCAAGCGGTCCCAGCATCTTGAAGGACAACAAACCCACAGCCCACCCCCCGGCAATGCGCGCGCGGCCGGCGGCCGTGGTCAAATCGCCCGCCCGGTGCCATGATCCGAACGTGAATCGATGGCAAGATCATTCAGTCAAGAGTATCGAAACACCAGACCGATTCTCCTCGCCATGAGGGCCAGACGTCACATTGAGCTTCTGCTTCCCCAGGGCGCTGCGGGCGAGGCGGAGTTCGGCCCCGTCCCGCCCGGCGTCCCGCTGGCGGGGGAAGCTCCCCCGGCGGGCGTCGTCCCGGAGCGGGTTCACGAATTCGCCGCCGTACGACACTGCGCACGGCGGGCGCTGGCCCGACTGGGTCACCCCCCGGTGCCGCTGCCCGCGGGAGAACGCGGCGCCCCCGTCTGGCCCACCGGGATCGTGGGCAGCATGACCCACTGCCGCGGCTATCGGGCGGCAGCAGTCGCCCGTTCCACCGGTACGGCCGCCTTGGGTATCGACGCCGAGCCGGCCACCCCGCTGGACGACGGCGTCCTCGGTCTGATCTGCACCACCGCCGAGCTCCGGCACCTGGCAGCTCTCGCCCGGTCGGAGCCCGCGGTCCCCTGGGACCGGATGCTCTTCAGCGCCAAGGAGGCGGTGTACAAGGCATGGTTTCCCCTGACCGGACGCGGACTCGAATTCCGCGACGCACAACTGTCGTTCCTCCCCGGCAGCGACCGCTTCGTGGTGCGCGTCCACGGCGCTCCGGAGCTCTCGGCCGCGATGCACGGCCGCTGGACCGTCGCCCACGGTCTCGTCCTCACCTCGGTCGCCGTCCCCGCCCGGTCCCTACCGGCGGCCGGAACCGGACGGCACGCCGCGAACGCCGAAGGGCGGCACCCCTGGGAGTGGGGTGCCGCCCTCGGTCAGGACGGTTGATCAACCATCAGGCCGAAGCCTTCACGGCGATCAGAAGTCCATGTCACCGCCCGGCATGCCGCCACCGGCAGGCGCGCCGGCCTTCTCCGGCTTGTCGGCGATGACGGCCTCGGTGGTGAGGAACAGCGCCGCGATGGAGGCCGCGTTCTGCAGGGCAGAGCGGGTCACCTTCGCGGGGTCGATGATGCCCTCGGCGATCATGTCGACGTACTCGCCGGTCGCGGCGTTCAGACCGTGGCCGACGGCCAGGTTGCGCACCTTCTCGACGACGACGCCGCCCTCGAGACCACCGTTGACGGCGATCTGCTTCAGCGGGGCCTCCAGCGCGAGCTTCACGGCGTTGGCGCCGGTCGCCTCGTCACCCTGGAGCTCGAGCTTCTCGAAGACCGAGGAGGCCTGGAGCAGCGCCACGCCACCACCGGCGACGATGCCCTCCTCGACGGCCGCCTTCGCGTTGCGAACGGCGTCCTCGATGCGGTGCTTGCGCTCCTTGAGCTCGACCTCGGTCGCGGCGCCGGCCTTGATGACGGCCACGCCGCCGGCCAGCTTCGCGAGGCGCTCCTGGAGCTTCTCGCGGTCGTAGTCCGAGTCGCTGTTCTCGATCTCGGCACGGATCTGGTTGACGCGGCCGGCCACCTGGTCGCTCTCACCGGCACCGTCGACGATCGTGGTCTCGTCCTTGGTGATGACGACCTTGCGGGCGCGGCCCAGCAGGTCCAGGCCCGCGTTCTCGAGCTTGAGGCCGACCTCCTCGGAGATGACCGTGCCGCCCGTGAGGATGGCGATGTCGTTGAGCATGGCCTTGCGGCGGTCGCCGAAGCCCGGGGCCTTGACGGCGACGGACTTGAAGGTGCCGCGGATCTTGTTCACGACGAGCGTGGACAGGGCCTCGCCCTCGACGTCCTCGGCGATGATCAGCAGCGGCTTGCCGGACTGCATGACCTTCTCCAGCAGCGGAAGGAGGTCCTTCACGTTGCCGACCTTGGAGTTGACGATCAGGATGTACGGGTCGTCCAGGGACGCCTCCATACGCTCCATGTCGGTGGCGAAGTACGCCGAGATGTAGCCCTTGTCGAAGCGCATGCCCTCGGTGAGCTCGAGCTCCAGACCGAAGGTCTGGGACTCCTCGACCGTGATGACGCCTTCCTTGCCGACCTTGTCCATGGCCTCGGCGATGAGCTCGCCGATCTGGGTGTCGGCGGCGGAGATGGAGGCGGTCGAAGCGATCTGCTCCTTGGTCTCCACGTCCTTGGCCTGCTCGAGCAGGGCGCCGGAGACGGCCTCGACGGCCTTCTCGATGCCGCGCTTGAGGGCCATCGGGTTGGCGCCGGCGGCCACGTTGCGCAGACCCTCGCGGACGAGCGCCTGGGCGAGGACGGTCGCGGTGGTCGTACCGTCACCGGCGACGTCGTCCGTCTTCTTGGCGACTTCCTTGACCAGCTCGGCGCCGATCTTCTCGTACGGGTCCTCGAGCTCGATCTCCTTGGCGATGGACACACCATCGTTGGTGATCGTGGGGGCGCCCCACTTCTTCTCGAGGACGACGTTGCGACCCTTGGGGCCAAGGGTGACCTTGACGGCGTCGGCGAGCTGGTTCATCCCGCGCTCGAGACCGCGCCGTGCCTCCTCGTCGAACGCGATGATCTTGGCCATGTGAAGTGGTCCTCCCGGACTGGGGTGGATTGCTTCGGATCGCATCCGGCGCCCGCGACGGACGGCCTGCGCGCCGTGTGGTTCCTTGCCCCACCCGGCCTGCGGACCTCACCGACCCGATCCAAGTTCTGTCACTCTCACTGGGAGAGTGCTAACGCCAATGATTAGCACTCGCCCCCGGAGAGTGCAAGCGCCTCACGCTCACGGCGCACCGTGGACGGCCCTCACGGCGGTCATCACGGAGCCCTCACGGCGAGGGCCACGGCGCACCTCACGGCGAAGCACGAGGGGCCCGCATCCCGGTCTACCGGGATACGGACCCCTCGCGCGTGAGTGCGTCGGTGGCCGATCGCGCCTGGATCAGTTGGATCAGACGGCGAGCTTGACCATGTCCGCCTGCGGACCCTTCTGGCCCTGCGAGATCTCGAACTCGACTCGCTGACCCTCTTCAAGGGTGCGGTATCCGTCCATCTGGATCGCGCTGTAGTGGACGAAAACATCCGCACCACCGTCGACCGCGATGAAGCCGTACCCCTTCTCCGCGTTGAACCACTTGACGGTGCCCTGAGCCATGCCTAACTCCCCTATTACTGGCCCTTGCACAGGACCGCACTTCGCGGACCCGGGTCAGACCTCACCCCAGCAGGAGGGGTGTGCGCCGGAACGCGTCGACCGCGGCTGAATGTATCTGCCCAACTGCCCTCTGCAACAGGTCAATCGGACGAGAAATCTGGGCAGGACCGATCGGCCGATTCATGCGAATTGAATGAATTCCGGGGCAAGTCGGGCCCGACAAAGCGGCACTTTCGGCGCAATTCGATCGCTCACTTTGGCCGCATTCTTACGGAGCGGGAACGCATTACCGGGCGGCCGGCGGAGGGGGCTTCCCAGACTCTACCGCGCTCAACCATGCAGAATTGCCCCCTCCGCTTCTCTGGCGGAGGGGGCAATTTCCGTAACGCTGGGTAACGCGGAGCGGAATCAGCCGCCGGCGACGGCGGGGATGATCGAGACGCCCGCACCGTCCGGCGTCACCGTCTGCAGGCCCTGCTCGAAGCGGACGTCGTCGTCGTTCACGTACACGTTGACGAAGCGGCGCAGCTTGCCCTGGTCGTCCAGGACGCGGGCCGCGATGCCCGTGTGGTTCTTCTCCAGGTCCGCGATGACCTCGGCCAGGGTCGCGCCCTCGGCGGGGACCTCGGCCTGGCCGCCCGTGTACGTACGGAGGATGGTGGGGATGCGGACGTTGACGCTCATGGGGTGCAGCCTTTCTTCAATCTGAGGTGGTCGGCGGGACCCGTTTCGGTCTCAGCCTGCCAGGCCGGCGTCGCGGAACGCGTCCAGGCTCGGGCGGATCGTCGCGGTCGGGCCGGTGGTCGGGGCGACCGCGTCCAGCGTCTTGAGGCCGTCGCCGGTGTTCAGCACGACGGTGGTGAGCGCCGGGTCGAGCACGCCCTGCTCGATCAGCTTCTTCGTCACACCCACGGTCACGCCGCCCGCCGTCTCGGCGAAGATGCCCTCGGTGCGGGCCAGCAGCTTGATCGCGTCGACGACCTGCTCGTCGTTCACGTCCTCCACCGCGCCGCCCGTGCGGCGGGCGATGTCCAGCACGTAAGGGCCGTCGGCCGGGTTGCCGATGGCGAGCGACTTGGCGATGGTGTTCGGCTTCTGGGGGCGCACGACGTCGTGACCGGCCTTGAAGGCGGTGGACACCGGGGAACAGCCCTCTGCCTGGGCGCCGAAGATCTTGTACGGCTTGTCCTCGACGAGGCCGAGCCTGATCAGCTCCTGAAGGCCCTTGTCGATCTTGGTGAGCTGGGAACCGGAAGCGATCGGAATGACGATCTGGTCGGGCAGCTGCCAGCCGAGCTGCTCGCAGATCTCGTACGCGAGCGTCTTGGAGCCCTCGCCGTAGTACGGGCGGAGGTTGACGTTCACAAAGCCCCAGCCCTCGCCGAGCGGGTCGCCGATGAGCTCGGAGCAGAAGCGGTTGACGTCGTCGTAGTTGCCCTCGATGCCGACCAGCTCGCCGCCGTAGACCGCGGCCATGACGACCTTGCCCTGCTCCAGGTCATGCGGGATGAAGACGCAGGAGCGGAAGCCGGCCCGCGCGGCGGCGGCGCCGACCGCGCCGGCGAGGTTGCCGGTGGAGGAGCAGGACAGGGTGGTGAAGCCGAAGGCGCGGGCCGCCTCGACGGCGATCGCGACGACACGGTCCTTGAAGGAGTGCGTCGGGTTGCCGGAGTCGTCCTTGATGAACAGCCCGCCGGTGACGCCGAGTTCACGGGCGAGGTTGTCGGCCTTGACGAGCTTGGTGAAGCCGGGGTTGATGTTCGGCTTGCCGGCCACGTCGGCGGGGACGGGCAGGAGCGGGGCGTAGCGCCAGATGTTGTTCGGGCCGGCCTCGATCTGCTTCCGCAGGGCCTCCGGGTCGCCGCTCGGCAGGTCGTACGCGACTTCGAGCGGCCCGAAACACGAGGCGCAGGCGAAGATGGGGCCGAGCTCGAAACGCTCCCCGCACTCGCGGCACGACAGTGCGGCGGCGGGTCCGAGATCCACAGAGGCGGAAGCGGTGGCGGTGGTGCTGGCGATGGTCTGCGCAGCCATTATGGCGAGGCCCTTTCTCCTCATCTTCCTCGTGACGCATTTCGCCACAAGACGGAATTGGCACCTTCCCCACCGTGACCTCGCGGTCGGCGGGAGGGTTGCCGGGGCTTCAACGGGCCGTTCCCTCTGCCCCTCTGGATGAGCGGTATTCGATTGTCGGCAGGCGACCCCGAGATGCGGTGGTCACCTGCGTTGTTCAAGACTGTAACCGAAGGCCCGGACAGTTGAGATAGTCGTCCGAACCGCGAGATGGATCACACGCACGGCCTCCGGCCGGTCCATTCCCCCGATCCGAACCCCTGATGTCAAGGAGACGTGCCGTGCTCGATGAGGTGGAGCGCTGGCTGGGCATACGTACCTGGTCCGCCGCCGACCGCACACCGAACCAGATCCTCGCCGCCAAGGCCCGGCGCGGATCGTCGGTGAGTGTGGTGCTCCCCGCCCTGAACGAAGAGCAGACGGTCGGCGACATCGTGACGGTGATCCGGCACGAGCTGATGGAGCGGATCCCGCTGGTCGACGAGCTGGTGGTGATCGACTCGGCGTCGAGCGACCGTACGGCCGAGGTGGCCGAGGCGGCGGGCGCGCGGGTGGTGCACCGGGACGCCGTCCTGCCGCGGATCCCGGCAGCGGCGGGCAAGGGCGAGGTGCTGTGGCGGTCACTGATGGTGACCAGCGGTGACATCGTGTGCTTCATCGACTCCGATCTGCGCGACTTCTCGGCCGATTTCGTCTCCGGGATCGTGGGGCCGCTGCTGACGGACCCCGAGGTGCAGTTCGTCAAGGCGATGTACGACCGCCCGCTCGGCGACGCCCCTGGTCAGGGCGGCCGGGTTACCGAGCTGGTGGCGCGGCCGCTGCTGAATCTGCACTGGCCGCAACTGGCCGGTTTCGTGCAGCCACTGGGCGGCGAGTACGCGGCCCGGCGCTCCCTCCTGGAGCAACTGCCGTTCCCGGTCGGTTACGGAGTGGAACTCGGCCTGCTGGTGGACGCCCTCAACCGGGTGGGGCTCGACGCGTTGGCACAGGTCGACGTGGGCACGCGCAAGCACCGCCACCAGGACGGACAGGCGCTGGGCCGCATGGCGGCGGCGATCTACCGAACCGCACAAATGCGGCTCGCCCGCGGCCACTTGGTACGCCCGGTGCTCACCCAGTTCGAGCGGTTCGAGAACGGATTCGTGCCCGTCGTCCACGCGGTGGACACCGAGGAGCGGCCGCCGATGAGCGAGATCGGTGAGTACGCGGCGCGTCGCGCGGCATAAACCGGAACCGTCATTCATTTTGTCTAACTTTCGTATGTATGGACCTCATGGACGTCATGCACACGATCCAGGGCACGACGCTGGCCCTGACCGCCGAGGCGCCCCGGCACACCGGTGAGCCGGCCCGCACCGGCTCCACCGCCGAGCAGCTGTGGCTGCTCGGCGGCGTCGCGCTCAGCCTCACGGCGGCGGGCGTGGTCGCCGTCGCGGCGGTCCGTGGCCGGAAACGCGACCACTGACCTGCGGCGAAGCCGTACGCACGTTTGAGGGGATGCGGGACGGGCTAGGTTCGCCACATGGTCACCGACGCTGCCCAGATCCTCGTCGCCTCCAACCGCGGCCCGGTCTCCTACTCACCGGACGGGCACGGCGGGCTCGCCGCCCGCCGCGGTGGGGGCGGCCTCGTCTCCGGCCTCTCCGCGATCGGCTCCGACGCCCAGTCACTGTGGGTGTGCGCCGCTCTCGACGACGGCGACCGCGAGGCCGTCCGGCGCGGGCTGAGCGAGCCGGGCGTCCGGATGCTCGACATCCCCCCGGCCGTCCACGCCGACGCGTACAACGGCATCGCGAACTCGGTGCTGTGGTTTGTGCACCACATGCTGTACCAGACGCCGCTGGAACCGGTCTTCGGTACGGAGTTCCGGCGCCAGTGGGCCGCGTACCGGATGTACAACCGGGCGTTCGCCGAGGCGCTGGCCGACGAGGCCGCGGAGGACGCGGCGGTGCTGGTGCAGGACTACCACCTCGCGCTGGTGCCGGGAATGCTGCGGGAGCTGCGCCCCGACCTGCGCATCGGGCACTTCTCGCACACGCCGTGGGCGCCCTCGGAGTACTTCGGGATGCTGCCCGACGACATCGCCGAGGAGCTGCTGCTCGGCATGCTGGGCGCGGACCGGCTCGGGTTTCTGAGCCAGCGCTGGCTGGGGGCGTTCCAGCGGTGCTGCGGAGTGGTGCTGGCCGCGTACGACGGGCGCGGGAGCTGGCCCAAGGACCAGGAGCCGGCGTTCGAGTACGCGCTGCCCGGCCGGCGCCGCCGACGGATCCGGCTCGGCGTGCACGGGCTGGGCGCGGACGGCGACTTCTTGCGCGAGCGGTCGCGGCAGCCGGACGTCGACGACCGGATGGCGGCGCTGCGGGAGCAGATCGGCGACCGGAAGACGATCATCCGGGTTGACCGTACGGAGCTGTCGAAGAACATCGTGCGCGGTCTGCTCGCGTACGAGACGCTGCTGGAGGAGCGGCCGGAGTGGCGCGAGCGGGTGGTCCACGTCGCGTTCGCCTACCCCTCGCGGCAGGACCTCGCCGTCTACCGGGAGTACACCACCGAGGTGGCGCGGGTCGCCGACGCGATCAACGCCCGGTTCGGCACGGAGGACTGGACGCCGGTCCTGCTCCATGTGAAGGACGACTTCGCCCGCTCCCTGGCCGCCTACCGCCTGGCCGACGTGGCGCTGGTCAACCCGATCCGCGACGGCATGAACCTGGTCGCCAAGGAGGTTCCGGTCGTCTCCGACGCGGGCTGCGCGCTGGTTCTCTCACGCGAGGCGGGAGCGTACGCGGAGCTCCGCGAGGACGCCCTGACGGTGAACCCCTACGACGTGACGGGCACGGCCGCGGCCCTGCACGAGGCCCTCTCCATGCCGGCGGCGGAACGCGCGGACCGCACGAAGCGCCTGGCCGCGGCGGCGACGGCGCTCCCCCCACGCCGCTGGTTCCTGGACCAGCTGGAGGCGCTGCGGGGGTGACCATGCGGGGGCGTTTCCCCACCCCGCCCCTTCCCGAACCGGGGTTTCTCCCCGGACCCCGGTGCCTGCGGGCGTGGGGGGACGCCCACCGAACCAGCTGCCCTGCGCCCTGGCGGGCGCGGGTCGCCCCGGCAGGCACGGGCGTCGGAGCCCGCCTGGGGACCGTACGGGCTTCGCCCCTACGCCCCGCGGGCACGGGGGCCCCACCGGACCCGCTGCCCCACGCCCTGCCGACCGCGGACTTCGCGGACTCGCCCCGGGCCCTGTACGGCCTCTCGCCCCAGCAGGCACGGGCGCCGGAGACCGCCTGGGGACCGTACGGGCTTCACCCGGACCCGCCCTCCCACGCCGTGTCGACCGCGGACTTCGGGCCTCGCCCCGGACCCTGTACGGCCTCTCGCCCCAGCAGGCACGGGTGCCGGAGACCGCCTGGGGACCGTACGGGCTTCGCCCCTACGCCCCGCGGGCACGGGGGCCCCACCGGACCCGCTGCCCCGCGCCCTGCCGACCGCGGACTTCGGGGACTCGCCCCGGGACCCGGGGCTTCACCCTGGCCGACGCGGGGTTCGGGGACTCGCCCCTGACTCCGTACGGCCTTCGGCGCGGAGCGCCTGCGGCGGGCAGGGCTCAAGCGGCGCGGGCCGGGCGGCGGGCCGCCGTGCGCTCAAGCGCCGGACGGCTGATGTGCGCAGCGAAACGCGGCCTCGCCGGCGGTTGAGGCACACGGGTCCGGTGGGCCTCCCCATGAGAAGCCCCCGGGTTACGGGAAGGGGCGGAGTGGCGGAAAGCCCGCCGCGGGTGCTACACCCGCTCCGCCAGCGCCGCCAGCAGCCCGACCACCGCCCCCGGACCCGCCACCACCACATCCGCGCGACCCGCCAGCTCCGGCACCTCGGTCCCGCTGCACACCAGCAGCCCCGGCACTCCGTCCGAGCGCAGCTTGTCCACCGCGCCGTACGCTGGCAGGTCGCCCAGGTCGTCCCCGGCGTAGAGCACGGCCGTCGCGCCCACCTCGCGCACGTACTCGGCGAGCGCCACGCCCTTGTCCACCCCCGGCGGGCGCAGCTCCAGGACCATGCGGCCGGGCTCCAGGATCAGACCGTGGCGCGAGGCGAGCGCCGCGAGCGGCTCGCGCAGGGCGTCGAAGGCACCCTGGGGGTCCTCGGCGCGGCGCGTGTGCACGGCGACGGCCCGGCCGCCCTTCTCCTCGATCCAGGTACCGCGCGCGGCGCCCCGGCCGTCGAGGAAGCCGGCCAGCTCTGCGCGGGCGGCGGCGACCCCGGGATGCAGCGCGGGGGCGCTCACGTCCCCGCTGACGGCGTCCCAGCGCTCCGCGCCGTAGTGGCCGAGGACGACGAGGTGGTCCAGGCCCCCGGCGCCCGCGAACCCGCCGTAGCGCACGGCGACCGCGGCGGGCCGGCCGGTGATCACGGCGACGGACGCGATCTTGGGGGCGAGTGCGGCGAGCGCGGGAACGGCACCGGGATGGGCCCGGGCCTGCTCCGGGTCGGGCACGATCTCGGCGAGGGTGCCGTCGAAGTCGAGGGCCACGACGGCACCGGAAGGCCGATCGAGAATCGCGGCGAGACCGTCGCGGCCGGCGGGGGTGGACGGCGTCGGCAGGGTGTGTGCGTACGGGGAGCTGCCCATGTCTTCGACCTTATCGGCGACTTCTCCTGGCGTCCCTCACACGGCGAAGCCGGTTGACGGTGACGGGGTCGTGGGCGAGGGCGCGCGGGTCGTCGAGGAGGGCGTTGAGGAGCTGGTAGTAGCGCACCGGGGACATCCCCAGCCGCTCCCTGATCGCCCGCTCCTTGGCCCCGGGACCCGCCCAGGACATCCGCTCCACCCCTAGGACGGCGCGCTCACGCTCGGACAGCGTGTGCTCGTCGGTCATACGATCCAACCTATCGCCGTGCAGCGACACCCGGGACCCCACCGCCCGGCGAACGGCGCGGCCCTACTCCGCCGCTTCCGCCGCCTCGGCCTCGCGCGCGATCCTGCCGAGCGTGGTCGAGGGGCTGCCGCCCGGTGCGACGGCCTTGCCGATGTTCTTCTTGATGCTCTCGCTGACCGCTGCCCACGACGTCTTGCCGACCGGCGGGAGCACCGAGCCGGGGAGTTCCTGGAGGAACGCCTTGAGGTTCTTGTGCGCCGGGTCCAGTTCCATCGTCTCGGAGGCGGAGACGGTCACGGGGAGCAGGTCGTTCTGGTCGGCGAAGTCCAGGACGTTCTTGTCGGTGAAGACGAAGTCGAGGAACCTGCCGATCTCCTTGCGGTGCCCGTTCTCCTTGAAGCCCATGATCCAGTCCGCGACGCCCATCGACGCCTTGGCCTCGCCGTCGCGGCCCGGGAGGGCGACCTTGCCGACGTCGATGCCCTTCTTCTCGGCGGCCTGCATCAGGGAGGGGTGGCCGTTGAGCATGCCGACCTCACCGCGGGTGAACGCGGCGAAGGCGTCCTTGCGGTTGAGCTTGCCGGGCGGGACCGGACCGGTCAGGCCCTCCTCGACGAGGTTGTTCTTCAGCCACGTGAGGGTCTCGACGTTCTGCGGCGAGTCGATCGTGTACTTGTCGACCGTGTCGGTGTAGCCGTCACCGCCGCTGAGCAGCCACATCATCGTCTCCGCCTGCGCCTCCTCGGGCCCGAACGGCAGGGCGAAGGGGTACGTGACGTCGGTGGCCGCCTTGAGCTTCCGGGCGTCCTCCTGGAGGTCGGCCCAGGTCTTCGGCTCGTCGTCGATGCCGGCCTCGGCGAACAGCTTCTTGTTGTAGAAGAGCAGCCGGGTGGAGGCGACGAAGGGCAGTCCGTACTGGGTGCGCTTCTGCTCGCCGGCCTCGGTGAGCGGGCCGAGGAAGTTGGACTGCACGGGGATGGAGAGCAGTTGGTCGGCGGAGTAGAGCTTGTCGGCGGCGGCGTAGTCGGCGTAGGCGCCGATCTGTGCGATGTCGGGGGCCTCGCCGGCCTCGACCATCTCGGCGACCTTGCGGTCGACGTCGTTCCAGGACTCGATCCGGACCTCGACCTTGATGCCGGGGTTGTCGGCCTCGAAGGCGGCCGTGAGGTCGGCCCAGTAGTTCTTGCTGCTCTCGCCGCCGGCGACGTCGTAGTCGGCGGCCACCAGCTTGAGGGTGACCTCATCGGAACCGGTGCCGCAGCCGCTCAGTGCGGCTGTCATGGCGAGTGCGGCCACCGCCGCGGTCAGACCTATGAAGGGCCGCTTCACAGCTCTCCCCCACCCTCTGTCGTTCGTTGTCGATTCGTCCCAGTCGGTCCCCCGTGACGTCCTGCGAGATGAGCGCCGATTCTTTCACGCACCGCCATGAGGTCTACACCACTGGGGTCTCGCTTTCGCAACGCTCGGACGGTGCGGCGGGCCCGACCGGGGAGCCGATTTGTATGGCGCGGCAACAATCCCGCCTAGTGGACTAGACCTATTTCAGGTCTACGCGCCACACTGTCCGGGTGAGACACGTCATCGCCCTCGATGTGGGCGGCACCGGCATGAAGGCTGCCCTGGTCGGGGCGGACGGGGCATTGCTGTACGGGGCGCGGCGCGCCACCGGGCGTGACCGGGGGGCCGACGCCGTCGTGGCGTCCATCGTCGACTTCGCCGACGAGCTCCGCGCCCACGGACAGGCGCACCTCGGCCGACCCGCCGAGGCCGCCGGAGTAGCCGTGCCCGGCATCGTCGACGCCGAGAACGGCATCGCCGTCTACGCGGCCAATCTCGGCTGGCGCGACGTCCCCCTCCGCGCCCTGCTCGCCGAGCGCCTCGGCGGCGTACCCGTCGCCCTCGGCCACGACGTCCGGGCGGGCGGCTTGGCCGAGGGCCGTATAGGGGCGGGCCGCGGCGCCGACCGGTTCCTGTTCGTCCCGCTCGGCACGGGCATCGCCGGCGCCATCGGCATCGACGGCACCATCGAGGCCGGCGCGCACGGCTGCGCGGGCGAGATCGGCCATGTCGTCGTACGTCCCGGCGGCCCCGAGTGCGGCTGTGGCCGCCGCGGCTGCCTGGAGACCCTCGCCTCGGCCTCCGCCGTCTCCCGCGCCTGGGCCGACGCCGCCGGCGACCCGGACGCCGACGCCGCCGACTGCGCCAAGGCCGTCGACTCCGGCGACCCGGCCGCCAGGCGGGTCTGGCAGGACGCCGTGGACGCGCTCGCCGACGGCCTCGTCACCGCGCTCACCCTGCTGGACCCGCGCACACTGATCATCGGTGGCGGCCTGGCCGAGGCCGGGGAAACGTTGTTCACACCGCTGCGGGCGGCGGTGGAGGAACGCGTCACGTTCCAGCAGCTGCCCGACATCGTCCCGGCGGCCCTCGGGGACACCGCCGGATGCCTGGGCGCAGGACTGCTCGCCTGGGATCTACTCGCCACGGAGGTAACCGCCTGATGGCCGCCAGCACCGGAAGCACCACGAGCACCGTTCTCGCCGGAGCCTGTGTGGTGCTGCCGACCGGGACCGTGGACAACGGCCGGATCGCCGTGGAGGGCACGAGGATCGCCGCGTCCGCGCCCGGCGACACCCCCGCGCTCGACCTGTCCGGGCACTGGATCGTCCCCGGCTTCGTCGACCTCCACAACCACGGCGGCGGCGGCGCCTCCTTCACCTCCGGCACCGCCGACGAGGTGCTCCGGGGCGTGAGGACCCACCGGCAGCACGGCACGACCACCCTCGTGGCCTCCACCGTCACCGGCGACATGGACTTCCTCGCGCGCCGTGCCGGCTTCCTGTCCGAGCTCGTCGAGCAGGGCGACCTCGCGGGCATCCACTTCGAGGGCCCCTTCATCTCACCCTGCCGCAAGGGCGCCCACAGCGAGGCGCTGCTGCGCGATCCCGACCCGGCCGAGGTCCGCAAGCTGATCGACGCCGCGCGCGGCACCGCGAAGATGATGACGCTCGCCACGGAACTGCCAGGTGGCATCGACTCCGTACGGCTGCTGGCCGAGCACGGTGTCATCGCCGCCGTCGGGCACACGGACGCGACGTACGAGCAGACCCGCGAGGCCATCGACGCCGGCGCCACCGTCGCCACGCACCTGTTCAACGCCATGCCCCCGCTCGGCCACCGCGCGCCCGGCCCGATCGCCGCGCTCCTGGAGGACGAGCGGGTCACCGTCGAGCTGATCAACGACGGCACCCATCTGCATCCCGCGGCCCTGGAGCTCGCCTTCCGCAGCGCCGGCGCGGGCCGCGTCGCGTTCATCACCGACGCCATGGACGCGGCGGGCTTCGGCGACGGCCGCTACCAGCTCGGCCCGCTGGAGGTCGAGGTCAGGGAAGGGGTCGCGCGGCTCGTGGACGGCGACTCGATCGCGGGGTCCACGCTCACCCTGGACACCGCGTTCAGGCGGGCCGTCACCGTCGACCGCATCCCGGTCGCGGACGTCGTGACCGCCATCTCGGCCAACCCGGCGAAGCTGCTCGGCATGGACGACGAGGTCGGCTCGCTGGAGCCGGGCAAGTACGCGGACCTGGTCGTCCTGGACGAGGAGTTCGCGCTCAAGGGTGTGATGCGGCATGGCAAATGGGTGCGCAGCCCGGTCGTGGCCGACCACGGCAGGGGCCGTTGACGGTTGCGGCCGGGGGTGGTTCCCATGGGGCTGATCCCGGCCGGTCGTGGCTGACCAGGGACGCCCTCGGCCTCAGGCGGTTGGCCCCGGGCCTTGGGCCAACCGCCTTCTGTTTGGCATGATCAGGACCCGTACGAGCAGCACACGCGTTCTCTCGGGGGTGTAGACGAGTGATCCTCACGGTCACGCTCAACGCCGCCGTCGACATCACCTACCAGGTGCCCGAGCTGACCCCGCACGCCACCCACCGGGTCGGTGAGGTGCGCGAACGCCCCGGCGGCAAGGGGATCAACGTCGCCCGCGTGCTGTGCGCCCTCGGCCACGAGACCGTCGTCACCGGCTTCGCCGGCGGGCACACCGGGGCCGTGCTGCGTGAGATGCTCGCCCCACTCGCCCCGCGTGACGCGCTCGTCACCATCGCCGGGACCACCCGCCGCACCATCGCCGTGGTCGACGGCACCAGCGGCGACACCACCCAGCTCAACGAGCCGGGCCCCACCGTCACGCCCGAGGAATGGACCGCGTTCCTCACCGCCTACGACTCCCTCCTCACCGGCGCCGAAGCGGTCGCGCTCTGCGGCAGCCTTCCGCCCGGCATCCATGTCGGCGCCTACGCCGACCTGGTCCGCCGCACCCGGGCCGCCGGCGTGCCCGTCCTTCTCGACACCAGCGGCGAACCCCTGCGCCGGGGCATCGCCGCCCGCCCCGACCTGATCAAGCCCAACGCCGACGAGCTCGCCCAGCTCACCGGCTCTCGCGAGCCGCTGCGCGCCACCCGCGACGCCCGCCGCCGCGGCGCCCACGCGGTCGTCGGCTCGCTCGGTCCCGACGGGCTGGTCGCGGCGACGCCCGACGGCACCTGGCAGGCGTCGCCACCCACGGCCGTCAGGGGCAATCCGACCGGCGCGGGCGACTCGGCGGTGGCCGGCCTGCTGTCGGGCCTGGTCGAAGGGCTCCGCTGGCCGGAGCGCCTGGCCCGTGCCGTCGCACTGTCGGCGGCGACGGTGCTGGCCCCGACGGCGGGCGAGTACGACGCCGTCGCGTACGACAAGCTCCTGCCGCAGATCGCGGTGTCGGACATCTCGCCCTGACGAGCTCGCATCCGACGGACATCGCCGCGGCCCGGTGAACCGCCGCCACCCCGTGAGCCGCCCGCGTCGACCCCGTGAGCCGCTTGCGTCGCCCGGGAACGCACCCCCCGTCGCCCGCGTCGCCCGGGAACGCACCGCGTCCCGGTCACCGTGACGCGGTGACCGGGACGCGGTGCGGATCCCGGGGAATCAGCCCTGCTTCTGGCCGGCCTCCAGCCAGACCTGGTCGAGGTACGCCTCGCACTGGTTGCCCGGCTCGCAGGAGATCTTCAGGTCGTTCTTGCCCTTTTCGAGGTTCACGTAGGAGTAGGTGTTGGTCCAGCCCTTCTCCCAGTTGCCCTCCTCGGCGTGCGCGAAGTTCGCCATGTTGATCTCGCGCGGCTGACCGCTGTTGATCGTCAGCGTGGTCTTGGCGTCCTTCCCCGGCACGCTGTAGGTGATGTACATCGTGTAGGGGCCCGCCTCGGGCACCTCGACGGACCAGCTCGCCGAGCCGCCCTCGCCGTTGAACATCACATAGCCGCCGTTGGTGCCCTTGGCCCCCGGCACGGTGTTGGCCGCGCTCGCGGGGCCGCCCAGCTTCAGCGTCGCCGCGTCCTGCTTCGGGAGCTCGACCGGCTCCTCGGGCTTCTCCGTCGGCTCCTCGCTCGGCTTCACCGAGTCGGCCGCCGTCGGGCCCGAGCTCGCGCCGGAGCCGCCCGCCTCGTTCTTGTCGTCGCCGCTCGTCATCAGCGCCGCACCGATGCCGATCACGACGACCGCGACGACCGCGATCGCGCCGATGAGCAGTCCCCTGGTGTTGGGGCCCCGGCCGCGGCCCTGCGCGGGCACCACCGGGCCCTGCCGGGTCTGCGCGCCACCGGGATACGTCTCCGGTGCCGCGTACGCGGCGGTCGGCTGCTGGCCGTACCCCTGCTGCTGCGGGAACGGCTGGGGAGGCTGGGCGTACTGGCGGCGCTCGCCGACCGTGCGAACCTGGTTGTACGAGGTCCGGGGGACACCCGGCTGTGGGGCCGGACCGGGGTAGCCGTAGCCGCGACCCTGCCCGGGCGGGGTGGCGCCCGCGGCCTGCCCGTCCTCGTACAGGTAGCCGAACGGGTCGTCGTCCTCGGGCGTGCTCGCGCCGTTGTTCGCGGCCGTCATACCGGTCACTCCTCACCATCTCGTCAGCACATCGCCGACGCGGCGAGCCTACCCGGTCGCGGTGACCCCAAAGGGTGGTCTGCGCCTCATCCGGCCCGGCGGTGCACTTTGGCCCGGGAGCGCTTCTCCACGTACATGCGCTGGTCGGCGGATTGCAGAACCTCCTCCACGGACATCCCGCAGCTCGCCCAGCCGATTCCGAAGCTCGCACCCACCCGGACCCCGCGACCGCCGACCCGGATCGGCAGGATGATCGCGTTCCGCAGACGTACGGCCAGGTCCGCGGCGTCCGCCGCGCCGAGGCCGTCGGCGAGCACCACGAACTCGTCGCCGCCGAGCCGCGCCACCGTGTCCCCGTCCCGTACGCCGGTGGTGAGCCGGCGCGCGACCTCGACCAGCACCGCGTCGCCGGTCTGGTGCCCGAACCGGTCGTTGATCGACTTGAAGCCGTCCAGGTCGCAGAAGAGCACCGCGAGTCCCTTGGTGCCGTCGTCTATCTCGTCGTCCGGGGCGATCGTGTGCACATGGTGGTCGTACGGCCGACCGCCGACCGCGCCGAAGGCGAAGCCGTCCGTACCGAAGCCGCCGTCGTACGCCGCGTCCAGCGACTCGATGTCACTCGCGTACGCCGCGTGCGGCCGCTCGCACAGCCGGGCGCTCAGACGCGCCCGCAGTTCGGCGCTGTTCGGCAGTCCGGTGAGCGCGTCGTGCGAGGCGCGGTGCGCGAGCTGGAGCTCGTGGCGCTTGCGGTCCTCGATGTCCTCGACATGGGTGAGCAGGAAGCGCGGCCCGTCGGCGGTGTCGGCGACCACCGAGTTGCGCAGCGACACCCATACATACGTGCCGTCCCTGCGGCCCAGTCTCAGCTCGGCGCGGCCGCCCTCGGCGGACGTCCGCAGCAGGGTGCCGACGTCCTCGGGGTGGACGAGGTCGGCGAAGGAGTAGCGCCGCATCGCGGAGGCGGGCCGGCCGAGCAGCCGGCACAGGGCGTCGTTCGTCCGCAGCAGCCGCCCGTGCTGGTCGCCGCCCATCTCGGCGATGGCCATCCCGCTCGGCGCGTACTCGAACGCCTGGCGGAAGGATTCCTCACTGGCGCGCAGTGCCTGCTGCTCGCGTTCGAGGCGCACCAGGGCGCGCTGCATGTTGGCGCGCAGCCGGGCGTTGCTGATCGCGATCGCGGCCTGCGACGCGTACATCTGGAGGGCCTCCTGGCCCCAGGGGCCAGGCTTTCGCCCGTTGCGCGGCCGGTCCACGGAGATCACGCCGAGCAGCTCGCGCCCGCCGCCCGACGCGTACATGGGCGCGTAGAGCCGGTCCTGGGGGTGCCACTCGTCCTCGAAGCGGGGATCCGGGCCCTCGGTGTGCCACTGGGGGACGTCGTCCTCGATCAGGACCCAGCCCTCGGTGTGCGGGATGAAACGGAGCTCGCCCCACGCCTCGCCCATCGACAGCCGCCGCTCCCAGGACTCGCGGGAGCCGACGCGGCCGGTGATCAGGGCCTCGGCGGCGGCACTGCCGGCGAACGCGGCGACGACCAGGTCACCGTCGGGGCGAACGAGATTGACGCATGCCAGCTCGTATCCGAGTCCGGCCACGACGCCGTCCGCAACGGTCTGCAGGGTGTCGGCCAGGCTGCGGGCCGTGTTGAGGTCCGCGACCACCCGGTGCAGCTGCCGCAGGGTCGCAAGACGGACGTAGGGCTCCGACTCGGTCTCCATTGCTCGCTCTCCCCGAGACTTCGACAGCAAACTCCAGGCTTCTGATTCGGCGTACTTGTTGCGGTATCCCGGCCACTGAATCACAGCGAGCTGCCCCGCCGGTACACAGGGTCAACAAATACCGCGCTCTGTGACTCAAGTCACATCAGGTGATGAAGGGTCGAATGGGTCCGCCACCGAAACACCGTCGCTTTCTTGAACACAAAACCATTTCGGGGCTCCGCCCCCGGGGACCGCCCATGGACCTAGGCCCCGGCTGGTTCCCTGGCCCGATGCGGGCGCGGGACGGCCGAGACTAGCGTTCCGGGTGTGCTCCGGACGACCCCCGCAACCACGGCCCCTGCCATCCCCCATGCTGAGGGGGTGAGCAACGAGGAGTTCCGCGCCGCCATGTCCCGCCTGGCGGCGGGCGTGGTGCTGGTCACCGCCCATGACCCCGACGACGGCCCGCGCGGCGAGGACGTCGGCATGACCGCGACGGCGTTCATGTCGGTCTCGCTGGACCCGCCGCTGGTGATGGTGAGTCTGCGCACGGACTCCCGCATGGACGACCTGCTGGCGGAACAGCCCGTGTGGGGCGTCTCTCTGCTCTCCGAGACCCAGCGCCAGGTGGCGGGCCGCTTCGCGATGAAGGGCCGGGTCAGCGACCGGCTGCTGTTCGAGGACCTGCCGTACGAACGGGGCGAGGTGTGCGGGGCACCGCTGATCACGGGAGCGCTCGCGACGCTGGAGTGCCGCACGGAACAGCGGGTCGAGGCGGGCGACCACACGCTGGTGATCGGCCGCGTCCTGAAGGTGAGCCTGCCGAGCACCGAGACGGGACCCCTGACGTACTTCAAGGGACGCTACCGGCACTTGAGCTGACGGCGGGGGCGGGTGGCCGTGGGGGCGGGTGGCCGTGGGGACGGGTGGCCGTGGGGACGCCCGGCGCGGGGCCCCGCTGGGGGCACCTCCGACGGCCGCCAGGCCATAGGGGGACCTTGAGGCGCGGAGCCCAAGGGCGAGTCCCCGAGAAGGCGCGGCGCCCCGTCAGGACCAGTCGCGGCCCGAGCGCCCCCGCTTCGTCTCCGCGCGCTGCTTCTTCTGGCGCAGCCGTCGCTCGTTGAGGCCCCGCGGAATCTTCGTCGCACGTCGCGGCCTCGGCGGAGGCGCCGTCGCCTCCGCCAGCAGCGCGGCCAGCCGCACCGCCGCCGTCTCGCGGTTACGCCACTGAGAGCGGTGCTCCGAAGCGCGTACGGCGATCACACCGCCCACCAGACGGCCCGCGAGTCGCTCCAGTGCGCGCTCCTTCCACACCGGCGGCAGCGCCTCGGTCTTCGCCAGGTCGAACCGCAACTCGACCTGCGAGTCACTGGTGTTGACGTGCTGGCCGCCAGGCCCCGAGGACCGCGAGAAACGCCACAGGAGCTCGGCCTCCGGCAGGGAGACCGAACCACGGATGATGTAGGGCCCGGACATGACACCCATGGTCCCGCGTCCCGGCGGAATCCGTCATCCGCTTTTCCCCGCGCTCTCGGCGTTCCCCCGGCTTTCGCGGCGTTCCCGGCTTTTCTTCCGTGGGTGGAACCTGCAGGTCCCCTGCCCGCGTTATGACCGATGACGGTAGCTTCGCAAGGACTCGAAGCCCGCACACTCGAAACGAAGGGGACTTCCCAATGGCAGTAAGCCTGTCCAAGGGCGGCAACGTCTCGCTCACCAAGGAGGCACCGGGCCTGACCGCCGTCACGGTCGGCCTCGGCTGGGACGTCCGCACCACCACCGGCACGGACTTCGACCTCGACGCCTCCGCCATCGGGGTCGACGCCGCGGGGAAGGTCGCCTCCGACGCCCACTTCGTCTTCTTCAACAACAAGTCGACGCCGGACCAGACCATCGTCCACACCGGTGACAACCGCACCGGCGAGGGCGGCGGCGACGACGAGCAGATCAACGTCAACCTGGCGGGCCTGCCGGCCGACGTCGACAAGATCGTCTTCCCGGTCTCCATCTACGACGCGGTCTCGCGCGCGCAGAACTTCGGCCAGGTGCGCAACGCGTACATCCGCATCATCAACCAGGCCGGCGGCGCCGAGATCGCCCGCTACGACCTGAGCGAGGACGCCGCCGTCGAGACCGCCATGGTCTTCGGCGAGCTGTACCGCAACGGCGCGGAGTGGAAGTTCCGCGCGGTCGGCCAGGGTTACGCCTCGGGCCTCGAGGGCATCGCCCGCGACTTCGGCGTCAACCTCTGACCGATCCGACCGCCTGAACGACGAGGCCCCCGGCCGCTTCGGCGCCGGGGCCTTTCCGTTCCCCGGGACTCCGTACACGCGGTCCGCCGTACACGCCGTCCTCCGCGCAACCGGTCCGCCGTACACCCGGTCCTCCCCGCAGCCGATCCGCCGTACACCCGGTCCTCCCCGCAGCCGGACTTCCGCGCAGCCGATCCGCCGTACACCGGGTCCGTCCTTCAGGGCCTGACCGGCCGCCCGTCCCCGTACAGCCATACGTCCCACACCCCGGTGAGGTCCTTGCCCGACTCCTCCTCCGCGTACGCGGTGAAGTCGGCGGTGGAGGCGTTGCCGTGGCGGTGCTCCGACGCCCAGCCGCGCACGATCCGGAAGAACGCGTCGTCACCGACCGCCGTGCGCACCTGGTGCAGGACCATCGCGCCGCGCTGGTACACCGGCGACGCGAACAGGTCCGCCGGGCCGGGCGGTTCGGCGGGCGGGAAGGTCCAGTTCTCATCGTTCTCGTACGCCTTCTCGAAGCTGTCCTCGACCGGGACGTCCTCGAAGTCCTCCTGCCACATCCACTCCGCGTACGTCGCGAAGCTCTCGTTGAGCCAGACGTCCTGCCACGACTCGGGCGAGACGGAGTTGCCGAACCACTGGTGCGCCAGCTCGTGCACCAGGGTCAACTCGTCGAACTGGTCCAGCGGGAAGACCGGCCTGGTCTGGGTCTCCAGCGCGTAGCCGATCCGCTCGCTCGGCACGACGATCGCACCGGCCGAGGCGAACGGGTACGGACCGAAGTACCCGATGCACCAGTCCAGGTAGTCGGGGAGTTCGCCGAGAAGGTCCGCGCTCGCCTCGGCCGCCTTCGGGTCGACGGCAGTGACGACCGGCAGCCCGGCGGCCGTGCGCGACGTCGTCACGCGCAGGTCGCCCACGGCGAGGGTCGCCAGATAGCTCGCCATCGGCTCGGCCGAGCGCCAGGAGTGGGTGGTGCGCCCGTCGCTGGTCCGTTCGCCGGTCCGTGCGCCGTTGGCGACCGCCGCGACACCCTCGGGCACGGTGATCGCGATGTCGTAGGTGGCCTTGTCGGCCGGGTGGTGGTTGCCGGGGAACCACGCCATGGAGCCGGACGGCTCGCCCACGGCGAGCGCGCCGGCCGATGTCCTCAGCCAGCCCTCGCGCGCGTCGTCGGAGTCGCTGACGGCCTGGGGGACGCCGGAGTAGCGGATGACCGTGACGAAGCGGGAGCCGTCGTCGATGTCCCGGCGCGGCCGCACGGTCAGTTCGTCCCCGGCCCGGTTCGCCGCCGCCCGCTGCCCGTCCACCGTGGCGCTCTCGACCGTCAGGCCGCGCAGGTCGAGGTGGAAGGCGCTCAGGTCCTGCGTGGCACGGGCGGTGAGCTCGGCCGTGCCGGCGAGGCGGCCGGTGGCCGGGTCGTAGTCAAGGGTCAGGTCGTAGTGCTGGACGTCGTAGCCGCCGTTGCCGAGCTTGGGGAAGTACGGGTCGCGCAGCCCTGCCGCTCCGGGCTCGCCGTGCACCCCCGCGCCACCGGCCGTGCAGCCCGTGAGGACCAGAGCGACGAGGGCGGCAAGGGGGCGGAGGTGTGCGCGCGCGTCCACTCCATGATCCTAGGTCGTGTCCGCGACGCCGACGGTGCCGGTATCCGGCACCATCGGTGCTCCGTCAGCGACCGCCGCCCGGCCACGGTCGCGGTCGCGGTGACGGTGACGGGGACGGGGACGGGGACGGGGACGGGGACGGGGACGGGGACGGTAGCGATGGCGGCCACGGTCGCCGCCGCCCTCGCGTCAGTTGCCCAGTGCCGCGACGCCCGCCTGCGCGAACTTCTCGTCCAGGGCGCCGCTCGGCGCACCCGCCACCCCGATGCCCGCGATCGGGGCGCCGCCCGCGGTGACGGGGGCACCGCCCGCGAGGAACAGCGTGCCCGGGATGTCCTTCAGGTTCGGGGCCTGTTCCAGGCGCTTGACCAGCTCGGAGGTCGGCGCGTTCCAGGACACGGCGGTGTACGCCTTCTTCTCGGCGGACTCGTACGACTGCGGGCCCGCGCCGTCGCCGCGCAGGGTGACGATCGTGTTGCCGTTGCGGTCGACGACGGCGACCGTGACGCGCTGGTTCTCCTTCTCGGCGGCCTTCAGCGTCGCCTGCGCCGCCTTCGTGGCGGCCTCGACGGTCAGGTGCGTGGACTGCTGCAGGTTGCGGTCCGAGGCGTCGGCGGCGACGGCGGCCCTCGCCTCGGCGGCCGGGGTGGACGCGCCGGCGGAGACCGCGCCGAACGTACCGGCGGCGACGACGGCGGCGGTGGCGGCACCGATGAGAGTCTTCTTCACGGGATGGCTCCTTGAGAGGTCCGGGGGTGAGAGGTTGCGGGGTTCGAGGGGCCCCGGGGCCGGGAGGCCCTGGGGCGGCATTGCGCTCTGCCATCGATCCTCCGGCCGCCACCCGCCCCGGACGGTCCGCGGTCCGGCTGCGCCTGTGACCCCCGACGGACGACGGGCGTGTCGACCGATCGGCTGATGCCACCCTGGTCCGCCCGGGTCACGATGGATGCCTGTGCCCATGCCCACAGCCAGGCCCCGGCCCTGGTGAGACCCCGCGAGGAGCGAGCCGTGCACGAGCAGGACCCCGATGCCCGATGGCTGGCGCGGGTCATGCACGCCGCGTTCTTCCTGCTGCTCGGCGCGTCACTCGCCCGCTACCTGCTGCGCCACCCCTGGGAGATCCGCTCCCCGTGGATCATCGGCCTGTCGGCCGCGCTGACCCTGCTCTACGTCCTCGGGCCGGTCTTCGGGCCGCGCGCCACTCCCCGCCGGTTCGTGCGGCCGTGGCTGTTCACCGTCGTCACCGTGTGGACGGTGCTCGTCGTCCTCGCGCCCAGCTTCGCCTGGTGCGCGGTGCCGCTGTTCTACACCGGCCTGCGCACGCTGCCGATGCGGGCCGCGATCGGGCTCGTCGTCCTGCTCACCGTCTTCGTCGTCACGGCGCAGGTCCAGCTCTCGCACGGGGGGTTCGACCCCAACCTGGTCATCGCCCCGCCCGCCGTCGCCGCGATCGCCACCGCCGTGTTCGTCCACGCCGAACGCCTCGTGACCCGCCAGCGCGCCCTCATCGAGGACCTGATCAGGACCCGCCGCGAACTGGCCGCCACCGAACGCCGGGAGGGCACCCTCGCCGAACGCCAGCGCCTCGCCATGGAGATCCACGACACCCTCGCCCAGGGCCTCTCCAGTCAGCAGATGCTCCTCCAGGCCGCCGACCGCACCTGGGACACCGACCCGCAGGCCGCACGCCGCCATGTCCGTACCGCCGGGTCGATCGCCGAGCACAACCTCGCCGAGGCCCGCCGCTTCGTGCACGACCTGGCGCCCGCCGACCTCGCCGAGGGCGGCAGCCTGGAGGAGGCGCTGCGCACCGTCGCGGCCCGCGAGTCCGCGGGCTTCCGGGTCGACGGCACACCGGTCGCACTGCCGGACCGCGTCCAGTCCGCGCTCGTACGCATCGCCCAGGGCGCACTGGCGAACGTGCGGGAGCACGCCGGCGCCACCACCGCCGCGGTGACCCTGACGTACCTGGACGACCAGGTCGTGCTCGACGTCGCCGACGACGGCCGCGGCTTCGACCCCGGCCAGAGCCCGCCCGGCTCGGCACCGTACGACACCGAACCCGGCGTACGCGGCCACGGCCTGCCCGCGATGCGGGCGCGGGTGCGGCAGCTCGGCGGCACCCTGACCGTCGAGTCGGCGCCGGACGAGGGCACGGTGCTCTCGGCGGCGATCCCCCTGGAGGTGTCATGACCGTACGGATCCTGCTCTGCGACGACCACGCGGTCGTACGGGCGGGGCTGCTCGCCCTGCTCGGGAGCGAGAGCGACATCGAGGTCGTCGGCGAGGCGGGCAGCGGCGAGGAGGCGGTGGCCATGGCCGCCAAGCTGACACCGGACGTGGTTCTGATGGACCTCCAGCTCGGTGCGGGCATCGACGGGGTGGAGGCGACGCGGCGCATCGCGTCGCCGGACGTGCATGTGCTCGTGCTGACGACGTACGACACGGACGCGGACATCACCCGCGCCATCGAGGCCGGAGCGACCGGCTACCTCCTCAAGGCGGAACGGCCCGAGGAGCTGTTCGCCGCGATCCGGGCGGCGGCCGAGGGCCGCACCGCGCTGTCCGCACCGGTCGCGGGCCGCGTCATGGACCGGATGCGGGGCGCGGCCGGGCCGACCCTGACCGAACGGGAACGGGACATCCTGGGCCAGCTCGCCCGCGGCCTCGGCAACCGCGAGATCGCCCGCGCGCTGTTCATCAGCGAGGCGACGGTGAAGACGCACCTGGGCCGTATC
Source organism: Streptomyces sp. ISL-10 (assembly GCF_018614575.1). Lineage (GTDB taxonomy): Bacteria > Actinomycetota > Actinomycetes > Streptomycetales > Streptomycetaceae > Streptomyces. Next base: position 182,763 of record NZ_JAGGOJ010000005.1, read on the forward strand.
TACGCCAAACTCGGCGTGGACACGCGGGCGGGCGCGGTCGCGGTGGCGAAGGAGCAGCGGCTTCTGCCGTGAGCGCCGGCCTCTTTCCGTACGGCGCGGAGGGTGCACGGCCCTCGGTGGGGATCCTCCCGCCCACCGGAACCGTTCCCCCGCGGACGGTCCCCGCCCACCGGAGACCCATTCCCCAGGGACCGATCCCCGCCCACCGGAACCGTTTCCCCTGAACCGATCCGTTTCCCCTGAACCGATCCGCGCCCGCCGGGGACCCGTTCCCGCACCGGCTGAGGCGGGCTCCCAGGCATGACACCATCACTTACGTGCTCGACATCGGCTACTCCCTCTCGCGCCGCTTCCCCGACCCCCCGCAGACCGACTACCGGCACGCGGACGTCCACGCGCTGCGCCACGACCTGTTCTGCGGCGACGTGTACCTCGCCGACACCAAGGCGGACCGGGAAGTGTCCACAGCCTGGGGATGGGTGCCGGTCCTCGATTTCGCGTGGGCACTGTGCGACATCGTCGAGCAGCTCGACCGCGACCCGCTCGGCAGCCGCGCCGCACGGCCCCAGCACGCCGAGCTCGACTTCACCGAGTCCAGCGACCGCATGCTCTTCGAGCGGCGCTTCGGCTGGGTCGACGTCGAGGCGGACTGGATGCCGGGCGACGAGCCGCCCCTCACCTTCAGCCACGCCGAACTGCGCCGCGAGGCCCGCGACTTCCTCCACGACCTGATCGCCGACCTGACCGACATGCACGAGGGTCTCGCCGACAATCCCGCGATCTGGGACCTCCAGTCCCGCTTCCCCCGCGCCCAGTAGCCCCGGGGTACAGCCCCCTGCTCCGCCACCGCACGCCGATCCGCACCGCGAACGCCGGTGCCGGATCCAGCGGTTGCGCCGCGTCGATCACCGCACCCGTGAGCCGCGCCACGCCCCCACGCGCCTTCGCCATGGTCTTCATGGTGATGTGCGCCACTGACAGCGCCCCTCGGGCCCGCCCGATGTCACACATCGCCGCACCTGATCTGTCCTATCGGTGAGAAGGCACCCAGCCACCGAGGGAGAGACAGCAATGCAGGAGATCACGGTCGTCGGCGGCGGATTCGCCGGCCTCACCGCTGCCATCACCGCCGCCGAGTCCGGTGCCCGCGTGCTCCTGTACGAGGCGCACCACACGCTCGGCGGCCGGGCCCGCACCGCGGAAGGCCCCTACCGGACCAACGACGGCCCGCACGCCCTCTACCACCGCGGCCCCCACCGGACCTGGCTGAAGCAGCGCGGCCTGCTCGGTCCCATGGCCGCCCTCCCGCCCCGCGAAGGCACCCGCTTCCGCTTCCGCAGCGGCGGCGAACTGCGCAGGATGCCCCCGCTCGCCCTGCTGAAGATCGCCCGCCGCCCCGCCGAAGAGGCGCCCGTCGACACCGACTTCCTGACCTGGGCCACCGGTGTCGCCGGCGAGACCGGAGCGCGCGCCGCCGCCCACTTCATGGGCGTCGCCCTCTTCCACCACGACCCCGGCTCGCTCTCCGCCGCCTTCGTCCAGGAACGGCTCCGCCGCGCCACCGCCCTGCCACCGGAGGCCCACTACCCGCGCGGCGGCTGGGGCCAGGTCATCGACCGCATGGCCGCCCGCGCCTGGGACCTCGGTGTACGCATCGAGACCACCTCCCGCGTCGACGAGCTGCCCGAGCGCCACGGCCCCGTCATCGTCGCCACCTCCCTCGACGCCGCGCGACGGCTCCTCGGCGACGACACGCTGCGCTGGACCAGCGGCCGCACCACGCTCGTCGACGTGGCGCTGCGCACCTGCCGCCGCGACCCGTTCGTCGTCTCCGACCTCGACGCCCCCGGTTGGCTGGAGCGCTTCACCGCCCAGGACCCCTCCCTCGCCCCCGAGGGGCAGTCGCTCATCCAGGCCCAACTGCCCATCGGCCCCGAGGCGTCCAAGGCCGACGGCGCCGCCCACGCCGACGCCCTCCTCGACCTCGGCTTCCCCGGCTGGCGCGACCGCACCACCTGGCGCCGCGAGGCGCTGGCAGGCGGCCGTACCGGCGCCGTCGACCTGCCCGGCACCAGCTGGCGCGACCGGCCCGCCATCGACCGGGGCGACGGCGTCTACCTCGCCGGCGACCAGGTGGCCGCCCCCGGACTCCTGAGCGAGGTGTCATTCAACAGCGGCCTCGAAGCCGCCTCCCTCGCCCTGCGCGCCGGCCGGTGCGCAGACACCCGGACGCCTCTTGACCTCAAGCAAAATTGAGGTTGAAGAGTGGGCCCCGAAACCGACAACGAGGGAGCCCACCATGCACGCCGTACGCCTCCACGCCTTCGGCCCCGCCGAGAACCTCACCCACGAGAGCGTCGCCGACCCCGTACCCGGTCCCGGCCAGGTACGGATCGCCGTCGCCGCCGCCGGCGTGCACCTCCTCGACGCGGCCCTGCGCCAGGGCATGCCGGGCCCCTACACCGCCCCCGTCGAACTGCCCACCGTGCCCGGTCGCGAGGTCGCCGGAACCGTCGACCGGATCGGCGAAGGCACCGACGCCACCTGGCTCGGCAAGCGCGTCGTCGCCCACCTCGGCATGAACCCCGGGGGCTACGCCGAACTCGCCGTCACCGACGCCGACCGCCTCCACGCGATCCCCGACGACCTGGGTGAGCCCGAGGCCGTCGCCATGATCGGCACCGGCCGCACCGCCCTCGGCATCCTCCAGTTCACCGACCTCGGCCCCCACGACACCGTCATCGTCCCCGCCGCCGCCGGCGGCATCGGCACCCTGATCGTCCAATACGCCAAGAACGCCGGCGCCGCCGTCATCGGCCTCGCCGGCGGCCCCGACAAAACCGCACGCGTCCTCGCGAACGGCGCCGACCTCGCCGTCGACTACCTGCGCACCGACTGGCCCGAAACCGTCCGTGCCCACCTCGGCGACGCCCGCGCCACCGTCCTCTACGACTCCGTCGGCGGAGACACCGCCCGCACCGCCGCCGCATTCCTCGGCAAGGGCGGACGGCACATCGTCTTCGGCTGGTCCAGCCAGGGCCTCGGGGACGCCACGCCCGTCTTCACCGACGACGAACTCACCGCACGCGGCATCACCTCGGAAAGCGTCCTCGGCCCCGCCATGCTCGGCAGGGCCGGCGGTCTGCGCGCACTCGAGACCCGCGCCCTCGCCGAAGCCGCCGCCGGCCGACTGCGACCCGCCGTCACCCGCTTCCCCCTCGACCGGGCCGCCGCCGCCCACCGCGCGCTCGAAACCCGCGGCACCATCGGCAAGGTCGTCCTCGTCCCCTGACCCCCACGGGCCCGGAGACCGCCCCCGCACCGGCCCCGGGCCCTACGACCCCAGCGTCGCCAGCGCCCCGTCCGTCAGCCGGTACACCGTCCACTCGTCCTGCGGCTTCGCACCCAGCGACTCGTAGAACCGGATCGACGGCTCGTTCCAATTCAGCACCGACCACTCGAGACGCTCGTAGCCACGCGCCACACAGATCCGCGCCAACTCCGTCAGCAACGCCTTCCCATGGCCCCCACCACGCAACTGCGGCCGCACATACAGATCCTCCAGATAGATCCCGTGCACCCCGCGCCACGTCGAGAAGTTCAAGAACCACAACGCGAACCCGGCCACCTCACCGGCATCCGTCTGCGCTATGTGCGCGAACGCGGCCGGCCGCTCCCCGAACAGAGCCTCACGCAACTGCCCCTCGGTCGCGTTCGCCTCGTGCAGAGCCTTCTCGTATTGGGCGAGTTCCCGCACCATCTCGTGGATCACGGGCACGTCATCAGGCGTAGCAGTACGAATCATGCGCACAGCCTGCCCCGACGCCCGCCTGCCGTGCCGGCGGCGTCCGAGCGATGGGCACGCAAACACCTCCACCAGCGCCGCCCCGACTCCTCCCCGTACGGCAGCAGCGAGGCGACCAGCTCATCGGAATGTCGATCAGGCCGCGACCGTACGTCGCGAATCCCTGCCCGGAGCAGTAAATTCCGCCACACGAACGCGTCCACCGGCAGGGAAGCAGCAATCGACATGAGCACCGTCAACGGCGGCATATCGTTCTGGTACGCACAGGACGGCATCCCCACCCCTCGCGAACCCCTGCCCGGCGACACCACGGCCGACATCTGCATCGTCGGCGGCGGATACACCGGCCTGTGGACCGCGTACTACCTCAAAAAGGCCGTCCCCTTCCTCAACATCACCGTCCTGGAAGCCGCGTTCTGCGGCTACGGCGCCTCCGGACGCAACGGCGGCTGGCTCTACAACGGCATCGCCGGACGCGACCGCTACGCCCGCCTCCACGGCCACGACGCCGCCGTCCGCCTCCAACAGGCCATGAACGAGACCGTCGACGAAGTCATCCGCACCGCCGACGCGGAGGCCATCGACGCCGACATCCACAAGGGCGGCGTCCTCGAAATCGCCCACACCCCGGCCCAACTCGCCCGGCTCAAAGCCTTCCACTCCGTCGACATCGCCTTCGGCGAGAAGGACCGCCTCCTCCTCGGCGCCCGCGAGACCGCCGAACGCATCCACGTCACCGGCGCCGTCGCCTCCAGCTGGACTCCCCACGGCGCCCGCCTCCACCCCGGCAAGCTGGTCAAGGGCCTCGCCGCCGCCGTCGAGGCGCTCGGCGTCACCATCCACGAGTCCACCCCGGTCACCGAGATCAGACCCAAGCACGCCGTCACCCCCTACGGCACGGTCCGCGCCCCCTACATCCTGCGCTGCACCGAAGGCTTCACCGCCTCGCTCAAGGGCCGCCGCCGCACCTGGCTCCCCATGAACTCCTCCATGATCGTCACGGACCCCCTCCCCGAGCACCTCTGGTCCCAGATCGGCTGGTCAGGACGCGAAACCCTCGGCGACATGGCCCACGCCTACATGTACGCCCAGCGCACCGCCGACGACCGCATCGCCATCGGCGGCCGGGGCGTCCCCTACCGCTACGGCTCCCGCACCGACCATGACGGCCGCACCCAGCCCGCCACCATCGAAGCCCTCCGCGAGATCCTCATCCGCTTCTTCCCCCAACTCGCCGGCACCGGCATCGCCCACGCCTGGTCCGGCGTCCTCGGTGTCCCCCGCAACTGGTGCGCCACCGTCACCCTCGACCGCTCCACCGGCCTCGGCTGGGCCGGCGGCTACGTCGGCTCCGGCGTCGCCACCGCCAACCTCGCCGCCCGTACCCTGCGTGACCTGATCCAACAGGACTCCGGCCAGTCCGGCCCGACCGGCCTGACGACCCTTCCCTGGGTGAACCACAAGGTCCGCAACTGGGAACCCGAACCCCTGCGCTGGCTGGGCGTCCACACCCTCTACGCGGCCTACCGCGCGGCAGACCGCCGCGAATCCACCACCCACACGGCTACGACGCATCGCCTGGCGGCACTGGCGGACAAGATCTCGGGCCGCCATTGACGCCCCCGGACCGGGCGGCCCCCGGCCGCCCCCCTGCTCCCGCTGCCGCCGATACGCACCCGCAAAACGAACGTGTCCCGGACCTGAGAAGCCCGGGACACGTGTTCGGTGGAGCCCCCTGTCGGATTCGAACCGACGACCTACGCATTACAAGTGCGTTGCTCTGGCCAACTGAGCTAAGGAGGCAGCGTCACGCAGGGTCACCCGCGCGTGAAGGCGTCACCACTCTACACAGAGCCGTGAATCACCGGCCAAGAGGTTTGCCCCTCGCGTAACCGACCAGTCACACGGTCGCTGAACGGGCTCAAGTGCTGTTCCGACCGGACAGCAGGGAGGGGTCCTTTGAAAATTTCGTCGGCCACCGACTGCTGACAGATCCGACATCGCCAGGTAGCGTCACCGCAAGTCCACCCATGGGTGGACTGGACCACTCCCTCTACAACGGATCGTCCGGCACGTTCCTGCCGGTGAAGGGAGCCATTCACCATGGCTACTGTCACGTTCGACAAGGCGACCCGGATCTATCCGGGTTCCGACAAGCCCGCCGTCGACCAGCTCGACATCCAGACCGAGGACGGCGAGTTCCTCGTCCTCGTCGGCCCCTCCGGCTGCGGCAAGTCCACCTCCCTGCGCATGCTCGCCGGGCTCGAAGACGTCAACGGCGGGTCCATCCGGATCGGTGAGCGCGACGTCACTCACCTGCCGCCCAAGGACCGGGACATCGCCATGGTGTTCCAGAACTACGCGCTCTACCCGCACATGAGCGTCGCCGACAACATGGGCTTCGCGCTCAAGATCGCGGGCGTGAACAAGAGCGAGATCCGCAAGAAGGTCGAAGAGGCCGCGAAGATCCTCGACCTCACCGAGTACCTGGACCGCAAGCCGAAGGCGCTCTCCGGTGGTCAGCGTCAGCGTGTCGCCATGGGCCGGGCCATCGTGCGCGAGCCGCAGGTCTTCCTCATGGACGAGCCGCTGTCGAACCTCGACGCCAAGCTCCGTGTCTCCACGCGTACGCAGATCGCGTCGCTGCAGCGCCGTCTCGGCATCACCACGGTGTACGTCACGCACGACCAGGTCGAGGCCATGACCATGGGCGACCGTGTGGCGGTGCTCAAGGACGGTCTGCTCCAGCAGGTGGACTCGCCGCGCAACATGTACGACCGCCCGGCCAACCTCTTCGTCGCCGGCTTCATCGGCTCCCCGGCCATGAACCTGGTCGAGGTCCCGATCACCGACGGCGGTGTGAAGTTCGGCAACAGCGTCGTCCCGGTGTCCCGCGAGGCCCTGTCGGCCGCCGCCGGCAAGGGCGACACGACCGTGACGGTCGGTGTCCGCCCGGAGCACTTCGACGTCGTCGAGCACGGCGGTGCGCAGACCGCGACGCTCTCCAAGGACGCGCCGGCCGGCCTCGCCGTGTCGGTGAACGTCGTCGAGGAGCTCGGCGCCGACGGCTATGTGTACGGCTCCGCCCACGTCGGCGGCGAGCACAAGGACCTGGTCGTCCGGGTCGGCGGCCGCAGCGTGCCGGACAAGGGCAGCGAGCTGCACGTCGTGCCGCGTACGGGCGAGATCCACGTCTTCTCGACGTCGACGGGCGAGCGTCTGAGCGACTGACGCGCTCTCGGTGGCACAGAGCCGGGCTCCGCACGGGACGTGCGGAGCCCGGCTTTTTCATGCAGGCGACCAAGTCCAGGCTGTACATCGGCATTTCACCCCGGTGCGTCAACACCCGATTCGAAAAGCAGCCTCGAACCATCCCCCGAGCGAGTGACGGAATGTCCCCAAACCATCACTGGCCGCTACGCTCGCTCGCGTGACCCACACAGCCCGCCGAATCGGCCGCACTCTCGCCCTCGTTCTGCCTGTCGTCCTGGTGCTCTCAGGAACCCTCGCGGTGTCCAGCGTCCCGTGGGCGGGCCAGGCGACCGAGTCGCACGTGCTCACCGTCTCCTCCGAGCACGTCTCGGTACGCGCCAAGTCCCGTGCGCCGCAGGACGTTCTCCGCGACAAGCTGCTCACCCAGCTGCAGACGACGGACCCGGGCGTCGCGCTCACGCATCTTCAGCGCGAGGTGGAGGCGCGTCCGTCGCTCGCCCAGCACTGCATGTCGATCGCCCGCGCCCTGGGCCGTGCCGCCGTGGACCGCTACGGGCCGACGCGCGCGCAGCGGTTCTCGCGCCCCGTCTGCGACACCTCCTTCGCCACGGGCGTCCAGCAGCAGGTGCTCGGCCATTGAGGCCGCGCCTGCTGCCGGACCGGAGGGACCGCCTGAGGGGCCAGGCGCGGCCGCGTAGGCGGTCGGCAGCACCGATTCATGGACCGGTTGACGGACCGGGCCCGCGGACGCGGGTCCGGTCCGTGTCGTGTCCGGCGGTGCGCATAGGGTTCACGGCATGCAGACGCCTACGTATCCGACGCAGGCCGTGATCCTGGCGGGTGGCCAGGGCTCGCGGCTGCGCCCGTACACCGACGACCGCCCCAAGCCGATGGTGGAGATCCCAGGCACGGGGGTGCCGATCATCGGACATCAGCTGGCCTGGCTGGCGGCGGAAGGCGTGACCGATGCCGTGGTCTCGTGCGGCCATCTCGCCGAGGTGCTCCAGGAGTGGCTGAAGAGCGCCGAACTGCCGCTGCGGGTCACGACGGTGGTGGAGACGGAGCCGCTGGGCCGCGGCGGCGGTCTGAAGTACGCGGCGGCGAGTCTGCCGCATCCGGACCGGCCGTGGTACGCGACGAACGGTGACATCTGGACGCGCTTCTCACTGCGCGAGATGGCGGCGTTCCACTCGGAGCGTGACGCGACGGCGACGCTGGCACTGGCCCGGCCCCGGATTCCGTGGGGCGCGGTGGAGACGGACACGTTCGGGCACATCACGGACTTCATCGAGTCGCCGCCGTCGCCGTATCTCATCAACGCGGGTGTGTATGTGTTCTCGGCCGCGTTCACGGGCCTGCTGCCGGACGTCGGTGACCATGAGCGCACGACGTTCCCGCGGCTGGCCCGGGAGCGGCGCCTGGCGGGTTTCCCCCTGCCGCAGGGGGCGTACTGGCGGGCGATCGACACGGCGAAGGATCTGACCGAGGCCGCCAAGGAGCTCGCCGCGCAGACGCGCTGAGCCGCTGAGCCGCTGAGCCGACGCGGGTGTGGTGGACACGCGTCAGGGCGGTCACCGGAAGTATGCGGTGACCGCCCTGACGCGTATACGGTCTCGGCTCAGCCCAGCAGGCCGCCGATGACGCCCCCGGAGGAGCTGCCGCCGGAGTCTCCCGTGCCGCCACTGGGGGCCCCCGAGCCGGCGCCGCCGCTGGAGGTGCTCCCGGAGCCGGCGCCGCCGCTGGAGGTGGGGCCGGAGCTCGTGGTCGGCGGCGGGGCCGGCTGCGAGTCCGTGGGGGCCTGCTGGCCGGTGCCCTGGGTGTGGCTGGGGGTGCCGCCCACCTGGCCGGTCTCGCGGACGCTGTCCTTGGCGGGTGGGGAGGCCTTGGACGTGGGGGTGCCGGAGCGGCTGGCCGAGGGGGACGGCCGGTCCTCGCGCGCGCCGGACGGGCTGCGTTCGATGCCGGGTTCCAGCGGGATCGGGGCGCCGGGCAGGTGGTTGCTGGGGTTCTGGTCGGGGCCGGGCACGGTGACGACCTCGGTGGAGCGGACGGCGCCGCCGAGCATGGATCCGGTGAGCATGGTGAGACCCACGACGACGGCGGCGGCGAGCCCGCCGCGGCGCAGTACGCGGCGACGCAGGTCCCAGATCTCGGAGCGCGGGCCGAGGGTGCGCCATGCCTCGCCGGCGAGGTGGCCGTCGATGGAGTAGACGGGGGCGCCGGCGATGATCAGCGGGGACCAGGCGGCGAGGAAGATGAGGTCGGGGGCGTCGTAGACGGGAACGGTCCGCCAGCTGACGGTGAGGATCAGCGCGGCGGACAGCAGGCCGCCGATGGCGGCGGCGACGCGCTGCCACAGGCCGAGGACGGTGAGGACGCCGACGACGACCTGGAGGAAGGCGACGGTGAGTCCGGCGCCGATCGGGTGCGCGAGCGCGAAGTCGCGCATCGGCTCGGCCAGCGCCCAGGGGTGGAGCGAGCCCAGCCACTTGATCAGGGAACCGCGGTCGCCGCCGTCGAAGTAGACGGGGTCGCAGAGCTTGCCCATGCCGGCGTACACGGAGATCAGGCCGAGGAGCACGCGCAGCGGAAGGAGCACCACGCCGAGGTTCATTCGGCGGCCGGGGTAGTAGGCGTGCCGTGTGGGGTCACCGGCGGGCCGCCGGGCGACGTGCTCCTGGGCGGCGGTCGGGGCGATCTCCGCGTACGGCTCGGGGGCGTAGGTGTCCTGGCCGTAGGAGTCGTAGGAGCCGTAGGAGTCGTGCGAGCCGTAGGAGTCGTGCGAGCCGTACGAGCCGTACGAGTCGTAGGCGCCGGCGGCCTGGCGCATGGGCGGCAGCAGGGGGCGGCCGTCGGTGACCGCGGGGTGCTGCACGGTGTCGTCGCCGAGGTCGACGCGCGGCATGACCTGGGTGGCGCCGGCGTTGTACGGATCGTGCTCCAGGGTGGTGTTGCGCACGGCCTGGAGGAGTCCGGTCGCGCCGGAGTCCCCAGGTGCGGACCTGCCGCTCCATACGACGGGTGCCCTGCGCCGCGCGGCGGTGCCCTGCGCGCCGACGAAGGCGAGCCGTGCGGTGTCGGCCGTGGCACGTGCGGGGCGCGGGCTCTGGGCGAGCTGCACCCGGAAGCTGGCGTGGTTGACGATGACCTGCGAGGGATCGCAGTTCACCTTGACCATGCTCAGTGCAGGCTGATCATCGAACCCGGACCGGGGCGTTCTGGTGTCCACACTCATCTAACCGAGTGACGTGTGTTTTGGGCACGGCCCCGACCCGCCCGATCTGTCGGAGACCCGTCAAGAGCGCCTTTTGAGCCTTTTCGACTGTCCTCTACCGGGTCTGCCCACCTCGCGGCACACTCTGGCGCTCGCTGCCCTTACGGCACTCCCCGGTGGTTCGATCCACACCCGGCCGGGCTCGGTCGGGCCCGGCCGGGATCACCGGGTCCGTCCACGCCCGGCCGGGGTCATCCCCGCCGGGTCGGTCCACGCCCGCCTGGTCAGTCCGCGCCCGGCGGGTCGGTGCCGATCCGCCGGGCGATACGCCTCAGCGGCGCTTGGCCGCCTCGTAGAGCACGACACCTGCCGCGACGCCCGCGTTCAGGGACTCCGCGCCGCCCGGCATGGGGATGCGGACCAGGTAGTCGCAGGTCTCGCCGACCAGGCGGGACAGGCCCTTGCCCTCGCTGCCGACCACGATCACGACCGGGCCGCCGAGCGCCTCCAGGTCGCCGACTTCGGTGTCGCCGTCGGCGGCGAGACCGACGACGGTGAGGCCGGCCTTCTGGTACGACTCCAGGGCGCGGGTCAGGTTGGTGGCGCGCGCGACGGGCGTGCGCGCGGCCGTGCCGGCCGAGGTCTTCCAGGCGCCCGCGGTCATGCCGGCCGCCCGGCGCTCGGGCACGACGACGCCGTGGCCGCCGAACGCGGACACGGAGCGGACGACCGCGCCCAGGTTGCGCGGGTCGGTCACGCCGTCGAGGGCGACGATCAGCGGGTCCTCGCCGTCGTCGAAGGCGGCGGCCGCGAGGTCCTCGGGGTGCGCGTACTCGTACGGCGGGACCTGGAGCACCAGGCCCTGGTGGTTGAGCCCGTTCGTCATCCGGTCGAGCTCGGGCCGCGGGGCCTCCATGATGTTGATGTTGCCGCGGCCGGTCGCGAGCTGGAGGGCCTCGCGGACGCGCTCGTCGTTGTCGATGAACTGCTGCACGTAGAGCGTGGAGGCGGGCACGCCGTCACGCAGCGCCTCGAAGACCGGATTGCGGCCGACGACCATCTCCGAGGCGCCCTTGCCGCCGCGGCGCGCGACGGTACGGCGCTGTGTCTGCTTGGCCTTGGCGTTGGCGAGGCGGTTCTTGACGTGTCCCTTGCGTGCGGACGCGGGCGGCGTCGGCCCCTTGCCCTCGAGTGAGCGGCGCCGCTTGCCACCGCTGCCGACCTGCGCGCCCTTCTTGTTGGACGTGCGGCGGTTCCTGCGCTGGCTGTTCCCGGCCATGACCTACCTGTTTCTGTAAAGCTCGCTCAAACAAAAGTGTGTACGTGAGGAAGTGTGCCGCCCGGTGGTCCGGGCGGCACATCGCGCCGGTGGCTCAGCGGGGACCGAGGGTCCATCGGGGGCCGTCGGGGCTGTCCTCGATGACGAGCCCGGACTGGCCGAGCTGGTCGCGGATGGCGTCTGCGGTGGCCCAGTCCTTGCGGGACCGGGCGGCCTCGCGCTGTTCGAGCACGAGGCGCACCAGGGAGTCGACCACGCCATGGAGGTCGTCGCCGCGGTCGCCCTCACCCTCCCAGCGTTCGTCGAGCGGGTCGAGGCCGAGGACACCGAGCATGGCACGGACCTCGGCGAGGCGGGCCACTGCGGCTTCCTTGTCGTCGGCGGCCAGCGCGGAGTTGCCCTGGCGGACGGTGGTGTGGACGATCGCGAGCGCCTGCGGCACCCCGAGGTCGTCGTCCATGGCCTCGGCGAACGCGAGCGGCACCTCGACGGCGGGCGCGACGACGCCCCCCGCCTTCTCGACCACGCGCTGCACGAAGCCCTCGATGCGGGCGAACGCGGACTCGGCCTCGCGCAGCGCCTCCTCGCTGTACTCGATCGTCGAGCGGTAGTGCGGGGTGCCGAGGTAGTAGCGCAGGACGATGGGGCGCCACTGCTTGACCATCTCGCTGACCAGCACCGAGTTGCCGAGCGACTTGGACATCTTCTCGCCGCTCATGGTGACCCAGGCATTGTGCACCCAGTACGAGGCGAAGTCGTCGCCGAAGGCCTTGGCCTGGGCGATCTCGTTCTCATGGTGCGGGAAGATCAGGTCGAGGCCGCCGCCGTGGATGTCGAACGCGGAGCCCAGGTACTTGTGGGCCATCGCCGAGCACTCCAGGTGCCAGCCGGGACGGCCGCGTCCCCAGGGCGTCTCCCAGTCGGGCTCGCCCGGCTTGCTCGCCTTCCACATGGCGAAGTCGCGCGGATCGCGCTTGCCGGTGATGCCTTCCTCGGTGGGCTGGCGCAGGTCGTCGATGTCCTGGTTGGACAGCGCCAGGTAGCCGGGGAAGGAGCGGACGTCGAAGTAGACGCTGCCGTCGGCCTCGTACGCGTGGCCGCGCTCGATGAGGCCGCGCATCATCTCGACCATCTCGGTGACGTGGCCGGTGGCGCGCGGCTCGTAGGTGGGCGGGAGGCAGCCGAGTGCCTCGTAGCCGTTGTTGAACGCGCGCTCGTTCTCGTAGCCGATCGACCACCACGGCCGGTTCTGCTCGGCCGACTTGTTGATGATCTTGTCGTCAATGTCCGTGACGTTGCGGATGAACGTCACGTCGTAGCCGCGGTACTCGAACCAGCGGCGCATGATGTCGAAGTTGAGGCCCGACCGGATGTGCCCGATGTGCGGTGCGGCCTGCACGGTGGCGCCACACAGGTAGATCGAGACACAACCCGGTACGAGGGGGGTGAAGTCACGGATCTGCCGGGCGCTGGTGTCGTACAGGCGAATAGTCACGCATCAAGGGTAGTGGGCGTATGGCAGTGCCCCGCGCCCCTGTGGGGTTCGCGGGGCAACTTGTGATATCGCCGGGGGTCACCGGGGGTCACCGGACAAGCGGATTCAGGAGGTCCGCACGATGAGCGCGGTGGCGATGGCGGCCAGCCCTTCGGCCCGTCCCGTCAAGCCGAGCCCGTCGGTGGTGGTCCCGGACACGGAGACGGGGGCCCCTGCGGCCGCCGAGAGCGCCTTCTGTGCCTCGTCGCGCCGCTTGCCGATCTTCGGCCGTACGCCGATCACCTGAACGGAGACATTGCCGATCTCGAACCCTTCGGCGCGCACGATCCGCGCGGCCTCCGCGAGGAGGCTGACGCCGGAGGCGCCGGACCACTCGGGCCGGGAGGTGCCGAAGTGTGCGCCGAGGTCGCCGATGCCGGCGGCGGAGAACAGGGCGTCGCAGGCCGCGTGCGCGGCGACGTCGCCGTCCGAGTGGCCGGCGAGTCCGTATCCGTCGGCGTCCTCCCAGAGCAGCCCGGCGCACCACAGTTCGCGGCCCTTCTCGAAGGCGTGCACATCGGTACCGACGCCGACGAGGGGAAGGTTCAGCGGCTCAGAAGCCATCGTTGACCCTCCTGCGGGCGAGTACGGCTTCGGCGAGGACGAGGTCGAGCGGCCGGGTCACCTTGAAGGCCTCCTCGTGGCCGGGGACGACGACGACCTTGAGGCCGAGCTGCTCGACCATGCCGGCGTCGTCGGTGACGTCGGCGGTGATGGTGGCGTGCGCACGCACGAGCGTGTCGTGGTCGAAGCCCTGCGGGGTCTGCACGGCGCGCAGCCTGGCGCGGTCGGGGGTGGCGACGACCGGCTCGGGCTCGCCCTCCGGCACCGGCTCGACCTCCTTGACGGTGTCGGCGAGCGGCAGTGCCGGTACGACGGCGGGCGCGCCGTCGCGCACGGTCTCGATCACGGCGTCCACGGTCTCGACGGGCACGAGCGGGCGCGCGGCGTCATGGACGAGGACGATGTCGATGCCCTCAGGGAGCGCGGCGAGGCCGAGACGTACGGATTCCTGGCGGGTGTCACCACCAGGGACGACGAGGTAGTCCGTCCTCTCGGGCAGGGCGTGGGCGTCAAGGAGGTGCTTGACCTCGGGTGCGCCGTCGGGCGGCGCCACGACGACGACGAGGGACACCGAGCGGGATGCGGCCATGGCGCGGACGGCGTGGATCAGCATGGGCGTGCCGTTCAGCGCGCGCAGGGCCTTGGGGGCGCCCGGTCCGAGGCGCACGCCCCGGCCGGCGGCCGGGATCACGGCTGCGGTGCGGTGGGGGCGCGGTTGGTCTGGCATCGGTTGCACTCCGGCAGGTTTGTTTCCTTGGCCGACATGGGTATGGCCTGGGATACCCCCGGCCGTAGGTTGGGGGAGTGCCGGGCGCGACGCCTTGACCGGACCCTTCCGTGACCACTGGTCTGCGCCAGCCGCCCGGGCCCGGCACACCACAACAGCGCACGGTGCGGTGTGCGAGGCGATGTGCGACGCGGCGGGCAGTCGACGGACACTCCGTGGACGAACATGCCGCAGCGCCCGGCGACAGCTGGATCTCCCAGCATGTCAGCGGGCACCGCGGCATCAACCGTGCGTCAGGACGCGAGGACCTCGTCGAGCAGGGCCTCGGCCTTGTCCTCGTTGGTGTTCTCCGCGAGGGCGAGCTCGCTCACCAGGATCTGGCGCGCCTTTGCGAGCATCCGCTTCTCACCGGCGGACAGCCCGCGCTCGCGCTCGCGACGCCACAGGTCACGCACCACTTCGGCGACCTTGATGACATCGCCGGAGGCGAGCTTCTCGAGATTTGCCTTGTAGCGCCGGGACCAGTTCGTCGGCTCCTCCGCGTAGGGTGCGCGAAGAACCTCGAAGACCCGGTCGAGCCCGTCCTGACCGACCACATCGCGGACACCGACGAACTCCGCATTGTCCGCCGGCACGCGAACCGTCAGGTCGCCCTGGGCGACCTTGAGCACCAAGTAGGTCTTGTCCACGCCTTTGATCTGGCGAGTTTCGATGGCCTCGATCAGCGCGGCCCCGTGATGGGGATAGACCACGGTGTCGCCAACCTTGAACGTCATGTGACAGGTACCCCTTCCGTGGCTATCCAGGGTAACACGGATACGGCTTCTTCTGAATGGCGTTTTCGCAGGTCAGGGCATATCTCGGGGCTTGACAACTGCGACACGATCGTGCTGCGGACGGCAGACGGAGGGGGGTATTCGCAGGTCGGAGCCGCTGCGCGGGCACACAGAAACGCACACGTTACACATCGCGCACCCCCCTTCCAAGGGGATGAACGTCCTGATTTGCCGGGTTCCTGATGGCCGAGTTCCTGTAGTCCGTTCGAGGATCGGTCACTCACACGGCCCCCGGGGGCAGCGATTCCCGAATTGATCACGCCGGGCTATTCGCAAGGAAAGCGTGACCGCGCAGAAAATTGATCACCGGCGTTATGTGAACGGCGCGCGTTTCGCATGGTCGGAACGCCCGTGCGAAGTCCGAAAACCCACCGCCTTGTCGGTGACGGTTGTCGGCACGGGCACCGCTCGCCGTCGCCGGTCACGGGTGCCGTGCGCCTGCCGTACGGGCAAAGGGCGGGTCGGGTGCGGGGCGCGAGCGGCGGCTCGGTAACCTGAGCGCGAGCTGACGCCACTGGCCGGTGACAGCCGCCCAACCGTCCGTACGTCCTAGGAGATGCCGCCGCCGTGAGCAGCAGCCTTCGACGCGGTGCCCTCGCCGGCGCTGCCATCGTCTTCTCGATCGCCTCGCTCTCCGCCTGCGGTGCGGGCAACGACGCGCAGACCCTCGGCGTCAAGCCGGACAATGCCGCGACGGCCGTCGACAACCTCAAGCTCCAGAACGCGACCGTCATCACGCAGGCCCAGGCCCAGGCCGAGGGCCCGGCGGTCGTCTCCGTGACGGTCTTCAACGAGGGCACCCAGAAGCAGACCCTCGACTCCATCACGCTGCCCGGCTCCGACGCGAAGGTCGAGCTCAAGCCGGCCCAGGGCTCGGGCCCGATCACCGTTCCCGCGGGCGGCTCGGTCGTCATCGGCGGCCAGGGCAACGCGTCGGCGGTGATCGCGGGCGGCCGCGAGGCGGTGAACGACGGCGGCACACAGGAGGTCGTCTTCCGCTTCAGCGAGACCGGCAACGTGAAGATGCTGGCATTCGTCGTCCCGGCCACCGGCTACTACGCGGGCTTCGGCCCGAGCTCGTCGCCGAAGCCGACGGCCGAGCAGCCGGCCGGCCAGTCGCCGTCGGGCTCGCCCTCCGGTTCCCCGACGGGCACCCCGGCCGGCGAGGCCGGGCGGGAGGCCGCGGGCGGCGAGGCGGCGGTCCCGTCGGACTCCGCGTCGGCGTCTGCGTCGCACGGCACGGATCACTGACCCACTGGACTCACGACAAGGGCGCCCACCGGGACCGGTGGGCGCCCTTGTCGTATATGCGGGGCGTGGCGCGGGTGTCGGCGTCGTACGGCCTGTGTCGCGTGGCCTGTGCGTCCTACGCCGCCCGCCGGGCCGACGCGGCCTACGGCTCGAACTTGTAGCCCAGACCGCGGACCGTCACCAGGTAGCGCGGGGCGCCGGGGTCCGGCTCGATCTTGGCTCGCAGGCGCTTGACGTGGACGTCGAGGGTCTTGGTGTCGCCGACGTAGTCCGCTCCCCAGACCCGGTCGATGAGCTGCATACGGGTCAGGACTCGCCCCGCGTTGCGCAGCAGCATCTCCAGCAGGTCGAACTCCTTCAGCGGGAGGTCGACCTTACCGCCGGAGACGGTGACGACATGGCGGTCCACGTCCATGCGGACCGGGCCGGCCTCCAGGGCCGCGGGGGTGACCTCCTCCGGCTCGCCGCGGCGGCGCAGCACCGCGCGGATGCGGGCGACCAGCTCCCGCGAGGAGAAGGGCTTGGTGACGTAGTCGTCGGCTCCTATTTCCAGCCCGACGACCTTGTCGATCTCGCTGTCCTTCGCGGTCACCATGATGACCGGGACGTTCGAGCGGCCGCGCAGTTGGCGGCAGACCTCCGTACCGGGCAGGCCCGGCAGCATCAGGTCGAGGAGGACGAGGTCGGCGCCGTTGCGCTCGAACTCGTCGAGACCCTCGGGACCCGTGGTCGCCACAGCGACCTCGAAGCCCTCCTTGCGGAGCATGTAGGACAGGGCGTCGCTGAAGGATTCCTCATCCTCGACGACGAGCACTCGGGTCACGGAAGGACCTCCGGGGCAGGAATTTCACTGTTCGGATCGGTGTCGTAAGGCCGGTCGTCGTCCTCGTCGACGCGATCCGGGCCGGTGGTGGAGCGGTCCCGTGCGGCGCCCGCCTCGGGCAGCCGCAGGGTGAACGTGGAGCCCTGTCCCTCGGAGCTCCACACCGTGACCTCCCCGCCGTGCGAGGCGGCCACGTGCTTGACGATGGCCAGTCCGAGGCCGGTGCCTCCGGTGGCGCGGGAGCGTGCGGGGTCGACACGGTAGAACCGCTCGAAGATCCGCTCGCGGTCCTTCTCGGAAATACCGATGCCCTGGTCGGTGACGGCGATCTCGATGAGGTCGCCCCCGGGTGCGCTGACCCTGCGGGCGGAGATGCCGACGCGCGTACGGGCCGGCGAATAGTTGACGGCGTTCTCGACGAGGTTGCCGAGGGCGGCGGCGAGCTGGCCGCGGCTTCCCCAGATGCTGAGGTCGGCGGTGCCGCCCGAGGCCATGGTGATCTGCTTGGTGGACGCGGTGTGCCGGGAGCGGTCGATGGCCTCGGCGACCAGTTCGGCCACGCGCACAGGCTCGGAGTCCTCGAGCGGGTCGTCGTTCTGGACCCGGGAGAGGTCGATGAGCTCCTGTACGAGGTTGGTGAGCCGGGTCGCCTCGATCTGCATACGACCGGCGAAGCGCATGACCGCCTCGGGGTCGTCCGAGGCGTCCATGACCGCTTCGGAGAGCAGGGAGAGCGCGCCGACCGGGGTCTTGAGCTCATGGCTCACATTGGCGACGAAGTCGCGCCGCACCGCCTCTATGCGGCGGGCCTCGGTGAGGTCCTCGACGAGGAGGAGGACGAGGCGAGAGCCGAGCGGGGCGACGCGGGCGGAGACGGCCAGGGCTTCGCCGCGGCCGGTGCCGCGCCGGGGCAGGTCCAGCTCGACCTGCCGTATCTCGCCGTCGCGCCGGGTGTCACGGGCCATGTGCAGCATCGGTTCGACGGCGAGCTTTCCGCCGCGGACCAGGCCGAGCGCGTACGCCGCGGAGCTGGCCTTGACGACCGAGTCGGACTCGTCGAGGACGACCGCGGAGGAGCGGAGCACGGACAGCACGGTGTCGACGCCGGGCGGGAGCACGGCATCGGTGTGGAGCGAGGTGCGGGTGGGGCGCTTCTGTTCCCGCTCGCTCCAGCGGAACGCCAGCACCGCGATGACGCCGGTGCACAGACCGGCGATCGCTGCTGCTGCGGCGACCGCCGCGTTCACGTCCATGCTCTCCAGGTTATGCGGGGTGCCGGACACTCTCCCAGCCAAACGGGTGGCGCCTCGAACAGTCGTCGCTCAGAGTTCACCAAGGGGATAGTGATGGTTCATTTGCGGGGGAGCATTCGGACCACTAAGGGGCCGAACGTGGGAGCGTGGGGGTTCGAAGGCCCCACCCGGACCCCGGTCGCATCAAGAGAGGGACACCCAATGCGGGACGCGTACCACGAGGAACTGGACTCGATCGGCGAGGGCCTGGTCGAGATGGCCCGGCTGGTCGGGTCGGCGATCGGGCGCGCCACGACGGCCATGCTCGACGCCGACCTGAAGCTGGCCGAGAGTGTGATCGCCGCCGACCAGAAGGTCGACGACCTCCAGCACGACCTGGAGGCGCGTGCGATCGCCCTGCTGGCCCGGCAGCAGCCGGTCGCGACGGATCTGCGGATCGTGGTGACCTCGCTGCGGATGAGCGCGGACCTGGAGCGCTCGGGCGACCTCGCGCAGCATGTCGCGAAGCTGGCGCGGCTGCGCTTCCCGGACCGTGCGGTGCCCAACGACCTGCACGCGACGATTCTGCAGATGGGTCAGCTGGCGCAGCGGCTGATGGCGAAGGCGGCGGAGGTCATCATCACGAAGGACGTCGACCTGGCGCTCCAGCTGGAGCAGGACGACGACGAGATGGACCTGCTGCACCGCACGCTCTTCCAGCACCTGATGGACGACCGCTGGAAGCACGGCATCGAGACGGCCGTGGACGTGACGCTGCTCGGCCGCTACTACGAGCGTTTCGCCGACCACGCGGTGTCGGTGGCCAAGCGGGTGGTGTACCTGGTGACGGGCGAGTACGCGGACGACCTCCAGCAGCCGACGGCGGTCGAGGGCGCGTAGCGGCATACGACGGCGCACTGGGGGCGCTTGCACGCGTGCGCCGTTGATGCGCCGGGCCTGCCGGGCGTGCAATGGGCGAAGGCGGCATTTCCGTATGCCGGTGACGCGTGCGCTGTGCCGTGCACGCCCTTGAGGAGGCACCCATGGCCGAGTCCCCCATGACCGACTCCCCGCAGGAAGCGACCGGCGTCGAAGTGGTCTTCCTGCCCGTCCTCGGCGCCTGCGGCTGCGGCTCGGGCTGCGGCTGCGGCTGCCAGTCGGGGGCGCCCTGCCAGTGCGGCGGCTGCTGCGGCTAGCGGCTCGCCGGCACCCGTGAACCAGGCCCCGTCCCCAGGGGGAGGGGGGCGGGGCCTTTCCCGACGAAGACCCGGTGAAGCCCCCGGGTCTGTCCCCCGGTCCGTCCGTCTGTCAGTCGCGAGCCCAGTCGAACGGCATGGGTGCTCCCTGTGGGATCACCCATGGGTGGGGATAGCGAGCCTCGCATCCAGTGCAGCGCGCGACGAATGGACCGATCTCCGGGTTGGTGAGAAGGCTGTAGTGACTGGCCGGCTCGGCCGGGAGCACGTGTCCGTTTGCCGTCGTCTCCAGGCCAGGCCACTCCGGCGAGCACGCGCAGAGTCGTTCAACCGCGAACGGGTCGCCGTCAGACGTCGCAGCCGTGCCTTTGAACAGCCTGGCGAAAGTCTGTCGTATCGACATGGCAGTGTCCCGTGCCTCTGCGTCGGAGTCTCAAGCCTGCTGAGGGTAGCTGAGGTCGGCGGAGCTGCCTTGGGCCGGAGTGCCTTCGGGGCGAGTGAGTCGCGCAGCGGTCGGCGGGCAAGGTCGAGCAACGCGAGAAAGGCATCCGCTGGGGCGGACGCCCTCTCAAACCGACACTGCTGCGACCCGGCCTGACCCTGAGGATGTACGCGCACCTGATACCCAGCAGTCGGGGCCGCGCTCGGAAGGCTCTCGGCCTGGCGCTCCGGCCGCAGGATCCGCCGCACTGAGGGCCCAGAGGGCCCGGGACATGACAATGCCCCTCGCCTGCGCCGGATGCGCAGGCGAGGGGCATGATCAGGAAACCTACTTCTTCTTGCCCTGGTTCTTCACGGCCTCGATCGCCGCCGCCGCGGCGTCCGGGTCGAGGTAGGTGCCGCCCGGGATGACCGGGTTGAAGTCGGCGTCGAGCTCGTAGACCAGCGGGATGCCCGTCGGGATGTTCAGGCCCGCGATGTCCGCGTCGGAGATGCCGTCCAGGTGCTTGACCAGGGCGCGCAGGCTGTTGCCGTGGGCCGCGATCAGGACCGTGCGGCCGGCCAGGAGGTCGGGGACGATGCCGTCGTACCAGTACGGCAGCATGCGCTCGACGACGTCCTTGAGGCACTCGGTGCGCGGGCGCAGCTCGCTCGGGATCGTCGCGTAGCGGGCGTCGTTGGCCTGGGAGAACTCGTTGTCGTCGGCGAGGACCGGCGGCGGGGTGTCGTACGAGCGGCGCCAGAGCATGAACTGCTCCTCGCCGAACTCGGCCAGCGTCTGGGCCTTGTCCTTGCCCTGGAGGGCGCCGTAGTGGCGCTCGTTCAGGCGCCAGGTGCGGTGGACCGGGATCCAGTGGCGGTCCGCGGCCTCCAGCGCGAGCTGCGCGGTGCGGATGGCGCGCTTCTGGAGCGAGGTGTGGAGCACGTCGGGGAGCAGGCCGGCGTCCTTGAGCAGCTCACCGCCGCGGACTGCCTCCTTCTCGCCCTTCTCCGTGAGGTTGACGTCCACCCAGCCGGTGAACAGGTTCTTCGCGTTCCATTCACTCTCGCCGTGGCGGAGGAGGATCAGCTTGTACGGTGCGTCGGCCATGGGCCCGAGCCTAATCGACGCCGCGCCGACCCGGCTCGGGTGCCCGCAGAGCGGACGCGATGGACGATCGCCGCGCCGGGCCCGTGGAAACCACCCCCGGACAGCAACGGGTCAACTGCCCCTGCCCCAGCGCGCAATGACTCCGCCCCCGTCAATTCGGTGGCGGCCGGGACACGCGGCTCAGTAAGTTACGTAAGCAGCCTGAGCTGCTTACATACCCCGGGGGTCGCTCGCATGTCCATCGCCTCGTTCAGTCGCGCTCTGCGCGGGACCGTCTCGGGGCTGCCCGGGGGCTTCTGGTGGCTGTGGACCTCGACGCTGGTGAACCGCACCGGCGCCTTCGTCCTCACGTTCCTGTCGCTCTATCTGACCCAGGAACTGGGCTACTCCGCCTGGTACGCGGGCCTCGTCGTCGCGCTCCACGGGCTGGGCGGAGTGGCCGGGTCGCCGCTGGGCGGCGTGCTCACCGACCGGTGGGGGCGGCGGCCCACCATGATCTCGATGCACCTGGCCGGAGGGGCGTGCGCCGCCGCGCTGGCCGTGGTGACCAGCGCCCTGGGCATCGCGGTCGTGGTGCTGCTGATGGGTGTGGCGATGCAGGCCGTACGGCCCGCGATCAGCGCGACCATCGCCGACCTGGTGCCCGAATCCGGACTGCGCCGCGCCTTCGCGCTGAACTACTGGGCCCTCAACCTCGGCTTCGCCATCGCCGCCCTGGGCGGCGGCGCCGCGATCTTTCTCGGCTACCGCACGCTGTTCGTGGCCGACGCCGTCGCCACCGCCCTGTGTGCGCTGATCGTCTTCCTGCGGCTGCCCGAGACCCGCCCCGAATCGCGGTCCGACGCCGCCGCGGGAACCAGCGAGGAGAAGCGGCTGAGCGTCCTGGACGTGCTGAAGGACGCCCCCTTCCGGACGCTGGTCCTGCTCAACCTGCTCATCTGCCTGATCTTCACCGCTCCCTGGGTGGGCCTGCCGCTGACCATGGCGGCCGAGGGCCTGTCGGCCGATTCGTACGGCGTGGTCATCGCGGTCAACGGTGTGGTGATCGTCGCTCTGCAACTGCTGGTCAACAGGATCACCGAGAAGCGCTCCCCGGCCGCGCTGCTCACCGTGTCCGCGCTGCTCTTCGCCGCCGGTACCGGAGTCACGGCGCTGGCCGGCACGCCTTTGCTGTTCGCGGCGACCGTGGTGGTGTGGACGCTCGGCGAGATGGTCCACGTGCCGACCAACGCGGCCGCGACGGCCCGTCTGGCCCCCGAGCACGCCCGCGGCCGGTACCAGGGTGTGATGGGCATGTCCTGGGCGGTTGCCGGTTTCGTCGCCCCGATCCTGGCCGGCTGGGTGGTCGACGGGCCCGGCCCGGACGTCCTGTGGATCGGCTGCGCGGTCGTGGGCTGCGTCGCGGCGGCCGGTTACACGCTCCTGCTGCGCCAGGCGCTGGCCGAGAAGGGCAGCGAACCGGAGGCGGGCGACAAGGGCATCGCGCCGGTGGCGGTGGCGGCGGACGACACCGTGCTGCCTGTGGCGGCCGCCGCCGAGGAGGCCGCGCGGGGCAAGCCGAACACGTCGCACCTCTCCGGCTGACGTCCCCCTCCGTGCGCCCCGCCGGGCAGGCGGGTCGCCGGTCAGCAGGTTTTCGCCGCCGTGGACCCGCCGTGCGCGGCAGCCGTGTCGTCCGCGGTGACCCGTGTTCCCGGGTGCCACAGCGCGCACAGGAACGCGACACCCTGCGCGACGGCCTTCCCGTGGAACAAGACGCGCGCGCCTGAACACTGTTCATGTCCGCGTCGGCGGTGAACATGCCACGGCGCTCCGGTGCACCGGAAGAGCCGTGCACGAGGAAGCGAAGGGCCTGTGCGTGTAGGACTGCGAGGGGACTAGGGCCCGCCCGGCGGTCAGTCCGCGGGGCGCTGGATCAGATTCGTGAACGCGTCCAAGTTGCGCGTCGATTCACCGCGCGACACTCGCCACGCGTACTCCCGGCGGATCGCGCTCGCGAAGCCCAGTTCGAGGAGCGTGTTGAAGGAGCCGTCCGCCGCCTCCAGGACCGTGCCGAGCAGCCGGTCCAGTTCCTCGGGAGTGACCACGGACAGCGGGAGCTTGCCGACGAGATAGATGTCGCCGAGCCGGTCGATCGCGTAACCGACCCCGTACAGCTTGAGGTTGCGCTCCAGCAGCCAGCGGTGGACCGCGGCGTCGTTCTCGTCGGGGTGGCGGATGACGAAGGCGTTGACGGAGAGGGAGTGCCTGCCGACGAGGAGGGAACAGGTCGTCGACAGCTTGCGGGTCCCGGGGAGTTTGACGACATAACTGCCGTCGCCCGGCCTCTCCCATTCGAGTTCGGCGTCCTTCAGGGTCTGCTCGACGACCTGCCTCACGCGCTCTGCGTCAACCATGCAGGGAGCGTACGTCAGAGGTGGTGGGCCCGCGTGCGGTGGCGGTGCTCGTACATCGCGGCCGTGTACACGTCAGCCGTCGCCGACGCCGCCGTGCCCCATCCGAAGGACTGGGCATGCCGGGTGGCGGCCCCGCCCATGCGGTCGGTCAGCGACGGGTCGCGTACGAAGCTCGCCAGGACGTCCGCGTAGTGGGCCGGATCGTGGCCGGGGACGAGGAAGCCGGTCTCCTCGTCGCGCACCGCCACCGGGAGCCCGCCGACCGCGGCGGCCACCACCGGTGTGCCGGCCGCCTGCGCCTCGATCGCCACGAGCCCGAACGACTCGCTGTACGAGGGCATGACCAGTACCGACGCAGCCCTGAACCAGTCCGCGAGCTGCGCCTGCCCGACCGGGGGCCGGAAGTGGACGACGTCCGCGATGCCGAGCCGGGCTGCGAGCTTCTGCAGGCCCTCGGGCTTGGCCAGCCCGCTGCCGCTGGGGCCGCCGACGACCGGCACGTGGATGCGGTGACGCAGCGAGGGATCGCGTTCGAGCAGCAGCGCGACGGCGCGCAGCAGGATGTCGGGGGCCTTCAGCGGCTGGATGCGGCCCGCGAAGAGCGGGATGAACGCGTCCTGCGGCAGCCCGAGCCGGGCCCGTGCCGCGCCGCGTCCGTCGTCGGGACGGAAGACGTCGAGGTTGACGCCGGGATGGACGACGGCGACCTTCGCCGGGTCGGCGTCGTAGAAGCGGGCGAGTTCGTCGGCCTCCTCCGCCGTGTTGGCGATCAGCCGGTCGGCGGCGTCGACTATCTGGGTCTCCCCGATGACGCGGGAGGCCGGCTCGGGGGTGTCGCCCTCGGCGAGCGCGGCGTTCTTGACCTTGGCCATGGTGTGCATGGCGTGGACGAGGGGGACGCCCCAGCGTTCGGCGGCGAGCCAGCCGACATGGCCCGACAGCCAGTAGTGGGAGTGGACGAGGTCGTAGTGCCCGGGCCGGTGGCCCGCCCACGCCTGCATCACGCCGTGCGTGAAGGCGCACAGCTGCGGCGGCAGGTCCTCCTTGGCCAGGCCCTCGTAAGGGCCGGCGTCGATGTGGCGGACGGTGACACCCGGGGCGAGCTCGACGACCGGCGGCAGGCCGCCGGCGGTGGCACGCGTGAAGATCTCGATCTCGACGCCGATGGCCGCGAGCCGCTTGGCGAGCTCGACGATGTAGACGTTCATACCGCCCGCGTCACCCGTGCCCGGCTGGTGCAGCGGGGAGGTGTGGACGCTGAGCATGGCGACCCTGCGCGGCTTGCGGTGACCGCCGGGGAACCGCAGGCGGGGCGCCATCCGGCTGCTGCCGAGGCGGGAGACGTACTGGCTCACGTCGGCGGTCCTCTCGCTGCGGGCACGGCAAAACGCGGGATCGGGGCTCCCGCACGCCTGCACAACAGCGGAGCAGGCACGTCCATTTCCCCACCCCTGGCACTTTGCCAAATCATTACCCTGTGGCGGGGGCGGGCGACCGGCGAGGCGCAGTTGCCCGCGCCCCCTGCGCGCCCTTCAGGGCCCGGGGTGCGCAGCCCGCGGGGCGCACTCTCGGAACCCGAAGCCCGCGCAGCTTGTGGGGCGCACTCTCGGAACCCGAGGCACGCGGCTGCTCAGCCCGTGGGCCCACCCTCGGAACCCGAGGCCGACCCGCTCAGCCCCGGGCCCGCCCTCCTGGGGCCCTGCGCCCTCGGTGCGGCGGCTCCGCCGTGCGCAACCGGTGGCCGCCCTCACCCGGCCCTCCCGCCCTCACCCGGCCTTCACGGCCGTGCCGGCCGTCCCGACAGGAGGATCCGCCCTGTGCAGCCGCCGGCAGTGCCTTCCGGGCCACGCTGCGCCCGCCTCCCCGGCTGCCCACACGGCCACACCGCTTACCCTCGGTGACATGAATCGCCCCGTCGGGACCGCGACCCGCGGGACGACCAACCCCAACCGGCTGCGCCGCATGGACCGCTGGATCGCCGCGACACACGGCCCCGCCCTGCGCGGCGGCACCACGGCCCCCGTCGCCGTCGACCTCGGGTACGGGGCGGCCCCCTGGACCGCCGTGGAACTGCTGCAGCGGCTGCGCACCGCCGCACCGCGGTGCGAGGTCGTCGGCATCGAGATCGACCCCGCCCGCGTCGCCGCCGCGAAGCCGTACGAGCGCGACGGACTCACCTTCCGGCACGGCGGGTTCGAGGTGCCGACCGCGGACCGGCCGGCACTGATCAGGGCCGCCAACGTGCTGCGGCAGTACGACGAGGAGGAGGTCGCTGCGGTCTGGTCCCGGCTGTGCGGCCGACTGGCGCCCGGCGGCCTGCTCGTCGAGGGCACCTGCGACGAGATCGGGCGGCG
Source organism: Streptomyces sp. ISL-10 (assembly GCF_018614575.1). Lineage (GTDB taxonomy): Bacteria > Actinomycetota > Actinomycetes > Streptomycetales > Streptomycetaceae > Streptomyces. Next base: position 208,718 of record NZ_JAGGOJ010000005.1, read on the forward strand.
GCACGTATGGGTGGCGCTCGGGCCCGAGGGGCCGCGGACGGTGACGTTCGCAACCCGGCTCGGCTCACTGGAGCGCCCCTCCGACCTCGCGGAACGGCTGCCGAAGGCACTCATCCACCGCAATGTGCCGGGCGAGCCGGTCCATGCGTTCCTGCGCGACTTCGACCGCGCCTGGGCGGCGGCGGCGCCGTACGCCTCGCTCGGGGCGCGGCAGCGCTGGATCAGGGCGGTGAGCGACCTGGCGGGCGAATGGCCCGTCAAGGACGACCGTCGACGGTGGCGGCAGGGCGAGGTCACGGTCGTGTGGGAGGCGCTCGCACCCGCCACGGCATGAGGCAAACCAGCAACACGGGTGAAGACGTCCCGGTTTGCACCGAACGGGACACCGTGACGGGTGAAGCGCCCCGGGCTGGGGAACGCAGGGACCCGGCCGCTCGTAGTGACGGTGGGGACGAGGGAGCAGATACCGCCGGGGTGGGGATCCATGGGGGAGAACTGCCGGTCAACCCTGTCGTTTTGGCGGTCGTCATGACACCATCTGCGACGTCACCCGTAAGTTACTGACGGTTAATCACCTGTTGTCGTCTGGCGTTCGCCCGGAGGGGGAGTCGTGAACCGACGCCGCTGTGCCACTGCCGCAGCGATCAGCCTGGTCTGCGCACTGACCGTGCAGGCGGTAGCGGGCCAAGCCCTCGCGGCCCCCGAGCCGCCCCCGCAGGCTCCCGCCTCGGTCACCGTGCCCGGAGAGATGGCCCCTCCCCCGCCGAGCCGTTCGCTCGAAGCGGTGCGTCAGCAGATAGACGCCCTCTACCGCCAGGCCGCGTCCGCCACGGACGCATACAACCTGGCGAAGGAGCGGACCGAGAAGCAGTCCGCCGAAATCGTGCAGCTGGCCCAGGAGATGGCCGAGGGCCAGGCCCGCATCGAGGACCTGAAGAACCGCGCGGGCGCCGCCGCCCGCGCCCAGTACCGCGCCGGCGGCCTGCCGCCCGAGGCGCAACTGGCGCTCGTCGACGACCCGCAGTTGTTCCTCGACGGCGTCGGCCGCATCCAGCAGGGCCAGAAGGCCACCAAGGACCTCATCGCCGAACTGACGCAGACCCAGGCCGACCTGGCCGCATACAGCAAGGACGCCAGCGCCCACTGGGAGCGGCTGGAGGCGAGCCGGCTGAAACAGGAGAAGGCCAAGAAGGAGATCAAGGCCAAGATCGCCGCGGCCAAGAAGCTCGAAGACAAGCTGGAGAAGGAGGAGCTTCAGCACCTTCTCCAGCTGGAGCAGCAGGCGCAGTACAGGGCCCAGAGCCAGTGGCTCGACTCGGGCATACTCGACGAGATCGACGGCCGCGCGAGCGAACAGGGCAGAAAGGCGGTCGAGTTCGCCACCGCGCAGCTCGGCAAGCCGTACGTGTGGGGTGCCGAGGGCCCGGGCTCGTACGACTGCTCGGGGCTCACCTCACAGGCTTGGGCAGCCGCCGGTCGCGGCATTCCGCGCACCTCGCAGGAGCAGTGGCGGCTGCTGCCCAGGATCGCCGTCAAGGACATGCGCCCCGGCGACCTGATCATCTATCACGCGGACGCCAGCCACGTCGGTATGTACGTCGGCAACGGCGCGATCATCCACGCCCCGCGCCCGGGAAGGAACGTCACTGTCGCGGGCGCCGGGTCGATGAGCATCCTGGGAGTCGTGCGCCCCGACAAGTGAGGCGTGCCGGTCGGGCGCCACACCGGCCGGCCGTCGGGAGGGGCACCGCGCACCGGCGGCCCCACGCCTGGCCGCCCCCGAGCCATCACCGCCCACCGCCTCCCCGGTGGGCCGACCGGTAGGCCCGCCCACCGGGCCTGCCCACCGGCCTGCCCACCGGGCCCGCCCGCCGAGTGATGTGCGTCCCATGCCCGCGCCCGCTCCGCCGGGTGCAGGGCGCGCGCTCTGTGACGCAAGTGACGTGCGCCACCCGGCACATGGGGCGAAAGGGACGACCGGGCGATGGCGGCGTGATGTTCGTCATGGCCCGCTGGGCAACTACCTCCCCATGCGCGGCATATGCCAACGGCTCTTCGCTGATCGCCATTCCGTTCGGCCACCCCCTACCGCTATGGTCCCCGTCTGGCGGGACGTCGATCGTCGCCCTGCCGCCCTCGGGGGGAGGGAAGGAAACAGAACCGATGCCCGTACCCGTACCGCGACAGAGGAACGTCCCCGTCGCGGAGACCGCCCCCGGCGGGACGACCAGCGGCGGCGACCTCACGCTCCTGATCATCGAGGACGACCCGGCGGGCACCATCAGCGTCCCGGAGCTGCGCGACGCGGCCGGCACCCGGGTGCGTATTCGCACCGCCCGGAACCTGACCGAGGCGGAGCGACTGCTCACCGACGACGTGCACTGTGTCCTCGTCGACCTCGCGCTGCCCGGCCGCACCCCGGAGGACGAGCTGGGCCCCCTCAAGCACGTCCTGCGCCTGGCCCCCCGCCACGCGGTGCTGGCCCTGACCGCGTCGGGCGACAGCGAGCTGGCCGCCGAGGCGGTGCGCGTAGGTGCCCAGGACCACCTCGTACGCGAAGAGCTCGACGGCCGGCTCCTGAGCCGCGCCGTGCGCTACGCCGTGGAGCGCAAGCGTGCCGACACCGCCCAGGTGAAGCTCGCCGAGTCCCGCCTGCGCGCCCAGGAGAACGCCCGCCTGGAGCGCGGTCTGCTGCCCACCCCGCTGCTGGAGGGCTCGGACCTGCGTTTCGCGGCCCGCTACCGCCCCGGGCGCTCACGCGCGCTGCTCGGCGGCGACTTCTACGACACGGTCCGCACCCCGGACGGCACCGTCCACGCGATGATCGGCGACGTCTGCGGCCACGGTCCGGACGAGGCGGCGCTCGGTGTGGAGCTGCGTATCGCGTGGCGTGCCCTGACGTTCGCCGGGCTGTGCGGCGACGAGCTGCTGTCCACGCTCCAGCAGGTCCTGGAGCACGAGCGGGAGAGCGACGAGATCTTCGCGACACTGTGCACGGTGGACATCGCACCGGACGGCCGGCGCGCCGGGCTCTGCCTGGCCGGTCACCCCAGCCCGCTGATCGCCCGGCACGGCCGGGCCGCCCAGTTGCTGCCGTACGACGACGGCGGCCCGGCGCTCGGTCTGCTGCCGCGCGCCCGCTGGCCACGCCGCCAGGTGGAGCTCGGCGGCGCGTGGAGCCTGATGATGTACACGGACGGGCTGATCGAGGGCCGCCAGGGCCCGGACACCAAGCAGCGCCTCGGCCAGGACGGCATGGTCGAGATGATCAATCGACAGCTGGCGGCGGGCCTGGACGGCGAGTCGCTGCTGGAGGCGGCGGTCGGCGAGGTGCGGGAACTGAACGGCGGCGAGCTGACGGACGACGTGGCGGTGCTGCTGCTGAGCCGGAACGGCTCACGGTCCTGACGCGGGCCCTGGGACGGAACGGCTCACGGTCCTGACGCGAACGCTGGGACGGAACGGCTCACGTCCCGACGCGTCCCCCGCCCGACCGGTGCGCGCCCGGCCGAGGGACGTCGCCCGGTGCGGACTACCGGCCGCCGTTGTAGGGGCCGTACGGTCCGTCGCTGCTGGACCCGCCGCGGCGGCGGCCACCCCCCGACACCTGCTGGAGCGCGGGCCGTACGTCGACGAAGAAGACGATCGATGCGATCAGCCCGGCGATGGACAGGAACAGCATCGGGATGAAGAGGTTCACCGCGACCACGACGCCGAGGATGATCAACCAGAAGGACTTCGTCTTCTTGTCAGCTGCGCGGTAAGCGTCCTCGCGGGCGATGGCGGCCATGACCAGGGCGGTCACGGACGTGACAAGAAAGAGCAGTCTGGCGATCATCCAGAGCCCGAAGTCGAAGTTGGCACTCAACATCCTCAACACCGCCTTGTGTGTGGTTTGTGTCGCCTCGCGGCCAAGGTACCTCCGAGGACGCCCCTGAGGCGATGAGCGTGCCGGGGCGCCGGGCGCCGCGTCACCGCGGCACCCGGCGCTCTTGTCGTCACTCGGCCGACGGCGTCGCCTTCTTGGCCGCTGGCTTGCGGGCGACGGGCTTGCGGGCCGGGGCGGGCTTCTTCGTCTCGGTCTTGGCCTCGGCGGGCTTCGCGGCCGGCTTCGCCGGCTCCGGCTCGACGGCCACGGCGATCTCGGTGATCTCCTCGGCCGCCTCGCCGCGCCAGGCCCTCACGGTCTGCTCGCCGTGCTCGGCGACCTTCTCGTACGTCTCACGTGCCTTGACGACGTACTCGGCGGCGACGCCCACGCCGCGCAGCGCGAGGTCCTGGGCGCTCTCGCCGAGCTTCTTCAGGTCGGTGTCGATGCTGCCGAGCACCTCGGTGACCTTGGCCTGCACGGTGGCCTGCGCCTCCTTGGCCTGCGCGGTCACCTTCTCCTGAACGGCCTTGGGGTCGGTGTTGCGCACGGCCTCGATGCGGCCCGGCGCCTCGGCCGCGAGCTGCTCGAACAGCGCCGGCACCTTCTTGGCCTGCTGCACGGCGAGATCCGCGGTGCCGGCGGCGAAGTAGAGGGGAGTCGGGTCGCTGAAGGTCTTGCGCAGGTCATCGGTGATGGCCATGACTGTCGTCCTCCCGGAACGCAGATCGGTACGTCTCACTCGGTCTTTTCATCGGCATCGCCCGCGCCGGCCGTGCGGGGGCCGTCAGCGGTGGTGTCCTCGAAGGTGCTCACGGATCCGTCGGCGCCGGTGGATCCGTTCACGCTGTCGAGCCCGTTCTCCTTGCGGAAGGACTCGTAGATCTGCAGCAGCACCTGCTTCTGCCGCTCGTTGATCGAGGGGTCGGCCAGGATGACGGCACGCGTCTCCAGCTCGTCCCGCTCCTGCTCGTCGAGGATTCCCGCGCGGACATACAGGGTCTCGGCGGAGATCCGCAGGGCCTTGGCGACCTGCTGGAGCACTTCCGCGCTCGGCTTGCGCAGGCCGCGCTCGATCTGGCTGAGATACGGATTGGACACCCCGGCGGCGTCGGCGAGCTGCCGCAACGAGAGCTGCGCGTTACGCCGCTGCTCGCGCAGGTAGTCACCGAGATTGCCGACGTTGAGCGATGCCATGTCTCGATGGTGCCCCACGAGTGCTAACAATTGCAAGCAACTGCTTGCAATAGTGTTCCGCGCCACTGCCTCCGACCTCCTGCGCCCGGACAGCCTCCCGCAGGACACGTCAGCCGACGCCAGCGGAGCGTGCGCGGCGGAAAGTGCGCCGGTAAGCATCCGGCGGCACGCCCACGCTGTGGTTCGACGTGTCGGCGCAGGGTCGTGGTGCGGAGGTTGACCCGGATCCTTTCCGGGCGTGACGCCGACGAACTCCTTCGCTCGGGGCATCGTTGTCCGACAAATCCCCGCGGGACAGGTCACGAGGCCAGAGGTCGCTGCAGCGGGGGAGACCTTCGACGCGACCGGGTTCCTGCGCTCGCGGTCCCCGCATCTGTCGTTCGAGCTGGGATGGGTCGAGGCCGGCGGTTCTGCGCAGGGACCGGCATCAGCGACGGTGCGGCCTGCGGCCGGCTGAGGATCGAGGCGGGCAGCCGCGCAAAGCGCGCCGGGCCGCGGTTGACACGCCGTCATGCACCCGATTTTCTGCTGCGATGACTGAACTCCGCGTCGAGCAGGCGCACGGCGACGCCCGGCTGCGGGACTGGCAGTACGTCCACAACGTGATCATCCCGACCGCCGTCCTGTCACTCGGCCAGATACGCGAGCGCTCCGAGCGCTACCACCTGGAGGTCGCGTACCTCGGGGACATGCTCGTGGGCTGCTCGACGGTGCGGCCGCCCACCAGAGACGCGCCGGTGGCCACCGTCATCGCCCGGGTGCTCGCCGACCACCGGAGGCAGGGATTCGGCGGGGAGCTCTACGCGCGGGGGCGTGCGCGGGCGCGGGAGCTCGGCGCGGACAGGATCGAGACCGTCGTCCTGGAGTCCAACGCCGACGGGCTGCGGTTCGCGCTGAAGCACGGATTCGTCGAGGTCGAGCGGTACCTGCTGCCGGGCGACAGCGTGCCGTGGATCACCCTGAGCCTGGCCTGACGCCTCCTGTACGCGGAAATCCCGTGGCCCTCCTGATGCGCCTGCCGGTCCGTTCCGCTGCTCGGCTCAATCTCCGGCCCCACCGGGTGGCGCGAGGGGCGGGTGCCCGCGCGTTCATTGTGCGAGGCGCCCGAGGAACTCGCCCACCGCGGCGTTGAAGTCCGCCGGACCTACCAGGTCGGGCATGTGGACCGCCCGGTCGACGACCGCGAGCGTCGCGCTGGGCAGCAGCTCGTGCGTCGCCCGCCCATCGACAGGCCGCCGATCACCGCCCCCTCGACGCCGAGCCGGTGCAGCGGCGCGGCGGTGTCCTGCGCGAAGGCGGAGAACGGCGTCGTGCCGGGCACGACCTCGCTCGTGCCGTGGCCGCGCAGGTCCGTGGTGACGGCCCGGTCCCCCGCGGCCGAGCGCGTCGGCCTGGAGGTCACGCATGCCGCGGTTGAACGGGGGGCAGTGGACGAGGACGACGGGCAGGCCGTCCGGCGGGCCCTGGTCGTCGCAGCCGTCGACATGCCGTTCAGCTGAAGGAAGTTCATGCCGGTCAGACTGGTCGCGAGGGTACCCGGGCGGGTCCGCGGGAGTCGGTGACGCTCACGCGCCGTCCGCCATCTGCGGCGGCAGCGGACGCGTGTGCAGGATGTCGAGCCGCGAGACCGCCCGTGTGAGCACCACGTACAGCCGGTGCAGTCCACGCTCCTCCGCGGCCGCGATCGCCGCCGGTTCGGCGACCACCACGTGGTCGTACTCAAGGCCCTTCGCGAGCGTGGCGGGCAGCACCGCCACCCGCTCCCGGGCCTCGCCGTCCAGCAACGGAAGGAGCGCGGCGCGCAAGGACCGGGTCGGAAAGCCCTCCGCCGCGATGACGCCGACGGACCCCTCGCACTCGAGCGCCGCTCGCACCGCCTCGACGGTCGCCGCCGTGATGTCGTCGACCGCGCGGACCGTCAGCTCGCCGTCGTGGCGCAGCGAACGCGCCACCGGCACGTCCACGCCGAGCGCACCGGCCAGCCGGTTGGCGAGGTCCACAATGGCGGCCGGGACACGGTAGCCGGTGGTGAGCGCGACCACCGAGGCGCCTTCCTTGCCCAGGTGGGCGAGCTGGCCGGCCCAGTCGCGGGCGGCCCACGGCGTCGTGCCCTGAGCCAGGTCGCCGAGCACGGTGAGCGAGCCGAAGCGGGCCCGGCGGGCGATGGCACGGCACTGCATGGGGGACAGGTCCTGTGCCTCGTCGATGACGATGTGCCCGTAGCCGTCGGGGCGTTCGAGGAGTCCGGCGAGTTCGTCGAGGAGGACGAGATCGGCGGCCGACCATGCCGCCGAGCGGTACGAACGCGGCGGCCTCGCCCACCGGATCGCCTCCTGCTCGGCCTGCGTCAGCAGAGGGTCGCACGGACCGGTGTACAGCGCGGCAAGCACCTCCTCCGGCCGCACCTTCGGCCAGACGCCGTCCAAGAACGCCGTGACGGCCCGGGATCTGCCGAGCCGCTGCACCCAGGTGTCAGTCATCGGCCCGGCCCGCCGCTCGGCCTGGAGCTGCACGGCCCGTACGGCTCGGCTGCGCACCCGTTCGCGGCCGATGGCGTACGGCGCGGCCTCCTCGCGCACCTCGGCGACGATCCGCTCCAGTTCGTCGAGCGGCACGCGCCAGCGGTAGGAGCCGTCGGGCACGGCGAGCGGCTCGGCGGGCGGCCCGACCCGCCCGTACAGGGCGCGGTGCAGCACGGCGGCCATGCGGATGTCGTGCTTGACGGCCGCGGCGGCCGGTGTGTCCTCGGCCCGCACCTCGTGGCGCGCGATCTCGTCCTGGACGGTCGCCTGCCTGATGCCGATCTCGCCGAGAGCGGGCAGCACCTCGGAGATGTAGGACAGGAACGTGCGGTTGGGGCCGAGGATCAGCAGGCCGCCGCGGCTGATCCGCCGCGGGTGGGTGTAGAGGAGGTACGCCGCCCGGTGCAGCCCGACGGCGGTCTTGCCGGTGCCGGGCGCGCCCTGCACGCACACGGTGTCGGCGAGCGGCGCGCGCACGAGGTCGTCCTGCTCGGGCTGGATGGTGGCGGCGATGTCGCGCATGGGCCCCACGCGGGGCCGTTCGATCTCGCCGGCGACGATGGCGCTGCCCGCGCCGGGCACCTCGGCCCCGGCCGGCCCGCCCCCGTCGCCGAGGTGCTCGTCCTCCAGGCCCGTCAGGTCGACCGCGTCGCCCGTGCTGTACGGCGCCCAGCCGAAGCGGCGGCGTACGGCGACGCCCTGCGGCTCACGGGCGCTCGCCTGGTAGAAGGTGCGCGCGACGGGGGCGCGCCAGTCGATGACGAGGGGCGCGGCGGCGGGGTGCTCGCTGATACGGCGGCGCCCGATGTGGTGGTGCCGGCCGTCCTCGAGATCGATACGCCCGAAGAACAGTGGGCCGGCAGGCTCCTCACGCAACTCCTTGGCATGGCTGCGCAGTTCGTAGCCGAGGGCTTCGGCGTCCGCACCGGAGGCCGATACGTCGGCGCCGATGGCGACACGGTGGCCGGCGTCGTCGGCCATGGCGGCCATCGCGGCCCGGCAGCGGTCGTGGAAGGCCCGCTCACGGTCGAGGGCATGGGCCAGGGCAGAGGTGCGGGCGTGGTCGGGGGTGCGGGCGGCTTCCTGATCGCGGGCAGGGTCGAGGGGCGTCATTCCTGTAAGAATAACGCAACTGGGTAACGTTTTTAACCCGGGAAGCCATTCCGTAGCTGGGCGAACGCCAGATCCGCGGCCGCCACGGCATCCGGAGCGACCTCGTCCGCGCTCTCCCCCGCCGCGATCCGCCGCCAGTTCTCCTCCGCCAGGATCCGCTGCACGGCGACGACCTGCCCGGCCGCGAGCCGTGCCGCGAGACCGGCCGGACCCGCCGCGCCCAGTGCGTCGGCGAGCGCCTGCTCCGACCTGCCCTGGTACGCGTACAGCCGGGCCACCAGACTCGGCGTCCCGTACAGCAGCCGGTGGAAGGCGAGCACGCCGGCCTCGCCGTTCAGCCCCGTCACCGGGTCGCGCCGCTCCAGGCCGTCGAGGAAGTGGCGGTGCAGAGCCTCGAGCGGCGGAACTCCTTCCGCGCGGGCGGCCACGACGACCCGGGCGGCCTCGTCCTCATGGTCGGCGAACCGGTGCAGCGCAAGGTCCTCCTTGGCGGGGAAGTAGCGAAACAGCGTCGGCTTGGACACGTCGGCGGCGGCCGCGACCTCGGCCACGGACACGGCGTCGAAGCCCTTCTCCAGGAAGAGGGCGATGGCGGCCTCGGAGATCGCCCGGTGCGTCTGCCGCTTCTTGCGCTCGCGGAGTCCCGTCCCGCCGCTCATGCCGCCGCCTCTCCTTCACACCCGCGCGCCCCCGGCCGGCACCGCGGGCCCCGTCCAGTACATCACCCCGCCCCTGACGGGCGGGCCTCCGCGCCACTCGGACCGGCACGTCACCCCCCGAGGCCGCCACCCCGGACCGGGGGCGCCGCGCGTGTCAGGGCCTCCTCTATACGCCGCCGGTGCGGTGTCCGGCGCGCCCCGAGCGGCCCGCGCGCCGCCCGCAGCACCGTCTCGATCCCCGCGGCGGCCCGTTCCCGGCCGGCGCGGTCCGGGCAGCGGGCGAAGCCCTGCGTCAGCCGGATGACGTCGATGTAGACCGACTGCAGCCGTTCGAAGTCCAGATAGATGCGCAGCGCCCGCCGATGCCCCGGCAGCGCGTCGGGACGGCTGCGGGCGAGGGCCGCGCCCCAGGCGTGCAGCGCCGCCTTCCGTTCCGCGCGCGTGGCGTAGCGCATACGGGCCAGGTGGGAGGCGATCTCGTACACCGGGTCCCCGAACAGCGCGAGCTCCCAGTCGATCAGCGAGAGGCCGCCGTTCGCGCCGACGATGAGGTTTCCGCCGTGGATGTCGGTGTGGAGCAGCGCGAAGGGGCGACTGCCGAGCGAGTCGGCACGCTGCGCGAGCCGCTCGAAAGCGTCGTCCGGCACCTTCAGCTCGTCGAAGAGCGGCCCGAAGTCCCTGCCGTGCCGCCCCTTCACCTCGCTCCGGGTGAAGTCGATCAGTGCCCGCAGGAAGCCGGGACAGTCGCCGTCGGCCGGCCAGCCCTCGGGGCAGGGCGGCAGCAGCCGTACGGGCACGGCGGTCGTCTGGCGGAACAACTCGCCGAGCGCGTCGATGTACGCACGGTCCAGCCGCCCGCCCCGGGCCAGCCGCTCGGACAGCGCCACCCCCTCGGCGAACGAGTGCACGGTGAAACCGGGCCGGTCGGCGAGGACGCGGGGGCTGCCCTGCACCCACCCCTCGATCGCCACGAGCAGCTCCTCCTCGGGCCAGATCCGCAGGTTGAACTGCCCGGCGCCGGTGAGCGGCGCCCGCACCTTGACGGTCGTGCCCGAGGGCAGCGCGAGAGAGCGCGCCAGGGGATACGGCAGCTCCACGCAGTAGTTGCGGTGGTAGTAACCGGCCAGAGGGGTGCCCTCGCCGGCTGCTCGGTACAGCGACTCCCAGCTGTCCACGACACGTCCGGAGGCACTACGGGCTACATCGGGCATGCGGGTCCTGCGCTCTCGAGGCCGAAGGCACCAACGGGCGGGCCGCGCCGGCCGCCGATCACCTTCATACCCAAGAGTAGCTGTGGCCTCAAACCACCTGCGCAAGAGGAAAGTTGAATGCTCGTCAGGTCGGCCGCCGGACGGCGGCGGCCGTCAGGCAGCGGCCGCCACGAGTTCGTGCATGGACGCGACGAGGTACTCGGCACCCGCGGCGCGCAGCGCGTCGCGCTTGGCGGCGACCGGGTGGACGCCGATGAACCGCACGCCCGCCTCGCCGGCCGCCAGCGCGTCGTTGGGCGAGTCGCCGATCATCACACCGTCACCCGGGGCCGTCCCAGTCGCCTTGAGCAGCAGCTCCAGCGCGTACGGATGGGGCTTCATCAGGTCGGGGTCTTCGGGCCGGCCGACGATACGGTGACCGTCGCCCGGACGGGCCGGATCCGTGAAGTACGCGAGCAGACCGTGCAGGCCGAGATGGGCACGGATGGCGGGCGCGCAGTTGTTGGACGCGACGCCCAGCAGCTTGCCGCCCCTGGACATGCTCTCCATGAGCGGCACGGCCCCGGACGTGGGAACGGCGGTCGCGGCGGCCAGGGTCTCCTCCTCGGCCAGCAGCTTGCGCACGGCGAGGACCAGGCCGGACGCATCACCGGGGTCGGCGCGGTGCGTGCTCAGCAGCACTTCGAGGGGGTCGGTGACACCCGGGTCGAGGCCCGCAAGGCGCAGCCCGTCGGGGCCGATGCGCTCGCACAGCCGGCGGGCGATCTCGGCGGCGCTGCGCTCCGCGAAGAGGTCGCACACCGGTCCGTCAAAGTCCAGCAGGACGAGCCGGGCACGGGAGAAGAGCTCCCGCAGCCGCGTGGCGGGGGAGGGGGTGGAGGTGAGCAACACGATCAGTCGCCAAAGTCCGCATCTCGGGCCAGGAGGTCCCAGTAGGAGTCGAAGAACGCTTGCGCTGTCTCCACCTTCAGTGCCTGGTCGGGCTTGGAGTACGGAAAGAGCGTGGCACCGAGGCCGAGCGAGTTCAGGGTTGTGCCCTCCGGCTCCTCGCCCTCGGCGGTCTGCGGATCCGTTCCTTCCAGGGTGTAGTAGCCCTCGAGGAGCAGGTCCTTGTTCAGCAGGTACATCTTGCTGATCGGTGTCAGGGCGACGGTCCTGATCCGGACCGAGACCTGGGGCACCAGCCGCTGTCGCCTGAGAGTACGCAATTCGTCCTTCAGCGACTCGGAGCACCGGATCAGGGTGTCGCGGTGACGCCGGCGGGGCCGGTCGTCGTCGGGGTCGTCCAGCGACGCCGGGAAGGCGAGCTTGATGCCCGGGTCCGGCACCATCAGACGCAGGGAGATGCTCTGTGGCCGGATTTCGCCGTCATGAATCCGGGTGATCTGGGCGCCCAGCTGGCGGTTCATCGTCTCCGACGTCAGAGAGAAGACATCCATGGTGATGACATCCGCCTCGAAGGCGGCCTGGAGGTGGGGCTGAAGAGTCTCCAGGGCCTGATGGGGCTCGATGTGCGGCGACGCGGGCTCCGACGTGCGCGGCAACCGACCGCCGGGGATCAGGACGCGGGCCCCGCTCCCCTGCCGCGATGCGATCAGGCCTTCCTGGCGCAGTACATGCAGGGCCTTGGTCACGGTCGCGCGGGAGACGTCGAACTCCTCCATCAACTCCCGCTGCGGTGGCAGCAGTTTTCCGACTCCGTACACACCGTCCAGGATGCCGTCCCGCAACTTGCCTGCGACGTACTCGTACTTGGTGCTGTCTTCGCCTGCAGATCCCTGTACCGCCACACAACCACCGTACAACCCGACGAACGCGGTGCGTAATTGCCTTGTCAGATCGGACAGATCACAGCGCCCTGTTCGACACCATCCGGCCACCTTGCACTTGACCGCACCTTTCCGGTCAAGTCGGCGATCAAATACTCATACAAGTTTACCGGTCACTCGACACAGGGAAGACAACAATCAGGTCAACCAGACGGATTTGTCTGCGACTTGACTTCTTGACCGACTCATACGGGGCGCCCAGCAGGTACGACGGCGTGCGGGCACCGGCGCTCCCCGCCATCGTGAAGGAGGGGACCCCCATGCCTCTGCTCGCCCTTGTACTCGCCGTCTTCGCCCTCGGCTTCGAGCAGCTGATCCAATGGCAGTTCGGCGCCATGGGCGTGGTGGGCCTGGCCCTGCTGACCATCGGGGTGAAGGCCAGGAACGCGACCTGCACCGCCATCGGCTCGATCATCCTCGTACTGCTGCTGACCGGCCCCGGTCAGTGACCGCCGAGCCGGAGACCCGCCGGTGACACACGCGGCGCCCCCGACCCCGCCCACCCCTCAGAAGACGTCCGGGCACCAGGGCCGCCGCGCCGTGCGGAACACCGACTCCGCCAGCGCCACCGCCCCCGGCCGGTTCTCCTCCACGCGGCCCAGCGCCGCCAGCCGCACCGCCGACGCGTCCCCCAGGTACAGCGCACCCAGCTCCCGTACCTCCAGCGTCAGATCCGGCTCCGCCGCGGACGGCGCACAGGCCGCCCCCTCCGGTGACACGTTCAGGGCGAAACGGCCGCCCGCGAGACCGGCGGCGTCGATGACCTCCAGCATCAGGGACGCCGACACCATGTACGTCCGCACCTGAAGCGCCCGGGCGACGTCCAGGACCCGCACCCGGAGGAAGTCCACCCGGGCCGCCCGCGGGTCGGGCAGCAGATCAGGAAGCAGGTCGTCGGGAGCGCGATACCCCGACCGCACGGTGGTGATGCAGTCCGCCGAGCACAGGAAGTGCCACAGCGCCCGCTCCGCGGCGGGCGTCACCGCGATCAGGTCCCGCACGGCGGCCGTGTTCAACGGCTGCTTCCCGTCGCCCCACTTGTCGTCCGCCGCGTACATAGCAGTCCCTCGACCTCGCCCGAGGCCGACCGGTGCACCACATAGAACGGCTCCGTCCACGGGAACGCCGAGGTCACCGCCTGCCCCGTATTGACCTGCCACCACCGCTCGTCGCGGCTGACCACGCCGTGCCGGCCCGGCGGCCCCCGGCCCCGCTGCCTCCCCGTCAGGTGAGCAGATCGTCGACCTGCGCCTCGCCCTCCCGGTACCTGCGGGTGATCTCTGCACTGCAGTCGTCCGCGGTCCGCTGGAGCTGCTGCCGGCGGCGCGAGACCTGGTGTTCGTAGGCGAGCAGCCGCCCCATCGCGGCATGCAGTTCGTCGTCCGTACGGGCGTCGAGGTCGGACAGGCCGACCTCGTCGAGCATGTCGGAGGCCAGGCGGCGGTACTCCTCCCCTTGCGGCGTCGAGAGCGTCAGGTGGCGGGCGGACGAGCCGCGCCGCGACGGGGCGTCGGCAAGGATCTCCGACAGCCGGTCGACCACCGGTGCCTCCGGGTCGGCACGGCGCTCCAGCTCGGCCCGCAGGATGTCGATCCGGCCCTGCACCAGCCGCCGCACATAGCTCAGGTCGGCCTCGTCGCGCTGCGAGTCCCTGCGCAGGGCGCGCAGTTCGGGGAGCCGCAGTGCGCCGAGATCGTGCCGGGGATGGTCGGGCAGCTCGGGCACCTCGGCGCGGGATCGTTGCTGGGGTGGCCGTGCGGCCGGGGCGGGATCCGTGGCCGACCCTGCCCGCGGACCCGCCACGGAGACCGGCACGGAAACCGATACGGGGCCGAGCGACCGCCCGGCGCCAGATGTGCTCATGTGCGTTTGTCCGTCCCCTCGCGACCGGTGCATCGGCCTTTCAGGGCCCGGAGGGCCTGGGGATGCACCGCCTGGGTGCATCGTGCCACTCCGATACATCCGGTCGCAGGCGGTCTGCACCTGTTCGGCCCCGAATGGCGGCCAGGTAGTTTTCTCCGCATGCGTGCAGTGGTGCAGAGGGTGGACGGCGCGAGCGTCGTCGTGCCGGGTGAGTCGGGACCGGAGACGGTCGGCGAGATCGTCGGCGAGGGGCTGTGTGTGCTGGTGGGGGTCACCCACGAGGACACGAGGGAGAAGGCGGCCCAACTGGCCCGCAAGCTCTGGTCCGTACGCCTGCTGGAGGGCGAGAAGTCCTGTTCGGACACGGGGGCGCCGCTCCTGGTGATCTCACAGTTCACCCTCTATGGGGACGCCCGCAAGGGCCGCCGCCCCACCTGGAACGCGGCGGCGCCCGGTCCCGTCGCCGAGCCGCTGGTGGACGAGGTGATCGCCCAGCTGCGGCAGCTGGGGGCGCACGTGGAGACGGGCCGGTTCGGTGCGCAGATGCGGGTCTCGCTGACGAACAACGGCCCGTTCACGATCATCGTCGAGATCTGAACAGCCCCTCGGCACCTCGGCCTACGGCTCGACGACCGTCTCCTGGGCGGCAGCCGTGTCGCCGGCCATCAGCTCCGCGTCCACCGGCACGTTCCGCTTCACCAGCGCGAGCGCGATCGGCCCCAGCTCGTGGTGGCGACCGGACGTGGTGACGAAGCCGAGCTGGCGTCCCTCGGCTCCGTCCGCGGCGAGCCGCACCGGGGTGCCGGGAGGGGGCAGGTGCACCTCGCTGCCGTCCAGGTGCAGGAAGACCAGCCGGCGCGGCGGCTTCCCCAGGTTGTGGACGCGCGCGACGGTCTCCTGGCCGCGGTAGCAGCCCTTCTGCAGATGGACCGCGCTGCCGATCCAGCCCAGCTCGTGCGGGATGGTGCGGTGGTCGGTCTCGAACCCGACCCGCGGCCGGTGCTGCTCGATCCGCAGCGCCTCGTGGGCGAGGATCCCGGCGAGCGGGCCGTTCTGCGCCGCGTACGCCTCCAGGTCGGCGCGCGGCAGGAACAGATCGCGGCCGTACGCCGTCTCCCGCACGACCACGCCGTCCGGGACCTCGGCGATCGAACCGGCCGGCAGGTGCACGACGGCGAACTCGTCGGTGCGGTCGGCGACCTCGACCCGGTAGAAGAACTTCATCGACTCCAGGTAGGCGATCAGCGCCTCCTGACTGCCCGGCTCGACGTGTGCCCACACCGTCTCGCCGTCGTCGACGAGGTACAGGGCGTGCTCGATGTGGCCGTGCGCGGAGAGGATCAGCGCCTCGGTGGCCTGGCCCGCGGGCAGCTCGCTCACATGCTGGGTGAGCAGCAGATGCAGCCAGCTCAGCCGGTCGTCCCCGGTGACGGTGACGACGCCACGGTGCGAGAGGTCGACGAGACCCTTGCCGTCGGCGAGTGCGCGCTGCTCACGGAACAGGTCGCCGTAGTGCGCGGCGACCCCTTCGTCGCGCCCTTCGGCGGGGACCGCGCCGGGCTGGGACAGGAGAGGGCTCTTCATATAAGCAAGACTACGACCCGGTAGCGGGCGTCCGGCAGGACGCCTGGTCCCTGCGTCCTGCCGGACGCCTTTGCCCTGCTCGGCCCCGTCCTGGGCCGCCCTGCGCACGGTCCTGCGCCTGGTCCCTGCGCCACCGTGTTACGGCTTGGCCTGCGCCGCGTCGTCCGCCTCGGCGTTCGCCTTCGCGGTGCAGTCCTCGCACCGTCCGAAGATCGCGAAGTGCTTCATGTCCGTGTCGAAGCCGAACGTCCGGCGGAGCTTGTCGGTGAAGTCCGCGGCCACCTCGACGTCCGCCTCGATCACCTGTGTGCAGTCCCGGCACACCAGATGCAGATGGTGGTGGCGATCCGCGAGGTGATAGGTGGGGGCGCCGTGGCCGAGATGGGCGTGCGAGACGAGCCCCAGCTCCTCCAGCAGCTCCAGGGTCCGGTAGACCGTGGAGATGTTCACCCCGGACGCGGTCTTGCGCACCTCGCCGAGGATGTCGTCCGGGGTGGCGTGCTCAAGGGCGTCCACGGCCTCCAGGACAAGCTGGCGCTGCGGAGTCAGCCGGTAGCCGCGCTGCCGCAGATCGCTCTTCCAGTCGGTGCTCACCACAGCCCCCAGTGTAGGCAGCGGCACGCCGGCCGGCCCCAGGCTTACTTGAAGAACGCGATGCCGTCGTCGGGCAGGTCGCCGAGGTCCTTGGCCCAGGACTCGACCTGCTCCGGGGTGACGACCTTCTTCAGGTGCGCCGACATGTACGGCCGCAGCGGAACCTCGGGGGTGGACTTCTCGCCCACCCACATCAGGTCGCTCTTCACATAGCCGTAGAGCCGCTTGCCTCCGCTGTACGGGCCTGAGGCGGCGGTGCGCGCGACGGCGTCCGTCACCAGGTCGATCTGCGGCTTCTGGTCGGCGAGCTCGCCGTACCAGACCTCCACGATGCCCTGGTCGCGGACCATCACGACCTCGACCTTGCGCTCCTTGTCGATGCGCCAGTAGCCGCTCTCGCTCTCCAGCGGCTTGACCTTGTTGCCCTCGGCGTCCAGAACCCAGGAGTGCGAGGCGTACTCGATGAAGTCCCGGCCGTCATGACTGAAGGTCACGGACTGGCCGAAGTTGCACTTCTCGGCGCCGGGGAAGTCCGATACGCCCGCACCCTCCCATGTGCCGAGGAGGAAGGCGAGGGGGACGAGGTCGGGGTTGAGGTCGGAAGGGATCTCGATCATGAGCAGCTCTGTCGGTCGGTGACGGTACGGGCGTTCAGCGCTGGCCCTGGTACAGCTTCTTCACAGCCAGACCGGTGAAGGCGAGGACGCCGACGCAGACCAGGACCAGCAGGGCTTCGAAGAAAACGATCACGGAGTGCTCCTCGAATGAGCGGTGAAGGCAGAACGGGCCGGACCCCAGCTTAGTAGGCCCGGGCCGGGCCCGTTCTGTGAGGTCCGCGTCAGCCGAGGAGCTGGTTCTGCAGGATGACAGTTTGCTGGTAAGGGACGCCGAGCACCGCCTTGTCACGGGTCTGGGTGATCAGCGCGAGCGTGTCCCCGGCGGTGATGTACGTCCAGCTGGTCTGCTCAGGCCCGTACGGCGCGATCTCCTCATACGCCTGCACCCCGGTGAACTCCACCTCAGCGGCATCCAGGACCTTGCTGTCGATCCGTCCCACGCCCACGCCCACCTGCAAGGGCCCGCCACCGGCTCCCGGACGCAGGCTGTCGTACACGAACCCCTGTGAGTAGGCGCCCGAGGTGAACTGCAGCAGATGGATGCGGGTCCTGGTGCCGTCCGGCATGGTCCAGGCGCGGGTGGCGATGCGCCGCAGGGCGGAGTCGGTCAGAGCCTGCCTGATGTCGGCCCGCTCGTCCTTCTCGTAGAGCTCCACGAACGCGTCCGGGTCCATCCACACCCCGTCTGCCTTCTTGTCGACCGTTGCCCCCTCGGGCGCCGGAAGCAGCAGCTGCCGCAGGTCGGCGTGGTGGATCTCGGCCTCGTTGCCCTCGGTGTAGGGCCGTGGCGAGCCGGCCGGCAGCGCCGGGAGGCTCAGCTCGGGGTACGTCCATCGTCCGTCGTGCTCGGTCGCCAGTCCGGGCACATCGGTGCGCTCCATCGAGGTGATCGCGAGCGCGGTGCCGACGGCCACGCCGCCGCAGACGGCTGCCGCAGCGGTCCAGCGCAGGGCGGCCCGCAGAGCCCGGCTGTGCGGCCGCGGCCCCGCCGCCTCCGGTGCCGGCCCGTCCGCCGGTACCGGAGGGAGAGCCGGGGCCGGCTCTGTTCCGGGCCCCGGGGCAGGGGCCGGTGCAGCGTCCGGAGCCGTGTCCGGAGCCGTGTCCGGAGTGCGGGCCGGAGCGTCGGTCTGCTCGGTCATATGTACTCCCCCGGGGATTCGATGTGGTCCAGCTGATCCTTGACCAGGTCGGCGACCGCGGCCTTGTCGAAGGGCCTCGCGCCCACGGCGGAGACGTTCACCAGCAGCTCGGAGTCGTAGGCCGAGCAGAACATGCCGTCCAGGTTCTCCTCCTTGTCGCTTTCCCGGTCCTCGTCCGGTGCCTTGGGCATCAGGAAGCAGGAGGACTTCTTGTGGTCCTTGATCTTCGGCCCCATGGGGAACTCCAGGAACTCGAAGACCTCCGCGCTCAGGTCGTGCATGTCGGCGAGCCGCCGCTTGTTCTTCATCCGGACGACCCGCACCTCCACCACGAGATCGTTGTCCTCGGAGGCGAAGGAGCGCACGGCGATGCCCTGGATGCCCAGCTTGTCTATGCTCTTGCGGTAGTCGCGGCCCTTCTTGCCGGAGAGCCCGCGCCCCTGCGCCTCCTCCTTCAGCAGCGCGACCGCCTCGTGCTCACCGAGCTCGCCGTCGTTCCCGTACGACTGGATGTCCGGGCCGAGCCGGAAGCCCCGGGGCACCGGCAGCAGCAGTTTGCTGAGCGGTGTCGAGGCCCTGCCACGCGCGGCGCCGAGCGCCGGATCCTCGCCGGCCGCGTCGGGGTCCGGGGCCTCCCAGGCGACGGTGGGGGCGCTGCGGTCGGCCCCGGCGACGGTGATCCCCGTGTAGGTGATTCCTCCGCCGATGAGGCCCAGGATGAGTACGGATGGCAGGACGACGGTCAGCAGCCGACGGCGCCTCCCGGGGCCGACCGGCTTCGGTTCGGCTTGCGGAACGGTCGCGGCGAACACGTCCGCCCCGGCGTGCGGGCCGTCGGGGCCGCTGACGGTGGTGGTGTTCTCGTTCACAGGCGCTCCAGCTGCCGCTCGGCCAGCGAACGGATGTCCTTCTTGCTGATCTTCTTCGCGTCCCAGATGCTGACCTCGGCCATCACGTCGCCGCGGTAGAAGACGGCTCTGGCCTCGTAGAAGTCCAGATACCCGGGTTCCCTTTCGACCGGGAACAGGTAGTAGCGGCCATTGCCGCTGCCCGGCAGGACGTCGCCGTCGTCGTCCGCGTAGTCGGGGTCGGAGAGCCACTCCTGCGCGTCCTCGGTGTGGACCGCGGCGCCGATGGTGCCGCTGGAGCGGAACTGCACGAGTTGGATATGGACCTGCCGATGCTCGCCGGATTCCCAGGACGTGATGGCGACCCGACGGATCCGGTTCTCCAGCATGAACTCCAGTGCACGGCCCTCCTGCTTGAACTCGCTCGCGTAACCGGCTGTGTCGAGCCAGCCCTCGTCGTCGAGGAACTCGGCCTTCCGCGCCCCCGAAGGCCTCGGCAGAAGCAACTTGCGCAGATCCCCGTCCGCCTCGGCCCGCAGGTCCACGACGGCGGCCGCCCGTGCCGGGGATTCACCCGCCGGCAGCGGCTTCGCCGGGTAGGCGAGATCGGGCTGGTTGAGCGCCGGCAGCGGTGTCGGTTCGCAGTCGGCCTGGACGCCGTAGCCGACGGCCGTGCCTGCGACGAGCCCGAGCACGGCGGCTGCCGCGATCAAGCCGACCGTGCGGCCGGCCCGCCCACGCGACGGTGGCCGCTCTTGGACCGGGCCGGGCGCCGCGGCTGCCGTCTCCGGGCCGGGCAGCGCAGCGGCTGCCGTCTCCGGGCCTGCGGCACCGGCGGCGGCCCCTTCCGGGCATGCCGACGCGGCGGCCTGCTGATCGGCGCCGGCCGCGGTTTCCGTGGATTCCAAAAGAGTCCCCCCACGAGACATGAAGCACGGATTCCGTTACCCGCGCACGTACCTGACACGTGAGTGACGCATGACGTTGCCCGCTGCCGCATTACAGTTCGGCACATGGCGAAGAAGCTCGTGATCAAGGTGACCGCAGGTGCCGACGCACCCGAACGCTGCTCCCAGGCCTTCACCGTGGCGGCCGTCGCCGTCGCCAGCGGGGTGGACGTCTCGCTCTGGCTGACCGGGGAGTCCTCGTGGTTCGCGCTGCCCGGGCGCGCGGCGGAGTTCGAGCTGCCGCATGCCGCGCCGCTTCCCGACCTGCTCGAGTCGATCCTCGCGGGCGGGCGCATCACCTTGTGCACGCAGTGCGCGGCCCGGCGCGAGATCACGGAGAAGGACGTCCTGGAGGGCGTACGGATCGCGGGCGCGCAGGTGTTCGTCAGCGAGAGCGTGCAGGACGACGTGCAGGCGCTGGTCTACTGAGGCGGCCTGCGCTTGCCGTCCAGTTCGTCCCACCACTCGTCCGACTTCGGGTCCCCGGACGGGTCGTCCCACCAGCGGTCGTCCGGGCCCCGCCGGTTGGCGACCATCGCCGCGATCGGTGGGATGACCATGGCGACGAGGCACATGCCGACGGCCACGGGCACCGACCACAGCCGCACGACGGCCCAGGCGGAGACGAACAGGACGAGGCATCCACCCATCATCAACAGATAGTTGCGACGCCGTCGCGTGTACATGTCTTCAGCGTACGACCGAAGGGCCGCACCTCGTTCCCGGTAAGCGTCCAACCCCCAGGAGGTGCGGCCCTTCGGCCGGTCAGTCGGCGATCAGAGGGCGATCGCGACCTCGGAGAGACCGCCCGTCTGCGCGACGACCGTACGGTCCGCCGTCGCGCCGGGGACCAGGGCGCGCACGGTCCACGTGCCCTCGGCCGCGTAGAAACGGAACTGTCCCGTCGCCGAGGTCGGGACCTCGGCGGTGAACTCGCCAGTTGAGTCCAGCAGACGCACGTAGCCGGTCACCGGCTCGCCGTCGCGGGTCACATGGCCCTGGATCGTGGTCTCGCCGGGCTTGATCGTCGAGGCGTCGGGGCCGCCGGCCTTCGCTCCACACATGTCTTTACGTCCTTATGGTCGGGGGGTCGGGGCCCGGGATTACTTGTTGGCGCCGAGCTCGATCGGCACGCCGACGAGGGAGCCGTACTCGGTCCAGGAACCGTCGTAGTTCTTGACGTTCTCGACACCGAGCAGCTCGTGCAGCACGAACCAGGTCAGCGCGGAACGCTCACCGATACGGCAGTACGCGATGGTGTCCTTCGCCAGGTCGACCTGCTCCTCGGCGTAGAGCTCGCGGAGCTCCTCGTCCGACTTGAAGGTGCCGTCGTCGTTGGCGTTCTTCGACCAGGGGATGTTGCGGGCGCTCGGCACGTGGCCGGGACGCTGCGACTGCTCCTGCGGAAGGTGCGCCGGGGCGAGCAGCTTGCCGCTGAACTCGTCGGGCGAGCGCACGTCGACCAGGTTCTGGGCGCCGATCGCGGCCACGACGTCGTCGCGGAAGGCACGGATCGAGCTGTCCTGGGGCTTGGCCTTGTACTCGGTGGCCGGGCGGGACGGAAGCTCGGCCACCAGGTCGCGGGAGTCGAGCTCCCACTTCTTGCGGCCGCCGTCGAGAAGGCGGACGTCGCTGTGGCCGTACAGCTTGAAGTACCAGAAGGCGTAGGAAGCGAACCAGTTGTTGTTGCCGCCGTAGAGGACGACGGTGGAGTCGTTCGCGATGCCCTTCGCCGACAGGAGCTTCTCGAAGCCCTCCTGGTCGATGAAGTCACGGCGGACCGGGTCCTGAAGATCCTTGGTCCAGTCGATGCGGATCGCGTTGCGGATGTGGTTCTTGTCGTACGCCGAGGTGTCCTCGTCGACCTCGACGATGACGACCTTCGGGTCGTCGATGTGGGCCTCGACCCAGTCGGCGTCTACCAGGACGTCGCTGCGGCTCATGCTTCTTCTCCTCCGGGGCAGTGTGCGGCGGTGGTGCGCGAGGGGTTGTGCGCGAGAGGTGTGCGGGTACGCGGGAGGCGCGTCGATCAGCACGGGGCGGCCCCGACAGAGGTCGAAGGGCCTGAGGGATACGGGGCTGGGAACCCGCTCAGACAGTGCGACAGAGCATGGCGGCGACGCGGCACAGGTCTACTGCCCGCCGCTTCGTGAGATCCGCCTGTCGCTGCTTCATGGGACCGATCGTAGGGACGAGTCGGCGGCCGTGTCACCGGCGTGTCGTATGGTGAGACGCGATCGTCCACTATGCGGGACGAGAGGCGGGCCAACAGGGCCGCCCGTCGTCCGGCCCGGGCTCGAGCGCGTGTCCCCTCCTGCCCACCGGACACAGCCGTCTCACGATGCGGCCACTGCTCTCGCCAGGCCGCCTCCCGGCCGGAGATCGCAGCCGGTCGGCGCCCACCGGCCACCACTGGCGCGGAGGCTCTCAGCCCGCCGAGAGCCCAGCCCTCGGCGCCCACCGGCCGCCCTGTCACGGGAGGACTCAGCCCGTCAGCGCCACGTCCCGGCCCGTGCCCGAGAACCGCAGCCCCTGGTCCGTCACGCCCACCTTGTCCAGCGTGATGCTCGACGGCAGGCCGTCGATCTTCAGGTCGTAGTCCACGGCCTCGCGCAGCTTCGCGTCGAAGCCCGGCAGGGGCAGCCGGGGCAGTTCCTCCGCCTTCAGCCGCACCGTGGCGCCGTCGCTCAGGCTGACCGTGCTGTACGTGCTGACCTGCCGGTCACCGAGCAGCGCCTTCACCGTGCCGGACACCGGTATGCCCGCCCCCTCCAGCAGCCCGGTGAGCGGACCTGTCACCTTGACCTGCCCCTTCGTGGCCCGCTCGGGACCGGCGTAGCCGACCGTGGCGCCCCTGGGGGCCGCCTTGGTCAGATCCGCGTACGCGATACGCGCCGAACCGTCGGCCCGGCCGGCGGTCGCGGACGAGAAGCTGCCGTCGACGCGCACGTCGCGCAGCTCGGCCTTCACCTCGGTGACATTGACCTCACGGCCGCCCGCGGTGGCCGTTATGCCGGCGAGGCTCACATCGACCTCGTCCAGCTCCTTGCCCATCACCTGGGTGAGGAACGGGAAGCCGCCGATCGACACCTCCGGCGTCGACGCCAGGCCCTGACTGCTTTTGATCCTGTCGGCCGCCTCGGACTCGGCCAGATTGACCGCCAGCCGGTCGGCGGCGACGAAAAGGCCGCCGAGGACCACGGCCACGATCAGCAGTATTCGCAGTGCTCGCATTGCTCGGTGTCCCCCACCCTGTCCCTGGCCCTGTCCTGTCGGCCCCCGGTCGCCCACGGGCGTGAATCGGTCCGGACGACGCCGTCTGCACATTGATCGACGTCCGGGACCCGGCAAAGGTTCCGCCGCGCACCCGAACCGCCGGGCCTGCCGCGTACCAGGACGGTGCTCAGACCAGTGCGCGGCCGAGCAGGTACACCGCGGGGGCCGCGGCCGTCAGCGGCAGCGCCACTCCCGCCGTCATGTGCACGAAACGGGACGGGTAGTCGTAGCTCGCCACCCGCAGGCCGATCAGCGCACAGGCGCCGGAGGCGAACCCGAGCAGCGCGCCCGCGGACCCCACGCCGGTCGGCCCGCCGACGGCGATGCCCGCCCCGGCGGCGGCCGACAGCGACACCACCACGGAGACCACGCCCGGCAGCGGCAGCGCACGGGCGACGGCGGCCACGGCGACGGCGATCGCGCCGACCGTCACCGCGTCGGGCGAGGCGGCGAGAAATCCCGTGGCCAGGATCGCCAGCGCCGCCGACGCGACCGTCGCCATCAGCCCGGACATCCTCTCGTCCGCGCTGGCGTGGCTGCGCAGTTGCAGCACGAGGGTGAGCAGCACCCACACCCCGAGCGTGCCGATGATCGCGGCCGGGGCGTTGTCCCTGCCGACCGCGAGCAGCGCTGCATCGGCGGCCAGTCCGCCCGCGAAGGCCAGGGCGATGCCCTGCCGGGCGGGCCACATGCCGTTCAGCCGGAACCAGCCGGCCGCGGTGACCGCCTGGAGCAGCACGAGCGGCACGAGCAGCGCGTACGTGCCGAGGGCCGCGCCGCCGGCGACCAGCAGACCGAGCACGGCGGTCAGCCCTGCGGGCTGCACACCGGGGGCGATGATCGGCGAGCGCCCCTCGGCGCGGGCCCGCTGCGCCGCCGTGAGCCGCGTCTGCGCACCGTTCTCGGGCGCGGCCTCGGCATCGGGAGCGGGAGGAGCGGAAGTGGAAGCGGTCGGAGCGCCATGTGGCCCGTTCTCGGGCGGCAGCGCGGCCGCCGTGGCGTGCTGCGGCGGCGGGCCGGCGGCGTCCGCCGCTGCGTGGGGCTGCACGACCGGCTGGTACTGGGTGTCCCAGGTGTCGCCCTGCCAGGTCTGCGTCGCACCGGCGTCCTGGTAGGGCTGCTGCGCGTACGCGTCCTGGTGGCCCTGGTACGGCTCCGGTTGCTGTTGCTGTTGCGGTTGCTGTTGCGGCTGCTGCCCGTACGGCTCGTACGTCCCGTAGGAGCCGTACGGATACTGCTGATCGCTGCTCATGCTGTGCGGTTCACCCTCCTGCGAACGGCGGGAGCACCTCGACCGTGCCGCCCTCGGCAAGCCGTACGGTCTCATGGCTCCGGGTCCCGACGGGGTCACCGTCGACGAGGAACGAACACCGACGGAGTACCTGGGTCAGCTCGCCCGGGTGCCGTTCGCGCACGGCGTCGAGCGCCTCGGCGAGCGTCCCCGCGGTGTACGGCTCCTCCGCGACGCCGGCCGCCGCCTTGGCCGCTGCCCAGTAGCGGATGGTCCCCGCTGCCATAGCGGCACTCCTCTCATTCGTGTCGCGCCGCTCTCCATCATGGGTCATGCGCCGAGCTCTCCATCATGGATCATGTCCCGAGCAGCCAGTCCGCCAGGCGGACGAGCAACGCCTCGTCGGCGGCGTTCTCGGCGTGGCCCATGCCCACTTCCAGCCACAGTTCGGCCGATCCTCCCGTCGCCGCGGCCGCCAGCATGCGCGGGTGGTCGAGCGGGAAGTACGGGTCGCGGTCGCCGTGGACGATCAGCAGCGGAGTCGGTGCGATCAAGGGGACGGCCTCGACCGGGGACAGCGGGACGGGGTCCCAGCTCTCGGGGTGGATACGGGTGCGGAAACCGTAGCGGCCCACCAGCCGGCCGACCGGGCGTGAGACGACCCAATGGAGACGGCGCATCGGGGCCGTACCCCGGTAGTACCAGCGGGCGGGGGCGCTCACGGCGGCCACCGCGTCGGTCCGCGCTTCCATGCGCCCCCCGTGCTTCTCCGCTTTCTCGGCGCTGTGCGCCGCTTCTTTCTCCGCCCTCTCCGCGCTGTGCGCCCCGTACATCGCCGCATGGCGCAGGACGACGGAGCCGCCCATGGAGAAGCCGACCGTCACCACCCTGGCGTAGCCGAGCGAGCGGGCCCACTCCACCGCGGCGACCAGGTCGAGCACCTCACGGTCGCCCACGGTCGAACGCCCTCCGGAGCGGCCGTGCCCACGGAACGAGAAGGTCACCACCCCCGCCCGCCGCGCGAGGACCCCGGCCGCGCGCCGCACCGCGGGCCGGTCGACGGAGCCGGTGAAACCGTGTGCGACCACGATCGCCGTCGTGGCCGGACCGGCCGTGCACGGTTCGTGGAGTGCCTCGATGGGCACCCCGTCACGGGCGCGCAGTGTCACGCGCCGGGGGCCGGGCGGGGACGCGGATGTGTCCGCCGGGACGGGAGTCGATCGTGGAAAAGTCCACAGTATGAAATCGGCCCTCTTCCGTGGAACTCATGTGGGCTATTCTGCTGGGCAGAGGATCCGGGCAATGCCGCCCCCGGGTCCTTTTGTGTTTCCGACCGTTGTTACGGCCGGGTGAACGCAGACTCACAAGGCTCTCTGGCGCGAGGGAGCCGCCGTACGAAGCAGTGCCGCACGCGTCCTCGCAGGGACCGAGGAGGAACCGACGTCATGGACGAGCGAACCGAGCACCGAACCGAGCACCGATCCGAGCACCGATCCGTATACGTGGACCGCAAGGCGATCCAGGCGGGTGGAATCCGATGAGCTCTCTGCTGCTCCTCACCAATGCTCTCCAGCCGTCGACGGAGGTGCTCCCCGCCCTCGGCCTGCTGCTGCACAACGTACGGGTGGCCCCCGCCGAGGGCCCGGCCCTCGTCGACACCCCGGGTGCCGACGTGATCCTGGTGGACGGCCGCCGCGACCTGCCGCAGGTGCGTTCCCTGTGCCAGCTGCTGCGCTCCACCGGGCCGGGCTGCCCGCTGATCCTCGTCGTCACCGAGGGCGGGCTGGCCGCCGTCACCGCCGACTGGGGCATCGACGACGTCCTGCTCGACACCGCGGGCCCCGCCGAGGTCGAGGCGCGGCTGCGGCTCGCGACGGGCCGCCAGCAGATCACCTCCGACGACTCCCCCATGGAGATCCGCAACGGCGATCTGTCGGTGGACGAGGCGACGTACAGCGCCAAGCTGAAGGGGCGGGTCCTGGACCTGACCTTCAAGGAGTTCGAGCTCCTCAAATACCTGGCCCAGCACCCGGGCCGGGTCTTCACCCGCGCCCAGCTGCTCCAGGAGGTCTGGGGCTACGACTACTTCGGCGGCACGCGCACGGTCGACGTCCACGTGCGGCGGCTGCGCGCCAAGCTCGGTCCCGAGCACGAGTCCCTGATCGGAACCGTACGGAACGTGGGCTACCGCTTCGTCGCCCCGGAGAAGGTCGAACGCGCTGCCGAAGAGGCCAAGGCGAAGGCCGCCGTGGCCGTCGCCCAGACGGAGGACGCCCCTGAAGTGGAGGAAGCGGCCGTCCGCCCTGCCCAGAGGTAGGTCACCCCGCGTAGACTGCGCGCCGTGGCCAAGGTGACGCGGGACGACGTAGCAAGACTGGCGGGTACTTCGACCGCCGTTGTCAGCTACGTCATCAACAACGGACCCCGGCCGGTCGCCCCGGCCACGCGCGAGCGGGTTCTCGCAGCGATCAAGGAGCTGGGCTACCGGCCGGACAGGGTCGCGCAGGCGATGGCCTCGCGGCGGACGGACCTCATAGGCATGATCGTGCCGGACGCCCGGCAGCCGTTCTTCGCCGAAATGGCGCATGCGGTCGAACAGGCCGCGGCCGAGCGCGGAAAAATGGTGCTCGTCGGCAATTCGGACTACCGCGACGAGCGCGAGGTCCACTATCTGCGGGCGTTCCTCGGAATGCGCGTCTCGGGATTGATCCTGGTCAGCCAGGGCATGAGCGAGCGGGCCGCGGCCGAGATCGAGGCGTGGGACGCGAGGGTCGTGCTGCTGCACGAGCGGCCCGAGGCGATCGACGACGTCGCGGTCGTGACGGACGACATCGGCGGTGCGCAGCTCGCGACGCGGCATCTGCTGGAGCACGGCCACGAGTACGTCGCCTGTCTCGGCGGTGTCGAGTCGACCCCCGCGATCGGCGACCCGGTCGCCGACCACGTCGAGGGCTGGCGCCGTGCGATGAAGGAGTCCGGGCGCTCGACGGACGGCCGGCTCTTCGAGGCGCCGTACAACCGCTACGACGCCTACCGGATCGCGCTGCAGATCCTGTCGGGGCCGAACCGGCCCCCGGCGATCTTCTGCTCGACGGACGACCAGGCCTTCGGCGTGCTGCGGGCGGCGCGGGAGCTGCGGATCGACGTACCGGGCGAGCTGGCGGTGGCCGGCTTCGACGACGTGAAGGAAGCGGCGCTGACGGATCCGCCGCTGACGACGATCTCCTCGGACCGGCCGGCGATGGCCCGCGCCGCGGTGGACCTGGTCCTGGACGACGGCCTGCGGGTGGCGGGCTCGCGCCGCGAACGCGTGAAGCTCTTCCCCTCGGGCCTGGTCATCCGCCGCTCCTGCGGCTGCGGCTGACGCGCGGGCGCGTCGCCCTCGGTGAGGCCGCGCCCCCGGCGGCCGTGGCTGCGCCCCAGGGGCCACGCACCGCCGGAGCGCGCCGCCCCTGGTGTGGCTGCCCCGAGCGCCATACACCCCGCCGGGGTGCGCAGCCGTGGCGTGGCTGCCCTGCCGAGCGCCATGCACCCGCGGGGGTGCCGCCCCCGGACCCCGCGCCTCAAACGCCGGCGAGGCCGCAACGAACCCGCAACCCCCACGCCGACAGACGAGCAGGGAGAGCACCCCGCCCCACGTCGGCGAGCGGGCCACGAAGGGGCCCGGCCCGCCCAGCCCACCGCGGCGGGACGACCCCTGCCGCCCCGCGGCCGGGAAGACGCCCGGCCCACCACGCGCCACCGGGCGTAGCTACGCCCCCGCACACCATGCACCCGCCGGGGTGCCACCCCGGACCCCGCGCCTCAAACGCCGGCGAGGCCGCAACGAACCCGCACCCCCCACGCCGACAGACGAGCAGGGAGGGAACCCGCAACCGCACACGCCCGCGGGCTGCAACCGGCCTGGGCGGCGGCCGGGCAGGCCCACTGCCAGGCAGGGCACGGCTCATCCGCCACACCAGGGCCGCTGTCCGGCAGAAGCGGGCAGGGGCCGGGGCGGATCGACAGCCTCATGTCGGGCATACACGGTTCTGTCGGGCTTCTCAGCGCCGCCTCAGACTCCTCTCATCCGCACCCCCGACAGTCGTTTCCATGAGCGACCACTACCGCCGAAGCGGCGACGAGGGAACCCACCACCACCCCGGCCTTTACCCGCCGCCCCCGCCCCAGGGGCCGCCGGTCACCGTGTGGCCGGGGGGCGGTGGGGCGGCGTACCACCCGCCCATCGGTGACGCGCCTGCGACGCACCGGGCCCGGGCCAAGCGACCCGTCGCGCTCATCGCCGCCGTCGCGATCGCCGCCGCGGCCGTCGGCGGCGGCGCCTCCGCGCTCGTCGGGCAGCTCACGGACGGTGGCAGCAGCAGCACCGGCTCCGGCTCCGTCGCCGCGGGCACCAACCTCTCGCAGACCAGCAAGGGCACCGTCGCCGGCGTCGCCCAGGCCGTCTCGCCGAGCATCGTCGAGATCAATGCCACCTCCGCCGCCGGACAGTCCACCGGCTCCGGCGTGATCATCACCTCCGGCGGCGAGATCGTCACCAACAACCACGTCGTCTCCGGAGCCGACAGCATCAAGGTGCGGCTCAGCGACGGCAAGACGTACACCGCCGAGATCGTCGGTACGGATCCCGACAAGGATCTGGCCCTCATCGAGCTGCGCGGCGCGTCCGGGCTGAAGGCCGCCACCCTCGGCGATTCCGGCGCCGTCAAGGTCGGCGAGGAGGTCGTGGCGATCGGGTCCCCCGAGGGTCTGACCGGCACCGTCACCAGCGGCATCGTCTCCGCGCTCGACCGTGACGTGACGGTCGCCAAGCAGGACGACCAGGAGCGGCAGGACCCCCGCCAGAACTGGCCCTTCGAGTTCGGCGGGCAGCAGTTCAACGGCGACACCGGCGACTCGAGGACCACCTACAAGGCCATCCAGACCGACGCCTCCCTCAATCCCGGCAACTCCGGCGGCGCGCTGATCAACATGAACGGCGAGATCATCGGCATCAACTCCGCGATGTACTCGCCCAGTTCGGCCACCGGCTCCACCGCCGGCAGCGTCGGTCTCGGCTTCGCCATCCCCATCGACACGGTCAAGGCCGACCTGGACAGTCTGCGCTCCGGCGGGGACAACTGATCGCGTGCGAGGCTGGGTCCATGACTGAAGGCGACCGCATCCTCATCGTCGACGACGAGCCCGCCGTGCGCGAGGCGCTGCAGCGCTCCCTCGCCTTCGAGGGGTACGGCACCGAGGTCGCCGTCGACGGCGTCGACGCTCTCGCCAAGGTGGAGGCGTACGCCCCCGACCTGATCGTCCTCGACATCCAGATGCCCCGGATGGACGGCCTGACCGCTGCCCGCCGGCTGCGGTCCGCCGGGTCCCGGGTGCCGATCCTGATGCTGACGGCCCGCGACACCGTCGGCGACCGCGTCACGGGGCTCGACGCCGGCGCCGACGACTACCTGGTCAAGCCGTTCGAGCTGGACGAGCTGTTCGCGCGGATCCGGGCGCTGCTGCGGCGCAGCTCGTACGCGGCGGCGACCGGGGCCGCAGCCGAGGAGGACGTGCTGTCGTTCGCCGACCTGCGCATGGACCCGGCGACGCGCGAGGTCACCCGTGGCACCCGTCGCGTGGAGCTGACCCGTACCGAGTTCACGCTCCTGGAG
Source organism: Streptomyces sp. ISL-10 (assembly GCF_018614575.1). Classification (GTDB taxonomy): domain Bacteria; phylum Actinomycetota; class Actinomycetes; order Streptomycetales; family Streptomycetaceae; genus Streptomyces. The sequence continues at coordinate 238,870 of NZ_JAGGOJ010000005.1, forward strand.
CTGTTCCTGGCCCATCCGCGCCAGGTCCTCACCCGTGAGCAGATCCTCAAGTCCGTGTGGGGCTTCGACTTCGAGCCCAGTTCCAACTCGCTGGACGTGTACGTGATGTATCTGCGGCGCAAGACGGAGGCGGCCGGTGAGCCGCGGCTGGTGCACACCGTGCGCGGCGTGGGATACGTGCTGCGGTCGGGCGGGCCGGAGTGATCGCACGCCTGCGTGCCCTGCCCCTGCGCTCCCGGCTCGCTCTGCTGGTGGCGACGGCGGTCGCGGTGGCGGTCGCAGTGGTCTCCACGGTCTGCTGGGTCGTCGTGCGCGGCAAGCTGTACGACGAGGTGGACAACAAGCTGCACTCCGTCAGCGAGAACACGCCGCCGCTGCGGGCCATCGACATCGCCGCCACGCTGGGCAGCTGCGCCCGGGAGACCGCCGACCCCGCCGAGTTCCAGGGGCCGAGGTCCGACTACTACTTCCAGTTCGCCCGGGCCGACGACGACCGGCCGTGCGTCTTCGCCAAGAACTCGGCGGGCACCGTCCAGGTCACCACCGCCGACCGGGACGTGGCGCGGGCCGGTGACCCGACGGTCGAGACGTACCGCAACGGCACGGACACCGAGGGCCGGGCGGTGCGGGTGCTGACCGTCGCGGCCGTCGCGGACGGCCCGGCCGGGGGGGTCGGCGGGGTGGTCCGGGACACCGCCGTCATGTACGCGTTCCCGCTCAAGGAGATGGAGAACACGCTGCGCGAGCTGGCCCTGCTGCTGCTCGTCGTCTCCGGCATCGGGGTGTTCGGCGCGGGCGCGGCCGGCCTGTGGATCGCGCGCACGGGGCTCGCCCCCGTGGACCGGTTGACCGGCGCCGTCGAGCATGTGGCCCGCACCGAGGACCTGAGCGTGCGCATCCCGGCCGAGGGGAACGACGAGATCGCCCGGCTGTCGCGCTCGTTCAACGCGATGACCGCCGCGCTCGCCTCCTCGCGCGACCTCCAGCAGCAGCTCATCGCCGACGCCGGTCATGAACTGCGCACCCCGCTGACCTCGTTGCGGACCAATGTCGAGCTGCTGGCCCGCAGCGACGAGACCGGACGCGCGATCCCGCCGGAAGACCGCCGGGCCCTGCTGGAGTCGGTGAAGGCGCAGATGACGGAACTGGCGTCGCTGATCGGCGATCTCCAGGAGCTGTCCCGGCCCGACAGCGGGGCCCCCGGGCGCCAGGTTGAGGTCGTGGCACTGCACGAGATCGTCGACGGCGCGCTGGAACGGGCCCGGCTGCGCGGGCCGGAGCTGACGTTCGAGGCCGCCGTCCTGCCCTGGTACGTACGCGGTGAACAGGCCGCCCTGGAACGGGCGCTGGTCAACGTGCTGGACAACGCGGTGAAGTTCTCACCGCCCGGCGGAGTCGTCCAGGTGGGTCTGCGGGACGGCGAGCTGACCGTGCGCGACCACGGGCCCGGCGTCGAGGCCGAGGAGCTCCCGCATGTCTTCGAGCGGTTCTGGCGCTCTCCGTCGGCACGGTCGCTGCCGGGGTCGGGGCTGGGCCTGTCGATCGTGGCTCGTACGGTCCGGCAGGCGGGCGGCGAGGTGGCGCTCGCACCCGCGGAGGGTGGCGGCACCGTCGCGGTGATCCGCCTGCCGGGCGCGTCGACGCCACCGCCGTCCTCGGTTCAGTAGAGCGGGCACGGCCCGGTGGCGGTGCCGGGCCGCGGCCGCGCCACCAGCGGCCGGGGGCGCCGGGCCGCTGGTGGTCGTGCCGGCGATCGGGCTGCTGGTCCGGCCGCGGAGGCGTGGGCGCGGCCTGGGCGCTCACCGCCGGCTCGTCCGGCCGCGGCGGCGCGGGCGCGGCCTGGGCGCTCACCGGCGGCTCGTCCGGCGGCGGCGCGGGCGACGCCCGTGGCGCGTGCGACGCCCTGGCCGGCTTCGACGAGTCGAAGTGCACGGCCGACGGCGACGAGGGCCTGGTCGCGCTCAACCACCTGTCCGCGGCCATGCCCCTGTCCGCCGCGGCGGACAGGGGCGACTCGGCGTACCAGCCGCTCGCGGACAGCTGCGCCGGGCGGCGGGCCGCCTTGCGCGGCTCTTCGCGTTCGACGCCCGCGTGAAAGAAGGACATCGCCGAGGCCCGCAGGCTCTCCGCCGAAACGCGGGGCCCGTCAGCCGTTGTGGCGGATGAGGGAATCGACCAGTCCTCTACGGGTGTTGGGGAAGTCCATGGGGACGATCCCGAGCCCTCGCCAGCCGCTCGCGACCGAGCCGTCGATGAAGGAGTGGACGCGCGGATTGAGGTTGTCGGAGTTCCAGCGCGGGGGCAGGTACGCCGCCGTGCTCACGTAGTTGACGAACAGCTTTCCCGGCTGCTCCACGGCCTTGCGGAAATGCGCCTCGATCCTCGGGTACTTGGCGTTCGGCGCCGCGTTCCAGTCGTCCTGGACATCGAAGAGCGCGCCGTCCGCGTACCGCACACCCGGCAGGCCGCCGTTGTCGCCGAGGAGGACGACCTTCCCGCGCGCCTGGCCGAGCGCGGGTATGCCGTCGCCGATGCGGAACAGCGGCCGCCAGCCGCGACCGTCGAGGTAGTCGTCGAAGATCGCCCGGAAGGTCGCGTCGCTGTCCTCGGAGTACTCCTGCTTGACCCGCATCAGCACGGTCTCGGAAGGGTGGGCGGCGAGGAAGTCACGGCAGGCCACGAGGACGTCGCCGAACATCATGTTCTGGTAGTACGGCCCGTGGTGGACGGCGAACGAGCCGCCGGTCACCCGGCACCGTACGTCCAGGAAGCGGATGCCGCTGTTCAGCTGCTCCGTGATGGTCGTGTTCTGGCATTCCGTCCACAGCCCGCCGAACCGGGCGCCCGAGTCGTGGGTGCCGGGGATCGTCAGTCGCTGAAGGGGCGTCGAGTCGGCGGCACCGGCCATCCAGTCCTGCGCGGACAGGGTGGTACGGCGCGGTGCGGCGGCGGCGTGGGGGGCGCCGATGAGGGCGGCGGCGGAGAAGGCCGCCGCGCCCGAGAGAAATCTCCGTCGGTCCATGGCTGCGGAGTATGACGCGGTCACGACAAGATGCGCCAGGGCCCGGGGACCCACAGGACACGGCCGGACATCTCCCTTTGACGCCGGCCGGGGACAGCGCCCCATGACGCCGGTGGGGCGGCGGGCCCACCGGCCCACCGCCCCACCGTTCGACTCTGCGCGCTTCGCGCTTCCCGCTTACTGCACGACCGTGATGCGGTCCGCGGCCGGCGGCGCGATGGGCGCGGACGCCGAGGAGTTCGCCGCCAGGTAGGCGTTGAAGACCTCCAGGTCAGAAGCGCCCACCAGCTTGTTGGTGTGCTCCTTGAAGACCGCGAAGCCGTCACCGCCGCCCGCGAGGAACTCGTTCATCGCGACCCGGTAGGTCTTTGCCGGGTCGATCGCCTCGCCGTTCAGCTTCACCGAGTCCACGACGATCCGGTCGGCGCCGGTCTTCGTCAGGTCCAGGGTGTAGGTGAAGCCCTTCGAGATCTGGAGGATCTTCGGAGACGCCTCGTTCGGGCCGCTGACCTGCTGCTGGAGCGCGGTGATCAGCTGGGCCCCGGTCAGGTCGACGACGTTCATCATGTTGGTGAACGGCTGGACCGTGAAGGCCTCGCCGTACGTCACCACACCGTCGCCCTCACTGCCCGACGCCTTGAAGACCAGGTCCGAGCGGATGCCGCCCGGGTTCATCAGTGCCAGCTGCGCACCGCCCTTGTCCGCCGGAGCCAGGCCCGCGAGCTGCGCGTCCGCGATCAGGTCGCCGAGCGGCTTCTCCGGGGTGGTCGCGCCACGGCCGTTGATGTCGGCGGAGATGAAGCCCTGCGGACGGTTCGCGATCGGCGCGGCCAGCTTGTTCCAGCGCGTGATCAGGTCCGTCATGTCCTGGGCCCGGGCCTGGTCACGGCTGACGATGTGGTTCGCCGACTTCACCGACGTGCGGACGATGTCACCGGTCCGCCGGTCGTAGGTGAGCGTGGTGTCGGTGTAGAGCTTGCCGTACGAGGACGCCGACGTGACCATGCGCGGCCTGCCGGAGGGATCCGGGATCGTGCACACGTACGCCTGGTGGGTGTGGCCGGTCACCAGCGCGTCGACCTTGGGCGTGATGCCCTTGGCGATGTCCACGATGGGGCCGGAGATCCCGTCGCCCGCGCCCGGCGAGTCGCAGTCGTAGTTGTACGACGCGGAGGCCGGCGAGCCGCCCTCGTGGATGAGCGCGACGATCGACTTCACGCCCTTGCGGTCCAGCTCACGGGCGTACTTGTTGACCGTCTCGATCTCGTCGTGGAACTTCAGGCCCTTGATGCCGTTCGCGCTGACGATGTCCGGCGTGCCTTCGAGCGTCACCCCGATGAAGCCGATCTTGACGCCGTTCTTCTTCCAGACCGTGTACGGCTTCAGGATCGGCTTGCCCGTCGACTCCTTGGTGACGTTGGCCGCGAGGTAGGGGAAGTCCGCGCCCTCGAACTCCTTGCCCTCCTCGAAGCAGCCGTCGGTCGGGTGGCAGCCGCCGTTCTGCAGTCGGGCCAGCTCGACCGCGCCCTCGTCGAACTCGTGATTGCCCACGCCCGCCACATCGAGGTCCAGCTTGTTGAGCGCCTCGACGGTCGGCTCGTCGTGGAAGAGACCGGACAGCAGGGGGCTCGCGCCCACCAGGTCACCGGCGGCGGCGCTCACGGAGTACGGGTGCCCCTGGCGCGCGGTGCGCAGCGAGGTGGCGAGGTACTCGACACCACCGGCCGGGATCGTCCTGACCGTGCCGTCGGCCTGCTTCTCGGAGACGGCGCCGGCCGAGCCGGCCGGCGGCTCCAGATTGCCGTGCAGGTCGTTGAAGGAGAGCAGCTGCACATCGACGGTGCGCGGGTGGTGCCCGGAGCCCTGCCGGTCACCGTCGGTGGCGCCGGCCGGCAGCGCGGCGACGAGCGCGCCGGCCGTCGCCAGCCCGGCGGCAACGGCGAGCACGCGCCGGGTGCGCCTGGCCGCGCGATGGTTGGGGGGTGTCGCTGACATCTGTCTCCTCGTCAGGTCCAACGTGGTGGAGGGGCTGCGAGCGGCAGCCTAGAGTCAACGCGCGTAGCACGACAGGGGGATACGGGTTACGACCTGGTTGCCATCGCGCAGGAAAGGGGTGTTCGAGGCATATCGGCCGCACGGCGGAACGCGCGGGCTTGCCCGCTGACCCATCCGGCGCGGCGGGCGGAACGCACCGGCTTGCCCGCTGCGACACGGACGGCCGACGACCCATCCGGTCCGCGCGGCGGGATGCACACCGGCTTGCCCGCTGCGACACGGCACATCCGGTCCCGCGCGGCGGGCGGGACGGCGGCCGCTCCGGCCCCGGGCGCGCCACGACCGGCGGCCTCCGCCCCCGCACACGCCGCACCCCCGCCCCGCGACCGGCCGCGCCACCCCGGACCGGTCCGACACATCGCGCACCACGCGTCGCCCGCACCGGCACCCCCCGCCGTACCCTCGACACATGACGATCGACGCAGTGATTCCGGAGCCCGGCCGGCAGATCCAGTCCCTCGACGAACTCACCGCGGAGCAGGCCGAGGCCGTGTCCGAGCTGCTCGCCGAAGCCGCCCGGTCCGACGGGATGCAGGCCGTGTCCGAGCAGGGCCGACTGCAGCTGCGCGGCGGTCGGAGGGAAGGCGTGCGGCACTTCCTGCTCACCGTCGAGGGCAAGCTCGTCGGCTACGCCCAACTGGAGGACACCGATCCCGTCGAGGCCCCGGCCGCCGAACTCGTGGTCCACCCGAACCACCGCGGACGCGGCCACGGACGGGCTCTCGGGACCACCCTGCTCGACGCGTCGGGCAAGCGGCTGCGGGTCTGGGCGCACGGCGGGAAGTCCGCCGCCCGGCACCTGGCGCAGGTCCTCGGCCTGACGCTGTTCCGTGAACTGCGCCAGCTGCGCCTCCCGTTGAGCACGCAGAGCGTCCCTGAGGCGGTGTACCCGCCGGGTGTCACCGTACGGACCTTCACGCCGGGGCAGGACGACGCCGCATGGCTCGAGGTGAACGCCGCCGCGTTCGCCCACCACCCCGAGCAGGGCTCGCTGACCCAGCGGGACCTGGACGACCGCAAGGCCGAGCCGTGGTTCGACCCCAAGGGCTTCTTCCTGGCCGAACGGGACGGCCGGATCGTCGGCTTCCACTGGACGAAGGTGCATGCGGAGGAACAGCTCGGCGAGGTCTACGTCGTCGGCATCAGCCCCGACGCCCAGGGCGGCGGCCTCGGCAAGGCCCTCACGGCGACCGGCCTGCGCCACCTCGCCGCTCAGGGCCTGCCCACCGCGATGCTCTACGTGGACGCCGACAACCTGGCAGCGCTGCGGGTGTACGAGCAACTGGGCTTCGTGACGCACGAGGTGGATCTGATGTACCGCACCGAGACCTGAGCCGGCCCGCCAACGGGCAGAGGGGGCGGCGCATTGACACCGCCCCCTCTCTTACACCACCCTTTCACTACTCAATTAGTGAAAGGGGGGTGCAGTGACGTGGTCGAGTTCCGCATCGACCGGCGCAGTGGCGTCGCCACCTACCTCCAGATCGTCCAGCAGACCAAACAGGCCCTGCGCCTCGGACTGCTGCGCCCCGGCGACCGCCTGCCGACGGCACGCGAGGTCGTCGAGGTCACGGCCATCAACCCGAACACCGTGCTCAAGGCCTACCGCGAGCTCGAACGCGAAGGACTCGTCGAGGCCCGCCGGGGCCTGGGCACCTTCGTGACCCGGACCCTCGGCGGCCAGGCGGCCGGCACACCGCTGCGCGCCGAGCTCGCCGACTGGGTGGCACGGGCCCGCGCGACGGGACTGGAGACGGACGACATCACCGCTCTACTCACCTCCGTACTGGAGGCAGAGGGACCGGACGGACACAAGGGGGGCGGCGTATGACCGCGACCGCGATCGAGGCGCACGGCCTCGGCAAGACCTACCGCAGACAGGGTCACCCGGCCCTGCGCGACTGCTCGTTCCGGGTGCCCGCCGGGCGGGTGTGCGCCCTGACCGGGCCCAACGGCGCCGGGAAATCCACCCTGCTGGCCCTGGCCGCGGGACTCACGCGCCCCGGCGAGGGCGTACTGCGGGTGCTCGGCGCCGAGCCCGCGTCCGTACGCGAACGCATCGCGTACGTCGCCCAGGACAAACCCCTCTACCCCCAGCTGACCGTCGCAGACACCCTCCGCCTGGGCCGCGAACTCAACCCCGGCCACTGGGACCAGGCCCTCGCCGAGCGGATCGTCGAGGAGGGCGGTCTCGGCGCCGGCACCCGTATCCGTACGCTCTCCGGCGGCCAGCGCACCCGCGTCGCGCTCGCCCTCGCGCTCGGCAAACGCCCCGAACTGATGCTGCTGGACGAGCCGATGGCCGACCTCGACCCCCTGGCGCGCCACCGGCTCATGGGCACCCTCATGGCCGAGGCCGCCGAGCACGGCACGACAGTCGTGATCTCCTCGCACATCCTGTCCGAGCTGGAGTCGACCTGCGACTACGTCCTGCTCGTCGACGGCGGCCGCATCCGCCTCGCCGGCGACACCGAGGACCTGCTCGCCGCGCACACGTGGCTCACCGGCCCCGTCACGGACCTCGCGCCGCACACCGTCGTCGAATCCCGTACGACAGGGCGTCAGCTGACCGCGCTGATACGCCCAGAGGGCACGCTCGCCCCCGACCGGCAGACGTCTCATCCCTCCCTGGAGGAGCTGCTCATGGCGCATCTGCGCTCCCCCGGCGCCCCCGCCCTGCTGACGCCGGACGCGGCGGTGACGGCATGAGCACGCTCACCGCTCCCGCCCCCGCTCCCGCCCCCGCTCGCGCCTCCCGCCTGCGTGGCACCGCCTGGGTCGTCGTCCGCCAGCACCGCACCGTCCTGAGCGTCGCGGCCGGGGCACTGGTGCTGTCCGCCGCCGTCGCCGCGGGCCTGCGGATCTGGTTCGAGGCGACCCCGCCCGACGACTTCGACCGCAACCTGTTCCCCCGTTCCGACGTACGCAGCGCGCTCGTGGTCATCGTCGAGTACGCCGGCCTGGCCGCCCTGCTGCTGCCGCTGCTGGTCGCCGCCGTCGTCGCGGGCCCGGTGGTCGCCCGGGAACTGGAGAGCGGGACGTACAAACTGGCCTGGTCGCAGTCGGTGACGCCGCTGCGGTGGTTCCAGGCCAAGGTGACGGTCCCCGCCGTGACCGTCACGGTCCTCACGGCGGCCCTGACCGGCGTCTTCCGCCTGGCCTGGGAACCGGTGTCCACGAACACGCACCTGCGCTGGTACTCGCGCCACGTCTTCCTCGCCGTCGGACCGACGGCGATCGCGTACGGGCTGCTCGCGGTCGCGGTCGGCGCGCTCACCGGGCTGCTGGTGCGCCGCACGCTGGCCGCCATGGCCGTCGCGGGAACGGTGACGGGAGCCGTCCTGCTCGCCATGTCGTCGCGGTGGGGCAGCCTGTGGACGACCACGACCGGCACACGGACCGACCCGGACTCGTTCCCCGTCATGGACGACTGGCTGGTCACCGACACCGGACTGCTCACCTCGTCCGGCGAGCGCCTCGGCGACGAGCGCCTCGGCGACATGTGCCGCGTCGTCGACCGCCCCGCCTGCTTCGCCGAGCACGGCATCACCGGCCGCTGGTACGACTACCATCCGGCATCGCACCTGTGGCCGCTCCAGCTCGTCGAGACCACCGTCGTCCTCGCCATCGCCGCCGTCGCCGCCTACGCGGCGTTCCGGATCTTCCGCCGTCGGCACGGATGACGCCCCGCGGGGCCCCGGACGCCCCCCAGGGCCCCGCCACGTTTTCCTCACGTCATGTAGTCGTTACCGGGCATTCAGACACCCTTGCGACCCTCGGCCAATGCAGCCCGCTGTGCCCGACTCCCCAGACCGGAGAAAAGCCCTCGCCCCGGCCCTCTCCGACGCGCCGGTGACACTTTCCGCGCGGAACAATGGGGCCATGAGCCAGCAGCCCGCCGAGGTCCCGGTCCAGCACCCCCAGCCGTCCGTCGCGTCCATAGCCGCGCACCGGCCGCATACCGTCGCCGCCACCGTCTCCGATCTCGAACCCGATCTCGACGCGGATCTCGACACCTATGTCGAGGACTCGGAGCACATGCTCGCCGGCGAGCTGCCCCAGGGGCGGTTCCTCGACCGCGAGCGCAGCTGGCTCGCGTTCAACGAACGCGTCCTCGAACTCGCCGAGGACCCGGCCACGCCCCTGCTGGAGCGGGCCAACTTCCTCGCCATCTTCGCGTCCAACCTGGACGAGTTCTTCATGGTCCGGGTGGCAGGACTCAAGCGCCGTATCGCCACCGGCGTCGCCACCCGCTCCGCGTCGGGTCTCCAGCCCCGCGAGGTCCTCGACCTGATCTGGACCCGCTCGCGCGAACTCATGGCGCGCCACGCCGCCTGCTTCCAGCAGGACGTCGCTCCCGCACTCGCCGACGAGGGCATCCACCTCATCCGCTGGCCCGAGCTCACCGAGAAGGAGCAGGCCCGCCTCTTCACCCTCTTCCGCCAGCAGATCTTCCCGGTCCTCACGCCACTGGCCGTCGACCCCGCGCACCCCTTCCCCTACATCTCGGGACTCTCGCTCAACCTCGCCGTCGTCGTGCGCAACCCGGTCAGCGGCCACCGCCACTTCGCCCGGGTCAAGGTCCCGCCGCTGCTCTCCCGCTTCCTGGAGGCCTCCCCGCAGCGGTACGTGCCGCTGGAGGACGTCATAGCGGCGCACCTCGAAGAGCTGTTCCCCGGCATGGAGGTCCTCGCCCACCACATGTTCCGGGTGACCAGGAACGAGGACCTCGAAGTCGAGGAGGACGACGCGGAGAACCTGCTCCAGGCCCTGGAGAAGGAGCTCATGCGGCGCCGCTTCGGCCCGCCGGTCCGCCTGGAGGTCGAGGAGTCCATCGACCCGTACGTGCTCGACCTGCTGGTGCGCGAGCTGAAGGTCTCCGACGCCGAGGTGTACCCGCTGCCCGGCCCCCTGGACCTCACCGGCCTGTTCGGGATCTCGGCGCTGGACCGGCCCGAGCTGAAGTTCCCGAAGTTCGTCGCGGGCACCCACCGGGAGCTGGCCGAGGTCGAGTCCGCCTCCGCGCCCGACATCTTCATGGCCCTGCGCGAACGGGACGTACTGCTGCACCACCCGTACGACTCGTTCTCCACGTCCGTCCAGGCCTTCCTGGAGCAGGCCGCGGCCGACCCCGACGTCCTCGCCATCAAGCAGACCCTGTACCGCACCTCCGGCGACTCCCCGATCGTCGACGCGCTCATCGACGCCGCCGAGTCCGGCAAGCAGGTCCTCGTCCTCGTCGAGATCAAGGCCCGCTTCGACGAGCAGGCCAACATCAAGTGGGCGCGCAAGCTGGAGGAGGCCGGCTGCCATGTCGTCTACGGGCTCGTCGGCCTCAAGACGCACTGCAAGCTGTCGCTCGTCGTCCGCCAGGAAGGCGAGACGCTGCGCCGCTACTCGCACGTCGGCACCGGCAACTACCACCCCAAGACCGCCCGGCTCTACGAGGACCTCGGGCTGCTGACCGCCGACCCGCAGGTCGGCGCGGACCTCTCCGACCTCTTCAACCGGCTCTCCGGCTACTCCCGCCGCGAGACCTACCGCCGGCTGCTGGTCGCCCCCAAGTCCCTGCGCGACGGCCTGATCTCCCGCATCAACAAGGAGATCACCCATCACCGCGCCGGACGCCCCGCATACGTCCGCATCAAGGTCAACTCCATGGTCGACGAGGCGATCATCGACGCCTGCTACCGGGCGGCGATGGCGGGTGTCCCGGTCGACATCTGGGTCCGCGGCATCTGCGCGATCCGCCCCGGCGTTGCGGGCCTCTCGGAGAACGTCCGGGTGCGCTCGATACTCGGCCGCTTCCTCGAGCACTCCCGCGTCTTCGCCTTCGGCAACGGCGGCGAACCGGAGGTGTGGTTCGGCAGCGCCGACATGATGCACCGCAACCTCGATCGCCGTATCGAGGCATTGGTACGGGTCACCGACCCGGCCCACCGCGCGGCCCTGACCCGGCTGCTGGAGTCGGGCATGTCCGACACCACGTCGTCCTGGCATCTCGGCCCGGACGGCGCGTGGACCCGGCATGCCACGGACACCGACGGTCAGCCGCTGCGGCACGTACAGGAGACGCTCATAGACGCCCGGAGGCGCCGGCGTGCACAGCCCTGACCTTTCCCGCGACACCGCCACGGCGGGCGAGACGGTCGCCCACTACCTCCACACGCAGGCGGGAGACTTCCTGCGCAGTCTGCGGCTGCACGGCGAGAGCGGCGCGGACACGGCGGGCACGGCGGAGGCGGCGCGCGCGCTGCGGGCTGCGTCGAGCCGGATCAGCGGGACGCTTCACACCTTCCGCCCCCTGCTCGACCCGGCCTGGGCGGACGGCCTGCGGACGGAGCTGGGCTGGCTGTCCGCGACCCTGGCGCAGGAGCACGCCTGCACGTCCCGCCTGGCCCGCCTGCTCGACGCACTGTCGCGCCTGTCGGGCGCCGCACCCCTGCCACCGGCGCGAACGGAACTGCCCGTGCGGTACGACTGCGGCCCGGGCGGCCACGCTGCGGCGGGAGTACCGGGCCGTACGGCGGGCCCGGTGACGCCGGTCCCCGGCGGTCCCGACACGCCTGAGGAGGCGGCCCTCCCGGCAGGCGGCCACACGGCCGGGGCGCGCCCGGTCCGAGGGCGCGACGCAGGCGTGCGGCGCGCGGACGCGGCGGCCGCCTCCCGAGGCGGCGCCTCGGGCGTCACGACCGACACGCTGCCGAGCGCAGCGGACAGCTCGGCCGGGCACCGTGAAGCACACCCGGACCGTCCCGCCGGCCCCGGCCCCGGCGCCGGCAGGGCCCCGGCCCCCGCGCGCGGTGGAGCACTCACCGTCGGGGCCGCGCGGGCCGGGGCCCTGCTGGAGCGGCAGCTCACCCTCGCCCGGACCCGGGCGCACTCCGCCGCGCTGCAGGCGCTCGGCTCCTCCCGGTTCCACGCCGTCGCCGACTCCGTCGCCTTACTCGCCTCCGAGCTCCCGCTGGCCCCCGCCGCCGCGGGCCCGGCCGCCGAGACGCTCGGCCTGCTCGCCGAGGTCGCGGAACGACGCCTCCTGGACGCCGTCGCCCGGCTGCCGCTGGGCCGCGCGGCCCACCCGTACAACGCGGACGCCCTGGTCAACGGCCTCGCGGCAACCACCGCCGGCGAGGAGCAGGACGTCCCGTGGCACGAGGTCCGCAGGTTGCTGCGGGTGCACCGCTACGCGCAGGAGGTGCTGCATCCGGGCGCCGAACCGGTCCTGTGCCACGCTGGACTCGTGCTGGACCACCATCGCGACGCCGCGGAGGCGTCCGAGGCCGCCGCGGCAGCGGCCCGTACGCCACGGATCGCGCCGGCCACCGCGTATGCCCTCGGCGTGCTCCACGCCGACCAGCGGCACGAGGTCGAGGCCGCCAGGTTCGCCTTCCAGCAGGAGTGGCGGCACGCCACGGTGACGGTCGCCGCGCCATGACCGACGGCGCCGCGAAGCAGGGGCAGCCGGCCGGCGCCGAGCTGGTGCGGGCCGCCGGCTGCGTGCTGTGGCGCCGCTCGCCGCACGGGGACGACGGCATCGAGATCTGCCTCGTCCACCGGCCGAAATACGACGACTGGTCGCACCCGAAGGGCAAGCTCAAGCGCGGTGAGGACGCGCTGACCGCCGCCCTGCGCGAGGTCCTGGAGGAGACCGGCCACCGGTGCATCCCGGGTGCCCGGCTGCCCTCCCTCCGTTATCTCGCGAGCGGCCGGCCCAAGCACGTCGTGTACTGGGCCGCCGAGGCCCGCTCGGGTTCCTTCGCCGCCAGCACCGAGGTGGACCGCATCGTCTGGCTGTCGCCCGCCGCCGCCCGCAACCGGCTCACCCAGCCCCGGGACCGCGCGCTGATCGACGCCCTGATGCAGGCGCTGCACACGGCCTGAGCGCCCCCGGTCGTGCCGGACCGGGGAGCAGGCGCTCTCGATCAGGTCAATCCTGGAACAGCACCAGGCCGCCCGACACGGTTCACCTTGCGTTCACTCTCCCCCGTTGGTCACTTCACCTGATCTGCCTAATTTCGGCCTTACACGGTGTCCGGTGCAGTGCCGGTCCCCCACCCCCGACACACGCCGCCACAGAACGTGACGACAAAGGTCAGCGTCCGGCGGCTTCTGGAAGGAACACCCGAAAGTGAAGCTTCAGCGCAAGAACGGGCTTCGCGCCACCGCGCTCGGTGCCCTCGCCCTGTCCGGCGCCCTGGTCCTCACGGCGTGTGGTTCGGACGACAACACCACTCCCGGCAGCGGCACGAAGACCGGCGCTGCGTCGAACGTCAAGTGCGACGACGCCAAGGGCCAGCTTCTCGCGGCCGGCTCGACCGCCCAGAAGAACGCCATGGACCTGTGGGTCAAGAACTTCCAGGCCGCCTGTTCCGGCGTCGAGGTCAACTACCAGGCCATCGGCTCCGGCGGCGGCATCACCAAGTTCAACCAGGGCCAGGTCGCCTTCGCCGGCTCCGACTCCGCGCTGAAGCCGGAGGAGACCGAGGAGTCCAAGAAGATCTGCAAGGGCGGCCAGGGCATCAACCTGCCGATGGTCGGCGGCCCCGTCGCGATCGGCTACAACCTGGACGGCGTGGACAACCTGGTCCTCGACTCCTCCACGCTGGCGAAGATCTTCGACTCGAAGATCAAGAAGTGGAACGACGAGGCCATCGCCAAGCTCAACCCCGACGTGAAGCTGCCTGACACCGAGATCCAGGCCTTCCACCGCTCCGACGAGTCGGGCACCACGCAGAACCTGCACAAGTACCTCAGCGAGGCCGCCCCGGCCGACTGGAAGCACGACCCGAAGTCGAAGTCGTGGCTCGCCCCCGGTGGCCAGGCCGCCAACGGCTCCTCCGGCGTCGCCGCCCAGGTCAAGCAGACCCAGGGCTCCATCGGCTACTTCGAGCTGTCGTACGCGACCTCGCAGTCCATCGACACCGTCAAGCTGAACACCGGTGCCGCGGCCCCGGTCGAGGCCACGACCGAGAACGCGTCCAAGGCCATCGCCGCCGCCAAGATCAAGGGCACCGGCAACGACCTGGCCCTCTCCCTCGACTACAAGACCAAGGCCGAGGGCGCCTACCCGATCATCCTCGTGACGTACGAGATCGCCTGCGACAAGGGCAACAAGGCGGAGACGCTGCCGACCCTGAAGGCGTTCCTCAACTACACCGTCAGCGACGAGGGCCAGAAGGTCCTCGCCGAGGCCGGCTACGCCCCGCTGCCCGCCGAGATCGCGGCGAAGGTCCGCGAGATCGTCCCCACCCTGGCCTGACGTCCGGCCGGGGCCGGTCCGCCACCGCGCGGACCGGCCCCGGCATCCGGTGCACCGCCGCCTGGAGCCCCACGGCTCCGCAGACCGGAGACTGACAATGGATACAGCAACCACCACGACGAACCCACCGCCGCGCGCGCCCGGCGCCGAGCGCAGCGCCCGCGGAAAGCCCCGCCCCGGCGACCGCATCTTCCTGGGCCTGTCCCGGGGAGCGGGCATCTCCCTGCTGATGATCATGGCCGCGATCGCGGGATTCCTCGCGTACCGCGCGGCGATCGCCATCTCCAAGGACGACGCCAACTTCCTCACCGCCTCCGAGTGGAACCCGGCCGGCAGCCCGCCGGTGTTCGGCATCGCCGTGCTCGCCTTCGGCACGGTCGTGAGCTCGGTCGTCGCGATGGTCATCGCCGTGCCGGTCGCCATCGGCATCGCGCTGTTCATCTCGCACTACGCGCCGCGCAAGGTCGCCGCCCCGCTCGCGTACGTCGTCGACCTGCTGGCCGCCGTTCCCAGCATCATCTACGGCCTGTGGGGCGCCATCTTCCTGGTGCCCTACATCGACGGCCTGAACAGCTGGCTCGACGAGTACCTCGGCTGGACCTACATCTTCGACAAGACCAGCGAGGGCGTCGCCCGCAACCTGTTCACCGTGGGCATCCTGCTGGCGATCATGATCCTTCCGATCATCACCAACGTCACCCGTGAGGTCTTCCTCCAGGTGCCGCGGATGCACGAAGAGGCCGCTCTCGCCCTCGGCGCCACCCGCTGGGAGGTCATCCGCATGTCGGTGCTGCCCTTCGGCCGCTCCGGCATCATCAGCGCCTCGATGCTGGGCCTCGGCCGCGCCCTCGGCGAGACGATGGCCGTCGCCGTCGTCCTGTCCCCCAGCTTCGTCATCTCCGGGCACCTGCTGGACCCGGGCGGCGGCACGTTCGCGCAGAACATCGCCGCGAAGTTCAACGAGGCGGACGAGTTCGGCCGTGACGCGCTGATCGCCTCCGGCCTCGTCCTGTTCGTCATCACCCTGCTGGTCAACGGAGCGGCCCGCGCGATCATCGCCCGCCGCAAGGAGTACTCGGGGGCCAACGCATGAGCAAGGTCATTGAGGACACGCGTCCGGTGCCCGCCGCCGTACGCACCGCCCCCCTGTCGCACGCGCGCATGCCGCGCTGGGCGCCGGCCGCCATCGCGGCCGGGTCGATCGCCGCGGGCTGCGGCGTCGGCCTGGGCGCCGGCTGGCACAGCCGCGTCCAGTGGGGCCTGATCGCCGCGCTGCTCTTCGTCGCCGCGACCTACGTCATCACGGCGAAGGTGGAGAACGTCCGCCAGGCCAAGGACCGCGTCGCCACCAGCCTCGTCTGGGTCTGCTTCGTCCTGGCCGTCGTGCCGCTGTTCTCGCTCGGCTGGGTCACCATCAGCAAGGGCATGGAGGTCGTCGACGGCCACTTCCTCAGCCACTCGATGAACGGCGTGCTCGACGCCCAGCCCGGCGGCGGCATCTACCACGCGCTGCTCGGCACCATCGAGCAGGTCCTTATCGCCACGGTGATCGCCGCGCCGATCGGCATGCTCACCGCGATCTACCTGGTCGAGTACGGACGCGGGAAGCTGGCCAAGGCCGTCACGTTCTTCGTCGACGTCATGACCGGTATCCCGTCGATCGTCGCCGGTCTGTTCGTCCTCGCGACATGGAACCTGATGCTGGGCTTCGGCCCCTCCGGCTTCGCCGGCGCCATCGCGCTCGCGATCCTGATGATGCCGGTGGTCGTCCGTTCCACCGAGGAGATGCTGAAGCTGGTTCCGAACGAGCTGCGCGAAGCCTCGCTCGCCCTCGGCGTGCCGAAGTGGCGGACCATCCTCAAGGTGGTCCTGCCCACCGCGATCGGTGGCATCACCACCGGCGTGATGCTCTCCGTCGCGCGCGTCACGGGTGAGACCGCCCCGGTGCTGCTGCTCGTGTTCGGCACGAAGCTGATCAATCCGAACCCCTTCGAAGGCGCCCAGTCCTCACTGCCGCTGTACGTGTACGAGCAGTACGCGGTCGGCACGGACGCCTCGATCGCGCGCGCCTGGGGCGCCGCGCTGGTGCTGATCGCCTTCGTCATGCTCCTCAACCTGGTCGCCCGCGGCATCGCCCGCTGGAAGGCCCCGAAGACCGGCCGCTGAGGCCACGACATCGGCTCCGCCGACGCGGGGCACTTTTGGAAGTGAAGTGACATGGCCAAGCGAATCGACGTCAGCGGCCTGACCGCCTACTACGGCTCCCACAAGGCGATCGAGGACATCTCGATGACGGTGGAGCCCCGTTCCGTCACGGCCTTCATCGGCCCGTCCGGCTGCGGCAAGTCCACGTTCCTGCGCACCCTGAACCGTATGCACGAGGTCACCCCCGGTGGCCGCGTCGAGGGCAAGGTGATGCTGGACGACGAGAACCTGTACGACTCGAACGTCGACCCGGTGGCCGTGCGCCGCACGGTCGGCATGGTGTTCCAGCGGCCGAACCCGTTCCCGACCATGTCGATCTTCGACAATGTCGCGGCGGGCCTCCGGCTGAACGGCAACTACAAGAAGTCCGAGCTGAGCGACATCGTCGAGAGGTCCCTCAAGGGCGCGAACCTGTGGAACGAGGTCAAGGACCGCCTCAACAAGCCGGGCTCGGGTCTGTCCGGCGGTCAGCAGCAGCGCCTGTGCATCGCCCGCGCGATCGCCGTCGAGCCGGACGTGCTGCTGATGGACGAGCCCTGCTCGGCGCTCGACCCGATCTCGACGCTCGCGATCGAGGACCTGATCGGGGAGCTGAAGGAGCGCTTCACGATCGTCATCGTGACGCACAACATGCAGCAGGCGGCGCGCGTCTCGGACCGCACGGCCTTCTTCAACCTGGCGGCGGTCGGTCAGCCCGGCAAGCTCGTCGAGATCGACGACACCGAGCGGATCTTCGCCAACCCGTCCGTCCAGGCGACCGAGGACTACATCTCGGGACGCTTCGGATAAGACGTCTTGGGGTGCTGCATGGCGGTGCCACCCACAAGACGAAGGGCCCGCTCCCTCTCCCGGGGGCGGGCCCACGTGTGTCTCCACCCGGGGGCGGCCCCTTGCCTCGCACCCCCCACGGGTCCGACGACCGCGAGCAGGTATTGCCTCCCCGGACCTGGCTCCGCCCGGAACCCCCAGCACCGCTACGGCGACGCCTACCGGTCGACGACCGTGAGCCGCCACCCCTCCCGTACCGGGCTCCGCCCCGCCCCCGTACCGCCCGCGGCGGTGGCCTCGCACCACCCACGGTCCGACGAACCGCGAGCAGGTATCCCCCTCCCCGGACCTGGCTCCGCCCGGAACCCCCAGCACCGCTACGGCGACGCCTACCGGTCGACGACCGTGAGCCGCCACCCCTCCCGTACCGGGCTCCGCCCCGCCCGGACCTGGCTCCGCCTGGAACCTCCGGTACCGCTGCGGCGATGCCTATGGTCCGACGACTGTGGCGCTGAGCCCCTCCAGTACCGGCTTCCCCCGACTCCGGTACCTGCCCTTCGACGGCGCCTCGCCCCCACGGTCTGACGACCGTAGGCAGGGATCCCCTTCCCGGACCGGGACTCCGCCCCGAGCCCCCGGTACCGCCCTCGGCGGTGTCCTCAATCGCCGGACGGGCTGGAGTTGCCCGCAGGCACTGTCACCTCGTCGGCATTGAGGCGTGTCGCAGGGCAACCTCCAGCCTCGCCGGCTCTTGAGGCGCGAGGTGCGGGACGGAGCCCCGGTTGCGCACGGCAACCTCCAGCCCCGCCGGCTCTTGAGGCGCGGGGGTCCGGGGGCGGAGCCCCCGAGAGTCCGGCCGGCGGAGCCCCGGTAACGGGCAGGAGCGGGCAGGGGAAAGCAGAAGGGCCCCGCCACCCCCCAGGTGACCGGGCCCTTTCCTCACGGCTCGGCGTCAGCCGAAGACCACGTACACGACCCCGTAGCTCAGCGCGGCAACCGTCGCCGCCGCCGGCATCGTGATGAACCACCCGAGGACGATGTTCTTCGCGACACCCCACCGCACCGCGTTCACCCGCTTCGTCGCCCCCACACCCATGATCGCCGAGGTGATCACATGGGTCGTCGAGATCGGCGCGTGGAACAGGAACGCCGAGCCGAACATGATCGACGCACCCGTCGTCTCCGCCGCGAACCCCTGCGGCGGATCCAGCTCGATGATCTTGCGGCCCAGCGTCCGCATGATGCGCCAGCCGCCCGCGTACGTGCCCAGCGACAGCATCAGCGCACAGGCGATCTTCACCCAGGTCGGGATCGGGTCGCCCGCGTTCTCCACGTCCGCGATGACCAGGGCCATCACCACGATGCCCATCGTTTTCTGAGCGTCCTGAAGACCGTGACCGAGTGCCATGCCGGCCGCCGAAACCGTCTGGGCGATACGGAAACCGCGCTTCGCCTTGTGCGGGCTGGACTTCCGGAACATCCACATGATCGCGACCATCACCAGGTAACCGGCGATGAGCCCGACGACGGGCGACACGAACATCGGGATGACGATCTTCTCGAGCACGCCGGTCCAGATGACGTCCGTCCCGCCCGCGAGCGCCGCGCCGACCATGCCGCCGAACAGCGCGTGCGAGGAGGAGGACGGCAGGCCGAAGTACCAGGTGACGAGGTTCCACACGATCGCGCCGACCAGCGCGGCGAAGAGAATGCCCATGCCGCGCGAGCCCTCGGGCGTCGCGATGAGTCCTTCACTGACGGTCTTGGCGACGCCCTGTCCGAGGAACGCACCTGCCAGGTTCATCACCGCGGCCATCGCCAGCGCCACGCGCGGCGTCAGCGCACGCGTGGAGACGGAGGTCGCGATGGCGTTCGCGGAGTCGTGAAAGCCGTTGGTGTACGTGAATCCGAGCGCGACACCAATGGTCACGATCAGGGCAAAGGTGTCCACGAAGTTCAGGACTCCTTGACCGCGATGGTCTCCACCGTGTTCGCGACGTGCTCGAACGCATCGGCGGCCTCTTCGAGCACATCCACGATCTGCTTGAGCTTGAGGACCTCGATGGCGTCGTACTTGCCGTTGAAGAGGTGGGCGAGCAGCTTGCGGTGGATCTGGTCCGCCTGGTTCTCCAGCCGGTTGACCTCGATCCAGTACTCGGTGAGGTTGTCCATGGTGCGCAGGTGCGGCATGGCCTCGGCGGTCAGCACGGCCGCCCGGGCCAGGACCTCGATCTGCTGCTCGACACCCTTGGGGAGCTCTTCCACGTTGTAGAGGACGACGAGGTCGACGGCCTCCTCCATGAAGTCCATGATGTCGTCGAGCGACGATGCGAGCGAGTAGATGTCCTCGCGGTCGAACGGCGTGATGAACGAGGAGTTCAGCTGGTGGAAGATCGCGTGTGTCGCGTCGTCCCCGGCGTGCTCGGCTGCCCTCATCCGTTCCGCGATCTCGGCCCGGGCGCTGGAGTCCGCGCCGAGCAGTTCCATCAGGAGCTTCGAGCCGGTCACGATGTTGTCCGCGGACGCGGCGAACATGTCGTAGAAGCTCGTCTCCCTGGGGGTCAGACGAAAACGCACGTGGGGTCCTCGGGGTGCTTTGGATGCGGTCAGGGTGATGCTAGGCGCATCATCCGGCCACGGCTAACCGGCAAGGTCCCAGTGTCGCCCATGAACCGGCGTGATCAGCACAGACCCCCACAGGTTTCCCCATGATTCGTTACGATATACCCACGCGGGGTATACATTCCCTTTCTGGACAGCGGGAGGACGCGATGACGACCACCGAGGCGGCCGGCCCCCCGGTCACGGACCACGAGACCGACCACGACCACGGCGTGCACGGCTACCACAAGCAGAAGGACGAGCACCTCAAGCGGCTGCGCCGCATCGAGGGGCAGATCCGTGGGCTGCAGCGGATGGTCGACGAGGACGTCTACTGCATCGACATACTCACCCAGGTCTCGGCTTCGACGAAGGCGCTGCAGTCCTTCGCGCTGCAACTCCTGGAGGAGCACCTACGGCACTGCGTCGCCGACGCGGCCGTCAAAGGCGGCGCCGGGGTCGACGCGAAGGTGGAGGAGGCGACGAAGGCGATCGCTCGCCTACTGCGCACCTGAACGGGCCGTTTCCGCCCGTTTCGCGCCGTCCCGCACCGCGGACCGCCGCGCCGCGCGGGACGGCGCGAGTGGCTTGATCTATACGCTCGCACGCCCGCGCGCCGGTGCAGCGCCGGTGAAGGGACCCCCGTGCCGTACGACCCCGTCCGGGCCGTCGACGACGGGTGGCGATCATCACGCTCCGACGGCCCCCGCCGACCTCTCCGCCGCCACCATGAGCACCTCGTCGATACGGTCGGGGCTGAGCCGGTCCTCGTCCGCCGCGGACGCCGCGATCATCAGCTCACCGCACAGCTCGATCTCGGCGAGGGCGACGGCCACGTGGTCCTCCTGGACCGTCGTCGTACTGAGCGGAGCCACGTGCAATCACCTCTTCGGCCGATGTCGGTTCCCTAGCGTAGGGAGCGGACACACACCGCGCATGGCACGTCCGGACCATTTGGGCCCTGGCCTTCCCGGGCCCCTTCACGCTGCCCCGTCCGCACCGCTCAGGCCTTGATCTTGCCGGAGTAGATGTCCTTCCGGTCCGGGAGCCGTACCCGCACCGGGGTTCCGAAGTCGAACAGCACGGTCGTCGAGGTCACCGCCACCGTGCGGCCGTCGTTCACGAAGCTGAAACGATGCCGCACCTTGCGCAGCAGACCGGACTCGTCGAGATACGCGTCGAACGGGACGACGTCCCTGGTGAACCCTTTGGCCGCCGCCGCCAGCGACGCCCGCACGTGCGGCTCGGCGGTCTTCGCCGCCCTGCCGATGTCCGTCGTGCCCCGGAAGTGCCGCAGCTTCTGGCCGGAGAGCTCCGTCTCGCCCACGTACGTCACCTGCTCGGCGGCGCGCAGCAGTTCGGCGGCGGCCAGCGGGTCGGTCGCGCCGCCGGTGACGAGGTTCCCGTCCGCCAGCGTGGTGGTGTCGACCCGCACCCACTTGTCCGCGGGCACCCCCGCACCCCGGTTCTTCAGGTAGAGCGCGCCCGGCGTCAGCAGTTCGGTGATCGGCTCGTGCCCGTCCTCCCCGGCGGGGTTCTGCGGCAGGACGACGGTCAGCCGGCCCATCCGCCGGACGAAGTCGTAACCGCCCTCGCCGCGGATGGTGACCCGGGTGCCGCCCGTTGCCATCTCCATCGACGTACGCGCCCTGGCGCTCTTCGCCCCGGCCAGCGCGTCGGCCGCACGGCGGACCTCGTCGGTGGCGCCCTGTCCCTTGCCGTCCTCGGCGGCGCCCGCGCCGGAGCACCCGGTGGCGGCCATCACCCCCACCACGGTCGCCGCGACGGCGACCGCGCCGCCCCTGCGCCTGTGCTGCTGCACCACCATCGCCTGCCAACCCCCAAAGCCGGACCACTGCTTGGACGAACCCCACCCCTCCCCTCGGTCCGGGGGAGCCTGGGGACACTCCCTTCGGATAACGACGGCCCGGTCACCTCGTCACGCCGGCCCCCACGCCCTGCGACACGCTGCCGGGGCAGTACGGTTGACAAGTGCCCCAGCAGGACCTGCCCGCCGGCAATCCGGCGCACCTCACCACGACCGTCGAACGTGGTTCCTTCGCTGTCGCCCGCTGCAGCTGCGGCTGGTCCGGCCCCGCGAGACGGTCCAGGGACCGGGCGCGTACGGACGCCCGCGCACACGCCTCGACCGCCTGACACCGAACCGGCCGCCCGTACGGGCCGATCAGCCGTTTCGCGCCGACCGGGGCTCGCGGGAACCCGCCTTCGCCCCGTACCGTCTCCACTCCCAGGAGGCCCCATGGACCGGCGTACGCTGCTCACCACTGCTGTTGCTCTCACCACTGCTGCGACCACCGCTGCGTGCAGCGGGGGGAGCCGCGGTGCCACCACGACGCCGGCCACCCGGACCCCGACGACCACGAGAACATCGGCCCGGCCGCCCCGCCCCGCCGACTGGACCGCGCTCGCGCGCGGCCTCGACGGGAAGCTGATCCGGCCCGGCGACGCCGACTACCGAAGCGCCCGGCAGCTGTACAACACCCGCTTCGACGGGCAGAAGCCCGCCGCGGTCGCCTACGTCGCGGACGAGGACGACATCAAGGAGTGCCTGGCGTACGCGAAGGCGCACGGCACCCCGGTGTCCATCCGCAACGGCGGTCACTCCTACGGGGGTTGGTCGTCCGGCAACGGCAGGCTGGTCATCGACGTGTCGTCACTCAACCGCGTCGGCGCCGACGGAGTGATCGGCGCCGGCGCCAAACTCGTCGACGTCTACAGGACTCTTGCCCGTCGCGGCCGCACCGTCCCCGCGGGCTCGTGCCCCACGGTCGGCATCTCCGGCCTCACCCTCGGCGGCGGCCACGGTGTGACCTCCCGTGCCTACGGCCTCACCTGCGACAGCCTGACCGAGGCGACGCTCGTCACCGCCGACGGCAGGACGCTGACCGCGAGCGCCACCGAGAACAAGGACCTCTTCTGGGCCCTGCGCGGCGGCGGGAACGGCAACTTCGGCGTGGTGACCCGGTTCCGCTTCCGTACGCACCCGGCGCCGCCGACCGTCAGCGCCTTTCTGACCTGGCCCTGGCCCCGGGCCGCTGCCGTCATCGCCGCGTGGCAGCGGTGGGCTCCGGACCAGCCGGACGAGATCTGGTCGTCGCTGCACCTCGCCGCGGGCCCGGGCGGCGTGCGGCCCACGCTCTCCGTCGCCGCCTTCACGCTCGGCCGCGAGAGCGACCTGCGCAACGCGCTCGACCGGCTCGCCGACGCCGCGGGCTCGCCCGCGTCCTCGGCGGCACTGCGCCCACGCGGCTATCTGGACGCGATGCTCGCCTACGCGGGCTGCCTCTCCCTCCCGGCCGCCCAGTGCCGCCTGCCGGGCACCACCCCGGGCCGCGACCCGCGAGGTGCGCTGCCGCGCGAGACGTACGCGGCGGCCTCCGACTTCTTCGACCGCGACCTGGCACCGGCCGGCCGGCAGGCGCTGATCGCGGCGGCCGAGGCGTTCACCCGTATCCCCGCGAACCGGGGCGGCGGCGGCTCGATCGCGCTGACCGCGCTCGGCGGCGCGGTGAACCGGGTGGACCCGCTGGCGACGTCCTTCGTACACCGCCGCTCGCGGATGCTGGCCCAGTACATCGCCGCATGGCAGCCGGGCACCGCCGGCACGGCCCAGCAGTCCTGGCTGAAGGACGCCCACGCGTCGATGCGGCGGTACGCGTCCGGGGCGGCGTACCAGAACTACGCCGACCCGAATCTGAAGAACTGGCGCCAGGCCTACTACGGTCCGGCCGCGGACCGGCTCACGCGCCTGAAGAGGCAGTACGACCCCGACCGCGTCTTCGCGTACCCGCAGGCCCTCTGAGTTCTGTCCGGCGGACCACGTGAAGGTGCGATGTGCCCAGGCGATGGTGTGAGGGATGACAAGACGAGGGCCCGGACGATATTCGTCCGGGCCCTCGCCCCTTCTGACACCGCGTCGCCCGTCCCGCACGTTCCCACAAGGGATGCCGTACGCGGCCCGGTTGTTACGCCGCGAGGCCGTTCTCGCCCGGATCCGACCCCTCCATGTCGAGCGGCTCCGTGACCAGGGCCGCGCCGCCGGTCCGCCGGGAGCGCACCAGCCAGGACAGCCGGCGCGAGCCCGCGATCGCCGACACCAGCGGGGTGAGCAGCGCCAGGGCGAGGGGAGCGAGCAGCAGGGTCACGGCCGTGCCGAGCGCGAAGCCGCCGATGACATCGGTCGGATAGTGCACGCCCATGTAGACGCGGCAGAAGCCTTCCGCCACGGCGAGGACGAGCGCGGCGAGCCCGAACCTGCGGTGGGCGATGAAGAGTCCGGCGCCGATGGCCATCGCCAACGTGGAGTGGTCGCTGACGAAGGAGAAGTCGGTCTTGCCCACCACGAGGACCTCCAGGTCCTCGTGGTCGACGAACGGCCGGGGCCGTTCGACGAATCCGCGGATGGGGATGTTGATCAGCAGAGCGATGCCGGCCGCCAGCGGCGTCCAGATCAGCGCGGCGACCGCGGCCACCGAGTCCTCGGCGGTGCCCCGCCTGCGCACGCTCCACCAGCACCAGAGGGCGACGAGCACCAGGCCGAGCATGATGCCGTACTCGCCGACGAACTCCATGGTCCGATCCAGCCAGCCGGGTGCGTCCTTGGCCAGGCCGTTGATGTCGTAGAGCAGGCCGACGTCGGGGTTCGTCCCGCCCCTCGACTCCGTCAGGGGAAACCCGATTGCGAGTCCAGACATCTGCCGCGGCCCCTTGCCTTGTGCCACCGGCGCACCAGCCTGTGCGCCGCTTTGCCAACCCCCGTGGTCAGTCCGGTGTGTGCTGCATGGTCAGTGCGGCCGTCCCAGTCCAGGGAACGACGTGATCCCCGGTGTCGTTCCAGCCTCCACCGAACGATCACCATGACGTTATCGAAGAGTGACACGTCGTCGCAGCTCAGAGCGGTGGCCGAGGAGTCGAGTTCCAGCCATCCGATCCGGTCCTCCCACGCCGGCTCACGCCGGCGGCAGGTCGGTCGGCAGAGCCGCAGCACCGTCCTTGGTGACGCGGGTCGCGCCGAAGTAGTCCGGTGTGTCGATCTTGTCGAACCGGATCACCGCTCCGGTGTAAGGCGCGTTGATCATGTACCCGCCGCCGACGTAGATGCCGACGTGTCTGATCGCGCGCGAATTGGTCAGGTCGTCCGAGAAGAAGACCAGGTCGCCCGGCAGCAGTTCGTCGCGCGCGGGGTGCGGACCTGCGTTGTACTGGTCGTTGGCCACCCGCGGCAGCTCGATGCCGACGGTGCGGTACGCGGCCTGGGTGAGGCCCGAGCAGTCGAACCGCCCGCCCTGCTCGGCAGTTCCGTTGCCGCCCCACAGGTACTTGGTGCCGAGCTTCTTCTGGGCGAAGTAGATGGCCCCGGCCGCCTGTCGCGACGGTTCCACCCGGCCGACGGGCTTGGCGAAGCTCTTCTCCAGGCTACGGATGACCTTCACATAGTTCTGTGTCTCGCGGTACGGCGGGACTCCGCCGTACTTGATGACGGCATACGCGCCGGCGTTGTAGGCGGCCAGCATGTTGTCGGTCGGGTCACCCGGCGCCTTGCGTACATATCCAGCCAGTTCGCAGTCGTACGAAGCGGCGGACGGAATCGCGTCGGCCGGGTCCCAGACATCACGGTCGCCGTCCTTGTCCCCGTCTATGCCATGGGTCGCCCAGGTGCCGGGGATGAACTGCGCGATGCCCTGCGCGGCCGCGGGACTCTGCGCCTTGGGATTCCAGCCGCTCTCCTGATAGAGCTGCGCGGCGAGGAGGGCCGGGTTGATGGCGGGGCAGAGATTCCCCCACTGCTGCACCAGCGGCTGGTACAGCCCGGGCACGGCCCCCTTGGCCAGGCCCACGGCACCGCCCTTGACGCCCCCGCCGATCAGCCCGGCGGCGGCCGAGAACGTCCCGACGACGAGCAGCGCGACGAAGCTCAGACACAGCCCGATCGAAGCGCCACCGATCAGCCACGCCTTACGCACCGTCAACCACCTTCCACCGCACGGTAGTCCGCCCGGAAGCCAGTGTAGGTGCCCGGCCACTTGGCACCAGGGCGCGCCGCCGTGCCTCGAGTCGTCCCGGCGCGCCCGCCGCGCCCCGCCCCCACACCCCGCCGCGCCTGGGCGCCGTTACCCCTTGCGCCCGACGCCGCCGTACATCGCCACCTCGGCCGGGGCGGCCAGGTCCTCCTCGTCCGGCCGCC
The DNA here is from genome assembly GCF_018614575.1 of Streptomyces sp. ISL-10. Lineage (GTDB taxonomy): Bacteria > Actinomycetota > Actinomycetes > Streptomycetales > Streptomycetaceae > Streptomyces. The sequence goes on from NZ_JAGGOJ010000005.1 coordinate 264,985, forward strand.
AGCGGTTGCACGACAGGACGCCCGGCTCCAGCAGCTCCAGGCCGTCGAAGTAACGGGTCACCTGCTCCGGCGTGCGCTGGGTCAGGCGCGGTGTGCCGTTCTCGTTCCAGAAGGCGACCGCCGCGTCCACGTCCGGCATGTCGGGGCTGGTGATCGTGTGCGACAGCACCAGATGGCTGCCGGCCGGCAGCGCGTCCATGAGGCGGCGCACCACCGCGTACGACTCCTCGTCGTCCTCGACGAAGATGACGACACCGAGCAGCATCAGCGCCACCGGCCGGGTGAGGTCGAGCGTCCTGGCGGCCTGTCCGAGGATGGCGTCCGTGTCCCTCAGGTCTGCGTCGAGGTAGTCGGTGCGGCCCTCGGGCGTGCCGGTGAGCAGGGCGCGCGCGTGGACGAGGACGAGCGGGTCGTTGTCCACGTAGACGATGCGCGCGTCGGGCGCGATGCGCTGGGCGACCTGGTGCGTGTTCTCGGCGCTCGGCAGTCCGGTGCCGACGTCGAGGAACTGCCGGATGCCGGCCTCGGCCGTGAGGTGGCGCACGGCCCGGCCGAGGAAGCGCCGGTCGGCGAGCGCGTAGTCGCCGATGCCGGGGTGCAGGGCGCGGATCTGGTCGCCCGCCGCGCGGTCGACGGGATAGTAGTCCTTGCCGCCGGTCCAGTAGTTCCAGATCCGGGCGGTATGGGGCCGGGTGGCGTCGATACGTGCTCTCAGGTGCGCGTCGTCGGTCACGCCAGGCACCTTAGTCAACTGCGCTGTGTAGCAGCAGGGTTGGCGTGAAAAGAGTCCGCTTCCACGGGCCGGGCATACGGTCGCGGGAGGGCAGCGGCAGTGCGGCCGGCGCCGGTCGCGCGGGGTCCGACCCCCGCGCAAGTGGTCTGGACCATAGCCGCTACTCTGTGTAATGCAGCCAGGAAGGCTGAGGTCAGACGCCCTCCGACGACCACGGCGGGCCGGCAACACAGGAGTAACACGTGAAGAACTCTGCGATCGTGACCGAAGCGCCGGGCACGGACAACACGCAGAACGGGGGCCTGTCGGGGGCGATGAAGGCGCGCCGCCAGGGTCGCCGCAGCGACGCCGGCGGCACCGCCGCCACGGTGACCTTCATCGCGCTGCTGGGCATCGCGGTCGCACTGCTCGGCTACATGGTCGCCTCCGGCTGACCCCGCAGGCCGCCGGAAGGGGCCCGTGACCCGCAGGGGATCACGGGCCCTTTGCCGTGCTCCGGCCTCTGGATCACACGGTTACCGGCGGGTAGCGTGTGCCGTACACCCATCCGCGAGGTGGCAGGGAAAGGCGGCCCCGCATGACGGACCACCAGGCGTTCTACGAGCGACTCTCCGAGAACCGCTACGCCCCCACCGAGCACACCCGCGGCCCCTGGGACGCCGCCTCCCAGCACGCAGGCCCTCCCGCCGCGCTGCTGGGCCGCGCCATCGAGGAACGCCCGGACGCGCGTACGGACATGCGCCTGGCACGCGTCACGTACGAGATCCTGCGCCCGGTGCCCATCGCGCCCCTGGAGGTGTCCATCTCCGTGGTGCGCGCCGGCCGGAGCGTCGAGGTCGTCGAGGCAACGCTGACACCGGAAGGCTCGGACCGGCCCGCGATGCTCGCCCGTGCCCTTCGGGTACGGACCACTCACGAGCCCGGCCCATCCGTCGCGCAGGGCCCGCTGCTCCCCTCCCCCGAGGACACGGCTCCCACCCCCTTCTTCGGCGTCCCGTGGGACATCGGCTACCACACGGCGGTCGAGACCCGTTTCGCCGAGGGCGCCTGGCAGGAGCAGGGACCCGGAACGTGCTGGATGCGCATGCGGATGCCACTCGTCGCGGGAGACGCACCCCGCCCGCTGGACCGCGTCCTCGTCGCCGCCGACTCCGGCAACGGGATGAGCAACGTCCTGGACTTCTCCCGGCACGTCTTCATCAACCCCGACCTGACGGTCCATCTGCACCGCCACCCGGTGGGCGAGTGGGTCTGCGTCGAGGCACGCACCAGCGTGGACGAGGCGGGCATCGGCCTGGCGGACGCACGCCTCCACGACGAGAAGGGCCCGATCGGCCGCAGCGCCCAGAGCCTGTTCATCGGCCCGCGCTGACGGGACGGGCTGTCACCGCAGCGAACGTCAGCGGGGCGGGCCTCGTACACGGGTAGGTCACCGGTGGCCAGGACGAGCGCCAGCGGCTCCGGCAGCGGGACGTCCTCGCCGTATGAGCCGCGCAGAGTGTCCTTGTAGCTGCTGCCGTCCGGCTTCGCGTGCAGGGCCCAGGTGCCATGACGGGGGTCGACGACGAGAAGGGCACGGACGCCGGCAACGGCGTACCAGTCGGCCTTCTGGGTGATGTCCCGGGCCTTCTCGGACTGGGAGATGACCTCGACGGCCAGGGCGACATCTTGTGGATCCGCCAACCAGTCTTCGTCGTCCCCCCAGCCCGTCGGGAGAACGACCAAGTGCGGTGTCACATAGTCATCGGAATCGCCCGGCATCGCGATCGACGACACCTCGTACGCGGCCAAGTGCCCCGGCACTGCCTCGTCGATCTGTCGCCGCACCTGATGGATCACTCCCGCGTGCGTGCCGCGGAGTGTCAGCGACATCACGAGGCTTCCTCCCACGATCTGCACGCGCAGACCCGTCGCTGCTTCGATCTTCTCGGCGACCTCGCGCAGATTCCCGGGGCGCGGGCGGGGACGCAGCGGCGGCAGTACAGACATCATGGACGGCCTCCATCCCTGCGACTCGGGCTCCTCGGCTGCGCGGGTGCGGCCGGGGGGAGGCTCGTACTGCCAGGCGTAGTCATGGGCCTCGGACACGACCGCCTCCTCTTTGCGACGCACTCGCCACCAACGTCACGGTACGACTCGCCACTGACAACGCCCCGACCTCACGCCCCGTATCGGGGCAGTCCACTCGTCGAGAGGGAGCGGGACAGGGGTGCGGGCAGGGGAATGTCCTGGCCGTACCGACCGGCCCGGGTCTCCCCGTAACGCCCATCACGCGGACGGGTGCCGAGCATCCATGTGCCATGTCGAGGATCGACGACCAGCAGGGCCGATACGCAGGCGACCGCGTACCAGTCGTTCTTCTGCACCATCTCCCTGGCCTTTTCCTGCCGAGCCACGACCTCGACAACGAGGGCGATCTCCGGCCCACCGCCCTCGCGTCGGACGACGAGGTCGGGTACGGCGAAGTCGTCAGGATCCATGGGCATCGCGACGGGCACACCGCACTCGGCCGGCAGCGTGGCAGCGAGCCGCCGCACCACCTCGGCCCGCGTCGCACAGTCCGTACGGGACAGCACGAGGCTGCCGCCGAGGACCTCGACGCGTAAGCCCGTCGCGCGCGAGATCATCCTCGCCAGCTCGCGCGGGCTGCGCGGCAGCAGGCGGCGGCCGATCACGCCCGCCCCCCGCCCAGCTCGACCCAGAGCAGCTTCCCGCCCTGCGGCAGCGCGGTCGCTCCCCACGCGTCGGCGCAGTGCGCGACAAGGCACAGCCCGCGCCCGCCCTCCGCATCCGGCGCGGGCCGCTGCGGCAGCCCTTCGAAGGGCGCGGGGAGGTCGGGGCTGGTGTCCCACACCCCGAGCCTGATCCGGCCCTGCCCGACCGCCCGCAGCCGAAGCCCGTACGGGCCGTCGGTGTGCCGCAGGGCGTTGGTCACGAGCTCTGAGGCGAGCAACTCGGCGCTCTCGACCAGCCGTGCCAGGCTGTGCGCGTTCAGGACGGCGCGCAGGGTGTGCCGGGCGATACCGGGAGCCCGGGGATCCTGCGGGAGTTGGAGGGCGTAGGTCCAGGGCGGGGATACGGTGGGCATGGAAGTCCCCTCGACGGAGGGCGCGTTGGCTGGCTGGACTGGGATGCCTGGTGACCAGGCCGCTCCGTCGAGCGGGGTGCTTCCAGGCGGGTGGCCTGAGACAGAGGCTAGGGTGGTGCAAGTATCACTTGCGCCACCTACGTAAGAATCGGCGCCAATCTTCCTTCGCCAGAGTGGCGCCACGCACTGATGACCGAATGGGGTGTGCCGATTGGCCGGGAGGGCAGCTCCTACCGCCAGACGCCTCCGCGTTGCCTCCGAACTACGCCGACTTCGCGAAGGTGCGGGCCTCAGCTCGACACAGGCCGCTCAGAGGCTGGGCGTTGCCCAGGGGCAGCTGAGCAATGTCGAAACGGCCCGCTTCGGTGTGAGCGGTAGCCGCATCCGCGCGCTGGCACACGTCTACTCGTGTGCGGACAACGGCTTCGTCGACGCGCTCGCCGCCATGGCAGAGGACCGGAGCCGTGGTTGGTGGGAGGAGTACCGTGACATCTTGCCGGTCGGCTTGCTCGATCTCGCAGAGCTCGAACATCACGGCACTCGGCTCCGTACGGCGCATACTGCCCACATCCCGGGGCTGTTGCAGACGCCCGAACACGCCCGCGAGATCTATCGCCAGGCGATCCCCGAGCTACCACCTTCCGATATCGAGCACCGAATCTCCCACCGCATGAAACGGCAGGCGGTGCTTTACCGGACGAACCCGATCCCCTACCAGGCGATCATCCACGAGGCCGCGCTGCGCATGCAGTTCGGAGGGCCCGAGATCGCAAGGGTGCAGCTCCAGCACCTGGTGAAGCTCGCCACCTTGGAGCACCTGACGATCCGGGTCCTGCCCTTCGCCGCCGGCTCATATCCGGGGTCCGGCCAGTCGATCAACTACGTGCACGGCGCCGTGCCCCGGCTCGACACCGTTCAGCTCGACCAGTCCCATGGCGTGGCCTTCGTCGATGGTGCCAACGAACTCTCCCAGTACCGCGAACTGTTCGCTCGTCTGGAGACACTGGCCCTGCCCCCGGACGAGTCCCGGACCTTTGTCCACAACCTCGCCGAAAGCCTGTGAAGGGAACCCGAATGACCGCGTATGCGTGGCAGAAGTCCTCGTACTGCGCTCAGGGCGAAGCCTGCGTAAACGTTGCTGCGGATGCATCCGGCGTCCATCTCACCGAGAGCAGCGACCCGGCCGGGGCCGTACTCCACACCACCCCCGCCACCTTCGCCACCCTCACGCACGCCCTCAAGACGGGCACGCCGAGCCCCCACATAACCGTCGCCCACACCCCCGACGGCTTCGTCCGCATCGGCGAGGTCGTGACGACGACGGGCCCGAAGTGGGAGGCGTTCGTACGGGGCGTTCAGGCCGGCGAGTTCGACCACTTCGGTCGACCTGTCCGGTAACTGCTCCGAGCCGGTCGGCGGTCTGACGTAGCGTGCGATCATGACCATGCCTCCGCCTCAGCAGCCGACCGGACCGTACGGACGGCCGCCCCAGCCACAGCCATACGGCCAGCCGTACCCGCACACCCCTCCTCAGCCGCATTACGGCCACCCCACCGCGCCTCTGCAGCCGTACCAGCCGTATCCCGGGCAAGCCACCTGGGGGCCTCCGCCCCCAGCACCGCGACGCAAGAGCACCGCCATTCTCACCTTGAGCGTCGTCTTCGGGACGATAGCGGCGGGGCTCGGCCTCTACTTCCTCGCCTACAGAGGAAACGACTCTTCGGAGCCGTTCCCCATGGCCGCATACCGGCTGACGGTGCCGAAGACGCTCCTGGACGGCGAGTACGAACTGATCAAGGACGGCTCCTCGGAGGCGAACGCCGACGCGGAGAAGAGCGGTTACGGTGCCGGCCCGGACGCCCGGAACGTCAAGGCCGTCCTCGGCTCCTACAACGGCACCAGCAGCACGAGGAAGAGCGGGGCCGTCATCACCGGCATGTACGGGCAGTTCCGGAATCCGGAGCAGCCCCGCGACAGCCTTCTGGACGGCATGCGCAAGGGCGACGGCATGAGCGAGCCGAAGCCTGCGCGGTCGATCACTCCAACGGGATCGGACGTCGAGTTCAAGTGCACGGTGATGCTGTCGAAGGACACGGACGGCACGTCCACCGTTCCGGTCTGCGCGTGGGGCGACGAGAACACGGCCGCGTACGTCGCCTTCCTCACGCCCGCTTCAGACGCGCAGGACCCCGACTCCGTCGACCTCGAAGACATCGCAGGGGAAGACCCTGAAGATCCGCAAGGAAGTGCGCCAGCCGATCGACTGAGCCTGCCGTCATCCCTTCTGGGAGTGAGCACTGGTAACAGATCCGTATTAACCACGGTGAAGCCCCGCTCTGGCTGGGCCTTTCCGCGACTTTTCTGCCCTCATCACTCCAACGCACAGCTGTAAAACACCTCAACGCGCGAATTATAGCGTCGGAAATGGCCACTCGTCGGCGAATGGATTTTGACCGTGCCCCCAGGTGAAGGAGTAGGAGCCAGTTGATTCACTGAAATTCACATCAATACCGACCGGGGGTAGACCCAGTTCCTCCCGAAGCCAGCCGTCCATGGCGAGAGCTGCCACCTCGGATCGGTAGTCGCTGAGTGGAAACGCGAGGGACTCGACGTCGACGCACACCCCGTCCGGGTACCTAGTCGCAAGCCCCTCCGAATGGAGTGAAATGCTGAGGGAAATCCACGCCACGTCTCTCCAATGCATCCCTGCCATTGGAGTTGTGAGCCATACCCGTCGGTCGATTTGGATGGCCCTATCTGGAGGCGCTGCTGACACATATGCGTCAGCCGTGATATCGGCAGCCAAGCCTCCGCGCCGACTCCTAAATCGATATTGGTACTTTCTCATGAGTCCTCAGCTATTGAATTTCAAAAGATGGAATATTTCTTTTCTGAAGAAGTGCTCATCTCCCATTCCGGTCGGCCCGCGTATGTAGTCGAAGTCGTGAGGTGTGCCGTCACCGTAGAGCCGGCTGTATTTGTCGACGAACGCCTCGGCTTCGGCGGGGCTCATCTCGATTACGTCCGCCTTACGCATTCCGTCGAAGTCACTCGCTGAGACCTTGAAGCGCAGGATTTCCACGTCGGCGCCGCGGGTGCGCAGCCGCTCGGCGTAACGGACGGCCTCCTCTGCCGTCCCCCATGAGTAGACGCCCTCACCGTACTGCCCTCTGATATCTTCCGTGGGCCACGGCTCCCCATCGCCACGCAGCCTTTGCGCGTTCCAGCGGTCTTGCACCGTATGAAATTCCTGGTAGTCGGGGGCGAGGCCGAGATGATCAGACCATGTCAGCGGATTGTGTATGTAGGTTGCCGGATTTGAGGCAGGAGAAATTCCGAGCGGATCCTCACTGGCGTAACGGGCTGTCTCGGGATCGTAATGGCGATGAAAATTATAATGGAGACCGGTTTCTGGATCAAAATACTGACCAGGGAACCGGAGTGGGGTGTACGCCGAACTGGAGGCTTCCCACGCTGTCTTACCCCACAGTGTGGACCGCTTACCCCAGGAAAGCTCCCCTGAATCGCCAATCAGTTCGCTTGGGGTTCCGATGAGATCTGTGACGATGGAGAAAAAGCGTTCGTCGAGCGCTTGCTGTGATGGCTTGGAATCAAGAATCCTTTCGTACTGGGTGAGTGGCCGGAGGCCCTGGTGGTTCCACGTCAACGCGACCGGGTTAAGCAGATCTTCACTCTGGGACGTTTCCTCGCAGAGCGTGGTGCCGTCCCAGGTAAATACGACCAGCTCCAGGACGGTGCTGCCATCGTCCGCGAGGCGTTGTTTTGCTGTGCGCCGCCCCAGCGCGTCGTACTCGTAGCGCCAGACCGTGCCGTCCGGTGTGGTCACCGAACGCATGCGGTCTTCGGCGTCCCATTCGTAGCGCCAGGTGTCCGGCTTGCGTGAGAGGCGTGTTTTCTGGCGGAGGGTTATGCGGCCGAGCGGGTCGTGTTCGTAGCGGATGCTGCCTGCGCGGCTGATGGTGGTGCCGGTGTAGGCGCGGGTGCCGACCGCTTCCTGGCCGGGGTGGGAAGCGGGCCAGGAGGCCTCGGTCTGGTTGCCTGCTTCGTCGTAGGCGTAGCGCTCTGTCCAACCTGCCGCGTGGACGGCGGTTACCCGGCTGACCGCGTCGAGGTCGAAGGTCTTCGTGCCCGCAAGCTGGTCGTCGAGGCCGATGAGGTTGCCGTCGGCGCGATAGGTGTAGTCGCGGCGTTGGATGCTGCGGCCGGCGCCGGTGATCTGTTGGCTGGTGAGGCGGCCGAGCGGGTCGTACTCATTCGTGAAGGAGACGGTGTCGCCGATGTGGCGGGCGATTTCCTGGCCTGCGGCGTCGTGTTCGAAGGTGAGGGTGCGCCCGGATGTGGTGAGGGAGGTGCGGCGGCCCGCGGCGTCGTAGGTCCAGGCACTGACCGCCCCGGTGGGGGTCGTTCGGCCGATGCGGCGGCCGAGTGCGTCGTACGTGTACGACATGGTGCGGCCGTTGACGGTCTCGGAGACGAGGCGGCCGTAGCGGTCACGCAGGTAGGTGATCGTGGCGTCTGCGTTGACGGCTTCCGCGAGTTGGTCGGTGAAGTCGTACGCGAAGGTCGTGACCGCCCCGGCGGCGTCCTTGCGGACGATGCGATCGAGCTCGTCCCGCTCGTAGCGGAGGGTCTGGCCGAGCGCATCGGTTCGGGCGGTCAGACGGCCCGCCGGGTCCCGTTCGTACGTCAGCGTCCGGTTGTCGAAGTCGGTCTCGGATATGAGCCGCCCCGCCGCGTCATACGCGTAGTCCCAGGTCAGACCCTGCGGGTTGAGCACCTGGGTAAGGCGCAGCTCGTGGTCGTGGCTGAATTCGTAGCGCACGCCGTCCGGGCCCGTGCGGGCGCTCATGAGGTCGAAGTGGGTGTACTCGAAGCGCGACACCTGACCCATGGCGTCGGTGTGGGTGCGGCAGTTGCCCTCGCCGTCGTACGTCCATGACTGCTCGCTGCCGTCGGCGTCGATGCGGCGGGCGAGCTTGCCCTCGGGCGTCCATTCCAGGCGGGTGACCGCGCCGAGCGGGTCGGTGAGGGTGACCGGTCGCCCGAAGGCGTCCCGGTCGATCCGAGTTGTCGCGCCGAGGGGGTTGGTGACCTCGACAGGCAGCCCGACAGCGTTGCAGCGGATCCGGGTGGTGTTTCCAAGGCCGTCTGTGACGGCGGTGACGTGTCCGGGATCGTTGTACGTGTAGCGGGTGACGGTCCCGGACGGGCTTGTCACGCTGGTGCGGTTGCCGCGTTCGTCGTACTCCTGGCGGGCGGCCGTCCGGTCCGGGTTCACGACGCGGACCGGGAGGCCGAGGTCGTTGTACTCCGCGGTCGATTCGCGGCCGTCGGGACGCACCACCGTGGTGAGGTGACCGGCTTCGTCGTACGCGAAGCGGGTGGTGCGGCCGAGCGGGTCGTTCTGGCTCAGGAGCCGGTTGTAGCGGTCACGTTCGAAGCGGGTGACCGCGCCCAGCGGGTCGATCTCCTCGACGACCTGGTGGGCGTCGTTGATGACGTACCGGCGGACCGCACCTGCGCTGGTGGTCGCGGTGGTGACGCGCAGGCCGGTCTCCGGGTCCGGGTCGCTGTAGGCGAGTCGAAGGGCCATGTGGCCGGCCGAGCCGCCTTCGGCGATGCAGCGGTCCTGGTCGTCGTACTCGTAGGTGTAAGCGCTGCCGTTGGTGTCGGTCCACGACGTGACGCGGCCGTGCTCGTCGTAGGCGAATTGCAGGGGCAGGCCGGAGGAGTTGGTGACCGAGGTGAGGTGGCCGTCGGTGTAGCCATAGCGCAGGATCTCCTGATCCGACCCGTCCGGTGCCGCGCCTGCGAGATGCAGGGCGGTGATCCGGCCGTCGCTGGTGGTGAGCTTCAGGTGGTAGCCGCCGTGGTGGACGATCGAGGTCGGCGCATCGGACTCGTCGTATTCGAAGGTGATCCAGTTGCCGTTGCGGTCGTCGATCTGGGCGAGGAGGGCGAGGTCGTCGTGGCGTGTGGTGAAGTGCCACACACGGCCCGTGCCCGGGTCCGTGACCGTGTAGTCGCCGTCGATGTCCCGGTCGAGGGGCCAGCGCGGTCCGTGGCTGGGCATGACCGGGACGCCCGGGGCGGGGTGCGGGTAGGACAGCAGCAGTCCGTCCTCGCAGACGAAGATGACGCCCTCGGGGTGGATCTCCAGGCGCTGGTCGGCGGTGGACGACCACGACGGGCCGAACCAACGGCCGGCCCGGTAGTCGGACGCCACCCGGCGGCGGAAGGAGAGGGGAAGCGTGCCCGGCAGGGTGATGTCCGTCTGCGGCAGATACATCACGCCGGTGGCGAGGTCGATCGGGTCCGTGTTACCGCTCTCCACCGACTCCTTCGTGCGGGAATGCTTGGGCGGATCGTCCAGTGCCTTGTGCGCCCCCGTCTCCGCAGCCTCGGTGATCGCGTGCTTCGCGCCGCTGCGCAGTCCCGCTGTGGCCACGCCCTTGACGACACCCGCGCCCTTGGTTCCCAGGATTTCGGGGACGAGGCGGCCGAGGAATTCGGCAGGGTCGCCTTTGGCGGCGTCCCAGGCGTTCTTCAGTGCGCGGTCGGGGTTGGCGATGGTGGAGGCGAGGCCGGCGAGCGTGGTGTTGACGCCCTTGTAGTACTCGGCGGGGTGGGTCAGGTTGTAGATGTCGATCGGGTTGACCGAGCGGACGAAGTTGACCAGCCCGGCGGTGCCCTTGATGATGCCGCCGCCGAAGTGGGCCAGCTCGATGCTCTGGCCCAGGCTGTAGTCCATGAGCTCGGTCTGGAGCTTGTCCAGTCCAGTCTTGTCCTTCGGCGCGTGGGCGAGCGCGGCCTTGACCGCGGCCTTGGCGGTGTCCGCGGCCTGGTTCCGCGCGGCACGGGCGTCGTCCAGGATCTCCTGGGCGCGTTTGCGTTTCGCGGTGCTGGGGTCGGAGAACTCGCCGGGGTGCGGCAGCGGGTTGTCCCCGTTGCGGGCGGCGTTGTAGGCGTCGGCCTTCTTCTTGAAGTCCGCAGCCGCCCTCTCGTAGTCCTTCTTCGCCTCCTTGTAGAGGGCGATCGCCTCCCGTGCCTTGCCCTGCGCCGTGACGATCGCCTTCGAGTAGGTCTCCAAAGCCTTGGCCGCGTCCTCGAACGCATCCGCCGCGCGCAGCCAGTCCGTGGGCAGCGTCTGGAACTTCTCCCGGAAGGTGGTGGCGGCCTCGCCCTTCCAGTGATGGGAGTCGAGTTTCTTCATCCCGCCGCCGACGAGGTCGAACGCGGTCTGGAAGTCCCGCAGGTTCTTCACCGTCGCGGCGATCTTCTCCGGCTTGCCGTGAATCAGCTCATTCGCCTCTTCACTCTGCCCGAGCTGCTTCTCGCCGACCTCCGCGCCCAGGGAGGAGGCGGTCTCATCCCCCCAGTCCTCGACGGCCTCGGCGACCGCGTCATGCCCGTAGTGCCGCAGGCCCTCGCCGGCCTTGTCGGTCACATAGTCGACACCCTCGCCGACCACTTCCTTGCCCTTGTCGATCGCCCGGTCGGCACCGTCGACAAGCTTGTCCCCGAGCCCCCGCCAGTCCATCAGCGACTCTCCCCCCACCGCGGCTGCTCAGCCTGGTCGATCGTCGCCTGATCCGGATCCAGGTCCTCCTTCAACTGCTCGTCCATCGCATCCCGGATCTTCGGATCGATCAGCCCGGAACGCTCCATCGAGTCCATCTGCGCGTCCATCACGTCATACGTCGTGTTCTTCCACGTCTGCTTGACCTCGCCGTGCGCCTCAGCCATCGACTCGCGGCTCCAGTCCGCGTTGTCCCACGCGTGCTGGTCACGGATCGTGTCCCAGCTCATCTGCTTGACCTCGTCCTCCGACAGATGAGGATTACCGTTCAGCGAGTTCACACCGATCTTGAACGCGTCCTTGACGTACTGCTCCTGCTCGGCGAACGAACCCGCTGACAGACCGACCCCCTTGGCGAATGCGTTGCCCTTCAGCGTCAGCGTCCGAACCCCCCACTCCCAGCGGCTGCAGAAGGTCTCGAACTCCGCCGCCAGCCCGCCATGGCCCAACTCCAGCCCCGACAGCGCGAGGTCCGAGAACCCTCGCCCCACCGACGCCTCGCCGATCATCCCGAGCTCCTTCAGCTCGGCATGCGCCAGATTGATCCCGTTCGCGATCTCCGCCAGCGCCGCCGGCGGAGCCTTCAGCTCCGGCTCGCCCCCACTCACCGCATCCCCCCGAGATCCACCGCCACCGCATCGGGCACGATGCCCTCCACCGGCGGGAACACCATGCCTTCGTCACTGCCCGCGTCCAAAGCGACCCCGGCCGGCCCCGGCAGCATCGGCACCATCACATCCAGCAACCGGGCGCCGAGAATCGTCCGGTACGCCCACTCCCGGTCCGCATCCCCCTGCGCCCGCGCGAACCGCGCCAACGCCTCCTCGTCCGAGAAGGCACAGATCCACCGCACCCCGTTGAAATCCGCCGTCCACAAACTCCCCTGCGCATCGAACGGCACCAGCACCGCCGTGCGCCGGAACTCCCCCAGCAAGCGCGCAAACTCGCGGCGGGCGACGGTCACCGCATCCACCGGCTCAGCGGCCACTGGCACCGTTGGTGTTACCGGTGGAATCGTTGACGGCTCAAACGATGTGGTCGGTACCGACGCATCGGTCAACTCCGCAAGCCGCGAAGCTCGTTGAGGCTTCGCTGTCCCGTCCCCGTTGTCAGTCACCCACGAATGCTGCCACGCACCCATTCCCACGAGCAACGAACAAAGGACCGAATCCTGCCATGGCGGCAATCACACCCCACAGCCACGCGGCGGGACGGCCGGCCCCGTCAGGTCAGCGAGGCGCGCTCGTCCAGTGCTTCCTCACGCGTGCGGACATGCATCGCGAGCCCCCTCGCTCCCGCCGGGACCACGCCGATCAGCATGGTCCCCGCGGGAGCGTCCGCAGAGGTAGGCGTGCTCGCCGGGGCGGCGCTCTGCGGGGTGGTGCCGGCCGCATCGTCCTGGCGCGGCGCGGACCTCGCGTTCTTCTCCAGGACGATGCCCTCCTCGATGGGCGAGCCGTCCAGTGCCCAGTAGTCGCCGAGGGTGAGACGGCTCATCCCGTTGGGCGTAAGCGGGTCCACCTCGACCTTCAGCGTGCCGATCTTTAGCGCCTGACGGAAGGCGGCCCAGGCCGGCTGGACAGGGGTCGAACGAGTCCTGCACCGCGCCGCCGTTGCCGCACAGGATGTTCCCGGTGCCGAGTCCAGCTTGTCGGGCACGCCGGCGACGACCTGGTTGCCGGCGAGCACATGGCTGCGCTCGTAGTTGTGGTCGTGCCCCTGGAGGACCAGGTCCACCGAGTAGCGGGCAACAGCTGGGAGCCAGGTCTCGCGTACACCGTCGTCCGCTCCGTGCCGCGAGGAGGAGCTGAACGCCGCCTGGTGCACCAGAGCGACGATGAAGTCGACGCCCTTGTCCGCGTGCTCGGCGGCGAGGGCCTTCTCGACCACAGCCGCTGACGGCCGCCGGTGTAGCCGATGCTGTGCTTCATCTCGGTGTTGACGTCGTTGTTGTCGATGCTGATGAAAACGACGCTGCCGTAGCGGAACGAGTAGAAGCAGTTGTCCAGCTCCGGGTAGCCGTTGCCGGTCAGGGGAAGCGCGTCCGGTACGGGTCGTAGCTCCACTCGCCCCAGCTGTCACCGGACACCAGCACGTCGAGCTGGCTCTCGGTCGCGTGGTTGCTGATGCACGGCATCCACGGCGTGGACGTGGCCATCGGCGAGATCATGTCGAACCACTCGTCCCACAGCTTCTGGTCGCCGTTGGCGTAGGCCAGGTCGCCGACGACGACGTGGAACGCCGGGTTGAACGACTGCGCCGGCTTGGTGTTCATGCTCGGCTCGATCGGCTGCTGCGCCGTGGTCGCGAGTTCGGCTCCCTGGTCGCCGAACGCCGTGAACGTGAACTTCTCCCGGCCGCGCGGCCCGGTGATGAAGCCGTACGCCGGCGTGACGGCATCTCGGACGCCGCGCCACTGCCGAAGTTCACGTGGATCCGCGAGACGGGGTTTCGGTGCCGTACGCCGGCCGGCGCCAGAGCCACACACCACTCGCGGCGGTCGCCCCGCCGCACCGACGATCGCGCTGCGGCGCAGGGAGTCCCGGCGGGAGACTTGCGGACGGTGCGCGTGTGAATGGCCCATGCGAGCGGGCCTTCATGACCCCAGTTGGAATGGCAACCAGTGAAGGGTGGCTGATTCATGGTCGACATTGGCGCGATTTCGATCACATGAGCGAGACGCCTCCGCATCCCGCCCAGCCGGACCCCTCGACCGCGGCCGGCCGGCAGCGCAGACCACCCCAAAGGTGGCACAACGACAGTCATTGCCCGACGTCACGCTCCGTGATAAACAGAGTGACGTTATGTATGCAGACGCCGGATCGCGCCACACTCGCGCAGGTCAGGGCAGCCTGTTCGGTCAAACGTGCGGAGATCGGGTAAAGAGACCCTCGAAGTCGGCTTACGTGGACGGTTTCATCAGCGAAGATAGAACCTGACCCGTGCCGAGGGGCGTGGGCGGCGAACAACCCAACAGGGGCGGTGAGTTACATGATCCTGGCAGCCGAAAAGGGCGACATCACCACCATCATCGGCGGTATCGCCCCGAACTGGGGACCGTTCGGAAGCCTGGGCAACGAGGCTCGAGTGATGATCGAGGTCGTGATGGCTATTGCCATCCTCCTCTGCCTCGGCATCGCGATCTGGGGTGCGGCCAAGCAGCGCATCGGGGCGACGGCCCTGCGCGACACGTTCAGCGCGGAACAGGGCAAGGGCCTGATCGTCGCCGGCCTCACCGGCGTCTTCATCATCGGCTCGCTGGGGACACTGTTCACCATCGTGTACGGGATGGCCGTCTAGCCGCCCGCCCGCCCTTTCCGGGCTCGCCCGGCCCACCCCGAGGTTGCGTTTCCCCGATGTACCCGAAGTTCCTGAAGACACGTCACCACCCCGCGCCTGCGGGGCACGCAGCACGTCCACGACCGGTTGAGGGGGCCTGCGCCTGATGAGCCTCGGCGACGAGCACGGCGACCGCACGAACGACGGCTTCGGCGGCTCCGGGCAGACCCGCACCCGCCTCCCGGGCACCCCCGAGGACGTGTACGGCGGCGCCCGCCGCCCGGTGCGCACCTCGCGCTCGCTGATCGGCGTGGTGGGCGTGGTGGTGCTGCTGATCGCGGCGATCGCCTTCGCCAACCAGGGCGGCGGGTCCGACGACGCGTCGGGCGACACCGCCAAGTCCCCGGAGAGCGCGCCTACGGCGGCGACGGGGGTACGCCCGGTGAAGGGCGAGGCGGGCGGCATCCCGACGGGATACGCGCAGGACGAGCAGGGGGCGCAGAGCGCGGCGGCGAACTACGCGGCTGCTCTTGGTTCCGACGGCATGTTCAACGACGAGCGCCGTCAAGCGATCGTTGCGACCGTCGCACACGAGAGCACACTCGCCACGCTGCAGTCCGGCTTCGACGCGGACTACTCCGCCGACTTCCTGGCTCAGATCGGGCTGAACGCCGACGGCACCGCACCTGCGGGCACGACGTTCGTCAACCGGACGATGCCCGCCGGGACGAAAGTGCAGAAGTATGCCGGTGACACCGCGGACATCGATGTGTGGTGCGTGGGCCTGTTCGGTCTGACCGGCGAGAAGTCGACCAAGCCGGTGACGAGCGGCTGGTTCACGGTCAGCGTGAAACTGCAGTGGAACGGCTCCGACTGGAAGGTCCTGGAGACCAGCCAAAAGACGGGTCCGACGCCCGTCACCGGCGATAATCCCGTCTCCGGCTCGGATGAAATCGCGGACGCGGTCAACGGATTCGGAGGGTTCACCTATGCCCGTTAGCCCGCGCTCCCGGCCCCACACTCTGCTGACTCTCGTGGCCGCTGTCCAAACAGCGGCATTCCTGTTCGCGAGCAGAGCGGCGGCCGAGCCGACTCCCACGCCGAGCCGCACCAACAACCCGTGCGGGCTCATCGCCGGCCCCGCCCGCGACTACTGCGAAGACGGTGACGCCCCCGGCGCCGGCCGGTCGTCCGTCGGGAACGATCCGACGGACGCCCTCGACCCCCTCACCTCCCTCGCCCGCGGCTGCGCCGACGCCGCCGTCGCCGTGCTCGACTTCCTCTCCGACGCCGTGAAGGAGACCGCCGAGGTCGACTTCACCAACCCCGCCTTCCTCGCCCGCTACGCCATCGTCTTCGCCGCCGCCACCGTCCTCACGCTCGTCCTGTGGCTGCTCGCCGTCGCCAAGCGCGCCATCCGGGGCGTGCCGCTGACCACCGCGATCTCCGAGGCCGTCGGCTTCCTCTGGCTGACCGTCCTCGCCTCCGCCTTCACGCCGCTGATCCTCTACACCGTCGTCTCGGCGACCGACGCCGTCACCGAGGTCGTCGCCTCCGGGACCAGTCAGCAGACCGACGTCTTCTTCGGGAGCTTCAAGGAGGCCCTGCAGAAGGGCGACAGCATCAGCGGCGGGCCGATCATGCTGATCATCGTCGCGCTGGTCACCGTGCTCGCGGCCGGCATCCTCTACCTGGAGCTGTTCATCCGCGCCGTGCTCCTCTACGTCGGAGCTCTCCTCGGCGTCATCGTCTACGCCGGGCTCGTCGACAAGAACATGTGGGGCCACGTCCGCCGCTGGGCCGGGATCATGATCGCCATCATCCTGGTCAAGCCCGTCATCGTCATCGTGCTCGGCCTCGCCGGCGCACTCTCCGCGGGCGAGGGGCCGGACTCCTTCTCCGCCGTCGTGTCCGGGCTCTCCATCATCCTGCTCGCCATCTTCGCGTCCGCGATGATCTACCGCTTCGTCCCCGGCTTCGGCGACGAGATCGCCAACTCCCGCAACAACCGCATCCAGAACGCCGCCGAGGGCAAGGCCGCCGCCGTCATCAGCTCGCCCGCCGCCCTCGTCTCCCAGGGCATCAAGACCCACAGCACCCGCGGCAACCAGAACACCGGCGGCGACGGCAGCAGCGGCAGCACCCCCCGCCCCGCGAACCCCGTCAGCGGCGGCGTCGCCGCCCACGGCAGCCGTACGGGCCAAGCGGGCGCCGCGCCCGCTCCCCGTAGCAGCACTCCGACCAGTGGCACCCCGCACAGCAACCGCAACAGCACAGGAGGTGGCGGGCGTTGACGACCCAGTCCCCACTCATCACGCCCCGCCGCACGTACCTCATCGGCCGCGCCCGGCCGAACGCGATCGTCGGCAAGAACCGCGAGACCGGCGAGATCGCGCTGATCATCGCCGGCGCGTTCCTCGGCATGATGAGCGGACTGCTGGTCCCCGTCCTGACCCTGCGGATCGTGCTGCTGATGGGCTTCCCGCTGCTCGCGCTCGCCGCCGTGTACGTGCCCTACAAGCACCGCACCTTCTACAAGTGGTTCGAGATCAACCGCAGCTACAAGCGCACTCTGCGCCAGGGCACCACCTACCGCTCCGGCGCCGTCGAGGCAGGCACCCGCATCGACGGGCGGGAGATCGAGGTCGGCCCGCCGCCCGGCATCGGGCGGATCAACTGGCTCGCGGCGCCATTCGGCCCCGACGAGATCGCGGTCCTGCTGCACGCCGACCGGCGCACGGTCACCGCCGCCATCGAGATCGAGGGCCCCGGCGTCGGTCTGCGCGACAGCGAGGACCAGGAGGCACTGGTCGACCGCTTCGGCACGCTGCTCAAGCATGTCGCCAACGGCGACGGTTTTGTCACACGCATTCAGATGCTGGCTCGCACGCTGCCCGCCGACCCCGACGCACACGCCAAGGACGTCTCCCAGCGCGGCAACCGGAACGCGCCCACCTGGCTCCAGGACTCGTACGACCAGCTGCAGTCCATGGTCTCCACCTCCAGCGAGCAGCACCGCGCCTACCTCGTCGCCTGCATGCACTACTCGCGCGAACTGGCCGCCGAGGCCCACGCCATGGCCCGCGCCGCCAAGCACGCCTCCGGCGCGAAGCGGCTCGACAAGGACGCCGGGCTCGCCGTCGTCATGGCCCGTGAGCTCACCGACATCTGCGCCCGGCTGGCAGAGGCGGACATCCGCGTACGGCAGCCCCTCGGACAGTCACGTCTCGCCTCCCTCGTGCACTCCATGTACGACCCGGACCACCCCATCGACCACATCCAGGCGATGACAAAACGAAACGCCTGGCCGGCCGAGCTCGACGCCGTCGAGCCCACCTACCTCCAGGCCAAGACCCGCGAGTCCTCCACCCGCGCCCCCTGGTGCCACTCCACGGCATGGGTGAAGGAGTGGCCGATGACCCCGGTCGGCGTCAACTTCCTCGCCCCGCTGCTCGTCCACACTCCCGACGTGATCCGTACGGTCGCGGTCACGATGGACCTGGAGCCCACCGAGGTCGCCATCGAGCGGATGCTCACCGAGAAGACCAACGACGAGGCGGACGCGAGCCGCGCCGCCAAGATGAACCGGACCGTCGACCCGCGCGACATCGCCGCGCACGGACGGCTCGACCAGCGGGGTGAAGATCTCGCGAGCGGTGCGGCGGGGGTCAACCTCGTCGGGTACATCACTGTGTCGTCGCGTTCGCCCGAGGCCCTGGCCCGGGACAAGCGCACGATCAGGGCCTCTGCCGGCAAGTCGTATCTGAAGCTGGAGTGGTGCGACCGCGAGCACCACAGGGCCTTTGTGAACACCCTTCCGTTCGCGACCGGCATCCGCCGATAGGGGCCCCGAGCCATGCGTGATCCGCTGTCCGTCCTCACGGAGGCCTTCACCTCCTTCCTGTTCGGAAAGGTCGAGACGACCCGCCTGCCCGTCCGCACCTCGACCGGGCAGGCACAGGCCGTCTACCTGCCGACGGCCGCTCCCGGCCTCGGCGACTCGGGCGTGATCATCGGCCGCGAGGTCTACAGCGGCAAGGGCTACATCTACGACCCCTTCCAGCTCTACGGGCAGCAGCTCCCCGCCCCCCACTGGCTCGTGCTCGGCGAGTCCGGCAACGGCAAGTCGGCTCTGGAGAAGACATACGTCCTGCGGCAGTTGCGCTTCCGCGACCGCCAGGTCGTCGTGCTCGACGCACAGGGCGAGGACGGCGTCGGCGAATGGAACCTGATCGCGCAGGAGCTGGGAATAACTCCCATCCGGCTCGACCCGATGACGGCGCTCGACGGCGGCATCCGCCTCAACCCGCTCGACCCTTCGATCACCAGCACCGGCCAGCTCGCACTGCTGCGGACCATCATCGAGGTCGCGATGGGCCACGGCCTCGACGAGCGCAGCGGCTTCGCGCTCAAGGTGGCGCACGCCTACGTCAACGAGACGATCACCGACCGGCAGCCCGTCCTCACCGACATCGTGGAGCAACTGCGCCACCCCGAGGCCGAGTCCGCCGAGGCGATGAACGTCGACATAGACGATGTACGCGCCTGGGGCCTGGACGTCGCCCTCGTCCTCGACCGGCTCGTCGACGGCGACCTGCGCGGCATGTTCGACGGCCCCACCACCGTCGGCATCGACCTGGACGCGCCGCTCATCGTGTTCGACCTGTCCCACATCGACCGCAACTCGATCGCCATGCCGATCCTGATGGCGATCGTCGGCGTATGGCTGGAACACACCTGGATCCGCCCCGACCGCAAGAAGCGCATCTTCCTGGTGGAGGAGGCGTGGCACATCATCAACAGCCCGTTCGTCGCGCAGCTCTTCCAGCGGCTGCTCAAGTTCGGCCGGCGGCTCGGCCTGTCGTTCGTGGCGGTCGTGCACCACCTGTCCGACGTGGTGGACGGGGCGGCGGCGCGCGAGGCCGCGGCGATCCTGAAGATGGCGTCGACGCGGACGATCTACGCCCAGAAGGCCGACGAGGCCCGGGCCACGGGGCGCGTACTGGGCCTGCCGCGCTGGGCCGTCGAGATCATTCCCACCCTCACTCCAGGCATCGCCGTCTGGGACGTCAACGGCAACGTCCAGGTGGTCAAGCACCTCGTGACCGAGGCCGAACGGCCGCTCGTCTTCACCGACCGGGCGATGACGGAGTCCTCAGGGCCTGCGCTGCCGGAGCACGTCCAGGCCGCGGAGTGGGAGGCGGAGCAGCGGGCGGCGCTGATCGAGCAGCAACAGCAGGTGGGCGAGTCCTCAGAGTCGACGGTGGCATGAGATGGAGCAGGGGCGCCAGGGACGGAGCAGGGGCGAGGAGCGCGAAGGGGGCATCCCCGACGGCCTGTTGGTCGCACTGCTGGGCTTCCTGCTCGGGCTGACGCTGCTGGTGTGGACGGCGACGGGCCTGGCGGGCCTGTTCGCGCACGGCGCCTGGCCGACGGGCGTGACATTCACCGGCACACCCATGGCGATGCGGACGCTGGCCTCGGCCCCGCGCGACCTGCCAGCCGCCTGGCCCTCGACCCCGCCCGCCGAACTCTCCGGCTACGGGCTGTTCTGGGGCCTGGCCATCGGCGAACTGATGGTGCTGGTCGTGCTGACCGTGTTCACGCTGGGCACGGTCGCGCGCTGGCGCGCGGTCCGGGCAAGGGCCCGCGCCGAGCGGCCGGGAGGCGGAGGGCCGTCGCGGGACCCGCAGCCGCACGTTGCCGCCGAGCCGCCGGCGCACAGGCCTGTACCCGCACCCGTCGTGGAGACGCTCCCCGCGCCGGCCGTCGAAGCAGCCGTCCACGCCGCCCCCACCCCCGAGGCGGTGACGCCGCCCATCGCGCCGCTCCCCACAGTCCCCGGCCCGCGCGGCACCCGCTCCCGCGTCCTGTACGGCGATCCCGCCACCCGCCGGCCCTCCACCGTCCAGGCGCTCCTCGACGCCGAGGGCCCCACCCTCGTCGTGACCTCCGACCCCTCCGTATGGGCCGAGACGAAGAACGCCCGCGCCAAGCTCGGCCCCGTCCTCGTCTACGACCCCGGCCACCTGTGCGACACCCCGGCCCGCATCCACTGGTCGCCCACCACCGGCTGCGAGGACGAACGGAACGCGGCCGCCCGCGCCACCGCCCTCCTCGCCCCCGTACGCCCCCGGGCCCTGCTCGACGCCGCCATGGCCGACACGGCGGAAACGCTCCTGCGCTGCTGGCTGCACGCGGCAGCCGTGGACGGCCGCCCGTTCCGCCAGGTCCACCGCTGGGCACAGGGTGCGGGCGCCCATGAGCCCGTACGCATCCTCCGTACGCATCCCAAGGCCGCGGCCGGGCTCGCTGGACTGCTGGAGTCCGCTCTCACCGCCTATCCCGAACGCCGGGACATCGCCCAGCAGTTGACCGGCCGGGCCCTCACCGCCCTGTCCTCGGTCCACATCCGCGAGGCGTGCACCCCAAACCGAACCGATTCGCTCGCCTTGGAATCATTCGTGGACGAAGCGGGCACGCTTTATGTGGTGGGTGAACCGATCGAGGATCCGCGGACCCGCCCCGGTGCGATGCCGCTGCTCACGGCACTCGCCTCAGACGTGGTCGAGCACGGCCGCCGCATGGCCGCACGGTCATCCGACGGTCGGCTCGACCCACCACTGACCCTCGTCCTCGACGACGTCGCGGCTGTCGCGCCGCTCCCCCAACTCCCCGAACTCCTCGCCACCGGCCAGGGCCAGGGCCTGCCGACACTCGTCCTGCTGCGCTCCGCCGAACAGGCCCGCGCACGCTGGGCGGCACCGCTGCTCTCTCACTGACCAGCGGCCACGACCACTCCGACCCCGCGCCTCGGAGCTGTCCGGACGATCACGCCATCGCCTACGGGCCGGTACCGTCGGTTTCTGGGCGAGATGGCCGGGTTGTAGGGTCTCGGAGGGGGTGATCATGGCTGATCGCGGCTGGTATGACGACAGTGACTACCACGACGCAGTCCAGCAGGGCGAACGAGCAACACGGTTCGGCTGGGCAGCGATCGCCGGGACTACAGGAGTGCTCGGCTGTGTGCTGATCACCATGGCCGTTATCTGTGCAGTCGCGGTTCTCGCGTGCCTTTACGTTGTGGTGTCGATGGATTACTAGGGCCTGTCCAGACCCATCATGTGCGGAGCCAGATGACCAGGGCTGCTGCGGTGGCGGTGCCGAGGTAGACGTAGCCGCGTTTGTCGTAGCGGGTGGCCACAGCGCGGGACTGCCTGAGCTTGTTGATCGCTCGTCCGACGGTGTTGCGTTTGTTGAAACGCTCTTCGTCGAAGCCGGGTGGCCGTCCGCCACGTGAGCCCTTTGCGCGGGCGGGCGGCCCGGCTGTCGGTCTTCTCCGGGATGGTGTGCCGGATGCCCCGGCGCCGCAGGTACTCGCGGCACGGCCCGTTGCTGTATGCCTTGTCGGCCGCGATGCTGTCGGGCTTCGTGCGGGGCCTGCCCGGACCAACTCTGGGGACGCGGATCTTTGCCAGCACCGCCTGGAACTGTGTGCGGTCTGCCCGCTGACCCGGCGTGACGATCAGGGACAGCGGGCGGCAGTGGCCACAACGCCCGTTTGCTGACCGGCAAGAAGGGCCGCAGCCGTCCTAACTCAGCGTCCGTCAGATCGCCCCGCCCCATGCCCACAACAACGACCCAAGGCATGGGGCGGTCATATGATCGCCCGGACAGCTTTTAGCCGTCGCGCCTGACCTCGTACTCCCGCGCCATGCCGTCCCCCGGAATGGGCGACGGATCGGCGCTCGGCACGAAGCCGGCCCGGTGGTAGAGCGCCTCCGCCCTCGTGTTGTCCGTGTGGAAGATCAGCCTCACTCGATCCACCCGCGGCTCCTCCAGCGCCCACGACCACTCCAGAGCCGCCCGGAACAGCGCGTCCGCGAGACCGCTGCCCCGCGCCTCGGGCCGTACGAACACGCCCACCACATGCGTCTGTTCCACCGGTGCCGGCTTGCCGATCCGCGGCTCGGCCCCCGGCCGCTCCACGAGCAGCGACACCGTTCCGTCCCAGCGCCCGTCCGGTGCCTCGCCGATGAACTGGATGACCTCCCGCCCTGCTGCCGCCGTCGCCGTGCGCTCCTGCCAGAAGGAGTCCGGACGCACCGCCGCCTCCTCGTACGACTCCATGAACGCGATCGAAGCCAGCGGGTCCTGCAGGGCGGCGAGCCGCAGCTCGCGGGCCATGGCCCATTCCTCGGCCCGCACGGGCCGGATGACGTATTCCATGACCCGATACTGGCCAAGCCCCTCGCACTCGGGCAACGAGGTTTCGGCCGTGCGCGTGGGACAGGTCCAGGCGGTGATTCTGGCGGACGACACCAGGCCGGTGAATCCGACCCCGAAACGCAGAAAAG
>NZ_JAGGOJ010000006.1:0-60439 GCF_018614575.1 Streptomyces sp. ISL-10
GCGGGGGCGGGGGGCGGGGGGAAACGAAACGGGGAAGACGAACGACGGCGGTCACCTCATGGGTGACCGCCGTCGGCGTGACAGGACTTCGGGTGCTGTTGGGGTGACGCTACTTCGTCGGCTTCTTGCCGGTGATGCCCAGGTGCACCAACAGCGCGAGATTCGGCTTCAGTTCGGCCTGCTTCACCCCCCAGGTGGTGAAGCCCTTCTGGTGCGAGGCGACCGCGGCGAGCATGGCCACGAGCGATCCGGCCATGGCGGCGGGACTCACGTCCTTGTCGACCTTGCCCTTGGACTGGAGCTCCTGCACCGCGTCGGTGAGGGAGTTGGTGACGGAGTTGAGGATCTTCATGCGGATCTTGTAGAACCGCTTGTCGCCCTCCGCCGCGCCGAGGTCGACGACGCGCAGGATGGCGTCGTTGCGGCGCCAGAAGTCCAGGAAACCCTCGACCAGTTGCTCCGCGGTCTGCCAGCCCGCCTTGCCGACCCAGGAGCGCCCGGAGACCAGCTCGGTCAACGAAGCGCCTTCCTTGGCCATTTCCTCGGCGATCTCGAGGACGGCGCCTTCCACGTCGGGGAAGTACTGGTAGAACGTGGCGGGTGAAGTGCCCGCTTTCCGGGCCACGTCGATGACCTTGACGTCCCGGTACGGCGAGGAGCTGAGCATCTCGCTGAGGCAGTCGAGCAGCTTCTGCCGCGTCGCCTGACCGCGTCGTCCGGCCACGCGGCCGTCGACGGTGCGTACTTGTCCTGTCATGCCGTCAGCTTACCGAGGGGTGATCGGCGCGCGATTCGGCCGACTGCAAATGGGGTGGGGGCGTGCGACGGCAATAGTGTTATCAACAGCCTGTGGACAACTTCGGTGGACAACTCATCGAGGCGGCCCGTCGCGCACGGTCACCGGACACCCCCGATGTCCCACCTTCTGTTCAATTGTTCGATTTCATTCCGCGCGCCCCGCGTCCTGCGACGTTAGCTTGATGTGACGGGCACCACACGGAAGGAATCACGTCCATGGCCGTATTCACCGAGGGCACGCCCTGCTGGGTGGACGCTTCCCTTCCCGACGTCGAGGCCGGCAAGCGCTTCTACGGCGAGCTCTTCGGCTGGACCTTCGCCGAGGGCGGCGGTGCCCCGCTCCCCGGCGGCGGCTCCCGCGGCCGGTATGCCGACGCCTACAGCGGCGGCCGCCTCGTCGCCGCCCTCACCCCCAAGCGAGACGGCCGTATGCCCACGGTCTGGGGCGTGTACCTGGCCACCCCCGATGCCGCCGCGCTCGCCCGCCGCATCGCCGCGGCCGGCGGACAGGTGATCAACGACCCGCTGCCGGTGGGCCCGGCGGGCACGGCCGCGGTCGTGGCGGATCCGGGCGGCGCGGTCTTCGGACTGTGGCAGGCGGGGGAGCGCACGGGCTTCGAGAAGCAGGGCGAGCCCGGCTCGTTCTGCTGGACGGAGGTCTACACGCGCGACAAGGAGCGCGTCGACGCCTTCTACGAAGGAGTCTTCGGCTTCCAGGGCACCGACCTGCCCGGCATCACCTCCAGCGACTTCCGCATGTGGTCTCCCGCGGGCACGGAACCGGGAGAGAGCACCGCCGTCGGCGGCCGCAGCGTGATCACCGACTCCCTTCCGGCGGAGATGCCCGGCCACTTCCTCGTCTACTTCTGCGTCCAGGACTGCGACGCGGCGGCCGAGACCGTGGCCCGGCTCGGCGGCCGGGTGCGGACGGCGCCGTTCGACATTCCGTACGGCCGGATCGCGGTCCTCACCGATGACCAGGGCGCGACCTTCGCCGTGCTGGCGGAGGCCAGGGCGGAACGGGAGGCGCCGGGTCGGGCGTCCGCCGGGACAGGAGCGGAGTCCGCCGAGACGGGGGCGGGCGCGCCGGAGGGGCCGCCGGTGCCCGGGCAGGACGAAGGACCGCTGGCCCGCCCCGCGCCGGAGCCGGGCATCGACCCGGGGCCGCGGCTCGACCCCGAGCTGCACCCCGAGGCCGAGTTCGGCCGTGCCCGCGGACCGGCTCCCGAGCGGGCCGGTGACGAGCCGGGGCCGGAGGTCCACGAGACCGGGGCGCGGCCCGCTTCCGGGCCGGAGACGCCGGCGCGGTCGGCTCCGGAGCCGCGTCCGACGTCGAAGCCCGGGCCTGGGCCGGTGCCTGCCCCGGAAACGCGGTCCACTTCCGAGGAGCCGGAGTCGGAGCCGGAACCCGACGATTCTTAGCGTCCCCCTGCGGTACGGGTCGAGCCGGAGCCGGATCCGGCGGCAGGCCCGGCAGGCCCGCAGGCCCGGTGCGGACGGCAGGCCCGGTGGGCCGGGTGCGGACGGCAGGTCCGGTGGGCCGGGTCGTCCGCCGGGAGCCGGGGCGGGGCGGCAGGCGCCTGAACGAGGCAGCAGGGCGTCGTTCCGCCGCTGGACGGTGAGCAACCAGGGGCGGCCGGTCCGCGTCCCCACCGAGTGCGGGCCGGTTGCGCCCGCCGACGTGTCCGAAACGGGGTGAGACACCCCGATCCGCCCCCGGGTTCGCAACCGCCGCCCCGGACAGGAAGAATCAGGGTGCTCACCGCAGACGGGCTCAATGGTGAGACCCTGCACGGGGCTGTAGATGACGGGCTCCCTTTCGACGGAGCCCGTACGGGGAGGTGGCACGCAAGTATGGAGCAGCTGACGCAGCACGACCCGAGACGGATCGGTCCGTTCGAGGTGCTGGGCCGGCTCGGTGCCGGCGGCATGGGACTGGTCTATCTCGCCCGGTCGGCGTCCGGCCGCCGGGTCGCGATCAAGACCGTGCGCACCGAGCTCGCCGAGGACCAGCTGTTCCGCGTCCGTTTCACGCGCGAGGTGGAGGCCGCCCGCGCGGTCAGCGGCTTCTACACGGCCGCCGTCGTCGACGCCGACCCGCGCGCCGCCGTGCCGTGGCTCGCCACCGCCTACGTACCCGCGCCCTCGCTCGAGGAGATCGTCAACGAGTGCGGGCCGCTGCCGGCCCAGGCCGTGCGCTGGCTCGCCGCGGGCATCGCCGAGGCCCTCCAGTCCATCCACGGTGCGGGCCTGGTCCACCGCGACCTCAAGCCCTCCAACGTGCTCGTCGTCGAGGACGGCCCCCGCGTCATCGACTTCGGTATCGCGTCCGGCGTCTCCAACACCCGCCTGACCATGACCAACGTCGCCGTCGGCACGCCCGCCTACATGTCGCCCGAGCAGGCCCGCGACTCGCGCAGCGTCACGGGTGCCAGCGACGTGTTCTCCCTCGGCTCCACCCTCGTCTTCGCCGCCACTGGCCACGCCCCCTTCCACGGTGCGAACCCGGTCGAGACCGTCTTCATGCTGCTGCGCGAAGGGCCCGACCTGGAGGGCCTGCCGGACGAGCTGCGCCCGCTGATCGATTCCTGCATGCAGATGGAAGCGGCCCGGCGGCCAACGCCCGAGGATCTTCAGGCCCAGCTCGCCCCGCATCTGTTCTCCTCCGGCGGCGACGACAGCGGCACGGCCTCCGCGTGGCTGCCCGGCCGTGCCACCGCGATGATCGAGGCCCGCCGCGGCGGCGGGCGCGCTCCGGCCCCCGCCGCCCGCCCGGCCGAGCCCTCCCGTCCCGCCCCCGTTCACCAGGCACCCCCGCCGCCCCCGGCACCGCCCGCTCCCGACCGCGAACCGGCCTGGCACGGTGCCGGCGACCCACGCTCCGGCCAGGTCCCCGCCCACTCCGGCGGCGGACCCGTACGGCTGGCAGGCGCCGCCGTGCCCATCGGGCCGGGGCTGCGCGCCGTCGGCGCCGGGCACGCGCCGGTCGCCGACGCGGGCCCCGCCACGGGCTGGATCCGCCCGCCGGGTGGGCTGAACGGCGCCGAGGCCGCGACCAGCGCCGTATCCGCACCGGTGCCCGCGCCCGCGCCGCCGCAGGAGAACGGGCCCGGGCACTGGCGTCCCTGGCGTTTTCGCATGTCGAACGATGTGTGGGGGACGCCCGTCGTCTCCGGCGACCTGTTGTACGTCACCTCCTTCGAGGTCCACGCACTCGACGTCGGCACCGGCCGCCGCCAGTTCAAGACCCGTGACGTCGCCTGGTCCATGGCCGTGGCGGGGGGCCGTATCCATGCCTCCGACGGGCCCACGCTGTACGCGCTCGACGCCGCGAGCGGCGGCGAACGCTGGCGGCTGCAGACCGACGCCTGGGTGTACTCCCTGAAGGCCGACCGCGGCACCGTGCTCACCGGCACCCGCGGTGGCGGCGTCCAGGCGTGGGAGGCGTCCAACGGCGAGAAGCTGTGGGAGACCACCGGCGCCCAGACCGACTTCGAGACCCCCGAGGCGGGGCCCGCGATCTTCGGCGACACCGTGTACGTGTGGAAGGACGCCCGGCTGCGGGCCCTGGAGGCCCGTACCGGTGACGAGCGCTGGTCGTACCCGGTGGGTGACGACGCGTCGTGCGGCAGTGTGCCCGTGCGCGTACAGCCGGCGCCCGACGGCTACGTCTATGTCTGCGCCGGCACGCGGGTCCTCGCCATCGAGGTCACCTCCGGCCTGGTGCGCTGGCACTTCGAGGCGCCCGCCGTCTTCCTCTCCCCGCCGGCGTTCGCGCCCGGGCCCGCCGTGACCGGCGGCGGCGTGTACCTGGCCGACTACCTCGGCACGGTGTACGCACTGGACGCCACCACCGGCAAGGACCGCTGGCGCATCGCCACCGAGCCCCGCCAGTCCATCGAGCCCGTGCTCGTCGCGGCCGGCAACATCCACGTCGGCAGCGGCAGCGCGCTCTACACCCTCGACGCCGTCACCGGGACACCGATGTGGCGGTTCGCGGCGGGCGGCGAGGTCGTCGGCACGCCGGTCGTCGCGGACGGCCGTGTGCACTTCGGCTCGGCCGACCATGTGCTGTACACCCTGGACGCGAGCGGCGGCCAACTCCGTTGGAAGCTGGCCACCGGCGGCGAGATCACCGGGTCGCCGGTCGCCCAGAACGGCGTCGTGTACGCGTGCAGCAGGGACCGCTGCGTCTACGCACTCGACGCGGCCAAGGGCACGGCGACGGGCCGCGCCACACGCTAGGTGGTGTCCCGCAGACCCTCGCCCGGCCCGCGACGCCCTGCACGCTCCCCCCACGGCCTCCGGCGTGGGAGGTGCCCCCACCCCGTAGCCCTGGCCGGGCACGGGAGGCGCCCCCACACTGCGTTGGCCGAAGCCGAGTAGCTCCGCTACGAGGGCCTTTGGCCGCCTTGCGCTCCCCCGCAGCCCTTCGGCACGGAGGTCCCCCAGCGCCGGGCATCGCGCGCACCCGCCCTGCGGCGGACGGCGATGCCGTGCGGACACTCCCAGAGCCTCCGCATGACATCCGGCTCCGGGCGCGCCCGGCCGCGGCCGCGTGTCCGGGACGTGTGGCCCGAAGCGCGCCCGCCACCGGCCGGAGCCGTGAATGCAGCCCCGTATCCCCGGCCTGCGCCGCACCGCGGACGCCGCGCCTCCACGCGCCTTGCACCGCATGCGGATGCCGCGCCTCCACGCGCCTTGCGCCGGGCCGGGGCGCATGGGTGCCGCATGGCGGGGTACTCGCGGCGGGCGTAGCGTCATGACCGAGAGCGGTCATGGCCGGAGCGGCTGACACAAGGAGGCCGGCGATGATCCGCAACGTCATCGGGTCGGTCCTCGCTCTCGCAGGGGCGACGGCCGCCGTATGGAGCCCCTTCCGTGACTGGTACGACGGCCGTCACGGACGCGACTACCGCGTCCAGGACCTCTTCAACGGCATCAGCGGCACCGACGGCCCGCTCGTCTCGTCGATCCTGCTGCCGCTCGCCTTCGGCGCGCTCATCACGCTGCTCGGCGTCCTTATGCGCTCCCGCCTGCTCGTCACCCTGTCCGGCCTTATCGTGCTCGGCTTCACCGTCCTGTGGATGGTCCGCCAGGGCCAGGCGGCGGGCAGTCTGACCGTCGGTGGCGACGGAGCCGGCCTCGGCACAGGCGTCGCACTCGCCGCGGGAGGCGGCGTCCTGCTGCTCGTCGCCGCCGTCGTGATGAGCGGCCGTCGGCGCGAGGAGGCGTACGACGAGGAGGTCCACGCCCCTCCGCAGGAGGACTGGGGGCCGTACGGACCCGACGCCACCGGACCCGTTCCCTACCGTGGCAACAGCTCTTACCCGCCCAGCCCCTACGACGACGGGCACGGTAGGGACGGCCCGCCGACGCTTCCCGCACCGCCCCGGCAGGACGAGCGCTGAGGCGGTCGTCCGCGGCGGATGCGGTGGGACGAGCGGTGCTCCGCGCGCTGCTAGGGTGACGTGCGCTCGTCAACGAGCCCATCTGCCGACACTTTCAACGGGGGTTGAAACGTGAAGATCCGTCATGTCCGCGCGCTCGCCGTCTTCGGAATCGCGCTCGTCGCTCTCACCGGGGCCCGCGGCTCCAGCGGCGGCGGCTGCGACAACAGCAGCAGCTCCAGCAGCTCCAGCTCCGGCGGCAGTGGCCACCGCGACGACGACAGCTCCAGCAGCACCGGCGGCGGTTCGCTGCCCGGCGGCGGCTCCAGCGCCGACAAGGCCGCGCGCGACGTCACCATCGACGAGTGCAAGTACGACACCGCGACCAAGAACCTCACGGCAAGGATCACCGTCACGAACAGTGGCGCGCTGGACTACGACTACGACGTCACCATGAAGTTCGTGGGCGCCACGGGCAGCTCCGTCGTCCCGGCCTCCGCGACCAAGACGGCGATCGCCGTTGCCGCGGGCGCCTCCGAGAGCGCCGTGCTCACCACCCCGTACGCCGGCTCCGGCGACGGCTCCGAGTACACCAAGTGCGAGGTCTCCCGCGCCTCCCGCAGCTGAAACCGGGCCGTTGAGCCGGGCCGTGGAAACCGGGTTGCTGAACCGGGCCGCTGAACCGGGCTCCCTCAGCGCAGTGTGAAACCGCCCTTGCCCCGCTCGCCCCTGCCCCGCCCGTCCGTGAAGAGCTCGGCCTGCCGCTCCGGTGGCAGGTTCCCGAGCACGACCAGGTGCGGGGCAAGGGCCAGCGCCCTCGCGCGTGCGGACTCCGTCGCCGCCCACAGCGCGCGCACGGTCCCCTGCACCGCGTCGGTCGGGTACGAGGCGATCACCGCGGCGGCCCGCAGCGCCGCCGCCACGGCCCCGCCCGGCTCGGTCAGCTCCGAGACCAGCCCCGTTTCGTACGCGCGCCGGGCCGACAGCCGCTCCGCCGTGCCCATCAGCGCCATCCGCGCCGCCTCGCCCGGCGGCATCCGCAGTGCCGTGTACGCCGACTCGTAAGCGCTGACCATCCCGTACGTCGTATGCGGATCGAAGAACGTCGCCTGCCGCGACGCCACCACGAACTCGCTCTCGCCGAGCAGGTAGAACGCCCCGCCGCAGGCCATGCCCTCCACCGCGGCGACGACCGGTTTCCACAGGTCGTTGGCCTTCGGGCCGATCCGCAGCAGCGGGTCGTCCACGGAGTACGGGGACGAGGGCTGCGGCACCTCGGCCGTACGGTCGATGCCCGTGCAGAACGCCGCGGTCCCCGCACCCGTCACGACCGCCGCGCGCACCGTGTCGTCGAACCGGAACCGCTGCCAGACAGCGGCCAGTTCACCGGCCATGGCGAGGTCGATCGCATTGTGCTTCGCGGGCCGGTCGAGAGTCACGAGCGCCACCCCCGCGTCCCGGTCGGTCTCCGCCCGGACGTTCACGGCCGCTCCAGCAGCCAGCGGGGGACGCCCGTGCGGTCGAACGCCACGCTGACGGCGGCCCCGATGCGCAGCCGCCCCGGGTCCACGGAGTCCAGCCGCGCGTCCGGCGAGGCGACGACGTTGCCGACGAGGCGGATGCGGGGCGCGTCGCACAGCTCGACGAGGACCACGTTGTACGGGGCCTGGTCGGCGTAGTCGGGCAGGAGCGGCGGGTGGGGGACCACGAAGGACCAGATCCGGCCGTGGCCGGACACCGGCCGCCACTCGCTGTCGAAGGAGCCGCAGTGCGGGCAGCACGGGCGGGGCGGGAAACGCAGCTCGCCGCAGGTGGGGCGGGCACAGGACTGGACGCGCAGCTCCCCGCGGGCGGCGTACTCCCAAAAGCGGGCGCCGTCGTCGTCGACCACTGGTGCGAGCATCTCAACTCCTCAGCAGAAGGGCCGATGTGGGCACGCCCTCGCCCGCCGTGACCAGGCACGTCGTCGCGCCCGCCACCTGCGCGGTCGATGTGCCCCGCAGCTGCTTCACACCCTCGTTGATCAGGTTGAAGCCGTGCACGTACGCCTCGCTCAGCCCGCCGCCGCCGGTGTTGACCGGCAGTCTGCCCCCGATCTCCAGCGCACCGCCCTCGGTGAACGCCGCGCCCTCGCCCCGACCGCAGAAGCCGTAGCCCTCCAGCGAGAGAGGGATCAGCGGCGTGAACGCGTCGTAGATCTGGGCCACGTGAATGTCGCCGGGGCCGAAGTCGGCCTGTTTCCACAGCTGTCGGGCCGCGGTCCAGGCCGGTCCGGTGAGCGGGTCCTCGTTCCAGTAGTTGACCATCCCGTGGTGCTGGGCGGGCAGGCCCTGGGCGACGGAGTGGACGTACACCGGTCGGCGCCGGCAGTCGCGTGCGCGCTCGGCTCCGACGACGACGCAGGCCAGGGCCCCGTCCGTCTCAAGGCAGTTGTCGAACAGGCACAAGGGTTCGCTGATCCACCGGGCCGTCATGTACATCTCGCGGGTCAGCGGCCGGTCGTACATGATCGCGGCCGGGTTCTGGTTGGCCCGGTTGCGGCAGGCGAGGGCGACGTTGAAGAAGTGGTCGCGGGTCGCGCCGTACTGGTGCATGTAGCGGCGGGCGAGCATGCCGATCTCGTCGGCGGGCCGCAGCAGTCCGAAGGGGCGCGTCCACTGGGCGGGGGTCGGCAGCTGTGTGCCGGTGTTCTTCCAGGGCCGGGGGCCGCTGCCGCGCTTCCGCGACCGCCAGGCGACGCCTACGCTCGCCTGGCCGGTGGCGATCGCGGCGGCGAGATGGGCGACGGTGGCGCAGGAGCCGCCGCCGCCGAAGCCCACCCGGCTGAAGAAGGTGACGTCCCCGGCGCCGATGGCCTTCGCCACCTCGACCTCGTCCGTCTCCTCCATCGTGTACGCGGCGAAGGCGTCGACCTCGGCAGGGGCGATGCCCGCATCGTCGAGGGCGGCGAGTACCGCCCGGCAGGCCAGGGTCTTCTCCGAATCGGGGAGGCGCTTGGCGAAGTCGGTCTGTCCGATGCCGGCGATGACTGCCCGGTCCTTGAGGGTCGCCATGCGGGGGAGCGTACAGCTAATCTGACGTACCGTCAGCAACTCGGCCGGGAGGGGCGTGCGATGGGGCGACGACAGGGCGACGTGGAGTGGGGAACCGTCCCTGAGCTGGTGCGTGCGGCCGCCGAGCGGTACGGACAGCGGGAGGCGGTCGTCGAGGGCCGCAGCCGGATCCCTTACGCCGAGCTGGGCGAGCGCGTCGAACGCGCGGCCGCCGCCTGCATGGCCGCGGGCGTCGTCAAGGGAGACCGGGTCGCCATCTGGGCGCCCAACACCCTCGACTGGATCGTCTCCGCTCTGGGCGCGGTCACCGCGGGCGCCGTCCTCGTACCGCTCAACACCCGCTTCAAGGGCAGGGAGGCCGCCGGCGTGCTCCAGCGCTCCGGCGCCCGGCTCCTGTTCGTCACCGGCACCTTCCTCGGCACCTCCTACGTCGCCTCCCTGCGGCGCGCGGACGTGGAACTGCCCGCCCTGGAACAGGTCGTGGTGTTCGCCGACAGCGCGCCGGACGATCTCCGCTACCGCACCTGGAAGGACTTCCTCGCCGGTGGCGACACGGTGACCGGTGCCGAGGTCCGCGCCCGCGCGGCCTCGCTCACCCCCGCCGACCCCTCCGACATCATCTACACCTCGGGCACCACCGGCCGCCCCAAGGGCGCGGTCATCACCCACGCCCAGACCCTGCGCTGCTACGACTTGTGGAGCGAACTCGCCGGCCTGCGCGAGGGCGACCGCTACCTGATCGTGAACCCGTTCTTCCACACCTTCGGCTACAAGGCGGGCATCATCGCCTGCCTCACCCGCGGCGCGACGATGGTGCCCCAGCCCGTCTTCACCGCGGACACGGTCCTCGCCAACATCGCCGCCGAACGGATCTCGGTCCTGCCCGGACCGCCGACCCTGCACCAGTCGCTGCTCGACCATCCCGCCCGGGAGACGTACGACCTGTCCGCCCTCCGCCTCGTCGTCACCGGCGCGGCAGTCGTCCCTCTCCGCCTCGTGGAACGCCTCCGTGGCGAACTCGGCATCGACACGGTCCTCACCGCCTACGGCCTGTCGGAGGCGAGCGGCATCGTCACGATGTGCCGCCGTGGGGACGACCCGTCGGTGATCGCCACGACCTCGGGCCGCGCGATCCCCGGCACGGAGATCCGCGTCGCGGCCGCCCCGGGCGAGCCGGGCGAGGTCCTGATCCGCGGACACAACGTGATGCGCGGCTACTTCGAGGACCCGGCCGGAACGTCCCGCGCCGTCACCCCGGACGGCTGGCTCCGCACGGGAGACGTGGGCGTCCTCGACCCCGCGGGCAACCTGCGCATCACGGACCGGATCAAGGACATGTACATCGTCGGCGGCTTCAACGCCTACCCGGCCGAGATCGAGCAACTGCTCGGCCTGCATCCCGACATCGCCGACGTCGCGGTCATCGGCGTCCCCGACGCCCGCCTCGGCGAGGTCGGCAAGGCGTACGCGGTCCGCCGCCCCGGCGCGACGCTGACGGCGGACGACCTGATCGCCTGGTCACGCCGTGCGATGGCGAACTACAAGGTCCCGCGGCAGGTGGAGTTCGTGCCGGAACTGCCGCGCAACGCGAGCGGGAAGGTGGTGAAGGGGGAGCTGCGGGTGCGGCACGGGAAGTGAGGGAGCCCGGACATGCCACGGCCGCGGCGGCTCCCCCTCCGCGCCGCCGCGGCCGTTCCCCGTCGTGGGTGGCTCAGTCCCGCGGGGGCGCCGGGATGTGGTTGTCCATCGTGATGATGGCCCCGTCCTGCGGCGGCGTGGGGATGTGGTTGTCCATCGTGCTGATGGTGTCGTCCTGCGGCGGCGCGGGGATGTGGTTGTCCATCGTGGTGAAGGCCCCGTCCCGCGGGGGCGCGGGGATGTGGTTGTCCATCGTGGTGAAGGCCCCGTCCCGCGGCGGCGCGGGGATGTGGTTGTCCATCGTCGTGATCTCTTCGCGCTTCTGCTCGTTCGTGCTCATTGCTGTCCCCCATGGGATCGTGCTGATGTCAGAAGGCGCCTTCCGCCCGGAGACTCCCCCGAGGGCCGCCGGACGGAAGGCCAGTGGACCTTTCGGTCCCGGTGATCCGTCTGCCCCCCGACGCGACGGATCGACTGCCGTTGACTATGTCGGACGAGCATAAACAAACGCTGAACGCGCAGGAGGGGACTTTTGTCAGGCTGCTGCGAGAGGTGACAGCAGTGCCCGGACCTGCTCCGCCTCATCGGCTCCCACGAGCTCGTAGACCGTGAGCGCCTCTCGCCAGCACGCGCGGGCGCGGTCCGTCTGGCCGAGGGCAGCAAGGGCCCGGCCCAACGTCGTCAGGACGTTGCCCCGCATCCGGTCGCCGCCGATGCAACCGCTTGCGAGGGCCTGTTCTGCGTGCTGCGCGGCGGTGGCCGGCTTGAGTATCCGCAAGTAGGAATCCGCGATGCGGAAGTGGGTTGTCCCTTCCCACAGCCGCTGCCGATCGCTGGCGAAGATGTCCAGGGCTTCCGAGAACTGCTCCAGGGCCTCGGTGTGACGGCCCGCGTGCGTGAGTGCGACTCCGAGTGCGTACATGCCGTTGGCCAGCCGCACGGTGAGACCCATCGCGTCGTAGATGGCGATGCCCTGCTGCGCGAGGTCTATGGCGCTGGCCGTGCGGCCGAGCAGCAGGTGCACCCGGGAGAGGTTGCACAGCGCGGTCGCCGCCCCGGGCAGGTTGTCGTCGGCCCGGTAGCCCTCGACGGCCTTGAGGAGGTGTTGTTCCGCGTCCTCGTAGCGGGCCTGGGTGAAGGCGATGATTCCGCGGTCGTTGTCCGACCAGGAGACGGGTGCGGTGTCGCCGGACGAGACCGCCAGCAGCCGGGCGCTGCGCGCCTCGTCGTCGGCGTCCTTGTACCGGCCCGCGACCAGGTGCGAGTTGGCGAGGGTGGTCCTGGCCCGTCCCTCCGCGAGGGCATCCCCGGCGGCGCGCGCGGCGTCCCGGGCGGCGAGCGCAGCCGACTCGTACTGCTTCGCATTCGCGCCGGATTCGGCGAGGTCCTTGGCCGCCCAGAGCAGGTCCACCGCTCGACGGAGCCCCACGCCGTGCGTGGCCTGCCGTGCGCACGCCAGGAGGCAATTCGCCTCGGCGTAGAGCCAGTCGAGAGCTTCCTGGCGCTCGGTGAACGACAGCCCCGCGTCCCCCGTCGGCTCCAGGTGGGCCACCAACCGGTCCCCCGGGCGCTCGATGGCGAACACCCGCGCCGCCGTCCCCAGGTAGAAGTCCAGCAGCCGCGACAGCGCCGCCGCGCGCTCCTGCGGGGGCTGTTCGTCCCTCTCGGCGCATGCACGCGCGTAGAGCCGCACCAGGTCGTGGTAGCGGTACCTGCCCGGGGCCGCCGACTCCAGCAGGGACGTGTCGACCAGGGCCTCCAGCAGGTCCTCCGTCTCGTGGAGGGGGAGCGCCAGCACCGCCGCGGCAGCCGCCAGCGACATGTCCGGGCCGTCCGCCAGGCCCAGTAGGCGGAAGGCGCGGGCCTGGGCCGGCTCCAGCTGGCCGTAGCCCAGTTCGAACGTGGCCTTCACCGCCAGGTCGCCCGCCTGGAGTTCGTCCAGCCTGCGGCGCTCGTCCGCGAGCTTGGCCGCGAGGACGGAGACGGTCCAGGTGCGGCGCGCGGCGAGGCGGGACGCCGCGATACGGATGGCCAGCGGCAGGAACCCGCACGCCGCCACGACGTCCAGCGCCGCCTCCCGCTCCGCACGCACTCGCTCCTCGCCCACGATCCGCGTGAAGAGCTGGAGCGCTTCCTCCGGTGACATCACGTCCAGGTCGACCAGGTGCGCGCCCGCGAGGTCCACCATGCGCACCCGGCTGGTGATCAGCGCCGCGCACCCGGCCGTGCCGGGCAGGAGGGGCCGGATCTGGGCGGCGTCGCGCGCGTTGTCCAGCAGGACCAGCACCCGGCGTCCGTCCAGCGCCGAGCGGTACAGCGCGGCCCGCTCGTCCAGCGTGTCCGGGATCGCGGAGTCCGCTGTGCCCAGAGCGCGCAGGAACGCGCCGAGCACCGTCTCCGGTTCGGCAGCCCTGTTCCCCGCGCCCTGGAGGTCCACGTACAGCTGACCGTCCGGGAAATGCCTGCGCGCCTGGTGGGCGACGTGCACCGCCAGTGTCGTCTTGCCGACGCCCCCGATGCCCGCGAGGGCGGAGACGGCCATCACCGACCCCTCGGCAGCGGCCAGTTGGTCGCCGAGCTCCCGCACGAAGGAGGCTCGCCCGGTGAAGTCCGGCACCGTCGCGGGCAGTTGCGCGGGCCGTGTGACCTGCGGAACGGGCGACGGCTCCTCGACCGGCCTGGCCAGCTCCGCGTCCGCCTCCAGGATGCGCTGTTGCAGACGCGCCAGCTCGGGCCGCGGGTCGACGCCCAGTTCGTCGGCGAGCAGGCGCCGGGTGTCGGCGTAGACGGCCAGCGCCTCCGCCTGGCGGCCGCTGCGGTACAGCGCGAGCATCAGCAGCTCCCGCAGCCGCTCGCGCAGCGGGTGCGCGGCGGTGAGCGCGGTCAGCTCCGAGACGGCCTCTGCGTGGCAGCCGACCTCCAGGTCCAGGTCGAGGCGGGTCTCGAGCAGTTGCAGACGCCACTCCTCCAGCCGGGCGCGCTCGTTCTCCGCGTACGGCCCGGGGACGTTGGCCAGCGGTTCGCCGTCCCAGAGTCCGAGCGACTTGTTGATCAGAGTGCGTGCCTGGCAACGGTCGCCGCCCGCGCGGGCCTTGTCCGCCTCCACGGCGAGTTCCTGCGCCACGGCGAGGTCGAGGGCGTCGCGCCCGACCCGCAGGGCGTAACCCCCGGACTCGCTCACCAGCGCGTCGGCGGGCAGGGACTTGCGCAGCCTGGAGGCATACGTACGGACGGCGGCGAGCGCCTGCGAGGGCGGTTCATCGCCCCAGATCGCGTCGATCAGCTGGGCCGCCGTCGCGGTCCGTCCATCGCGCAGCAACAGCGCGGCCAGCAGGGCGCGTTGCTGCGGCGAGCCGGGCGGCAGGGTCTGGGCGCCACGCCTGACCCGTACCGGTCCGAGCACGCTGAAGTGAAGCTGGGCCGCGTCGTTTGCGCTGCCGCTGTGCAGCGGAGCGCGCTGATTCGGTACGCGTGGCCCGCTGTCACGGTCCATTGGCTGCCCCCTGCCCGTACTGCCGGAAATCGCCCTCGACAGTCTGCCCTGAAGGGGGCGGCCCCGTCAGCAGCGGGGCACCTCGGTCTCCCGCCTGCCCGTGTGAGCCTCGTCCCAACCCTGATCAGGGACGATAGACCGTTCCGGGCTCCGGCTCGGCGGGTGCGAGGAGTTCGGGGACCGTGACGAAGGTGTAACCGCGCTTCTTCAGCTCCGCGATGATGCCGGGGACGGCGGGGACGGTTCCGTCGTAGATGTCGTGGAGCAGGATGATGCCGTCGCGTCCGGCCTGGTCGAGTATGCGCTTCTCGATGAGCGCGGAGTCGGTGGTCGAGTAGTCCTTGGCGGTGGCGCTCCACAGGATCTGGGAGAGGCCGAGCTCCTTGCTGACGGCGGTCACGTCGTCGTTGACACGGCCCTGGGGCGGACGCATCAGTGTGGGCTTCGTGCCGGTGATGTCGGCTATGGCGTCCTGGGTGCGGCCCAGTTCGTCGCGTATCTCGTCCTTGCTGAGCTCGTCGAGCCGCCGGTGGGTCCAGGTGTGGTTGGCGACCTCGTGGCCCTCGGCGGCGAGGCGGCGTACCACGTCCGGGTGCTTGAGCACGTGGTTCTTGCCGAGGAGGAAGAAGGTGGCGTGGACCTTCTCCTTCTTGAGGATGTCCAGCAGCCGCGGAGTGTCCTTGCCGGGGCCCGCGTCGAAGGTGAGGGCGATGCACTTGGCCTTCTCGCAGTCCACGGCCGGCCCGGCCCCGACGCCCTTGCCGCTGCCGCCCCCTGACGTGGCGCCCTGCGAGGAGGCGTTGTC
Organism: Streptomyces sp. ISL-10; assembly: GCF_018614575.1. GTDB lineage: Bacteria > Actinomycetota > Actinomycetes > Streptomycetales > Streptomycetaceae > Streptomyces. The sequence goes on from NZ_JAGGOJ010000006.1 coordinate 15,178, forward strand.
GCGGGCGTCCGCGCGGGCGTCGGCCGGTGCGGTGGTGTCCATCGAGCAGCCGCCGAGGACGAGGGCGAGTGAGACGGCGGCGAGCGCGGAGACAACCCGCGGCCTGCGTATGTGCGTCTTGACGGGCATGACGAGGTTCCCCCTGCGTGGTGGTCGCGGCGTGCGGCGGTGTGCCGCTGGTCTGCCGTGTGGTCCGAGCCTGCCTGCGGCTCGCACTATACACACCATGTATACGCGTGGTGTATAGCTGACCCTCAGCGAGGGTCGTGCGGAGTTGCTGACGAGTCGTCAGATCGGCGCTACGGTGAATCCATGGAGACCTTCCCCAAGATCATCTCGGTGGACGATCACACGGTGGAGCCCCCCAATGTCTGGCGGGACCGGCTCCCGTCGAAGTACCGCGACATCGGCCCGCGCATCGTCCGGGCCCCGCTGAAGGAGATGACCTTCCTCGGCGGAAAGTTCTCCCCGGTCATGGGGACGCCCGGCGACGAAGGCCCCATCGGCGACTGGTGGGTGTACGAGGACCTGCACCGGCCCCTGACCCGGCTCGACACCGCCGTCGGCTGCGACCGCGACGAGATCCGGCTGGAGATCATCACGTACGAGCAGATGCGGCCCGGTTCGTACGGCGTCCCGGACCGGCTCGCCGACATGGACGTCAACCACGTCCAGTCGGCGCTCTGCTTCCCCACCTTCCCCCGTTTCTGCGGCCAGACCTTCACCGAGGCCGCCGACCGCGAGCTCGGGCTGCTGGGGGTGCGGGCGTACAACGACTGGATGGTGGAGGAGTGGTGCGGCCCCGAGGCGCGCGGCCGGCTGATCCCGCTCACCCTCGTCCCGCTGTGGGACGCCCGTCTCGCCGCCGACGAGGTGCGGCGCAACGCGGCGCGTGGCGTGCGCGCCGTCGCCTTCTCCGAGATACCCCCGCACCTCGGGCTGCCCTCGATCCACACCGACGACTGGGACCCCTTCCTCGCGGCGTGCGACGAGACCGGCACGGTCGTCGCCATGCACATCGGCTCCTCCAGCCGTATGCCGTCCACCTCGGCGGACGCGCCGCCCGCGGTCGGCTCCACGATCACCTTCGCCAACTGCTGTTTCTCCATGGTCGACTGGCTGATGAGCGGCAAGTTCGAGCGCTTCCCGAACCTGCGGATCATGTACGCGGAGGGCCAGATCGGCTGGATCCCCTACATCCTGGAACGGGCCGACGTGGTCTGGGAGGAGAACCGCGCCTGGGGCGGCGTCGCCGACAAGGTCACGCGCCCGCCCTCCGAGCTGTTCGCCGAGCACGTGTACGGCTGCTTCTTCGACGATGCGTTCGGCCTGCGCAACCTCGACGCGATCGGGGCGGGCAACGTGCTGTACGAGACGGACTACCCGCACTCGGACTCGACGTGGCCGAAATCCAAGGAGGTCGGCGAGTCCCAGATGGGCCACCTGCCACCGGAAGTGGTGAACCGCATCGTGCGCGGCAACGCCATCGAGCTGCTGGGCCTGACGGAGGACGGGCTCTGGCCGGGGGCGTGAGCCCGGACCGGGCCGACGGGAGCCGCGTGGCGGGCGTCAGCCTTCGGCCGGCGCCTGGAACCCGGTGGTGTCGACGTGGCAGTCGAACGGCCGTATCCACCAGGGAGGCCTTCGCGCACGGGCCGGGCCGCTACCGGGACGCGCTGCGGACCGGCACCATCGGGGCATGACGCTCTCCATCGCCGAAGCCGACAAGATCCTCGCCGACAACTTCGCACCCTGGGTCCTCCAACTCGGGCTGTCCGTCCAGGAGGCGGGCGAGCTGCATGCCGTACTGCGGCTGCCCTGGTCCGACCTGCTGGCCCGGGAGGGCGGGGGGCTGAGCGGGCAGGCGCTGATGGCCGCCGCCGACACCGCGACCGTGATCGCCGTGTCGTCCGCCCGCGGCGGCTTCGTCCCCATGACCACGGTCCAGCAGTCCACCACCTTCCAGCGGGCCGTCGTCGGCGCCGACGTACTCGTCGAAGCGCGGATCACCAAGCTCGGCAAGCGCATGGCGTTCGCTGACATCACCATGACTGCTGAGGGAGCGCAGGAGCCGGCGGCACGGGCGTCGACGGTGTACGCGCTGATGGGCTGACGTGCGGGCGGCGGGCCTCTTGCCTGTTGCCGCCGCAGCGATGACGATGACCCCCACGCAGTTTATGACGGTCCGTCAGGTGCGAGGGAGTCCCCATGGTGGTGTACGGGATGCAGCTTCCGGTCCAGTCGCAGAGCAGCCTCTACGCGGAGCCCTGGGAGGCCGAGGCGGGCCCGGACGACCTCGCGGAGATCGCCCGCACTGCCGACCGGGCGGGCTTCGCGTACGTCGCCACCTGCGACCACGTCGCGATCCCGCGCCGGCTCGCCGACGCCATGTCCACCGTCTGGTACGACCCCGTCGCCACGCTGTCCTTCCTCGCGGCCGCCACGGAGCGGGTCCGTCTGCTCAGTCATGTCGCTGTCGTCGGCCTGCGCCACCCCTTGCTGACCGCCAAGCAGTACGCGACCCTCGACCACCTCTCCGGCGGGCGGCTGGTCCTCGGCGTCGGCGCCGGGCACGTACGGGAGGAGTTCGACGCGCTCGGTGTCGACTTCGACGACCGCGGATCCCTGCTGGACGAGACGGTCGACGCGCTGAGGGTCGCGCTCGGCCCGGGGGAGTACCCGGAGTTCACCGGGGAGCGCTTCTCGTTCGCCGGGCTGGGGCAGCGGCCCCGGCCCGCCCAGGAGCGCATACCGCTCTGGGTCGGCGGCTCCTCGCCCGCCGCCGTGCGCCGTGCCGCTCTCAAGGGCGACGGCTGGCTGCCGCAGGGCGACCCGCGCGACCGGCTGCCCGCGCAGATCGCCCGCATCAGGGCGCTGCGCGAGCGGGCCGGCATCGAGGCGCCCTTCGTGATCGGCGCCATCACCGAACCGCTCTACGTCGGCGAACCGGCCTGGCGCACCGGTCGCAGGACCCTGACCGGCAAGCCGCAGGCCCTCGCCGATTCGCTGCGTGCGTACGCGGGGACGGGCGTGGACCAGATCCAGGTCCGCTTCCGCAGCCGGAGCGCGGCCGAACTGACGGACCAGATGGCGGCGTTCGCCGCCGAAGTGGCCCCCCACCTCGAATGACCAGGGAGTCGGCATGGGCAAGCTGGACGGACGCGTCGTGTTCATCACCGGGGCCGCGCGCGGGCAGGGCGAGGCGGAGGCGCGGCTCTTCACGGCGGAGGGCGCCCGCGTGGTCCTCGCCGACGTCCTGGACGAGCAGGGCGCGACGCTCGCCGAGGAGCTGGGGGCTCTCTACGTCCACCTGGACGTGAGCCGGGAGGACGACTGGACCGCGGCCGTCGCCGCCGCCAAGGACGCCTTCGGCGGGATCGACGGGCTGGTCAACAACGCGGGCATCCTGCGCTTCAACGAGCTGGTCAGCACGCCGCTGGAGGAGTTCCAGCTGATCACGCAGGTGAACCAGGTGGGCGCGTTCCTCGGGATCAGGGCGCTCGCCCCCGAGATCGAGGCGGCGGGCGGCGGGACGATCGTCAACACCGCCTCGTACACGGCCCTGACCGGTATGGCGTACGTCGGCGCGTACACGGCCTCCAAGCACGCGATCCTCGGCCTGACCAGGGTCGCCGCCCTGGAGCTCGCCGCGCGGGGGATACGGGTCAACGCCGTGTGCCCGGGGGCCGTGGACACCCCGATGAGCAATCCGGACGGTACGGATCCGGGCGCGATCGAGGAGCTGTACCGCACCCTCGTGCCGATGGGCCGGGTCGGGCGGCCGGAGGAGATCGCGCGGCTCGCGCTCTTCCTGACCGGCGAGGACTCCTCGTACATCACGGGCCAGCCGTTCGTCATCGACGGGGGATGGCTCGCGGGAGTCAGCGTGCTGTGACGGGCCGTCAGGTATTGACGCGCCCCAGGGGCGGTGGAACAGTCGGAGCCATCCTGATCTGACGGAGCGTCAGAAATCGATTGGGCGGTGAACCCCCGTGGAATTCGGCATCTTCGTACAGGGATACCTCGGCAAGCGCGCCGAGACCGATCCGCTCGCCGAGCACAAGGCGCTGATGGAGGAGACCGAGTACGTCATCCAGGCGGACAAATCCGGGTTCAAGTACGCCTGGGCCTCCGAGCACCACTTCCTGGAGGAGTACTCCCACCTGTCGGCCAACGACGTCTTCCTCGGCTACCTCGCGCACGCCACGGAGCGCATCCACCTGGGATCGGGGATCTTCAACCCCCTCGCGCCCGTCAACCACCCGGTCAAGGTCGCCGAGAAGGTCGCGATGCTCGACCACCTGTCGGAGGGACGCTTCGAGTTCGGCTCGGGCCGGGGCGCCGGCTCGCACGAGATCCTCGGGTTCATGCCGGGCATCACCGACATGAACCACACCAAGGAGATCTGGGAAGAGACGATCTCCGAGTTCCCCAAGATGTGGCTCCAGGACGAGTACGCGGGCTTCCAGGGCAAGCACTGGTCCCTGCCGCCGCGGAAGGTCCTGCCCAAGCCGTACGGGAAGGCCCACCCGCCCATGTGGTACGCGGCCGGGTCGCCCTCCTCGTATGCGATGGCGGGCCGGAAGGGCCTCGGCGTGCTGGGCTTCAGCGTCCAGAAGGTCTCGGACATGGAGTGGGTCGTCGAGTCGTACAAGACGGCGGTCGCGGAGGCGAATGCGGTCGGCGCCTTCGTCAACGACAACGTGATGGTGACGTCGACGGCGATCTGCGCGGAGACGCACGACAAGGCGGTCGAGATCGCGGTCGGTGGCGGGCTGAACTACCTGCAGTCGCTGCTGTTCCGCTACCACGACACCTTCCCGCGGCCGGAGGGGATCCCCGAGTGGCCGGAGCTGCTGCCGGAGTACACGGCGGAGATCATCGAGCTGCTGATAGCGGAGGAACTGATGATCTGCGGCGACCCGGGCGAGGTCCTCCAGCAGTGCAAGAGGTGGGAGCAGGCGGGGGCGGACCAACTGTCCTTCGGGCTGCCGATCGGGATTTCGTACGAGGACACGATGACGACGATCCGCCTGATCGGCCACCACGTGATCCCCCAGATCGACACGGACCCGGTGCACCGGACGACCCGCTTCCGCGAGTCTGCGCCGCCCGGATGAGACCGGGCCGGGCACTGGGGCTCCGCCCCGGACCACGCGCCTCGAACGCAGGCGAGGCCGGGTTCCGCTGCACGCAATCAGCCTGTCCGGGGCTACTCCCCCTGGCTTCGCCGGGGGACCCCCACCCACGGCCGCCGGGCCGTAGGCGAGATGGAGTGCACCGCGCGAGGCGCGGTACGGGGTCCGGGGCTTGCCCCGGCTCGGGAAAGGGCGGGTAGGGGAGACCCCCGCCCCCACAGACCGCGGGTGGCGTCTTCCCGGACCGCCATCCGCGTCCCGCCCGGCCGGAGGGCGTCGCGTTCGCGGCCGGACGCCACGCCCTCCGACCGGGCCACGACCCGTCGGGACGCGCGCAGCGGGAACGGGCCGTGCTCGCCCGTCGGGACGCGCACCCGGGAACGGGCCGTGCTCGCCCGTCGGGACGCGCACCGGGAACGGGCCGTGCTCGCCGTCGGGACGCCCACCGACACCAGGCCAGGACCCGCCTGCCATGCCCGCTCAACGTCACCGCCAGAAGGGACGACGCCCCATGCTCGACCATCTCGTCCGGAACGCGACTGTCGTCGACGGGAGCGGCGGGCCCGCCTACGCCGCCGACGTCGGCATCCGCGGCGGCCGCATCGCCGTCATCGCGCCGCCCGGCAGCCTCACCGAGGACGCCCGGAGCCGAGAGGACGCCACCGGACTCGTCCTGGCCCCCGGCTTCGTCGATCCGCACACGCACTACGACGCCCAGCTGTTCTGGGACCCGTACGCCACGCCCTCCCTCAACCACGGCGTCACCACCGTCGCGGGCGGCAACTGCGGTTTCACCCTGGCCCCGCTCAACCCCGCCCGGCCCGAGGACGCCGACTACACCCGGCGCATGATGTCCAAGGTCGAAGGCATGTCCCTGGTGGCCCTCGAACAGGGCACGCCGTGGACATGGCACACTTTCGGCGAGTACCTGGACGCCCTCGACGGGCGGACGGCCGTCAACGCCGGGTTCATGGTGGGGCACTGCGCCCTGCGCCGCCACGTCATGGGCCCGGACGCCGTCGGGGGGCAGCCCACGCCAGCACAGCTCCGGCAGATGACCGGTCTTCTCCACGACGCCATGGACGCGGGCGCCTGGGGCCTGTCCACCACCCAGTCGTCCACGCACTCGGACGGCGACGGGCGGCCCGTCGCCTCCCGGCACGCCGGGCGTGACGAGCTCATCGCGCTGTCGAGGGCCGTGGGGGAGCACGAGGGCACCCAGCTGGAGGCCATCGTCGCGGGCTGCCTCGACCGGTTCGCGGACGAGGAGATCGACCTCCTCGTCGAGATGAGCGCCGCGGCCGGGCGGCCCCTCAACTGGAACGTCCTCACCATCGACGCCGCCGTCCCCGAGCGCGTACCGCGCCAGCTCGTACCGAGCGAGCGCGCCCGGAAGGCCGGTGGGCGGATCGTCGCGCTCACCATGCCGATCCTGACGCCCATGAACATGTCGCTCGGCACGTTCTGCGCGCTCAACCTTCTGCCCGGCTGGGGCGAGATCCTCGGCCTGCCGGTCCCCGAGCGGATCGCGAAGCTGCGTGATCCGGCGGTACGGGCGGAGATGCTGCGGCGCGCGGACTCCGAGGAGGCCGGCGTCTTCCGGCGGCTCGCCGACTTCGGCCGGTACGTGATCGGGGACACGTACGCGAAGGAGAACGACTGCCTGACCGGACGGGTCGTGCAGGACATCGCCGCCGAACGCGGCCAGGATGCCTTCCGGTGCCTCGTCGAGATCTGCGCCGACGACGAGCTGCGGACGGTCCTGTGGCCGATGCCCCCCGACAACGATCCGGCGTCCTGGGCCCTGCGGGCGGAGACCTGGCAGCACGAGGACGTCCTGCTCGGCGGGTCCGACGCGGGCGCGCACCTGGACCGGATGTGCGGGGCGCCGTACACGACGCGGTTCCTCGGCGACTGTCTGCGCGGCCGCGGGCTCCTCGGCCTCGAGCAGGCGGTCAGGATGCTGACGGACGACCCGGCGCGGCTGTTCGGCCTGCGGGAGCGCGGCCGGATCCAGGAGGGCTGGCACGCGGACCTCGTCCTCTTCGACCCCGAGCGCATCGATGCCGGGCCCGCGCGTCTGGTGCACGACCTCCCCGGGGACAGTCCGCGGCTGGACGCGAAGGCGATCGGCATCGTGTCCGTCCGGGTCAACGGCGTCGAGACCATCAGGGACGACCGGGTCACCGGGGCCGTGCCGGGCATCGTGCTGCGCTCGGGACGGGACACGAGGACGGTGACGACGCGATGAGACCGCAGAAGCTGTTCATCGGCGGCGCGTGGGTCGAGCCGGACCTCGGCCACTACGAGGTGATCGACCCGGCCACGGAGGAGGCCGTCGGTCTCGCGCCCGAGGCGAGCCGCGCCCAGGTGCACCAGGCCGCCGCCGCGGCCCGCGAGGCGTTCGCCGCCTGGTCGCGGACGAGGCCGGAGGAACGCGCGGCGGTCCTGGACCGGGCCGCGGACCTCGTCCGGCGGGACGTCGAGGCGCACACCGCGCTCGCCCGCGCGGAGAGCGGCGCGACCACGGCCACCGCCCGCGGTATGCAGGTCACCGTCGCCGCGGCCCGCTTCCGCCGCTATGCCCGGGGCGCGCTGGAGCCGGTCGAACAGCCGCTGCTGCCGCAGATCAGCACGGCAGGCCCGATGGGGAGTGCGGGAGTGTTCGGCGCCGTCGCCGTGCGCCGCCCGGTCGGTGTCGTCACCTGCGTCACGTCGTACAACAACCCCTGGGCCAACCCGGCCGGCAAGGTCGCGCCGGCGCTCGCTGCGGGCAACACGGTCGTCGTGAAACCCGCGCCGCAGGATCCGCTGTCGGTCTACCGGATGGCCGAGGCGCTTCAGGAGGCCGGTGCCCCGCCCGGCACGGTGAACGTGGTCACCGGCTGCGCACCCGAGGTCGGAGAGGCCGCCGTCGACTCCCCGGACGTCGACATGGTGAGCTTCACCGGCTCGACGGCGGTCGGGCAGCGGATCGCGCAGGTGTGCGGCCGGGACATGAAGCGCCAGTTGATGGAGCTCGGCGGCAAGGGCGCGGCCCTCGTCTTCGACGACGCGGACGTGGAGTCGGCGGTGCGCGGTATCGGGACGACGTTCTCCTTCTACAGCGGACAGATCTGTACGGCTCCGACGCGTGTCCTCGCGCAGCGGGGTGTCTACGAACAGGTGGTGGCGGGCCTCGCCGCGTATGCCGGGCGGCTCAGGATCGGCGATCCGGCCGACCCGGCGACGGTGGTCGGCCCGCTGATCTCGGCCGCGCACCGCGAGCGGGTGGAGGCGTATGTCGAGCTGGGCCGCAAGGAGGGCGCCCGCCTGGTCGTGGGAGGCGGGCGGCCGGCGTTCGACAGGGGTTTCTACGTCGCACCGGCGCTGTTCGCCGAGTGCACCAACGACATGCGCGTGGTGCGGGAGGAGATCTTCGGTCCGGTGGTGGTCGTGGTCCCCTTCGACGACGAGGAAGAGGGCGTGGCTCTCGCCAACGACAGTGACTACGGCCTGATCGACTACGTCTGGTCGGGCGATGTGGCGCGCGCGTTCCGGGTGGCGGGCGAGTTGCGGGTGGGCGGGGTGGGGGTGAACACGGTCGGCCGGAACATGGAGGCGCCGTTCGGCGGGTTCAAGCGGAGCGGCGTCGGGCGGGACGTGGGGTCGTATGCGCTGCACGCGTACAGCGAGTTGCAGGCGGTGGTGTGGCCGGGGTGAGGACGGCCGCCGAACCTGCGGCAACGGTGTCCGAAAATTGCCGTGGGAAAATTTGAAACCGGACAAAGCTGGCATGGCTGCGGTTATCGTAATCGAGGGAGGGGTAGCGCTGGCCTGGCGAACTGTGTGCGGGTTGGCGCGCACGTCTTTCAATGCTAAGCATCTTGCCCGCCGTGACCTTCGAATCGAAAGCTCGTGATCCGGACTTTGATCCTCCGGATGTGGAAACCGCAGGCCTTAACGTCCTTTTCATGACTCAGCTCGATGCGCGGCCGCAGGCCGGAGACGCAGCACGGGGCACGGCCGCCCCCGAAGACGCCGGAGGTGTCCGCCAGAAAGGCCTGGGCGGGAACTCCGTCGGCCTGATGGGCGGAGCCGTCATCGGCGTCTCCACGGTCGCCCCCGTCTACTGCCTGACCTCGACCCTTGGACCCACCGTCGGCGAGGTGGGCCTCCAGATGCCGGCCATCTTCCTCGCCGGCTTCCTGCCGATGCTGCTCGTCGCCTTCGCCTACCGCGAGCTCAACAAGGCGGTCCCGGACTGCGGCACCTCCTTCACCTGGTCGGTGAAGGCCTTCGGCCCCAAGATCGGCTGGATGTGCGGCTGGGGCCTGCTGGTGGCCACCGTCGTGGTCCTGTCCAACCTCGCAGGCGTGGCCACGTCCTTCTTCTGGCTCACCGCCGGAGAGATCAGCGGCAGCGAAAGCGTCGCCGCACTCGACGGGAACAAGGCCGTCCACATCCTGACCACGCTCGCCTTCATCGCTGTCGCCACGGCGATCAGCTACCGCGGCATCACCGCGACCAAGTGGGTCCAGTACGCCCTGGTCGGACTCCAGCTCACCGTCATCGCCGTCTTCGCCGTCATGGCGATCGCCAAGTCCGGCGAGGTCGCGGGCTCCCTGGACTTCTCCCTGTCCTGGATGAACCCGCTCGGCATCGAGTCCTTCTCCGCCTTCACGGCCGGACTCTCCCTCTCGATCTTCATCTACTGGGGCTGGGACGCCTGCCTGTCCATCAACGAGGAGAGCGTCGGCAGCGCCCGCACCCCAGGCCGCTCCGCCATGCTCGCCATGGTCGTGATCGTGGTCTCGTACCTGATGGTCGCGATCGCCGTCCAGATGTACGCCGGCATCGGCGACAAGGGCACCGGCCTCGGCAACCCGGACACCTCCGACAACATCTTCGCGGTCCTGGCCGACCCGATCATGGGCTCGGGCCTCGGCATCCTGCTGTTCGTCGCGGTCCTCGCCTCCGCCGCGGCCAGCCTGCAGACGACCTTCATCCCCGTCGCCCGCACCGCGCTCGCGATGAGTTCCTACGACGCCATGCCCCAGGCGTTCGCCAAGGTCCACCCCCGCTTCAAGACCCCCGGACTCGCCACCGTGGCCGCAGGCATCGCCACCGGTCTCTTCTACACGGTGATGAGCCTGGTCAGCGAGAACGTCCTGGTCGACACCATCTACGCCCTCGGCCTGATGATCTGCTTCTACTACTCGATCACGGCCTTCGCCTGCGTCTGGTTCTTCCGCAAGGAGCTGACCCGCTCGACCGGCAACCTGCTGGTCAAGGGAGTGCTCCCAGGCGTCGGCGGCCTGATGCTCACCGCCGTCTTCGGCAAGACCCTCTACGACATGTGGGACCCCGCCTACGGCTCCGGCTCCTCCGTCCTCGGCATGGGCTCCGTGTTCGTCATCGGTGTGGGCCTGCTGCTGCTCGGTGTCGTGCTGATGCTCCTGATGCAGCGCCGCAGCCCTGCGTTCTTCCGGGGCGAGGTGCTCACCAAGGAGACCCCGGCCCTGGTGATGGCCGACTGACGGTCAGTCCCTCGCGGGCCGCAGCCGCAGATGGGTCACGGCGGGCGAGTCGATCACCCGGGTCGTCTCGAACTCGACCGCCTCCGTGACCCCGCCGGCCTCCTCGAACAGCCGCACGCCGCCGCCGAGGAGCACCGGCACCACGTGCATCTGGAGCTCGTCGAGCAGGCCGGCCGCCAGCACACCGCGGATCACCTGACCGCCGCCGGCGAGGACGACGTCCTTCTCTCCGGCGGCGCGCCGCGCCCGCCCGACGGCCTCCTCGATCCCGCCCGTGACGAAGGTGAACGTCGTCCCGCCCGGCTTCACCAGCGGCTCCCGCTCCTCGTGTGTGACGACGAACACCGGGGCGTGGAAGGGCGGAGTGTCGCCCCACGGCCCCTCGCCCAGGTCGAACATCCGCCGCCCCATCACATAGGCCCCGGCGCGCAGCACCGCCTCCTCCATCACCTCGGAGTCCGGCCCGGTGGCACCCCCGTCGAGACCGTGCATCCCCCGCCAGCTCTCCAGCGGATACGCCCACTCGTGCAGCCGCTCACCTCGGTCGCCGAGCGGATTGCCGGGGCCGTCGTTCGGGCCGGCGATGAATCCGTCCAGGGACACCGAGATGTCCGCGACGACCTTGCTCATGACGTGCTCCTTCGGTCGGGTCCGGTACCGACTATGCCGCCGCCCGGCACGGGAGCGTCGACGCCTCGCGGTCGGCCGCCGCAGCCGGGTGGACTGCTGGGCGCGCCGCTGATCCTGCTCGGGGCGAAGCTTGGGGCGCTGCGCGAGCCGTGAGGGTGCATGTGCCGCCATCGGGGCGGGCGTTGTCGCACCCGCCCCGTACAGTCGCCCGCATGACGAAGCCGTTGATCCGGGCGAGCGAGGCGGGCGGGAAGTCCATCGACGACCCGACCTACGTCGAAGTGCACGACCTGCTCGCCGACATGAATCTGTCGTACCCCTTCGTGATCGTCGAGCGGACGGACCGGGAGCCGGTCGACCAGCACTTCATCCAGGTGCACTTCAACGACGACCTCAGCTATCAGGTCGAGTACCGCGAGGAGCTGCACTTCCAGGCCCATGTGCCCAGCCAGGGCCCGGTGATCGGACCCGAGCCGGTCGCGAAGATCATCGACGACTGGATGCGCGACGGCGACACCTGGCGCACGGCCCTGCCGTGGACCCCGCTCTTCCCGGTGGAGAAGCGCTAGGAGACGGGCTTGAGCTCCGCCATCTCGTTCCAGCCCTGGCCCGGCACCTCGACATTGATGATCTCGGGCTTGGTGGCGATGGCGGTGGCCATCGCCTCCATCCCGGCCTTGAAGTGCTCGGACGCGACATGCGCCGCGCCCGCCTCCGCGTCGGCGAAGGCCTCCAGCAGCGTGAACTTGTGGGGGTCGTCGACGCCGCGCGACCAGTCGTAGAAGAGGTTCCCCGGCTCGGCGCGGGTGGCGCGCGTGAAGTCGTCGACGATGTCGAGCCAGCGGTCGCTGTACTCGGGGCGGACGGTGAACCTGACGGCGATGAAGATCATGCCTCCACCCTCCGCCGCGTGGCCCTGCCGGACCACTCGGGCGGTCCGGTTTTCCGACCCCGTCGGAAACGGGATGCCGCACGCGGGGTCAACGCGTCGCGCTCGGCCCTGCGGGCGGGCCACAGCCCGCGGCCGGTGCCCGGCTCGTCTGCGACCCGGGGCCGGTCGCCGGAACGAGCCCGGGGGCGCGTGCCCCGGGCAGCAGGCTAGCTCCCCGCCGCGCGCACCAGCGCCGCACGCAGTTCGCCGTGCCGCCGCCGGAAGTCCGTCGTAGGCAGCGACAGCGACAGCGCGTGCACCACGCCCTGGGAGGACTGGACGGCGAGCGTGGCGGCCAGGCAGGTGTACGCCGGGTCCGCCTCGCCGACGGAGACCGCATAGCCCCGGCCGCGTACCCGCTCGACCTCCGCCTCGAAGCGGTCCGCGGCGGTGATCGTACGGTCGGTGAAGCGGGCCATCCCGTGCTCGGCCAGGTACCGGCGCCGCGCCGTCCTCGGCAGCGCCGCGAGCAGCGCCTTGCCGTGCGCGGTCGCGTGCGCCCGGGACTCGGGGCCCGGCACGAAGGGGTGCTCGCTGTCCGTGACCGGCACCGTGCTGTCCAGCATCACGATCCGGCCGTCCCGGTACGCCGTGACGTATGCCTGTGCGCCGGTCGCCCGCCGCAGCCGCGGCAGCACCTCGGCCAGCTGCGGCCCGAGCCCGAGATGTCGCTGGAAGGACCGGTGCAGTGCCACCGCACGCGGCCCCGGCGCGTAGCCCTCGCCGGTCCGCAGGAGATGCCCGCGCGTGGTGAGCGGCCCCAGCAGGTGGTACACGGTCGACAGTGAGCACCCCAGCTGCCGCGCGAGCGCCTTGGCCCCGACGGGACCGGGGGCGTCGGCGACGGCGTCGAGGATCTCCAGCGCGCGGTCGACGGACTGCGGCCCGGAGGCAGGGCTTGCCATGATCACGTTCCTTCCACGGTCCCGTTCGAGGGTACGCGGCAGGGACGCCGGCTCAGCCGCCCAGGAAGACCGGGTTGGTGAAGGCCGCCGGCGGCCCCGGTAGTCCGGGGACCACGGGCGCGTGCCGGACCTCGGCCCGTACGTACGTGGCGTAGCGCGCCGTTGTACGCCACGCAACCGTGCCCACCCCCGACACCGGGACGGGGGCCGTGTGCAGCACGCCCTGGTCGGTGACGAAGCGGACCGTGCAGCCGGGGACGCCCGCCACCTCCGCCCGTACGGTCACCGGATCGTCGTCGTCCACGCGCAGCCGTTCGCCGATCCCGGCGTGCCGCCCGCGCCCGCCCGCCGCCGAGAAGGCCACGGTCACGTCCTTGTTCTCGGCGACGTAGCTGCGTCCGGCCCTGATCCCGTCGAGGATCGCCGCACGGCTGAGGTCCTCGGCGAGGACGACGGTCTGGGGTGTGCCGACCGGGTCGGGGTGGCGGTGCGCGTCGCTGCTGCCCATGGCGGGGATCCAGCGCCCGCGAGTGCGGGCGGCGACGGCCAGGGTGCTGTCCCAGTCGGCGAGGGACACCTCGTCGTCGGGGGTGTAGGGCCCGTTCCACACCTCCACCGCGTCCGCTTCGCCGAAGCCGAACTTCCAGTTGCAGCCGATGCAGGTGGCGTGCGGATGGGCGGGGACGACCAGGCCGCCGGCCCGGCGGATGGCACGCGCGTAGTGCCCGAAGCGGTTGTCACGTGCGCGGTAGCGCCAGTCGACGAACGTCCCCGGGTCGGTGCCGAGCGCCACCACGTGCCCGTTGCGCGTCGTGACCTCCTCCCCGAGGAGGATCAGCAGGTCGTCACCGGCCGCATCGGCCCAATGGGCGTGGGCGGAATGGGTGTTGTGCTCGGAGGAATTGATGAAGTCGAGCCCGGCGGCCCGGGCGAGGGCGGCGATCTCGGCGGGGGTGCGCCTGCCGTCCGAGTACCACGAGTGCAGATGGCAGTCGCCCCGGTACCAGGCGCGCCCGCGCCCCTTGGCTCGCTCCGGCGGATACACCGCTGTGCGCGGCTCGGCCTGGTCCCCGTAGGTGAGCGTGACGCGGACCTCGTACGTCAGCCCCTGCGGCGCGACGGTGTACGGCCCGAGCGCGATGTGCCACAGGCCGGGCCGGACGGGACCGGGGAGGTAACCCGGAGTCGCGTCGTCCGCCTGGATGAAGAACTCCGTCCGGGCGCCGCCGGACCACCCCCGGAACCCCTTGCCGCCGAGCGCTGTTCCGCGCTCGTCGAAGATGCCGATGTCGAGGGCGTTGCCCGCGGTGCCGGCGGGCTGGGGCGGTTTCTCGTAGCTGTACCAGACGTGGATCCGGCTGACGCCCGCCGGGATCTCCACGGGGAGGTACACGAAGTCGGGCGCGCCAGGCGGCAGCGTGCCGCGCACGACCTCTGTCGCCCCTTCGCCCTTGCGTACTGCCGCGTTCGCGAAGCTCACGGTGGCCAAGGTAAGGGCGGCCGCGGCTCCCGTCACGATGAGTCCTCGTCTGCCCAGTGCGTGTCCCGCATGTTCGTCGTCGTTGCACATGCCGTCGGCTCCCGAGGGGTCGAGATGGACAGAAGTGATGCAGTCCGAACCCTGGTATTGAGCCGTGAACCTGGATGCAAGGGAAGGGAATTGACAGGTGACACGGTCGTGGCCGGGCGCGGGTGGCCGTCTTTGGGCCTACGGTGTCCCCATGCGGATCGCGACCACGATCTTCCTCACCGACGAGACGATCACCCCCGTGCGGCTGGCCCGCGAACTTCAGCAGCGGGGCTTCGCCGGGCTCTACGTCCCCGAACACACCCACATTCCGGTGTCCCGGAGGACGCCGTACGGCGGGGGTGGCGAACTGCCGCGCGAGTACGGCCGCATGCTGGACCCGTTCGTCGCGCTGTCCCAGGCGGCGGCGGTCACGTCGACCCTGCGGCTGGGGACGGGCGTGACGCTGGTGGCCCAGCACGACCCGATCGCCCTGGCGAAGGGGATCGCGACCCTGGACCACGTGTCCGGGGGCCGGTTCACGCTGGGCGTCGGCTTCGGCTGGAACGTGGAGGAGGCGGTGGACCACGGCGTGGACTGGCCGACGCGCCGGGAACTGGTCCGGGACAGGATGCGCCTCATGCGTGCCCTGTGGTCGTCCGAACCGCTCGCTTACGAGGGCGAGTTCGCGACGGTCAGCGCCTCGTTCGCCCACCCGAAGCCACAGAACGGCGCGCCGCGCATCCTGGTGGGCGGCGCGGCGGGCCCGAAGCTGTTCGCGCACATCGCGGAGTACGGCGACGGCTGGATGCCCATCGGGGGCCGCGGGATGCGGGAGTCGGTCCCGGTGCTGCGTGACGTGTGGTCCGCGGCGGGCCGCGACCCGGATGCCTTGGAGGTGGTCCCGTACGCGGTCCTCCCCTCACCGGGCAAACTGGCGCACTACGCGGACCAGGGCGTGCGGGAGGTGGTGCTTCAGCTCCCGGCGGGTGGCGAGCTGGAGGTGCTGCGGGCGCTGGACGAGTACGCGCGGTATCTGTAGGGGGTGTCGGAGTGGCTTCGGCTGTCGCGAAGTTCCGCCCCCGCGAACCGGTACGGTCCGGGCCATGAGCCCATCGCTGGATGCCCCAGCCGCTGGCCTCGGCGCCCTCCTTGCGAACGTCTTCTCCTGGACGAGCCATCTCTCGCGACCGGAAGTACGGGAGCTCGTCAGCGAACTCCTCCAGGCCACGGAGGATGCGGGCCCTGGGGCGCACCGGACTCTCGACCGCGTCCTCACGGAGTGGCGCGCGACGGCGGCGATACTGGCCGACCCCGTCCTGACGGCGCAGTTGATGCGCCCCCTGCCGGCCGAGGACCACGGCGAGGTCCTCGCTCCGTGGCGGCTTGGGCAGTGACTCAGAGTTCCACGCGCGCGTAGACGACGAAGGCGGCCCAGGCGGGAGCGGTGAGCGCGAGCTGAGGGCCGGGGAGGTTCTTGGAGTCGCGGACGTGGACGGTGGTGGGGGTGGTGGCGACCTCGACGCACTCCCCGCCGCCGCCACTGCTGTAGCTGCTCTTGAACCAGTTGAGCTTCTGCTCGGTGATCATCGCTCTCCCAGCATCTTCTCGATCAGGACAAGGGACTCGCCAGGCCTGAGAGCCTGCGACTGGATGATCCCATAGCGGATCGACAGCACACTGACCTCTTCCCTGTCGGTGATCAGGCGCGGGTACGTGTGTGTCTCCAGATATGCCACCTGCTGCCGGCCTTTGGGTGTGACGAGAGTGAACGGACCGTCCAGGCTTGGCTGTTCCTCCCGGTCGAGGGGCATCACCTGAAGCTGGACCGTCCGGAGCCGCCCGACATCGATGAGCCTGCGCAGTTGCTGGTGGTGAACGGTCCGCCCTCCGATCGGCCGGAGCAGGACGCTCTCGTCGAGGATGAAGCTGAACGTGGGGGACGGCCATGGTTCGAAGATTTGCTGCCGAGCGAGGCGGTCGGCTACCCGCTTCTCGATCGTGGCGTCGTCAAGCAGTGGCCGCCACTGTGTGAAGACGGCACGGGCGTAGTCCTCGGTCTGGAGCAAGCCGGGCACGGACTGGTTGTTGTAGACGCAGAGCTGAACAGCATCCGCCTCCAGCGTGGCGTAGTTCCGGTACCACTCCGGATGCCGGGTCCGTGCCTTCGACTGCGCCTCCCTTACGTCATCGACGGCCGCCTTGAGCACGCCTCCCGCGCCCATCAGACCGTCCACGCGCTCAAGGAAGTCGGGTTGTGGGGTCCGGACCCCGCGCTCGATCGCGGAGATCAGGTCCTCCCCGCAATGGGCAGCGATGCCGAGCTCCTTCTGGCTCAGCCCGGCCCGTTCCCGCAGTACCTTGATCTGCTTGCCGAGTGCCCGGAACAGATGCGCAGTCCCATCCACCTCGGCCGGCCTTTCCGGTCGCTCTTCCCGCCCGGCGTTCCCCATGCCGTACCCGCCCTTGCGTACGTACCCGAAGGTCACGGCCGACAGCCGTACAGCGGACCGACCGCGTCCGTACGGATACCCGGCGTCGAGCCGTAGGTCCTGGTCAGCGTAGGCAGAGCCGGACACGCTCGGTGACGTGAATACAGAAATCACGACCCCGACGGCTGAGTTCACCCAGCGCTTCACGTCCATCCGCCGCGGCGCCCGTCTGGCCCGCCACTTGGCCGTGCACCAACTCGACGCGTGGGGCTACGCGTACGGCAGCGAGCTGTCCGACACGGCGGCGCTGATCGTGGCGGAGCTCGCCGCGAACGCGGTGACGCACGGCCGCGTACCGGCCCGCGACTTCGAGCTACGCCTGCGGCTGACGGAGACGACGCTCCGCATCGAGGTCGCGGACGCGCGGGGCGAGCGCGCGCCGATGACGGGAACGCCGAGCCCGGACGCGGAAGCGGGCCGCGGGCTGGTGCTGGTGGCGGCGCTGGCGACGGACTGGGGTGTGGCGGACCGCCAGGTCGGCAAGACGGTCTGGGCGGAGTGCGCCCTGCCAGGGAATCGTCACTCGTCAGCGAATGCTGATTGGCATCGAGCAGCCACGACCGGTCACGTGGTCAGTTGATCGGCTTCCGCACTTCTTCGCGGACCTTCAATGTCTGCTGTGCGATGGCGTCGAGGTCCACCGTGTCGGGGTCCTGCGCGGCGGACGCCGGGGTCAGGAAGGCGACGTAGGCGGCCGTGTTCTCGTCGCCCCAGGCGCACACCGGGACGGTAGAGGTGCCGTCTTCGTCCTTCGACAGCATCACGGTGCACTGGAAGTCGACGTCAGAGCCCGGTGGGGTGATGGTTTTCGCCGGCTCGGGCTCGCTCATGCCGTCCCCTTTCCGCATCCCGTCCAGGAGGCTGTCGCGGGGCTGCGCCGGATTCCTGAACTGCCCGTACATACCCGTGATGACGAGTCCGCTGTTGCCGGTCGTGCTGGTGCCGTTGTAGGAGCCGAGGATCCCCTTGATGTTGCGGGCGTCCGGCCCGGCGCCGTAGCCGCTCCTTTCCGCGTCGGCATTCGCCTCGGCGGAGCTGTCCTTGATCAGCTCGTACTCGCCGTCCAGCAGCGTTCGCGGCACGGTCAGCCGATATTCGGCCGCGGGGAACGGATTGGCGGCCTCCCTGGCGGCTTCATCGGCGGCATCGCTGCCTCGGTTGCCGAGGTAGGAGAGGCCGAGGAGGGCGGCTATCGAGCCGAAGACAATGCCGAGGATGAGACCGGTTCTGTTCTTGCGCGGCGGCCCTGACGGCGGCTGCCCCCAGCCGCCCGGGCCGGGATACGGCGGATACGGCTGCGGAGGCGCAGCCGGCTGTCCGTAATGCGGCTGGGGCGGATACGGCTGTCCGTACGGGTGTGGCTGAGGCGCCGGCGATCCGTACGGCCCGTTCGGCTGAGGAGGGGGCGGCATTGTCATGATCACACGCTACGTCAGCCTCAGCTGACCTGGCTGAAAGCCTCTCCCGCGTGTGCAGCCGCCACCAACTCCAGCAGTGCCTCGTGCCGGTAGTCCTCCGGGTCGGTGACATACGGAGGAACGCCAGGGTAGGTCCGGCAGAAGGTCACGTATGCCGTGACCGTCCGCTCCTCGGTCCAGGACTCGGACACGCTGATGTACGCCGCGAGCACCGGGTCGGCAGGTGCCGCCGGGTCACCGGCGAGGCAGCGCAGCGCGTACGCCAGGCATCGGCGGACCAGTGGTTCCATGCGTTCGCGGCCGGACGGCGGCAGGTCGTGGTCCACCATGCCGCGGCCGTTCACGACGGCTTCCTCGTGGACCAGGTCCGCATACGCGCCTCCGGGCCCGGACGCTGCGAGGGCTGCCAGCACGTACGCACCGCTCGCAGTGGTCGTCCAGCCCTCCTTCGCGATGTCCAGGAACATCGGCGGGATGTCCGCTTCGGTAAGGCCCGTCGTGTCGAGGTTCGCCAGCACCTCGGCCATCGCCTGGTTCATACGCATCCGGTCGCCCCTCACGCCCCCGCCCCCAGCGCCGGCGCAACCAGCCCGTCCGCCGCCGAGCTGCCGCCGTACGTCTCGCCGTACGAGCCGCCGGACGACCCCGCATCCGCATCCGCCGCCGGGTCGTACGCGCACTCCATGTGCACGCCGCCAAAGAAGCGGCCGCCCACCGACATCCACTCGTACACCTGGCGTTCCCCGTCGCCGCGTTCCGTGCGCAGGATCCAGTCCTGCGACGCCTGCCGCCGCTCGTACGAGGTGACCGTCCAGCCCTCCTCCTTCAGCCGGTCGCGCAGCCGGGCCAGCGCCGCCAGTGCCTCCGCGCGCGGCACGTCCGACACCTGCCACGTGTGGGAGAGGGCGTACGCGCCGTCCACCGGCGTGTCCGCCATGCTCTCAAGCCCCCCGGGGTAACACGAGCCCGCGGCCAGGCTGTTGTCCACGCCCGCGGGCAGCACCGTGTCGAAGCCCGCAAGCGCGTACGCCTGATGCGAGCGGGCCGTTGCGCGGTCCGCCATCTTCTGCGGGGCCACGCGCGGGTAGTCCTCCGGCGTCGCGCTCTCGATCCCGTACGTCACCACGAGGCACAGCACGAACAGCACCGGTGCGCCGATCACGACGGCCAGAGTGATCCAGAGCCATCGGAGCAGGGGGACACGAGGGCGTTCGAGATCGTCGATCATGGCCCGGACGCTACGCGCGCCCCCGCGGAGCGCGTATCCGCAGGCGCCCCCAGGCCGAATAGGCGCTTGTACTCAGCCGCGGCGGCAGGCCCGCATCCCGGCGCTCGTATGCTCGCAGCATGACCGATCACCAGGGCGGGTACGACACAGGACGGCCCACCGCGAACGCCATGCGGCGCGCGCTCAAGCGGGCCAGGGACGGGGTGGCCCTCGACGTCGCCGAGGCCGCCGTGCTGTTGCAGGCCCGGGGAAGTGATCTCGACGACCTGGCCGCCTCCGCCGGCCGTGTGCGGGACGCGGGGCTGGAAGCCGCCGGGCGGCCGGGGGTCATCACGTACTCCAAGAGCGTCTTCATCCCGCTCACCCGCCTGTGCCGCGACAAGTGCCACTACTGCACCTTCGCCACCGTCCCCGGCAAGCTGCGCCGCGCGGGTCACGGGATGTTCATGTCCCCGGACGAGGTCCTTCGGATCGCGAGGAGAGGCGCGGCCCTCGGCTGCAAGGAAGCGCTGATCACCCTCGGAGACAAGCCCGAGGACCGCTGGCCCGAGGCCCGGGAGTGGCTCGACGCCCACGGCTACGACGACACGATCGCGTACGTGCGGGCCATGTCGATCCGCATCCTGGAGGAGACCGGGCTGCTGCCCCACCTCAACCCCGGGGTCATGTCCTGGACCGACTTCCAGCGGCTCAAGCCCGTGGCCCCGTCCATGGGCATGATGCTGGAGACGACGGCGGAGCGGTTGTGGTCGGAGCCAGGCGGGCCCCACCACGGCTCACCCGACAAGGAGCCGGCCGTGCGGCTGCGGGTGCTTCAGGACGCCGGCCGGTCGAACGTGCCCTTCACCAGCGGCCTGCTCATCGGCATCGGCGAGACCTACGAGGAGCGCGCCGAGTCGCTGTTCGCGCTGCGCCGCGTCTCCCGCGCGTACCACGGCATCCAGGAGCTCATCCTGCAGAACTTCCGCGCCAAGCCGGACACGGCCATGCGCGGGATGCCCGACGCCGAGCTCGACGAACTCGTCGCCACGGTCGCCGTCGCCCGCCACATCATGGGGCCGTCCGCCTGCCTGCAGGCTCCGCCCAATCTCGTCGACGGCGAGTACGCCCGGCTGATCCACGCCGGAATCGACGACTGGGGCGGGGTCTCCCCGCTGACCCCCGACCATGTGAACCCGGAACGGCCCTGGCCGCAGATCGACCAGCTCGCCGAGAAGTCGGCCGCCGAAGGGTTCGAGCTGCGTGAGCGGCTGTGTGTGTACCCGGAGTTCGTGCGGCGGGGCGAGCCCTGGCTCGACCCCCGGCTGCTGCCGCACGTCCGGGCCCTGGCCGATCCGGACTCCGGCCTCGCCCGCCCCGACGTGTTCCCCGCGGGCCTGCCCTGGCAGGAGTCCGACGAGGCGTTCACCGCCACCGGGCGCACGGATCTGCATCGGACCATCGACTCCGAGGGCCGTCTCCACGACCGGCGCGACGACTTCGACGACGTCTACGGGGACTGGGAGGCGCTGCGCGAGGCCGCCGCGCCCGGCATGGTGCCGCAGCGCATCGACACGGATGTCCGCCAGGCCCTGCGCACGGCCGCCGACGACCCCACCCGGCTGACCGACGACGAGGCGCTCGCCCTCCTCCACGCCGACGGGCCCGCGCTCGACGCGCTCACCCGTGTCGCCGATGACCTGCGCCGCTCGGTCGTCGGGGACGACGTGACCTACATCGTCACTAGGAACATCAACTTCACCAACGTCTGCTACACCGGCTGCCGTTTCTGCGCCTTCGCCCAGCGGCGTACGGACGCCGACGCGTACACCCTCTCCCTGTCCCAGGTCGCCGACCGCGCCCAGCAGGCGTGGGACGTCGGCGCCGTCGAGGTGTGCATGCAGGGCGGCATCCACCCCGACCTGCCGGGCACGGCGTACTTCGACATCGCACGGGCCGTCAAGGAGCGCGTCCCCGGCATGCATGTGCACGCGTTCTCACCCATGGAGGTCGTCAACGGCGCGTCCCGCACCGGGATGTCCGTCCGGGAGTGGCTCGCCGCCGCGAAGGAGGCCGGGCTCGACTCCATCCCCGGAACCGCCGCCGAGATCCTCGACGACGAGGTCCGCTGGGTGCTCACCAAGGGCAAGCTGCCCGCGGCCACCTGGATCGACGTCGTGAAGACCGCGCACGAGCTCGGCATCCGGTCGAGCTCCACCATGATGTACGGGCATGTGGACCAGCCCCGGCACTGGCTCGGCCACCTCCGCACCCTCGCCCGCGTGCAGCAGGAGACCGGCGGATTCACGGAGTTCGTGACACTGCCCTTCATCCACACCAACGCGCCCGTGTACCTCGCCGGGATCGCCCGGCCCGGCCCGACGGCCCGCGACAACCGGGCCGTCACCGCCATGGCGCGCCTGCTGCTCCACCCGCACATCACCAACATCCAGACCAGTTGGGTCAAACTGGGCGCGGAGGGTGCGGCGGAGATGCTGCGCTCCGGCGCGAACGACCTCGGTGGCACGCTGATGGAGGAGACCATCTCCCGTATGGCGGGGTCCGGTTACGGCTCCTACCGGTCCGTCCGCGACCTCAAGGCCATCGCCGAGGCGGCCGGGCGCCCGGCGAAGCCGCGGACGACCCTGTACGGGGAAGTCCCGCAGGAGCGTCAGCAGGCCGCCGCCGCGTCCGACGGACACCTCCCGGAGCTGCTGCCGCTGCTGCCAGACTGATCGGCATGACTGCAAACGGGGGCAGAAGGACATCGCTGCGCGAGGTGATAGAAGCCCGCCGCAGCGCCGAGTTCGTCGGACGCGACGCCGAACTCGCTTGGTACGCACGCAACTCCGGCATGCGGGTCGACGACCGGCGCCGGCGGTTCGTCTTCCACGTCCACGGCACGGCCGGCGTCGGCAAGACGTCTCTTGTGCACCGGCTCAAGGAGACGGCCGCGGCACGTGGCGCGCTGACCGGATACGTCGACGACTCGGTCAACAGCGTGCCCGACGCGATGGCCGCGATCAGCGCCGACGTCGCCCGCCAGGGCAGGCGGTTGAAGGAGTTCGACCGGATGCTGGCGACCTACCGGCAGCGGCGGCACGAGGCGGCGTCCCTCGTCGACGACCCGGACCGGACGCTGACGGCGCAGGGCGGCCCGCCGACATCGCACGTGCTGGCGGCGCGCGCCGGGCTGATCGCCCTCTCGCTGGTCCCCGGAGCCGGGCCGATCGCCGGCGCCGTCGACCCGGCGCAGATCGCCGAGGGCACGGCGAAGATGAAGGCCCGGCTCAGCTCCCACTTCCGGCAGGACGACGTCCAGCTCGTCATGGACCCGCTGCCCGTCCTCTCCCCGCTGTTCTTCGACGAACTGGAGCAGGCGGCCGCGGACTCGGGACGCGGCGAGATCGCTCTGTTCTTCGACACGTACGAACGCACCGGGGCGTTCCTCGACAGCTGGCTCGCCACCCTCTTCGCGGCTCGCCGGTACGGCGAGCCGCCCGCCGGTCTCGTCGTCACCACCGCCGGGCGACGGCCCCTGGACAGGGCGCGCTGGGCGGACAGCATCGACCTCGTCGCCGAGATGCCGCTGCGGCCGTTCACCGAGGACGAGGCTCGCGAACTGCTGACGGCCAGGGGCGTCGTGGACGAGCCCGTCGTACGGGAAGTGCTGCGGTTGTCCGGGCGGCTGCCCGTCCTGGTGTCGATGCTGGCCGCGCACCCCGACACCGCGGCGGGAGCCGTGGACGATCCCAGCTCCACCGCCGTCGAACGCTTCCTCAGTGGTGAGCAGGACCCCGTGCACCGGGCTGCCGCCCTCGACGCGGCGCTCCCGCGCAAGCTCAACGAGGACGTGTTCGCCGAGGCCGTCGACGACGAGTCCGGCACGCTCTTCGCATGGCTGCGGGACATGCCGTTCGTCGACGAGCGCGCGGGCCTCGCCGTCTACCACGACGTCGTCCGCACGCCGATGCTGCGCCTGCGCAGGACAGGGTCGCCCCAGCGGTGGATCGCGAGCCACGAACGGCTGGCGGCGGCATTCGCCCGGTGGGCGGCGACGGCCGCCGCCGGAGTCGACCCGAGACGGCTGTGGTCGGCGGAGAACTGGCGTGAACTGCGGTTGGAGGAGACCTACCACCGCCTGTGCGCCCGGCCGCGGCCCTCGCTCGCCGCCGCGCTGCGCGACGGGATCGGCGCCTGCCGCGAGGGCACCGCAGCGGCCCGCGCCTGGGCGCGGATGCTGGCCCAGGCGGGCGAGGACGCGGACACCGACCTGCTGCGCGGCTGGGGCCGGGACTGCCTCGCCGCACTCGCCGACGAGTCGCGGCTCGGCATCGACCTGCTCGCCCTGCTGCTCGCCAGGGCCGAACTGGACGTCGCGGGGCGCGTCGAGGCACTCGTGGTGCGGGCCCGCGACCTGCACAACTTGGGAGACTACGAGGCGTCGCTCGCCGACTCGCGCCGGGCGCTCTCCCTCGACCCTGACCATGCGCCCGCACTGCACGGACGAGGTCGTACGCTGCGCAGGCTCGGCGACCTCGACGCGGCGCTGGCCGATCTCGACCGGGCGCTGGAGCTGGAGCCGCACTTCGGGTGGACGCACGCGGAACGGGGCGAGGTGCACCGGCTCGCAGGCCGTTACGAGGAGGCGGTCGCGGACCTGGACCGCGCGGTCGGCGCCGGGCTGGACCACCACTGGCCCCTGGCGAGCCGCGGCCACGCGCTGCTGCGGCTCGGCCGGACCGTCGAGGCGCTGGCCGACCTCGACCGCGCCCTGGAGCGGAAACCGGACTATGTGTGGGCCCTGTTGCGTCGTGCCCGCGCCCGCGGCCGGCAGGGCGACGTCGCCGGGGCGCTGGCCGACCTCACCCGGGCGGGCGAGCTCGCCCCCGACCACCCGTGGATCGCGGGCGAACGCGGCGACACCTACCGCTTCGCGGAACGTCACGAGGAGGCCGTCGCCGAGTACACGCGGGCGCTGGAGCTGGACCCGGCATACGCCTGGGCGCTCGGCAGCCGCGCCATGGCACTGGAGGCCGCGGGACGGTCGCAGGAGGCGCTCGCCGACCTGACCCGCGCCCTGGAACTGGAACCGGACTACGCGTGGGCGCTGCTCCGCCGGGCGGAGATCCGCGCACGGCAGGGCGACACGGCGGGCGCGCGGGCGGACGTCGAGCGTGCCGAGGCGACGGCGGGCAGCCGCGAGGCCCGCGCGCTGGCGGCGAGCGGGGCGGCGCACGCGCTGGCCGGACGCCACGAGGAGGCGCTGACCGACCTGGACCGTGCGCTGCGGCTCGCGCCCGGGCACCGCCCTGCTCTGTGGTCGCGTGTCGGCACCAATCTGGCTCTGGGGCGGACCCAGCAGGCGCTGGCGGACCTGGCCGAGCTGGCCCGGCTGCCGCGTACGGAGCCGGAGGGCTCGCCTCAGGTCTACCGCCCGGTGAATCTGCCGCGCTGGACCGGAGGCGGCGCGGACTCCTCCGGCTACTGACCACGGCGCGCCGACCGCCCCGCGCGGGACGTACGACGCCTAGGTCGCGGGGGACGGCGACGCGCGGTAGGTGGGGGCGGGGCGCGTGGACGCGCGGCGCGGTAGGTGGGGGTGGGGTGGACGCGATGCCGGGTACGCCGGGGCGGTGGACGGGCGACGCGCGGTAGGTGGGGGTGGGGGTGGACGCGACGCCGGGTACGCCGGGGCGGTGGACGCGGGACGCGCGGTAGGTGGGGGTGGGGTGGACGCGACGCCGGGTATGCCGGGGCGGTGGACGGGCGACGCGCGGTAGGTGGGGGTGGGGTGGACGCGATGCCGGGTATGCCGGGGCGGTGGACGGGCGACGCGCGGTAGGTGGGGGTGGGGTGGAGGCGACGCCGGGTATGCCGGGGCGGGTGGACGCGCGGCGCGGTAGGTGGGGGTGGGGTGGAGGCGACGCCGGGTACGCCGGGCGCGGTGGACGCGGGAGGCGCGGTACGCCGGGATCGCGGGGGATGCGCGGTACCGACGGGGTGCCAGGGCGCGTGGGACTTTTGGGACGCGTCGGGCACGCGGGATGCGCGACGCCGCGCCGGGGCTCGTGGGGCACGCGGGACGTGCGACGCCCGGGGCGGCCAGGTCGCGTGGGACGTGCGATGCCCGGGGCGCCTGGGCGCACGTGGGACGTACGGCACCACATCCCATCGGCTCAGTGCATACCGGCGCGATCCGCCCTGCGTCCGCGGGCCCCAGGTTCCCGTTCGATTACAGTGCTGCGCCGGGCAGTGTTCGTTCGACGTCGGGAGGCGCACGGTGAGCGCAGCAGCCGCGGCCGTGTGGGGCCGGGCCGAGCAGCAGGACTTCCGCGCCCGGGTGCGCGGTGCCCTCCTCGGCGGTGCCATCGGCGACGCGCTCGGTGCCGGGGCCGCGGGGGCGGGCCTGGGCGCGCTGCGCGAGGCGCACGGCCCGGAGGGCCTCGTCGACTTCGTACCGGTGGGCGGACGCCGGGGTGCCGTGACCGCGGCCACCCAGATGACGCTGTTCTCCGTTGACGGACTGATCCGCGCCCAGGTGAGGCGGGACACCGGAGCCTGGCATCCGCCGACCGACCTGCACCGCGCGTATCTGCGGTGGGCCGCGACCCAGCGCGACTGGGGGCCGGACGAGCGCCGCAAGGACAACGGCTGGCTGGCGCGCGAGGAATGGCTCTACGCCCGCCGCTGCCCGTCCCCCGAGTGCCTCACCGGTCTCGGCGACGAGACCATGGGCACCCTTCAAGCGCCCAAGAACCCCACCGCCCGGGACGCGGGCGCGCTCGTGCGGTCCGCTCCCTTCGGGCTCCTGGTGGGCTGGGAGCCGCAGCTGGTGTGCCAGCTCGCGGTGGAGTGCGCGGCGCAGACCCA
Source organism: Streptomyces sp. ISL-10 (assembly GCF_018614575.1). GTDB lineage: Bacteria > Actinomycetota > Actinomycetes > Streptomycetales > Streptomycetaceae > Streptomyces. Next base: position 41,798 of record NZ_JAGGOJ010000006.1, read on the forward strand.
CGGCCATCCGACCGCCTATCTGTCCGCGGGGGCGTTCGCCGTGATCGTGCACGGGCTCGCCCGCGGGGAGACCCTGGACGGCTCGGTCCAGCGCGCCCTCGCCCAGCTCGCGGCCCGACCCGGCCACCAGCCGGTCACGGACGCGCTCAAGCAGGCGCTCGGCTCCGTACGCCAGGGCATCCCGAGCCCCACCCGCGTCGCGTCGCTCGGCGAGAACGGCTACGCGGAGGAGGTGCTGGCGATCGCCGTGTACTGCGCGCTCGTCGGCGAGGACATCCGCCACGGCCTGCGCCTCGCGGTGAACCACGACGGTCCCTCGGAGGCGACGGGTGCGGCGTGCGGCGCCCTGCTGGGTGCGCTCCACGGGGAGACGGCGCTGCCGCCGGCGTGGCTGTGCGAACTGGAGGGACGCGGGACACTCCTGGAGATCGCGGACGACTTCGCGATGGAGATGACCCAGGGCCCGGCGCTCCACAGCCCGACGGCCACGGCGCCGGGCTGGCTCGCCCGCTACCCCCGGGCGACCCCGGAACTGGGCTGACGTCGTCTGCACCCGGGGCGGGCCACCGGCCCGCCGAAGGGCTTGGCGATGCCGATGGCGATCGGGAAGGACCAGGTGACGCAGGACGTGATGCCGTAGGTGTATGCGATGGCCGCGTATCCGGTGAACATGACGGCACTGTGAACAGGGGGCGTCAGCGCATCAGTTCGCCCGCGTTGACGAGCAGCGACTGCCCGGTGATGGCCCGTGCGCGGTCGGACACCAGAAAGGCCACGGCCTCCGCGACGTCGGCGTCCGTCGCCAGTTCCGGAAGCGCCATCCGCCCGGTGAGCCGTCCGAGCACCTCGTCCTCCGCCACCCCCTCGGACTGCGCGGTGAGACGGACGTACGCCTTGACCGGTGGTCCCCACATCCAGCCCGGCAGCACGGTGTTCACCCGGATCCGATGCGGGCCGAGCTCGCGCGCCAGTGAGTACATCGCCGACGTCAGCGCCCCTTTCGATGCCGCGTACGCCGCCTGTCGCACCTGCGAGGGCGCGGCGACGGAGGACTGCGTACCAATGACGACGACCGCGCCGCCCCGCTGTTTCAGTGCCGGCAGGCAGGCCCTGGTCATACGCAGTGTGCCCAGCAGATTCACGTCGATGACCTGCTGCCAGGTCGCGAAGTCGGCGTCCTCGAGACCTCCGAAACAGGTGTCCCGGGCGGCGACATGGACGACGGCGTCGATCCGCCCGAACCGCTCCAGCGCGAGCGCCGCCAGCGCCTCGCACTGGGACTCGTCGGTGATGTCGGTGGCGCGGTAGGCCGTGCGCGCGGCGCCGGGGTCGATGTCGCGCGCCGCCGCGGCCAGGTTCGCCTCCGTGCGCGCGCCCAGTACCGCGTTGCCTCCGTCCCGCACGACGGTCGCCGCGACCTGGTGCCCGAGGCCCGCCCCGACGCCGGAGACGATGACGGTCCTGTCCCGAAGCGGCATCCCGGCGCCTCCCGTGTCTGGCCATTCATCTGACGGAGCGTCAGAGTAGGTCTGTCCGGCGGAGGAGGGAAGGGAGTGAGCACCGTGAACGACGGCCCGAGCGGGGAAACCCGCAGCGAGGTGTACGCGGAGCTGGCCGGCGTCGGCCCGTACGGGGTGCGCCCCGGCCACGCCCTGATCACCATGGTCGAGCCGCACCCGGGTCACGAGTACGCGTACAACCGCTGGTACGAGGACGACCACTACTACGCGGGCGCGATGGCGATGCCCTGGATCTACGCCGGGAGACGGTGGGTGGCCACCCGCGACCTCCAACTGCTGCGCTATCCGGAGAAGTCGGCGGTCGCCTGTCCCGTGACGGCAGGGTGCTACATCTCGACCTACTGGATCACGGAGGGCCGTTACACCGAGCACATGCGGTGGACGGTCGCCATCAACAAGCGGCTGAACCGCGACGGACGGGTCCATCAGCAGCGTACGCACGTCTTCACCGCGTTCCAGGACCATGAAGCCACCGTCTACCGCGACGGAGCGGCGGGGCCGCGCGACCATCATGCGCTGGACCACCCGTACGCCGGGCTGGTGGTGGAAGTGATCGATGCGCAGGGGCCCGAGCGGCGGGCGGAGCTGCTGGAGTGGCTGTGCGGGAGGCATCTGCCGAAGCGGCTGGCCGGTTCACCGGCGGCGATGGTGACTGTCTTCCGCCCGACGCCGCTGCCCGGCGACCGGATGACCTATGTGAAGCAGGTGGAAGCGGTGGACACGCGGCTCACCCTGCTGTGGTTCCTCGAGGCGGATCCCAGGGAGTGCTGGGAGCCCACGTTCCGCGGACTGGACGCGGCGGTCGATGCGACGGGACTCGGCCGGGTGGAGCTGGTCGCTCCCTTCATCCCGACGGTCCCGGGGACGGACCGCTATGTCGACCGGCTCCGTTGACACCGGGGAGACGGCTGATGCGCGAGGAGACATCTGACGCCGGAGGGGACGCTGACGCGGCGAGGGGACGGCCGAGCCCCCTCGGCCGGGACGGCGATCCAGTCGAGAGGGCTGTCGGTGGTTCTGTCGGTGGTGCTGTCCGGTGTTGGCTGACACTCGCTGGTGTGGCAGCGGTGCGCGCTCAGTCGCGACCGAACGCGCTCTGCGCCACTTCGTCGACGAAGGCATTCCACGAGTCGGAGAGGAAGGTGATCGTCGGGCCCGCGGCGACCTTCGAGTCACGCACGGAAATCGCTTCGACCACCGGGGACTTGACCTCTACGCAAGCGCCGTTACCCGTGGAGTACGAGGACTTCGTCCAGGTCTCCGTGGCGCCCTGAATGATTGCCATGATCGCTCCGCTTCGGCAAGTGATGTGATGTGCGCCAACGTTCTTGCTGGCGTGATCGACGCTACTCGCCGAGCTGGGTGCGCGAGACAGGCATTCACTCGACCGGATGGCATATACCAGGCGACTCTTCCGTCACGCCGACCCGGTGGTGTACGGTGCGGCGCTTCAGTCGTCGAAGTGCCCCGCGGACTCCCGGGCGTAGTCCTTCGCGATCGTCTCGATGAACTGCCGCGTCTGCTCCACGTTCAGAGCCTGCGCCCGCAGATGCTCGTACATGACGCTGTACTTCTGCACGTCGTTGGCCTTCTCCAGATAAAGGTCGCTGGTGACGCCCTCGATGTAGACGACGCTCGAGTCCGAGGCGTCGGGGAACTCGAGGATCGCGTACTGCCCGTTGATGCCCGGATGCGCGCCCATGTCGAACGGAAGCACCTGCACCGTGACATGAGGCTGATGGGACAGCTCCACCAGATGCTCAAGCTGCTCCCGCATGAGCTGCCGGTCGCCGACCCGGCGGCGCAGCGCGGCCTCGTCGATGACCGCCCAGAGCCGCAGCGGGTGCTCGGCGTCCCTGATGCGCTCCTGGCGGCGCACCCGGACGCTGACCCGCTTGTCGACGTCCGTGATCCCGCTCTCCGGCAGCGCACCCGCGATCAGCGCCTCGGCGTACTGCCGGGTCTGCAACAGGCCGGGCACCACCTGCGGTTCGTACACCCGAAGACTTGCGGCGTCGGTCTCCAGGCCGATGTAGACGCTGTACGGGATGTCGCCGAACGCATGCCACCAGCCCTGCTGCCGGGAGTCCTTGGCCATCTGCATCAACGAGTCGACGATGCGGTGGTCCTCGACCTCGTACACCCCGCACAGGTCGCGGACGTCGCGCTGGCTGATGGAACGGCGGCCGTTCTCCAGCCTGCTGATCTTGGACTGGGAGACGAGCAGCCGCTCGGCGACCTCCTCGGCCGTCATGCCCTTCAGCTCCCGGAGCCGGCGCAGCTCCTGGCCCAATCGGCGTCTCCTGACGGTGGGATTGACGTTGGACGCCACGGAATCTGCACCTCCGACTGCGTTGCTCTGCGTATCTACTGTTCAGCAGACTGCCACCAATCGCCCTTCCTGCGCTGGCAAATGGCCACACACGCGAACGCGCGGGGCAGCAATGAAGCTGCCCCGCGCGTTCTGCGGCTCCCGAACCGGGTCATGGGGACGTCGGTGCGGCGGTGGTGGTGCCGTGGTCGTGCGGTGCTGGTGCTGGTGCTGGTGCGCTGCTGGTGCGGACGGTGCGATGTGCCCGAGCGGGTGCTGCTGCGGTACGCGATGCCGCGGCGGCGGGCTCAGTGCGCGGCGACGCGTGCCATGCCGCTGCGGCGCGGCTGCATCGGCACCGGTCCCGGCTGACGACCGCTGCCGCCCGCCGGTTGGTTGCGGCGCGGCTGGGCGCCCACACCGTTCTGGACGTCCATGACGGCGTGCGCCACCAGACCGCCCATCGGGTCGTGCCTGATGAGGTCCCGCAGCCGGGACCTCGAGGAACGCCCTTCGTTCCCGGGGTACAGGTGCTTGCCGAGACCGACCGCGTGGGCCAGCGCGGCGAGCGCCGCGGTCCGCGGGTCCGGCGGTACACCGGTGCGGATCGCACTGTCCAGCCGGGCCCTGATGTCCCGGCTGATCGCCGTGTCCGTCGCCTGGTAGCGAGTCGTCGGCAGCACTCCGCACATCTGGCCCGCCACGGCATGCACCATGCCGCACCGCTCCAGATGCGAGAGGTAAATCTGGCGCAGCCCCAGCCGGGGCCCGCCGATCCAGTGGACCGCCCGGACCGGACTGCCGCGTCGGCGCAGCAGTTCCAGTGCGGAGTCCAGAGTCGGATCTCCGGTCGGCCGTGGCATCACCACGGCGATACGATCCCCGTCTGGGGCTATCCGTCCTGCCAGAGCCAGCTCTACTAGCTGTGCCCCGGCCAGGCCGAGGTCGAGCGACTGCGGCTGCGCTGTGGTACCCGTGGTCGGGTCCAGAGCGAGCAGCAAAAGCTCCTCCGGAAGTGTTCTGCGGCTCCTGCCCATCCATGCCTCCCCGCGTGGATGAATGACAGGGTGACCCCTCTCACATTGGTCTGTCGAGAGCGCCTGGGTGGTTTGTTAGGGAACCGATAGGTATGTCGTTCTCGTCTAGCACCGGAGCCAAGCGCTCACACAGGACACTGGTAGATGGTTCGGACACGGCGGGCACTCGGCTTCGAGGCTCGTCGTGACACTTGTCATGACACTCGTCGTACGTTCACGGTTCCGCGGACGTACCGGGATACGCATGGCGCATGGCAATGACTCATGAAGGAGGCACGGTGGCGGGCGAGTCCCCCGACAGGTCGGAGCAGCGGAAGTCGTCGGGGGAGACGACGGGGAGCGAACGCGACCCCCGGCTCACCGTGTTCCGCGAGGGTTCTCCGGGGTCTTCCGGTTCTCCGGGTGCTCCGGAGTCGTCCGCGTCGGCTCCTGAGCCGCCTCCGAACGAGCGGACGGCGGTCTTCCGGACGCTGGCCCCACGGGGGGCGGCGGACGCCGGGACGGCGGCGGAGGAGACCGCGGGGCCTTCGGCGGAGTCCGCGAAGGCGGATGAGCCGGATGAGCCGGCTGAGGCGGACGGCGCGGGTGCGGCCGGCGACAGGCCTGGCGATCCCTCGGCCTTGCGGCCGGAGGCGCCCGCGGGGTCGGGCGACGCGGATGTCGTCAGGGACGCGTCCGACGAGACTTCTGGCTCGGCCACAGCCGTGCAGACGGCGGTGGCCGCCGCTGAGGACGCGGGCGGCGCCCCGGGCGGGTCCGACGGGGCCTCGGCCCTGCGGGCGGACCCGGGCGAGGCGGACAGGGCCGACGAGGCCGCTGCCGGGAACGCCACCGACGGCGGGGCCTCGGCCCCGCAGGAGGGGCCTGACGACACGGGCGGCGTCCGGGACTCCGCCGATGCGTCGGCGGCTTCCGAGACCGAGACGGATGGCGCGGAGGCGGCCGAGAAGGGCCTCGCCACGGCGGACCGCGCGGACTCGGCTGATGCCTCCGCGAGCGACTCGGACGACGACGGGGACTCGGCGGCCGACGACGATGCCGCTTCGGCCTCCGAGCCGCCTCTGAACGAGCGGACGGCGGTCTTCCGGGCGCTGCCCGGACGGGGAGCGCCCGCGGCGGGCTCGGACGGCCCGGCGGCCGGTGCCGACGACGCCGCGTCCGGCGGCACCGACGCGCGCCTGCGCGCGGCCGTGGCCGCGTGGGTCGGCGAGACGGACGCCGAGACGGACAGCGAGACGGACGCCAAGACGGACGCCGCGACGGACGGCGAGAGCGCCGCGACGGACGGCGAGAGCGCCGCGAAGTCTGACGCCGAAGCTTCCGCGTCGCAGAAAGCCTCCGCTGAGGCCCCCGACTCCGGCGGCCCTGCCTCTGTGAACGCGAAGGCAAAGGAGAGTGCGAAAGCGAGCGCCGGCGAGAGCGGCGACGACAGCCCCGCCAAGCGCCCCGCCGTCGACCAGCCCACCACCACGCTCAAGGCGCTGCGCCGTCCTGCCGTCGACCAGCCCACGACCGCGCTCAAGCTGCCTCCGGTGCCCAGGCCCGCCACCGAGTCGAAGCCCGAGGCCGCGCCCGGTGCCGGGCGCTCGAGCACCTTCGTGCCGCTGCGACGCGACGACGCGCGACCCCCCGCTTCCCAGAAGCCGCAGGCCAAGGCCCCGGCTGCGCCATCCACCTCGTCTGTCCCGTCCGCCCCGCCCGCGGTACCCGCCGATCCCCCCGCGTCGCTCACCGAGGCGGAGCGGACCAAGCAGCAGCCGCTGCCTCCGCTGGACCTGCTCGCCGAGCTGACGAACAGCCCGCCGCCGCCGGAGACCCCTGTCCGTACGGTCGTGCGGCGCGTCAAGATCTGGACCCCGCTGGTTTTGCTTCTGTTGATCGTCTTTGCGGTCGTACAGATGTTCCGTCCGCTCCCGGACCCTGCGCTGGCGCTGACCGCCGACGCGGAGGTCACCTTCGAGGGGGGCAGGCCGACGCTGCCGTGGCCGGGCGAGGGCCAGGGGCAGATCGCGGTGTCCGGGCTCGGTGTCGTGGGCGAGTTCGGCGAGGAGAAGCCCGTACCGATCGCCAGCGTGACCAAGACGATGACCGCGTACATCATCATGCGCGACCACCCCTTCAAGCGGGGTGAGGACGGCGCCTCCATCCGCGTCGACGCCCTGGCCGAAAAGGAGGGCGGTTACGACCAGACCAACGGCGAGTCGACCCTCAACACCATCAAGGAGGGCGACACGATCTCCGAGCGTGACGCCCTCAGCGCGATCATGATCCCGTCGGCGAACAACGTCGCACGGCTGCTCGCCCGCTGGGACGCCGGTTCCGAGAAGGCGTTCGTCGAGAAGATGAACGACACCGCCAAGGAACTCGGCATGACGAACACGACGTACACCGACCCCTCGGGCCTGAACGCCAGCACCGTCTCCACCGCCGCCGACCAGGTGAAGCTGGGGCAGGCCCTGGTGAAGAACAAGGCCATGGTGGACATCACCCGCCAGCAGGAGTGGCACGACCCGTCCGGCAAGCGGCACAGCAACTACAACACGCTGATGCCCGGAAACGGCGCGATCGGCATCAAGACCGGCTCCACCACCAAGGCCGGCGGCAATCTCCTCTTCGCCGCGTACAAGGACATCGGCGGTACGACGCAGACGATCGTCGGCGCGGTCCTCGGGCAGCACAAGCCGTCCATCCTCGAAACGGTCAACGCCGTCAGCGAGCAGGTGCTCGTCGCGACCCGCGAGACCCTGAAGGCGAAGACCGTCGTCAAGAAGGGCGATGTCGTCGGTCACGTCGACGACGGCGTCGGCGGCCTCACCCCGGTCGTGGCCACCAAGGACATGACGGTGGTCGGCTGGTCGGGCCTGAAGGTCGAGCTCGGCATCACCGAGGGCGGCAAGAAGCTGCCGCATACGGCGAAGGCGGGCACAGTCGTGGGCAGCCTCACCGCCGGCTCGGGCGCGGGCACGATCAGCGTGCCCGTCGCCCTCCAGAAGGACCTCGTGGAGCCGGGCTTCGGCGACAAGCTGACCCGTATCGCGTAGGGCATTCCGGCGCATGTGGGCGTCCCGGGCCACCGGGACGCCCACGTGTTAGCGTCCCCGGGCAACTCGAGGGCGAGGGGACGGCGTCCTTCCCTTACGGACGGGTCCGTACGACGGTCTGCGCCACGGGTCCGTACGACGGCCCTCTCGGACGCCCTGACGCCCTTGTGGACGGCACACGACGGAACCGGCGGGCCCGGGGGACGACGCAGACAGGGACAGAACGGGGAGAGCCGCAGTGACCACCGCTGAGCCGACACGGGTGGACGGCAGCAGCACGCGCACGCCCGACCGGCGTCGCGGGCCGCGAATACAGCCCGCTCAGCAGGTGGATGACAGCCAGTCGGACCCGTCTCCCGGCGCCGATCCGCCGCCCCCCCTCCGCCGCCTCGCCGCCCGGCTCGCGCGCCACCCCGTTGCCCTCGCCACGGCCCTGGCCGCCCTCGTGCACCTGCTCTGGTTCTTCTTCGTCGCCAACAGCGGCGGCGACATCGCGGCGCAGGACGCCTGGGCCGAGTTCGTCGGCCGGCATCCGGACTCCGCGTACAACCTCGCCTGGTACGGCGGGATGCACCCCGTCTCGTACAGCGTCGTCTCCCCGTACCTGATGTCCGTGCTCGGAGTACGGACGACGATGATCCTCGCGGGGACGGTGTCGGCCGCCCTGACGGCGCTGATGCTCGTGCGGATACGAGCCGTCCGCAACCCGGTGGCGTGCGCGCTGGCCGGGGTGTTCGCGTTCCTGTGCAACGCGCTGTCCGGGCGGGTCACGTTCGGCCTCGGCATGATGTTCGCGCTCGGCGCGGTCGGCGCCGTCTTCTGCTGGCCGCCCCGCTGGCGTCACCACCGCTGGGCGAAGGCGGCCGTCGCCGCGCCGCTCGCCGGTCTGGCGACCGCGGCCAGCCCGGTCGCGGGTCTGTTCCTCGGCGTGGTGGCCGCGGCCCTGTTCCTGAACGGCCGCCGCCCGGGCGCGTATGCGATCGGGCTCGCGCCGGTCGCGGTGGTGGCGCTCTCGGCGTGGCTGTTCCCGTTCTCCGGCACGCAGCCGATGTCGCTGCTGTCGACGTCGCTGCCGTTCCTGTTCGGCGTGCTCGTCCTCGTCCTCGTGCCGAAGCAGTGGCGCACGGTCCGCACCGGCGCGGCCGTGTACGCGCTCGGAACGCTGCTGACCTGGCTGGTCGATTCGCAGATCGGGTCGAACGTGTCCCGGCTGCCGATGCTGTTCGCCGGTGTGGTGCTGCTCGCGGCGCTGCCGTACACGGTGCCGCGTTCCCGCAAGTGGTACGCCCTGCTGCTCGCCTTCGCGGGGCTGAACGCGTGGATCGGGTTCAAGGGCGTCGACGACATCGTCCGCACGGCGCCGACCGCGTCCTGGAACCGGGAGCTGGCGCCGCTCGTCGACCGGCTGCAGAAGGTGGGCGCGGAGCGCGGCCGGGTCGAGGTCGTCCCGGCGAGCAGCCACCGCGAGGCGTCCGCGCTCGCCCCGTACGTCAATCTCGCCCGCGGCTGGAACCGCCAGGCGGACATGAAACGCAATCCGCTCTTCTACGACGAGGAGAACGTCCTCACCTCCGCGAGCTACCGCACCTGGCTGGACCGCTGGGCCGTGCACTACGTCGTGCTGCCCGCGGGACGCCCGGACTCCAGCGGTGCGATGCGGGAGGCGGAGCTGGTCAGCGAGGGGCAGCCGTATCTGAAGCGGGTGTGGGGGGACGCGAACTGGCAGCTGTTCGCGGTGAAGGACCCGATGCCGATCGCCGACCCGCCGGCGACGGTCGAGCACGCGGGCGCGGGGGAGCTGACGATCCGTGTGCCGTCGGCGGGCCGGGTGCTGATCCGGATCCCGTACTCGCCGTGGCTCGGCCTCGTGGACGAGGAGGGCGGGAGCGTGCAGGGCCCGCAGGAGACGGAGGAGTCGAAGCTGCGGGAGACCGGGCCCAAGAGCTTCGACAATCCGCACGGCTGCCTGCTGAAGGCGGAGGAGGACCCGCAGGGCGACGAGTGGACCGAGCTCCTCGCCCCGCGCGCGGGGGTCTACCGGCTCGCCGCGCCCTACCGAATCCCGCGCGGTACACCCTGCCCCGACGAATTGCGATAGCCGCGCAGCCTTACCCGCGTTAACACTTATGCGCTCCGTCCCGCTCGTGCATAGTGGACGCGTTTTGACATACCGATCAGTCGGTCTACGGGGTTCGGTGCGACATGGCGTGCGAACGATGCGGCGACGACGGCGCGGGAACGGGAACGGGCATGGCGCGGCCTTGGAGAACGGCGAGGCGGCTGCTCAGGATGGTCGCGCTGACAGCGCTGACGCTGACCCTCACGGCGTGCGGCCCCTTCGGCAGCGACACGGAGCCGGCTGGCGCGCGGGCGCCGGGCCCGGACAAGGACCTGGACGAACTGGGCGGCGCGCCGCAGCGGATCGTGCCCTCCGACGTCCCGGACCCTTCCCCCTCCCCGTCCCGCTCCCTCGCGACACCGAGCCCGAAACCGCCGGCGCCGTCGAAGCCGCCCCGCCCGAAGAGCCCCTCGTACGCGGCCTGGGCCGGACCCGGCTGCACAGGAGGCGGGCGCTACGAGGAGGAAGGCCGCTACAGCGACGGGGACGAGGGCTGGTACACCGTGCGCTCGGGCGGCCACCGGGGCGACGGCTGCGACGGCCGCTTCACGGCCATCCCCATGTCCGGCTCCCCGGTCAAGGACCGGGGGAACACGGCGACCTGGTCCTGGTACGTCGGCAGCGGCTACACCAGCTGTTCCGTGGCGGTCGTCGTTCCGGACAGCGACCGGGCACAGGATGTGGCGGGCCGGCCGTCCACGTACCTCGTTCTGAAGGACCCCGGTGATCCGGGCAGCGCGATCAAGACGTTCGAGATCGACCAGACGTCGCTGCGGGGCAGGGGCGTGGTCATCGAGAAGGTCCCGGTGCACGACCAGCGGCTCACGGTGCAGCTGGTCGACCGAGGCCAGGACTGGGGCGGCGACGGCCGGCGCGGGGCGCACCACGCTGCGGCCCAGATGCGGGCGGAGTGCTGACCGGCGCTGCCGGGACCGCCCTGGTGTGCGGGATGCCGCAGTGGGACGATTGAGGTGATGACCCTGTAAAGGGGGCGACATGTCTGCGATCAAGGAAAGCGTCGACATCGATCGGCGTCCCGAGGATGTCTACTCGTACGTCGTAGAGCCCTCCCACCTGCCGGAATGGCAGGAGAGCGCTGTATCCGCGCAGCGGGTCGGCGACGCCCCGATCGGCGTGGGCTCCAAGGTTCAGGTGATCCGTCGGGTGGGCCGTCGGGTGTTCCCGATGACCATGGAGATGACGGAGTTCGACCCGCCGAGGAGCTGGCGCCTGCACGGTGTGGACGGCCCGGTCCGGGGCGATGTCCACGGCACGATCGAACCACTCGACGAGGGCAGGCGCTCACGCGTGACGCTCGACCTCGACTTCGAGGCCCACGGCATGGGCAAGGTGCTGGTCCCGCTGGTGGTCCGCCCGTTCGCGCGCAAGGAGATGCCGAAGAACGAGCAGAGGCTCAAGAACCTGCTGGAGCACTCGGCCGGGGCGTGACGCCGAGGTAGAGGTTGGCACGCCAGTGGCCCCCGGGACGGAGCAGCCGCCGCGGGTGCCGCCCGACCGCCCTGCTGTCGCTGCGCGCGATGAGTCGAGCCCGTCGACAATGAGGCGTGTGTGTTGTGCGCCTTGTCAGGTCACGGCATTGAACTGTTTCATCAGCGCGTGACCGCCGACCGGCTCCGGCCGACGACGTGGAGCGCCAGGGGCTTCCTGCGGATCGTCCCGCAACGTCAGGCGCGACCCGTGGTGATGAACCGCTCGACCTCGCGCGCCAGATGCGCGTCATCCAGCTCCGGCAGACCCGACACGATGGCCACCAGCTCTTCCGCGAGATCGGGAAACAGCTCCCAGGCGGCAGGCTCACTGCCTATGACGGCGAAGAGCAGGTCACCCTCGTAGTACTTGCCTTCCGCCATCGGATCATCCCGCAGCACCTCCAGCGCCAGCGGAAGAAGGAAGGGCAGCCCGACATCCTGAGTGATCAGCGCGCGGAGGTCCTCAACAGTGAGCTCACCGAGCCTCTTGCGCCGCAGGGCGTGCACAGTCCTGACGAGCATCGTGGTGTTCTCGGGTGGGGCCGGCCAACGGTCATCCTCGAGCTCTTCCAGGGAACGGTCACGGTGCAGCAGACGGCTCATGCGGCAAGACTAGAGATCTTCAAGGGTGCGGGTTGGTGGGCAAGTCATCGCGCAGCACGCTGTAACGCACGACGTCCCGCCACTGCCCGTTCCGGAACACGGTGCTGCGCAACACCCCCTCGCGGGTGAAACCGCATTTCTCCAGTGCGCGTTGCTCGGCGATGTTCTCCGTCTCGGTGTCCGCCTCAAGCCTGACCACCGGTGTGTGCGCGAACAGGTACCGCGTCAGCAGCCGCTGGGCCCGGGTTCCGACACCGCGGCCCCGGCCTTCTGGCAGCAATTGGGCTCCGATGTTCCAGTGGTACGAGCTCCGCGCCGTCACGACCTTCCGCCATGCCACGAAGCCGAGCAAGTCAGCGCCGGCCATCACCATCAATTGGCCGCCTTCATCGCTCAGTAGGCCGTCCTGCGTCCAGCGCCGTCGCCAGCGCCCCGGATCTGACCAGCCCAGCCATTGGAACGGCCCGGTCGCCTCTGGATCTGTCAGGAATCGCTTGAGCACCGGCAGGTCGTCCTCGGTCGCTGGACGCAGTATGACGGGACCATCGTTCATCTCCGTCACCCTAGTACTGCAACGGTCTTTGCCGTGACGGTCGGGCAGTTTCGGGTGGTGTGCGGCCGCGTCGTTTGTAGTGGCTGATGCGGGCTTGGTGTTGTCGTCGGCGGCGCCGGTGTGACCAGTGCAGGACGTGGTCGATGGGTGCTGGCCGGCGGCGAGTGAGGCGGTGGATCAGACGCCTGATTTCGGCGAGGCTGAGGGGAACAAGGTCGGAGGATCCGTTTCTGCTTTCTCTGTATCGAGCTCGCGGGCCCGCAGGACGGTGAGGCAGGCGTGGGCGGCCATGGCCAGGGTCATGTGTCGGTGCCAGCCGGGGTAGCGGCGGACCTGACGGCGGGCGATCAGATGGCCCAGCGGGTGACGACGGTGTCGTGCCGGGTGGTGGCCATGACGTGGAAGACATCGGCCTGCTCAAGCTCGGACCGCCAGCCCTTGGAGAAGCCGTAGGCGGCGTCCGCGGTCACCCACCGGAACGGAATCCGGTCCGCGATCGCCCGGCGGACCATGGTCTTGGCCATCACCACCTTCGTCTCAAAGCCGACCGCGTCGTCGATGCCGGCCAGGCGGCACCGGTCGCGGTCATCCGTCCACGACGTGGGCAGATACAAGCGGCGGTCGATCAGTGTGCGGCCGCGGCTGGCGGCATAGGCCAGGAAGACTCCGATCTGGCAGTTCTCCGTGCGGCCCGCGGTTCCGGAATATTGCCGCTGGACACCGGCTGACCGCACGCCATTCTTCAGGCACCCGGTGTCGTCGACGATCAACACCGCCCCCGGATCGCCGAGGTGCTCGACCACATAGCCCTGCACAGCGTCGAGGACCTCATCCGCGTCCCAGTCAATCCGGTTCAGCAGCCGGTGGATCCGGTCCGGACCCGCATGACCGGCCTCCTCCGCCAGCGTCCAGCCGTTCTTCCGCTCCAACGGAGATATCAACCCCGCATATACGCAAGCGTCGACTCACGCGGCTCCGACCCGGAGAAACGGTGCACGAACCTCTCATGCAGAGCCTTCAGCTCACCCGCCCACGACCGGGCATCAACAAGAACCCCACCGCCAGGCACAGTCCTTTCTTTCCCAGAAACCACTCCCCGCTCACCGGAAGTGAAACCTTCCTGTGTAAATCGAGTTGAGTAGGTGGCCGTTGCTGCGCCGCTGTGCCGAGTCATGTATGACACGCGAGAAGCGTTGCAGCCTGCGTCAGGGTTCCGTCGGTTAGAGTTCGACGGCTGTCCGCATCGCGCGCCGGACCGGCGAAAAACGAGAGAGGGAGACGATGCCGCTCTATCTATCGAGGTTCAGTTATACGCCGGAGACCTGGGCCAGGATGATCGGCAACCCAGAGGACCGCAGAAGGGCCGCTCAGTCGTACATCGAGTCCGTCGGCGGGAAGCTCCATGGGTTCTGGTACGCCTTCGGCAAGCACGACGGCTACAACCTATGGGAAGCCCCCGACAATGTTTCCATGGCGGCGGTTGCGCTGGCAATCAATGGCGGCGGTGCGCTGAGCTCACTGGAAACGACAGTTCTTCTGACGGTTGACGAAACGATGGACGCTCTGCGCAGGGCCGAGGAAGTCCAGTACCAGGTGCCTGGCGCGTAGCGGCTCCCGCCCGATCGAGGATTGTCCGGAGCGCAATCATTCGTCACGCTGCTCGAGTCGCTTTCCTCGGCGCACCGTGTACCAGTCCTTCACCCGGCGACTCGACTCTGCCGGCCTTCGCGTCATCCGGCTGGGCGACGCCCGGCGCGGCAGCGCGCCGCAGCCGCCGATGTCACTCGCCGTGCCCGCCAGCTCGACCGGCCTCCGCCGCATCGAGAGCCCGGCCGGGGCTACGGCGGAGAGCACCGCCAGGATCGCGCACGCGCCGACCGTGATGCCAAGGGGCTCCCACGGCACCGCGATCGAGGTCCACACTTCGAGGATGCCCAGCGCGGCCCACAGCCCGAGCAGGTTCAAGGCGGCGACCAGGGCGCCCAGCACCGTGCCCACCACCACGACCATCAGTGCCTCCGCGGCCACCATGCGCAGCACCTGCCAGGTGGTGGCACCGGCGAGCCGCAGCGTCGCGAGGTCGCGGACCCGGTCGGAGGTGGCCATCGCCAGGGTGTTGGCGAGCGCGATGCCGGCGTAGAGCAGGGCGATGCCGAGGACGAGCATGACCCCGGCCGCCGTACCGAGCATGGCGTTCGCAGCGACCAGTGCCTCGCTGTCGTGGTCGGGTCGGGATCGGCGAACCGGCGGTCGTCGCCGGTCAGCACCCGTACACCAGCCGAGTCGTCGGCCTTCGCGCGGACGACGGCGGCGTCCGCGTCCATCACGAGCTGGTCCACGGGCGGTGACACCTGCGCGGCGCGCGCGTCCGTGAAGAACACGATCCTCGCGGCGGTCGGCGATGCTGACGCCCTGTCGGACGCCGTGGCCTCGTACGACCCGGACATCGTGGTCACCGACGTGCGCATGCCTCCGGGCTTCCAGGACGAGGGCCTGCACGCCGCTGTGGAACTCCGCGAGGACCGACCCGAGCTGCCCGTCCTGGTCCTGAGCCAGTACGTCCACCGCGCATACGGCGAGCTGCTGGGCTCCGGGAACGGATCGGGCGTCGGCTATCTGCTCAAGGACCGGGTCGGCCAGATCGGGGAGTTCGTGGACGCCCTCCATGAGGTCGCGGACGGAGGCACAGGCGTCGACCCGGAGGTCGTACGCCACCTACTGCGACGCCGCCGGGGCCCGCTCGAACGCCTGACTCCCCGGGAACGCGAAGTGCTGGCACTGGTCGCTCAGAGCAAGTCGAACAGCGCGACGGGTACGTCGGAGAGGCGTCGTCGGTAGTGGCTTTGCCGGGCCATGGCTCGGTGGTGCCTGTGTCGGGTTGGCCAGTCGGCAGCCTGGTTGGAGACGTCGGCGGGGTGATCGCGGCCGCGTGTCCAGGCCGACCTGACCCTGGCGGTCTCGCAGCACTCCTCGACGCTCCAGCGGGTGCCGTCCACGCGGACCAGCTCCGGCAACGCCACCTCGTGGGGTGACCAGCACAAGTGGAAGGCGAGTTCGCCAGTAGCTCGATTCCGACGGATGAGCAGGTGGCGGTGACTGCCGCTACCGGACTGCACCCAGGCCCAGCACACAAGCGGCGGTTACTGCTCGGCGATGAGGCTGGGCAGTTTGCGCATGTCGTGGAAGATGATGGTGCCGGGCCCTTCGAGCCGCTCGGCGCGGGTCAGTCCGCCGACGTAGCCGAAGGCCCGCATCCCGGCGGCGCGCGCCGCCTGGACGCCGGGCCGGCTGTCCTCGACGACCACACATGCTGCGGGTGCGACGCCCATCCGCTGTGCGGCGTGCAGAAACAGGTCTGGAGCCGGCTTGCCGCGGGAAACCTCGGTGGCGCTGTAGATGCGGCCCGCGAACCGTTCGTAGAGGCCGGTGCGTCCGAGGGTGTGCCGCATCTTCTCGTGGGAGCCGCTGGAGGCGACGCAGGTCGGCAGCGTGATCGAGTCGAGTGCTTCGGGCAGTCCCTCGACGGGGGACAGCCCACTGTCCACCGCCTCCCGGTGGAGCTGTTCGAACCGTTCCCACCAGACAGCGGCCGTCCCCTGACCGAGCCGTGCGGTGATCTGCTCACGGATGGAGGCGCTGGAGCGCCCGATGAATCGATCAATGACCTCCTCCTCGGTCAGCGGCCAGCCAAGTTCCGCTCCCAGGGCGACCTGGACGCGTGCGGCGATGCGCTCGCTGTCGACGAGCACGCCGTCGCAGTCGAATATCACGAGTTCGATCGGCTTGATCATCCCCCGCAGCATATGGGGCACCCGGGTCACGCGGCAGCGATCCCTTGCAAACCCTGGCTGTCGGACTTGGAAGCGGTCCAGGAACTGCGCTGTGGCCTGCGGTGGAAGGCCGCTTGTGGGCAGGGGCTGCATGACATGGCGTTCGACCCGTCGCTGCTGGCGTATTTCCGCCTCCGTCTGGCCTGCTCGGTGCGGCCGAACCGCGTCTGCGATGTCGTGCGCGAGGTGGATCGCTGAAAGAGCGTTCTCGAAGCGCGTTCTACCGAGGCGCGTTGACAGGCACCTGAGCCGCGGTTGACCGCACGCCAGGCCTCCGCGCGGAGTCGTTCGGGGTGAGGACAGCCCTCGGGCACAACCGGGGGTTCGCCCATGGTCCCTTTCCGGGAAGCGCGATAGCTTCGGCGGGCGTTGAGCCCAGACGGCTCTGACCAGCGCTTTCTTCAGGCTTGTCTCGGACAGCTTCCATAACGGGGGACATTCATGCGTCAGCAGCTTCGCTGCCTCGGGATCTTCGTGGCGGTCGGAATCGCAGCCGGCGGACTGGCCGCGTGCGGCTTGGTGAAGGGGGAGACCTTCGAGGACGACAGCGTGCTCTCCGGGAAGATCACGGCGGTGCGGCTGGAGAACGGGTCGGGCGGTGTCACCGTGAACGGGAAGGAGGGCGACGGAAATTGGTCGCTCCACCGCGAGGTCGAATACAGGGGCAACAAGCCCCAGGGGCACCACCCACCGGATCGAGGACGGAGTCCTGGTCCTCGGCGGCTGCGGCAGCCGCTGCTCGGTGACCTACACCGTCGACGTGCCCGCCAACCTCCCAGTGAACGGCACCGTGTCGAGCGGCGCCGTGAGCCTGGCGGAGGTGGGTGCGGTGAAGGTGACCACCAGCTCCGGCCGCGTCGAGATGAACGGGGTGTCCGGCCCTGTTGAGGTACGGACCTCCAACGGCCGGATTACCGGGCAGAACGTCGAAGGTCGTCGGATCCAGGCATAGACCTCCAACGGCGCGATCAACCTCAGCCTCGTCACACCCCAGAACGTACAGGCCAAGAAGTCATGCACCTGGCCGGAGGCGTCGTGAAGGGCGCCGCGGGCCTGGTCAACTTCGTCCGCTCGGTCAACCCACTCGACATCTACAACCTGACCCACCCCGCCGAGTACTACAAGGGCGTCAGCACCACGTTTGCCGGCCTCGCCACCACCATCGCCAACCCCGACCGCGCCCTGAAGAACGCCTGGGACGCCGCCAAGGGCGACCCCTCCGAATTCCTCGGCCGCCTCATCCCCGAACTCATCGGCACCAAGGGCGGCGGAATCCTGAAGGGCGGCCTCCGTGCAGGCATGAGGGACCTGCCAGGCGACGCGGGCAGATTGCCGAACGGCAAAGTGCCGGACGAGTGGGCGACCGGAGCCCGACGGCGACCGAGGGGCCTTCTCGACGATCCAGCGCAGACCCGGTGGGCCGAGGATGCCTACAACAGCTTCCTGGAGGACCCGCGGGACATCAGCAGCATTGCCGAGCACTCTCGTGGTGTGGAACGCGGCAATGGTTCCTCAGGATTCACCGAGGAAGAAATCGCGTCGGTGAAGAAGCATGTCTTCGACACCGAGCATCCGATCGTCGACCCGAGACGGGCCAGGTCGTCATCCGGAAGTTCGACGCGCATGCCGAGATCGCGGATGCGTGGATCCGGCTGAGGTCCGGAAACGGCCTGCCCGAGGACCACCTCCTGCTCGAGCACGAGATCGCCGAGCTCGGCTACCTCCGCGACAATCCCGGTGCCACGTACCAGGAAGCCCATCGCTTCGCGAACAGCAACTACAACTGGGAGGAAAAGGTACCCTTGTGCAAACGGGAAGACCTGGAAGGGGAATGGTGATGGCTTCGCTCGTCTATTTTCGCAAGGTTGCCGGATCGGGCAATTCGGTCGAGTACGCATTCGGCTTCGATTCGACGGAAACACCTCGCACCCTCGTCATGGATACGGAGAGCCGTCGATCCCGTCCGACAGACGGCGCAGTCGACTACGCATTCCTCAAGGCATCGCGCAAGATCAATGCCATGTACGACGAGTTGGCACAGTGGCCGGATCGCGGCATGAGCGCGAGCTGACGGTCACAGCGGTGATAACCGTGTAATGGGGGCGACATGTCCGCGGTCAAGGAAAGCGTCGACATCG
>NZ_JAGGOJ010000006.1:60546-91536 GCF_018614575.1 Streptomyces sp. ISL-10
CCTCGACTTCGAGGCCCACGGGATGGGCAAGGTGCTGGTCCGCCCGTTCGCGCGCAAGGAGATGCCGAAGAACGAGCAGAGGCTCAGCAGCGCGTCAGCAGGCGGAAGACGCTCTCACTGTCTGGCAAGACGCGGGCTCACCCCCACACTCCGACCTCGGCCTGACCGTGGACCCGGACGGCACCCAACGCGTGTGGCTCGGAACACCCGACGGCTGCTCCTGGAACCTGCCGGTCTGACCTACCGATCACAAGAGCGCCCGTCACCAAGGCCCGCGGGCGCCAAGGGCGTGCCCGCGGCCTGTGGCGCGCTGCTGCGCAGTGGCACGCGCCCCATGACGTTCGGTGCTCCCAGCGTCATGCGTCAGAAGTTCTGAGCGAGGGTCTCAGCGGTTCGCGGGTGCGATCTCCTCGATGACTTGCCGGGGAGTGGCGAAGAACCCCGACTCCCGTGGGTAGTGGACCACGATGTCGGTGAAGCCCAGCTCCGCACACCGCCCCGCGACGTCCTCGAAGGCCTGTGCCGACTGCATCGTCGGCAGCAGCGAGAACCCGGTCAGCAACGTCCGGTCCAGGGACTTCGGATCCCGGCCCTCCTTCTCGCACGCCGCGTCGAGTTGCTCCACCCGACGCGCGAGGACGGACCAGGTCCAGGCCGCGGTCCGCTCGTCCCTGGATACGTCCCCCTGGTCGGTGACGACCCACGACGCGCCGTACCGCGCGACGGTCCGCATCCCCAACGGACCGTTTGCCGCCAGCACGAAAGGCACCCTGGGCTGCTGCACGCACCCCGGTTCGAGCCGGGCGTCGATCGCCTCGTAGTAGCGGCCGTGGAACGTGCTCCGCTTCCGGCCGTCGTGCGCCGCCCCGGTCAGCAGCCGGTCCAGCAGCTCCACGGACTCGCGGAACCGGCCGCCGCGTTCCTGCACCGACCAGCCCTTGCCCGGCTCGCCCTGGCCGAGCACAACGGCGTCGGCGTCGGGCGAGCCGGCGCCGAAGCCGAGGACGAACCGGCCTTCGCTGATGGCGTCCAGCGTGATGACGTCGTGCGCGAGCGGTACTGGGTGCCGGTAGTTCGGCGACGACACCAGCGTGCCGAGCTTGATCCGCGAGGTCGCGCCGGCGGCGGACGCCAGCGTGGGCATCGCGCCGTACCAGGCGCTGTCCGGCAGCCCCGCCCAGGTGATGTGGTCGTAGCTGTAGGCGGCGTGGAAGCCCAGATCCTCGGCGTGCCGCCATATCGGGGCCGCCTCGCGGAACGGACGGTCGGGCAGGATGCAGACGCTGATACGCACAACAGACTCCAGACTCATTGCTTGTTCTTCAGCCTTGATGTTCACCGGCGTGGGAAGCCACTCGGGCAGAGCCGCATCAGTGGGCGCAGGCCCAGGAAATTCCGCCGCGGGAGGCGATGACCACCTGGGAGCGGCCGGACTCGGCGTCTCCCACGCTGTCGCCCGTCTACAGGAGTTGGAGCAGTCTTAGGTCGGCAACACACTTGCCGATGAACTCCGGCGAGAGCGACGGCACGAGACCCTCGCCCACACCGAGACTGCCCACTGCCGCGGTGAACTGTGAGGCGGGTACCACGGAGGCCGCCCTCGGCTCGGCCGGCCGGGCGTACGCCTGCATCAACGGCAGCAGGGACAACCTGCGTTGATGCTCCGGAAGGCCTCGTAGGGCCGCCTCTGCGCGCATGTGCCACTGCCGGTAGTCGTCGTACCGGGTGATCTGGTGCCCCGCGGCGGCCAGCCAGTCCACGATCTCGTCCAGCGAGACGCCGTCGTCGTTGGCGTTGACCGTGTTGTACGTGACGTACCCGTCCGCACTGTGGGCGCTGAGGGCGCTGATCGCTGCGGCGGTGAAGTCGAGGGGCAGACCGCGGTAGTGAGCCCGTCGGCGTCTGCCGTCCTTGTCGAGCCGGTAGAAGGAGCGCGGCGCCATGCCCGTCGCGATGACGCTGAGGATCAGTCGGGTAAACCGGTCGGTCTGGTTCAGCTGGCCGGGCAGGCTGCTGTGGGCGAGGATCATGTCGGGCCGGAACACGGTGACCGGCAGGCCCGTCCTCTCGTGCGCCTCACGCAGCAGGACCTCACCGCCCCACTTGCTGGTGGCGTATCCATTCGCGTCGGAGTCGCTCAGCTGCCGTATTGCGGCCGCGGTACGGATGTCGACCGTCTCGTCGAGGAACGACCCGTCGGGTTGCATCGCGGCGGCCACGGTCGAAACGTAGGAGAACCGCTTGATCCGGTGGGTGAGCGCCAGCGCGATCAGCTCTGCCGTCGCGGCGACGTTCGGCGTGAACAACCGACGGTACGGAAGCACGTGGTTGACCAAGGCCGCAGCGTGCACGATCTGATCGGCGCCGGCGGCCAGCGCCCCCCAGGTCGCTTCGTCGAGGCCCAGCTTCGGCGCCGACACGTCCGCGGCCAGGACCTGGAGATGCCGTGTCGCGGCTGCGTCGAACCAGTCCGTCCGGTCCGCAGACGCGGCGCGCAGGCACTGGACCACGCGCTGACGGGCGGCCTCGTCGTCGGCGGCCCGGGCGAGGCAGGTCAGCCGCCCGCCCGTCTCCGCGACGCGCCGGAGCCATTCGACGGCCAGAAATCGTCCCAGGTACCCGGTGGCCCCGGTGATCAGGACGTGGTGGACCGGGGCGGTGCCGACCGGTGTCCTCGGTTCCCAGGCGAGTAGTCGCTCGTCGGTGAAGCGGTCGAGGGTCAGGTCGCTCGCCCTCACCTCGTCCGCGTCGGGACCGTGCACCGAGGCGAACGTGGGACGCGCCGTCCGTGTCCCGCGCGCCGAGCCGAGGTGGTCCGCGATGCGGGTCAGCGTCGAGCCGGGCTGGAGGATGACCTGGATGGGCACCTCCACATCGACGATCTGCTCAAGGACGGTCGAGAGAGTGTGCGCTGACAGTGAGTCACCGCCCAGATCCGTGAAGGTGGCCTCCGCCCGGACCAGCGACGAGGGGCAGCCGAGGGTGATCTGAGCCGCGGTGAGTACCGCTTGCAGCGGTGAGACGTCCCGGCCCGCGGCCCGCAGCGCCGCGATCTGGCCGGCCCGACCGGTGGCGATGTCCGCGTACAGCCGCTCCAGTTGACCGCTGTAGCGTTCCTTGAGGGCGGGGCGCAGGAGCTTGCCGACCCCCGACAGCAATCCGTTGCCGACCGTGAACGGCTGGCGTTCGACGACGATGTCGTGTGGGATCTCGTACGCGTTCAGTCCCGTGTCGTGGGCGAGTTCCCGCATCGAGTCCAGGACCTTCGCCCGTATCGCGGCCTCGTCGGCCTGTCCCAGGAGCTCGGTGTCGGGGACCACCACCGCCAGCAGGAACGCCTGCTCGCTGCTGCCGTAGACGTAGATCTGTGCGATGTACGGGCTGGTCGCGTACAACGCCTCCAGCGCGGACACGGCGACGAACTCCCCCTGGGAGAGCTTGACGACGTTGTTGATCCGGTCGACGTAGACCAGGCGGTCGGGTGCGACCTCGGCGAAGACGTCACCCGTGCGGTAGTAGCTGTCCTCGTCGAAGGTGCGTGCTTTGACGTCGGGCTGCTTGTAGTACCCGGGGAACAGCCCGATCGATTTCACCCGCAGTTCGCCCCTGGGGTGGGGCTTGTCGGTCGCGAAGTATCCGAGCTCGGGAACGTCGACCAGCCGGTAGTCGGTCACCGGCGGACGGCGCACCACCTGGTCGACGACGATGGCGCGGGTTGTCTCCGTCGACCCGTAGCAGTCGATGATCTGCGTACCGAGGAGCGAGGCCATGAAGGTGCGCATCGCCACCGACAAGGGCGCGCTTCCGCACAGGGCAAGGACGATCCGGCCGCCGAGCATGCCGTCGCGGACCTGGTCGGACGCGGCTGCTTCGGCTTCCGAGCGGGCGGTGCCGGTGCGGGAGAGGCGGTCGGCTTCGAGCAGGTACCGCTGGTGCACCATGTCGCAGATCCTCGGCACCAGACTCAGCACCGTGGGACGCGACAGGCGGATGTCGTCGAACAGCGTCGACATGTCGCTGCGGGCCGCGAAGAAGCCGATGCCGCCGGAGGAGAGCCCGCTGACCAGCCAGGAGCGGCCGTTGACGTGGCTCATGGGCATGTAGTGCAGGACGAGCACCGGAGTGCCGCTGCCTCCCGCGGCGTTCAAACCGCCGCGGGCGTTCTGCCACATTCGCGTGATCATGGACGCGGTGTAGATCACACCCTTGGGTGTGCCGGTGCTTCCGGAGGTGTAGATCAGGCCGACCAGCCGGTCCGGGTCACCGTCGTCGTACGGTTCCACGGGGGGCAGTTCGCTGCCACGGCGCAGTTCGTCCTGCACCGGCACCACGGTGACCCGCTCGCTCAGCTTGTCGACGGCCGCCTCGACGGCCTCCCGGTGGTCGTCCACGCGGGGGTCGCAGTCGAAGACGACGAGGCGTTCGAGGGCGTCGGACCCGAGGACGGCGTCGACCGCGGTGTCGAGCGAGCCGATGCCGGCGGCGAGGACCCGCGGCCGCGTCTCGGCGATGACCGGTGCCAGTCGTACGGCGGACGATCCGATGGGCAGCGGGACCGACACCGCTCCCAGGTACATGCAGGCCAGGTCGATCGTTGCGTAGTCGATGCCGGTGAATCCCAGCGTCGCGACGAAGTCGCCGGCGCGCAGGCCGCCCGGGCCATCGCTCCAGGCGGCCGCGAGCCTGCCGACCCGCTGCCACAGCTCGGCGTAGGTCAGGGTCTCGAAGGCGGGGAGGAGTTCGCGGGTGCGGCGGCCGGTGACGGGGTCGCGGACGATGCGGTCGGCCCTGCGTGCGAGCGCCGGCCGGTCCGCGTATCCGTGCATGGCGGCCGCGATGGTGCCGACGAGGCTGCCGTCGCGGAGACGGATGTCCTCGGCGACGTCCGGCGACGGAGCTGCCCGGGCGAATTCGGGGTCGTTCGCGTGCAGTGCCGCCATCCTGGACACGGCGTCGTAACCCGCCAGATGCTCAGACATGAGTGCTCCGGTATGTGAGGAGTGCGATGAACCGATGTCGCCGGGGAGGCTGTTCTTCGCCGACATGGATGCCCCTAGGCGGAGTCGGCGGGCAGCCTCCGGCCGCCGAGAAAAGCGGCCAGCGCCATGAGCGCGTAGACGACGACGGCGGCGAACGCCGGGGCGGCGATGCCGTTTCCGGACTGGAGACCGCCCAGCAGGGCGACACCGATTAGGGATCCCGTCGACCGGCCCGCCGACATCAGTCCGCTGGCGATGGCCGAGCGGTGTGCCGGGGCCGTCCCCATGACCAGGGTGATCTGGGGCACGGTCGCCAGGCCGAAGCCGAGTCCGATGAAGGTGAGCCCGAGGCAGGTACCGACCGGGGCCCGGCTGCCGACGGCGGCCAGCAGTATCCCGCCGAACAGGGACAGCAGGATCCCGGCGCCCAGCACCTTACGGGCGCCGAACCTGGCCTCGACGCGTCCGGCGACCAGCGGCATGAAGGTGATCGGCAGCGCGGAGGACAGGAACAACAGCCCGGTGGTGACCGGGCTGTAGCCGCGTACCTGTTGGAGGAACACGCTGAGCGTGAACATCAGCCCGTTGTAGCCGACGAAGAGCAGCAGGCCGACCGTGAGGAACCCGCGGAACCCCGGGGCCCGGAACAGGTCACCCGGGATCGTGGGGAACGCACAACTGCGCTGTCGGACCACGAAGGCGGCGAACGCGACCATGGCCGTCACCGATGCCGCCACCGGCAGTGGCCGGGTCCATCCCAGGTCCTGTCCTTCGGCGAGCGCCAGCGCGAGGCCGCCGAGGAAGAGGATGGAAAGGAGCTGGCCCGGCACGTCCTGCGGCTCCTTCCGCGCGGCTGGTTCGCCTCGGGGCATGTGACGCGCCGACAGCCACAGGACGATCAGGACGACGACCACGTTGATCAGGAAGATGCTCCGCCAGCCCATTGTCTCGACCAGGGCACCCCCGAGAGTGGGACCGAACGCGACCGGACTGCCGGCGACCATCGACCAGATGGATATGGCTTTGGCGCGCTTGCCCGGGTCCCTGTAGGTGTCGGTGAGCATCACCAGGGTGGCGGGCATGATCAGTACCGCTCCCAGGCCCTGTGACGCCCGCATGGCGACGAGCACGGCACCGTCGGTAGCGAGGCCGCACAGCACCGACGTCACCCCGAACAGGACGACGCCGAGGCGGAACATCGGCACCGCGCCGAACCGTCCGACCGCTGCGGCTCCGGCCAGCATCAGACTGGCGATGACGACCACGTACGCGGTGACGACGAACTGCATCGTCGGAAGGGTCGCGTGGAGACTGGCGCGGATCGCCGGGATCGCGACGTGGACGATGCTGGTGTCGATGACGATCAGTCCGTGCGCCAGGCAGGCCACCGCGAGGACGCGTCCGGGCTGCAAAGTCGCATCACCCACGTCCTGCGCGGGGTTGTCGAGACTGGTCGATTCGGCCATGGGCCTGCCATTTCGCATGAGTCGGTCAGATCGTGCCGGTCAATGCTGCGAAATCCTAGCCGCCACCGAATCAACGTCAACCGTGAACTACGGCGAACCGGCACCGGCGTCCGAATTGGATAGATTCCAGGGTCCGGTATAGAGGACGGTCTACTTCCCTCTCGAGTCTGACGGTCCGTAGTCTCGAAGTGCTGAGAACAGCGAGAGGGTGCAGCGTGGAAGTGCGCAAAACGGCTTCATCAACGTCTTTTTCCGGGGGATTCCGGGGAATTCCGCAACGTCCGTCGTCCATGCCGTTCCACCGCTATGCGCGGAACGAACCGGCGCCCACTTCCGGCTGGTCAAGGCGGTGGCCGGATCGAGTGCTCGATCGTGCTCCGGTGTGGGCCTCCGTCGATCTGAGAGATGGAAACCAGGCGCTGGCCGACCCCATGGACACGCATCGGAAGAAGCGGATGTTCGATCTGCTCGTCGCGATGGGTTTCAAGGATATCGAAATCGGATATCCGGCGGCCAGCGCCGACGATTTCGACTTCGTGCGAGAGTTGGTCGTCAAGGAGGGAATTCCGGACGACGTGACGGTGTCGGTTTTCACGCCGGCCCGTCCCGAACTCATCGAGCGGACCTTCGATGCGATTCGCGGAGCCAAATGCACCGTGGTGCATTTGTGCCACGCGACGGCGTGTCTGTGGCGCGAAGTCGTGTTCGGCATGACACGGGACGAGGTTCTGCGCATGGCCGTTGACGGCGCGCAGCAGCTGGTGCGGCTGGCGGAGCGACAGTCCAGGACGGACATCCGGTTCGAATACTCGCCGGAGACCTTCAACCTGACCGAGCCGGAGTTTGCGCTGGAGATCGCGAACCGGGTCGCGGAGGTCGTCGATGCCACGCCCGACCGGCCACTGGTGCTGAACCTCCCGACCACGGTGGAGACCCACTCGCCCCACGTCTTCGCCGACCAGGTGGAGTGGATGGACCGCAACCTCGACCGACGTGACGCGATCATCCTGTCGGTGCACCCGCACAACGACCGGGGCACCGCAGTCGCGTCGGCGGAGCTGGCGATGCTGGCCGGGGCCGACCGGGTCGAGGGCACACTGCTCGGCAACGGCGAACGCACCGGCAACGTCTGCCTGGTGACGCTCGCGCTCAACCTGTTCAGCAGCGGTGTCGATCCCCAGCTGGAGATCTCCGACATCGACGCCGTCCGCGAGATCGTCGAGGACTGCAACCGCCTGCCGGTGCACCCCCGCCACCCCTACGCCGGGGACCTGGTGTACACCGCCTTCTCCGGCACCCACCAGGATGCCATTGCCAAGGGCCTGGCAGCGCTGGCCGACCGGGCCGAACGCGAGGGCAGCAACGTCGGTGAACTTCCCTGGCAGGTCCCCTACCTGCCGATCGACCCGAAGGACGTCGGCCGCGACTACCGGGCGATCATCCGGGTCAACAGCCAGTCGGGCAAGGGCGGCATCGCCTATGTACTCAAGGCCGGCTGGGGACTCGACCTGCCGGCGGAACTGCGACGGGACTTCGCGGCAGTGGTCCAGGACGCCGCCGACACCAGGGGGCGGGAGCTGGATCCGGCCGAGATCTGGCAGCTGTTCCAGGAGACCTACTGCCTCGACGACTCGGCCACGTCGCCGGTCGGCGCGGATCCGGACGAGGTCGTCGCGGAGCTCGCCGCCGCGCACGGCGTCGAGTTCACGCAGGTCCAGGTCACCGGCACGGCGGCCGCGGCCGGTGAGTCCACTGCCTGCTTCGTGGCGCTGGAGGCGGGTGATCGCACGTTCTGGGGACTCGGCCTGGCAGCCACGGCAGCCGACGCGGCGAACAGATCGGCCAGGTCCGCACTGCATCGGGCCGGCATCCACGAAGGAGAGCGGTGAAGAGCAAGTCTTTCGTCGCCGTCAGCCCCGGAACCTACCGGGAGGACAGCGGCATGGTCTATGAGGACTTCGTCCCCGGTGAGGTCATCGAGCACCGGCCGGGCCGGACGATCACCATGACCGACAACGTCTGGAGCTCCCTGCTCTGCCTCAACCAGCATCCGTTGCACATCGACGCCGTCTACGCCGAGCAGACCCAGTTCGGCCGGATCCTGGTGTCGAGCCTGGTCACCTTCGGGATCGTCAACGGAATGACGGTTTCCACCATCAGTGCCAAGTGCGTAGCCAACCTCGGCTGGGACAAGGTGCGTCTGACCGCCCCGGTGTTCGTGGGCGACACGCTCTACGCACAGACCCGCATCGTCGCCCGGCGGGAGTCCGGCACGCGGTCCGGCGAGGGCATCGTGACCGTCCACACCGTCGGCCGGAACCAGCACGACGTGACGGTGATCGAATTCGAACGGACGATTCTCGTCCCCCGTCTGGAGGCAGACCGATGATCCCAGTCATCACCCTGGAAACGGCGCATCCGGACGCCGAGCGCAAGATCGCCGACGAGATTTCCGACGCGTGCCGGCAGACCGGGTTCTTCGTCGTACGCCGCCACGGGATCGCCCCCGAGGTCTTCGACGACGCCTACGCCGCGTCGCTGCGCTTCTTCGAACTCCCGCCGGAAACCAAGCGCGAGTTCGCGATGCGCACCTCCACCGCGCGCGGCGACAACGACTACAGCCCGTACGGCTACAGCGCCCTGCTGTCCGAGAACGCGTACGCATACACCGGCAAACCGGGCATGCCCTCGGACTACGTCGAGAAGTTCAGCGCCGGGCGGCTGATCCTGCGCGACGACGAGGAACTTCCCTTCCCCGCCGACGAGCTCGGAGCCGAGCTGCGCGCGGCGCTGAAGCGGTACTTCGCGGCCTGCGAGAGCGTGGCGGGCCGGATCGCCGAACTGCTCGCCCTGGCCCTGGACCTGCCGCGCGACTTCTTCGCCACCCGGACGAACACCTCCAACGACTCGCTCCGCTCGCATCTTTACCCCGGGGTCGCCCCGGAGTTCCTGAACGACCAGGGCATGGGGCAGCACACCGACGGCACACTGATCACGCTGCTCACCCAGGACGGCCCGGGTCTCCAGCTCCAGGACCGCACCGGCCGCTGGCTGGACATCGAGGTACAGGAACGCGACAGCTTCATCGTCAACATCGGTGACCTGATGGCCCGTTGGTCGAACGACGAGTACGTCTCGACGCCGCACCGGGTCCGGCTCGCCGACCGGCAGCGACAGTCCATCGTGTTCTTCAAGCTGGCCAACGACGACACCGTCATCGAGTGCTTCCCGAAGTTCACGGCCGACCGCCCCGCGAAGTACGAGCCGATCCGATACGAGGACTTCTCGCTCCAGAAGATGAACCTGCTGTTCGGGAGGGAGGGTACGCCATGAGACCGTACGCGAGCCTGCTGTACACCCCGGCGCTGCTGCTGGCGTCGGTGGCCCGGCCGGGCCGGGTCCGCGCCGACATGCTGGTCCTGGACCTGGAGGACTCCACCCATCCGGCCAAGAAGGCCGAGGCTCGCGCGCTGCTGGCGCAGGCGGACCTGACCGCGGCCGGCCTGCCCGCTCTCGGCATGCGGGTGAACACCATCGCAACGCCCGACGGCCTGGAGGACATGCGGGCGCTGCTCGATATGGACGCCACGGTCGGCGGCGTACCGATCGACGTGATCTTCGTCCCCAAGATTTCCGGCCCCGGTGACGTGGCGATCTACCGGTCGCTGCTGGCGCGCACCTCGAAACCGCCGCAGATCTGCAGCTTCATCGAGACCGTCGACTCCGTCGAGAGCGCCTTTGCCATCGCCGCGGTGAGCGACGGCCTGTGCTTCGGCCAGGCGGACCTGACGGCCGAGCTGTACGCCGAGAACGAGAGCTACCTCGACCACGCGCGGGCCCGGCTGTGCGCCGCAGCGGCCAAGTACCGGGTGCCCGCCATCGACACCAACTCGTTCGAACTGCACGACCTCGCCGTCGTCGCGGCGCAGTGCCGGGCGGCCCGGGACGCCGGGTTCACCGGCAAGGCCGCCATCCACCCCCGGCAGGTCGAGGTGATCGCCGAGACGTTCACCGTCGGCCCGAACGAGATCGCCGAATACCGGAGTGTGGTCGAGGACTACAACTCCACGCCCTACGGCTTCGCCGTCGAGAAGGACCGCGTGCTTGCCCCGCCGTTCGTGCTTCGGGCCCAGCGCATGCTCCGACTCCACGCGCCCGAAGCCGCAACCTCCCAGCATCCGCACTCGCACCTGGAGATCGGGGAACCCCAGTGAAGACCCTCCCGCAGCACGTGATCATCGATGTCTCCGCCTACGAAACCGAGCTGGTCGACGGCCGGCTGCGGGCGGTGGGCGAGGAGCTCGTCTCCGAACTGGTGCGTCTGGTGGCCGAAGGGGACGGCGTCGCCGTCTGCCGCGGCGTGGCCCAGACGCTGGCACGCCACGGACTGGACGTCCGCAAGGATCAGGACGCCGCGCTGGCCCGCGACTACCTGGAGTCGCAGTTCCGTGCCTTCGGCGACCGGGTGGACGTCGCCCGGTTCAGCCCGGTCACGATGGACTACGACCGCATCGCGGACATGGACGTCGACGGCTACAACAAGAACACGCACTTCACCCCGAACGGTGACCACACCACCGAGCGCGAGTTCCTGACGACCAAGTGCGTGCACTTCGACGCCGCCACGCCGTTCGTCGGGAACATCTACGGACCCAACACCAACATCGTCGGCGGTGTCCCGGTGGTCTGCGACACCCGCGCCTACTGCGAGGAAGCGGGGGTGACCCCGGCCGACCTGATCGAGCTGATGCCGCACAGCTTCAACGTAGCGGTCAAGGAGGAGCACGCCGAGCCGGTCCTGGCCGGTTACGCCGCCGCGGTGGACGCCGACCTGTCCGCCGACCTGGTGATGGTCGTCCTGCTCAACGAGGTGGACCGCGGGCTGGCGCATGCCGGCTCCGAGCCCCGCCCGGCCGACCCGGCCAAGCCCGCGCGGCGCCCGATCCGGCATCTGGAGTACCAGTTCGCCGAGGACGTCGAGTTGGCGAAGTGGTACCGCCACTACAGCCTGGACATCCCCCAGCCCAGCCTGCAAGTGCCGGACGAGGCCGCGCGCGAGCGCTACCACCGCGGTATCGACCCGGTCGGTGCCCAGGGCACGGCGGAGGGGTGATGACGGCCACCGAGACGGGCGTGCCGGTCATGTCCGAGAGTGACGCCGCGGAGCTCGCGGCGCTCCTGGCGGCGCTCGCGGCGGACGACTGGCCCGAGGACATCGACGAGGCCCGGCAGTTCTACGACGCGTGGGGCACGCCGATCGCCGGCGACATCGAGGTCGAACAGCGCGACGGCGGCCACCTGCTGACCCCGCCGAACGCGGAGGGCTCCCGGATCGGGCTCTATCTGCACGGCGGCGGCTACGTCTACGGATCGCTGCGCAGCCACGGCGGAATGGTGGCGGAGATCGCCCGGGCGGCCCGCTGCCGGATGTTCTTCGTGGGCTACCGGCGGGCCCCCGAGCACCCCTATCCGGCGGCGCTCGAGGACGCGGTGGCCGCGTACCGGAGCCTCCTCGCCGACGGGGTGGCCGCCTCCGACGTGGTCCTCGCGGGGGATTCGGCGGGCGGTGGCCTGGTCCTCGCGACGTTGCTGAAGCTGCGGGACTCGGGGCTGCCGCTGCCGGCCGCGGCGGCGTGCGTCTCGCCGTGGACCGACCTGACCGGAAGCGGGGAGAGCTACCGCACCCTGGAACACGAAGACCCCATGCTCAGCAAGCCCATCGTGGCCCTGGTCGCCGAGTCGTACCTGGCGGGCACCGCGCCGACGACCCCCTACGTGTCCCCGCTGTTCGGAGAACTCACCGGTCTGCCGCCGGTGCTCCTCCAGGTGGGCAGCCGCGAGATCCTGCTCAGTGACGCGGAACGGTTCGCGACCAGCCTGCGACGCGCCGGGTCCACCGCTGTGCTGGAGGTCTGGCCCGGAATGGTGCACGTATGGCATCTGCACTACGCGCGCCTCGCCAAGGCCCGTGAGGCCGTGGCCCGGCTCGGCGGCTGGCTCCGTTCCCAGGCGGTCGGTGAGTGATGGGCGAGGACATCACCGGTCCGTACCGGTACCGCAACAACCGCAAGATGGTCCCGGCCGGCGAGGCCGCCTGGGGCCTGTCCCGCAAGCACGGGATGCTCGGTCTGGTGGTCGAGGCCGTCGACGGCCAGAACCGGCTGCGAGACCTCCGGTCCGGGCACGAGTTCGCCAACCTGTCGTCCTGCTCGTACCTGGGGCTCAACAGTCATCCCACGGTGATCGAGGCGGGGCGCGCCGCCCTGGCCGAGGAGCGGATCACCGGGCTGTCCATGGGCGAGTTCCGGATCCGTCTGGGAATCATGGATCGGCTGGAGGAGGAACTTTCCGAGTACTTCGGCGCCCATGTGCTGCCGTCGGTGTCCTGCGGGGTGCTGAGCGCGGCGATCCTGCCGCTGCTGGCCTCCGGGCATCTGACCGACGGCGAGCCCCTCGTCGTGGTGTTCGACCGGTTCGCGCACTTCTCCATGAACTTCCTCAAGCCGGTCCTGGCCGACGAGACGCTGGTGCTGACCTGTCCGCACAACGACATGCAGTACCTCGGCGACATCTGCAAGCGGTACCCGCGGGTGGCCTACGTCGGCGAAGGCGTCTACTCGACCGGGGGACAGGCCGACCTGACGGGAATCAAGGAACTCCAGGACCGTTACGGCATGTTCGTCTACCTCGACGACTCACACGCGCTGTCGGCGGTGGGTGGGCGCGGCGAGGGCTACGCGCGCACGGCGTTCGACGTCCTCGACTCCCGTACGATCGTCGTCGCCTCGATCGCCAAGGCGTTCGGCAGCACCGGCGGCATCGCCATGGTCGGTGACCGCGAGGTATGGGAATTCCTCTACCGGTCGGGGCCGCTGGCCTGGTCCCAGGGGCTGCGGACCGCCGCGATCGGTACCACGCTCGGTGCCCTGGAGGTCCACCGCAGCCCGGAGCTCGGCCGTCTCCAGCGGCAACTCGCGCGGAACATCGCGCTGTTCGACGAGCGGCTGCGCGGACACGACTTGCGTGGCACCGGATCGCACATCAAGTTCGTCACCGTCGGTGACAACGACCGGGCGGTGCGGCTGTCTACCGAGCTCTACCAACGCGGCTACTACTGCTCCGCGATGTTCTTCCCGATCGTGCCGCAGGGCCAGGCAGGGGTACGGATGATGCTGCGGGGCGATATGCCGACGGAGCTGACCGAGCGGTTCGCGACCGATCTGCTGGACGTGCTGGCGGGGCTCGGATGACCCTTGCCGGTACGGAGCACGGGGTGGGCGACGTTGCCGCTGTGGCCGCGCTGATGCGGGAGAGTCTGCGCAGCGGCGCGGTCCGGCGGATGGCCGTGCCGCTGCGGCAGGTCGTCGACGACGGTCGGGGTGCCAGGTTCCTGTCCATGCCCGCCGTCAGTGCCGACCACGGACTGTGCATCAACAAGACGGCGACCATCACCGACGGGCCCGGGCCGACGGTGACCTCCGTGGTCCCCGTGTTCTCGGCGACGAGCGGGGAACTCCTCGGCGTGCTGGACGGCGCGGCCGTCACCGACCTCAAGTGTGCCGCGGTGACGGCCGTGGTCACCGACCACTGCGCGGCCCGCTCCAGCGCGGTCCTCGGCATCGTCGGGTCCGGGGTGCAGGCCTGGCAGCAGTACCTCGGTGTCTCGGCGGTGCGGGAGATCACCGAGGTGCGGGTCCACTCCCGCACCACCGCGCACGCTGAGGCGCTGTGCGAGCGGATCCGGGGCGCCGGCCTGGCCCGCGCCGTGGTCTGCGCGTCCGCCGAGGAGGCCACCTCGGGAGCGGACGTCGTCTCCACGGCGACGACGTCCGTGCACCCGCTGCCGATCGCCGCGGACCTGCCGGAGCACGTGCACCTCAACTGCATGGGCGCGCACACCACCGAGTCGCGGGAGCTGCCGCGCTCGCTGCTGGCCGCCGCGACCCTCGTCGTCGAGGACATCGAGATCGCCGTCGCCGAGGCCGGCGAGATCCATCGCACGGCGATCGGCCTGGAATCCCTGGTAACCGGCGGCCACACCGGCCTCGACGGCCGCCCCACCGTCTTCAGCTCCACCGGACACGCCGCACTGGACCTCATCACCTGCGCCCACCTGATGGCGCCCCCGCACCGCTGACCGCACCGAAGGGAAGACCGTACGTGGCCAACACCGGCCAGGAGACCGGGTCGTACGACGCCGGGATCCCCGAGACCGCGGACCGGGAGTTCGCCTCCGCCCTCGAACATCTCGGCATCGAGATGCCGCCGGATCTGGCGCCCGGCGTCCTGGCCGGATACCGCTCGCTGCGAGCGATGACGGACCTGCTGCGCACAGTGGAGATCACGGATGTCTGACATCGACCCCACCTGGGGGCCCGGCGCCCTCGCCGAGTTGTCCGTCGCGGAGACCGGAGCGCTGCTGCGCGCCGGAACGATCACCTCGGTGGAGCTGGTGGAGCACGCGCTGAGCCTGATCGAAGCGCACGACCCGCAGCTGCACTCCTTCGTCCTGGTCACCCGGGACCGGGCGCTGCAACGCGCGGCGCGGGCCGACCGGGAGCTGCGCGACGGCATCGACCGCGGCCCGCTGCACGGCATCCCGTACGCGCTGAAGGACATCCTCGCGGCCGAGGGCCTTCCCACCACCAACCACTCGCGGCTGACCGTCGCGGACGTCGCCGCCGAGGACAGCACCGTGGAGGCCCGGCTGCGGGTCGGCGGCGCCGTGCTGTTGGGCAAGCTGGCCACCTACGAGTTCGCGTTCGGCGGGCCGAGCACGGACCTGCCCTTCCCGCCGGCACGGAACCCGTGGCACCGCGAGCACATTCCCAGCGGTTCCTCCTCGGGGGCGGGGGTCGCCGTGGCGGCCGGGTTCGTGCGCGTCGCGTTCGGATCCGACACCGCCGGCTCGCTGCGCGGTCCGGCGTTCCACTGCGGTGCGGTCGGTCTGAAGCCGACCTACGGCAGCGTGTCCGGGTACGGCGCCACGCCGCTGGCTCCCACCATGGACCATTTCGGGCCGCTGGCCTGGACGGTGGCCGACGCCGCTGCGGCGCTCCAGGCCGTCGCGGGGCCCGACCCCCGCGATGCGCGCACCCACCAGGCGCCGGCGCCGGACTTCCTCGGCTCACTGACGGGGGACGTCCGGGGGCTGCGGGTGGGATACTCGAAGGCTTGGTACGCCTCGGACCCGGCGAGCCTTCCGGAGATCACCGAGGGTATCGAGCGGGCCCTGGCCCACCTCGACGGGCTCGGCGCGATCGTCAAGGAGTGCGAACTGCCGCCGTACGAGGTGTTCGACGCCTGCGGCCGGGTCATCCTGATGGCCGAGGGGTTCGCCGTGCACGAGGACAACCTGCGCCGTTCGCCTCGGTCGTTCGGCCGTTATACGTACCAGAAACTGATGCCCGGGGCCGGGGTCGGCGCGAGTGATCTGCTACGGGCGCGGGATGTGCGCCGCCGGCTCAGCGCGGCGCTCGACCGGCGGGTTTTCGCCGGCCACGATGTGCTGATCACGGCCTGCGGCCAGACCACCGCGGCCCGGTTCGACGACTTCGGCACCGACTGGCCGCCGCCGCAGCTGGCCAACGACATGCAGACCATCCCCTTCGCGGTCACCGGGCACCCGGCCATGTCCCTGCCGCTCGGGTTCGCCGGGAACGGCCTGCCGATCGGGGTGCAGCTCGTGGGGCGCAAGTTCGGCGAGGCGGATCTGTTCCGGGCGGGCATGGCGCTGGAGGCCGAGTTCGGCCGGCGCGACACCCGGCCGGTGCTGCCAGGAGACGGCGGGCACGCCCCGCGCCGCCGGCCCGGAACGGTCCGGGAGCCCCGCGATGTCCGCCCCTGAGCACCGTACCTTCCCGGAACTGCTGTGCCGACGGCTCGCGTCGGCAGAAGGACGTACATGAACGACCGGAGGCGTCTCCCACTTCCGCGCGGCTTCTGGTGGTTGTGGACTTCGACACTGGTGAACCGGTTCGCCCTCTTCGTGATGCCGTTCCTGTCCCTCTACCTCACGGTGGAGCGCGGGTACTCCGCCACGCAGGCGGGCCTGATGGTGTCGCTGTACGGGCTCGGCGGGATACTCGGATCGCTGATCGGCGGATCGCTGAGCGACCGGTGGGGGCGACGGCCGACCATGCTCACCGGGCAACTGGGCGCTGCCGCCTTCACCCTGGCCCTGGGGCTCGCCGAGCAGCTCCCGCTGATCGCGCTGTGGGCCACCGCGCTGGGCGTGACACTGAAGATGTCGCAGCCCGCGACAGGGGCGATGCTCGCGGACATCGTGCCGGAAGAGTCCCGGCCGCGGGCCTACTCGCTGAACTATTGGGCTCTCAATCTCGGTTTCTCCCTCTCCGCCCTGTCGGCGGGTGCGCTCGCCGCCTTCGGATACCTGACGCTGTTCGTGGTGGACGCCGCCACCACGGTGCTGTGCGCGGTGCTCGTCTTCCTGAAGATCCCCGAGACCCGGCCCGCGGAGCCCCCGGCGGCGCGGTCCGGGAATCCGCGCGTGTCGATGGCCACAGTGCTTCGCGACCGCAGGTTCATGTGCCTGGTCGGACTGAACCTGCTGGTGGTCGTCGTCTTCACCCAGCGGCATGTGGCGCTGCCGTTGTCCACCGCTGAATCCGGCCTGTCCACCGCGCAGTACGGCATGGTGGCCGGGGTCAACGGCGTCGTGATCATCGCTCTCCAGCTCGCCGTCACCCGCTTCACACAGAACCGGGCCGCCGGCTGGGTCCTGGCCGCGGGCGCGTTGCTGGTCGGGCTCAGCTCGGTGCTCAACGCACGCGCCGACACCGTGCTGCTGTACTGCCTCGCCGCGGTCGTCTACACCCTGGGCGAGATCGTCTCCGTGCCGACCAGCGAGGCGCAGGTCCCCGCGATGGCCCCGACGCACGCACGCGGTCGCTACGAGGGCGTGATGGTCCTGTCCTGGTCCCTGGGCGGCTTCGTGGCACCGCTGACGAGCGGCTTGATCATCGACACCTTCGGCACGGATGCGCTGTGGGCGGGCTGCGCGGTCACCGGCGTACTGGCCGCCCTCGGATACGTCGCACTGCTGCGCCCGCGAACCCGCAAGGACGGCGTTCTGCCGTCGGCACAAGCCATCTCCCAGGAGTAGAAAGTGGAACACACCGCGACGGCTCCGCAGACGATCACTGAGACCGATCCCCGTCTGCTGCTCAATGCGTTCGATCATCAGTTCCGGGGTTTCCGTACCTTCTGGTTCGACCGGATCGCCCCGGCAGGGCCCGTCGTACTCCCGGCCGCGCGCGGCGCCGAACTGGAGAGTGCGACCGCATATCTCGCCGACCTGCTGCGGCGGGCGGTACGGAGCCTGGGGAGCGACTGCGTGACTCGGCACCGTGCCCTCGGCCTCGACGAGCGGCTGACGGCCTTCTACGGGGACGAGGAGTTCGAGAGCACCTACGCGACGGTCATGGGGCGGCCGGACGTGATGCTCACGGAATCCGGCTGGAAGTTCATCGAGTTCAACTTCTGCTCGTCCACCGGCGGCCAGGTGTACTTTCACCTCCTCAACGAGCTGTGGCGGCAGTTGTTGCCCGACGAGGCATCGGGTCACCTCACGCTCGCGGATCCCCTGAAGGCACGGAACGAGATGCTGCGTACCGTGCTCGGGGACCTCGGCCTGGACCCGCACATGGCGCTCGTCGGCTACCTCCCCGACGTCTTTCTCACCGGCGTCGGGGAGGCGAGCCGGAGGTACTACGAGATCGAGATCGACTCCCTGCGGAAGGGAGGAATCAGGGCGGAGTACTTCGAGACGGACGAGTTCATCGACGCCATCGGCTCCCGCAGAGGTGACGTCCCGCTGGTGCTGGAGCGGACGGTGCCACAGGAATGGATCGACGCGGGAAGGGATCTCGGTCCGCTGCTCAAGATCAGGAAGTGCGGCTCCGTGGTTCTGACACCGCAGAGTTCCTACCAGGCGGCGAACAAGCAGCTCTTCGCCCTGCTGTCCAAGGGGCAGGAATGGATGACCGACCAGGACCGTGATTTCGTTCGGCAGTACATCCCCTGGTCGCGAGGGATTCGAGAGGAACTCGTCGAATACCAGGGGGAGTCCTGGAAGCTGGACGAACTGCTGATGAACCGGCGGGAGGATTTCGTCCTGAAGCGCTCCGACGGAGACCAGAACTTCGACGTGCACATCGGCTCCAGGACCGGCGCGTCCGCCTGGGAAGGCATCATCGCCAAGGCCAGGTCGGCCGGCACGTGGATAGCGCAGGAGACCGTCCACAGTTCCGAGGTCGGCGCAGACGTGCTCGACTGTGAGCGGGGCGAATACCTGGGTATCTCGACACGTGCGGTGTTCGGCCCCCTGTTCATGGGCGGACGCATGACCGGATGCGGGGTTCGCTACGACGTTCCCGCCCCGCCCGACGCGGCACAGGACACGGCGGGTACGAGCATCCTGGGCACCGTCGGCTGGCACACGGACTGAACTCACCCCGACCTCGACGGGGCCACCACTCCCTGGCGGGCCGGGCCGGGCCGCCAGGGGAACCCGCAGGCGCTGCGCTCCCTGCCGTCTTCGGCCCACCGGCCGTGGTCACCGGCCCGGCCGGTGCCCGTCCTTGTGGACAAGCGCCATCAGCTGGACCCGCGACCGCACCTCCAGCTTGCGGTAGATCCGGGTGAGCGCCGCCTCCACGGTCTTGACGCTGACGTACAGGGCGGCCGCGATATCGCGGTTGGCGTGTCCTTCGGTGACCAGTTCGGCGATACGTTTCTCCGCGTCCGTCAGACCTGCGGGCCCGACCGGTGCCCTGGTCCGCCCTGGTCGGCCCGGCTCCCACAGCGGCGCGCCCGCCTTGTGGAACACCGCCTCGGCTGCCGCCCGCAGTTCCCTGGAGCGCGCCGGGCGCCTGCGCCGCTGTTCGGCGGACGAGTGGGCCAGCAGTACCCGGCCGCACTCCAGCGGATATCCCAGCCGTTCGAAGGTGTCGAGGGCACGGACGAGCAGGTCCTCGGCCGCCCCGAACTCGCCGGCTGCCGTATGGCACAGCGCCTCGGCGCGGTCGAGCGAGGCCAGCACTCCGCGCCGTCCCAGTTCCTCGGCCCGGCGTCGGGCACCGGCGACGGTCCGCGTCGCGGCCTCCAGGTCCCCGGCGGCGACCAGGACCTCGGCGAGGTCGGCCTCATAGCGGATCACCCCGGGATCCGCGACGGCCAGGTCCTGTACCAGATCCCGGACCCTCAGCAGATCCGCCAGAGCACCGCCGGTGTCCCGTAGCAACAGCCGCGTCATGCCGGACAGGTGCAGGCAGCGCGCGGCGAAAACGGTGTCGGCCTCCTCCTCCGAGGCCGACAGGCCGAGTTCCGCGTACGCGAGCGCCTGCTCCAGGGTTCCGCCGGCGAGTTCGGCGGTCGCGGCCGCGTACCAAGGCGGGCCGGGGGAGGCGCCCAGATCGCGGGCCATGGACATGAGCCGGCGCGCCTCCTCGCAAGCGACCTGCCCTTCGCCGCTGTGCGCGCGGATCCGGATGCTGCTGCCCAGCAGCCAGAGCAGATCGGCGGGGCGGTCGGCCTCCCCCACCGCCGGGCGCAGCTCGTCGAGCAGCCGCCCGGCCTCGTCCAGCCGGTCCTCGAGCAAGGCGGAACCGACGGCGACCCGCCGCGGATCATCGTTGAGTCGGCCGACCGCGGCTGCCGTGCCTGATCCCAGGGCGAGTCGGAGCTTCACGGCGTGGTTCGGCGAGCCCCGGCCCTGCTCGATCTGGGCGGTCAGGGCCATGGCCGCAGCATGCGACGCGGGGTCGTCGGCCCGCTCTGCCCACTCCACGGCGTTGCGGGCGTGCGCCAGGGCCTCGGCGGAGCAGCCCCGTTTCATCTGCATGCTCCGGGCGAGACGCAGATGTGCCGCCGAGACCAGCGTCGGCTCGCCGGCCGCCGTGGCCTCGGCCAGCGCCTGCGCCGCGACGTGTTCCAGCAGCGCGGCGCCCCGCCCGGCGGCGTCGACCACGGCGAGCCGGGCCCGGGCGTGCACCGCGGGCTGGGCCCGGGTCCGGGCCCGGACCAGCTGGTCCAGGACTGTGCAGGCCAGGTCGAAGCGCCCGGCAGCCTCGGCGTCCCGGGCGGCTGCTACCAGCAGTTCGGGCTGGGCGCCGACGGCCCGGTCGACCGCCAGCAGGCCGAATTCGGCGGCCCGGGCGTGGTCGCCACGGTCCCGCGCCGCAGCGGCGGCGGCGGCCAGCGCGGGGACCAGGTGTTCCCGGATCTCGGCCAGCGCCAGGGCGGACGCCTCGTGCCAGGTCCGGTCGTCGGGCTCGGCCATGGCCTCGGCCAGGGCGAGATGGGCCTGGCGCACCGCCTCGCCGCTGGCCTCGGCGACGAGGCCCTCCCGTACGACCGGCGCCGGAAAGTCCACGGCACCGTCGGCCATGTGGATCAGCCCGGCGGCCTCGGCGGCGGCCAGGGCCGCGTCGGCGGGCGGTCCGGCGGCACGCCGGACGGCGTCGAGCGACGGATCGGCCGCGAGTGCCGCAACGAGCAGCACCCAGTGCACCGGAGCGGCCAGGTCGGCCAGCCAGGCGCGCAGCGCCTTCCGCGCGTGCGGGGCCAACGGCTGGGTGTCCAGTACCGCCGCCCCCCCGGCACGGGCCACCCCGGCGGCGATGTCCGAGACCAGGCGCGGGTTGCCCCCCGCCGCCGTGTGGATGCGACCGGCTGCCCGCAGCGGGATCCCGAAGGACCGCACGATGGCCGTCGACTCCTGTGGGGTGAGCGTGGGGACCGTGATCTCGACCGCACCACTGCCGAGGACGTCGTGCGACGGCGGCCCGTCCGGCCGCAGCGCCGCCAGCAGTGACACGCTGCCGCGGCTGCGCCGCGCGGCGAATCCGAAGACGTCCAGACTGCCTGGTCCCCACCAGTGCACGTCGTCGGCGGTCAGCAGCAGCCGGGCCTTGCGCCCCCACGCCTGAAGGCAGGACAGGACCGTGACGCGCAGGGTCGCGGGGTCGGGCTCGGGCCCCGTGACGCGGCGCAGCACCCAGTCGATCGCCGAGCGCTGGAGCTCCGACAATTCGCCTCGCACCTCGGCAGGGCAGACGGTGAACAGATCCACCAGCGGTACGTAGGGGACGTGTGCGTCGGCGGGGGCCGAGCTGAGCCGGACCACGGGGTCCCCGGCCGCCTGCCAGGCCGTGCACACGGCCTCCAGCACCGCGGACTTGCCGAACCCGGTGGGCCCGACCACCGCCACCGCACCCGCCTCCCGCAGCTGTCCGCAGACCTGGGCCACCAGGGGGTGGCGCGCCGTCACCGCAATGCCGCCGTCCACGCCTCGACCTCGTCCGCGCTGCGCGGCAGGCCCGAAGACAGGCACTGGGCGCCGTCGGCCGTGATGACGAAGTCGTCCTCGATACGGACGCCGATGCCGCGCAGCTCCTCTGGGACGGTCAGATCGTCGGGCTGGAAGTACAGGCCGGGCTCGACGGTGAGGACGTGGCCGGCCTCCAGCACGCCGTCCAGGTAGGCGTCGCGGCGGGCACTGGCGCAGTCGTGGCAGTCCAGGCCAAGCATGTGGCCCGAGCCGCAGACGGTGTACCGCCGGTACAGGCTGGCGTCGGGAGCCGCCTCGACGTCGGGACGCAGGCCCCAGCCGTCGAGTCCTTCGGCGATGACACGCATCGCGGCGTCGTGGAAGTCGCCGAACCTGGCGCCGGGCCGCAGCGCGGCGATACCCGCCGACTGGGCGGCGAACACCAGGTCGTAGACGCGGCGCTGCACGTCGGTGAAGCGTCCGCTGACCGGCAGCGTCCGGGTGACGTCGCCGGTGTAGAAGGAGTCGGCCTCGACACCGGCGTCCAGCAGGAGCAGGTCCCCGTCCCGCACCGGGCCGTCGTTGTGCATCCAGTGCAGGACGCACGCGTGGGAGCCGGCCCCGGCGATGGTCTCGAAGCCCAGGCCGTAACCTTCCATCCGGGCACGCCGGTTGAAAGTGCCCTCGATCCAGCGCTCCCCCCGCGCGAGGCTCGTGGCGTGGCGCAGCTCGCCGGCGACGTCGTGGAACCCGGCGACCGTGTGCCCTACGGCGGCACGCAGCTGCTGGACCTCCCACTCGTCCTTGACCAGTCGCAACTCCGACAGGAAAGTGAGCAGTTCGGCCTCGGTCCCGCGGTCCGGCGGTACCAGCGCGTCGACGAGTGCGTCCTCGCCGAGCACGGCCCGGGTCGGGACGTTCCCGCCGAGGGCGCGTTCCAGGTCGTCGCGCGAGGCGGCCTCGACGCCGAGGGCGTCGGCGGTTTCCGAAAGCATCCGGCGCCGGCCGACCCAGAACTCGCCGTGCCGCCGGTCGCTGTAGAACTCTGCGCCGTTCGGCCCGCCGTCGCGCGGTGACCGTGGCCGGGTGAACAGGGTGACCGAGTGCCCGGTGCCGGTCGGTTCGAAGACGAGGACGCTGTCGGGGACTGCCTGCGTCCCCTGCTCGGCGGTGAGATGGACGAACGCGGAGTGCGGCCGGAACGGGTAGTCGAAGTCGTTGCTCCGGACCTTGAGGCCGCCCGACGGGACGACGATCCGTTCCCCGGGAAACCGCGCGGACAGCGCCGCTCGCCGCTTGGCGGCGTACTCCGCTCCGGACACGAGCGGCAGCTTCAGGCTCGTGTCTTCCCATCCGCGCCGAAAGGACTCGGCCACCGCGGCCGGTACTTCACGATCGTGACTTCGCACGCCGCGCGAGCCATCCTGCCGTTCCATCGCACGCCCCCATCGTGTGGCGGTTCCGCTTTCGCGTATGAATCAACTGATGCAAGCCGCGGCCGACCGCACCGAGCGATGCGGTCGGCCACAGGCCGCCGCGACCCGGCGTACGGGCTGCGGCGGCCGGTGTCAGCCCCGGAGCCGGGCCATCCAGGCCTCGACGTCGTCCGCGGTACGGGGCAGACGGGCAGAGAGGTTCTGGTTGCCCTCCGCGGTCACCAGGATGTCGTCCTCGATCCGTATGCCGATGCCGCGCAGCTCCTCAGGAGCCGTCAGGTCGTCGGACTGGAAGTAGAGGCCTGGCTCGACGGTGAGCACCATGCCCGCTTCCAGCGTGCCTTCCACGTACATCTCGGTACGGGCCTTGGCGCAGTCGTGCACGTCCAGGCCGATCATGTGGCCGGTGCCGGCCAGGGTCCAGCGACGGTGCAGTCCGAGTTCGTAGGCCTCGTCGACCGACCGGTCGCCGAACAGGCCCCAGGCGGCGAGGTGCTCGGCCAGGACCCGCTGGGCGGCGTGATGGAAGTCCCGGTACTTGGCACCGGGCTTGACCGCGGCGATGCCGGCCTCCTGCGCCGCGAACACCGCGTCGTAGACCTTGCGCTGGATCGGCGTGAAGCTGCCGTCGACGGGCAGGGTGCGGGTGACATCGGCGGTGTAGAGGTTGCGGGTCTCCACTCCGGCGTCGAGCAGCAGGAGGTCGCCGGGACGGGCATCACCGTCGTTCCGGACCCAGTGCAGGGTTGTGGCGTGCCGCCCCGAGGCGCAGACCGACGCGTAGCCGACGTCGTTGCCCTCGATCCGCGCGCGCATCCAGAACGTGCCCTCGATGGCGCGCTCGAGCGTCGGCGTGTCGGTGCCGAGGATACGCACGACGTCCTCGAAGCCACGGGCGGTGGCGTCGCAGGCCAGGCGAAGGTCGGTGATCTCGAACTCGTCCTTGATCAGGCGCATTTCGGAGAGCGCGACGCGGAACGCGTTGTCGCGCTCGGCAGTCACCTTGTCGTTCAGCGCGGCGTCGACGCCCGCGTCGTAGCCACGCAGCAGGCGGATCGGGCCGGTGGCCGTGCCGAGCCGCTCGGTCAGCGTGCGGACATCACGGCAGGGCAGGCCGAGGAGCTGCTCGTTCTCCGGGAGGCTGTTGCGGCGGCCGTCCCAGAGCTCGCCGTGGTAGTCGAGCCAGAACTCGCCGTTCTCGCGGTCGGAGCGGTTGCGCAGGTATGCGATCGCCTGGTGCGTGCCGTCCTGACGGGGCTCCAGGACCAGCGTGGCGTCCTGGGACTGGTCGCCCGTCAGGTAGACGTAGTCGGAGGAGGCCCGGAACGGGTAGTCCGTGTCGTTGGAGCGCACCTTCGGGTTGCCGGCGGGGATCACCAGCAGCTCACCGGGGAAGCGGGCCGAGAGCTCCGCGCGGCGGCGCGCGGTGTGCGCCGCCTGCGGGATGGGTTCGAGGTCGTGCCGCTCGGTGTCCGCCCACCCCTGCCTCATGTTCTCGGCGAGTTCGTCGCTCACCTTTCGGAGCAGCCCGTTCTTCCGCCTCTTGTTCTCGTCTTGCTCTTCGGCCATAACCGCCTCCTGAATCGAATCGGTCACGCACTGCTCCTCAATCGCATACAGCCGGCAGCCGAGGGGGCGGGCCGGCCCGAGAAAAACTCAGCGGGAGACGCACCGCACCGGCACGACGTCGTCCGAGGGCACCCCTGGACCGAGTCGACGGTGCCGGCGTGCGGTGGCCCTGGTCTCCTGCGCAGGCCCCTGCACCCGCACACCGGCCCGTCAGGAGTTGACGGACCCTCAAAACCCCAGGTCTCTGTGCTGGTCCACGCTGTGACGGACACTCTGGCAGACCCCCTAGCACCCCGCCTCATACAGCTGTCTGAAACGTGACGTGTGATATTGCACTATCTGTATGAGCTGGCTGGGCCGCTCATTTCGGCGGCGGTG
The DNA here is from genome assembly GCF_018614575.1 of Streptomyces sp. ISL-10. Classification (GTDB taxonomy): domain Bacteria; phylum Actinomycetota; class Actinomycetes; order Streptomycetales; family Streptomycetaceae; genus Streptomyces. Next base: position 85,667 of record NZ_JAGGOJ010000006.1, read on the forward strand.
GCCTGGTGCCAGGGGTCGGGCCTGCGCCGGCCCGGCTGCCCAGCGGGCTGCGGGGCGATGTTCTCCAAGCGCGCTCGGATCTTGGAGAAGGACAGGTCGGGGGCGAGTTCGGAGCCGGAGAACCAGACGGGCTCCTTGCCGGCGTTGGTGGTGTCTTCGGTAGCGACCTTGTCCTGCGGTGGTGGCGAGTCTGCTTCCTGAGACGGACCTGGCATTCGCCGAGGCCGCAGCCCGGCTCGTACCGCGTGCCCGCGCCACCTCCGAGAACACCGCGCCCGGAGCGGAGCCCGAGCCCGACGATGCGGAGAAGCCCGGCCCGGCCCAACTTGATCGCCTGGGCACGGTCTCCGAGAGTTGGCAGATAGGTCTCCGTAGTCCGTGGCCCGGTCGGGATCAAGCGAGTACCGCAGATGCTTGGGGAGGGCCAACAGGCTTGCTCCCTTGGCCTGGGAGTTGAGCCGGTGGCCGTTTTCGCAGGTCAGCATCCGGGAACGGGCGTGAGCTGAGGCTCTCCGGGACGCCGGTAACAGTGGAGGTCATGTTCCCGGTACAGGGGCGGTGACTGCGACCGGGTCAGTCGCCGTGGTAGAGGCGAACTGGATCGATCAGCTGGACGGCGGGGTCGTTCTCGGCGAGGTGGCGCAGTTCGTCGGTGAAGCCGGTGCCGCTGTAGCAATGCAGCCGGGTGACGTCGGTGGCGGCGCCGCGCGCGGTGAGGAGAGCACGGATGTGCTGGAGACGTTCGAGGTGGACCTTTCCCATGATGTCGTTCCATTTGGCTTCGCCGATGGCGAGTAGTGTTTCGCGGCCGCTGTCGGTCTCGCCATGGACCGCGACGTCGACTTCGTGGCTGGTCTTCGCGGCAGGATCGTTGACGGTCCCGCTGGCGACCCTTGTGACCTGCCCGCCGTGGGTTGCGGGGGACGCGTGCCAGCGGGCCCATTCGCGGCAGACCTGTTCGAAGTGCGGGCCGACAACCTTGCTGCGGAAGGTGGACTGGGCGCGGCGCCAGACGGCGGGGGCGCGTCCGGGGCGTTCCAGATCACCCCAGCGGGGCGCATGACCGCGTGGTAGAAGGCGATGAGAGGTTCGGCGATGCGGTAGGCGGAGCGGTTGCGGCGGAAGGCGTCGGCCTCGTGGGTGATCATGCCGACGTCCTGGAGGACGCTGAGCGGGTGGGCGAGGTCGGTGGACTTGCGGCCGAGGTAGTCGGCGATGCCGCCGCGTGCGGCGTTGCCGGCGGCGATGGCGGCCAGGACGGAGTGGTAGAGCGCGGTGTCGTGGAGTTCGGGTTCCTCTGCGAGCAGGTAGCGGGCCTCGCGGAAGAGTGGACGGGCGGGATTGAGGACGGCGCGGGTGCCCAGGCGTCGAAGTCGTAGGGCCCGGCGGGGGCGTCGCCCTGGGTGAACTCGCGGCGGTAGGCGGGGGTGCCGCCGACGATGGCGTGGGTGAGCAGTGCGGTGTGCGGGTCGGTGATCTCCCAGAACTCGGAGGCGAGGCGGAAGTCCAGGGTGGGGACGACGAGTTCCAGGCCGGCGCGGCCGCGCAGCGGGGCGTTGCCGGCGAGTAGTCCGCCCATGAAGGACAGTGCGGAGCCGCACAGTAGGAGCCGTACGGGGGTGTTGGTGTGCTGGGCGGCGGGGTCGAGGGCGCGCTGGATGATCGAGGGGAGGGCGGGGGAGGCCTTGGCGAGGAAGGGGAATTCGTCGATGACCGCGACGGTGGGGCCGCCCCTGTCGGCGATGCGCATGAGCTCGGTGACCGCCTCGTCCCAGTGGGCGAAGCGGAACGGGGTGGGCTGGCTGCGGTGGCGGGCGAGGGCTTCGCCGAACTGGCGCAGGGCGTCGGCTTCGGTGGTCTCGGTGGCGGTGAACATGAAGCCGCCGCTTGCCCGTGTGACGGCGTCCAGGAGGAAGCTCTTGCCCTGGCGCCGGCGGCCGGAGACCACGCCGAGGGTGGCGCGCGGTCCGGGCAGGGCGGCGAAGCGGGTCAGCTCGCCCCACTCGAAGTCGCGGTCGAACATCTCGGCGGGTTTATCCACTGCGCACCCCCTGTATGGATAGGTGCGCTTATTATGTCTGGACTTATTCGAGAGTGTTCCTTTCATGCGGGCGCCCGGCGTTGGCCAGGGCGCGCGCGCCGCACCGGCCCCCGCTGCCTGCCCGCCAGTACCGCGCGAACCATGCCCGCCTCAAGGGAACGCGCGGCGGCCCCGCCCCGGAGCGGCTTCGCGACGCGCCGTATCGGCGGACGGGATGGGCACACACCTTGTCCATGGCCACGTCGAGCAGGTCGGCGACGGTCCGCGGGCCGCGCGGACGCGGTACGGACGCCCGGCTGCCCACCCCCAGAAGGGATCGCCGCAGTCGCAGCCGCCGCACTTGAACGCGGCACCGAAGGCCCCAGAACAAGTCGCTTCGCCAGGAGCCCGGCCATACGGCGAACAGCAGGGCCTCCCTCCGCCAGGCCGGTCGGGCGCCGATCTCCCTCAGGGCCACGGTCGGCCAGGTAGAGGAGCGGGGCGCGCACGTCGGCGTACACGTCGCGGAAGTCACCGCGGGCGGTGTTTTCCCCCTGCCGGTGGCGCTTCCCTCCGCGCTGGGCTGAAGCGGCGTCCGGAAACGCACCTCACGGGCCAACTCCCGGACAATGACGCGCAATTGTCAGATGTCCGGAGAGGCGATCACCTCTCCGGTAGGAAGGCCGTGATGGCGGTGCGCCGTGGCAGACCGTCTCCGTTTCGGAAGTCATCACCCAGGACGGCCTGCGCCGGGCGGCTTGCGAAGTCGTCGAGGCTGCGGTAGGCGTTCTCGGCATCTCGGACGGGGGATCGTCGCGCTATCCCCCCAGGCCGGCCACGTCCGAACTGCGCCACCCTCGGCATCGGTCTGCGAGCCGTGACGCGCGGAGCGGGGCTTGGCTACGCCGTCGAAGACAAGGCCGGGTTCATGTGCCAAGGCCGGAAGGCGGCAGTTTGTGTAGCCCGCGGCGGGGCGACGGTCCGTGAATCGTCCTGCTGCCGACTACGACGTCGCTCAACATCGCCCCAAATGCAGTCTGCCAGGGCAGTAGTACCTCACAGGGCATGGCAAAACTGCTCAAGGTCCCGCAGCTTGATAGACGCAAAGTTACCCTGAGTCACTCATCGTGTCGTTCCCACCTCGTTCCCGAGCAGGTACAAAAACGACCCTCCGTGGCACTCACGGAGGGTCGACATGTCCTATTATCTGGTACTTTCTCGTGCCCCCGGCAGGATTCGAACCTGCGACACCCGCTTTAGGAGTTCGACCGGACAGCCCTCATGCCTGCGGTCAGCACGGGCAACGATGCTGCTGGTGACCGTTCGTCACCGTTGCTATCCACTGGCGTTGATGTCAGCCGTGGATGTCAGTGACCACGGGGTAGCGAAAGTCGCCGGGGCGAGGATCCCTGGCGCCCGTGGAGATCAGCATCAAACGCATCCAAGACGCCATCCGTTGAACACGAGCGACCGCCATGTAGTACACGGTCTAGGATGCCGCGGAGTTGATGTTGTTGAAGCGATGGCAGTGAAACGGGGGACTCCAGTGCGCGTTGCGCATCGGCCGGCCGCGAGTCTGGTGCTCGCCGCGGCAGCCACCATGACCTTACTCACGGGTTGCTCCAGCGGTTCGCCGGAAGGGGGCAAGCCTTCGGGCCAGGGCGCCGGCCCCAGCACGAAGGCGTACGACCCTCCGCGCAAGTTCGGCAAGGGCGTGAAGCTGTCCGCCGACGAGAACGCCAACGCAGAGGTCGCATTGCGAGGCACCACCGCGTATCTCCTCAATGATGACGGCCTTGAGGCGTACAACACCAGGACCGGAAGCAAGCTGTGGACCGTCTCAGGCCCCGATGGCATGTCCACCGGTGTGGAAGAGCGCTTCCGGCTGAAGGACGACGCGCCGCCGGTCCTGGCGCAGCAGAGCGGACGGACATTGGCACTGTTCGCCTATCAGGCATACACCCCGGGCTCGGGTACGACCGCCGATGTGTCATCCGCCCATCTGCGGGCGGTGGATGCGGACACTGGCAAAGTGTCGTGGACGGCCGAACTGCCGGTCCCAGCCGGAGAGTCCTTCGTCGACGACTCCACTCCGACCGTCGTCGGTGCGGAGAGTGGGACGGCCGTCGTCACCGTCCGGACCACCCCCGAAGACGGGAACGGCGAGACCAGGAGCGCCATCACCTATGGCGTCGACCTGAATAGCCATCAGGTCAATTGGCGGCAGGACGACTTCGGGGCCGCAGCCCTCGAAAGTGGGACCGTCGTCGGTGCGCAGCTTCCCGACGCCGCGCAGATCGACTCCGAAAGGTGGTTCGCCGATGACGGAGGCATCGGCATCGTGGGCCGATCAGCCTCCGACGGAGCCGTGCGCTGGAAGGATTCCCGCAACCTGTACGGGCTGAAAATCGAGCGCGTGGGCGCCGGCCTGTTCTCTGCCGAGGTCAACGTGGAGTTCAAGGAGAACCCCAGTGACTTTGAGCTGCTCGACACCGGCACGGGCAAGCTTCCGTCCGGCATGACGAAAGACTCCTCCGCCGCGATCTCTGGCCTCGGCTGCGTGTATGACCAGCGCTCGGTGGTCGTGTGCGAGGGTGAGGGCTCCCTCGCCGCCCTGGACGCCCGCACGCACAAGGTGCTGTGGAGAATGTCCGACGACGACCCGGCGCGCAAGGTTCCCACGTTTCTCACCACTTGGCACGGAGCCGTCTACGGCCACGTCGCCGGGAACGGCTACGTCATACTTGATGCCTCCACCGGCAAGGACCGCGGGACCTACGACGAGGGATTCCTGCGCGCTGTGAACGAGTACGGCGGCTTGGACCAGGACCTGACCGTCTACCCGGCGACAGGTTGAGAAACGCACATCCTGCCTGACATGAACAGACAGCTTCGTGGCGCGGAGCGTAACGCACTGCATCCGCGGGACAGGGTGTGCAAGGCAGCGAGGGCGGACTCATATTCCTCTGTGGCCGTAGCGCGTAGGTCGGTGGAGTCTCGATGGCCGGGTTAAGACCGCATCGGTCTTGAAAACTGTCGTGGCAGCGATGTCACCGTGGGTTCAAATCCCACACCCACCGCAGATGAACGGCCCCTGACCTGGGTAGTTGGTTGGGGGCCGTTCACATGACCGGACGCCGTGACGGTCCGCTGTTTCCCGTGATTTCCCGATGGCTCGGGCACGGGAGGGGCACAGCGCAGGAGGGGGAAGCATGCCGGGCGAGACGGCAGTTGCGGTGATCTCTGCTGGGTCCGCACTTGCGGCAAGCATGCTCACGGGGACCATGACGTGGCTGGCGATGAGGACGCAGCTGGTGCATCAAGCACGCGAGCAGCGCGTCACACGACGGGAACAACTGCTGCGGGAAGTCTGTGCGCAATGTCTTGAGGCGATCAGTAGGGCCCGGCTGGAGCTTGCCGCACTTGGGAAGGCGGCCATAGCCCAGTCGGAGGAGTTGAAAGCCGAGGCAGAAGACGAGCTGAATGCCGCAGTAAGAGCGCTCTTCACACACAGGACTCACCTCACGCTCATCGCAGACACGAAGTTGCAACGGCTCGCAGCCGGTATGTCTGATGCATTTGAGGAGCTCTGGTACAGACAGCAGCAAATCCTCATGGAGAGTACGCCGGCATCAGACGATGACCTCTGGGCGGCACAATCGCAGGAAGCGGAGAAGCTTGAGGAGGCAATGGCCCATTTCATCGCTGAGGCTGGCGCCGTATTGGCCTCCATGTAGCAGCGCTGCGACTGAGGTCGGTGTAGCGGCTTTGGGCTGGAGCTGCCATGGGGCGAGAGATCGGGGCCCGTACGCTGGCCGCGAATCGGGCAGTCCTTAAGAATGTTGGCGGT
>NZ_JAGGOJ010000007.1 GCF_018614575.1 Streptomyces sp. ISL-10
GTACTGGACGAGTCCGCGCATGTCCTCGGCGCTCTGGAACCGGTCGTCCGGGTCCTTCGCGAGCGAGCGCATCACCAGGCCGTCGAGCTCCGGCGGCACCGCGTCCAGGACGTGGGACGGCGGGACCGGAACGGGTGCCCCGCGGGTGGGGCGGCGGTCGCCCGACCCCGGGCGGGGGCGGGCTCGGCCGACCCCGGCGGGCCGAGCGGCGTGCCGCGGTGCCCCGGCGGACCGGTACGCGGTCCAGCCCCTTATGGGGCCACGTACCCCGGTGACGCGGCCCCGGGTACCCGGGTCATGGGGCCCGGCGGCCCGGCGGCCCGGTCAACGGATCCGACGCCCCGGCGGCCGGCGCTGCGGGTCCGAGCGGTGTCCACGGTGCCCGAGCGGGCCCGGCCGGGCGGCCTGCGCGGGGCCCGGTGGACCGGTTACGCGGGCCCTGGCACTCCGGCGGGCCGTGCGGTGGTCCGACTGAAAACGGCTGCTCCCCGTCCGGCGGCCCGCCCGAGGCCGGGCGGGCCGGGTGCACGCGCGGCTCCGGTACCGGTCACGCGGACCAGGCGGCCCCGCGCCCGCGGCCGCGGTCGCGTATCGGCGGCCCCGCCGGAGCGGGCGCGGCCGTGCATCGGGTCCGTCGTCGGGACGTGAGCTGGGGCACACCTGCCGTATCGTTGAGGCGATCGAGCGACAGATCGGCAGGGCAGTGCGCAGGGAACGGGCAGGAGGCGGGTGGTGACCGTCGACGACACCACTTCCGGCGCGGGCGATCGCGGCGCGGGCGATGGTGAAACGGGCTCGGGTACGGGCTCCGGCTCGGTGCATCCGACGCCGCACCACGAGGTCGACCACACCGCGGAGCCGACCGACGACCCGCTGGCGATCCGCCTCGAACAGCTGATTCTCGGCGCGGAGCGGCGCTACACGGCCTTCCAGGCCGCCCGGACCGCGGGTGTCTCCATGGAGCTGGCCTCCCGATTCTGGCGGGCGATGGGCTTCGCCGACATCGGTCAGGCCAAGGCGCTCACCGAGGCCGACGTACTGGCCCTGCGGCGGCTGGCCGGTCTCGTCGAGGCGGGCCTGCTCAGCGAGCCGATGGCCGTGCAGGTGGCCCGGTCCACCGGGCAGACCACCGCCCGGCTGGCCGAATGGCAGATCGACTCCTTTCTGGAGGGCCTGACCGAGCCCCCCGAGCCCGGCATGACCCGCACCGAGGTCACCTATCCGCTCGTCGAGCTGCTCCTGCCCGAACTGGAGGAGTTCCTCGTCTACGTCTGGCGGCGCCAGCTCGCCGCGGCCACCGGCCGGGTCGTGCAGGCGGCCGACGACGAGGAGATGGTCGACCGCCGCCTGGCCGTCGGCTTCGCGGACCTCGTCGGCTTCACCCGGCTGACCCGCCGGCTGGAGGAGGAGGAACTGGGCGAGCTCGTCGAGTCCTTCGAGACCACCTGCGCCGACCTGGTCGCGGCGCACGGCGGTCGCCTCATCAAGACCCTCGGCGACGAGGTCCTGTACGCGGCGGACGAGGCGCGCACGGCGGCCGAGATCGCTCTGCGGCTCATCGACGCCATGACCCAGGACGAGACGATGCCGGCCCTGCGGGTGGGCATCGCCTTCGGGACGGTCACGACCCGGATGGGCGACGTCTTCGGTACGACGGTGAACCTGGCGAGCCGGCTGACGTCGATAGCGCCGAAGGACGCGGTGCTCGTGGACGGGGCCTTCGCCGAGGAGCTGATCAGGACGGGGGACGCGCCGCAGTCGGAAGCCGAGGCGGCAGAGGCGGAGAAGGAGAGCGAGGAGCCGCTGCCGTACCGGTACGGGCTGCAGCCGATGTGGCAGCGGCCGGTCCGCGGCCTGGGCGTGGTCGAGCCCTGGCTCCTCTCCCGGCGCGCTTGACCGCTGTCCGGCGACCTGACCGCTGTCCTGCGACCCGGGGTCGGGGCCGCGTGGGCCGCCCGTAGAGTGAGGGCCACGTGAACCATCGTTAACCGGGAGGGTGGCTGTCATGTCGGAGTCCGAGCAGCGCTTCGGGGAGTACGTCGTCGTCCGCAGGCACGAGCAGGGGCACGTCGCCGAGCTCGTTCTCGACCGGCCGAAGGCCATGAACGCCGTGTCCACCGACATGGCCGTCTCCCTCGGCGCCGCCTGTGAGGCGCTGGCGGCCGACCGGGGGGTCCGGGTCACCGTGCTGACCTCCAGCAACGACCGCGCCTTCTGCGTCGGCGCCGACCTCAAGGAGCGCAACTCCTTCTCGGACGCCGACCTCGTGCGCCAGCGTCCCACCGCCCGCGGGGCGTACACCGGCGTGCTGGAGCTGCCCATGCCCACCGTCGCCGCCGTGCACGGCTTCGCCCTCGGCGGCGGTTTCGAGCTCGCGCTCTCCTGCGACGTGATCGTGGCCGACGCGACCGCCGTGGTGGGTCTGCCCGAGGTCTCCGTGGGCGTCATCCCCGGCGGCGGCGGGACCCAGCTGCTGCCTCGCCGGGTCGGGGCCGCGCGGGCCGCCGAGCTGGTGTTCACCGCGCGGCGCGTGGAGGCCGGGGAGGCACGGGAGTTGGGGCTCGTGGACGTGCTCGCGGAGGACGCCCGCACCGAGGCCCTCGCGCTCGCCGCGCGGATCGCCGTCAACTCGCCGGTGGGCCTGCGCAACGCCAAGAAGGTCATGCGGCTCGGGCAGGGGCTCGACCTGCGGGCCGGGCTGGAGGTCGAGGACGCCGCCTGGCGGGCGACGGCCTTCTCCGGTGACCGGGCCGAGGGCGTCGCCGCGTTCAACGAGAAGCGGAAGCCCGCCTGGCCCGGCGAGTGATCGGTCTGGCCCGCGGGGGACTCCACCCGGCCCGGCGAGTGACCGGTCTGGCCCGGTGAGTGACCCCGCGCCAACGGATCGAATCGGTCGAAACCTCCCTAAGCTGGGGAGATGGCTGAGGATCGGCGGTTGCGTTCCGTGGTGGCGCTGGCGCAGGCGATGGCGGCCGCCCACACACCGCGCGAGTCCTGGCGGGCGGCGGCCCTGGGCGCCTGCGTCGCACTGGACGGCACCTTCGCCGCGCTCTCCGTGTGGGAGCGCGAGCGGGGCCGGCTCAAGGTGCTGGTCAACGCCGGGCAACGGGCCGAGGGGGAGGAGGAGTTCCCGGAGTCGGAGACGTATCCGGTGAACCGCTTCCCGGAGATCACCGAGTTCCTGCACGAGCAGTGGGCGGGCGGCGGTGAGCCCGACGCCTGGGTGGAGACCGCCGAGGGCCCCGCGACCAACGGGCACGGCTACTGCCACCAGAGGGTCGCCGCCCTGCGCCGGCGGCGGCGCGGCTGTTGCGTCGTGGCCCCGATCGTGCTGCACGGCCGCGCCTGGGGCGAGCTGTATGTGGCGCGGCCGCTCGACGCGCCCGTCTTCGACCGCGAGGACGCCGACTTCGCGACCGTGCTCGCCTCGGTCGTGGCCGCCGGCATCGCGCAGACCGAGCGGCTGGAGGAGGTGCGCAGGCTCGCCTTCACGGATCCGCTGACCGGTCTCGCCAACCGGCGCGCCGTCGACACCCGCTTGGACGAGGCGCTGGAGAGCCACCGCACGGACGGCTCGGTCGTCAGTCTCGTGGTCTGTGACCTCAATGGCCTCAAGCAGGTCAACGACACACTCGGGCACGAGGTCGGCGACCGTTTGCTGGAGCGCTTCGGCTCGGTGCTCTCCCGTTGCGGGGCGATGCTGCCGGGCGCCCTCGCTGCGCGCCTGGGCGGTGACGAGTTCTGTCTGGTGACCGTGGGCCCCTCGGCCGACGAGGTCGTCAAGGCCGCCGACGAACTGTGCGTGAGGGCAGCCGAGTTGGAGCTCGGGGCGGGGGTCGCGTGCGGGGTTGCGTCCACCGGCGATCCGATCGGTCAGGTGCGCTCGGGCCGCCGGCTGTTCCGGCTGGCGGACGCCGCCCAGTACCGGGCGAAGGCGGCCCGGTCGCCGCGGCCCGTGGTCGCGGGCCGGGACGGCGTCGTCATGCGGCTCGCCGACAGCCCGCCGCGCTCCCCGCGGGACCGCCGCCGCTTCCGCGACGCGCGCCCGGAGGAGGACGCGGAGGCGCAGGAGCCCTGGAGCGAGCCATGAGCGGGTGAGGGCGGTAAGGGGCGGGCCGGGGCCGGACGGGTGACAGGTTGGGATTCAGTCCGTACGCTGCTGAATATGGATATGCAAACAGTCGTGGTGGGGATGTCCGGTACCACCGCCGATGACGTCATCGCCGTGGCCCGCGAGGGTGCCCGCATCGAGCTCTCCGACGAAGCCCGCGCCGCCCTCGCCGAGGCCCGCTCCATCGTGGACGCCCTGGCCGCGAAGCCCGAGCCCGTCTACGGGGTCTCCACCGGATTCGGTGCCCTCGCCACCCGGCACATCAGCCCCGAGCTCCGCGCCCAGCTGCAGCGCAACATCGTCCGCTCGCACGCCGCCGGTATGGGTCCCCGGGTCGAGCGCGAGGTCGTGCGGGCACTGATGTTCCTGCGACTGAAGACCGTCTGCTCCGGCCGCACCGGCGTTCGCCCCGAAGTCGCGCAGACCATGGCGGACGTGCTGAACGCGGGCATCACCCCCGTCGTCCACGAATACGGCTCCCTCGGCTGCTCCGGCGACCTCGCGCCACTGTCCCACTGCGCGCTCACCTTGATGGGCGAGGGTGACGCGGAGGGCCCCGACGGCACTGTGCGCCCCGCCGGAGAACTGCTCGCCGAGCACGGCATCGCGCCCGTCGAGCTCCGCGAGAAGGAGGGCCTCGCCCTCCTCAACGGCACCGACGGCATGCTCGGCATGCTGATCATGGCCCTCGCCGACCTCGACCGCCTCTACAAGTCCGCCGACATCACCGCAGCGCTGACGCTGGAGGCCCTGCTCGGCACCGAGAAGGTCCTCGCGCCCGAGCTGCACGCCATCCGCCCCCATCCCGGCCAGGGCGCCGCCGCGGCGAACATGCTGGCCGTCCTCAAGGGATCCGGCCTCACCGGCCACTTCCAGGAGGAGGAGGCGCCCCGCGTCCAGGACGCGTACTCGGTGCGCTGCGCCCCGCAGGTCGCGGGCGCGGGCCGCGACACCATGACGCACGCCCGCCTCGTCGCCGACCGCGAGCTGGCCTCGGCCGTCGACAACCCGGTCGTCCTGCCCGATGGCCGCGTGGAGTCCAACGGCAACTTCCACGGCGCGCCCGTCGCCTATGTCCTGGACTTCCTCGCCGTCGCCGCCGCCGACCTCGGCTCCATCGCCGAGCGCCGCACCGACCGGCTCCTCGACAAGAACCGCTCCCACGGCCTGCCGCCGTTCCTCGCCGACGACGCGGGCGTCGACTCGGGCCTGATGATCGCCCAGTACACGCAGGCCGCACTGGTCAGCGAGATGAAGCGGCTCGCCGTCCCGGCGTCCGCCGACTCCATCCCGTCCTCCGCCATGCAGGAGGACCACGTCTCGATGGGCTGGTCCGCCGCCCGCAAGCTGCGTACCGCCGTCGGCAATCTGACGCGCATCATCGCCGTCGAGCTGTACGCGGCGACCCGCGCCATCGAGCTGCGCCGCGGCCTCACCCCGGCCCCCGCCTCGCAGGCGGCCATCGAAGCGCTTCGCGCGGCCGGCGTCGAAGGACCCGGCCCGGACCGCTTCCTGGCACCTGACCTGGAGGCCGCGGAGGCGTTCGTACGGGAGGGCAAGCTGGTCGCGGCCGTGGAGCCCGTCACGGGGCCGCTGGCCTGACGCCACGCGAGCCGCGGGCTCGACACCCACGCCAAGGGGCCGCCCCGCCGATGACGGCGGGGCGGCCCCTTCGGCGAGGACCGGGTCTCAGACGGCGTACTCGCCGCGCCTGCGTATCGAGTACGCCACGAAACCGGCGCCGATCGCCAGGAAGGCCGTCCCGCCGATCACATACGGCGTGGTGTCCACACTGCCTGTCTCCGCGAGCCGGAGTTCCTGGCCGCCCGAGGTCTCCAGCCCGCCCAGGGTCGCCTGGGCGGTTTGCGACGCGGCGCCGGACTGCTGTGCGGCCTGTTTCTCGGCGGTGGCGTTCGCCGAGGGGACGAACCACAGCGCACACAGCAAAGTCCCTGCGGCAGTGGCGGTCAGCAGCGGTCGACGTGCGACGGACACGGACTCGATCCCCCTTGAGGCATCCTCGAATTGGCCGGGTGGGCTGATGCTAGTGAAAGCAGCGGGTCGCGGGAAAGCCGAGGGGCCGGGCACCCTACGCTCCGCTCCATGACGACTTCTGAGACATCACGGTTTGTGCGGCTGCGGGTGGAACTGGTGCTGGAGATCGAGGACACCGAAGCCCTGACCGGAGCGGCCCTGGAGCGGATCGCGGCCGACGAGTTCATGCCGGACGAGGAGCGTTCGCACGCGCAGTCCGCGGTGCGCGAGGACGAGGCGGAGGCCCTGGCGTACCTCGTCGACCCGTTCGACCTCGTCGCCGAGGTGCCCGGCGTGGAGCTGGCGCAGGCGTCCTGGAGCAGCGAGCAGGTCGAGTACGACCCCGAGGCGCAGGAGTGGGACCTCGACGACGACTTCGACGGCATCCGCGACGAGTACGAGGGCGACGATGACGAGGACGACGATGACGGCGATGACGACGCGGACGGGGACGAAGGCGGGGGCGACGGCGGCGGCAGGGGGGAGTAGGCGCGGGTGGCCGGAACGGGCAGGGCGTGTACGGGGCGGGCTCCGGAGCGAGGGATGATGGGAGAGGGAGCGGAGACCTGTCATGGAGGGCACGGCCGCCGACTTCGGTGGGATGACGCGCTTCGGCTCCCGGTTCGCCGGGCAGGCGAACCGGGAGCCCGAAATTTCCGTGCCGAATCGGTGGGAACGCTGCAACCGTCGGGGCGGATGGAGCGTCGATCACTTCGGTGAGGTGGGCGCAGGGGGCCACGCCGCCAGGCAGTGGTATTTCCCACATCTCTTGGGATGGGGAACCGGATGCCCCGAGATGGGGGTTTCCATGGAAGAGGGTCAGGGGAATCGGGAACGATGGAGAAGCGTGTGATGACGGACAGCAAGCGGCGCAAGGGCCTGATGGCCGTATCCGCTGTGCTCGGCGGCGTGCTGGTGCTTTCCGCGTGCAATGACGGGGGCGGGGACAAGGGAGCGGGCAGCGCCGAGCGCTCGAAGGCGTCACAGGCCGAGGTCGACGAGGCGGCGGCCAAGGAAGTCTCCAAGGCCCGAATAACGATCTCGCCGAAGAACGGCTCGACGAACGCCAGCATCAACAACGCCGCGAAGGTCACCGTCAGCGACGGCACCCTGACCGCGGTCACCATGACCACCGCGGACGGCACGGCGGTCGCGGGCACCCTCTCCTCCGACGGCAAGAGCTGGCAGCCGGACGGCCAGCTGGAGCGCTCCACCACGTACAAGATCGCCGCGACGGCGAAGGACGCCGCGGGCCTGGAGGCCCACGAGAACTCCTCCTTCACCACCGTCTCGCCGGCCAACAGCTTCATCGGGAACTTCACGCCCGAGGACGGCTCCACCGTCGGCGTCGGCATGCCGGTCTCGATCAACTTCAACAAGGCGATCACCGACCGCAAGGCCGTTCAGTCCGGCATCACCGTCACCTCCAGCAGCGGCCAGGAGGTCGTCGGCCACTGGTTCAACAGCCAGCGTCTGGACTTCCGCCCCGAGCAGTACTGGGCCGAGGGCTCGACCGTCACCCTGAAGCTCGAGCTGGACGGCGTCGAGGGCGCCGACGGCGTCTTCGGTGTCCAGCAGAAGACGGTCACCTTCACGATCGGCCGCAACCAGGTCTCCACGGTCGACGCCGCCAGCAAGACCATGACGGTCACGCAGGACGGCAAAACCGTCAAGACCATCCCGATCTCCGCCGGCTCGCCGGAGAACCCGACGTACAACGGTCAGATGGTGATCTCCGAGAAGTTCAAGGAGACCCGGATGAACGGCGCAACGGTCGGCTTCACCGACGACGACGGCAAGGGCGAGTACGACATCAAGGACGTCCCGCACGCCATGCGGCTGTCCACGTCGGGCACGTTCATCCACGGCAACTACTGGGGCGCCGACTCCGTCTTCGGCAGCGCCAACACCAGTCACGGCTGCGTGGGTCTGAACGACGTCAAGGGCGCGAAGGACCCCAAGCAGCCCGCCGCCTGGTTCTACAACAACTCGCTCATCGGCGACGTCGTGATCGTGAAGAACTCCAAGGACACCACCATCAAGCCGGACAACGGTCTGAACGGCTGGAACCTGGACTGGGCGCAGTGGAAGGCCGGCTCCGCCGTCTGATCCACCCCGCGCAAGCCCGACAAGCGGCGGCACCCGGAGACGGGGGCCGCCGCTTTCGCGTGGGCTGCGGCGGGGGGTGCCTGGCCCGGGCGGCCCGCGCTTCGGTTCGCGGGGCGGGCCTGGCGGCGGTGGGTGCTTCGGTTCGCGACCCGGTCCGGTGCCTGGCCCGGTGGTCGGCGCTCCGGTTCGTGGCCGGGTTGGTGCCTGGCGGCGGCAGACCCCGGGCGTCGCCTGCACGCCTGGTGGCTCCGGTGCATGGCGGGTCCTGGTGCTTGGCCGGCAGCGTGTGCTCCGGCTCGCGGCTGGGTGCCGCTGCCTGGCGGCGGCCGCTATCCGGCGGGGCCGCGCCTGGGCCGGAGCCGTGATGCGTGGCGAGGGCGGAGGCTGGCCCGGAAGCGTGTGCTCCGGTTCTCGGCCCGTGGCCGGTACGCGACGGCCGCAGTATCCGGCGGGCCTCCGGCGGGCCTCCGGCGGGCCTCCGGCGGGCCTCCGGCGGGCCTCCGGCGCCTGCGCGCCTGGCCGCTCTGACGCCTGGCCGGCAGCGGGCGCGCCTCGGTTCGCGGCCGGGGTCCGGTGCCTGGCCGGCGCTCGGCGCGCTTGTCTCCAGCGCTCCCGGGGCTCCCGGTGCTCCCGCGCCTCCGCGCGCCCCCTCCGGCGTCCGATGTAAATTCACCTGCGGCGAGCCGCCCCGGACCATAGCGTCCGACGGATGACCGTCACACGCCTGCCCTCCGCGCCCGCCGACCATGTCGTCGACGCGTGGTACGAGGTCGTCCGCACCGCCCACTCGCATGACCTGCCCGCCGCCGTGCCCCCGCCCGGCCGGGCGGAGAGCGCGGGCAAGCTCCGCTTCCCCGGCCCACGCACCCGTGCCGTCCATCTCGCCGCCGTGGCCGCCGACGGCTCGTACGACGGCGTGGCTACCCTCGTCCTGTTCGACGACGCCGTCAACCGGCACACCGCCTTCCTCGACGTCCTCGCCGTGCACCCACGCGCCAGGAACCGCGGCACCGGCGCACGGCTGTGGAAGGCCGCGCACGCCGAACTCGCCGCGGACAAGCGGACGTCCGTGTCCGCCGCCGTGGAACTCGGCGGTCACGGCGAGACGTTCGCCCGCCGCCTCGGCTTCGACAACGCCCTCCAGCTCGCCTGGTACGTGCAGAACGTCCCCGACGCGCTCGCCGCCCGCCCCCTCCCGCCCGCCCTGCCCGACGGCTACGCCCTCGCCCACTGGACCGGCGTGGTGCCCGACGCGCTGGCCGACGCGTTCGCCGAGGCCCACAACGCCATGCAGGACGCGCCGACCGGCGACATGGACCAGGCCGCCCCCGCCTGGGACGCCGCACGGGTCCGCGCCGCGGCGCAGGTGGTCGAGGACCGCGGCGGCGTCATCCTGTCCGCGGCGGTCCTCCACGGCCCGCCCGCCGAGCAGACCGTCGCCGCCTACACCGAGCTCGTCCTGCGCGATCCCTCGGACACCCGGGCGCTGCAGTACGACACCGTCGTCGTCCCCGCCCACCGCGGCCGCGGTCTCGGCATCGCCGTCAAGCGCCACATGATGGGGGTGCTGGCCGCCGCGCGTCCCGGCGTACGGGAGATCGGCACGACCGTCGCGGACGAGAACGGCCCCATGCTGGCCGTCAACGAACGCCTCGGCTACCGGCGCGAACGGACCGTCGCGTACTTCCAGGCAACGCTGTAGCCGGCCTGCCGCGACTCACCGCACGTCCGCGTTCGCCACCTCGTCCACGCCCCAGCCGGACAGCAGCCGCAACGACTCCGCGGAGCGGCTGCCCGGCTCGGCGTGGTACGTGACCAGCGACAGGTCGTGGTCGTCGGGGAACCTCAGCGTCTCGAACGCCAGCGTCATCTCACCGACCAGCGGATGGTGCAGCCGCTTGCTGCCGTGGCCCTTGTCCTGCACCGTGTGCGCCGCCCACAGCGAGCGGAAATCATCGCTCTTGACCGACAGCTCGCCCACCAGCGCCGACAGCTGCGGATCGTCCGGATAGCAGCCGGCGCACAGTCGCAGCACGCTCACCACCTCGATCGCCTTGCACTCCCAGTCGAGGTACAGCGCACGTGCGTTGGGGTCGAGGAAGATGAGCCGGGCCATGTTGCGCTCCTCCGGCTCCATCGCGGCGAAGTCGCCGAGCAGCGCGCGGGCCATGCGGTTCCACGCGAGGATCTCCAGCCGCCGCCCGAGGAACAGCGCGGGCACCGTCTCCATCGCGTCGATCAGATGCTGGAGCTGAGGCCGGACCTTCTGCGGCCGGGCCGCGGCCGCCCGCTTCTTCTTCGCCTTCGGCTTGGCCAGATGGGTCAGATGCGCGTGCTCCGTGTCCGTCAGGCGCAGCGCGCGGGCGATCGAGTCCAGTACCTCGGTGGACACGTTCTGGCCGTTGCCCTGTTCCAGACGCGTGTAGTACGCGACGGACACCCCGGCCAGCTGCGCCAGCTCCTCGCGGCGCAGCCCCGGCACCCGCCGATGGCGCCCGAAATCGGGCAGCCCGACGTCCGCCGGCTTCAGGCGGGCCCGCCTGGACCGGAGGAATTCACTGAGCTCGGCACGCTGATCCATACAGCAAGTATTCCGGGTCGCACGGAGAGCCCGGAGGGACGAGCCTGTCCCTGCCAGTGGTAGGTACAGCGGACGTAGGCACACCAGGGGGCTGGGTGGAAAGCCTCCCGTCGGCCAGGCTCGACGCCATGACCACGAACGCTTCCACCGTCCCCGCATACGCCGCTCCCGCAGCGGGCGCCCCGCTGGAGCGCACGACCGTCCCCCGCCGCGCCGTCGGTAAGCACGACGTCCTGATCGACATCATGTACGCGGGCATCTGCCACTCCGACATCCACCAGGCCCGCGACGGCTGGGGCCAGGGCATCTACCCGATGGTGCCCGGCCACGAGATCGCCGGCATCGTCACCGAGGTCGGGCCCGGGGTCACCAAGTTCGCGGTGGGCGACCGGGTCGGAGTCGGCTGCTTCGTCGATTCCTGCCGCGAGTGCGAATACTGCCGGCAGGGTCTGGAGCAGTACTGCACCCGGGGTGGGACCGGCACGTACAACGCCCTCGACAAGAACGGGGAGCCCACCTACGGCGGCTACTCCACCCGTATCGTCGTCGACGAGAACTACACCGTCCGCATCCCCGACGGTCTGGCGCTCGACGAGGCCGCGCCGCTGCTCTGCGCCGGCATCACCCTCTACTCGCCGCTGCGCCACTGGAACGCGGGACCCGGCAAGAAGGTCGCCATCGTCGGCCTCGGCGGCCTCGGCCACATGGGCGTCAAGATCGCGAACGCGCTCGGCGCCGAGGTGACCGTGCTGTCCCAGACGCTGCGCAAGAAGGACGACGGCCTCAGGCTGGGTGCCGATCACTACTACGCCACCAGCGACGACGCGACGTTCGAGGCGCTGGCCGGCACCTTCGACCTCATCGTGTCGACCGTGTCCGCGCCGCTGCCGTTCGGCAAGTACCTGGGCCTGCTGAAGACCGACGGCGCGATGGTGAACGTCGGAGCGCCCGAGGAGCCGATCTCCCTCAACCTGTTCTCCGTCATCGGCGGCCGCAAGACGCTCGCGGGCTCCATGATCGGCGGCATCCGCGAGACTCAGGAAATGCTCGACTTCTGCGCGGAGCACGGGTTCGGCGCGGAGATCGAACTGATCAGGGCGGACCAGATCAACGAGGCGTACGAACGGGTACTCGCGAGCGACGTGCGCTACCGGTTCGTGATCGACACGGCGACGATCTGACGCACAGCGCACGTGCCCGCTGGTCGGGCGCGGGGCAGGGCCTGGCGGTCACCTCGCAGGTAATCGCCAGGCGCCGCCGCCCCCGGCAGGATCGAGGAACTGCACCGCGCCGCACCGCCCCGAACCCGCGAGGGCACCATGACCGCTTACGCCGCCGGCCACCTGCTCCCCGCCGCCCGTCTCGACAACGACGTGTTCGCCTGCATGGAGCGCATCCAGTCGACCCTCGACCCCTTCGGTGGCCGTTTCCTCCTCCACGGCGCGACCGACGAGATCCGCGAGGGCGCCTGGCCCGGCGTTCTCGTCATCATCGGCTTCCCGGGCATGAACGAGGCACACGACTGGTACGAGTCCGCCGCCTACCAGGGCCTCATCCCGCTGCGCACGCGCCACATGGCGGGCGAGGTGGTCCTCGTCGACGGCGTCGCCCCCGGCTGCGACGCCGCCCGCACCGCGGCCCTGCTGCGGGAAAACCAGGCCGTGGCATGATGCGCTGCCGAAAGGCCGAGGCCGGGTAGACGGCCGGGCACGATCCGCGCCGAGCGGCATCCGGGCACCCCGGCCTGGAGACGTGCACTCGCTCCTGTGGACCGCCTGGCGGTCCGGCTGCTTCCGGTCCGCGGCAGCCGCCGCCGTCCCGTCATAGAGCAGACGCCCGCCTTCCACGCCCAGTCGGCGTTTCAGCCGCGCACCGACAGCGCGTGAGCCGGGCGCCCGTCCCATCTGTGGGCACCGGATTTCGCAGGGGGCGCAACGCCGGACCCGTCCCGCAGGCCGCTCCTACCCTGGGCCGGTGAGCAGCCACACGCCGAACCGAGCCCGCGTCATCCCCCTGCGCCCGCGCCCGCAGGCCCCCGCGCCCAAGGAGCCGCTGTGGCGCCACGTCGTCGGCGACGCCCTGCGCCGCGAACGCCTCGCCCAGGAGCGCACCCTCAAGGACGTGGCCGAGGCCGCCCGGATCTCGATGCCGTACCTCTCCGAACTGGAACGCGGCCGCAAAGAGGCCTCCTCGGAGGTCCTCGCGGCCGCGGCGAAAGCGCTCGGTCTCACGCTGGCGGAGCTGCTGACACTGACGCAGTCCGAGCTGACCCGCCCGACGAGCTCGACGCGACGCACACCCGGCACCACCAGCACCGCGCCGCGCCAGGGTGAGGTCCGCCTGGCGGCGTGAGCACCACTTCAGCTCGTGAGTTGTGCGGCGTTGGGTCGGGCAACGGAAGGAAGGGCGGGGCAGGCGCCCTGCCCGGTGGCAACGGAGAGAGGGCATGCGTGAAGCCGGACTGAACTGGAACCCCTGCGGCGACACTTTCGCGAGCCGTCGGCCGGCTTCGACGTCGGGCCAGGGTGGCGGCCCCTTGTGCTCCGATGTCATGAAGCCGTTGTTGCGGAGTTTCCCGAGTACGAGCTGCTGGCTGTGAAGCAGAAGTGGGCAGTTCTTGTTTTTCAGGCCTTTCCGTGATCGTGGAAGCGAGGCGGGAACTGGACGGCTGACGAGGCCGGCAGGCTCGACGCGCTCGTGCACGAGCACACGGCTGTCAGTGAGCGTGTCTGTGAGCGCTGCGGAAACGAGGGAGCGTTGCGCGACAGCCGGCCGATCGAACGGACCCTCTGTACCGGGTGTCACTCCGCCGTCGGACCGGACGGCGCGCTGTAGCGAACTGCCGCGAAACGCTTCAGGAAGCGGGACTCCAGCCACGCAGGCGACTGCTCACGGGGCTCCGCTCACGGGAGCAGCGTCGCCTCCAGCCTTGCCCTCACGTCCGGCGCGAGGGGCTCACCCCTCGGCCTTCGCGCCGGACGATCGGACACGAGACGCCCGTCCCGCCAAGGCTTGGCCGAAATCGCTCACGGGCGTGTACGACACAGCGGAGCTGGGACGACCGCGCCCGGACCAGGCATGCTCCGGCCTGAACCTCCCCGCTCTTGGCCCGTCCCAGCGGTTGGGTGGCCAGTCAGGCCGTCGTCGCCGGTGCCGCCTCCCGGCCGCCCATGTCGAGCCGGAAAGGCGGGTACTGGTCGGTCAGCAATGCGGCATAGGCGGTGACCCGGGCGACCCAACGGGCCAGACCGAGCAGGAGGTCGAAGAGGTGCACCGGATAACGAGCCTTGACCGCCAAGATGATCACGGCGACCAGCGACAGAAAGGGAATCAGTCCGCTGTAGCGCCAGCCTTCGTCATTTCCCCAGCCTCCGGCAAGAATTCCGACGACGACATACTGCGGAATCGCCAGCAGCCACCACTTCACCAGGACCAGACCGCGGGAGAGACGCTCGGGATAGGCGATGTCGAAGTGCGCCGGATAATCGGGCACGTCCGCGAGCGTGAACGGCGGGTATCGGTCGGTGCCGAGTGCCGTATGGGCGTAATAGCTGACACGCCAGTTCCAGCGCAGTACGCCGACATTGAAGTCGAAGAGGGGCCGCGGATACCGGCCGGTTATCAGAATGGCGAAGAACGCGACGACGGTGACCAGCACGAAGCCGATCCACAGGAAAAACAGCACGATGTAGTGCGGAATGGCGAGCAACCATTTCACGAGCCACATCCATCGGGACAGCCCCGGATCGAGAGACGCCTCGAATCGCACGTCTGACGCGGTGACGGGAATCATGGAGGCACAACTCCTTTCGAGGGTCCCGCTCGGCAGACGCCGGGCCGAGGTGATCGCTGATCAGAACTCAGCCTCACATGCGGTGCGGAAAGCCGCGACTTCTCACTCCGTTTCGAGTGAGACAGTGGGTCGGACCGTTCTCTCCCCACACCTCTGCGAGCGGTGACGTCCCAAACGGCGAGACGGGTGTCTGTGTCATGTGCTCACCTTCTCGGCGCCGGTCACGGCGCGGTCGCCCCAGATGGCCGCAGCCTCCCAGGCGGCGACACCTTGCCCTGCCCACCAGCACGGCGTACGTGGAGATGGGCGATGCGTGCGTCGCGGCTCTCGCGGAACTGCGTGATGTGCCCGGGACTTGGTGTCGAGTGAACGCCCAAGGCCCAGGCGTCCGCGCGGCGGCTCGCCGCGGCGCCTGTCCACGGGATCAGCACCACGGTGCGTTGTCCTGCCGCGCACTACTTGTCAGTGCGCTCCGGGGGTCGGAGCGATTCCGATCGGGCACGAGACCCCCGTCCCGCCGATGCCGCAGTAGCCGCCCGGGTTCTTGTCGAGATACTGCTGGTGGTACGCCTCGGCCGGGTAGAACGGGCGGCCCTCGGCCGGGAGCAGTTCCGTCGTGATCGTGCCGTGGCCCGAGCCCGTCAGGACCTTCTGGTACGCCTCGCGCGACGCCTTGGCCGTGGCCTCCTGGGCAGGGGAGTGGGTGTAGATCGCCGAGCGGTACTGCGTGCCGACGTCGTTGCCCTGGCGGAAGCCCTGGGTCGGGTTGTGGGACTCCCAGAACAGCTTCAGCAGCTGCTCGTACGAGACGACCGACGGGTCGAACACGACCCGGACCGCCTCCGTGTGGCCCGTCAGGCCCGAGCAGGCCTCTTCGTACGTCGGGTTCGGCGTGAATCCGCCCTGGTAGCCGACGAGGGTCGTCCACACGCCCTTCGTCTGCCAGAACTTGCGCTCCGCGCCCCAGAAGCAGCCCAGGGCGAAGTCCGCGACCTCCAGGCCCTCGGGGTAGGGGCCGAGGAGGGGGTTGCCGAGGACCGTGTGGCGGTCGGGGACGGTGAAGGACGGGTCGGGGCGGCCCTTGAGGGCCTGCTCCGGAGTGGGCAGCACGGGCGTACGGCCGAAGAGCATGGCTGGTTCTCCTTCACGGTGACGGCACCGGGGACAACGTCCCGGTGCCACCGGGAATTCCGTCGCGCCCCGACCTCAGTGCGGAAGCGTCGCCGGGCTGCCGCCGTTCGCCTCGTAGCCGGCCACCGCGAGGGCGCGGTAGACCGTGTACTCGGCCGCCGGGTCGCTGCTGTGCGTCCACGGCAGGGCGCCCACGTGGCCGTCCACGTGGACCAGCTGGTTCATCGCCTCGGCCCAGCGCTCGGAGCGGACCAGGAACATCACGAGCAGGTGGCGTACGTGCGCGAGCATCGGGTCGTCGGGGCGGGCCGAGTGCACCGCGTAGAGCGCGCCTTCCACCGCCTTGGTGACGACCGCGCTCTGGTAGAAGCCGCTGACCAGGTTGAGCTCGGGCAGGTGCTCGTACACCGCGAACAGCGGCAGCGCCGCCAGCAGCGAGCCCTGCGGGGCGCGGGCCGCCGCGGTCATCGCGAAGTGGTCGGCCTCCTCGCGGGAGCCGTGCCACTTCTCGCACAGGTAGTGCAGCGCGGCGAGGTGCGCGCCCATGTGGTTCGGCGCGCGGTCGATGACCTTCGCCCACAACTGGTCGAACTGTTCCTGCGAGTCGCCCAGACCGCGGGCGACGGCCAGATCGACGATGTACGGGACCGGGTCGCCGGGGGCAAGCAGCGCGGCCCCGGCGCACACGGACCTGGCCTCCTCCAGGATGATCCGGAAGTCGTCCGTGCCCGCGGCCGACGAGCGCCACGCCTGCTGGACGAGGAACTCGGCGTGCACCTGTGCGCCGCCCGCGTCCTTGGGCGACTCCGCACGCCAGGCGCGCAGCCACGCGCCGCCCGTGCCGGGCTGCTGCTGGAGCTCCAGGGACGCGGCGCCGGCGAACGCCTGGACGCGCTGCCAGCGCACCTCGCCTTCCTTGGGCGTGCCGGCGAGCAGCTGGGCGGCGGCCCGCCAGTCCTGGGTGCGCTGGACGACGTCGAGTACGTCGAGGAGGTCCTGGTCCGGTCCGGGCAGGCGCACGTCCAGCTGCTCCTGGCGCAGGAAGCCGTAGTTGTCCGGGTCGGCGGCGTCGGGCGAGCCGGGGCGGGCGAGCCGGATGCCTGCGCTGCGGCGCCTGAGGACGGGGCCGATGACCGCGGCCAGCATGCACATCGCGATCAGGAACCAGAGAATCTCCATGGCTTCATTGTCCCGGACGCGCCGGCCGTGCCGACCGGCCAGGGTGGGCTCCGGCCGGTCGCGCAGGAGTCCGTACGCCCCGGGCCGCGTACCGCCCGTCGCGGGACTACGCTCGGTCCTCATGAGCGACGACCACACCTTGCACAGCTTCGAGACCCGCGCCATCCATGCGGGCAACACCGCCGACCCGCTGACCGGCGCCGTCGTGCCGCCGATCTACCAGGTCTCCACCTACAAGCAGGACGGCGTGGGCGGCCTGCGCGGCGGTTACGAGTACAGCCGCAGCGCGAACCCGACCCGTACCGCGCTGGAGGAGAACCTCGCGGCGATCGAGGGCGGCCGGCGCGGTCTCGCCTTCGCGTCCGGGCTCGCGGCGGAGGACTGCCTGCTGCGCACGCTGCTGAACCCCGGCGCGCATGTGGTGATCCCGAACGACGCCTACGGCGGCACGTTCCGGCTGTTCGCCAAGGTCGTCGAGCGCTGGGGTGTGGACTTCTCGGTGGCGGACACCTCGGACCCGGCGGCGGTGCGGGACGCGGTCAACGACCGTACGAAGGTGATCTGGGCCGAGACCCCGTCGAACCCGCTGCTCGGCATCACCGACATCGCTGCGGTCGCCGAGGTGGCGCGTACGGCGGGCGCGAAGCTCGTCGTCGACAACACGTTCGCGAGCCCCTACCTCCAGCAGCCGATCGCTCTCGGCGCGGATGTCGTCGTGCACTCCCTGACCAAGTACATGGGCGGGCACTCGGACGTCGTGGGCGGTGCGCTGATCGCGGCCGACGCGGACCTGGGCGAGGAGCTGGCGTTCCACCAGAACGCGATGGGCGCCGTGGCCGGCCCGTTCGACGCGTGGCTGGTGCTGCGGGGCATCAAGACGCTCCCGGTGCGCATGGACCGGCACAGCGAGAACGCGACGCGCATCGCGGAGATGCTGACCACGCACCCGAAGGTCACCAAGGTCTTGTACCCGGGCCTGCCGGAGCACCCGGGCCACGAGGTCGCGGCGAAGCAGATGAGGGCCTTCGGCGGCATGGTGTCGTTCCGCGTCGAGGGTGGAGAGGCCGCGGCGGTCGAGGTCTGCAACCGGGCCGGGCTGTTCACACTGGGCGAGTCGCTGGGCGGTGTGGAGTCGCTGATCGAGCACCCCGGGCGGATGACGCACGCGTCGGTGGTCGGTTCGGCGCTGGAGGTGCCGGGCGACCTCGTGCGCCTGTCGGTGGGCATCGAGGCTGTCGACGACCTGATCGCGGACCTCAAGCAGGCGCTCGGCTGAGGGAGTTGACTCCTGCCGGACGGCATCGGGCCCCGGCCGGGTACGGCCGGGGCCCGCTGTGCGGGTGCCTGCTCAGGCGGTCACCTTCTCGTCCTCGAGGGAGTCACGGACCATCTGCCGCAGCTCGGGGTTGTCGGTGTGCCCGTGGACGGACATGGCGTGCTCGACGGCGGCACGGACGACTTCCTCTTCCTCACCGGAGATGGTGAGGGTGCATCCCGAGACGCTCGGACTGTTGCGGCAATCGGCGACTTTCCTGGTCATGAGGGCCTCCTCGACGTGCTCTGAAGCCGCTCATTCCAGGATAGATCAGGACGGGTCGGGTGAATATGACGGCCTGGTGACGTACGGCCGCAGGACGAGCTCCGGGCGTCAGAAACCCTCGAGCGGCGGTGTGGTCTGCGACGGCGGCACCAGCCACGGCTGGCTCACCGTCGCCCACACCACGAAGGCGAGGGCCGCGGCGACGATCAGCAGCCACGCCGCCCGGCGCAGTGCGCGGTGCCGGCGCACCAGTCGGCTGCCGTGGGCCGCCGCCCGCACCGCGAGATCGGCGGGCACGACGGGCTGGGGGCCCTCCATCATCCGGCGGACCTCGTTCTCCTTGCGGTCGGCGCCGCTCATGACGACGCCTGTAGCCGGGGCCGCGACGGCTTGGGTGGGGTGCCGCTCATGACATCTCCCGAAGCCGGGGCCGCGACGGCTTCGGCGCGGTGCCGCGCATGACGGCGACGGCCCGGGTGCAGATCGCGCGGACCCGGTCCGCCGGGATGCCGAGCAGCGCCGCGGTCTGCTCCTCGGCGACCCCTTCGTACAGCCGCAGGACCAGGATCAGGCGTTCCTGCGCGGTGAGCCGGGCGAGCACGCCGCCGCAGGGCCGGTGATGGCGCCAGGCACCGCGCGCGAAGCGGGTGGCGAGCTCCTGGCGGGTGCGGTCGTACGGGTCCTCGCCGCGCAGCCGGTCCCAGTCGGCGTACGTCCGGGCGAGCGCGGCGGTGAGCAGCTGCTGGGCGTGCGGGTTGGCGCCCGCAGCCTCGGCGGTGAGCAGGGTCGCGGCGTGCAGCAGCCGGCCGGCCGCGCCTGCCACGAAGGCGTCGAACTCCTTGGCACGGCGGCGGTCCCGGGACGAAAGCCGCTCGCTCACGTCCTCATATAGGGCCCTGGCCGCGTCCCCGGTCAAGGGGTCGGCCCAGGGCAGCCGTGCCGCCCTGGTCAGGAGGCCGGCGGAGTCTCCGCTTCCGCCTGCGGCAGGCCGGCCTGGCGGGCGGACAGGGCGGTGTTGAAGCGGGTGAGCAGGGTGCAGAACGACTCGCGCTCGCTCTCCGTCCAACCGTCCGTCACCTGCCGCATCAGCTCGCGGCGCGAGGCGCGGACCTCGTCGAGACGGGCCTGGCCGCGGGGCGAGAGCTGGAGCACGACCGCGCGGCCGTCCTCCGGATGCGAGGTGCGCTTGACCAGGCCGGAGTCGACGAGCGGCGCGACCTGGCGGGTCACGGTCGACGAGTCGATGCCCATGCCCGCGGCGAGCGCCTTGACGCCCATCGGGCCTTCCTGGTCGAGGCGGTTGAGCAGCAGGTAGGCGGCGCGGTCCATGGAGTTGCGGACCTGGCCCACGCCACCGAGCCGGGTCTGTTCCGCGCGCCGGGCGAAGACGGCCACCTGGTGCTGGAGGGCATCGAGGAGGCCGGGAGCGAGATCTGTCGTCATGTCCTGTGAAGTGGGCATGGCAGTGGGGGGCTCTCTCGTGCGGTGGTCGGTTGGTGGGGGACAGAGTACGCGGCAACGACGCGGTGCGTACGGGCGCTGCACAATCCCGTGACCGGACGCCCGGGATTCGGACGGCGGCCCGCTGGGCTGGGCGAACTGCGAGACTTGTGGCATGAGCTTCCGCACGCCCGAGATCCTGCGTTCCGTCATCCTCGACGACATCCGCGGCGCACAGAAGATGCTGGCGGGGGTCGCGCGGATGACGCCCATGGAGGGCAGCCGGCACCTCTCGCGGCTCGTGGGGTCCCCGGTGCATCTGAAGTGCGAGAACCTGCAGCGCACCGGGTCCTTCAAGCTGCGCGGCGCCTATGTGCGCATCGCCGGCCTGCGGCCGGAGGAGCGCGCGGCCGGCGTGGTCGCGGCCTCCGCGGGCAACCACGCGCAGGGCGTCGCGCTGGCGTCGTCGCTGCTCGGGGTCCGCTCCACCGTCTTCATGCCGGTCGGGGCGCCGCTGCCGAAGGTGGCCGCGACGCGGGAGTACGGCGCGGATGTGCGGCTCGTGGGGCAGGTGGTCGACGAGACGCTGGCGGCGGCCGAGCAGTACGCCCGCGAGACGGGCGCGGTGTTCATCCACCCCTTCGACCACCCCGACATCGTGGCCGGGCAGGGCACGGTGGGGCTGGAGATCCTGGAGCAGTGCCCCGAGGTGCGGACGATCCTCGTCGGCGTCGGCGGCGGCGGACTGGTCGCCGGTATCGCGGTGGCGGTCAAGGCGCTGCGGCCGGATGTGAAGGTGATCGGCGTCCAGGCGCAGGGTGCGGCGGCGTATCCGCCCTCGCTGGCGGCGGGGCGGCCGGTGTCGATCGACGCGCCGACGACGATGGCGGACGGGATCAAGGTCGGGCGGCCCGGGGACGTGCCGTTCAAAATCATTGGCGATCTCGTGGACGATGTCCGTACGGTTTCCGAGGACGAACTCTCCAGCGCGCTGCTGCTGTGCCTGGAGCGGGCCAAGATGGTCGTCGAGCCGGCCGGTGCGAGCACGGTGGCGGCGCTGCTGAGCGATCCGCGGTCGTTCGAAGGACCGGTGGTCGCGCTGCTGTCGGGCGGCAATGTGGATCCGCTGCTCATGCAGCGCATCCTGCGCCACGGCATGGCGGCGGCGGGCCGGTACCTGTCGCTGCGGTTGCGGCTGACGGACCGCCCGGGCGCCCTGGCCGGGCTGCTGGGGGCGTTGTCGGTCGCGGACGCCAACGTCCTCGATGTGAGCCATGTACGGACCGATCCCCGGCTCGGGCTCACGGAGGTCGAGGTGGAACTGCACCTGGAGACGAAGGGGCCGGAACACTGCGAGGAGGTCGCGGCGGCGTTGCGCGCCAAGGGCTACACGATCCTCGACTGAGGTCCGCACGGCGGTGCGCCGGCGGCCCCGGCGGCCGGGCACGTCCGGCCGCAGGGCATGCGAGGGCTGTGCCGGCCGGCGGCCGCGGGAGGCCGACCTGTCCGGCAAGGTCACGCGACGGCTGTGCCCGTCGGCGCTCCGGGGGGCCGATCCGCCCCGCAGCGGCACACGCGACATCCGCGCGCACGGGCACGGCGGTGCGCCGGCGGCACCCGCTCCCGCTCCCCGGCACTCGCGAGGCGCCCGTGCATACGGGAGGCCGCTATGCGGGACGCAATTCGCTTGAGAGACGCGATGTATCGCGATACTGTGCCGACGTCGTCGCATCCGCCTGTGCGGATCCGCGGCCTGTGCACATGTTCGTTCAGAAACGACCCATCAACCCGTCATCCTGGGAGACCCCCATGCCAGGCGCCATCCATGCCGAAGGTCTGGTGAAGACCTTCGGCGCCGTCAGGGCACTCGACGGCGTCGATCTCGACGTCCCCGAAGGCACGGTCCTCGGACTTCTCGGCCCGAACGGCGCCGGCAAGACCACCACCGTGCGCGTACTGACCACCCTGCTCCGGCCCGACAGCGGTCGCGCCGTCGTCGCCGGGATCGATGTGCTCCAGCACCCCAACGAGGTGCGCAGGTCCATCGGTCTGTCCGGCCAGTTCGCCGCCGTCGACGAGTACCTGACCGGCCGGGAGAACCTCCAGATGGTCGGGCGGCTCTACCAGATGAACGCGCGGGAGGCGAAGATCCGCGCGGGCGAGCTGCTGGAGCGGTTCAACCTCGCCGACGCCGCCGACCGCCCCGCCAAGACCTACTCCGGCGGTATGCGCCGCCGGCTGGACCTGGCCGCGGCCCTGGTCGTCTCCCCGCCCGTGATGTTCATGGACGAGCCGACGACCGGCCTCGACCCGCGCAACCGCCAGCAGCTGTGGGAGGTCATCCAGGAACTGGTCCGCGGCGGCACGACCCTGCTGCTCACGACGCAGTACCTGGAGGAGGCCGACCACCTCGCGGACAACATCTGCGTCGTCGACCACGGCAAGGTCATCGCCCGGGGCACCGCCGACCAGCTCAAGGCCCGCACCGGCGGCGAACGCGTCGAGGTCGTCGTGCACCACCCCGACGAGATAGCCCCGGCCCGCGAGGCCCTCACCGCCTACGGCAAGGGCGAGGTCACGGTCGCCGAGCACACCCGCAAGCTCACCGTCCCGGTCACGGGTGGCGCCAAGCTGCTCGCCGAGGTCATCCGCGACCTCGACACCCGTGGCGTGGAGATCGACGACATCGGCCTGCGCCGGCCCACCCTCGACGACGTCTTCATCTCGCTGACCGGCCACGCGGCCGAGGTCGCCGACGAGAGCAACGGCGTGGAGCAGGACGCCGAACAGAAGCACGGCCACGGCCGCAAGAACCGGAAGGAGAGCACGAAGTGAGCACCTCAGCGGACGCCGCACCCGTCGTGGCCCCGCGGCCGCGCGGCGGCATCGGACAGGCGGTCGGCGACTCGCTCGTCGTCGCCAAGCGCAACCTCATCCGCATGACCCGCATCCCCGAGATGATCATCTTTGGCATGATCCAGCCGGTCATGTTCGTGGTGCTCTTCAGCTACGTCTTCGGCGGCTCCATCTCGGTCGGGGGCAGTCTCTCCCCGGCCGGCTACCGGGAGTTCCTGATGGCGGGCATCTTCGCGCAGACCGTCACGTTCGCCACCGCCGGAGCGGGCGCGGGGATCGCCGACGACATGCACAAGGGCCTCGTGGACCGCTTCCGTTCCCTGCCGATGGCGCGCGGCGCGGTGCTCACCGGCCGCACACTCGCGGATCTGGTGCAGACCGCGCTCACTTTGGTCGTGCTCGCGGTCGTCGCCCTGCTCGTCGGCTGGCGCACGCATGAGAACGGCGCCAAGGTGCTGGCCGGTTTCCTCCTGCTGCTCCTGCTCGGCTACGCCTTCTCCTGGATCGGCGCGCTGATCGGACTGTCGGTACGCACACCCGAGGCGGCCACGTCCGGCGGGCTCATCTGGCTCTTCCCGCTGACGTTCATCTCGAACGCGTTCGTTCCCTCCGTCAACATGCCGGCGTTTCTCCGGCACATTGCCGAGTGGAACCCCTTCAGCGCGACCGTTCAGGCGGCGCGTGAGCTGTTCGGGAACTTCCCGCCGGGTTACCGGGCGCCCGACGCCTGGCCGATGCAGCACCCGGTTCTGGCCTCGGTCATCTGGTCGCTGGTCATCATCGTGGTCTTCAGGACGCTCGCGGTCCGCAAGTACCGCTCCGCTTCCGTCTGAACACGGACACACCAGGGGCCGGACCGCGCGGTCCGGCCCCTTTGGCCTGCGGTGGGGTCGGGCTCAGCCCGTGTAGGGCTTGGCCGCGAGGATCGTCACCGACGCCTTGTTGCCGTTCGGCAGCTCGTACTCGGCGTCCTCGCCGACCTTCTTGCCGTTCACGCCGGAGCCCAGCGGGGACTGCGGCGAGTACGTCTCGATGTCCGAGCTCGCGTACTCCCGCGATGCCATCAGGAAGGTCAGGGTGTCGCTCTCGTCGCCGTCGAAGGCGATCGTCACGACCATGCCGGGCTCGACGACACCGTCGTCCGCGGGGGCCTCGCCGACCTTCGCGTTGTCAAGTAGCTGGGTCAGCTGGCGCACCCGGAGCTCCTGCTTGCCCTGCTCCTCCTTGGCCGCGTGGTACCCGCCGTTCTCCCGCAGGTCGCCCTCCTCACGGGCCGCCTCGATCTTCTTGGCGATCTCCGTGCGCGCGGGACCAGACAGGTACTCCAGCTCGGCCTTGAGCTGGTTGTACGCCTCCTGGGTGAGCCAGGTGACGTTGTCGCTGGTCTGGGTCACAGGTGCTCCTCGTAGGTACTGGGAATACAAAGCATCGCCCTACTCAGAAGGATTGTCCGTCCCGAGCGGGCGAAACCACGAGCCTAACAATTCCGGGGCGAAAGGGGGAGGACAAAAATGCTCAGGTTGTAAAAGTCCCTGGTCAGGCCCGTGACCCGCCGATGAAACCGCCCGGTCAGGAGGCGCTGCAGCCCAGCAGCTCCGCGCTCGTCGCCTGCTCGGTGGTACGGATCCTCACGACCTGGTCGATCCGGCTCTCGCCCGTACGGTCGATCGGCACGTCGAGGCGGCCCACCTCGCTGCCGGCCTCCGACAGCGAGCGCAGGGTGCAGGTGCCGGTGGCGTCCTCGTCCTTGCGGACCTCCAGGTGCACCTGGACCTCGTTCGCACCCTCGACGACATCGAACTTGATCACTTCGCCGCTGATCTTCTGGCCGGCGATGTAGTCGTAGCCGAACCAGCCGACCATCGCGAGCAGGCCGGCGCCGAGCACCGCGCCGATCATGCGCAGCCTGCGGTCCGCGCGCTCGTCCGCGGAGCGGCCGTAACGCCCCTGCGGTAGCTCCTCGCGTACAGCCGCCATGATCTTTCCTCTCGCGTGCCGGAGGCAGGAATTTTCCGTCCGCCGATTCGGTCACTATAGAAGCCGCACGACGCGACGAATCATTGAGGATCGAGTCTTGACTGAGCAGCTTCGACTGATGGCCGTGCACGCCCACCCCGACGACGAGTCGAGCAAGGGCGCGGCCACGATGGCCAAGTATGTGTCCGAGGGGGTGGACGTGCTGGTCGTGACCTGCACGGGAGGCGAGCGCGGCTCCATCCTCAACCCCAAGCTCCAGGGCGATGCCTACATCGAGGAGCACATTCACGAGGTCCGCAAGAAGGAGATGGACGAGGCCCGGGAGATCCTCGGCGTCAAGCAGGAGTGGCTCGGCTTCGTCGACTCCGGCCTGCCGGAGGGCGACCCGCTGCCCCCGCTGCCCGAGGGCTGCTTCGCGCTGGAGGACATCGACAAGGCCGCCGGCGAACTGGTGCGCAAGATCCGCGCCTTCCGTCCCCAGGTCATCACGACCTACGACGAGAACGGCGGCTACCCGCACCCCGACCACATCATGACCCACAAGATCACGATGGTGGCCTTCGACGGCGCGGCGGACGCCGAGACATTCCCCGAGTCCGAGTACGGCCCGGCGTACCAGCCGCAGAAGCTCTACTACAACCAGGGCTTCAACCGCCCGCGCACGGTCGCCCTGCACGAGGCGCTGCTCGAGCGGGGCCTGGAGTCCCCGTACGGGGAGTGGCTGGAGCGCTGGAAGGAGTTCCAGCGCGCCGAGCGCACGCTGACCACGCATGTGCCGTGCGCCGACTTCTTCGAGACCCGCGACAGGGCACTGATCGCGCACGCCACGCAGATCGATCCGGACGGCGGCTGGTTCCGGGTGCCCATGGAGATCCAGAAGAAGGTCTGGCCGACGGAGGAGTACGAGCTGGCGAAGTCGCTCGTCGATACGTCCCTCCCCGAGGACGACCTCTTCGCGGGCATCCGCGACAATGCCTGACATGAGCGCAAGCGCAAACCTCGCCATGACGCACGTCGCCACCCTCGCCAAGGAGCTCGACGAGAACAAGGTCACCCCGGGTGTCCTGGGCTTTCTCGTATTCGCGGCGCTGGCGGTCGGCGTGTGGGCCCTGATGAAGTCGATGAACCGGCACATGGGCCGTGTGAACTTCGAGGAGGAGCCGGAGTCCGAGCCGTCTGCGACGGCGAAGACCGCGACGCGGAAGCCGGCGGGCGGCTCGGCCTGACGCCCCGCGCGCCCGGCACGGGCGCGGCGTCGGTTCGCCTGGGCGGGGCTGCGGCCGGGACCGGTGCCGCCACGCCGGGCGCGGCTGAGCCCCGGGCCGGTGCCGGTGCGTCGGCGGCTTTCCGCCGTGGGGTGCGGCACGTCCTGCGGGCGTGTCCTCAAGCGCCGGACGGGCTGGAGTTGCCGGCCCGGGGCGGCGCGTGTGGCCGGTGCATGCCGACGGCCCTGCCCAGCGCCCTCGGCAGCGGCGCTCGGAGCCTGGTGCACGGTGGGCGTCGCCGGTGCGCATACGGCCCCGGGCCCGCAGGCGTCCCCGCCCTACTTCGGCGCCGCCACCGGCACCCCCATCACCTCCCGCGCGTGCCGGTTCGGCACCAGGCCCAGGTGCCACGCCTGCCAGCCGTCCTCCAGGCGCACCCCGCGGTCCAGGATCACGGCCAGCGCTTCCGCGCAGTCCTCCAGCTTCGCGTCCCGGAACGGGTGCGGGGAGGCCATCAGTTCCGCCAGCTCCTCCTGCGCCACCACCGTGCCGACGTCCGTTCCGCCCGGAGAGGCGTACGGCAGCAGCGTGCAGCGCAGGAACGCCGCCCAGTCCGCGCCGCGGCGGTCCTCGTACGACGCGAACAGCTCCGCCGCCTCGTCGCACAGCGCCAGCGCCTGCGGGGCGCGGTTGTTGCCCGCGTCGATCAGGGCCAGCTCCAGGCACGTCCACGCCTCGCCGTGCGCGACCTTGATGCGCGCGAAGTCCGCGCGGGCGTCCATCAGCAGCTGCCGGGCGAAACCGGAGTTGCGCAGGTTGCCCGTCTGGGCCGCGCGCTGGTCGCGGGTGACTCGGCCCGAGTGGTGGCGGGCGCAGGCCAGCCCGTACACGTCCCGCATCCGCGAGAACATCGTCCGCGACCGTTCCAGCTCGCGGACCGCCTCGTCCCGGTCGCCGCGCTCCTCCAGCGCCTGCCCCAGGTAGTACAGGGTCCACGCCTCGCCGCGGGCGTCCTCGTTCTCCCGGTGGCGGGCCAGGGCCGCCCGCAGTTCCTCCACCGCCGTGCCCGGATCGCCGTCCACCAGCCGGGCCCGCGCCAGCTGGGTCAGCGCCCACGCCTCGCCGCGGTCGTCGCGGGTGCGGCCGTACAGATCGAGGGCCGTGCGCAGCGCCGCCTCGGCGTCCGCCACGTCCCCCATCCGCAGACACACCTGCCCCAGCTGGAACTGCGTCCACGCCTCGCCGTGCAGCGACTCGCCCTCGCGGTGCAGCCGCAGTGCCGTCTCCAGCAGCCGCAGCGCCTCCGCAAGATCGGCCCGGTCCCGTTCCACCGCCGCCAGGGCGTGCAGTGACCACGCCCGGTCCTCGGCCTGCTCGGGCGAGGACTGCAGCTCGATCGCCTCGTGCAGCTTCGCCGCCGCCTCCGTCAGGTTGCCCTGATGGTGCAGCGTGATGCCGAGCGAGCAGAGGGCGAGTGCCGCGCCGGCGTCGTGCTGCGCCTCCCGGTACAGGCCGACGACGGACGACAGGGTCGTCCTCGCCTTGTCCAGCTCACCGAGCTGGCGGGCCGCGATACCGGTACGCCACCGCACCGAGCGCTCCAGCAGTCCCTGGTCCACCGCCTGCGACAGCTCCGTCAGCTCACCCAGGCGGTACAGGTCGCCGCGCAGCAGGCAGTAGTCGCACAGCGCGCCCAGCAGCCCGAGCACGGCCTGCTGGTCCACGCCCTCGGCGTGGCGGAGCGCGGACGTGATGAAGCTCGACTCGTCGTCCAGCCAGCGCAGTGCCGCGTCCAGCGACGGGAAGCCATGGGCGCCGAACTGGCCGGCCCGGGTCGACATCTTCCCGTCGACCATGCGGATCACCGCCCCGGCCAGGTCCGCGTAGTTCCCGATCAGCCGTTCCTGCGCGGCCGTGCGGTCCTTCGCGTCCTCCTCGTCCAGCAGCCGGGCCCGCGCGAAGTCCCGTACGACATCGTGCAGCCGGTACCGGCTCGCCCGCACGTGGTCGATGAGCCCCGCCCGCGCCAGCGTCGCGAGCAGCCGCTGCGCCTCCTGCTCGTCCGCGCCCAGCAGCGCGGCCGCGGCCGCCGTCCCCAGCGAGGCGCGCCCGGCCAGTGCCAGGCGGCGCAGCAGCCGCCGCGCCTGCTCGGGCTGGTCCGTGTAGCGCAGCCACAGGGCACGCTCCACCGGGTCAACCGGCCCATAGGCCCCCAGGTCCGCCGCCAGCCGGTCCGCGCTGCGCTCCCCGAGCGACGACCCGGCGATCCGCAGCGCCAGCGGCAGCCCGCCGCACAGCTCCCGCACCGCATCCGCCGACTGGGCGTCGTACGGCTCCCCCGAGCGCTCCGCGGCGGCGGCCCGCAGCAGCTCGTCTGCGCCCGCCGCGTCCAGGGCCCGCACCGGCAGCTGATGGATCCAGGCGGGGGTGTCGTCGGGCAGCTCCAGCGGGCGGCGTGCCGTCACCAGCAACAGGCTGTCCGAGCGCTCCGGCAGCAGCGTCCGCACCTGCTCGGCGTCGCCCGCGTCGTCCAGCACGACCGTCACCGGCAGTCCGGTCAGATGCTGGTGGTACAGCTCGCCGAGCCGCCGCACCTGCTGCTCGGGCGACGACCGCTCCCGGAACAGCAGCTGCTCGCGCGGCGCCCCCAGCCGGTTCAGCAGGTGCAGCAGCGCGTCCCGGGTGGACAGCGGATGCCCGCTCTCGCCGCGCAGATCGACTACGCACGCGCCCCGGAACTGGTCTTTGAGGTGGTGCGCGGCACGCACCGCCAGCGTCGTCCGGCCCGATCCGGCGTCGCCGTGGAGGACGACCACCGTCGGCCGGGTCTGCGTCGAGGCGCGGGCCGCGTGCACCCATTGGGAGATCTGCGTGAGCTCATCGCGCCGGCCGGCGAAGGGGCCCTCGGTCTGCGGCAGATGAGCGAACGACTGCTCCAGCACCGACCTGCGGCGCGCTGCAGCGCTGCGGTCCGCGCCGCGCAGCTGCGGTGCCGCCGCGGACTTCTTCGCGGGCCGCCCCGCCGAGGCCAGCATCCGCTGCTGGTCCATGAACGGGCGGATGGCCCGTACCTCCAGCGCCGTCAGCCACTCCAGCCGCAGCTGCTCCACACCGCCCGGCTGGGCCGCCGCACCCGCCCTGCGGTGCGCCGCCGGCCAGTGCGACGCGGTCACCTTGGCAACCGTGGTCGCGGCCCCCGCGACCGCGACGACGGCTCCCGCGCCGAGCGCCGTGCCGGCCGCGGTGCCCAGCGCGACGTCCGCGCCGATCGCGGCGACGGCCGCGACGGCCGTCACCAGGGCCGGTGTGGACAGATTTCCCCTGCGGAACCGCTCGGACAACGGCAGCGCGCCCGCCTCCGCCTCGTCGAGCGCACGCTCGTAAGCGGCGTACTCCTCGGCGGCGCTCGCGGCCATGCCGTCCAGCGCCGCCCGCCCGCGGGCGAGCAGGACCTGGCCGTCCGTCCGCCCGCCGCTGCGCCGTACCTCTTCCTCCACGGCGCGGCCCAACAGCCGCTCCACTTCCGCCCGGTGGCTGTCTCGCATGTGCGTCCCCCTCGACGTGCGTCAATTCCGTTCGCATACCCAGTCGTTGCGGCGTCAAGTGTCCTGCGTGAGAAGGCACATGGCGAGGGGCGAGCGGGGCGGGCGCTGGGGTTCAGGGACTCAGAGGTCGACGTGGACGGCGAAGGGCGCCACGGCCTTCACCGCGCCCGTGAACACGTCACCGTCCCGGTAGACGCGGGCGGCCGGGTCGAGGACGTACGTGTAGACGAGAGGGACACCCGTCGCCGCCTGCTCGACGCGCCAGTAGAACGGGATGCCGGCCTTCGCGTACTGGTCGACCTCGTGTCCGCGCGGTAGACGACGACATCGGACCGACGGTTGGTGAGAGGTACGTCCTGAAGCCGTACGTCGAAGTCCGTGTCGGCGTTCCAGTCGTCACCGGCAGCCGTGTCCAGTGCGTTGGCGAGGATCCTGGCCAGGCGGTTGTGCCGCTTGGACGCGCTGGGGCTCACGACGATCATCCCGTCCACGATCTCGATGCCGGCGCACTGCTCTTCGGTCCAGGAGTCGTACTGCTCCGCGGTGACCTGGGTGTGCATCCACTCGGGGGCGATCAACTCCGCGCCCATGGGGTACCTTCCTGAGCCCGCTCGACGGGCTGCGTGCGCTTGGGCCAGCGTAGCGTTCCATCCCGGGGCGCGGTCGGCGCGCCGCTATCGGGGGATGCGGGGCGTCTGCAGGGGTGGGCTGACCTGGGGACGTGATCCGGCGCATGCCCCGTACCGGCCGTCGCGCCGTCATGTCCCCCGCGTCGGACGTGGAAGCGGGAGGCAATCGCCCGGCGGGAGCAGGTGCCACAGGTCCGGCCACCACGTGGCGCCGTGCGCTGCGACCCGTTCCCGCAGGACGGGGCTGGTGTTCAGGGTCTGGAGGCAGTAGCTCCGCCATGGCAGGTAACTACCGCTCGCCACATGTCGGTTGTGCATGCGCAAGCCGGTGCACATGACATCCGCGAGCAGCCCGGCCATGGTGACCGCCGCGTCCCGGTCCACGTGTCCGGGCGGACACTCGGCGCCCTGGTAGAAGTAGTGCAGCAGCTTGCGGTCCAGCAGGTGCAGCTCCAGCTCGCGCAGTCCCGCGAGCGCGGCCTCGTTCGCCGCGATGGCGGCGGTCGTGTGGCCGATCCGGGTCTGCACCATCGCCATGCGGGTCGCCACGAGGGAGATCACGACGGCGGACACGGCCAGGCCGGTCTCGATGTTCATGCGGCCGCGCCGCGTAACGGGAGGAGGCGGCTTCCGGTCGCCTTCCGAGTCGTCATTCGGCCAGTGTGCCGCGTGCCGGAGGCCGGCGGTACGGGGCAGTGAACACGGGCCGCCGGGGAGTGGCAGCGCGGCCGTCCACAAGCGGGCCGCCGGCGCCCCCGCACCGCTTCCTCGGCGTGAAGAACCCGTTCTCCCGGCGTGAACAACCCGCCACGGTGCGTACGCGCGCACCCACTCGTGCCGCATGCGCGCGTCCCCGCGCCGTGCGCAAGGATTGAGGTATGCCGAACCGACTTGCGCACGCCACGTCCCCGTACCTCCTCCAGCACGCGGACAACCCCGTCGACTGGTGGCCGTGGGAGCCCGCCGCCTTCGAGGAGGCTCGTCGGCGCAATGTCCCCGTCTTCCTGAGCGTGGGATACAGCGCCTGCCACTGGTGTCACGTCATGGCGCACGAGTCGTTCGAGGACGATGCGACCGCCGCGTACATGAACGATCACTTCGTCAATGTCAAGGTGGACCGTGAGGAGCGCCCCGACGTCGACGCCGTGTACATGGAGGCGGTGCAGGCCGCGACCGGGCAGGGCGGCTGGCCCATGTCGGTCTTCATGACGCCGGACGGGGAGCCCTTCTACTTCGGCACGTACTTCCCGCCCGCCTCCCGGGGTGGGATGCCGTCCTTCCGGCAGGTGCTCGAGGGCGTCGGGGGCGCGTGGAGCGGCCGACGCGAAGAGGTCGGAGAGGTCGCGGGGAGGATCACTCGCGAGCTGGCAGGGCAGCAGCTCGACCATGGTGTGGGCGGCCTGCCCGGTGAGCAGGAGCTTGCTCAGGCGCTGCTCGGGCTCACGCGGGAGTACGACCCGGTGAGCGGTTGGCTCGGTGCCGGCGACACCAAGTTCCCGCCGAGCATGGTGATCGAGTTCCTGTTGCGGCACCACGCCCGGACGAAGTCCGAGGGGGCGCTGGAGATGGCAGAGGGGGTCTGCGACGCCATGGTGCGCTCCAGCCTCTACGACCAGTTGGGCGGGGGCTTCCATCGGTACGTCCTTCGACAGCAGGCCGGCGGACCCCTGGTGCCCCACTTCGAGAAGATGCTCTACGACAACGCGCTGCTCTGCCGCGTGTACGCCCACCTCTGGCGGGCCACCGGCAGTGACCTGGCGCGTCGCGTCGCGCTGGAGACCGCCGACTTCATGGTGCGCGAACTGCGCACGGCCGAGGGCGGTTTCGCCTCCGCGCTCGACGCGGACAGCGACACCCCCGAGGGCGGGCACGCCGAAGGCGCTTTCTATGTGTGGACGCCCGCTCAGCTGCGTGGGGTGCTCGGCGACGAGGACGGGGCGCGGGCCGCGGAGCTGTTCGTGGTCACCGAGGAGGGCACCTTCGAGGAGGGAGCCTCCGTGCTGCAACTGCCGGGCGCCGAGGCGGACTTCGAGCTGCGGGCGAGGCTGCTGGCGGCGCGGGAGGAGCGGCCGAGGCCGGGCCGGGACGACAAGGTGGTGGCCGCCTGGAACGGGCTGGCGATCGCCGCTCTTGCCGAGGCGGGCGCGTACTTCGACCGCCCCGATCTGGTGGAGCGCGCCACGGAGGCCGCCGATCTGCTGGTCCGGGTGCACATGGACTTCTCGGCCGGTGGCCTGCGGATGCACCGCACGTCCAAGGACGGCCGGGCCGGGGCGAACGCGGGCGTCCTGGAGGACTACGCGGACGTCGCCGAGGGCTTCCTCACGCTCGCCGCGGTCAGCGGTGAGGGCACCTGGCTGGAGTTCGCCGGGTTCCTGCTGGACATGGTCATCGACCGGTTCAGGGTCGAGGGCGGAGCGTTCTTCGACACAGCTCACGACGCCGAGCCGCTGATCCGCCGTCCCCAGGACCCCACCGACAGCGCGGTCCCCTCGGGCTGGTCGGCGGCGGCCGGAGCCCTGCTGTCGTACGCCGCGCACACCGGGTCCGACGTCCACCGCACCGCCGCCGAGGGCGGGTTGGGCGTGGTCAAGGCGCTGGGGCCGCGCGCTCCGCGGTTCATCGGCTGGGGGCTCGCGGTGGCCGAGGCGCTGCTGGACGGGCCGCGCGAGGTGGCGGTCGTGGGGGAGCCGGGCGATCCGCACCGGGGCGAGCTGCACCGGGCGGCGCTGCTTTCGACGGCCCCGGGGGCGGTCGTGGCGGTGGGTGAGGCGGACGGCGAGGAGTTCCCGTTGCTGAGGGACCGCCCGCTGGTGAACGGGAGTTCGGCGGCGTACGTCTGTCGCGCCTTTGTGTGCGATGCACCTACCACAGAGGCATCAGAACTGGTACGCAAGCTCACCAACTGAACGTTGTCAGTCATATTATCGGACCGGCAGCGGAATGAAACGTTCCGCCTTTAGGGTCCGTACGACCAGTCAGACCAGCTGGAGGCGTGCGCACTGGGGAGTGACGCGCGCGGGGCAGTTGCGTGCGTCGTCGTACGGCCAGGGGAAACTTGCCGCGGCGCACGGGCCTAGGGGGGCTTGTGCTCATATCGGTGTTCGTTGTTGCCATTTCCGTTGCGCTTTTCTGGATGGCGGCGTTCACGCTGTGGTGGCAGATGCATGCCTGGCGTACGCCGGAGACGCTGGCTTCGACCAGATTCGACCGGCCTGACGGCGGTGTCGGGCTGTCGTTCTCGCTGCTCCTGCCCGCCCGCCACGAGCAGGCGGTGCTGGAGCACACCATCGAGCGGCTGCTGGAGTCCAGCCACTCGAACTTCGAGGTCATCGTCATCGTCGGCCACGACGACCCCGAGACCGCCGCCGTGGCCGAGCGGGCCGCCGCCCGCGACCCGGTCCGGGTCCGGGTCGTCACCGACACCCATGAGGCAAAGAACAAGCCAAAGGCGCTCAACACCGCGCTGCCGCACTGCCGCGGCGACATCGTCGGGGTCTTCGACGCCGAGGACCAGGTGCACCCGGAGCTCCTCGCGCACGTCGACCACGCCTTCACCACCACCGGCGCGGACGTCGTCCAGGGTGGCGTGCAGCTGATCAACTTCCATTCGAGCTGGTACAGCCTGCGCAACTGCCTGGAGTACTTCTTCTGGTTCCGCAGCCGGCTGCATCTGCACGCCCAGAAGGGCTTCATCCCGCTCGGCGGCAACACCGTCTTCGTCCGCACCACGGTGCTGCGCGAGGCCGGCGGCTGGGACCCGGACTGCCTGGCCGAGGACTGCGATCTCGGCGTACGGCTGTCGTCCGTCGGCAAGAAGGTCGTCGTCGCCTACGACAGCGACATGGTCACCCGCGAGGAGACCCCCGGCACGCTGATGAGCCTGCTCAAGCAGCGCACTCGCTGGAACCAGGGCTTTCTTCAGGTCTACCGCAAGAAGGACTGGAAACAGCTCCCGGGCCGCGGGCAGCGGATGCTCGCCCGCTACACGCTGATGACGCCGTTCCTGCAGGCGTTCTCCGGCCTGATCATTCCGGTGAACGTCGGGATAGCGCTCTTCCTCGACGTCCCCGTGGGGATCGCCATCGTGAGCTTCCTGCCGCTGATCACGGCCATGGTCACGTTCGTGTTCGAGGTTGTCGGACTGCACGACTTCGGCGTGCAGTACGGCCTGCGGGTCCGCCTCGTCCACTACATCAAGCTCATCGTCGGCGGCCCGTTCTACCAGGTGCTGCTGGCCGGCGCCGCCGTGCGCGCGGTCTGGCGCGAACACCGCGGCCGCAACGAATGGGAGCTGACCAGCCATGTCGGCGCGCATCTGACGGACCTGAGCGACACCCGTCAGGAGGCCGGCCGGTGACCACCATGCTTCCTCCCGTGCCCGAGGCGACCCGAGACGCCGCCGCCGTCACCCCGCCCGGCCCGGGCAGCGCGTCGCAGGCCGTGCCCGGCTTCGTCCGGCCGGTCGTACGTTTCCGCAGCTCACGGCCCGATCTGCTGCTCTGCGCCGGGCTGCTGTGCGTGATCCTGCTGGTCCAGGGCTGGAACATCACGAACTTCCCCACCCTCAGCGACGACGAGGGCACCTACCTCGCCCAGGCGTGGGCGGTCCAGCAGGGCGACGGGCTCGCCCACTACACGTACTGGTACGACCACCCGCCGCTCGGCTGGATCCAGATCGCGTTCCTGACCTGGCTGCCCGCCCTCGTCGCACCCGAGTCGATGACCGTCGCCTCGATGCGCTGCGCGATGCTCGTGGTCAGCGCGGCGTGTGCGGTGCTGCTGTACGTCCTGGCGCGCCGGCTGTTCCTGCCGACCTGGGCGGCGGGGCTCGCGATGCTGCTGTTCGGCCTGTCGCCGCTGTCGGTGGTCCTCCAGCGGGAGATCTTCCTCGACAACATCGCGGTGATGTGGATGCTGCTGGCGTTCTGCCTCGCCGCGTCCCCGAGCCGCCATCTGTGGCACCACTTCGCCGCGGGACTGGCGGCGGCGACCTCGGTGCTCACCAAGGAGACGATGCTGCTGGTGCTGCCCGCACTGCTGGTGACCATGTGGAGGCACAGCCACCGCGACACCCGCAAGTTCGCGGTGACCGGCGCGATCACCGCGTGCGTGCTGATCGGCCTGGCGTATCCGCTGTACGCGCTCCTCAACGACGAGCTGTTCCCCGGCCCGGGGCATGTGTCGCTGATCGACGGCATCACGTACCAGATGAGCCGGCCCGGTTCCGGATTCATCCTCCAGGACGGCTCCGGCTCGCACGGGGTGCTGCGCTCGTGGCTCTACTACGACATGGTGCTGCCGCTCGGCGGCCTGGCGGGCGCCGGTCTGCTGCTGTGCACCCTGCGCTGGTCGGTTACGGCACGCGCGCTCGCGGGCCCGTCGCTGGCGGTCGCGATCCTCGCGGCGGTGGCGATGCGCCCGTCGGGCTACCTCCCGGCGATGTATGTGATCCAGGCGCTCCCGTTCCTGGCGCTGGTGCTGGCGGGCGGCACGGCGAGCGTGGCGCACGCGGTGCTGCGCAAACCACTGGGCCGCGCCGCCCCGACAGGGCACGGCCGGCCCCGCCGGGCGGGGGGCGCAATCCTGACGTCCGGGACCGGTCGGCAGCGTCCCACGCGCATCACCGTGGCCACCCTGCTCGCGCTCGCCGCCACCGCGTACATCGCGCCCCACTGGTACGAGGGCAACCGGGCCGCCCTCACCGTCGACGCCAACGCTCCCTACCGCGCCGCCGCCACCTGGCTCCAGGAGGAGGTCGACGACCCCGCCGGCACGCGGGTGCTCGTCGACGACGCCCTGTGGCTGGATCTCGTGCACGACGGCTTCACGCCCGGCACCGGTGCCATCTGGTTCTACAAGGCCGACCTCGACCCGGCCGTCACGAAGACCATGCCCCGCGGCTGGCGCGACATCGACTACGTCGTCTCGTCCCCGACCGTGCGGCGCGACGCGGTCGATCTGCCCAACGTCAAGGCCGCTCTGGAGCATTCGACGCCGGTCGCCGTGTTCGGCGAGGGCGAGGACCGCATCGAGATCCGCCGTGTCAGCCGGACCGATGGAGGCGAACTGTGACCACCCCCCGTACGGGCGCCGAGGAACTCGGCGATCCGGAGTCGTGTGCCACCCAGGTCGCCGAGCCCGGTGCCGTCACCCTCGTGATCCCTACCTTCAACGAGTCGGGGAACATCCGCGAACTGCTGCGCCGGCTCAGCGAGTCCGTGCCCGCCCGGCTTCCCTGCGAGGTCGTCTTCGTCGACGACTCCACCGACGACACCCCTGACGTGATCCGCAGTGCCGCGCAGGACTGCCCCTTCCCGGTCTCGGTACTGCACCGCGGCGAGGCGGTCGGCGGGCTCGGCGGAGCTGTCGTGGAGGGCATGAAGCAGGCGGGCTCCGACTGGATCGTCGTCATGGACGCCGATCTCCAGCATCCTCCCGCGCTCGTGCCGGAGTTGGTGGCGGCAGGGGAGCGCGCATCGGCGGACCTCGTCGTGGCCAGCCGGTACATCAGGGGCGGCAGCCGGGAAGGCCTCGCCGGCGGCTACCGCATCGCCGTCTCCCGTGGGGCGACCTGGCTGACCAAAGCCCTCTTCCCGCGTCGGCTGCGTGGTGTCAGCGACCCGATGAGCGGGTTCTTCGCCATCCGTCGCAGTGTGGTCACCGCCGACGTGCTGCGGCCGCTCGGCTACAAAATCCTGCTGGAGCTGGCGGTGCGCTGCCGCCCGGAGACGGTCGCGGAGGTTCCGTTCGTCTTCCAGGACCGGTTCGCGGGGGAGTCCAAGTCGACGGCCCGGGAAGGGATGCGGTTCCTCGGGCATCTCGCGGGGCTGCGCACGGCCTCGCCGGTGGCGCGGATGATCGGGTT
Source organism: Streptomyces sp. ISL-10 (assembly GCF_018614575.1). Classification (GTDB taxonomy): domain Bacteria; phylum Actinomycetota; class Actinomycetes; order Streptomycetales; family Streptomycetaceae; genus Streptomyces. Next base: position 36,999 of record NZ_JAGGOJ010000007.1, read on the forward strand.
CGGCCTGATCGGGCTCACCGGTTTCGTGCCGAACCTCGCGGGGCTGCATCTGCTGACCGCCGCCGGGATGCACTACCTGCCGGCCGAGATCGTGGCCAACCAGTTCGGTGTCGTGTGGAACTTCCTCCTCATCGAAGTGCTGCTCTTCCGCGACCGCCGCCGCCACCGGCACTGGGCGGACCGGGTGGGCCGGTTCGCGCTGCTGGCCAACGCCGATCTGCTGCTGCGCATCCCGCTCATCGCGCTGTTCGTGGGCCGGCTGGGGATGGCGGTGCTGCCCGCGACGGCGCTGGCGCTGCTGACCACGTTCGTGCTGCGGTTCGCGGCGACGGAGGCGCTGGTCTACCTGCCGGGCAGAGGAAGCGCGCCGCGCGCCCGCCGGGCCGGAGCGCGTGCCGTCGCCGAGGAACGTGTCAGCCCCTGAGCCGCCGGGCCGGGCCCGGGGCCCCGGGGTCCAGCAGGACCCGCCCGTACAGCCCGCCCCGTACCGCCCTGCGCCGTACAGCCCGGCGCCGTAAGGACGTTCACCAGCCATCACCTGGTGAGTCGCACGAAGCGAGCGCACGAAGGGAACCGCCATGTCTCCACCCATCCGTCCGCACCCGCCCCGGGGCACCCGCAGCAGACGCCGTACCGCGCTGCTCGCGGTCGGCGTCATGACCACGGCGCTGCTGGTCTCCGCGCCGCAGGCCGCACAGGCAGGCCCGCCCAACCTGATCTCCAACCCCGGTTTCGAGACCGCCGGTACCGGGGACATGCCGGCCTGCTGGTCCAGGTCCGGGTGGGGCGACAACGACTTCACCTTCGAGACCGTCGCCGACGCCCACTCCGGTTCCACGGCGATGAAGGTCTCGCTCACGCGCCGGGTCGACGGCGACCGCAAGGCGCTGATCACCGAGAACACGGCCTGCGCCCCGACCGTGACGCCGGAGCGGCAGTACGACCTCTCCCTCTGGTACAAGTCCACGACCCCCGATACGGCCATCACTCTCTTCCGGCGCGACACCACAGCCGGCTGGCAGTACTGGACGGACCTCAAGTCCCTCGACATGAGCGCCGGTTACCAGCGCGCCGAGGTCCGTACCCCTGCCGTCCCGCCCGGCACCGACAAGATCGCGTGGGGTGTGTCGGTGTACGGCACCGGCTCGGTCACCACCGACGACTACACCATGGAGGAGGTGTCCGCCCCCGCTCCCGAACCGCAGTGCACGGGCACGCCCGAGGAGTGCGCCAAGGGTCGCTGGGACGTCCTGCCGGTGCAGAATCCGGTGCGCTCGATGCACTCGGTGGTGATGCACAACGGCAAGGTGCTGGTGATCGCTGGCTCGGGCAACGACCCGGCGCAGTTCGCGGCGGGCACGTTCACCTCGGCGGTGTACGACCCGGCGAAGGGCACGTTCCGTACGATCCCGACGCCGGTCGACATGTTCTGCTCGGGCCATGTGCAGCTCCAGGACGGCAAGATCCTGATCATGAGCGGCACCAAGGGCTATCCGTCGCAGGACGGTTCGATCGGTTACCAGGGACTGAAGGACTCCTTCGTCTTCGACCCGCGGACCGAGACCTACACCCGCACGAACGACATGCACGACGGCCACTGGTACCCGTCGGCGACCATCCTCGGCAACGGTGACGTCATCTCCTTCGGCGGTCTGAAGGAGGACTCCACCGGCAATGTGACCGCGGAGAAGTTCTCCGCCGCGCAGAACAAGTGGCTGCCCGTCAACGAGGTCAACCAGACCTGGTCGTACTGGGGTCTGTACCCGTCGATGATCCTGATGCAGGACGGCCGGCTCTTCTACTCCGGCAGCCACACGTTCGGCAACGGCACCCCGGGCACGGGCGCGTCCATCTACGACTCCACCGCCAACACGATCACCGACGTCCCCGGCCTGCAGGCCAAGGACGAGCGCGACGAGTCGGCGAGCGTCCTGCTGCCGCCCGCGCAGGACCAGCGGGTGCTGACCATCGGCGGCGGCAACAACGAGAGCAACCCGGCCGCCAACCGCTACACGGACATCATCGACCTCAAGCAGCCGGACCCCGCCTATGTGCACGGCCCTTTGCTGCCGCAGGGCGAGGTCGACCAGGGGCAGGGCCGCCGTCCGCAGACCGGCGCGGAGGGCAAGATGTACGTGTCCGCGGTGCTGCTTCCGGACGGCAAGGTCTTCGAGACCGGCGGCGCGCTGCACGACCGGGCCGACCCGGTGTACGAGGCGTCCTTCTTCGACCCGGTGACCAACACCTACGAGGCGGGGCTCGCGACGGACCCGATCCCGCGCGGCTACCACTCCTCGTCGTTCTTGCTGCCGGACGGGCGGGTGATGTCGGTCGGCGACAACCCGGGCAACGGCACGTACAACCACAACGTGTCGATCTACACGCCGCCGTATCTGCTCAAAGGCGCGCGCCCGCAGATCACCTCGGTGATCGACGGGGAGTGGACGTACGGCGACACGCAGCGGATCACGGTCGACCGGCCGATCGCCAAGGCGGAGCTGATCCGCCCGGCGGCTGTGACGCATTCCTCCGACCCGAACCAGCGGTTCGTGGACCTGCCGATGACGGTCGACGGCAACAACGTGGACCTCAATGTCACCAGCAACCCGAACCTGGCGCCGCCGGGCTGGTACATGCTCTTCGCGGTCGACGTGAACGGCGTGCCGTCGGTGGCGAAGTGGGTGCGCCTCGGGGGTCCGGCGGCGACGGCCGCGGACGCGCCCTCGGCGCATGTGCACTCCTTCGCCGACGATCCGGCCAAGCAGCCGAAGAAGCCGCTGAAGAAGCGGAGTTCGGCGCCGGTGAGTCCGCAGATCGCCGGATGCGACCGCCACTACGGGAACGCGGGCGTGTGCGTGCCGACCGTCTTCCCGAAGACGGTGAAGCGGACGACGGCGGCTCGATGCGAGTGGCTGAGGGCGCACGACTACGGCCGGTTGAAGGTGAACGGCGGGGACGACCCGTTGCGCCTGGACCCCAACCGCGACGGAATGGCGTGCGCGAAGGGTGACGTGAGGCGGTAGCGGGCCCGCTGCCGGAGTTGGTCCAGACCTCTTGACGGCAGGTCTGGACCAACTTACGTTCCCAGGCAGCGGAACCCGCACCCGCCCGAAGGAGCCCGCATGTCACTCCGGCTCGCACGTCTCCTCGCCCCCGGTCTCACGCTGCTCCTCGCCGCCGCGGCCACCACCCCGGCCCACGCCGCCCCGCCCCCCGACGACACCTGCGCGGTCAAGTCCCGGCCCGTCGGCAAGGTGTTGCAGGGCTACTGGGAGAACTGGGACGGCGCGGCCAACGGTGTGCACCCGCCGCTCGGCTGGACCCCGATCACCGACGAGCGCTTCCGTGCCCACGGCTACAACGTCCTCAACGCCGCGTTCCCCGTCATCCGCTCCGACGGGACCGTGCTGTGGGAGGACGGCATGGACAACACGGTGAAGGTCCCGACCCCGGCCGAGATGTGCGCGGCCAAGGCGGCCGGTGCCACGATCCTGATCTCCATCGGCGGCGCGACCGCCGGCGTCGACCTCGGCTCCGCCGCGGTCGCCGACCGGTTCGTCGAGACCATCGTGCCGATCCTCAAGGCGTAACAACTTCGACGGCATCGACATCGACATCGAGACCGGGCTCGTCGGCAGCGGGGACATCAGCCGGCCCTCGCCCTCCCAGGCGAACCTGATCCGCATCATCGACGGCGTCCTGGCCCGGATGCCGGCCGGCTTCGGCCTGACGATGGCCCCCGAGACGGCGTACGTCACCGGCGGCAGCGCCGCCTACGGCTCGATCTGGGGCGCGTATCTGCCGATCGTCAAGAAGTACGCGGACAACGGCCGCCTGTGGTGGCTCAACATGCAGTACTACAACGGCAGCATGTACGGCTGCTCCGGCGACGCGTACAACGCGGGCACCGTCGCCGGGTTCACCGCCCAGACGGACTGCCTGAACAAAGGCCTGGTGATCCAGGGCACCACGATCAGGGTCCCGTACGACAAGCAGGTCCCGGGCCTGCCGGCCCAACCGGGCGCCGGTGGCGGGTACATGGCGCCCGGCACGGTGGCGCAGGCGTGGAACCACTGCAACGGCGCGCTCAAGGGGCTGATGACCTGGTCAGCGAACTGGGACGGGTCGAAGGACTGGACCTTCGGCGACAACGTCAAGGCGCTGCAGCGGCGCTGAGGCCCGGCCTGCTGTCGGAGGCCAGGACTTCCCTAGAGGCGCAGGCCGCCCTCAAGCACGTCCATCGTGCGGTCGACGAGCACGGCCAGGTCGTCCTTCTGGCCACGCTCGGCCCAGTGCAGCATCGCCTCGCGCAGCGCACCCATCACCGCCGCGGTGAAGATCCGCACCTCCAGGTCGTCCGGCGCACGCCCGGCCCGCGCGGCGATCGGCGCGGCGAGCGCCTGGGAGGTCTCGGCCATCGTCGCGGTGATCCGGGCGCGCAGCGCCGGGACCTCGGACATGAGCCGGGTCCGCAGGCGCAGTTCCCCGGGCTCCTGCTCGGCGACCGAGGCGACCGCCTCGGTGAGGACGGCCCGCAGGGAGGCGAGGGGCGGCTCGCCAGCGGGCCGGGCGTTCAGCGCGGCCACCATCGCCGCGTCGTGTTCGTCGGTGAGGACGATGTCTTCCTTGGCGGGGAAGTAGCGGAAGACGGTGGAGGGCGACACCTCGGCGGCCGCGGCGATCTGCTCGACGGTGGTCGCGTCGTAGCCCTGCTCGGCGATCAACCGGTAGGCGGCCGTACGGATCGCGATTCGGGTCTTGATCTTCTTGCGCTCCCGCAGCCCGGGACGCGGCCGGTCCTCGGCGACACCGTCGCGCGAGGCGGCCCGCGGCGAGGTGCGCGCGGTGGTGCGTGTGCTGGCGGCCATGACTCTCATTGTCGTGCATGGGCACAGGCCGGCCGTGGGTGCGGACGGCAGCGGCGGACGGCCCGTGGCGCGGGCCAGGGCCGTCCGGTGGAGATCGCCGCCGGGGCTTTGGCGCGGGTCAGGAGTGCTGGTACGCCACCAGCGAGATCCCCACGTAGTGCACGATGAACGCCGCGAGCGTGAGGGAGTGGAAGACCTCGTGGAAGCCGAACCAGCGCGGTGACGGGTTCGGCCGCTTCATCCCGTAGATCACGCCGCCCGCGCTGTAGAGCAGCCCGCCGGCGATGACCAGCACCAGGACGGCGATCCCGCCCTCGCGCAGGAAGTCGGGCAGGAAGAAGACGGCGGCCCAGCCCATCGCGATGTAGCAGGGCGTGTACAGCCAGCGCGGGGCGCCGACCCAGAACACCCGGAAGGCGATGCCCGCCAGCGCCGCCGCCCACACGGCCCACAGCAGCACCCGGCCGGTGGAGTCGGGGAGCAGGAGCAGGGTCAGCGGAGTGTAGGTGCCCGCGATGATCAGGAAGATGTTCGCGTGATCGAGCCGGCGGAGCACGGCCGTGGCCCGCGGGCCCCAGGTGCCCCGGTGGTAGAGCGCGCTGACGCCGAACAACAGGCAGGCGGTCAGGCCATAGACGGCGCAGGCGATCCGCCCGCGCGTGGAGTTCGCCAGCGCCGTGAGCACGACTCCCGAGATCAGGGCGGCCGGGAACATCCCGGCATGCAGCCAGCCGCGCAGTCTCGGCTTCACCGGCTGCGCGGCTGTCTCGGTCACTTCGGGGACGGCTGCAGTCATGCCTGGCATGTTACCTACGCGACCGTAGGTGACGGGCGTGAGTGGCTATGCTCACGCGCGAGTGGCCATGCTCACGTGAGGGGTCCTCTGGACATATGGGCATTCGGCATCGATGATCAGATGAGTGCGGTCGGCACCGGATGAGCGCCAGCCACAAGTAGGTCGAAGCATCCGGGTCGCAGCCCCCACGGGGCAACAACCAATGGACCCCTCACTTAGGAGCGATCGTGGCGCGCGACATCGCGGCTCCCCTGCCCACCACCCACCAGGAACTGATCGCCTGGGTCGACGAGATCGCGGCGATCACGCAGCCCGACGAGATCGTCTGGTGCGACGGCTCAGAAGCCGAGTACGAGCGGCTGTGCGAGGAGCTGGTGGCCAAGGGCACCTTCCGGAAACTGGACCCGATCAAGCGCCCGAACTCGTACTACGCCGCCTCCGACCCGACCGACGTCGCACGCGTCGAGGACCGGACCTTCATCTGCTCCGAGAAGGAGGAGGACGCCGGCCCGACGAACCACTGGAAGGCCCCGGCGGAGATGAAGGAGATCTTCGCCGGAGAGAAGGGCATCTTCCGCGGCTCGATGAAGGGCCGGACGATGTACGTCGTCCCGTTCTGCATGGGCCCGCTCGGCTCGCCCCTGTCCGCGATCGGCGTCGAGATCACCGACTCCGCCTACGTCGCCGTCTCCATGCGCACCATGACCCGCATGGGACAGCCGGTCCTCGACGAGCTCGGCACCGACGGATTCTTCGTCAGGGCCGTCCACACGCTGGGTGCGCCCCTGGCCGAGGGCGAGGCCGACGTGCCGTGGCCGTGCAACTCCACCAAGTACATCTCGCACTTCCCCGAGACCCGTGAGATCTGGTCCTACGGCTCGGGCTACGGCGGCAACGCCCTGCTCGGCAAGAAGTGCTACGCCCTGCGCATCGCGTCCGTCATGGCGCGCGACGAGGGCTGGCTCGCCGAGCACATGCTGATCCTGAAGCTGACGCCGCCGCAGGGCGAGTCCAAGTACGTCGCCGCCGCGTTCCCGTCCGCCTGTGGCAAGACCAACCTCGCCATGCTGGAGCCCACGATCTCCGGCTGGACCGTCGAGACCATCGGTGACGACATCGCCTGGATGCGCTTCGGCGAGGACGGCCGCCTCTACGCGATCAACCCCGAGGCCGGCTTCTTCGGCGTCGCGCCCGGCACCGGCGAGCACACCAACGCCAACGCCATGAAGACCCTGTGGGGCAACGCCGTCTTCACCAACGTCGCGCTCACCGACGACAACGACATCTGGTGGGAGGGCATGACCGAGGAGTCGCCCAAGCACCTCACGGACTGGAAGGGCAACGACTGGACGCCGGACTCCGAGACTCCGGCCGCCCACCCCAACGCCCGCTTCACCGTCCCTGCCTCGCAGTGCCCGATCATCGCGCCCGAGTGGGAGGACCCGAAGGGCGTGCCGATCTCGGCGATCCTCTTCGGCGGCCGCCGCGCCTCCGCCGTTCCGCTGGTGACCGAGTCCTTCGACTGGAACCACGGCGTCTTCCTCGGCGCGAACGTCGCCTCCGAGAAGACCGCCGCCGCCGAGGGCAAGGTCGGCGAGCTGCGCCGCGACCCGTTCGCCATGCTGCCGTTCTGCGGTTACAACATGGGCGACTACATGGCCCACTGGATCAAGGTCGGCAGGACCGCGGACCAGGCGAAGCTGCCCAAGATCTACTACGTGAACTGGTTCCGCAAGAACGACGCGGGCAAGTTCGTGTGGCCCGGCTTCGGCGAGAACAGCCGCGTGCTGAAGTGGATCGTGGAGCGCCTGGAGGGCAAGGCCGGGGGTATCGAAACCCCGATCGGCATCCTGCCGACGCGTGACGCGCTCGACACCGACGGTCTGGACCTGCCCGAGGAAGACCTCGACTTCCTGCTCAAGGTCGACGCCGAGGTGTGGCGCGAGGAGGCCGCCCTGGTCCCCGAGCACCTCAACACCTTCGGCGACCACACGCCCAAGGAGCTGTGGGACGAGTACCGCGCGCTGGTCGCCCGCCTCGGCTGACCCGCCGGGCCTTCCGAGCCACGTGGCGGGGCGCCCCGACATCCGCCCTGACCAGTGGGGGTCACGAACGACCCGTCACGTGTGAACGGCCCCCGGAGTCCCCTCAGACTCCGGGGGCCGAACTCTTCGCGAAATCCGGGTGTGGCGCCTTGTGTCCACAGTTCCATGGGAACTTCATGTTCAACGATGAACTTGAACTGAGCCTGTGGGGGGCATAGTTGAGCACGTTTCCGTACACGGGGCGACGTCTCGCCGCCATGGTGGCGGCCACTGTCATCGGCGGTGCCGGCCTCGTCGTCGCCGACGGCGACGACCTGCACACGGGCAGCAGCGCCTCGGCGACGGTGAACGTCACGCGCTGAGCCGCACGCACAGGTGCCGTGTCCGGACTCTCCCGGACACGGCACGTACTGCGGTGATGGGTGGCACCCGGTCCGCGCGCCTCCCCGGCCGCGGACCGGGGCCGCTCAGGGGGCGCCGACGAGATCGCGGCTCTTCAGGGCGGCCGTATGGGCATCGATCCGCTCGGCCGACAGGATCGCGGCGGCCGTGTCGGCGCGGGACGCGGCGACGACCAGTGCGCGGCCGGCGAGGGCGAGAGCCCGCCGGTGCAGGGCGTCGGCGTCGGCGTGGGTCAGCGCGGCATGGCGGGCGGGCGGTGCGCCGCGAAGCCTGGACACCTGCGAGGCGATCTCCTCGGCCGGCCCGTCGAGGCCGAGCTCGTCGGTGACGGCGAGGAGCGCGGCGAGGTGCCCGGCGAGCTGGATGTCCAGCTCCTCCTCGCGGGTGCGGTGGGGGTACTGCGGCTCGTCGGCCATCGAGTGGACCGACTTGGTGCGGATCGGCTCGTACATGGGGATGGCCTCCTGCTCACGGTCAGGAGACCATCCTACATTGGATTCAGTCTAAAGTTGAGTGGGGTCGGAACTCTGTCAGGTCGTGCACCGCTCAGTGCTGGCTGTAACCGTCCAGGAAGTTGCCGATCCGGGTGACCGCGTCCACGAGGTCCTTCGTCGGCGGCAGCGTGACGATGCGGAAGTGGTCCGGTTCCGGCCAGTTGAAGCCCGTTCCGTGCACGACCATGATCTTCTCGGCACGCAGCAGATCGAGCACCATCTGCCGGTCGTCCTTGATCTTGTAGACCGAGGCGTCCAGGCGCGGGAAGAGATACAACGCGCCCTTCGGCTTCACGCAGGTGATGCCGGGGATCCGCGTCAGCAGGTCGTACGCCGCGTCACGCTGCTCCAGCAGCCGCCCGCCCGGCAGGACCAGCTGCTCGATCGACTGCCGGCCGCCGAGCGCCGTGGCCACCGCGTGCTGCGAGGGCATGTTGGCGCACAGCCGCATGTTGGCCAGGATCGTCAGCCCCTCGATGTACGAGGAGGCGTGCGCCTTCGGCCCGCACACCGCGAGCCAGCCGGAGCGGTAGCCGGCGACGCGGTAGTTCTTGGAGAGCCCGTTGAAGGTGAGGACCATCAGATCGGGGGCGATCGCGGCCGTCGGGGTGTGCGTGGCGCCGTCGTAGAGGATCTTGTCGTAGATCTCGTCGGAGCAGACGACCAGATTGTGGCGCCGGGCGATCTCGGTGAGGCTGCGCAGCATCTCGTCGTCGTAGACCGCGCCGGTGGGGTTGTTCGGGTTGATGATCACGATCGCCTTGGTGCGATCGGTGATCTTGCGCTCGATGTCCGCGAGGTCGGGCATCCAGTCCGACTGCTCGTCGCAGCGGTAGTGCACGGCGGTACCGCCGGACAGCGACACGGAGGCTGTCCACAGCGGATAGTCGGGCGCGGGCACGAGTACCTCGTCGCCGTCGTCGAGCAGCGCCTGCATCGACATCTGGATCAGCTCGGAGACGCCGTTGCCGAGATAGATGTCCTCGACGTCGAGGTCGATGCCCTTGGTCTGGTAGTGCTGCATGACGGCACGGCGGGCGGAGAGCAGCCCCTTCGCATCGCCGTATCCGTGCGCGCCGCCGATGTTGCGCAGGACGTCCTCGAGGATCTCCGGCGGGCACTCGAAGCCGAAGGCCGCGGGATTGCCGGTGTTCAGCTTGAGGATGCGATGACCTGCTGCCTCCAGCCGCATCGCCTCCTCGAGGACCGGGCCCCGGATTTCGTAACAGACGTTTGCGAGCTTCGTGGACTGGATCACCTGCATGACGCGAGCTTACGGGGGCCGGGAAGTGATCGCTTCGTTTTTTGGCCCATGAACGCATGACACGAATGTCTGGTTTGTTGCTTCCGGTGGCAGAGGGGTCCGGAACCCTTGGAATGCGCTGGGTGAGCAGGCGCGCAACCTCTGAATCAGTTGGGGGGCCACCAATTGTTGCGCTCGTCACCCAGGGGACCCGCCGGTGGTCGGGGACGCGTTAGTGTGTGCGTTCACGCAGTGCACGACCAGCAGTGCACGGACCGACTCGGGAGGTGAGCCCCATTTCCGCAGCAGCAGGCCGGGTGCCCTCATCTCTCGGCTGTGCGGTCGACCGGGTCTAGGTGACCGCGAGGGTGCCCTTCAGTACCCGAAAGGCTCTTCATGCCGGTTTCACCGACCGACTTCTCCTTCCCCTCCCTCGTCACCACCCTTCGCTCCGCCGGCTGCGTCTTCGCCGAGGACGAGGCGGAGCTGCTTTTCGCCGCGGCCCGCGACGCCGGCGAGCTCGCTGTGATGGCCGACCGCCGTGTCGCGGGCATGCCCCTTGAACACGTCCTCGGCTGGGCGGAGTTCCTCGGTACGCGGATGGCAGTCGACCCCGGCGTCTTCGTGCCCCGGCGCCGTACCGAGTTCCTCGTCGAGTGCGCCGTCGCCCTCGCCCCGCCCTCGGCGGTCGTCGTCGACCTGTGCTGCGGTTCGGGTGCGCTCGGCGCTGCCGTGCTGCGGGCGCTCGGCGGCGGCGAACTGCACTCCGCCGACATCGAGCCGACTGCCGTGCGCTGCGCGCGCCGCAACGTCGGGGCGGTCGGGGGGCGGGTGTACGAGGGCGACCTCTACGACCCCCTGCCCACGGCGCTCATGGGCCGTTGCGACGTGCTGCTCGTCAACGCCCCCTACGTGCCGACCGCCGAGATCGAGTTCCTGCCGCCCGAGGCGAGGGATCATGAGCCGCGGGTCGCGCTCGACGGCGGGGCCGACGGGCTGGACATCCAGCGGCGGGTGAGCGCCAGTGCGGCACGATGGCTGGCTCCCGGCGGGGTGCTGCTCGTCGAAACGAGCGCGCGGCAGGCCCCGCGTACGGTTGCCGCGTTCGCCGATCACGGTCTCTGCCCCCGCGTCGCCGTTCGCGAGGAGCTGGACGCCACCGTGGTGATCGGGACCAGGCCCGTATAAGGGGAGAAGGCGAACAGCGGAACGGCCCCGAGGAGCGCGGTTGCTCCTCGGGGCCGTTCCGCCATCGCGCCCAAGGGGGCGCGCGTGGAGTGTCAGCCGATGATGGAGGTGTTGCCGCTCACCGGATTCAGCAGGCCCAGCACGTTGATCGAGTTGCCGGTGAGGTTCAGCGGAACGTGGACCGGAACCTGGACGACGTTGCCGGACAGGAGGCCCGCGGAGCCGGCAGCGATACCCTCGGCACCCGCGTCGGCCATGGCGGGCGCGGCGCTGCCGAGCGCCATGAGCAGACCAGCGGCAACGGCTGCAGCCTTTGTGTACTTCATTTCGATCCTTTCAGCAGGGGCGTACGCGGTACGGCCTTCGTGTCGCGCAGCTGCAATTCAGCCATGCAGACATGCGCCTCCGCAGAACTAGTAACGAATCGGTTCCCGCCGGGAAACCGCCGCGCGACTGCCGATTCGAAAAGTCACTCGTATGCCTCACGGATAACGTGTCGAACCGATGCATGGAATCCGCGGAGAAAACCCCCGATTCTGCGGGAGTTCCGTGCGGCACAAGAGCTGCCCCCGTGCGCATCGCGCACGGGGGCAGCTCTTCGGCCCGCGGTGATCAGCGGAGGGAGTCGCCGTTCCCCGAGAGGACCGGGATGTCGCTGAGGATGTGCGACAGGGGCTCGTCGCCCTTGGCCTGGGTGGAGTTCTCGACGCACTGCTGGTTCTGCGGGGCAGACAGGACCGGGACGTCCTCGACGCCGACCGGAACGACGCCGACGAGGGAGCCGAGGTTGGCCTTGGCCGGCAGGCCGACGCAGGGCTTGTTGAGCGAGCCCGCGATCAGGCTCATCTGCGGGCTCATGCTGCCGTAGGTGGCGGAGTTGCCGTAGTGCTGCGTGGCGCCGACTCCACTGGAGGTGGCGGAGCTCTGGTCGTCGCCGACGGCCAGAGCCTGCGGGGCCATCGCCGCGCCGGCGCCCACCATCGAAGCGGTGACCATGGCCGTCGTCAGAATCTTCTTGATCACTTACTTGTCCTTTTTCGTTTGAACGCGCGAACGCGGTACAGCCTGGTCAACTGAAGCCGACACGTTTGGTTTCGGGTGTTCACCCGAATGCCGCACACGGCTCGATGTGCACCAATGGCGGTATCGTGTCACCCGTTCTGCCGAATGGATTCTCCGCCCCGAGTGCCGCTTTCGGTTGCGGCACAATGGGCGAATCCATCGGGCCGAACGAGCGGTGAATTCAATATGACAATTACGTCTACCGGATATCTGTCCGTCGAACGGGGAGGGCGGCGGCGGGCCGCCAAGGAACCCGGCCGGGGCACGGCCGGCGCGAGCCGGGCCTTCGCCTGGCTGCTGGTGGTCACCGGTGCGGCCGGGCTACTGGCGGCGTGGGTCATCACGATCGACAAGTTCAAGCTGTTGGAGGACCCGGGCTTCACGCCGGGTTGCAGCCTCAATCCCGTGGTGTCGTGCGGCAACATCATGAAGAGCGAACAGGCGGCCGTCTTCGGCTTCCCCAACCCGATGCTGGGGCTCGTCGCCTACGGCATGGTGATCGCGATCGGGGTGGCGCTGCTCGCGGGAGCGCGGTACCGAAAGTGGTTCTGGCTGGGCGTGAACGCCGGCACGGCGTTCGGCGTCGTCTTCTGCACCTGGCTGCAATATCAGTCGCTGTACGAGATCAACGCGCTGTGCCTGTGGTGCTCGCTGGCGTGGGTCGCCACGATCGTCATGTTCTGGTACGTGACCTCGAACAACGTACGCAACGGCATCCTGCCGGCCCCGGCCGCGCTGCGCGGCTTCTTCGGCGAGTTCGCCTGGGTGCTGCCCGTGCTGCACATCGGAATCATCGGGATGCTGATCCTGACCCGCTGGTGGGACTTCTGGACCAGCTGACCCTCGCGTACGTGAGCACCGTCGCATCCGTACGGGAGCCCGACGCACAGGGGCCCCGGCAGCCTCACGCCGCCGGGGCTCCTGCGGGGATCAGCGGGCGGAGGCGCCGTTCCCCGAGAGGACCGGGATGTCGCTGAGGACGTGCGACAGGGGCTCGTCGCCCTTGGCCTGGGTGGAGTTCTCGACGCACTGCTGGTCCTGCGGGGCCGACAGGACCGGGACGTCCTCGACGCCGACCGGAACGACACCGACGAGGGAGCCGACGTTGGCCTTGGCCGGCAGTGCCACACACGGCTTGTTGAGCGAATCCTGGACGACGCCGAACTGCGGGCTCGTGGTGCCGTGCGTCTCGGCGCTGCCGTACTCCTGAGCGGAGTTGTTGCCGCTCGCGGACAGGGTGCTCTGGTCGTCCCCGACGGCCATGGCCTGCGGAGCCACTGTGGCACCCGTGGCCGCCACGGAAAGCGAGAGCGCCGCCGTGGCCATAACCTTCTTGAACATGTTCCGTCCTTCTGTTTCTCGAATGTCCGCCGATGGAGGCGCCTGGCCCAACGGGGAGCCGGCTGGCTCGGTTGTCCCGGTTCACGCCAACGGCCCTGCGTCGTACCCCCGTATCGGTGGGCCGATAGCGGTGCGTTGCCCGCAGCGGCGGATCAGCCGCCGAGCGAGACACCGCCCAACATGGGGGTGGTCGCGGCGGCAGTCTTCAGCACCTGCTCGGGCGCATTGCCCCTGATGGTGTTCAGGTCGGTGGCGACGTCGCCCACCTGGCCGAGGGCGGCTCCGGCGCGGGTGGCATCCGCCAACTGTGGGACGGCGGCGGCGACCTGGCCGAGACCGCCGTTCAGGCTCATGGGGGGCATGCCCGCCGAGTGGGCGGCGAACGCGGGAGTGGCCGCCCCCAGCGCCGCCACGGAACCGGCAAGGACGGCAGCGGCCCTCGAGTACTTCATGTTTCGCATCCCTCTTCCCGGCGGAGTCCTCCGCCGTCGACAGGCGTAACGAGCCGTGCCCGTACGGGAAACCCTGTCGCTCGCGTGATTCGGTCCCACGCGCGCAAACGAGCGCGGCGGCTTGTCGCCGGGTCCGCGGACGGCTGCGCCGCAGGTAGGGCACCATATTCAGGTGCCGCACTCCGCGGCGCCCCGACGGGCGTGACGCTGACCGCCCTTGATCGTTGACGGGTAGCGTCAGGCCTTGCCCCTCCATGGCCCAGTGGCGCTGGAGACACCGGCAGTTGCTGCCGGAGGGCGGCCCCCGGGGTCGGGCGCGGGCCACGCGGTGTGCCGGTCGTGGAGCCAGCCCCGGCGCGGCGGCGGGGGAGTGGGACGGACCTGTTGTTCCTCCGCCGACGAGGGCGGGAACAGGGTGAGACGTGTCCACTCCCCGTCCGGCCGACCCGGCATGGTCCGGCCCGCGGCCGCCCACTCGCGCGCCAGCTGGTCGTAGATCGGGCTGCTGGCTGGCGGCGGTGCCGCTGGTGCCGGATCCGTTCTCGTCTGCACGCGCTGCCAATGAGCCGGAGCGGTAGTCCTTGCCATACCGCGGCCAACGCGCACGCGGTATCCGAGGTCACTGCCACGCGGGGACACTGGGGTACGGGAGGAACGGCCTTTCGAGCCCGTCGCTCAGCGTAGTGATACGCACCCCGTGAGACGCGGCGTGCCGTCGGCGTTCCCCTCCGCGCTGGCGGCGATGCCCGCCGCAGGCTGCATCGGCGACACGGCGACGTCGGCGGCGCCCGCTTCGGCGAACATCTTCGGTTCGCCGCTCGCCGCTCGCCGCTCGGCTTTGGCAGTCGGCGAACACCGCTACAGCCGACTGGTGTTCGAGATCCCTCAGGACCCCCGTCCCGTACGGCTGCACTGCACCGTCGGAACCGCCGAACGCCGTTGGATCCAGTGACGGTCCGGTCCGGAGCCCGTTCACCCGGGCAGGTGAACGGGGCAGCGGCCGGGGGGCGGCAGGGCACTAGGGTGCCGAGCCATGACCACTGCCAGCACCCCCAAAGCAACCGTCGACCGAGCCGAGTTGGGCACCCTCGCCCTGCTCGCCTGGACCGGTGACCCGGCCCAGGGCCACGACACGCCGTATCTGATCGCATACTCCCTCGGCGACGGCACCGGCGGCGGTGAGGCGGCGGCCGCCGCCTCCCTGGCGTTGATCGAAAAGCTCGGGCTCACCACGGGCGACGTCATGCAGGACCACACCGGCGAAGGCGTCTCCCCGATCCAGCTGCTCGTCCAGGGTGGCCAGGCCGTCGTCAACATGCCCTATATGAACGCCCAGTGCCCCGTCCCCGTCGAATGGCTGGCAGCCGCCGAACGGCGAGGCCATGTGCACTTCATGATCTCAGGACGCGCGTGGCCCGAGGCGAGGCCCGGCGTGCCCCTCGCCGAGGAGACCCTGCAGGCCCACCTCGGGAACGAAGAGGCGCTCAACGACATGGCCCACGTCCTGCTGCCGGTGTCCCAGCTGCGACGCTGACAGCCCGAGCCGTACGGCCGACCCGCGACCACACCGCGGCAGGCCGCGCTGATCGCCATGACAAGGGCCGGCCGGGAATCCCGGCCGGCCCTTTGCTGTGCGGCCCGCGCCCCTACGAACTGCGGCCTCCCCCGCGTGGTGCAGGGGAGGCCGCAGCATTCATCGGTTGTGCGGTGCTCAGGCGCCGTCGCTGATGGCGCACCCAATGCCGAAGGCCGGGTTGAGCAGCCCGATGGCGTCCACCGTGTTGCCGCAGAGGTTGGTCGGCAGGTGGACGGGAACCTGGACGGAGTTGCCCGAGGCGATACCCGGGGAACCGGTGGCCGTACCGAGCGCTCCGGCGTCGGCGGCAGCCATGCCGGCACCGCCGGCGAGGATGGCACCCGTGCCGGCGACAATGGCGGCGGCCTTCGCGATACGCGACATCAACTTCTCCTTGCAGGACGAGAGGCGGCCGCAGGGGTTGCGGCCTTCACTCCCCGTTCAACGCGGAAAGCGGACACCGGTAACGGATCACCGCAAAGTCAGACCCCAACGGTTTTGTCGACTCCCTCCTCGACCATGTGCCGGACGAGACCGAGCAGGTGCCTCGGCGCCCCTCTCGTCGTCGCGGTTGCCGGCGAGCCCGGCGGTCCGTCGGGCGGGGAGGTGGCGAGTGCGCTGGTGTGCTCGTCAAATTGCCTCGGCGGCAGCCTGGTTGGAGGAAGAGCAAGCGATCCTGCAACGTCGGGGACAGCACATCCGACGGCTTGTGAAACGCGCCGACGCCTGGGTCGGTGAACTGTCCATGGCACCGGCCGCTTTCACCGTGGGCTCATCGGATTGGCATTCGACACGACCACATCGACCCGAGCGACCACGAGGGTGGATTATCAGCGGACGAATGTGCAACAGGCCCGCCCAAGGCGCTTGTGTTTCGCCGCGATTCGCGAGATCAGCCTCTTTGGGCCGTGCCTCGATGCGTACGTTCGGGTGGTATGTGTGCCCCAAGTGCCCGACAACGGGTGATGTCATATCGGTCGCCTCGTAACTTCGGTGAGAATGGCGGGGGTTCGGACTCGGGCCTCGTCGGCACCGCTTTCGTGTCTCCTCGTGTCAGCCATCCGGCATCGACCGGATCCATCCTTCCCGCACCAACTCCAATGAGATGTGACCAAGTGAAACGTAGGCGATTGTGGACAGGGTTCGCCGTAATGGCGATGGTCGCCGTTGGGGTAACGGCCTGGGCGATTCTGTCCCAGCCGGACGCGACCCCGGAATCCGAGGCCAAGTCAGCGGCCCGGGCCGTTTCGGAGGCGAAGGCACTTGTACAGGCCGGCGCTTTGCAGTCGCAGTACCAGGACTTCGCTGGGGCGGCCCGCACCTTCAGGCGTGTGCTGGAGCTGGATCCGGACAACAAAGTGGCCTGGTACAACCTGGGTGTCATCGCGCAGCGTGACGGCAGGGCGGCTGATGCCCGTGCGGCCTATGACAAGGCGTTGAAGATCGATCCGACTTTTGCGGCTGCCCTCTTCAATGAGGCGGTGCTGCTCGAGTCGAGTGATCCCGACCGGGCTGTCGCGCTCCTGAAGCGTGCTGTCGCCGCCAACCCGAAGGCCTCCACGGCCTACTTGCATCTCGGGCGGGTCCTGGCGAAGAAGGGTCGCGACGACGAGGCCCAGGACGCATTCCGTCGTGCCGTTGCGACCGATCCCAAGATGCACTCTCTCGTCCCGGAACCGTTCCAGGATTCCGTAAGCCCATCACCGTCAACGAGCCAAGCAGGTATTGCCAGATGACGTCGACTGCGACACCGAGGTTCTCCGTCTTCACTCCCAGCCACAGGCCGCGTTTCCTTGATGAGTGCCTGGCGACCCTGCAGGCGCAGACCTGCACGGACTGGGAGTGGATCGTCCTTCTCAACAACGGCGCCCGGTGGCGGCCGGAGCGCCCCGACGAGCGTGTCCGCGTGGAGATCGCGGACGAAATCCATGGCGTCGGGGCGGCCAAACGCAGGGCCTGTGAACTGGCGCGCGGAGAGATCCTCGTAGAACTCGACCACGACGATCTGCTGGCGAAGGCGTGCCTGGCCGAGCTCGCCGAGGCATTCGACGCTCATCCCGAGGCCGTGTTCGTCTACAGCAACACCGCGCAGATCACCGAGGACGGGCAGCGCGACGAGACCCGCTTCAACGAGACGCACGGCTGGCAGTACGAAGATGTGAACGTCGACGGCCGCCGGCTGATGCAGGCTCTGTCCATGGCTCCGACGCCGCACAACGTCTCGTACATCTGGTACGCGCCCAACCACGTGCGGGCGTTCCGCAAGGACGCCTACGAAAAGGTCGGCGGATACGACGCCACCCGTACGGTCCTGGACGACCAGGACCTGATGTGCCGTCTCTTCCATGCCGGAGACTTCCACCACATCCCCCGGTGCCTGTACCTCCAGCGGATCCACCGCGCGAACACCCAGCGCGACCCGGAGATCAACGCACACATCCAGCGTGAGACGGTCGCCCTGTACGACAAGTACATCGAGGCCAACGCCCTCGCCTGGACCCAGCGCCGCGGACTGGCCGCGCTGGACCTCGGCGCAGCCCACCGGAAGCCGCCCGGCTACCTGGGCGTGGACCAGTATCCGGGAGAGGGCGTCGACATCGTCGCGACCCTGCCCGGGAAGCTGGACCTGCCCGACAACTCCGTCGGCCTGATGCGGGCGGTGGACTTCCTCGAGCACGTGCCCGCGAAGGTGCCGCTGATCAACGAGCTGTACCGGCTGCTTGCACCCGGCGGCATGCTCCTCACCATGACGCCGAGCTCCGACGGCCGCGGCGCGTACCAGGACCCGACACACGTCGCCTTCTACAACGAGAACTCGTTCTGGTACTACACGGACAACCAGTACCGCGCCTTCGTGCCCGAGATCGAGGCCCGTTTCCAGAAGTCACGGCTGGTCACCTACTTCCCGACCGACTGGCACACCAGGAACAACATCTCCTACGTGGTCGCCAACCTCATCGCGGTGAAGGACGGCGCCGCGCGGTGCGGCGGAGCGCTGCTGGTCTAGGCACGTCCGAGCGAGGCGTCCGGCGGAACTCAGTTCCCGCCGGGCGCCTCGTGCGTCAAGGTCCGTCGGCCGCGGTCGGGGCCTTGCGTTGCCTCAGGTCAACGGGCGTCCGCTACTCGTCCGCGCCACAGCGGCCAGAGAGGCCAGAGCGGCCAGAGCGGCGAAGGTGCGATGGGGGGAATTCAGAACTGGGCGGGCCTGGTCACCCGGTCACGTGCACCACCTGCGCTGCTCAGGGTCGCGGCGCCTCCCGGGCATTCACGCTGCTGTTGTCGATTCGACGTGTTCTCGAACAAGCGTCGCGTGCTGCTTGATTTCTTGCGGATGCCCGGGGCGTGGAGCGGCGATCCGGCGCGGCCTTGAGACCGCGCGCGTGCAGACGCAAACGGTGCCCCGAGGCCGAAGCCTCGGGGCACCGTCACTCATTCCCAGGTGAAGCGTCAGGCCGGTACCGCGCCACCGCTCACATAGGAATCGTTACGCATCGTGGCAGATTGCGAAGGCGATGACCTCGCCGGCGGGGGTGGGGGTGCTGACCTGCCACCCAGTGGCAGGGCCGGTGCCAGTGAAGATCGGCGCATCCTGGTCGACCGTGATCCCGGTGATGGTGCCTTGGTATCCGCCGCCGGTGGCGACGTCGCCAATGCCGCACAGGGCAGTCGACGTGGCGCCCTGGGCACCCGTCACGACGTAGGTCTCGAGCTCCGCGGCACCCTGGACGCCCTGCGGGCCCTGCGCACCGGCGTCACCCTGCGGGCCCTGCGCACCGGCGTCACCCTGCGCGCCCTGCGCACCATCGGCACCCTGCGCGCCCTGCGCGCCCTGTGCACCGGCGTCACCCTGCGCGCCCTGTGCACCGGCGTCACCCTGCGCGCCCTGTGCACCGGCGTCACCCTGCGCGCCCTGTGCACCGGCGTCACCCTGCGCGCCCTGTGCGCCCTGGGCGCCTTGCGGGCCACCGGGGTCACCCTGCGCGCCCTGCGCGCCCTGCGGGCCCTGCGCGCCATCAACGCCGTCCACGCCCGGCACACCCTGCGGGCCCTGCACACCCGGCGCACCCTGGAAGCCCTGGAAGCCCTGGAAGCCCTGCGGGCCCCGCGGGCCCCGCTTGCCTTCCTTGCCCCTGTCCTTGTCCTTGTCGCGGTCGGCACTGGTGGCGCCACTGGGCCCCGGCAGCCCCATGCTGTGCTCGGTGCCGGCTCGCTGGATCGCGTCGGCGACGGCCGTTGCGCACGGGACCACATTGAGCGCAACGGCAAGGGTTCCCGCCGAAACCAGCGTTGCGGTTTTCATACGGGAACTTCGGATCGTTTTACGGCTCACAAGAGAACCTTCCTCACGGAACTGGAGTGACCACACCGCAAGCGCGCGCACTCCATAAATGCGCTTGATTCGCCTGCGTGTCACGTCGCCCACGGCCACGGACAAAACCATCCTTAACCCGCGGTGACCGAATGATCGCGAGCCCGCCCGTGTCGCAGATGAGGATCACCCAAGCGGCCGCGATCTCGCCCCCACTGGCATGCATACCGAGGTAATTGTCAACGCAGTTCACGTCCGTGGGAGTGGTGCGGCGAAGTCCACTCGGTGATCCGTTTTCAGGCTGGGTGGTGAGCTCAGTCGGCAGGCCGGGATCGTCGGTTTCTCCGTCGATCGGGCGGAGACGGGCCTTGGTGAGCATTTCCAGGTGATGGAGCGGCGGGCTTCGGTCCATTTCCTCGTTCTGCTCGGCCAGGCCTGCGCCGACCATGCGGATGAGGGTTCAGCGTGGTCACCGATCGGGTGGCTGCGGTGGTGTGCGCGGCGCACGAGGCTCCCGTGCCGTTGAGGGAGGTGCTCGACGTTTCAACTCATCCGCACGGGAGCTCCGTTGGTTCCCCGTCCTGCCGCACCAGCGTGCGCTGGTCGCCTTCGTGTACCTGCGCAAACATGACGCCCTCGCAGATCGCCGCCGACTTCGGTGTCTCCGTCGGCACCGCCCACGCCTACACATCGGCTTGCCGGCCGACCGCGCGTCCGGCCTGCTGCGCGCCCTGCGTGAGGCAGACCCCGACCACGTCCTCTCGACGGCACCCTCGCAGAATGCGACCGCGTCGGCGACGGCCGCGCCGCCAGGCGTTCCCATCCCGGGCGACCTGGCCTACCAGGGCGGCCGTCCCGTGGGTGCCCACACCAGTCAAACGCCCACCGGCTGGGAACGGCCGCCGACCCAACGGGCGGTCAACCGCGCGCTCTGCCAGGCGCGGCCCGGGTCGAGCGTGGGCGTGGCCAGGCTGAAGTCCTGGCCGGTCTTCCGAAGGTCCCGGTGCGACCCGAATCGCATGTCGTCAATCGCCGCAGCCATCCTCACTTTGGAGAGGCAACGCTGAAAGAGCTCAATCACGCAGCCCGGGGAATGGACCCACACGGAACTGAATCTCTGCCCGACCGGACGGGGCCGCCTCAGCGGACTACTGGGGTTGTGGCTTCTGCGAGTCCATTCCTGACCTGGTCTTGCGCCATTCACCCCGCGGGAAGTCCGGGACCTGATGCGGCCGCCTTCGCCGGGAGATGGCTCAGCGGCACGGGGCCGTCCAGGTCGCCGCGGCGTAGACGTCGAAGGGATGCGGAGCGGCCGCATCGTGCTCCAGGCGGACCACCCGTCCCTTGGCGGCCCGCACGATGCTGCTCGTGCGGTCACCCGCGATGTATGTCTCTTCCAACTAGGGTCATTGGGCGCATGTGCGCCGCGCGGTACTCGGCGAGACCGAGCGCCGCAGTGCCGAAACTGCTGATGCCGGTCGCTGCGGTTGACGTCGGGATGCCTCAACCGGAGGCCGAAAAAAAGGGCCGAGGCGAGCAGACCGGCCGACAGGCGTTCAACAGGGGTGGTCAGCACGTCGTTGCTCCGGCGCGCGATGCCGGGTCTCGGCGAGCAACCTGCTCGGCTGCCTCGCGCGGGGCGGGTGAGGCGTGGCGCTCGGCGTACGTGCGGATCTGCTCGTCGACGGCGTCGATGGCGGGCCTGCGCGAGAGGGAGCCCCTGGCCGGTCACCTCGCGGAACCTCTGTGCCTCCCGCCCGCGTTCGGGGATTCACACGGGAGTGGTCGGTCCTGTTCGCAGCAGTTCGTCTCGAAGTGATTCGCTTCCCCTTTGGCGCGTGACGCCATGTCGGGCATCTTCCAGGAGTCCCAGCAGATAGTGGCCGTACCCGCTCTTGAGCAGCGGCTCGGCCAGGGCGCGGAGCCGGTTGTCGTCGATCAGGCCGGCCCGCCAGACCGCCTCCTCGATGCAGCCGATCTTGAAGCCCTGACGCTCTTCGATCACCCGGACGAACTCTGATGCCTGAACCATGGAGCCGAAGGTTCCGGTGTCCAGCCAGGCGGTGCCTCGGTCGAGCCGGGTAACGCGCAGCGCACCGGAGTCCAGATACACGCGGTTGACGTCCGTGATCTCCAACTCCCCACGGGGACTGGGCCGCAGGCGCCGCGCGATGTCCACGACGTGGTTGTCATAGAAGTACAGTCCCGGCACGGCGTACCGGGACCTGGGGCGGGCCGGTTTCTCCTCGATGGACAGTGCTCGGCCCAGCTCGTCGAACTCCACCACGCCGTAGGCCGCGGGGTTGGCAACCTGATAGGCGAATACCCGGCCGCCCTTCATGCCGTCATGGTTGGCCAGCTGGGTGCCGAGGCCGCTGCCGTGGAAGATGTTGTCGCCCAGGATCAGGGCGACCGACTCGCCTTCGATGAAGTCGGCGCCCAGTACGAAAGCTTGAGCGATGCCCTCCGGGCGCTCTTGCGTGGCGTATTCCAGCCGCAACCCCAGTTGAGTGCCGTCGCCGAGCAACCGACGGAACTGGTACTGGTCCTCGGGGGTGGTGATGATCAGGATTTCTCTGACCCCCGCCATCACCAATGTGGAAAGCGGGTAGTAGACCATGGGCTTGTCGAAGACCGGCAGCAATTGTTTGGACACAGCCCGCGTCAATGGCCACAGTCGCGAGCCGGTGCCGCCGGCCAGCAGAATTCCTCGCATGGCATCACCATAGATGAATTGCCAATGAAAGCTCTGAGTGTGAAACCCGTGGCGTGTGCAGGCGTGAAGCCGGCGAGAGAGCATTCCCTTGGTTGTGATGTCGTACGTCATCGGGTCAACGCAGCGAGCATGCGGGCCAGGGGCGCGGGCCCGGCCTGATCCGTGAGACGTGCTCTGGCTAGGCGTGTTCCTGGGGGACGCCGGTGTGGGCGAGGGCGCTGGGGGTGAGGCGACCCACGATCGCCGGGGCCTCCTGGACGAGCGCGTCGTCGGTGAGTGCCTCCACCATGAACAGCGCGAAATCCACACGGCGCGTCAGGTTGCTGGCCAGTACCGGGTCGCCCACGTGCCGGCTCCACACCGGCAGGCCCTGGCTCTCGCCCTCCTCCAGGTTGCTGCCGCGCACCACGGTCCACCGGGAGCCACTGGCGAACACGCGGCGGCACGCCTCCACTTGGTCGTCGATCTCGGCGAAGCGGACGAGCTTGGCCAGCCGTGCGGCGATCCGGAGGACCGTCACAAACGTCCGCGAGTACGTGTCCTTGCCGTCGCGCGTGATGTGCCAGCCGCAGGAGAAGACCAGGCGAGCGCCCGGCCGTGCGTGGTCGAGCACCGCCTGCGCCGTGCCCGACGCGTACTGCTGCACGCGCCAGGGCGCCAGCACCGTCAGCACCCCGTCGCACCCGGCGACCGCCCGCCTGATCACTTCCGGGTCGTTCGTGGGTCCGGGGACGACGGTCATCCGGCCTTCGAACGCGGCCAGCTTCGGCACGCTGCGCTCCCGGCACACACCGACCACCTCGTAGCCGCGTTCCAGCGCGTGCCGGACCATGTACTGCCCGAGCTTCCCCGAAGCCCCGACGATGCAGACCTTCTTCGCACGATCCGTGCCCATCGTTCAGCCTTTCGCCGGAATGCCGACCTTATCTTGTAAGGTACGCTAACCTTATGTTGTAAGGCGGTCAAGAGGAGCGAAAGGAGGGGCGGATGCGCGAGGGAGGCAAGGGCCGGCGCAGGGCGCCGGCGCGCACCCCGCTCAGTCGCGAGCGCGTGATCCGTACGGCGGTGGCGGTGGCGGACGAGAAGGGCTCGGCCGCGCTCACCATGCGGGCCATCGCCGAACCGCTGGGCGTCGAGGCGATGTCGCTCTACCACCACGTCGCAGGCAGGGAGGACGTCCTCGACGGCATGGTGGACGCGGTGTTCGGCGAGATCGACCTGCCGCCGCGCGACGCGGACTGGAAGAGCGCCATGCGCCACCGCGCGGCCTCCGCCCGCGCGGTGCTCCGGCGCCACCCGTGGGCCGTAGCCCTGATGGACTCCCGCAGCCGGCCCGGCCCCGCGACCCTGCGCCACCACGACGCCGTCATCGGCGCGTTGCGCGCCGGGGGTTTTTCCGTCCCGATGGCCGCGCACGCCTTCTCGGTGATCGACAGCTACCTGTACGGCTTCGTGATCCAGGAGTTGAGCCTGCCGTTCAGCGGCTCGGCGGAGCTGGACGAGGTCGCGGGCGCCATCCTGCGCGAGATGCCCGCCGACGCCTACCCCCACCTCACCGAGCTCGTCACCGAGCACGCCCTCAAGCCCGGCTACGACTACGCCGACGAGTTCACCTTCGGCCTCACCCTCATCCTCGACGCCCTGCGCCCGGACGAGGGCGCGAGCGCCTAGGCGGTTTCCTGTGCTGAGGATCTGTCATGGTCGGTGGTCAGCGGTGTGGTTGTGCCCCTGGACGGAAGACGGTCCCACCAGCAGCACGGCTCCACCCCGCGACCGCCGCCCTCAAGTCGGACGCGCCCCTACGACCCGATCCTGGCCGTGCGCCGTACGGCCCGGCCCGCGAGCACGTCCGTACGGGCCCCCTCCTCGATGACGAACCGGCCGTCGATCAGCACGTACGGGATGCCGACCGGAAGCGTGCGCGGCTCCTCGAACGTCGAGCCCGCCGCCACCGTTTCCGGATCGAAGAGGACGAGGTCGGCGCGGTAGCCCTCGCGCACCAGGCCGCGGTCGGGCAGGCGCAGCCGGGCCGCCGGGCGCGAGGTCAGATGGGCCACCGTCTCCTCCAGGGACAGGATGCCCAGGTCGCGGGCGTACCGGCCGAGGTAGTGCGGGAAGGTGCCGTACGCCCGGGGGTGCGGTTTGAGGCCCTGGAGGATGCCGTCGCTGCCGCCGGTGTGGACGCGGTGGCGCATGATCGCGCGCACGTTCTCCTCGTGGCCGACGTGCTGGAGGATCGTCGAGCCCAGCCGGTCCTCGATCAGCAGGCGCCGGGCGGTCTCCCAGGCGGCTTCGCCCCGCGCGTCCGCGGACTGCCGGACCGTCCGGCCGATGTGGTCCGTCAGGGCCGGGTCGCTGACGCCGGAGATCTCGATCGTGTCCCACTCGACCGGCACCCCGTGGCAGCCGTCCGAGCCGATCTCCTCCAGGTGGTGGCGGATACGCTCCGCCGTCTCCTGGTCCCGGAGCCTGGCGAGCACCGAATCAGGGCCGCCCTCGCTCGCCCAGCTGGGGAGCACGGCGACGAGCGTCGTGCAGCCGGGGGTGTAGGGGTAGGTGTCGAGCGTGATGTCGGCACCCGCGTCCAGCGCGTCGTCGAGGAGGGCCAGCAGCTCCGGGGCCCGGCCCTTGTTCACGCCGAAGTTCATGGTGGCGTGCGCGAGATGGAGTGCGCAGCCCGCCTCGCGCGTGAGCTCCACCATCTCCTGGTACGCAGCCAGGGCGCCCGCGCCGTAGGAACGGTGATGCGGACAGTAGTAACCGTCGTACGCCGCGACGACGCGGCACAGCTCGGCGAGTTCGGAGCCGTTCGCGTACATGCCCGGGGTGTACGTCAGGCCCGACGACATGCCGACCGCGCCCTGCTCCAGCCCCTCGGCGACGAGGCGCTTCATCCCGGTCAGCTCGGCGTCGGTGGCGGGGCGGTCCTCCCAGCCCACCGCGTACATCCGTACCGTGCCTTGCGGGACGAGGTAGGCGGCGTTGACGGCGATGCCGCGGTCGAGCCGGTCGAGGTACTCGCCGACCGTGCGCCAGTCGAAGTCGACGGTCGTGTCTCCGGGCGCGCCGCCGTTCCAGCCGGTGATGGCCGTGCGGACCGCGGCGAGGGTGGCGTCGTCGACCGGTGCGTACGACAACCCGTCCTGCCCGAGCACTTCGAGGGTGACGCCCTGGGCCGCCTTGGCACTGTGGTCGGGGTCGCGCAGCAGGGCCAGGTCGCTGTGGGCGTGCATGTCGATGAAGCCGGGGGCCAGGGCGAGGCCGTGCGCGTCGAGCGTGCGGACGCCGGACAGGGCGGGCTCGCCCTCCCGGCGTATCGCGGTGATACGACCGCCGGTCAGGGCGACATCGGCGCGGTAGGAGGCGCCGCCGGTGCCGTCGATGACGCGGGCGTCGCGGATGACCAGGTCCATGACGGTCCTCTCGGGGAGCGGACGTTCGGCAGGGTCAGAAGAACGTGCGGATGTAGTCCGTGACCGTGCCGTCCGCCTCCACCAGCGGAATGAGCTGCCACTTGTCGAAGCTGGTACACGGGTGCGACAGCCCCAGCCCCACCCAGTCCCCGACCTCCAGGCGCGCTCCCGGCTCCGTCCGCAGCCAGCCGTGCTGGTCGGACAGGGCCGTGAGCGTGACGCCGGTGGCCGGGCGGATCTCGCCCGTGCCGGCGTCGCGTACGACCTGTACCTGCGGCAGGTGGAGGTCGTACGCCGCGTCCCGCTTGCCCGCGTTCACGAACGCCTGCTCGGGCGAGGGGCGCGAGACGACCTGGGCCCACAGGCGGAAGGCCGGCTGGAGCGCGCCCTCGTCGGGAACCCGGTTGAAGGGGGTCAGACGGCGGTAGTGGCCGTCGTCGTGCGAAACGTACGCACCGGAGCGCAGCAGCTTGAGGACCGGCAGGGACAGCTCGGGGATCTCGGCGAAGACATCGGCGACCGCGTCGAACCACGCGCTGCCGCCCGCGCTGATCACGATCTCTCCGGCGCCCTCGAACCGGCCCGCCTTGTCGAACTCCGCGGCCAGCGCAACGAGCCTGCGCAGCCATGCGTGCACCCTCCCCCAGGCTTCGCCCGGGGGGACCCCCATCTCGCTGCGCTCGCCGTCGTCCTGCGGGACCTCGCCCTCGTACCCGGCGACGCCGACCAGCCGCAGCGTGCCAGTGGCGGCCACCGCGTCCGCGACCGCCGCGCAGTCCGCCTCCGTGCGGGCTCCCGTGCGCGCGCCCTCGCCCGCGCCCAGCTCGACGACGACGTCCAGCGGGCGTGAGGTGCCGCGCAGCGCCTTGTCCATCAGCTCGGCACCGCGCACGGAGTCGACATAGCAGACCAGGTGGAAGTCCGGGTCGGTGTCGAGCTCCTGCCCGATCCAGCGCAGCGCGGCGGCGTCGACAACCTCGTTGGCCAGGAAGATCCGCTGGAACCCGAACGCGCGGTAGACACGGACCTGGTGCGGCATGGCGGCGGTGATGCCCCAGGCGCCGTGCTCCAGCTGGCGGGCGAAGAGCTGCGGCGCCATGCAGGTCTTGCCGTGCGGGGCGAAGGCGAGGCCGTGGTGCTCGGCGTATGCCTGAAGGAGCGAGAGGTTGTGCGCCACGGACTCGGCGGAGAGCGCGAGGACGGGGGTGGTGAAGCCATCGGTGAAGAGGTTGAGCCGGGCTGCGGCCAGCTCGCCGACGGTCCGGCCGTCGACGTCGGGCGGGAGCGCCTTGAAGCGGTGGTCGGCCGGTTCGTCGGCGAGTCGTGCGACGGGGTTGTCGGCAGCCATGGGCCCTCCTCCATGTCGTTGCATTATATGCAACGACCATTGCGTATTTCACTGAGCGCTGTCTAACATCCGAGCCAACGCAAGGTCAATGGTGCCCTGCGGCCGACCAGCGAGGAGCCTCCGCGATCATGACCGCGAGCGTGCACGCCCCCGTGGACGTCGTCTGCCTCGGCGAGTCCATGGTCACGTTCCTGCCCACGCACGAGGGCCGCCTCGCCGATGTGCCGTCGTTCGTCCGCGGCATCGGCGGCGCGGAGTCCAACGTGGCGTGCGCGCTGGCGGCGGCCGGCCACCGGACCCGCTGGGTCGGGCGCGTGGGCGCGGACGGCTTCGGCGACCACCTCGTGGAGACGATCGCGGCCTACGGGGTGGACACCTCGGCGGTGGTCCGCGACCCGGAACGCCCGACGGGCATCTACTTCCGCACGGCGACCGACCGGGCGACGGACGCGCACGAGGT
Source organism: Streptomyces sp. ISL-10 (assembly GCF_018614575.1). GTDB lineage: Bacteria > Actinomycetota > Actinomycetes > Streptomycetales > Streptomycetaceae > Streptomyces. The sequence continues at coordinate 64,712 of NZ_JAGGOJ010000007.1, forward strand.
CCTCTACTACCGCGCCGGGTCCGCGGCCTCGGCGATGTCGCCGCACACCGTGCCGGCCGGCGCCGTCCGGTCCGCCCGCGTCCTGCACGTCTCCGGCATCACCGCGGCCCTCTCGCCCGACTGCCTCGCCCTGATGCGCGACCTCACCGCCCGGCGGGAGGACCGGCCGCTGGTCTCCTTCGACGTGAACCACCGCCCCGGCCTGTGGCGTTCCGGCACTGACCCGGAGGTGCTGCTGGACCTGGCGCGCGGGGCGGACCTGGTGTTCGTCGGGGAGGACGAGGCGGAGGGGGCCTGGGGTCTGCGGGGCGCGTCCGCGATCCGGGAGGCGCTGCCGGAGCCGTCGACGGTGGTGGTGAAGCGGGGGGCGGCGGGGGCGGTGTCGTTCACGCGCGACGCGCTGTTCCCCTCCCCGCGCAGCGCAAGCGACACCACCGCCACCGCCACCGCCCCCCGTGTCACCGTCGCCGCCCCCGTCGGGGCCGGCGACGCCTTCGCCGCCGGGTTTCTGGCCGCCACCCTGAGGCGACTGCCCGCCAGGGACCGGCTGCGGCACGGGCATCTGTGGGCCGCTGCCGCCCTCACCGTTCACGGCGACCTCGCGGCGCCGCCGACCGCCGACCGCGCCGACCGGCTCGTCGCCCTGGACGACGACGCCTGGGGGACACTGCACCTCGGCCCCGGGTGGACGGGGGACGACCAGGAGGTACGTACACCATGAGCCAGACCGTCGACCGCGCACTGAGCATCCTGCCCCTTCTCGCGCAGGGACCCGCCGACCTCGGACAGGTCGCCGAGAGGCTCGGCGTCCACAAGTCCACCGCGCTGCGCCTGCTGCGCACGCTGCACGAGCACGGCCTCGTCTACCGCCAGCAGGACCAGCGTTACCGCCTCGGTGCCCGGCTGATCGCGCTCGCGCAGGAAGCCGTCGAGAACCTCGACGTACGCGAGATCGCCCACCCCCATCTGGTCGCGCTCAACGAGCAGATCGGGCACACCGTCCACCTCGCGGTGTACGAGGAGAGCGAAGTCCTCTACATCGACAAGGTCGAGAGCCGCTACCCGGTCCGGATGTACTCCCGCATCGGCAAGCCCGTCGCCATCACCGTCGCGGCCGTCGCCAAGCTGCTGCTCGCCGACCTGCCCGAGCCCGAGCGGCGCGCCGTCGCGGAGAAGCTCGACTACCCCATGTACACGTCCCGTTCGATCCCGAACGCCGACGCCTTCCTCAAGGAGCTGGCGACCGTACGCGAACAGGGCTGGGCCACCGACCTCGGCGGCCACGAGGAGTCCATCAACTGCGTAGCGGCCCCCATCCGCGGTGCGGACGGCCGGGCCGTCGCCGCCATGTCGGTGTCCGCGCCGAACGTCGTCGTCACCGCCGACGAACTCCTCACCCTTCTCCCGCTGGTGCGGCGCACCGCCGACACCATCACGCGGGAGTACTCAGGACACACCCCGCAGAAGGACTCACACGCATGAGCGAGAAGATCGCGATCACCCCGAGCACCCACACCGCGCCGCCCGCGAAGTTCTCCCACGGCGTGCGGAAGGGCAACATCCTCCAGGTCGCCGGCCAGGTCGGCTTCCTCCCGGCCGTCGGGGGCGAGGCGCCCACTCCCGCCGGGTCCACCCTGCGCGAGCAGACGCTCCAGACCCTGGCCAACGTCGAGGCGATCCTCGAAGAGGGCGGCGCGTCCTGGGACGACGTGATGATGATCCGCGTCTATCTCACGGACACGGCCCACTTCGCCGAGATGAACGAGATCTACAACGAGCACTTCAAGGACCTGACGGTGGCCCCCGCCGCCCGTACGACGGTCTACGTCGGCCTCCCCGCCGGCCTGCTCATCGAGATGGACGCCCTGGCAGTCCTGGACTGACCCCTCTGCATCACCGGCTGTACGGCACGGCGCGCATCCCCGAAGCGCATGGCTCGGCGACGGTCGCGATCGTCACCACCGCGGGCATCGTGCTGCCGCTGGTCGAGAACGGCGCCGACCACGGCGAAGACCTCCGGTGTGGTGGAGGTGTCCAGGCTTCGCCGCGCAACGGAGGTCTTCGTGTCCCACCGTCATGCCCGGCGATGGTTCATGGCAGGCGGTTGCTCATCGAGCGTGTCCGGTCCGGCTGTCCGGTGGCACACGTGGCCGCTGAGATGGGGGTTTCACGGGCCGCGGCTCACAAGTGGGTGCGCCGCTTCAGGGCTGAGGGGGAGGCGGGCCTCAGTGATCGTTCCAGTCGGCCGCACCGGACTTCTTCCTGCACAGCTACAACCATCACCGGTGCCGCACCGCACTCGGAGGCCAGCCGCCGATCAGCCGCGTGAACAACGCTTCAGGTCCATATGTCCAGCGGGCCCGTCGCACGGCGAAGAGGGGCGGGGCGCGTGCCCCGCCCCTCTCCTCGGCTAGGGTCGCCGTGTGGTGACACCCTTCCAAACCCAGGTCGTCGGTCCCGAGTTCATCGCGGCCGACGCGCACAACGCCGTGCTCGTGGACGCGCACGGGATCTCCTTCGACCAGGGTCCCCACCACGCCGAGTTCGCCTGGCACGAGGTGGGCGGCGTCCACCACGCCGTCATCGGCCTGTGCCTCGTCGTCACCGTCGTCCACCGCACCGGCATGCGGTACGAGTGCCGGGTCGGCGTCCGGCGCACGTCCCGACTGCGCGAGTGGTGCGCACGACTCGAGCCGGTGCTCGGCCACTACACCGGCGGTGGCATGCCCGCAGCCGTCCACCCGGCCCAGGCGGCGGCGCTGCCGTACCCGCAGGTGTCCGCATGGGTCGGCGCGGCGTACGGCACGGCACGGCCCGAGCGGCGGATCACGGACATCGGCTACGCGTATGTGGTGAACACACAGCCCGAGGCGTACCTCGACGGCGATGCCTCCGCGATGACGTACGGCGGCGGGCCGCTGATCGTCGTCAAGCGCGACGGCGCGGTCTGGGGGTTCGGCTCCGACCCGATCTTCATGCCGCTGTACGAGGCCCGTACGGAGGAGGAGTTCCGCCGGGCGATGGCGCGGATCATGCCGCAGTGGGACCCGGACCGGCCGTCGTCGAGGATCCCCTTCCACTGAGGTCGGCTCGTCGGTCCCGAAGGGCGCCCGGGACCACAGGTCGCGGACGCCCGTTCCGAGGGCCGGTCAGCCGGTGCAGTACTGCTGTTCCTTGCCGATCGACCGGTACATGCAGTCGGAGTTCTCCACCAGCTGGAGCACCGCGTCCCGGTTGCGGCTGGTCTCGCGCTCGATCACCTCGTCGGGCGGGTAGAAGCCGCCGCCGCCGAAGCCGCTCGGATACATCTCGAAGGTGTACCCGAAGATCTTCTGCGCGCCCCACAGCCAGTCGTCGATCGATCCGTCCGTGATGTACAGGTCGCTCGACTGCTCGGCCGTGTAGCCGTTGCTCGCGGCCATCTTCCGGCCCACCGCCGCGAAGGCGTTGCGGTCGTCGGCCGTCATGCCCGGCGCCGTGTCGTCGTAGGTGTAGCCGAACGGCCAGAGCACCAGCTCGCTGTAGGTGTGGAAGTCGATGGCCGACCTGATCTGCTGCTTTCCGCCGACGACCCGTGAGCGGACGAAGTCGGCGACGACCTTCACCTCGGGAGCGGACTCGGCCGACGCGCCCCGGTAGGTGTCCGAGCCCGCGGATCCGGAGGAGCCGCCGCAGCAGCCCCACTTGAAGTTCCAGTTGCGGTTCATGTCCGTACCGATCGACGACGACCCCGAGTTGGGCTGCCGGTTCTTGCGCCAGCTGCGGTAGGAGCCGGTCGCGATGTCGTACTCGCCGCCGTCCGGGTTGAGGTCGGGCACGATCCAGATCTCGCGGTTGTTGACGGCGCTGGTGATCCGGGAGTCGCTGCCGTAGTCCTCTCCGAACTCGCGCAGCAGGTAGAGCGCCATCTCGACGGTGAGGTGCTCGCGGGCGTGCTGGTGGTGGGTGAAGAGAACCTCGGGCTCGTTCTCGTCCGTCGCCACGTTGTCGCTGATCTTGATGGCGACGATGTCCCGGCCCTGGTAGCTCTTGCCGATGACGCGCTTGCTCATGATGCCCGGGTACTGGGCGATGCGCTGGTTGATCTCGGCGTTCATCTCGGCGTAGTTGTGGTACCTCGCGTCGGCCGAGGGGAAGTCGGACGGCCCGACGTCGGCCGTGGTCCGCCGATCGGGCGGGGCGGGCAGCGCCTTGAGGGTGTGCCCGAGGGCGCGCAGCCGTTTCGCCTGGGCCGCGTTGGCGCTGACGACGATCGTGTGGTCGTCGACCTCGTCGATGGAGACCCCGGTGGCGGCGACGGCGGTGCGGTCGGCGGCGCTGTCCGGGCCGTGGATCCGGTACTGCCTGATCTGCTCATCCTCGTCCGCGCTCGACAGCGCGGGCCGGTCAGGGGGCGAGGAGGCGTTGGCGGTGAGGGGCGCTGCCACGGCGAGGGCGACGACGGCCGCCAGCGCGGCGGATCGTCCTCCCAGTCGGCGTATTCGCATACAAGTGCTCCTGGGGTGTGGGGGGTTGCTGCGTGCGTATGCGGGGTGCGTGCGGGGTGTGCGGGGTGTGCGGGGTGTGGCACGGGTCATGGCGGGTACGGCGGCCGTCGCGGCGGAGCGGCGGACGCCTGAGCGGGCTCGCGGGCTCATCGTGCGACTCTGGCATGCTCCGGTCAATAGCACTCCCGGCCATACGCCCGCGTCCGCTGTGTGCCGGATCTCTTGTGGGATCAACGGCGTCCGGCTTGGGTAACCCAGTCACATCGTGGGACGAGTGGGAAGGCGGGCTGCGCATGACAGGCACCACCGAGGAGAACACCGGCGAGGCCATCTCCCCGCCGCGCAAGTCGAGCTGGCGCTACATCGGACCGGGCATCGTCGTCGCGGCGACCGGTGTCGGGGCCGGTGACCTGGTCGCGACGCTCATCGCCGGAAGCAAGTTCGGCTACACCCTCCTGTGGGCCGCGGTCATCGGGTGCCTCGTGAAGATCGCCCTCGCGGAGGCCGCCGGCCGCTGGCATCTGGCCACCGGCCGGACGCTCTTCGACGGCTGGCGCAGCCTCGGCTCCTGGACGACGATCTACTTCGTCGGCTACGTCATCGTCTGGGGCTTCGTCTACGGCGCGGCCGCCATGTCCTCCAGTGCGCTGCCCCTCGACGCCCTTTTCCCGGACGTCATGGACCTCAAGTGGTGGGCCGTGCTGTGCGGTCTGGCCGGGCTGGCGTTCGTCTGGTTCAACCACTACGCCGTCTTCGAGAAGGTCATGACGGTCCTGGTCGGCGTGATGTTCGTCGTCACCGTCTACCTGGCGATCCGGGTGACGCCCAACCTCGGCGACGCCTTCGCGGGACTCGCGCCGGTCCTCCCGGACGGCTCGCTGATCTACACCCTGGGCCTGATCGGCGGCGTCGGCGGCACGATCACCCTGGCCGCCTACGGGTACTGGGTCAACGCCAAGGGATGGACGAACACCGGCTGGATGAAAGTGATGCGGCTCGACAACCGGGTCGCCTACATCACGACCGGCATCTTCGTCGTCGCCATGCTCTTCGTCGGCGCGGAGCTGCTGCACTCCTCCGGAGTCGCGATCGCCAAGGGCGACAAGGGCCTGATCGACCTGGGCGTGGTCCTGGAGGACCGCTACGGCGCGACGACCGCGAAGCTGTTCCTGATCGGCTTCTTCGCCACGTCCTTCACCTCGCTCATCGGTGTCTGGCACGGCGTGAGCCTGATGTTCGCGGACTTCGTCACCAACTACCGCAAGAAGGGAGAGGGGACGACGGGCGCGGAGGTGGCGTCCGGCAGCCGTGAGAAGTCGCTGCCGTTCCGCGCGTACCTGCTGTGGCTGACGTTCCCCCCGATCGCGCTGCTCTTCCTGGACCAGCCGTTCGGACTGGTGATCGTCTACGGCGTGATCGGCGCGTTCTTCATGCCGTTCCTGGCGCTCACCCTGGTCTGGCTGCTCAACTCCTCCCGTACGCCCACCGAGTGGCGCAACGGCGCCCTCAGCAATGTGATGCTGGCCGGCGCGGGACTGCTGTTCGTGGTGCTGTGCGTGCAGCAGGTGCGCGACCTGCCCTGGTGATCGCGGGGCCCGTGAGGAGCGACCGGCCACGGCCGCATCGAGAAGCGAACGACCGGGCCCGTACCGCCGGGGGAGCGGCGGTACGGGCCCGGTGGGGCGTCCGGTGGCCGGGTCGGGGACTTCCTAGGGCAGGTTGTGGACGTGCGGGCCGACCGCATTCGACCAGGCGTTGCCGGCCGTCGCGTCCCAGTTGGTGGACCAGGTCATCGCGCCGCGCAGGGCCGGGTAGGTCTTGGCGGGCTTGAAGGAACCGCAGTTGGTGCCGCGGGCCAGGCAGTCCAGCGCGTTCTTCACGATGGACGGGTCGACATAGCCGCTGCCCGCGCCGCGCGTGGAGGCGGGGACGCCGAGGCCGACCTGGGAGGCGTCGAGACCGCCCTCCAGCTGGATGCAGGCGAGCGCGGTGAGGAAGTCCACCGAGCCCTGCGAGTAGACCCTGCCGTCGCAGCCCAGCATCGAACCGCTGTTGTAGTACTGCATGTTGACCACCGTGAGGATGTCCTTCACGGCGAGTGCGGTCTTGAAGTACTCCGTCCCGGTGTTCTGCATGTCGATGGTCTGCGGGGCCATCGTCAGGACCAGCGAGGAGCCGGCCTTCTGGGACAGCTGGCGCAGCGCCTTCGTCAGGTACGTCGCATTGATGCCGTGCTCCAGGTCGATGTCGACACCGCTGAAGCCGTACTCCTGCATCAGCGCGTGGGCGCTGTTCGCGAAGGCCGTGGCGGAGGCGTCACTGTTGATGGTGACGTTGCCCTTCTCGCCGCCGACCGAGACGACCACCGACTTGCCCGCGGACTTCTTGGCGGCGATGTCCGCCTTGAAGTCGGCGACCGAGGCGTAGCCGACCGCCGGATCCAGGGTGAAGGTGATCTGGCCGGGCGTGGCCGTCGAGTCCGCGAACGACACCGCGATGATGTCGTACTGCGCCTGCACGTCCCGCAGCTTCTGCACGGTCGCGCCGTTGTTGAAGTTCTGCCAGTAGCCGGTCAGGGCGTGCTTCGGCACGGCCGGGTTGCCGGGGTTGCCGCCGGTGGAGCTGGTCTTGCCGGTGGCCGCGGCCGACTTGGCCGACTCGCCGGCCGAGTTCGTCGCCGTCACCTGGAATTGGTACGAGGTGTTCGCCGCCAAGCCCGTCACCGTTGCCGAACTGCCGTTCACCGACAGGACCTTGGCCCCGTCGCGGTAGACGTTGTAGCCGGTCGCGCCGGAGACCGCGCCCCAGCTCAGCGCCACGGAGGAGGAGGTCACGGCGCCGACCGCCGGGGCGCCCGGGGCCGCGGGGACGACCGGGTCGGGATCGGAGCCGCCGCCTCCGTCGGGGCCGAAGACACTCACGTCGTCGGCGTAGTAGGCGGCCTGGCCGTACCAGCCGTGGGTGTAGACGGTCACCGAGGTGGTGCCCGCGCCGGTGGTGAAGGAGGTCGACAGCCTGGTCCAGTTGCCGGTGCCGGGCGTCCAGGTGGACACGTCGTTCGTGCCCGTGCCGCTCGCGCCGAGATAGGCGTAGCCGCCCTGCACCCATGCGCTCAGCGTGTACGTGGAGTTGGGCTTCACGCTCACGGTCTGGGTGCACTTGGCGTTGTCCTGGCCGGCCGGGGTGGCCTTGAGGGCCGAGGCGCCCCCGTGCACCGGGGAGGACACCGTGGCCCCGCTGCCCGCGGTGCAGGTCCAGTTGGCGAGGCCGGACTCGAAGCCGGCGTTCTTGGCGACGTTGACGTCGGCCGCCTGTGCGGTGCCCGTCGTGCCGATGAGGCCGAGTCCGGTGCCGACGGCCAGCGCCAGACCGGCGCCGAGCCATCTGCGTGCGCGTGTGGTGCGGTCCACTTGCAGCCTCCGGTGGGGGAGTTGGGGTGTGGGGAGTCATCCGGAGCCGAGTCCCGGAACGGTGGCCACCGTGGAGGTACAAGCTGGTCCAGACCAATGTGGTTGTCAAGGGTTCTGCGCAAGGCTGGCCCTCGCCCGCCCCTCAGTCCCCTTCCTGGAGCCGGTCGGCCGCCCACCCGGCCACGCATCCGACCACCAGGACGGCGTTGGACATCAGCAGCCCCTCGGCGGTCGGCTCCTGCCACTGCACCGCCATGTTGAGCAGCTGCGCTGCGACGGGCACGGCGACGGCGGCGGCCAGGTGCTGCGATGTGCCGTGCCGGAAGGGCGGCCGGTGCAGCCGGGCGGCGGCCCAGACGGACAACGCCACGCACAGCGCGTTGGGCAGGTGGATCAGCAGCAGCCGCCCGCTGAACGAGCCCAGGCTGCCAGGGGAGTCGATGTAGTCGTAGACCACAGTGATCTGGAGGTACTCGGTGAACAGCAGCACCACGATCCCCGCCGCCCAGCACTTCATCAGTGCCAGGATGCCCGCCCTCGGCCCGTCGTCCCGCCGGGCGGGGGTCCCCGGGTAGCCGTACCTGGTCATGAGTGAGCCTCCGTGGGGTGCGGGGGCGGACGGTTCCGGGTGGCTGCGGGCCGCCGGTCGCCGGCTCTACCGGACGGTGATGCTGTCGATGATCTTCTTCAGGTCGTCGTCGGACAGGTGGCCCTTCGCCGCGTCGATCCGTACGGCGTACGTCGACTCGTCGGCGTCGAGGCCCGCGACGATCACGCCCGCGACCCGGGTGCCCTTGGCGGGTGTGCCCTGTTCGCCGGTCGAGGTGAACTCGAAGTCGATCCGCTTCGCGTCCCGCGCCTTCGCGGGCCCGGCCACCCGCAGGTCCTCCTGCCCCTTGAGCGTGGAGCCGAGGGCGATGCCGGCCTCGGCGCCGATCGCCGCCTCCTCCACCGAGTCGGCGTCGGTGTAGTTCAGCTGGACGGAGATCATGGCGACCGTGCGGCCACCTTCCTCCAGGGTGGCCGCGGCCGCGTTGAACTTGCCGCGATCGGCCGCCTCCTGTTCCTTGAACTCCGGGGGACGGGCGACGGTGACGGATTCGGTACGCAGTTCGGACCAGCCCTCGGGGACCTCGACCCCGGCCGAACCGTTCCCGCAGGCGGTGGTGAGGGCGGCCGCCGCTGCGAGCAGCACGGCCGCGACCGCCCGCCGGCCCGTGCGTCCGCCGTGACGCCACTCGGTCCTCGTCCTGCTGCGCCAGGTGTTGCTGATCATGCTGTGTGCGCTCCCCTCGGCCCGGTCAGTCCGCACAGTAGCTGTACGGGACATAGTCACGGCTGTTTCCGTTCGGGGCTCCGAGGAAGTGGGCGTTGTCGAGTGTCTCCTCCTTCTTCTCGGTCGACACCGAGAAGCCGAGGCTCAGACCCAGATTGAGCTCGAACCCGTACTCCGCCGCCTCAGTCTGCCCGGTGTACGTCGTCCGGCTGGAGAGCCCCTCGTCGAAGAGCAACTGGCCGAACGGGTCGTCGCTGCTCGGCCGGGACGTCGGAGCGTGGTCGGAGAACAGATAGCCGAAGGGCGCCCCGCGGTCGCCGTTGCCGTCCAGCCATGCCTGCGCGATCCTGCGCTGCCCGGCACCCTCGGCACCCGGCTCGACGACGATCGAGCGGGTGACGACCTCGACGCCCGTGGCCTGGTCGGACCCCTTGACCCCGCCGCTGCCGCCCCGCTTGGCGTCACCCGACTCGCCGTTGTCGCCGCCGACTTTGGCGCCGTCCTTGGCGGCGCCGTGCTCGACCGTGCGCGTCATGTCGATACGCAGGAGCTCGCCGGTCTTCTTGTCGTGCGTGACGGTGATGGTGCCGGTCCTGGTGGTGGACGCGGAGGACTCGCCGCTGATGGGCCCCGCCTCGTAGCCGACCTTGCCGCCGTACTCGATGGTGGCGGAGTACGTGTAGGACTTGGTGCCCTTGTGGTCGTTGTCGGTCCAGGTGGCCTCGGGCGAGAACTTGAAGTTCCCGCCGAGGGTGGCGCCGAGCTTCTTCTCGTCGCCCGCGCCGAGCCCCAGACCGCCGGCGGCACTGGCCTCGATGGCGACTTTGCCGTGGCTGATGTGCCGGTTGCCCAGTTTCTCCTCGATGCGGTTGCGCAGCTTCTCCTCCTCGGCCATGGGCCCCTTGCCGAACAGATAGAGGATGCTGTTGCCGAGGCCGCCGCCGTGCGCGTTCGAGTGCCGGTTGGTGAGTTCGTACGTCTTGAGCAGCTCGATGTCGTCCCGGAAGGCCTTGGCGTCGGCCTCGCTGTCGAAGATCCAGGTGTCACCGTTGGTGACCTTGATCCCGGCCCCCAGCTCCACCTTGTCCGCGCCGAACTTCCCGACCTTGGCACCGGGCTTGAAGTCCTTCTTCGCGGCGACGGAAGCGGCGTCGGTGAAGGTCATGGTGATCTGCTGGTCGTTGTCGTCGACCTTCCCGTCCCCGTTGACGTCGGTCTTCGCACGGAAGGTCTGCTGCTGGAAGCCGTATTCCTCGCCCCACTCGATGAAAAGGATCTTGGCTTTGGCCCCGGCCCTGTCGCTGATGGAGGAGATCTGGCACAGCGGCGGCTCGTAGTCGGCATCGGTTTCGGGAGCCGCCCGAGAGGTGCCGTCATTGGCGCACCGGCCGCCGTCGATCGCACAAATCACCTTCTGTGTGATCGCGGCTCCCATGCCTGAGCCGGCCACTGCCCCGACGACGGTCGCCACGACCACGACCACGCCGAGATACTCGGCCGCGGTCGCCCCCCGGTCATGTCTCATCCGACGTCCCCCTCCCAGCTCACGCACACCATTCGTACGCGCAATCGGAAACGGAGCGTACGCACGGCAATGACTGCCTGGCGTGGGCCTGCGGACCCAATGAGGGGCCCAAAGGGAGCTCTGGCCAGGGCAATTCGCAGCGTTGTGACGCCAGTTGACAATTGACGACTTCATCCGCGTTTGGCGGTGCGCGAGTCGTGCCGGTTGCCTGCGGGCGTCCTGAAAGGTGTTCTCTGCCTCGAAGGACGTGGTTAGAGTGCTGATGCAGCAGCACGAGCAGGGAAGAAGCCGTCGCCGTATCTCCGGTGGCCGGATTCGAACGGGGAATTGAGCGTGCAGACCGCTATCGCTGTCACCAGTGCTGATCTGGTGTTACCGCCCACCGACCCACACGCGCCCACGGCAGCGCTGCTGCCGGCGCCCGGTGCGCAGCCGCTGGACGCCGCGCTCGCCGACATGCAGCTGCTGCTGGATCAGCACGGCTATGTGGTGGTGCTGTACCCCGCTTCGATTCCTGTCGCGCACGAACGCAGACTGCACACCGTCCGCTCCGTCCTGGAGAGCGACCGCATCGCCCTGATGAAGCCGGCGCTGCCGCCGCTCGGAGTCGCCGTGCTCGTACGCCAGTTGCGCCAGCTGTCCATCTGCGACTTCGGCGCGGGGATCGTCGCCTCCGCGGCCCGGCTCCTGGCCCACTACATCTACGCCGGGGCCCTGCTGAACTCGGTTGCCAGGCTCGACCGGGTGCCGGTCGACCTCACGTCCCACGCCAAGTCCTGGCTGCCGGGCTCCCAGTTCGCTGTGCTGGCCAACCCGGACCCGCGACTGGTCAAGCTCGGCAGCGGTGAGCTCTCCGGGCCCGAGTTCGGCAACCAGCTGATCGTCGCGAAGGGGCAGCTGCAGAGCGACTGGGTGAGTGCGACGCTCGCTCCCGCCTGGCGCTGCCAGGCGATGCAGGAGACCGCTCTGCCGGCTGATTCGCCGAAGTGGTGGGGCACCTCGAAAATGATCGAATTCGCCGCCCATCTCCCCGACATCGCCCTCATCTACCAGCTGGTCTCGTCCGTCAAACGGGAGCAGTGCTCCTGGTGCGGCCTTGAAATCATCGGCGACCGCTGTGGATTCTGTTCGGCGCCGCTCGCGCCGGCGGAGAACCAAACCTCCGGCACCGGTGTACTGAAGCACGGAACACCTATGCGTCAAGAGTCGTAGCCGCCGTGGGGCGGCCGCTCGGTCCGGCGACGGGGACGCCCGCGCACGGCCCCGACCGCCCCCGCTCCGTCCGCTCCGTCCCTGCCCGTCTCCCCACGAGGTTGTCGCGCTCATGAATTCACGCCAGCGCCGCGGTGTCATTCTTCTGCTCCTGTCCGTACTGTGCGCCTTCGGCGCGTTCGTCGGCGTGCTTTCGGTGATCAGCGATGTGAATTCCAAGGTCGGGCCCGAGGTGACGGCCTACCGGCTCTCGTCGGACATCGCGCCCTATACGGAACTTCAGCCGAACCAGTTCGAGAAAATCACGGTGCCCAAGCGCTGGCTCTCCTCAAGCGCGGTCACCGACATATCCGTGGTGCAGGGAAAGATCGCCGTCACCCAGCTGCGCAAGGGGTCACTCCTCCAGGACGACATGATCGTCAAGCGCCCCGCACTGGAGAACGGCGAGCAGGAGATCGCCATCATGATCGACGCCGCCACCGGTGTGGCGGGCAAGATCACCCCCGGCGACCTGGTGAACATCTTCGCCACCTTCGACGACGAGGGGGAGGACGAGGGCCAGGTCGCCGAGTCCCGGATCATCGTCCCCAACGCCAAGGTCATCGACGTCGGCAAGCTCACCGCCCTGGAGCCCAACGGCGACGACCGCAACGCCGCCGCGACCCAGGCCGTGCCCATCACGTTCGCCCTCAACACCCAGGACGCCCAGCGCGTGGCGTTCGCCGAGTCGTTCGCCGTCCATGTACGCCTCGCCCTGATCGCCAAGGGCAGTCCGACCACGCTTCGCCCGGGTGAAGGCAAGTACACCCTCGACGAGGACAGGAACAAGTGAGGGCCGGATGACGACACGCATCCTCCCGGCCGTCGGTGACGCCGACGCCGCCCGATCCATCACCACCCTGCTCAGCCAGCTGCCCGAGGCGGAACCGGCCGCGCCGGTGGCCGACTCGACCTCCCTGCTCGACACACTCGCGCGCCTGGCCGGCGAGTCCCTGGAGGAGCTGCCCGAGGTCGTGCTGGTGCACGAACGGATCGGCCCGGTGCCGGCGCTCGAGCTGATCCGGGAGGTGGCCCTGCGCTTCCCCGCGGTCGGAGTCGTCCTGGTCACCGCCGACGCGAGTCCCGGCCTGTACTCGGCGGCCATGGACTCCGGCGCACGCGGGCTCGTCGCGCTGCCGCTGTCGTACGAGGAGTTGACCCAGCGCGTGCAGGCCGCGGCCTCCTGGTCGCTGGGCGTGCGCCGCCATCTCGGCCACAGCGGGGACGTGTTCACCGGGCCGGGCGGCATCGTGCTGAGCGTGTCCGGGGCCAAGGGCGGCGTCGGCACCACCCTCGCCTCGGTCCAGCTCGCGCTCGCCGCCCGCGCGTCCGGGATGACCACCGCGCTGGCGGACATGGACCTGCAGGCCGGCGACGTGGCCTCCTACCTGGATGTGCAGTTCCGGCGCTCGATCGTCGATCTCGCCGGCATCCAGGACATATCGCCGCGCGTGCTCCAGGACGCCGTCTTCAGCCACGACACCGGGATCGGCCTGCTGCTCGCACCCGGTGACGGAGAACGCGGCGAGGAGGTCAACGACAGGGCGGTGCGCCAGATCGTCAGCGCCCTGCGCAACCGCTACGAGGTCGTCGTCATCGACTGCGGGACCCAGATGAACAGCGCCAACGCGGCCGCCGTCGAGATGGCCGACACGACCGTGCTGGTGACGACTCCGGACGTGGTGTCGGTTCGGGCGGCCAAGCGCATGGTCCGGCTCTGGGACCGGCTGCAGATCCGCAAGGCGGAGGAGACGGTGATGCTGGTCAACCGCTTCAACCGCAACACCGAGATCCAGCCCGCGCTGATCGCGCGGATCACCGGGACCCGTGTCGCGCGCTCCCTCGTCCCGGCGAACTTCAAGGAGCTGCAGTCCGCCGTCGACGCGGGCCGGATGCAGGACCTGGAGGCCAAGTCCACGGTGAAACAGGCCCTGTGGGGCTTCGCGGGCGAACTGGGAATCGTGAAAGCGCCCGAAGGGAATGACAAGGCCGGTAGGTTCCGGGGCGACCGGGGCTCCATCGGCGTACGCCGCCGGCGAGGCGGCGCTCTCAAGGGGGAGAGTTGAGCGATGCGCGTGCTGAGCGCACCACCGATCACGGGACGGGCCGGTACCTCGCCGGGCCGTGACCCGCACCGGTTACGGGACCGGGAGGCCGGGCGGGCCCGGGATGCCGGGCGCGACCGGGTTGTCGGCCGGGCCCGGGATGCCGGGCGGGACCGGGGGCAGGTGGCCGTCGAGTTCCTCGGCATGCTGCCGCTCATCGCGGTCGTCTGCGTCCTGCTGTGGCAGTCCGCCCTCCTCGGCTACACCTACGTCCGCGCGGGAAACGCGGCGGACGAGGGCGCCCGGCAGGGGGCGGCCGACGCCGCCGATCCGGGTGGGCGGTGCCGGGCCGCGGCCGAGGACGACCTCGGCGCCTGGCAGCCCGCGCGGGTCGACTGCGGCCCGGCGTCCGGCGGAATGTACGAGGCGGATGTGACGCTCAAGGTGCCCGTCCTCTTCCCCGGCTTCATCGACTTCCCCTTCGACGTCGAGGGCCATGCCAGTGCGGTGGCGGAGGGGTGAGCGCGGTGACCACGGACAACAGGCGCGACCGGGGGCAGGTGGCCCTGGAGTTCGCCGGGTTCCTGCCCCTGATGCTGATCCTCGCCCTCGCCGCCGTACAGCTCGGCGTCGCCGCCTACGCCACCGCGCAGGCGGGCACGGCCGCGCGGGCCGCGGCCCGCGCGGAGAGTGACGACAACTGGCAGACGAACGGCGGCCACGCGGGCCGCAGCGCCGTCAGCGACTGGCTGAGCGATGGTCCGAGGGACTTCGACTACAGCGCACGACCGGGAGGAAGCGAGGTGACCGTAACCGTCCGGATCCTGATCCCCTCCGTCGTTCCCGGCATCGGCGACTGGGGACACGCCGAGCGCAGTTCCACCATGCCCAAGGGCTGAGCCCCACCGCCGCGGTACGCCAAGGAGTCGCACATGAGCCTGCGGGCACGCATCACCGCCCCCGAGGACCGAGGGGGAGGACGGGACGACGGCCATCTGGTGGCCACGTACCGGACCAAGCTGCTCGAGGAGATCGACCTCGCGGAGATGTCGGCGCTGGCCGCGGCCGAACGCCGGGCGCGGCTGGAACGCGTGCTCGGGCACATCATCAGCCGCGAGGGCCCGGTCCTGTCGGCGTCGGAGCGTTCGCAGCTGATCCGCCGCGTCGTGGACGAGGCGCTCGGCCTCGGCGTACTGGAACCGCTGCTGGAGGACGCGTCCATCACCGAGATCATGGTGAACGGGCCGGACCAGATCTTCGTCGAGCGCGGTGGCCGCGTCGAACTGCTGCCGCTGCGCTTCGCCTCCAACGAACAGCTGATGCAGACCATCGAGCGCATCGTGTCCACTGTCAACCGCAGGGTCGACGAGTCCAACCCGATGGTGGACGCCCGGCTGCCCTCCGGCGAGCGTGTCAACGTCATCATCCCGCCGCTGGCCCTGTCCGGCGCCACGCTCACCATCCGGCGCTTCCCCCGCGCCTTCACGCTCTCGGAGATGATCGGCTTCGGCTCGCTCGACGAGCACATGCTGTATCTGCTCTCCGCCCTCGTCCAGGCCAGGCTGAACATCATCGTCTCCGGCGCGACCGGCACCGGGAAGACGACCCTGCTCAACGCGCTGTCCGGGCTCATCCCGGAGGGCGAGCGCGTCATCACCATCGAGGACTCCGCGGAGCTCCAGCTCCAGCAGCAGCACGTGATCCGCCTGGAGTCCCGCCCCGCGAACGTCGAGGGCAAGGGCCGGATCACCATTCGCGACCTGGTGCGCAACTCGCTGCGCATGCGCCCCGACCGCATCGTCGTCGGCGAGGTCCGCGGCGGCGAGACCCTCGACATGCTCCAGGCGATGTCGACGGGTCACGACGGATCGCTCGCCACCGTCCACGCCAACAGCGCCGAGGACGCGCTGATGCGCCTGCAGACCCTGGCCTCCATGTCCGAGGTGAAGATTCCCTTCGAGGCGCTGCGCGACCAGATCAACAGCGCCGTCGACTGCGTCGTCCAGCTCACCCGGCACGCCGACGGCGCGCGGAAGATCAGCGAGATCGCCGTCCTCGACTCCCGGGGCCAGGAGCCGTACCGGCTCGCCTCCGTGGCTCGTTTCGACGCCCGGCCGATGAGTGCGGATGGACGCGTCCACGGAGAGTACGAGCACCTCCCGCTCCCGCGGCGTCTCGCCGACCGGCTCTTCATGGCCGGTCAGCCCGTTCCGCAGGCCTTCGGCGTCGCCGCACACGAGGACCAGCTCGCCGTCCGAGAGGCCAAGTAGGTAGCGCGCATGACGAATACCGCAATGCTGACGATCGGCGGCACGCTGCTGTTCGGCGTGCTCGGGGTGATGGGCGTCCACGCGTGGTCCTCGGGCCGCTCGCAGCACCAGGCGCTGCTCGACCGGCTCGCCCATACCGGCCCTGTGGAGGAGTTCGCGGGCCGCCGCCGGCGCTTTCGCGCCGTCGACCGCAGGCTGCGGGGGACCGGACTCGGCAAGAAGATCGAGCTGCGTCTGGCCGCGACCGGCCTCGACCTCACGCCCGGCGAGTTCTTCGTCTCCATGGTCGTGGGCGTCGCCGGACTCTGGATCGTCGCGCAGACGCTCTTCGCCTCCTTCTTCGGGCCCATCGCGGGACTGCTCGGCATCTGGGGCGCGTTCGCCTTCCTCAACTGGCAGCGCAACAAGCGCATCGAGAAGTTCATCAACCAGCTGCCCGAGCTCTCCCGCATCCTGGCCAACGCCACCCAGGCCGGCCTCGCCCTGCGCACCGCCCTGTCCATGGCCGCGGAGGAACTGGAGGCGCCGGCCGGCGAGGAGCTCGGCCGGGTCGCCGACAAGCTGGCCGTCGGCCACTCCATCGACGACGCCCTCGGCGAGCTCGCCGACCGCCTGCCCTCCCGCGAGCTGGTCGTCCTCGTCACCACCCTGGTCCTGTCCAACCGGGCCGGCGGCACCGTGGTCGGCTCCCTGCGCAACCTCACCGAGACGCTGGAGGAGCGCAAGGAGACCCGGCGCGAGGTCCGCACCCAGCTCTCGCAGGTGAACATGACCGCCTACGCCGTGCCCGCCATGGGCCTGGGCGCGTTGCTGCTGCTGGACCGGGTGATGCCGGGCGCCATCGACCGCATGACCAACTCGTTCATCGGCCAGGCCGCCGTCGTCGTCGCCCTCGTGCTCTACGGGCTCGGCGTCTTCGTCATCCGCCGCCTGTCCAAGATCGACGTCTGAGGAGGAGCGCACAGCCATGACCGGACTCGGCCTCGCCCTCGCCGTCGCACTCTGTGTCGCCGGAGCCTTCCACGGCATCCGCATGTACCGCGCCGACGCCAAGCTCCCCGGCGACCTCGCCGTCGCCCTGGAGGTCGGCGCGACCCGCACCACCGCGGTCGGCTCCGCCGTCGACCGCCTCGGCATGCGCTACGCCCCCGCGGTGCTGCGGATGATGGGGCCCGCACGGGTCAACAAGGTCCGCCGCAGGATCGACCTCGCCGGAAACCCCGGCGGTCTCACCATCGACCGGTACGCGGCACGCCGCGCCGTCTACGGATTCCTCGGCTTCTTCGGGGCCTTAGCCATGATCCTTCGTGGCCAGCCCTTCCTCGCCCTGTTCATGGTCGCCTTCGGGCTGTTCTGGGTGGAGGTCGGCATCTTCGCCGCCATCCGGCAGCGCAAGGAGCAGATCGAACGCACCCTGCCCGACTTCCTCGACGTCCTCGCCGTCGTCGTCAGCGCCGGCCTCGGCTTCCGCGAGGCCCTGGAACGTGTGGCCGACAGGTACGAGGGCCCCTGGGCCGACGAACTGCGCATCACCCTGCGCCAGATGGACATGGGCGTCGGCCGCCGCAAGGCCTTCGAGGAACTCCGCCGGCGCAACGAGTCCGAACAGGTCGCCCAGTTCGTCACCGCCCTCCAGCAGGGCGAGGAACTGGGTGCGCCGATCACCGAGACGCTCATCCAGATCGCCAACGACATGCGCCGCACCGACGCCCAGAACGCCCGCCGCCGGGCGTCCAAGGCGGTTCCGAAGGCCACGTTGACCATCACGTCGATCATGGTCCCGGCGACCATGATCCTCCTCGTCGCGGCCTTCGTCTTCGGCGCCGACGCCGACTTCAGCTCGGTCGGAGGCTGACACCGTGCCGGCAGAGGGGGGGACGCAGTGGCCCTGCACATCGGGAGGATAACGGGCGGCCTCGGACCGACCTCCCTGGCCCGCGCCGCGGCCGACCCGGACCAGACGCCCACCCTGGCCATCCAGGTCAACGCCCTCCAGGCGCTGTGCCGCCAGGTCTTCGGCTTCCGACTGGCGATGATCGGCCTCTCCGCGCCGCTCGCGCTCGGCGCGGCCAACGCGGGCCTGCCCACCTACCTCGTCGCATCCGGCGTGCTGGTCACCTTCATGTTCTCGTACGGACTCTTCCGCGACTGGGAACGCTGGGGCCCGCTGCTGCTCAAACACCCGGCGCTGCTCGCCGTGGACGCCCTCTTCGGCGCCCTCCTGCTCATCACCGCCGGACCCGACAGCCCCCTCGGCTACGTCACGATCTGCACGCCGCTGCTCGCCGGCCTCGCCTACGGGTGGCGCGGCGCCGCCTTCTTCGCCTGCCTCCAGGCCCTGATCCTGTTCGCCGTGTACGGCGCCGACTCCGACGCCGTCGCCACCGCGAGCAATTCCCTGCTGTTGCCCGGATTCTGTGTCGTCGCCGGTGCCGTAGGCGTCACGCTGCGGAACCTGTTACTGCGCTTCGGCACCGCCAGCCAGGCACTCACCGAAGCCCGCGCACGGCTCGCCGTCAACGAGGCCGTCGGCGGCGAACGGGCACGACTGGCCCGCGAGATGCACGACTCCGTCGCCAAGACCCTGCACGGCCTGGCCCTCGCCGCCGACGGCCTCGCCTCCACGGCCGACCGCATGGACCCGCTCACCGTCAAGCACCAGGCCGAACTGGTCGCCCGCTCCGCCCGCCGCGCGGCCGCCGAGTCCCGGGAACTGCTCAGCGACCTGCGCCGCAGCGACGACCTCCGCTCGGACGGGGTGGACGTCATCGAAGAGCTGCACGCCAAGGTCGACGACTTCGCCCGGCGCACCGGCATCGCCGCCCAGTTCCGCAGGATCGGCGGCCCGCCCGTACCGCCCGTGCCCCGCGCCGTCGCCCGCCAGATGCTCACCATCGCCACCGAGGCGCTGGAGAACAGCGGCCGCCACGCCCGTGCCACTCATGTGAGGACGGAGACCGGGATCGTCGACGGCATGCTGCGCATCAGCGTCCTCGACAACGGCAGCGGACTGCCGCCCGGCACCACCCTCCAGTCACTGCGCAAGGCAGGCCACTTCGGCTTGGTCGGCATGGTCGAGCGCGCCGCGGGCATCGGCGCCCGCATCCGCATCGGACGCGGCAGGACGGCCGCGGGGACCGAGGTGCGCCTCGACCTGCCGCTGGCCGCGATCCTGCCCGCCGGCCCGGGCCGGCCGCCCGCCACGGACCGGGCCGCCCCCTGACATCTCCCGCATCTGTCCCCACGACGCACCAACTCCTGAGAGGAGGCCGCACGATGCCGGACGAGAGCTCACGCACGTCGGGTCAGCAGTTCATCGCCCCCCACGCCTCACAGCACACGTCGTCCCACGCCACTCCGCTCCACTCGGACCCACCTGCCGCGCACGGTCCTGTCCCCCAGTCGGCCCCGCCCTTCCCCCCACCGCCCGCCTCACCCCTGCGGGTGGTCGTCGCCGACGACAACCCGGTCGTCAGAGCCGGACTGACGGTCCTGCTCGGTGGACGCGACGACATCCTCGTCGTCGCCGAGGCCGCCGACGGCCGCCAGGCGATGGAAGCGGCCCATGCGCACCGGCCGGACGTGATCCTGCTGGACGTCCGCATGCCGGGCGTCGACGGCATCTCGGCCCTGCCGTATCTGGTGCGGGCCGCGCCGGTGATGATGCTGACGTACAGCCGTGAGAACGAGATCGTGCAGGAGGCCCTGCGGCTGGGCGCGGGCGGCTACCTGGTGCACGGCGAGTTCACGGCGGACCAGCTGGTCGCCGCCGTACGGGACGTGAAGGAGGGCCGCGCACACTTCACGGCGACAGCGGCGAACGCGCTCCTGGCGGAGTTCCGGGTCGGGCATGCGACGGACGTCGGCCGACCGCTTCCGGACGGCCTCGGCGCGGCGTATCAGGCGCTCCCACCCACCGGGGGCCATCCGGCTGCCGGGCCGCAGGCGCCCACTCCGATTGTCTCGACTTCATGGAATCCGGGCGAAGATGCTTCGCATCTGCAATCGAATGTGGGACAGTCGTCCGTGCGGCACGGGGGTGACGCGGGCCTGCCTGCCGGTGCGTCCCAACCCGCCCGCGACAAGGACGCGTTCGGCCTGAGTGCGAGGGAGGTGGAGGTGATGGACCTGATCGCGTCGGGCATGAGCAATCAGCAGATCGCCGCCACCTGCTTCATCAGCGAGAAGACGGTCAAGAACCACATCAATCGCATCTTCGCGAAGCTTCACAGTGTCAGCAGGAGCGAGGCCATCGCCGTGTGGATCGGCACGGCACGCACCGATCGCGGTTCCGGGAGGGGGACGACGGGTCGTGGCTGAACGGGGGAACGCACGCCTGGGCCACAGGGCCCACCACGGGGATTGGGCCCCGGATTGGGCCCTGGGACCCTCTGCGGGGGCCGTACGTCCGCCGTACGTTTCCGGCGTCGACAGCGGGACCGGCGAGTACGAAGCCGGTAACGCCGAAGACAGCCAGGAGACTTACGAGCCGGCCGGCCATCGGTCGGCCGAACCCGAAGGGGGACGACATGTCGAACGACACTCTGCTGAAGGCCGCGGTCGACACGCAGGTCCGCGTCAACGGCTGGAAGAACACCGTCATCAGCCGGATGACCGACCGCGAGCGCTCCAAGGGCCAGACCGCGCTGGAGTACCTGGGCATCATCATGGTGGTCGTCGTGATCATCGGAGCGATCGTGGGTACGGGCATCGGTGGCAAGATCACCACCAAGATCAACGAGCAGATCGACAAGATCAAGGCCGGCTGAGCCGCTTGCTGGATCGCAGTCCGAAGGACCAAGGGCAGGCATTCCCCATCTACGTGGTGATGGTGGGGAGCCTGCTCTTCCTCGCGTTCGCCTTCTTTGCAGTGGGTCAGGCGTCGGCCACCCGGAACAGCGCGCAGGGCGCGGCGGACGCCGCGGCGCTCGCCGCGGCGCAGGACGCCCGCGCCAAGCTCGCAGGCGCCTGGCTCGACTCCCTCAAGGATCCGACCAAGTGGCAGGACATCTTCGACGGCAAGGTGGAGATCACCCCGTCGTGCGGGGCTGCCGCTCAGTTCGCCGAGAGGAACGGCGCCGTTCTCGACGGGGAGCGGTGCTACCGGACGTTCGAGCCGTGGCCGACGTTCACCGCAAGCGTCAGGACGCAGAAGCCCGTCGGTGACTCGATCATCCCGGGTACGGAGAGCAAGTTCGGCACAGCCGACGCAAAGGCGGCAGTCAAGCCCCTCTGCACCTTCGAGCTCCCCGACGACGCCGAGATCCTTCCCCGGCTCACCTGCAAGACCAAGAGCTGGGACCTTGAGGACGACCCGACGGATCTGCCTGACGCGAAGGCCCTCTTCGACGTCCGGTTGGTCGACTGACAGCGAACGACGAGAAAAGGAACTCCACTCATGAGCATTCGGCGCATCCTGAAGGCCCGCAGGGGGGCGGCAGCGGTGGTGATCACCGCCACCCTGGCCCTCACCGTGGCCGGCTGCGGCGGGGATTCGGACAAGAAGCCGGAGAAGGAGAAGACCGCGTCGGCGAAGCCCGGCTCGGAGAACAACGACTCCGGAAAGGTCGTCCCGGAAACCGGTACGACTCTTGCGACCGTTAAGGGCCCCAAGGAGATCGATCTCGTCATCAACTCCGTCAAGCGTGAGTCAGGCGGCTTCGTCACGGTCAACGCCCAGATGAAGAACAACGGGGCCGAGGCCTTCTACGACATGTCGCCGTGGCGCGGCACGGAGCAGGAAGTTCTCGCCGGAGGCATCTCGGTGGCCGGTGCGACCCTCGTCGACAAGGCGGGCAAGAAGCGCTACTACATCCTCCGCGACACCGACGGCCGCTGCCTTTGCACTGCCGGACTCGACAAGATCGATCCGGGGAAGTCGATTCCGGTGTTCTTCCAGTTCCCGGCACCTCCGGAGTCGACCACCGAGATCGACTTCCAGCTGCCCACGTTCCCAACCGTCTCGGTCGAGATCTCCGGGTGAGTGACGCCATGTCCCGAAGCCGCATGCATCTGCCCTCCGTCCGGTTCGCGATCACGGCCTTCGCCGCCGCGGCCGTCCTGGTCGGCTCCCACTTCCTGTCCGCTGCCGAGGCGCGGGCCGAGGACAAGCCGAGCGTGCCACCCGGCACGGAGGCGTCCGCCTCGCCACCCGTCGAGGTCGACGCCGACGACCCCGGTCTCAAGATGGTCGACGGCGCCACCCTCGCCCCCGCCAAGGTGCTGGACATCAAGTCCGTCATCGAGTCCGAGGGCGGTGAGGAGCGCCGGGAGGACACCAACTCCGACGTGAAGTACGCCCTCCAGGCCGAAGTCCTCTTCGGCAAGGACAGCGCCAAGCTCAGCCCCGCGGCGAACGGCCGCATCCAGGCCATCGCCGACGAGGTCAAGAGGGAGAACGCGAAGCAGGTCCGCATCTTCGGGTTCACCGACAATCTCGGCTCCTCCGCCCACGGCGACGTCCTGTCGAAGCAGCGCGCGGACGCCGTGCACTCGGTCCTGGCCAAGGCGCTCAGCGATGCGGGGATCACGTACGAAGTCCGGGGCTACGGCGAGCAGTTCCCGATCGCCGACAACTCGAACGAAGAGGGCCGGAAGAAGAACCGGCGGGTGGAGGTCTCCTACCCGCGCAGTGGCGGCTCGCAGGGCTGAGGCCCGGGATCGTCGTACAGGTGGCCGGGCCGTGTGGCTGGAGGCGGCCCGGCCTTCGTGTGCCGTAGGCAGGGGCGGCAGCGATACACGCCTGTGCCCATCAGCCCTGCCGCGCATGCTCGTTGAGCCCTGCGATGGGCCCGTGGGCCCATGACGGGCACTCCCGGCATCCGTAGCTTGAAGTCATGTCTGTACTGGGGGATGTGCGCCGACACGGTCGCCGGTGGCTGCGGGGAATCACTCCGCGTACCGATGCGAGGCTGCTCGGCCTGCGCAGGCGCCGGCGGCACGATCGTGGCCAGACGCCGCTGGAGTACGTCGGTCTGGGCCTGGTCGTCGTGGCGATCATCGGCTCGCTGGTGGCCACCGGGATCGGTGCCGAGCTGACGCAGAAGATCAGCGCGCAGGTCTGCCGGATCTCGGGCGGCGGCGACTGCGGCGACGGGGGGCGGCAGAACGAGGCCCAGGACGGCAAGCCCGCGGACGACGGCCCGGCCGACCGGCCGGCCGGTGATCCCGGTACGCCCAAGTCTCCGGATCAGATCGCCTACGAGAAGGCCCTCAAGGACCTCCAGGACGCCCAGGCCGCCGAGAAGGCCGACCAGGACAAGGCGATCCAGGCCGCCAAGGAGCTGGCGAAGATCCTCGCCGAGGAGCTCGGGATCACCGATGCCCTCGACTGCATCACCAAGGGCGACATGGGGGCCTGCACCGAGACGCTCGTCAATGTCCTGCTGAGCCTCGTCGGCGGCGCGGTCGGCAAACTCGCCGCCAAGTACGGAGCGCCGTGGAAGTGGAAGAAGGCGTACGAGCTCATCCAGAAGCTCAAGAAACACGGCGGCGACCTCTACGACGGCCTGACCGGTCTCATCAAGAACCGCAAGCGCGTCAAGGACGCCGAGAAGGCGCTCGACGACGCCAAGAAGAAGTACGACCCGAACCAGAAGAAACCCGACAAGGACAAGCCCGACGACAAACCGACCACCTGCCCCGTCCGGCACAGCTTCCTGCCCGGCACACCCGTACTGCTCGCCGACGGACGCCGGGTGCCGATCGAGACCGTGCGGGTCGGGATGCGCGTGGCGGCTGCCGACCCCGGTACGGGGCGAAGCGGTGGGCGGCGGGTCACCCGGACGTTCACGACGTACGACGACAAGGAGTTCACCCGCCTGAGCGTGCGGACGGCGTCCGGTACGGCCGTCGTGACGGCGACCGACACGCACCCGTTCTGGCTCACCGGGGAGCGCCGCTGGGAGGACGCCGGTGACATCCGGCCCGGCGCCCGGCTCCGTACGGAGGCAGGCGGCAGCCTCACCGTGGTCGCGGCCCGGCACTACGCGCAGCGGCAGACGACGTACGACCTAGCCGTGGCCGGCGTGCACACCTACTTCGTCGGGGTCGGCTCCGCGAACGCCCTGGTGCACAACAACGACTGCGACATGTCGGCCGAGGAGGTCGAGGCTGCCAGGAAGCCGGACGTCGGCGAGGGGGACCCGAAGAAGTTCAAGGACCACTTCCTGCGCCACAAGAAGCTCGTCGAGGACGCCCTGGGCACCAAGTACAAGAAGCTCAAGGAGGACGGGCCGCGCTTCCGGGAGGACATCGCGAACGCGATCAAGGACGGCACATTCGAACTCGTCGGCAAGGGCACGTTGAAGAAGGGCGAGCCGGAGGGGCTGATCTATCGTGGCAAGGGCGTGACGATCGTCCTGCGGGAGAACGGTGACTTCTGGACCGCCCTCACGTCGGGCGAGGGTCTGGACACCAGTATCGAGATCACCAAGAAGGTGCCGAAGAAGAAGGGCTGACCTCATGAGCAGCAGGGCGCGCGAGGTCGCCGGGATGGTCGCCGGGCGCCGTGTGCGCGACGTCCTCGTCCCGGGGTGGATCGACCGGGACGACGACGTCCCCGAGTTCCGGCCGCAGCCGCTGGTGGTGTGGCTGCGGCTGGACGAGGGCCTGGTGCGGTTCGCGTCGGAGGGCCAGTACGACCACCTGACCGCCCGGCAGGTCACGGCGGCCGACTGGTCCGACGTCGAGCTGCTGGCCGAGGCGGAGGACGAGGTCGTGCTGGCGTCCTGCGGCGAGCAGCTGTTCGGCGACGGGCGCGACGAGTGGAGCTGCACGGCGGTGCGTGCGTATGTGTCGGGTGTCCGAGCCGGCGCCGCCACGGCGGCCGGGGCCCCGGCCCCGGTGATGAGGAGCCTCGCGCTGGACTTCACCGGCGGCCACAGCCTGTTCCTCGACCCGGTGTGGACCTTCGGCATCCGCCTGGGCAACAGGGCGGACGAGGCCGACTGGGTGGCGAAGCACGGCAACGCCACCGTCCTGGAGGCGCTGCGCCCGACGGCGCCGGTGCACCAGCAGACGCCTCACCTCTGAGGTGCGCCTGCCTCATCGCCCACCGGCCGGGGGCGCGGCCGGGTGCAGGCCCTGTTCCCGTGGCCGGATTGGGTCCCCGGGCCCATGCGCCGTGAGGACCGGCGTTGTTAGCGTGCGACGCACATCGGCGAGGGGGACGGGAACGGGATGAACACGGGGACCCGCGGGACAGCACGGCGCATCGCGACCGCCGCGGCAGCCGTCGCGCTCACCTGCGCCGGCGCCACCGCCTGCGAGGACGACGACGAGGGTACGCCCGACGGCAAGCATGCCGCCACGTCCGCGTCCCCGGCCGACGCGCCCACCACGAACGCGCCCACCGCATCCGCCGAACCGGGACCGGCCGAGAGGCCGAGCAGCGGCAGGACCCTCACCGAGGCCGAGCTGACCAGGGCGGCGCTGGTGACCGGCGACGTGCCGGGGTACGAGGTCACGCCCCTGCAAGGCGGCGACGAGCCCGGCACGGAGAAAGCCGACAAACCGGCGTGCGCCCCACTGGCCGCGGTGATCAACGGAGCGCCCGAACCCGCTGCCGCCGCCACCGTGTACCGCACGGCGGTCGACTCCACGGAGGAGGGCAAGGAGACGCAGACGGTGGTCACCCTGATCCTCACCTCCCACAGCGACGGCGGCGCTGAGCAGCTCCTCGCCTCACTGCGCACCGCGGTGGACGCCTGTGCCGGGGGCTTCACCACCCACAGCGCGGACTCGGTCTCCACCTACTCCGACGTTCAGAAGCTGCCCGCACCGCAGGCCGGGGACGAGTCCGTCGCCTACCGGGTGACGGGTGCGGTGACGGGTGCCAAGGTGCCGCTCGTGTTCCACGTCGTACGCCGGGATGCGAGCGTCGCCACCTTCTACACGGCCAACTTCCTCGACGCGAAGACCCCGGACGTGCCGGCCGAGCTGATCCGCGAGCAGACGGCGAAGCTGCCCTGATCCCGGACAGGCCGGATCTACCGCCCCGCGCGCGGCGCGATCCCCAGCCGTACGCCCGGCCGCAGCCCCCACCGCGCCATCGCCCCCGCCTCCGCCTCCAGCACGTGCCGGGAACGGAAACGGATCGTCCCCAGCCGCCCGGGCCTCATCGTGACCACGTCCAGAACCCTCAATTCGCTGTCCAGGTACGCCACATCGATCGCGAAACGCATCCGGAAGGTGTGCACGCTGCTGCCCGGGGTGAGCATGATCGCGCCGTCGATGCCGTCCCGGCCGAGCAGGCCCCGGGTACGAGCCCGGTACGAGGCGGCGATCTCCACAGGCACCGGGGCGTCCTGCCCGGGGACCGTCAACTCGGCTGTTCCGTCGTGCCATCTGCCCATGGCCCCGACCGTAGCGCCGGCCGGCACCCGGCGGGCGGCATCCGTGCGCCAATGGGCCTCGGCCCAACGACTGTGGGCCCCTGGACCCATGACCACCGCGCGGACCGGGCCTAGGGTCGGCACGTGGACGTGACGCTGATCGCCGTAGCCACCGTGTGGGGGGCCGTAGCCGGGGTGCTGGTGCCGCGGGCCGCGTACCGACTGTCCGTCGAGCCGGAGGACGACTGGCGCGCCGACTGCCCGGCCGGGCATCCGATCGGCGGCCCGCTGCGCGGCTGGGTGGGGGCGGCCCGCTGCACGAGCTGCGCCGCGGGGGTTCCGGCGGTGGTGGGCGCGCCCAGGGCCCAGCCGGACACCGGGGGCCGTCCGCCGGTCACGTACCGCCCGTCCGTCCTCGTGCCCGTGGTCACGGCCCTGGTCTGCCTGGCGGTCGCGGCCTCGACGGGACCACGACCCGAACTGGCGGTCTGGCTGCTGTTCACCCCGGCCGGGGTCCTGCTCGCACTCGTGGACCGCAACGTCCACCGGCTGCCCGACCAGCTCACCCTGCCGCTCGCGGCGGCATCCGCCGCCCTGCTCGGCCTGGCCGAACTGCTGCCGCACGAAGCGGGCTCCTGGCCGGCCGCCCTGCTCGGCGGACTCGTGCTCGGCGCGGTCTACTTCCTGCTGTTCCTGATCAACCCCGACGGCATGGGCTTCGGCGACGTGAAACTCGCGCTGGCGCTGGGGGTGGTGCTCGGCTGGTACGGCTGGGTGGTGCTCTTCATGGGAGCCTTCGCCGGATTCCTGCTCGGCTCGCTGTACGGACTGACCCTGATGCTCCTGCGCCGCGCGGGCCGTAAGACGGCGATCCCCTTCGGCCCGTTCATGATCTGCGGCGCGCTTCTCGGGGTGCTGCTGGGGGCGCTGGGCACGTCGTGAGCGGTGCCCGGTTCCCGTCGGCCGCCGTACCGCCGGATTTGCGACCACTGGGGCAGGGCAAGGCCGCTGGAGGATTCGGCCTCGCTCCCGGCACCAAAAATTCTCCTCCCAAGATGCCGTACGCGAAGTCGGGCGGCATGCGGAGCAAGAGCGATGCGGCGAAGTACGCGGCGAAAGAGGCGACGACGGCCCCGGCGCCGAGCGACGATGGCGATGCGGCGCGCCTCTGGATCACTGCCGCATGGGTGCCGCCGTCGCCTCGGCGCGGCGATCGCGATACCCACGATCCGAAACCGCCGCCGCACAGCACCACCGGCACCGGCTGCCGACGCGACGCCACACCCGTACCGAGCAAGGCGGCCGTATGACGCGCAGCCCCCGATGCCGACCCACACCACGCAGCACAACCGGAACGGAATGAACGAGGGGACGTGATGGTCTCGGGGTGAGGAGGCAACAGGCCAGGCCGGACGACAAAGGCTCGCGCTCACGTCCTCCGATACAGCTGAGAGCGGCGTCGCCGAGGCACAGCCAGTGGAACGCAGACATCCGACAGGCGTTTGATTTGGCCCTGTGGGCTCGGGAATCATGGCGGTTCAACCTGAGGGCCCCTAACAGGCGGGGGCACGGGCAACGGGGAGGACAACGGGGTGGCGTGGGACGAGTGGGAGCAGCTCAAGGCTGAGGCTACTCAGCGGCAGTCGGCGCAGATGCAGTTGAACCAGTACCCGGCCGATGGGGGCGGGCCAGGGGCTTCGGACAGGCTGAAGTCGGACAAGAAGGCCTGGGTGAAGGCGGGCGAGGGCACCAAGCGCCTGGAGGAACCGATCGGCACGGCGCTGACCAAACTCGAGGACGGGCAGGCGGGGCTGGGCGAATCCGCCGGATGCCAGAGCGTGGCGGCGCAGAAGGAGTTGTACGACTCCTGGAACAAATACGTGAAGGATGTGCGAGAGCGCTGCAAGTCCCTGGGCGGGCTGTTGGAGTCGTCGGGGCACGACCTGTCGAAGACCGATGGGTCGCTGAAGAGCGAATTGGACGCGATCAAGGCCAAGTACAAGGACACCGAGGCTGTCGGCGGCCAGGCGAAGGGACAGTGACCCGGGAATGGATCTGGCGACGCTGAAGGCGTTCAAGCCGACGGAGTTCGAAGACGCCGCTGACGGGTACCGCGCAACAGGTGACATGGCCAGTGCGGCCAAGGACACGATCGACAATGTGGTCTGTGCCGGTATCCGTAACCAGCTCGAGGGCGAGACCGCGAAGGCGGCCCTGCGGGAGCTGGGCGAGTTGTCGAAGAACTTCCACTACGTGCAGACCGAGTGCGGGCTGATCAGTACCGCGTTGAATGCTTTCGCCTTCGACATGGCCGTGGCCAAACGGAAGCTGGACGCCGCGCTTGAAGACGCCGCTGCGAACAACTGCACCGTGAACGCGAACGGGTCGGTCAACTATCCGGCGGGCAGGAAGCCGGGGGCCGAGAAGGACACTGACGGCGGCACGGTGAATGGGAGTGCCGGCGGGAGCGAAACGTCCGATGCCCTGGAGCGCCAGGCCGTGAACATCCACCCCAACCCGTACTACGGTGCTGCGCTGGGCTACGCGAACCGGATCGCCGACGCGCTTCAGGAGGCGACGCAGGCCGACGCGAAGTGGGCGCCGAAGCTGCGTGCGCTGAAGGCCGACGACGACCTCGTGGTCTCCAATCGGGATTGGGCCGACGCGCACTCGGACATGGCCGGTGTGCGTGAGGCCGGCAAGAACTATCTGGAATCGCTGCCGGAGCCGCCCAAGGGGGGAAGCCCGCAGGACAACGCCGATTGGTGGAAGGGGCTCAGCCCGGAGGAGCAGGCAGCCTGGCTCTCCGCCCGTCCCGAAGTCGTGGGGGCGCTCGACGGGGTGCCGTCCACGATCAGGGACGAGGCGAACCGCATCGTGTTCGACGAGAAGCGGGGCCAGCTCCAGATGGAACTGGACTCGATGCCGAAGCCACCTGCCAACGAGTGGACATGGATCACTGCGGGCATGTATCCGTCCAAGGTGCACACCGACGAATGGATGGACTGGCACCGGCAGTACGGGGACCGGTATGAGCAGCTCACGAAGTCCCTGAAGGGTATGCAGAGCATCCAGGACCGCTTCGATGCCACAGGCGTGAAGGGCCTGCCCGAGGCGTACTTGCTCGGATTCAGCGCGGAGGGCAACGGTCGGGCGATCGTCGCCAACGGGAACCCGGACACGGCGAGCCACCAAGCGGTCTACGTACCGGGTACGACGTCGAATCTGGGCGGCATCGGCGGAGACATCGACCGCATGGTGAACGTCTGGCGTACGGCCGAAGCGAACAACCCGGGCGGGGCCGTCTCCACGATCACGTGGCTCGGTTACGACGCCCCGCAGAACATCGTCAAGGACTCGCCGTTCAGCCATTACGCCGACGACGGCGCGCCCGCCTTCAACCGGTTCATGGACGGTCTCGAAACGTCGCACTCGGGCGAGTCGGACCCCCACCGCACCGCGATCGGCCACTCGTACGGAACAACCCTCATAGGCTCCGCCGCTCGGCAGGGGGAGCTGAATGCGGACGATGTGATCCTGGCGGGCAGCCCCGGCGTGCAAGTGCCCAAGGCAGAGGATCTGGATGTTCCCAAGGGACATGTCTGGAACCTGGAGGCGGACGGGGACCCCGTCCCGGACGTCGGCCGCTTCGGTCACGGCGGGACCGACTGGGACGGTCCCTGGACGATTCCGAGTGACGAACGGTTCGGTGCCCAACAGATGGAGACAGGTGAGGCCGAACGCGGTGGGGTGAAGACCGGCAAGGCCGAGGGCCACAGCGAGTACTGGAACGACAACAGCACCAGTCTGTTGAACCAAGGCCTTGTCGTGGCAGGGCACGGTGACAGCGTGACGCTGGAGGAGCCGCCGGACCGCTGGGCGCATATGAGATAGAAGTGACCGTGCCCCATGGATCGCCGTTTGCGCCATTTCGACGACCGAACCACGACGTACCAGACGACATGACCGGCCCGTGTTCCGGTCCGACCCATCGAGGCCCCTCGACGTGAAAGTCAAACCCGGCGCCCCGGCGCTCCTCCTGTCCCTCGCCCTCACCACCCTCACCGGATGCAGCATGACTGAAACCAATGACTCCGCGGACATCCCGCTCGCCGGCACCAGCACCTCGCTCGCCGCAGCTGACACGGCAGAGAAGGTCTCCAGCGAGTTGTACGACCTGATCGGCGTCAAGGGGAAGGCCTCCGAGACCGGACCCGGGGTCACCGAATGCGAGGACAAGGACCGGGACAAGTACTTCCAGATCTTCCATCCGTGGAGTCTTGTCCCGGCGTCGGCAGCGGACCTCTCCGGGGTCATGGAGCGCCTCAAGGAGGAGCTGCCCAAGCACGGCTGGAAGGTCGTCGACTACGGCCCGGACACCAGCAAGAACAAGAACGTCAGCCTCACGGCCGACAACGACGGGAAGAAGCACAGCGTCAACATCGTCCACTACGCCAAGGAGAACCCGCCACGTCTCGGCCTCACCGTTCTCTCCGGCTGCTACCAGATCCCCGACGGTGAGGAGATCCAGCGCTTCTGACCCTCGTGCCCTGGGGTGTGGAGGGAGTGCCACCTGCGTGGCGTGGATCTCGGGCATGCCTCGCAGGACTCGGCCTGCTCAAGTCCGAACTGAGCAGGCAGTCGCTTCTGTGGGTGGGGCAGGGCGGCTTGGGTTGGCCCGTGCGTACGATGCCCACACCCCGGAGCAGCACTCGGCGCACCCAGTCACGTTGTCGACGCAGCAGTGGATTCCGGTCAGGGCTTCTGCGTCGCCGCAGGACGTCCGGTTCGTGGCGATCTGCCGACTCGGTGGTCACCCGAGAAACGTGACATGCACCGGCTTTGACCCGCGTGATCCGCGCGGAGTGCGGCACGCCCTGGTCGTCGTGCTCGTGTTCGTGCTCACCTCGTGCGCGGTACTGGCCGGGACGAGGTCGTCCGCACGTGGTCGGCGAGTGGATCGCCCGACGCTCCGCCGCAGGTGTTCCAGGCGCGTCGATGTGCGCCCCGATCCGCTGCCTTGGAAGCGCTCCTGCCTGCGGAATCGACGGTAACCGGCTCTGGCGGGCCGGACCGCTTGACGCTGCGTCACGTGTTCGTCAATGCGGCGCCCGTCCTCCTGGGTCACCCGTCGGAGTAGCGGACCGGGCCCCGGCCGGGCCGATGAACCCGGGGTTCGGCCTTCCGCGCGGTCGGCGCCGCGCCCTACGGCGGATCCGGCGCGCGGCTGCGGCATGGCGTGGCACTCAGCACCACTTACAAAGCGTTATGGTGGAAACCCCCCCTCGGGCCGGTCCGTATCCCCCCCCACGGACCGGCCCGTTTTTCATGCCCGACGACGGGCCACCGTTCGGACCCGATGGTCACGGGTTCGGACCTGATGGGTCACGGCACCGGCTGCGTCGCGGGCATCGCGCCGGTCACGCACCGGCTACACCCGGCAACCGCGTCCTCAAACTCACAGGGCAATACACCTAGCTCCGTGCCGCCCAGATGTTCGTCCCCGCCGTGTCCACGGCGAAAGTGTCGATGTCCTTCAGCTCCGCGTCGGTCAGCGGCGGGCCCGCCAGCGCCGCCACGTTCTCCTCCAGCTGCGGCACGCTGGACGCGCCGATCAGCGCCGACGTCATCCGGGGATCGCGCAGCACCCATGTGAGCGCCAGCTGGGCGAGCGACTGGCCGCGCCGGGACGCGATGTCGTTCAGACCGTTCAGCCGGCGCGGCACCTCGCCCGACAGCAGACCCGGGTCGAGCGACTTGCCCTGCGTGGCGCGCGAGCCCTCCGGGATGCCCTTCAGGTACTTGCCGGTGAGCAGCCCCTGTGCCAGCGGCGCGAAGGAGATGCAGCCCATGCCGGCGGTCTCCAGCGTGTCGAGCAGGTCGTCGTTTTCGATCCAGCGATTGATCATCGAGTAGGACGGCTGGTGGATGAGGGCCGGGACGCCCATCTCGCTGAGCAGCTGGGCCGCCTCCGCGGTCTGCTCGGCGGTGTAGGAGGACACGCCCGCATACAGGGCCTTGCCCTGCTGCACCGCCGAGGCCAGCGCACCCATCGTCTCCTCGAGAGGGGTGTCCTTGTCGAAGCGGTGCGAGTAGAAGATGTCGACGTGGTCGAGGCCCATCCGCTTCAGGGACGCGTCCAGCGAGGACAGCAGGTATTTGCGGGAGCCCCACTCTCCGTACGGCCCGGGGTGCATCAGATACCCCGCCTTGGTTGAAATGACCAATTCGTCCCGATAAGGGGCGAAGTCCTGGGCGAAGATCTTGCCGAAGTTCAGTTCCGCGGAACCGGGCGGCGGACCGTAGTTGTTCGCCAGGTCGAAGTGCGTCACGCCCAGGTCGAAGGCGCGGCGCAGGATCGCGCGCTGAGTGTGGAGCGAGCGGTCGTCGCCGAAGTTGTGCCACAGGCCGAGCGAGATCGCCGGCAGCTTGAGCCCGGAACGGCCGCTGCGCCGGTATTCCATGGATGCGTAACGGTCATCGGCGGCACGGTAGAAGATTGAATCAGTCACGTCTCCCTCCTTATCACGTACTTGTGACAGACCGGGTTGGGCCGCTGTGGGCCGTCCGCAGTAGTGTGGCGCCTTCGGGGACTGCCGCATGGAGGGTGTAAGAACAGTGAACCTGCGCGACCTGGTGTACGGGCTCTACGCACGCCGGGTGGAAGGCCGCCTCGACCACGCCCAGGTGCCCAAGCACATCGGCGTGATCCTCGACGGCAACCGCCGCTGGGCGAAGGCGTCCGGCGGCACAGCCGCACAGGGACACCAGGCGGGAGCCGACAAGATCTCCGAACTTCTCGGCTGGTGCGCCGAGACCGACGTCGAGGTCGTCACCCTCTGGCTGCTCTCGACGGACAACTTCGACCGTCCCGAGGCGGAGCTCACCCCGCTCCTGCGCATCATCGAGAACACCGTGCGCAACCTGGCCGCCGACGGCCGCTGGCGCGTGCACCACGTCGGCACCCTCGACCTGCTGCCGGCCCATACGCAGTCCGTGCTGAAGGAGGCCGAGCAGGCGACGCTCGGCAACGACGGAATACTGGTGAACGTCGCGGTCGGCTACGGCGGCCGGCAGGAGATCGCCGACGCGGTCCGTTCGCTGCTGCTGGAGCACGCGGAGAAGGGGACGAGCTTCGAGGAGCTCGCCGAGATCGTGAACGTCGAGCACATCTCGGAGCACCTGTACACGCGCGGGCAGCCGGACCCGGACCTGGTGATCCGTACGAGCGGGGAGCAGCGGCTCTCCGGCTTCATGCTCTGGCAGAGCGCACACTCGGAGTACTACTTCTGCGAGGTCTTCTGGCCGGCGTTCCGCAAGGTGGACTTCCTGCGGGCGCTGCGGGACTACGCCGCGCGCCACCGCCGTTACGGCACCTGATCCTCCGGGGCCCAGGGTCCCCCTTCTGGCCTCCCGTCATCCCCTGTTCACCGGTGCGACGTCATATGCCAACGCATGGCCGCACGCGTTCGAGGGAATACCCCCTTCAGGTCGACGTCCGATCCACGAACGTCGTATCTCAGTGAGCGGCCGACACCGCTCACCCGGGAGGCCCTTTGCACACGAAGGACTGCACCTCTGGTGCGGACCACGCGGAGGGCCGGCGCTCGGCCCGTGCAGCAGGCCGGCCCGGCCCGTCGTCCGCTTCGGCGGATGACGCAATGGTCCGCGACGCCGTCGCACCCCGACCTCGTCCGAGGGGGTACGTCCTTCCGTGGTGAACAGCACAAAGCGCCGCATGCCCGACCGGCGCACCTACGTTCTCGACACCAGCGTCCTGCTGGCCGACCCGCACGCCATGAGCCGCTTCGACGAGCACGAGGTCGTGCTGCCGATCGTGGTGATCACGGAACTGGAGGCCAAGAGGCACCATCCGGAGCTCGGTTACTTCGCCCGGCAGGCCCTGCGTCTCCTGGACGACTTCCGCATCCGGTTCGGCCGTCTCGACGCACCCCTGCCGATCGGCGATCTCGGCGGTTCGCTGCGGGTGGAGCTCAATCACCAGGATCCCGGCGTGCTTCCGGCCGGCTTCCGGCTGGGGGACAACGACTCCCGCATCCTCGCGGTGGCGCGCAATCTCCAGGCCGAGGGGTACGACGTCACGGTCGTCTCCAAGGACCTGCCGCTGCGCATCAAGGCGTCCTCCGTCGGTCTGCTCGCCGAGGAGTACCGCGCGGAGCTGGCCATCACCGACACCGGCTGGACCGGTATGACCGAACTGCCCCTGTCCGCCGATCAGGTGGACCTGCTGTACGGGCAGGAGACGCTGTACGTCCCCGAAGCGGCCGAGCTGCCCGTGCACACCGGCCTCGTGCTGCAGTCCGAGCGCGGAAAGGCCCTCGGCCGTATCACCGCCGAGGGCAGCGTGCGGCTGGTGCGCGGGGACCGGGAGGCGTTCGGCATCCACGGCCGCAGCGCTGAGCAGCGCATCGCGCTCGATCTCCTGCTCGACCAGGAGATCGGCATCGTCTCTCTGGGCGGGCGTGCGGGCACCGGCAAATCGGCCCTCGCGCTGTGCGCCGGCCTGGAGGCCGTGCTGGAGCGCAGGCAGCACCAGAAGGTGATGGTCTTCCGGCCGCTGTACGCGGTGGGCGGCCAGGAGCTCGGCTATCTGCCGGGCACCGAGGCCGAGAAGATGAGCCCCTGGGCGCAGGCGGTCTTCGACACCCTCTCCGCGGTGGCGGGACGCGAGGTGATCGAGGAGGTGCTCGGCCGCGGCATGCTGGAGGTGCTGCCGCTCACCCACATCCGGGGCCGCTCCCTGCACGACGCGTTCGTCATCGTCGACGAGGCCCAGTCGCTGGAACGGAACGTCCTGCTGACTGTTCTGTCCCGTGTCGGGGCGAATTCCCGGGTCGTCCTCACTCATGACGTGGCGCAGCGGGACAATCTTCGCGTCGGCCGGTACGACGGAGTCGTCGCCGTCGTCGAGAAACTGAAGGGCCATCCGCTCTTCGCGCATGTCACCCTCAACCGCTCCGAGCGTTCGCAGATCGCGGCGCTCGTGACCGAAATGCTGGAGGACGTGCACATTTAACCGGATCCGCCCCAAGGGGCCTGTCCGGCAAAAGGGACAAGCCAGTTGACGCCGCCCGGCGAAGCGCAGGAGCTTAGCCGGGCGGCGTCGCGCTGTCCGCGATTCCTTCAAAACCCCTGGTGTAAACGGGGTGTGAGCTTTCACACGCAACGAAGAATTGCCTTGCGGTGTCGGCTTCCGGCAGAGTCTTGCTTCCGTCAGGCCCCGCATGCGGCACACCCGCACCGTCAGTGGTGCACAGCAACACACAACTCAAGACCTGCCGCCGCATGCCGCCCGCGAGCACCACGTGGCAGCTGCCCCCAGGCAGTTGCCCGCCGGGCCCGCGCCTCCCGTGACCCAATCAGTGCGGAGGCCAGCGCCAGGGGCACGATTGCGCTCGCGAGGTCACCTATGCGGGCGATGCTGGAAGGAAACCGTGTGAGCCGGATCTCGGTCCGGGGATTCGCAGTCGCCTCGGCAACTGCGGTCACCACCGTCGGCGCCGTCGTCGGCGTCGCGTCGGGCAACACCCAGCCTGCGGGGGACACCCTCGAGGCGACGGCAGCCGACACGACGCTTCTCGCGGACATTCCCATGGGCGAGCAGGCCCAGGTCCAGGTCTCGTCCCTCGCGCAGCAGGCCGAAGCGCAGGCCGCTGCCGCGGACGCGGCCGCGAAGAAGTCCGCTGAGGAATCGGCACGCATCCAGGCCGCCAGGACCGCCGAGGCGAAGAAGGCCGCGGCGGACGAGAAGGCGGAGCGCGAGCGTGAGGAGGCGGAGGCACGCGCCAACCGTGACGCGGTCCGCTCGGCTTCCAGCTTCTCCGCCAAGGCCTCCTACACGGTCGCCGAAGTCCAGGCGATGGCACGCCAGATGGTCCCGGCTGACCAGTTCCAGTGCTTCAGCAACATCGTGGACCACGAGTCGAGCTGGAACTACCAGGCCTCCAACCCGTCTTCGGGCGCGTTCGGCCTTGTCCAGGCGCTGCCGGGCTCCAAGATGGCGTCGGCCGGCGACGACTGGCAGACGAACCCGGCCACCCAGATAAAGTGGGGCCTGAACTACATGGACAGCCGCTACGGCAGCCCTTGTGGCGCGTGGTCGTTCTGGCAGGCGAACCACTGGTATTAGATTCGCCCGGCGCTCAACTTTCCGGAGCCCTTCACCGTCCTACGGTGAGGGGCTCCGTGCGTGTACGGTCGGTGTCCCATTACTCCCGGGTGAGGGCACCGCCCGCGCCCTTGGGGCGCAGGGGAGAATGGTGGGGACAAAAGGGAGCATCATGTCGAAGGTTCCAGGGTGGCTCGGCCGTGTGGGCGCCGAGCTGA
Source organism: Streptomyces sp. ISL-10 (assembly GCF_018614575.1). Taxonomy (GTDB): domain Bacteria; phylum Actinomycetota; class Actinomycetes; order Streptomycetales; family Streptomycetaceae; genus Streptomyces. The sequence goes on from NZ_JAGGOJ010000007.1 coordinate 101,657, forward strand.
CCCGGATTGGAGAGCGCCTGGACGAGCGGCGCAAGGAGGCTGCGGCGGAGGACGAGCCGCCCGCCGTCGTGCCGGTGCCCGACAGTGTCCCCCCACCGCCCGCCTACGCGCCCGCCGTCGCGGCCCGCCCCGACCCGGTCGCCGCGATCCCGTGGGGCATCCGTGTCGCGGCCGAGGCCGGCTGGCGGTTGCTCGTCCTCGCGGGCACGCTGTGGGTGCTGATGCGTGTCATCAGCGCCGTACAGCTCGTGGTGCTCGCCTTCGCCGCCGCGCTGCTCGTCACCGCCATGCTCCAGCCCACCGTCGCACGGCTGCGGAAGCTGGGCCTGCCGCGCGGGCTCGCGACCGCGGGCACGGGGATCCTCGGCTTCGTCATCATGGGCCTCGTCGGCTGGTTCGTGGTCTGGCAGGTCATGGACAACCTCGACAATCTGTCGGACCGCGTCAGGGACGGCATCGAGGAGCTCAAGCGCTGGCTGCTGGACAGCCCGTTCCATGTCACCGAGTCCCAGATCAACGACATCGCGCAGAACCTCAGCGACACCATCAGCACCAACACCGAGGAGATCACCTCCGCCGGTCTGCAGGGTGTGACCGTGATGGTGGAGGTGCTGACCGGAATACTGCTCGCGATGTTCTCCACGCTCTTCCTGCTCTACGACGGGAAGCGCATCTGGGAGTGGACGCTCAAACTCGTGCCGTCCGAGGCACGCGCGGGTGTCGCCGGCGCAGGGCCCCGCGCGTGGCGCACGCTCACCGCCTATGTGCGCGGCACCGTCCTGGTGGCCCTGATCGACGCCATCTTCATCGGCCTCGGCCTCTGGTTCCTCGAGGTCCCGTTGGCCGTGCCGCTCGCCGTGTTCATCTTCCTCTTCGCCTTCATCCCGCTCGTCGGCGCGGTCGTCTCGGGCGCCCTCGCAGTCGTCGTCGGGCTCGTGACGCAGGGCGTGTTCACGGCGCTGATGGTGCTGATCGTGGTCCTCGCCGTCCAGCAGATCGAGGGGCATGTGCTCCAGCCCTTCATCCTCGGCCGCGCGGTGCGCGTCCACCCGCTCGCCGTCGTCCTGTCCGTCGCCGCCGGCGGCCTGACCGCCGGCATCGGCGGCGCGGTCGTCGCCGTGCCCCTGGTCGCGGTCACCAACACGGTCGTCGGCTATCTGCGGGCGTACGGCAAGGAGCAGACCATGCGCAACGCCCCGCCGCCACATGGCTCCACGGCACTGGACGCAGCCCCCTCGGCCGGGCCGGCACCCGAGCCCCCGCCCGCGGAGCCCGGGTCCGCGCCGAAGCCCGAGCAGCGTTCGGAGCAGCCTTCCGACGCCGAGGAGCAGGAGTGATCTCCGAGCCGGAGCTGGTGGGGGAGGAGCAGCCTTTCGGCGCTCCGGAGACGGCGGGCCGGGGGATCATGCGCGCAGAGGTCCCGTCCGACTCGGGCGCAGGGGATCACCCCTCGCCGAAGCGGCGGTACCGCGCATGGCCGTGGGCGATCGGCGGCGCTCTGGTCGCGTCCGCGCTCTGGGCGGGCGGGCTCTACGCGTACGCGCAGCAGGAGGTCGACCTCGGCGGCTACCGGGCGAGCGAGGATCTCTGCGCCGACGCGGAGTTGAAGGGCCTTGCGAAGGGGGTCGGCAAGCGGGAAGGGCCCGGCGACGCATGGCGCCGCGACCACGGGTCCGTGCACCGCGCCACCTGCTTCGTGTCGCTGAAGCCGATCGACTACGAGCCCGAGACGGACGAGGAGGGGAACGAGGTGTGGTCCCTTCCCGGCGTCGAGATCACGTACACGCTGCACAAGAAGACCGACCCGGGACCCGAGTTCGAGGGAATGGTGAGGGCGCGGCCGACCGAGGTGTTCGCCTCCGAGGCGGTGATCACGAGCGTCGACGGCGTGGGGGAGCAGGCGTTCGTCATCGTGGAGGAGGACCTGAGCCGCATCACGGTGGAGGCGCTGAACGGCCAGGCGGTGGTCGGCATCACCACGTCCGTCGAGTGGGACGAGGGCGGCGACGGGCCGGCGAGGGACCTGAAGGAGCTCGAACCGCTGCTCATGGAGGACGTCACGGCGCTCCTGGCCGCACTGCGAACGGCCCCCGAGACGGACTGAGGAAGGCCCCGCCGGGAAGAAGTGACGAAGGGCCCCGCCGACCGGAGTCGGCGGGGCCCTTCGCGGTCATGTGTGCGAGGACTACTCGGCGAGGACGGCTTCCGCGTCCAGCGTCGTCCCCACGGCCTGGATCACCGCGGCGATCTTGACGGCCTCCTGGATCGTCTCGCGGTCCACACCGGCCTTGCGCAGCACCTGCTCGTGGGAGTCCAGGCACTGGCCGCAGCCGTTGATGGCGGAGACGGCGAGCGACCACAGCTCGAAGTCGACCTTCTCCACGCCCGGGTTGCCGATGACGTTCATCCGCAGACCGGCGCGCAGCGTCCCGTACTCGGGGTCCGACAGCAGGTGCCGGGTCCGGTAGAAGACGTTGTTCATCGCCATGACCGCGGCGGCGGACTTGGCGGCCGTGTACGCCTCGGGCTTCAGGTTCGCCTTGGCCTCCGGCTCCAGCTCGCGCAGCACCTTGGGCGAACGCGAGGCGATCGCGCAGGCCAGCACGGTGCCCCACAGCTGCTGCTGCGGAAGCTCGCTGTTGCCGATGACCGAGCCGAGATTCAGCTTCAGGTCCTTGGCGTAGTCCGGTACGGCGGCCTTGAGTTCGTCGAGAGACATGTCAGATCACTCGCCCGACAGCAGCGCGACGGCGTCGAGGGTGTTCTCGCCCTTGGTCCAGTTGCACGGGCACAGCTCGTCGGTCTGCAGGGCGTCCAGCACCCGCAGGACCTCCTTGGGGTTACGCCCGACGGAGCCGGCGGTCACCATGGTGAACTGGATCTCGTTGTTCGGGTCGACGATGAAGACGGCGCGCTGCGCGAAGCCGTCCTCGCCCTCGATGCCGAGGTCGCGCATCAGCTCGTGCTTGGAGTCGGCCATCATCGGGAAGGGCAGGTCACGCAGGTCGGTGTGGTCCTTGCGCCAGGCGTGGTGGACGAACTCGGAGTCACCGGAGAAGCCGAGGATCTGGGCGTCACGGTCGGCGAACTCGTCGTTCAGCTTGCCGAACGCGGCGATCTCGGTCGGGCAGACGAAGGTGAAGTCCTTGGGCCACGCGAAAACGACCTTCCACTTGCCCTCGTAGGACTTGTGGTTGATCTGCTCGAACTCCTTGCCACTCTCCAGCGAGACGCAGGCAGTCAGTTCGAACGTGGGGAACTGGTCACCGACAGTGAGCACGCGCTCTCCTTGCATGCAGGAAGGTCCCTTTTGGGGTCTTCCAATGGGGTTGGACGGATCTTGATAGTGGCACAGAGTGCATTGATCGCGGAAATAGCTAGACTCGGTCATCCCGATCGGAGGTACCTATCAGTGTCGATGCCCCATACCGTTCAGCCCGGCAATACGGGCGCCAGGTCCGTCGGCGGGCGGTCCAAGCAGCCCAGCCTGGCCCAGCTGCGCGCCTTCGCGGCGGTGGCGGAACATCTGCACTTCCGGGACGCGGCAGCCGCAATCGGGATGAGCCAGCCGGCGCTGTCCGGGGCCGTCTCCGCACTGGAGGAGGTACTGGGTGTCCAGCTCCTGGAGCGTACGACGCGCAAGGTGCTGCTCTCCCCGGCCGGGGAGCGGCTCGCGGTGCGGGCCAAGGCCGTCCTCGACGCGGTCGGCGAGCTGATGGAGGAGGCGGAGGCGGTGCGGGCCCCGTTCACCGGGGTGCTCCGGCTCGGCGTGATCCCGACAGTGGCGCCGTACCTGCTGCCGACGGTGCTGCGGCTGGTCCATGAGCGCTATCCGGAGCTGGATCTCCAGGTCCACGAGGAGCAGACGTCCTCCCTGCTGGAGGGCCTGGCGGCCGGCCGCCTCGACCTGCTGCTGCTCGCGGTGCCGCTGGGCGTGCCGGGCGTCAGCGAACTCCCGCTGTTCGACGAGGACTTCGTGCTCGTCGCGCCCGAGGACCACGAGCTGGCCGACCGGACGGACATCCCCCGGGAGGCGCTGCGGGACCTGCATCTGCTGCTGCTGGACGAGGGTCACTGCCTGCGCGACCAGGCGCTCGACGTCTGCCGCGAGGCGGGCCGCTCGGAGGGCGCCGCCGTGACGACCACGGCGGCGGGCCTGTCCACGCTGGTCCAACTCGTGGCGGGCGGCCTGGGGGTGACGCTGCTCCCGCGGACGGCGGTGGAGGTCGAGACGTCCCGCGGCCCCCGTCTTCGCACGGGATGGTTCTCCTCCCCGGCCCCGTCGCGCCGGATCGCCCTGGCGATGCGGTCGGGAGCGGCGCGGAGCGATGAGTTCGAGGAGCTGGCCGGGGCGTTGAGGGGGGCGGTGGCGGGACTGCCCGTGCGGGTGGTGACGTGAGGGCCGGTCCGGCCGGCTCCCCGTGGTCCCAGGGGCCGGGCGTCAGTATGGATCGTCAACGAAGAATGGCTCAAATGCTCTACCCGCCATTAGCTGTTGGGGAGTTCGGCGTGGACCGTCGCCGGTCCGGTAGCGGTGGGAGACAGAGCCGGCGGGCCCGGGGCGACGGTCATACAGTGACCGTCGCGGCGAGCTGGTCGAGGCGCTTGGCGGTCAGTTCCAGCCAGCGCAGGTCGGCGTCGAGGTGGAACAGCGCGTGGTCGCAGATCAGTTGGTCGGCGAGGTCGCCGTGCCGCTTGCGCTCGGTGAGGGCACGCATCAGCCGCAGGTGCTCGGCACGCTGGGCATCGAGCAGATCGGTGGCGTCGCGGCCGGTGAGGAGTGCGAGGATCACCTTCGTGTAGAGGGTCGACTGCAGGTACGGCTCCGGCTTCTCGGGCTGGGTGAGCCACCGGGAGACATCCGTGACCCCCGCGTCGGTGATCGCGTACCGCTTGCGCTCGGGTCCGCCGCCCGCCTCGATCGCATCGACCTCGACGAGCCCGTTCTTCAGGAGCCGGGACATGGTGGAGTACACCTGCCCGTAGTGCAGCGGCCGGTCCTGCCCGAAGTGCTCGTCGAAGGCGCGCTTGAGGTCGTAGCCGTGGCGGGGACCGGATTCGAGGAGGGCAAGGAGGGTGTGACCGATGGACATGCCCGTCACTGTACATGTCGTGTATACATGGCGTGCATAGCTGCCGCGCGGGGGACGGCCCCGCCTCGCCGGGCCCGGCCCTTGCCGAGGTGGCGCCGCAGCTTCGACGAGATGATCTCGTACGGGCGCAGGCAACCTTCCGGCCCCCTGATGAGTCGTTCCTTCGGGCGGGGTGCTGATTCTCACGTCCGGAAAAGGCGGATCAATTCCTCTTTGTCTGTCCGCCCGGTGTTACCTTTCTGAGCTGATTCCGGCCGGGCACGCGCTGCGGGCAAGGGCCGGGACCGGCGACCGACGACCGACGAGCGGAGCGACGAAGCGATGGGCCGAGCGGAAGAGCGACAGGCTCGGCAGCGCGGTGCGCGCCGGGCGAGGAAAACGCGGCCCACGGGCATACGCCGCTTCTTCACCTGGCGGAAACTGCTGGGCACCTTCTTCGGCCTGTGTCTGCTGGCCATGGGCGCGTTCTTCGTGATCTACCTGATGGTCCCGGTGCCCGAGGCCAACGCGCAGGCCAAGATGCAGAGCAACGTCTACAAGTACAGCGACGGCAAGATCCTCGCCCGCACCGGCGAGATCAACCGGGAGATCGTCGCCCTGGACGAGATACCCCGGGACGTCCAGTACACGTTCGTCGCGGCCGAGAACAAGACCTTCTTCGAGGACTCCGGCGTCGACCTCAAGGGCACCCTGCGCGGCGTGAAGAACACCCTCACCGGAAAGGGCAAGCAGGGTGGTTCGACCATCACCCAGCAGTACGTCAAGAACTACTACCTGGACCAGGACCAGACGGTCACCCGCAAGCTCAAGGAGCTGGTGATCTCGCTGAAGGTGGACCAGAAGAAGGGCAAGCCGGAGATCCTCGCCGGCTACATCAACACCAGCTTCTACGGCCGCGGGGCCTACGGCATCCAGGCCGCCGCGCAGGCGTACTACGGCGTCGACGCGGAGAAGCTGACCGTCGCCCAGGGCGCGTACCTCGCCGCGCTGCTCCAGGCGCCCAACCAGTACGACTGGGCGATCGCCTCGCAGACCGGCAAGGACCTGGTGACCGAGCGCTGGCACTACGTCCTCGACAACATGGTCGAGGAGGGCTGGCTGGACGCGGGCGAGCGCGCGGGCCTGAAGTTCCCCGTACCCAAGGCGCCGAAGGCCGCGCCCGGCATGAGCGGCCAGGCCGGTTACATCGTCGACGCCGCCAAGAAGGAGCTGGCCCGCCAGGGGCTCAGCGAGGAGGACCTGACGGCGGGCGGCTGGACCATCACGCTCAACATCGACTCCAAGAAGCAGAAGACACTGGAGAAGGCGGTCAAGGAACAGCTCGAGGACGAGCTGGACCGCAAGGGCAGCAAGGTCGACGCGACCGTGCAGGCCGGCGCCACCTCCGTCGACCCGAAGACGGGCAAGGTCCTGGCGCTCTACGGCGGTGTGGACTACGTGCAGCACTACTGGAACAACGCGACCCGGGACGACTACCAGCCCGCCTCCACCTTCAAGCCGGTCGTCTTCGCCTCCGCCCTGGAGAACGGCTCCGAGACCCAGGACGGCGTCCCGATCGGCCTCAACACCGTCTACGACGGCACCAGCAAGCGCCCGGTCGTCGGCAGCGACACCCCGTTCGCCCCGCAGAACGACCTCGGCCGCAGCCACGGCCAGGTCACCGTCCAGACCTCCCTGAACAAGTCGATCAACTCCGCCTTCGCGCAGATGGCGGTCGACGTCGGCCTCGACAAGGTGAAGGAGACGGCGCTCGCCCTGGGCGTGCCGGACAAGAACTTCCCGCTGCGGCCGGCGATCTCGCTCGGCACCATGGGCGCCTCCACGTGGGACATGGCCGGGGTGTACGCCACCCTCGACAACCACGGCAAGAAGGTCACGCCCACGATCGTCGCCGAGGCCGAGCACAAGGACCGTCAAATCGACCTGCCGGACCCGGTCGGCGACCGGGTGATCAGCCGGGAGACGGCCGACACCGTGACCGCCGGCCTGACCGGTGTGGTGAGGAACGGCTCCGGCCAGGCGGCCGCCAGCAGCGCCTACGAGGCGGCCGGCAAGACCGGCACCTCGGAGAACAACCGCTCGGCGTGGTTCGCGGGCTACACGCCCGAACTGGTCACCGTCGTGGCCCTGTTCGGAGAGTCCCCGAAGGACGGTGGCGGCCAGGTCTCGCTGACCGGCACGGCGAACTCGGGCCGCGCCAGCGGCGGCGGCTTCCCGGCCAGGATCTGGGGCGAGTACACCCTGGGTGCGCTGAACGGCGGCTCGGACGCGCGGTTCGACCTGGACGTGGCCGAGATCGCGGTCCCCGACCCGGATCCGACGCCGACGCAGACCGAGACCGAGGACCCGGATCCGACGCCGACGCGGACCGAGACCGAGGACCCGGATCCGACGCCGACCAAGACCGAGACCCAGGACCCGACGCCGCCGACGGGCGACCCGACGCCGACGGAGACCGAGACGGTGACGGACAGCCCGACGATCAGCCCGCCGGTCGAGCCCGGCGACAGCACGGACGGCGGACGCAACGATCAGCTGAGGCCCAACGACTAGACGCGGCCCGTGCCCGTACCGCCGGGCCGTGCACATACGGCGGACGTCGGCCGCTGTTGACCTTCGTGGCGATCGTTCGCCGAGCGGCTTGCCGACGAACCTCCGGTCCCGCAGGGCCCGTTCCGGCACCGTCTTGGCGGACGGGAGCCGTTCACGGGCGGCGTCGTCGAGCACCTCGCGGACCATGGTGGGTGCCCGCCTGCCCGAAGTCGCCGTCCTCGCGGTGCAGCTCGTACACCTCGCGCACCGTCTCGCCCGCGGCGTGCCGGCCGGCCGGATCGCCGAAGTCGAACGGGCTGAAGCGGTAGTCGACCGCGTCCGCGAACGGCAAGATCTCCCGCTGACCGGCTGGAAGAGATCGGCCTCGGTGAACCGGCTGACATCGTCGGTAACTTCGGAGAAACCGTACGCGTCCGAACCCTTGGCGTGCACCACCCGCTCGGGGACCCGTTCGCGGGGGGAACCGGGCCATCTTCTCGACCAGGCAGTGGTCCTGGAGCAGGGTCGGACCGTCGGCATCCACGCTGAGCACGTGCTCGTCGCTCTCCACCGGGATGCCGGGCACGTGTCGCGGGAGGGTGGACGGGGCTCTCGTGGACGGCCGGTCCGCTACGGGCGGGCGGGCAGCTCGAACCAGACGACCTTGCCCGTCGACAGCCGGGTCGCCCCCCACCGTCTGGCCAGCCGGTTCACCAGGAACAGGCCGCGGCCGCCCTCGTCGGTGTCCCGGGCGCGGCGCTGTCTCGGCAGCTGCGGGGAGTCGTCGCCGACCTCGCAGCGCAGCACGTCCGTGCGCAGCAGTCGCAGCGTCACGGGGCGCTCCGCGTACCGCACGGCGTTGGTCACGACCTCGCTGACCAGCAGCTCCACCGAGTCGGACAGCTCCTCCAGGCCCCAGCGGGCGAGCGCGCGCCGCGCCAGGCGGCGGGCCCGGCTCGGCGCCGCGTCCTCCGGCTCCAGGAACCAGTACGCGACATCACTGGGCGCGATCCCGTCGAATCGGGCGGCGAGCAGCGCGATGTCGTCGTCGCGGTCGCCGGGCCCCAGCATGTCGAGCACGTCGTCGCAGAGCGCCTCCAGCGGGGGCGAGTGGTCGGGGCCGGTCAGCTGGGCGGTGGCGGCAAGCCGCTCCCGCAGCTGCTCGATGCCCGTCCACACGTCCCGCAGCCGGGACTCGACGAGACCGTCGGTGTACAGCAGTAGCGTCGCCCCGGCGGGGGCGTCCAGCTCCACCGCCTCGAAGTCCACACCGCCGACACCGATGGGCGCCCCGGGCGGCACGCGCAGCACCTCGGCCCGCCCGCCCAGGTGCAGCAGGATGGGCGGCGGGTGTCCGGCGTTGGCGATGGTGATGCGGTGCGCGACCGGGTCGTAGACCGCGTACAGGCACGTCGCCATCCGGTCGGCGCCGAGCCGCTGGGCCTGCTCGTCGAGATGGTGCAGGACCTCCTGCGGCGGCAGGTCCAGACCGGCGAGGGTCTGCGCGGTGGTGCGCAGCTGGCCCATGATCGCCGCGGACTTCATGGAGTGGCCCATCACATCGCCCACGACGAGCGCGACCCGGCTGCCGGGCAGCGGGATCGCGTCGTACCAGTCGCCGCCGACCCGGGCGGTCTCGGCGGCCGGCAGGTAGCGCGAGGCGAGCTTGACGCCGGTCGGCTGGGGCAGTGAGTCGGGCAGCATCGTGCGCTGAAGCTCGTCGGCGATGTAGGCCTCGCGGCCGTAGAGCACGGCCTTGTCGATGCCGAGCGCGGTGTGCGTGGCGAGCTGCGCCGCGACGAGCAGGTCGTTGGGCTCGAAGGCCGGGCGGTCCGGGCGGCGCAGGAAGACCGCCGCACCGATCACGCGCCGCCTGCCGCGGAGCGGGGCGAGTATCGCGCGATGGCCGCCTGGCACACTGCGTCCGTCGCCGAGCAGCTCGGGCAGCGCGGCGCGGGCGGCCGCGGAGTCGCCGAAGACGGGCCGCACTCCGCGCAGCACCTCGGACAGGGCACCGCCGGAGCGCACCTCGCACAGCTCGGAGGCGGGCGCGAGGTCGGTCCCCGGGTCCAGCAGGGGCATGGCGGGGACCCGGCCCTGCTCGGCGTCATCGGCGTTTAAACGCAGCCGGTCGCTGCGGCGCAGCCGGAGCACGAACGGGGACACCGGGCGCTCGTCGCCCACGGGCAGCGGGTCGCGCAGATAGACGAGGATCGCGTCGGAGAACGTCGGCACGGTCGCCCGGCAGAGCCCGAGGACGATCTCGTCGAGGTCGATGCCGCGTGCGATCCGCCGCGTCGCGGCCCCCACGAAGCGCAGCCGGTCGCCCTCCCGGCGCGCCGTCCCGGCGATGTCCTGCGCCTGGGCCTGCACGGAGTGCGTCTGGGGCTGGGGCTTCGGCTTCGGCGGCGGTCCGGAAGGCACGGCTGCCGGCCCGGCCGCCTCCGCCCGCGGCCGGGTGCGTTCCTGCGACCGGGCAACCAGGGGCTGCCTGCCTTCGTGGGAGGTGGGATGCTCCGTCACGCGTGGGATTCCGTCCGTCCGGGCCGGTTGTGCGGTGCGAACGCCTTGTGAGGCGGTATACCCGCTCTGGAGGCGGCGTCGACAGGGTGGCGGGCATCCGGCACAGCTCAACCCCCTGTATGACTCGTACTGACTCGTACTGACTCGTGCTGACGTGCGGTCCTCGGTCTGCGCTCAGCTCTCCCTCGTAGGGTGCAGCCTCGCGGACGACGATCCTACGTTTGCACCCAGGGGGCGCATCAAGAGTCTCACGAGGTCGTATACGCCGGAGCCCGATCACTGACCGGAATCGGACACCGGGACGGAACCCGCGGTGTCCCAGGGCCGGAGAGATCGGGCGGAGTGGTCGGTGAAGCGCAATGTTTCGGCCGGCTTCACTCCCCATCGATCCTTCCCCGCCCCGCCCCCGGTGCCCGTCACGATGCCAGGCGGGCGGACGGGGTGCGGGCCCAGTCGGCGGGCAGCTTCGGGACCGGCCAGGACGGGTCGGGCCGCCAGTGCTCCCAGCCGGCCGAGAACGGCGTCTCCCAGGCCCGGATCGAGGCAACGGCCGCCCGGCCCGCCGCCCGTACCCGCGCCGCCTTCTCGGCGTCCATCAGGCCGACGCGCTGTGCCTCGGCGAACTCGTCCTCGTCCCGCCACAGCCAACTTCGGTCCGGATACACCGAGATGTCGAGAAAGTGGTCCTCCGAGTCGACCCCGCCCGCCCAACGGGTGCGCGGCTCCTCGAGGTTCACGTACCAGCTCTTGAACCGCCAGCCCGTCTCCCAGAACAGCCAGACCGACCACGGGTCCCCGGGGCGGGCGAGCTTGAGGACCCCCGAGCCGAACCAGCGGTCCCGGGTCAGCGTGCGCGGGGCCGTGTAGCGGGTGGCGAGCGGCTCCCGGTGGACGGGCGTGCCGTCCACCAGGACCGGTTTCACGCACTCCGTCCCCGGCGCCATCCAGACCGCGAGCAGGTCCGCGGTGTCCTGTACGACCGTCACCGGCCGGCAGATGTGCACGCTGCAGCCGTCCAGATCCGGGGCATGGCCGCGATAGCGCCAGAGGATCTGGTCCCCCGGCCTCCAGCGTGCGATGCGTTCCGTGCCTGTCATGGGCAGATCTTAGGAGGAAGGCGCCCGCGTCGCTGCGAATCGGGTCACGGGTGCGTCATACGCAACACGTCCAGCGCCTCGTCCAACTGCTCGAGGGTCAGGGCGCCACGCTCCACATAGCCGGACTCCAGCACGACCTCGCGGATCGTCTTGCGTTCGGCGAGTGACTTCTTGGCGACCTTCGCGGCCTCCTCGTAGCCGATGTACTTGTTGAGCGGGGTGACGACGGAGGGGGAGGACTCGGCGTACTCGCGTGCCCGCTCGACGTTCGCCGTGATGCCGTCGACCGTACGGTCGGCGAGCAGCCGGGAGGCGGACGCCAGCAGCCGGACCGACTCCAGCAGGTTCTTCGCCATCACCGGCAGCATCACATTGAGTTCGAAGTTCCCGGCTGCGCCCGCGGCCGCGACCGTGGCGTCATTGCCCGTCACCTGGGCCGCCACCATCAATACGGCCTCCGGGATCACGGGGTTGACCTTGCCCGGCATGATCGAGGAGCCGGGCTGGAGGTCCGGCAAGGTGATCTCGGCGAGCCCTGTGCGCGGTCCGGACGCCATCCAGCGCAGGTCGTTGGAGATCTTGGTCAGGCCGACGGCGATCGTACGGAGCTGGCCGGACGTCTCCACCAGGCCGTCACGCGCGCCCTGCGCCTCGAAGTGGTCGCGGGCCTCCGTCAGCGGCAGGCCGGTCGTGCGCGCGACCTCGGCGATGACCGCGGCCGAGAAGCCGGGTGGGGTGTTGATGCCGGTTCCCACGGCGGTGCCGCCCAGGGGCAGTTCGGCGAGCCGCGGCAAGGACGCCTTCAGGCGCTCGACGCCGTACCTGACCTGGGCCGCGTAGCCGCCGAACTCCTGGCCGAGCGTCACCGGCGTCGCGTCCATCAGATGCGTACGGCCCGACTTCACGACCGCCGCGAACTCCGTCGCCTTGCGCTCCAGGGAGCCCGCCAGGTACTCCAGCGCCGGGATCAGGTCACCCGTGACGGCCGCGGTCGCGGCGATGTGGATGGAGGAGGGGAAGACGTCGTTGGACGACTGCGAAGCGTTCACATGGTCGTTGGGGTGCACGTCGCGGCCCAGCCGCTCGGTGGCGAGCGTCGCGATGACCTCGTTGGCGTTCATGTTGGACGACGTGCCGGAGCCGGTCTGGAAGACGTCGACCGGGAAGTGATCGTCCCACCGGCCGTCGGCGACCTCCGCCGCCGCGGCGGCGACCGCCTGAGCGATGTCGGCGTCCAGGACGCCCAGTTGGGCGTTGACCTGGGCCGCGGCCGCCTTGATACGGGCCAGGGCCTCGATGTGCGCGCGCTCCAGGCGCTGACCGGACACGGGGAAGTTCTCCACGGCCCGCTGGGTCTGCGCCCGCCACTTGGCATGCGCGGGCACCCGCACCTCTCCCATGGAGTCGTGCTCGATCCGGAACCCGTCCACCTCGGCGTCGCTCATCGCTGTCCTTCCTCCCGAATCCTCTGGAAAAGTTGAGCAGTTGTCTTGTTCCGCCTATTCCCAACTGCGCTACCCGCCAGTAAATACCCGGAGTAACCACAACTCGGGGAGGCGCAATGAAGGGAACAGGCCCAAGGCTTCGCACACTGAGCCGTACCGTGGCCGCCGCCGCTGTACTCGCCACCGTCCTGGGCGGGACGACGCTCACCGCCCCCGCCGCGTCCGGCGCCCCGGCTGTGTCGCCGGCGGCGGTGCCGCTGCCGCCCGAACTCGAAGCCGTCCGGGCCGCCGAGGCGACCGCACTCTACGGCAGCCCGGAGGAACGCCCGCTCGCGCAGCGCAAGACCGGCCTGATCTCGCTGGGCGACAGCGAGATCTCCGGCGAGGGCGTCGGCACGTACGAGCCCGGCACGAACGGCCCCGACAACTGGTGCCACCGCTCGCCCGACGCCGCGATCCACCGCACGGGCATCGCCGCGGACGTCACGTACAACGTCTCCTGCTCCGGCGCGTACACCGGCAACATCCGCATCGGCGGCCACAAGCAGTACGCCGACGAACTCGTCCAGAGCGACAACCTCGCCGTCAAGGCCCGCAACACCCGCATCAAAATGGTGCTGCTGGTCGCCGGCGCCAACGACGACCTCCGGTTCGGCCCCGTGATGACCGACTGCGTCACCCGCTACCTGCTCCTCCAGGGGCCCTGCGAGCCGAAGTACGCGCCCGGCTGGCAGGCCCGCGTCGACGCCCTGGTCCCCAAGGTCGAACAGACCGTGCGCGACCTGCGCACCGTCATGCGGGACGCCGGCTACGCGGACGGTGACTACAAGCTCGTCGTGATGGGCTACCCGAGCCCGATCGGCCCGGACTTCCGCGACAACCCGAAGTTCCCCGGCAAGCTCGTCTGCGGCGGCATGGGCTACGACTCCGACACGGTGTGGGGCCGCAACACCGCCGTCCCCGCCTTCGAACGCGGCATGCGCCAGGCCGCACGCAGCACGGGCGCCGTGTACCTCGACAACTCCCGCCTCTTCCACGGGCACGAGGTCTGCTACGAGGAGACCTGGGCGCGCGGGCTGTACGTGGACCTCACCAACCCCTTCCCGCCGGACGCCAACTCGGTCCGCCAGTCCTTCCACCCGAACCGAAGCGGCCACGCTGCCTTCGCGTCGTGCCTGACGCAGCTGTACGCATCGACCGCGCGGGAGGCGAGCTGCGCGGACGTCGCGTCGGCGGGCAGGCCGGTGCTGCTCCCGCTGGCGTGGGACGACGCCTACCGCCCGCTGAAGGCGGCGGCGGGGCCGTGCCTGGACGTCAAGGGCGCCGAGACCCGCAACGGCACGCCCCTGGTGGCCTGGGACTGCCACGCGGGCCGCAACCAGGGCTGGTGGTACGACCCGGCGCGCCGTTCCCTGCACACGGAACTCAGCCAGGACCGGTGCGCGGACGTTCCGGAGGGCGCGTACCGGGCGGGCACGGAACTGATCGTGTGGGACTGCCACGGCGGCACGAACCAGCAGTTCGTCCGCTCCGGCGCGACGCTCCGCCCGGCGGCGGCGCAGTCGTTGTGCGTGACGCTGGGCCGGCCCGGCGACGGCGCGCGCCTGACGCCGTGCGACGGCTCGGCGGCGCAGCGCTTGGCGTAGATCACGGCGACCGGAGTCGCCCCTGCGGGCGTCTCCGGCCCTGCCGCGTCCGGCTCAGCCAGCCCAGCCCTGCCGCTCCCGGCTCAGCCCAGCCCCGGCCCTCGCACCGGGATGGAGGTGAACGTCGGCGCGGGCGCCGGATCCTGGAAGAAGTCGTTGCCCTTGTCGTCGACCACGATGAACGCCGGGAAGTCCTCCACCTCGATCTTCCACACCGCTTCCATGCCGAGCTCCTCGTACTCGACGACCTCGACCTTCTTGATGCAGTCCTGCGCGAGGCGCGCGGCCGGGCCGCCGATCGAGCCGAGGTAGAAGCCGCCGTGCGTGCCGCACGCGTCGGTGACCTGCTTGGACCTGTTCCCCTTGGCCAGCATGATCTTGGAGCCGCCGGCCGCCTGGAACTGCTCGACGTAGGAGTCCATCCGGCCCGCCGTCGTCGGGCCGAAGGAGCCGGATGCGTAGCCCTCGGGAGTCTTGGCGGGACCGGCGTAGTACACCGGGTGGTCCTTCAGGTACTGCGGCATCTCCTCACCCGCGTCGAGCCGCTCCTTGATCTTCGCGTGCGCGATGTCACGTGCGACGACCAGCGGACCGGTCAGCGACAGGCGCGTCTTGACCGGGTACTTCGTCAGCTCGGCCAGCATCTCGTCCATCGGACGGTTGAGGTCGATCCGCACGACGTCGCCCTCGTCGGCGAGGTGCTCCTCCGTCGTGTCCGGCAGGAAGCGCGCCGGGTCGGTCTCCAGCTGCTCCAGGAAGACGCCCTCGGCGGTGATCTTCGCGACGGCCTGGCGGTCGGCCGAGCAGGAGACGGCGATCGCGACGGGCAGCGAGGCGCCGTGGCGCGGCAGACGCACCACGCGCACGTCGTGGCAGAAGTACTTGCCGCCGAACTGCGCGCCGATACCGATCTTCTGAGTGAGCTCGAAGACCTTCTTCTCCAGCTCCTCGTCACGGAAGCCGTGGCCGAGCTCCGAACCCTCCGACGGCAGCTCGTCCAGGTAGTGCGCGGAGGCGTACTTGGCGGTCTTCAGCGCGAACTCCGCGCTGGTGCCGCCGACGACGATCGCCAGGTGGTACGGCGGGCAGGCGGCCGTGCCGAGCGAGCGGATCTTCTCCTCCAGGAACTTCATCATGCTCGCCTCGTTGAGCACGGCCTTCGTCTCCTGGTAGAGGAAGGACTTGTTGGCGCTGCCGCCGCCCTTGGCCATGAAGAGGAACTTGTACGCGCCGCCGTCGGTCGCGTACAGCTCGATCTGGGCGGGCAGGTTGGAGCCGGTGTTCTTCTCCTCCCACATGGTGAGCGGAGCCATCTGCGAGTAGCGCAGGTTGAGCTTGGTGTACGCGTCGTAGATGCCGCGCGAGAGG
The DNA here is from genome assembly GCF_018614575.1 of Streptomyces sp. ISL-10. Lineage (GTDB taxonomy): Bacteria > Actinomycetota > Actinomycetes > Streptomycetales > Streptomycetaceae > Streptomyces. The sequence continues at coordinate 117,361 of NZ_JAGGOJ010000007.1, forward strand.
GCTTCCTCGTCGCCGCCCTCGGTCAGCACGTTCTGTCCGCGCTTGCCCATGACGATCGCCGTGCCGGTGTCCTGGCACATGGGGAGCACGCCGGCGGCGGCGATGTTGGCGTTCTTCAGCAGGTCGAGCGCGACGAACTTGTCGTTGGACGACGCCTCGGGATCGTCGATGATCCGCCGCAGCTGCGCCAGATGGGCCGGACGCAGATAGTGCTGGATGTCGTGGATGGCCTCGGCCGCGAGCGTGCGCAGGGCCTCGGGCTCGACCTTGAGGAAGGTGCGCCCGTCGGCCTCGAAGGTGGAGACACCTTCGGCGGTCACCAGCCGGTACGGGGTGGTGTCCTCTCCCAGGGGGAGCAGATCCGTATACGCGAACTCCGGCATTTCGCCCATTCCTCACTTCACAGACAGCGGCTGGCCTCCATTGGCAGCGCCCTCCAGCGTAGAGCGCCCCCGTGGCCCCGATCCTGTGAGGTAAGGCTCACTTCCCGGGTGCGGGCTTTCCGGCGCGGGACCGGGCTTCCCGGGGCGGGCGCGGGATCCCGGCGCGGGTGTGGGCTTTCCGGGGGCGGGCGCGGGTGCGGGCGCAGGCGGCGTGGCGGCGGGCCGGGTGGGGCGTCGGTGGTGGGCACACGCGGGTGAATCGGCGCCAGGGCGGCCGTCCGTGGGAATTCGGCCGATTGCGGCGGGTTCCGTCCCTGTCGCCCCTGGTCGCGATCTATCGCGTTTCGCTAGGCTGATTCCGTGGACCTCGAGAAGCAGCCCCAGAAGCCGGCCGCGCCCGTGGAGACCGGCCGCGCCGAGCATGCCATCCGGGCCTCGGACGCCGACCGCGACCGGATCGCGGACATCCTCAGGGACGCCCTGGCCGAGGGCCGGCTGGACGCCGAGGAGCACTCCGAGCGCATCGACGCCGTCTACCGTGCCAAGACCCTCGGCGAACTGGAGCCGATCGTCAGGGACTTGCCCGCGGCCGTCCGGCGCACCGGCGGCCCCCCGTACGTCCAGGAGGCCGACGAGCCCACCGGCCCAGCCGAGAACCTCGTCGCCGTCTTCTCCAGCTCCACCCGCAAGGGCCGCTGGCGTGTCGGCCGCAGGACGAACGCGTTCTCCCTCTTCGGCAGCGTCGAGATCGACCTCACCGAGGCCCTGTTCGGCCAGCGCCTCACCGTGATCAACGCGACGTCCATTTTCGGCAGCGTGGATGTCCGCGTCCCCGAGAACATCACGCTGCGCGGCAGCGGCACGGGCTTCTTCGGGAACTTCGAGGTCCTCACCCTGGAGGCCGCCGACCCCGAGGCGCCCGTGGTCGTCGTCAACGGCTACTCCGTTTTCGGCAATGTCGAGGCCAAGCCCAAGAGGGGCCGCCGCATCTCCGATCTCCACGACCGCCTGCGCAAACACCTCGGCTGACGGCCGCGCGGACCGGAGCATTTCGCGCCGCGCGTGCCGATACGCAATTCCGTGCGTCGGAACTCAGTGCCACTCAGTGCATAGGAGTGCGCACAGCGGGTAGGGACTGCTGCATCGTCTCTCGCTCGCGAATCCGTCGTCAGGAGTAGACCGTGCTGCAACTGCCGCATCAGTCCTTGCAGGTAGCCGCCGTTCCGCCTCAGCGCATCCCTGCTCGGGAGGATCAGGCCGGTCCCTGGCACGCGGAGGCGGTGTGCCGCCGCGACGAGGCCGGGCTCTTCTTCGCCCCCTCCAAGGAGCCGACGGCCGCCCGTCTGTCGCGCGAGGAGGCGGCCAAGCGGGTCTGCGCCCGCTGTCCCGTGATGGTCGAGTGCCGGGAGCACGCCCTGCTCCAGCCGGAGCCGTACGGGGTGTGGGGCGGCCTCACGGCGGCCGAGCGCCGGGTGGTCCTGGCCCGGCGCCGCCGGCGCGAGGTGGAGCTCAAGAAGTCCCCGTCGGCGGCCTGAGCGCACAGCGGGCACGACCCGCACACGCGACGACGGGAAGGGGCGCCCCCCTCACCAGGGGCGCCCCTTCCCGTTCGTTCCGCAGGGCCGTCGAGGGCCGCTCGCTGCCGCGCCGGTCTACTGCGCCCGGTCGAAGTCGATCTGGCTGTAGGCGCGCAGCTTCGACAGGCGGTGGGTGGAGTCGATCTGGCGGATCGTGCCGGACTTGGAGCGCATCACCAGGGACTGCGTCGTCGCCGTCTCCGCCCGGTAGCGCACGCCGCGCAGCAGCTCGCCATCCGTGATGCCGGTGGCGACGAAGAAGACGTTGTCGCCGGAGACCAGGTCGTTGGTGCTCAGGACGCGGTCCAGGTCGTGGCCGGCGTCGATCGCCCGCTGCCGCTCCTCGTCGTCCTTGGGCCACAGCTTGCCCTGGATCACACCGCCCAGGCACTTGATCGCGCAGGCCGAGATGATGCCCTCGGGCGTGCCGCCGATGCCGAGCAGCAGGTCGACGCCCGTGCCCTCCTTGACGGCCATGATCGATCCGGCGACATCGCCGTCCGAGATGAACTTGATGCGCGCGCCGGTCTCGCGGATCTCCTTGACGATGCCGTCGTGCCGCGGACGGTCCAGGATGACGACCGTGACGTCCTCGGGCGAGGAGTGCTTGGCCTTGGCGACCCGGCGGATGTTCACCGAGACAGGCGCGTTGATGTCGACGTAGTCGGCGGCCTCGGGGCCGGTGACCAGCTTGTCCATGTAGAAGACCGCGGACGGGTCGAACATCGTCCCGCGGTCGGCCGCGGCCAGCACGGCGATGGCGTTCGGCATGCCCTTGGCGGTCAGGGTCGTGCCGTCGATCGGGTCCACGGCGATGTCGCACTCGGCGCCGGTACCGTCACCGATGCGCTCGCCGTTGAACAGCATCGGGGCCTCGTCCTTCTCTCCCTCGCCGATGACGACGACGCCGTTCATCGAGACGGTGGAGACGAGGGTCCGCATGGCCTTGACCGCGGCGCCGTCGGCGCCGTTCTTCTCACCGCGGCCGACCCAGCGGCCGGCGGCCATGGCGGCGGCCTCGGTGACCCGCACGAGCTCCAGGGCGAGGTTGCGGTCGGGGGCCTCGGGAGAGACCTCAAGCGGGGCGGGCAGATGGTGCTCGGTCATCGGAGCGCACCTTTCTGTACGACGACGGCCGTAACTAGGAGGGTGGGGCGACTCTATCGGTACGTCGACAAAATGAGCAGAGGGGGCCACGTGTGAGCAGGACGGGCGGATGCGACGATGGGGGGCGTGGCAGGTATGCGAGGCAAGCAGACGATCCGTGGCATGTTCCAGTCCATGGCGGTGATCGGCGTCGTCGTGGCGGGTATCTACATGCTCGTTCCGCACGACGAGAACGCGGACCCGATCAAGACGGTCGACTACCGCGTCGAGTTGGTGACGGCGCAGCGGGCGGCTCCGTATCAGGTGGCCGTGCCGGAGGGGCTGGGTGAGCAGTGGAGGGCGACGTCGGTCAGCTTCGACCGCGCCGACGCCCACGCCTGGCACGTGGGCTTCCTCGACCCGGACGACCAGTACGTCGCGGTGGAGCAGTCCACGGCCGAGCCCGCCGACAAGTACGTGCGCGAGGTCACCCACCGGGCGGTCCGGACCGACAGGACCCGGCAGGTGGCCGGCGAGACCTGGCAGCTGTGGGAGGGGCCCAAGTACGATGCCTTGGTGCTGGCTGCCGACGGCTCGACGACGGTGGTCACCGGCACGGCTTCCCCGGCTCGCCTGGCGGAGATGGCCGCCGCGCTCACCCCCCGGCCGGGTGCGCCGGAGGAGCCCGCGAAGCCCTCGGCCGCCACGAGCCCGGCCACATAGCAGTAGCGCCGCGCGCAGGCCGCGCGTATACGGCGAAGGCCGCCGCACCCGACCGGGTGCGGCGGCCTTTCCCTTCCCTCTCGGGCGCGCGTGGCGGCTCAGACGGTGGTGACGACCTCGTCGAACGACAGGCGCGGGGAGCGCGGGAACCAGGCGTCCTCGCCCGGCTTGCCGATGTTGACGACCATCAGCGGGGTGTGGTCGTCGTCCAGGAATTCCTTCTGGACGCCCGCGGCGTCGTAACCGGTCATCGGGCCGGCGGCCAGTCCGGCGGCGCGGACGCCGACGATGAAGTAGGCGGCCTGCAGCGCGGCGTTGAGGGACGCGGCGGACTCGCGGGCCGGGCGCTCGCTGAAGAAGAGGTCCTTGGCCTGCGGGAAGTGCGGCAGCAGCGTCGGGAGCTCCTCGTGGAACTCGTTGTCGGCGGCCAGGATCGCGACCAGCGGGGCGCCTGCGGTCTTGGCCTGGTTGCCCTCGGCCATGTGGGTCACGAGACGCTCTCGGGCCTCGGCGGAGCGGACCAGCACGACGCGCAGCGGGGTCTGGTTGAAGGCGGTCGGCCCGTACTTGACCAGGTCGTAGATCGCTTGGACCTGCTCGTCGGTCACCGGCTCGTCGGTGAACGTGTTGGCGGTGCGGGCCTCGCGGAAGAGGAGGTCCTGGGCGGCGGGATCAAGAGCGAGCGACATCGGGGCTATACCTTCCGCAAACGGATAGTGGGTCAACCAAGGACTTCACCGTACAAGCATGAGGTTCAAGCTTCAACTAAAGTCGGAGTGTCGTGATCCGACTCACACGGGCCCCGGAACCGGCGCTCTAGCTCTCGCCGCCGTCCCCGTCCGGCTCGGCTTCGGCCAGCGCCGCGTCCAGGCGTGCCCGCGCGCCCTCCAGCCAATGGCGGCACACCTTCGCCAGCTCCTCGCCGCGCTCCCACAGTGCGAGCGACTCCTCGAGCGTCGTCCCGCCCGCCTCCAGGCGGCGTACGACCTCGATCAGCTCGTCCCGCGCCTGCTCGTAACCGAGCGCGGCCTCTTCCGTCTTGGCAGCCATGCCGTCCACCCTATGTGTCAGAAACGTACATATGTCCGCTGCGGGCGCCCGAGCCGCAGTCCCCGCGCGTCACTCCTCGACCCGCACCGCGAACTCCCCGTGGGCGACCCGCGCCCGCAGCCCGTCGCCCGCGCTCACGTCCTCCGGCGAGCGGACGACCGCGCCGTCGGCACGCTGCAGCACCGCGTAACCCCGCTTCATCGTCGCCGCGGGAGACAGCGAGAGCACCCGCGCCCGGGTGTGCGCCAGCTCCGAGTCCGCGCGGTCGAGGAGATGCCCGAGCACCCGCCGGCCGCGCGCCAGCAGCGCGTCCACTTCCTCCTCGCGCTGCTCGACCATCCGCTGCGGATGCTCCATGCACGGGCGGGCGAGACAGTGGGCCAGGCCGCGCTCCTCGCGGTCCAGCAGCCCCTCTACGGTCCGCAGCGCACGCTCCCGCAGCTGGCGCACCCGCTGGAGCTCCTCGCCCACGTCCGGCACCACCTTCTTCGCCGCGTCGGTCGGCGTCGACGCGCGAAGGTCGGCCACCAGGTCGAGCAGCGGCGCGTCCGGCTCGTGCCCGATGGCCGACACGACGGGTGTCGTGCACGCGGCCACGGCACGCACCAGCTGCTCGTCGGAGAACGGCAGCAGGTCCTCCACGCTGCCTCCGCCGCGCGCCACGATGATCACGTCGACGTCGTCCAGCGCGTCCAGCTCCTTGACCGCCTGGACGACCTGGGTCACGGCGTGCACGCCCTGGACCGCCACGTTGCGCACCTCGAAACGGACGTGCGGCCAGCGACGGCGCGCGTTCTCCAGCACGTCGCGCTCGGCCGCCGAGGCCCGCCCGCACACCAGCCCCACCCGGTGCGGCAGGAAGGGCAGCGCCCGCTTGCGGTCCGGCGCGAACAGGCCCTCCGCACCCAGGGAGCGCTTCAACTGTTCCAGCCTGGCGAGCAGTTCACCGATGCCGACCGGCCTTATCTCCGTTGCCCGCAGCGACAGCTGCCCCCGGGGCGCGTACCACTCCGGCTTGGCGAGCACCACGACGCGTGCGCCCTCGGACACCACGTCCGCGACCGCGTCGAACACCTGCCGGAAGCAGGTGACGCTCACCGAGATGTCGTACGACGGGTCGCGCAGGGTCATGAAGACGACCCCGGCACCCGGCCGCCGCGACAGCTGGGTGATCTGTCCCTCCACCCAGACCGCCCCGAGCCGGTCGATCCACCCCCCGATGAGCCGCGACACCTCGCCGACGGGCAGGGGGGCTTCCGCGGACGTGTTGAGAGCCATACGGGCGAGCGTAACGGCCGGGTACGACAACTCCCGCGACCCGAACCGGCCGCCCTGTCGTCACCACCAGGCGTCACCGCTCCCCGTCACGGTCACCGCTGCCCGTCACCGCCGCCGTGGGGCGCGCTCCCGCACGCCCCTCGGGTTCAGCAGCGTCGTCACCACGACGGCGATCGACGTCCACACCCCACCGGTCCACTCCGGAACCAGCGCCTCCGTCGCGATCCCTCCGTCGCTCGCGTACGGCCGGTGCGCTGTCCACAGGCGATCAACGCCCGCTGTGGGCGGCCTTACGATGGGACGCATGACTGCTACGCCGCCTGCCCGACGCGTCCTCCTCGCCGCTCCCCGTGGCTACTGCGCGGGCGTGGACCGTGCCGTGATCGCCGTGGAGAAGGCCCTGGAGCAGTACGGGGCCCCCGTCTACGTCCGCCACGAGATCGTCCACAACAAGTACGTCGTGCAGACCCTGGAGAGGAAGGGCGCGATCTTCGTCGACGAGACGGCGGAGGTCCCCGAGGGGTCGATCGTCATGTTCTCCGCCCACGGCGTGGCGCCGATCGTGCACGAGGAGGCCGCCGAGCGGAAGCTCGCGACCATCGACGCGACCTGTCCGCTGGTAACCAAGGTCCACAAGGAGGCTGTGCGTTTCGCCAAGGAGGACTACGACATCCTCCTCATCGGCCACGAGGGCCACGAGGAGGTCATCGGCACCTCCGGCGAGGCCCCCGACCACATCACGCTCGTCGACGGCCCGGAGGACGTCGCCAACGTCGAGGTCCGCAACCCGGACAAGGTCGTCTGGCTCTCCCAGACCACGCTCTCCGTCGACGAGACGATGGAGACGGTCGATGCCCTGAAGACGAAGTTCCCCGGTCTCATCTCCCCGCCGAGCGACGACATCTGCTACGCGACGCAGAACCGTCAGACGGCCGTCAAGCAGATGGGCGCCGAGGCCGACCTCGTCATCGTCGTCGGCTCGAAGAACTCGTCGAACTCGGTACGGCTCGTCGAGGTGGCACTGGGTGCGGGCGCCCACGGCGCGCACCTGGTCGACTTCGCCGAGGAGATCGACGAGGCGTGGCTCGAGGGCGTCTCCACGGTCGGCGTCACCTCCGGCGCCTCCGTGCCCGAGGTGCTCGTCGAGGGCGTGCTGGAGTGGCTGTCGAAGCGAGGCTTCGAGGACGTCGAGATCGTCAAGGCGGCAGAGGAGTCCATCACCTTCTCGCTGCCCAAGGAGCTGCGCCGCGACCTGCGCGCCGAGGCGGCCGAGCTGTCCGGCCAGTAGGTCACGCCGGGGCCCGCCGATCCCGCTCGTAACCGTCAGCACCTCCCCGTAACGTTGTGTCCATGAACGTCTTCGGAGTGGACATCGGCGGTTCCGGGATCAAGGGCGCTCCCGTGGATCTGGAGCGGGGCGACCTGGCCGCGGAGCGCCACAAGGTGCTGACCCCGCAGCCATCGACGCCGGACGCGGTGGCGGACGGCGTCGCCGAGGTGGTCGCCCACTTCGGCTGGACCGGACCGGTCGGCATCACGTTCCCCGGCGTCGTCACCGGCGGCATCACCCGCACCGCGGCCAATGTCGACAAGGGCTGGGTCGACAAGGACGCGGCACGGTTCCTCGGCGACCGCCTCGGCGGACTGCCGGTGACCGTGCTGAACGACGCGGACGCGGCGGGCGTGGCGGAGATGACGTTCGGCGCGGGCCGCGACCGCAAGGGCACGGTGGTCCTGCTGACGTTCGGTACGGGCATCGGCAGCGCGGTCTTCATCGACGGCCGCCTGGTCCCCAACACCGAGCTGGGCCACCTCGAGCTGAAGGGCTACGACGCCGAGAAGCGCGCCTCCAGCAAGGCCAAGGAGGACGAGGACCTGAGCTGGGCGCACTGGGCCCGTCGGGTCGAGAAGTACCTGGCACACGTGGAGATGCTGTTCTCCCCGGAACTGTTCGTCATCGGCGGCGGAGTGAGCCGCAAGGCCGACAAGTTCCTGCCGCTGATCGAGGGCGTGCGGGCGGAGATCGTGACCGCGGAGCTGCAGAACAACGCGGGCATCGTGGGGGCGGCGATGGCGGCGGCGGGGCGCTGAATCGCGCGGGGCCGCCGGGGGCCGCTTGCGGGGGTGGCCGTCCCCGAACCGTCAGCCCCGCGTGCGGCCTGCCCAGGCGGTCAGTCGTGACGCGTCCTGTCCGCTCAGGCCGGCAGCCGTGACACGTGCTGCTGCCCGCGGGGTCAGCCCTGGCGCGTGCGGCCGCCCGTGCCGCTCTCGCCCGACCGCCCCGGTCCTTGCGCTGCACGGGCCCGCCGCTGGCGGCGCCCCATCATCCGTACCTTGCGTACGCAGGTGATCAGTCCGGCGATCAGCGTCCCGCCGTACAGCCAGCCCGCGTGCACGGCGAGCGCGGTGACGACGGCCATGGTCTGCCCGCCGAAGCCGCCGTCGCCGCCCGAGATCGGCACGATCCCCACGGCGAAGGCGATCGGGACGATGACCGGAGCCATCACCACGTCGGCCTCGCGCACCCACAGTGCGGTCAGCGCGCTGACGGACAGGAACAGCAGCCCGTAGACCACCGCGGAGCCGTCCAGGAGCAGCCGGTCCAGGCCGCCGAGCACCAGCATGACCGTGGCCCCGAAAAGTCCGGCGCCGAGGCCGGTCAGTCGTGGGTTCGGCAGCCGGCGCAGTGCGAGGACGACCGGCGGCGCCGGCCGCGGAGGCCGGGCGGGCACGGGGTAGACGGTCCCGTCGGCGAGTGCGCCCCGGGCGGGAAGAGTGTCCTGCGGTCGCTGCCGAGGCTGGGGGCGACGAGTCCTGTGCTGCTCCACATCGACCAACGTAGGTCGCCGGGAGCCGGTACGGAGGTACCAGACACGCCCTTTGGCCGACCTTGGCCGTTCGTTCGACTTCCGGCGGCCGTCGCTGCCCGGCGCGCCCCGCCCGTAAACTGGTGGATCGGCCCCCTCCAAACAGGGCCGTACGGCCCCCGCCAGTCCTCACTCTCCACTCAGGAAGTCGCCAACGTGTCGCTCACGATCGGAATCGTCGGCCTGCCGAATGTCGGCAAGTCGACCCTGTTCAACGCCCTGACCAAGAACGACGTGCTGGCGGCCAACTACCCGTTCGCCACCATCGAGCCGAACGTGGGCGTCGTCGGCGTCCCGGACGCCCGGCTCACCAAGCTGGCCGAAATCTTCGGCTCGCAGCGGATCCTCCCGGCGACGGTCGACTTCGTCGACATCGCGGGCATCGTGCGCGGCGCGAGCGAGGGCGAGGGCCTGGGCAACAAGTTCCTGGCGAACATCCGTGAGTCGGACGCGATCTGCCAGGTCATCCGCGCCTTCAAGGACGAGAACGTCGTGCACGTCGACGGCAAGGTCTCGCCGAAGGACGACATCGAGACGATCAACACCGAGCTGATCCTCGCGGACCTGCAGACGATCGAGAAGGTCCTGCCCCGGCTCCAGAAGGAGTCCCGGATCAAGAAGGACGTGGCCCCGAAGGTCGCGGCCGTCGAGGCGGCGAAGGAGATCCTGGAGAGGGGCGACACGCTCTTCTCGCAGGGCATCCTCCAGGGCTCCGAGAAGGACGAGCTGCTGCACGACCTGCACCTGCTCACCACGAAGCCGTTCCTCTACGTCTTCAACGTCGACGAGGACGAGCTGACGGACGACGCCTTCAAGGACGAGCAGCGCGCCCTGGTCGCCCCGGCCGAGGCGATCTTCCTGAACGCCAAGCTGGAGGCGGACCTCGCCGAGCTCGACGAGGAGGACGCCATGGAACTGCTCCAGTCGGTCGGCGCCGAGGAGCCGGGCCTGGCGACGCTGGCCCGCGTGGGCTTCGACACGCTGGGCCTGCAGACGTACCTGACGGCGGGCCCGAAGGAGTCCCGCGCCTGGACGATCAAGAAGGGCGCCACGGCCCCCGAGGCGGCCGGCGTGATCCACACCGACTTCCAGAAGGGCTTCATCAAGGCGGAGGTCATCTCCTTCGCGGACCTGGTGGAGACGGGCTCGGTCGCGGAGGCCCGCGCGAAGGGCAAGGCGCGCATGGAGGGCAAGGAGTACCTGATGCAGGACGGGGACGTGGTGGAGTTCCGCTTCAACGTGTGACGGGCTGACGCCATGATCGGCTGAGATGCTGGTCAGGCAGTAAAACCCCAGTTCAGGGGCCAGATCTTATGGTCTGGCCCCTTCCTGTTCTCTCCGGCCGGATCAGCCTGTTTCCTGGCCGTGTGCTGACTTGGCGCTGACTCTCGGGGCGGGTCTGTACGTGCTTTGAGCTGGGGTTTCCGGGTGCCGTGTGAGGCCGGACAGAACGAGGGGCGCACCGAGGGAGGGGCACGGCAAACCCGGTGCGCATGGGAAGGGGCGCCGGGCAGGCTTTTCCCCGGTGTGGAAGGGCAGTGCCCGGTAGTGCCGGATCCAGGACCTGGAGGAGGCCGAGCCGACGACTCTCCGAACCGGACGGTTGCCGTAAAGGCAACCTTGCGCCACCGCTCCGGGGTGCCGACCGCGAGACCCGGACAGGGATTGGGGCGGCGTCGGGAGACGATCACGCAGGAGCGCCGTGGCCTGTGTGAAGGCGGTGCGTACCTGGGCGAGTTCGTCGGGAGACAGGCCGGGGGCCGATGGCGGCGGAAGGTGACGCCGCGGGGTCACATCGGCGTCGTCGAGCAGGTCGACCAGAGAGACTCACAGCGGGCTGGCCGGCCCAGCGCACGGGCATCCTCGTACGCCGACTGCCGGTAGGGCTGGTGGACCGTGCGGGCGACCTGCTGTGCCGCGTCGCGGTCCCGGACCTGACCGAACAGGGCCTGCCGCGACCCGACACCTGCCTGTACTCCCGGGTGCGGGAGGGCGCGATCCCGATGCCCGACGCGGGCCTGATCGACGCGGTGCGCGGCGGGCCGGTCGAAGTGGTCACGGCGGTGGAGTCGTTCGACAACCGCAAGGTGGTACTGGCGGACGGCACCCGCATCAGCCCGGACGCGGTGATCGCGGCGACGGGCTACCGGCGGGGCCTGGTGGGCCACCTCGGTGTACCGGACGACCGGGGGCAGCCGCGGGCGCGACGCGGGTGCGCGGCCGAGGGTGCGGAGGGTCTGTACTTCACGGGCTGCACGAACCCGTCCACCGGGATGCGGCGCGATCGCGAGGACCGTGTCGAGGGGCTGAGCGGCGGCACCCGGGTGGGTGGGAGACTCTTCGGGTTCGCAGGTGTGACGCCGCGGGCAGGGAACGTCGCCGACCCCGCGTCACGTCGGGTGCCGCCCCGCCCCCGGGCGTGTGGGGCAGGGCTGGCCGTTCGACAAGTAAGCGACGCAGTCGTTTATTTGGCACCCGGCTGCCCGAAGAACCGTTTGACCAGGTCAGAAGCCGTGAATCACGCCCCGGGAAACGCAGTCGGCACCTGGGCCAACCTCCTCTGCAGGCACGTGCGGAGAACGTCGGAACATTAGTGTCCAGCACTATGGTCATTCCCGCAGCAGCGCCGCTGGCAGCGGCGCCGTCCTCCGGCACAGCTCCTCCCGCGATCAGCATCCGCAACCTGCGGATGCGCTATGGGTCACGCGACGTACTCCACGGAGTGGACCTCGACGTACAGCGCGGCGAGGTGCTCGCGCTGCTCGGCCCGAACGGGGCGGGGAAGAGCACCACGATTGAGATCCTCGAAGGGTTCCGTCGCCGTTCGAGCGGCGACGTCAGCGTGCTGGGGACCGATCCCGAGAACGCCGGAGACGCGTGGCGGGCCCGGGTGGGCATCGTCATGCAGTCCTGGCGCGACCATGCCCGCTGGCGGGTCCAGGATCTGGTCGAGCACTTCGCGCTGTACTACCCCGACGCCCGCGACCCGCAGGAGCTGCTGGACACCGTCGGGCTGACCGAGCAGGCCGGCCAGGAGTGCCAGAAGCTGTCGGGCGGCCAGCGGCGGCGCCTGGATGTCGCGTTGGGCATCATCGGTAAGCCGGAACTGCTCTTCCTCGACGAACCGACCACCGGGTTCGACCCGGAGGCTCGGCGCGACTTCCACACACTGGTCGAACGGCTCAGCTCGGTGGAAGGCATGACCGTCCTGCTCACCACCCACGATCTCGCCGAGGCGGAACGACTGGCCGATCACATCGCGGTGCTGGTCGGGGGCCGACTCATCGCCTCGGGGTCCATCGAACAACTGGCCGCCCAGATACAGGCGGACGCGGAGGTCCGCTGGTCGGAGGCCGGAGAGCGGCACCATCAGCAGACCAACGACCCGTCCCGTCTGGTGTGGGAACTCCACACCCGGCTCGGCGGACCGATCCCCGACCTGGAGGTGCGCCGGCCCACGCTGGAGGACACCTATCTGGGCATGCTCCACCAGGAGGAAGCGTGATCAGCCGACAGGCCCTCGTCGTTGGGCTGCACCGGGGAAAGACCGAACTGCGGCAGACCGTGCGCACCCCGCGTGAGTACCTGGGGCATCTGGGCAACCCGGCCATGTTCCTCTTCACCGCGTCCTTGCAGACCGGGAACATCCCGGGCAGCTCGGTGGCCTCCTCCCAAATGGTGATCGCCGGAGGCGTGGCGTCGCTGCTCCTCCTGGTCGCGATGGTCTGGCTGCCGCAGCAGTTGGCCACGGAGCGCGAGGACGGCACGCTGCTGCGCCTGAGGGGCACACCCGGCGGAATGTTCGCCTACCTCGTGGGCAAGACCCTGATGGTCATCACGATCGCTGTCCTCAGCATCGTGGTCCTCCTCGTCGGAGGCGCAGCCATCACCGATTCCGGGTTCCCGCAGAGTCTCGGCCAGTGGTGCACGCTCCTCTGGGTCGTCACCCTGGGTCTGGTCGCCCTCACCCTGATCGGCGCGGCAGTCGGCGCCGTTCTGCCCAATCCGCGCCAGGCGCTGGCCTGGGTCATGATCCCCATGATCGGACTGCTCTTCGTCTCGGGAATCTTCTTCCCGGTCACGAGCATGCCGCAGTGGCTGCAGGTCATCGGCCAGGTCTTCCCGCTCAAGTGGATCGCACAGGGCGTTCGCTCGGCGTTGCTGCCGGACAGCGCGATCGTCGCCGAAACCGGTCAGGCGTGGCAGCACTGGCAGACGTTCGGTGTTCTCGGCGGCTGGATCCTGCTCGGCCTGCTGCTCGCCCCCCGGCTCCTGCTCAACTCCTCACGTCGTGAGTCCGGGAGCCGGTTGACGGCGCGCCGCGAACTCGTCGGCCAACGCTCCTACTGAGGGAAGAAAAACCATGGCCCCCCGGCACAAAACCAGCATCATGTACCCGATCCAGCCCACGAACACCGGGCAGATCCTTCCCGTCGCCCGACTGCTGCAACGCCGTGGTTCGGGAAGGTTGTGGCTCGGGCAGTCCCTGCGCCTGGACACGCACCAACTCTTCGCGACCCTGGCCGGCATGGGACTACGGATCCCCATGGGCAGCGGAGTGACCCTCGCGCCCCTGCGGCACCCCTATGACGCCGCCGTGCAGGCGCGCTCCGTCGCCGCGCTCACCGGCGCACCGTACGTGGCCGGTATCGGCCCGGCCGCCCCGGAGTTCCAGGAATCCCTGCTGCCGGCCCGCTACGCCAAGCCCCTCACCGCGATGCGGGAGTACATGACCTCCATGCGGGAGCTGCTCGACGGCAAAGTGGCGCGCCACGACGGCGAATACCACTCCATCGACGCGCAACTCATCTCCCTGGACGCCCCGCCGGTCGAGCTCGGCCTCGGCGTGCTGCGCCCGCGGATGGCGCGGATGGCAGGCGCTGTCGCCGACGTGGCCGTCACCTGGATGACGCCCGCCGACTACGTCGCCGACACGCTGGTGCCCGCACTGGCCGAGGGTGCGGCGGAGGCAGGCCGCAAGGCCCCACGTGTCGCGACCGTGGTCCATGTCGCCGTCGCCCGGCCCGGTCGTGACATCCGCCTGGCGGCCCGCCGGGGCGCGGGCGCTCATCTCAGCGCCGCCCACTACACCGACATGCTGCGCCGGGCGGGGGTGCAGGCGTACGCGGACGATCCGGACGCGGGGGCGGACGCCTTGGTGGACGCGGGTGTATTCGTGTCCGGGACGCCCGACGAGATCGCGGCCGAACTCCACCGCTACCGGCTCAACGGCGTGGACGAGGTCGTGCTGAATCCGGCCGGCGTGATCCATACGGAAGGGCTGGGCGCCACCATGACCGATCTCCAGGAGATCCTCGCGGCCGAAGACCGGCTCCATGGCTGAAGCGACACAGGTGCCCGCGGGATCGGCGCCGGCATTCGGTGCCCGCAAAGTACTCTTCGTCGGAACCGGCGCCATCGGGGTGATGTTCATGCCGATGTGGGTCAACTGGCTGCGGACCGCGTACCCCGCTGTCGAGCTGCGGACGATGGTCACCCGGTCCGCAGAACGGTTCGTCACGCGGACCGCGCTCACGGCGTTCGCCGGCGACGAGGTACTGCGGGATGTGTGGCCGGACGAGCCCGAAGTGGGCGCTCGTCACGTCGAGCTCGCGCAGTGGCCGGACGCGATCGTGGTTCACCCGGCAACGTTCCACTTCGTCAGCCGCCTGGCGCTCGGCGTCGCCGACACGCCCCTCATGCTCGCCCTGCAATGCACCCGGGCACCCATCGCCGTCGCTCCGGCGTTGCCACCCTCCGGAGTGGAATCGTTCGCTTACCGGCAACACGTCGCGGCGCTCGAACAGCGCCCCAACGTGACCGTGGTGCCCCCGCAGCCCGGCTTCAGCGTGACAACCGGACGTATGGACGCCGCCGTCGCCACCCCGCTGCCCGAGGTCGTACCCGCACTCGAACGCCTCCGGGCGCGGCTGGCGGCCGGTGGCGCCGAGCACCGGGGCGCGCAGTGACGGGTACCACCGCGCCTCCGGTGGAGGAATTCGCTACCGGCTTCCTGCGGACAGCCGTCCACGCGGACGACCGCGGTTATGCGTGGGTCCGTCGGCCGGGCGCCGACCGTCCGGCACCCCTGACCCCTCCCAGCGCTCCCGTCCGCTCCGCGATCCGCTCCCTGGAGCCGACGAACCCGTTCCTGGCGCTCCCGGAGGTGGTCGGGGACGCCCTGCTCTACCGGGTCCCTGGGCCGGTCGCAGTGGCGAAGCTCTGCGTGGGGAGCGATCCCCGCCTCACTCCGGGGCGCGTCGCTTCGGCCATGGCCAGTACGGGCCATGGCCTGCGTCTGCTCCACACCGCGGATCCCTCCCTGGCAGCGTCCGGGCCGCCGGGCCCGGCCCGGCTGGCGGCATGGATGCGTCACGGCAGAGGACCGCGGGCCGCGACGGCCTTCCACACTGTGGTCCGCCGACGGCTCGGCACTGCCCGGTGGAGCCACGTGGAGGGCTGGTGCGAGTCGCTGGCCACCGATCTCGCGGACGGCGTCTTCCTGCACGGGGCACCGAGTCTGGGATCGGTCATCGCGGGGAGCGGGCCGGGAAGCGGCTGCCTGCTCACCGGTGAGGACGTGGCCCGCGGGCCCGCGGACTTCGATTTGGGCTGGCTGCTGGGAGAGTTCGCGGAATGGCGGATGACGCTCCTGCGCGGGACACCGGGCCTGGTCATGGACCCGCGGGACTACCACGCCGCTCTCGGCGGGCTGTGCCAGGCGTACGGTGTGCCGGCCGACCGGGTGGCGGCGGGGCGCGCGGCGGCGCTGCGGATCTTCACTCACGCGCACGACTTCGCCGCGTACATGGGATGGCATTCCGAACTGCTCGAGTACGCCTCGTCCATCGCGGAGCTGATCGACGAGGACGGCGCGCAGGCGCTGCCCGGCTCGCTTTCGGTCCTGTGAGCACCGCAAGGACACCGACACCCCCTGGCGGCAGTCGCCGCCAGGGGGTGTCGGACATCCGGATCAGCCGGCCTCAGCCGCGCCGGGCTGAGGGCGTGTGCTTCATCTTCCAGCGCGTGTAGGTTCGCCGCGGGATTCCCAAGATCTCGCAGAACCTCGAGACATTGATCCTGGCGTCCTCTCTGATTGCCTCGAGTTCTGAAAAGGGACGGTGCGGTATTCGCCCGACTTTCTCCGTACCCTCAATTGGACATACGCCTCACCCAGTGCCGTCTTCAGTTCCGTGATTTCGGAAAGGAGATCACGCTCACGCTGGGCGATGCGTGAGGCACCTCCTTCGAGGCTCGTACGTCCGCCATCCAGGAATTGTCGCTTCCAATTCCCCACGGACTGTTCGGACACGCCGGCCCGGCGGGCGGATTCGGCGATCGTGTGTTCCCCCGACAGAACCCCCAGGACGATCTTTAGTTTTTCGGCAGCTGGCATTACCGGAGGGCGTGACATCGCCTCTCGTCTCCATTTCAACACCCGCAGGGGCCCGCCGATCGACAGGCAACCCTGGCGTCAGATTTGCGGAGTGCCGCGTGGAACGGAGGTCATCCCGCTCCACCGACGTATCCCCTCGTGAACCGCATCGACTGCGAGACCAGGTCCAGGCATTTCGCCTGAAGACGCAGCTCAAACAGTCGTGAATCCGTTCACAAGCAGCGGTCAACCTCTTCTGATAATTTCACAGTTCCCCGTTGGAAAGATTCGGTCGATCTCTCAAGTGAAGCTCGTCGGCCGCGCGCGGAACGCGTAACGACACCAAGATCATATAGCTGGCGCATTATGCGGGCAACAAACTTGGGCCTTATTTGAGGTTGCCCAATACGGACTTTCCGAACCATCCGCCCTCGGGGGCGGCGTTGCCCGGAATCAGCTCGACGCGGCGCTCGCTGCGACGCCGCCTCCGCCCGCCGCACTCAACAGGGAGGCGAGCTTGCCCTCATCGCCGACAATGACCCCGCTGAAGGAATCGGGATCGAAGAACTCCCGTGCTGCGTCGGCGACTTGGCCCAGAGTGACGGTGCGCAGGAGCTCCGGGAACGTGGTCACCCGCTCCGGCTCATGCCCCAGAGAAACGGCCGTCATCACACTGGTGGCAAACCCCGCCTGGGAGGACAGAGCGAGCATTGCCATACCGATGGTGTACTCCCGGGCCGCGTCGATCTCCGCCGCGGACGGCGGGTCACCGACCAGACGCCCCAGCTCGGCGCGGATCTCACGGTAGGCCTGCGCCGTAGCCTCCGTAGCGGTGTCCGCCTCGATACCGACAACCAGCCGGTCCAGGTGGTCGTGGAAACCCGCATCCGCACGATAGGCCAGCCCCTTGGCTTCACGGAGGTTCGTGACCAGACGTGAGGAGAAGTAGCCACCGAATACCAGGCTGGCCAGACTCAGAGCGGGAAAACGGTCGTCGGTGCGTGCCACCACAGGGCGGACGAGTCTGATCTGCGACTGGACCGCGTCCGCCCGGGGCACGAGTGCGACCCGCCCGCCGGGCGTCGGCGGGAGCGTCGCCGGTGCCGTGATCGTCCCGGCACCGCCCCAGTCTTCGGTTGCAGCGGTCACCAGGTCCACAGCCCGCTCCGGATCGAGGTCCCCCACCAGTACCAGCGCGGTCCCTCGTGGACGTACGAGGGCCCTGTGCAACACCCGTACCGACTCGGCCGTGACGGCTTCCACCGGTGCAGGGAAAGGCACCTCCTGCAGACCGGGCATCTCTCCGTAGCAAAGCGCCAGCAGAGCCTCTTGCGCAATCACCTGCGGCTGCGCCCGGATCACGGAGATCTGACGCACCATCCGGAGACGTACCTGGCGGATCTCCTCCTCGTCGGGGGCACCGTGGGTCAGCGCGTCGGCCAGGGTGCCGAGCAGCGTACCCAGTGCGTGCGCGGGCGCCGATCCGGAGATGTGAAGCCACCGGGACGAGCGACTGGCGGCCAGGGTGACGCCGTGACGGCCCATTGCCGCGTCCATGCCCTCCCGGGAAGGACGCCCCTCACGGAACAAGGTGGTGGCCAGCACCTCGGCCGTGGCCACGTGCTCGAACGTGGCACCGGCGAAGGGCACCGACATCCGCATCTCGACCATCGGGATCGACGGGTGCCGGGCGGCGATCACCCGCAGCCCGTTGGGCAGGACCGTGTCGGCCATCGCCGGCGAGGTGTAGCGCCTGCGGACATCGAGGGCCGGCAGCGCGCGGGGGCCGGCAGCGGTGCGGCCGATCTCCTCGGCGCTGCGATGGGTACGGGCAGGCTCCCCCGAGGAAGCGCGGACCAAAGACGTATCGATCACGGATCAGCTTTCTGACAGGCTCGGGCGGAATATCAGCTACGGAGCGGGGCGGAGACTGAGCACGCCGCGTGAGTCCGGCCGCAGCGACTTGGCGGCCAGCGCGAGGTCCTCCGCGGTGACGGCGGCGAGCCGGCCGGGCAGTTCGTCCACCAGCTCGGCTCTGCCGAAGAGCACCTCCTGCGCACCGAGGGCGCGCGTCCGCGCCAGCAACATGTCGGCCTTGCGATGCATGCCCACGCTGCTCAACGCCGTGGCCCGCATCAGCTCCTCCTCGGCGGGGCCCTTCGCCGCCAAGTCCTCGAGCTCGCGGTCCAGCACGTCCAGCAACAGGTCGGTCGACGTCTCCTGCGGATGCGTCGCGACGCACAGGAACGTCTCGGGATCGCGGGCCTCCAGAGCACCGAAGAGACCGCAGCCGGTGCTCACATCCGTGACCAGCGGGGAGGCGCCATGGATCAGCCGGCGCTTGAGCCTGGACGACTCGCCCGAACCCGTGAGGACGGCGCAGAGCACCATGTGGGCCAGATAGGCGTCGAGATCGGAGAGCGGGTCCGGCATGCGGTAGCCGACCGCTGTGGCCGGCATCGGCGCATGGGGGTCGAGGTGCTCCCCCCTGAGCTCCTGATCGGGTGCCGGCTCGCTCAGGTCCACGGCCGGGGGCAGTCGCCGCGACGGGACATCCTGGAAGTGCCGGTGGACCAACTCGGCCGTCCGGGCAGGTTCGATGTCGCCGGCGATCGTCAGGACGGCGTTGCCCGGCGCGTAGTGGGCATCGAAGAACGCGGCACACTCGTCGACCGTGGCCCGCCCGAGATCGGTGAAATCCCCATAGCCGTTGTGCGCATTGGGATAGGTCCGGAACAGCAGGCCCGGCAGCACTGTCCAGGGGAAGCCGCCATAGGGCTTGTTCAGAACATTGAGCCGGATCTCCTCCTTGACCACGTTCACCTGGGTCCGCAGATTTTCTTCCGTCAGTCTCGGCGCGCGCATCCGATCGGCCTCGAGGAACAGAATTCGCTCCAGAGCGGCTGACGGAACCACTTGATAGAAATCCGTGTAGTCCTGATGCGTCGATCCGTTGGCGGTACCGCCTGCTGCTTGCACATGTCCGAAGTGCTCCATCCGGTCAACGCTCTCGCTGCCCTGGAACATCACATGCTCGAAGAGGTGGGCGAAGCCGGTGCGACCCTGGGGTTCGGACCGAAAACCTACGTCGTAGTGAACACTGACGCCGACAGCCGGAACGCCTGTTATCGGATAGAGAACTACCCGCAGACCGTTGGGCAGCGTGAAGCGTTGCAGGATCGGAGTGGCCATGCCGGGTACCTTATGGGATCCGGCCACCGGCAAAAAGGTCACAGAAAACCCGTTACTTTGGACCCGCAGAGCCGTGCCGCACCGGTACCGACGCACATCTCCCCCTTAGTCAGCCTCCCCCCAACACAACAACGGGCGATAGATGAGCCATCTGTTGTCGGCCCACCCGGCTGTCCCTACGCTCCGTGATCGTGATTACAGATCAAGAATCGAAGCCCTCGCTGACCCGCGCCCGCTTCGATCCGGTTCAACTGGAGAAGGCCCCAGAGGTCGAGATGTTCCTCGAACGGCTCGGTCTGGGCCGCTTCGACCCGGACACCGTCGTGGCCCATATCGGCCGCAATGACAACTGGGCCGGTACGACCAGCACCGGCGCCGGGGTGTTCGTCAAGCGGGTCGGCGGCGAACCCGCCGACGTACTGCGGCGGTTCCACCGCATCATGGCCTTCGAGGAGATCGCGTCACGCTTCAGCGGAACAGAACTCCGGGCTCCCGAACTGCTCGGGTCGGACGAGGAGCAGCGTCTGGTCGCCTTCACACGGCTCGAAGACGCCCGATCCGGGTCCGAACTGTCCGCCGACGACGACTTCGACGACGACATGTGCCGCAGGGCCGGCCGCATCCTCGGAATCCTGCACTCGCTGTCGCTCGAGACCGGAACCCTGGACAGCACCCCCCACCCGACACCGCCGATGGACGACTTCGATGCGCTGTCGATGCCGGTCTACATCCACTCCGCGTTCGCCGAAGTCGAGTCCTGGGCACTCCTCCAGCCGGACGCCGAACTGATCGCGGCCCTGTACGGGTTGCGCCGCCGGGAAGCGGACGCGCCCATGGTGCCTGCCCATTGCGACGTCCGACTCGACCAGTTCCTCCTCGCCGGTGATGACCTCTATCTGACCGACTGGGAGGAATTCCGCTTCGGCGACGCCGCCCGAGACGTCGGCGGATTCGTCGGCGAATGGCTGTACCGGGCGATCCAGGGCATCCCCAAGTCCATCAGCGAGGACCCCGGGTACAGCTTCGGCCGCGAGGCATCCCACGAGGACATCCTCGCCCACGGGGCCCGCGAAATAGACCGTCTGCGCCCCCGGATCGAAGCGTTCCGGGGTGGGTACCGCGAAACGCGCGCCACGACCGAGGAAGGCTTCATGACCCGGGTCGCGGCTTTCGCCGGCTGGCACATGATCGACCGCATGCTCGCCGGTGCCAAATTCGGAACGCGGCTGACGGCCGGCGACCGCGCGGCCGCCGGCATCGGACGCACGGTGCTGCTGGCACCGCAGAACTTCACCTCCGTACTCGGTCTGGAAGGCACCTCATGACGACCGCCATTGGGCTCATCGCTCCCGAGATCTCCGAGGAGCTCGGACAGATCGAGGTCGCCGAGGGGGGCTTGACCGCCGTCGTCGGAGACGAGGAACTGGACGCCAAGACCCCAGGCGACCTCGCCAAGAAGCTCGGCGGACTCTTCTACCAGAATCTGCATGCCGGCATGGCGGAGCAGGGCGACACCACCCGGCAACGAAGCCTGCGCGACGACGACTTCGACCAGCGGCTCTTCGCCGCTATGCCCCACCGGACCACGCTCGTCCAGGCGACCGTGCTCAGCGATGTCCCCGGGGCGGACAGCGTGACAGTCCTGCTCGACGGCCTGCGGGTACGCATCCCCCGTGATCGCATCGCCGACCGGCTGCCGGACGCGGACTCCGATCTCGTCACCCTTCACATCCCGGCGCCGCGACCCGCCCTTTCGACCGGGTTCTTCCTGACCGACGGCTCCCGCGGACGTGTCACGGGGTCCCAGATGCTGCGCCTCTACATACACCTGACCGACGCGGAGTCGGCCCCGGATGCCTGGAGGACGGTGTTGTCGCGGATGGAGGAGCTGGAGCTCCGCTACCGGGCCAAGGTCACCTCGTCCCTGAAACACTTCCCGCGCCGCGACGCACTGGTGGTCTATCTCGGCCCGGATGCCTGGCATGCGGCGGGCGAGATCGCGGCCTCCGTCCAGGGATTGCCCGGTCTGGGCTCCGCCACCTCCCCGTTCGTCCGCCGGGTGGCCGATGGGGTGGGTGCGGCCTGGGAGCCCGACGACCCGCGGCCCGGCAAGGGCAAGCTGAGCTTCGGCGAGCATCGCTGCCAAGTTCTCGCCGAGGCCCTGGTGGGACACGCGGTCCGGGCCGACGGCGTCGCACGCGAGGCCGTCGTCGCCGAGGCGTTCCTCAACGCCGGGACGGACCCGCTGATGCCGGCCCGGAATCTGGACTCTCCGGTGCTGCCGGGAATCGGCCTGGTATGACCACCAGGCCGTGAGCGGATGGAAGACAGCACGTACGACCCACCGCCCCAGGCACTCTCCGTCGAAGACAAGGTCAGCATCGTCCTGAGTGTCATCTCGGGCCGGGAATCGGTTGCCGAGGCAGCCGGACGGCGCACGAACATATCGGAGCAGGCCATCGAGGACTGGCGTGAGGCGTTCATCGAAGGCGGACTGCTGGGACTTCAGGGGGCCGACGCACACCGCCCGCCTCTGCGGGAGAGCCGGCTCGTTGCAGAGATGACAGAGCTCAAGACCGCTCTGGGAGAGGTATGCCTTGAACTGAATGTATGGCAGGCGTTGAGAAGACACCGACGCCGGACACCCGATAAGAAATGATCGACCCCTCAAGGCGCTCACAGCCGTGCAGCCCTCACCATTCCTGGTGGGGGCTGCATGCATTCCTGCTGCCGGTATTCCTGCGCAGCGAGTCCCCGTCATGCCCAGACTTGTACCGGGGCATATCTTTGACAGCTCCGGTCAGTGAGCCACTTGTTGTGGCCGGGGGAGACAACGCGCAGGTCGCGAAGGCGGGCGAGCCAATCAACGATAATTTTTCCGTGGCGTTCCGGGCAGTCCATGCGATCGAATAGAGGCAGGGCAGGAAGAACCCGCCCTGAAACTCGATCAGTGAAGGATCGCCGTGAACACCGCAGACCAGCTCCTCGCCGGCTACACCGCCTACACCACCGCCGAGGACTTCGGCGCCAGCGCGGACAACCAGTCCCCGGCGGCGACGCCCACCATCACCACGGTTTCCTCCCCCGAGTGCATCTACTTCTCCCTCGGTGCCTCCGCGGGCAGCATCGCCAGCACCAAGGCCTGGGGCTGCTGATCAGCAACCGCTGATTGTCCCGGTGGGTGCCCGCCTGAAAAAGGCGGACATTCGGGCAGAAGTATTTCGCACTTTCCCATAGCATTCAGTAAAGGATTCTCATGAACACCGCAGACCAGCTCCTCGCCGGCTACACCGCCTACACCAACGCCGAGGAGTTCGGCGCCGGCGTGTCGGCCGACGCCCCGGCCATCACGCCGACGGTCCTGAGCTTCATCGGTGGCTCCAGCGGCGGCTGCGGCGCGGCTGTCAGCGCCATCAGCGGCGCCGGCGTCTCGGCCACGGCGAACTGGGGCTGCTGAACCAGCTCCCGCCCGCAGATTCACACCCACCGCTGGGTGCCTGACTCCCCCCAGGCACCCAGCGGTGTTTTCTGCCCGCCCGGACAGGGGCCCTAGCTCTCCTCATGCTCGGCGTGGCCAGGGGCCTGCCCATGTGCGCCCGCCCTCCGAGAGGCTTCCGCGAGGGCTTCGAGCGCGGTGAGGTGCGCGGCGAGCGCCTGCCTGCCGTTCAGGGTGAGCGCCACCCAAGTCCGGGGGCGCTTACCGAGATACCCCTTTCGCACACTCACGTAGCCGGCTTTCTCCAGCGCCGCGACCGTCTTGCTCATCACGGAGTCCGTGACCCCGCAGTAGTCCCGCACCGTGCCGAAGTCGGCCTCCGCGCAACCGGAGAGGAACGCCGCCACGGTGAGCCGGGTCGGATGATGGATCTCTTTGTCCAGGCCGGGAACGTCCGCACGGTTCACGACGACTCCAGAGCGCGGGCACGCCGACGGGCGGCCCCTACCCAGGACCCAGCCCCGGCGACCACACCGAACCCGAGGAACCAGCCGGCCGTGCCATAGGGGATCGCCAGCAGGAGGCCCGCGACGAATGGCACGAGGGGCGAGCCCCAGGAACGCCATGACGCCCCCCGCTCGCGCCGGTCGAACCAGGGAGCAATCCCGGAGCTGCGCATCATGATCCAGGTCACCGCGAGAAAGCCGACGGAGCAGAGCATGGCTGTCGCGAGGAACCAGCCCTGCCACTGGGGCCACATGCGTGCCGCGCCGAAGCCGGTGAATCCCGCGGCGAGCAACAGCCCGTGCGTGGCGGGATACCAGCCAGGCACCACTTGGGGGCGCCGAGCCGCGGTCTGCGCGGCACGCGCGCCGCGCAGTGCCGCCGCGGCGGACTCTGCGCTCGGCTGCATCGCTCCTGAGGTGTTCATCAGTTCTCCGGCTTCTGGTGTCGACGAGGGGCGCTTACGTATTCCAGCCTGGCATGAACTTTCCAGTCTGGCAAGTACTTTCCATCAACAGGCCCCGGGCATGCGAGAGCCCCTCCGGACGGGATCCCGGAGGGGCTCTCGCGGCGGTGGCCTCAAGCGGCCGGTCACCTCCCCTGGGCCGCCTTCACCTCCCGTGCCAGCTCGGTGGCGGCCGTCAGGCTCAGACCCGGGAGCTCCAGCCGCAAGGCCCGTATGGCCGACACCTCATGGCTCACGGGGTCAATGCCTTCACGCTCAAGGATTCCCCGGGCCCAACGCAGCCGCGGCTCGCCGGCCCGCTCCGACAGGTCGTCCAGGATCCGCGCGGCGCGCCGCAGTCCGGGGAGCTCGTCAGCGGGGGCATCCGACAGGGCCTGGTGCACCGCATCACGAGCGTCGCCGAGGTCGCTGAGCGCAATCAGATGCGTTTCCTTCTTGCTGAACATGCCCGTTCCTTCTCTCTCGCCGACCTTCTGAACCAACCACTGCACCCAACCGTCCGGGAAGTCAGGATGGTTGACGTCCGGTCACGCTACAGGCAGCCATCGGCCTCGGTGACAACCGCCCGAAAGGAGCCGCGCATCAACGCCAACTTTGAGGCGCCCGGGACTGGGCCAATTCACAAGAACCGGGGCACCTCCCTCGGGGCAGCGCCGAAGGATCAAGAATTGTCGTTACTTTGTTCGCGCGAGCGTGTGGTGGACTGGCTCGTACCCAGACGCCGGATGCCTGACAGGGGCCATCACCATCGCCGCCGCCATCGCGATACGGATGAACTCGTGAATCCCGGAAATTCTCACACGAGGTGGAACAAGCGAATGCCAGTCGCCCGTAAGAAATCTGCCCCGGGACTGCGGTTGGGCGCATATCTGGCCGGTGGAGACCGCCTGCAGCTAGTATTCGCGGCCCTGTTGGCACTGATATCGACGGCCGCGACATTGGCAGTACCACTGATGGTCAGAGACCTCGTGGAAGCACTTTCGGGAACCCGCGGACTGCTGTGGCCGGTCGCCTTGATGACCGCAGTCGCCATCGCCGGAGCACTCTCGGCGACCATCTCCGGTTATCTGCTCTCCCGTATCGGCGAACAGATGATCCTGAGACTGCGTTCGCGCGTCATGGACCACACCATGCGGCTTCCTTTGCGCGAGGTCCGAACCCAAGGTCCGGGCAACCTCGTCGCACGTGTCACCTCCGACGCGATGATGCTGCGCTCCGTGATCGATGTCGGGGCGATCCAGCTTCCGCTGTCGATCATTACCGTCCTGGCCACCCTGGTCGTCATGAGCGTGCTCGACTGGGTGCTCGTCCTGATCACCGTAGGGTCCTTCGCCCTGGCCGGTGCTGTCATCGGCCTGGTGATCGTCCGCGTACGACGCAGCATCGTCGCCCAGCAGACAGCCCTCGGCGAACTGGCGCAGCGCTTCACCGCCACACTCGCCGCGCTGCCGACCATCAAGGCCTACCGTGCCGAGGAACACGCGACCGCCTCCCTGGCCCAAGACGCCACCGAGCTGACGGAATCCACACTCTTCAGCGCCCGGCTGCAATCACTCATCGGCCCCGTGATGGGCCTCGGCCAGCAGATCGCCCTCGTCAGCATCATTCTCGGTGGCGGCGCCAGGATGGCCTCCGGCGATCTGTCCATGCCGGACTTCACGGCTTTCCTTCTCTACCTGCTCCAACTCGTCGCTCCAGTCGCGATCGTGGCCTCCAGCATCAGCCAATTGCAGGCGGGGCTCGCCGCCCGCACGCGCTTCGACGAGCTGCTGTCGCTTCCCCAGGAAGCCGACGACACGGCCACCACCGGCCCCGTGCCGGTCGAGGGCGCACCGGGTGTCGAATTCAGCGACATCGCCTTCGGTTACGACGGCGAGCCGGTCCTGGGGAACCTGACCTTCTCGGCACCTCGCCGCGGGCTCACCGCGCTCGTCGGGCACTCGGGAGCGGGGAAGTCCACGGTGCTGACGCTCATCGAACGATTTGTGCATCCGGACAAGGGCACGATCCGCGTCCTGGGGCATGACGTGAAGGACTGGCCGCTGAACGACCTCCGTCGGCGTGTGGCCTACGTAGACCAGAGTTTCA
Organism: Streptomyces sp. ISL-10; assembly: GCF_018614575.1. Lineage (GTDB taxonomy): Bacteria > Actinomycetota > Actinomycetes > Streptomycetales > Streptomycetaceae > Streptomyces. The sequence goes on from NZ_JAGGOJ010000007.1 coordinate 143,386, forward strand.
CCTTGCTCGAAGGGACGGTACGCGACAACCTCCTGCTGGGTTGCGACGCAGCACCTGGCGACGACGTACTCCTCAACGCCCTCGACTCCGTGGCGCTGCGCGACGAGGTGCTGCGGCTTCCCGACGGGCTCGATACGCTCCTCGGACGTGCGACGGACCTCTCGGGCGGACAACGCCAGCGCCTCGCCCTGGCGCGCGTACTGCTCACCGACGCCGACGTGGTCCTGCTGGACGAACCCACCTCGCAACTGGACAGCATCAACGAACAGCGTCTGCGCGACCTGGTTACGCGGCTTGCGCAGGACCGCTCCGTGGTCGTCGTGGCCCACCGTCTGTCCACCGTGCAGCATGCCGATCACGTACTGATCATGGAGTCCGGTCACGCCCTGGATGCCGGAACGCACCAGGAACTGCTCGCCCGCTGCCCGCAGTACCAGGACCTCGTCCGCAATCAGCAGTGGTCGGCGAATGAAGCCGGAGCCCCGCAAGGCGTGCCTGTCTAGCTCCTCCTGGCGTGCCGTCAATTCCGCGACCTCATTGACGTTGCGGTGTTTTGGTACGCCCCATGCGGCACCCACGCGGTGTTCGCAGCCGCCGCCGGACCGCAGTCGGCGGCCGAACAGAGCCTGCCCCGGCAGCTGTTCACCCAGCTCGGGGAAGGGGCGCTCCTCTCGCCGACCGAGGCTTTCACGGCTTCGAGCAGGCCGCCCGCGCCACCAGCGCGGGCGGCCTGCTGTGGCGGGTCCGCGGCAACGCGGCCCTGCCGGTGGTGAAGGCCCTGGGCGACGGCTCCTCCTGTGTCTGCTGCGGGCGGTCGCGGGGGTACGTCCATACGGGCCCGGTGTACGCGGTCGAGACGCCTTCCAACCCGCTGTGCCCGTGGTGCATCGCGGACGGCAGCGCGGCCGTGGAGTACGAAGCGCACTTCATCGGCGATCCGATCGGAGACGATGTGCCGCTCGCGGTCGTGACGTCCCTTGACGCGCGTACGCCGGGCTTCTCCTCCTGGCAGGACCCGCGGTGGTTCTTCCACTGCGGTGACGGCGCTGCGTTCCTGGGAGCGGTAGGGGCGGGCCGAGCTGGCTGCGTTCCCGGATGCGCTGGAGGCGCTGCGCAGCGAGGCCGCAGCGTGGGGGTGGGCCGACGAGGCAGTGGAGAGCTACGTCGGTGCTCTGAACAAGGACAGTCAGCCCACCGGCTACCTCTTCATGTGCCGCACCTGCGGGCGCCACATGGCGTACGCGGACTTCACGTAGCCGCAGCCAGGTGGTTGGGGCGCGTCGTCGATGAGCTGGCGGGCGAAGCGTTCGGCGTGTGCCACCCCGGCCGCAGGACGCGGGAGCTGTTCAGTTCGAGGTAGCGGGGGTGGTCCGCGTGGGGCGGGGCCGGAAGGGGGATTCGGGTCGTCCGTACGGCCGCAGCCAGACGCCTCCGCCGGGGAACGGGCGGATCCGGACTTAGCGTCGGCTGCGGCGCTCTTCAGCGCTGCGGCGAGCCCCGCACGTCCATGACGGGGCATCAATCGCCGAGTCCCAGGAGCACTCGCATACACCTCGGTGGGATGCGCTGTAGGAGGTCTTCATGTCAGGAATCGCGGTCCGGGGGGCTTCGGAGCCGGGGAACGGGGGGCGAAGCCGCGGGGGCGGGGGGTCGTGGTGGGTGCTGGTGCGGGCCTGGGTGGCGGGAGTGGCGGTCCTGGCGGGCCTGGCCGTCCCGGTCACCGTGGCCACGCCCGCGGCCGCGCAAACCGGAACCTTCGCCTACGTCGCCAACTTCGACGATGACACCGTGTCGGTGATCGACACCGCCGGCAACACCGTCGTCGACACCATTGCCGTCGGCGACCGCCCCCGGGCGGTAGCGGTCGCCCCGGACGGTTCGCGCGTCTACGTCGCCAACGCCGGCGATCTGAGCCTGTCGGTGATCGACACCACTGGCAACACCGTCATCGACACCATCACCCTCGGCGCCGTTCCCTTTGAGGTGGCGGTCACCCCCGACGGCTCCAGCCTCTACGTCACCCACGCCTTCAATGACACGGTGTCCGTGATCGACACCGCCACCAACACCGTCGTCGACACCATTACCGTCGGCGACAACCCGATTGGAGTGGCGGTCACCCCGGACGGTTCGCGCGCCTACGTCACCAACACCGGCGATAACACCGTGTCGGTGATCGACATCGCCACCAACACCGTCGTCGACACCATTACCGTCGGCGACAACCCGATTGGAGTGGCGGTCACCCCGGACGGTTCGCGCGCCTACGTCACCAACACCGGTGATAACACCGTGTCGGTGATCGACATCGCTACCAACACCGTGATCACCACCATCCCCGTCGGTAGCCAGCCCGTCGGGGTGGCGGTTGCCCCGGACGGTACTCGCGTCTACGTCACCAACGCCGCCGATGACACCGTGTCGGTGATCGACGTCGCTGCCAACGCCGTGATCGACACCGTCCCCGTCGGCGACAACCCGCAGGATGTGGCGGCTACCCCGGACAGCAGCCGCGTCTACGTCACCAACTTCAACGATGACACCGTGTCGGTGATCGACACGACCACCAACACGGTCATCGACACCATCACCGTCGGCGACAGTCCCCTTGGTGTGGCGATCGGGACCGTCGAAGAGCGGATCCCGACCCGGCTGAGGCTGAAGGCGGAGAAGGACAAGAAGGGGAAGGACTCAAAGGAGTCGAAGGAGTCGAAGGGCAGGGACGGCCTCAAACTGATCGCCCGGCTGACCGCCGAGGGCGAGCCCCTGGAGGGCGAGACCATCACCTTCACCACCGACACCACCACGCTGTGCACCGTCACCACCAACGACAAGGGCAAGGCGACCTGCAAGGTCCGCGGCCAGCGTGACAAGGACACCTGTTACACCGCCACCTTCGCCGGTGACGACACCTACCTGCCCTCCACCGCCACATTCTGCAAGCAGCACGACCACGACAAGCCCGACACACGGTCGGGACTGCCAGGCCAGCGCGACATCCACAGCCCGCTCCTGTCGCAGACGGGGGCATGAGCCCGCCCGGCCGAACCTCGACGACCTCCCCCTCGCATCCAGCGATTCGGTGACTGTTCCGTCCCGCAGGACCGCGTCGCTCCCGCACGTGCTGTGGCCCCTGACCCCAACCGGGGTCAGGGGCCACAGACCGCCTCGCCCTACCGCGCCATCCCCGTCTTCAGGCCCGCCCCGCACAGCGGGACCACCGCCGTGCGGTCGGTCCACGAACCGGTCGCCGCCCAGCACGCCACGCCCGTCGATTCGACGAACAGGCCCCGTGCCGCCAGGTCCTGCTGGGCCGTGCGGATCTCGTCCTCCGTCACCGTCAGGAACTCGCCGCCCGACTCCCGTACCGCCCGCAGGATCTGCCGGGCGCGCGGCGGGTTCGGGATCGCGATGCCCTCGGCGAGGGTCGGCCTCCGGGCAGAGGGGGACGGGAGGTCGTCCGCGCCCGCACGGAAGGCCGTGGCCAGCGGGGAGACCGCCTCCGCCTGGACGGCGACCAGCGCCGGGCGGGCGTCGATCAGGCCGTGCGCGAGCAGTTCGTCGAGCGCGAGTGCGGCGCCGAGCAGGAGGGTGCCGTTGCCGACCGGCACGACGATCGCCTCCGGGAGCCGGCCGCCGAGGTCCTCCCAGAGCTCGTAGACGTAGGTCTTGGTGCCGTGCAGGAAGTAGGGGTTGTAGACGTGGCTCGCGTAGAAGACGCCGGGTTCGTCGGCCGCGGCCCGCGCGGCGGACGCCGTCGCCTCGCGGTCGCCGGGGACCACCTCCAGGCGGGCGCCGTGCGCCTGGATCTGCTCGGTCTTCTTCGCTGACGTGCCCTCGGGGACGTACACCGTGCACGCAAGACCCGCCCGCGCGCAGTAGGCGGCGACTGCTGTGCCCGCGTTCCCGCTGCTGTCCGCGATCACCCGGCGCGGTCCGAGCCGGCGGGCGAGCTCCGCCAGCATGACCGCGCCCCGGTCCTTGAACGACAGCGTCGGCATGACGAAGTCGAGCTTCGCCGAGACGTTCGCCGTGAGGGGAACGAGCGGGGTGCGGCCCTCGCCGAGGGTGATCGCCGGTCCGGACAGCGGCAGTGCCTCTTCGTAACGCCACAGTGAATTCACGCGGCCCGCCGGCAGTACGCGGGGAACGGCAGAGGCGCGGAAGTCCAGGTCCAGGGGGCCGCGGCAGTCACGGCAGCACCAAGTGGCAGAATCGACCGGCCAGTAACTCGTGCAACCGGGGCAGCGATAGGACGTCATATCCGCCAGCATGTCAGCCGCGTGGCAGTCGCGCGGCGCCCGTATGACGCCCGGGTTTCGCTGCTGCCCGACCTCTTGTGCGATTCCTATGGATCCGCCAATCTTTCGCTCGGCAGACGCACAAGGGGGGTAGCCGCGTTGATACCGAATCGTTGGCATGCCCCTGCCGCTCGTCTGTCATGACCCCCACAGCAGCGCACCACCTATGAGGAGGACCCCTCACATGTCTGTGATGCGTGACTCGCGGCGAAGACTCGCCGCGGCCAGCGCCATAGCCGTCGCCGCGCTCTCGCTCGGCACGGTCTCCGCCCTTCCGGCCATCGCGGCCGAGCCGGCGCCGGAAGGCGTCATCGAGAACGCCGGTGCCCCCGGCGTCATCAAGGGCAGCTACATCGTCACGCTCGACGAGTCCGAGGCAGACGCGGGCTCGAAGGCGGGCAAGGCTCTCGCGGCCGAGTACGGCGCGAAGATCAAGCGGACGTACGACGCCGCGCTCAACGGCTACTCCGTGCAGCTCACCGAGGCGCAGGCCAAGAAGTTCGCGGCGGACCCGGCCGTGGACTCCGTCGTGCAGAACCGCGTCTTCAAGATCTCCGGTACGCAGCCCAGCCCGCCGTCCTGGGGCCTCGACCGGGTCGACCAGAGGGCGCTGCCGCTCAACCAGAGCTACACCTACCCCGACACCGCAGGGGAGGGTGTGACGGCGTACGTCATCGACACCGGCGTACGCATCTCCCACAGCGACTTCGGCGGCCGCGCGTCCTACGGCTACGACGCCATCGACAACGACAACACGGCACAGGACGGCCACGGTCACGGCACGCACGTCGCCGGCACCGTCGCCGGGTCCGCCCACGGCGTCGCCAAGAAGGCCAAGATCGTCGGCGTCCGCGTGCTCGACAACTCCGGTTCGGGCACCACCGAGCAGGTCGTCGCCGGCATCGACTGGGTGACGCAGAACGCCGTCAAGCCGGCCGTTGCCAACATGAGCCTCGGCGGCGGCGTCGACACCGCCCTCGACACCGCCGTGCGCAACTCCATCGCCTCCGGCATCACCTACGCGGTCGCGGCGGGCAACGACGGCTCCAACGCCTCCAACTACTCGCCCGCGCGGGTCTCCGAGGCCATCACCGTCGGTTCCACCACCAGCTCCGACGCCCGTTCCAGCTTCTCCAACTACGGCAGCGTGCTGGACATCTTCGCCCCTGGCTCGTCGATCAAGTCGACGTGGAACACCAGTGACACGGCGACGAACACCATCTCCGGCACCTCGATGGCGACCCCGCACGTCGCGGGTGCGGCCGCGCTGTACCTGGCCGCCAACAAAACCGCGACGCCGGCCCAGGTGTCCTCGGCCCTGACCGCCGCCGCCACCTCCGGCGTGGTGGGCAACCCGGGCACCGGCTCGCCCAACCGCCTGCTGTACGTCGGCGGCGGCAGCACCACCCCGCCCGGCAGCAAGTTCGAGAACACCGGCGACTACGCGATCAACGACTTCGCCACGACGGAGTCGCCGATCGCCGTCAGCGGTGTCACGGGCAACGCCCCGTCCAACCTGCTGTCTCGGTCGACATCAAGCACACCTACATCGGTGACCTGAAGGTCGACCTCGTCGCCCCCGACGGCTCGGTCTACAACCTGAAGGCCTACGGGTCGGGCGGCAGCGCGGACAACGTGATCACCACCTACACGGTGAACGCGTCGTCCGAGGTCGCCAACGGCACCTGGAAGCTGCGGGTGAGCGACAACGCCCGTTACGACACGGGCCGGATCGACGCCTGGTCGCTGCAGTTCTGAGTCCGACCCTGATCACCTGACCCTCGTCGGGAACGGACGGAAGGGGCGGCCGCTCACGGCCGCCCCTTCTTCGTCCGTATGTCCCCTTTGTTTGCCGCTTGCCGTCCGGTGTGGGCCTACGTCGCATGATCCGCGCGCCCGTTCGCAGGTGATGGGGCGAACCAGAGGAGCAACGAGCCGTGGACCCCGCAGCCCAGGGCGGGCAGCCGCCGCACCCGAGTCGCGGTTCGGCGATCACACGGTGATCTGCGCCGACGCGGCGACCGAGGGGAAGCTCACCGGCACACTGCGAGGCCGCGAGGCCGCGAGGCCGCAGACGGCGCCGACGCCACAGGGGCCGGGCTCCGAGCCCTGACGTACCGGCAGTAAACCACCCCTCACCGGCAAATCATCACTTCGGGTGAAACTTTGGCCCACACTTGCGGTCAACGACCCACGGTTGTCAGGCTGTTGCGGTCTGTCAATCTGTTGGGAGTGGCCAGTGACATTCGGTGAGCAGCCCGCCTACTTGCGCGTTGCGAGCGATCTACGGGAAAAGATCGTGAACGGCTCGCTGCCGCCGCACACCCGACTGCCCTCGCAGGCACGCATCCGCGAGGAGTACGGCGTCTCGGACACCGTCGCTCTCGAAGCCCGCAAGGTGCTGATGGCGGAGGGGCTCGTCGAGGGCCGGTCCGGATCGGGGACGTATGTGCGCGAGAGGCCCGTTCCCCGGCGGGTGGCCCGCTCCGGCTTCCGGCCGCCGTCCGGCGCGAGTCCGTTCCGCCAGGAGCAGGCGGAGGCCGCGACCCGGGGCACCTGGGAGTCCAGCAGCGAGCAGGAGGACGCGGGCCCGGAGATCGCCGCCCGCCTCGGCATCCAGCTCGGCGACCGCGTGATGCGCACCCGCTATCTCTACCGGGACGCGGGCGAGGCCATGATGCTCTCCACCTCCTGGGAGCCGCTGGAGGTCACGGGCCGCACCCCGGTGATGCTCCCCGAGGAGGGCCCGCTCGGCGGCTGCGGGGTCGTCGAGCGCATGGCCGCCATCGACATCGTCGTGGACAACGTGGTGGAGGAGGTCGGCGCACGGCCCGGCCTCGCGGAGGAGCTGCTGGCGCTCGGCGGCGTGCCCGGCCATGTGGTGATGGTGATCGAGCGGACGTACTACGCGTCGGGGCGCGCGGTCGAGACGGCGGACGTGGTCGTCCCGGCGGACCGCTACCGCGTCGCGTACCACCTCCCCGTGAAGTGAGGGCGTAGGCCCCTGGCGTGGTGACGGCGCGTCAACCGCGGCCGGGGGCCCATAAGGCCAGGGCAGTGAGCCGCAGCGCACGCATTGTCATGTCCCGCTCCTGCCTTCCGTCGTACGTGCGACCAACCGGCGCGGGAGCCGGTCCTGATGCCGGTGCCGACGCTGCGGGTCGACTGATGTTCCCCGCGGCTCCGCTCGGCTGCCGCTCGGTACGGCAGGGGGTGAGGGGGCACGTGGGGCACCCGCATATTTCACGCACCGGAAGGGGGCGTATCCAGCCGGATACGCCCCCTTCCGGTGCCTCTTCGTGAAAACCCTTATCCGCTCAGTGAAGGTCAGGCGTACGCTCAGGCATATGCTGAGTGGGGTTTCAGGTACCAACTTACGAGTGTGCGGGGCAAGTCGGGGAGGTTCGCGATGAATGACGCCGGCGCCGCGCTCCCCTGGCAGGTCATCCGGCAGGACGACAACGGCAACCGCTATCGCGTCGGCCGCTATGCCACCCGCGACGAGGCCCAGCAGATCGCCGACAGTCTCGACGGCCGAGGTCACAAGCAGCTCTACTGGGTGGAGCGCATCGGGCAGACGGGCCCCTGACGCAGTGCTCGGCGGCAGGCGTCACGGCGCCGCCCCGGGCGTGCGGGGTGATCGTCCCCGATCGGGCGGCCCGGCGGGCGCAGTACGCTCCGGCGCATGAAGGATCGCGTGGTGGTGGTGGCAGGGGCCGTGTACGACCAGGGGCGGCTCCTCGCCGCCCGGCGCAGCGCCCCCGAGGAGCTGGCCGGCCGCTGGGAGCTGCCCGGCGGCAAGCTGGAGCCGGGGGAGAGCCCCGAGCGGGCGCTGGTGCGCGAGCTCCGCGAGGAGCTGGGCGTGGAGACCGAGCCGATGGAGCGCATCCCGGGCGAGTGGCCGCTGAAGCCCGGCTATGTGCTCCAGGTGTGGACGGTACGGCTGCTCTCGGGCCGCCCGCGGGCCCTGCAGGATCATGACGAGCTGCGCTGGCTCGCACCCCACGAGTGCGGCGACGTCGATTGGCTCGACCAGGACCGGCCCGCCGTGGCGGAGGCCGCTCGCCTGCTCCTGGCGCGGTCGGGCGGTGGTGTGGCGCGGGGCTGAGGTGGCGGCCCGGCCCCCGGTGTCCGGCGGCCGGGTCCGCGTAGGGGGCTGCGTGCCATCGCCGGAGCGGCGGCAGGTGTGTGGCTCGGCCGGGTCCGTACGCGGGAGTTGAGCGGCTCGCCTTTCGTGCCGACGCCCTTTTGACAGGCCGGGCGCGGCCCGGCTCCAGGTCGCGCGGCGCGGGCCGCGCCACGTGCGCCCGGACCGCCGTGCCCTCGTTCCCGCTCGTGCCGTGGTACTCGGCACCCAATATCGGGTATGTGCTGATTAAACCCATCAAAAGGGTCATTTCTCCCGCGCTCGGTATGGGGTGTGATCGGCGTGACCGGCAGCGAAGGCGAATGCGCCGAGTGGACCTTCCCGGCGCAGCCGAACGCCGTGCGTGCCGCACGCCACGCCGTCCGCGAAACCCTCAGGTCATGGGGCCTCGACGCCGCCATCGGCGATGTGACCGTGCTGCTGGTCAGCGAGCTGGTGACCAATTCCCAGCGGTACACCTCCGGCCCGATCGGTCTGCGGATGTTCCGGCCGAGTGAGAACGGCGCCGCGCCTACGCTGTTGGTGGAGGTGTCCGATCCGCTGCCCGATCCCCCCACCGAGCGGTCCGCGCACCCCGACGACGAGGGTGGCCGAGGGCTGCAACTGGTGGCCTGCACCGCCCGTCGCTGGGGTACCCGGCGCGGCAGGACCGGCAAGACCGTGTGGTTCGAGCTGGCCCTGACTGGTTAGGTGTCTGGTGGGACGACGATCACGGGGGGGCTCGGCCGAAAACGAACGAGACCTCTCTGTGATCGTGAACGCCGTGCCGGTCGGAGCCGTAGTGCTGAATACTGCGGTCATGGCCGGTCCGGTGCGGTGAGCTGGAGGGGACGGTCGCGTGAGCGAGATACCTGAGACGGCGAGCGGTGCCATGTGGCAGAGCAGCGCGCCTGGCTCGATCTATGACTACATCAAGGTCGCGTCATTCTCGATCGGCCCGGACGGGCTCGTCGATCAGTGGAGCCGGCGGGCCGCGGAGCTCTTCGGCATCACCGCCGAGCAGGTCAGGGGCAAGGACCCGGTCGAGGTCTTCATGCCGGCCGACCTGAGACCGCGGGGTCACCGCACGGTCGCCGAGATCCTGGACGGCAAGGAGTGGACCGGTCTCGTCCCCTTCCGTGTGCCGGGTCACGACCGCGCCCACGGGCTCGCCGAGATCTATGTGATGCCGAGCGAGACCGACCTCGGCGAACAGGCCGCGCTGTGCATCGTCGTCGATGTGCGCGCACTGCGCCGGATCGAGAGCGATCTCGCCGCATCGCAGGCCATTTTCGGCCAATCCCCCTTCGGCTTCTTGCTCTTCGGTACGGACCTCACGGTGCAGCGTGCCAACCAGCGCTTCGCCACCGTCTTCGGCGGCGCCGCCGAGGAGCACCGCGGACGCACCGTCGACGACTACCTCTCCCGCCCCGAGGCCGAGCGGATGAACGCCGCCTTGCGCCGCGTCCTGGAGACCGGAGAGGCCGTCACCGACCTCCAGATCGTCGGCACGGCACCGGGCAGCACCGAACGCAGGCACTGGTCGATCAACCTCTACCGGGTGCACGGCGGATCGGGCAGGCCTGTCGGGGTCGCGGGACTGGGCATCGATGTCACACGCCGTCACATGGCGGCCCGTGAGGCGGCCAACGCCCGGCGTAATCTCGCCCTTCTCAACGAGGCGAGCTCCCGCATCGGCAACTCCCTCGATCTGGAGACCACCGCCCGCGAACTGCTCGACGTCGCCGTCCCCGGCTTCTGCGACATCGCCTCCGTCGACCTCTACCAGGGCCTGCTCACCGGCGACGAGGCACCGCCCGGGCAGTTCGCCTCCCCGCACGCCGAGAGCTACGGCGGCGGCAGCGCCGAACTGCGCCGGGTCGCCTTCGCCAGTGCCGTGTCCGACGCGCCCCTGATGACCACCCCCGACTGCGTGCCCGAGGGCGGTGGGCCCACCCAGGTCGGCGAGGTCCACCACTACCCGTTCAACTCGCCCTGCGCCGACGCCCTTCGGACCGCGAGCCTGCGGACGATCCCCGGCCGCGACGGCAGCCTCGTCCAGTCCACGCTCGCCGTTCCGATGGTGGCGCACGACACCGTCGTCGGGCTGGTGCAGTTCGCCCGCACCAAGGGCAGCGAACCCTTCGGGGACCGGGACCGGGCCCTCGCTGTCGAGCTCGCGGCCCGCGCGGCCGTCTGCATCGACAACGCCCGCCTCTACCGCAGGGAGCACGAGCGCGCGCTGATACTGCAGCGCAGCCTGCTCCCGCCCGGCGACCCCGAGGCCGCCGGCCTGGACATCGCCTGCCGCTATCTGCCGGGCACCACCGCCACCGAGGTGGGCGGCGACTGGTTCGACGTCATCGAACTCCCCGGCCACCGCACCGCCCTCGTCGTCGGCGATGTGATGGGCCGCGGGCTGCGGGCCGCGGTCGCCATGGGAGAACTGCGCACCGCCGTACGGACCCTGGCGCTGCTCGACCTGGAACCGGCCGAGGTGCTCTCCGCGCTCGACGAGATCGCCCGCGGCCTCGGCAGCCCCGGCAACCCCTCACAGCTCCGTCGCTCCACGGGAGGCGCCCAGGTCCCGCACCAGATCCCCAGGTCGCGGGAGGCCGACCTCTCCGAGGTCTATCTCGCCACCTGTGTGTACGCGGTCTACGACCCGGTCACCCGGCGCTGCACCTTCGCCAACGCCGGCCATCTGCCCCCCGTTCTCGTCGAGCCGGGCGAGGAAGCCCTCCTGCTGGACGTACCGCCGGGGATGCCGCTCGGGGTGGGCGGCGAGCCCTTCGAGGAGGTGGAGGTCGATCTCCCCGAAGGAGCGCTCCTCGCGCTGTACACCGACGGACTCGTCGAGTCCCGCGACCATCCGCTCGACGAGGGCCTGCACGCCTTCCGCGCCGCGCTCACCGAGCCCGGGCGCCCGCTGGAGGACGTCTGCGACCACGTGCTGAACACGCTGGACACCCGGCACGGCGAGGACGACATCGCCCTGCTCATGGCACGCATCCAGGGCCTGTCGGCCGAGTCCGTGGGCGACTGGCGTCTGCCGCGCGAACCGCGCTCCGTGGGCCGGGCCCGCGAGCTCGCCCGCGCGCAGCTCGTCGCCTGGGACCTCGAGGCGCTCGTCGACACCGTCGAACTGCTCGTCAGCGAGCTGGTCACCAACGCGCTGCGGTACGGCGAGGGCGAGATCCGGCTGCGTCTGCTGCGCGACCGGACGCTGGTCTGCGAGGTCTGGGACGCGGGCCTGGTCCAGCCCCGCCGCCGCCGCGCCCGCGACACGGACGAAGGGGGCCGCGGCCTGCAACTGGTCGGCCTGCTGAGCGCGTCATGGGGCTCTCGGCGCACGCCACGGGGCAAGACGGTCTGGTTCGAACTCCCGCTCCCCGGCGGCGGGGGGACCGCGGAGCCGACGGTGGAGCAGTTGCTGAGCATGTTCTGACGGGGGCGGGGCCGCTGCGCGGGTCTGGCCCCCGCCCGTCCTCCCGAAACCGGGCGCTGCCCCGGGACCCCGCGCCTCGAACTCCCACACGCCACCTGGCTTTGCCGGGCCAGTCCACGGCCGCCAGGCCGTGGACAGGGGGCCGGATTCGCTGTGCGAAATCACCTCCCTGCGGCACCCGGGGAAAGCCCGGAGGGAGTTTGAGGACACCGCGCGAAGCCCGTGAACGGGGTCCGGGGCTTGCCCCGGTTTCGGGGGCTACTTCCCACGGCCGCCAGGCCGTGGCGCGAAGGCGGGTAGGGGGCGCAGCCCGCTCACGGCCGCCACCCTCTACCGCGACTTCAGCGCGTCTGCTTGGTCATCGCACTTCACCTTGGAGGCCATACGGCGGGATCGAGCAGGGTCAGAACCGGCCAGCGCCCATCCGCCCCCGCGTGCCCCCGCCGCCGAAGCTCCCGGGCCTGCCGCGAAAGCCGTCCCCGAACCCGTCGTCCGCGAACCCGTCCCCGAACGCGCCGTCCGCGAACCCGCCACGGCCCTCGCCCCCGCCGCCGAACATCCCGCCGAGGATGATCCCGCCCAGCACCGCGCCGCCCAGCCCGGTGCCGCCGCCCAGTCCGCTCCCGCCGCCGGGCCCGAACGGACCGCCCTGCCCTCCGGGACCCACGTAACCGCGTACGTCGTTCTCCGCCAGCGACAGCGCCTGCCGCGCCGGCGCATCCGCGTGCTGCGCCTCCGTCAGCGCTGCCTGCGCGTCGCCCTCGCCCAGCGCCTCGGCCCGCTCCAGCCGCCGCTGCGCCTCCGCCAGCCGGGTGCGGGCCTCGCTGCCGACCGCGCCGCGGTGGGTGGTGATGTAGTCGGCGGCCGCGCCGGTGGCCGCACGGGCGCCGAGCAGCGCCCGGTCCAGCAGCGTCCGGGCGTGCAGCGTTCCCTGCGCGCGCTCCCGGGCCCCGGTCAGCGCCTCGTCGAGCGCGGCGTCGGCCTCGGTGACCCGGCGCAGTGCGTCCATGGGGTCGTACGGCCCCGCCTCGATCTCGCGCCGTACCTCGGCCGCCACCGCTTCCGCGCGGGCCACCCGTCCCTGCAGGGCTGCGGCGGACCTCCCTTCCGGCGTCCCTTCCAGCAGCCCCCGTGCCTCGGCCAGATCCGTTTCGGTATCGGTGAGGGCGCTGGGGAGCTTTCCGGCCGCTTCCGCCAGCTCCCGCGCCCGCCGGTCGACCCCGGCGGCGAGCCGGACGGCCTGGGCGACGGCTCCTTCGGCAGCACGTACGTGCACGGCGGCCGTTGCTTTGTCATCGCCCTCGACCGCCTCCCGCGCCTGGCCGAGACTGTGCGTCGCGAACTGCAGCCGGACCTCCGCCTCCTCCACGGCGTCCGCGACCGGCGCGGACGCCGTCGCCGCGTACCGCCGGCGCATCACGCTCAGCGCGGCCTCCGCGCTGACCATCCGCCCCCTGACGTCGTCGCGGGCGGCCTCGGCCGCCGCGAGCACCTGGGGCGCGTTCTGTACGAGGGCACGCAGCCGGTCGAAATCCTCCAACTCCGCGTCAAGCCGGCGGTCGGCCTCGGCGCACCTGGCGACGATCTCGTGCAGCATCCTGCGCCGGGCGGCGTCGTCCTCGGGGCGGGCGTCGTCGAGCTGCTGCCTCAGCCGGAACGCCGCGGTGAGTTCGTCCCTCGCGTGCTCGACGGCCGCGGTGAAGGGCTTGGCCGCCTCCTCGCCGAACTGCGCGACGGCGAAGCCGAGTTCCTCCTGGCTGGTGCGCAGCGCGTCGTCGGTGTCCACGAGCGCCCGCTTGGCCTTGGTGTCGAGCCCCGGCAGGGGTGTCTGCCGCGGCTCTCCCCAGCCCTCCTGGCCGCCCCGCGGCGTCGTCCGGGTCGCGGTGCGCCGCCTGCGCTTGACGTAGGTGTAGGCGGCCAGCGCACCGGCCCCTCCGAGCACGGCGATGGGCAGTACCAGATCGCCCGCGCCGGTCCCGGCGCCCTGGTCGGAGCCGGGGTCCGCCTCGCCCGGAGTGACGGCGACCTCGGGGGCCGGGCGGCCCGCCAGAACGGCGCCGTAGCCGTCGGCGGCGCCGATCGCCGCGCCTGCCCAGTCGTTCTGCCGCAGTGCGGGCTCGATGCCAGTGGCGGCGACCTCGGCGAGCTGGGGGTCGGTCAGGCGCGGGGCGTCGCCGACCCAGTACGCGTACTGCCGGTCGCGGGTGGCGACGGCGAGCAGGACGTCGCTGTCGCCGAGGCCGTTCTTCTCGGCCGTCTCGCCGGCCCACTGCGGTGCGTCGCGGCCCGAGAAGTCGCGGACGTACACGACGAACAGCTGGAGCCGCGAGCTGTCGTAGAGCCGGTCCAGTGCCCGTTCGACCTGCGGCTCGCGGTCGTCCAGCGCACCCACACGGTCGGTGATCCGGCCCTGCCGGGACAGTTCGACCGGGTCGTCGGCGCGGACGCCGGTGGCGGCACCGGCGACCGGGGCGGCGGGCACGACCAGCCACCACGCCGCCACCAGCACGGCGACGACCGCCCGGGTGGCTCTTCGGGTCACATGGGGGAGGCTATGCCGGGTGCGGAAGGGCCGCGACCGCACCACCGCGGCCGCGCGCCCCTGCCTTCGGAAGCCGTCGCCCCCGGGACACTCACCCCTCCCGGCGCCGGATCCTGTTCCCCAGCCACACCAGCGGGTCGTACTTGCGGTCCGCCGCGCGCTCCTTCAGCGGGATCAGCGCGTTGTCCGTGATCTTGATGCCTTCCGGGCACACCTCCGTGCAGCATTTGGTGATGTTGCAGTAGCCGAGGCCGTGTTCGTCCTGGGCCGCCGTCTTGCGGTCGATGCCCGACCCGGCGGCCGCGTCCAGCGGGTGCATGTCCAGTTCGGCGACGCGCATCAGGAAGCGGGGACCGGCGAACGCCGCCTTGTTCTCCTCGTGGTCGCGCACCACATGGCAGGTGTCCTGGCACAGGAAGCACTCGATGCACTTGCGGAACTCCTGCGAGCGCTCCACGTCGATCTGCTGCATCCGGTACTCGCCCGGCGCCACACCGGCCGGCGGCACGAAGGAGGGGACCTCACGCGCCTTGTCGTAGTTGAAGGACACATCGGTCACCAGGTCCCGCACCACGGGGAACGCCCGCAGCGGGGTGACCGTGATCGTCTCCTCACGCGAGAACACCGACATCCGGGTCATGCACAGCAGCCGCGGCCGTCCGTTGATCTCCGCGCTGCACGATCCGCACTTGCCGGCCTTGCAGTTCCAGCGGACCGCCAGATCCGGGGCCTGGGTGGCCTGGAGGCGGTGGATGATGTCGAGGACGACCTCGCCGTCGTTGACCTCGACGGTGAAATCGTTGAGCTCCCCGCCGTCCTGGTCGCCCCGCCACACCCGGAAGCGGGCGTCGTACGTGCTCATTCGGTCAGCTCCTCTTCGGCGAGGTACTTGACCAGCTCCTCCTTCTCGAAGAGGCCGAGCAGGTCTGGTCGGATGGGCTCGGTCGTGGTGCGTTCGAGCACGATCTGGCCACGCTCGGGGCCGGTGGCCGCGCTCTCGCCGCTCGGATCCGCGAGGCGGCACAGCAGATTCGTCCGACGCCAGGAGCGCTCCATCGCGGGGCAGTCCTCCCGGGTGTGGCCGCCCCGGCTCTCCGTGCGCTCCAGCGCGGCCCGCGCGACGCACTCGCTGACCAGCAGCATGTTCCGCAGGTCCAGGGACAGGTGCCAGCCGGGATTGAACTGCCGGTGCCCTTCGACCCCGGCCCGGCGCGCCCGCACCCGCAGCTCGGCGAGCTTGTCGAGGGCCTGCTCCATCTCGCCCGCGCGCCGGATGATGCCGACCAGGTCGTTCATCGTCTGCTGGAGCTCCTGATGGAGCGTGTACGGGTTCTCCGGGGCCGTCCCCGGCTCGACCCCCTCCGCGCTGAACGGGCGCAGCGCCTCGGCCGCCGCCGCGTCGATCTGCTCCTCGTCCACCACGGGGCGTACGGCCCGGCCCTCGGCGTACTCGGCCGCGTAGAGACCCGCCCGCCTGCCGAAGACCAGCAGGTCGGAGAGGGAGTTGCCGCCGAGCCGGTTGGAGCCGTGCATGCCGCCGGCCACCTCACCGGCGGCGAACAGGCCCGGGACGCCCACCGCGGCGGCGGAATCGGATTCGACCGCGATCCCGCCCATCACGTAGTGGCAGGTGGGCCCGACCTCCATCGCCTCGGCGGTGATGTCGACGTCCGCGAGCTCCTTGAACTGGTGGTACATCGACGGCAGCCGGCGCCGGATGACGTCGGCCGGCATCCGGGTCGACACATCGAGGAAGACTCCGCCGTGCGGGGAGCCGCGCCCCGCCTTCACCTCGGCGTTGATCGCGCGCGCCACCTCGTCGCGGGGCAGCAGCTCGGGTGGGCGCCGGTTGTTGTCCGGGTCGTCGTACCAGCGGTCGCCCTCGTCCTCGGACTCGGCGTACTTGTCCTTGAACACATCGGGGATGTAGTCGAACATGAACCGCTTGCCCTCGGAGTTGCGCAGGACGCCGCCGTCACCGCGCACCGACTCGGTGACGAGGATGCCCTTCACCGACGGCGGCCAGACCATGCCGGTCGGGTGGAACTGCACGAACTCCATGTTGAGCAGCGGCGCGCCCGCGAGCAGGGCCAGCGCGTGGCCGTCCCCGGTGTACTCCCAGGAGTTCGACGTCACCTTGAAGGACTTGCCGATCCCGCCGGTGGCCAGCACCACGGAGGGCGCTTCGAGGACGAAGAAGCGGCCGGACTCGCGCTCGTAGCAGAAGGCCCCCGAGACGCTGCCGCCGTCCTTGCGGCTGTCGTCCTTCAAGATCCGGGTGACCGTGCACTCCTGGAAGACCTTGAGCCGGGCCTCGTAGTCCCCGAACTCCTCCTTGTCCTCCTGCTGCAACGAGACGATCTTCTGCTGGAGCGTGCGGATCAGCTCCAGACCGGTCCGGTCGCCGACGTGCGCGAGGCGCGGATACTCGTGGCCGCCGAAGTTCCGCTGGGAGATCCGGCCGTCCTTCGTCCGGTCGAAGAGCGCGCCCCAGGTCTCCAGCTCCCACACCCGCGCGGGCGCCTCCTGGGCGTGCAGCTCGGCCATCCGCCACTGGTTGAGGAACTTCCCGCCCCGCATCGTGTCGCGGAAGTGGACCTGCCAGTTGTCGTGCTCGTTGACGTTGGCCATGGAGGCGGCGATGCCGCCCTCGGCCATGACGGTGTGCGCCTTGCCGAACAGGGACTTGCAGATCACTGCCGTACGCGCGCCGCGCTCGCGCGCCTCGATGGCGGCGCGCAGACCCGCGCCGCCCGCGCCAACGACGACGACGTCCCACTGCTGCCGTTCGAGCTGTGTCATGTGGGTTGGCACCTTCCCCTAGAAGAAGCGCGGATCGTCGAAGGCGCCGGACGCGACGAGATACACATAGAGGTCGGCGAACGCGACGCTGAACAACGAGGTCCAGGCAAGCTGCATGTGCCGGGCGTTCAGCTTGCCGACCCAGCCCCACAGGCGGTAGCGCACCGGGTGTTTGGAGAAGTGCCGCAGCCGGCCGCCGACGATGTGCCGGCAGGAGTGGCAGGAGAGGGTGTACGCCCAGATCAGCACGATGTTCACCAGGAAGACGAGCGTGCCGAGGCCCATGTGGCCCCAGGCGTAGTTCTCGTCGCGGAAGGCGAGGACGGTGTCGTAGGTGAGGATCCCGGCGACGGGCAGGGCGGCGTAGAAGAAGTACCGGTGGATGTTCTGCAGGATCAGCGGGAAACGCGTCTCACCGGTGTACTTCGTGTGCGGCTCGGCGACCGCGCAGGCCGGGGGCGAGGCCCAGAAGCCCCGGTAGTAGGCCTTGCGGTAGTAGTAGCAGGTCAGCCGGAAGCCGAGCGGGAAGATCAGGATCAGCAGGGCGGGGGACAGGCCCCACCAGGTGCCGAAGATCTCCCAGTTGGGTCCCGCCCGCATCGGCACGCAGTTCTCGGCCAGGCAGGGCGAGTAGAACGGTGAGACGTACGGCGCCGCGTAGTAGTGGGCGTTCGCGAACGCGCGCCAGGTCGAGTAGACGACGAAGGCGAGCAGCCCGGCGGCGGTCAGGGCCGGGGCGAGCCACCAGCGGTCCGTCCGCAGATGGCGGGGGCCGATGGCGGCGCGTGCCGCCCCCTGCACGCCCGTATGGATTTGTGGTGGTTCGGTACCTGTGGCCAACGAAGACTCCGGGTGGAGTGGGATCGGGTGAGGTCCGGGCGCGGGGGCCGGTCAGGGCGCGTGCCGGTCGCGAGCGCCCAGCCCCTCGTCGTCCGAGTCCGTCCACAGGGCGTTGTCGTACGGGGTGTCCGGGATGGTGACCAGCTCGGGACGGCTCGGCTCCTTCGACCGGCCGCCGGGCCGGGCCCGGCCCGACCCCCACAGTTGATCGACGGCCTGCTCCAGGTGTCCGACGCGCTGGGCCAGCTCGTCGATGCGCTGCTGCATCGCCGTCATCTCTTCCTGCTGGGACATGACGTGTCCTCACTTCCGCAGGGTGCGGTGGCATCGTTCATGCGCCTGAGAGTGTCGCGCGTCACATCCCCGCTTGTGAAGGGGACGTGCTGGGATTCCCGGCGCACGCGCTGCCGGCGCGCCCCTCGTGGTTGATGTCTCGTTTCCCTATTTTCGCCCCTTGTGCTCACTTGTGGGCCGTTTCCTGGTTGACCCGCACGGGTGAGCTTCGACGGGCTTCCGCCGTGTCGGCTCTACCTCGCCACCCTCGTCCACTTCAGTGGGGGGAATCGGTGTGATCATCTCCAAATTCGGCAAAACAGGACTAAGAGGTACAAGCCATGTCCCAGGTCGAGGCCCTCCGCGGGCGGACATGCTCCCGAAGGCTCCGCTCCGTCGCGCTGCTCACCAGCGGTGTGCTCGCCCTGCCCGTCCTCGCGGGCTGCGGCTCGGGCGACGACGAGAACACGGCCGGGCTCGTTGCCCAGGACATCGCTCCCGCCGAGCGGGACCGGACGAAGGACGGCGGCACCGTGCGCTGGGCCGTCGACTCCGTGCCCGCCACGCTGAACGCCTTCCAGGCTGACGCCGACGCCACCACCAGCCGGATCGCCGATGCCGTGCTGCCCGCGCTGTTCGTCCTGGACGAACGCGGGCGTCCGGAGCGCAACCCCGACTATCTGGAATCGGCCGAGATCATCGAGCGCGAACCCAAGCAGGTCGTGCTCTACAAGCTCAACCAGCAGGCCGTGTGGAGCGACGGCCGCGAGATCGGCGCAGCCGACTTCCTCGCCCAGTGGCGCGCGCTGAGCGGCAAGGACTCCGCGTTCTGGACGGCACGGAACGCGGGCTACGAGCGGATCGAGCGGATCGAGCGCGGCAAGAGCGACCTGGAGGTCAAGGTCACCTTCGGCAGGCCCTACGCCGACTGGAAGGGGCTGTTCACACCGCTGTACCCGAAGGAGGTGACCGCGACGCCGGCCACCTTCAACGACGGGGCCCGTGCTCGGCTCGTGGCCACGGCAGGGCCCTTCACGATCAAGAAGATCGACCGCAAGGCCGCCACCACGACTCTCGTCCGCAATCCGCGCTGGTGGGGACACCGGGCCAAGCTGGACACCCTGGTCTTCGCTGCCGTGCCCCGCGCGGAGCGCATCACCGCACTCACCTCCGGCACGCTCGACGTGGCGGACATCGACCGGTCCGCGGCGGAACGTATCTCCTATGCCGCGAAGGACGCCGGCCGGGGCGGGCGGCCGCTCGCGCACGGCCCCGGCTCCGAGATCACGCCCGCCGCCGCGCTCGCATCCTGGGCCCAGGCGCACGGCTCCGACGAGAGCCTCGCCGAGTCGGCCCGGAAGACCCGGGAGCGGACCGCGAAGGCGCAGGCCGAATACGCCGCGGAGCAGTCGGTGCTGCGGGGCTTTCAGGTCCGCAGGTCGCTGGAGCCCGCCTACACCCAGCTCGCGATGAACGGCGAGTCCGGGCCGCTGGCCGACGACCGGGTCCGGCGGGCCGTCGCCCGGGCCATCGACCGCAAGGAACTGGCCGAAACGGTGCTGACACCGCTCGGCCTGCCGGCCGAGCCGCCCGGCAGTCACGTCGCGCTGGCCGGCCAGCGCGCGTACAGCGACAACAGCGGTGCGCTCGGCGACCAGAACACACAGGAGGCGCAGGCGCTGCTCGCCGACGCAGGCTGGACGCCCCAGGGCGCGCTAAAGAGCTCCGAACCGGGCAAGGCGGGCGGCGAGGCCGCCACGAAGGAGAACGAGAACAAGGGAACGGCGAAGAGGGAGGCAACGGCGGAGAAGGGCGAGGACGGGAAGTCCGCGGGCGCGGGCGACACCGCCTCCGACGAGGGCCTGTACATCGTCGGCGACGACAAGCCCGCCGACCGGGCCCGGCTGCGCGACCACACCCCCTCCGGGACGCACGTCCTCGCCCCCGCCCCGGCCGCCGCGGCCCAGAGCCTCGCCCTTCAGCGCCAGGCGCGCGTGCAAGCCGACGGCACCGGGTCGGCAGACCGCTCGGACACCGCGGCGGGCCGGAACAACGACGGCGTGGCAGGGGCCTACGCCCCGCGCGGCACGGCCGCCCCCCAGCCGGCGGGCGGGGCGGTGGGAAAGGACGGCAAGCCGCTCACCCTGCGCTTCGTGCTCCCGTCGGGCCCGGGCTCGGAGGCGCTGCGCACCGTGGGGGAGAAGATCTCCCAGATGCTGCAGCGCATCGGCATCCGTACCGAGATCAGCAAGGTCGCCGACGACAGCTACTTCAAGGATCACATCGCGTCCGGCGACTTCGACCTCGCCGTGTACTCCTGGCCCGCCAGCGCCTACCCGGCGACCGACGCCCGACCCATCTACGCCAAGCCCAGACCCGCCTCGGACGGCTCGCTCCTGGTCGAGCAGAACTACACCCGCGTCGGCACCGACCACATCGACCAGCTCTTCGACCAGGCGGCCGCCGAGCTGGACGAGGACGCCGCACGTGATCTGATGCGCCGGGCGGACGCTCGCATCTGGGCCGAGGCCGGGTCCATCCCCCTCTACCAGCGGCCCGAGCTGGTCGCCGTGCGTTCCACGCTGGCGAACGTCGGCGCCTTCGGCTTCGCGACCCCCGTCTACCAGGACATCGGGTACAAGAAGCCCAAGGCCGAGGCCCCCCGGCGGCAGTAGCTCCGGGCACGGTCCCGCCAACCTCAGAAGTCGCTCAAGTCCCTTGCCCGCCGGCCGAGCCGGCGGGCAAGCTCGTGCCACCTCCTGACCCAGCTCCGCCCGGCGCCGGAGCAGCCCGCGCGCTCCCCGCTACAGCGCGCCCGCCGCTCGGCACCTGTACGTCGCCCCCTGTTCCCACGGCCGTTGCCGATCATGTACGTCACGCCGTCCCGCGGCGTGATCCCCGCCTCCTTCGACCGCCCTCCCCCGTTCCGGGAAGCCCTTGTCCCGGCGTGCCCGTACCATGGGACAAGCCGTGGCGTGTCCGCCCGGCGGGCGGACGAGGATCACGGTCCGACGCCCGATCCCACGATCGAGAGAAGCGCCAGCCAGCATGCCCACGCGCCACGACATCCGTAACGTCGCCATCGTCGCCCACGTCGACCATGGCAAGACCACCCTGGTCGACGCCATGCTGAAGCAGGCTGGTGCCTTCGCCGCGCACGCCGCCGAGCAGCTCGACGACCGGATGATGGACTCGAACGACCTGGAGCGTGAGAAGGGCATCACGATCCTGGCCAAGAACACCGCCGTGAAGTACCAC
Organism: Streptomyces sp. ISL-10; assembly: GCF_018614575.1. Lineage (GTDB taxonomy): Bacteria > Actinomycetota > Actinomycetes > Streptomycetales > Streptomycetaceae > Streptomyces. The sequence goes on from NZ_JAGGOJ010000007.1 coordinate 164,976, forward strand.
CCCAAGGCCGGCGGGTCCCCGATCACCATCAACATCATCGACACCCCCGGCCACGCCGACTTCGGCGGCGAGGTCGAGCGCGGTCTGTCGATGGTGGACGCGGTCGTCCTCCTCGTCGACGCCTCCGAGGGCCCGCTTCCCCAGACCCGCTTCGTGCTGCGCAAGGCGCTCGCCGCGAAGATGCCGGTGATCCTCTGCATCAACAAGACGGACCGCCCGGATTCCCGGATCGCCGAGGTCGTCGACGAGACGTACGACCTGTTCCTGGACCTGGACGCGACCGAGGAGCAGATCGAGTTCCCGATCGTCTACGCCTGCGCCCGTGACGGCGTGGCCTCGCTGACCAAGCCGGAGGACGGCACCGTCCCGGCCGACAGCGACAGCCTGGAGCCGTTCTTCACCACGCTCCTGGAGCACGTCCCGGCTCCCGAGTACGACGAGTCCGCCCCGCTGCAGGCGCACGTCACCAACCTCGACGCCGACAACTTCCTCGGCCGTATCGCGCTGCTGCGCGTCGAGCAGGGCGAGCTGCGCAAGGGCCAGACCGTGGCCTGGATCAAGCGCGACGGCACGATCTCCAACGTCCGCATCAGCGAGCTGATGATGACGGAGGCGCTCACCCGCAAGCCCGCCGAGGTGGCCGGCCCCGGTGACATCTGCGCCGTCGCCGGTATTCCGGACATCATGATCGGCGAGACGCTGGCCGACCCGGAGAACCCGATCGCGCTGCCGCTGATCACGGTCGACCAGCCGGCGATCTCCATGACGATCGGTACGAACACCTCGCCGCTGGTCGGTCGTGGTGGCACCGGCAAGGGCGCCGACGCCAAGTCCGCGGTCAAGGACCGCAAGGTGACCGCCCGCCAGGTCAAGGACCGGCTGGACCGCGAGCTGATCGGCAACGTCTCGCTGCGCGTGCTGGACACCGAGCGCCCCGACGCCTGGGAGGTGCAGGGCCGCGGCGAGCTGGCGCTGGCGATCCTGGTCGAGCAGATGCGCCGCGAGGGCTTCGAGCTGACCATCGGCAAGCCCCAGGTCGTCACCAAGGAGGTCGACGGCAAGGTGCACGAACCCGTCGAGCGCATGACGATCGACGTGCCCGAGGAGCACATGGGCGCCGTCACCCAGCTCATGGGTGTCCGCAAGGGCCGCATGGACAACATGTCGAACCACGGCTCCGGCTGGGTGCGCATGGAGTTCGTCGTCCCCTCCCGCGGCCTGATCGGATTCCGTACGGAGTTCCTGACCAACACCCGCGGCACCGGCATCGCCCACTCGATCCACGAGGGCCACGAGCCGTGGTTCGGGCCGCTGGTCACGCGCAACAACGGCTCCCTGGTCGCCGACCGTTCGGGTGCCGTCACCCCGTTCGCGATGATCAACCTGCAGGAGCGCGGTGTGCTCTTCGTGGAGCCGGGCACCGAGGTGTACGAGGGCATGATCGTCGGTGAGAACTCGCGCTCCGACGACATGGACGTGAACATCACCAAGGAGAAGAAGCTCACCAACATGCGTGCTGCTTCCGCGGACAACACCGAGAACGTGGTCCCGCCGCGCAAGCTGTCGCTGGAGCAGTCGCTGGAGTTCTGCCGCGACGACGAGTGCGTCGAGGTGACCCCGGAGGCCGTGCGCATCCGCAAGGTCGTCCTCGACCAGAAGGAGCGCGGCCGCGCCGCCTCGCGCGCCAAGCACGGCTGACCTACCACGTCTTGACCGAACGGCCCGGCCCCCCGCAGACACTGTGGGGGGCCGGGCCGTTCGTCAACTCGTTTTCATGGCCCGAGTGTCCGCATATCGGCCGTCGCTCTCCGGAACATGTGTTAACGGTCCGTTTCGCGGGTGTCTGTCTGTGCTCGCTTTGTCCGGATTTCGATCCGTGAACACCTGCCGATGTTGTCAAAACGAGACCCTTTAAGTGTGGTTTACCGCCCGGACGTACTTAATAGTTGGCTCCGTTGAGCTCGGGTCAATGGGTCATGCGCTGTGGGGAGCGCCGACTCACGAGCACACTCGGGGCATTGACACAGCGTCGTCAGGGGTGTCGTCGCGACTTCCAGTGCCCTTCTTGTAGTGACAAGTGGACTCATGAGGAGGAACCCATGCGCGGTGCCAAGAGCGCCAAGTGGGTCGCGGGTGCGATCGTCGTTGCTCTGGCCGCGACTGCCTGTGGCAGCAGCGACAGTGGCTCGGACAAGAACAACGCCTCGGGCAAGCCCGCGGGCTATGTCTCGATCGACGTTGGTGAGCCGCAGAAGCCGCTGATCCCGGCCGACACCAACGAGAGCCTCGGCTCGTACGTGATTCAGTCGCTCTTCACCCAGCTGCTGGACTTCGACGCCAAGGGCAACATCGTCTACACGAACGCCGAGTCCGTGGAGACGGAAGACTCCAAGACCTGGACCGTGAAGCTCAAGCAGGGCTGGAAGTTCCACAACGGAGAGGCCGTCACCGCGCAGTCCTACGTGGACGCGTGGAACTGGTACGCCAACGTCAAGAACAAGCAGCAGAACAGCTTCTGGTTCAGCGACATCGCCGGCTACGCCGACGTGCACCCCGAGAAGGGTGACCCGAAGTCCGACAAGATGTCGGGTCTGAAGGTCGTGGACGACACCACCTTCACGATCGAGCTGACCGAGAAGGTCCCGTACTTCAACTACAAGCTGGGCTACGCCACGTTCGCCCCGCTGCCCAAGGTCTTCTACGACGACCCGAAGGCGTTCGGCCAGAAGCCCGTCGGCAACGGCCCGTACAAGTTCGAGAAGTGGACCCACAAGAAGCTCATCCAGGTCGCCGCGAACCCTGACTACCAGGGTCCGAACAAGGCGCAGAACAAGGGCATCCAGTTCAAGAACTACGCGACCGTCGAGGCCGCGTACCAGGACGTCGTCTCCGGCAACCTGGACATCATCCGCCAGGTCGGCCCGACCGACCTGCCGAAGTACAAGCAGGACCTCGGCGACGGCGCCATCGAGCAGCCGTACGCGGCGATCCAGACGCTCGTCCCGGCGTTCTACTCCGCGACGTTCAAGGACATGGACCCCAAGGTCCGCCAGGGTCTGTCCATGGCGATCGACCGTGAGACGATCACCAAGACCGTCCTGAACAACACCCGTACCCCCGCGACGAGCTTCACGCCGCCGCAGGTCAAGGGCAACCAGGACCTGGGCACGGACGTCTTCACGTACAACCCCACCAAGGCGAAGCAGCTTGTCACCGAGGGCGGCGGCGTCCCCGGTAACAAGATCATGATCCAGTACAACGCCGACGGTGGCCACAAGGAGTGGGTGACCGCGGTCTGCGAGTCCATCCGCAAGGCGACCGGTGTCGACTGTGTCGGCGACGCCAAGCCGGACTTCGCCACGGACCTGGAGGCCCGTGACAACGACCAGGTGAAGTCGATGTACCGCGGTGGCTGGGTGGCCGACTACCCGGTCAACGTCAACTTCATCAAGGAGCTCTACAACTCCAAGGCCGAGGCGAACAACGGTCGCTTCAACGACGCCGAGATCGACAAGATGATGGCGGAGGCCGACAAGGCCAGCTCCCTGGAAGAGTCCGTGAAGGGCTACCAGGAGGTCGAGAAGAAGCTGCTCGAGAAGATGCCGGCGATCCCGCTCTGGTACTACCGCATCAACGGTGGCCACGGCAAGGGCGTCGACAACGTCGCGGTGGACTTCCACGGCGACCTCGAGCTCACCGGAGTCACCGTCAAGTAAGCGCTCAGCGCTTGACGGGCCTTATCCCCACTCGGCCATCACCCGCCGCCGTCGGTCATCCGGCGGCGGCGGTGGTCCGGGGGCGCCCTGCTGCACAGGCGCGCCCTGCTGCACAGGCACGCCCCCGACCGCGTTAACCCCTCACGGAGGCACCTATGGGGCGCTACGTCGCACGACGACTGCTCCAGATGATCCCGGTGTTCATCGGGTCAACCTTTCTGATCTTCGCCATGATGTTCGCGCTCCCCGGCGACCCCGTAAGAGCGCTCATGGGAGACCAGGCGTTCGATCCCGCGATCGTCGCCTCGATCCGCGAGGATCTTGGTCTCGACCTGCCCCTGTGGCAGCAGTACCTGAACTACCTCGGGGGCCTGCTGCAGGGCGACTTCGGTACGGAGATCGCCAGCCAGCGCCCCATCGCCGACATCATCGGCCAGGCATTCCCCGTCACCATCCGGCTGACCCTCTTCGCGTTCAGCTTCACCGTGATCGTCGGCATCGCCCTCGGCATCGTCGCGGGCCTGAAGCCCGAATCGGTGCGCGACCGCGGCCTTCTCGGCCTGACCCTCGTGCTCATCTCGATGCCCTCCTTCGTGCTGGGCTACCTGATGCAGTACCTCTTCGCCTTCCAGTGGGGGCTGACCACGCCGACCGTGCAGGACTCCGAGAGCTTCGGCGACCTGCTGCTGCCGGCCATCGTCCTCGGGTCGCTCTCCCTCGCGTACGTGGCACGTCTGACCCGCACCTCGATGGCGGAGAACCTGCGCGCGGACTACATGCGCACCGCCGTCGCCAAGGGTCTGCCGCGCCGCCGCATCGTCGGCGTCCACCTGATGCGCAACTCCCTTGTGCCGGTGGTCACTTTCCTCGGCACCGACATCGGCAACCTGATGACGGGCGCGATCGTCACCGAGGGCATCTTCAACGTGCAGGGCGTCGGTGACGCCATCTACGAGGCGCTGTTCCGCCGCGAGGGCGCCACGGTCGTCGGCATCGCCTCGCTGATCGTCCTCGTCTACCTGCTCGCCAGCCTGCTCGTCGACCTGCTCTACGCGGTCCTGGACCCGAGGATCCGGTATGCCTGAGAAGACCGCCGCCACCGCGGCGTCCACCGCGACCGCCGAGGACACGACCGCCGCCGCGCCGGACACCGCGCTCACCGTCCAGGCTCCCAAGCCGGACAAGGCGCGCAGCCTGTGGTCCGACGCCTGGCGCGACCTGCGCCGCAACCCCCTGTTCCTGGTCTCCGCCGGGATGATCCTGCTGCTGCTGGTCATCGCAGCGTTCCCGGGTCTGTTCACGTCGGCCTCGCCGCGTGACGCCGACCTCGCCAACCACTTCCTGCAGCAGCCGAACTGGAGCCACTTCTTCGCCCCGGACTGGTTCGGCTACGACGGCCAGGGCCGCTCCATCTACGCGCGTGTCATCTACGGCGCCCGCGCCTCGATCGTCGTCGGTGTCGGCGTCACCGTCCTGGTGACGGTCCTCGGCACGATCGTCGGCATGCTGGCCGGCTACTTCGGCGGCATCACCGACACCCTGCTGTCGCGGCTCACCGACATCTTCATGGGCATCCCGTTCATGCTCGGTGCCCTCGTGGTCCTCACCAGCTTCGAGAAGCGTGCCATCTGGGTCGTCATCCTCGCCCTGGTCTTCCTCGGCTGGACCCAGATCGCCCGTGTCGCCCGCGGCGCGGTCATCACCGTCAAGCAGGCCGACTACGTGGTGGCGGCCAAGGCGCTCGGCGCCTCGACCACCCGCATCCTGTTCAAGCACGTGCTGCCCAACGCACTCGCCCCGATCATCGTCGTCGCGACGATCGCGCTCGGCGGCTACATCGCGGCCGAGGCCACGCTGTCCTACCTCGGTGTCGGCCTCGCCGATCCGACGGTCTCGTGGGGCGTGGACGTCTCCAGCGGCCGTGAGCAGCTGCGCAACGCGCCGTTCGTGCTGATCGTCCCATCGGTGATGGTCTCGATCACGGTGCTCTCGTTCCTCATGTTCGGCGATGCGGTACGCAACGCCCTCGACCCGAAGATGCGCTGAGGGAGGCGTACGTGACCATCATCGACAAAACAGCGGACGTCCCCGCGCCCCGGAGCTCCGGGGACTACGAGGGCGCACTGCTCGAAGTCCGCGACCTGCACGTGGAGTTCCACACACGTGACGGTGTCGCCAAGGCCGTGAACGGCGTCAACTACAGCGTGGACGCGGGCGAGACGCTCGCCGTCCTCGGCGAGTCCGGCTCCGGCAAGTCCGTGACGGCCCAGGCCGTCATGGGCATCCTCGACATGCCGCCCGGCCGCATCCCCAAGGGCCAGATCCTCTTCCGCGGCCAGGACATGCTCACCATGAGCAACGAGGAGCGCCGGAAGATCCGCGGCCGCAAGATCGCCATGATCTTCCAGGACGCGCTGTCCTCGCTCAACCCGGTGCTGTCCGTCGGCTACCAGCTCGGCGAGATGTTCCGGGTGCACGAGGGCCTGTCAAAGAAGGACGCCAAGGCCAAGGCCATCGAGCTGATGGACCGGGTGAAGATCCCCGCCGCCAGGGCCCGGGTCGGCGACTACCCGCACCAGTTCTCCGGCGGTATGCGCCAGCGCATCATGATCGCCATGGCGCTGGCCCTGGAGCCGGACCTGATCATCGCCGACGAGCCGACGACCGCCCTGGACGTCACCGTCCAGGCGCAGGTCATGGACCTGCTCGCGGAGCTCCAGCGTGAGTACAACATGGGTCTGATCCTGATCACCCACGACCTCGGCGTCGTCGCCGACGTCGCGGACAAGATCGCCGTGATGTACGCGGGCCGGATCGTCGAGACCGCCCCGGTGCACGAGCTCTACAAGCGGCCGGCGCACCCCTACACCCGGGGTCTGCTCGACTCGATCCCGCGCCTGGACCAGAAGGGCCAGGAGCTGTACGCGATCAAGGGCCTGCCGCCCAACCTGCTCAAGATCCCCACCGGTTGCGCCTTCAATCCGCGCTGCCCCAAGGCGGACGACATCTGCCGCACCGAGATCCCGGCGCTGGCGCCGGTGACCGAGCAGGACGGCACCGAGCTGGCGGGCCGCGGCAGCGCGTGCCACTTCTGGAAGGAGACGATCCATGGCTGAGCTCAAGAAGATCGACGAGGCCGTGGACGCGACTCCCAACGTCACCGAGGTGGAGACCGTCGAGGCGGCCACCGAGGAGGCGGCCGTGGCCGCACTCGACGCCACGGTCGAGCGCGGTGAGCCGATCCTCCAGGTGCGCAACCTGGTCAAGCACTTCCCGCTGACCCAGGGCATCCTCTTCAAGAAGCACGTCGGCGCGGTCAAGGCCGTGGACGGGATCTCCTTCGACCTCTACCAGGGGGAGACGCTCGGCATCGTCGGTGAGTCCGGCTGCGGGAAGTCCACGGTCGCCAAGCTGCTGATGACGCTCGAGTCCGCGACCGCGGGTGAGGTCTTCTACAAGGGCCAGGACATCACCAAGCTGTCGGGGCGCGCGCTGAAGGCCGTGCGCCGCAACATCCAGATGGTGTTCCAGGACCCGTACACCTCGCTCAACCCCCGTATGACGGTCGGCGACATCATCGGCGAGCCTTTCGAGATCCACCCCGAGGTGGCCCCGAAGGGCGACCGGCGCCGCAGGGTGCAGGAACTGCTGGACGTCGTGGGTCTCAACCCCGAGTACATCCACCGCTACCCGCACCAGTTCTCCGGCGGACAGCGCCAGCGCATCGGCATCGCCCGTGGGCTCGCGCTCAACCCCGAGATCATCATCTGCGACGAGCCGGTCTCCGCGCTGGACGTGTCGGTCCAGGCACAGGTCATCAACCTGATGGAGAAGCTGCAGGACGAGTTCAACCTGTCCTACATCTTCATCGCCCACGACCTGTCGATCGTCCGGCACATCTCGGACCGGGTCGGCGTCATGTACCTCGGAAAGATGGCCGAGATCGGCACCGACACGCAGATCTACGACCACCCGACGCACCCCTACACCCAGGCGCTGCTGTCGGCGGTCCCGGTCCCCGACCCGGAGGCCCGTGAGGGCCGCGAGCGGATCATCCTCACCGGTGACGTCCCGTCCCCGGCCAACCCGCCGTCGGGCTGCCGCTTCCGCACCCGGTGCTGGAAGGCCGAGGACAAGTGCGCCACCGAGGTGCCGCTGCTGGCGGTCCCTGAGCGCTTCAAGGGCTCGGACTCCCCGGCCGCGCACGAGTCGGCGTGCCACTTCGCCGAGGAGAAGGACGTCGTCCACGCGCATTCGTGAGCCGTGGGCACATCGGGCCCCGTCTGCCGCACCGCGGCGGGCGGGGCCTTGTCGTAGGGGAAGGCGATGGCCGGACGGGTGAACGAGTCGCGGGGCCTCGCCCGGTACGAGGCGCACGGGATGACCCTGCACCATGCCGTCGACACCCAGGAGGGTCACTCTCGCGGCAGCCGTACCGTCCACCCGGACGCCCTGAAAGTGCGTTAGATCCGCTATGGGGTGATATTCGGTCCTAGATCATGCCGATGACACGGGAGGAACCCCATGCGTGGAGCCACGCACGCCAAGTGGGCCGCATGTGCCGCCGTCGTCGCCCTGGTGGCGACGGGCTGCGGCGGTGGGGGCAACAGCGGAGCTGGTGGCGCCGACGGGATCGTCACATCCTCCTGGACCGACCCGCAGAACCCGCTGGAGCCCGCCAACACCAATGAGGTGCAGGGCGGCAAGGTCCTCGACATGATCTTCCGCGGTCTGAAGAAGTACGACCCGAAGACGGGTGCCGCCACCGACATGCTGGCCGAGCGGATCGAGACCACCGACTCCGTCAACTTCACCGTCACCCTCAAGGACGGCTGGACCTTCAGCAACGGCGAGAAGGTCACCGCGAGGTCGTTCGTCGACGCCTGGAACTACGGCGCCCACCTGAAGAACAATCAGAAGAACGCGTACTTCTTCGGCTACATCGAGGGATACGAGCAGGTCCACCCCGCCAGCGGCACCGCCCGCGCCGAGACCATGTCCGGCCTGAAGGTCGTCGACGACCGCACCTTCACCGTCAAGCTCTCCCAGAAGTTCTCCACCTGGCCGGACACTCTCGGCTACTCCGCCTTCGCGCCGCTGCCCAGGGCCTTCTTCGACGACCACGACGCCTGGCTCGCCAAGCCCGTCGGCAACGGCCCGTACATGCTCCAGTCCTACAAGAAGGGCTCCAAGGCGGAGCTGCGCCGCTGGGACGCGTACAACGGGCCGGACAAGGCGCAGAACGGCGGCATCGACCTCATCGTCTACACGGACAACAACACCGCCTACACGGACCTGATCGCCGGCAACATCGACCTCGTCGACGACGTCCCCGCCGCCCAGCTCAAGAACGTCCGGGCCGACCTCGGCGACCGCTACATCAACGAGCCCGCCGGCATCCTCCAGACCCTCGCCTTCCCCTTCTACGACAAGGCGTGGAACACCCCTGACGGGGCGGTGGTCCGCAAGGGCCTGTCCATGGCGATCAACCGGCAGCAGATCACCGACACCATCTTCCACAAGACCCGCACCCCCGCGAAGGACTGGACCTCCCCGGTGCTCGGCCCGGAGGGCGGCTCCGACCACGCGCTGTGCGGCGAGGCCTGCGAATACGACCCGGCCGAGGCGAAGCGGCTGATCGCGGAAGGCGGCGGCATCCCCGGCGGCCAGGTCAAGATCACGTACAACGCGGACACCGGCTCCCACAAGGACTGGGTCGACGCCGTGTGCAACTCCATCAACAACGCCCTCGGCAACGACCGGGCCTGCGTCGGCCGCCCGGTCGGCACCTTCGCCGACTTCCGCAACAAGATCGGCGAGAAGAAGATGCCCGGTCCCTTCCGAGCGGGCTGGCAGATGGACTACCCCCTGATCCAGAACTTCCTGCAACCGCTCTACTACACCAACGCCTCGTCCAACGACGGCAAGTGGACCAACAAGAAGTTCGACGACCTCGTCGACCGGGCCAACGCCGAGAGCGACCAGACCAGGGCCGTGGAGACGTTCAAGCAGGCCGAGGAGGTCGTACGGGACGAGATGGCCGCCATCCCGCTCTGGTACCAGAACGGCAGCGCCGGCTACTCGGAGCGCATCTCCGGCGTGGCCCTCAACCCCTTCAGTGTCCCGGTCTACAACGAGATCAAGGTCGACTGACGGCGGAAGCACCCGGCCCGGCGCGCACACTGTGCCGGGCCGTCACCCTTCCCACGACCCCCGGAGCTCTTCATGGGACGTTATGTGATCCGGCGTCTGCTGCAGATGATCCCGGTCTTCGTCGGCGCCACCCTGCTGATCTTCCTCATGGTCAACGTCATGGGCGACCCCATCGCCGGCCTGTGCGGGGACCGCCAGTGCGACCCGGCGACCGCCGCCCAGCTGCGCGGGGAGTTCGGACTCGACAAGCCGGTGTGGCAGCAATACCTGACCTACATGGGCAACGTCTTCACCGGCGACTTCGGCACCGCGTTCAACGGGCAGAAGGTCACCGAGCTGATGGGCGAGGCCTTCCCGGTCACCATTCGGCTGACCCTCGTGGCCATCGTCTTCGAGATCGTCATCGGCATCACCCTCGGCGTCGTCACCGGGCTGCGCCGGGGCCGCCCCGTCGACACCTCGGTGCTGCTGCTGACCCTCGTCGTCATCTCGGTGCCCACCTTCGTCACCGGCCTGCTGCTGCAACTGCTGCTCGGCTACAAGTGGGCAGTCGTCGACCCGTCCGTCTCCTCCGGCGCGCGGCTCGACGAGCTGATCGTGCCCGGCCTGGTCCTGGCCTCGGTCTCCCTCGCCTACGTCACCCGCCTCACCCGTACCTCCATCGCCGAGAACGCCCGCTCCGACTACGTCCGCACAGCCAAGGCCAAGGGACTGTCCCGGGGGCGTGTCATCCGCCGCCACCTGCTGCGGAACTCGCTCATCCCGGTCGTCACGTTCATCGGCACCGACATCGGCGCCCTGATGGGCGGCGCGATCGTCACCGAGCGGATCTTCAACATCCACGGCGTGGGCTACCAGCTCTACCAGGGGATCCTGCGCCAGAACACGCAGACCGTCGTGGGCTTCGTCAGCGTGCTCGTCATCGTCTTCCTGGTGGCGAACCTGCTGGTCGACCTCCTGTACGCCGTTCTCGACCCGAGGATCCGGTATGCCTGAGCAGCAGAGCCCCTATCAGGACTCCGCCCTCGTGGCCGGGGGAGCCGGCGGAGTGACCGACCTCGCCATGAGCGAGGGCGAGACCCTGGAGAAGACTCCCGGCGGGCCCGAGGGCACCGGGCCTTCGGGCAAGCCCCGCAGCCTGTGGTCCGACGCCTGGCGCGACCTGCGGCGCAACCCCGTCTTCATCGTTTCCGCCCTCGTCATCCTCTTCCTGATCGTCATCTCGCTGTGGCCTTCGCTGATCGCCTCGGGAAACCCGCTCGCGTGCGACCTCGCCAAGGCCCAGGAGGGCTCCCAGCCGGGCCACCCCTTCGGCTTCAACGGCCAGGGCTGCGACGTCTACACCCGTACCGTCTACGGCGCGCGGGCCTCCGTCACCGTCGGCGTCTGCGCCACCCTGGGCGTGGCCCTGCTCGGGTCCGTTCTCGGCGGTCTCGCCGGATTCTTCGGCGGCGCCCTGGACGCGGTCCTGTCCCGGCTGACGGACGTCTTCTTCGGCATCCCGGTGGTGCTCGGCGGCCTGGTGCTGCTGTCCGTCGTCACCAGCACCACCGTGTGGCCCGTCGTCGGCTTCATGGTGCTGCTGGGGTGGCCGCAGATCTCCCGTATCGCCCGCGGCTCGGTCATCACCGCGAAGCAGAACGACTACGTGCAGGCGGCCCGCGCGCTCGGCGCCTCCCACACCCGGATGCTGCTGCGGCACATCGCGCCCAACGCCGTCGCTCCGGTGATCGTCGTCGCGACCATCGCGCTCGGCACGTACATCGCGCTGGAGGCGACGCTGTCCTTCCTCGGCGTCGGCCTCAAACCGCCCACCGTCTCCTGGGGCATCGACCTCTCCGCCGCCTCTCCGTACATCCGCAACGCCCCCCACATGCTGCTCTGGCCGGCCGGTGCGCTCGCTGTGACGGTGCTCGCGTTCATCATGCTCGGCGACGCGGTGCGCGACGCCCTCGACCCCAAGCTGCGTTAGGAGGTGTCCGCCTTGTCCGCCGCGTCCGTCACATCCGCAGTGCCGCCCGCCGAGGCCGCGACGCTGCTCGAAGTCCGTGGTCTGCACGTGGAGTTCCGCACCCGCGACGGTGTCGCCAAGGCCGTTAACGGCGTCAGCTACAGCGTGGACGCGGGCGAGACGCTCGCCGTGCTCGGTGAGTCGGGCTCGGGCAAGTCCGTCACAGCCCAGGCCGTCATGGGGATCCTGGACATGCCGCCCGGCAGGATCGCCGGCGGCGAGATCCTCTTCAAAGGACGGGACCTGCTGACGCTCGGCGAGGACGAGCGGCGGAAGCTCAGGGGCGCGGAGATGGCCATGATCTTCCAGGACGCGCTCTCCTCGCTGAACCCGGTGCTCAGCGTCGGGGACCAGCTGGGCGAGATGTTCGTCGTGCACCAGGGCCTGTCGAAGAAGGACGCGAAGACCAAGGCGATCGAGCTGATGGACCGCGTGCGCATCCCGGCCGCGAAGGAACGCGTCGGGCAGTATCCCCACCAGTTCTCGGGAGGTATGCGCCAGCGCATCATGATCGCGATGGCGCTCTCCCTGGGGCCGGACCTGATCATCGCCGACGAGCCCACCACCGCCCTCGACGTCACCGTCCAGGCCCAGGTGATGGACCTGCTCGCCGAGCTCCAGCGCGAACTCGACATGGGGCTCATCCTGATCACCCACGACCTCGGCGTCGTCGCCGACGTCGCCGACAGGATCGCCGTGATGTACGCGGGCCGGATCGTCGAGTCCGCCCCGGTCCACGACATCTACAAGGCACCCGCCCACCCGTACACCAAGGGCCTGCTGGAGTCGATCCCGCGGCTGGACCAGAAGGGCCGGGAGCTCTACGCGATCAAGGGCCTGCCGCCCAACCTGATGCACATTCCGCCCGGATGCGCGTTCCACCCGCGCTGCCCGCTGGCGCGGGACGTGTGCCGCACGGACGTGCCTCCGCTGTACGAGGTGAACAGTGAACGCGGCAGCGCGTGCCACTTCTGGGAGGAGGCCCTCAATGGCTGAGGCGATCCTTGAGGTACGTGACCTGTACAAGCACTACCCGCTCACCCGCGGCGTCCTGTTCAAGAAGCAGGTCGGCGCGGTCAAGGCGGTCGACGGCGTCGACCTCGACCTGATCGCGGGCGAGACGCTCGGCATCGTGGGGGAGTCGGGCTGCGGGAAGTCGACGCTCGCCAAGATGCTCGTCCATCTGGAGCAGCCCACGTCCGGCTCCATCCGGTACAAGGGCGAGGACGTCACCACGTTGTCGGGGCGCGCGCTGAAGGCCGTGCGCCGCAACATCCAGATGGTGTTCCAGGACCCGTACACCTCGCTCAACCCCCGTATGACGGTCGGCGACATCATCGGCGAGCCGTACGAGATCCACCCCGAGGTCGCGCCCAAGGGTTCGCGCCGGCAGAAGGTGCAGGAGCTGCTGGACGTCGTGGGTCTCAATCCCGAGTACATCAACCGCTACCCGCACCAGTTCTCCGGCGGCCAGCGCCAGCGCATCGGCATCGCGCGCGGGCTCGCGCTGCGGCCCGAGATCATCGTGGCCGACGAACCGGTCTCCGCGCTGGACGTGTCGGTGCAGGCGCAGGTCATCAACCTGCTGGACCAGCTGCAGAGCCAGTTCTCGCTGAGCTATGTCTTCATCGCCCACGACCTGTCGATCGTGCGGCACATCTCCGACCGGGTCGGCGTGATGTACCTGGGACGCGTGGTGGAGATCGGCAAGGACGCCGAGATCTACGACCACCCCACCCACCCGTACACCCAGGCGCTGCTGTCGGCCGCGCCGGTCCCGGACCCCGAGGCGCGCGAGAGCCGGCAGCGGATCATCCTCACCGGGGACGTGCCGTCGCCGACGAACATCCCCTCGGGCTGCCGGTTCCGCACCCGGTGCTGGAAGGCGCAGGAGCGCTGCGCGCTGGAGGTGCCGCTGCTCGCGGTGCCCCCGCATCTGCGGACGACCGAGGGGCCCGTGCGGCACTCTTCGGCGTGTCACTTCGCCGCGGAGCTTGCCTGACACTCCGTCAAGGTGGGGTGCAAGGCGTGATAAATGCGCATCAAATTCGTTAACACACCGGCAACTTGACTGTCGCAACTCCGATATACGAACGCGTCAGGCTGAACAGCGTACGGCCGTGCGGGTGCCGTTGGCCGGCCGGGGTCTCGCCATATGACCCCGGTCGGCCGCCCGCCCCGCCCCGCCCCGTCCCGCCGCGCCCGTTCGCAGGCTTCCGTGCCCTTGTCCGGCGTCCGGCGCGGATGCAGGATCGTGGACGTGACCCTTACACAGGGGGCTCGGATCACGGGAGCGGCGCTCGCCGCCCTGCTCGCGCTGATCGCCGGAGCATGGATCCTCAGGGACCTTCTCACCGCCCAGGACCCCGCCGATCTGTGGGGGTTCTGGGCGGGAGACCTGCGCGGCAGGGGCGTGACCCCGCTGACGACGACGATCGCCGACCCGGTGCTGCTGCTGGTGTACGCGGCCGTGGCCGTCTGTGCACCGCGCTCACCGGTGGCGGCGTCCGCGCTGGTGGCCGCCGGAGTGGTCACCCTCGGCATCCGGCTGCCCTCCCTGTGGGTGCTCACCGCGCCCTACATGGACCTCCAGGCCACCGACGCATTGCGCACCCGGGCGCTGTACAGCGCTTTCGCCGCTCTGGGACTCGGCGTCGGGCTTCTCATCACGGCCGTCGCCGGACGCAGAGCCGCCGGGGACCACGGCGACGACCGGGGCCCGCGGCTCAGCACGGGCGTCCCGCAGCCGCGCACCCCGACCAGGCCCGCCCAATCGGTCGCGGTCCTTGCCTTCCTGCTGCTGGGCACGGCCGGTGCGGTCACCGTGGCCTGGCAGGTCCGCTGGGCGTACACGGCGGGCGCCGATGCCTACCTCGACCGCTTCACGGGTGGGGAACAGGCGCCGGTGCTGCTCCTTCAGCCGCCCTCGGCCTGGCTTGCCGCCGTGGTCGCCGTCCTCGCGCTCGTCGCGGCCGTCGGCGGGCTCTTCCAGGCCGTGCACACCAGGACGCTGGGGGCTGTCGCGGCTGTCCTGATCGCGGCCGACGGCGCGGTGGGGCTGGGCTTCGCCCTGCGGCAGAAGCTGTTCGACCGGTTCGTGGACCTCGGCCTGGAGAGCCAACTGCTCGTCGCCACCTGGCTGTTCGAGTCGGCAGCGGGCGCCGTGCTGCTCGTCGCGCTGCTGCGGCGCGGCGAGGAGGAGCCCTGCGCGCCGCCCGCGTACGGTTGTCCGCCACCGCCACCGCCACCGCCACCGCCACCCGGCGGCTACGGATACCCCCGCCCCGGCAGCGGCCCTCCGGCGGCCGGAGGGCCGTACACGCCTCCCCGGCCCCCGTCGTCCCCGCCGCCGGGCTGGTAGGGACGCCCGTCAGGCGAGCCCCAGCGACCGCTTCAGGAAGTCCACCTGGAGCAGCAGCAGGTTCTCCGCGATCTGCTCCTGCGGAGTCATATGGGTCACGCCCGTGAGCGGCAGCACCTCATGCGGCCGGCCCGCGGCCAGCAGCGCCGACGACAGCCGCAGCGAGTGGGCGACCACCACATTGTCGTCCGCCAGACCATGGATGATCATCATCGGCCGGTGCGGTGTCTCCGCCACCGTCAGACCGTCGTCGCCCACGAGGGAGTTGGCCTCGTACACCTCTGGCTGCGCGGCCGGATCGCCCAGATACCGCTCCGTGTAGTGCGTGTCGTACAGCCGCAGATCCGTCACCGGCGCACCCGCCACCGCCGCGTGGAAGACGTCCGGGCGGCGCAGCACGGCCATCGCCGCCAGGTAGCCGCCGTAGGACCAGCCGCGGATGGCCACCCGGTCCAGATCCAGCGGTTGCGATCCGGCCAGCCCGTGCAGTGCCTCGATCTGGTCGTCGAGCGTCAGCGTGAACGCGTTCTTGACCGCTTTCTCCCACGCGGGGGACCGGCCGGGCGCGCCCCGCCCGTCCGCGACGATCACCGCGAAGCCCTGGTCCGCGAACCACTGCGAGGTCAGATACGGATGGTGCGCGGCGAGCACCCGCTGACCGTGCGGCCCGCCGTACGGATCGAGCAGCACCGGCAGCGGACCGTCCGACTCCCGGTGGCCGGAGGGCAGGAGCACCGCGCACGGAATCCGGTGCTCGCCCGACTCGAACAGCCGCGGGCGGGCCGTGAGCACCGGCCGCTCCGCGTACGAGGCGACCTCGGCGATCTGCTTGCCGTCCCGCAGTACGCGTACATTCGCCCCCTTCGCCCCGCTCGTCCCGGTCGCCGACGACGCGAGGACCGTCACGCCGCCCGAGCGGACCGCCCCGTGCACTCCCGGCTCCTGAGAGACACGCTCCACACCCAGCTCGTTGACCCGGTACACATGGATCTCGCCGATCTCCGGGGCCGTGGCCTCGGCACCGGCCGCCGCCGACACCAGGACGTCGCTCTCGCCGATGTCCAGGACGGCCCGCAGCTGGAGCTGCGCGCCGGTCAGCACCCGGTCGCCCACCGCGAGCACCCGCGCACCCCCCTCGTCGGCGATCCGCACCAGGCGCCCGCCGCCGAAATCGTGCGCGTACGACGACTCGGGGGCCCAGGCGGGGACCCCGGGGGACAGTTCCAGCCACGCCGGATCCTCGTCCACGTGCACCGTCCGCGTGCCGCCCGTCTCCGGGTCGACCGCCAGATACAGCTGTGTGCACTGGTCCCGGGACTGCACCAGCAGCAGCGGCGGGCCGGCGGCCGACCAGTGCACCCGTGCGAGGTACGGAAAGCGCGCGCGGTCCCACTCGACCTCGGTGTGCCGGCCGTCCAAGGTGACGAAGTGCAGGCGGACATCGGCGTTGGGCGTCCCGGCCGCCGGGTAGGCGACCTCGGTCGGCTCACGGTCCGGATGCGCCGGGTCCGCGATCCACCAGCGCCGCACCTCCCGGTCGTCCACCCGCGCGACGAGCAGCCGGTCGGACTCCGGCGACCACCAGAAGCCGCGCGAACGCCCCATCTCCTCGGCGGCGATGAACTCGGCCAGACCCCAGGACGCGTTCCCGTCCCCCCGCTCCGCCAGCGCACGGTCCTCGTCGCCCTCGGCGCCCGTCACCCGCAGCGCTCCTCGGGCGACGTACGCGATGTGCCGCCCGTCGGGGGACGGCCGGGGATCGATCACCGGCCCGGCGGTGGTCAGTTCACGCGCCGTACCGGCCCGCAGTTCGGCCGCGAAGAGCCGCCCGGACAGGGAGAACGCCGCCAACTCGACCGCCTGGTCCACCGCGTAGCCGACGATCCCCGCCGACCCCTCACGGCTCCGCTCGCGCCGTGCCCGCTCCTCGGCCGGCAGGTGCTCCGCCGAGCCGCCGAGCAGCTCGCGCGGATCGGCGGCCGGCCGTTCCCGGGGCCCGGCGTCGTCGAGGTCGAGCACCCAGAGCAGGCCGGTCCGGTCCGTACCGGACGCCGATCGCAGGAAGACGACCCGCGAACCGTCCGGCGAGACCGTGAAGGACCGCGGAGCGCCGAGAGTGAAGCGCTGGGTCCGCGCCGACTGACGCGGGAAGGAGAGCTGCTGCGTCGCTGTCATGGCACCGAACCTAGGGCACCGGAGCCGCGCTTGTGCGCCCCCATGTGCTGCCGTGCACCGATCGATGCGTACGCACGGATAGTTATGATCCGTAGCGCAAGATGGGTATGACCCCCCTGGCACATGCGACTGGACCGTCCCTACCGAATATCTGTGGAGGTGAACCGCCGTGGCACTCTCGATTTCGGCGGTGGTGCTGCTGGCGATCGTCGTCTTCCTGCTGATCCGGAAAGCCGGGTTGAAGGGCGGACATGCGATGGTCTGCGTGTTGCTCGGGTTCTACCTCGCCAGCTCCTCCGTGGCTCCGACGATCACGGAGCTGACCACGAATGTGGCGGGAATGATCGGAGGCATCAAGTTCTGAGCCGACCGCTGGACCGCACGGCCTAGTCTGTTCGGTATGAAGGATCTTCCCGCCCGTCGTCTGCTCCTGGTGCATGCGCACCCGGACGACGAGTCGATCAACAACGGCGCCACGATGGCCCGGTACGCGGCCTCCGGCGCCCTGGTCACCCTGGTGACCTGCACCCTGGGCGAGGAGGGCGAGGTCATTCCGGCCGCTCTCGCGCATCTCGCGCCCGACCGGGAGGACCGGCTCGGCCCCCATCGCGCGGGCGAACTGGCCGCCGCGATGAAGGAGCTCGGCGTCAGCGACCACCGCTTCCTCGGCGGGCAGGGCCGGTTCCGCGACTCCGGGATGATGGGCGTCGAGCAGAACCACCGCGAGGGCGCGTTCTGGAACACCGACGTGGACGAGGCCGCCGCGCATCTGGTCGAGGTCGTCCGCGCCGTACGCCCCCAGGTGATGGTGACGTACGACCCCGACGGGGGGTACGGCCACCCCGACCACATCCAGACCCACCGCGTCGCGATGCGCGCCGCCGAGCTGGCCGCCGAGCCCGCCTACCGGCGCGACCTCGGCACCCCGCACACCATCGCCAAGATCTACTGGAACCGGGTCCCACGGTCGGCCGCCGAGGAGGCGTTCGCCCGGCTGCGCGCCACGGGGACGGACTTCCCCGGCATCGCCGAGACCGGCGACATTCCGGGTGTGGTGGAGGACACCGAGATCACCACGGAGATCGACGGCTCCGGGTACGCGGAGCGCAAGGCGGCCGCGATGCGCGCGCATGCCACCCAGATCGTGGTGGACGGCGACGTCTTCGCGCTCTCCAACGACCTCGCGCAGCCGCTGTTCGCCACGGAGTACTACCAGTTGGTCACGGGCGGCCCCGCCGCGCCGGCGGGTGAGCGCGAGCACGACCTGTTCGCGGGCCTGGCAGAGCCGGAGGCCACGCCGGGCGGCCCTGGGAGTGGACGTGCAGGCGGACGCGAGGGCCTACTTGAGGGCGGACTTGAGGCAAACGCGCCCTTCGGGAGAGTCTCACGAGGTGAGGATTCCGAGGGACTTGAGGGAACTTCGGGGGTGACCGCATGAGCGGTACGACCGGAAAGAGCGGTTCGGCCGGTAAGGGCGGAGCGGCCGGACCCGTCCCGGGATCCCTCCTCGTGCGCGCCCCGAGGCCCGGCCGCGCTCTCGCGTACCTCGGGCTCACCCTCCTGGGCGCGGTCGTCGGCATCACGGGCTCGCTGGTCCAAGGCGCCTGGCTCCCGGGCGGCTTGATGCTCGCGCTGGCCGCCACGGCCGCCCTGTTCTACGGCTCGCTGCGGGCCACCGGGACGCAGCTCGGCGTGGCCGCGTCCGCCGTCGGCTGGCTGCTGGCCATCGTCGTGCTCAGCGTCGGACGCCCCGAGGGTGACGCCATGTTCGCCTCCGGGATCGCGCCGCTCGTCTACATGCTCGGCGGCATGGCGGCGGCTGTGATCTGCGCCACCATGTCGCGGCTGCCGCAACCGGGCGGGGGGCCGGGCCGACTTGGCGGGTAGCCGCATCACGTACCCCCAGCGCGCAGCCGGTTCGGCGTGCCCCTAGGGTGGGTCGACCGACGGGCCGGGAAGCCCCTGAACCGGCCGCGCCCGTATGGCGCGCCGAAGGGCCGGCCGGGACCGCTTCCCGCGGTCCCGGGGTGTCCGTCGGCCGTGGCCAGTATGGTGGTGCGCGCCGCCGAGCCGCCCGCAGCAGTAGCTATCCAGTAAGAACGGGCGGCGAAGCCAACCGGGAGAACCTGCTTTGAGTCGTGAAACTGACAGTTCGTCCTCCGGCCCCCAGGGGGGCGGTGGCGCCGCGTACCCCTCGGGCACTCCGCCGTACGGATCCCGCCAGTATCCGTCGCTGCATCCGACGCAGGACGCTCCGGACGAGGGCACCGGCGCCGCTTCCCCGCGGCAGCCGGAGGAGAAGAAGACCGAGACCACGCTGACGACGCGGATCCGGATCAACATCCCGGGATCACGGCCGATCCCGCCCGTCGTGATGCGCACGCCGATGAGTGACACCGACGCCGGGCGGGCCGCGGCGGCCGACGCCGACGCTGCCGCGGGCGAGCGCGAGAGCGAGCGCACCGGCGGCGTTCCGCGGCCCGCGGCGGCGCCGGACACGGCCGGGACCCCGGCCCCGGCCGCCGAGGGGAAGTCCGCGCCGAGCGACTGGTTCGCGCCGCGCAAGTCCGCGACGCCCGCGCCCTCGCCGCAGGGCGGCCCGGGTGCGAACGGCTCGGCTGCGGTCGGCGGCCCCGGTGCGAACGGCTCCGGCGCCGGTGGTCCCTTCGGGCCCGGCGCGGACGACGGCGCACCCCGCAAGTCCGGCCTGGCGGCCCTCGCCGAGGACGCCGGTCCGGCGCCCGCCCTGCCCACGCGACCGCGCCCCGGCAACGGCACGCCCCCCGGCACGGGAACCCCCTACTTCCCCGACGGCCCCCAGCCCGGCCGGGGCAGCGCTCCCGGCCGGCCCGGTGCGGGCCAGTCCGGCAACGGTTTCGCCCCGGGCCAGTCCGGCAACGGTTTCCCCCCGGGTCAGTCCGGCCACGGTTTTCCCCCGGGCCACGGGCAGGGCGGTGCTCCGGGGCAGCCCGGCCCCGGCGGTGTCCCCGGCCAGGGCGGCAACGGCTTCGCTCCCGGCCGCAATACGCCTCCGCTGGGCGTACGCCCTCCGGGCGCGCCCGGCCGCTCAGGGCCGGCGGGTCCCACGACCGGCCCGGCCACCGGGAACATGTCGCTGGGCGGGATGCCCGGCGGCCCCGGCGTCGCACCCCGGATGTCCGACGACACCGCGGTGCTCACGCCGCAGAATCCGGCCTCCGAACCGGGCGGCGGTTATGTCTCCGGTGACACGCTCACCAGCGGCATCCCCGTGGTCCCCGAGGAGCACCGCTCCCCGTTCCCGACGCTGGACGGACCGCACTCCGGCCTCCGCGCCGGCCCCGACGCGGACCTGTCCCACGGCCCGCACGGGCCGGATGCCGACTTCTCCGCACCGGAGTTCCCGGCCGGACCCGGTGCCGGTCCTGCCGGACCGGCGGGCCCCGTGTCCCATGCGGACCCGACGCCCGCGTCCCGGCCCGCGCCGGCCGGGAAGGGCCGCTCCAAGCTGATGCTCGCGTGCGTCGGCGTGGTCGCTGTGCTCGGCATCGCGTACGGCGCGGGTCTGCTGCTCAACCACTCCGACGTGCCCAAGAGCACCACGGTCCTCGGCGTCGACATCGGCGGCGGCACCCGGGACGAGGCCGTCAACAAGCTCGACGCGGCGCTCGGCGAGCGGGCCAGGACGCCGCTCCAGCTCTCGGTCGGCGGCAAGAAGGCGGAGCTCGGCCCGGACAAGGCCGGCCTGTCCCTGGACAGCCAGGCGACGGTGCGTGCCGCCGCGGGCAGCGACTACAACCCCGTGTCGGTGATCGGCTCCCTGTTCGGCGGCGAACGCGTCGCCGAGCCCGTCATCCTCGTCGACGAGGAGAAGCTGAGCGTGGCGCTCGCGGACCTCGCGGGCGCGTCCGGTTCGGCCACCGACGGCACGATCCGCTTCGAGCCGGGCAAGGCGGTCGCCGTACCGGGCAAGGCCGGCCAGACCCTGGACGTCGGCCGCTCGGTGATCTCGGTCAAGGACGCGTACCGCGCCCAGGTCGAGACGGGCAAGCCGAACGTGGTGGAGCTGCCCGTCGCCACCCGCGAGCCGACGATCACGCAGACGGAGCTGGACCGGGCGATGAAGGAATTCGCCCAGCCCGCGATGTCCGGCCTGATCACGATCAAGGCGGGTGGCAAGTCCATCCAGTTCGGCCCGGCGAAGTCCCTGCCGCAGATCCTTTCGATGAAGGCGATCGACGGAAGGCTGGTCGAGGTCTACGACAAGCAGGCCATCGAGCAGCTGCTGGACGGCGTCTTCGACGGTGTCATGATCACCAAGGGCGACGGCAAGCAGCACGAGGTGTCCGCGGACGACGTGGCCCAGGCGATGGGTCCCGCCCTGCGCGGCAAGACGCCCGCGCAGCGCACGGCGGTCATCTCGCTCAACCCGAGCTGAGCGGCCACCACCGACACCGAAGCCCCTGCCCGCTCCTCCCGGGCGGGGGCTTCGCACACGGACCGTGCCGGCGGCTTTGCCGCTGTCGAAATCGCCCGGTCCCCGGGCCGGCCCGGCGCTGTCGTCCGAGCTCGGCTCCCTACCTCCGCCCGCCGCCCAGAAAGCGACGTCATGACCAGCGCGCGCCCGGCCCCGACCACCACCCTCTGGCGTCCCACCGGGCCCGTCGAGCTGGAGCTCGTACGGGAGTCGGGGTGGCGGGCGTGGCCCGCGCGCCTGCCCGAGCAGCCGATCTTCTATCCCGTGCTGAACGAGGACTACGCCGTCCGCATCGCGCGCGACTGGAACGTGAGATACGACGGCGCCGGCTTCGTCACACGCTTCGAGGTCGACTCCGCCTTCCTCGCGCGCTACCCCGTGCAGCAGGCCGGCGGCGAGACGATCCTGGAGCTGTGGGTGCCGGCCGAGGAGCTCGACGAGTTCAACGCGCACATCGTCGGCCCGATCGAGGTCGTCCACGAGTTCCGCTGAGGCCCGCCCTCGTCAGTTCAGCATCGCCCGAGCCGCCCGTGCCCGGCCCCTGATCGCTTCGGCCGCCGTCGGCTCGACCGCCGACACCACATCCGCGTACGCCTCCATCTCCACCGCGCCCGCCGCGAAATCACCGCGCTGAACCAGCAGTTGGGCGCGCTCGTAGCGCAGCCTGGCCGGGTGCGCGGGGAGCAGGAGGAGCAGGTCGAGCGCCCACAGGGCGACGTCCGAGCGCTCCGGGCGGGGCGCCGCCCAGGCACGGATGTTGTTCAGGATGCGTGAGACCACCGCGAGCGGGTCCGCGGGCGTCAGCATCGACGGGGTCAGCGGCGCGCCCGTGGTGCTGGTGACGAGCAGTTCGGTGTCCGTGGCCGTCAGCAGCCGGCCCGCGGCGAATGGGTCCGCCAGCACCTGCGCGTCCGCGTCGCCGAAGCCGACCACGAAGTGGCCGGGCAGGGCGACCCCGTACACGTGCCCGCCCGCCCGGCGGGCGACCTCCGTCCAGATCACCGAGAGCAGGATCGGCAGGCCTCGGCGGCGGCGCAGCACCTCTTGCAGCAGCGAGGACTCAAGGTGCTGGTAGTCGCCGGGCGTGCCGTGGAAGCCCTCGCGGCCGCCGAGCAGGTCCGCCAGTGCCGCCGCCCAGGCCTGCGGTGTGGTGAGCCCGTACGGCACCGCCCCCGCGAGGCGGTCCAGTTCGATCTGGGCCTCGTCGATACCCTCCTCGTCCAGCGCGGGGTCCGCCTGTGTGCCGATGAGCAGGCACAACAGGGCCAGGTCGGGGCGTTCGGCCCGTGCCTCCTCGGCGAACCGCTCCCGCCGGGGCTGCCGCCACGCGTCGTGCTGCATACGCTTTTCGTACCCGTCTACGCCGCGCGGAAGTGGTGGTAGTGGTGATGGACCGCGAAGCCCATCGCGCCGTACAGCGCCCGGGCCGCCTCGTTGTCCGCCTCCACCTGGAGCCAGGCCGCCGACGCGCCCTCCTCCAGCGCGCGGCGGGCCAAGGCCGCCATCACCGCCGTCGCAAGACCCTGACGGCGGTTCTCGGGGTCGACCTCCACGGCCATGAAGCCCGCCCAGCGTCCGTCGACCACACACCGGCCGATCGCCGCGGGCACCTCCCCGGTGCCCGGTATCGAGGCGAACCACACCGAAGGGCCGCTGCCCAGGACCTGGAGCACATGGGGCCCCGGCACACCGGCGCGGTTGTAACGCCGCAGCCACGCCTCGTCGACGGTGCGCGCCAGCCGCACCCGCGTGACGTCCGCGTCCAGATCGCCGAGCTGCGCCAGGCCGCCGACCTGCACCTGCGCCGACACCTCGCGCTGCCAGCCGCGCTCCTCCAGCTCGGCGCACAGCTCCTCCTGGGTGCCCGCAGCGCCGGTCGCGGTCTGCACATAGGCCGGGAGCCCGCGCCGCCCGTACCACGCACGCACCCGCTCCAGCGCCGCGTCGAGGTCCATGCCCGGGTCGCCGAGCGGCAGCACCGAATTGGCGCGCCGGGTGAATCCGTACGCCGCCCGCAGCTCCCAGTCGCCGAGCCGTTCGCTCTCCACCGGCTGCCAGGCCCTGGACGTCACCCGCGCCAGCTCCTCGAAGCCCGCCGCGGGTCCCCGTCGCCGGGCCGGTGCCGCGGGCACGACCTTGCCCGCGACCAGGGAGGATTCCGCGATGCGGACGGTTTCGCCGGTCCTTCGTGTGATCAGCAGCACACCGGAGGTCCATGATGTGAGAACACCGACCGTGTCGGTGAACTTCGCACCGGGACCGCCGGCCGGGTCCAGGGTCCGTACGGACACTCGTTTCCCCACGTCATCAGGTGTAATACGGATCTCGAGTCGTCCGCCGGCAGTGAATTCCACAGCTCTGCGAGCCCCTCCTGTTCGGATCGTTGCCAAGAACGGAGATACTAGGGGCGGGCATCGACGACGCCGCGCTCCCGCGCAAGCCAGCCCTTACCGAGGAGGAACGACAGCGTGACCTACGTCATCGCGCAGCCTTGTGTCGACGTCAAGGACAAGGCGTGCATCGAGGAGTGCCCCGTCGACTGCATCTACGAGGGCTCTCGGTCCTTGTACATCCACCCGGACGAATGCGTCGACTGCGGTGCTTGTGAGCCGGTCTGCCCCGTGGAGGCCATCTTCTACGAGGACGACACCCCGGAGGAGTGGAAGGACTACTACAAGGCGAACGTCGAGTTCTTCGACGAGCTCGGCTCGCCCGGTGGTGCCTCCAAGCTCGGCCTGATCGAGCGCGACCACCCCTTCATCGCCGCGCTGCCGCCGCAGAACGGCTGATCGGCCGCCACGACTGATCCGGTCCCGCAGGGTGCAGCCCGCGGGCGGATCGGCCGCTGAGCCGCTGATCCGTCGCGGGACGGCAGATCCGATCCGCATCCTCCGGTCCCGTACGGCTCGTCGTCCGTACGGGACCGAGGCGTTTGACGCCCACGTACCAGAAAGCGAGCGCCGCCGTGGCCTCAGTCTCTTCGCGCCTCCCCGTCTTCCCCTGGGACAAGCTCGAGCCGTACAAGGCGACGGCCGCGGCCCATCCGGACGGAATCGTCGACCTCTCCGTCGGCACGCCCGTCGACCCGGTGCCCGTGCTGATCCAGCGGGCCCTCGTGGCAGCCGCCGACTCACCCGGCTACCCGACCGTGTGGGGCACGGCCGCCCTGCGGGACGCGCTGGTCGGCTGGGTCGGCCGGCGGCTCGGCGCGGTGGGCGTGGCGGACACCAATGTCCTGCCTGTCGTCGGCTCCAAGGAGCTGGTGGCCTGGCTGCCCACACAGCTCGGACTCGGGCCGGGGGACCGGGTCGCCTACCCGCGGCTCGCCTACCCCACGTACGAGGTCGGCGCGCGCCTGTGCGGGGCGGACCCCGTGGTGTACGACGATCCGACCGAGCTCGACCCGGCCGGGCTGAAGCTGCTGTGGCTCAATTCGCCGTCCAACCCGACCGGCAGGGTGCTGGCCAGGGACGAGCTGATCCGGATCGTCGCCTGGGCGCGCGAGCACGGGGTGCTGGTCTTCAGCGACGAGTGCTACCTGGAACTCGGCTGGGAGGCCGAGCCGGTGTCCGTGCTGCACCCGGACGTGTGCGGCGGCAGGTACGAGGGCGTCGTCGCCGTCCACTCGCTCTCCAAGCGCTCCAACCTGGCCGGTTACCGGGCCGCGTTCATCGCCGGTGACGCGGACGTGCTCGGCGAGTTGCTCCGGATCCGCAAGCACGGCGGGATGATGACCCCCGCGCCCGTGCAGGCGGCGACCGTGGCGGCCCTCGGCGACGACGCGCACGTCACCGAGCAGCGCGCCAGGTACGCCGCCCGCCGCGCCGCCCTGCGCTCGGCGCTGGAGACGCATGGATTCCGCATCGAGCACAGCGAGGCCAGCCTCTACCTGTGGGCGACCCGCGACGAGCCGTGCTGGGAGACCGTCGCCCACCTGGCGGACCTCGGCATCCTGGTCGCGCCCGGTGACTTCTACGGCGAGGCGGGAGAGCGCTTCGTCCGGGTGGCGTTCACGGCGACCGACGAGCGGGTCGAGGCGGCCGTGAAGCGCCTGGGCTGAGTGCCTTCCAATAGATGCGCCAAGGGCCCGGGAGCTGTGCTCCCGGGCCCTTCGTGTTCACCCGCCGGCCGACGGGCGGGCAGTGGATCAGCCGCCCAGCGGCAGACCGCCGAGAGTGCTGGTGGGCAGTCCGCCACCGCCGAGGGAGTCGGTGGGCAGTCCGCCGCCCTTGGCCGCGCCGCCGACCAGACCGCCCGCCTCGCCGGTGGTCTCACCGGCGGCCTCCTTGACGACCGGAGCAGCTGTCCCGGCGGCCGTGCCGACGGTCTTTGCCGCGACCGGAGCAGCAGTCTTGGCGGTCTTGCCGACGGTCTTGGCCGCCACGGGAGCAGCAGTCTTGGCGGCCTTGCCGACGGTCTTGGCCGCGACAGGCGCGGCCTTCTCGGCCGACTTGCCGCCGACCTGGCCGGCCACCTCGGTGGTCTCCTTCGAGACACCGTCGACCGTGTCGTCGACGGTGTCCGTGTCGAGGGCCGTCAGGCCGCCGACGGGGGCCTGGGGGACTTCCACGGCGCCTGCGGAGCCGGCCGCACCGACCACGGGAGCTGCACCCGCCGCGATGAGCAGCGCGGCACGGGCGATCCGACGGGTCAGGGGGAGGGACATGATGCTCCTTGAAGCGAGAGGACGTTCGGACTGTGCGTGGTGCGTGATCGTGCTGTCCGGCGTACGGACGTCCTGACAACCGCGAGGAGGGCGGGGGAAGTTGCGGTGCCCCCGGGTAAAGAATTGGTAACGCGTCGCATAATCGGTTTCGTCGGAAAACGGGCAAACGCTGCGATGTCCGTTACGGTGATGAACCGTCACTTCCCTTTCACTGCAAGGGATTCGGTGAGGGCGTGCGAGCAAGCGCGACGGGGGTGCGCGGTCTTCGCGCGCGGTGAACGGACTGCTTCGTTCGGGGGAGTAGCCGGACTACTGTGCGACGCGGATGCGGACGTCGCCGGTGCCCTGATCGGCGGTGCCACCGCCGGGCGTACCCGCTCCGGTAGGGCCGCTCGCGCCGGCGGGCTCCTTCCGCCACCCCTTTCCGGACTCCGCCGCGCTCCAGACCCGGCCTCCGTACGAGATCTCCGTGATGCGCAGCGCGTCCGCCCGGGCCACCGCCCAGTGCGCGAGCTCCCAGCCGCGGGGAGACGCCCCGCCGTTGTCCGCCGCCGTGGACGGCACCGGGACGGTGAGCTCCGCCGTCTCGCGCACGCCGGTGTTCCCGCGCCCCGCACCGCCGCGCGGCAGTACCTCCGCGCCGAAGGCCCGCACCAGTTCCGCGCGCAGCTTCGCCGGGTCGCCGGCCTTGCCGCCGTCCCTGGACTCACAGGTCAAAGTGGCCGCCGCCCGGCCCGTGAGCGCCGCGGCCAGCAGCGTGGCGTCCGGCTCGTGCTTCGCGTACGCCTGCGGGAAGCCGCTGCGCTGCACGCGCTGGGCGGCCACGGTCAGCGGCAGCCGCGAGTAGCCGGGAACCTCGGCGAGGTGGTCGTAGAACTTCCCGGCCGAGTAGACCGGGTCGAGGATCTGCCGCGGCGTCCCCCAGCCCTGGGAGGGGCGCTGCTGGAACAGGCCGAGCGAGTCCCGGTCGCCGTGCTCGATGTTGCGCAGGGCCGATTCCTGGAGGGCGGTCGCCAGCGCGATGGTGACCGCGCGCTGGGGCATGCCCCGGGTGGTGCCGACCGCGGAGATGGTCGCCGCGTTGTCCGCCTGCTCGGCCGAGAGTTCGTACGACGTGCCGCTGCCCTCCGTCGTGCGCACGACACAGCGTGGCGGGCCGCCGCCGGTGACGTACTGCACGACGACGTAGGCGATGAGAGCCAGCAGCACGAGGAGCGCGGCCGCGAAGCGAAGGAGGCGGCCGCGCCGGACGGAGGAGGCGGTCTCGGACACGACGCCCACGTTACTGGAGGTGGCGTTAGGGTCTGAGTCATGCCCGAAACCGTGCTTGACCTCACTCTGGACGGCCCGGCGCTCACCGCCGCGCTGGTCGACTTCCGCTCGGTCAGCGGCGAGGAGAAGCCCCTCGCCGACGCGATCGAGCAAGCCCTGCGTCTCCTGCCGCACCTGACCGTCGACCGGCACGGCAACAACATCGTGGCCCGTACGCACCTGGGCAGGGGCGAGCGCGTCGTGCTCGCCGGGCACATCGACACGGTTCCGGTGGCGGGGAACCTCCCCTCGCGGCTCGACGAGAACGGCGTCCTGTGGGGCTGCGGCACCAGCGACATGAAGTCGGGCGTCGCGGTCCAGCTGCGCATCGCCGCCACCGTCCCCGAGCCGAACCGCGACCTCACCTTTGTCTTCTACGACAACGAGGAGGTCGCGGCACATCTCAACGGTCTGGGGCATGTGGCCGAGGCCTGTCCCGACTGGCTGACGGGCGACTTCGCCGTCCTCCTCGAACCGTCCGACGCCCAGGTCGAGGGCGGCTGTCAGGGCACGCTGCGGGTGCACCTCCGCACGGAGGGCGAGCGCGCGCACTCCGCCCGCAGCTGGATGGGTTCCAACGCCATCCACGCCGCCGCTCCGATCCTCGCCCGCCTCGCCGCGTACGAACCGCGCCGGCCGGTGATCGACGGGCTCGAGTACCGCGAGGGCCTCAACGCCGTCGGCATCGAGGCAGGTGTGGCCACCAATGTCATCCCCGACGCCTGCACGGTGGTCGTCAACTACCGGTACGCGCCCGACCGCAGCATGGAAGAGGCCGAAGCCCATGTCCGTGAGGTGTTCGCCGACTGCGGAGTGAGCGAGTTCGTGGTGGACGACCACACCGGCGGCGCGCTGCCCGGCCTCTCGCACCCTGCCGCGGCCGCGTTCATGGCCGCGGTCGGCGGCACCGCACAGCCCAAGTTCGGCTGGACCGACGTCTCACGGTTCAGCGCGCTCGGTGTGCCGGCGGTCAACTACGGCCCGGGTGACGCGCTCTTCGCCCACAAGCGGGACGAGCACGTGGCCGTCGACAAGATCACACACTGCGAGCAGCGGCTGCGGGACTGGCTCACCGCCTGACCCGCCGGGCGCCCCCGGCGGCCGTGCTTTCCGCCATCGCATTCTGGCGGATCGCCCTTATTTCGCCATTCTTCACGTCCGCCGCCCTACCCTGGCCCGAAGAAAATGATGTCCGGCGGAGGGAGCAGGTCATGAGCAGCAACTCCGAGGGTTTGCGCGCGCTGGAGGAGCAGCGACTGGGACCGGTACTGCGCCGCAGGGGACAGGTCCAGCCGACCACCACCGATCAGCGGCTGCTGGACACCGAAGGCGACTCCCAGTGGGTGCACACCGACCCCTGGCGGGTCATGCGCATCCAGTCGGAGTTCGTCGAAGGCTTCGGCGCACTCGCCGAACTGCCCAGCGCCATCAGCGTTTTCGGCTCCGCCCGCACCCTTGCCGGCACGCCGGAGTACGAGGTGGGCGTGCAGCTCGGCAGGGCGCTGGTCGGCGCGGGCTTCGCGGTGATCACCGGCGGCGGCCCGGGCGCCATGGAGGCGGCGAACAAGGGCGCCCGGGAGGCCAAGGGCATCTCCGTCGGCCTCGGCATCGAGCTGCCCTTCGAGCAGGGCATCAACCCGCACGTCGACATCGGCGTGAACTTCCGCTACTTCTTCGTCCGCAAGACGATGTTCGTGAAGTACGCGCAGGGCTTCGTCGTTCTGCCCGGCGGCCTCGGCACCCTGGACGAGCTGTTCGAGGCGCTCACCCTCGTCCAGACGCGCAAGGTCACCCGCTTCCCGATCGTCCTGTTCGGCAGCGAGTACTGGGGCGGCCTGGTCGACTGGCTGCGCAGCACCGTGGTCGCACAGGGCAAGGCGTCGGAGCGTGACCTGCTGCTCTTCCATGTCACGGACGACGTGGAAGAAGCCGTGGCCATGGTCACCAAGGAGACGGGCAGGTAGGCCCGTTCGTCACGCCCGCCCCGACCCGGCATGCTCCGGACGCCTACGGCGGCGTGCCGGGCGGACGGCCGTCAGGCCAGACCGCGCCGGGCGACCTTGGGCGGACGCCGGCCCGCGATCGACGCCACCATGTCGAGCACCTGCTTGGTCTCGGCCACCTCGTGCACCCGGTACACCTGCGCACCGAGCCAGGCCGAGACCGCGGTCGTCGCCAGCGTGCCGAGCACCCGCTCCTTGACCGGCTTGTCGAGCGTCTCGCCGACGAAGTCCTTGTTCGACAGCGAGACCAGCACCGGCCAGCCCGTCCGCGTCATCTCGTCCAGTCTGCGGGTGGCCTCCAGGCTGTGCCGGGTGTTCTTCCCGAAGTCGTGCCCGGGATCGATCATGATCCCGTCCCGGCGCACGCCCAGCTCGACCGCCCGCTCGGCGAGAGAGACCGTGACCCGCAGGATGTCCGCCATCACGTCGTCGTAGGCGACCCGGTGCGGCCGCGTACGGGGCTCGGCGCCGCCCGCGTGCGTGCACACCAGACCCGCGCCGTACCGCGCCGCGACCTCCGCGAGCCGGGGGTCCACCCCGCCCCACGCGTCGTTGATCACATCCGCCCCCGCCACGCACACGGCCTCGCCCACCTCGTGCCGCCAGGTGTCGACGCTGATCACCACGTCGGGGTGCCGGCGGCGGACCTCGGCCACGAAGCCGACCGTGCGCCGCGCCTCCTCGTCGGCGCTCACCTCCTCGCCGGGGCCCGCCTTCACCCCGCCGATGTCGATGATGGCCGCACCCTCGGCCACCGCCTGCTCGACCCGGGAGAGCGCGGGCTCGTCGCGGAACGTGGCGCCCTGGTCGTAGAACGAGTCGGGCGTCCGGTTCACGATCGCCATGATCACCGGCTCGTGCGCGTCGAACTCGCGCCGTCCCAGCCGCAGCATCCGCAGTTTCCTCCTCAGATCGTCCGCCCTGCGACCCTACTGTCAGTGTCCCGTGGCACGATCGGCACGGGACGGTTTCCACCCGGGGTGTCCCCGGGTCTTCGGGGAGAGGGTCGCTCGTGTTCTTGTTCTTGCTGATCGCGATGGTCGTGGTCGTCGCCGCGGTCACGCTCGCCGTGGTCGGCGGCGGCGACAGCGCGGCCCTGCCCGATGCGGCGCCGGAGCAGCCGGCCGACCCCCTGCCGCTGCACCGCCCTGTGGGCCGCGCCGACCTCGACGCCCTGCGCCTGCCCGTGTCCCCCCGGGGATACCGGATGGTGGACGTCGACGACGTCCTGGACCGGCTCGGGGCCGAGCTCGCCGAGCGGGACGCGCGCATCGCCGAGCTGGAGTCGGCGCTGGCCGGTGCACAGACGACGGCGGGTGACCGCCGCGACCTGTTCACCAAGCCGGGCGAGGAGACGGACCGATGACGGGCGGTGCCCTGCCCGGCCCCGACGGCGCACCGCGCTGCCCCTGGGGCCTGTCCTCCGAGGACTACCTGGCGTACCACGACGAGGAATGGGGCCGGCCCGTCCACGGCGACGACGCCCTGTTCGAGCGGCTCTGCCTGGAGGCCTTCCAGTCCGGCCTCTCCTGGATCACGATCCTGCGCCGCCGAGAGGGCTTCCGCACGGCCTTCGACGGCTTCAAGATCGCGTCCGTCGCGGCGTTCACCGACGCCGACGAGGAGCGCCTCCTCGCCGACGCCGGGATCATCCGCAACCGCGCCAAGATCGAGGCGGCCGTGGCCAACGCGCGCGTGCTCGCCGACTGGCCCGCCGGCGAGCTCGACGCGCTCATCTGGTCCTACGCCCCCGACGCCGCACAGCGCCCCGTCCCCCGGACGCTCGCCGATGTGGCGCCCGTCAGCGACGAGTCCACCGCGCTGGCCAAGTCGCTCAAGAAGCGCGGCCTGCGCTTCATAGGCCCGACGACGGCGTACGCGCTGATGCAGGCATGCGGCCTGGTCGACGACCACCTCGCCGACTGCGTGGCCCGCGGCCGCCGGGGCTGAGCCGTATCCGCAACGTCTCACCTGGCTCGCGACGCCCGGCTCCCCATGGCCTCCGGCGCCGTAGCCCTGCGGCCATGGGAGGCGCCCCACGCTGCGCGGGCCAAAGACCGAGTAGCTCCGCGACGAGGGCTTCCGGCCGCCTCACCGATCTGCGACCGGCTCGGCCGCGGAAGCCCCGTAGCCCTTCCGGCACGGTGGGATCCCCGGCACCGACGCCGCGGACCGCGCCCTGCGGGCGGACGACCATACGGCGCGAATACTCCTAGCGGCCCAGGTACCTGGGCGCTTCCTTCGCCAGGAAGGCCTGCACGGCGATCGCGTGGTCCTCGGAGGCACCCGCCTTCGCCTGGAGCTCCTCCTCCTTGTCCAGCGCCTCGCTGAGCGAACGGTCCGCGCCGTACGCGAGCGACTCCTTGAGCGCGGCGTACGCGACGGTCGGCCCCTCGGCCAGCCCCCGGGCCACGGCCGCGGCCTCCGCCGCCAGCTCGTCGGCCGGGACGAGGCGGTTCGCGATGCCCCAGTCGTACGCCTCCTGGGCGGAGAACGAGCGCGGGAAAAGCAGCAGATCGGCGGCCCGGCTCCGGCCGATCAGCCGGGGCAGCGTCCATGAGACGCCGGAGTCCGCGGTCAGCGCCACACCCGCGAACGACGTCGTGAACTTGGCGGTGTCGGCGACGATCCGGTAATCGGCGGCGAGCGCGAAGCCGAGACCCGCGCCGGCGGCCACGCCGTTGATGCCCGCGACGACCGGCTTCGGCATCCCGGCGAGGGCGCGGACGATCGGGTTGTAGTGCTCGCGCACCGTGCTCATGGTCTGGCTGCTGCCCGTCTCCCGGTCGGCGGCGAGCAGCTCCACATGCTCCTTGAGGTCCTGCCCCACGCAGAACGCCTTGCCCGTCGCCGTGAGCAGCACCGCGCGCACGGCGGGATCGGCCGCGGCCGCCTGAGCGGCGTCGCGCAGCGCGACCTTCGCCTCGACGTTCATGGCGTTCATGGCCTCGGGCCGGTTGATCGTGATCGTCGCGAGTCCGTCGTTCACGTCGTACAGCACGGCGTCGGCCATGGCGGGTCCCCTTTGCGGTCAGGACGGCAGTGTCGAGGCCCAGCATGGCGGAGATCACCGGGTCAGGACATGTGACCTGCGTCAAAGAATCCTCGTCGCGACGGCTGCGGACGGTGGCGAAGTATCGCAGGCGGATCGCCGAATTGGGTGGTTTTGCGAGAGCGCGTTGCGTAAGCGATGCCGACTGATGTTGGTCTTTGGGTCCCGCCATGCGGGATAATGGCCTGGAAGCAATGTGTTCGATGCCGGTGACACAGCACCTCTCATGGGGCCGCCGGCTGCGATGAGCTGGTTTCAGGAAGGGGAACGAGCATGGCGGCCATGAAGCCGCGGACGGGCGACGGCCCGCTCGAGGTGACCAAGGAGGGGCGGGGCATCGTCATGCGCGTTCCGCTCGAAGGCGGCGGTCGGCTTGTTGTCGAGCTGACTCCGGACGAAGCGAACGCGCTGGGCGACGAGCTCAAGAAGGTCGTCGGCTGACACGCCCTGATCTTTCGCACTGCCCCGGGCACGAAGGTGCCGGGGCAGTGCGTTTTTTTTGGGGCGTTCCGGCAGGCTGCGACGCCCACGCGGCGAGGGCGCCGCGGCTCACCTGCGGCGGCGCTGCATGGCGATGAGCGCCGCGCTCGCCCTGCGGCGGGCCGCGCTGTGCTGTGGCGTCAGCACACGGCCGGCCGGCCGGACGGGCCGCACGGCCCACGAGCGCTCCGCGGCAGTGCCCCACGGCGCCGAGCGCCAAGGGTCACCCCCGGCCGCAGACCGCAGGTCCCACGAGCGTGCCGCCGCTCGTCTTCGGCGGGGTGACAGGACGAGGGCCGCGCTCACCTGCGGCAGCGGAGCATGGCCACGAGGGTGCCGTGCTCACCTCGGCTGGGCCGCACGGCCACGAGGGCTGCGGCTCACTTGCGGCGTGGGCCCCATGGCGACGAGCGCCGCGCTCACTTGCGGCGTGGGCCGCATGGCCACGAGGGCCAAGGCTCCCGTGATGCGGGCCCCGCGGCCGACGAGCGCACTCACCTGTGGCGGGGCTGTGCGGCGACGGGGGCCAAGTTCCCTGTGGCGGGGCCGTATGTCCATGAGGGTGCCGCGCTCACCCCAGGCAGCGCTGCATGGCGGTGAGGGCCGCGCTCACTGCGGCGTGGGCCGCATGGCCGGGCCGCACCCCCCAAGAGCGCGCAGCGCTCACCCGCGGCGGACCGCGCAGAGCAGGCCGTCGCCCACCGGGAGCAGGGTCGGGAGCAGCTCCGAGCTCTCCCGGACCGTACGCAGCAGCTCCCGCACCCGCAGCACCTCCGACGGCTGGGCCGCCGAGTCCACCGTGCGGCCGTCCGCGAAGACGCCCTCGAAGCAGACGAGCCCGCCCGGACGCAGCAGGCGCAACGATTCAGCGAGGTAGTCCAGCGACTCCGTACGGTCCCCGTCGCAGAAGACGAGGTCGTATCCGCCGTCGGCCAGCCGCGGCAGCACGTCCAGCGCACCGCCCGGGATGAAGCGCGCGCGGTTCCCCGCGAAGCCCGCCGCGCGGAACGCCTCCCGCGCGAACTGCTGGCGCTCCGGCTCCAGATCGACCGTGGTCAGCACACCATCGGGCCGCATGCCCTGGAGGAGATAGATCCCCGAAACGCCGGTCCCGGTCCCGATCTCCGCGACGGCCTTGGCGTCGGCGGCGGCCGCCAGCAGGCGCAGCGCGGAGCCGGTGCCGGGCGACACCGAGGGCAGCCCTGCCTCCCGGGCCCGCTCCCGGGCCCAGCGCAGAGCGTCGTCCTCGGCGACAAAGGCGTCGGCGAACGCCCAGCTCGTCTGCCGGTTGGCGGTAATGACCCTCTCCTGTCCCCGTAGGTGGCGCGACGCTGACTGTATCCGCTGCGCCGGGAACCCGCAGATGGGACCGGACGTTGGAGAAGGACGGGGGGAGTTGGGGGGGAGCACATGGATCGAGGCCGGCAGCAGGACCCAAATCCACGTAAAAATTCTTATCCGGAGCTAACGGGCGAGGTGGCTATGGTAGGGGCTCCACTGGACACCACCAGAGCTGACAGGGGAGGTGCGGCTGCACCTGCGGATCGGACCGGAGTGCTCAGGCGCTTCCTCAGGTCGGTGGGTGAGCCCAAATCCGTGACCAACATTGCTGACCGTTCCGTGCCCTCCGACTCCGTAGCCACCGCGACCTTCGCATCGGATGCGGAATCGCAGGCGTGGACCCCTCCCACCTGGGAGGAGATCGTCAGCACGCACAGCGCTCGGGTCTACCGCCTGGCCTACCGCCTCACGGGGAACCAGCACGACGCCGAAGACCTCACCCAGGAGGTGTTCGTCCGCGTCTTCCGCTCGCTGTCGACGTACACCCCCGGCACGTTCGAGGGCTGGCTCCACCGCATCACGACCAACCTCTTCCTGGACATGGTCCGCCGCAAGCAGCGCATCCGCTTCGACGCCCTCGGCGACGACGCGGCCGAGCGCCTGCCCAGCCGCGAGCCGTCCCCCCAGCAGGTCTTCAACGACACCCACTTCGACGCCGATGTCCAGCAGGCGCTGGACACCCTCGCACCGGAGTTCCGCGCCGCCGTGGTGCTCTGTGACATCGAGGGGCTGTCGTACGAGGAGATCGCCGCGACCCTGGGCGTGAAGCTCGGCACCGTTCGCAGCCGTATCCACCGCGGCCGCTCGCATCTGCGCAAGGCCCTGCAGCACCGGTCTCCCGAGGCCCGTGCCGAGCAGCAGCGGCAGCCGGCGGGTGTGGTCTGCCTTGCCGTGGAGGGCGGGACGGCGTGAGCGGCACCAGTCCGACCCCGGCGGAGCAGCATCTGGGGGACCGACTCGCCGCGCTTGTCGATGGCGAGCTGAAACACGACGTGCGCGACCGTGTCCTCGCGCATCTGGCGACCTGCCCCAAGTGCAAGGCGGAGGCGGACGCCCAGCGCCGACTGAAGAGCGTCTTCGCGCAGTCCGCGCCGCCGCCGCTGTCCGAGGGGCTGCTCGCCCGGCTCCAGGGCCTGCCGGCGGAGCCCAGTGTCGACGACGACCGCGGGGGCCCCTTCGGTGGCCGCTCCGGCGACGGTGCGCTCGGAGCTCTGAACCCGTCCGCGGGACATACCCGCGAACCGCGCGGGGAGACCTTCGGGTACGTCCCCGGGGGCGCGCACGCGGCCGTCCTGCCGGGAGCGGGCGGCGGCTTCCGCATTCACGAGGTGGGCCGCGGGGACGCTGAGCGCTCGCCATGGCGCGGCAGACGTTTCGCGTTCGCCGCGGCCAGCGCCGTGTCCTTCGCCGCCATCGCGCTCGGCGGAGCCGTCCCCCTGGACGTCTCCGGTGAGACGAGCGCTCGTGGCCAGGGCGCCGGCAGCAAGGTGACCCCCGTGCGCACCTCCGCCGGGCCGAGCGGATCCTCTTCCGGTGCCACGACGACCGGCGGCGTGGTCTCCCTGCGCGGCACGGAGGGCGACCGGCGCCGCAGCACGGTGGGCACGCCGGTCAGGCCGGGCAGCGGCCCGTTCCGCGCCGTCGCGCCCACAGCACCCCCCGCCCCGCAGCACGCGCACCCGTACACCGCCGCGCTGCTCATGTACGACTCCACCGCCCTCCCGCCGCTGATACGGCCCACGGCGTCGGCGCTCCCGCCTGCCACCGACTCCGGGGCGTCGCCGTCCGCCACCCCGGCCCCGACACATCTCGCGGCTCCGACGGCTCCTCACTCGTCGTTGGCGCCCCCGCACTGACGGCACCAAGGACGGGCCCCTGCGCACGGATTCGCAAACCTGGTTGAATCCTGGGTGCGTGCCCCGCGGGGGTACCGCAGTGGCCGGCAGTTTGCGGGGAGAGCATGGACGACGGGAAGCCCACCGAACCGAAGGCGAAGTGGTGGAGCCGCCCCAGTGCGGGACGGGTGACGGCCTCCGGGCCCGAGCAATCCGCTGTGGCCGACGCACAGCAGTCGGCCACTGAGCCCGAGGCGAGCCCGCAGTCGGCGGCCGAGGCGACGGTCCCGGTGGGCGCGACGCAGTCCGCCGAGCCGAGCACCGCGGACACGGTCGTCGTTCCTCCGCCGACCGCCGCGCCGCCCGCCTCCCGGCCGACGCCCCTGCACGAGCCCGACGCGTACAGCACCCCGCCCTACGGCGGCCCGGGCCCGTGGGCCCCGGCGCCCCCCGTGCAGCGGCCCGTCCCGACCCCGGCACAGGGCACGCCCGTGCCTCCGCAGTACGCGGCTCCGCAGGCACCACAGGCACCGCAGGCAGTGCCGCCCGTGTCGCTGGACGCGCAGACCGCGCCGCTGCCGCCCGTGCGGCCCGAGCCGGCCGCCCAGCAGCCGTCCGTACCCCAGCAGCCGCAGCAGCCGCAGCCGACCGCTCCCCACCACCTCCACCAGCCGCAGCCGCAGCCGCTGCCGCCCGAGCGGCCGCAGCCGCTGAACTCGATCTGGCTCCAGTACGACCCGTGGAGCGCACCGGGCCGGCCGTTCACCGAGCCCGGCGAGCCCGCCGCCAGGAAGCGCAGGCGCGGCCCGCTGCTCGTCGGCGCGCTGGTCATCGCGCTCGTCGCGGGCGGTATCGGCGGTGCAGTCGGTGCGTACGTCGAGCGCAACGGCGGCATCACCCAGGTCGAGCTCCCCCAGGCGGACCGCGAGAGCAGGGACCGTGCGCCCGACAGCGTCGCCGGCATCGCGGCCAGCGCCCTGCCCAGCGTCGTCACCCTGCACGTCAGTGGCGGCGGCGAGCAGGGCACGGGCACCGGCTTCGTCCTCGACAGGCAGGGCCACATCCTCACCAACAACCATGTCGTCGACCCGGCCGGTACCTCCGGCGACATCACGATCACCTTCAGCGGCGGGGAGACGGCCGAGGCCACCCTCGTCGGCAAGGACAGCGGATACGACCTCGCGGTCGTGAAGGTCACCGGTGTCTCCGGCCTGAAGCCGCTGCCGCTCGGCAACTCCGACAACGTCCGCGTCGGTGACCCCGTCGTCGCGATCGGCGCCCCGTTCGACCTCCAGAACACCGTCACGTCCGGGATCATCAGCGCCAAGGAGCGCCCCATCACGGCCGGTGGTGAGAAGGGCGACGGCAGCGACGTCAGCTACGTCGACGCACTCCAGACCGATGCCCCGATAAACCCGGGCAACTCCGGCGGTCCGCTCGTGGACAGCAAGGCGCGGGTCATCGGCATCAACAGCGCCATCCGGGCCGCCGACACCGGAGTGGGGGCCGACGGCGGCCAGGCCGGTTCGATCGGTCTCGGCTTCGCGATCCCGATCAACCAGGGCAAGCGCGTCGCCGAGGAACTGATCAACACCGGCAAGGCCACACACCCGGTGATCGGCGTCAGCCTCGACATGAAGTTCACCGGGGACGGCGCGCGCGTGGGCGAGAAGGGCAAGGACAACACCCCGTCCGTCACCGCCGGCGGCCCGGCCGACAAGGCCGGAATCCGGCCGGGCGACGTCATCACCAAGGTCGACGGGCAGCGGGTGCACAGCGGCGAGGAGCTGATCGTCAAGATCCGCGCCCACCGGCCGGGCGACCGGCTGGAGCTCACCCTCACCCGCGGCGGCGACGAGCGGACGGTGACGCTGACCCTCGGTTCGGCGGACAGCTCATGACCATCTGCGCGGTGCCCGGACAGTACCGGGGCGACAGCTCCGACAGGTACCGTGGAGCCGGTCCGGACCTCATCCGACCTGCGGGCCGCAGAGAACACGAGGAGCAGCAGGGTGTTCAATGACATAGGCGGACTGGAGCTGGTGGCTCTCGTCATCCTCGCCGTGCTCGTCTTCGGCCCCGACAAGCTGCCGAAGGTCATTCAGGACGCTGCCCGCTTCATCCGGAAGGTCCGCGCGTTCTCCGAGAGCGCGAAGGAGGACATCCGCAGCGAACTCGGGCCGGAGTTCAAGGACTTCGAGTTCGAGGACCTCAACCCGAAGGCGTATCTCCGCAAGCAGCTCGCGGAGAACGAGGACCTCAAGGACCTGAAGGAGCTCCGCAGCAGCTTCGATCTCAAGAAGGAGATCAACGAGGTCGCGGACGCCGTCAACGGCAAGGAGCTCTCCGGCGTGTCGGAAAGCGCCGTCCCGGCCGCGGTGAACGGTTCGCCCGCGGGCGGCCCCGACCTGCTCAAGAAGCGCGAGGGCGCCGATCGCGACGAGCGGCCGCCGTTCGACGCGGACGCCACCTGAGCACGCCCGAGCACTGTCATCCCCTGCGCACAGCGACGGGATGGCTATTCTCTCCATCTGTCCGGCAGTGAGGACGCCCGAGGGGGGCGGGTCCGCTGAAGGCACGAACGACAGAGGAGGCGGCCGGAGATGGCGACGACGAGTGGGGTGACGGCGCAGGACACGGCCGGCGCTGCGTCGGCCCAGGGCGGCAGCGGCCCCCGCACGACTGTGGGGGGCACGGCTGCGGCGGCCGCTCGGCGTACGGCCGACGGTTTCAGGAGTGCCGGCTTCCCCTGGTACGGGCTGGACGAGGCCTTCACCGGCCCGCGTCGGCTGATGCAGGTGGGCACCGCCGCGGACGGCACCGTCCAGCACGGCGCGATCGGCCACGGCGACGAGCCGTCGATACGGTCCGAGGTCGCCGGCGCGGAGAAGGAACGCTTCGCCGTGGTCGTGACCGTCGCGGCGAGCCCGCTCAGACGCAGCGGCGACGGCACGGGCGTCCTGGACGCCACGACGGCCTCGTCCGCGGCCTTGCTGGCCGGTTCGGGGCTGCTGGCGCACACCTGGCCGCCGCAGCTGGACCACTGCCTGCGTGACGACTGGCTGGACCAGCAGACGGAGACCGCGTTCGAGCTCGCGCACGACCTGGCGGGCCCCGCGTGGTCGACGCTGTCGCTGCCGGTCGACGGGGTGCCCACGCCGTTCCACTACCGGGAGTCGGAGTTCGGCTGGGTGCTCGCCGGGACGACGGGGAACGGCGTGCACATCGGCGCGTACGGGCGCGGGATGAGCGCGTACGGGCTCGGGTTCTCGGTGGTGCGGGACGTGTCCGCGTACGCGTGACGGGCGGGGCCTGCCCGACCGTTCCGTACCCGCCCTCCCGGACGGGAGATCCGCCCGGGAGGGCGGCCGAGGACGCGGCCGGAGGCCGTACGAGGCGACCACCGGAGGCCGTACGGCGCCGGGGCACGGCCGACGTCGGTCACGGCCCCGGTCACCGCGCGGTCAGGGACTGACCCCGCCGGACCCCGTCAGAACTTGTTGCGCGGCGTGATGCCCAGGCTCATGCCCGACAGGCCGCGCTGGCGCCCGCCCAGCTTGCCCGCGATCGACCGCAGCGCCGACCCCGCGGGGGAGTCGGGGTCGGTCAGCACGACCGGCTTGCCCTCGTCGCCGCCCTCGCGCAGCCGTACGTCGATCGGGATCGAGCCGAGCACCGGCACCGTCGTGCCGGTCGTCCGTGACAGGCCGTCGGCGACCCTCTGGCCGCCGCCGGTGCCGAAGACGTCGACCATCTCGTCGCAGTGCGGGCACGGCAGCCCCGACATGTTCTCCACGACGCCGACGATCTTCTGGTGCGTCTGGACCGCGATGGACCCGGCCCGCTCGGCGACCTCGGCCGCCGCCTGCTGCGGGGTGGTGACCACCAGGATCTCGGCGTTCGGCACGAGCTGGGCGACGGAGATCGCGATGTCGCCGGTGCCCGGCGGCAGGTCGAGCAGCAGCACGTCCAGGTCGCCCCAGTACACGTCCGCGAGGAACTGCTGGAGCGCGCGGTGCAGCATCGGGCCGCGCCACACCACGGGTGCGTTGCCCGGGGTGAACATGCCGATGGAGATGACCTTCACACCGTTCGCCGACGGCGGCATGATCATGTTCTCGACCTGGGTGGGACGGCCGTCCGCGCCCAGCATCCGCGGCACGCTGTGGCCGTAGATGTCGGCGTCCACGACACCGACCTTCAGGCCGTCGGCGGCCATCGCGGCCGCCAGGTTCACGGTCACCGAGGACTTGCCGACGCCGCCCTTGCCGGAGGCGACCGCGTACACCCTGGTCAGCGAGCCGGGCTTGGCGAACGGGACCTCCCGCTCGGCGGTCGTGCCCCGCAGCGAGGCCGCGAGGTCCTTGCGCTGCGCGTCGCTCATCACGTCGAGCGAGACGTCGACGCGGCTGACGCCGTCGACACGGGCGACCGCGTCGGTCACGTTCTTGGTGATCGTCTCGCGCATGGGGCATCCCGAGACGGTGAGGTACACCGTGACGGCGACCGTGCCGTCGTCCCCGATGTCGACCGATTTCACCATGCCCAAGTCGGTGATCGGTCGGTTGATCTCGGGGTCGTTCACTGTCGCCAGTGCCTCGAGCACCGCGTCTTCCGTAACCATAGAGACGATGGTACGGCGCTGCCTCCCGCCTCGGGAAAGCCCTGTCAGCGGTCGCCTTCGTCACGGTGCCCGGGACGCTCGGACGGGAATACGGTGCGCCGCTCCTCCAGCTCCTTGATCAAGTCCTCGAACTCGGAGCGGATCCAGTCCCGCGTCGCCACCTCGCCGAGGCCCATCCGCAGGGCCGCGATCTCCCGCGTCAGATACTCGGTGTCGGCGATCGACCGCTCGTTCTGCTTGCGGTCCTGCTCGTAGGTGACCCGGTCCCGGTCGCCTTGGCGGTTCTGGGCCAGCAGGATCAGCGGGGCGGCGTAGGAGGCCTGGACCGACAGCGCGAGCGTGAGAAAGATGAACGGATACTGGTCGAAGCGCAGCTCTTCGGGCGCGAAGATGTTCCAGCAGAGCCACACGATGATGGTCACCGTCATCCAGACGATGAACCGACCGGTGCCCAGGAACCGTGCGATCTTCTCCGAGAGCCGCCCGAACGCCTCGGGGTCGTATTCCGGCAGCAGGGTGCGGCGCGGCGGGCGCGGCAGGTCCAGCCGTACACGTGCACGCGACGCGGCGCTCGCGCCCGCCGGCATGCGCTCGCGCGGCTCGCCCCGCTCGGTCGATCCGAGCTCTCCGCCGCTACCCATGGGCGGACTCCTCGAACTCGGTCTCGCGCCAGTCCTCGGGCAACAGATGGTCGAGCACGTCGTCGACGGTGACGGCGCCGAGCAGCGAGCCGCTCTCGTCCACGACCGGCGCGGCCACCAGGTTGTACGCGGCGAGGTAGCTGGTGACGTCGGGCAGCGGGGTGCCGGGCGACAGGGGCGGCAGATCGCTGTCGACGATCGAACTGACGAGGGTGAACGGCGGGTCCCTCAGCAGCCGCTGGAAGTGGACGGTGCCCAGGAACTTGCCCGTCGGCGTCTCGTCCGGCGGCCGGCAGACGTACACCTGGGCCGCGAGCGCGGGGGAGAGGTCCGCCTGACGGACGCGCGCGAGCGCGTCGGCGACCGTGGCGTCCGGGCGCAGCACGATCGGCTCGGTGGTCATCAGGCCGCCCGCCGTGCGCTCCTCGTAGGACATCAGCCGGCGCACGTCGGCCGCGTCGTCCGGGCGCATCAGCGTCAGCAGCCGCTCCTTGTCCTCCTCGGGCAGCTCGGAGAGCAGGTCGGCCGCGTCGTCGGGGTCCATGGCCTCCAGCACGTCCGCCGCGCGCTCCTCCTTGAGCTTGCCCAGGATCTCCACCTGGTCGTCGTCCGGGAGTTCCTCCAGCACGTCGGCGAGCCGGTCGTCGTCGAGCGCGGCGGCCACCTCGGCGCGCCGCTTCGGCGAGAGGTGGTGCAGGACGTTGGCCAGGTCGGCCGGGCGCAGCTGCTCGAAGGTGGCGAGCAGGCTCTCGGCGCCCTGGCCGTGCTCCTCCAGCGAGAAGCCGGTGACCGCGGACCATTCGACGGTCAGCGCCTCGCCCTTGCGGCGCAGCGCCCCGCCCTTGCCCTTGCGGACGAAGACCTTGTCGATCTCCCAGTCGCGGCGGGCGGGCAGCTGCTGGATCGACACGTCGAGGACCGTGACCTCCTCGCCGCTGTCCACGAGGCGCACCCGCCGGTCCAGCAGTTCGCCAAGGACCAGGCGCTCGGTCGGGCGCTGTTCGAAGCGGCGCATGTTCAGCACGCCCGTGGTGATGACCTGACCCGATTCCACGCCCGTGACGCGGGTCATCGGCAGGAAGATACGGCGGCGGCTGATCACCTCGACGACGAGGCCCAGCAGCCTGGGCGGACGCCGCCCGACGCGCAGCATCGCCACCAGGTCGCGTACGCGGCCGACCTGATCACCGTTGGGGTCGAAGACGGGTACGCCCGCGAGGTGCGAGACGAAGACCCGGGGGGCGCCTGCGGCCATGCCGCCCCTCCTTACCGGGATGCCGTTGTTCGACTGATTCAGGTGATTCAGGCTAGCCCGTACCGTTCACGGCCGCCCTGTCTCACGTCCGTACGGCTCTCTGCAAGACCGCGCATCCGGCACGGGTACGCTGCGGTCTGCCATCCCCCCACAGATGAGAGGCAGGGCGCTGGTGACTCCCCTCCCTTCGGCCGGCCGGGCCCGTCGTGCCGTGCTTGCCGTCGCGTTGTGTGCCGGGCTGACCGCCGGGGTCACGGCTTGCGGCGAGGACCCGGACGCGGGAACCAACGGGATCGGCAAGCTGACGGCCCAGGAGATCGAGAACAAGGCGCGCGCGGCCGCCGACGGGGCTTCCGCGGTGCGGTTGTCCGGCACGCTGGTCAGCAAGGGCGGGACGTACAAGCTGAACATGCGGCTTAAGCAGGACGGCGGCACCGGCTCGGTGACCTCGAAGGACAACACCTTCGAACTGCTGCGCATCGGCGACGTCCTCTTCCTGAAGGCCGACGCCGGTTTCTGGAGCCACACGGACGATGAGGACGGCGAGGAGCCGAGCAGGTCCGACGAGGAGGTCGCGGACAAGCTCGAGGACAAGTACGTGAAGGTCCCCAAGGGCGACCCGGCGTACAAGCAGTTCCGCGGCTTCACGGACATGGACGTACTGCTCGACGGGCTGCTCGGCATGCAGGGCAAGCTGACCAAGGGGGACCGGACAGAGGTGGGCGGCGTGCGGACCGTCGAGGTCCTCGCGGCCGAGGGCGCCGGCGGTGTGCTCGACGTGTCGCTGATCGGCAAGCCGTACCCGCTGCGCTTCACCCGGGCAGGCGGGGCGGGGGTCCTCGCGCTCGGCGACTGGGACAAGGACTTCGCGCTGACCGAGCCGTCGAAGGACGAGACGCTGGACTACGGCGGCCAGCTCCCGAAGACCTCGGGCGACTGACACCCCGGCTCCGCCGCTAACCCTCCTCGACGACGTCGAGGACTCTCGTCACCGGTGTCCCGATCAGCGCGGGTGCCTTCTCGCGCGATGTCCAGACATCCGCGACGAGCGCGTCGCGGAACCGCTCGGCCTCGCCCGCGGTCGCGAATTCGAGGTCGACGACGATGTACGCCGGATTGTCGACTGGCTGCTGGATGCGGTACGCCCGCACGCCATGCTTCCGCCGGAAGTCGCCGAACCGGTCGAACGCGGTCTTCCAGGTGGTGAGATCGGTGATCGCGTGCTCGATGTGCAGCGTGACCATGCTGCCTCCTCGTCCGGCGGGGACCACGCCTTCCATGGTGACGGCTCCCCGCTGCCCGAGCGCGCCGGCCATCGGTGCGGGGCACGAAGGTCTCGATCACTGGGGGCAGGCCTCGGGCCCGCGTCACGGCAGCCCGGGCGGCCACGCCTGCGGGCTTGGCCCCCGAGCGCGCTGGGCAGCGGTGGAGGGCACGACGACCTTGGTCGCGGCGGCCACGCCCGCGGGCGGCGCGGCTTCCGGGTGGGGCGCGCACGGCGGGCGCGGACGGTGGACGGCGCGCCGGTCACGGGGGGCAGGCGTCGAAGGCCCCAAGGCAGGCAGTTGACGGCCCCCGTCTCGGCGGCCCCGGCGGCCACGACCGCGGGTGGTGCTGTTTCAGGGTGGGGCGCGCACGGTGGGCGCGGGCGATGGAGGAGGCGTCGGCCACGGCGGGCAGGCGTCGGAGCCCAGCGGCC
Source organism: Streptomyces sp. ISL-10 (assembly GCF_018614575.1). Classification (GTDB taxonomy): domain Bacteria; phylum Actinomycetota; class Actinomycetes; order Streptomycetales; family Streptomycetaceae; genus Streptomyces. The sequence goes on from NZ_JAGGOJ010000007.1 coordinate 209,755, forward strand.
ATGCTTGCGGGCGGCGGTGCGCCCATGAAGCGGCGCGGGGCCCAGGCCGGCGGCTACACGGCCGGCGCTGGCCGGCGGCAGCGCGTCCAGGCGCGGCAGGCGCGACTTCCCGGTGGGGCACGCAGGGCGGGGGCGGGCGATTGACGACGCGCCGACCACGGCGGGCAGTTGACGGTCCCGTCACGGCAGCCCGGCGGCCACGCCCGCGGGCGGCGGTGCGCCACGAGCGCCAGGCGGCGGCCCCAGGCGCGGCGGCTACACGGCCGGCGCTGGCCGGCGGCAGCGCGTCCAGGCGCGGCAGGCGGCGCGTTTCCGGGTGGGGCGCGCACGGCGGGCGCGGGCGATGGACGATGCGTCGGCCACAGCGAGCAGGCCTCGGAGCCCAGCGGCCACGAAAGGCAGGTGACGGGCCCGTCAGGCGGCCCCGCGGCCACGCCCGCGGGCGGCAGGCCCAGGCGCGGCGGCCACGCCTGCAACCGGCCTGCGCGCCACGTGGTCGGCTCGCCTAGCGGCGGCGGCGGCGGCCGGCGCGGCGCTTCAGCAGGAGCCTCGGCAGGGCCGCCGGGGCGGGCCTGCGGGTGATCGCTGGGCTCGGTACCGGCGCCGCGGCGAGCGAGGCGTCCGGCAGATCGGTGAGCGTGTCCCGTGGCTCCAGCCGCAGCACGCGGCATTCCCGCGCCCAGCGGTCCGTCATCCGCTCCGCGTCCGGCGCGTTCAGCCGTTTGCCCTTGAGCTCGCCGACGGCCGCCTCCCACGCCTCGGACCCGGGCGCCAGCTCGCGTACGACGGCTGTCCACGCGACCAGCCGCCCGCCCTTGTCCTTGCTGCGGACGGTGACCTCGGCGGCCCCGCCGTCGACCAGGCCGGGCAGCGGCTGCTCACCGGGCCCGTCGCCGACGACGTGCGCGGCACCCTCGTGCCACACGTGCCACAGCGCCTGCTCCGGGCCGTCGCCGCGCACCCAGATGAGGCCGGACTTCTTCGTGGCCTCCTCGACGAGCGCCTGGTCGAGACGATGGGATGTCATGGTCGCAGCCTATCGACCTGCCGACGCCTCACAGCCAGCCGTTGCGCTTCAGGGTGCGGTGGATCATGAGACAGATGCCGACGATCCCGGTGAGCACCATCGGGTAGCCGTACTTCCACTGCAGCTCCGGCATGTGGTCGAAGTTCATGCCGTAGACGCCGCACACCGCCGTGGGCACGGCGATGATGGCCGCCCAGGACGTGATCTTGCGCATGTCCTCGTTCTGCGCGACGGTCGCCTGCGCCAGGTTGGCCTGGAGAATGGAGTTCAGCAGCTCGTCGAAGCCGATGACCTCCTCCTGGACCCGGGCGAGGTGGTCGGCGACGTCGCGGAAGTATTTCTGGATGTCCGGGTCGACCAGCCGCATCGGCCGCTCGCTCAGCAGCTGCATCGGCCGCAGCAGCGGGGACACGGCCCGCTTGAACTCCAGGACCTCGCGCTTGAGTTGGTAGATCCGCCCGGCGTCGCTGCCGCGCGGGCTGCCCTTCGCGGGGGCGGAGAACACATCGATCTCGACCTCGTCGATGTCGTCCTGCACGGCGGCGGCGACCGCGATGTAGCCGTCGACGACATGGTCGGCGATGGCGTGCAGCACCGCCGAGGGGCCCTTGGCCAGCAGCTCGGCGTCCTTCTGCAGGCCGTGCCGCAGCGCGCGCAGCGAGCCCTTGCCGCCGTGCCGGACCGTGATGACGAAGTCCCGGCCGGTGAAGACCATCACCTCGCCGGTCTCCACGACCTCGCTGGTGGCGGTCAGTTCGGCGTGCTCGACGTAGTGGATCGTCTTGAAGACGGTGAACAGGGTGTCGTCGTACCGCTCCAGCTTGGGCCGCTGGTGGGCGTGGACCGCGTCCTCGACCGCGAGCGGGTGCAGCCCGAACTCGGCGGCGATACCGGCGAATTCCGCTTCCGTCGGCTCGTGCAGTCCGATCCAGGCGAAGCCGCCGCCTTCACGCACCTGCAGCATCGCCTCGTGCGGCGTCTGGCAGGCGGGGCTCTCCATCCGCTTGCCGTCGCGGTAGACGGCGCAGTCGACCACCGCGCTGGAGGCGGACGGGTCGCGCGTCGTGTCGTACGTGCTGTACGGCGTGCTGCTCTTGCGCAGGGCGGGGCGGACCGCTGCGCGCAGGTCACGGATCATCGACATGGCTGGCTCCTTCACGGAGAGGCCGTCGGCGAATGGCGTGGCGCAGCCCGGAATGGGGACGTGTGACATACGTCCGCAAAGCGGGCGGCACCGCAGGGTCGCGGTGACGGCGTTCGCTACAGACAGGCAAAAACGAAGTGCTCTTCCGTCGTGCGAAATGCCGTGGGCCCTGTACGGAAAGGCCTCAGCTCACCGGTCCGCGGTCGCCGAATCAGACGTGGCGAGAGGAGCGGTGCCGTGCGGAAGAGCTGCTGGTACTGCACGATCGACTTCGATCCACCGCAGCCTCACCTCCTCCGGCCGGTCCCCCTTGGGGGATGACGTGTCGTCGGGGACCGGGGAACACGCCCTCCGGCTGCCGCCGGCAGGTGCTCCCGTCGGCGAACTGCCCCGACCAGCGGCCAAGCCTATCAGCCGACTACGGGCCAATCCCTCTGATTGCCCGTTCCTTACGCGTTTTATGCTCGCGACATGAACGATGTTCTTGCTCTGGTCGAGGCCCGGCTGCACAGCGCCCTCGGCGAACCGGACGCGCGCGCCGCGGTGACGTTCCTCGGCACGGACCGCATCGAGGTCCTGCGCTTCCCCGGCGACGGCGGGGACATCGTGCGGTACGCCACTCTCGGCATGTCCGCCCAGCCGATGACGGATCCCACGGCGGCCTTCGCCGACCCGGTCGCCGGCCCGCGCGCGGAGCTGATCCTTTCGGTGCGGGCCGGGCTCGCCGACACGGACAAGGTGCTGCGTCCTCTCGCCGTACTGGCCGCCTCCCCGCAGGTCGAGGGTGTGGTCGTGGCTCCGGGTGCCTCGCTCGACGTCGGTGAACCGCTGTGGCCGGGCGCGCCGTTCAGCTCGGTGCTGGTGGCCGAGCCGGGCGGTCTGGTGGAGGACCTGGAGCTCGACGAGCCGATGGACCCGGTGCGATTCCTGCCGCTGCTGCCGATGACGTCCAACGAGGCCGCGTGGAAGCGTGTTCACGGGGCCGCGGAGCTCCAGGAGCGCTGGCTGGCGCGCGGCACGGACCTGCGTGATCCGCTGCGCAGGTCCGTGCCTCTGGACTGACGGCCCGTACGGGACCGGTGGGCAGGGCCCCAACGCGAGATCCCGGACGGCTGGTTCGCGAAGGCGGTGACGCCGTCCCCGGCCGGGTCTCCGGTTCCTCGGCCCTCGTGGCCGGCGAGCCACGCCTGGCCCAGCCGATCGCCGTGCCGGGCGGAGCAGCGCCGCCCGCCGGACAGGATCGTCTACGCGCTCGCCGTGGTGTGGCTGCCCTGCCCGAGGACCGTCACATCGGCGGCGAGCAGGCCGGGCGATCCGCCCAGCCCTTTCCCTGCCCCCGCACGCAACACCGCCTCTGTCCCTCCGTCTGGATGCGTGATGGACGCGTATCCACGCAATTGAGAATGAGACAACCTCCTCTAATGAATGTATCTTGCATCTGTTTTCGTCCGGTCTGGCACGCTCCGGACGGGTGATCGTCCTTGACGCGGAGTCGACCGGGGAGGACCGTTGAGCCCTATGAGGGGCGAACCCAGTTGCCCGAAGTGCGGTGGCCGGGTGAGGGCGCCCGGTCTCTTTGCCGACTCCTGGCAGTGCGCTGTGCACGGCGCCGTGCACCCGCTGCAGCCGGTGATCCCGCCCAGTGTCGAAGCCCTCGGTGTCGTGGTGCACCGCGCGCAGGTCCCCGTGTGGATGCCCTGGCCGCTGCCGGTCGGCTGGCTGTTCACGGGCGTCGCCTATGCGGGCGACGACCGCAGTGGCGGCCGCGCCACCGCCGTTGCATGCTCGGGCCCCGGACCGCTCGGCGGCATCGGTGAACTGCTGCTCATCGCCGAGGAATTGGGCGTCGGGCTCGGCGCGCGGTATGCGGGCATCGACGGCCCCGATCCTGGCCCGCACATCAGGGTGGACATGTCGCCGCAGGTCAAGATGCTGGCCGCCGGCCGCCCCACCCCGCTGTGGCATGTGGCGGCCGCCCCGGAGGATCGCGCCGTGTTCGCCGGTGAGGCGCGGGGGTTGTGGCTGTGGGCCGTCGTCTGGCCCGAGCAGTCCGGGCTGCTGATGTACGACGAGCTGGTGCTGACGGACCTGCGCGACGCGGGTGCCGAGGTGGAGCTGCTGCCCTGCGGAGCGCTGTCGCCGCGACTGTTGTCGTAGGCGTCCGCGTACTGCCGTCGGTGCCTCGCCGTCGAGCCCTGTAAGGGGCCGTGCGGGGAAGCCCGGCTTACGCGCATGGCGCCGAGAGGGGCTGCGGGCCGGTTATCCTGGATCGTCCCCTGTCCGCCCGAGCCCCGGAGCCACGCGTGCGCATCGACCTGCACACCCACTCCACGGCCTCGGACGGTACGGACACCCCGGCCGAGCTGGTGCGCAGCGCCGCCGCTGCCGGGCTGGATGTCGTCGCCCTCACCGACCACGACACCACCCGCGGCCACGCCGACGCCCTCGCCGCCCTCCCCGAGGGCCTGACCCTCGTCACGGGCGCCGAGCTGTCCTGCCGCCTCGACGGTGTGGGCCTGCACATGCTGGCGTACCTCTTCGACGCGGCGGAGCCCGACCTGCTGCGGGAGCGTGAGCTCGTACGGGACGACCGCGTGCCGCGCGCCCGGGCCATGGTCGGCAAGCTCCAGGAGCTCGGCGTCCCCGTCGAGTGGGCGCAGGTCGCCCGTATCGCTGGTGACGGCTCCGTCGGCCGCCCGCACGTCGCCGAGGCCCTCGTCGAGCTCGGCGTCGTGGGCACCGTCTCGGACGCGTTCACGCCGGACTGGCTCGCGGACGGCGGCCGGGCGTACGTCGAGAAGCACGAGCTCGATCCCTTCACGGCGATACGCCTCGTCAAGGCCGCCGGCGGGGTCACCGTTTTCGCGCATCCGCTCGCCGTCAAGCGCGGCCGCACCGTGCCCGAGAGCGTCATCGCCGAACTGGCCGCACACGGCCTGGACGGCATCGAGGTCGACCACATGGACCACGACGAGGCGACGCGTACGCGGCTGCGCGGCCTCGCCGGGGAGCTCGGTCTGCTGACGACCGGCTCCAGCGACTACCACGGCAGCCGCAAGACCTGCCGGCTCGGCGAGTACACCACCGACCCGGAGATCTACGGCGAGATCACCCGCCGCGCCACGGGCGCGTTCCCGGTGCCGGGTACGGGCGGAACGCGCCCGTAGGACCCGCCGACCCTCGTACACCCCTCTCCCGCAAGGCCCTTCACCGTGTTCGACGCTGCCGTTTTCGGCTCCCTCTTCCTCACCCTTTTCGTCATCATGGATCCCCCCGGGATCACACCGATCTTCCTCGCCCTGACCTCCGGACGCGCCGCCAAGGTGCAGCGCCGGATGGCCTGGCAGGCCGTGGCCGTCGCCTTCGGCGTGATCACCGTCTTCGGCATCCTCGGTCAGCAGATCCTGGACTATCTGCATGTCTCCGTGCCGGCGCTGATGATCGCCGGCGGGCTGCTCCTGCTGCTGATCGCGCTCGACCTGCTGACAGGCAAGACCGACGAGCCCAAGCAGACCAAGGACGTCAACGTCGCCCTGGTCCCGCTCGGCATGCCGCTGCTCGCCGGCCCGGGCGCGATCGTCTCGGTCATCCTGGCGGTCCAGCACGCGCAGAGCCCGGGCGAGCAGCTCTCGGTCTGGGCGGCGATCGTCGCGATGCACGTCGTGCTCTGGCTGACCATGCGCTACTCGCTGCTGATCATCCGCCTGATCAAGGACGGCGGTGTCGTGCTCGTGACCCGGCTCGCGGGCATGATGCTCTCCGCGATCGCCGTGCAGCAGATCATCAACGGCGTCACCCAGGTGATCCAGGGCGCCTGACGCCTGACGCCTGACGCAGCGCGCCCCCGTACGGAGGTCGTACGGGGGCGCGGAGGGTAGGGGCTCGTAAGGGCTACGAAGCCGAGGTCTCGGCAGGCCGGATGAGGATGCGCTGGCCGATCGAAGCGGCCTGCTGCACGATCCGGTTGACGGAGGCGGCGTCCACGACGGTGCTGTCCACGGCGGTGCCGTCGACGTCGTCCAGTCGCATGATCTCGAAGCGCACGGCTTCTCCCTTCGTCTGATCCTCCTGAAGGAGAACTGCTGACAGACGGAATTCTCCGTCTGGGTACACAGGTCCACAACGCGATGCATCCTGCAAACATTCCCTACGCTAAGGAAATTTTTCGGATGCCTAACTACTGGCGGGTAGCGCTCGGGGCACGGACAATGAGCACCGTATGAACGACGCCGACACCACCCCGATCGCCGACCGCCTGGAGCGCACCAATGAGCTCCTGCAGCGGATGCTCGCCGAAGTTGCCAAGACCCCCTCGACACACGCCATCTTCGTCGACGCCGGTTACGTCTATGCTGCGGCCGGGTTGCTGGTTGCGGGCACCGAGGACCGGCGCTCCTTCGACCTGGACGCCGAGGGCATGATCGAGGCCTTCATCGACCGGGCCCGCACGATCTTCGCCGACAGCCGACTGCTGCGCGTGTACTGGTACGACGGCGCCCGGCGGCGCATCCACACCGCCGAGCAGCAGTCCATCGCCGAACTGCCCGACGTCAAAGTGCGCCTCGGCAACCTCAACGCGAACAACCAGCAGAAGGGCGTCGACTCCCTCATCCGCTCCGACCTGGAGTCCCTCGCCCGGCACCGCGCCATCAGCGACGCGGCTCTCATCGGGGGCGACGAGGACCTCGTGTCGGCCGTCGAGGCGGCCCAGGGGTACGGCGCACGGGTCCACCTGTGGGGCATCGAGGCCGCAGAAGGCAGCAACCAGGCGGAGCCGCTGCTCTGGGAGGTCGACAGCCGGCGGACGTTCGATCTCGACTTCTGCCGCCCCTACATCACGCGCCGGCCCGTCACGACGTACGAGAACGAGGGCACTCCGCCGCCCTCCCGCGACGAGGTCCGCTTCATCGGTGCGCAGATCGCCGCGACATGGCTGGGGGAGCGGGGGATCGCCGCGATGTCCGAGCTGCTGCCCGGTCAGCCCTATCTGCCCGGTCCGGTGGACCAGGACCTGCTGATCGAAGCGGAACGGCTGCTCCAGCGGTCGCTGCGCGGACACGCGGTCCTGCGGCGTGCGCTGCGGGACGGCTTCTGGCAGCACCTGCAGTCCCAGTTCTGACCACGTCCCGCCGAGCGAGGGCTCTGACGGTCCTCAGCGGTGTCCTCAGTGGCGGTCCCAGAACCGCACCAGGGCCTGCGCGGTCTCCCGGGGGCGGTCGGTGTTCGGGGAGTGCTCGGCACCCTGGACGACGGTCCGGTGCGCGCCGAGCCGCCGAGCCATCTCGTCCAGCAGCGGTACGGGCCAGGTGTCGTCCCGCTCTCCCGACAGCACATGCTTGGGCAGCGGCCGCACCGATGCGAGTTCGTCGATCCGGTCGGGCTCGGCGGCCAGCTGCTGCCCGGTGACCAGCAGTTGGGCGGGATTATGGCGAAGCCAGCGCCGCCGCAGATCCTCGCGGTGACCGTTGCGTACCGCGTCGAAGTCCTCCGGAGCGGCCGCGTCCATGGCCTGCATGGCCGACCAGACCTCGTCCATCGTCATGACCCCGAGAGCGTCGGCCAGCAGCTCGACCCGCTGCCGCTGCGCCGGGCTGATCTCGGCCGGGCCGGAGGACATCAGGGTCAGCGAGAGGAACGGAGAGGCGTCCAGGAGCACGGCGGCACGGGCGATCTGCCCGCCGAGCGAATGCCCGACGAGATGCACACGCCCGCCCGCGGCCGCGGCCTGGGCCAGCACGTCATGGGCCAACTCGCTCTGTGCGTAAGCGCCTTGGTCGTTCGGCCCGTCGGTCTCGTACTGCCCGCGCCCGTCGACCGCGACAGCCCGGTAACCGGCTTCGGCGAGCGGCTCGAGCATGGCGATGAAGTCTTCCTTGCTCCCGGTGTATCCGGGCAGCAGCAGCGCGGTGCCGCGCACGTTCCCAGTGGGCGGCCGGGCGTCGAGCACGGCGAAGTCCCCGCGTGCGGTGGGCAGGCGCAGGGAACGGGCGCAGGGCGGCGGTACGAAGGTGGGCGGCCGGCTCATGCGCACGAGGCTAACGCGGCGGGCTCGCGGGGCGGTGCCCGGCACCCTGTGGGTGTCGGATGCCCCGGCGGCGGCGGTAGGGGTTCAGGGCCTGGTGAATGCGGGGGCGGCGGGCGCGGAAAACGCCGATGGCCCGGCCCCCAGTGGGGCCGGGCCATCGGCGCGGGAACAGCGTCAGCTCTCCGGCTGCGCCACGGCCTTGGCAGCGCGTGTGCGGGTGCGGCGCGGCTTGGGCTCCGCCTCCGCCTCGGGCGCAGCCACTGCGGCGGCCTTGGGTTCCGCCGCCTTGCGCGTACGGGTGCGGCGGGGCTTGGCCTCCGGCTCGGTGCCTTCCGCGGCGTCGACGGTCTCGACCGCCTTGGTGGCGCGGGTGCGGCGGGGCTTGGCCTCGGGCTCGACGGCGTCGGCGGGCTCGACGGCCTTGGCAGCGCGTGTGCGGGTGCGGCGCGGCTTGGGCTCCGCCTCCGGCTCCTCAACGGCGACCGTGACGGCCGCCTGCTCGGCCTCGGGCTTCGCAGCGCGCGTGCGGCGACGGCGCGGCTTCTCCTCCGCGGACTCCACAGCCTCCGGGGCCGCCTCGGTCTCCGTGGCCACGGACGACACCGGCGCCTCGGTCTCCTGCGCCGCTCGCGTCCGGCGACGCGCCCGACGAGGAGCCTCTTCCGTCTCGACGACGGTCTCGACGGTCTCGACCTGGTCCATCACGGCCGTCGCCTCGGGTGACGCCTGCGCGCCCGGCCGGGTGCGGCGACGCCGGCGCGGCGTGCGCGGCTCCGTCGGCTCCTCGCCGGAGCTGGTGGCCTGCTCCGGCACCGAGGGTGCGGTCAGCTCGGACCCACCGCGCGTGCGGCGGCGCTGACGCGGCGTGCGCGCCGGACGCTCCTCGCGCACGGCCGTGGCCGTGGCCGTGGCCGTGCCCGCGGACCGGCGGCCGCGGCCGCCCGTCTCGCCCAGGTCCTCGAGCTCCTCCGCCGCGAGGCCCGCGCGGGTGCGGTCGGCGCGCGGCAGGACGCCCTTGGTGCCCGCCGGGATGTTCAGCTCCTCGAACAGGTGCGCGGACGTGGAGTACGTCTCGGCCGGGTCGGGGAACTTCAGGTCCAGCGCCTTGTTGATCAGCTGCCAGCGCGGGATGTCGTCCCAGTCGACCAGCGTCACGGCGATGCCGCTGGCGCCCGCGCGGCCGGTGCGGCCGATGCGGTGGAGGTAGGTCTTCTCGTCCTCCGGCGACTGGTAGTTGATGACGTGCGTCACGCCCTCGACGTCGATGCCGCGCGCGGCGACGTCGGTGCACACGAGCACGTCCACCTTGCCGTTGCGGAAGGCCCGCAGCGCCTGCTCACGCGCGCCCTGGCCCAGGTCACCGTGGACGGCGCCGGACGCGAAGCCGCGCTGGGCCAGCTGGTCGGCGATGTCGGCGGCGGTGCGCTTCGTACGGCAGAAGATCATCGCCAGCCCGCGGCCCTCGGCCTGCAGGATGCGGGAGACCATCTCCGGCTTGTCCATGGAGTGCGCGCGGTAGACGCGCTGCGTGATGTTGGCGACGGTCGCGCCCTCGTCGTCCGGCGCGGTCGCGCGGATGTGCGTGGGCTGCGACATGTAGCGGCGGGCGAGGCCGATGACCGCACCCGGCATGGTCGCCGAGAACAGCATCGTCTGGCGGCGCGCGGGCAGCAGCTTGATGATCTTCTCGACGTCGGGCAGGAAGCCCAGGTCGAGCATCTCGTCGGCCTCGTCGAGGACCAGCGCGCGGACGTGCGAGAGGTCGAGCTTCTTCTGGCCCGCGAGGTCCAGCAGACGCCCGGGGGTGCCGACGATCACGTCGACGCCCTTCTTGAGCGCCTCGACCTGGGGCTCGTACGCCCGGCCGCCGTAGATGGCGAGCACGCGGACGTTACGCACCTTGCCGGCGGTCAGCAGGTCGTTGGTGACCTGCGTGCACAGCTCGCGGGTGGGGACGACGACGAGCGCCTGCGGCGCGTCCGTCAGCTCCTCGGGCCTGGCCCGGCCGGCCTCGACGTCCGCGGGGACGGTGACGCGCTCCAGCAGGGGCAGGCCGAAACCGAGAGTCTTGCCGGTGCCGGTCTTGGCCTGGCCGATGACGTCGGTGCCGGAGAGCGCGACGGGGAGCGTCATCTCCTGGATGGGGAAGGGGGAAACGATGCCGACGGCCTCGAGGGCTTCGGCGGTCTCGGGGAGGATCCCGAGATCCCGGAAAGTCATGGGCTGCGTAGTCAGGGTGTTGCCTCTTCTGTGAGACGCGGCGCGAGGCGAACGCTGGGGGTCGTACCGCACCTGGGTACTGGGCCGGCCGTGGATTGGCTGGATGGCGCGGGACCACTGCCGTCGCTCGAGCGTCGTGCCGCTGGAGGGGACCCTCATCTGCGGTCGTACGCACCTGGTGTGCGCATCATCCGCGTGGAGGGCGGTCGGGTCGGAGCCGATCGGGCCACCGACCGGGCATCCTCATTCATCAGACGGCCCACTGAGCAGAGGAAAATAACGCTGATGCTCAGCAGGCGCATTACCACTGTACCCCGGATTCGCGCATGTGTGTCGGGACAGTTCACGGGAAGTGTGCCCGGGGCACGGCTGACCAGGCCCTTCCCCCGATCGGCGGGCGGGCTATTGTGCGCTCCATGGAGACGCCTGACAACGCCACTGAACATACCGGGATCGCCGCCCAGGACTGGGCCACGGCGTCCGCAGACCCCCAGTACCGCGCAGCCGTCGTGGACTTGCTGGGCGCGCTCGCGTACGGCGAGCTGGCGGCCTTCGAGCGGCTCGCCGAGGACGCGAAGCTCGCGCCGACGCTCGGCGACAAGGCGGAGCTGGCGAAGATGGCCTCCGCGGAGTTCCACCACTTCGAGCAGCTGCGGGACCGGCTGACGGCCATCGAGGCCGAGCCGACGGCCTCGATGGAGCCGTTCGCCCAGGCGCTGGACGACTTCCACCGCCAGACCGCGCCGTCGGACTGGCTGGAGGGCCTGGTCAAGGCGTATGTCGGCGACTCGATCGCCAGCGACTTCTACCGCGAGGTGGCGGCCCGCCTGGACAGCGACACCCGCGCGCTGGTGCTGGCCGTGCTCGACGACACCGGTCACGGCAACTTCGCCGTCGAGAAGGTGCGCGCCGCGATCGAGGCCGACCCGCGGGTGGGCGGTCGGCTCGCCCTGTGGGCGCGGCGGCTGATGGGTGAGGCGCTGTCCCAGGCGCAGCGGGTCGTCGCGGAGCGCGACGCGCTCTCCACGATGCTCGTGGGCGGTGTGGCGGACGGCTTCGACCTTGCCGCGGTCGGCGAGATGTTCTCCCGGATCACCAAGGCGCACACCAAGCGGATGGCGGCCCTGGGGCTGGCCGCCTGACCGTTCACGGAGCACGGAGCACGGAGCACGGAAGCCGGCCGGCCGGGACCTTCGGGGGCCGGTCCGGCCGGACGTCCTGCGCCCTCACCTCAGCGCCGCCGGTAGCGGCGGAGTCTCTTGTCCGGCCGCTCCTTCTCGTGCGGCCGCTCATTCTCATGCGGCCGTTCGTCCTCGTCCGGCCGCTCCTTCGGGCCCGGCCGGTCGTCTTCGCCCTTCAGAAAGGGAGCGCGCGGTGCAGTCTGCGCGACGAGGGGCGCAGCAGCAGAGAGAGCAGCACGGCTGCGATCGCCGCGGAGCCGATCAGCGTCGCCGTCTCATGGCCGGGGCCGATCGCCACGTGCGTCACATAGGCACCGAACAGTGCGCCCAGCGTGCCCGTGGTGAAGACCGCCCGGCGGGACGGGAGACGTTCGGCGAGATGACGCGTCGCGGCCCAGGACAGGGCCAAGCCGATCAGGACGGAACCGAGCGCTTCCAGAAGCACTGCTGATCACCTCACGGAAACCGGCGCGGGCAGGGGACGGTCGTAGCCCGTACTACCCCGGGGCAGCGGAGCACAACCCTCGCTGAGTGGGCGAAAGCGGGCTCTGAACTGGCATCCCCGCCTTACGCGGCCGTGGTTCGACAGGGCGGGGCCGTTGGTGGTTGCGGGCGGTGGTGGGTTTCTCGGGGCCAGGGGCAGGGCCTGGGCCAGGGCAGGGGTGACCGGACATGGGATGGGCCGATCAGTTCCGGCAGCGCGGTGGACATGGGTGAGGGCCCGGCGGGAAACCGCCGGGCCCTCACCCTATGTGATGCTGCCGCGCCGCCCGGGCGCCCGTGTCGGGACGTGCCTACAGGGCGCCGAACCCCACACGCCGCGCCGTCGTCTCGCCGATCTCGACGTAGGCGAGACGGTCGGCCGGCACCAGGACCTTGCGGCCCTTCTCGTCCGTCAGGCTGAGCAGTTGCGCCTTGCCGGCCAGCGCATCGCTCACCGCGCGCTCGACCTCCTCGGCGGACTGCCCGCTCTCCAGAACGATCTCCCGGGGCGCGTGCTGCACGCCGATCTTGACCTCCACGGCTATGTCCCTCCGAACGGTCAGTTGCGTTGCGCGATCAACGCGCTGTACGCAGCACACATTAGCCCGGAGACCGGACGCGGCAGGCGCGGGTGGACAACGCCAGGAGCGAACAGTGCTCAGTGCTGTTCGGCCGTGTGCTGCTCACTGCCGTGCAGCGGGAAGCCCGCGATACCGCGCCATGCCAGGGACGTGAGCAGCTGCACCGCCGTGTCCCGCGGGATCCGGGAGCCGCTGGAGAGCCAGTACCGCGCGACGACCTGGGAGACGCCGCCGAGGCCCACGGCCAGCAGCATGGATTCGTCCTTGGACAGACCGGTGTCCTCGGCGATCACGTCGGAGATGGCCTCCGCGCACTGCAGTGACACCCGCTCCACGCGCTCGCGGACCGCGGGCTCGTTCGTCAGGTCGGACTCGAACACCAGCCGGAACGCGCCGCCTTCGTCCTCGACATACGCGAAGTAGGCGTCCATCGTGGCCGCCACGCGCAGTTTGTTGTCCGTCGTCGAGGCGAGCGCCGTACGGACCGCCTGGAGCAGCGACTCGCAGTGCTGGTCCAGCAGCGCCAGGTAGAGCTCCAGCTTTCCGGGGAAGTGCTGGTAGAGCACGGGCTTGCTGACGCCGGCCCGCTCGGCGATGTCGTCCATGGCGGCCGAGTGGTACCCCTGAGCCACGAAAACCTCCTGGGCCGCGCCCAGGAGCTGGTTCCTGCGGGCTCGGCGTGGCAGGCGCGTGCCCCGCGGGCGCGCCGCCTCTGTCTGCTCGATGGCTGTCACGCCGCCTCCCAATGTGTTGAACAAGCACAGTTCTTCCGTATGCGCTGTGCGCCGCGCCCGCCATCGTACTTTTGGGTAACGACGGTGCGCGTGGTGCGGACGCAGAATTTCACGGACCGGACGGTCACGGAAGCTGCCTGTTCGGGGGCAATACGGGGACATACCAGCGGCAAGCGCGGCAGGTCACCGGTAGTCGTCCTCGTCGAGCGTCACGACACGTGCCTGTTCGGCCGCGTCAGCCTCGTTCGCGGCGTCCGGTTCGGACCGGTTCACCGGATCGTCTCGTTCCTGGCGTATATCGGTGTGCTGCTCGGCGGCGTCGGCCTCGGGGACCTCCGTGTCGTTCGTGGCGGTGTCGTCGTCCTCGGTGAAGGTTTCCGGTTCTGTGGGATCGACTGTCATACCGCACCGCTTTCCCTGGAATGCGCCCTTTAGTACGAGCCTAGGAGTTCCCGATCGCGGGCGCTACGCGGTACGTGCTGGATCTGTGACACCGAACACACGAGTCAGGGCGTGATCGTCTCGTAACATTGCCCGCATGTCTTCGACCGAGCTGCCGGGAACCGCCGCCGCCAATGCCGCGGTGGCCCCCAAGGTCGCGACGGTTCATGTCGCCGAGGGCGAGGAGCTGCGCTCCGTCACCCTGCCCGGCCTCACCCTGACCGTCCGGTCCCGCCCGCCGGCCACCGCCGGGCTGCCGCCCGCGCTGTATGTGCACGGCCTCGGCGGCTCCTCGCAGAACTGGTCGGCACTGATGGCGCTCCTCGGGGACGCCGTGGACGGGGAGGCGATCGACCTGCCCGGATTCGGCGACTCGCCGCCGCCGGACGACGGCAATTACTCGGTCACCGGACACGCCAGAGCGGTCATCCGCTTCCTTGACGCGAGCGGACGCGGCCCCGTCCATCTGATCGCCAACTCGCTCGGCGGCGCCGTGTGCACCCGGGTGGCGGCCGTCCGTCCCGACCTCGTGCGCACGCTCACCCTCGTCTCGCCCGCACTTCCCGAGCTCCGCGTCCAGCGCTCCGCCGTGCCGACCGCGCTGCTCGCCCTGCCCGGCGTGGCTCTGCTCTTCGCGCGGCTGACGAAGGAATGGGGCGCCGAACAGCGCACGCGCGGGGTACTCGGGCTCTGCTACGGGGACCCCGCACGGGTGACGGAGGAGGCGCTGCGCCACGCGGTCGAGGAGATGGAGCGGCGCATGCGCCTTCCGTACTTCTGGGACGCGATGGCCAGGTCGGCGCGCGGAATCGTGGACGCGTACACCCTCGGGGGACAGCACGGGCTGTGGCGTCAGGCGGAGCGTGTGCTCGCGCCGACCCTGCTCGTCTACGGGCGCAAGGACCGTCTCGTCTCGTACCGTATGGCGCGCAAGGCGGCAGCGACGTTCCGGGACTCCCGGCTGCTGACGCTCCCGGCCGCCGGGCACGTTGCGATGATGGAGTACCCGGAGACGGTCGCCCAGGCATTCCGGGAACTGCTCGACGACTGCAATAGGAGCTGATCCGGGGCGTGGGACGACACAGCCGCAAGGGCCCCGCAGCCAAGGGCGCCGGCACCGGGGGCGCACCCGGGCCGGTGTCCGGCGAGCGGGACGCCGCGGCCTCCTCCGGGAACGGCCGGCGCAGGGCCGCAGGCCCGGGTCGTGGTCCCGGTCCCGAGCAGCACACCTCCGCCACCGGCCCCCTCGGGGGTCCGGCCAGGGGCGGGCATCCCGAGCACCACGAGGCCGGCGGCGGCTGGGGCGACTGGCAGACGGGTGCGGGGCAGCAGGTACGGACCGCGCCGCCCCGCACGACGGTGGGCGGGCCGCGGATACCGGGCCCGCGCCGTGAGTTCATCGAGGCCTTCGACGCACCGGCGGGCGCCCCGGCCGATGATCCGTACGCATCCGTTGCGTACGCATCCGATCCGTACGCCACCGGTTCGTACGACTCGGACCCTTACGCATCCGGTCCGCACGACTCCGACCAGGACGGCGGTCACGGCAGGCCGCCCGGGACCGGTGTCGACAGTGAGGCGGACGACGCCGGGGACGAGGCGGAGGAGCAGCCGGCCAAGGGCGGCAAGGGGCGCACGTTCACCGGTGTCGCGGCCGCCGCCGTGATCACCGTCCTTGCGGTCGTCGTCGCCGGGCAGGTGGCCGCCGACCACAGCGGCAGCGTCGGCTCCCGGTCGACGGAACAGGACCGCGCCGCCGTGCAGGAGCGCCCGGGCCGGTCCGACGGCAGGCCGGCGGCGCCGCAGGAGGCGGCGCCGCCTCGCGCGGCTCCGACGTACGAGCAGCTGATGGCCCGGCAGTTCCCCATCGACCCCGACTTGCAGGCGTCCGGGGACTTCGAGGCGGTGCCAGGATTCGACAAGGCGCCCGGCAAGGGGCGCACGGTCCGCTACCGCATCGACGTCGAGAAGGGGCTCGGCCTGGATCAGGGCCTGTTCGCCCGGGCCGTCCAGCAGACGCTGAACGACGAGCGGAGCTGGGCCCACGGTGGGGCCATGACCTTCGAGCGGATCTCCTCGGGCCGGCCCGAGTTCGTCATCACCCTGGCGAGCCCCGGCACCACCGCCACCTGGTGCGCCAAGTCCGGTCTGGACACGACCGTCGACAACGTCTCCTGCGACTCGGCGTCGACCGAGCGCGTGATGATCAACGCCTTCCGGTGGGCGCAGGGTGCCGAGACGTACGGACCGGAGGCGATGCTCGCCTACCGGCAGATGCTGATCAACCACGAGGTCGGCCACCGGCTCGGGCACAACCATGTGAACTGCCGGACGCCGGGAGCCCTGGCGCCCGTGATGCAGCAGCAGACGAAGTCGCTGGACATCGGTGGTATCGCGTGCAAGGCGAACCCCTGGGTGCACCCCGGCGAGTGAGCCCGCGCCGGAGCGGCTATACGGGGCCGCGCCGAGCGGTCATCGAGGCCCGCCTCGGACTGGCCGCAGCATGACTCTGCGTAACGAAACGGTACTGTAGCGCGACAGAACGCTACCTGGGTGCGAAAGTTACGTGCATTCACCCCTTCCGGTGGTGCGATGGACAACCGTCCGTCGCACCACCGCCACATCCGCATAACGTCGTCCCGCTGTGAGTCGCCGGAAACCAACGGCGGCCGTCCACAAGGGAGATCGGCGGTGTATTTGTGCGGATCGGACTACTCACGGACGGTGGTTATCCGTATGCGCCGGGTGAGTCGGGGCTCTGGTGCGACCGGCTGGTGCACGGACTCGCGCAGCACGAGTTCGACGTCTACGCGCTCCGTCGCAGCGCCCGGCAGGAGGAGCAGCGCCACCCTGCGCTGCCGCCGCAGGTGCGCCGAGTGCGCAGCGCGCGGCTGTGGGCGCCGGCCGCCGACGGCGTGCGCCACGGACGGCGCGAACGACTGCGCTTCACCGGGCACTTCGCCGACCTGGCGGCCGCGCTCTGTACCGGTGGGGAAGGCTTCGCCGAAGGGCTGTACGGTCTCGCCGACCTCGCTCGCGACCACGGCGGACTGCCCGCCGCCCTGCGTTCCGAAACAGCCCTGCGCACCCTCGAATCCGCCTGCCGCGTTCCCGGCGCACACCGCGTCCTGCAGGGCGTGACCGTCGCCGACCTGCTCGCCGTCGCCGAACGGCTGGAGCGCGCGCTGCGCCCCCTCTCGCTCGACTGGTACGAGGACGACGGCCTCGCGTCGGCCGACCTCTGCCACGCCGCGTCCGGTGGAACGGCGGCGCTGCCCGGCCTGTTGGCCAAACGCTTCTGCGGGGTCCCGCTGCTGGTCACGGAGTACGGGGCGCAGGTGCGCGCGCAGTATCTCGCCGCGCGCGAGGATGGATTGAGCGACCCCGTGCGGGCCATGCTCGCCGGCTTCCACGGGCAGCTCGCCGCCGAGACCTACCGCCAGGCGGCCGTCATCACCCCCGGGAACGCCCACACCCGGCGCTGGCAGGAGAAGTGCGGCGCCGACCGCGCCAAGCTGCGCACCGTCCACCCCGGTATGGAGGCGGACCGTTTCACGGCCGTCGGGGAGAGCGACGACGCGGGGGACGGGCACACCCTCGTCTGGGTGGGCAGGATCGAACCCGCCAGGGACCTCATCGCCCTGCTCCACGCCTTCGCCGCGATCCGCAAGGAGGAGCCGGCCGCTCGCCTGCGGATCTTCGGCGCGCCCGTGCGGAGCGACGAGGGCACGACGTACCTGGCCCACTGCCGCGCCCTGGCCGCGCAGCTCTTTCCCGACGAGGCCGCGGACGCGCACGCCGTCGGGGACAACCCGGTCTCCTTCGAGGAGATCGGCGGCCCCGAGGCGCCCGAAGTGGGCGACGCGTACGCCGCCGGAGCGGTCGCCGTCCTCTCCAGCGTGGTCGAGGGCTTCCCGGTCAGCCTCGTCGAGGCGATGTTCTGCGGCCGGGCGACGGTGTCCACGGACGTCGGGGCGGTCGTCGAAGTCATCGGCGGCACCGGGCTGGTGGTGCCACCGCGCAACCCGCGGGCGCTCGCGGACGCGTGCCTCGCGCTGCTGCGCGACCCGGAGCGCCGTGCGCGCCTGGGCGCGGCCGCGCGTGCCCGCGCGCTGGAACTCTTCACCGTCGAACAGAACCTGACGGCATTTCGCGGCATTTACCTGGAGCTGATCTCGCACTCGCCGGTGCAGCGGGAGGCCGTCGACGCCGACGGCGAGCCCCTGCCCTTCGCGCACCCGGCCGAATCGCATGTGCCGGGCGGCTGGACGGGAACGGGCGCGCAGACGCCGAGTTGGGTCGCGGGAACCGGGCTCGTCGGCGCCGGCACGACACCGGAGAGAAGGAAGGAGGCAGGCCGATGAACGCGGCACGCATCACGGGGAACGCGGCCCCCGAGGAACCGGCGGCGCTGGACGGCGGCCTCGACCTCGACCTGGAGACCGACAGGGACCACGTCCGCGCGGTCTGGGCCCTGGCGGCGCTGACGGCCCTCGACGACATCCGCGCAGAGTCGGCGCCGGGAGGTGACCCGGCCGGACCCGGCGACGCGGAGGTGCAGGACCGGTCCTGCACGGGGGGCGCCATGTCGGGGGAGGCGGTCGCGGACGCCTCCGGGGAGCGCGCCGGTGCCTCGGGTGAGCCGCTTGCTGGTGCCGATGGCGGGGCCGGGCGATCGCGGGAGCCCTTCGCCGGTGCCGGGCGATCCGAGTCCGTCATCCCTCCGGCACCGGCGCACCGCGACGAGGCGGCGGGCACCGACCGGCCCGGAGACGGACCACCGCTGACGGACACATTCCCGGGGGGAGCGCCGTGCGACGGCACGGCCGCTGCGGCGCACACCCCGCCCACGGTTGGCCGGTCCCATGGCGAATCCGGCTCCCCGGACACGGGCAGCTCCGCGTCGGGCGGTGCCGAAGGAGGAACGGTCGTACCTGTCGTCGGCTTCGGGCCGGACGGTGTCGACGACGTCGTTCCGCAGAGCGCCCGCGGCTCCGTGGTCGGCGGCCCTGACGGCGCCGGGCCCCCGAGCCCCGGGGATACCGCGCCGGGTATCGGCGACGACGTCATTCCGCCCAGCGCCGAACGTGCCGCGGCCGCACCGGCAGACGGCGCGCCCGGGCGGGACCGTTTCCGCAGGGACGGCGGCCCCGTACGGGCCGCCGGTCGGCGGGCCGGGGCCGATCCCGTCAAGAGGCTCATCCACCGGCATCGTGAGCTCTGCGAGCACGCCGTCGACCCTCTGGAGATCGCCGCGGGGCTCGAGGCCCATGGGGTGACCGACCGCACCGCCGCTCGCTTCCGGCACCGGGACGTCTTCTCGCTCGCCGAGGAGATGTTCGCGCGGGCGGAGCGCACCACCGCCGACGACCGCCCGGCGCGCGCCGCCGATCCACGCGCCGGGCGGGCCGGGCCGCCCCTGGGACCGCTGCTGCCGGGCGCCGTGTGCGCCCTCACGGTCGCGGGCATGGCCGCCACCGAGGGCGCCGCCCGGCTCGCGGTCGGCGCACTCGGCGCGCTCGCCACGGGCATCGCGCTCCTGTTCGCGCTGCGCAGTGGCCCGCTGCGCGCCCGGGGCCGTACGCTCCCCGCCGCACGCCTGTGGACACTGTTCCTGCTCGCCCACGCGGCATGCGGCCAAGGGCTGCTCGGCGCGATCGTCGGCGGCGGCCCGGACGGCGTCCGGCCCATGAGTGCCGCCCCTCTCGTCGCCCTCGCCCTCGCCGTCGCACCGGCGGCCTGGTGCGCGCACCTCTTCTCCGTACGGGCGCGCCGCAGGCTCGGCACCAGCCGTGGACTGGACGACTTCGCCACCGGGACCCGCCCCCTGCTGCTCGCCGTCCTTCTTCTGTACGTCGGCGCGCTGGGCGGAATCGCCACCCTGACCGGGCTCGTCCTGCCCGACGCGGGGACGCTCGCGCCCGCCGTGGTGCTGGGCACGCTGCTCTTCCTGGCCCGGCTGCTCGTCGTCCACGGCTTCCCGGAGCCCGCATCGGCCGCCCTGGCCGCGGCATGCGCCGTCGAGGTGGCGGCCCCCGCCCTGCTGCTGTCGGGCGTGCTGCCCGGCCTCGACCTCCTCGCGCGTCCTGTGGAGGCGCTCGTCGGGGCGGGGGGCGTCGCGGCCGTACCGGTACTGGCCTGCGGGGCCGCCGCGCTGGGACTCGCCGTCCACGCGTTCGCGATGCTCGCCCGGGCCTCGGCCCACAGCCACTGAAGGGCCACACCCACCGAAGGGCCACACCCACCGAACACCACCCGCCATGGAGCCGGCCGACGCGGTCCGCGGAGCCGACACCGCGGAGCAGCCGGCATCCATGGGATCGACAGCAACACCCCCGAAGGAGACTGCGCATGACCCCGCACCACCCAGTCACGGCCCGTCGGCACCGAGGAGCCGCGCAATGAGGGTCCTTCTGCTCGGTGCCAACGGATTCCTCGGCCGCTTCGTCGCCGACCGGCTCCTCGCCGATCCGGCCGTGCACCTCACCGCGCTCGGCCGCGGCGACGACGCCGACGTGCGCTTCGACCTCTCCGGCGGCAGCCCGGGCGCGCTCACGCGCTTCCTCGGCGCGGTCCACCCAGGTGTCGTCATCAACTGCGCGGGCGCCACCCGCGGCGGCGCCCGGGAACTGACCCGGCACAACACCGTCGCCGTCGCCACCGTCTGCGAGGCACTGCGGCGCAGCGGATGCGGCGCACGGCTCGTCCAGATCGGCTGCGCCTCGGAGTACGGACCGTCCCAGCACGGCTCGTCGACGGCCGAGGACGCCGTGCCGCGGCCCGGCGGCCCGTACGGGGTGAGCAAACTCGCCGCCACCGAGCTGGTGCTCGGCTCGGGACTCGACGCCGTCGTCCTGCGGGTCTTCTCGCCCGTGGGCCCCGGCACCCCGGCCGGCTCCCCGCTCGGCCGCCTCGCCGAGGCGATGCGGCGGACCATGCAGCAGGGAGACGGCGAGCTGAAGCTCAGCGGCCTCGGCGTGCAGCGCGACTTCGTCGACGTACGGGACGTGGCGCGCGCCGTGCACGCCGCCTCCCTGTCCGCCGCGCAGGGCGTCGTCAACATCGGCACCGGGCGCGCCGTGAAGCTCCGGGACGCGGCGGCGACCCTCGCGCGCGTCGCCGGTTACGCGGGCGCCCTGCACGAACTGGATGTGCCTTCGGGCCGCCCCGGCATCGGCGCGCCGCGCGGCGAGTCGGTCGCCGAGCACCTGGCCGCCACCCCCTCCCCGTACCCGGACGGCTGCGGTGGCTGGCAGCAGGCCGATGTGCGCACCGCACGGGACCGGCTCGGCTGGCGGCCCCGTATCAACCTCGAGGAATCCCTCGCCGACATCTGGATGGAGGCGGCATGCCGCATCTGACGAGCTCCGGTGCCCAGCTCTCGGCGACCGGCGCGGACGGGCTGGGCTTCGGCATCCCCGGCTACGCCCACCCGCTGCTCGCGCCCCTCGAATGGGCCGAACTGACCCGCCCCGGGACGCCGCTGCACTGGGTGGTCCTCAATGTCGCCGACGGTCCCGGCATCCTCCCCGACCCGCACTGCCTGGAGGCGGCGGGCCGGCTGAGGAACGCGGGGGTGCGCGTGCTGGGACACCTCGACCTCGCCCATGGCGCCCGCTCGTTCGGGGACGTCGTCTGTGATGCTCAGCACTTCTGCGACTGGTACCGGGTCGACGGCTTCCTGCTCGACCGCTGCCCGGTCGAGCGCGCGGACCTGGCGCAGGTGCGGCGCACCACGGCCACGCTGGATGCCATGACGGACGGCGGCCACCTGGTCCTCGGGCACGGCGCCCACCCGCACCCGGGCTACGCCGAGGCGGCGGACCAGCTGGTCACCTTCTCCGGACCGTGGACGGATTACCGCTGGTCGCAGGTGGCCGAATGGACGGCGGACCATCCGCCGGAGCGGTTCGCGCATTTCGTCCACGGGGTGCCGCGCACGCATCTGGAGGAGGCCACCCGGATCGCGCGCTGGCAGGGCGCCGGGACGATCTTCTTCACGGACCGCGGCGGCCCGGAGGAAGGAAAAGGGCAAAGTGGCCCATACGAGGCACTGCCCGGCTACTGGGACGAAATCGTCTCGCAGATCGGACCGGGTGTCTCGGAATGAGGAGGGCCGTGGCAGTGTTACGGGGAGAACAACCGTACTGACTTACCGACCAACGGAGCCCCCGTGTCGCTGCCACCCCTGGTCGAGCCGGCTGCCGAGCTCACCGTAGACGAGGTCCGCAGGTACTCCCGCCACCTGATCATCCCGGATGTCGGGATGGACGGGCAGAAGCGGCTGAAGAACGCCAAGGTGCTCGCCGTGGGCGCGGGCGGCCTCGGTTCGCCGGCCCTGATGTACCTCGCCGCGGCCGGTGTCGGCACGCTCGGCATCGTGGAGTTCGACGAGGTCGACGAGTCGAACCTGCAGCGTCAGATCATCCACAGCCAGGCGGACATCGGCCGTTCCAAGGCCGAGTCGGCCCGCGACAGCGTCAAGGGCATCAACCCGTACGTGAACGTCGTCCTCCACGAAGAGCGGCTCGAGGCCGAGAACGTGATGGACATCTTCAGCCAGTACGACCTGATCGTCGACGGCACGGACAACTTCGCGACCCGGTACCTGGTCAACGACGCGTGCGTGCTGCTGAACAAGCCCTACGTCTGGGGCTCGATCTACCGCTTCGACGGCCAGGCGTCGGTCTTCTGGTCCGAGCACGGCCCCTGCTACCGCTGCCTCTACCCGGAGCCCCCGCCGCCGGGCATGGTCCCCTCCTGCGCCGAGGGCGGCGTGCTGGGCGTGCTGTGCGCCTCGATCGGCTCCATCCAGGTCAACGAGGCGATCAAGCTGCTCGCCGGCATCGGTGAGCCGCTGGTCGGCCGGCTGATGATCTACGACGCCCTGGAGATGCAGTACCGCCAGGTCAAGGTCCGCAAGGACCCGAACTGCGCGGTCTGCGGTGAGAACCCGACCGTCACCGAGCTCATCGACTACGAGGCCTTCTGCGGCGTCGTGTCCGAGGAGGCCCAGGAGGCGGCGGCCGGCTCGACGATCACTCCGAAGCAGCTCAAGGAGTGGATCGACGAGGGCGAGAACATCGACATCATCGATGTCCGCGAGGTCAACGAGTACGAGATCGTCTCGATCCCGGGCGCGCGTCTGGTCCCCAAGAACGAGTTCCTGATGGGCAGCGCCCTCCAGGACCTGCCGCAGGACAAGAAGATCGTCCTGCATTGCAAGACGGGTGTCCGCAGTGCGGAAGTCCTCGCAGTGCTCAAGTCTGCGGGCTTCGCCGACGCGGTGCACGTCGGCGGCGGCGTGATCGGCTGGGTCAACCAGATCGAGCCGGAGAAGCCGGTCTACTGATCACCGGCAGCTCGGTGCAGGGGCCCCGGACCGCGTGAGCGGTCCGGGGCCCCTGCTGCTGCGAGGTGGCGCGCGGCTTCAGGGCGCCCCCTCGCGAGGCGTACGGCCTCACGAGGTGCAGGTCGTGCCGTCCGCCGGCACCTTGCCGTCGAGCAGGTAGCCGTCCACGATGCGTGTCACACAGGATCCGCTGCCGTACGCCCCGTGCCCCTCGCCCTTGTTGGTGACGAGCACGCCGACGCCCGCCCCGAGCTCGTCCGCCATCCGGCGCGCACCCTCGTACGGCGTCGCCGGGTCGCCCGTCGTGCCGACGACCAGGATCGGCGCGGCGCCCTTCGCCGACACCTCGGGGGTATCGGACGCACCGGGCACCGGCCAGTCGGCGCACCAGCCCGCCAGGTCCCACGCCAGATAGGGGCCGAAGACGGGGGAGACCCCGGTGAAGTCGGCGAGATGACGGGAGCGGACCTCGTCCGCCGTCACGCGGCCCTTCGCGTCGGCGCACGATATGGCGCGCTGCGAGTGGTCCTGCGTGCCGTAACGGCCCTTCTCGTCAAGGTTGTTGTACGAGTCGGCCATCAGCAGCAGCTGGGTGCCGTCACCGTTCTCGGCCGCCTCCAGCGCGGACGTCAGGTACTTCCAGTTGTCCTCCGAGTACAGCGGCATGATGATGCCGGTCACCGCGAGGCTCTGGGTGAGCTTGCGGCCGCCGTCCGCGGGCAGCGGCTCGCGGTCCAGCTCGCGAAGGAGCTTCGTCACGCGCGCGGTGCCGTCCGCGGCGGCGATGCCCCGGCTCGTGAAGTAGTTGTCCAGCGCGCGCTGGAAGCCGCGGGCCTGGTTGCGCGAGTGGGCCACGTAGTCGGCCGAGGGGTCGACGACCGCGTCCAGGACGAGCCGCCCGGTGTTCCGGGGGAACACGTGGGCGTACACGCCCCCGAGTTCGGTGCCGTACGAGAATCCGAGGTAGTGCAGCTTGTCGTCGCCGAGGACCTGGCGGATCAGGTCCATGTCGCGTGCGGCGCTGACCGTGCCGACGTGCGGCAGGACCCGGCCGGACTTCTCGGCGCAGCCCGCACCGAACGCCGCCGAGTCCTCGATGTACGCCTTCTCCTCCCGTGGGGTGTCCGGGGTGAAGTCCAATGCCAGCGACTTCGCGGTCTCCTTGTCGTCCCGGCACACCACCGCCGAGCTCTCGGCGACGCCGCGCGGGTCGAAACCGACCAGGTCGTAGCGCTGGTGCAGGGTCGCGTAGCCCTTGGCGGCACCCGGCAGCGCGGCGACCCCGGAGCCGCCCGGACCACCGAAGTTGAACAGCAGCGAGCCGATGCGCCGGTCCGGCTCCTTCGCCACGGAGCGGATGAGGGCGATGCCGATGGTCTCCCCGGTGGGGTCGCCGTAGTCGAGCGGCGCCTTGAGCGTGGCGCACCGCCACTGCCGGCCGGGCCGCTCGGCGTAGCTTCCGTACGCCTTGACCGGTGCCTCGCACGCGCCCCAGTCCAGCCGCTGCCCGGTGAGCTCGGCAGGCAGTGCCACCGTCCCCGGGCCGGTGTCCGCCGAGGAGGCGGGGGCGGACGGTGCGGCGCTGTTCTTCCCGTCCTGTGTCGTGTCGCTGCCCACGCTGTCGCATCCCGCGGCCGTACCGGCCAGCACCGCCATCGCGGCGGCCAGGGCTCCCGCCCTGACTCGTTTCCTCATTCCGGCCCCCCAAGGCGTTCGAAGACAGTTTCGACATCCTAGGCAGGCGTCTTTGCTGCTCTACCGGCAGACCGTGCCGTCCTTCGGAACCCTGCCGTTCAGCAGATAGTCGTCCACGGCGCGGTCCACGCACGCGCTGTTGCCGTACGCGCCGTGCCCCTGGCCGCGGTAGGTGACCTGGATGCCCACGCCCTTGCCGAGGGCCTCGGCCATCGCCTTCGCCCCTTCGTAGGGCGTGGCCGGGTCGCCCGTGTTGCCGATGACCACGATCGGCGCGGCGCCCGGAGCGGAGACGTCCGGGTGCGACCAGGTGCCCTGCACCGGCCAGTCGGTGCAGCCCATCAGGCCCCAGGCCAGGAACTCGCCGAACACGGGTGACGCCTTGCGGAACGCGGGCAGCTTCGCCTTGGTCTGCTCCAGCGTGTACCGCGCCTTGGAGTCCACACATCGGATCGCCGTGCCCGCCGCTTGTATGTTGCTGTAGCGGCCGTTCTCGGAGCGGCCCGTCATGGCGTCGGAGAACGCCATCAGCAGCGCGCCGTTGCCGCCCTCCGCCTCGTCGAGCCCCTGCTCCAGCAGCTCCCAGTACTCGCGGGAGTACAGCGTCTGCGCGATGCCGTTCAGAGCCTGACTCTGCGTCAGCTTGCGTTCCCCGATGCCGGGTATCGGCTTGCTGTCCAGGCCGCCGAGGAAGCCGATGATCCAGTTCTGTATCTCCTGGACCGTGGAGCCGGGGAGCCGGCAGTCGTCACCGCGCTCGACGCAGTCCTTCAGGAAGTTCGTCAGTGCCAGCTGGAAGCCTTCGGCCTGGCCGAGCGAGCCCTGCTCGGAGTTCTCGTTCGGATCGACCACCGCGTCGAACACCGCACGCCCCACCCGCTTGGGGAAGAGGTGGGCGTACACGCCGCCGAGTTCGGTGCCGTAAGAGATCCCGAAGTAGTGCAGCTTGTCGTCGCCGAGGACCTGGCGGATCAGGTCCATGTCGCGCGCGGCATCGATGGTGCCGACATGGGGCAGCTCGTGGCCGGAGTTCTCCTCGCAGGACTCCGAGAACCGCCTGACGTTCCCGGCGAACTCCTCCTCCTCGGCAGCGTCGTCGGGCGTCGCGTCCTCGGCCACGTACTCGTCCATCTGCCGGTCGTCCAGGCACTCCACGGGCACGCTGCGGCCGACCCCGCGCGGGTCGAAGCTGACCAGGTCGTAGCGGGCTTGCAGGGCTCCGTAGTCCATGGCGGCGGCGGGCAGGGTGGCCACCCCCGAGCCGCCGGGGCCGCCGAAATTGAAGACGAGAGAACCGATCCGGTTCGCCGTGTCCCGGGCGCGGGCGCGGATCAGCGCCAGTTCGATCGTCTCGCCGTCGGGCTCGTCCCAGTCGAGCGGCGCGTCCAGGAACGAGCACTCCCAGGTGGTGCCGCCGGGCAGCGGCGACGGCTTCGGGCCGCCGCCCTCGGCCTCCGAGGGCGCGGGGCAGGGCTGCCAGTCCAGCTCCTGGGCTGCGAGATCCTTGGGGCGGTCCTCGTCGTCCCCGCCGCTTCCACAGCCGGCTGCTGCCAGCAGGACGGCGGCGGCGGTGGCGACGGCGGCCGCACGGGCCGTGGCGCATGTGGTCGGCATACGGCCATCGTGCGCCGCCCCAGCTTGCTCCGCACGGGCGAACCGCCCATGCGGGTGGCTCACCGATCAAGGCACCGTACGGGTGGCTTCACTGCTCCGTACGGGTGATTCCTGGGCCGCCCGGTGGGAGAAGCGCTCAGAGGGCGCCCTTGCGCGTGAGGTGGTTGAACGCGAACCACCCCGGAAGCACCGGCAGCCAGAGCGTCATCGTCCGGTACAGCAGCACGGCGGGCGCCGCGACCTCACTGGGCACGCCCACCAGCAGCAGCCCGCCCAACAGCGCGCCTTCGACGGCACCTACACCGCCCGGTGTCGGCGCGGCCGATCCGAGCGCGTTGCCCGCCAGGAACACCACGGCGATGCTCGCGTAGCTGATCGGCTGGTTGCCGCCGTCGAACGCGCGGATCGACGCATCCAGACACATCACGAACACGCCGGTCAGCAGGAGCATCCCGCCGATGCCGGTGAGCAGCTTCACCGGCCGCTGCAGCACATCGAGCATGCGCGGCACCACCCCGGCGAACAGCGACCGCAGCCGGGTGGCGACGAACTTGCGCAGGAACGGGATCGCCGTGACCACCAGTAGCAGCACGGCGACCGTGAGCAGGCCCGCGATCACCGTCCTGGACGGGGCGAACGACGTCGTCCGCTCCGTCCCCGTCAGATAGCCGAAGGACAGCAGCAGCAGAATGTGGGCACCGAGCCCGAAGAGCTGTGAGGCGCCCACACTGGCCACCGCGAGACCGGGCCGCACTCCCGAGCGCTGCAGGAAGCGCGTGTTCAGCGCCACGCCGCCGACCGCGGGCGGGGCCACGATCTTGACGAACGAGCCGGCGACCTGCGCGAGCACGGTCCGCCCGAACCCGACCCGCTCCGGCACGAAGCCCAGCAGACTCATCGCCGCCGCCACATAGCTCACCGCGGAGAACGCCAGGGCCGCAGCGACCCAGCCCCAGTGCGCCTTGTCGAAGACCGTGCCGAAATCGATCCCGGCGATCTGCGACAGCAGGAAGTACGCGGCGACAGCACCGGCGATGAAACTGACGAGCGTACGGGGCCTGATCCGTTCCAGCCGGACCGGTTCCACGGGCGCCTGCGGCCGGATGAGCAGCACCTGGCGGCGGATCTGGGAGAGCAGGTCCTCCTCGCGGGCCTCCTCCCTCGCCTCGTCCAGAGCCCGCTTGTCTGCCTGCTTCTCCGCACGCTCGACCTTGCGGGCCGCCTTGCGGTCGTCGGCCGCGACCTCCTGCGTACGGGTCTTCCTGGCCGTCGCCGACGCCTCGAGCACCGCCTCGCGCTCGCGCTGCGCCCGCTCGCGGGCCTGCTGGCGCAGCGTCGCGCGGGTCGACCGGCTCAGTGCGATCGGCTGGAGCAGCGGCAGACAGTCGGCGACCTTGTCCGGGCCGAGCACCTCGACAGCGGCGGCGACCGCCCGCTCCGCGCCCACCCGCAGACCGAGCGTGGTCAGCAACTGGGCGATGTCCATCCGCAGGACCAGGTCACTGGCCGCGATCTCGCCGCCGCGCAGATCCGTCAGGACCACCCGGCCCGACCGGTCCACCAGGATCGCGTCACCGGCGAGCCTGCGGTGCGCGATGCGCCGCGACTGGAGCGACTTCACCTGCCGCCAGGCGCCGAGGACCACATCGTCGGTGATCTCCTTGTCCGCCAGCGCGTCGAGCACCTGCCCGCCCTGGTGCTCGTAAACGAGTATCACGGCGTCCGGGCCGAGCTCGGAGGTGGCGATGAGCTTGGGCGCGTTGGCCCCGGCGGCGATCGCCGCGTACGCCAGCAGCGCCTCCTGCTCCAGGGCCTGTCGCAGCGACTGGATCGAGCGCCGGGTGGTGATCGAGCGCAGGGTCAGGCGCCGCCACACCCGGTAGAAGAAGCCGTGCGCCTGCTGTTCGCGGTCGACGACGGTGACGTCCAGCGGGGGGCCGTCCTCCAGCGACACCAGGTAGCGGCGGCCGCGGTCCTGGTCGGCGTTCTCCGGAGTGTCCTCGGCCCGCATCGCGGACACCGGCCGGAAGCCGACGTGGCGCAGTCCGGCGAGCAGGGTCTGGCCGGTGGGGCGGACGTTCGGGGAACCGACCGCGTAGAGGGTGCCGTACGCGACGGTCCAGCCGAGGAGGACGGTGAGGATGATCGAGAACGGTGTGGTGTAGCCGGCGACCAGCATCGCGAACGCGTCCAGCAGCAGCACGACCCAGAGCACCACGCGCCAGCGGGGTCTGCGGGCCATTCCCACGGCCGTCATGTACGCGATGACAGGCGCGAGATAGCCGTGCACGGGGTCGGTCAGGCCGTTCGTCTGCGGCTGGGTCAGGGCGTCCTGGAGGCTGCCGGGGGCGCTGCGGGAGACCCACAGGTCGGTCGCGAGTGTCACACCGTGGGCCAGGACGGCGGCGAGGACGCCGTCCGCGATGCGCAGCCCGTCCCGTTTGACCAGGCGTTCGATGGCGAAGGCGACCGGGACGAGCAGCACGGCGATGCTGGACACCAGGCCCCCGAGCTTGACCAACAGGTCAGGGGCCTGGCCGGTGCCCTTGTTGATGTCCGACTCGAGGCCGGTGGTGGTGCCCTGGGCGAAGGCGGCGACGGCCAGGACGACGGCGATGGCCAGGATGCCGATGAGCAGCCGCATCAGGTCCGAGGGGCGGTGGACCCGGGCGGCGAGCAGCGGTTCGTCGCCCGAGACCCGGTCCGCCCGGACGTGGTCGGCGCGGGGCGAGCCACTGGGGGGCGGGACCGGCCGGTCGCCGGCGCTCGGGTCCTTGCCGTGCGGGGTGCCGGGGCCGTCGGTTTCGGCGCTGGGGTCCGTGCCGTGCGGGACGTCCGGTTCGTCGGTGCCGCGCGGGGTGCCGGGGCCGTCGATGCCGTGCTGGGCGTCCTTGTCGGCGGTGCCCTCTGTTTCGGGAGTGCCGGGCGAGTCCTTCCCGGCGTCCGGACCGGTCGACGGAATGCGCGAATCCGGGTTCGGCTCGCGCTCAGGGCCGTCTGCCGCCTCCGAAGGCTGCACGCCCTGCTCCTTCGCCGTCTCGGTCTCTTCTTGATCTCGTATCACCAGTCACCGCCCGCACGATGGTGGCACGACCGGACGACAGAGGGAGGCATCAGGGTGTATCGCGGGGGCGTCGGGCGCGCGAGATGTGCCTCTTTGCGGCAAGTGGACTGGTTCGCCTCCTCGCCGGGGCGTTGTCGGTGGCGTGCGGCAGGATGGGGCGGATGGACGACCGGATGGGCGAGCTGCCCGAGTACGCCGAGCGGGTTCTGGAGGTCGCCGAGCTGATCCCGCCGGGCCGGGTGATGACGTACGGGGACGTCGCGGAATGGCTCGGGGAAGGCGGACCCCGCCAGGTCGGCCGCGTGATGGCGCTGTACGGCGGCCCCGTGCCGTGGTGGCGCGTCGTGCGCGCCGACGGCGTCCTGCTGCCCGGCCACGAGCTGCGCGCCCTGGACCACTACCGCGGAGAAGGTACGCCGCTGCGGGACGCCTCGCGAGCCGCAGAGGGGCATCTGCCGCGTCTCGACATGAAGCGGGCGCGGTGGGACGGCATGGCGGGCGCCGGTCCCACGGACGGGGCCGTTCCGCGAGATGTGCCTCACAGCGAAGAGGGTCACAACGGGGCTCACATAGAACAGCTTCCGCCAAACGGCGGCGCAGCGGGCAGTCCGGCGACCGTACGGGGTACGTGACGGGGCCGCTGCCCGCGCGGCGCGGCCTGGCGTAGCGTCCCCTGAGCGCGGCACGCACCGCGTCCCCATCATCAGCACACCCACCAGGACCGGCGATCCACGTGAGCTCCTCCTCCGCAACCGGGCGTACGGCGTACCCGCACCAGGTACGCCAGGGGGTCCCCCCACGCCCGCAGGGGCGCAGAGGCAAGGTCCCGGGCGCGTACCGACTGGTGCGCACCCCGCCGGTCCCCGTGGAACCCCCTCACCTGGACGCGGCACAGCGCGCCGTGGTTGACCACACCCACGGCCCGCTGCTGGTGCTGGCCGGGCCGGGCACGGGAAAGACGACCACGCTTGTGGAGGCGGTCGCGGCGCGGATCGCCCGTGGCGCGGACCCGGCGCGCATCCTGGTCCTGACCTTCAGCCGCAAGGCGGCGGTCGAGCTGCGCGACCGCATGGCGCTGCGGCTGGGCGGGGCGCACGGGCCTCAGGCCACCACGTTCCACTCCTTCTGCTACGCCCTCGTGCGCGCCCGCCAGGACGCCGACCTGTTCTCCGAGCCGCTGCGGCTGCTGTCCGGACCCGAACAGGACCTCGCCGTACGCGAACTGCTGGCCGGCCAGATCGACCTGGAACGCCATGGGATGGCCGGCGCGCGCTGGCCCGACGAGCTGCGGGCCTGCCTCACCACGCGGGGCTTCGCCGACGAGGTCCGGGCGGTGCTGGCGCGCAGCCGGGAGCTCGGACTCGGCCCGGACGCCCTGGCGCGCTTCGCGGCCCGCACGGGCCGTCCCGACTGGGGCGCCGCGGCCTCCTTCCTGGCCGAGTACCTGGACGTCCTGGACATGCAGGGCGTGCTCGACTACGCGGAGCTGGTGCACCGCGCGGTGCTGCTGGCGGAGAGCACGCCGGTGCCGGGAGACCTGGCCTACGACGCGGTGTTCGTGGACGAGTACCAGGACACGGACCCCGCACAGGTGCGGCTGCTGCGGGCCCTGGCGGGCGGCGGCCGCACCCTGGTGGCCTTCGGCGACCCGGACCAGTCCATCTACGCCTTCCGCGGTGCCGACGTGAACGGCATCCTCGACTTCCCCGACGTCTTCCGGCGCGCGGACGGCAGGTCGTCGGACGTCGCCGTGCTCACGACGTCCCGGCGCAGCGGCGCCGCGCTGCTGGAGGCGACGCGCCTGCTGACGCGCCGGATGCCGCTGACCCGGCTCCCCGCGGACAGGGTCCGCGCGCACCGGGAGCCGGCGGCGGTCCGGGAGGGCGGCGGGGTGGAGGTGTACACCTACCCGACGGCCTCCACGGAACTGGACAACATCGCGGACATCCTGCGCCGCGCCCACCTCGAGGACGGCGTGCCCTGGCACGAGATGGCGGTCCTGGTCCGCGCGGGCGGCCGCACGATCCCTTCCCTGCGCCGAGCCCTGACGTCGGCGGGCGTCCCCCTGGAGGTCGACGGCGACGACATCCCCCTGCGCCACGAGCCTGCGGTCGCCCCCCTCCTGACGGCCCTTCGAGCGGCAGCGACGGCGGCGACGGGCCGCGGCACGGCCGCGGGCGTCCCGGACGGCGCGCCGGGCGGGGGCACGGCGGGGGCGGGGGAGGCGGGTTCGGCTGCGGGTACGGGGGCCGGTGTTCCCGATCCTCCCGATGCCCCTGCGGTCACAGAGGCCGCGACCCTCGACGCGCTTGCGGCGATCGGCGGCCTCGGCCCCGATGCCGACGCGACCGCCGATGCCGTTGAGCTCGCGGCGCTCGGCGACGGCGGTCCCGAAGCGGACGCGACCGATGCCGCAGCGGACGCGGTCGCACCGCCCGGCGGCCTCGGCCCCGATGCGCTCGCGGCGCTCGGCGACGGCGGCCCCGATGCCGACGCGACCGATGCCGCAGCGGACGCGGTCGCACCGCCCGGCGGCCTCGGCCCCGATGCGCTCGCGGCGCTCGGCGACGGCGGTCCCCAAGCGGACGCGACCGATGCCACAGCCGACTCGGTCGCACCGACCGGCGACGGCGGCCCCGAAGCGGACGCGCGCGTCGGCCTCGGCACCGACCCCGCTGCGCCCGCCGCTTCTGGTGCCCTCGGCCCCGACGCCGATGCGCTCGACGCGACCGCCGCCCCCGGTCCCGATGCCGACGCGACCAGCGCCACCGCTGACCCGCCCCACGCCCCCCATCCGCAGTCCTGGCTCGACACCGAGACCGCCCTCACCCTCCTCACGTCGCCCCTCGGCGGCATGGACTCCGCCGACCTCCGGCGCCTCGGCCGGGCGCTGCGGGACGAGGAGCGTGCCGGGGGGAACCGGCTGCCCGCCCCCTCCGACCAGCTCATCGCCCGCGCGCTCGCGGAGCCCGAGCGCCTGGTCACCCACGACCCCGCCTACGCCCGCGGTGCCCAGCGGCTCGGCGGCCTGCTGCGCAAGGCCCGCGAGTTGCTCGAAGGCGGCGGCACCGCCGAAGAGGCGCTGTGGCTGCTGTGGGACGGCACCTCCTGGCCGCAGCGCCTGGAGCGCGCGGCCTTCCGCGGCGGCGCGGCCGGGCGCAACGCCGACCGCGATCTCGACGCCGTCTGCGCCCTCTTCGAGACCGCCGCGCGCGCGGAGGAACGCACCGGCGGCCGCGGCGCGCTCAACTTCATCGAGGAGCTCGACGCCCAGGACATCGCCGCCGACACCCTGTCCCGCAGGCAGGTCCGCCCCGATGCCGTGCGCCTGATGACCGCACACCGCTCCAAGGGCCTGGAGTGGAGGCTCGTCGTCGTGGCCGGCGTGCAGGAGGGCCTGTGGCCGGACCGGCGCCGGCGCGGGTCGCTCCTGGAGGCCGACCGCATCGGACGCGACGGCCTCGCCGAACCCCTCACCCCCGGTGCGCTCCTGGCCGAGGAGCGCCGCCTCTTCTACGTGGCCGCCACCCGCGCCCGCGACCGTCTCGTCGTCACCGCCGTCAAGGCGCCCGCGGACGACGGCGACCAGCCCTCCCGCTTCCTGACGGAGCTGGGCGTCGAGCCCCGGGACGTCACCGGCCGGCCCCGCCGCCCCCTCGCCGTCGCCCCGCTCGTCGCGGAGCTGCGGGCCACCACCGTGGACCCGGAAGCGTCCCCGGAGTTGCGCGACGCCGCCGCTCGCCGACTCGCCCGGCTCGCCGCGCTCGCCGACGACGAGGGCCAGCCCCTCGTGCCGTCGGCGCACCCGTACCGCTGGTGGGGCATGTTCGACCCCACGCACAGCGCGATACCGCTGCGGGACCGGAATCAGCCCGTCACCCTCTCGGGCAGCGCGCTGGACCAGCTCGCCAACACCTGCGCGCTCCAGTGGTTCCTGGGACGCGAGGTGAAGGCGGACGCCCCGGCCACCGCCGCACAGGGCTTCGGCAACGTCGTGCACGTTCTCGCCGACGAGGTCGCGTCCGGCCGCAGCCCCGCCGACCTGGCCGTCCTCATGGAACGGCTCGACTCCGTCTGGGACGCCCTCGTCTTCGACGCCCCGTGGAAGTCCCAGCAGGAGAAGGAGCACGCGCGCGTGGCGCTCGAACGCTTCCTGCGCTGGCATGTCATGGACCGCGGCGGCCGAGCCCCCGCGGCGACCGAGCACGACTTCGACGTGACGCTGGAGGCGGGGGAGTACGAGGTGCGTATCCGCGGCTCCATGGACCGCGTCGAACAGGACGCCCAGGGCCGCGCCTACGTCGTCGACTTCAAGACCGGCAAGCAGTCGCCGACCCGGGACGAGGTCGCCCGCCACCCCCAGCTCGCCGTCTACCAGCTCGCCATCCGCGAGGGTGCCGTCGACGAGGTCTTCGAGGGCCGCCGTCCGGAGCCCGGCGGCGCCGAACTCGTACAGCTGCGTCAGCCCGCCGCCAAGAAGGAGGGTGGCGACGCCTTGCCCAAGGTGCAGGCACAGGAAGCGCTCAGCGGGGAGTGGGTGGGCGACCTGCTGGCCGGCGCCGCCGGGCGGGTGCTCGACGAACGGTTCACGCCGTCGACCGGCCAGCACTGCACCCACTGTGCGTTCCGCGCGTCGTGCAGCGCTCAGCCGGAGGGCCGCCAAATAGTGGAATGATCGGTGTTTTGCCCGGGTTTGACCTCTCGGCCTGCATCCAATGAAGGTCCACGGCAGCCGGTCCGGCTGCGGCGGACGGATCTTCGAGGAGTGACACATGGCGGCCACGAGGAAGTCCCTGGCCACGGCGATCGCGTGCGTGAGTGCGATCGCCGTTCTGGCGGGCTGTTCCCAGGACGGCGACACCAAGGCCAAGTCCAAGGGCCTGGCGGGCGAGGGGCGGGTGCCCGCCGCGGCGACGAGCGGTGCGACGGGTGATCCGTTCAAGGGGCTGAGTGCCGATCAGATCGCCGAGAAGGCGGTCGCGGCGACGAAGGCGGCTTCGTCGCTGCGCATGGAGGGGGAGATCGAGAGCGACGGCGAACCGGTCTCGGTCGACCTCGCGATGGACGACAAGGAGAACTGCACCGGCCGTCTGGGCGTCGAAGGGGGCCGCGCCGATCTCCGCAGGCGCGGCGAGGTCCTGTACATGAAGGGCGACGAGACGTTCTGGCGGGCCTCGATCAACCGCCGGGCCACGGCCTCACCGGACGGCGGCAACAACGACACGGTGATCGAGCTGATGAAGGACCGCTGGATCAAGATGCCGGCTCGTGCCGTCGAGGACATGCGGGGCGTGTGCGACCTGGACGAGATGCTCGCCGAGCTGGACGAGAACAAGGCGAACCGCACGGGCATGACCCGCGGCAAGGACACGGAGATCGACGGCGTACGCGCGGCGACCCTGGTGAAGAAGAAGGGCCGGGAGACGACGACCGTCTACGTGGCGAAGGAGCGCAAGCCGTACCTGCTGAAGGTCGTGAAGGCGGGCGGCGACAAACCGGGCACGCTCGAGCTCTCGGACTACGACAGGCCGGTGGTGGTCAAGGCACCGCCCGCGGACGAGGTCCTCGACCTGGAGAAGCTGGGCGGGGACGCGCAGTCCGGCGCGGGCGTGGACACCGAGCCGGCGGGACCGGGCGCGGCGAGCGCCGCATCGGGGCCGGGCGCGGGCCCGGGTGCCGATTCCGGTTCCGGTACGGCGGAGTCCGGGCCCGGTACAGAAAGCGACGGTTCGACCGGCGCGGACGGAGACGCCACGACGGGCGCGGACGGCACCTCGGCCGACGGCAACGACATCGGCGCCGGCAGTGACACCGGGTCCGGTGCCGACACCGGCTCCGGCAGTGACACCGGGTCCGGTGCCGACACCGGCTCCGGCAGTGACACCGGGTCCGGTGCCGGTGCGGGTGCCGACGAGGAAGACGGTGCCGGCACGTCCTGACCCCCCTGCCGCCCGCCGCCCGCATCGCACATCGGCGCATGGGGACCACCGCTGTCGGTGGTCCCCGTTAGCCTCTTTGAGGTGACCGCACGCATCACCGACCCCGAGCAGCTCAAGGAGCTCCTCGGCATCCCCTTCACCCCGGAGCAGACGGCCTGCATCACCGCGCCGCCGGCCCCGCAGGTCATCGTGGCCGGAGCAGGCTCGGGGAAGACGACGGTCATGGCGGCGCGGGTGGTGTGGCTGGTGGGTACCGGCCAGGTCGCGCCCGAGCAGGTCCTCGGTCTCACGTTCACCAACAAGGCGGCGGGCGAGCTCGCGGAGCGTGTCAGGACCGCGCTCGTACGGGCGGGCGTGACGGACCCGGACGTCATCGACCCGGACCACCCCCCGGGCGAGCCCCGCATCTCGACGTACCACGCCTTCGCCGGACAGCTGCTGACCGACCACGGCCTGCGCATAGGGCTGGAACCGTCGGCGCGTCTCCTCGCGGACGCCACGCGCTACCAGCTCGCCGCGCGGGTGCTGCGCGAGGCCCCGGGGCCGTATCCGGCGCTCACCCGGTCCTTTCCCTCGCTCGTCAGCGACGTCCTCACGCTCGACGCCGAGCTAGCCGAGCATCTGGTGCGCCCCGAGCGGCTGGCGGCGTACGACTCCGAGCTGCTGCGCACCCTGGAGACCGCGCGGCTGACCAACGCCGACCTCCGCAAGGTCCCCGAGGCAGCCGCGGCCCGCCGGGAGCTGCTCGACCTCACCGTCCGCTACCGAGCGGCCAAGCGGGAGCGCGATCTGCTCGACTTCGGCGACCAGATCGCGCTCTCCGCCGAGCTGGCGCTCACCCGACCGGAGGTCGGCACGATCCTGCGGGACGAGTTCCGTGTCGTCCTGCTCGACGAGTACCAGGACACCTCGGTGGCGCAGCGGCTGCTGCTGTCCGGTCTGTTCGGGCAGGGCACGGGGCATGCCGTCACCGCGGTCGGCGACCCCTGCCAGGCGATCTACGGCTGGCGTGGGGCGTCCGTGGCGAATCTGGACGACTTCCCGCTGCACTTCCCCTTTGCCGACGGCAGCCCCGCCGCCCGTTTCTCGCTCAGCGAGAACCGCCGCAGCGGCGGCCGGCTGCTGCACCTGGCCAACGGCCTCGCGGCCCCGCTGCGCGCGATGCACGCGGGCGTGGAGGCGCTGCGGCCGGCGCCCGGCGCCGAGCGGGACGGCGTCGTCCGCTGCGCCCTGCTGCCCACACACGCCGAGGAGATCGCATGGCTCGCCGACTCGATCGCCCATCTGGTGCGCACCGGCAAGGAGCCCGGCGAGATCGCGGTCCTGTGCCGTACCGCAGGCGACTTCCCGGAGATCCAGGCGGCGCTCGTCACCCGTGACGTCCCCGTCGAGGTCGTCGGCCTGTCCGGTCTGCTGCACCTGCCGGAGGTCGCCGATCTGGTCGCCGTCTGCGAGGTCCTCCAGGACCCGGGCGCGAACGCCTCGCTCGTACGCCTCCTGACCGGGCCGCGGTGGCGGATCG
Source organism: Streptomyces sp. ISL-10 (assembly GCF_018614575.1). Classification (GTDB taxonomy): domain Bacteria; phylum Actinomycetota; class Actinomycetes; order Streptomycetales; family Streptomycetaceae; genus Streptomyces. Next base: position 246,777 of record NZ_JAGGOJ010000007.1, read on the forward strand.
GGCCGCGTGACCTGGCGCTGCTCGGCCGCCGGGCGCGGCTGCTGGTGCACCGGGGCGGAGCCGATGACGACCCCGACCAGCGGCTCGCCGCGGCCGTCGAGGGCACCGACCCGGCCGAGGTCGTCTCGCTCGCCGACGCGCTGGACACCTTCCTGGAGCCGGGCGGCGCCGAGGACGACGGTCTGCCGTTCTCCGCCGACGCGAGGGTGCGCTTCGCCCGCCTCGCTGCGGAGCTGCGCGATCTGCGGCGGTCACTGGCCGACCCACTGATGGACGTCCTGCACCGGGTGCTGTCCGCCACCGGCCTCGACGTCGAGCTGTCCGCCTCACCGCACGCCCTCGCGGCCCGCCGCCGCGAGACCCTTGCCAACTTCATGGACGTCGCGGCCGGATTCGCAGCGCTGGACGGGCAGGCGACGCTGCTGGCGTTCCTCGGCTTCCTGCGGACCGCCGCGCAGTACGAAAAAGGCCTGGACAACGCCCTCCCCGGTGGTGAGAACACCGTCAAGGTGCTGACCGCGCACAAGTCCAAGGGCCTCGAATGGGATGTCGTCGCCGTGCCGGGCCTCGTCGCCAAGCACTTCCCGAACGACCAGGCGCGCGAGGCGTGGACCTCGCAGGCCAAAGTGCTCCCGCATGCGCTGCGGGGTGACGCGGAGACGCTCCCGGACGTGGAGTCGTGGGACGCGCGGGGCCTGAAGGTGTTCAAGGAGTCGATGAAGGAGCACCAGCACACGGAGGAGCTGCGCCTGGGATACGTGACCTTCACGCGGCCCCGTTCCCTTCTCCTCGGCTCGGCGCACTGGTGGGGCCCCAGCCAGAAGCGCCGCCGGGGTCCTTCGGCGTTCCTCCAGGCGCTGTACGACCACTGCGCGCAGGGCCACGGCGAGATCGAGGTGTGGGCGGAGGAGCCGGCGGAGGACGCGGAGAACCCCGCGCTGCGGACGGCGGGCGACGCCGATCTCGCCTGGCCACTGCCCCTGGACCCGGCGTCCCTGTCCCGCCGCCGCGAGGCGGCGGAGAGGGTCCTGACCCACCTGTCGTCCCTGACGACGACCCGGTCCCCGGGCACGGTGGCCGGCTCCGGTGTCCCGGGTGGTCCGGGCACGGCGGCCGATTCCGGTGCCCCGGCCGACCCGGATGTGCCGGGTGGTCCGGAAGCCGCGGATCCGGCTGCCGTGCCGGGCGGTCCGGAAGCGGCGGGTGTGCCCGGCGGTCGGGACGTCGCAGAGGTCCCTGACGACTGGGACTGGCCGGAGGAGCCCCCGTCGGACGGATCGGACGGATCGGACGAGTGGGACGAGGAGGAGCCACCTCCCTTCGACCACGAGGACGTCCCGCCGCTCGTTTCCGAAGAGAAGCCGCCGCCCTTCGACGACGCGGACGTCACGCCGCTCGTCCCCCGTCAGGTGGGCCCGCCCGCCGACGTCGAGCCATGGCGGACCGGCCTGCCGCCGGGCCCGGCGACCGGACCGACCCCCGAGGACGCCCGCACCATCGCCTCATGGGACCGCGACCTCGACGCCCTCACCGGCGAGCTACGCCGCACCCGTGCCGCGACCCGCGACGTCCTGCTGCCGCGGTCCCTGTCGGCCTCCCAGCTCCTGCGGCTCGCGGCGGACCCCGACGGCTTCGCCCACGACCTCGCCCGGCCCATGCCGCGGCCGCCGCAGCCCGCAGCCCGTCGCGGCACCCGGTTCCACGCCTGGGTGGAGTCGCGGTTCGAGGAGCTGCCGCTGCCCATGCTGGACCCGGACGATCTCCCCGGAGCACCGGACGACCTGCCCGGAGCCGCGGGCACCCCCGGTTCCCCCGGTTCCCCCGGTGCCGACGCGCACGACATCACCGACGAGCAGGATCTCGCCGCCCTCAAGGACGCGTTCGACCGCACCGCGTACGCCCGCCGCACCCCCTACCGCGTCGAGGCGTCGTTCCAGATCACGCTCGCCGGCCGCGTCGTCCGGGGCCGTATCGACGCTGTGTACCGGACCGGCGAGCACACCTACGAGATCGTCGACTGGAAGACCGCCCGCGACGGCACCGCCGACCCCCTCCAGCTCGCCGTCTACCGCCTCGCGTGGGCAGAGCAGCAGGGCGTCCCGCTGGAGGCCGTCTCCGCCGCGTTCGTCTTCGTCCGCAGCGGAGAGGTCGTCAGGCCGGACGCTCTCCCCGGCCGCGAGGGGCTGGAGCGCATCCTGCTGGGTGGGACGGTCGACGAGTCGCGGTCGGCCGCCCGTTAGGCTCAGGAGCATGAGCGCCATCCCGGACAATGCCGTCCGTACGTACATCGAGCAGCATCGCACCGCCTTCGTCGACGACCTCGCCGAGTGGCTGCGCATCCCGTCCGTGTCGGCGCAGCCCGAGCACGACGACGACGTACGGCGCAGTGCCGAGTGGCTCGCGGCCAAGCTCGCGGAGACCGGCTTCCCCGTCACCGAGATCTGGCCGACGCCGGGCGCCCCCGCGGTGTTCGCCGAGTGGCCGTCGAGCGATCCGGACGCACCCACCGTGCTGGTCTACGGCCATCACGACGTGCAGCCCGCCGCCCGCGAGGACGGCTGGCACACGGAGCCGTTCGAGCCGGTGATCGAGGACGGCCGCCTGTACGCGCGGGGCGCTGCCGATGACAAGGGCCAGGTGTTCTTCCACACCCTCGGCGTACGCGCACACCTCGCCGCCACCGGCCGCACCGCCCCCGCCGTCAACCTCAAGCTGCTCGTCGAGGGCGAGGAGGAATCGGGGTCGCCGCACTTCCGCGCCCTCGTTCAGCAGCACGCGGACCGCCTCGCGGCCGACGCCGTGATCGTCTCCGACACCGGCATGTGGTCCGAGACGACCCCGACGGTCTGCACCGGCATGCGCGGCCTCGCCGACTGCGAGATCACCCTGTACGGCCCCGACCAGGACATCCACTCCGGTTCGTTCGGCGGCGCCGTTCCCAACCCGGCCACGGTCGCCGCGCGTATCGTCGCCGCGCTGCACGACGAGGACGAACGGGTCACCGTTCCAGGGTTCTACGACGGCATCGCGCCGCTGAGCGACGCCGAGCGCGAGCTGTTCGCCGAGCTGCCCTTCGACGAGGAGACCTGGCTGCGCACCGCCAGATCCCACGGCACGCTCGGTGAGGCCGGGTACACCACGCTGGAACGCATCTGGGCCCGCCCGACCGCCGAGGTCAACGGCATCGGCGGCGGCTACCAAGGCGCCGGCGGCAAGACGATCGTGCCGTCGTCGGCCATGGTGAAGCTGTCGTTCCGGCTGGTCGCCGGGCAGGAACCGGACAAGATCGAGCGGGCCGTCGCCGACTGGGTCGCCGACCGGGTCCCGGCGGGCATCCGCCACGAGATCGTCTTCGGGGCCGCCACCCGCCCGTGTCTGACGCCGCTGGACCACCCGGCCCTGCAGGCGCTCGTACGGGCCATGAGCCGCGCCTTCGACGGTGAGGAGATCCGCTTCACCCGCGAGGGAGGCTCCGGCCCCGCCGCCGATCTCCAGGACGTGCTCGACGCCCCCGTCCTGTTCCTCGGCATCTCCGTACCGTCCGACGGCTGGCACGCACCAGATGAGAAGGTCGAGCTCGACCTGCTCTTCAAGGGCGTGGCAGCGTCCGCCCACCTGTGGGGCGACCTGGCCGAAGCACTTCGCTGAACCGACACCGATCACCCCGGGGGAGTGGGAAGAACACCGTGAGCACCGACAGCTACGCCACCGCAGACCGCCCCATCGGCCTGACCGCGCCCATCGGCCTGACCGCTCCGAGCGGCATCGACCGTGAGGCGCACAACCGCCTCGACGAGGCATGGCTCGCGGCGGCGTGGAGCCACCCCACCACCCGGGTCTTCGTCGTCTCCGGCGGTCAGGCACTCATCGACGACACCCCCGACGGCCGCACCGAGCTGGTGATGACCCCAGCCTTCGAGGCGCCCCTCACCGAGACCCATCGCTACTTCCTCGGCACGGACGAGGACGGTGTGCGCTACTTCGCCCTTCAGAAGGACTCGCTGCCCGGCCGCATGGACCAGTCGGCACGGCCCGCGGGACTGCGGGAGGCGGGTCTGCTGCTGGGGCCGCGGGACGCGGGACTGCTGGTCCACGCGGTCGCCCTGGAGAACTGGCAGCGCCTGCACCGCTTCTGCTCGCGCTGCGGCGAACGCACGGTCATCGCGGCGGCCGGGCACATCCGCCGCTGCCAGGCGTGCGGCGCGGAGCACTACCCGCGGACCGACCCGGCGGTGATCATGCTGGTCACGGACGAGGAGGACCGCGCGCTGCTCGGCCGCCAGGTGCACTGGCCCGAGGGCCGCTTCTCGACGCTCGCGGGCTTCGTGGAGCCGGGTGAGTCGATCGAGCAGTCGGTGCGGCGCGAGGTGCGCGAAGAGGTGGGCGTCACCGTCGGTGACGTGCAGTACGTCGCCAGCCAGCCCTGGCCGTTCCCCTCCAGCCTGATGCTCGGCTTCACGGCACAGGCGACGTCGTCGGAGATCACCGTCGACGGCGAGGAGATCCACGAGGCCCGCTGGTTCTCCCGGGAGGACCTGCGGGCCGCGTTCGAGTCCGGGGAGGTGCTGCCTCCCTTCGGCATCTCGATCGCGGCCCGCCTGATCGAGCTCTGGTACGGCAAGCCGCTGCCGAAGCCCGGTGATGTCATCTGAACCTCCGCCACGGCCGGCGAGAGACCCACTCGCTGCCCGCCGGATGCCCCGCTGCCGCCGGCGCTCCGCCGAAGCGGTAGGCCCTGCCGTCGACAGAGGCCCCTGTGCCGCCGGAGGCCCGGCGTGAGACGGTGCTAGGCGCCGATCTTCTGCTTGACCTGGGCCAGCGAGGGGTTGGTCAGCGTGGAACCGTCCGGGAAGAGGACGGTCGGCACGGTCCTGGGTTTTGCCTCCGGTCTGACCTGCGGGTTCAGGGACGGAACATCGTCCCTGACCTGCGTGTTCTAGCTCTCGACAGAGTGGCCAGATGACGGAGGCGTAGGAACCTCGGGTTGCCCACCTGTTCGCAGGGGGTTCCCCATGTCGGCAACGGCTACAGCGACGCGTCGCGCACTCGGAGTGATCAGGCTCTCTGTCGGCGGACTCAACCAGACCGGTGAAGACACGCAGCGTCGGAGGATCACTAACCGCTGCATCGCAGATGAAGTGAACCTGTTGGATGAGTGGGCAGTCGATATCGACGTATCGGCCTCTTACTCCCCGTGGGCCCGGCCGGAACTCGGTAAGTGGCTGAACGACCGAATCAACGAATTCGACGTTCTGTATGTCTACAAGCTGGACCGTATCGTTCGGTCGGTCCGTGACTTGTCGAACCTTCTCGATTGGTGCGAGAAGCACGGGAAGACCCTCGTATCGGTAGAGGAAGGGTTCGACCTGGGTACGTCCTGGGGTCGGACTATCGCCAAGATTCTGGCCGTTCTGGCAGAGGCGGAACTAGAGGTTATGAAGGAACGTGCTCGGGCTTCCCGTGACACGTCGAAAGCCAAGGGTCGTTGGCCCGGCGGACTGGTTCCGTTCGGTCGTATCTCTGTTCCGGTCGAGAACGGGGATGGATACACCCTCGAACTCTGCCCCAAGTACGGCCCGTGGCTTCTCCGCATGATTGAGAAGTTCCTAGAAGTGAAGAACTTCGCGGCTGTCGCTCGGTGGCTGAACGACAACAAGGTACCGACCGCACAAGACATTGCCCGTATCCGCGCTGCTAAGGCCAGCAGCACAAATACGCGGCTCTCCGGCAAGAAGGCAAAGCCGCGCGGTAAGCAGTGGGCGGCTACCTCGGTTCAGAACATCCTGACTAGCCGGAGCCTTATTGGGGAGTACGTTCGGGCAGACGGCTCCGTAGAGCGAAACGCGGACGGTACTCCTATCCTGCGTTCCGTCCCGGTACTGAGCCCCGAGAAGTTCGAGGAACTTCAGGCAGTCATCCGGACCGTGAAATACACCAAGGGGACGGGTAGCACTTCCCCGCTTCTCGGGGTGCTGTACTGCATCTGCGGAAAGCCGTTGTACTACACCAAGGAAAACGGCAACAAGGTTGCTCGGTTCAAGTGCGTCGGGAACAACTCGCAGAACATCCCCGCTTGCCCCGGACAGTCGTTCCCGGCAAGTGAGATCCTGCAAGAACTCCGGTCGGTCTTCCTCGCTGAACTCCACAGTCTGCCGATTCTCGAAAAGCGGGTATCGACGGATGACACAGCACTCGTCAAGATGGCAGTACTCGAAAGCCAGCTTCAGCAATACATGGACGAACTGAAGGCGGGCCGACTCGATGCAACCGAATTCGCCCGGCTCACTGCCGAAACGGCACAGGAACGCCAGAAGGTTGCGGAAACCCCTTCGGGCGGTAGTCGCGTCGAATGGGTCGACACCGGTAAGACCTACGGCAAGTGGTGGGATGCCGTCGACACCCCGGAACGGCGAGAGAAGCTGGTCACCTGGGGAGTCAAGGCAGTGCGCGGCGGGGACGGCATGACCCTGGACACCAGCGCGTTGAAAGAAGGGATGCTGTACAGCGTCCAGCGAGCCAAGAACGTGAAGCTCTCGAACGACTACCGGACCGAGCTGGTAGGTACCGCCCCCAGGGACTAGCCACACGGACGCAGGAAGCCCCGTACCGGGTTGGTACGGGGCTTCCGTCGTATCGGGCCCTGAACGGCCCTCAGAGCCGCTTACAGGGGCGTGACGTCCGAACCCTTCACCAGGTTCAGGAACGCGCCCCATGCCTCCGGCTGGAAGCTCAGGGCCGGACCCTCGGGGTTCTTGCTGTCTCGTACCGGCACGATGCCAGGAACCTTGGCCGACTCGACACAGTTGTTATCGCCGCTCGAATAGCTGGACTTGAACCAGTCGTAACCGGCGGCGGAAGCGTTGTGGATAGGCGACATGGTTAGTCCGTTCCCTTGATGTGCTCTTTGATGATGGATAGCGACTGTTCGACCGGCAGAGCTTCAGAGTTCAGCCGTCGGAACAGTGCCGTATAGAACTCGACCTGCTTCGGGTCCTCGTAGTACACGATAGACATCAGGTCATCCCGGTACACAATGTCCGTCTCCACTGGTTCCGGGAAGGCCAGGATTCCGAACGGCCCGTATAGAGCGACGTTGATAGCCGCACTGGACGGGAGTACCTGAATCTGAATGTTGGTCTCCCTGGCAAGGGATACGAGCGATTCGAGCTGATCCCGCATCACATCCTTGCCCAGGTCTGCCTTTAGGGCTGCTTCCGTTATAACGGCCCATAGGCGCAGGGGAGTTGAACGGGCGAACGTTTGCCGACGCTGACCCCGAACCTTTACCTGTGCGGCTACGTCCTCGTCCGACTTGGCGGGGTTCTGCGTCCGAACCACAGCTTCGGTATAGGCCGGAGTCTGAAGTAGCCCCGGAATCAGGGCAGTTTCGACGACATACAAGTCTGACGCGTCCCATTCCAGGGCGATCAAATCGCTGTACTCGGAGTTCAACGAACCCTCGTATTGCGACCACCAACCCCGCTCGCGTCCGTTGCGGGCAAGGTCCTGAAACCGTGCGCGTCGGGTCTGGTCGGTCACGCCGTAGAAGTCGAGAAGTGCGCGCAAGTCAAGAGAGCGGATGCCGGATTGTGCAGCCTCGATACGGCTGATCTTTGATTCGGCACAGTCAAGCTCTGCGGCTGCTTGGGCAATCGTCTTGCCAGCAGCCCCGCGAGCCTCCCTCAGCATCCGGCCGAGTCGCCGTTGCCGAACGGTTGGGTTCCTGTTCACGGGCACTGTCGTGCGCCTCCTGGTCGTCGTCTCGGTTCAGTCTCGCTGCTGGCCTCACCCCTGGGCAACCACGTTGAGTAACCCCCAAAGTGGGGACTTGCACCGTGGGGTGCCGAGGGCCCATCGTAGGGATTGTTCCGGAACGCAGAGAGGGGCTTGACAGATCGTCAAGTGGCAGTAGCGGCAAGCGGGATCAGAGAGGTGATCATGGAGGATTTCCGAACGGATCGAACGCGGTACCCCACTCGCAGTGCCTACGTGAAGCCCGCACGTGATCGTGTCCAGCGGGTCGCCAGAGAGTGGGGCTTGACAGAGGCCCTGGTCTCTGATCTCACCTTGCTCGCCTCCGAGCTGGTCACGAACGCGATCACGCACGGACGCGTGCAGGGTCGTGAAATCGGCGTGACCCTCACGCAAACCCCCGACCGCGTCCGAATTGAAGTTCGGGACGCAGGGGACGGACTCCCCAAGGAACAGAACCCGACCGCTGAAGATCTCAATGGGCGGGGTCTAATCCTCGTCGGCATTCTCGCCGACGAGTGGGGGGTAATCACTCAGGTAGTCGGCAAAACCGTATTCGCCGAGATCTACCTAAAGCAGGAAACCCCGGTTGGCTGCAACGGGGTTAGCCATGCCTGAGCCCACGGCGGAACCTGAGTCCGCAAACCCCTTCAAGGGAACGACCTACGAGGCTTCCCCTGAAGGCTGGTGGACCGAACACGGCGGGGCACTGGATACCGCATCCGGAGTGGTATTCATCCCGCAGGGTTCCGAGGTTCCGCCGTGTTCCTTCCCCTGCACAATCTGCAAGAGGAAGGGAAGGCAATAGCGATGATTCCCCGACCCACAGAACCGGGGCCGCTATCGGCGGAGTGCGCGGTAGGACAACACCGGGACTACCGAGAACTCCACAAGAAATGTCGCCAAACAGAAGACGTACCCCTTATCCACGGGGGCGGCATTCTCTTAGTACGTCGGTGCGGGTGCACCTGTCACCGGTACAACTCACGCAGTACCACCAGGCAGCCGGAGAGAACTACCGGCTGAGTCCAAACAGGGCCGTCTGACCCCCGATACGGGTCCGTAGGGTGACCACAGTCGCGTCAGGGTCACGCAATGAGCCTGAGAGCCCCTGCGGGGGCCCAGACCGAGGGCCGCAACCTGGGTAGTAGGTTGCGGCCCTCTTGCGTCCCCAGGGGGCCGTACAGAGCCTCTGGGGGCCGGACATGACGAGAGCCCCGACCCTGGGGAGGATCGGGGCTCTCAGAGCCGTACAGGGGCTCTCAGTCGGCAGTCATGCCGGACAGCCATTCGGCAGGGTCCATGCCCTGAATCCGGGGCTCTCCGTCCACCCAGTCAAGATCTTCAGCGGTCAGGGTCAGACCGGCCTCGGTCACCTTCGCAATGATCTTGTCGAGCTGGTCACGCTGGCCCTGGGGGTACAGCATCCGGACCGAGTAGGCACCCGTCCGAATGTCGAGCGTTTCAGTGATGTTCCGGGTTCGCCGTTCCTGCCCGTGCTGTCGGCAGGCCGACGCGAATACCTCACCCTCCGGCGCGTAGTCGGGTGCGTCGACCTCATAGACGTACGTGCGTCCCTCGTTGCCCTTAGCGGTTACCTGCCACATGATCGTTTACCCCTCCGGTGTTCCTTGCTTGGATTCTGCCGGATGAACGTCCGGCATAGTGCCCCCGGCCCGACTTGAACGGGCCGTAGTCTCTCCGCTGTTCCCCTACGGGGTCATCACTTCTAGCGGGGGCCGGTATAGGGCCGCTTACGCGACTGAGAGGGAAGTCAGGTACTCCGGGTATCCGTATCCGGCCGCGTGAGAGGCACACAGACCCTGGATACCCCGGACGTTCTTAACCGTGTGGGTAACCGGGTCGGTGTCCCCGTACTGGCAAACAGTTGCCAGATATGCCGGAGCAATACGGACCGGAGCGATAGCGATAGCCGGACCGGATACCGGGGCCGGAATACCGGCCAGGATTCGAGCCGCAAGCGAGTGGTAGCAACGGATACCGCGCAATCCCGCCGGACAGTTGCACTGGCCGGATACGGCGGTCAGGTAGAAAGCCGTTCCGTCGCTCGATACCGACCGGAACACCTTTGCCGAGATCTGGACGATAGCCCCGTCAGAGATCAGTTCCTCTGCGCTGGCTACCTGAGATGCGGAGTACTCCGCCTCTGTGAGCGCGATACGCACCTTACGGGCGCATTCCTTGCCCATACCCCGCCGGATGCTCTGAGCGGACCGGAGAGCCCTACCGCACTTAGTGCAACGGGGCTTTTCGGTAACCGGCTCCGGCCGAACGTGCGTGATGTGCTCATTCTGCCAATCGGTACGGCCGGATACCTCGGTCACGTATCCGGGGTACTGCGCTTCCTGCCGTGCGTGCGTCCGGCAGAGGGAAGTACCTCGGTTCTGCCACTGGTTCCGGAAGTCGCAACGGCTCACGACTACTCGATTGGCCGGACGGGAACAGTTACGGATCTTGCAGATACGAACCAGGGAAACCGACATGATCTTTCCTTTCCGAGTGACGTCCGGCTGATCAGCCTCAGTGCGTGCCCGGTACCGGCGGGATACCGGGCACACAAGCGGAGATCAGAGAACGTCGTCGGCGGAGGTAGCTACGTCGCCGTTGTTGGCCCGGCGGTATGCCGAGTCACAGTCAGAGCAGTACAGATTCACGAACCTGCGGTGTCCGGGGTCGGTGCTCTGGAAGATCGGACGCGCGTACCGGTAACCGGTACCTCCGCAGTACGTAGAGACGATCCGGATACCGCCGTTCTCGAACCGCTCACTCAGCACGGTGTGCGCGGTACGTCGGGCCCCTGCGTGGAACTGGTCTGCCGGAAGCTGTGTCATGATCCCCAACCCCTTCTCTGTACCGAGGTTCGTATCACTCGGTATCGGAACGTTGGGGTGACAGTACTGCCGGATACTCGGGTACGCAAGTATTCAATACTCGGCCGATACTCGGTATCGATACTTCAGGGCTCTGACCTGCACAAACGTCACGAGGCCCACCCCGAACGGGTGAGCCTCCGTGATCTTGAGCGTCCGCCTACCGGCAGCCTGCCGGTACCTAGGCGTGATCCGGCGCGACGAACGTACCGAGCTGGCAAGGCTGGTATTCGTCCTCGCTCATGTCCTGCCCGAACAGAACTGTGATGCTGTACCCGTCGGCTGCCTTCTCGTCGATGAAAACGATAATGCCGGTATCCGTAATACCGCCGTCGCGGTACCAAACCAACTGGCCTACCTCGTACCTCATGGCCTACTCCGATACTTGCTGGTTCGGACCTCTTGGGTATCGATACTTGCTACTCGATACGGGATAGTCAAGCGGGATACTCAGGGAATCTACTGCGGAGACACGTAACAAGTATCGATACCCCGTACCGCAGGTCAACGGCTACGGTCGGTTTGGAACCGAGGCAATAGAATCTTGAGTGTGTGGTTCTCCGGAAATACCCGGACGGGGCTTTGAGTGACCTCGGTCCCGTTCGCTACCCGGCAGGCTCCGGTACGTCTCTCCGGCCGCTGTACGCCCTCAACAGCGGTGAATCAGGGGCTCACTCCCACTGGTTCCGTACCGTCGCCTGCCGGGGCTCTGAGAGCCCTCTGAAGGCTTGTCGGCAAGGCTGCCGACAACGGCCGGAGACAGGTTCCGGATCAGGCTTGTTGATCTTGCCTGTAGGGAATCGCCGGCTCGGGGCTAAGGCGCAGGTCAGATGGGGTGCAGTCCGAGGAATGGTGATCGTCCTCGGTGGCTGGCTCCGGACTCCGGTTGCTGGCCCTGGTCGTCGTCCTGGTGGCGGTCGGCAAGGGTCTGACAGGGGCCGTACTGCGGGAAATAACCCCCGGTAAATAACCCCTGGGTTTCTTCCCTGGGAAATAACCCCGGAAGAAACCCATCGTCGCAGGTCAGAGGGGTTATTTCCCTGGGAAGAAACCTCCGGGCCGTCAAGCGGCCGGGAAAAAACTATAAGCGCAGGTCAGAGGGGTTATTTCCCCCGGCAGAAACTAGTTATTTCCCCCGATGGGGGGTGTAGGTATACACCCCTCGGGAAAAAACCTCTTCTCTATCTGATACGGCGTCCTCGACAGAGGGACTGTGCCGGGTAGCCGGAGGTATTCAAAGCTCTGGTAGGTATACGCGTTGTCTCCACCAATCCCGGTGTGAGCCGGGGGTTACCGTGCTTCGACCTACCGGCTCCGCGTACCTGGTTCGAATCCAGGCAGAGCACTACAGCTCCGAGCAGTAACCCATAACGAATGGCACCGGGCGGGTGCAGCGGTAGCCGGAGCTGACTACTTCCGGGGTTGACACCCCGATACGGGAATAGGCGCAGGTCGAGTAAGGCGCGAGGGATTGAACGGGTTCAAAACCCGTCCATGATCATTTGCGGATTGACAATAGTCTCGCGTATAGAAGTTGTTGCGTGTATTCCCCCGCTATCTATACCTAACGTCACGTCAGATCTACCCCGAGTATCGATAGGAGGGGAATAGAGAATGCCTGGAAAGAAGGGCAAGCGGGTTAATCCTCGCGCACACGGTAACGACACCGTATTGCTTCAGCGTCGACTAAAGGCTTTCGAGTTACGCAAGCAGGGGCGGTCTCTCCGCTCTATCGCTAAGGAACTCGGCGTTTCCTATACGACCGTATCCAACGACATTCAGAAGTGTCTGGATGAGTACTTGATTCCGGCGGTCGATTCATACCGACGTCAGATGCTGGCCGAGGTAGACGACCAGCTAGTGAGGCTATACGGCTACATGGAAACCCCGCAGTACATCACGTCACCTAGGGGTGACATTGTGCGCGGGCCGGACGGTAACCCCCTATTGGATAGGGAGTACTACCTGAAGATTGAGGACCGTATCTCTCGTCAGTTGGAGATTCGAGCCAAGCTACTCGGTGCCTATGCTCCAAGCCAGACAGAACTAACGGTTCATCAGGTGGATAGTACCGATCTCGCTATTGCAGATCTGATTGCCCAGCAGAAGGCACGTACCGCCCTGGAAAGGGAGCGGTTCAAGGCAGGCGAGAACGGCTCTGCATAACCATGCACGAGGGGCCCGGAGGCAAGAAACAGAACCGTGCGAACGGTTTGGACTCTGGCCCCTCGGGACCCCCTGAAGAGATCTATTCAGAGCCACATAACCGCAGGTCAGAGGCCATGTCGCTAAGTGAGGAGAGCGGGTGCCGACCATGATCAACAAGCAGAGTGGACCACGAACAGAGAGTGACGACCGTACGCACACAGTGACGATCACGTGGGGTGAGTATGCCGCCCTCTTGGAGGCAAAGGCGCAGGTCGACCGCGTAAAGGCCGCCCTGTCTGAGCCGGTACAGGTAGTCGCTCCGGTACTGCCGGACGCTGCGGATTACTTCCTAGACAATCACCCGGACCTTATCGACTACTCGGGACTATCAGCCGCACAAGCGGCGTTGATATATCCAGAACTGTTCGAGTACGAGTTACCCGAGAGGGATTGTTAGGGATATGGCTATCAAGTGCGCGGTACTGAGTGAGTACCCCGGATACGTGATCAGTGCTGACGGACGTATCCAGGGACGCCGGGGCAAGTGGCTATCCGCTACACCTGGAAACAAGCGCGGTCACCTACAGGTAACGCTATCCCTCGGTACTCGGAAGGTGCAGGCAGCGGTACACCGGCTAGTCGCTCTCGCATTCCTGGGTGATCCGCCTACTTCTAAGCACGAGGTACGGCACCTGAACGGTGACCCTACGGATAACCGGGCGGAGAACTTGGCTTGGGGAACCAGGGCCGAGAATGCAGCCGACTCGGTAAGGCATGGCACACACTACGGGGCTAGCCGTACTCATTGCCTACGTGACCACGAATACACAGAGGCCAACACATACCGCGTACCCAATAGCAACAAGCGGCAGTGTCGGAAGTGCCAGAGGATCAGGGCAGGCGGTATCGCGTGATGGATATCTGGACAGAGCCGGATACCGGCGACGATGAACCAGGCTGGCTAGATCTGCAAAGGCTTGCCGACCCTGATTCAGTCGAGCGGCTCGAACTCTGGTTACAGGTAAGGGAGTTAGGCAATGCCGAGTAGGCGACACCCCGGATACTCCGGCACGAATGTACCGGCCGGAGATCTGTCAGCCATGATGAATCCGTATCCCTGCCAGAGTTGCCGTATCCCGTTCAGGACGCTTAAAGGGCTGGCTACCCACCCTTGCGATCCCTACGGCAGGAACCCTGAACCCAAGCAAGTGCAGGTATCCATACCCGAGGACGTACAGGCGAGTATCCGGCAGGAATACGCGACCGGAGACATAAGCCAGAAAGCATTGGGCGAGAAGTACGAGCTATCTCGCGCGACTATCAGCCGGATTATCAAGGGCGGGCAGTAGACCTCAGCACCACCACGAATGCAGAACAGAAGGGGCCCAGCCCCGAATAGGGGAGGACCCGAATGTTTGAAGCGTTAGAGATTCTGGGATACACGGCCGGATCTATTACCAGTCTCGGTGTGATCGGTATGGGTATCCGTTGGCTGTACCGATTCGGACAGCGTGTAGAGCAGATGCACGACAACCTGACCGAGTTCCCGGAGTTCAAGGCTCACGTTATGCACGAGCTTTCACCCAATAGCGGGGGCTCGATGAAGGATCAGGTAACCGACCTGAGGCGAATGGTGGCCGAACACATCAAAGACCCTGACGCTCATATCGAGCGGGGACGTGACTAACGATGTGGGGCAACCCTTTCTATCTCCAGGGCATCGCCGTTGACGAATCCGGCGGCATGGTTCAGCTCGGATACGAGTTCCGGGAATGCCAGCTATGCGGAATGCCTGTCAGCGACGACATGCAGCCCGTACACGAGCGCTATCACGCGTGCCAGGACTTACCACCTGTCGAGTAATCCGCCGCAGTAAGCGGCACAGTTGCCCCAGTAGGGGAGGAGGAGTGGAGAAGTGACCGACGTATTCGGAAACGATCCGGAGTATGAGTTAGACCCGGTTGTAGCCAAGCTCATTGACGGAATCGACGCGCGACTACTCGACAGCAGTGAAGGCCGTAAGGCTCTCTGCGAGTTCGACCCGCTTCTGTTTGCTCTTATCTACCTCCCCAACTCCATCAAGGACACATCCGGCCGTACCTCGTTCGCGGAATGCCATCTTGATTGGGCCGACATCGCGAAGGAATGGACGTACCCGGTTACCCGTACTGCGGAGAACCGTCACGCATTCCTGGCTCCCCGAGGTACCGGCAAAAGCACGTGGTGGTTTTTGATCCTGCCTATGTGGTGGGCCGCGTACGGCTACACCAAGTTCATTGCTGCCTTTGCCAGCAAGGCAGAGCAGGCACAGACCCACCTGGACAACTTCAAGCGGGCTCTACAGAACCCCGCGAACAAGGCTCTCCGCCAGGACTTCCCCGAGCTGGCCGCCCAGCAGAGCCGTGAAGGGCTCTACGTGGCCCGTAGCGGCTTCACCTTCACCGCTCAGGGCATGGACACCCAGGTACTCGGTCTGAAGGCTGGAGACGACCGCCCAGACACGTTGCTCCTGGACGACATCGAGCCCGGAGAGTCGAGCTACAGCGACTACCAGATGAAGCAGCGGCTTACGACCCTGCTTGACGACGTGTTCGAGCTGAACACAGAGGCCCGTGTGTGCCTCTCCGGCACGGTCACTATGCCGGGGTCCATCACTCACCAGCTCATCAAGCACAACAACCTGATCCGGCAGGCAGAAGCCCAGGGCATCCCCGCCGACCAGGCCGACGTGCCGACAGAGCTTCAGTGGGTCGGCCTAGAGCGAATCCAGGTACATCACGCGTTGCCGATCTTGGCGAACGAGGACGGTACGGAACGTAGCTTCTGGCAGTCGAACCCAAAGTTCGACCTGGAATGGATGCTGACGCGTCGCCATACCCGGAGCTTCAAAAAGAACTACCTGAACGACCCTATGGCGGTCGATTCCGAGTACTGGACTCCCGAGCTGTTCCGGTACGGCTCTCCGCCGTGCACAAAGACGATTCTGTCTATCGATGGAGCGGTCACCACTAACCGCCGTTCGGACTACACCGGAATGGCAGTAGTCGGCTATTCCCGGCCGGTCGCCGGCTCGGACCTGGGCTTTTGTGTCGTGAAGAACTCAGTAGCCGTAAAGCTGAAGGGTGCTGAACTCCGTCAGAAGGTGCTGGACCTACTCCAGATGCACCCCGAGATTTCCGGGGTCCTGGTCGAGTCGAACCAGGGCGGAGACCTCTGGACCGAGGTACTTCACAACCTGCCCGTACCAATCAAGACGGTGCACAACTCGGAGAAGAAGGAGACCCGCGCAGAACGGGTTCTGAACTTCTACCAGTTGCCTCCGGGCCACGTATTCCACGTGGGGAAGATTCCGGCCCTGGAAGAGCAGATGTGCGCTTTTCCCGGCGGACCGAATGACGACATGGTCGATGCCGTCGTGAATGCCGTTCTGACGTTCATGCGTCCAGCCCGTAAGCGTAAGTCCGGCGCTCGAAAGAGGAACCCGCGCTAGCGGTATCCGACTTCACGGACCTCAGTACCGAGCAACCAGTAAAGGACTCGGCATGGCAGTAAGCCAACCCACCCCAGTTATCGGAAGTATTCCAGAGGAGAACGGTTATGCCGGGTACCCCAGATCTTTTACGGGCTTACGCAGCCCTGACAGCGGCTAGGCCCGCATACGCGCGAGCAGAAGCCTTCTACAAGAACACCGTTGATGAGTTCCACGCGAGCCCGAAGGCCAAGCGGCTTTTAGCGAAGGCCGGGCTAAACGACCTGGACGGTTTCAACTTCAGCCGGGTACCTGTCGACGCGGTAGCCAACCAGCTCTATATCAACGCTCTCACGACCGGCGACGACTTCGCCGATTCTGTGATTGAGGATGTCTGGGACGAGAACGAGCTAGGGCTAGAGGCTCCGATTCTCCATCGGAATGTCTGCAAGTACGGCGATGCCTACGTAATGGTCTGGCCTGCTACCGACGAGGACGGAGAAGTCTCCGGCCTGGACCTGATTAACGAGGACCCGCTAACCGTTCGCGTCTTCTACAACCAGGTCAACCAGCGTAGGAAGTCCTATGCCATCAAGTCATGGACCGAGGGCGACGGCTCCGACGCAATCACTTACGCGTTCCTCTACTACCCGGACCGTGTAGAACGCTGGTTCCACGTGGGGCGTGTTCCCAAGTCGGCTAAGGGCAATGACAAGTGGGAGCCGTACAGCGCGGACGGACAGGATTCCGTATTACCGAACCCTCTGGGTTTCGTCCCGTTCTATCACTTCCGCACTGACCGGCCTTACGGCGAGCCCGAGCACATCAATGCCTATGGTCCTCAGCTCACCATTAACAAGCTGGTAGCCAGTCACGTAGCGACTATCGATTACCAGAGTTTCCCGCAGCGCTATTCGCTGGCCGAGCCGGGTACCTTCGGGCCCAACTATCAGCAGGGAGAAATCGACCCGTTCTCTCCGGACGATGCCGATTCCGACCCTGAGTCTCTGGATACTGCGAGCCAGTTAGAAGCCGATCCAGGAACCGTCTGGGCATTCGAGAACACCAAGGCAGTAGGTCAGTTCGAGGCCGCTAATGCCGATGTCTTCCTGAAGCCATTCGACCGGTACCTGAAGGCTATGGCTCAGGCAACCGGTACCCCGTTCCACTTCTTCGAGAGCACGGGTAATGCCACTAGCGGCGAATCCCGAGTACGAGCTAACGAATTGTTCTACGACAAGGTCCAGGCCCGTCAGGACTCCATCGGATTCACCTGGGGCCAGCTCTGGACCGATGCTCTCGAATTCCTCGGGTTGGACGTCGAGCGCGTGGACGTCGTATGGCGTCCTATCGGCTCTGTAGCCAATGAATCCGGCCTAGATGCACTGAAGCTGAAGCGCGAACTCGGTGTACCGAATGACGTGCTTCTCGTAGAGGCCGGATACCCCAGGGCCGAGGTCGAGAAGTGGCTAGGTATGGCCGACGACGATTCCGGCCGGGATACCGCAGTCAACCCATCTATTCCGGAAACCGGCTCCAGTACTGGGCCGGAAACCGTTTGAACTCCCGACCGGCCCGATAGGGCCGGTATCGGGCCATCCATAAATCACAGTAAGTGAGAAGGGGTGCCAGTATGGCTACCGACAACACCGTATCTACTACGGATGGTTTAGAAGAGGACACCTACAATGAGGGTGCGGACGAAACTACCTCGGAAAACGCGAATGAATGGGTACCGCCCACTCGTGAAGAGTACGAGGCACTGAAGGCCGAGAAGAACCGCGTAGTCAAGGAATCCGAGAAGCGTAAGCACATGCTTCGGGACAACGGAATCGATATGGCTACCGGTAAGGCGGTCGGCAAGGGCGAGTCCACCAATGACGATGGAGACAAGGTCTCCAGGGCTGATCTCGACACAGCCATTAACCAGGCGAAGTCTCGTGAACGTCGCCTAGCTGTCGAGGTACTGGCGACATTAGACACCGCCGGTTGGAACGGTAAGAACCTCGGTCGAATCCTTAACAAGTTCCTCGATCTCGATGCAGTAGGTATCGACGACGACGGAGAGATTACGGGTCTTGCTGAGCAGGTTGAAGAACTCAAGCGGGATGTTCCCGAGTTCTTCAAGCGAAGCCGAAATATTCCTTCGGCCGACGCAGTAGGCGGCGGGCACAAGGAGACTCCACCGAACCCGAATAGGGGTTGGCGTGACGAGTTCCGCGACCTCTATAACGCGGGGCGAATCTAAGAGTTTGGGCACATGCCCGTCTGTAATCACACCCATTACTTCAGTCAGAAGGGCTGATACCTCATGGCTACTATGCCTGCAACCGAATGGCGTCCGATCGAGTGGGACACTGTCGCACTCCAGCGCGCTATTCAGCAGTCCGCTATCGAAACGCTCGGTAGTGGTCGCCCAATGGCTTCTAACGAGAAGCGTGTACCTCGTTCTGGTGGTATGTCTGCCAAGATTGGTAAGACTTACACTGCCGACGAGACCGACAACGATACCGTGGTTCTGGAGTCTCGTAAGTTCAACGGTCTCGGCTTCTTCGACGAGGACGATTTAAGCGACATCGAGACCACTCTTGACGCTATTGCCGTTAAGCAGAAGGACTGGGCTACCACCTACGCGGTGAAGTTCGATAACTCTTGCATCGGTGTTACTGCTGCCAAGAGCAGCACTGACGCCGACGAGCGCCCGTTCACCTCTGTCTACAAGGCTGTTCGTACCAACGGAACTGCCGATACCCCAGAGTCCGGATACTCCGCTGACGCTAACTACATCAACTGGAACGGTGCCGCTTCCGCTGCTTACGACAAGCTGTCTGAGGCTCTGCGTGTAGTCGAGGTCGGCGCGTACTTCAACGAGCCAGATGCCCTGATCATCGCTGACCCTGCATTCCGTGCGGTTCTCCGTGGTGTAAAGGACAACAACGGTACCCCCGTATTCGTACAGGGACAGGGCGGAGACTCCGGCCAGCCGGATTCTCTGTTTGGTATCGAGATTGTTTGGTCTCGTGGTGCACGTACTGCCAACAAGGCCAGTGACAAGCCGGAGGGTAACCCTCTGCTCGTCTTCTGTGGTGACCGTAACCAGCTTCTCCGTGGTGACCGTCTCAACCCTGAGTTCCGTTACGCACCTTCTGAGGTACACGGAACTACCGACGAGGCCGCTATCAAGTTCCGTGCCCGTAAGGCTTTCGCCGTCGGCCACGTAAACGCCTTCGCCGTTCTGGAGAAGACCGCGTAATCAACTGATAGCTGAACTCCTTACCCAGGGGTGGTCTCCCTTGTTCTCAAGGACTCCTCACTAGCCACCCCTGGGTAAGCCACAGCCAAGAAAGGTGGCCGGTATGTCCTGGGCATCTCCAGCAGAAACCCTTACTTGGACTGGGGCCACCGTAACTCAGGCCGAGTTAGAAATGGCTCAGTCCATCATCGAGCTATTCGCCGGTACGACCGAGCTTGCATCGGATGCCGGACGGATCTCTACCAAGAATCTCCGCCTTCTCAAGAAGGCTGTTGCCTATCAGGCAGTGTTCATGCAGGAACACCCGGACCTCTTCACCTCTATGGATATGACCGAGATGGCTGAAGGTAGCGGTAGCGGTATGCAGATCTCGCTAACTGCGTACGGGCTGTATCTCGCACCCCTGGCCAAGATGTGCATTAGTCAGCTCTCCTGGAAGGCAGTACGCAGTATCCGCGTACGTCCTCGCGACGGAGAAGCCCGTAGGCGTATCGAAGCTCAGTCACGTGACCGAGACGACTACGAGGGTTGCGGTAACTGGGAGGCGCTCTAATGAACGTCCTACCCACAACCCGAATCACCGTGTATCGCGGTACCAGTACTGACGACTGGGGCGACGAAACCGATAACTACTCGGTACATGCCTCCGGAGTACCGGCCAATATCCGTATCAAGACGGTGAAGGCTAGTACCGAGTCCTCTACTCTGCCGCAGCAAATGACTACAGCGGTATGTCGAGTTCGCTCGAACCGCGACTTCAACTCTAATGACATCGTCCTAGACGAGAAGACCGGAGATAGCTGGCAGGTTGTCAGCGTCGAGAAGCCCCAGCATCCCGGTAAGCGGCTCGATATCAGGCTCAATCTCCTACGGGTGGAATGAGTCATAGTCCATATACTCAATACTGACGTTACTGGTCGATCAGGAATACGTCTCCCGTAAACGGAGCCCTGAGACCTTCACACCAATCTCGTACAGAGCTGGGGTACCTCGTTATGCGTGTCCGTATGGAACCAGGATGGGAGAAGCACGTAGACCGTGCTGCCCACGAGTTCCTATCGGACTTGGCCCATGACGTTCTCCGCAATATGCGAGAGACGTGCCCGGTCGATACAGGTTCCCTGCTTGCGGATTTGGATTGTGAGGTCTCGGGGCTTCACGCACGTATTGGGGCTCGCAGCGTCGAACACGCCATCTTCGTAGAAGAGGGAACCGCACCCCACGTAATCGAGCCGGACGAGAAAGACGCCCTGTATTGGGCGGGGGCGGCTCACCCTGTGAAGCGAGTACATCACCCAGGTACCGCAGCAACCCATTTCATGCGTGAAGCGCTATACCGCGAGAGGAGGAACTAAGTATGGGTATCCAGTATGCGAACTCTGAGATTGTGGCCCGTGCTTGGCTTCTCGGTCTCCCCGGTATCCCTGCGGGCAAGGTGAATACGACCCTTCCCCAGGACAAGTCTTCTTGGTCTGAAACCGGGTTCGTGCAGATCGCCGTGACCGGCGGAAGCCCGACCACAGAGAACAGCCTGCGTCGGCCAGTCATCACGGCTACGTGTTGGGCAGTGAACCCGGCCAGCAAGAACAGTCCGGCCCCCAACATGCAGCCGGGCAAGGCCCCATGGGGCAAGGCCAACGACCTTGCAGAAGCCATCGTGAGGGGCTGTGAGGCCGAGAACGGCCGTGGGGTCACCCTGTCGCCTGCGGCGGCCCCTGGTGCCCAGGTGCTACAGGCATGGGTGCTCAGCGAGCCCCGCCGGAGCCCCGTCCAGGACGGTAACCCCGTAGCGCGGTACGTGGTCGACTTCCAGATTGCATGGGTGGAACTCACATGAAGTACTGCCTAGTTGGCCGAGTATCCGGCGAGATTCTTACCTATCAGGGATACGCACTCGTTCACGACAACAAGTCTGAGCTTGAGTATCTGTTCCCGAACGAGCGGATTATTCCGCTACCTCGCTACTACGGCGAGGATCTGACGATGGATATCCGCAATCACCCGGATATGACGAACGTTAAGTTCCCTCTGGCCGACAACTGGGGCCAGTTCCGCCGCTAATCGGCGCTCTATCTACTT
The DNA here is from genome assembly GCF_018614575.1 of Streptomyces sp. ISL-10. Classification (GTDB taxonomy): domain Bacteria; phylum Actinomycetota; class Actinomycetes; order Streptomycetales; family Streptomycetaceae; genus Streptomyces. The sequence goes on from NZ_JAGGOJ010000007.1 coordinate 268,369, forward strand.
CGGGGCCCTGCACTCCGTATGCCCTCTGCAATGCAGGAATCACACAAGTACTAGCCCCTATCTGGGCTATACGTATTAGAAGGGACGATAGCAAATGCCTGCTACCGTTGCGAATCTCGTACAGGGTCCAGCGACCGTGTACATCGGTACCTTCGACGGTACTACTGCTCGTGAGCCTGCTAACGCTGCCGTAAACGCCACTCCGGCCGCCTCTGCCTGGACTGACATTGGTGGAACTACCGATGGTGTCGAGTTAAGCATCAACCAGGAGTACAAGGAACTGGAAGTAGACCAGGTTGTAGATATCCCTGGTCGTCGTCTGGTCAAGCGCGATATGAGCGTTAAGACCAACCTTGCAGAGCCAACCCTTCAGAACCTGCTTTACGCCCTCAACGACGTAAACGGCGGTTCTCTGGGTGCCTCTGGTGCCGGGTTCTCTGGTTACTACGAGCCTGCCTTTACCGACTCTGCTACCCAGCCTACTTACCGTGCGCTTCTGCTTCACGGTTGGGCTCCGGGTTCTGGTTCCAACAACCAGAGCAAGCGTCGCATGGTTCACCTGCGCAAGGTGCTTTCTAGCGACAACGTCGAGTTCGCTTACAAGAAGGAAGACCAGACCGTCTTCTCTGTAACTTGGAGCGTTCACTACGTATCTAGCTCTATCGCACCTTTCAAGGTGGTCGACGAAGCCTAATCAGGCTTCGTAACCAATACCGCTTCCTTGAGTAGCAAGGGAGATACATCGAATGAGTGAGGAGACTCAGGAAATGGCAACAGCACGCAAGACAGCAGCAACTAAGCCGGTTGAGGTCGAGACCGACGAGGCCGTTAACAACGGTCCTACTGTTGTCGCTTTCAGGAGCAAGACCAAGGCTGAGCGGGTAGAAGTACCTCGTAAGCCACTGTTCACTATCGATGACGAGGAATACTCCGTACCTGAGAAGGTAGACGGCATCATCCTCGTTCGATACAACGACGCTATCCGTAAGTACGGCGAGTATGCGGGTGCGCTCGTTCTGTTAGAGGAGACTCTAGGCAAGGGCAAGCTAGAGAGCCTTCTAGCTTGGGAAGACCTTACCGACGAGGTTCTTTCGCAGGTTCTGGATATGGTCATTGCCGAGCTTACCGGCGAAGATAGCTCGGCGGGAAAGTAGCGGAACGGCTAGCGCCTTACTTGTGGGTTGTTAACTACCGCGACGATATCGAATGTGACTTCCTGGCTATCTATGGCAAGGAACTCGAATGGTTCGATACGTGCGCCAAGTACCTCAAGTACGCTAGCCGCCTTCCCAAGTATCCGAACTCGGCTGTACGAGCAACCATGCTGGCCGAGCAGGAAGCGGATACATCTTCTTATCCGGAGTATGAAGCCGACTACTCCGACGATACCGGCGGGTTCACCCCCGGTGAATCCCTATCGATGTCCGAAGCGCTATCCCGATCTCGGGGTTCTAGTCCGGACGTCTCAGCTATGCAGAATCTCAACCGAGAAAGTACGCAGCAAGGCTTAGGGAGTCTATTCGAATACGAAACCGCGTAGCGCGAGGTACAGCATTGGAGGCTGAATAGGTATGGCGACCGGATTCCGTATCGCAAGTGCCTGGGTAGAAATCAGTGCTGATACCAAGGGGCTAAGGCGGGACGCTAAGGCTGGAATCGTCCGTGAACTTCGCGGGCTTCAGGGTCAGGTCAAGATTAAGGCCGATACCAAGGGGCTCCGCAGCGAAGTACAGCGGGCGGTTTCTGCTGCTACCAGGGGGCAGGCCGGAAAGTTCAGCCTGAGTGTGAACTCTGGCCGACTCCGTAGCGAGGTAACTAAGGCAGTCAAGGAAGCCACTAAGGGAAGCCGTGGGCAGTTCCGCTTAGGGGTCGATTCGACACGCCTACGTACCGATATCGAGAAGGCCATTACCCGAGCTTCCAAGGGAGCTAAGGGAAAGGTCGGTCTGAAGATCGATGCTGTCGGCCTACGTGCAGAACTGCGTGAGAAGCTCGCTAAGGCAGCCGAGGGCGTCAAGGTAAAGGTCGGTGTCGACCTCGATACAACCGGCCTGCGTCAGCAGCTCCGGGCCGCAATTCTTGCGGCTCAGGCCGGACAGAACTTCGTTATCCCGGTACGTGTCGACGGTAACCCGGCGCTTCTACGCACTATTACCCAGGTGAACAACGCAGCGAGCGGTATGAGCCGACGTATGCGTATGTGGGCAGGCGTCATTGTCGCTAGCCTCGGTGCTGTAGCTCCGGCTATCGGAACCGTCATCAATATGCTTCAGGCCGTAGGCCCGGCCGCCCTGGTATCGGTGCCTATGGTTTCTAGCCTTGCCCTGACTTTGGGCACAGTGGCCGTTGCCGGTAATGGCGTCGCCCACGCTATTGCCATGTCCGCAGAAAGCGCGGAGGACTTCGAGGAAGCTCTAGACAAGCTCACCCCACAGGCCCGGAACTTCGTTGAAGCGGTCGTATCCAGTAAGGGCGCTTTCAAGGAGATGCAGAGCGCCGTCCAGGAGGTTATGTTCTCCGACCTGGACGATTCTTTCCGGTCTATGGCTAAGCAGACTATTCCTGACCTTCAGGGCGGTCTCGGTGGTACTGCTATTCAGCTCAACCGTATGGCTAAGAGTTCAATGGCCATGGTTGAGAGCCTCTCTCGTACCGATACCTTGAAGAAGGCTTTCGGCGGACTTCAGCTTGCCTTCGAACCTATCGTTTCTATGCCTGCTCAGTTCCTGAGCATGTGGACCAAGACCACTATTGCCGCTGGTCCGCTATTCCTGCGTATGACCACTGCGGCGGGTAGGGGCGTCGATAGCCTTAACGCCAAGGTTGACCGTATGTTCGCCTCTGGCGAGCTACAGGGGAATATCAATCGTTCGGCAGACGCAATCGTCGGGTTCTTCCGCAAGATTGGTAACAACCCCGAATGGCAGAGGTTTGCCGACCAGGTCAGTTCCACAGGTCCGGAGTTGGCCGAGGTATTGGGTCGACTTGGTGAGGCCGCCCTCAAGCTGATGAACAATGCGGGACCACTGTTCGCACTGGTTCTGAAGATTGCCGACGGATTCGCCCGCCTGGTTCTCGCTATCCCTGACGAGATCATTGCAACAATCCTCGGTGTAGCCGGAGCCATGAAGGTTATGTCTCTGGCCGGTGCCGGTTGGGCTGCTATTACTGGTTCTGCCGCTGTAGCGAGTCTGACTAGGTTCGTGACCGCTGCCCGTATGACGGGTGTAGCTACCGCTATTCGTGGTGTGGCTGCGGCTATGTCGGTTCTCCAGAAGGCAACCGTCGTATTAGCCGTTCTCTCTGCCGTCGTCCTCGTAATCAACAAGCTCGCGACCATGGGCAAGGAGAAGGCCCCCGACGTCGACAAGCTGACTAAGGCTCTGGATACTTTCGGTAAGACCGGCAAGGTAACCGGAGAACTGGCCGATAAGTTCGGTCAGAAGTTCCAGAAGCTCGGGGATAGCCTTCACGCCGTTACCAACCCAAGCGTTGCCGAGAGCATCAACAACTGGGGTAAGAAGTGGTCCGGCGGACTCCTCGAAGGTGGCGAAGCTACCGAGGAATTCGAGGACAAGGTAAACGCCCTCGACGATGCCCTTGCCGACATGGTCCAGGGTGGAAACGCCAAGTATGCTCAGGCGGCTCTGGAAGGAATCCTGAAGAGCCTCAAGAAGCAGGGCGAAGATACCGGCAAGGTTGAGGAAAAGCTCAAGGATTACAAGCAGGCGCTAGAGGATCAGCGACTTGCAAACCAGTGGGCAGCCGAAACCATGGGGACATTCGGTAATGCCGCCATGTCCACCAGTAGGCGACTGGAAGAACTCAAGGCTGATACTGACGGTCTCGTTAAGTCTCTGTTTGCGCTGAACAACGCCAACCGTGATGCCGGTGCGGCATTGGGTGATTACGAGCGTGCAGCCGACGACGTCGCAGCTATCGCCAAGAAGCGCGGTATTAACCTCACCTACGAGAACGGTGTTCTGTCTGAGAACACCGACCTTCAGCGTGAAGCGGCTAATGGCCTGCGTACTCTCGCAACCAATACTGAGAAGGCTGGACTAGCTAGCTATCAGGCAACTGGTAGTTGGGCGAACGCTAACAAGATCTTCCAGGACGGCCGGAAGACATTCATCGATAACGCCGTTGCCATGGGGCTTAACCGCACTGCGGCTACCCAGTTGGCTAACGACTACCTGAAGATCCCTTCCAAGAAGGAACTTCTACTTCTCGTCAAGGATCAGGCAAGCGGTCAGCTCCGTACTGTTGCCGAAGCGTTCAAGGCTGCCCCGGATAAGAAGGAAATCAAGGTAGATACCCTGAGCGGTCCGGCTATCGCCGCCCTTCAGGATCTCGGATTCAAGGTAACTCAGCTTCCCGACGGTAGTTTCTCCGTCATCGCTAAGACAGCAGGGGCTAAGACTCAGCTTGGAGATCTCCAGAACTACAAGCTGACTGACAAGCGCGTCGAAGTATTGATGAGCATTGTCGAGATTACCGACAAGATCAAGACTGCTCAGGAGAAGGTCGATTCTCTCAAGCAGAAGAAGAAGACAGCGGTAGGGGCTGATAAGAAGAAGCTCCAGGACGAAATCGATAAGGCACAGAAGGCCCTCGATGACCTGAAGCAGAAGCGCAAGGTATCTCTAGAAGCTCTGGATAAGACCAGCGGCGGTATCGATAACGCCAAGAGTTCTCTTGATAAGAAGCTGCCTAAGACCGTCACTGTTTCGATCATCGCTGGATTCTCTGAGCAGAGTGCCAGTGCTGCGGCCGACGCTATCCAGAAGCAGGCAGATCGCTTCTCCGGCAAGCGATACGGCGGGGTCATCCGTCGTGCCTCTGGTGGACCGGTACCGGGGTTCGTCTCTGGTCCTGGTGGCCCGACTGCCGACCGAGTTCCGGCGCTGCTGTCGAACGGCGAGTTCGTCATGCGTGCTGCTGCCGTCTCCAAGTACGGCACTGGCCTTATGCGGCTCATCAACACCGGGCAGTTCCCGAGGTTCGCCAAGGGTGGCTCTGTGGGCTCTGGTGGGGGCTCTGGCAGTGCCGGAGTGTCCGCCGCTACCAAGACCGGAACCTTCACGGTCCAGGACGCCACAGGTAAGCCTGTGGCTTCTGCCCTGGAGAACTTCAAGGCTCTGGAGTCCGGCGTAAGCCGTGCGTACGACTCGATGGGGGCCGACACCACAGGGTTCGGCCAGAAGCTCTCTACGGGGCTCTCAGGGGCCAGCACAGGCAGCCGTAAGGCTTGGGATGCCTGGGCATCCGGTATGCGTGGTCGAACTGACGCGACCTACAAGGCTGTTGGCTCTCTGACCAACACCTTCAGCCGGACACAGACGACCAGGACGACCGCGACCAGCTCTCAGACACAGCGTGTCTGGGACGGCTGGAAGTCCGGCATGACTTCCCGCACTCGTGCTACCTACTCCGCCATCAATACGGCTACCAATAGCTTCCAGAAGCAGTCTGTATCGACTATCGGGCGAGCCCGTGACGGTATGGGTTCTGCTTGGGGAGGATTGAGCCCGAAGTTCAAGCCGCCGGTTAGCTACCTCGTACACACCGTTATTAACCGGGGTGTCGTAGGTGCCATGAATGCCATCATGGGCAAGCTAGGCGGAGGTTCCAAGGTAGGCGGTATCTCCGTCGCAGGATTCGCTAGCGGTGGTCCGGTATACGGATCGGGTACCAAGACTTCGGACAGTATCCCGGCAAGGCTTTCTAACGGCGAGTTCGTTATGCAGGCCAAGGCCGTGGATAAGTTCGGCGTGAACTTCATGAGCGCGGTTAACCAGGGTCGTATGCCGCATGATGGAGCCGGTTTCACTGGATTCGCCAAGGGTGGACATGTCGGCGGCGGTATCAGTATCAATATGCCGAGGTTCGCTACTGGTGGTGTAGTCGGAGTTCCGTCCGCCGATGCTCTGAACAAGATCATGGGCGAGGGTTCCGACGCGGACGTTAAGCGCATGACCAACTTCATCTTCGACAACTACGTCATGCCGCTTATCGATAGCGGCTCTGGCGGATCTGCGATGAAGGATGTTCAGCGTCAGGGTATGCGGCACATTCGCAGCAACGTCGAGAAGTTCGTTAAGGACAACTTCGGCGGGGCCGGTTCTGCTTCTGCCGGTTTGCGTTGGGCTAAGACTCAGCACGGTAAGCCGTATCAGTGGGGCGGAAATGGTAATCCGAGCTGGGATTGCTCTGGATTCATGTCCGCTATCGAGTCGGTTATCCGTGGCGAGAAGCCTCACCGCAGGTGGAGTACTCACGCATTCAACGGCGGAACCCCGCCGGGTTGGAAGGCTGGGGCTAACGCACCGTTCAAGGTGGGTATTACTCACGCTGGTGTCGGCCATACTGCGGGAACTATCGGCCGTACTAACGTCGAGTCCGCTGGTGGTAGTGCGGGTGTTCGTGTCGGTAGTAGCGCGCGTGGATACAACGATGGAATGTTCACCTCTTGGTATGGGTTCGTCGGCGGTAAGGCCAAGGGTGGTTACATCTCTGGCCCTGGTGGTCCTACTTCGGACCGAGTGGCCGCGATGCTCTCTAACGGTGAGTACGTAATCCGTGCCGCTGCCGTTAAGAAGCTCGGTACCGGTTACCTGAGTGCCCTCAACTCCGGTCGTATCCCAGGATTCGCTACCGGCGGTTCTGTGGGTACTACCTACAAGGTGAAGTACGGGGATACCCTCTCCGAGATCGCCGTTAGGTTCGGTACTACCGTCAAGGCCCTGATGGAGCTGAATAAGTCCATCAAGGATGCCAACAAGATTTACGCGGGTATGACCCTCGTAATCAAGAAGGCAACCGGCGGTAGCGGTTCTAGCGGTGGCTCTGGCTCTGGTGGATTCTCTCTGCCGGGTATGTCCAAGGTCGGCAAGAGCGGTATTCAGAGTGCCGACGGTATCAACGCTCTAAAGGGCATCGTTACTATCAGCGAGGCTTCTAAGGCGTCGAACGCTACGGGTGCCACGAACTACCGCCCCGAAATCATCGGTTCCCTTACAGGTGCCGACAGCATTTCGGATCTGATGCAGAACTTCTACGAGCTGGCCAACCAGATTCGCGCGGCCTTCAAGGGCAGTGCCGAAACTGCGATGCTGAGTCGCCTCAATACGGTGATTAAGGCTATGACTCCACTCCAGAAGAACCTGGACGGAGTTAGCGCCAAGCTGGTGGATGCTCAGAAGGCTCTGGACGACGTAAAGCAGAAGTTCGACAGTCTGAAGGATTCGGTATCCGGAGCCGTACTCGACTTCGGAAAGATCACCAAGATTGGTTCCTATGGAACCAGTGGCACAACCCTTCTGAACCAGCTTCAGAAGGATGTCACTAGGTCTCAGGACTTTGCCAAGATGCTTGAACAGCTCAAGGCAAAGGGAGTTAGCGGAGATCTGATCGGCCAGATTGCCGAGGCCGGAATCACGGGCGGTGGAATGGCGACAGCCCAGACCGTTCTGAACATGACTCCGGAACAGCTTGCCCAGCTCAATTCCCTTCAGGGTCAGCTCACCACTGCGGCTAACAAGGCCGGAACTGCGGCGGCTCAGGGTATGTACGGCGCAGGCGTAAATGCCGCTCAGGGTCTAGTCAAGGGTCTTGAGGATCAGCAGAAGGCTATTGAAGCCCAGATGCTGAAGATTGCTCAGGCAATGGAAAAGGCTATTAAGCAGGCTCTCGGCATCAAGTCACCTTCTCGCGTCATGATGCGCGTTGCTGACTTCACGGCCGATGGTCTCGTGAACCAGCTCGGTGCGCGTACCGGCGACGTCGGAACGGCTATGAGGACCCTTGTAGGGGCTCCGGCCGGTGCGGCTGCCTCTGTGGCCGTACAGGCTCCGTCTGTGCCGACACAGAGCCGTTCAGGGACTTCTACGTACATCGATAAGCGTTCGTACAGCATCGCTGTACACGTGGACGGTACGGGTATGAACCTCAGTAGCTCTGCCGATCGTCGCGCTATCGCTAAGGCTCTCGCCAAGGAGATCAAGGAAGAGATCCGCCGAGACGATAAGGCTCACAGGTAAGCAGGGCATAGAAAACCCCCTCCCGATATGGGAGGGGGTTTCCTTGTCTCTATGCTTCCTCGGACTTCTTCACCTTGCTTCGGTGGTAGTAGTCGCGTGAGGCATCTGCCCAAGCCTTCTTGCAAGGGGCACATCGACAGTTCCAGTTTTTATAGGTGGACGCCTTGCCGTGCTTTTCCGGCGGTAGGGTCGACGGGTCGCGTTCACGCGTGCGCCTGCGTACCCGAGCTGCATTAGCTGCCCGGCAGACTTCACAACGGCATCCGTGAACGGAATAGCAAGTACCCGACGCCTTCCGTGGGCAGTCGAAGGTGCAGCTAATCATGACTGGCTCTCGGGTAATGGGTTCAGTAATCGACGTAGTCGCTTGATGGCGATTCGAGTTGCGATACCGGCTACGAGGACGAACCCGATAGCTCCGGCCGCAAGTGCTTCTAGTAGGTCTGCTGTGTTCACTGGTTCTCCTCTGCGGAATCGCGAAGAATGTTGCCGATAGTGGTTCGGGCCACACCGTATGCCTCTGCTAGAGCTAGGTGTGAAGTGCCCTTCTCTAAGTGCTCCCGTCGAATCTCGTCTTTCTGCTCGGCGGTCAGCTTCTTGTTTTCCCTGTGGCTAATGGGACCTGCGAGCCGGCGTGTCCTATCAGGGTTTTCGGGTAAAGGCTCCCAAGTCAGGTTCTCAACCCTGTTATCGGTAGCGTCGCCGTTGATGTGGTGGACCACATAGCCGGAGTCTGCCGGGTAATCCAGGTAAGTAGTCGAAATGATGTGGTCGACGCGAACCCTGGAATAGTCGTTGGTGCCCTCCCTGCGTAGGCGGACTATTAGGTGACCTCGTTTGTCAACGGTGTACAGGATTCGCGCCTTACGGTGCATGTGCCAGATCTGACCGTTGGCCGTGGCCATGTACTCGGCATGTCCGGGAATCGGGGTACCTTCGGGCATCTCGACCTTGTCGCCCTCGTAGTTGATGCCCGGTGTCCAGTCGAGAAGGTTGAAACTGGCGTAAGAGCCGTTGTCGGTGTCGTATGGGTTATCCAGTGCCGACAGAACTTCGTAATCGTGTGCCCGATGTTCACGAGTGAACCCGGTACGGATACGAGCCGGTAAGCCTCCCCAGATACCGCCCTCTTCCTTGTTAGTGCAGGCGTACTTCAGGCACTGAAGCCTGATTGGGCACTCAAAGCAGGTACCGGCGGCCTCGGCAGAAGGCTTGGAATCCCACGGAGAATGCCACTGGTCGGGGTGGATACCGAGTTCCTTTAGGCGGATCTCCTCACATGCGGCGCGACTCCAATCAACGCTGGCATGGGGGGCAGCGGCATACTTGGTCATTTCTCGGGTCAACTCCCTGTCAGCCTGTCGTTCAGGCCCGAAACGTTCATCACTGGAATAGGTCTCTCGTGTGTCGTCCTCGGAGAGTTCGTCATATTCGAACTCCCATGGGTCATAGGTAAGGTTGAAGCTGTACACGGTTACGCCCTCCACATTTCGTAGAGGTAGCCTCCGGGGCCCGCGTATACCGGCTCGTACTGGAAGTAGGCTTCAAAGAATCCCGGCCAGGAAGCCGTACGTACGGCCTTCCAGCCCTTCTCGGAGAAGATGGCTTCCAGGATGTTGCCGACGTTTCCAACCAGCCCTAGAAACGCGTCTGTGGCGTCCTCGGGGGTATCGGCGAGGGTTCGTAAGTAGTCTTTGAACCCCTCGACGTCGGACGGCACTTCACAAGGAACGATGATGCGGTTAGGTCCGTCATGGGTTCGTCCCTCAACCCAGCATCGAATACCGTCGATTACCGCGAAAGTGCCTGTTAGGTCGAGCATCTTGAATAAGGCCGATACTAGCTGGAAGTCCTCGAAGCTATCGGTTGCCCGCTTCACATGCGCGAGGAATAGGGGCGATGCCGCATTACTCATCATTTGCTGTACCCTTGTCGCTATCGTCGTTGTTCTGAGTACGGGCCCATACATCGTTGTAGTGATGGGCTTCAGTCCTCGCGCAAAGGAACATCAGATCCTCTAGAGGTACCGAGGCCAGTTCGTCAGGGTCGAAGTTGTCGAACTGGACTCGGGCCCAGAGTTCTTCACGTGCCTGGGTTCGGATTGGGTCGTGTTCCTGCTTCAGTAGTACGCCGTTGTAAGGCATTGCGATTCTCCATGGGGTGTGTGTCCTCTCTGGTATTCATCGCGTCTTCCCCGCTATTCCTTGTTGCTATACGTATAGTTTGGCACAGATACTTCGCGCCGCTTTCCGGAACTCGTAAACCTCAGTTGACGTGCTTCCATGCCTCCCGGTTTACTATTCGGCGCACAGTCATCTTGTTGATTCCGTACTTCTCGGCTAGATGGGATAAGGGCACTAGACCTCGGTTGTAGCGGCTCGGGTCTCCGTACTCTCGGCGAATAGCCCTTACGTCGTCCTCGGTGAGCTTGGCGTTATAGGCTGCTTCACCTTCGATATGTGTGCCGTCTCGCTTTCGATCCGCCATATTCTGCACCTGTGTGCCCCAAGAGAGATTGGCGAGGCTATTGTCAGAAGCGCCGTTTGGTCCGTGAAGGGCTAGGTACTCGGGTCCTGGGCAGGGCCCTACGAATGCAGTCAGCACTAAACGCGAAATGCGGCGACAGCATACGAGCCCGGTTTCATCCCGAATAGTGACGGAGGCGTATTGGCGGTCACCACCTGTTAGCCCCGGCTTCATCCATCGCCCGCCCTGACGTCCTGACCAAACCTTGCCTGTGTCGGTGACCCAATAGCCAGGGAAACCGGAGATCTCGCGGGCATTCTCCTCCACTGGTGGGGGAGTAATTCCCTGGCTGACATGGCGACTGCGGGCATAGTGCTGATGGCAATACCCCTTGGCGTAGTGGTCTCGGGGGCAACCCGTTTCAGCACACCCCGTGTGTTTGGCCCTCTTGGGACGTAGTGGTTTGAGGGTCTGGCCCCTTGTCCACTGGACGTAGTGGCCGTTGCAATACCCCCGTGAGCGGAGTTCTCGGCCGCAGTCCGGGAATCGGCATTTAGCCTTCACTGTGTATATCTCCTTCAGAAGGGGCCAGCCCGTATGGCTGGCCCATCAGTTTCTTACTCGTAAGAAGGACTCGTCACCTTGTAGAAGACCGATGGTCGGCCGCCCTTTGGCTGAATATCGGCAATGTGCTTGTCCTCGGACAGTCGGCCCCTGCTTTCGAGCCGGGTTACCGCTGTCCTTACTGCCTTCTCGGTGAGGCGGAGTTCATCAATACCCGTGGACTGAAGGTGCTGATGGATACCCGCCACATTGGACGAGTGGCCCATATCCTTGATAGCCCAAAGAACTGCCTTATCGTTGTACTCGGCCTTCTGTGCAGCAGTATTGGAGGCTGCCTTCAGGTCGATACCGAGTTCTTCGGTAAGGCCCGGCTGTGCCTGGTAGGCCCCGACCGTGAGGGTTCCGTTCATGGTGGATACGTAGGAAATGAAGGCTGCCCGCTGGTCGAGAGACCCAGCCCCACCCTGGTTATCCTTTCGAAGAATCAGCTCAGCTAGACCTACTCGGCCTACCTCTGGCTTCTTCTTCGACTTGATTTCGTAAAGGGCTCCCTGTGTCGCCTGGAACTTGCGGATAGAACCCGACTGCCGTTCCTTGTTCTCGTGCCCTACGTGGTCGATGTAGATACCGCAAGCTCCGTGAATGGTGAACGGAGACAGGTACGTAGAAAAGACCGTGTCCGTACCCGTCGGAGAGTTCACGTCCCCGCCGAGAGAACCGATAGCGGGAGTGAGTGCGTCCAGGGTTACGAGAGCTACCGTGCGGATAATGTCGGCGGTTAGCTCTCGTTCCATGTCAGCCACGGAACGCAGAACCTTGAAGCGGTATCGAATGGCGTCAATGTCGGCTCCGGCCTGAACGAGACGCCGAACGATTCGCTTAGTCGGGTTGTTGTCGAACTCCCAGTGAACGACGAATCCACCTGCGTTGAGTTCCTTGGCCTGGAGTGAGGCCACGTATAGGGACTTACCCGTACCGCCGTCGCCATAGATACCGTTAATCTGTCCTTCGTAGAACAGGGCTCGGTCACTATCGACTAACTCGCCAATAGTCGGCGTTAGGTCGTCGTCCCCGGCGAGGATTTCGTCAAGCGCATCGGATACGCTCTGGTCCTCGAATCCCTCGATAGCCTGCCTTGCGACTAAAGCCCGTGCATCGCGGTCAATGCTCAGCTCTAGTGCCCGACGTTCTACCAATCGCAGGTATTCGTCTTCCTGGGAATCGGTGGAGTTCTCAGCCCTAGCGGGTTCCTCCCCGCTCTCCTTCTTCTTCAGGCTCATTCCACACCAGCACTTCGTATCTGGGGTTCCTGGCTTCTTTGCTACCGACCCTTCAATAAGACGCTTCCACTCGTCGGCGTGAAGAGTGGGGTCTGAATCCCTGGAATACGAGACGGAACGGAATACCTCGAACAGTTCCTGTAAGGCGGTAACGACCCCGCTATGCCCCTCGTGGCCGAGGTGGATAAGAGCGTCTGTACCCTTCAATGCGGCATGGTGGACGTCTAGCCCATAACTGTGGCGGTTAAGGATGAAGTCCTTAGACCGGTCTAGCTGGTCGGCCATGTCGGCACATAGGGAACCCTCGGAATCCGGGCAAGTGAGAAGCCATTCGGATACCTCAGTCCAGGCCATATCCTTACGGGCTGGACGTTCCTTGCGCTTCAGTCCGCCGGTAATCTTCCGTACCGCTTCGTCTGGAAGCTGGAACGTGATATCTGCCGGAGTAGGGATACGAGCGGAAGGGGTTGCCGTATCTCCGGGGGCGTACCACTCGTACTGTGCCCCGGTGTCAGGGTGAATGGACGGGTACACAACGGCGTGCCTGTGACCGTATCGAATGATCTCGATATCGGCGTCTAGCTTGCTCGGCCATTCCAGGCCCTTGGGGACGCGTACTAAACGCTGTCCTCGGGCCGAAGGGTTCTCCCGAGATGAAGAGATCCAGCACTGTGCGTCAATCTCGGTGCAGTCGATACCGAGGGAATCCCAGAACTCGAACCACTGGGCATAACCCTGCTTACCCTTCTCTGCGTCGGTGTCGACGTCGAAGAGAACAAACTCACTGTCGGCGAGTAGGGCAAGGGTGATGTTGTACTCAGGCTTGGTTCGGGCCCATAACTCGTAGTTCTGCGATGTAGCGATATTGGTTGTGTATCCGGTGAAGCCGGGCGGTAAGTCCTGACTCTTGCCCTTCACGGGCAGGATGTTGAAGTTGTCGGTCCAGCCTGCCTGAATGTATAAGGTCTGCGCTTCTGGATATAGCATCGGTCTTCTCCTGTTCTGACCCGTCTACGGGTCCTCGGTCCTTTAGGGGTTATCGCGCGTTGCGGGTAGGCGGGGTTAGCGGGGCGACGTAGTTGAAAGGGTCGTAACCCTTCTCAGCTAGGTACCGGTCGACTAGCTCTCGCAGTAACTCCCCGTCGTTCTTGCCAGCCTGAAGCGCATAGTCGTGCAGGGCGCGTGCCTTGTAGTCGGGGAGCTTGAAAGTCTTGGGAACCATGGGCATGGCTGTATCTCCTTGGGTAAGACCCGGTGTACCGAGTGCAGATAAAAAGAGTCCCTGAGCAAGGCTCAGGAAGAGTTAGGGGTTCTAGCCCTATCTATGGCGGAGTGATTAGAAACCTCAACGCGATAGATGTGAACTATCGAGAATACCGACTGAGGGGGATACCACCCGTAGCGGGTTGAGTGTGGTCAGACCTGCGGTGAGATCTGCCTTCTGATCTTCCTACCGGGCGGTTCCGGGCCCCTCGGGTGCCGTTCCGTCCTGCGGTACTACCAGGATACCGCTAGGTAGTCGTCCCATAGTCGGCATCCTGACCTGCGGTTTTGTATCCGAGAAGGCATATCTTCCTTGATACTGCTTGTGCTCGGGGTATCGATACCCCTACTCTCCGGGTATCGGTAGTCAGTGAGGCTGCCGAACCCGACCAGAGAGGTTCCGAAGATGAGCATCAAGGCAACCCCCGTCGCTCCTGACCAGGCCGGACAGCCGGGCGTGACCGAGACTCAGACGTACGTCGAGGGTGTCGGGAACGTGTCGGTGTACATCAAGGTCGAGAAGGTGGACGACGTCACGGAGGCTGTGACGGACGACGTCCAGACCCTTCGGTTCTCGGTCCCCGTGTGGGTCGAGCCGGTGGCAGCCGACGAGGAAAAGGGCATCGAGGCGGAAGAGGGGTACTGGAAAGTTTCGAACCGGGAAATCGACCTGGGTAAGAAGAACCGGGACGCGTTCCTGAAGTCGCTCGACAAGTACCTGACCGCATCGCGTGAAATCCAGGCTCCGGCCCCTCGTACCGTCGCTGCGAAGAAGTCGACAACCGGCCCGAACCCCGAGCTGACCGAGTGGCGTCGTCGGGTTCGCACGTGGCTCACGAACGAGGCTCCGGCGTCCGTGACGCACGGCGAGAAGGTTCCGGACCGTGGAGTTCTCAAGGGTGCGTGGGAAGCCGCGTACGTCGAGAAGCACCCCCAGGACCCCAAGCCGGAGTAGTCGGTAGCCGTACCGGCTGAGACACAGTGAGAGCCCCCGCAGGGTAGTTGCGGGGGCTCTCGTCATGCAGGGTGTCACGTCGTCCTGGTGGACGCACAGAGGGCACGCAGGGCCCGTGCTGGCCGACGGCACACGAGAGCCCCTAGGAACGCGTCCTAGGGGCTCTCAGGCTGTCTGTGGGGCTCTGATCAGGCAGAGGCAAGAGCCTGCTTGACCTGGGCAAGAGAGGGGTTCGTCATGACTGCCTTGGGGGTATCCTCACCGGAGGCAAAAACAACAACCGTGGGCACGGTCTGGTTGCCCCCGTTGGCCTTCTCGACGAAGGCCGCCGACTCCGGGTCCAGCTCGATGTTGACCTCGGTGTACGTGATGCCCTCGCGGTCCATCTGGCTCTTCAGCCGGCGGCAGTATCCGCACCAGGTGGTGCTGTACATCGTCACAGTGCCCTGCATCGTCTCTTCTGCTCCTCAGCTCGCGGGGTGCGTGTTCACCTCGGCCTAGAACGTATGGGACCCGCCCGGCGATTCCCGAACCCGCATTCGTACGACCGATACCGGGCGCCTGTGGACAACCGCCGCACCCGTCTCCTGGGACCTGGCAGCATGGCAGGGTGACAGCAGCAACGCACTCCTCTCTCTTCCCGCAGGTCCCCGAGTCGGCCGACGCGGTGCTCGATGGGCTCGACCCCGAGCAGCGCGAGGTGGCGACCGCCCTGCACGGCCCGGTGTGCGTGCTGGCGGGCGCCGGCACGGGCAAGACGCGCGCGATCACCCACCGCATCGCGTACGGCGTCCGGGCGGGGATATTGCAGCCAGCCAGTGTGCTCGCCGTCACGTTCACCAACCGGGCTGCCGGTGAGATGCGAGGCCGGCTGCGCCAGCTCGGCGCCGGCGGCGTCCAGGCCCGCACCTTCCACTCCGCCGCCCTGCGTCAGCTGCAGTACTTCTGGCCGAAAGCCGTCGGCGGCGATCTGCCCCGGCTCCTCGAGCGCAAGATCCAGCTGGTCGCGGAGGCCGCCGCCCGCTGCCGCGTCCGCCTGGACCGGAACGAGCTGCGGGATGTGACCAGCGAGATCGAATGGGCGAAGGTCACCCAGACCGTGCCCGCCGACTACCCGGCCGCGGTCGCCAAGTCCCTGCGGGACGCCCCGCGCGATCCGGCGGAAATCAGCCAGATCTTTGCGATGTACGAGCAACTCAAGCGCGACCGCTCGTCGATCGACTTCGAGGACGTGCTGCTGCTCGCCGTGGGCATCCTCCAGGACCGCCACGACATTGCCGACCATGTACGCCGCCAGTACCAGCACTTCGTGGTCGACGAGTACCAGGACGTCAGCCCGCTCCAGCAGCGACTGCTGGACCTGTGGCTCGGCGGCCGGGACAGCCTGTGCGTGGTCGGCGACGCCAGCCAGACCATCTACTCCTTCACCGGTGCCACCCCCGACCACCTGCTGAACTTCCGCACCCGCCACCCCGGCGCCACCGTGGTCAAGCTCGTCCGCGACTACCGCTCCACACCCCAGGTCGTCCACCTGGCCAACGGACTGCTCGGCCAGGCCCGCGGCCGCGCCGCCGAGCACCGCCTCGAGCTGATCTCGCAGCGCGACCCCGGCCCCGAGCCCGCCTTTGTGGAGTACGGGGACGAGCCCGCCGAGGCCGAGGGCACCGCGCGCCGCATCCGCGACCTGATCGCCGCGGGCGTCCCGGCCGGCGAGATCGCCGTCCTCTACCGGATCAACGCCCAGTCCGAGGTCTACGAGCAGGCTCTGGCCGACGCGGGCGTCCCCTACCAGCTCCGCGGCGCCGAGCGCTTCTTCGAGCGGCAGGAGGTCCGGGAGGCCGGGGTCGCCCTGCGCGGTGCCGCCCGGGCCGGGGCCAACGACTCCTTGCTCGACGACGCCGAGGACCTGCCCTCCCAGGTGCGGGCCGTGCTCTCCACCAAGGGCTGGACGACTGAGCCGCCCGCCGGATCGGGGGCCGTGCGCGACCGCTGGGAGTCCCTCGCCGCCCTGGTCCGCCTCGCCGAGGACTTCGCCCGCGCCAAGGCGGGCGCCACGCTGGGGGACCTGGTCGCCGAGCTCGACGAGCGCGCCGCCGCCCAGCACGCCCCCACGGTCCAGGGCGTCACCCTCGCCTCCCTGCACTCGGCCAAGGGCCTGGAGTGGGACGCGGTGTTCCTGGTCGGTCTCACCGAGGGCATGATGCCGATCACCTACGCCAAGACGGACGAACAGATCGAGGAGGAGCGCAGGCTGCTCTATGTGGGCGTCACGCGTGCCCGCCTGCATCTGTGCCTCTCGTGGGCGCTGTCCCGTTCGCCCGGCGGCCGTGCCTCCCGCCGCCCGAGCCGCTTCCTCAACGGCCTGCGCCCCGGCTCGGCCGCTTCCGGCGCCCGCGCGGCCGGCGGCGCGGGCGCCGTCGAGCGCGGCAGCGGCAGTCGGCGCAAGCGGCGCGGCCCGGTGCTGTGCCGGGTCTGCGGCAAGACCCTCACCGATGCCGGTGAGATGAAGCTGATGCGTTGTGAGGACTGCCCCTCTGGCATGGACGAGGCCCTGTACGAGCGGCTGCGCGAGTGGCGCTCGGAGCAGGCCAAGGAGCTCGGGCAGCCCGCGTACTGCGTCTTCACCGACAAGACGTTGATGGCCATCGCGGAGGCAGTGCCGGGCAGCGAGGGCGAGTTGGCCGGCATCTCGGGGGTCGGCGGCCGTAAGCTGGAGCGCTTCGGAGCCGACGTGCTGGCCATTTGCGCAGGTGAGGAGCCGGTGGAGGCCGAGGAGGACGACTGATGCAAACTCGTCGAAAAAATAGTTTGCGCGCGCCCAGGCAAGCCCCATAGGTTCTTAACCACGAGAACAGCGGCTTCTCTGAAGCCCTGTCCTCGTGCTGTACTTATCCGAATACCGCGACCGGCTTGCCCGGTCCCAGAGACGCCGAGAGGAGGCGATTCCAGTGATCAGCATCGAGACCAGCTTCATCAGCACCGCCAAAATGACCGATCGCTCGGTCGTCTCCGCCTGCTCGCTCGGCTTCTCCTCGGCGTTCATCGGCACCGGTATGTCCGGCAACTTCGCCGTGCTTCCTGCGTCCGGCCTGGGCGGCCTGCCCGTCCTGGAGCGCAATGAGCGACCGACCAAGGCACTGGAAGCAGGAGTAGCAGCGGCAGAGGCTCAGGCCTATGCCCTCGCGGCGGCCAGTGCCGAGACCCGGCAGCAGACGACGCACCACCACTCGAAGTGGGCCTTCCGTGGGCTCGAACCCTGGAGTGATCCAGCCTGATGCACGATCAGGCCGGCGCCTTCAGGGCCGCGGAACCCCACCAGGGATCCGCGGCCCTTCTGTTTTCCCCAGCGGGATGACAGAGCGGAGGGGCCTCGGGACCAGAAGTACCCGGTACCAGCAGCCAACCGGCCGACCGGCCGGCACAACAGACGAGGAACAACACACCGTGCAACTCGAAGCGCACGCCCCGTCCGTACCGCCTTCCCAGCCGATCTCCCCGCCCGCCCTTCCCGAGGACTCCACCTTGACTCCCCTCACCGCGCTGACCGCGCTCGACGACGCCATCGAGAACCTCGGCGTACCCGTCCCCTGCCGCTCCTACGACCCGGAGGTCTTCTTCGCCGAGTCGCCGGCCGACGTCGAGTACGCCAAGTCCCTCTGCCGTACCTGCCCGCTGGTGGAGGCCTGCCTCGCCGGCGCCAAGGAGCGGCGTGAGCCGTGGGGCGTCTGGGGCGGAGAGCTCTTCGTCCAGGGTGTCGTCGTCGCCCGGAAGCGGCCTCGTGGTCGCCCGCGCAAGAACCCGGTCGCGGCATGAGCACCGCCGGAACCATCGATCGACCCGTCACGCACGAACCCCATAAGCAGGCCCCGATGACCTCTTCCGCCAGCGAGCCGTCAGGCTCCGCCACTCCAGCAGTCACCACGATCGGCGCGACCGCCTCGCGTCAGAACAGGACCCGCGAAATGCAACTCATCCCAGAAGCCCTGGCTCGTGCGCATATGCACGAGCGCCGGCGCGAAGCCGATGCGGAACGCCAGGCCGTGCGCCTGGTCGCCGCCCGGCGGATGCAGCGCCGTGCCGAGCGCGTCTCGATGCGCGCCCGTCGTGCACTGGCCATGGCCGTCATGCAGTGACAGCACACGCAGTCCCCGCGGGGGCCGGTCCGAACGGACCGGCCCCCGCGGTGCGTTGCTCACGCAGACGTGCTCCGGGCGGCGGTATCGTCGCCAGGTGGACCAGGACAAGACGCCGCAGCCCGAACCGCAGGGCGCGCCGGCACAGGACGCCGGGATCACCGTGTGCTCCGTCTGCGGCGCGACCGCCGAGGGGACACCGGTCACCTGGACATGCTCCGTGGAGCATGGTGTCCGCAGGTACCTGTGCGAGGCCTGTGCTCGGGCCAACATCAGGGCGATCGAGGGGAAGCTCGACACGGACTGGTGGTGACACCACCCGGCACGCCGGTCCGCCCCCGTCACAGCGACAGGCGCGAGCCGGCGATCCGCGTGCGCGCTCCGCGGGCGACGGTCAAGCCTGCGCCTCCACCACCGCCTCTTCGGCCGACGCCCCCTGCTCCTCGAGCGCGCGGTCCTGAAGGTCCTCCTCCTCGGCGAGGAATCCGGGCAGCCAGGCCTCCAACTCCTCCCGCAGCCGCACGGACGCGTTCAGCTGGCACAGCACACCGATGGTGCTCAACGTCACACGGTGTATGAGGAGATACGACGGCGGCAGATTGAGCTGCTTGCCCAACTGGTGTGCGGGGGAGCGGACGTCGGCGATCCGTGCGGCCTGTGCGCGCATCCAGCCGCGGGTGAACGTGAACTCCTCCACCTCCGCCGGCTCGATGATCGGCAGCAGATAGTCGAGCACCTGGTCGGGGTCGAGCTTGACGGACTCCTTGACGAAGCCCTCCTCGCACAGCATCTGGTAAACGGCTTCGGCCTCGCCCGCCAGCGTCATCCGCAGGCATGCCCCGATGGTTTGCGGCAGCCCTCCCGACAGACGGTCCACCGTGCCGAAGTCCAGGACGCCCAGCCGCAGGGACTCGCCGTCCTCGCCCGGCAGAAGCCGGAAGTTGCCCGGGTGAGGGTCGGCGTGGAGCCGTCCTGTACGAGCGGGGCCGGAGAAGAGGAACCGGGCCAGCAACTGGCCCGCGCGGTCACGCTGCTCCGGGGTGCCGTCCGCGATCACGTCCGCCAGCGGTATGCCGTCGATCCACTCCGTCACCAGCACCTGGTCGCACTGGTGGACCACGTCCGGCACGACCACATCGGGATCACCGGCGAACTCGGCCGCATGCTCACGCTGGGCCTGCGCCTCCAGCTCGTAGTCCAGCTCCTCCGAGACCCGGTCGCGCAGTTCGGCGATCAGCGGCTTGATGTCCATCCCCGGGATGAGGGGACCGAGGAGCTTGGCGAAACGGCTCAGCTGGGTCAGGTCCGACAGGAGCGCGTCCCCCGCACCGGGGTACTGCACCTTGACCGCGACCTCGCGCCCGTCGTGCCACACGGCCCGGTGCACCTGGCCGATGGAGGCGGCTGCCGAGGGCTTGTCCTCGAAACTGAGGAACAGCTCGCGCCACTCTTCTCCGAGACGCTCCGCGAGCACGGTGTGGACGGTGCGCGTCGGCATCGGCGGCGCGGCGTCCTGCAGCTTGGTGAGCGCTGCCCGGTACGGGCCGGCGATCTCCTCGGGCAGGGCCGACTCGAAGACGGACATCGCCTGTCCGAACTTCATCGCGCCGCCCTTGAGCTCGCCGAGCACCTTGAACAGCTGGTCCGCCGTGCGCTGTTGCAGTTCACGGGCCACGATCTCAGCGGACCTGCCGCCGATCCGCTTGCCCAGCCCCCAGGTGGCACGGCCCGCGATGCCCAGTGGCAGCGCGGCCAATTTTGCGGTACGGGTGACCGCCTTCCGGGGTAGATCAGACATACGCCCCTCCAAGTCCCAGCCGGCGTGCCGCATCTGCCTTACGGCGTTGCTCCGTTGACGGCGGTTACCCGGCCATTGTCTCGTGTGTCGGACCGAACCCCGAGGTGTGTCTGGTCTCAGTCCTGCCCGCCGCGCCGCACGGGCACTCGGCATGGGCACTGATCCGCTCGGAGCGCCACCGCACGGACGGCAGCGACACCTCCCAGCGGGCATCCGCACTCGCCGGCAGGTCCCCGTCGAGGAAGGACACCGCGTGACACGCGGTGAGCCCCGCGACGGTCGTGGCCAGCGCTGCGTCACAGGCGGAGGGCACTGCTGCGCGCCGTCCCGAGCGCCACTGCGCGAGCAGTATCGACCGGGCCGGGTCGCGCTCCGTCCGGCAGCGCTCCAGGCATCCGGCGCATGCTGTGCTCCCCGGCACCACCAGCGGCCCCACCACGCCGGTCGCCTCCACAACTCCCGCGTAGAGATGGGGGATCCCGGCGGCGATCCAGTCCTCGGCCGGCAGCGGGTCCGGTGCGTAGGCGTCGAGTCCGTCACGCGGGGCCACCACCACGAGAGCGAGTGCCGGCTCGCCGCCGCCCGGCTCCGCCACCTCCGCCCTGCGCGGGGGGCGGTCCGGTGCCGAGCGGCGGACCAGACGCCGGGCCGCCGCGTCCCTGCGCTGTCCGATCTCCTCGGGCGCCAGTCCGCCCGGTGTGACATCGCCCGGTTCTGTGAAGCCGCCGTCCAGCACCTCGACCCGCCCCACTCCCGCCGAGGACAGCGTCGCCGCGACGAGGGCGCCGACCCTGCCCGCGCCGCGCACCTGGACCCGTACGGCCCGCCGGGCCGCCAGTCGCCGCATCGCGCCGCCCGGCTCGGGATGGACCACGGACAAGGAAGCCAGATCCGGACGCAGCCGGTCGAGGGCACCCGGCCTTCTTCGCAGAGAGTCCGCGGCCGGTCCGCCGGCCGTCGGGTCGTCCAGGAGTCCGGCGGCCGCCAGCCGCCCGACCAGCGCGTCGGCCCGCCCGTCCGGCAGCCCCATCGTGCGTGCCTCGGCACGCAGGAGGTCCAGTCCGCGGGTGCCGTCCAGCAGCTCGATGAGCGAGCCTGTCGCGGTGTCCACGGGCCCCACCGTCACCGCGTGCGCGGATGTCACCCCGACCTGCACGGACTGGCGGTCACGCCATGCCCGTCGCAGGGCAGGCTTCATCATCGGATGCATATCCGTCCCCGTTCCCCCGGTTGAATTCTGCTCTTCGGTCTCGAGCCGTTGTCAGAATGCCGGTCCGCGCCGCGGCGTGTGAAAAGTTGTCCACAGGTGCGGGGTATTAGTCGTTCAAATCGTGCAGCCATGGAGTGGATCAGGCGTGAACCGTCCCGGGGGCGGGACTTCCCGGACTGACAGCGGGTAACGTCGGGGCGTGCCCGTCGACCCCTCCCCCCGGCTCACCGGGGAGAACTCAGCGCGCGGCGCGGGAACCACGCGAAACGCGAGTCGCCACCCGCACCGCGGGCCCGCCACGAGCGCGGTCGAGGTCCGCAGGAGCGCCCGGCGCAGCAGGACGGTCTCGGCCTACCGCGAGGGCGACCGCACGATCGTCCTGATCCCCGCCCGGATGTCCGAGGCCGAGGAGCGCCGGTGGGTCGGCGTGATGCTGGACAAGCTCGCGGCGCAGGAGAGCAAGCGGGTTCTCGGCGACAGCGAACTGGCCGAGCGGGCCGAGCGGTTGTCGGAGCAGTACTTCGACGGCCGGGCGAAGCCGGCATCCGTGCGATGGGTGACGAACCAGAACACCCGCTGGGGCTCGTGCACTCCGGCGGAGGGCAGCATCCGTCTCTCGCACCGGCTGCAGGGCATGCCCGAGTACGTCGTCGACTATGTGCTCGTCCATGAGCTCGCGCACCTGCTCGTGCCCGGCCACGGGGCGCGTTTCTGGCGGCTGCTGGAGGCGTATCCCCGTACCGAGCGGGCCCGCGGCTACCTCGAAGGCGTCGCCGCGGCCGGCCGGCTGCCGCATCTGCCCCCCGCGCGCGAGGAGTGAGGAACGCGAGCGGCGATCCGCTGCCGTGACGGTCGTGGGCGGCCGGGCGGCGAGCGGGTGTCGACGGTCCTGTACCGAATGTGTACCGGCTTGGCTCGAAGTCGCCGCCAGCGGTTAGCCTGACGCGACGCATTCGTAATTCGGGATGGGGGACGGTCGTAACGCATGGCCAGGGAATTCCAACGGGGCCACAAGGCCAAGATCAGTGATCTGACGCCAGGAACAGATCTGTACGTAGGTGTGCAGATCGCTGCTCCTGGACTGACCTTCGACATCAGCTGCTTCGGCCTCGACGCGAACGAGCAGCTCTCCGACGACCGGTACTTCATCTTCTTCAACCAGCCGAAGTCGCCCGAGGAGTCCATTCAGCTGCTCGGTGCGCAGGCCGGGGACACCGAGTCGTTCCGCGTCACTCTCGACCGCATTCCGGCGAACATCCACAAGCTCTCCTTCACCGCCACGATCGACGGCGCGGGGCAGATGTCGCAGATCGGCCCCGGGCACATCCGCATCGTCGCGGGCGGCGAAGAGGTGGTCAGGTACGCGTTCAACGGCTCGGAGTTCAGCACCGAACGTGCGGTGATGCTGGGCGACTTCTACCTCAAGGACGTATGGCGCTTCGCCGCCGTCGGCCAGGGATTCGACGGCGGGCTCGATGCACTGCTGAAGAACTTTGGCGGAGAGGTCGCCGAGGAGGAGCCCGCCCCGCAGCAACCTCAGGCGGTCGCGCCCTCGTTCGCACCGCCCCCGGCTGCTGCCGCGCCCGCTCAGCCTCCGGCCTTCGGAGCGCCCCAAGCTCCGCAGCCCGCGCCCGCGCCCGCGCCCGCGTTCGGCGCTCCTGCGGCCCCGGCTCCCGCCGCCCAGGCCCCGGTGCCGGCCCCGCAGATGCACGCCGCACCGACCATGGCCGCCCCCATGGCGCCTGGCCCCGGCACCGTGCCGCCGCCGGCGCCGTCCCCGTACGGCCAGCCGCAACCGCCGCAGCAGCCGCAGTACGGTCAGGTCCCGGGGCAGCTGCCCGGCCAGGCCCCGCCGCCCGCAATGCCGTCCCCGTACGGCCAGCCGGCCCCCGGCCCGTACGGGCAGCAGCCCGGCATGCCGCAGCCCGGCATGCCCCAAGGCGCTCCGCAGGGAGTGCCCCAGGGGGTGCCACAGACCGGGGCCGGCCTCCAGGCCGCTCTGCAGCCCTACCGCGAGACGCCCACCGGCCAGCGCTGGACCCCGCAGAACCAGCAGATGATGCGGGTCGACCTGACCATGGGCGGCACGCCCGTGCTCGCCCGCCAGGGCAGCATGGTCATGTACCAGGGCAAGGTCGACTTCAGCTACAAGGGCGCCGGTTTCGCCGGCCGCATGGTCGGTAACGCCACGGGCCAGGAGATGCAGTTGATGCGCTGCAGCGGCCGTGGCCAGGTCTTCCTCGCGGAGAACGGCGCACACCTGCACTCCATCGAGCTGCAGGGCGACGGCATCTGTGTCTCCGCCGAGAACGTGCTCGCCTTCGACGAGTCGCTCCAGCACGAGGTCCGGCGCATCGAGGGCCACGGCATCCCCGGCGGTGCGCTGTTCACGATGATGTTCCAGGGCACGGGCACCGTCGTCGTCAAGACGCAGGGCGTCCCGGTCGTTCTGCCGGTCACGCCCACCACCTTCGCCGACAGCAACGCGGTCGTCGCCTGGTCGGCGGCCTCACAGGTGATCCTTTCCAGTCAGGTCCGCCTGCGGCGCAACGCCTACCCCGGACACAGCGGCGAAACCGTGAACCTCCAGTTCCGGGGTGCCCCCGGCAACTTCATCGTCGTCCAGCCGTACGAGGTCTGAGGGAGCCCGAAACATGAACCAGCAACTCGCGGGCTTCGCCCCGACCCCCGTCGCGGCCCGGATGGAGAACCACGGCCGCACCATGCTCAAGGTCGCCATGGCCACCGGCCAGGACCTGTACGCACGCACTGGCTCGATGGTCGCCTACGAAGGCTTCGTCCAGTACGAGCCCAACCCGCCCGCCGTCCGTCAGATCGCCTCCCAGTGGGTGACAGGCGAGGGTGCGCCGATCATGAAGTGCTCCGGCGACGGCCTGCTCTACCTCGCCGACTACGGCGCCGACGTCGTCGTGATCAACCTCAACAACGACTCGCTCTCGGTCAACGGCACCAACCTCCTGGCCTTCGACGCCCACCTCCAGTGGGGTGTCGAGAAGGTCAAGGGCCTTGCCAAGTTCGCCGGCCAGGGCCTGTGGAACGTGGAGGTCGCGGGCACCGGCTGGGTCGCCCTGACCTCCCGCGGCACGCCCCTCGTCGTCGACTGCGGCCGCGGAGAGGACGAGACGTACGTCGACCCGGACGCCCTCGTGGCCTGGTCCCCGAACCTCAAGGTGAAGGGCAAGCGCAGCTTCAAGGCCTCGTCCCTGATAGGGCGGGGCAGCGGAGAGGCGTACCAGATGGCCTTCTCGGGCCAGGGCATCGTCGTCGTACAGCCGAGCGAGGACAGCACCGACCGCCTGCGGGTCCGGGGCTGAGGGGGAGCGAGAACACCATGCAGAGTCCGCTTTTCGGCTACGCCGAGCAGCAGTCCCAGGACCGGTACGTCGTACAGAACCCGCAGCTGCTGCGGGTCAGCCTGACCGGGCACGACGACGTGCTCGCCCGCAAGGGCGCGATGGTCGCCTACCAGGGGCTGGTCGACTTCGACGGCGAGTACCAGACGAACAGCCAGCGCAGGGCCCGTGCCAACACCGGTGAGGGCCTGGATCTGATGCGCTGCTCGGGCCAGGGCACCGTCTACCTTGCCAACCTCGCCCAGTACGTCCACGTCGTCGACGTGGACCAGGAGGGCATGACCGTCGACAGCGCGTATGTGCTGGCGCTCGACTCCACGCTGCACACCGAGGTCATCGCGGTGGACAGCCAGTACGGCATCTCCGGATCCGGCAAGTACCAGCTCAACATCTCCGGCCGGGGCAAGGTCGCGCTGATGACCTCGGGCCAGCCGCTGATGATGCAGGTGACGGCCGAGAAGTACGTCAGCGTGGACGCAGACGCCATCGTGGCCTGGTCCTCCGCGCTGCGCGTCCAGATGCAGGCGCAGACGCACTCGTCCAACGTGCGCCGCCGCCGCGGCAACACCGGAGAGGGCTGGGAACTGAGCTTCCTCGGGCAGGGCTTCGCCCTCGTCCAGCCCAGCGAGGTCATGCCCCCGCAGAACGCGGACCTCGGGCAGGGGGTGCGCGCCCAGTACGGCATGGGCCAGCACGGCTCCCACGCACAGAACCAGAACAACGCCTGGAACTGACGGGACACGGGTAAGGGGCGGTCGCCACGGCTACCGCCCCTTACCCGTGCAGCGCTACAGCGCCGCCCTCGTGCGCTCCACGAGCCGTACGACGGAGGCGTCGGCCACGGCCGCGACCTCGTCGTAGGCGAACCAGCGCAGGTCCAGCGACTCGTCGCTGATCGCCGGGGCGGAGCCGGCCGGGGCCAGCGCCGCGTACTGCACGTCCAGATGCCAGTGGCACGGCGCGGGGATCGGGTGGCGGTCGAGGACGATGGGCCCGCCGGGCAGCAGGGAAAGACCCCGGATCCCGGACTCCTCGGTCGCCTCGCGCAGCGCCGCCGCGGCAAGCGTCGCGTCCTGCGGCTCGCAGTGGCCGCCCATCTGCAGCCATAGGCCGAGCTTCTTGTGCAGCGTCAGCAGTACCCGCCCGCGCTGCGCGTCGACCACCAGCGCGCTGGCCGTGAGATGCCCCGCCCCGCAGGACTTCCACATCCCGTCCGGATGCGACGCCAGGTGCTCCAGATACGTCTGCCGCAGCGCACTCTGGCCGTCCTCGATGGCCTCGTAGCCCTTCAGTACGAGGACGGCGTCGTCATTAAGGCTCACTTGTCGGTGTCGTCCTCGTCGCTCCCGGCGGACCCTTCGGGTCCCTCTTCCGGCTTCCGCTTGTCCAGGTTCGGCTTGTCCGTCTTGGGCGCGGTGCCGCCGCCGGCGGCCTCGCCGAGCATCTTGTCCAGCTCGGAGAAGTCCAGCTGCTCGCGGTGCACAAAGCCGTCCGGGTCGTCCAGATCGGTCGCCGTCGGCAGCATGTCCGGGTGCTCCCACAGGGCGTCACGGCCGTCGACACCGCGCGCGTCCGTCAGCGACGCCCACAGCCGCGCGGCGTCCCGCAGCCTGCGCGGACGCAGCTGGAGACCGATCAGCGTCGCGAACGTCTGCTCCGCCGGACCACCGGTCGCGCGGCGCCTGCGCAAGGTCTCGCGCAGCGCGGCGGCAGACGTCAGCCGTGCCGAGGCCGCCTCGTGGACCACGGCGTCGACCCAGCCCTCGACCAGCGCGAGCGCCGTCTCCAGACGGGCCAGGGCCGCCTTCTGCTCCGGGGTGTCCTCCGGCTGGAACATGCCCTGCTGCAGCGCCTCCTGGAGCTGCTCGGGGTGCGACGGGTCGAACTGGCCGACGACGTCCTCCAGCTTGGTCGTGTCCACCTTGATCCCGCGGGCGTACCCCTCGACCGCACCGAACAGGTGCGAGCGCAGCCACGGCACATGGGTGAAGAGCCGCTGGTGGGCGGCCTCGCGCAGCGCGAGGTAGAGCCGCACCTCCTCCTTCGGCACGCTGAGGTCCTTGCCGAGTGCGTCCACGTTCAACGGCAGGAGTGCGGCCTTGCCGGCCGGGCCCAGCGGCAGACCGATGTCTGTCGAGCCCACCACCTCGCCGGCCAGGACACCGACGGCCTGACCGATCTGCTGGCCGAACATCGCCCCGCCCATGGAACGCATCATCCCGATCAGCGGGCCCGCCATGGCCTGCATCTCCTCGGGGAGCACGTCACCCATGGCGAGACCGACACGCTCGGCGACCGGGTCGACGAGCTGCTGCCACGCCGGGAGGGTCGCCTCGACCCACTCAGCGCGGCTCCACGCCACGGCCGTGCTCGCGCCCGAGGGCAGCGAGGTCGCGCCGTCCAGCCAAAGGTCGGCCAGTCGTACCGCCTCCTCGACCGCGGTGCGGTCCACGGGACCGACGCTCGCGTCCTTGGTGCCGTCCGGTGTGCCCTGGGAGACCGTCTGGCGGGCGATCTGCTTGGCCATGTCCCAGTTCACCGGGCCGCCCTCGTAGCTCAGCATCTGGCCGAGCTGCTGGAACGCGGCACCGAGGTCGCCCGGGTTCAGGGAACCGAACATGGCGGCGAAGGGGTTGTCACCGCCGCCCTCGCCGAAGCCGAAGGGATTGGACGGGGACCCGCCGGAGCCCTGGCCACCTCCGGCGGGATTCTTCTTCTTGCCCTCGTCGCCGTTCTCCGGCTCCTCCGGCGGAAGGCCGAATCCGAATGGGGTGTCACTCACGGGTTTCCTCGGCTCGTAGGGCCGCCGGCTTATCGTCGGCGGCGACTGCCCGACTACACCACCCAGCCTATGCGGCCGGGGGTCGTGCGGCTCCGACATCCTGGCCGCTTACGGGCTCGATGCCCCGCCGGCACGTGGCCTGCGGCAGGATGGACGTCACCTGGTGCGTATGCGTCATTCGCTTGCGTATTGAAGACAACCGCTGGAGACGCCTGGTGAGTTCCCCAGATCCGCAGGTTCGCGCAGCGCGAAACCACTCAACCCCGGCCGCCGGTCGCGGTCCCGTCGTGGCCGTCACCGGTGCCGCCACGGGCGTCGGTGACCTGCTCACCAGGCGCCTTGCCGCCTGCGACGAGGTCAAACAGGTCATCGCGATCGACGAGCGCCGCGGCGAGGTCCCCGAGGCGCACTGGCACATCCTCGACGTCCGCGACCCGGCGATCGCGGAGAAGCTGCGGGGCGCCGACGTCGTGGTGCACCTCGCGCTGGACCTCGACCTCGAGACCGACACGGCCGCCCGGACCGCGTACAACGTCCGCGGAACGCAGACCGTGCTGACCGCAGCCGCGGCGGCCGGTGTCCACCGGGTCGTCCTGTGCACCTCCGCGATGGTCTACGGGGCGCTGCCCGAGAACGACATCCCGCTCTCCGAGGACGCCGAGCTGCGCGCGACGGCCGAGGCGACCGGCGTCGGGGACCTTCTGGAGATCGAACGTCTCGGGCGGCGCGCCCCCCGCGCCCACCCCGGGCTGAACGTCACGGTGGTCAGGCCCGCCGTCCTCGTCGGCGGCACCGACACCGCGCTGACCCGCTACTTCGAGTCGCCCCGGCTGCTCGTGGTCGCCGGATCCCGGCCCACCTGGCAGTTCTGCCATGTCGAGGACCTGGTGAGCGCTCTGGAGTACGCGGCGCTGGAGAAGGTCGAGGGCGAGCTGGCGGTCGGCTGCGACGGCTGGCTGGAACAGGAGGAGGTCGAGGAGCTCAGCGGCATCCGCCGGATGGAACTGCCCTCGGCCGTGGCGCTGGGTGCGGCCGCGCGTCTGCACCGCATCGGCCTGACGCCGTCCCCCGCGGGCGACCTCGCGTACACGATGCATCCCTGGGTCGTGAGCGTGAGCCGGCTGCACGACGCGGGCTGGCGCCCGCGGTGGACCAATGAGGAGGTGCTCGCCGCCCTCCTGGAGGAGGTCGAGGGCCGGCACACGGTCGCGGGCCGCCGCCTCGGCCGCAAGGACGCCACGGCCGCGGGCGCCGCGGGCGCGACGGTCGCCCTGCTGGGCACGGCGGCCCTGGTGCGCCGCGCCCGTAAGGCACGCCGCCGGATCTAGGCCGCCCCGGGCTCACCGGTGCTCCTGTAGGAGGCTCCAAGGCCCGACGGGGCCGAACCGTGCAAAGGGCTATTCCGTGCTGTCAGTGCCGTACGGCACGATGGGCACTATGGCACGCACGTACGACCACCCCGGCGAGAACGCGGCGCAGGACCCCATCCGGCTGCTCGCGATCCGTGACACACCGCTCTCCGTCGACGAGGTCTTCGCGGCCGTGGGCGACGCCGCCGCGGGCGGCACCGCGCTGTTCGTCGGCACCGTGCGCAACCACGACGGCGGCGCCGACGTCGATGCGCTGGGTTACTCCTGCCATCCGACGGCGGAGGCGGAGATGCGCCGCGTCGCCGAGAAGGTGGCCGCCGAGTACCCCGTTCGGGCGCTCGCCGCCGTCCACCGTGTGGGTGACCTGGAGGTCGGAGATCTCGCGGTCGTGGTGGCGGTTTCCTGCCCGCACCGGGGGGAGGCATTCGAGGCGTGCCGGAAGCTGATCGACGACCTCAAGCACGAGGTGCCCATCTGGAAGCACCAGAAATTCTCGGACGGCACCGAGGAGTGGGTCGGCGCCTGCTGATCGCCGGAGCGCGTCACTGACGGGCCGTCAGTGCAAGTCCGTCCGGTGAAACCCGGTCAGCCCTCATCCGCCCCGATTTGCGTAACCGCACCCCTGCCATGAGCGTTGAACCCGCAGATGACTAATCTGCTGATCACTCAGTTGCGTTCGCTCATGGGGTAGGGAGGTCGCGATGGCAGTTCTGGCCTGGTTGCTGATTCCGCTTTTCGCTGCTGTCGGTGCGGCTATATGGGCCGGATGGGCCCAGCGGAACCGTGCGAGCGGGGACATCGCCGAGCTCGCCGGCTATGCCCGGTTCCGTGACGCGATGGAGAAGGCCGCCTCCGGTACGGACGCCGTCCGGCAGTGACGCCGAGCGTACGCAGGTGCCAACAGCCCATCGGACGGACCGGCCCCGGCCGTACTCGCACAGGCTCGTCCCGTACTGTCGTTCCATGCCACGCCGCACTGCGACGATGCTCGCCTCCACCCTCGTCTTCATCGCGCTTCTCTGCGCAGGCGTCTTCTTCCCGGTCCCGTACGCTGAGATGTCGCCCGGTCCGACGGTGAACACACTGGGCTCCGCCGACGGCGAGCCGGTGCTCAAGATCTCCGGCCGCAAGACCTTCCCGACCTCCGGCCACCTCAACATGACGACCGTCAGGGTGACCGGCGCGGACTACGAGATGAGCCTCGTCGAGGCGCTCTACGGCTGGCTGGCCCACGACAACGTGGTCGTGCCGCACGACACGCTCTACCCGAACGGCAAGACCGAGGAGCAGTCCACACAGGAGAACGCCGAGGAGTTCAGCCAGTCCCAGGAGAGCGCCAAGGTGGCGGCCCTGCGGGAGCTGAAGATCCCGGTGAAGTCGCGTGTGGTCGTCGCCACGGTCGTCAAGGGCTCGCCCTCGGAGGGCAGGCTGCACGCGGGCGATGTCATCCGCGCGGTGGACGGCACCGAGGTCGAGGAGCCCGGGGACGTCGCCGAGCAGGTCGTGAAGCACCGGCCGGGCGACGAGGTCGTCTTCACCGTCGTCCCCGCCAAGGTGGCCGCAGCGGCCGAGAAGGCGGGCAAGGACCCCAAGGGCACCCAGAAGGTCACGATCACCACGGTGAAGGCCGAGGACGACGACCGCGCGATCGTCGGGATCCAGGCGGGGACCGATCACACCTTCCCGTTCACCATCGACATCCACCTCGCCGACGTCGGCGGGCCGAGCGCCGGTCTGATGTTCGCCCTCGGCATCGTCGACAAGCTGACCGCCGAGGACCTCACCGGGGGCGAGTTCGTCGCCGGGACCGGCACGATCGACGACAACGGCCGGGTCGGCCCCATCGGCGGCATCGAGATGAAGCTCGTCGGCGCTCGCAACGCGGGCGCCGAGTACTTCCTGACCCCCGGCGACAACTGCGCATCCGCCGCCTCGGACACCCCGGACGGCCTGACGCTGGTGAAGGTCGAGACCATCGCCGACGCGACGAAGTCCCTGGCGAAGATCCGCTCGGGCGACACGGCGGGCCTGCCGAGCTGCTCCAAGGGTTGAGGGCGCGCTCCCTGGTGCACCGGCACGGCCGGGGCGGGGACGCACGGCGCGAGGCCGCCGTACGTCCCGGCCCTGCGGCCCGGGATCAGTCCTCGAACGTCGCCGACAGGGCCTCGGCGAGCCCCGGCACCAGGCCGCCGCCCGTGAGCACCTCCTTCGGCGAGTCCTTCTCGCGCAGACGCAGGGCCGACTCCCGCGCCCCGTCGCGGAGCACGGCCACCGTCATCCGGACCTCCTGGCGGTCCGGGTGGGCGGCGACCCACTTGGTCAGGGCCGCCTCGTCCAGACCGTCCGGTACGGAGGCCTCGGCGGACGGAGGCAGCATCAGACGCTCCACCGTCAGCGCGCAGCCGACGACCGCGTCGGGCCAGGCGATCGTGCCGAGGAACTCGTCGAGCGGGGTGCCGGCCGGGATCTCGTCCTGCTCGATAGGGGTGAGCGGGGCGGCCGCGTCGCCCTCGTCGAGACCGAGCTGAGCGGCGAGGCCCGGCTCCTGGGAGCGCAGCCGGGCGGTGTCGACGAGCGCGAACAGCCGGGCCGGCTGGTCCCAGCCGAGGGTGGCGGCGTACTCGTCGATCTCGAGCACGGCCCGGGTGAGCGGGCTCGCGGCGATCGGGCCCGAGGGGGGCTGATTGTCGGGGGCGGGGGCAGAAGCGTTGGACATGGTCAATATCCTGCCTCCTTCCTGCCCCGCGACGGGAACTAGGTAAAGCCTCAGTAAGTTGCACCAGTGGGCTCTACGATCGCGGGGCCCGATTCACACGACCGCGAACTTCGAGGGGCGCACGTTGGCTTTCCAGATGCCGGACCGCGGCGGAGGCCCGACCGGGCCACGGATGAGAGTGGGCCGGCCGTCCCGGCGTGTCCGCACCCTGCTCATGACACTCGGCGTCCTGGCCGCTCTGGCCATGGTGTTCGTCATGTTCGCCGGGTTCTGGACCGACTGGCTCTGGTACCGCTCCGTGAGGTACTCGTCCGTCTTCACCACCACCCTGTGGACCAAGATCGGACTGTTCGCCGTATTCGGCCTGCTCATGGCAACGGCCGTCGGCGTGAACATCTGGCTGGCGCACCGGCTGCGGCCGCCGCTCAGCGCGATGTCGCTGGAGCAGCAGAGTCTCGACCGGTACCGGATGGGGATCGCCCCGTACAAGAAGTGGGTGCTCCTCGCGATCACCGCTCTCGTCGGGCTCATCGCCGGGGCCTCCGCCACCAGCCAGTGGCGGACGTGGCTGATGTGGGTCAACGGCGTGCCCTTCGGCCAGAAGGACCCGCAGTTCAAGATGGACGTGGCGTTCTACGCGTTCGACCTGCCGTGGTACCGCTTCCTGCTCGGCTTCGGTTTCGCCGCCGTCGTGCTGTCCCTGATCGCCGCCGCCCTGACCCACTACCTGTACGGCGGGCTGCGGATCACCAGCCCCGGCGCGCGGGCCACGGGCGCCGCCACCGGCCACCTGTCGGTGCTGCTGGGACTGTTCGTGGCGCTGAAGGCCGTGGCGTACTGGCTGGACCGCTACGGACTCGCGGTCAAGTCCAGCGACTTCAAGGCCACGAGCAACTGGACCGGCCTGCGTTACGTCGATGCCAACGCCTATCTGCCGGCCAAGACGATCCTCTTCTGCATCGCGGTGATCTGCGCCGTACTGTTCTTCGCCACGCTCTGGCGCCGTACCTGGCAGCTGCCGGTGATCGGCTTCGGGCTCATGGTCCTCTCCGCGATCCTGATCGGCGGGCTCTATCCGGCGATCGTGCAGAAGTTCCAGGTCCAGCCGAACGAGCAGGCCAAGGAAGCCGAGTACATCCGGAAGAACATCGAGGCGACGCGCAAGGCGTACGGCATCGACGGCGTGAAGCCGACGGACTACACGGGCCGCGGCCAGATCAAGGAGGGGGAGCAGCAGCGCAGGGACGCCGACTCGGCGGCCAGCTACCGCATAAACGACCCCAACATCGTCTCGCCCACGTTCCAGCAGCTGGAGCAGGAGCGGAAGTACTACCAGTTCCCCTCCACGCTGGACATCGACCGGTACAAGGGCCAGGACACGATCATCGGTCTGCGTGAGCTCAACCTCCAGGGCGTCGACAAGCGCAACTGGATCAACGATCACTTCACGTACACCCATGGCTACGGCGCCGTCGCCGCCAAGGGCACGGACACGGCCAGGGGCACCGGCGGCTCGCCGGAGTTCACCGAGTCCGGTCTGCCCTCCAAGGGCAGCCTCGGCGATTACGAGCAGCGCATCTACTACGGCGAGAAGACCACGCAGTACTCGATCGTGGGCGGGCCCCAGAAGGAGCTCGACTACGAACAGGACGGCGGCGGCCAGATCACCACGAGCTACGCCGGCAAGGGTGGCATCGACCTCTCCGGTCCGCTCAACCGCGCCGCGTACGCAGTGGCGTTCAGCGAGCCGCAGATCCTGTACTCGGGCGCCATCGGCGACGGTTCGAAGATCCTCTACAACCGCACGCCCAAGGAGCGCGTCGAGGCCGTGGCCCCGTGGCTGACCATCGACGGCGACGCCTATCCGGCCGTCGTGGGCAAGCGGATCCAGTGGGTCATCGACGCCTACACCACGACCAACGGCTACCCCTACGCGTCGCGTACGACGCTGGGGGAGACCACGTCCGACTCGCTGACCGACCGGCAGCGCGCGGTGGTCGCCCAGCAGAACCAGGTCAACTACATCCGGAACTCGGTGAAGGCCACGGTCGACGCCTACGACGGCACCGTGACCCTGTACGAGTGGGACGAGAACGACCCGGTCCTCAAGACGTGGGAGAAGGCGTTCCCCGGCACGGTCAAGCCGAAGGCCGACATCCCGGACGAGCTCAAGGCCCATCTGCGGTACCCGCAGGACATGTTCAAGGTCCAGCGCGAGCTGCTGTCCCTGTACCACGTCACCGAGCCCGCTCCGTTCTACAACGCGAGCGACGCCTGGCAGGTGCCGAACGACCCCACCAGGTCGGACAGCAACGCGGTCCCGCCGTACTACCTGTCGCTGAAGCTGCCGGGGCAGGAGCGGCAGCAGTTCGCGCTGACGACGACGTTCACCCCCAGTGGACGGCCGAATCTGCGGGCGTTCATGGCGGTCGACGCCGATGCCATGAGCCGCGACTACGGCAAGATCAGACTGATGCGGGTGACGGACGACAAGGTCGACGGTCCCGAGCAGGTGCAGAGCCGGCTCAACCGGCACGACCCCATCGCCACCTTCGTCCGTGACCTCAAGGGCGCCGACTCGACCATCAAGTACGGCAATCTGCTGACCGTCCCCCTGGACAGCGGCTTCCTGTACGTCGAGCCGATCTACGCCCAGGGCCGCGGCTCGGAGTTCCCGCTGCTGAGCAAGGTCGCCGTCGTGTACGGCCAGCGGATCGGCTTCGCCGACGACCTCGGCGGCGCGCTGTCCCAGGTGTTCGGCGAGCGAGCACCCGATGACACCACGACGCCGCCGACCGAGCCCGACGAGCCGCCGACGCAGCCCACCGACCCGCCCGCCACGGGCGACGCGGCGCTCCAGGACGCCATCGCGGACGCGCAGAAGGCGTACACGGACGGCGAGGCGGCCGTGAAGCGCGGAGACTGGACGGCGTACGGCAAGGCGCAGGACGCGCTGCAGGAGGCGCTCCAGCGAGCCGCGGACGCCGAGGCCCGGCTGAGGGAGCCCGACCAGGGCGGATGACGGGATCCACCCCGTGTCGTGGTACCTTTACGGAACAACGACGCGGGGTGGAGCAGCTCGGTAGCTCGCTGGGCTCATAACCCAGAGGTCGCAGGTTCAAATCCTGTCCCCGCTACTTCGAAGAAGAGGGCCCGGATCCTTGAGGATCCGGGCCCTCTTCGTGCTGAGCCGACACGTTCGAGGGCTTCGTCCGCCCGAAGTGCGTGCCGTTCGCCGAGAGTTGGGGAGCAGCGTGTTTGACTTATCTCTCTGTGGGCATGTCGACAAAACGCTGAAGTGACCTCACTGGCTGCGGTATACCAGGTGTACGCGGGTTGCAGGTGGTGCGACGATGGAATTTATGGGGGACAGGGCAACTCTGTTGGAGACAGGGCGGTTTGTGCAGCCGCACGCCGGGGACGCGGCGGAAGCGATCCATACGGTCGACGCCGTCGACACGATGGACGCTTCCGGCCGCGCGGACAACGTCGTCATGACGGGTGGCCTCGGTGCCACGGACCACGTCGACGGCGAGGAGACCGCCGGACTCGAGGCGCGCCACCGCAGTGCCGCGGACAGCGGCGACACGGCGTCGATGAGCGTGATCGGCGCGCTCCTGCTGCGCCGGGGCGACCTGGACGGCGCCGAGCCCTATCTGCGCGGTGCCACTGCCGATGGCGACCGCGCGGCCGCCAACAACCTGGGCGTCCTGCTGCACCAGCGCGGCTACGCGGACGAGGCGGCCGGCTGGTGGCGCATCGCCGCGGTCGCCGGTTCGGCGGCGGCCGCGCACGCCCTCGGCCGTCACTTCCGCGAGCGTGGCGACGAACCGGCCGCCGAGTACTGGCTGCGCCAGTCCGCCGAGCAGGGCCATGCCCTCGGGGCGTACGCACTGGCCGATCTGCTGGAGCACCGCGGCGAGGAGGGGGCCGAGCGGTGGCTGCGCACGGCGGCCGAGCAGGGCCACCGCGAGGCGGCCTATCGGCTCGCCAGAGCGCTTGAGCGCCGCGCCGCCGCCGAGGCGCGCAAGGGGAAGGGCGCTGGGCCGCTCGTGCCCGGCGGCCCGCCCGCGCCGCGCCCCGCGCACACCGGCGCTGCTCGGCGTGGCCGCGGCGCCGCCGAGGCGCGCGGCCAGGCGCGCGGCGAGGCGACGAGGGAAGCGATGAGGGAGACGGGCGACGGCGTGCAGCGCGTCGCTGCGGCCGGCGAGGCCGTCTGGCAGACGGACGCCGGACTGCGCGTGCTCGCCGAGGCGGAGGCCGCCCGTGGGCGGGCCGCGCGCCAGGACGGGCCGCACCTGCTCGACGAGGCCGCCCAGTGGCACCGGCAGGCAGCAGCCCGGGGGCACCGGCGCGCCGCCCTGCATCTCGGCTCCATCCTGGAGAAGCGCGGCGAGCTGAAGGAGGCCGGGCGCTGGTACCTGACGGCCGCCAAGGACGGCGAGCCGCGGGCGGCCTGCGCGCTGGGCTTCCTGCTGCGCGACGCGGGTGACGAGGAGAGTGCCGCCGTGTGGTGGCTGAGGGCCGCCCAGGACGGGGACGGCAATGCGGCGAACGCCCTCGGCGCACTGCACGCCGCCCGTGGCGAGGCGCAGAGCGCCGAGCGCTGGTACCGCGCGGCCATGGACGCTGGTGACGTCAACGGCGCGTACAACCTCGGGCTGCTCTGCGCCGCCCAGGACCGCACGGCCCAGGCCGAGCAGTGGTACCGCCGCGCCGCCTACGCGGGGCACCGCGAGGCCGCGAACGCGCTCGCCGTGCTGCTCCTGCAGGCCGGGGACCACGCGGGCGCCGAGCCCTGGTTCTCCAAGGCGGCCGAGGCGGGCAGCGTCGACGCGGCGTTCAACCTGGGCATCCTCCACGTCGGCCGTGACGACGACCGCACCGCATTGTCCTGGTACGAGCGGGCCGCGGCCGCCGGGCACACCGAAGCCGCGCTCCAGGTCGGCATCGCCCGGCTCAAGGAGGGCGACGAACAGGCCGCCGAGCGCCATTTGCGGTCCGCGGCGGGCGGCGGGAGCGCCGAGGCCGCCTTCCGGCTCGCCAGCGTTCTCGACGCGCGCCGGCCGCCGCCTGGGCCCCCGGCGCTCGGTGAGCCGGTGGCGGAGAAGAGCGAGTGCGAGGAGTGGTACGAGCGGGCCGCCGAGCAGGGGCACCGCCGCGCCCAGGTGCGGATCGGCATGCTCGCCGCCGCCCGCGGCGACATGGCGGAGGCGGCCCGCTGGTACCGCGAGGCCGCCGAGGCGGGCAGCCGGAGCGGCGCGTTCAACCTCGGACTGCTCCTGGCCCGCGAGGGAAGTGAGCGCGAGGCCGCCCTGTGGTGGACCCGGGCGGCCCGGGCCGGGCACGGCAGGGCCGCGCTGCGGCTCGCGCTGCTCGCGGCCCGCAGGGGCGAGCTCGCCGAGGGGCAGCGCTGGTGCGCCAGGGCGGTCGAGCTGGGTCCCGCGGAGGTCGCCGAGCGGGCGGCGAAGCTGCGCGAGGCGCTGATCCAGGAGCTGACCGCGTAGCCGCAGCCGGCCGCGGGGAAGGGATTTGCGCTGGTCCACCGGGGTCCCGTAAGGTGGTGTTCACCGACGCGGGGTGGAGCAGCTCGGTAGCTCGCTGGGCTCATAACCCAGAGGTCGCAGGTTCAAATCCTGTCCCCGCTACTGAAACCGAAGGCCCGGATCCTTGAGATCCGGGTCTTCGGTCATTTGCGAGGCCGGGTGCGTTCACGCCCGCTGATCGGAGTGCGGCGGCGCGCCGGCTGATCTCCACGACCTGACGAAGAAGGGCCCTGACGTTTCCGTCGGGGCCCTTCTCGGTGGTTTCGTGCTACGCGGCAGCGCAGTTCGGGCAGGTGCCGCGGTAGGTCACCTCGACGTCCGAGATCGTGAAGCCGAAGCGTTCCGAGTCGGGCAGGTCGGCCAGCGGGTTGCCCGCCGGGTGCACGTCGCGGATCGCACCGCACCTGGCGCACACCAGGTGCTGGTGGGGCCGGTGCGCGTTCGGGTCGTAACGCTTGGCGCGGCGGTCGGTCGACACCTCGAGCACCTCGCCGAGGGTGACCAGCTCGCCCAGCGTGTTGTAGACGGTGGCCCTGGAGATCTCGGGCAGCCGTTTCACGGCGCGTGCGTGGACCTCGTCGGCCGTCAGGTGGACGTGGTCGCCGTCGAGGACCTCGGCCACGACACGCCGCTGGGCGGTCATGCGCCAGCCGCGTCCGCGGAGTCGTTCCAACAGGTCACTCATGAGGACCAGCCTAACAGTGAAGGGACCCAGGGCCCGAACCGGTGTGACTTTGGATGTTAACTTGACTTAGACAAAGTCCATCGTAGGATCGAGACCAGCGCACGCCAAGGGCAGGTCGCGCTGACTTTGATCAATGGGCAGGAACGACGCAGGAGGCGCACGTGACGCAGGGACCGCTCACCACGGAGGCCGGGGCACCGGTCGCCGACAACCAGAACAGCGAGACCGCGGGCGTCGGCGGTCCGGTCCTGGTCCAGGACCAGCTGCTGCTGGAGAAGCTGGCGCACTTCAACCGCGAGCGCATCCCGGAGCGTGTCGTCCATGCCCGCGGCGCCGGCGCGTACGGCACCTTCACGCTCACCCGTGATGTCTCGCAGTGGACGCGCGCCAAGTTCCTCTCCGAGGTCGGTAAGCGGACCGAGACGTTCCTGCGCTTCTCGACCGTCGCCGGCAACCTCGGCGCGGCGGACGCGGTCCGCGACCCGCGCGGCTGGGCGCTGAAGTTCTACACCGAAGAGGGCAACTACGACCTCGTCGGCAACAACACCCCGGTGTTCTTCATCAAGGACGCCATCAAGTTCCCCGACTTCATCCACACCCAGAAGCGCGACCCGTACACGGGCAGCCAGGAGGCGGACAACGTCTGGGACTTCTGGGGTCTGTCGCCCGAGTCCACCCACCAGGTGACCTGGCTGTTCGGCGACCGTGGCATCCCCGCCTCGTACCGCCACATGAACGGCTACGGCTCCCACACCTACCAGTGGAACAACGAGGCCGGCGAGGTCTTCTGGGTCAAGTACCACTTCAAGACCGACCAGGGGATCAAGAACCTCACCCAGGCCGAGGCCAACAGGCTCGCCGGCGAGGACCCGGACTCCCACCAGCGCGACCTGCGCGAGGCCATCGAGCGCGGCGAGTTCCCGACCTGGACCGTGCAGGTGCAGATCATGCCCGCGGCCGACGCGGCGACCTACCGCTTCAACCCGTTCGACCTCACGAAGGTGTGGCCGCACGCGGACTACCCGCCGATCGAGATCGGCAAGCTGGAGCTCAACCGCAACCCGGAGAACATCTTCGCCGAGGTCGAGCAGTCCATCTTCAGCCCCGCCCACTTCGTGCCGGGCATCGGTCCCTCCCCGGACAAGATGCTCCAGGGTCGCCTCTTCGCGTACGGCGACGCCCACCGCTACCGCGTCGGCATCAACGCCGACCACCTCCCGGTGAACCGCCCGCACGCCACCGAGGCGCGGACGAACAGCCGTGACGGCTTCCTCTACGACGGCCGTCACAAGGGCGCGAAGAACTACGAGCCCAACAGCTTCGGCGGCCCGCACCAGATCGACCGCGCGCTGTGGCAGCCCGTCCCGGTGACCGGCGTGACCGGCGACCACCCGGCGCCCATCCACTCCGAGGACAACGACTTCGTGCAGGCGGGCAACCTGTACCGCCTGATGTCCGAGGACGAGAAGAGCCGTCTGATCGACAACCTGGCCGGCTTCATCGCCAAGGTCTCGCGCGACGACATCGCCGAGCGCGCGATCAGCAACTTCCGCCAGGCGGACGGCGACTTCGGCAAGCGGCTGGAGATCGCGGTCCAGGACCTGCGCGGCTGACCCGCTTGTCGATTGCAGAGGGCCGGATCCCTGTCCAGGGGGATCCGGCCCTCTGCAGGCGTGCTCAGGGATGCGTCGTGCCTCGGTCAGCCGGCGACCGAGCCCACATGCCTCCGGGCCGGGGCCCAGCAGCGGATGATGTCGCGGACCGAGACGACGCCGATCGGGCCGCCCTTGTCCATCACGATCAGATGGCGGAAGCCGCCGTGCGCCATTGCCTCGGCCGCCTCCTCCAGGGTCCAGGAAGGTGCGGCGAACACGACGTCGGTGGTGGTGTGCGTCCCTGCGGTCTCCAGGTCCGGGCTCTGGCCCGAGCCGACCGAGTTCAGAATGTCTCGCTCGGTGAGGATCCCGAGTCCCAGATCGCCGTCGAGGACGACGGCAGCGCCGACACGTCGTGCGGCCATCAGACTGGCCGCCTGGCGGAGTGTGTGTGCGGGTCCGATGGTGAGGACCACTGTGCTCATGGCGTCACGGACGAGCATGGGCGAAAGCCACCTCCTTGGTGGATCGGTGCTGGAGAACCGATTCACAAATTCACAAGTGGGGGACTCTCAGAGTCGCAGCCCGCAACCGGGGCAGCAAGAGGGCGTGCGCGGCCTGTTGGGCCGCGCACGAAAAGCCGCTGATGGCGCGGGCGTGCGCCGATCGGGTCCGTACGGATGATTCCTGATCCATCGGTACCGCGTGTCCAGGTGAGGATTCAGTACGGCGTGGCTCCAATGGCCCGTGCGTCTTGGCCAGGGCCTCTCGTTCGGATCAGGCCGGACCGGGCCCCGCCGTCGCGGCCCGGCTGCCGCGGCGCAGGCCGATGAGCTCGGCGACCGTGTCCAGCCAGCGTGCGGTGCGCGCCTCGTCGTCCGGGGTGCCGGCGAGACGCGCGGCGGTCTCCAGCCAGTCCCGCCGGCATGCGGACGCGGCACCCGACGGCAGGGGCTCGGCCAGCCCGGCCGCGTACGCGAGGCCGCCGGCCCGGACGATCTTCGCGACGTACTTCACCGAGCGCGGCACCACACCGAGCCGGTCGAGGGTGACGGCGGCGGCGATCGCACCGTCGCCGAAGAGCGCGGTGCGGAAGGTGTCGCGGCTGAGGCCGTGGCGCAGCAGCGCCTCGATGTCGGTGGCGGCGAGCACCTCGTCGTCGGTGCGTGGGGAGCGGTCGTGGACCATCGTCGTTCCGTTCCGGTCCGGCTCAGCGGACGGTGATCACACCAGCTTCACCGTCGCCTTCCCGGGCGAGAGCGCCGTGAAGTCGAAGAGCTGGGTTCCGTCACCGTCGCCGGTGTCCTCGCGGTCGCCCCGGTACTCCAGGACGTCCACGTCCGCGCCGGGGTTCGCCAGGTACAAGTTCTGGCCGAGCTCGGGGTCGGCCGGGACCTTCAGCGTGAACTTCTCGCCGCGGTCGACGGTCACGATCCGGTCGTCGGTGCCGTACGCGGCGGGCCCGGAGTCGCCGCAGCTTGAAGGCGGCGCAACGTCCGTCCTGGAAAGGTGGGCGTGCGCGCCGAGAGATGAGGGAAACGCGCAGGTCAAGCCGCAAGTGGCTTCAGTACCGCTGGTTCAGGTACCCGAGGAGCTCGCGGTGGAGCAGCCCGTTCGACGCGGCGGCGTTGCCGCTGTGCGGTCCGGGAGTTCCGTCGAGGCCGGTGAAGGACCCGCCTGCCTCCTGCACCACGATCGCCGGGGCCGCCATGTCCCAGAGCGAAAGCTCCGGCTCGGCGCAGATGTCCACCGAACCCTCCGCCACCATCATGTAGGACCAGAAATCGCCGTAGCCGCGGGTGCGCCAGCAGGCCCGGGACAGGTCCAGGAAGCCGTCGAGACGCCCCTGCTCCTCCCAGCCGGTCAGCGAGGAGTACGCGAACGACGCGTCCTGGATCCGTTCCACCTTCGAGACCCGCAGCCGCGTCGCCGACGTCAGGCTGCGGCCGGTGAACGCGCCCGCGCCCTTCGCCGCCCACCAGCGGCGTCCCAGCGCCGGTGCCGACACCACGCCCATCACCGGCTCGAAGCCGCCCTCGCCCGCCTCCATGAGCGAGATGAGCGTCGCCCACACCGGGACGCCGCGCACGTAGTTCTTGGTGCCGTCGATGGGGTCCACGACCCAGCGCCGCGGGCCCGTGCCCTCGATGCCGAACTCCTCTCCGAGGATCGCGTCGCGCGGCCGTGCCCGCTGGAGATGCCCGCGGATGAGCTCCTCGGCAGCCTTGTCGGCCTCGCTCACCGGGGTCATGTCCGGCTTGGTCTCGACCTTGAGGTCCAGGGCCTTGAACCGATCCATCGTGGTGGCGTCGGCGGCGTCCGCGAGGACATGGGCGAGGCGCAGATCATCGTGATAGTCCGGCATGTCGCCACTCTATCGGTGCGGAAACCACCCTTCCCGGGCGCGGGGCGGCCGGCTGACGCGGTGCCGTGTCCCTTGACAGCGTCGCCGGGCCCGTCAACCCTGTGCCCACATACGCCCGGCCCGGGAGGCGACGATGCCCGCAGCTCGAGAGTCCCTGCTGGACGCCGCGCTCGCGGCACTCGGCGAACTCCCCTGGTCGGGCGTGCGGATGACCGACGTCGCCGGTGCCGCGGGGGTGTCCCGCCAGACGCTCTACAACGAGTTCGGCAGCAAGGACGGCCTCGCCCGCGCCCTGATGCGGCGCGAGACCGACCGGTATCTGCGCGGTGTGGAACGGCTGATGGCCCAGCGGACCGAACCGGCCGAACGGCTCGTGTCACTCGCCGAGTGGACCGTCGGCGAGGCCCGCACCAGGCCGCTGCTGCGCGCTCTGCTCACCGGCTGCTGGAGCGAGCGGCTGCCCGCGCCGCGCCCGGTGCGCCGGGGCGCCGGGCGGTCCGTGGTACCGGCCCAGCGCCGGGCCGACGCCCCTCTGCCCGCTCCGGCCGAGCTGCTCGCGGCCGTACGGGACCGGTCGCGTAACGCCGTCCGGCAGGCACGCCGGTCGCGGGAGGGACGCACGACCGAGGATCCGGCGGATCTGCCGCAGCGCTGCGAACTCGCCGTGCGCCTGGCGCTGTCCTGTGTCGTCGCGCCCGTGGGCGAGGGGCTCGCCCAGCTGGTGCGGGCCGCGCTGGACGGGCTCGGGGCGGCCGTTATTGCGAAGAGCCCGAGAGCTGCAGACCGATGACGCCGACGATCACCAGCGTGATCGAGACGATTTTGAGGGTGGAGACCAGGTCCCCGAGGAAGATCATGCCGTAGACGGCCGTACCCGCCGCGCCGATGCCCGTCCACACGGCATACGCGGGCCCCACGTCGAGCTTCCGCAGCGACAGGGTCAGCAGGCCGAAACTGCCGAGGGCGAACACCGCGAAGGCGACCGTCGGCCAGAACCGGGTGAAGCCGTGCGACAGTTTGAGACAGACCGCGAAGCCTGTCTCCAGAAGCCCTGCGACCACCACCAGCAGCCACGCCATCGCTCTTGGGCCTCCCGCGTCATCGGTGACTGCTTGGTCTGACTTGGTGCGATTATGCACTTACCAACCGCCGCAGGCCGCAAACGTGGACGTCTCAGTCGCCTTCGCGTCGCTCCCGCGTCGCCAGCAGCCGACGCAGCGAGTACAGCCGGGCCGGATCCGCATGGCCCTCGGCCACCCAGTCGTCCAGCGCACAGTCCGGCTCGTCGTGCGAGCAGGCCCGCGGACAGCCCTCCGTGCCCGGTTCCAGATCCGGGAACGCATGGATGACCCGGGAGGGATCGACATGATGCAGGCCGAACGACCGCACGCCCGGAGTGTCGATCACCCAGCCGCCCTTCTCGTCCGCGAGCGGCAGGGCGAGCGCGGAGGTGGTCGTGTGCCGGCCCCGGCCGGTGACCGCGTTGACCAGGCCGGTGCTGCGTCGCCGCTCCTGTGGCACCAGCGCGTTCACCAGCGTCGTCTTGCCCACGCCCGAGTGCCCGACGAACGCCGTCGTCCTGCCCACCAAGTGCTCGCGGACGCGCTCCGCCGCGAGCCCGTCCACGAACTCCTCGCGGGTGGTGACCACATGGGGCACACCGAGCGCGCCGTACATCTCCAGCAGCTGGTCCGGCGGGGCGAGGTCCGACTTGGTCAGGACGAGCAGCGGCTCCAGACCGCCGTCGTACGCCGCGACCAGACAGCGGTCGATCAGGCGCGGGCGCGGCTCGGGGTCGGCGAGCGCGGTGACGATCGCGAGCTGGTCCGCGTTGGCGACGACCACGCGCTCGAAGGGATCGTCGTCATCGGCCGTACGCCGCAGCACCGACCTGCGCGGCTCGATCCGTACGATCCGGGCCAGGGTGTCCTTGGCGCCCGACAGATCACCGACGATGCCGACCCGGTCGCCGACGACCGCCGCCTTGCGGCCCAGCTCACGGGCCTTCATCGCCATGACGATCCGGTCCTCGACCAGGCACGTCAGCCGCCCCCGGTCGACGGTGAGGACCACGCCCTCCGCCGCGTCCTCATGCTTGGGCCGGATGCTGGTGCGCGGACGGTTGCCCTTGCGGTTGGGGCGGGAGCGGATGTCGTCCTCGTCGGTGTGCTTGCCGTAGCGGCGCATGACGTCAGGCCCCGAGCATTTCGGCCCACATCCGCGGGAAGTCGGGCAAGGTCTTGGAGGTGGTCGCCACGTTCTCGATCTGCACGTCCTTCACCGCGAGACCGATGATCGAACCGGCCGTCGCCATGCGGTGGTCGTCGTAGGTGTGGAAGACGCCGCCGTGCAGCGGGCGCGGGCGGATGTGCAGGCCGTCGTCGGTCTCGGTGACGTCCCCGCCGAGCTCGTTGATCTCCTTCGTGAGCGCCGCCAGCCGGTCGGTCTCGTGCAGCCGCAGATGCGCCACACCGCGCAGCGTGGACGGCGAGTCGGCGAGCGCCGCCACCGCGGCGATGCCCGGGGTGAGCTCGCCGACCTCGCCCAGATCCACGTCGATGCCGTGGATACGGCCGCTGCCGGTGAACACCAGCGCCGTGCCGTCAGCCGTCGTCGTCAGCTCGCACGAGC
Source organism: Streptomyces sp. ISL-10 (assembly GCF_018614575.1). Lineage (GTDB taxonomy): Bacteria > Actinomycetota > Actinomycetes > Streptomycetales > Streptomycetaceae > Streptomyces. The sequence goes on from NZ_JAGGOJ010000007.1 coordinate 313,144, forward strand.
CGCCCATCTCGGTGAAGATCTCGCGCAGCGCGTCACCGGGCTGGGTGGTGCGCTCGGGCCAGTCCGGGATCGTGACCCGGCCGCCGGTCACCAGCGCGGCCGCCAGGAAGGGCTGCGCATTGGACAGGTCCGGCTCGACCGTCAGGTCGCGGCCCAGCAGGGCGCTGTGCGAGACCCGCCAGACGTCCGGCTCGCCGCCCGTCTCCGGCTCGTCGACCTGCGCGCCGACCGCGCGGAGCATGTCGACGGTCATCCGGATGTGCGGCATCGAGGGCAGTCGGCCGCCCACGTGACGCACCTCGACCCCCTGGTTGAAGCGAGGCGCCGACAACAGCAGCGCGGACACGAACTGCGACGAGGACGAGGCGTCGATCCGCACCGCCCCGCCGTCCAGCGCCCCGCCGCCGTGCACCGTCATCGGCAGCGCGCCGCGGTCGTCGTCGTCGATACGGGCGCCGAGCGTGCGCAGCGCACCGATCACTCCGCCGAGGGGACGCTCGTAGGACCGGGGATCGCCGTCGAAACGGATCGGGCCGTCGGCGAGCGCGGCGACGGGCGGCAGGAACCGCATCACCGTGCCGGCGTTGCCGACGTCCACCGTGGCCGGGCCGTGCAGACCCGTCGGGATGACGCGCCACGCCTCACCGGCGCCGCCCGTCGTGCTGGAGGAGACCGTCTCCTCGATGCCGACGCCCATCGCCTGCAGCGCGGCCGACATCAGGAGGGTGTCGCGGGACCGCAGCGGGCGGCGCAGCCAGCCCGGCTCGGCGGCGAGGGCGGCCAGCACCAGCGCGCGGTTCGTGACCGATTTGGATCCGGGCACGGTGACCGTCGCTTCGACGGCTCCGGTCGCGTAGGGGGCGGGCCAGAGGGCGGGGTGCACGGTGCTGTCGGTCATGGCCCTCACTTTAGTGGCTCGGCGCCGACCGCCCCCGAGGTCAGAGCCCGAGCAGCCAGCGTCCTCCGCCGATCAGCGAACAGAAGGCCACCAGATGGAAGAACGCCAGCCATACGACCGGCGGCACATGGGTGAGCCGGCCGAGCTGGTCCGCGTCGGAGTCCGGCGCCCCGCCGTGGCGGCGCTTGGACTGCAGCTCGAACACCGGACGTACGCCGCCGAGCAGCATGAACCACACGGCCGTGTACGCGAAGACGGACTGCACGCCGGGTTCCGTCAGCCAGGACACGAGGAGGAAGGCGGCCCCGGTCAGGGTGACGGTGAGGACGCCGTAGGCGTTGCGGACCATGACCAGCAGCGCCAGCAGCAGTGCCGTCGCCGCCCACAGCAGCAGGGTGATGTGGTGCGCGGCCAGCAGCCAGGCGCCGCCGAGACCGAGGAGCGGGGTGGCGGTGTAGCCCGCGGCCGCGGTCAGGACCATGCCCAGCCCGGTCGGTCTGCCCCGGCTCACGGTGAGGCCGCTGGTGTCCGAGTGCAGCCTGATGCCTTGCAGAGAACGGCCGGTGAGCAATGCCACAAGGCCGTGGCCGCCCTCGTGGGCGATGGTGACGGCGTTCCTGGAGACCCGCCACAGGCTGCCGGGTATGACGGCGGCGAGCGCGACGACGCCGGTGACGACGACGAGCCAGACAGCGGGCGGACTCTGGGTGCCGAACAGCCGGTCCCAGAAGTCGGCGAGCGTCGCGCTGCCGAGGACCGTGGCGGTGTGTGTCGTGACCATTTCGCGGGCGGCTCCTCGGACGGCGTACGGAAGTGGCAGTGTGGCACTTATGTGTGGGAGGTATGCAGCCAGCCGTAGACCCGAGGATCTCGTCGGGACGTTCCACGTCGAGAAGTGGGAGCCGGAGGAGACTCTCGCTCCCGACTGGAACGTGGCCCCGACCAAGGAGGTCTACGCGATCCTCGAACGTCCTGTGAAGGACGCCGGGGACCGGCGTCCGGTTCGCCAGATGCGCGCGCTGAAGTGGGGCCTGGTGCCGTCGTGGGCCAAGTCACCCGAGGGCGCTGCCCGGATGATCAACGCGCGGGCGGAGACGGTCCACGAGAAGCCGTCGTTCCGCAGGCCCTTCCTCTCGCGCCGCTGCATCCTGCCGGCCGACGGCTATTACGAGTGGGTGACCGGGACCGGAGAGCGCGACCTCGAGGTCGAGGGCAGGAAGAAGCGCCCCCGGAAGCAGCCGTACTTCGTGACCCCGGCGGACGGGTCGGTGTTCGCGATGGCGGGCGTCTACGAGTTCTGGCGCGACCGGACGCTGCCGGACGACCACTCGCAGGCGTGGTGGGTGACGTGCTCGGTGATCACCACGGAGGCGGAGAAGGGACCGCTGGGCGTGGCGCCGGCCGAGGGACCGCGCTCGCTCTCCGACATCCACCCCCGTATGCCGCTGATGCTGACACCGGACCGCTGGGACGCGTGGCTGGACCCGTCCACGACGGACCCCGACGAGGTCCGGGCGCTGCTCACGGCGCCGCCGGAGGGGCTGATGCGGGCGTACGCGGTGACGACGGCTGTCAGCAATGTGCGCAACAACGGCCCGGAGCTGCTGGAGGAGCTGTCGGGGCCGGAGGCACCGGTGCTGTTCTGACCCTGCGGGCGTTCCCCGTTCGCGCTGCCCTACGCCCTGTGGGCGTGGGAAACCCCACGGGACCCGCGCTGCCCTACGCCCTGCGGGCGTGGGACCACCGCCGGACGCGTGCGACTCACACTCCCCTATGGCCGGCGGCCGTGGGCTCGGGTCCCCCGGCGACGCCAGGGGAGTGCCCCCCCGGCGAGGCTGGGTTTTGCTCCGCGAAGTCAGCCGGTCCGGAACTCCCCCGGGCAGAGCCCAGGGGAGCAAGAGGACACCGCTCGAAGGGCGGCAACGGGGTCTGGGGCGACGCCCCGGTTCGGGATGGGGCCCCCTGGCTTCGCCGGGGTACCCCACGGCCGCCAGGCCATAGGGGGAGCGCGGTGTGGGGAACAGCCCCGCGCAGCGGTCCCGCGTCAGAATGGTCCGATGGAGCGGAAAGAGATCATCGACGTCGCCGGCGGCGACGCCCGCGTCACCTGGTTCGACGGCAGACACGCCGGCCTCGTCCTCGCGCTCGGCCATGGCGCCGGCGGCGGGATCGAGGCCCGGGACCTGCGGGCGATCGCCCGCGCCCTGCCCGCACACGGCGTCACCGTCGCCCTCGTCGAACAGCCCTGGCGCGTCGCCGGCAAGAAGCTCGCCCCCGCTCCGAAGACACTCGACACCGGGTGGCGCGGCGTCTGGCCCGCCCTGGCGAAGCCCGGGCTGCCCGTCGTCGCCGGTGGCCGCAGCGCCGGGGCGCGTGTCGCCTGCCGCACGGCCGCGGAGCTCGGCGCGGTGGGCGTGCTCGCGCTGAGCTTCCCGCTGCATCCGCCCGGCCGCCCGGAGAAGTCCCGCGCCGACGAACTGCTCGGGACGGGTGTGCCCACCCTTGTCGTACAGGGCGGCAACGATCCCTTCGGCAAGCCCGCGGAATTCCCCGACGGCCCGTACGAACTCGTCGAAGTCCCCTTCGCCGATCATGGGTTCGCCGTGCCCAAGAAGGCGGGGACCGACGAGGCCGAGACCCTCAGGACGATCACCGACGCTGTGACCCGTTGGACAGCCGCGCTGCGGGAATGAGACGCGGGCGCCCTCTGTTGAGGCGGATGTCAGTACAGAGCAAGGAGTAGGGAGTCCACCGCATGGGTACGACCTTCTGCCCGACAGCCGAGCACACCACAGGGTTGGAGTGGACGGTGCTGTCGCAGGGCAAGAGCGGGCCGGTTCCGGCGGTGGGCGGCGTGAATCGGCAGGCCCCGTCGCAGCATGGTCGACTATTCTCCGATTCGAGCGGGTCCGGTTTCGGCTCCGTCACAGCGTTGGAGGAGGTGGGTGCGGTCACTGGGACCGACGCAGGGACCGACGACGGCCGGGCGGAGCAGTCCGAGGAGACGGCCGCCGAGCGCAATGCCCGTTTCGAGCGGGACGCTCTCGGCTACCTCGACCAGATGTACTCGGCCGCGCTGCGCATGACGCGCAATCCCGCCGATGCGGAGGACCTCGTACAGGAGACGTATGCCAAGGCGTACGGCTCGTTCCACCAGTTCCGCGAGGGCACCAACCTCAAGGCGTGGATGTACCGGATCCTCACGAACACCTTCATCAACTCCTACCGCAAGAAGCAGCGCGAGCCCCAGCGCAGCGCTGCGGAGGAGATCGAGGACTGGCAGCTCGCGCGCGCCGAGTCGCACATGTCGACGGGGCTGCGTTCCGCTGAGTCGCAGGCTCTCGACCATCTGCCGGATTCGGACGTCAAGGCCGCCCTTCAGGCGATCCCCGAAGAGTTCCGGATCGCGGTCTATCTCGCCGACGTAGAGGGCTTTGCGTACAAGGAGATCGCGGACATCATGGGAACACCCATCGGCACGGTGATGTCCCGCCTGCACCGGGGCCGCCGACAGCTGCGCGGCATGCTCGAGGACTACGCCCGCGAGCGAGGGCTCGTCCCGGCCGGTGCGGGGGAGTCGAACGACGCGAAAGGCTCGGGCTCATGAGCTGCGGAGAGCCGCACGAGACGGACTGCTCTGAAGTCCTGGACCATCTCTACGAGTTCCTCGACCACGAGATGCCCGACAGCGACTGCACCAAGTTCGAGGTGCACTTCGAGGAGTGCTCCCCCTGCCTGGAGAAGTACGGCCTTGAGCAGGCGGTGAAGAAGCTGGTCAAGCGGTGCTGCGGGCAGGACGATGTGCCCAGCGACCTGCGGGCCAAGGTCATGGGGCGTATCGATCTGATCCGCTCGGGACAGGCAGTGCCCGAGCAGGACGTGGCGACGGCGCAGGAGTAGCCCCTCTCGTCCCTGGCCCACACCGAGGCGCGGCGCGGATCGCGGCGCGCCTCACGCATATCCGTGATCTTCACCCGTACGTGCGAACGGCTCCCGTACCGCCGCCCCTCACCTCTCACCTCGCTAGCGTGTGCGTCGCTGGAGTCGAGGAGGGTGCGGGGCAGTGACGGCCATACCGAAGGCGGCACACGCCTTCATCGCCGGTGCCGTCGTGGGCGCCGTGGTCTGCGCGGCCCCGGCCGTGACGGCCCCCGACGTCGGCTGGACAGCGGTCGTCCTGCTCGCCGGTCTCTATGCGGCGTGCGAGATGCCCGCCCGCTTCCGGCCCGGCCACTCGGCGCCGGTCGGCGCCGGTTCCTTCTTCCCCGTACTGCTGGCGGCCGCCTTCCTGCTGCCCGCCCCGGCCGCCGCGCTCGTCCCCGTCCCCGGAGCGCTGCTGGGTCCGGCCGGCCGGCCCTCGCCCGGGGCGCGCCGTGCCTGGCACGCCGCCCAGCTGGCGCTCTCGACCTGGGCAGCGGCCCAGGCGTACCGGCTCAGCGGCGGCGAACGGAGCCTGACCGCCCCGGACTTCCCCCACGTGCTGGTGCCGGCGCTCGCCGGCGCGCTCGCCTTCTGGCTCGTGCTCGGCGCGCTCGACGGCGGCATCCGCACGACGGCGGAGCACCTGCCGCCGCGCAGGGCCGGGCGGGCGCTGCTGCCCGCGTCACCCGCCCCCTACTGTGTGCACGGCCTCGCCGGGCTGATGATGGCCGTCCTCTGGCGCAGCTCCTACGGGGCGGTGTCCGCCCTGGTCGTCCTGCTGCCCATGTACGTCTCCAGCTGGATGTTCGCCCAGTACCACCGCGAGCGCGCGGCCCACCAGGCGACCATCCGCGCCCTCGTCCAGGCCGTCGACATCAAGGACCGGTACACCCGCGGTCACAGCGAACGGGTCGGCCGAGCCTCCGTACTGATCGCACGCGAGCTGCGCATGGCGGACGAGCGGCTGGAACTGCTCCGGTTCGCCGGGATACTGCACGACGTCGGCAAACTCGGCGTACCGACGCGCATCCTGCGCAAGGAGGGGCCGCTGACGCCAGACGAGCGACGCGTGATCGAGCTGCACCCCGAGTACGGCCACGAGATGGTGCGCGGCATCGGATTCCTCGGCGAGGCGCGGTCGGCCATCCTGCACCACCACGAGCGGCTGGACGGCAGCGGCTACCCGTACGGGCTCGCCGGGGACCTGATCCCCGAGTTCGCGCGGGTGGTCGCGGTCGCGGACGCGTTCGACGCGATGACCTCGACCCGCTCCTACCGGCGGGCACGGCCGGTGGCCGCGGCCCTGGAGGAACTGGAGCGCTGCGCGGGGACGCAGTTCGACCCCCGGATGGTGACAGCCCTGGCGCGGGCACTGGAGCGCGAGGGCTGGGAGACGGCCGTCACCTCGGACGAGGCGTCACCCGCGGATCCGGCCGCACCCGCGGACTCGGCGTCACCCGAGGATCCTGAGGGTCCGGCGGGTCCGGCCGTACCCGCGGTTCGGGCGCGGGAGGAGACACCCGGAGCCCCGCGGCGGGTGCGGACCGGATGACCGCGGCACTGCCGGACCGGGCCGTCGTCGCGGTGTACGCGGCCGCCGCCGCTGTCACCGTCGCCGCCCTCGGCCGCGTCGCCTGGCACGGCCTGGCCGAGCCCGGGATCGCCCTCGCCTTCGGGATCTTCATCGCCGTCGGGGAGCTCGCGCGCTGGGGGACCCGCCCCGGTCCGGGCGCGCTCCCGTCCGCTCCGCCCGGGGCGCCCCCGCCCCTGCTCGAGGAGCCGTCGGCGAGGGAGCCCGCCCCGCTCGGCGCCGCCGGCGCCCTCGCGTACGCCCTCCTCGGCGAATGCGCCGGGCGAGCCACCGGCCACGGCCCCCTCCAGGTCGTCGCCGTCGTCGTCGCGGGCGTGCTCACCGGGGCCGTGCCCCATGTCGCACGCGGGCGCGGACCCGGCCTCGACCATGTGGCCCGGCGAGTGCTGACCGCCGGGTTCGCCGCTGTCTGCTTCCAGCCGCTGCACCACTCCGGCGCATGGGACCACCGCATCGGACACGGCCCCCTCCATGCCCTCTTCCTCCTGGTGCTGCTCGTCCTCACACTCCTGTGCGACGCCGTGCTGGCCTCCGTCCTCCTCGCGGCCCGCACCCGGTACCCGGACGGGCCGCTGCTGCGCGACGAACTGCGCGCGCTGCCCGGCACCGGGTCCGCCGTCTGCGCGACCGGTGCCGTGATGGCGCCGGCGGTCGCCGTCGCCGGCCTGTGGGCGCTGCCTGTCTTCTGCGTGCCGCTGCTGCTGACACAGCTGTCGTTCCGCAGGTACGCCTCGGTCCGCGCGACCTACCGCCAGACCATCGCCTCCCTCGCCCGCGCCACGGAGATCGCCGGCTACACCCCGCCCGGCCACGCCCGCAGGGTCGCTGTGCTCAGTACGGCCGTGGGCCGGGAGATGCGGCTCTCAGGACCCGAACTGAGCGTGCTCGAACACGCGGCCCTGATGCACGACATCGGGCAGCTGTCCCTCCTCGACCCCGTGCCGAACGGGGCCACTGCCGTATTGCCGGCCGCCGAACAGCGCCGTATCGCGCTGCTCGGCGGCGCGGTCGTCCGCAGGACCGGGGTGCCGGCCGCCGTCGCGGCCGTGGTGGAACAGCAGGCCGACCCCTACCGGGAGCAGTCCCTGCCTGCCCGGATCGTCCGCACGGTGAACGCATACGAGGATCTGGCGCAGGCGAGCGGCGGCAGCGCGGGCGGAGCGCTCGCCGCACTGGAGCGGCTGCGTCTCGGGACGGGTCACGACTATGAGCCCGCGGTCGTGGAATCACTTGCCAGAGTCCTTGCCAGAGGCGGCCTTACCCGGGTGCCACCTGGGTAACCCATGGGTAATGAGCGAGCCTGCGACCGGGCATGGTTGGATGCGAAAGAAGGCACAGAAGCGGGCACTCAGGTATGCGTCCGGGACAGTCACCCGAGCGACCGGCAGGCGGGAATCGTGAGGATCTTCGGGAAGGTACGGCATCGGCCGTCCGCCTCGTGGCGGCAGGCCACGGACCGCGCGTTCACGCTGATCGGCGACGGCCGGTACGAGGACGCGGGCGCACTGCTGACCAGGGCGGCGGATCTCGAGCCCTGGCTCTCGGAGTCCTGGTTCAACCTGGCGCTGCTGCACAAGTTCCGCCACGACTGGGAGCAGGCGCGGGCCGCGGGACTGCGTGCCGTCGCCCTCCTTGACAAGGAGACCGGCGCCCCGGACTGGTGGAACGTCGGCATCGCCGCGACCGCCCTGCAGGACTGGCCGCTGGCCCGCCGCGCCTGGCAGGCGTACGGGCTGAAGGTGCCGGGCGCCGCCGCCGCGAACGGTGAGCCGGTGGGCATGGACCTCGGCAGCGCCGCCGTGCGGCTGTCGCCCGAGGGCGAGGCCGAGGTGGTCTGGGGCCGCAGGCTCGACCCCGCGCGGATGGAAGTGCTGTCCATCCCGCTGCCCTCGTCCGGGCGGCGCTGGGGTGAGGTGGTCCTGCACGACGGCGTACCGCACGGCGAGCGGACGACCAGCGCGGGGCCCTCCTATCCCGTCTTCGACGAGATAGAACTGTGGGCGCCCTCGCCCGTACCGACCTGGGTCGTGCTGCTGGAGGCGGCGACCGAGAACGACCGGGACGCGCTCGAGAAGCTCGCGGCCGATGCCGGGTTCGCCGCCGAGGACTGGTCCTCCTCCGTCCGGCTGCTGTGCCGCGCCTGCTCCGAGGGCGTGATGCCGAGCGCCGAGGGCGAGGGCGAGCACCTCGACCCGCACGACCACAGCGAGCCCGGCCACCCGGGGCCGCTGGGCCACCGCACGGCCGGTGACCTGTGGTCGCCCGAGCGCGAATGCGGTATAGCCGCGCCGGCCGGGCTGGTGCGCGGGCTGCTGGACGGCTGGGTGGCGGACAGCCCGGACAGCCGTGAATGGCGGGATCTCGAGGAAGTCTGCTGACGCCTGCCCGTAGGCTGTACGGACGCGTAAGTGACCGGGCACCGGCCCAGGGATCGGGTAATGAGAAGGGCGTACGGCTGACATGGCGTCGCAGCAGGAGACGGACCAGCAGGTCAACGATGGTTTCGTCGTGGACACGGAGAACTGCGAGGAGCGCGAGCGGGCCTACCGCGAGCGCGGCACCTCCCGCCCGATCACGGTCGTGGGCAATCCCGTGCTGCACAAGGAGTGCAAGGACGTCACCGAGTTCGACGACAAGCTCGCCGCTCTCATCGACGACATGTTCGCCAGCCAGCGCACGGCGGAGGGCGTCGGCCTGGCCGCCAACCAGATCGGTGTGGACCTGAAGGTCTTCGTCTACGACTGCCCCGACGACGAGGGCATGCGCCACGTCGGCGTCGTGTGCAACCCGGTGCTGGAGGAGCTTCCCCCGGAGCAGCGCCACCTCGACGACTCCAACGAGGGGTGCCTCTCCGTCCCGACGGCGTACGCCGCACTGGCCCGCCCCGACTACGCGGTGGTGCGCGGTCAGGACGCCCAGGGCAACCCGATCAAGGTGCGCGGCACGGGCTACTTCGCCCGGTGCCTGCAGCACGAGACGGACCACCTGTACGGGTACCTCTACATCGACCGGCTCTCCAAGCGCGACCGCAAGGACGCGCTGAAGCAGATGGCCGAGGGCACCCCGCGCTACGCCGTCGTCCCCAACGACTGAGCTGTACGACCACCCGAGGGCCCCCGTTCGGTGCGAGCGGGGGCCCTCGTGCGTCACCCGCCCGTCATTGGGCCGACAAATGTCGGAAGCCCAGGGGCTGTTGACGCGCGTCGACCGTGCGGCCAGTCTCTGCTGTGCACCGCTCTCACGGCTCTCATCGCAGGCATCCGCGTCCGCATCCGCGGGCAGCGCAGGGGATCGCAAGGGAGACTTCATGCTGAGACGTACGGCACGGCTGCTGTTATCGATTGTCATGCTTATGGTTGCCGGGCTCACCGGTGTCGTCGCGACGGCCGGTGCCGCCCAGGCCGACGACTGCTACACCTGGTCGCGCACCCTCTCGCAGGGAGCATCCGGCGCGGACGTCACGCAACTCCAGATCAGGGTCGCCGGTTACCCCGGCTACGGCGGTGTCCTCGCCATCGACGGCGCCTACGGCCCGGCTACCACCGCCGCCGTCAAGCGCTTCCAGTCCGCCTACGGCCTCGCCGCGGACGGCGTCGCCGGACCCGCGACGTTCAGCAAGATCTACGCGCTCCAGGACAGCGACTGCACACCGGCACACTTCAGCTACGCCGAACTCAACGACTGCAACTCCACCTGGTCGGGCGGCGCGGTCAGCGCCACGACCGCCAAGTCCAACGCCCTGCGCACCATGTGGAAACTTCAGGCCATGCGCCACGCCCTCGGCGACCAGCCCATCACCGTGACCAGTGGCTTCCGCTCGTACGCCTGCAACGACGCGGTCGGCGGCTCGTCGAGCAGCCGCCACCTCTACGGCGACGCGGCCGACCTGGGCGCGGGCCCGCACTCGCTGTGCAAGCTGGCCCAGCAGGCCCGCTACCACGGCTTCAACGGCATCCTGGGCCCGGGCTACCCGGGCCACAACGACCACACGCACGTCGACCACCGCAGCAGCCGCTACTGGTCGGCGCCCAGTTGCGGCATCTGATCGCGGCAGCGCAGAACGAAAGCGGCCCGCACCTCCCTCGCGCGAGGTGCGGGCCGCAGCTGTTCCGGCAGGGGATCAGAAGTCGTCGTCGAAGGCGACCGAGCCCTCCACCGCCACCTGGTACGCCGAAGGGCGGCGCTCGAAGAAGTTCGTCAGCTCCTGGACGCCCTGCAACTCCATGAAGGAGAACGGATTCTGCGAGCCGTACACCGGGGCGAAGCCGAGGCGCGTGAGGCGCTGGTCGGCGACGCACTGGAGGTACTCGCGCATCGACTCGGTGTTCATGCCCGGCAGTCCGTCGCCGCACAGGTCCCGGCCGAACTGCAGCTCGGCCTCGACGGCTTCCGCGAGCATGTCCGTGACCTGCTGCCGGAGCTCGTCGTCGAAGAGCTCGGGCTCCTCCTTGCGGACGGTGTCCACTACCTCGAACGCGAAGTTCATATGCATGGTTTCATCGCGGAACACCCAGTTCGTACCGGTCGCCAGGCCGTGCAGCAAGCCGCGCGAGCGGAACCAGTAGACGTAGGCGAAGGCGCCGTAGAAGAACAGGCCCTCGATACAGGCCGCGAAGCAGATCAGGTTGAGCAGGAAGCGGCGGCGGTCGGCCTTGGTCTCCAGGCGGTCGATCTTCTCCACCGAGTCCATCCAGCGGAAGCAGAACTGCGCCTTGTCGCGGATGGACGGGATGTTCTCCACCGCCGCGAAGGCCGCCGTGCGCTCCTCCGGGTCGGGCAGATAGGTGTCGAGCAGCGTCAGATAGAACTGGACGTGCACGGCCTCCTCGAAGAGCTGGCGGCTCAGGTACAGCCGCGCCTCGGGGGAGTTGATGTGCTTGTAGAGCGTCAGCACGAGGTTGTTGGCCACGATCGAGTCGCCCGTGGCGAAGAAGGCGACCAGCCGGCCGATCATGTGCTGCTCGCCCGGGGAGAGCTTGGCCAGGTCGGCGACGTCGGAGTGGAGGTCGACCTCCTCCACCGTCCAGGTGTTCTTGATGGCGTCCCGGTAGCGCTCGTAGAAGTCCGGATAGCGCATCGGACGGAGAGTCAGTTCGAAGCCCGGGTCGAGCAGGTTCTTGACGGTGTTCTCGGGCATTACTGGCAGGCCTCGCAGGACTCGGGGTTTTCGAGGGAGCAGGCGACGGCGTCGGGGTCGGGTGCCGCCTGCACGGGGATCGTCGCCTGGGCGGCGCGGGCGATCCTCGTCGCCGGGCGCGAGCGCAGGTAGTACGTGGTCTTCAGGCCCTGCTTCCAGGCGTACGCGTACATCGACGACAGCTTGCCGATGGTCGGGGTCTCCAGGAACAGGTTCAGCGACTGCGACTGGTCCAGGAACGGCGTACGGGCGGCGGCCATGTCGATCAGGCCGCGCTGCGGGAGCTCCCACGCCGTCCGGTACAGCTCACGCACCTCGGCCGGGATCCAGGTGAAGCCCTGCACCGAGCCGCTGGACTCGCGCAGCGCCTCGCGGGTCTGGGCGTCCCACACGCCGAGCTTCTTGAGGTCCTCCACCAGGTAGCCGTTGACCTGGAGGAACTCCCCGCTCAGCGTCTCGCGCTTGAAGAGGTTGGAGACCTGCGGCTCGATGCACTCGTACACGCCCGCGATCGAGGCGATCGTCGCCGTCGGGGCGATGGCGAGGAGGAGCGAGTTGCGCATGCCGGTCGAGGCGATGCGCGTGCGCAGGGCCGCCCAGCGCTCCGGCCAGTTCAGTGCCACGTCGGTGCCGTAGTGGTCCGGGTGCAGAACACCGCGCGCCGTGCGCGTCTGGGACCAGGCCGGCAGGGGGCCGTTGCGCTCGGCGAGGTCGCAGGACGCCTCGTACGCGGCGAGCATGATCCGCTCGGCGATGCGGGTGGACAGCGCACGCGCCTCGGCCGAGTCGAAGGGCAGCCGGAGCTTGAAGAAGACGTCCTGGAGACCCATGGCGCCGAGCCCGACGGGCCGCCACTTGGCGTTGGAGCGCCCGGCCTGCTCGGTCGGGTAGAAATTGATGTCGACGACCCGGTCGAGGAAGGTGACCGCGGTGCGGACGGTGGCGTCCAGCCGCTCCCAATCGATGTCCCCGCCGCTGACGAAGGAGCCGAGGTTCACCGAGCCGAGGTTGCAGACGGCCGTCTCGCCGTCGTCGGTGACCTCCAGGATCTCGGTGCACAGGTTCGAGGAGTGCACGACGCGGCCGGGCTCGGCGGTCTGGTTGGCGGTGCGGTTGGAGGCGTCCTTGAAGGTCATCCAGCCGTTGCCGGTCTGCGCGAGCGTGCGCATCATGCGGCCGTAGAGGTCGCGTGCCGGGATGGTCCGGCGGGCGAGGCCGGCGGCCTCGGCCCGGCGGTAGGCGGCGTCGAACGCCTCGCCCCACAGGTCGACCAGTTCGGGCACGTCGGCCGGTGAGAACAGCGACCAGTCGGAGTCGGCCTCGACGCGCCGCATGAACTCGTCGGGGATCCAGTGCGCGAGGTTGAGGTTGTGCGTACGCCGGGCGTCCTCACCGGTGTTGTCCCGCAGCTCCAGGAACTCCTCGATGTCCGCGTGCCAGGTCTCCAGGTAGATCGCGGCGGCGCCCTTGCGCCGGCCGCCCTGGTTCACGGCGGCGACGGAGGCGTCGAGGGTCTTGAGGAACGGGACGATGCCGTTGGAGTGGCCGTTGGTGCCGCGGATCAGCGAACCCCGGGCGCGGATGCGGGAGTACGAGAGCCCGATGCCGCCGGCGTGCTTGGACAGGCGCGCGACCTGGTGGTAGCGGTCGTAGATCGAGTCGAGTTCGTCGAGGGGTGAGTCCAGCAGGTAGCAGGACGACATCTGGGGGTGGCGGGTGCCGGAGTTGAAGAGCGTGGGGGAGGAGGGGAGATAGTCGAGCCGGCTCATCAGGCCGTACAGGTCGGCCACCTCGTCCACCGCACGGGTGCTGTCGTCCTCGGCGAGGCCGGAGGCGACGCGCAGCATGAAGTGCTGTGGCGTCTCGATGACCTGACGGCTGATGGGGTGGCGCAGGAGGTAGCGGCTGTAGAGCGTGCGCAGGCCGAAGTAGCCGAAGCGGTCGTCGGCGGCCGGGTCGATCAGTGCGTCGAGCCTGGCGGCGTGCCGGGCCACGAACGCCGCCGTGCGGTCGGCGATCAGGCCCTCGCGGTGGCCGACGGAGATGGAGGCGGAGAACGACACGGCGCCCTCGCCCGCGGCCTCGTCGGCGATGGTGCGGGTCAGCAGCCGGGCGGCGAGACGGGAGTACGCCGGGTCCTCGGAGATGAGGCCGGCGGCGGCGTCGGTGGCGAGGGAGCGCAGTTCGGCCGCGTCGGATCCGGCGTGCCGGCCGCGCAGCGCGGCTGCGGCGACCCTGCCGGGGTCGGCGTCGGGCAGATCGGCGGTGAGGTCCGTCAGGGTCCGCAGAAGTGCGGTCCCGGGACCGTCCGCGGTCCGGTCTGCGGTGCCTGAAGCCGGATCGGCTGGCGCGATGGTCATGTGGTGCTCTCCCTCGCTCGGCTCTGGGCCGGCGGAGGGCAGGGCCATTCGGTCGCCGGATCCGCGTACGGGCAGCACGACTGATGGCGCCCACCGGCCCAACCGCGAGGCCCGGACGTCTCGGCACCCGGTTCGGTCGAGCCGGATGCACCGTCGGCAGGTCCTCGGACTTGTCGGATACGGCGAAGCGCACCGGATCACACCGTTGCGGGACAGTTCCGGATTCGCACCGGATTCCCCTGCGGCGACAGCGAGCATGAGCATACATGTGGGGGCGGCCAGTTGCGTCACCCCCCACATGTTGTGTCCAGCTGTGAAGGGGCGTTGTCGGGCGTGCACCGCAAGAGTTGTGCGGCGTGTACCGGAAAAGGGCCGTCGCACCTCCCGTGCGGGAGATGCGACGGCCCTTCGGTGCGCGGTTGTGCGCGGAGTGGGTGCGGCGTCAGTGCGTGGCACCCGCCGTGGCCGGCGGCAGCTCGGTCTTGACGCCCGGGTCTCCCGCGTCGGCCGTGTAGTCCGACGGGCTGGTCTCGTCGACGCCGTCGGGGGCCTTGAGCGCCTTCAGGACGAAGGTGAGGACCACGGTGACGACGAGGTTCAGCACGAACGCGGTGAGTCCGATGTAGCCGATCTCGCCGATACCGGGGATCTCGGCCGACGAGCCGCCGAAGTGCTTCTGCGTCGGGCTGGCCACACCGTACGCGGCGGCCGTGCCGTAGATCATGCCGGCCGCCCAGCCGGCGATGAGCGCCCAGCGGTGGAACCACCGGGTGAACAGGCCGCCCACCAGGGCCGGGAACGTCTGCAGGATCCAGATGCCGCCCAGCAGCTGGAAGTTGATCGCCACGGTCTTGTCCATGGTGAGGACGAAGGCCAGGGCGCCGACCTTCACCAGCAGCGAGACCAGCTTGGAGACCTTGGTCTCCTGAGCCGGGGTCGCGTCGGGCTTGAGGAAGTCCTTGTAGATGTTCCGTGTGAACAGGTTGGCCGCGGCGATGGACATGATGGCCGCGGGGACCAGTGCTCCGATGCCGATCGCGGCGAACGCGACGCCCGCGAACCAGTCCGGGAACATGTTCTCGAACAGCTGCGGGATGGCGAGCTGACCGTTGGTCACCTTCACACCCGCGGCGATGGCCATGAAGCCGAGCAGCGCCAGCAGGCCGAGCATCAGCGAGTACAGCGGCAGGATGGTGGTGTTGCGGCGGATCACCTCACGGCTGCGCGAGGAGAGCGTCGCCGTGATGGAGTGCGGGTACATGAAGAGCGCGAGCGCCGAGCCGAGCGCCAGGGTGGCATAGCCCCACTGGCCCAACTCACCGGGCACCAGCGCACCGCGGGGTTTGTCGGTCGCCGGGTTGATCTGGCTGTACGCCTCTCCGGCCTTGGCGAAGATGTCGTCGAAGCCGCCCAGCTTGATCGGGATGTAGATGATCGCCACCGCGATGACGATGTAGATCAGCGTGTCCTTGACGAACGCGATGAGCGCCGGGGCGCGCAGGCCGGAGGAGTACGTGTAGGCCGCGAGCACACCGAAGGCGATCAGCAGGGGCAGGTCCTTGATGAACCAGTTGGTGTCCTCGCCGCCGCCGACGCCCATGACGTCGAGCACGGCCTGGATGCCGACCAGTTGGAGCGCGATGTACGGCATGGTGGCGAGGATGCCGGTGACGGCGACGGCCAGCGACAGGCCCTTGGAGCCAAAGCGTCCGCGGACGAAGTCCGAGGTCGTGACGTAGCCGTGCTTGTGCGACACCGACCACAGCCGCGGCAGGAAGGTGAAGATCAGCGGGTAGACGAGGATCGTGTAGGGCACGGCGAAGAAGCCGGCCGCGCCCGCCGCGTAGATGGCCGCCGGGACGGCGACGAAGGTGTACGCGGTGTAGAGGTCGCCGCCGAGCAGGAACCAGGTCACCCAGGTGCCGAACGACCGGCCGCCGAGGCCCCATTCATCGAGGCTGTGCTCGTTCTCGGCCTTGCGCCAGCGCGCGGCCAGGAAGCCCATGACCGTCACGGCCACGAAGAAGAAGATGAAGACGCCGAGTGCGACGCCGTTCACGCCGTCCTTCACTGGGACGCACCCCCCTTGCGAGCGCGCTGGTCACGCTGCCACAGCTTGTAGGCGATCATCGTCAGCACGGTCGACACCAGAACCCAGAGCATCTGGTACCAGTAGAAGAACGGCATGCCGATGAAGGTCGGCTCGAGCTTCGCGTAGGAACCGACCCAGAGCATCGCCACGAAGGGCGCGAACAGGCAGAGGGCGATGATCACGCGCACCGGTGTGACGACCGGTTGTTTCGCTTCGGGCGCTTCAGGCGCGTCCGGTGCCTCGGGCACTGCTGACATGCGGCTCCGTCCCCTCACTGGTCACCTGTGTAATGCGCACGAAATCTAGGCGAGCCGTTCGAGCCTCGTCACCCCCCGTCCGCATATCGGTACGGCAACGACTTCGCGCCATGGCTGCGCAAAACATGACATGGCGTCGCAACACGCTGCGACGCCATGTCGGACACCCTGTCAGGTGGAACCACGGGTTCGGCCGGACCGCGATTTCAGCCGGAACCGCGGCCTTCAGTCCTTGGGCCGCTGGAGCCTCGCGACGAACTTGTAGCGGTCGCCGCGGTACACCGAGCGCACCCACTCCACCGGTTCGCCCTGGGCGTCCAGGGAGTGGCGCGAGAGCATCAGCATCGGCAGGCCCACGTCCGTGCCGAGGAGGCCCGCCTCGCGCGGCGTGGCCAGCGAGGTCTCGATCGTCTCCTCGGCCTCGGCCAAGTGGACGTCGTACACCTCCGCGAGGGCGGTGTAGAGCGAGGTGTACTTGACGAGCGAGCGGCGCAGCGCCGGGAAGCGCTTGGCCGACAGGTGCGTCGTCTCGATCGCCATGGGCTCGCCGCTGGCCAGCCGGAGGCGTTCGATGCGCAGCACCCGCCCGCC
Source organism: Streptomyces sp. ISL-10 (assembly GCF_018614575.1). Lineage (GTDB taxonomy): Bacteria > Actinomycetota > Actinomycetes > Streptomycetales > Streptomycetaceae > Streptomyces. Next base: position 329,991 of record NZ_JAGGOJ010000007.1, read on the forward strand.
GGCCGAGATGTCGAGCAGGCCCGCCAGCGTGTCGTCGGCTGTGACGTATCCGATGTCCAGCAACTGAGACGTGGGCTCCAGGCCCTGGGCCCGCATGTCCTCGGTGTACGAGGTGAGCTGGAGGGCCTGGGAGACCTTGGGCTTGGCGACGAAGGTGCCCTTGCCCTGGATGCGCTCCAGCCGGCCCTCGACGACGAGCTCCTGGAGAGCCTGGCGCACGGTCGTGCGCGAGGTGTCGAACTCGGCCGCGAGCGTGCGCTCCGGCGGTACCGGCGTGCCGGGCGGCAGCGTCTCGGTCATGTCGAGCAAGTGCCTCTTCAGCCGGTAGTACTTGGGCACGCGCGCGGTGCGGGTCTGTGCCCCGCCCTCGGCTTCGGTGCCGCCCCCGTCCTTGGTCATGGCCCGCCTTCCCGACTGCTGTGCTCCTGCCGTCACCGGCTCCTCCGTCTGTAGCGGCTCACATGGTGGCACGGACCGGTCACGGGTCGTCGCCCTCCCTCAGGTGTCGGTCCGATAACGGACGCGACTGCCCTTCTTATACACCCTTGACACCCCTAAAGGTCTAGGCCAAGCTCCCCGGTACTGGTCTAAACCATTAAAGATCAGGTCCCAGCCCACGAGCATTGATCGGCGTATGCCTTCACGGCGGGCGGGGGGTGGCAGGCATCCCTGAGGAGGATGACGTGAAGCGCAAGCTCATCGCAGCGATCGGTGTCGCTGGCATGATGATCGGCCTGGCGTCCTGTGGCGACTCGGACACCAGCGGGAACAACGCCGGTGGCGGCGACGCCAAAGAGATCACGGTCTGGCTCACGGTCGACGCGCAGAACAACTGGCCGGAGCTGGTCAAGGCAGCCGACGACGCCGTCATCGCGAAGCACCCGGGCCTGAAGATCAAGCACGAGTACTACGGCTGGCCGGACAAGAACGCCAAGCTGGACGCCGTGCTCGCCACGGACAAGGCGCCGGACGTTGTCGAGATGGGCAACTCCGAGATGATCGGCTACATGGCCAAGGGCGCCTTCGCCGAGGTCGACCCGGCGAAGTACGACAACTCCGACAAGTGGCTGGACGCGCTCAAGGACTCCGTCACCTACAACGGCAGGACCTACGGCGTGCCCTACTACGCCGGCGGCCGCGTGGGCACCTGGCGCAAGGACATCGCCGCCGAAGCGGGCGTAAAGACCGCTCCGAAGTCCTGGGCGGAGCTCACCGCCGCGCTGGACAAGATCCAGACGAAGAAGGGCGACAAGTTCAGCGCCTGGTACCAGCCTTCGCCGGACTGGTACGCCGCGATGTCGTTCGTCTACGACGCCGGCGGCTCCATCGCCAAGCAGGACGGCGAGACCTGGAAGGCGAACCTCTCCTCGCCCGAGTCCCTCAAGGGCCTGGGCGTCTACAAGGAGATCGTCGACAAGTACATGCACGGCGACAAGACCAAGGACGAGGCCGACCGCCCGGTCGTCTTCGGCCAGGGCAACGCGGCGGCCATCTTCGCCGCCGCGTGGGAGGGCGCCACCGCCGCGGACCCGAAGAACGACAAGGTCGGCAAGCTCGGCGATAAGCTCGAGAGCTTCGTGATGCCTGGCCCCCACGGTGAGAACCTGCCCGTCTTCCTCGGCGGCTCCGACCTGGCCGTCCCGGTCAAGTCCAAGGCGCAGGACATTGCGGCCGAGTGGATCAACGCCTTCACCGGCTCCAAGGGCCAGCAGGGCCTGATCGCCAAGGGCAACCTGCCCAACAACAAGGCGGACCTGGCCCCGCTGAAAGCCGACCCGAAGACCCAGGTCCCCGCCACGGCCGCCGAGTCCAGCTGGTTCGTCCCGACCGCTCCGGGCTGGGGCCAGGTCGAGAAGGCCCAGATCCTGAAGACGATGCTCGTCGAGATCGCCAACGGCAAGAAGTCCGTCGCGGACGCCGCGAAGGCCGCGGACGCCGCGATCGACAAGGTCATCAACACCAAGTGACCTTCCGGCAGGGCCCCGTCGCACCGCCGACGGGGCCCTGCCGCCCGTACCAGGAGTAGGGACCGCTGAGGAGCACGGGATGAGTGCCGCAGAGACAACCACCGCGAAGGTGCCGCCGGCGCGGCAATCGCCACCACCGGGGGCGGGAACCGGCGCCCCGGAGCAGCAGAGCAGCAAGCGGAAGTCGAGCCGGGCGGGGGTGCCGTGGGCACTGCTCGCACCCTGTCTCCTGGTGCTCCTGCTGGTGCTCGGCTATCCACTGGTGCGCCTGGTCACCCTCTCCTTCCAGAAGTTCGGTCAGCCGCAGCTGTGGGGCTTCCAGGCGCCCGAGTCGGTCGGCCTGGAGAACTACACGAAGATCCTCGGGGACGCGGAGTTCTGGGCCGTCGTCGTGCGCACCATCGTCTTCGCCGGCGGTGCGGTGATCTCGACGATGGTCCTCGGCATGCTGATCGCCCTGCTGCTCCAGCGGGTGTCCGGCTGGATGAAGGCCCTGATCAACATCGTCCTCGTCGCGAGCTGGGGTATGCCCATCATCGTCGCGACCGCGATCTTCAAGTGGCTCTTCGACGCCGACTACGGAGTGTTCAACTGGCTGCTGGACAAGCTGCCCGGTGTGGAGATGATCGGGCACAACTGGTTCGCCAGCGGCCCCCAGGGCCTCGCCGTGATCATGCTGCTGGTGGTGTGGGGCGCGGTGCCCTTCGTGGTGATCACTCTCAATGCGGGGCTCACCCAGGTGCCCAAGGAGCTCGAAGAGGCCGCGCGCCTGGATGGCGCCGGAGCCTGGGGTGTCTTCCGCTTCGTGACCCTGCCGATCCTCAAGCCCATCATCGTGATGCTGGCGACCCTGTCGGTGATCTGGGACATGGGCGTCTTCCCGCAGGTGTTCGTGATGCGCAACGGCCATCCGGAAGCCGAGTTCCAGGTCCTCACCACCTACTCGTACGACAAGGCCTTCGTCGTCAACGACTACGGCGGGGGTTCCGCGATCGCCCTGGTCACCGTGCTCCTCCTGCTCGGAGTCGTAGCCGTCTACATGCGCCAGATGCTCAAGATCGGAGAGGTGGAGTGACCTCGACAACCGCGCCTGGCGCCGCCGGCCGCCGCCCCCGCAGGAGCAAGGTCGGCTGGAACCTCCTCGGCCTGCTCGTCGTCGTGACCGCCGGCTTCCCGGTGTACTGGATGCTGAACACGGCGTTCAAGCCGGCCAAGGACGCCATCGACCCCGACCCACACTTCTTCCCGAGGGTGTTCACCCTCGAGAACTTCGAGCGGGCCCTGCAGATCTCCGACTTCTGGGGGCCGGTCGGGCGAAGCCTCGTCGTCTCGGTCGCCGTCGTGCTCGTCGGCATCGTCGTCGGCATGCTGGCCGCTCTGGCCATCTCCCGCTTCGCCTTCCGCGGCCGCAAGATCGTGATCGTCGGCATCCTCGCGGTCCAGATGATTCCGCTGGTCGCGATGATCATTCCGGTCTTCCTGCTACTGAACGACCTCGGCCAGTACGACAGGCTCGCCGGCCTGATCATCACCTATCTGACCTTCATCCTGCCCTTCACCGTGTGGACGTTGCGCGGGTTCATCGTCAACATCCCCAGGGAGCTGGAGGAGGCGGCGATGGTCGACGGCTGCACCCGCGCCGGCGCCTTCGTCCGCGTGGTCTTCCCGCTGCTCGCGCCCGGCATGGTCGCGACCTCCGTCTACGGCTTCATCCAGGCCTGGAACGAGTACCTGTACGCGCTGATGCTGATGAGCCAGCAGAACCAGACGGCCACCGTCTGGCTCAGCAACTTCATCACCAAGAACGGCACCGAGTACGCCCCGATGATGGCCGGCTCCACGATGATGGCTGTCCCCATCGTGATCCTTTTCCTCCTTGTCCAGCGCAAGATGGCCGCGGGTCTGACGGCCGGCGCGGTGAAGGGATAACGCCTCCTCATGACGACTCTCGTACGGAGATCATCCGACACCCTCACCCGTGACGCCCTCACCGTCCTCCAGCCCGGCTTCACCGGCACCACCGCCCCGGACTGGCTGCTGCGGCGGATCGGCGAAGGACTCTCCGCGGTCGGCCTGTTCGGCCGCAACATCACCACGCCCGGTCAGCTGGTCGCGCTCACCGCCCGGTTGCGGGCCGAGCGCGAGGACGTCCTCGTCGCCATCGACGAGGAGGGCGGCGATGTCACGCGGCTGGAGGCGCGCACCGGTTCCTCCTTCCCGGGCAACTACGCGCTGGGCACGGTGGACGATGTGGAGCTCACCCGCGCCGTGGCACGTGAGCTGGGCCGGCGGCTCGCCGAGTGCGGGGTCGACCTCAACTGGGCACCGTCCGCCGACATCAACTCGAATCCGGACAACCCGGTTATCGGGGTGCGATCCTTCGGCGCGGGGACGGGCCTCGCCGCCCGGCACACCGTGGCCTACGTCGAAGGGCTCCAGTCCGCCGGGGTCGCCGCCTGCACCAAACACTTCCCCGGGCACGGCGACACCAACGTCGACTCGCACCACGCGCTGCCCCGGATCGATGTGGACCTCGACACACTGCACGCTCGTGAGCTGGTGCCTTTCCGCGCCGCCATCGCGGCGGGTTCCAAAGCGGTGATGAGCGCGCATATCCTGCTGCCCGCGCTCGACCCCGATCGTCCCGCGACGCTGAGCCCACAGATCCTCACCGGTCTGCTGCGCGAAGAGCTGGGCTACCAGGGTCTGATCGTCACGGACGGGATGGAGATGCAGGCCATCTCGTCGGTGTACGGGATCGAGCGCGGCTCGGTCCTCGCGATCGCCGCAGGAGCCGACGCGATCTGCGTCGGTGGCGGCCTGGCCGACGAGGACACCGTGCTGCGGCTGCGCGACGCGCTGGTCACAGCGGTACGGGACGGCGACCTGCCCGAAGAGCGGCTGGCCGACGCGGCGGCGCGCGTGCGCGCCCTCGCCGACTGGACGCGCCGGGCCAGGGGGGCTGCAGCAGAGCCGGGCGCGGCTTCACAGGAGGGGACCGCGCCCGGCTCCGAAACGGAGATCGGTCTGCTCGCCGCGCGGCGCGCCGTGCGGGTCACCGTGGGGAAGCAGCCGTACGAGCCGGTCACCTCGGCGCCCCACGTCGCCGCCTTCACCCCGGTCGCCAACATCGCCGTCGGTGACGAGACGCCCTGGGGGCTCGCGGCCGAACTCGCGGAGCTGCTGCCCGGCACCACGACGGGTACCTGGGCGAGCGATGACGATGTGTCCGCTTTGATGACAGATGTGCTGGCCGCCGCCGCGGACCGAAGGATCGTCGCCGTGGTGCGCGACATCCACCGGCACCCCTGGATGGCGAACGCCCTGGACGCCCTGATCGCGGCCCGTCCCGACACGGTCGTGGTCGAGATGGGGGTCAACGGGGCCCCGCCGAGGGGAGCCCTGCACATCGCCACCCATGGCGCCGCCCGCGTCTGCGGACGTGCTGCCGCCGAGGTGGTCACCGGCAGGGGCGCCGGGCTCTGACCGCAGCCGGCGGTGCTGTGCCGGGCGAGCGCCGGGGGAGACGAGATCCTGCCGCTCCAGCTGAAGGCGGACGAGGTGTGATCGCCCGCGACCATGACCCGGACGCGCCCGACAGCGCCGGCGAAGGTGACCCAGACCCGCCGATGCGCTCACTGCGCGTAGGCGTGGTGGCCGGATCGTGACGGGCGGGCTCGAGGAGGGGCCCGCCCGTCCCTTTTGACCGGTGCATAAGTATGGCGCGGGAACTAAACTCGGCCCGTATGCATGGACAGCCCGAGTGGTCTAGTCCAGAATGAAGTGAAGCTCAGACACAAGCCTCCGCCCTCCCCCGCACAGGAGGGTGGAACGAGGTCCCCGGCTCTCTCTGCCCTGACTGCGCCGAGACCTCCACACGGCCGACCGGGACCGCACACCCGCCGGCCGGGCAACTCCGGGCTGCGGTGCCGGACGGGTCGAGGGTCCCGTCACGGCGCCGCGGCCCGCGGGTACCCTCGCTGACGTGCCCTCCATGAACGACCTCGTACACCAGCACACCGCTCTGAGCGATTCCGACCTCGAGTGGCTCCATCTGCTGGTCTCGGAGTGGCAGCTGCTCTCCGACCTCTCCTTCGCCGACCTCGTCCTGTGGGTCCCCACGCGCGACGGCACCCGCTACGTCTCCGTCGCCCAGATGCGGCCCAATACCGGCCCGACCTCCTACCAGGACGACATGGTCGGCCACCTCGTCCCGCGCGGCCGCCGGCCGCTGCTCGACGCCGCTCTCGACGAGGGCCGGATCGTGCGCGAGGGCGACCCCGAGTGGCGTGAGGAGGTGCCCGTACGGGTCGAGTCCATTCCCGTGCGCCGGGAGGGCCGCGTCCTCGGCGTCATCGCCCGTAACACCAATCTGCTCACCGTCCGCACTCCCTCACGGCTGGAGCTCACCTACCTCCAGTCCGCCTCCGACCTCGCCCAGATGATCGCGGCCGGGTCCTTCCCCTATCCCGGCGAGCAGGTCGAGATGGACGCGTCGCCGCGCGTGGGCGACGGACTGATCCGGCTCGACGCCGACGGTGTCGTGCAGTACGCGAGCCCCAACGGCCTGTCCGCCTACCACCGGCTCGGCCTCGCCTCCGACCTCGTCGGGCAGCACCTCGGCCAGGTCACGGCCGAACTGGCCCCCTCGCGCGGCCCGGTGGACGAGGCGCTGGTCAAGCTGGCCAGCGGGTACGCGCCCCGGGAGTTCGAGGTCGAGGGCAATGGCGGTGTCATCCAGCTGAGGGCCATCCCGCTCAAGCCCAAGGGGGTGCGGATCGGCTCCCTGGTCCTGCTGCGCGACGTCACCGAATTGCGCCGCCGCGAGCGCGAGTTGATCACCAAGGACGCGACCATCCGGGAGATCCACCACCGGGTGAAGAACAACCTCCAGACCGTGGCGGCCCTGTTGCGTCTCCAGGCACGCCGTATGGACTCCGTGCAGGGCCGGGAGGCGCTCAACGAGGCGGTCCGGCGCGTCGGTTCGATCGCCATCGTCCATGAGACGCTGTCCCAGAATCTGGACGAGCGCGTGGAGTTCGACGAGATCGCCGACCGGGTGATCGCGATGGTCGCCGAGATCTCCCCGGGCAAGGTGGACTGCCGGCGCACCGGCCGTTTCGGCATTCTCGACGCGGAGACCGCCACGCCGTTGTCGATGGTGCTCACCGAGGTGCTCCAGAACGCCCTGGAGCACGCCTTCGCGCCGGGCGAGCACGGCTCGGTCGAGGTGTCCGTGGTTCGCGGCGACACGCGTGCGGAGAACCCCCGGCTGCTGATCACCGTCCAGGACGACGGTCGCGGTCTGCCCGGGGGGTTCGACCCGAAGAGCGCGGGCAACCTGGGGCTGCAGATCGTACGGACCCTGGTCGAGGGGGAGTTGGGCGGCAGCTTCGACATGGTGCCGGTCCCGCAGCCGTCCCGCGGCACCCGGGTGGTCCTCGACATCCCCGTATCCGACAAGCGCTGACGGCCTCTCCGCCGGGCTCGTACAGCCGCCGGGCCCCGCACAGCGAAGAGCCCCGGACCGTGTCACACGGTCCGGGGCTCGAAGCTCGTTGCTCGCATTCGCGATGCGCATCGGGGGTACTGCGCGCTGCGGCTCGAAGGCGGTGAGTGCGTGCTCGCTGCACGCGCCGCCGGCTCAGGCTCGTAGCAGGGGGCGTCAGGCGCTGGCGTTACGCGCCCGGTTGCGAGCGGCACGGCGCTTCATCGCGCGACGCTCGTCCTCGCTGAGGCCACCCCAGACGCCGGAGTCCTGGCCGGACTCGAGCGCCCACTGCAGACACTGCTCCATGACGGGGCAGCGGCGGCAGACGGCCTTGGCTTCCTCGATCTGCAGCAGCGCAGGACCGGTGTTGCCGATGGGGAAGAAGAGCTCGGGGTCTTCCTCGCGGCAAACGGCGTTGTGACGCCAGTCCATGGCTGCTACCTCTCCTTGGTATTTACATGCGGGTGCTTGTGAATGTGAACGCTTTCACGAATCCCCCCGCAAGGGAAGGGCCGTCGCCAGTTGCCCGGCGTTGGGTCCTGGATTCGTGGAGGGGTTCCGGCGGTCTGTGGGGCCGATGTTGCGGGCCGTCCCGATCGCCATGTAGAGATTCGCAAACCTCGGCGGCGGATACAACCCCTTCCGGAAAGTTTTTTTTGATTCCTCGGTGTCGACTAGGTCACAGCCGTACTTCTATGGGGTGGAAGCCAGCCCGTACGTTCGAGATAAAGGACTTTCGGTCCTTCCGGTCACACAATCACACGCAGTGCACGGCGTACGCCTGTGAACGTCACGCTTGTGCGCAGCCCCAGGTGGTCGCCGTCCATCTGGAGGGGCAGTGGGACCTTTGAATGCAAGGTGAAGTCGGTCTGATCATGGAGCGTGACGGCGTGCTTGCCGTGCGGGCCGCGCTCGGGGCTCGACATCAGCAGCTGGGACGCGTAACGGGCCACGGCCGGCGTCGACAACTTCGAGAGTCCGAGCACGTCGAGAGCGGTGTCGAAGGAAGCCCTCGGGGACGCGTACACCGGACGATTGCCCAGGTAGGTCCAGGGAGCGGTGTTGCAGACTATGGACATCACCAGGTCCGTCACCGGCTCCGCCCCCGGCTGCTCCAGAGTGATCGTGCCGTGTCTGCGGTGGGGCTCTTCGAGGAACTGACGCAGCACCTGGCGGATGTAGAGCGCATGCGTGGAGCGTCTGCCCCTCTCCCGCTGCTGTTCGACCCGTCCCACGACGCCGGCGTCGAACCCGAACCCGGCGCAGAAGGTGAACCAGCGCTTCGGCACACCCTCGTCCTCGGTGCCCGGAGTGCCGGCCGCCAGCCCCAGACCGACCGTTCGCTCGGTCCGGTCGCGCAGCGCGTCCAGGATGGCGCCGGTCGCCTCGACCGCGTCGTTCGGCAGGCCGAGCGCGCGGGCGAAGACGTTCGTGGAGCCGCCGGGCACCACGGCGAGGCGGGGCAGCTGCTCGGGATCGGGGCCGTGGTGGAGCAGCCCGTTGACGACCTCGTTGACCGTGCCGTCGCCGCCGAGCGCCACGACGAGGTCTATGTCGTCCGACTCCGCGGCCCGGCGGCCGAGGTCGCGGGCGTGCCCGCGGTACTCGGTGGAGACCGCCTCGAGCTTCATCTCGCTCGCGAGTGCGTGGATCAGCACATCGCGCGTGCGGGCACTGGTGGTGGTTGCTGCCGGATTGACCACGAGAAGTGCGCGCATGCGATGCAGCGTACCTACTGGGGGGTACCTGGCCCAGCCCCGGGCTTCCCGTGACGGCTACCCTGCAGGGGTGAGCAGCGACGACCCCACCTCCTCCCCCCGAAGCGCCCGCCCGCCCCGCCTCACGGCCGCGGCCGCGGTCTGTGCCGCCGAGGGGCTGGCGCTCGTCGCCGGCGGTGTGTACATGCTCGTGATGGGCCTGCTGGGCCGGCCCGACGACCCCGCCCAGGCGGAGACCGGCGGTGTGACACTGATCGCCCTCGCCGTCATCCCGCTGCTAGCGGCCCGCGGGCTGCTGCGCCGCCGCTCCTGGAGCCGTGGCCCCGCGATCATCACGCAGCTGATCGCCCTCATCCCGGCCTGGACCCTCCTGCGCGCCTCCGGCGGGCTGATCCCGCTCGGCATCGTACTGGCGACGGTCGCCGTGACGGGCCTGGTGCTGCTGGTCAGCCCGACGACGGCCCGTGCCCTGGGCATCGGCGCACCTCAGGACTGACGCGCCCCGGGGGAGCCCTGCGGCACAGGACTGACGCGCCCCGGGGAGCGCTGCGGCTCGGGCCGACGCCCCGGGAGCGCTGCCAGATCTGCGGGCAACGCACGGGCGGGCTGCGTACGGGTGTGGTCCCGCACCGCAGCCCGCCCGGACCTCTGACCCGCTACTCCTCGACGAGGAGCTTCTCCCGCAGCTGCGCCAGCGTGCGGGCCAGCAGCCGGGAGACGTGCATCTGGGAGATGCCCACCTCCTGCGCGATCTGCGACTGCGTCATGTTGCCGAAGAAGCGCAGCAGCAGGATGCGCTTCTCGCGCGGCGGCAGGTCCTCCAGCAGCGGCTTCAGCGACTCGCGGTACTCGACGCCCTCCAGCGCCTCGTCCTCGGCGCCGAGCGTGTCCGCCACCGCCGGCGACTCGTCGTCCGTGTCGGGGACGTCCAGGGACAGCGTGGAGTACGCGTTCGCCGACTCCAGGCCCTCCAGCACTTCCTCCTCCGAGATGCCCAGGCGCTCGGCCAGCTCGTGGACCGTCGGTGAGCGGCCGTGCTGCTGGGAGAGCTCCGCCGTCGCCGTGGTCAGGGCGAGTCGCAGCTCCTGCAGCCGGCGCGGCACCCGGACCGCCCAGCCCTTGTCGCGGAAGTGGCGCTTGATCTCGCCCACCACTGTCGGCGTCGCGTACGTCGAGAACTCGACGCCGCGCTCCGGGTCGAACCGGTCCACCGACTTGATCAGACCGATGGTGGCGACCTGCGTGAGGTCGTCCAGCGGCTCGCCACGGTTGCGGAAGCGCCGTGCGAGATGCTCGACGAGCGGCAGATGCATGCGCACGAGCTGATTGCGCAGCTCCGCCCGCTCCGGCGCTCCCTCGGGCAGCTCGCGCAGCTCTATGAACATCGCCCGTGCCCCGCTGCGGTCGTGGAGGTCGTGGTGATGCCGCTCGTGCCCGTGTTCGTGCTCGCTCATACGGTCCGCCTGATCTGCCCGCGCCTGCTCCGCCGAGGCCGTCCGGCCGTCGGGCTCGTCCACCACCGGGTGCGGCCGTGCGTGCTGCTCCGGGATGCCGGCAGACGCGCTCAGCACCCGGGGGCCACGCTCCTCGTCCTCCCGCATCGGACCATCCCCGTTTCCGTTGCTCACGCCGGCCCGGGTCCCGCGCCGCGCTGTTTGTACAGGCTGATGGAGACCGTACGGTCGTCGGCGACCGAGGAGTCGACCTTGCCGGCCAGTGCCGAGAGCACCGTCCAGGCGAATGTGTCGCGCTCCGGGGCCCGGCCGTCGGTCGTGGGCGCCGAGACCGTCACCTCCAGCGAGTCGTCGACGAGCCGGAACACACAGCTCAGCACTGACCCGGGAACGGCCTGCTGGAGCAGGATCGCGCACGCCTCGTCGACCGCGATCCGCAGATCCTCGATCTCGTCGAGGGTGAAGTCCAAGCGCGCTGCGAGACCGGCCGTGGCCGTACGCAACACGGACAGGTAGGCACCCGCAGCCGGCAGCCGGACTTCCACGAAGTCCTGAGTCCCGGGCTCGCCTGCGATCTGGGACACCCTCACCTCCAAGGTGGCACAAGCTCTTTCTGGGCCACGGGCCAAAGGACCCGCGGCCATGCGGTACGTAGTCGATTACGTAGCCGATACTGGCCTGGCGACGCTATCGCGATCCATGGTGCCGTGTCGCCGGGGACCCCCGAGCTGACAACTGTCACTCATGGTAAGCATATGAGCACGGACAGTGGCTAGAGGTCTGCGCCACCCAATTGCGCGGAACCAGGGGATGGTTGACGTACCCACGCGTCAGACGATCGAACCGTCCACAAAGCACCACCGCCACTTCTGCCCCGGCTCGAAACTGCGCATCACCGCATGCGCCGTCTCGTGGAAATGCGCGCTCGCGTGCCGCAGCGGCGACGAGTCGCAGCAGCCCACGTGGCCGCAGACCAGACACAGTCGCAGCTGGACAGGGTGACTGCCCACCGCCAGACACTCCGGGCACGTCTCGCTCAGTGGCACCGGCTCGGGCAGTGGCAGTTCCGCTACATGCGCGCACTCGCTCATGATTGCCAGATTACGACGCAGGTGACGGACACGAGGTCGGTGTGATGGAAGCATTGCCACTGGTGGGACTCATCGCGGCGAGCGCCGTGGTCGCGGGCGCCGCCCGCCGGACTCCGGTCCCGGCGCCTTTGCTGCTGGTGGCGGCGGGGCTGATCGCCTCGTACGTGCCCGGCGTCCCCGACTACCACCTCGACCCGCACATCGTGCTGCCGCTGCTGCTGCCCCCGCTGCTGCACACCGCCGCCCTGGACAGCTCCTACCTCGACCTGCGCGCCAACATCCGCCCGGTCGCGCTGCTCTCCGTCGGCTACGTCCTCTTCGCGACGCTGGCCGTCGGCTACCTGGCGTACCTGATCGTGCCCGATCTGCCGCTGACCGCCGCCCTGGTGCTCGGCGCGGTCGTCGCACCGCCGGACGCGGTCGCCGCGACGGCCATCGCCCGCAGGCTCGGGCTGCCCAGCCGCGTCACCACGATCCTCCAGGGCGAGTCCCTGGTGAACGACGCCACCGCGATCACCGCGTACAAGGTGGCGCTGGCCGCCGCGATCGGCGAGGGCGCGAGCTGGGCCGGGGGCCTGGGGGAGTTCGCGCTCGCCTCGCTCGGCGGCATCGGCGTGGGGCTGGTCCTGATGATCCCCATCCACTGGCTGCGCACCCGCCTGAAGGAAGCGCTCCTGCAGAACACGCTGTCCCTGCTCATCCCGTTCATCGCCTACGCCGCCGCCGAGGAGGTCCACGCCTCCGGAGTGCTCGCGGTGGTCGTCGTCGCGCTCTACCTGGGCCACCACTCCTCACAGGTCGACTTCGCGACCCGGCTCCAGGAGGAGGCGGTGTGGAAGATGGTCTCCTTCGTGCTGGAGTCAGTGGTGTTCGCACTGATCGGACTGCAGCTGGCGTTCGTGGTGGAGGGGCTCGGGGAGTACGGCGTGGGCGAGTCCCTGTGGTACGCCGCCGGGGTCTTCGTCACCGTCGTCGTCGTGCGCTTCGTCTGGGTCTACCCGGCGACCTTCCTGCCCCGCGCGCTGTCCCAGCGCATCCGGGAGCGTGAGCCGGACACCACCTGGAGGGCTCCGCTGATCGTCGGCTGGGCCGGCATGCGCGGGGTGGTGTCGCTGGCGATCGCGTTCTCCATCCCGCTGACCATGGCCGACGGCGAGGAGTTTCCCGCCCGGAACCTCGTCCTCTTCCTCACCTTCACCACCGTGATCGGCACCCTCGTGGTGCAGGGCCTGAGCCTCCCGCCGCTCATCCGCGCGCTGAAGCTGCCCGGACGCGACGTGCAGGCCGAGACGCTCGCCGAGGCCCAGGCGCAGAGCGAGGCGTCCGCCGCCGCCGAACAGCGGCTTCAGGAACTCCTCACGGACGAGCGCAACGCCCTGCCGCAGCCCCTGGCCGACCGGCTGCGCACCGTGCTGGAGCGCCGGCGTCACTCCGTGTGGGAGCGGCTCGGCACGGTCAATGAGATCACCGGGGAGTCCGCCGACGACACCTACCGGCGCCTGGCCCGGGAGATGATCGCCGCCGAGCGCGACGTCTTCGTCGAGCTGCGCAACCGGCGCCGGATCGACGACGAGATGATGCGCACGCTGCTGCGCCGGCTGGACCTGGAAGAGGCGGCGGCCTACCGCGAGGAGGCCTGAGCCGACCGGTTCTCCTGGCCGGTGACCACGGCCGCGACAGTGGTGCCGGAGGGGAAGGCGCCCTCGGCGGCGAGCACGCTGAGTCCATAGAGCGCTTTGGCGACATAGACACGCTCCATGGGCAGCCCGTGCCGCTCCTCGAAGTCCCCGGCGAATGCGTCGAGTCCGGGGCTCGTGCGGGCATAGCCGCCGAAGTGGAAGCGGTCGTCGAGCGACCAGTCACCGGCCGGGCCGCCGAAGGCCGCCGTCTGAAGCGCGCGTATCGCGTCGCCGAGGAAGCCGCCGCGCAGGACGGGGAAGCCGATGGCGCGCTGGTCCGCGCCGAGGCCCGCGGCAAGACCGGCGAGCGTGCCGCCCGTGCCGCAGGCGACGGCGACGACGTCGATGTCCTCGTCGAGGTCGCGCAACTCACGGCCGAGCTCCCGGCAGCCGTGCGCGGCCGCTGCGTTGCTGCCGCCCTCGGGCACCACGTACACATCGTCCGACCGGAGCCCCGCCGCGGTCCCGGTTCCGGCGTCGCGCAGGATCCGTGCGAGCACGGCGGGGTCGTCCTTCGCTCGGTAGGTGGCGCGGTCGGTGAACAGCAGGCGCATGCCGTCGTCCGCGCAGCGGCGCAGCGACGGGTTCAGCGGGCGCGTGGCCAGTTCGTCACCCCGTACGACACCGATCGTGGGGAAGCCGAGCAGACGGCCCGCCGACGCGGTGGCGCGCAGATGGTTGGAGTACGCGCCGCCGAAGGTGAGCACCGTACGGCCGGCGGCGGCGCGCAGATTGGGGACGAGCTTGCGCCACTTGTTCCCGGGCAGGTCGGGGTGGATCAGATCGTCGCGCTTGAGCAGCAGCCGCACCCCGTAGCGGTCGAACCGCTCGTCCGCGACGGGCTGCAGCGGTGAGGGCAGCCGGGGCCGCAGCACGGCGTCAAGGTCAAAGGTCTGCCCGGTCATGACCTCATTGTCGCCGGATGTGCGAGCGATCCGGCCGCTGCCCCGGTCGGGGCGATCCAGTCCCACTCATTTGTGTAATGGCGCCGTGACGTACTGCGCTGGAAGGCTTTCTCTCGCAGGTCAGACCCGTGATCGAGAGGGAGTTACATGACGGTCGGTTCGGTAGGTCCCGTCGGCGTGGACGTCCGGGAGCAGGGTCCCCAGCAGAGTCTCGGCACCGCAGCCGCTCGGAATCTCGCGACCACCACGAAGTCCGTCCCGCAGATGCAGGAGATCACCTCACGGTGGCTGCTGCGCATGCTGCCCTGGGTGCAGGTGCAGGGCGGTACGTACCGAGTGAACCGGCGCCTGACCTACTCGGTCGGCGACGGCAGGGTGACATTTGTGCAGACGGGCGACCGCGTCACGGTCATTCCCGCCGAGCTGGGCGAGCTGCCGGCGCTGCGCGATTTCGGTGATGATGCGGCGCTCACGGAGCTGGCACAGCGGTGCTACCAGCGGGAGTTCGCGCCCGGCGAGGTGCTGGCCACCGGCGGGGACGCGGCGGACCGGATCTATCTGCTCGCGCACGGCCGGGTCGAGCAGGTCGGCGAGGGACCCTACGGGGACGAGGCCGTGGTCGAAGTCCTCGCGGACGGCGCGTATTTCGGCGATCAGTCCCTCACGGACCGCGAAGCGGTCTGGCGGTACACCGCCCGCGCGGCGACGGCCTGCACGGTGCTCGTGCTGACCAGGGACGACGTGTTCAACCTCGCCGACCGCGCGGAGTCGCTGCGCACCCATCTGGCGGGCCTTGCCACGCTGCCCCACCAGCGGACCAACACGTACGGCGAAGCGGCGATCGACCTGTCGGCGGGCCATGTCGGTGAGGCCGTCGTCCCGCACACCTACGTCGACTACGACGCGGCTCCCCGCGAGTACGAACTGAGCGTCGCGCAGACCGTTCTGAAGGTGCACAGCCGTGTCGCCGACCTCTACAACCAGCCCATGAACCAGACCGAGCAGCAGTTGCGGCTGACCGTCGAGGCGTTGCGCGAGCGCCAGGAGCACGAGCTCGTCAACAACCGCGAGTTCGGCCTTCTCAGCAACTGCGACTACGGTCAGCGGCTGCAGCCGCATGATGGTGTGCCGAGCCCGGACGACATGGACGAGCTGCTCTCGCGGCGGCGCGGTTCCAAGCTGTTCCTCGCCCACCCGCGCGCCATCGCCGCCTTCGGGCGCGAGTGCAACAAGCGAGGTCTCGTGCCCGACCATGTGGAGATCGGTGGCCACCATGTGCCGGCCTGGCGGGGCGTGCCGATCTTCCCGTGCAACAAGATCCCGATCTCGGACGCCCGGACGACGTCCATCATCTGCATGCGTACGGGCGAGGCCGACCAGGGCGTGATCGGACTGCACCAGACCGGCATTCCGGACGAGATCGAGCCCAGCCTGTCCGTGCGCTTCATGGGTATCGACGAGCAGGCGATCATCTCGTACCTGGTGACGGCCTACTACTCGGCCGCCGTGCTCGTCCCCGACGCCCTCGGCGTCCTGGAGAACGTGGAGGTGAGCCGCCCGCGCTGACCACCATGTGCCGCACCCGGGGCGCGCCCTGGGCGAGTGTCCGGCGCGTCGTGGCCGAGGCCGCCACGACGCGCCCCAGGGCGTCGCCCGGGGGCGCTCCCCGGGCGATGCCACTCCCGTTGCCCTTCAGGCACGGGAGAGGACACACGCCGCGTTGTCGAAGTGCCCTCGTGGCTCCGCCAGAGGACACTGAGGCGCCTTGCGATGCTTCCTCTCGGCCCCTGCGGGTCCTGGGGAGGCACTCTCTCTCGGCCCCGGGGCGGGCCTGGGGAGGCCCTCCCTCGCTCCGGCGGGCCTGGGAGGCCCCATGCATCGGACGCCGCGGCCCTGTCCGGCCCTGGGCCTGTGCAGCCTGATCAGCCGGACACCCCCTGACGCGCCCCGGCCCGCACGGCCGACAGCCCCCGAGGAAAGGACCGCCCGTTGACCATGCCGGACACCGTCGAGGGCCGTGAGGCCGTCGCCCTGCTGGAGCGCACCCGCGACGCGGTCCAGCCCGAGCTCCGTTCCGCCATCGACACTCTGCCGGGTGCCGTGCGCCGGGTGGCGAGGTACCACTTCGGCTGGGAGCAGGCCGACGGCAGCCCGGCCGCCGGGGCGGGCGGCAAGGCCGTCAGGCCCGCGCTGGTGCTCGCCGCCTGCCGGGCGCTGGGCGGTGACCCGCGCCGGGCCGTGCGGGCCGCGGCGGCCGTGGAGCTGGCACACAACTTCACACTGCTGCACGACGACGTCATCGACGAGGACGTCACCCGCAGGCACCGTCCCACTGCCTGGCGGGTGTTCGGCGCCGCGGACGCCATCGTCGTCGGGGACGCCTTGCTCGCCCTCGCGCTGCGGCTGCTGGCCGAGGACCGGGACCCGTGCGCGGTCGCCGCGTCGGGACGGCTCGCGGCCTGTGTCATCGAGCTGTGCGCGGGCCAGCAGGCCGACTGCTCCTTCGAGGAGCGCGCACCGGGGGAGGTGACGCTGGAGGAGTGCCTCGGCATGGCGACGGCCAAGACCGGTGCGCTGCTGGGCTGCGCGTGCGCGATGGGCGCGCTGTACGCGCGGGCGGGGGAGGAGGAGGTCGCCGCCCTGGACGCGTTCGGGCGCCAGGCCGGTCTCGCCTTCCAGCTCATCGACGATCTGATCGGGATCTGGGGAGATCCGGAGAGTACGGGGAAGCCGGCCGGGGCCGATCTCGCGGCGCACAAGAAGTCCCTGCCGGTCGTGGCCGCCCTGGCATCGGGCACGCCGGCCGGCGCCGAGCTGGCCGAGCTGTACCGGCAGCCGATGAACGCCGCGGCGGTGGCCCGCGCCGCCGACGCGGTCGACCGGGCCGGTGGCCGGGACTGGGCGCAGATGCAGGCGGCCGACCGGATGTCGCGGGCGGTGGGGGAGTTGTCGCGTGCCGTGCCGGACCTGGCCGCGGCAGGGGATCTGCTGGCGTTGGCGGAGTTCGTCACGCGGCGCGTTCGCTGAGGTGGGCGGTCGTACCGCATACGGCGCGCCGGGGCCGTGGGCGTGCGGCCCTCAGTGTGCCGGGGCCGGGGCGCGTACCGCTCGCAGCGTGCCGAGCCCCTGACGACCGGAACTATTGCCTCCGAATCCCGTCGTGAAACAGCCTTGCAGTGACCACTACAGACGCAGCACTATGGCTGGAGTGGTAAGTCCTGGCGCATGTGCCGGGCCGCCGCCGGCTTCACCCCCGACCAAAGGATCAGGTTTGCGCAAGCTCAGCTACTTCGTCGCCGCGTCGATCGACGGCTTCATCGGAGCCCCGGACGGTGAGGCGGACTTCTTCACCCGCCATCTGACCGCCGACTTCGTCGAGTACCTGAAGAACGAGGCGCCGGACACCCTGCCGACCGCGGCCCGCCGGGCCTTCGGCATCGACGATGAGCCCAACCGCGAGTACGACACGATCATCCAGGGTCGCGCCAGCTACGACCTGGCCCTGCGGATCGGCGTCACCAGCCCGTACGCGCATCTGCGCGAGTACGTGGCGTCGAACAGCATCACGCAGTCGCCGGATCCGAACGTGCGCATCGTCTCCGGCGACATCGCGGCGGCGGTCCGGGACCTGAAGAAGGAGGACGGCCTCGGCATCTACCTCTGTGGCGGTGCGCATCTCGCCGGCCAGCTGATCGGCGAGGTCGACGAACTCGTCATCAAGACGTACCCGGTCGTGCTGGGTGCGGGCATGCCGATGTTCTCCGCCCCGTTCCGGCTCGCCGACTTCGCACTGGAATCCCTGCGCTCCTTCGACAACGGTGCGGTCGTCAGGAAGTACGCCAGGAAGCCCGAAGTGGAGCACACGGGGCAGGACTGACGGTGGCCGTCCCGCTGTCCGAGGCGCCCGTAGCGGCATATTCTGGCCATATGGACAGTGAAGGACATGGGTCGCAACGAGTCCCGCGCCGCACGCAGGGAGAACCTGTCTGTCCCGCCTGCGGCAAGCCTGTCGGCACGGTCGTCAAACGGCACAAGACACTCGGGGCGTTCGTCCCCGTCTGGGAACCGGGGCCGTGCCGCAACCCCGACTGTCCCCTGAGTGTCGACGAGGGCGGCGACACATCCGGCGAAGAGGTCAGCAAGAAGTGAGCCGACGCCCGCCGCGCAGGCCGGCGGGCGTCTAAGCGGCACCTCCTGCGCGTCGGGGACGGGCCTACCGCTACAGTCCGCGCATGTCATCGGAGTCGACTGAGGTCTGGGCGGGCTGGTACCGCGACCGGGCCGGCGCGGAAGCGGTCACGATAACCGCGGCCGACGGCCAAGTGCGTACGCGCATCAGAGGTGTTGAGTACGAGGGCGTCACTTTCGCCGCCCTGTGGGCGGAGGGGGGCGGGGTGCTGGCCTCCTGCGTACTGGAATGGGACATGCCGCTGCCTGTCCAGGTGGACGGCGAGGTGCAGCAGGCGACGCTCGGCTGCCTGCTGACACTGGGCGAGCTCGCGCAGGACGGTGCCGGGCCGGACCGAGCGGAGCTCAATCTGACGCTGCACTGCGGCGGAGCCGCGTATGAGGCGGGCGTGGCGGACGGCGATTTCGACGACGCACTCGCCCGTATCCGGGGCCAGTTGCCGCCCGGCGCGGAACTCGGGGACCGCGAGCCGGCCCAGGCGTGACCCACTTCCGTTCACGGCGCCGCCCCGAGAACGGTGTGCGGTGCGGCAGTTGAGCCGCCCTACGTCCGACGGCATGGAGTTCGAGGTGAGGCACGTGCGTGTGTTGTGCGCCATGGCCGACATCGGCAGCCTGCACAAGGCCGCCTGGTGGCTCGGGCGAGCCGGCCGTCGCTGACCGCGCAACTGCGCCGGATCGAGGGCTTCCGTGGCGCGCCGCTGTTCTCGCGCGTGCGCACCGGCTGCCAGAGCATCGAACGAAACCGTTGACGCTCATGGCGAGTTGAGTCCCGGGCTTACGAGACAGCGGGCCCCGGCGGAAGGGAATCCGCCGGGGCCCGCTGCCCAGGTGCGTACGACCGATGACCGGTCTCAGTCCGTGCCGGACTCCATCGCGGCGCGGTCCAGCATCGTCTCCTCGGCCGTGCCCTCGCCGCGCGAGGCGATCACCTGGGCGCCGCCCTCGTCCATGGCGCCGATCAGACCGGTCGAGGCCGCCTGTGCGGCGCCGATCAGCGTCGGGTGATCGGTGCCGACCATGCCCAGGCCCGCGTACTGCTCGAGCCGTGCACGGGAGTCCGCGATGTCCAGGTTGCGCATGGTGAGCTGGCCGATCCGGTCCACCGGGCCGAACGCCGAGTCCTCGGTCCGCTCCATGGAGAGCTTGTCCGGGTGGTAGCTGAGCGCCGGGCCCCGGGTGTCGAGGACCGAGTAGTCCTCGCCGCGCCGCAGCCGCAGGGTCACCTCACCGGTGATCGCCGCGCCGACCCAGCGCTGCAGCGACTCGCGCACCATCAGCGCCTGCGGGTCCAGCCAGCGGCCCTCGTAGAGCAGCCGGCCGAGCCGCCGGCCCTCGTTGTGGTACGCGGCCACGGTGTCCTCGTTGTGGATGGCGTTGACCAGGCGCTCGTAGACGATGTGCAGCAGCGCCATGCCGGGTGCCTCGTAGATGCCGCGGCTCTTGGCCTCGATGATCCGGTTCTCGATCTGGTCGGACATGCCCAGACCGTGCCTGCCGCCGATCGCGTTGGCCTCCATGACGAGGTCGACCGGGGTGGCGAACTCCTTGCCGTTGATGGTGACCGGGCGGCCCTGGTCGAAGCCGACCGTCACGTCCTCCGTGGCGATTTCCACCGACGGGTCCCAGAACCGCACGCCCATGATCGGCTCGACCGTCTCGATCCCGGTGTCGAGGTGCTCCAGGATCTTGGCCTCGTGCGTGGCGCCCCAGATGTTGGCGTCCGTGGAGTACGCCTTCTCCGTCGAGTCCCGGTACGGCAGCCCGTGCGCGAGCAGCCACTCCGACATCTCCTTGCGGCCGCCGAGCTCCGTGACGAAGTCCGCGTCCAGCCAGGGCTTGTAGATCCGCAGGTGCGGGTTGGCCAGCAGGCCGTACCGGTAGAACCGCTCGATGTCATTGCCCTTGAAGGTGGAGCCGTCACCCCAGATCTGCACCCCGTCCTCGAGCATCGCCCGCACCAACAGCGTGCCGGTCACGGCGCGCCCCAGCGGCGTGGTGTTGAAGTACGGGCGCCCGCCCGACTTGATGTGGAACGCGCCGCAGGCGAGCGCTGCCAGCCCTTCCTCCACCAGCGCGGCACGGCAGTCGACGAGCCGGGTGATCTCGGCGCCGTACGCCGAGGCACGGCCGGGCACGGACGCGATGTCCGGCTCGTCGTACTGACCGATGTCGGCGGTGTACGTGCACGGGACGGCGCCCTTGTCGCGCATCCAGGCGACGGCGACCGAGGTGTCGAGCCCGCCGGAGAAGGCAATGCCGACGCGCTCGCCGGTGGGGAGGGAGGTGAGGACCTTGGACATAGCAAGAGTATGCAACTAATCGCATGACCATGCAATGCCGCGCCGGGCAGGAAAAACCGCACCCGGTCCGTCATGGACGGACCGGGTGCGGACAGGACGACCGGGCGATCAAGGAAAACCGCAGGTCAGACGGCCTAGAATCAGGCCTTCTTGGTCTCCCAGAAAATCTTGTCGATCTGGGCGATGTAGTCCAGAGCCTTCTGGCCCGTCGCCGGGTCCGTCGACGCCTTCGCGGCCGACAGGGCCTTCAGGGCGTCATTCACGAGCTGGTGCAGCTCCGGGTACTTCTCGAAGTGCGGGGGCTTGAAGTAGTCGCTCCACAGCACCGAGACGTGGTGCTTGGCGAGCTCCGCGCGCTGCTCCTTGATGACCGTGGCGCGGGCGCGGAAGTGCGGGTCCTCGTTGGCCTGGTACTTCTCCTGGACGGCCTTGACCGACTCCGCCTCGATGCGGGCCTGGGCCGGGTCGTAGACACCGCAAGGCAGGTCGCAGTGAGCGCTGACCTTCACCTTGGGGGCAAACAGGCGGGAGAGCATTGAGCTGTCCTTCCTCGTGATCGTCTTCTCAGGTGGGAGATTACTCCGTGGCAGACGGGTTTTCGCGAGTGCCCCCAGGGGCTTAGGGCAAAAGTCCGGGGTCACCATGGGACCGGTGGCGGAACATACGGTGGAGCCGGAGGGGCCGATGAGTGAGCAGGCGAGTCAGGCGAGGGCGCCGTTCGGCATCGCCGAGGTGACCGGCCGTTCGATGTATCCGACGCTGCGGCACGGTGACCAACTGCTCGTGCACAACGGCGCGGAGGTGCGGCCGGGGCATGTCGCCGTGCTGCGTCATCCACTGCAGCAGGACCTGCTCATCGTGAAGCGGCTGATCGAGCGGCGCGACGGCGGCTGGTGGGTGCTGGGGGACAATCCGAACGACGAGGTCGTGGACAGCCGCGCGTTCGGCGCCGTGCCGGACGAACTGGTGCTCGCGCGCGTGCGCGCCCGCTACCGACCCATGCTGCCGGGGCGCCGCCGCACCCCGTTCTACGTGGCGTCCTGGGTCGTCTCCGCTGTGCGGCTCGTGCCGGCCGACCGCTCGGTCTCCAGGCGCTTGCGGGCCCGGTAGGCGGCCACGTTGGCGCGGGTGGCGCAGCGGTCGGAGCAGTAGCGGCGCGAGCGGTTGGTCGAGGTGTCGAGGTAGGCGTTGCGGCAGGGCGCGGCCTGGCACAGGCCGAGGCGGTCGACGCCGTACTCGGTCAGGTGGAAGGCGAGGCCCATCGCGGCGATGGCCGCGTATCCCGCAGTCGCGTTCGACGGATGGTCGGCGAGGTGCATGTGCCACTTGGGGCGGCCGTCCTCGTCGCGGTGGTCGTGTCCGGAGATCTGCGGGCTCACCGGGAACTCCAGCAGCAGCGAGTTGAGCAGATCCACCGCCTGGGTCTCCTCGCCCGCGTCCGCGGCGGTGAAGACCGCGCGCAGCCGGCTGCGGACGGACCGGAAGCGGGTGACGTCCGAGTCCGTGGCGCGGCGTCCGGCCTGTGGCGCGGGGCCGAACAGTTCGCGGACTGCTTCGACGGAGGTGAGCGAGTCCCTGTTGCGGCCCGGCTCCTCGGTGTTGACCAGGCGTACGGCGTAGTCCGAGTAATAGGCCAGTTCCACTTGTAGTCCTTACCGCGACGGTCTAGTGTCGGCGTAACAGCTGCTTTTGCTTCGAGGGTATTACGGACGAGGGGGTTTCGTGGTGGAGACGAGGACGGGTACGGATACCGGTACCGACTGGCGGGCCTGGCAGGACAGCTGGGACCGGCAGCAGGAGTGGTACCTGCCGGACCGCGAGGAGCGGTTCCGGGTGATGCTGGACATGGTCGAGGCCACGGTCGGCACCGAGCCGAGGGTGCTGGACCTCGCCTGCGGTACGGGAAGTATCACGGACCGGCTGCTCAAGCGGTTCCCGAAGGCGACCAGTACGGGTGTCGACCTCGACCCCGCCCTGCTGACGATCGCCCGCGGGTACTTCGCCGGGGACGAGCGCGTCACCTTCGTCACCGCCGACCTCAAGGCCCCGGACTGGACGGCCGCCCTGCCGCACACCTCGTACGACGCGGTGCTCACCGCGACCGCCCTGCACTGGCTGCACAGCGAGCCGCTCACCGCGCTCTACGGCCGGCTCGCCGGGCTGGTCCGGGACGGCGGCGTGTTCATGAACGCCGACCGCATGAAGGACGAGTCCACGCCCCGTATCAACGCGGCGGAGCGCGCCCACCGCCACGCCGGCATGGACCGCGCCCGCGCCGTCGGGGCGGTCGACTGGGCCGACTGGTGGGCCCTCGCCGCGCAGGACCCGGTCCTCGCCGAGCCGACGGCCGAGCGCTTCCGCATCTACGGCGAGCACGCCGACGGCGACATACCGTCTCCGGACTGGCACGCGCGCACCCTGCGCGAGGCGGGTTTCGAGGAGGCCCGGGCGGTGTGGGCGTCGCCTAGCGACGCGCTGGTGCTGGCGCTGAAGTAGCCGGCGGGCATGCAGAAGGGGCGGTACGGACGAAAGTCCGTACCGCCCCTTCTGTCGTACCGGCCTAGAGAACCTTGGACAGGAACGCCTTGGTGCGCTCGTGCTGGGGGTTGCCCAGGACGTCGCGCGGGTGGCCGGACTCGACCACCACGCCGCCGTCCATGAAGACCAGCGAGTCGCCGACCTCGCGCGCGAAGCCCATCTCGTGCGTCACGACGATCATCGTCATGCCGTCCTCGGCCAGGCCGCGCATGACGTCGAGGACGTCACCCACCAGCTCCGGGTCGAGGGCTGAGGTCGGCTCGTCGAAGAGCATCAGCTTCGGCTCCATCGCCAGCGCACGGGCGATGGCGACGCGCTGCTGCTGGCCGCCGGAGAGCTGGGAGGGGTAGTTCCCGGCCTTGTCGGCGAGGCCGACCCGGTCGAGCAGCCGCTCGGCCCGGGCGCGGGCGACAGCCCTGGCCTCGCCCTTCACCTGGATCGGGGCCTCCATGACGTTGGCCAGGGCGGTCATGTGCGGGAAGAGGTTGAAGCGCTGGAAGACCATGCCGATGTCCCGGCGCTGGGCCGCGACCTCGCGGTCCTTCAGCTCGTAGAGCTTGTCGCCCTTCTGCCGGTAACCGACCAGCTGGCCGTCGACCGAGAGCCGGCCGGCGTTGATCTTCTCCAGGTGGTTGATGCAGCGCAGGAAGGTGGACTTTCCGGAGCCGGACGGGCCGACCAGGCAGAACACCTCGCGCGGGGCGACTTCGAGGTCGATGCCGCGCAGGATGTGGGCGGCGCCGTAGGACTTGTGGACGCCTTCGGCCTTCACCATCGCGGTCATGCCTGGACACCTCCCCTGTTACCGATGACGGGCAACAGGTTCTTCTTGACCCGCTGCCACGGAGTGGGCGGCAGCTGCCGCAGCGAACCGCGCGCGTAGTAGCGCTCGACGTAGTACTGGCCGACGCTGAACACGCTGGTCAGCGCCAGGTACCAGACGGACGCCACCAGCAGGGTCTCCATGATCGCGAACGATGTGGAGCCGATGTTCTGCGATGCGCGCAGCAGCTCGGTGTACTGCACCGCGGAGACCAGCGAGGAGGTCTTCAGCAGGTTGATGAACTCGTTGCCGGTCGGCGGCACGATCACGCGCATCGCCTGCGGAAGAACGACACGGCGCATGGTCTTGCCGCTGGACATGCCGAGCGCGTGCGACGCCTCGCTCTGGCCCTCGTCGACGGACTGGATACCGGCCCGGACGATCTCGGCCATGTACGCGCCCTCGTTCAGACCCAGGCCGAGCAGCGCGACCATGAACGGGGTCATCACGTCGACCATCTCGTCCTTGTAGAACCCAAGGTTGAGGACGGGGAAGATCAGCGCGAGGTTGAACCACAGCAGGAGCTGCACATACACGGGCGTGCCGCGGAAGAACCAGATGTACAGCCAGGCCACCGCACCGGTCACCGGGTTCTTCGACAGCCGCATGACCGCGAAGACGACGCCCAGAATCAGACCGATCAGCATCGACAGGACGCTGATCAGCAGCGTGCTGCCCATGCCGGCGACGATCCGGTCGTCGAAGATGAGGTCGCCGACCGTCCCCCAGGTGACATCGCCCTGGGAGAACGAGTAGGCCAGTGTGCCCAGCAGGGCCACGACGACGACGCCGCTGACCCAGCGTCCCCAGTGCCGGACGGGGATGGCCTTGATCTGCTCAGGGGGCGTGTAGGCCCCCTTGTCGACCGCCGAGTCCACTGGTGGCTCATCGGCGGGTGTTTTGTGGAACTTGTCAGTCACAGTGACTGCCCTTCAGTGAACGCTTGAGGCGAGGACGCCGCTTACTTGCCGGCGTTGATCGTGGCCTCGGTCACGGCGCTGTTCTTGACGTCCCACTTCTCCAGGACCTTCGTGTACTCGCCGTTCTTGATGATCGCGTTCAGGGCGTCCTTGAGCGCGTCGCGGAGCTGGGTGTTGTCCTTGTCGACGGCGATGCCGAACGGACCGGCCTCGGTCTGGCCGCCCGCGACCTCGAAGTCGTTGCCGCCGCCCGCGGTCTTCGCGATGTGCGCGGAGACGGGGTAGTCGTTGAGGTCGGCGACGGCGCCGCCGGACTTCACGCGCGTCTGGGCCTCGGCGTCGGTGTCGAACGCCTCGATGGTGAGCTTGCCCTTGCCGGCCTTCTCACACTTGGTGGCCTGCGCCTTGAAGGTGTCGTGGTAGGTCGTGCCGCGCTGGACGGCCACCTTCTTGCCGCACAGGTCGTCGAGCGACTGGATGTTCTCCGGGTTGCCCTTCTTCACCAGCAGGGAGACGCCGGAGTTGAAGTAGTCGACGAAGTCGACGCCCTCGCCGGTCTTCTTGCCCTTGTCGTCAAGGCCCTCCTGGCGGGCCTTCGTGTCGCTCATGGCGGACATGACGATGTCCTGGCGACCCGTGTTGAGCGACGAGATCAGGCCATCGAAGGTGCCGCTCGTGAACTCGAACTTGACGCCGAGCTCCTTGCCCATGGCGGCGGCGATGTCGGGGTCGATACCGACGATCTTGCCGCCCTCCTCGTACTCCATCGGGGCATACGCGGCGTCGGTGCCGACCTTGATGACACCGGAGTCCTGGTACTTCTTCGGCAGCTTGTCGAACAGCGGGGCGCTCGTGGACTTCGTGCCCTCGGTCTGCGCGGTGTCGGATCCGGAGTTCGTCTGGTCACCACAGGCGGTGAGCATCAGCGAGCCGGCGACCGCGATCGCACAGACCGGCGCGGCGATCCGGGACCTGGCGGCAGTCGTACGACGGGTGAAGCTTGCGGTCATGATCGGGGTCCTCCGGCATGAGTAAGAGGGGCGTTACGTGCAGCCGTGCACTCATCTTCGAGTGTCGCCAGCCGGTGTGTTTTCGGCATCTTGCCATTCGGACTGGCTCATTCAGGGGGACGCGCATGTCAAAATCGGATAACGGGTCACCCCCGAACCCCCGCGAGCCGGTCCATCATGGCCGCACCTTTCGCTGGATTGCCTTCTTCCGACCGGAAAATCTCCCGTCGTCTCGCGATCTAGACGGGTTCACGTCACCTGGCCGAGTTGTCCCGATTTACGGGTATGAAGCGCGTCACCGTGCCGATACCGACTCGTCCGAGGTGCGCTCTCTCGGGTAAGAAGGATCCTTACACCCCTCATCCGGGGCTCAGGGCGCGTTGTGCGGCGCGCCCGCGCGTACGTACCACTCCCTGCCGGGGCGGGCCAACCGCCTGGTGCAGGGGACGGACGCGGTGCCCGCCCACCCCTCCTCAACCAGGAGTGGCCACCCTCAACTGATGAAGACTTAAGGGGTCTACCAATGGCAGCGGAGATCGTCAATCCTCGCAGCGACAAGGCCAACACGGAGAGTGCCGACGAGCCCTTCGATCCGGCCTTCGCGCTGCACCGCGGCGGCAAGATGGCCGTCCAGGCCACCGTGCCCGTGCGGAACAAGGACGACCTGTCCCTCGCGTACACACCTGGTGTCGCCAAGGTGTGCACGGCTATCGCCGAGCAGCCCGAGCTCGTCTACGACTACACCTGGAAGTCACAGGTCGTCGCCGTCGTGACGGACGGGACCGCGGTGCTCGGCCTCGGCGACATCGGCCCGGAGGCATCCCTCCCGGTCATGGAGGGCAAAGCGATCCTCTTCAAGCAGTTCGGCGGGGTGGACGCGGTTCCGATCGCGCTCGCCACCACGGACGCGGACGAGATCGTCGAGACCGTCGTGCGCCTCGCGCCGTCCTTCGGCGGAGTGAACCTCGAGGACATCTCCGCGCCGCGGTGCTTCGAGATCGAGCGCAAGCTCCAGGAGCGCCTCGACATCCCCGTCTTCCACGACGACCAGCACGGCACCGCCGTGGTCACCCTCGCGGCCCTGCGCAACGCGGCCAAGCTGACCGGACGCGGTCTCGGTGACCTGCGCGGTGTCATCTCCGGCGCGGGCGCGGCCGGTGTGGCCATCGCGAAGTTCCTGCTGGAGGCCGGTCTCGGTGACGTGGCGGTCGCCGACCGCAAGGGCATCGTCAGCCGTGACCGCGAGGACCTGACCCCGGTCAAGCGCGAGCTCGCCGAGATCACCAACCGCGCGGGCCTGTCGGGCTCCCTCGAGACCGCGCTCGCCGGTGCGGACGTCTTCATCGGCGTCTCCGGCGGCACGGTGCCCGAGGAAGCGGTCGCGTCGATGGCACCGGGCGCGTTCGTCTTCGCCATGGCCAACCCCAACCCCGAGGTCCACCCCGACGTCGCGCACAAGTACGCGGCGGTCGTGGCGACGGGCCGTTCGGACTACCCGAACCAGATCAACAACGTCCTCGCCTTCCCGGGCATCTTCGCGGGCGCGCTCCAGGTGCGGGCCTCCCGTATCACCGAAGGCATGAAGATCGCGGCGGCGAACGCGCTGGCCGACGTCGTCGGTGACGCGCTGTCGGCCGACTACGTGATCCCGTCCCCGTTCGACGAGCGGGTCGCCCCCGCGGTCACCGCGGCCGTCGCGGCGGCGGCGCGGGCCGAGGGCGTGGCCCGGCGCTGACGCGCCTTTGCGTCCTGCGCGGTGGAAGCGGGCCGTGTCGTACTCCGTGCGGGGGTGCGGCACGGCCTGTTCCGGTTCACCGGATTCCGGATTCACCGGATTCACCGGATTCATGGGGCCGTACGGTTGTTCTGGGACAGCCGAGGCGCGGCGGATCGGGACGCGCGTCACACCGGTGCCCGGTTCCGCCACGCACTCGGCCGTCCTAGTCTCAAGGTCATGTTCGCCGCCTACGCCGCCCGCATCGACCGCGACCAGCCGCTGAACGGACTCGAACTGGGCGAGCGACCCGCCCCCGAGGCCCGTCCCGGCTGGACGACCGTGAACGTCAGGGCCGCCTCCCTCAACCACCACGACCTGTGGTCGCTGCGCGGGGTCGGCCTCGGCGAGGACAAGCTGCCGATGATCCTCGGCTGCGACGCCGCCGGCGTCGACGAGGACGGGAACGAGGTGGTCCTCCACTCCGTCATCGGCCAGAGCGGTCATGGCGTCGGACCCGACGAGCCCCGCTCCATCCTCACCGAGCGCTACCAGGGCACCTTCGCCGAGCAGGTCACCGTCCCCTCCTGGAACGTGCTGCCGAAGCCGAAGGAGCTCACCTTCGAGCAGGCCGCCTGCCTGCCGACCGCCTGGCTGACGGCGTACCGGATGCTGTTCACCAACGCGGGTGTCCGCCCGGGCGACTCCGTCCTCGTGCAGGGCGCGGGCGGCGGCGTCGCCACCGCCGCGATCGTGCTCGGCAAGGCGGCCGGCCTGCGGGTGTACGCCACAAGCCGGGACGAGGCCAAGCGCAAGCGGGCGGTCGACCTCGGCGCCGAGGAGGCGTACGAGCCCGGCGCGCGGCTGCCCCGGCGCGTGGACGCCGTCATCGAGACCGTCGGCGCCGCCACCTGGTCCCACTCGGTCAAGTCGCTCCGGCCCGGCGGCACGCTGGTGATCTCCGGTGCGACGAGCGGCGACCGGCCCTCGCACGCCGAGCTGACCCGGATCTTCTTCCTGGAACTGAAGGTCGTGGGCTCGACGATGGGCTCCAAGGACGAGCTTGAGGACCTGCTGTCGTTCTGCGCGGCGACCGGCGTCCGGCCGGTGATCGACCAGGTGCTGCCGCTGGACCGGGCCAGGGAGGGCTTCGAGAAGCTGGCTTCCGGCGACCTGTTCGGGAAGATCGTCCTGACACCTCGCTGACGCCCCCTTGATGGACCGTCAGTTCTGCTGATGGGATCTCCGGCACTGCCGACCGACCGTGCCGGAGGTCCCATGCGCCAGCGTCTGCTCGCCGCCCTCGTCTGCGTCGCCGTCCTGTCCACGTCAGCCGCCCATGCGCGGAGCGCCGACGACCGGGACGCAGCCCCGGACATACCCCGGCTCACGGACGACCGGGACGCAGCCCCGGACATACCCCGGCTCACGGACGACCGGGGCCGTGTCCTCACCCTGCGCGGCTGGAACGTCGAGGACAAGACCCATCGCGGCGAGGACGCCCTGTCCGCGATCACCGAGCGCCACTTCCGCGATCTGCGCGCCCAGGGCTTCGGCTTCGCCAGGCTGCTGGTCTTCTGGGACGACCTGGAGCCCGAGCGGGGCCACTACAGCGAGGCATACCTCCGCAAGATCGAACGCGTCCTGGGCTGGGCGCACAAGCACCGGATCCAGGTCCTGATCGACGCCCACCAGGACGTCTTCGGGCCCGCCTTCGGGCACCGCGGCATCCCTCGGTGGGCCACGAGGACCGACGGGCTGCCGTTCACCCCGCACCCCGACGACTGGTTCGCCGAGTATTTCGAGCCCGCCGTGCAGCGCGCGTTCACCCACCTCTACGAGGACCCGGACCTGCGGCGCGCACAGGCGGACATGTGGCGGGTGCTGGCCGGACGCTTCGAGGACCATCCGGCCGTGATCGGTTACGACCTGATCAACGAGCCCATGGGCGAGATCGCGCCGGGCGAGGACCTGCCGGCGGCGGCCCGGCGCATCGAGCGCGAGCAGCTCACCCCGATGTACAACCGCCTGGCGGACGCGGTCCGTTCCGCCGACGACGACAACTGGATCTTCTTCGAACCGACCCCGATCGTCGGGGAGGGCGTCCCCACCGGCCTGGGCCGGATCGAGGACCCGAAGGCCGTCTACGCCCCCCCACTTCTACAACACCGCGATGGAGGCAGGCGCCGACTACGACCCCTCTCAGGGCTGGATCGAGGCGTACGAGTCGGCCGTCACCGTCTACCCGCGGCAGTACCGGGTCCCGGTGGTGGTGGGGGAGTGGGGGCCGCTCAACAACTCCCTTCCGCACATGGGCCGTTTCTACCGCGACGCACTGGCGTCCCTGAACCGCTACGGCTCCGGCTGGGCGGGCTACGTCTGGTGCTACGGCGGCGGGTACTGCGCCGTCGACGACGAAGGGTGCTTCCGTACGAACAAGGAGCAGACCGCCGCCCCGTACGCCCCCGCCGTCGCCGGCGGGATCAGCGCGGAGACCTTCGAACCGGACAGTGCGACCTACCTGCTGGCGTACCGGGCCCACGGCGGCCCCACCGAGATCTCCGTGCCGCCCCGGCCGGGCGGCTGGCGCATCGACGTGACCGGACCCGCCCGGACCGCCACGCCGTTGCTGCCCGCGGACCGCGCGACGACCGCACGCGTGTACGCGCGGCCCGGCGCACAGGTCACCGTCCGGGTCACCGCGCGCACACCACGATGAACTCCCCGCACCACGTGCGTGCGCCGGGCGGCGGTTGCGCAACAGTGGTGCGGGGCACGAGCCTTGACACTCACGTGATCGCACGTGAAGGGGGAGGAGATCATGGCAACGGGGGATCAGCAGAGTCGGATTCCGGCCTATCCGGGCGTCGAACGGTTCGTGGACGCCTTCGACAAACTCGTGGTGGAGCCGCGCCGCAGCCGCAGCCGCGTGCCGGTGGTGCTGCTGAGCGAGCCGGGCGACGGGCGGGCGGGGCGCCGGATCGTCACCGGCCTGCGCTCCCGGCTGCGGGGGCGCGAGGGCAGGCTGGCCCCGCACGCCTGCCTGGACGAGTCCACCGCGGACCCGGCCGCGCCGCCACTGGAACTGTTCGAGCAGATCACCTTCCAGCTGGACGCGACCATGCCGCCGGGCACGGGACGGCTGGGCCTGCCGTCCTACCGGCTGCTGCGCGCCGTCGTCACCGCGCCCGCCGTCGGCGGCCTGATGGAGCGCCGCCCCGGGGAGCTGCGCGACCACTGCTACGCCGAGCACCGGCAGGTGTCGGCGCTCGCCCGAGGGCTGTGGTGGCTGGGCGGCCGGGACCAGGCCAACGGCGGCACCCTGCTCGAACTGCTGTGGAACTTCATCGCAGGACCGCTCTTCCAGCGGCTGCCGCGCGCCCTGTACGGCAGACGGGCCGGCCGCCGGATGCTGGGCAGGAGCCGCTCCGGAGGCCGCCGCTGGTACGCGGAGTGGGTGCGCCAACAACAGGGCACGCCGCCCTCCGACTTCTTCCGGTCGGCCCTCGACCTGGTCGGCGGCGGGCCGGACGGCGATCCCGAGCAGCTCGACCGGATCCTGGTGCACGCCTTGCTCGCCGACCTGGAGGCCGCCGCCCGCAAACGGCTGTTCAACCCCTGGCGGCGCCGGCGCGTCAGCCGCTTCGTGCTGCTGGTGGAGGAGGCGGGTCCGGCCGAGTCGCGTGTCCAGCGCTTCCTGCGGGAACTGCGCTCCGCCATGGAGGACCTGCGCTGCACCTCCGTCGTCGCGGTGGCGGCCGGTGTGCGCACGCTGGCCAGCCGGATCCCCGACATCGAGGTCCCGGGCCTGTCCGCCGCCGGAGCCGACCTGGCCAACATCGCCCAGCGGGGCACTCCGCCGGGGCGGCCGTCCGGAATGGTCGTGCCGGTCTCCGACGGACCCGCCGACGACCAGGCCGCGACGTACTGGCTGGGCCGCTGGCCCACGCTCGCTCCGCCCGCGACACACTGGGGGCCCGGCGCCGAAGTGGCCATGTCGGCCACCGTGGGCGTGCTCGCCATCGCGGTCACCGCGGCGCTCGTGGCGGGCGTGCCGTTCACCCGGGTCGGCCCCGACCCGTGCCTCGGCTCCACCTTCCTCGGCACCGACGGGCAGTGTGTCGGCGTCGCGGAAGGAGCGGCGTCGTTCGGCACGGGCGACAGCGAGCGCGCCGTACGGGATGTGCTGCAGCGCATCGAGCGGCAGAACAAGGAAGTGGAGAAGGAGCTTTCGGGCCGGGACGACGACGACCCGCGACCGGACGCCCGCACCGTCGTCTACTTCGGCCCGCTCAGCGGCGGCAAGGACGCCGAGGACGCGGTCCGCGGCGGCACCCTCGCCGAACTGCGCGGCCTGGCCCTCGCCCAGGCGTATGCGAACGGACAGGCCCTGCGCTCCGGAGAGCGGGTCCCGCTGCGCGTCCTCGCCGCGAACGCCGGCGACCGCTTCAAGGACGCCCCGGCTGTGGCCCACCGGATCGTCGAACTGGCCGGGAAGGACCACACGATCGTCGGAGTGATCGGCTTCGGACAGAGCCGGCGCCGTACTTACGAGGCGATGCGCATCTTCGACGAGGCCGGCCTGCCGATGGTCGGCACCTCGGGCACGGCCGACGAACTGCTGCGCCAGGGCGGGCACTACTACCAGACCGCGCCGACCGACACCCGCGCCGGGCAGGTGATGGCGGCGTTCGCCGAGCACGCACCCATGGTGGACGACAAGCCCGCAGTGCGCGTGCGGCTCATCGCCGATCCTTCCGACGCGTACAGCGCGAGCCTCGCGACGGCCTTCCGGGCGGCGTACGGCGAGAAGCGGACCGAGTCGCTGCTGTACACGCCGACGGACGCACCCGAGCCCTCACCGCTGCCCGGGTCCCCGGCCGGCACCCCGGTCTCGGCGGTGGAGGACCTGGCGCGCGAGGTGTGCCGGGCGGTGGCCGAGGAGCCGCGCACGGCGGTGGTCTGGGCGGGTCGGGGGAGCCACTTCCAGCTGTTCCTGGGCGAGTTGACCCGTGACGCCCGGGACTGTCCCGAGGTGAGCGTGCTCGGCGGTGACGACGTCACCAACGCCCTGACGGAGGAGCGGCGGCCCTGGGAGGTCTTCTCGGGACTGAGCCTGTACTACGTCTCGCACGGCCGCGCCCCGGCGCTCGCCGAGGTCAGCGGCGAGGCGGCGGCCTTCCTCGCGGCGTACGACCGCACGTACGAGAAGGACCACGGCACCCGGACGGGCGCGATGCGGCAGGACGCCCATGTGGCGCTCGCCTGGGACGCGATGCGCTATCTCGCGGAGGGCGTCGACCAGGCGTGGCGGGGCACCGGCGGCCACGACGAGCGCCTCGACCGCAGGCTGCTGCAGGCCGTGCTCTACCAGGGGCTCGGCGGCGGAGGGTTCGACGGCGCCACCGGACGGATCGACGCGCACGGGGCGGCGGGCGGCGGCCGGGTCACCGAGAACAAGTTGATAGCGGTCGAGCGCGGCGGCCCGCCGGGAGCGCAGACGGTGCTGCTGTGCGGGATGATCGCGCGCGACGACGTGCGCCGGGTCTGGGGGCCGCAGGAGCACACCTGCCCGTGACCGTGCGGGGGTCCGGGGCCGGATCGGGGTCCCGGCCCCCTGCCCCGGACCGTTCTACGCCTTGTGGTCCTTGCGCTCCTCGTGCTCCTTGGGGGCACGCAGCAGCGCGCCGATGTGCGCGGCCGCGGTCGACAGATGCCGGCGGGCCTCGCCGAGCTGCTCCCGCGTCACGCCGTGGTCGCGTGCCGCGTCCCGTACGTCGTCCCGGAAGCGGTCCAGCAGCCTTTCCAGATCGCGCGCCGGATCGGCCGAATCCCCGGCGTCCACCGTGTCTTTCGCCCAGTCGGGGTCGGCGTCGGCCGGGTCCGGCTGCACATACGGCGGCCAGGCCGTGCCCCGCGCCAGACCGCCGAGCCGGCCCGCCAGCTCCGAAAGGCCCTCGCGCACCCCGGTGGGCCAGTCGCTGCGCGCGAAGTGGTCCTGGACCTGGTCCTGCACCTGCTTGGCGATGCGCTGCATCTCGGCGCGGGCGGTCTCTTGCGCCTCCTGCGCCTGCCGGCGCGCCTGCTTGGCGTCCTCGCGCGCCCGGCGCGACTCGTCCTTCGCGCGCTGAGCCTGCTCCTTCCACTCCTGCTTGGCGCGGCGCAGCTCCTCCTTCGCCGCCCGCCAGGACTCCTTGTCCGTGAAGTCGCCGAAATCGCCGAAGTCCTTGAAGTCGCCGGGAACCTTGGCGCCCTGCGCGCCCCTGGCGCCGGACGACTGCCTGCGGGTCTCGCTCGCAGCGGCACGCATCTCGCTGCGCAGCTTGCCCGCGGCACCGCGCACGTCGTCGCGGATCTCCGCGGCGAGTTCGGAGACGGACTCGCGGATCTCCAGTTCCAGATCGGCCAGTTCACCGCTGCGCCCGGCGAGTTCGGCACGGCCGGCGTCGGTGATCGAGTACACCTTGCGACCGCCCTCGGTGGCGTGCGTGACCAGGCCCTCGGCCTCCAGTTTGGCCAGCCGCGGGTAGACGGTGCCCGCGCTCGGCGCGTACAGGCCGTGGAAGCGCTCCTCCAGGAGGCGGATGACCTCGTAGCCGTGGCGCGGAGCCTCGTCCAGCAGCTTCAACAGGTAGAGCCGCAGGCGGCCATGGGCGAATACAGGCGGCATGTCAGAGAACCTTCCCGGTCGGGGCGTCGGCGTACGCCTCGTCCTCCTCGGCCGGTGGTCTGCGCAGCAGCGCGATCGAGCCGGAGACGGTGGTGGCCTTGAGCCTGCCGGTGCCCGCGCCGAGGGTCCCGGTGATCTGCCTGGCGCCCCACTGGCCGTTGACGCGCAGGTCGTGGAAGGCGTTGGACACGGCGCCGCTCGCGGTGTTGGCCTCGACCCGGGCGTCGGCGGGGTGGGGCAGCCGGATGGCGACCTCGCCCGAGACGGTGGTCAGCGTGATGTCGGTCGGTCCGCCGGCGGCGTCGACGTCGATGACCATGTCCCCGCTGACGGAGTCCGCCCGCACGGAGCGGCCCGAGCCGGCGATGACGGTGAGGTCGCCGGAGACGGAGTTGTAGCGCAGGTCGCCGCTGAGCGACTGGGCCTCAAGATTGCCGGAGACGGTGTCGGCGCGGACGGCGCCGGAGAGCCCGACGAGGATGGTGTCCCCCGTGACCCCCCGGACGACGGCGGGGCCCTGGATGCCGGAGACGACGGCGTTCGCCCCGACGACGCCGACCTCGACGGCGGCCTCGGCGGGCACGGCGAGGGAGACGACCGCGCTGCGGTGCCAGCCCTTGCGGTCGAGCCACTTGAGGAAGCCCTTCCAGGGCAGGTCCTGGTAGGCGACGGTGAGGGTGGAGCCGTTCCTGGTGACGAGGAGCGGGGGGCCCTCGACCTCGGACACCTCGAGGCGTGTGGAACCTTCGTCGGTCCCGACGATGTTGACCGTTCCGTTGACGATGCGGACGCTGAGCGTCGTGACCGGGTCGTCGAAGGTGAGCTTCCGGGACTCGGCGACTTCCCATGTCGTTTCTGCCATGGTGGTGACCTCCAAGGGCCGGCCGCGACGCAACATATCGCGTCTCCTGATGGACACGATATATCGCGGTTTTCGGTTGTCAAGGGCCGAGGCGGCGTCGGCGGTGGGGGCGCTGCTGCCCCGGGGCTCGGGAATGGGGCCTACAGGGCCGGTGTCGGGGAGTGGGGCGAACCGCGGTCGTGCCCGCCCTCTCGTGGCGCGGGGCGCCACGGTCGCGGTGTGGGCGGGGTGGCCCGACGGCGCGGTTTCAGCGGGGCCGGGGGCGACGAGGCCGGGTAGCGGTGGGCGGCGTGGGCCGCGCACGCGGCCCTATGCGCCCGGAGTCAGCGGCGCATCGGAGGCGCGGTTCGGCATCTGCGGTGCCCCCGGGCCGCCACCGCCACCGCCACCGCCAGAGCCGGGCCGGACGGCCCCGGCATCGGCGTCGTCTTATCCGGGTACGCCCTCGGGGCGCGCCATATCCGGACGCCCCGGGGTCCCCGCGTCAGCGGCATGTCCGGGCGGCAGCGCCGGTTACTCGTCGTCGTCCTCGTCGTCCAGGCGGGCCAGCCACGTCGCGAGGCGTTCGACCGGGACCTCGAAGTCCGGGTTGAGGTCCACGAACGTGCGCAGCTGCTCGGCCAGCCACTCGAACGTGACCTCTTCCTCGCCGCGCCGCTTCTCCAGTTCCTCGATGCCGCGGTCGGTGAAATACAAGGGAGCACTCCGATGGGATCTGTGAAATGTGCTCTACCAGGATAGGAGCAGATGCCGACCGCCGACCGCCGTCGCCCTGCTGCCGGACAGGCGGGGGTGCGGCGTCCCCGTCCCAGCGACCTCCCGGGTCTTCGAGACCGAGCCCGGCTGACCCACGGCCGATACCGAGCGAGGCGGCCCGCCACCGATCGCATCGGTGGCGGGCCGCCTCGTCGTGCGGGAGCCGGTCAGGCGTCGAACACCTCGTTGACCAGCTGCTCCTGCTCCTGCTCGTGGCGCTTCTTCGAGCCCACGGCCGGGGACGAGGAGTGCGGCCGCGAGATGCGGCGCAGGCGCTCGCCGTGCGGGACGTCCGCGCCGACCGCCAGGTCCAGGTGGTCGATCAGGTTGAGCGCGATGAACGGCCAGGCACCCTGGTTCGCCGGCTCCTCCTGCGTCCACAGGTACTTCTCGGCGTTCGGGAACTTCGCGATCTCGGCCTGGAGCTCCGCACCCGGCAGCGGGTACAGGCGCTCCAGCCGGATGATCGCCGTGTCCGTGACACCGCGCTTCCTGCGCTCGGCGTCGAGGTCGTAGTAGACCTTGCCGGCGCAGAAGACGACCTTGCGGACGGCCGCCGGGTCGACCGACTCGTCGCCGATCACCGGGCGGAAGCCGCCGGTGGTGAACTCCTCCGCCTTCGACGCCGCCGCCTTCAGACGCAGCATCGACTTCGGGGTGAAGACGATCAGCGGCTTGTGGTGCGGGTTGTGGACCTGCCAGCGCAGCAGGTGGAAGTAGTTCGACGGCAGGGTCGGCATCGCGACCGTCATGTTGTCCTGCGCGCACATCTGCAGGAAGCGCTCGGGGCGCGCGGAGCTGTGGTCCGGGCCCTGGCCCTCGTAGCCGTGCGGCAGCAGCAGCGTGACGCCGGAGTGCTGGCCCCACTTCTGCTCGGCCGAGGAGATGAACTCGTCGACGACGGTCTGCGCGCCGTTGACGAAGTCACCGAACTGCGCCTCCCACATGACCAGCGATTCCGGGCGGGCCAGCGAGTAGCCGTACTCGAAGCCCATCGCCGCGTACTCGCTGAGCAGCGAGTCGTAGACGTTGTAACGGGCCTGGTCCTCGGTCAGGTAGAGCAGCGGGGTGTAGTCCTCGCCGGTCCGCTGGTCCACCAGCACCGCGTGGCGCTGGCCGAACGTACCGCGGCGGGTGTCCTGGCCGGACAGCCGGACCGGGACGCCCTCCATCAGCAGCGAGCCGATGGCCAGCGTCTCGCCCATGCCCCAGTCGATCGTGCCGTCCTCGACGGAGGCCGCGCGGCGCTGCATCTGCGGCATCAGGCGCGGGTGCACCGTGATGTGGTCGGGGATGTTGACCTGGGACTCGGCGATCCGCTTGACGACCTCCTGGGAGACCGCCGTGTTCACCGCGACCGGGAACTCGGCCTGCACGGCAGGGACATGCTCCGGCACCGGGTGGCTGGTGGCCTCGCGGACCTCCGCGAACACCTTCTCCAGCTGGCCCTGGAAGTCCTGGAGCGCCTGTTCGGCCTCTTCCAGCGTGATGTCGCCGCGACCGATCAGCGACTCGGTGTACAGCTTGCGCACCGAGCGCTTCTTGTCGATCAGGTTGTACATCTGCGGGTTGGTGAACTGCGGGTTGTCGCCCTCGTTGTGACCGCGGCGGCGGTAGCAGATGAGGTCGATCACGACGTCCTTGTTGAACGCCTGGCGGAACTCGAAGGCGAGCCGCGCGACGCGGACCACGGCCTCCGGGTCGTCGCCGTTCACGTGGAAGATCGGCGCCTCGATCATGCGGGCCACGTCGGTCGCGTACATCGACGAACGCGACGACTCCGGGGCGGCGGTGAAGCCGACCTGGTTGTTGATGACGATGTGGACCGTGCCGCCGGTGCGGTAACCGCGCAGCTGCGACATGTTCAGGGTCTCGGCGACGACACCCTGGCCGGCGAAGGCCGCGTCACCGTGCAGGGCGACCGGCAGGACGGTGAAGTCCGTGCCGCCCTTGTTGATGACGTCCTGCTTGGCGCGGGAGACACCCTCGAGGACCGGGTCGACGGCCTCCAGGTGGGAGGGGTTGGCGACCAGCGAGACCTTGATCTGCTCGCCGTCGAGGCCGGTGAACGTGCCCTCGGCGCCCAGGTGGTACTTCACGTCGCCGGAGCCGTGCATCGACTTCGGGTCGAGGTTGCCCTCGAACTCGCGGAAGATCTGCGCGTACGACTTGCCGACGATGTTCGCCAGCACGTTCAGGCGGCCGCGGTGGGCCATGCCGATGACGACCTCGTCCAGGCGCGACTCGGCGGCCGAGTCGATGACCGCGTCGAGCAGCGGGATGACGGACTCGCCGCCCTCCAGGGAGAACCGCTTCTGACCGACGTACTTGGTCTGGAGGAAGGTCTCGAAGGCCTCCGCAGCGTTCAGCCGGCGCAGGATGCGCAGCTGCTCCTCGCGCTCCGGCTTGTGGTGCGGGCGCTCCACCCGGTCCTGCAGCCACTTGCGCTGCTTCGGGTCCTGGATGTGCATGAACTCGATGCCGGTGGTGCGGCAGTACGACTCGCGCAGCACGCCCAGGATGTCGCGCAGCTTCATCATCGACTTGCCGGCGAAGCCGCCGACGGCGAACTCGCGCTCCAGGTCCCACAGGGTGAGGCCGTGCTCGGTGATGTCCAGGTCGGGGTGCTTGCGCTGGCGGTACTCCAGCGGGTCGGTGTCGGCCATGACATGGCCGCGGACCCGGTAGGAGTGGATCAGCTCGAAGACGCGCGCGGCCTTGGTGACGTCGTCGTCGTGGGAGGCGTCGATGTCCTTGAGCCAGCGGACCGGCTCGTAGGGGATGCGCAGCGACTCGAAGATCTCGTCGTAGAAGCCCTCCTCGCCGAGGAGGAAGTTGGCGACGATCCGCAGGAACTCGCCCGACGCGGCACCCTGGATGACGCGGTGGTCGTACGTGCTCGTGAGGGTCATCACCTTGGAGATGCCCAGCTTGTTCAGGGTGTCCTGCGACGTGCCCTGGAACTCGGCCGGGTAGTCCATGGAGCCGACGCCCATGATGACCGACTGCCCGGGCATCAGACGCGGCACGGAGTGAACGGTGCCGAGGCCGCCGGGGTTGGTCAGCGAGACGGTGACGCCGGTGAAGTCGTCCATCGTCAGCTTGTTGTTGCGGGCGCGGCGGACGATGTCCTCGTAGGCCTGCCAGAACTCGAAGAAGTTCAGCGTCTCGGCCTTCTTGATGCCCGCGACGACCAGCTGGCGGTCGCCGTTGGGCTTCACCAGGTCGATGGCCAGACCGAAGTTGACGTGGTCCGGCTTGACCAGGGTCGGCTTGCCGTCCTTCTCCGCGTAGCTCCAGTTCATCGACGGCATGGCCTTGATGGCCTGCACCATCGCGTAGCCGATGAGGTGGGTGAAGGAGATCTTCCCGCCCCGGGCCCGCTTGAGGTGGTTGTTGATGACGATGCGGTTGTCGAACAGCAGCTTCACCGGGACGGCGCGCACGGACGTGGCCGTGGGCACCTCCAGCGAGGCGTTCATGTTCTTCGCGACCGCGGCGGCCGGGCCGCGCAGCGTGAGGAGCTCGGGCCCGGCGGGGGCCTCGGTCTCCGGCGCGGCGGCGGGCTTGGCGGCTGCGGCGGGCTTCGCCGGGGCGGCCTTCGGCGCCGGGGCCGCGGGCTGGGCCGGAGCGGCCGGGGCCGGGGCGGCCTGCGCGGGAGCGGCGGGCTGGGCAGCGGGCTTCGCCGGGGCGGCGGAGGCGGCCTGTGCGGGT
The DNA here is from genome assembly GCF_018614575.1 of Streptomyces sp. ISL-10. Lineage (GTDB taxonomy): Bacteria > Actinomycetota > Actinomycetes > Streptomycetales > Streptomycetaceae > Streptomyces. The sequence goes on from NZ_JAGGOJ010000007.1 coordinate 369,794, forward strand.
GCCGCCTCCTGCGCGGCCGGCGCGCTCGGGGTCGTGGTGGGGGCCGCGGCGGCTGCCGCCGACTTGTCCTTGTCCGCCGCGCCGGCAGCGCCCGGCTTGTAGTCGGCGAAGAAGTCCCACCAGGCGCGATCGACCGAATTCGGGTCCTGGAGGTACTGCTGGTAGATCTCGTCGACGAGCCACTCATTGGCTCCGAACGCGGCGGCAGGGTTTTGGCCCTGCTTGCCTTGGTCGGTCGAGATGCTCGAGTTACTGGGGGACTGAGACGACACGGCGAGAACCGCCCTCTTCCGCTTCACAAGGTGATGGACAGCGGAAATAAAGGCTACGCCTCCCTGGCCGGGAGGTGCAGGCCGGGCGGGTCATCGTCGTGCAAGTCACACCGAAAGGCGGGTTTCGGGGTTGTGAATGGCGGGAAACAGGCGAAGTTCCGCTTCTGTGAGGATAGGCCTCATCGCGGCTGCAGCCCTGTGGCCTGCAGTCTTTCGCTCCTCCGGAACAAGCCCTGCCCGCATACACGCAGAACAAGCCCCTCCGGTTCGAACCCTACGTCAACCTCTCGGTGACGGGATCCCCGGCAGAGTGACGCGGATCCGGCAGCCCCGGGCGGATTCGGCCACTCCGATGTGGCCGCCGTGCAGATCCACCGCCCAGCGTGCGATCGCCAGCCCCAGCCCCGTACCGCCGTCGCTGCCCGGACCGTGCGGTGAGGCGACCTGGCCCCGGTTGAACCGCTCGAAGACCCGGTGACGCTCCTGCTCCGGGATGCCGGGCCCCTCGTCGACCACTTCCAGGTCCAGCGACTCCCGGCCCTGGCCGCGCCTGGCCCGTACCGTCACGCGGCCGTGCGGCGGCGAGTGCTTCACCGCGTTGTCGATGAGGTTCGCCACCACCTGGTGCAGCCGCTCGGCGTCCGCGTGCGCGGTCAGCTCCGGCGGAGAGACGTCCAGGTGCAGGTGGACGTCGGTACGGGTGTGGTGGCCGGAGCCGGAGGCGAGGCCCCGCTGGGACGATGCGAGATTCGCCTCCTTCAGCACACCGGACAGATAGGGCCACACCTCGAAGCGGCGGGCCTTGAGCGGCAGCACACCGTTGTCGAGCCGGGACAGGTCCAGCAGCGTCTCCACGAGCCGGCTGAGGCGCTCGGTCTGCTTCAGCGCCGTGCGCATCGTCTCGGGATCGGCGGCGGAGACCCCGTCGACCACGTTCTCCAGCACGGCGCGCAGCGCCGCGATCGGGGTGCGCAGCTCGTGCGAGACATTGGCGACCAGCTCCTTGCGGTGCCGGTCCACCGCCTCCAGGTCGTCGGCCATGCGGTTGATCGTGGAGGCCAGGTCGCCCAGCTCGTCGCGGCGGTCGGCGCCGCGCACCCGGCGTGTGTAGTCCCCGTGCGATATCCCCTTGGCGACCGTGTTCATCTCGTCCAGCGGCGCGGTCAGGCCGTGCGCCACGAACTGTGTGATCAGCAGGGTGGCGATGATCGTGAAGACGGTGATGAAGCGGATCTCGGTCTTGCTGTGGAAGGCCATCAGCAGCAGACCGGTCGTGATGAAGACCGAGACGACGACGAGCGTGCTGAGCTTGGTCTTGATCGAGATCGCGATGGAGGCGGCACCCAGCCGCCCGCGCATTCGGCCGCGGGGGCGCGGGGTCATGGCGCCGGCGTCTCCAGCGCGTACCCGACGCCATGGACCGTGCGGATCCGCTCGGCGCCGATCTTCCGGCGCAGCGCCTTGATGTGGCTGTCGACGGTGCGGGTGCCGGATGCGTCCGCCCAGTCCCACACCTCGGCCAGCAGCTGCTCACGCGAGAGCACCGCACGCGGGGTGTTCGCCAGGCACACCAGCAGATCGAACTCGGTGGGGGTGAGATGCACGTCCTCGGCCCGTACCCGCACCCGGCGCTGCGCGTGGTCGATCTCCAGCTCGCCCAGGCGGAGGATGCCGCTGCGCGGCGTGACCGCGGCGAGCGCCGCGCGCTCCACGCGACGCAGCAGCACGTGCACCCGGGCGGCCAGCTCGCGCATCGAGAAAGGCTTCGTCATGTAGTCGTCCGCGCCGACGCCGAGACCGACCAGCATGTCCGTCTCGTCGTCACGGGCGGTGAGCATCAGCACCGGCACCGGACGCTGTGCCTGAACCCGCCGGCAGACCTCCAGGCCGTCGAAGCCCGGCAGCATCACGTCCAGGACCATCAGATCGGGCTGCCACGCCTCGGCGGCGTCCACGGCCGCGGGGCCGTCGAGGGCCGTCTGGACCAGGAAGCCCTCGGCCCGCAGCCGGGCGGCGATGGCGTCCACGATCGTGGCGTCGTCCTCGACGACCAGCACCCGGCGCTGGGCCCCGGGGGTGGCCGCGACCCCGTTGTGCGTGGTGTGTGTCTGCTCCATCGCCCCGCCCCTGTACCTGTTTCACCGCTAGCTGCACGGAATCCGGATCGAGGTAGATCCCGTGTGTGTCCCAGCAGCGTAAGGGCATCGAAGGGGTCCCGGCTACGCAGGGCGAACAGCGAGGTGGACCACGTCCGGTACTCCTCGGGCAAGGCGGATCTCTTCGGTTCTTACCCCGGTGAATCCGGCATTCCGCAACGCATCCTCGAATGCGGCGGAGGGCTGTGCGGACCACACGGCGAGTACGCCCCCGGGCCTCAACGCCCCCTGACAGGCGGCGAGTCCGGCAGGGGAGTACAGCTCGCCGTTGTCCTCGGTGACCGTCCAGTCGGGCCCGTTGTCGATGTCCAGACACAGTGCGTCGTACTGGTCGTCCGTGGTCCGCAGATATGTCACGAGGTTCGTGTGAAGGATCACGCAGCGTGGATCGGCGAGGGCCTCACCGGAGATCGCGGCGAGCGGCCCCGACCGGTGCCAGTCGATGATCGCCTGCTCGCGCTCGACGACCGCGATCCGCCGCCAGGCCCTGTTCGCGGCGGCGCGGGCCAGGGAGAAACCGACCCCGAGACCGCCGATGAGGACACTGGGCGCGACGTTGCCGGTGGTCACGGCGTCGTACGCGGCGTCGATCAGCAGCCGCTCGGAGCGCCCGTCGGAGGTGTCCATCAGGAAGCACCCGTTGGCGATGATCTCGTGCACCGCCGCGTCTCCGTCACCACGTCTGCGCAGCACGACCTCCCCGTAGGGCCCCATGCGCCGGTCCAGGGTGACGGTGGCGTCGCTGACGGGGAACGGCATCGTGGTGACCTCCGGACGGCGGGCGAATGACGACAGGGATCACCGCCATTTTGTCGGGCCGCCGGGGGCGGGACAAACCTGTTTCGGGTCGCCCCGGGGCCCCGTTGCGGCCGGGCCCCGGCCCCGCGGGCGGGAGGCGCCGGGTTGCGGCCGGCGCGGGTGGTGGGACCGCGTCCGCGGCGGTTACCCGGCCGCGGGCCCGGCCGCACCTGGGGTCGGCCGGGGCGGCGGTCAGGCGGGGCCGCGGCAGGCGTGGAGGGTGACGCCGAGCACGAAGGCGGCGAGGGCCGTCGCCCACGCGCCGGGCAGGTCTCCGGGCTGCATCGGCCAGGCCCAGACCTGCGCCGCACCGCCGTGCGCCCTGGGCGCGCCCAGATAGACCGCGCTGAGGTAGGCGAACGCGGGCAGCCAGCTGAGGCGCGCGCCGATCACGGCGGACGCGGCCGCCGTGACCCCGACGGCCCCCAGGATGTTGCGGACCATGGCCGCAGGGCCGAACGTGCCGTCGTCGAAGATGACCGCGAGCGCGAGCAGCGCCGAGGCGAAGGCCGTGAGACCGGCCGACTGGACGAGACGCCTCGGCCACCAGGGGCGTACCGCGGCACGCTCCAGTTCCTGCATCGGTGTGTGCAGGCCCGTGCCGATCACCGCGGCGGCCATCAGAGGGGCGAGCGCGACCACCGGGACGAGACGTCCGGGATCGAGATGGGCGTCCAGCCCGTACGCCGCCCAGACCGCCAGCACGGCGACGGCGGCCAGCGAGGCGAGGGCGAGCGGGACGGCGCGCGAGCGCGCGAGCAGGAGCGCTCCGGCCGGGCGGGAGCAGAAGGCGGTCACAGGACCGGCACCTCCTTCGGATCGCAGTTGTGGACGGTGGCGAAGTAGCGGGACAGCCAGTCGCGGCGGGCGTCGTCCGGCATGGCGGCCAAGCGGGCCCGGGCCGCCCGGTCCGCCCCGACACGCGCGATCGCGACCTCGTCGCCCGCCTCACCGGCCAACTCCAAGATGTCCCGCTCGCCGGTCTGCCGCACGGGAACCGGCGCCAGCCAGTCGGTGACCGCCATGTCGACCCGGCGGGCCCGCTCGTCCTCGGCGCGCGCGTCGCAGGCGTCGTGGCTGCCCGTGATCGCCGCTGCCCCCTCCCATGCGTACTGCTCGGGGTCGGTCAACTCGCCGCGCACGACGATCCAGCCCAGCGGGGTCAACATGGGCAGTTGTGCCTCGTCCGGCCCGGGCTCCCCGACCAGGTCCTCGAAGCGCACGGGAAGGTTGTCGACCCCTTCGAGGCGCTCCTGGAGCGGAGCCAGGGCGTTCCTGACCTCGGGGAGCAGACCGGAACGGAGCGCGTTGACGCAGATGTGCGGGCGTACCGACGTGTCGCACACCTGGCGCTGCGCGAGGGGGTGGGGGCGCCACATGCCGTCACCGGTCTGCGCGATGACGACCCCCGCGACGGCCGCGGCTGCGAGCGGCAGCAGCGCGGTGGACCGGCGGCGGGCCGCGTACGCGAGCACCGCGGCGGCCGCCAGGCCGCCCGTCCACGCGATCGCGGCCAGGGGCTGCCACCACACGGGAATCATTTCGCCCATCGCCTCCGCTGACGCCGGGCTGAGGTGGCGCGCCCCGCTCGTCCCGTAGGACGGTATGCCGAGGAGGACGTAGCAGCACACGGCGAGCGCCGGTGCGGCCGCCCGCCACGCCACCAGCCGCCCCACGACGTGCCCCAGCAGCGTCATGGCAGCCAGGAAGGCGGCGTCCATGAGGATCGGGGCGATCAGCGGACGGCCCGCGGACGTGTAAGGCCAGGTGGCGGCCAGCGTTCCCGCCGCCACGACGCCGTAGCCCGCCACGTTCCACCCCGCCGTGGGCAGCGAGGCCGTCAGGAACTGGGCGAGCGGGGCGCGCGCGGCCGATGCGCGCAGCTCGTCCGTGCGCCGCCGCCGCTCCCTGCCGCCCTGCCAGCAGCCTGCCGCGGCCGCGAGAGGACCGCCCAGCAGCGCGCCCGCTGTGTGCAGCAGCGCCTGGGTCTCCTCCCAACTTCCCTGCCACTGCGACGCCTTGCCCGCGAGAGCGATCGAGAGCGTGACAGCGACGGCGAGGCCTGTCCAGGGCGCGGAGCCGCGCAGCAGCTCGCTGCGGAACGGATGCGGCGCGGGCCGCGCGGCGGCGGCCGTGGCCGCGGGCGGCGTGGCCGTGGTCGTCATCGGCGTACCTCCGCCCGGGCGGCGCGGTGGCTGCGGAGAGCGGCTGTGTAGCCGCGCTCGATGGGATTGTCGCCGTCCTCGTCCGCGCCGGAGTCCTTGCCGAGGGAGGTCAGTTCCGCGGTGGTGCCGCGGAAGGCGAGCCGACCGGACTCGATCAGGGTCACCTCCGAGCAGGCCGCCGCCACGTCCTCCACCAGATGGGTGGAGACGATCACGGTGGCACTGGTGCCGAGCCCCCGGAGCAGTGCCCTGAACTCGACGCGCTGCTCCGGATCCAGACCGGCGGTCGGCTCGTCGAGCAGCAGCAGTTCCGGTTCGTTCACGATCGCCTGTGCGATGCCGGCACGGCGCAACATGCCGCCGGACAGCGTTTTCATCTTGGCGTCGATGCGGTCGCCGAGGCCAACCCGCTCCACGGCGCGTTCCACCGCGGCCGGCACGGCCTCGGTACGCATCTCCTTCAGCCAGGCCACGTAGGCCACGAACTCGCGCACCGTGAAGCCCGGGTAGTAACCGAAGTCCTGCGGCAGATAGCCCAGCCCGCGCCGGACCTCGGCGCGCTCGCGGTGGCCCGAAACGTCACGTCCCAGCAGCGCCACCCGCCCGCCGGAGGGGGCGGCGACGGTCGCCAGGACCCGGATCAGCGAGGTCTTGCCCGCTCCGTTCGGGCCCAGCAGACCGTGCACACCGGTTCCGAACGAGAGATCGACGGCGTCCAGCGCGACGGTTCTGCGGTGCCGGACCGTCAGGCCCGCCACCTCTGCCCTGCTTGCGGTGCTCACATCTTCTCCAGGTGGTCGAATGACGAACGGCGCAGAGCGAGAAGCGCCGCGCAGAGCACGGCCGCACCGCCCCAGGCGCTCTGTGCGGTCGGTCCGCCCACGACGTGCGCGAGGCGGTCGGCGATCTCCGGCGGCATCGCCGCCAGGACGGGAGCGACGACGACGGCCAGCCAGCCGGCCGCCAGGGCCGCGGCGGCCGTGCGGCAGCCGACGTACGAGCCGAGCGCCAGAGCCGCGAGGGTCAGTGCGATGCCGGGCAGCAGCCACGCCGCCGCGCCGGGCCCTCCCGAACCGGGCGGCAGCAGGGCACCGATCGCGGTGAGCAGCGGGACGCCGGCCGCGAGCACGACGGCGGTGCGCGTCAGCAGTAGCCGGAGCCCGCCGGACGGCGTGGAGACAGCGATCTCGTACAGCGGGTCCGTGTGCCTGCCGTACGACAGCCCGACCCCGGCGACCGGAACCAGCGGCGCGACGAGCAGCAGCAGCGGCCGCGCGGCCTCGTAGCCGGCCCCGTACCCGAGCGCGAGCGCCCCCGCGCCGACGAGCAGCAGCGCGACGACCCAGGCGCGGTGCAACCCCGGTCCCACGGACCGCAGGCGCCGGACGGCGGGCCACGCCTGCTGGATCCGCCGGCCGGTCCATGCCCGGGGGACCCGCCCGGCGGCCCGCGCCTGCCGGATCCGCCCCCCGGCCCGTGCCAGGGGGACCTGCCCGGCGGCGTACGGCTCCGTCCGCCTGCCCCGGCCGCGCAACCGGGCCGTCAGAGGGCTGCGGACCGGCTCGGCGGCGGCCGCCGCGACGAGCGCCGTCCGTAGCTCCGCCAGCAGCGGACCCACCGTTCCTGCGCGGACCGCCGCCGAGACGCGGGACGCGCACGGCGTGCACGACTCGATGTGCTTCTCCAGCGACCAGGCGTCCGGCTCGGGAATCGCCCCCGAGGCGTACTGGGACGCGAGCTCATCGGTGACATGCCAGATGACGGCGTTCACGCCGTACCTCCCCACGCAGGCCGACCCAGGGCCGCCCGCAGTTCGCGGCGGGCCCGCAGGGCGCGGGTCTTGACCGTGCCCTCCGGTATTCCGAGCAGCCGCGCCGCCTCCCGGGTCGTCAGCCCATCGACCACCGTCGCCCGCAGCACCTCCCGCAGCTCCGGCGAGATCCGTGCCATGGCCGTGCCCACGTCCCCGTACTCCAGCTCGGCCAGTACGCGCTCCTCCGCCGACGGCACGACCCCGGCCGGCTCGTGGACGACGCGTTCGTGGCGGGCCCGTGCGCGCTGGGCATCGACCAGGCGGCGTGCGGCGATTACCCACAGCCAGCCACCGGCCTCGCCTCCGCGATGGGAGGCGGCCGAGCGCCACACGGTCACGAACGTGTCCTGGAGCACCTCCCGCACCGTCTCCGGATCGGCGCAGCGACGCGAGAGGCGGGCGTGCAGCCAGCCGGCGTGCCGGTCGTGGAGCACGCCGAGCGCCTCCGTGTCCCCGCGGGCGACCGCGCGCAGCAGCGCCGCGTCCTCCCGCTCTCCCCCCGAGGGGCTCATCGGTCTCACGTCTTCCCTATCGCCCCGGGACGGGCCGCCGGTTCACGCTCTGTTCTCCGGGCCGCTCGCCGCGTGCGTGAGGCGACGGCCCCGGAGCGCGGGCGCCCGTCAGCGCTGGTGTCCGGACCGGACCCTTCCGAGAGTTGCCCGCGTGCCGGTCACTCGCCGGACGGCGCGTGGAACAGGCTGACCAGCGGGGCCTGCACCTGCCAGCCGAGCGATTCGTACAGCGCCCGGCCGTCGGGGGTGCAGCCCAGGACGCCGGTCGTCGCGCCCTGCTCCAGCGCGGCGCCCTGAAGGGTGTGCATCACGAGCCGCCCGAGGCCCTTGCGCCGGTGCTCGGCCGCCGTCTCGATCTGGTCGACGACCGCGGTGTCCCCGGTGGGCGCGATCTGGCCGCGTGCGGCGAACGAACCGTCGGACGCGACGACCAGGAGCCGGGTCACGCCGCCGCGGCTCCAGCTCTTGAGCGTGTAGCCGTCAGGCACCTCGGGGGCCGGCGTCGGCCGCAGCCGGGTGTGCATCAGCCAGCCGGGCCCGCCGGCCCGCCAGTCGGGGCCGGCCCATTCGACGACGTCCTCCGGCTCGGCGAAGACCTTGAGCCACACTGTCGGTGCGGCGACCTCGGCGGCGACCTTGCGCACGGTGGCCTCGTCGTCGGCCGTCAGGACGTGCCGGGTGGCGTGCCCGACCTGGCCGACGTCGACCGTGAACCCCCAGGGTCTGACGACGGGTTCGGCCGCGCCTCGGGACACGACCCAGCCGCGGACCCAGGCGGCTGTAATGACTGATGTCTGCATGGGGCTATTTACACAGGGCGATTGGCGCAGGCGCCAGGCCCGGCGGAGCGCCTTCCTCGGTGCGGCAGGGTGATCGCTCTGAGCGAACAGCCTTCGGGGAACATTGTGGGGCTCATATGCATTGAGTCGGTACAGCTCAACTTGACTGCCTAAGGGGAGATCATGGCTGCCGATGTCACGGCTCACTCACCGCTCACACTGCCCGTCCTGCCGCTCGACGACGAGGTCGTACTGCCCGGCATGGTCGTGCCGCTCGACCTGTCCGACACCGAAGTACGGGCCGCGGTGGAGGCCGCCCAGGCTGCCGCCCGTCCCTCCGGCAACAAGCCGAAGGTGCTGCTCGTTCCCCGTATCGACGGCACATACGCCGCGACCGGTGTGCTCGGCACGGTCGAGCAGGTCGGCCGGCTCTCCGACGGCGACCCCGGCGCACTCATCCGGGGCGTCGGCCGCGTCCGCATCGGCGCCGGCACCACCGGTCCCGGCGCGGCTCTCTGGGTCGAGGGTGCCGTGGTGGAGGAGACCGTTCCCGACCCGCTGCCCGGCGCCGTCACGGAGCTGGTCAAGGAGTACAAGGCGCTGGCCACCGACTGGCTGAAGAGGCGCGGTGCCTGGCAGGTCGTCGACCGCGTGCAGCAGATCGACGGCATCTCGCAGCTCGCCGACAACTCCGGCTACTCACCGTTCCTGACCACCGCTCAGAAGATCGAGCTGCTGGAGACCACCGATCCAGTGGCCCGTCTCAAGCTCGCCACGGAGCAGCTGCGCGACCACCTCGCCGAGCAGGACGTCGCCGAGTCCATCGCCAAGGACGTCCAGGAAGGCGTCGACAAGCAGCAGCGCGAGTTCCTGCTGCGCCGTCAGCTCGAAGCCGTGCGCAAGGAGCTGCGCGAGCTCAACGGCCAGGACGGCGACGACGAGTCCGACGACTACCGCGCCCGCGTCGAGGCGGCCGACCTGCCGGAGAAGGTCAGGGAAGCCGCGCTCAAGGAGGTCGAGAAGCTGGAGCGGGCCAGCGACCAGAGCCCCGAGGGCTCCTGGATCCGCACCTGGCTCGACACCGTCCTCGAACTGCCGTGGAACGAGCGCACGGAGGACGCCTACGACATTCAGGGCGCCAAGGCGACCCTGGACGCCGAGCACGCGGGTCTGCAGGACGTGAAGGAGCGGATCACCGAGTACCTGGCGGTGCGCAAGCGGCGGGCCGACAGGGGGCTGGGCGTGGTCGGCGGGCGGCGCGGGGGCGCGGTGCTCGCGCTCGTCGGCCCGCCCGGTGTCGGCAAGACCAGCCTCGGCGAGTCCGTGGCCCACGCGATGGGCCGCAGGTTCGTGCGCGTCGCGCTCGGCGGCGTACGGGACGAGGCGGAGATCCGCGGCCACCGGCGCACCTACGTCGGCGCGCTGCCCGGCCGCATCGTCCGCGCGATCAAGGAGGCCGGTTCCATGAACCCGGTCGTCCTGCTCGACGAGATCGACAAGGTCGGCTCCGACTTCCGCGGCGACCCGGCCGCGGCCCTGCTCGAAGTCCTCGACCCCGCGCAGAACCACACCTTCCGCGACCACTACCTGGAGGTCGAACTCGATCTGAGCGATGTCGTCTTCCTCGCCACCGCCAACGTGCTGGAGGCCATCCCGGAGGCGCTGCTCGACCGGATGGAGCTCGTCCGGCTCGACGGCTACACCGAGGACGAGAAGATCGTCATCGCCCGGGACCACCTTGTGCCGCGCCAGTTGGAGCGGGCGGGGCTCGCGGTCGGCGAGGTGACGCTGGACGACTCGGCGCTGCGCAAGCTGGCGGGGGAGTACACCCGCGAGGCAGGCGTACGGAACCTGGAGCGGTCCATCGCGCGACTGCTGCGCAAGGTGGCGGCCCAGCACGAACTGGGCGACCGGAAGCTGCCGTTCACCATCACCGACGGTGAGCTGCGCGCGCTCATCGGACGGCCGCATCACGTTCCCGAGTCCGCCCAGGACCCGGCCGAGCGCCGCACCGCGGTGCCCGGCGTGGCCACCGGGCTGGCGGTGACCGGCGCGGGCGGCGACGTCCTGTTCGTCGAGGCCTCGCTCGCCGACCCGGAGACCGGTGCCGCCGGGCTGACCCTGACCGGTCAGCTGGGTGACGTGATGAAGGAGTCCGCGCAGATCGCGCTGAGCTTCCTTCGCTCGCACGGCGCCGAGCTGGAGCTGCCGGTCGCCGACCTCAAGGACCGGGGCGTGCACATCCACTTCCCGGCGGGCGCGGTGCCCAAGGACGGCCCGAGCGCGGGCGTCACGATGACCACGGCGCTCGCGTCGCTGCTCTCCGGACGCCTGGTGCGCACCGACGTGGCGATGACCGGTGAGGTGTCGTTGACCGGTCGGGTGCTTCCCATCGGGGGCGTGAAGCAGAAGCTGCTGGCCGCGCACCGCGCGGGCATCACGACCGTCGTGATCCCCAAGCGGAACGAGGCCGATCTGGACGATGTGCCGGCCGAGATCCTCGACGGGCTGGAGGTCCACCCCGTCACGGACGTCCGGCAGGTGCTGGAGCTCGCGCTTTCCCCGGCGGAGGTGCCGGTGACGGCCGCGGCCTGACCGCACGGCGGCGTCCGGGCCCGGCGGAGGCGATCCACGTGGTCCCCCGCCGGGTCCGTCCATGTCCCTGCCGGTCCGTACTGTGCCCGTGCCGGGTCGACCGCTGTGCGTGTACCGGATGCGTGCCGGGTCGACCGCCGGGTCCGTGCCGGGCGCGTGCGGGCGCGTGCCGGATGGGTGCCGGTGCCCGTGCCGGGTCGACCGCTGTGCGTGTACCGGATGCGTGCCGGTGCCCGTGCCGGGTCGACCGCCGGGTCCGTGCCGGGCGCGTGCGGGCGCGTGCCGGATGCGTGCCGCGTCGACAACAGGGTCCGTACCGGGTCTCTGCCGTGTCCCTGCCATGTCCGCATGTCCCGCACAATGGACGGATGACCGCCCTGCAGGCCGACTGCTCCAACTGCTTCGGGCTGTGCTGTGTCGCACTGCCCTTCTCCGCATCCGCCGACTTCGCCGTGGACAAGCCCGCCGGAAAGCCCTGTGGCAACCTTCGGACGGACTTCGGCTGCGGCATCCATGAGCGGCTGCGTACGAGCGGCTTCCAGGGATGCACCGTCTACGACTGCTTCGGCGCCGGCCAGCACGTCTCCCAGGTCAGCTACGGCGGCACGGACTGGCGGCAGGCACCGGACACCGCGCGGCAGATGTTCGCGGTGTTCCCCGTCGTCCGCCGGCTCCACGAGCTGCTCCGGTACGTGGAGGAGGCGCTGACGCTGCCGGCCGCGCGCGAGGTGCACCCGGCGTTGCGCCGGCAGCGGGAGACGGTCACCGGGCTGACCCGCCTCGACCCCGACGCGCTGCTGGAACTCGACGTCGAAGCTCACCGCCAGAACGTCAACGTGCTGCTGCTGCGTTCCAGCGAGCTCGTCCGAGCGGGCGTGGGCAAGGACGGGAAGAAGAAGGACCGCAGGGGCGCGGACCTGATGGGCGCCCGGCTGCGCGGCGCGGATCTGCGCGGGGTGAGCCTGCGCGGCGCGTATCTCATCGCCGCCGACCTCATGGGCGCCGATCTGCGGCAGGCCGATCTGATCGGGGCCGATCTGAGGGACGCCGACCTCTCCGGCGCGGATCTGACCGGCAGCATCTTCCTCACACAGCCGCAGGTGAACGCGGCCCGCGGCGACGGCGCCACCCGCCTGCCGGAAGGGCTGACCCGCCCCGCGCACTGGTCGTGACGTCCGGCGCGGCGGGACGGGACGGGACAGGAAGGGGGCCGGGGCTCAGCCGTTGGCGAGTGCCTGGAGGCGGTCGTAGGCGCCGTTGAACTTGTTGTGGTCGCCGACGATGGGCCCGGACGAGGTGTACTGCCACATCGTGTAGTAGCTCCAGCCGGCCGGGAGCGTTCCGGGCGTGGTGTTGTAGCGGGCGATCCACAGCGGGTTGGTGGAACCGAAGCCGCCGTAGTTTCCGGTGCACTGGGTCCACCAGCTGGTCGCCGTGTAGATGACCGCGTCCCGCCCGGTCCGGTACTTGTAGCGGTTCAGGAAGTCGCGGATCCAGGTGACCATCGCGGACTGCGACTTGCCGTAGCATGCCGCGCCGTACGGGTTCCACTCGATGTCCAGCGCGCCCGGCAGGGTTTTGCCGTCGCGGGACCAGCCCCCGCCGTTGTTGACGAAGTAGTCCGCCTGGGCGGCGCCCGTCGCCGTGTCGGGGGTGGCGAAGTGGTACGAGCCCCTGATCATGCCGATGTTGTAGGAGCCGTTGTACTGCTGGGTGAAGTACGTGTTCTTGTAGTACGTGCCTTCCGTTGCCTTCACATAGGCCCACTTGACGCCGCTGTTCCACAGGGCGGCCCAGTCGACGTTGCCCTGGTGGCTGGAGACGTCGACGCCTTCCGTCTGGATGGCGCGGGTGTCGCCCGGGGGGCCGCCCTGACCGTCATGGGCGATCACGCCCATGCCCATGTGCGCGGAGCCGCGCTCGGGCTTGGGTTCGGCCACGGCGGAGCTCGGGGCGACCAGCAGGAGGGCGAGGACTGCGAGGAGAGTGCCGGCCGCAGCGAGACGCTTGCGTCCGGTCGTTCCGGATCTGTGCACGGGCATAGCGTGCCTCCGAAGACCTCGGTGAGGGGCTTTGACGATGTGTCGACATGTCATGGCGGAAAACGCATGGTGTGGACATGCCATGAACGAAGCTACGCACGTAGAACACCCCGTGGAAGGGGGCCGGGTTGCCGCCGTTGGTCTACGCCTGCGAAATACTTGCCGAGCTGCGGCGACGTGGGACGCGGGAAGAAACTTTCATCACCAGGAAAGCGCGCGAGGGGTGCTGACGTGCACGAAAGCGGTACGGCGAGTGAAGCCGACACCAATGACAGAAGTGGTGTGGACCAGGAATTCCTCGCCTTGGAGCGGGAGTTGTCTGTTTTCCTGCGCCGCGCGAGGGCCTCGTCCGGGGAGATGGCCCGCGAGGTCCACCCCGACCTGGAACCCGCCGCCTACGGCCTGCTCGTCCGCCTGGAGGAGACCGGACAGCAGCGCGCCACGGAACTCGCCGGTTACTTCGGGGTCGGCAAGGCGACCATGAGCCGGCAGCTGCGGGCCCTGGAAGAACTGGGCCTTGTCACCCGGGAGCCCGACCCCGCCGACGGCCGAGCCTCCCTCGTGCGGCTCACGGACGAAGGGGTGGCACGGTTCCGTCATGTGCGCGACGCCCGCCGCGGCCGCTACCGGAACAAGCTGGCCGGCTGGGACCGCCGCGAGGTCGCCGAACTCGCCCGGCTGCTCCATCACCTGAACGCGCGCGCGGAGGGCTGAGGAGACCTCGGAGGCCGAGGGTCCCGCGGGGCGAAGAGGCCCGGCATCCCTCACTGCTCGGCTCGCGGCTCGGCACGCATGCGGCCCCACCGCTCGGGCCCCGCAGCGCCGCCCCCGCCGCTCCGGTTCACAACTCGCGTGTTCACGGTTCGCGCCTCACAACTCGCGCCTCACAACTCGACGAAGACCGCCGTGGCGTCGTCGTGCAGCTTGAAGCGGATCGCGCCCGTACGCGGCTCCGCCGCCGACTCCAGCGCCCGCACCCGGTCGATCAGAGCCTGCGCCCCCTCCTTGCGCAGCACGTCCACGCACGCCGCCCAGTCGCCCTCGGCGAACATGTCCACCCAGCGGGACGCGCCGTCGGTCAGCGCCCCCAACGCCCGCACCCCGACGCGCGCGACCCGGCCCGTCACCGCCCGCACCGCCACCGCCGGGTCGGCCGCCGCCGTGAAGAACCCGCCCTCGGCATTACGCAGCGCGTCGGCCGACGCGTGCGTGCGCAGCGCCTCGCGGGGCAACCGGTCGAGTCGGTCGTCCAGCACCGCGCGGACCGAGCCGTCGGCCGACTCCAGCAGCAGTGTCGAGTCGGAGAGCACCAGGTACTCCACCTCGTCCGACGGTTCGCCCCACCGCGCGAGGACCACCGTCGCCTGCGGCGTACGCACGTGAGAAAGGTCACAGGTGCCGCGGTGGGCGGCCGCCGTCCGGCGGATCGCCTCGGAGAGCACGTCCGCCAAAGGGAGATCACGCCGCGAACCGGACAGTTCGATCAGCGCGCCGCCGAGCCGGGCGGTGAACCAGGGAACGCCGTGCACGCATCCCGTGTCGCCCTGGGGCGGAGTCACGCCGTCCAGTACCACCAGCGTTCCGCCCTGGCCCGACGCGGGCAGAGCCACCGAGGCCCAGTCCTCGTTGAGACGTTCAGGGCTGCCCGCGGTCGTGGCGAGATCGATGTGCATGACCTTCAGTCTGCATGACTCCTCCACCAAACCCGTGCGATGCGCCCATTGGCCCGTACCGGCAGGTCAGACCGGTTGCTTCGACCCAAATGGACCGCTGTGCGAAGCTGCGGGCGCGCATCCTGCCAAAGGGTGCCCGTGAGGTCCAACCCACACGCCGGGCTCCGCGAGTTTCGGTGTTCCGGAGAGTTGTTCGCCAACTCAAGCATGTTGTTCACTCGTTCGGGTGGCGGAGCGGCCGATGCGCGCCTCCCTCCCAAAGGCACTGGAATGGTCGGAAGCCGTACCAGGGGTGGGGCTTTCGCGCGTGACCGGTCGTCATCTCTGCTTCATGGGTGGACGAGTCAAGCAAGATTGCGAGCACCGGTGCAGAAGAAGCGGCCTCGGGGCAAGGGCGGCAGGCCCACTGGAACGGCAGGCGAGCTCCAGGTCCCGGCCCCGGCGGCGTCCTTGCCCCCGCGGGAACAGGGCGAAACCCTCCCGTCCCCGGAAGGGAACCCCGCGTTTCCCACGCAGAGCCCCGCGCCCGCGCAGGACACGGTGACCCCCACGGGGCGCCCCACACGCGTACGCAGCAGGCTCGTCGCCGCGGTCGCGGTCGTCGGCCTGGTCGTCGTCGGCGCCGGAGCCCCCGGCGTCCTCGCGACCTCCGCGGAACTGACCGAGGCCCAACGCCTCGTCACCCTCGCCGAGCTCGACCGCCAGGCCGTCACCCTCGCCCATTCCCTCGCCGACGAGCGCGACGAGGTCACCGCCTACGTCGCCGCCGGCCGCGGCGCGGTGAAGGACGGCGGGTCGCAGGACGGCGGGTCGCAGGACGAAGCGGCGGGCAGCGACGAGGGGCCGAAGCTTTCCGCGAGCCTCCGCGCCCGCGTCGACCGGCAGATCGACGAGATCGCCGCCGACGTCCCCGACGAATACGCCGAACTGCGCCGCGAGCTCGCCTCGCTGCCCACCGTGCGCCGCACCGCCCTCAACGGCGAGGGCACCCCCATGGAGGTGCACCGCGCCTACACCGCGGTCATCGACCGGCTCCAGGCCCTCGCCGACGAGCTCGCCGAGAAGACCCCGCCGCGCGCCGCCGAGGCCACCCGTGCGCCCGCCGCGCTCGGCCTCGCCGTGGAGCAGGCGTCCGCCGCCCGCGGACTGCTGCTCGCCGCGCTGTCCGTCCCGCAGCCCGAGACCCGGCTGACCTACGATCCGGTCACGGGCCTGCCCGTACAGACCCGGGCCGAGGACTCCGGCGCCGAGGCCCGCACCCGCAACGCGCTCAGCGCCGCCGCCCAGCAGGCCCGCGTCCGCGAACTCGCCGCGCTCGCCGAGTTCGACCGGGCCGCCGACAAGGACGACCGCGACAAGCTGGCCGCCACCGTCACCGGTCCCGAGGTCACGACCGCCGAGAGCTATCTCGCCCGCCTCACCGACCAGCCCAAGCTCTCCGACTCGGAGCGCGACACCGACCGCGCCAAGCTGGAGGCCGCGCTCACCGCCCGCATCGAGCAGATGCGCGGCGCCGAGACCGCGCTCGTCGCCGACCGTCTCGCGCGCATCGAGCAGCTCCGCGACGACGACGTCACCGCACTCGAGGTACGCATCGCGCTGCTCGGCGGACTGCTCGTCGTCACCGTCGGCGTCCTCGCGGCCGTCTCGCGCACCCTCACCCGCCCGCTCGCCGTCCTGCGCATCGGCGCCGCCCGGGTCGCCGAGTCGCCCGAGACCGAGGAGCCGGTCCGCTTCACCGGCCGCAACGACGAGTTCGCCCAGGTCGTACGGTCCCTCAATACCGTGCACGCCAGCCTGCGCGACCTCGCCGCACGCGTCCAGCGCCTCGACAGCGAGCGCGGCGACCTCATCGGCACGCGCGAGAGTCTGGCCGCCGAGCTGGCCGAGGCCCGCACCGAGCTGGGCGAGCGCACCGCGCAGCTCACCACCGAGCTGGAACGCCTGCGCCACACCGTCCACCACACTTTCGTCAACCTCTCGCTGCGCACGCTCGGCCTCGTCGAACGCCAGCTGGGCGTCATCGAGAAGCTGGAGGAGCGCGAGCAGGATCCCGAGCGGCTCGCCACCCTCTTCAAGCTCGACCACATGGCCACCGTCATGCGCCGCCACAGCGAGAACCTGCTGGTCCTGGCGGGTGCCGAGCACGGCCAGGGCCACGTCGGGCCCGTACCGCTCGTCGACGTCCTGCGCGCCGCGGTGAGCGAGATCGAACGCTACGACCGGGTCGTCATCCAGTCCCTGCCGCCGCACGCCCAGGTCGCCGGCTTCGCCGCCGACGACCTCAGCCACCTGGTCGCCGAACTGCTGGAGAACGCCAGCTCCTTCTCGCCGCCGGACGCCCAGGTCGAGATGTCCGGCTGGCTGCTGGAGAGCGGCGAGGTGATGCTGTCCGTCCAGGACGCGGGCATCGGCATGACCGAGGCGCGTATCGAGGAGGTCAACGCCCGGCTGCAGAACCCGGAGACGTACGAGCCGGGGGCCGGCCGCGAGACCCAGGGCCTCGGCCTGCGGGTGGCCGCGCTGCTGGCCGCGCGTCATGGCGTACGGATCCAGCTGCGCGAGCACAAGCAGGGCGGGATCACGGCGGTGGTCGTCGTCCCGGCGGCGCTGCTGCCGGACGGTCCGCCGGCCACCGCGTCCCAGCAGGCGCCGGTCTCCGGCGCGGGCCCCACGCTGAACCTGCCGGGCTCGGCGGCGGAGGCGAATTCCAACGCCCTTCCCCCGAGCTCCCGCCGCCCCTCGCCGCGGCCGGCCACGGCACCCGGGGACTTGGCCGTGCCCGCGGCCTCGTCGTCCGAGGCAGCGGCCGACGCCGCTGACGCGGCCGTGGTGGCCGAGGCCGCATCGCCGGCCGAAGAGGACCCGTTCGCCGACACCGACCCGGTGCAGCATGCGGCCCGCACGCCCCACACGGACGCGGTGTCGCCCGCGGACCCGGTCGCTCCCGAGGCCACGCCGTCCGAGGCCGACACCGCCTTCGCCGACGTGGCGGCCCAGGCGGACCCGTTTGCCGACGGCGACGCGGCCGGGTCGCCGGCCGAGGCGGACCTGTTCGCCGGTACCGACCCGGCGGGTCACGTGGACCGCGACTCCCACGCGGACGCGGTGTCGCCCGCGGACCCGCTTGCGCCTGCGGCCTCGTCGGCCGACAGCGCCGGCGCGCACCTGCCGGCCGACGCGGATCCGTTGGCCGGCGCCGACCCGGCGGGTCACGTGGACCGCGAGGCTGACGCGGACGCGGTGTCGCCTGCGGCCTCGTCGGCCGAGATCGAATCGCAGGCCCCGGCGGACCCGTTCGCCGGTACCGACCCGGTGCAGCACGCGACCCGTGCAGGCCACGGTGACGTGGTGCCGGTCGAAGGCCTCACCGCGCCTGCGGACCGGGCCACGTCCGAGGCCACGTCGTCCGAGGCCGACACCGCCTTCGCCGACGTGGCGGCCCAGGCGCGCCCGTTTGCCGACGGCGACGCGGCCGGGTCGCCGGCCGAGGCGGACCTGTTCGCCGGCACCGACCCGGCGGATCACGCGGCCCGCGCGCCCCACACGGACCCGGTCGCGCCCGTGGCTTCGTCGGCCGACGCCGCCGACGCCGACCCGTCCGGCCGGGCGGAGCTGTTCGCCGGTACCGATCCGGCGGGTCACGCGGACCGCGAGCCCCACGCGGGCGCGGTGTCGCCCGCGGACCCGGTCGCGCCCGTGGCTTCGTCGGCCGACGCCGACGCCGGCCCCCTGGCCGAGCCCGAGCCCACAGACGCCGCCCACCCCGCCCTCCCCGTCGACCCGTTCGTCGTGGCCGCCGAGCGGGCCATCCGGGCCGCCGGAGTCGCGCAGGACGCGCAGGACGCGCAGGACGCGCAGGACGCGCAGGACGAGCAGCGCGCGCCGGACGCGCACGAGCAGACCGCCGACAGCGGACCCCGGGCCGACGCCATCGACCAGGAGACGTTCGCGATGCGGCTGCCCGAGCAGCCGTCCGACAGCGACGCCCCGGCCGTCGGCGACGTCACCTGGGACCGCGTCACCGACAAGGGCCTGCCCAAGCGGACTCCCAAGACCGTCGCGTCCCCGACCGCGCCCGCGGAGCGCCCCAAGGGCGTCGACCCCGAGGTGCTGCGGCGCCGGCTCGGTGGGTTCCACCGCGGTGCGCAGGAGGGCCGCCGCGACGCCGAGGCCGAGATCGCGCAGAGCGAGCAGACCGCGCTCACCGAGCAGCACGCGCCGCAGACCGACCACACCCGGACAACGGACCAGCAGGACACGGAGACAGAGGCGGGGGACACAGTCGAGGAGGCACGCAGTTGACTGCGACCGGCACATTCGGGCTGAGCAGCGAAGCCCGTAATCTGCAGTGGTTGTTGGGCAATCTCGTGGAGGAGGTGCCAGGGGTCCGCTCGGTCGCCGTCGTCTCTTCCGACGGGCTGCTGCTGCTCTCCTCCGATCCCGCGCAGAACACCGCCCCGACCGAGTCCCCGCGCCGTGACGGCCCCCGCGGTTCCAGCGCCGACCTCGCCACCATCGTCTCCGGCATCGGCAGCCTCACCGTCGGCGCCGCCGGGCTGATGGACGGCGGCGGGGTGAAACAGACCATGGTCGCGATGGACGAGGGCAGCGTCTTCGTGATGTCGATCAGCGACGGCTCCCTGCTGGGCGTGCACGCCACACCAGACTGCGACATGAGCGTCGTCGCGTACCACATGGCCCTGTTCGTCGGCCGCGCCGGACACGTACTCACCCCCGAAGTCCGCAGCGAGCTGCGCAAATCGATGGAGAGCACCCGATGACAGCCGCCGCTTCGTCCTCCACACTCCCCGTACGCGGCCATGGGCGCAGGCCCGCCCGGGTCCGCCCGTACTCGCTCACCGGCGGCCGCACCCGCTTCGGTCATGTGCTGCTCGTCGAGACGTTCGTCGCCGCTCTGGAGGCCGCGCCCGAGCGGCGTGAGCTGCCCGGCGGCGACCTCTCCACGCGCGTCATGCCCGAACTGCGGGCGATCGTCGAGCTGTGCCGCCGTATGCGTACCGTCGCCGAGATCTCGGCGCTGCTGAAGATGCCGCTGGGTGTCGTCCGGGTGCTGCTCAGCGACCTGGCCGACCAGGGAAAGATCCGTGTGTACGGGACCGGGCACGGCACCGGCCAGCCCGACCGCGCGCTGCTCGAAAGGGTGCTGAGTGGACTCCGCCGCCTCTGACACGCTCCTGGCACGCCCCCACCTCCCGCAGGACCAGGAGGCGCAGGACGCCCTCGCGGCGGCCGCGGACCCGCGCCCGCGGGACGCCGTGCAGCCCGAAGAGACCCTGCAGGCGTGGGAGCTGGACACCACCCGCGCCCCCACCGCCACCAAGATCGTCGTCGCGGGCGGTTTCGGCGTGGGCAAGACGACCTTCGTCGGCTCGGTCTCGGAGATAACCCCGCTGAAGACCGAGGCGCTGATGACCCGGGCCAGCGAGGACACCGACGACCTCGCCGCCACGCCCGACAAGGTCACCACGACCGTGGCGATGGACTTCGGCCGCATCACGCTCGACGACGACCTGGTGCTCTACGTCTTCGGCACGCCCGGCCAGCAGCGCTTCTGGTTCATGTGGGACGACCTGGTGCGCGGCGCGATCGGCGCCGTCGTGATGGCCGACACGCGGCGGCTGCCGGACTGCTTCCCGGCGCTCGACTACTTCGATAGCTGCGGGCTGCCCTACATCGTCGCCGTCAACCACTTCGAGGGAACGACCGCCTACGAGGCCGAGGACGTACGAGAGGCCCTCACCGTGCCGCCCCACGTGCCGGTGGTGATCATGGACGCCCGCAATCGCGTCACGGTCATCGAGTCGCTGCTCGCGCTCGTCGCCCACGCCCTCGAAGTCACCCCCGAATAGCCTCCCGAACATCTACGGAGCACCCCTTCATGCGGAAGATACTCATAGTCGGTGCCGGTCAGTCCGGACTGCAGCTCGCCCTCGGCCTCCAGTCCCGGGGCTACGAGGTCACCCTGATGTCCAACCGCACGGCGGACGAGATCCGGTCCGGCCGGGTCATGTCCACCCAGTGCATGTTCCACACCGCGCTCCAGCACGAGCGGGACCTGGGCATCAACTTCTGGGAGACGCAGGCCCCGAAGATCGAGGGTCTCGGCGTCTCGGTGGCCGGGCCCGACGCGAGCCGTGCCGTCGACTGGGTGGGCAGGCTCGACGGCTACGCCCAGTCCGTCGACCAGCGCGTCAAGATGGCCGGCTGGATGGAGACGTTCGCCCAGCGCGGCGGGCAGCTCGTCATCCACGGTGCGGCCGTGTCCGACCTGGACTACTTCTCCCGCACCTACGACCTGGTGCTGGTCTCGGCCGGCAAGGGCGAACTGGTCTCCATGTTCGGCCGGGACGCCGCCCGTTCCCCGTACGCCGAACCGCAGCGTGCGCTCGCCGTCGCCTACGTCCACGGCCTGGGCCCGCGCCCCGAGCACCCCGACTACGACGCGGTGCGCTGCAACCTGGTGCCGGGCGTCGGCGAGCTGTTCGTGATGCCGACCCTGACGACGTCGGGCCGCGCGGACATCCTCTTCTGGGAGGGCGTCCCCGGCGGTCCGCTCGACGTCTTCCAGGGCGTCAAGGACCCCTCCGAGCATCTCGCCCTGACGCTGGAGCTGATGGAGAAGTACACGCCGTGGGAGTACGCGCGGGCCACGAAGGTCGAGCTGACCGACGCGGCCGGCACGCTCGCCGGCCGTTACGCCCCCACCGTGCGCAACCCCATCGGCCGCCTGCCCGGCGGTGGCCTGGTCCTCGGCGTGGCAGACGTGGTCGTGGCCAACGACCCGATCACCGGCCAGGGATCCAACTCGGCGGCCAAGTGCGCGGCGTCGTACCTCGCCTCGATCACCGAGCACGGCGACAAGCCGTTCGACGAGGCATGGATGCAGGCGACGTTCGACAGGTACTGGGAGACGGCGCAGCACGTCACCAAGTGGACCAACGCGATGCTGGGAGTCCCGCCGGAGCACGTGCTGAACCTGATCGGTGCGGCCGGTCAGCTCCAGCCGGTCGCGAACCGGTTCGCGAACGGGTTCAACGACCCGGCGGACTTCGAGAACTTCTTCTACGATCCGGAGAAGGCCGGCGCCTACCTGGCCGAGGTCGCGGGCGCCCAGGGCTCCTGACGGCGTCCCCATTCGCCCGCCGCCGTCGTCCCGTCCCCTCCCCTGCCCGTCCCCTCCCCGCCGTCATTCCGGCGGGGCCGGCGAGGTAGGCGGGGTCGGCGGCACGGGACCGGCGGTGCCGTCCGTCCTGCTCGTACCGCCCGTTCCTTCCGCAGCACCGCCGGGCAGGGGCCGCGGGGCCTTCGGCGCGGATCCGAGAGCGGCGACGTCCTCGGGGGAGAACGTGGCGAGCAGCGCCGCGGCGGACTTCAGCCGGGCGGTCGCGGTGGCCTGGACGTGCTGTTGCCCTGCCGCCAGCGCGAGTTGGGTGTCCAGGGCCGCACGTGAGGCGGCGGCCAGCTCCCGGGCCCGCCGCTCCACGGCCTGAAGGCGGGACATCGCCGCCAGCCGCCCGGTGGCGGCCCGCTCGATCACATATCCCTGGTCCAGCGCCTGTTCCGGATCGGGGGCGAGCAGCAGCCGCAGGTAGGCGGAGAGTTCCGAGGTGCCCTGGTACTGCTGGCGTGCGATCCGCCCGACTTCGGCACGACCGACGGCGAGCGCCCGGCGCGCCGCTGCGAGCTCGCGGCCGAGTCGTGCGGTTTCGGCGCGCTGCTTCGTGAGCGCCCGTGCGGTGACCCGGTACGTCCTCTCCGCCTCGGACGCCTGCCGGTACTGAGCCCGAAGCTGCGTCAGCACCCCCTGCACGCCGACCGGCGCGCCTGCGCCTGTCGTGGGCCCGCCGTGCCCGACGAGCGCCTCGACCACACCGTCCCCGAGATCACCGAGCACCCGGTCGACGGCACCGCCCGGCTCGCCGCCGGAAGCGGGCGCCATGGCACCGGTTGTGCCGCCGGAAGCGGGCGCCACGGCACCCGGTGCGCCATCGGGAACGGGGTCGGCGGCGGCCGGGACCCCGGCGACGGCTGTCGCGGCGATGAGCGCCCCCGCGCAGACCGTACGCAGCAGCCTGTCTGACACACCATCACCTCCGCCTCCTGGGGCGGCCCGTCCTCCCCACGGCCTGAGCATGCGCCCCAGCCGCCGCGTGGGCCCGCCGAGTCGTCGCATCGGCGCAACACGGTCATCCGTCGAGGCACAGTGCACGCGCGGCGCGGCGTGGCGACGGGCCCCCGCGGTGTCCGTCAGTCCACTGGCAGGGCGTAGAAGACGGATCCCCGGCGGGCGAGGACCCGGCGGCCCCCGGCCGGTATCGCCGTGTAGCGCGGCGCGGCCTGCTCCTCGGCCTCCGCGGCGCCCGCCTCCTGGAACTTCCACAGGCGTCGGCCGTCACGCGCGGAGAAGGCGGTGAGCTGCGCGGCATCACCCGCCAGGACGGTGCGGCCGCTGGTGCTCAGGACCGTCGAGGGCGTCTCCCGCCACACCGGGGCCTCGGTGGAGCGCCGCCACAGCTGCCGGCCGGTGGCCGTGTCGACGGCGCATACCTGCTGGTAGCGGTTGGCGGCGTACAGGTTGGGGCCGCGGAGTACTGCCGTACCGAAGGCGAACTCCTCGTTCTCGCCGCGGGCGTCGGCCGCGGTGACCCGCCACTGCCGCTTGCCGTCCGGCCCTGAGTACGCGTGCAGCTCGCCGCCGGACGCGGCGTAGAGCCGGCCCGCGGCGTCCCCGGTGACGGCGGCGGTCGCGCCCACCGCGCCGAGCGGAACGGACGCGAGCGGCTTGCCCGTACCGCGGTCGAAGGCGAGCAGCACGGTCTTGTTCCTCGCCGCCTTGCGCTGCGCGGGGGTGAGGGTGTGGCCGTCCTGCCGTACGAGCACCTCTCCAGAGCGCGCCGCGACCAGCTGGTACAGCGGGGTGTACGGCGCACGCCCGTCGGGTACGCGGGCCCGCCACAGCTGTCTGCGCCCGGCGAGGTCGTAGGCGATCACGTACGTCTCGCGCACGTCCACCTTCTTCTTGCGCTTCTTGACGGTCTTCTCGACCGTCTTGCGCACATGGCCGGTGAACCAGACGGTGGAGCCGTCGGTTCCCATGACGTTCCCGATCGTCAGGCTCTCGCCCGGCCGCGCCAGGGTCGCCTTGGCCACGCGGTGGCCGGTCCTGCCGTCCTCCGCCGACACCCACAGCAGGTCGTCGGCGGTGTCGACGAGACAGAAGGTGGTGTCCACCGGCACGGGACGGGAGGCGGACGCCGCCTCCGCCAGCTCCCACCGGCGGCGGCCGGTGCGCAGATCGACGCCGGTCATCCGCTCGCCGTCCGTCACCAGCAGCAGCCGGTCGCGCCACACGGCTGCCCCGACGGGACCGTCCCCGGCCGCCGGATGCTCGTACCGCCACAGCGGATCGGGCGCGAGCCCGGCCATACGCCTGGGCCGCGGGGCGGGCGCGGGGGTGCCCGTCCCGGCCTTGTCCTCGCTGTCGCCGCCGAGGGCGTACACAGCCCCGCCCCCGACGACGAGCCCGGCGACGCCTGCCGCCGCCGCTACGAGCAGCCCTCGCCGCGCGACGCCGGTGTCCTGCTCGGGCCGCGACGCGGTCCCGCCCGCGAAGGGCACGACTGCGGGCAGCGCCGGCACCGCGGGCGCGGTGTGGTCGCTCACGGGCATGGGGGTGGTGTCCCGCACGTCTGGCCCGCCACGACGCCGCACGAGCACGGTGGCCCGATCCCCGAGGTCGCCCGTGTCGCCCGCGTCGCCCGCGGCGGGTTGGGCGGGGTTGCCCGGGCCCGTGGCGGGGTGGGGCGTGTTGGCTCCGAGCGCGGTGGGCCGGGCGGCGCCCGTTCCCCGCGCAGCGGGGTGGTGGTGTGCGCCTGCGGCAGCGGTCCCATACACCTCGTCGGCGCTGCTCGCTGCGCCGACGGCGTCGTGGTGGGGGTGGCCCGCGCTCGTTGCCGGGTGGCCCCCGTCGGCTGCGCCTGCGGCAGCCTGGGCGGCGCCTTGTTTCCCTGCGGCGGGGTGGTGGTGTGTGGCCGCGTGGGCGGCGCCGTCCGCCCCCGCGGCAGGCTGGACCGGGCTTGCACCGGCCGTGGTCGGGCCGGTCGTGCCGCCCGCCTCCTCGGCTGCGCGGCCTGAGCCGGTCCCGCCCGTGACCGGGCCGCCCACGGACGCCCCACCCGGGGACCGCACGCCCGGAGTACCCGCCGCGTCCGCGTTGCCCGTGGCGAGTGTCCTTGCCTTCGCCTCCTGGGCCGCAAGCGCCGACGTCACCGGGGCCGGGAGCCAGCCGTCGCGGGCCAGGGCTGCCGCGCCCTCCAGGGCGAGGGCCGCCGCCACCTTTCCGGCGAGGGGGCGTTCGGCGGGGGGCTTCGCCAGGCAGGAGGCCACGACCGGGCGCAATTGCTCCGGCACGCCGGCCAGTTCCGGCTCGCCGTGCGTGATCCGGTCCGCGTCCGCGAGCGGGGTCGTACCCGTCGCCGCGTAGGCCAGGAGCTGGCCGAGGACGAACATGTCCGACGCGGGTCCGGGCTGGGCACCCGTGGCCTGTTCCGGCGTCAGATAGCCCAGCTTGACCGTCAGCTGGCCGTCCGCGTCCGCCTCAGCGACGACCGCGGCGCCGAGAGCGCCGAGCGCCGTCAGACGCGGGCCGTCCGCCGCCAGCAGCACCGTGTCGGGCGAGAGGCCGTGCAGGACCGTGCCGGTGGCGTGCACCCGGGACAGTGTCTCGGCGAGCGCCGCGCCCAGGATCCGTACCGTGCGTTCGGACAGCGGGCCGGCGAGTGCGATCGCCTCCCGCAGGGTCAGCGCGGGGACGTACGCGCTCGCCGTCCACAGCAGCGGCCCGTCCGCGTCCGACGTGACCGGCTGGACCCAGCCCCCGGCCAGCTGCTCCGTCCTGCGGGTCTCGTGCCGGAAACGGCGCCGGAACACGCGTGAGGCGGCCAGCTCGGGCCTGACGAGCGCGACCACGGTCGCCTCTCCGTCCGGCCCGAGGGCCAGGAAGCGGACCGAACTGGCCGACTCGCGCACACGGGCCAGCGTGCGGTACGGACCGATCCGGGCCGGATCGTCCGGCTGCAGCGGCTCCATCGCGACATCCCCCCTGGTGACACGGTGCCGTGATCCTATGGCGTGCCCTTCGGCTTCGACCAGGGCCACCTGGGCTCACGCCGCCGCACGCCCTCCGGCGCGTACTCGTACATCCAGCCGCGCTGCAGGCCGAGGCGTTTGGTGTAGCCGGACGGGACCCTGCGGTAGGCATGGACCGTGGGCGGGCTGCCGTCGTCGTGCGGGACCGGAATCGTGTACCACTTCGGGGGATGGCCCGTGGGGCCCACCAGCACCGGCAGTACGCGCCCGTCCATCGGGCCGCCGACGAAGGGGGTGTTCTCGCTTCTCACCGCACCAGTGTCACAGCAGATGCGACGCCTCGGCCACGACCGGCAGCACGCGGCGGGCCAGCGTGCCGACCGCGCCGTCCGCCGTCTCCTGCGCCACCAGGTCCGCGACCGCCGCCGCCGTCTCCTCGTCGGTCGCGGCCGTCGCCACGAGCAGGGCGATCAGATGGTCCACCAGCCAGTCCCGCATCTCGGCGGCGGGCGGCTGCTTGCCGTCGTCGATCCAGATCAGCGACGCCGCCTCGACGGCCGCGATCCAGGTGCGCACCATCATCCGCAGCCGGGACCCCGCCCCCTCGGCGCCGAGATGGATCAGGATCTGCTCGGCCGCGGACCGCCGCACCTCGTCGACGATCGATGTCGTGCGCGAGGTCTCGACGACGCTGCCGCCGCGCAGCAGCGCGCTGAATCCCGTGTCGTGCTCGTCGACGAAAACGAGGTAGCGGTCGAGGACCCGGGCCAGCCGGGCGGTCGGGGGCCCGTCGGCCGGTTCGGCGAAGCAGTCCTCCAGCCGGTCGGCGGCCGAGCGCAGCGCCGCCTCGTACAGCTGTTGCTTGCCGCCCGGGAAGTAGCGGTAGACGAGCGGCCGGGAGACACCGGCCGCCTCCGCCACGTCGTCGAGCGAGATCTCGTCCGGCGGCCGGTGCGCGAAGAGGGAGAGCGCCGCGGCGAGCAGCTGCGCGCGGCGCTTCTCGACGCTGAGCCGTCGGTACGCGCGGGCCGCGGGAGCAGGACTGGTCATGCTCCGCAGCGTAACCGCCGCCTGCGCCGCCCTACGCGAGAAGGCCGGAGCTCTTCCACAGCCTGCGGCCCGCCCCGCGCAGCACGCCGATGTCGTCCAGGAAGTCGGTGAGCCGCCGGGCGCCCGACTGCATCACCTGCCGCCGGTGACCGCTCGCCCGCACCTGGGCGACGGCCTCGCGCCGGTCGAGGCCCACGTTCTCGTACACCTTCGGGTTGACGAAGCAGACGCTGAAGACGCGGGCGGCCTCGCCGCAGCTCAGGCGCGTGAACTCCTGCTCCCAGCGCGGCGCCGTCACCATCTGGCGGCGCAACTCCTCACGGGCGTACCGCACATGGCGGGCCTCCTCCACCACATGGATGCGGGTGACGCCGCGCACCAGGGTCTGCACCCGCTCGTCCGGGAAGGTGAGGCGCTGCATCCAGTCGAGGATCTCCTCGCCGAGGAGCGTCGCCGCGAAGGACCCGGGCGTGGTCGAGACGGTCTTCAGCACGCGGGCCAGGTTGTGGTAGATCCGCGGCACGGGGTAGGCGGGGGCCTCGGCCTTGCGGATCATCTTCGCGAACATCATCGAGTGCCGGCACTCGTCGGCGATCTCCGTGAGGGCGTAGCGAACGTGGTCGCTGGTCAGGGACTTGTCATAGATGTGGCGGACCAGCAGCTGCATCAGGATGATCTCGAACCAGATCCCGAGCGAGGCGAGTGACGCCGCCTCGTGCCGGGCCAGGTCCATCCGCTGCTCCTCGGACATCCGGTGCCACAGCGGGGTGTCGTAGAGCGAGACCAGCTCGGGCGGCCAGAACCACTTGCCGTCCTCGATCGGCGCCTCCCAGTCGAGCTCCTTGTCGGGGTCGAAGGAGTGCTTCGCGGAGGCCTCGAGCAGGCGGGCGGCGACCTGCTCGCGGTCCCGGAGCGGGCCCAGTGCGTCACGCAGCAGCTGCACGTCGCGTTCGGTCACGGTTGTCATGGCTGAGGACACCTCGCGAGGGGGTTGCCGGTCGTCACCCGTTATGAGACTGCTCGTCAGCAAGCTCGTCAATCCCTCGCGCGCAACTCGTTGACTATCCGTCTACCAGCATGTGAGCCTGCCAACTGTCTTTGCACATCGGTGAGTACGAAACGGGATACCCGGCGAAGGAGCCGCCAGTGTCGACGTACGAGCACTACACGCAGCCGCCCCCGAGCCCACTCTGGCAGGTCCCGGCTTCCGGTTCGGCACGCTTCACGTGGGACTACGACGACGGGCGCGACCGGCTGCTCGCCCTGTACCAGAAGGGCAAGGACAAGCAGTGGGACGGCGCCAAGCGCATCGACTGGGACCTGGAGGTCGATCCGTACGACGCCCTCGGCACGCCCGACGAGGCGCTGACCCTCCACGGCACCCGGCACTGGGCCAGGATGACCGGCAAGGACAAGGGCGAGCTGCGCAGGCACTACACCTCCTGGCAGTTCAGCCAGTTCCTCCACGGCGAGCAGGGCGCCATGGTCTGCGCCGCGCGGATCGTCGAGTCCGCCCCCGACCTCGACGCCAAGTTCTACTCCGCCACCCAGACGATGGACGAGGCCCGGCACGCCGAGATCTACGGCCGTTTCCTGCACGAGAAGATCGGCATGCTCTACCCGATCAACGACAATCTGCAGAGTCTGCTCGGCGACACCCTGCGCGACTCCCGCTGGGACATGCCCTACCTCGGGATGCAGGTCCTGATCGAGGGCCTGGCGCTGGCCGCGTTCGGCATGATCCGTGACACCACCACCAAGCCGCTGCCGAAGCAGATCCTGGCGTATGTGATGCAGGACGAGGCCCGTCACGTGGCTTTCGGACGGATGGCGCTGCGCGACTACTACCAGCAGCTCACCGACGCCGAACTGCGCGAACGCGAGGAGTTCGTGATCGAGGGCTGCTACCTCATGCGCGACCGCCTGCGCGGTGTCGAGGTCCTGGAGAACTTCGGCATCTCGCGCAAGGAGGCTGAGGAGTACTCGGAGCAGTCCGAGTTCCTCCACCTCTTCCGCAAGCTGCTGTTCAGCCGCATCGTGCCCTGCGTCAAGGACATCGGCCTGTGGGGCGAGCGGCTGCGGAAGGCGTATCTGGACATGGGCGTCCTCGAGTTGGGCGACGCAGGCCTGGATCTGCTGATGTCCCAGGACGAGGAGGCGGCCGAACAGTTGGACCGGGAACGGTTCGCGGCCGAGGAGCAGGCGCGGGTGACCGAGGTGACGGACGCGATCGCGGAGGGCGCTCAGCTCTCCGGTCCGTGAGCCGGTGCACGCCTCGTGGCGGGCGGCGGATGGCGGCCATGACCGCCAGGCCCGAGCACCTGCCCGCCGACATGGCACCGGCGATCCAGCGGGTCCTCGACCTGGACGGGGCCTTCGACCGGGACGGGCTGGGCGGCTGACGGCCGGGCCGGTCGATACCAGATCGTCGACCGCACGTACGCCCAGGCCGGCGTCCCCCACTTTGGCGCGTCGAGGAGACGACGGGCTGCCGGTCGTCCACGTCTACGAGCTCGCCCCCGCGACGGGCTGCCGGTCGTCCACGTCCACGACCCCGCGACCGGCGCCTACGCGTTGAGCGGGATCCACCGCAAGCAGCCCAAGGTCGACCTTCCGTACCCCGTCGGCATCGACCTCACCGCGGTCAACCGGCGGCTTTGAGCTCCTCCACCGGCGGCGGGAACGACGTCCGCAGCGTGAACGCATACTCCGTCGGCCCGTGCTCCCGCACGTACAGCAGTCGCTCCTCCGCCTCCCGCACCGTCGGGCGGTGGCCAGCCGGGACCCACCACAGGGTGCTCATGACCTCCTGTATGCGCTCGAAGAACTCGTTGCGCCGCGCCAGGAGTTCGCGGTGCATCCCCTGGTACATGAACGCCGACAGCGAGTTCGTGTCGCGCCACACCGACATGTTCACCATCATCATGTCGTCGCCGAACACCCGCATGTCCGTCGCATTGCCCGTCGCGTCCTGCATGCGCCACACAAAGCCGTCGGCCGCGTCGGCGACCGCGTTCACCGGGTCGAGGTTGTCGACGAAGTCCTTCAACTGCACTGAGTCCAGCGGGTGTTTGAGCCGGGCGATGTTCACCTGCGCGAGTTCGTGTGTGGTCATGGCCCCACAGTAATCAGCCGCTCTTCGGCCGCCGCCGCCATTTCGACCAGTGAGACGTCCGCCCCGCGCGCCGCCACCAGTTGGAGCCCGACGGGGCAGCCGTCGCTGGTGAAACCCGCCGGAATGCTTGCCGCCGGATGGCCGCTCAGGTTGAACACCCAAGTCATCGCCGTGGAGTAGACGTCGGGACCGGGGCCGTCGTGGCCGTGCGGGCGGTTCGGGGTCGCCGGGGTGAGAAGGACGTCCGCCCCGGCGAACAGGGCGTCGAGCCGCCGGTCGTTCTCCTCCCGTACCGCCGTCCCCGCCGCCGCCCGCCCGGCTCGCACCGCCGACCACGCGTCCGCCGGGTCCAGCAGAGCCGGAGCCGGGCCCGCCGGGCGTACGACCCCCGCCGCCACCAGCCGGTCCACCGCGGCCTGTGCCACATCGGCCACCTCCGGGTCCACAGCGGCGAAGCCCAGGTCCGGCGACCACACCGCCCGCAGCGGGAGGTCCACAGGGGCCTCCGCGGGGCTGTCGAACACACAGCGCAGATACGCCCGCGCGTCCGCGGCCCTCGGTGTCAGCACACCGGCCGAGGCGAGCCCGGTGCGGTCCGGCGACGGCAGCAGCCCGTTCGTCGTCTTCAGGCCGAACACCCCGCACCATGCCGCCGGGATGCGCACCGAGCCAGCTCCGTCGCTGCCGGTGGCCAGTCGCGCCATCCCCGTCGCGACCGCCACCGCCGAGCCGGCCGAAGAGCCGCCCGGGGTGCGGTCGGCGCGCCAGGGGTTGCGGGTGGGGCCGTGCGCGCCCAGGCCCCAGGTCTGCCAGTACGTGCCGGGGCCGGGCACCGACGTCGACCCGACCGGGACCGCGCCCGCCGCGATCAGCCGGCGAGCCGCGTATGTGCGGGCCCCTCCCGTGCCCGAAGGACTGCGGGGGCGGATGCCCGACCGCCCCTTCACCGCGAACGGCAGCCCGGCGAGCGGAAGCCCGGGATCGACGGCGCGCCACTGCGCACGAGCCCGCTCGTCCCAGACCTCGACGAAGGCGCTGAGCGCGGGATCGAGCCGTCCGATGGTCTCCAGCGCCTGTGCCACATCCATGCCGTCAGTCTCGCAGCGCCGCCTCCATCACCGCGCGGGCGATCGGCGCCGCGCTGCCCCCGCCGCTGATCTCCTCGCGGTCCGCCACCGCTTCCTCGACGACCACCGCCACCGCGACCGTGGGCTGCGCCGCGTTCCGGCCCTGCGCCCAGGAGATGAACCAGGCGTACGGCGTACCGGCGTTGCCGACGCCGTGCTGGGCCGTGCCGGTCTTGCCGCCCACGATCGCGCCGTCGATCGCCGCGTTGGTCCCGGTGCCCTCCTCGACGGCCTGCACCATCAGACGCCGCAGCCGCATCGCCGTGGCCGGGTTCATCGCCTGCCGGTAGGCCCGGGGGCCGTACTGGGCCACCGGGTAGCCGTCCGCCCGGGTCACCCGCTCGACCAGATACGGGTGCCTGATGGAGCCGCCACCGGCGACAGCCGCCGAGACCATCGCCATCTGCAGGGGTGTTGCGGTCGTGTTGAACTGCCCGATCGAGGAGAGCGCGAGCTGGTCCACGGACATGTCGGTGTCGAAGTTCGACCGCGAGACCGCCGCCGGGATGCGCAGCCCCGCGTCGTTGAAGCCGAACCCGGCGACGGCCTCCACCATCCCCGACAGGCCCACCCGCGCCCCGAGCCCGGCCATCACCGAGTTGCACGACCACTGGATCGCGTACGCGAGCGAGGCGTTCTCGCACCCCTCGGCAGCGTCGGGAAGCCTGGTGCTGGTGCCGGGCAGGACGTACGGGTCCGGGGTGCGGGTCGGCGCGTCCACGTCGTCCACCACGCCCGAGTCCAGCGCCGCCGCGGCCGTCACGATCTTGAACGCGGACCCCGGCGGGTACGTCTGCCGGATCGCCCGGTTGAGCATCGGCCGGGTGGGGGCGCCGTTCAGCCGAGCCCACGCGTCCGCGGTCTCCTCTCCTGAGCCCGCCAGCTCGCCGGGGTCGTACGAGGGGCTGCTGACCAGCGCCAGGATGCGGCCCGTGGCGGGCTCGACCGCCGCGACCGCGCCCCGGCGTCCGTTCAGCCCCTCGTACGCGGCGCGTTGCATCGCTGCCCGGACGGTGGTGACGACCCGTCCGCCGGGCGGGCGGCCGCGGCTGAGGTCGTTCCAGAGCGGCAGCCGGGAGAGCAGTGGGTCGGTGCCCGAGAGGATGCCGTCCTCGATGCTCTCCAGCAGCGAGGTGCCGTACGTCTGGGAGGCGTAGCCGGTGACCGGGGCGTACAGCGGGCCGTGCAGGTAGGTCCGTTCGTACCGCAGTCGGCCGCCCGTGTCCCGGGAGCCGGTGACCGGCCTGCCGTCGACGACGATGTCGCCGCGCGGGTCGGCGTAACGGGCGATGGCGGTACGGCGATTGGCCGGGTTGTCGACGAGGGAGGGGCCCTCGACAAGGTGCACCCGTGCGGCGTTGACGAGGAGCGCGGCCAGCAGCAGCACGCAGAACGCGGCGGCGTGCCGCATGCAGCGGGTCACCGGCCGACCGCCGGTTCCGCGAGGACGACGCCGGGCTCGGCGGCCTCGGGCCCCGGCGCCCTCGCCGAGTCGCTCAGGCGGATGAGCAGGGCGACGATCACCCAGTTGGTGACGACGGACGAGCCGCCCTGGGCCAGGAACGGCATCGCCATACCGGTGAGCGGGATCAGCCCCGTCACACCGCCCGCGATGATGAACACCTGGAGCGCGAGGATGGAGGAGAGCCCGACGGCGAGCAGCGCGCCGAACGCGTCGCGCAGGACGAGTCCGGCGCGGTAGCCGCGGGCCACGAGCAGCGCGTACAGAAGGAAGAGGGCGGTCAGTCCGACGAGGCCGAGCTCCTCGCCCGCGGTGGCGAGGATGAAGTCTGATTTGGTGGCGAAGCCGATGAGGACGGAGTTGCCGAGCCCGAGGCCGGTGCCGAGCAACCCGCCGGTGGCGAAGGCGAACAGCGACTGGGCGAGCTGTCCGGGCCCCTGTCCGGCCTCGATGCTCGCGTACGGGTCGAGCCAGTCCTGCACCCGGCCGTGGACGTGCGGTTCGAGCGAGCCGACGGCGTACGCGCCGGCCGCTGCGAGCAGCAGACCGACGGCGATCCAGCCGATCCGGCCGGTGGCCACGTACAGCATCACGACGAACAGCCCGAAGAACAGCAGCGAGGTGCCGAGATCCCGCTCCAGGACCAGGACCCCCACGCTGAGCAGCCAGATCGCGAGCACCGGGCCGAGCACGCGCCCGGCGGGCAGCTGGAGCCTCCACAGCCGCCGCCCCGTGTGCGCGAGGGCGCCGCGGTTGGCCGCGAGATACGCGGCGAAGAACACGGCGAGCAGCACCTTGGCGAACTCGCCCGGCTGGAAGGACAGTTCACCGACGCGGATCCAGATGCGGGACCCGTTCACGGCGGGGAAGAGGATCGGGGCGCAGAGCAGGACGAGGGCTGCGACGACACTGACGTAGGCATAGCGCTGGAGCACCCGGTGGTCGGGCAGGGCGACGGCGGAGGCGATGAACAGGGCGACGCCGAGTGCGGACCACACCAGCTGGGTGGGGGCGGCGACGTCGCCGGGGGTCTCCAGGTCGAGCCGGTAGATGAGCACCAGCCCGATGCCGTTGAGCAGGACGGCGATCGGGAGGAGCAGGGGGTCGGCGTAGGGGGCGCGCCGGCGTACCGCGAGATGGGCGAGGAGGGAGAGGAGACCGAGGCCGGCCCCGTATCCCACCGTGTCCGGGGGCACGGCGCCCTGACGGGCGAGGCCGACGGCCACATAGCCGTAGACGGAGATGAGGACGGCGCAGACGAGGAGCGACAGCTCCACGCCCCGCCGCTTGGCGGGGCGCGGTTCGGGCGGGTCGGGCTCCGCCGTCTTTGCGGTCATGCCACGCAACGTAGCAAGCCGTAAGAGTTTTTGTCCCTTATGTCGGCGGAGGGCCCCGGCCTGTGGTCGCGGACCGTCACCACCGTGCTGTCCGTGACGAGTTCAACCGGCGGGTCGCCCCTGCTCATCAGGCGGTACGGCTCGGGCTCCCCGTTCTCCGCGCGGGGGCGGACCGGACGGCGGGCCGACAGGGCCGGCGCCGGCGCGGCTGCACCGGGCGATCACCGGCCCGTCGACCTCATTCGCTCGGGCGCACCGTTTGTCCGCCTGACGGCTGTCCGGCCGGCGGCGCGGAGGAAGCCTGCCCCTGGAGCTGCTCCGCCTGCTCGGCCGTGAGTCGCTGCTCCGCGCCGCAGAACGTGCACTGCGTCGCGTACTTCGTCGAAACGGGGAACAGGGGCACGAAGAACAGCGTGAACTTCGTGACGCGCTTACGGAGCGTGTGCGCCGACGGGTTGCCGCAGTGGCCGCACACCAGCGTCAGAATCGCCAGTTGGTACAGGTAGCCCTTGGTGCCGAAAATGATCATGTTCCGATTCCCTCCGTAGAGGTCCAGCATCGCGCACGTGCGGCCAGGGGCGCGCCCTGGGGCCATGACGTACGCGAGGTTGGGGCGCGGGCGGTCAGGAGCCCACGGCGTACGCAGGGCGGTCGGGGCGCGGGCGGTCAGGGGCCGCCGACAGGGGGGCCGCGGGCGGTCAGGGGCCGCCCGTGACCGTCTGCCGGCACAGGCTCAGCAGCCGCTCGTCCGTGAAGATGTCGTGGCCGCCCGCCCCCGCGTCGATCGCGTTGTGCCGCCGTACGGACAGCAGTTCGCTGTCGACCAGCCGGTCCGCGCCCTCGGCGCCCCGCGTCGTCATCTCCGCGAGAGCCGCCGCGACCGGCACCCGGGAGTGCGGCTGCTCGCCCCAGGCCCGGCGCAGCACCGGCCACGCCCGTCCCGGGTCGCCGCTGACCCGCCACAGTGCCGCGGCCGACTCCACCCGCGTCCACGGCTCCGCCGACCACAGCAGCCCGCCCAGCAGGTGCGCGGCCGGCGCCCCGGCGGGCCCCAGGGCGCCGAGCACCGCGGCGGCCGTGCGCCGGGCCCCCAGGTCCGGCCCGTTCAGCACCGCGCACAGCACCGGCAGCACGGCATCGGCATCGCCCTCGATCGCCCACAGCGCCCCGGCTGCCCGCGCCGTCAGCGCGGCGGGGAGTCCCGTGTCGCCGGGCCGCCCGCCGTGCGGGCCGGCGATCAGCCGGCGCAGCTCCGGCACCGCCTCGTGCGCCGCGGGACCGAACGCGGTCAGCGCCCGCAGCGCCGACTCGGTCACCCACTCGCGCCGGTACGCGGGAGCGCCCCGCAGTACCCGCAGCACCGCGGGCACGGCCCCGGGGAGCGTGTCGGCCGCCCGCAGCACGGACAGCCCGTGGAGCAGCGGTCCGGCCTGTTCGTGGAGCGTGTCGTCGAGCGGTACGCGGGCCAGCCGGTCGCACAGCGCCGGTCCGAGCGGTGCCGCCGTCGTGCCGAGCCGGTCCAGCGACCGGCCCAGGTCCCCCGGCGCCTTCTCGCGCTCCAGGATCCGGGCCAGTACGGGCACGACCCGCGCGTCGCCCGCCCGTACCAGCGCCATGACCGCCGCGCCGAGCGTCGGTGGACCGGCGTCCCACTCGCGCACCCAGCCGTGCGGCTCGGCCGCCACCCGCTCCATCAGCGCGTCCGCGGCGGGCGCGGCGAGCTGGAACAGCCCCTTGAGCACCACGGCGGCGGCGTCGCCGAGCCGCGGCTCGGGATCCGCGAGCTGCTCGCCGATCAGACCCACCAGCTCGTCGTAGGCGCCGCGCAGCGTCCGCAGCAGCGCCTCGCTCATCCGTACGCCGTCGATCCGCTGGCCCCGGTCGGGGCTGCACAACTGGTCGGCCAGCAGCGCGATCCGGTCGTCCACCCGGTCGCCGAGGCCTGCGTGGAGCGTGCGCAGCAGGTCCGCCGTCCACGGCGCGACCCGGCGCGCGACGGCGGCTGCCCGCGTCTCGCGCTGCGCCCCCGGCACGGGCGGCGACGGCATCTCGGCGGCCGCTGCCACCACCACGGGCTCCGCACGCAGTTCCCGCAGCAGCCCTGTCACCCACGGCACGACGTCCGCGGGCAGGGTGGCGGGCGCGCAGCGGGCGAGCTGGGCGATGGCGCCCAGCCGCAGGCCCGCGCAGTAGGCCGGGCCGCCGATCGTCATCAGCCAGGCGACGACGTCGGGCGTCAGGCACTGGTGCCGCAGTGCTATCCGGCCCGCCGCGTCGATGAAGGCGAGCCGTACCTCGTTGTCCTTCTCCTTGTCGAACCTCTCCCGCAGTACCCCCAGCACCTGCACCGGGTCGCTGTGCAGCGTCGCGAGCGCGAGCGGGGCCGCGAGCCGCACCCCACGGTCGCGGTCCCCGGCCAGGGCCAGGAAGACGTCGGCGCCCGCGGTGACGGCGGAGGCCGCCATCGCGTAGTTCGCCGCCCCCTCGAACTCCTCGTCGTCCGGGTCCAGTTCGTCGTCGCCGTCCAGATCGATGCCGCCGATGCTGGTCAGCAGCTCGACGATGCCGCCCCGGTCCTCGACCGTGGGGTCGGCCACCAGCTCCATCAGGAACGGGATGCAGGCGAGCGTCGAATCGTAGACGTCTCCCTGGTGGTGCACCGCCCCGTACATCGCGTCGAGCGCGTGCTCCCGCTCGTCGGGATCCGCGGAGGCCAGTCCGCGCAGTAACTCCGGCACGTCGTCTGCCGGGCCGTAGGCGTGCGCCAGAGAGGCCCAGTCGACCTCGTCGATCCCCGCGAACACCGTTGCCCCCCTCCCAAGAACTCCCGCATCGTCCTTGTGTCTGGGGAGAGTGTGCCCCACGACCCGGCCGGGGCGACCGGTATCACGCCGCTTGCCGGACTGCGGGATGTTGCCGCCGGACGCCATGGCTGCTCCCATGGTCAGGGGTGGTGCTGTCATGCAGGGACTCAGGGTGACGCCCGCACGGGCAGGGGGCCGTAACAGGCTGTACGTGAATCTTCCGGGCGGCCGTACCGTCGCCTGGTACGACCCCGACAACGGCCGGATCAGTGTGGTCCTGGAGCGGTACAGGGACGACGCGCTCGCGGCGCTCGCCCCCTATACGACCGGTGACCTCACCGTCGGGCCGCCGCCCGTCCCCTCCTCGGCGGAGCTGGCCCGGCTCGCCCTGCACCCGGACGACGACCTGGCGCCCAACCGCCCGGGCGAGGCCCTGTACGCCGAGCTGGACCTGCGGCCACCACCTGCCCTGCCCCGGCTCCGCAAGGATCCCCGCCGTGCCGACCTGGCGGCCCAGCAGCGCCTCGGTGACGCGCTGGACCGGCTGGAGGGTGCTGGATGGCGGACCGTGCACTGTGTACCGCTGCCCGGCGCCGATCGGATCGACCACCTCGCCGTCGGCCCCGGCGGCGTCCTCGCCGTACGCGCCCTCGCGGCGCAAGGGACCCGGGTCCGCGTCGCCGGACCCGTGGTGCGGGTGGGCCGCGGACCGGCGAGCGGATACGCGGTGGCGGTGCGCCGCCGGGCCG
Source organism: Streptomyces sp. ISL-10 (assembly GCF_018614575.1). Taxonomy (GTDB): domain Bacteria; phylum Actinomycetota; class Actinomycetes; order Streptomycetales; family Streptomycetaceae; genus Streptomyces. The sequence goes on from NZ_JAGGOJ010000007.1 coordinate 407,355, forward strand.
AGCGCGCCGCTCGCGCGCTGGCCACGGCGGTGCGGCCGGTCCTGGCCGTGGTGGGCGCGGCGCGTCTGGAGACGGAGGCCGTCCCGCAGGATGTCCGCATCCTGCGGGACGACGAGGTGCCCGCGCTGGCACGGCTCGGCGGGGTGCTGAAGCCGGCCGACATCGAGGCGCTGTACGCGACGGCACGGGACAGACGCACCTGGCTGGGGGTCTGAACCGCGCGCGGCGCCCGGCGATGCCGCGCCGTCTCAGCGGAGGTTGTCGCCCCAGCCGCCCTGCAGCATGGTCTGGAACGCCCACCGGCCGTCCTGCCGGATCAGGATGTCCGCGTACCGCAGCTGCTGCGTCCGCCCCTCCATGGTCATGGTCGAGTCCGTGAAGACCACGGCCATGGCGGGCGAGAGGAAGACGGGTGTCCGTACCGACTCGAACGTGATGTCGTCGCTGCCGCCGTCGCCCATCACCTGCGTCATCGTCCGCACGAACTGCTGCCGGTCCCACTGTGCCGAGGCGCCGTTGCCCGCCGAGTCGTCGCTGACCAGGTTGAGCGGGAAGACGGCCATGTCCGCCATGCGCTCGACGTCGCGCTTGGCGCTCGCCGCGTCGTAGGCGGCGAACCACTCCTGGACGCTCGCCAGCTCCTCGGCGGTCGGGATGTATCCGGTGTCGGGCAGTCGCGTCACTCTGTCTCCTCTGCTCATCAAATTTGGCTACGTGCCGTCTCGAAGCTGCTTCCCGCCCAGGCATCTAGTCAAACTTGATCAATCCCAGTCGGTGAATCCATCTCCTCGGGAAGTCGCAGCCGCACCACCGTCGTGACCGTGTGCCGCGTCGTGCGCTGCTCCACCTCCGCCGTCAGCCCCGGCTCCACCATCCGGTAGCCGATCTCGCCCAGCCCCGGCGCGACCGCCGTCCCGGTCCCGGCCCCCACCCGCCCGGTGAGCGCCACCGCCGCCTGGGACCGCAGCGCCGGGGGCAACGGGCTCGACACCACGGGGGTGTCGTCGTCCGGCAATACGAGCACCAGCGCCGCGGGCCGCGCCGCTCCGCCCGTGAAGCCCACCACGGCCGCGTCCCGGCTGCTGGTGTGCCGCAGCTTCCGCCATGTGCGCGCACCGCTCCGGTAGGTCTGGTCCAGCCGCTTGACCACCAGTCCCTCGACGCCGATCGCGGGCAGCGTCTCGAACCAGGTCTCCGCCTCCGTCACGTCCAGCGTCATCGGCACCGGCTGGAGCGGTGGCCCGAGGGGCCCCACCAGCGCCACCAGCCGCTCCCGCCGTTTCGCGTACGCCAGCCGCCGCAGGTCCTCGCCGCCCGCGGCCAGCAGGTCGAAGGCCGCGTACGAGGCGGGCAGGGAGCGCGCGAGCCCCGGCGCCCGCCCCGGGGTGGCCGCGGCCCGCTTCTGCACGGCGGCGAAGTCCGTACGCCCGTCGCGCCACACCACCACCTCGCCGTCGAGCACCGTGCCGTCCGGCAGCCGCGCGGCCGCCTCGGCGAGATCGGGGAACGCGGCCGTGACGATCCGTCCCGACCGGGCCTGGAGCAGTACCTCGCCGCTCACCCGGAAGACCACCATCCGGTGCCCGTCGAACTTGGGCTCGTACGCCAGGCCCGCTCCGCGTGGCAGCACGGTCACCGACTCCGCCGCCGCGACCTTCACCGGCGGCCTGGGCACGCTCACGGCAGGTGCCCGGCGCTGTCCCGGTCGGTGAGCGGGCCGAGCAGCTCCCCGTACCGGTCGAGCCGCGCCGCCATGTCGCCGAGGCGGAAGGTCAGGCCGCGCCGCGCCTCCACCTCCTCCCACGTCACCGGCGCCGACACCGTCGGCTCGGGGCGGGCCCGCAGGGTGTAGGGCGTGGCGGTCGTCTTGGCGGCGGCGTTCTGGCTGTGGTCGACGAACACCTTCCCGGGCCGCAGCGAGCGCGTCATCCGGTGCAGCACCAGCTTGGGCATCGCCGCCTCGCCCTCCTTGGCCAGCGCCCTGGCGTACGCCGACACCGTCTCGGACGGCGTCGGCGCCAGCGGCACGAGCAGATGCAGCCCCTTGGCGCCCGAGGTCTTGGCGTAGGCGTCCAGACCGTCCGCCGCCAGCCGCTCGCGCAGCCACAGCGCCACCTCGCAGCACTCGGCGACGCCCGCGGGGACGCCCGGGTCGAGGTCGAAGACCATGCGGTCGGCGACGGCCGGCTTCGCGGCACGCCACTGCGGCGTGTGGAATTCGACGACGAGGTTGCTCGCCCACACCAGCGACGCCAGATCGTCCACGACCACCTGGCGGGCGCCGGGATCCTCCGACCGCGGGACGGGGGCCGTACGCACCCAGTCGGGCGTGCCCGGCGGCGGGTTCTTGGTGAAGAACACCTGCCCGGCGGGGCCGTCCGGATACCGCAGGAAGGAGACGGGCCGGTCCTGGAGGTGGGGCAGTATCGCCTCGGCCGTGACGGCGTAGTAGTGCAGGATCTCGCCTTTGGTCGTCCCGGTGGCGGGGTGGATGACCTTCTCCAGATTGGTGAGCGCCAGCCGCCGTCCCTCCACCTCCGTGATCGGCGTCATACGATGAGAATCCCACGAATCCCGGACAGAAGGGATGAAACGTGCGATCCATCTGGAATGGTGCGATCTCCTTCGGGCTGGTCAGCATCCCGATCAAGCTCGTGAACGCCACCGAGAACCACTCGGTGTCCTTCCGGCAGATCCACGAGGCCGACGGCGGCCGGATCCGCTACCGCAAGGTGTGCGAGCTGGAGGAGAAGGAGGTGACGAACGCCGAGATCGGCAAGGCGTACGAGGACGCGGACGGATCGATGATCCCGATCACCGACGAGGATCTCGCCTCCCTGCCGCTGCCCACGGCGAAGACGATCGAGATCGTCGCCTTCGTGCCCTCCTCCGAGATCGATCCGCTGCAGATGGACGCGGCCTACTACCTGTCGCCCAACGGAGTGCCGGCCGCCAAGCCGTACACGCTGCTGCGCGAGGCACTCAAGCGCAGCGACAAGGTCGCCATCGCCAAGTTCGCCCTGCGCGGCCGGGAACGGCTCGGCATGCTGCGGGTCGTGGACGATGTGGTCGCCATGCACGGCCTGCTGTGGCCGGACGAGATCCGCGCCCCGGAGGGTGTGGCGCCGCAGGCCGACGTGACCGTGCGGGAGGCTGAACTCGACCTGGCGGACGCCCTGATGGACACCCTCGGCGAGGTCGACATCGAGTCCCTGCACGACGACTACCGCGAGGCGGTCGAGGCCATGATCGCCGCCAAAGTGGAGGGCGGGGTCACGGCGGAGACGCAAGCGCCTGCCGAACGCGCCGGAGGCAAGGTCATCGACCTCATGGCGGCACTGGAGAACAGCGTGCGCGCGGCGAAGGAGGCGCGGGGCGAGGAGGAGGTCGCCGAGGTCACGCCGATCAAGGGCCGTGCCGCGCCCAAGCCGTCCGGGACGAAGAAGTCGACCGGGCAGGCCGCGAGGAAGACCGCGGCCAAGAAGGCGGCGACCAAGTCCACGGCGAAGACGGCGAAGAAGGCGGCGTCGAAGAGCACCACCAAGTCAGCCTCGAAGTCGACCTCGAAGACGGCCTCGAAGAGCGCGTCTCCAGCGGAGTCCAAGCCCGCGGCCAAGAAGGCGGCGTCGCGCAGGCGCAGTTCGGCGTGACGAGCAGTTCGGCGCCCCGCGGCGCGGTTCCGCCTTCCGCCGGCCCGTCGACCCCGGCCGCCTACCGCCTACCGCCTACCGTCTGAGCAGGGTGTCCATGACGGACTCCAGGTACGCGTCGCTCTCCGCCGCCGGCGGCAGGGCCTGGGGCACGGCGTGCGCCAGCTGCGTGTGGCCGAGGTAGCTGCTGTACGCCAGCAGGCCACGGGTGCGCGCCTCCGGTCCCGGGAAGCCGAGCTCCTCGAAGAGTTGCGCCACGTACCCGATCCGGCGCTCCGTCACTCGGCCGAGCACGGCGGCGACCTGGGGGTGCGCGGCGGTCGCGAGCAGTGACACCTCCAGCGGGTCGTCGGCGGCCGACGTCGTCGCCTGCCGCAGCAGGGTGCGCAGCCGCCGCTCGGGGTCGGGCTCCGCCTCGACGGCGGTGATGATCTCCTCGGTGCAGATCTCCTCCCAGCGCTCCAGGGCTGCCTCGATCAGCGCCTCGCGGTTGGTGAAGTGCCAGTAGAAGCTGCCCTTGGTGGTGCCGAGCCGCGCCGCGAGCGGCTCGACGGCGACGGCGGCGAGCCCGCGCTCGGCCATCGCGGCGAGCGCGGCGTCGGCCCAGTCCCGCGCGGTGAGCCGTCGGCGTCCGGCATGCTGCCCGCGGCCTTTTCCGGCCCCTTCCTCTGTCCTGCGCATGGCCATACGCTACCGTACGGTTAAACATACGCGACCGTATGGAGGTGTGTCATGCGCACGGAACGCAATGTCCACGAGCGTGTCGTCGAAGCCCCCGCCGAGGTGGTCGGCGCCCTGCTCGACCGCCTCTCGTCGCCGGACGACCCGATCGCCCCGAGCCCGGTCTGGCCCCCGTTCCGCTTCGACCGCCCCCTCGGTGTCGGCGCCGACGGCGGCCACGGCTTCGTGCGGTACCGGGTCACCGTGTACGAGCCGGGCCGGGCCGTCCGCTTCGACTTCCCCCCGCCGGCCGACGGCTACCACACCCTCACCGTCGAGCCCCTGGACGCCGGCCGCTGTCGCATCACCCATGTCTTCCACGAGGAGCAGGGCATCAGGCAGGCGCTGCTCTGGTCCCTGGCGATCGAACCGCTGCACGACGTGATGATCGAAGAACTTTTCGACAACGTCGTCCGCGCCGCCACTCCCGACCGGCCCCTGCGCCCCACGCGCCGGAGCACCTGGGCGCGACTGATGCACCGGGCGGTCTGGGACCGCCCGAAGGCGGTTCCGTTCCCGGCGGCGGCCGTCCTGGGCCACGAGGCGTACGACCGGCCGGACTTCACCGACTCCTGGCAACTCCCGCTCCGCCCCGGCATGCCCACGTCGCCCGAGGCCTGGCGCGGGGTGCTCCCGTACGAGGTCAGGGCGAGCGCGCCCAGGGAGCTGCTGCTCGGCGAGGACGCGAGCCACCTCGACTTCCGCGCCTCGGTCCTGATCGAGAACGACACGGTCACGCTCACCACCGTCGTACGGACCCACAACCTGCGCGGCAGGCTCTACTGGTCCGTGGTGCGCCGCGTTCACCCCTTCATGGCGCGCCTGATGCTCGTCCGCACCCACCGCCGGCTGGCGTACGCGGCTCCGCCGGCGCCGGTGCGCCTGGCGCGGGAAGCGGCTGCCCCGCCGTCCGGCTGAGCCGCGGGGGCTGATGGGCGCCAGGGCGCGGCGGGTTCACTCCCTGGCGGTGTACACCAGGGATCCGACGCGCTCCTGATGTCCCGCAGGGTCCGCTCCTTGCTCGTCGAGGATCTGCGGGACCTCGAGCGCCGCCTGACCCCGCCCCCTCCGCATCGCTGATGCGGCCCCGAGGGGCCGGACCTAGACTGGCGAGCGCCCGATACGCCCCGACAGAGGGAGGTGCGCACGATGTCCAAGCGAGGCAACAAGCGACGCGCCCGCAAGAAGAAGGGCGCGAACCACGGCAAGCGCCCCAACGCCTGACCTGAGCCGTCCGACGCCCTGCCATACTTCTCCGCCGTGGGGGAGACCATGGCGGACCCGACGGTCCGGCGCCGCAGAACGATCATCCGGGCCCTGGTGGGAGCCGCCGCGGCCTGCGCGGCGGCGGTGCCGGTCGGCCACTGGGCCGCCCGCCCGGGCGGCCTGCTCGCGCTCGCGCAGACCTTCGACCACCCGCTGCTCTTCGGCCGGCTGTTCCTGGCTGCCCTGACCGCGGCGCTGCTCCTGGGCGTTCGGCACGTGGCCGTACGCATCGTCGTCACGGTGCCGGCCGCGGCCGCTGTCCTCTTCGGCGGCCCCGTCTCGCTCCTGCTCGCACAGTCCGGCATCACGAAGACGATCCAGAACGCCCCGGCCCCCGGCCGCCCCGATCGCCACCTGGTGGTGGAGGAGGGCGCGGCGATGATCGACCCGATCTGGCTGGTCCACGTGGACGAGGGCACGGGCCTCGCCACACGCCGCTGGCAGGTCGCCCACTTCAAGGGCGACGACCCGGCCAACGCGCTGACGGAGGCCGCATGGGCCGGCCCCGACCGCATCCGCCTGGTGACGGACGACGGCGACGGCGGAGTGCGTACGCACGCCATCGACCTGTCGCCGACAACGGGCGAGCCGTCGCGGACGCTGTCACGCGGCTGAGGGCCGCCCCTGCCGGTCGCCACGGGGCGTGATCAGCGAGGTGGCCCCCGGCCGCGGCAGGGGTCAGGACAACGCGGTCAGATACATGCCCGAGGCCCCGGTGCCGGCCGTGTTGCGGCAGCTGTAGTCGCCCGTCGGCTTCGCGTGGACGAGGGCCAGGCAGCGCCCCTGCGCCAACTGCCCGTAATAGTTCGGGTGCACCGACTCCTGCACCGGCCCCTGCGTCCCGTCGCTGTCGATCCACCGCGTCCATTCGCTGGCCGATGCCGACGGAGGCTGCGTCGCGGTCACCAGGCGGCTGGCCCTCGCGCAGACCTCACGGCCCTGGAGCATGTCCCGCAGATCCAGGAACTGGGCTCCCTTCGCCGCGGCGAGCGCCTTCAGCCGGTCGGCGAGCTGCGGCACGAGCGAGTCGCGCGCCCAGTCGGAGTCCAGGTCCCAGAAGGGGCACCCGCCGGTGTTCACCCGGGACCAGCCGCTCTCGGTGTACCGGTTCTCGCTGCCGCGGGGGATGGGGGAGGGGTACGACTGGAGCACGATCCGGTACGAGGAGGCCGCGTACCCGGCACCGGACATCACCGCGCGGATCTCGTCGACGGCCTTGCCGACGTTCGCCATCACGGCGTCGATCTTCCCGTCCACGACGGCCTGTTGGTCGTCGTGGCAGTACGAGTAGTAGATGATGTAGTCCTTCGCGCAGGTGGTGATGATGTCGGCGAAGCCGAGGTCGTTGCCGCCGATCGACAGCGCGATCACCTCGACGTCGTGCGAGGCGGCCACGGCGGCCAGCTGATCCGCCTGCGGGGCCTCCCCCTTGAACGCGATGCCGCCGCGGGACGCCCGGAAGACGTTCCCCGTGGTCGCCCCGGAACAGGCGAGGTTGATCAGCGCCTGGGTCGTCCCGGTGGCGCTGAGCACTTCCGCGGAGTCCGACCGGTGGCACCCGTTCGCCGCGGTCGTCCCGTACACCCGCGCCGGGTCGTACGCCGTCCCGGTCCACGCCCGGTCCGTGCCGTCCCTGCTGCCGCTGTCGGTGAGGCTGTTGCCCCTCCAGCGCCCGGCCTCGCCGGAGATGTAACTGTCCCCGAGCGCCACGATGGCGCTGGGCCCGACGCCCGACCCGGCCTGAGCGGTCCCGGCTCCGGCGACCACAAGGGCGAGAAAGACGAGAGCCCCGGCGACCACGGCACGCAGCCACCGCCGACCACGCGCGGTTGAGGGAAGCATTCGGTACAAGCGGAATCCAGACACGGCGAACTCCTGCGGCTGGCCACGGAAGAGAGCGACTTTCGGTCGATCTCGACGAGGGCGTGACGTACGAGTGAGGGGGCCGCCGGCCGGTGGCATGCGGAATCTGGCACGTCGTGTCTTGTTACCGCTAGGTAGCGACAGGTCTCTTTTCGGTCACATGAGCGGGGGCGACGGAGCCGCGACGACGCGCGACGTGTGGGCCGAGGCGGTCACCCAGGATCTGCCGTGCCCGTTGCCGGCCACGCCCCAGCGCCCCCTGGCGACGACCGTGTTGGTCCCGTTGCCGCCGCGCTGCTCGCCAACCCTGCGAACTGACGGAGCCTTGAGCCGTTCCTGGGGGAGCGGGCGCTCCGACGCCCCGCCGTGATCTCCTGCGGGCGGCCAATCCGTTGTCAGGTGGACGGCTCCGACCGTCGACATGGAGCGCCCTGCCCATGCCACTTGCAGTAACGTAGCCATTGCGGCAGGTAATGCGGCGGTCACTGTTTTCTGCGATCGAAAGCGGTTGAGCATTGGCGGTAGTGCAGAGGTCCGACATTCTGACGGCGGCAGACGGTGATGCCCATACGCGGGCTGTGGAGTACGCGTGAAGTCGGCGCCATTGACCGCGACGGACAACGCCGCAGAACCTCTCGTCTCGCCGGTCAATTCACACAACGAGTGGGACCCGCTGGAGGAGATCATCGTCGGGCGTCTCGATGGCGCGACGATCCCCTCCCACCACCCGGTCGTGGCCTGCAACATCCCGCCGTGGGCGGCGCGGTTGCAGGGGATCGCGGCCGGCTTCAGGTATCCGGGCAGGCTGATCGAGCCGGCGCAGCAGGAGCTCGATCAGTTCATCACGCTCCTGCAGTCCCTCGGCGTCACGGTCACCCGCCCGGACGCGGTCGACCACAGGCAACGCTTCGGCACCCCCGATTGGTCGTCGCGCGGTTTCTGCAACACCTGTCCGCGCGACAGCATGCTCGTCATCGGCGACGAGATCATCGAGACCCCGATGGCATGGCCGTGCCGATATTTCGAGACCCACTCCTATCGCGCCATTCTCAAGGACTACTTCCGGCGTGGCGCGCGCTGGACGGCGGCGCCGAAACCGCAGCTCACCGACGAACTGTTCGAGGCGGATTTCCGTACACCCGAGGCCGGCGAGCCCATGCGCTACATCCTCACCGAGTTCGAGCCAGTGTTCGACGCGGCGGATTTCGTGCGGGCGGGACGCGATCTGTTCGTTACGCGGAGCAACGTCACCAACCGCATGGGCATCGAATGGCTGCGCCGCCATCTCGGACCGGGCTATCGCATCCACGAGATCGAGAGCCGCTGCCGAACGCCCATGCACATCGACACGACGTTCGTCTTGCTCTCTCCCGGCAAGGCACTGATCAATCCTGAAAACATCGACGTCGACCGCCTGCCCGATGTCCTGAGTTCGTGGGACATCCTGGTCGCCCCCGAACCCGACCCTATCGACGAGCGCCTGCTCAAGCTCACCTCGATGTGCGGCAAATGGCTCAGCATGAACGTTCTCATGATCGACGACAAACGGGTGATCGCGGAGCGGCACCACACCGCCATGCTGCGTGCGCTCGAAAAATGGGGATTCGAGCCGATCCCGTGCGACCTGCTCCACTACGCGCCGTTCGGCGGCTCATTCCACTGCGCGACGCTGGATGTCCGACGTCGTGGCACGCTGGAATCGTATTTCCAGTGAATGGGCCCATCGATCGCCGGCAGTCAAGGCTCCGGACGACCGCCGGCCAACTCGCCAGTCCGAAGCGGAAAGCGGCCGGGGGACGGATCACGAGCCGAGGGCCTGCCGCCAGACCTTGATGACGGTGACCCGCCCAGCGCACAGGGTGGTGAGGTCCTCGGGGTCCGAGGTGAGGATCGTGACCGGTCCCGCGGCGACGTAGGCGGACAGCCCTCGCTGTCGCGAGCAACTGGTGCGTTCCCTGGCCAGAAAGGGGGGCGTCATGAGGAATGGATGGGCCGGCCGTCCGAACGATTCGCGCACATGGGGCTGTGCAGACTCATGACGGCGAGGGCTCCAGGTCGTGGTAGGTGCCCACGCCGCACACGTCACCGATGAGGCTGCTTTCCCGGCGGATCGCCGTACCGGGCTGACCGGCGGTCATAGGCTGACGGTCGTCACGAGAGGACCGGAGTCAGGGGTGGACAGAGCCGTGGTCGGCCTTACCGAGGCGAACCTCAGGGCGTTGGCTGGGGCTCGTTCTTTTGAGCGCGGGCTCGGATACCTCGACGCGGTGTCCGGAGTCGAGGTCGGTGACGCATGGGTCACTGCCACCGTCCATGGCACGGAACGGTACGAGGTCGAACTGGCGCTGAACGGGCCCGGGGGCGTGGCCGGCGAGTGCGACTGCCCCTACGGTCTGGAGGGAAACTTCTGCAAGCACCTGGTCGCGCTCGGCCTTACCGTGCTCGCCCGGCGAGAGAGTCTGCCACGGCAACGGAAGGCGGCTCGGGACCGCGCACAGGACCTCGACGCTTGGCTGTCCGACCTGTCCCGGGAGGAACTGCTCGCCCTCGTACGGGATCAGATCGCCGAGGACCGGCAGTTGCGCCGCCGTCTGGAGCTGCGCGTCGCGAGCGCGCGAGGAGACCTGGCCGGGGTCCGGACCCGCGTCCGCGAGCTGCTCGACATCGGTCCGTTCGCACAGTACGGGTACGTCGAGTACGCCGACGCCCGTGCCTACTCCGACCAGGCCGGACAGGCGGTGTCTGCGATCAGGGCGCTGACCGGCTCGGGCCGGGCCGCCGATGCGATGATCCTGGCACGAGAGGCCATGCGACTGCTGGCCGAGGCGGTGGAGAGCGTCGACGACTCCGACGGATGGCTCGGGCATGTCGCCGCAGCCCTCGTCGAAGCGCACCACGCCGCATGCCGTTCGGCGCGCCCCGACCCGGAGGAGCTCGCGCGCTGGCTGGTCGGCCATGTGCTCGGTGACATGGACGATCTCACCGGCATCGATCCGCTCGACTACGCGGACGTCCTCGGAGACAGGGGGATGACCGTCCTGCGGAACCTGGCGGTCGAGGCGTGGCGGGGCAACCGCACCGGCTGGGCCGAGAAGTACCTGATGGAGCGCCTGGCCAAGGCGGGAGGCGATGTCGAAGCGGTGATCGCCGTGCATGCGGCCGACCTCGCACCGGACGGCCGCACCCACCTGGTCATCGCCCGGGAGCTGGATGCCGCGGGGCGGCCCGATCAGGGCCTGCGCTGGGCGGAGCGCGGTATCCGGGACGTCCGGGACCCCGCCGCAGTCGACACCGCCCTCGTCGATCACCTTTGTGACCGCTACGCGCAGGCGGACCGGCTCGCCGACGCCGTCGCCTTGCGCCGCGACCACTTCGATGCTTTGCGCACCCTGCTGACCTACAGACAACTGCGTGCCGCCGCTCGGGCCGCCGACTGCTGGCCGGCCGAGCGCGAGGGGGCGCTGGCCCTGCTGCGCGCCGACGCCGGGCGGCGGCTCGAGAGCGGGCGAGGCGACTCCGTCCTGGTCGATGCCCTGCTCGACGACAAGGACGTCGACGCCGCCTGGCGAGCCGCCACCGAAACCGGCGCCCATGAGCGGCAGTGGCTCACCCTCGCCGACCAAACTCGTGCCGACCGTCCCTCCGACGCGCTCGGTGTCTACCTGCGCCTGGCCGAGTCGCTCACCCAGCAGACCGGCGACGCGGTCTACGGGCGGCTCGTCAGCCTGCTGCTGAGCATTGGCGAATGCCACCACCGCCTGGGTACATCGGACGAGTTCACCGCGTACATCACCGCCCTGCGCACCGCCCAGAGACGCAAGCGGAACCTGATGCGGCTGATGGACGAACACGGCCTCTGAGCCAGAACGCCCCGAAGGGCTCCACGGCCGTATGACGACCACATGGCACCCTCAACGCCCGCCGTCGCCCCAGCCGTTCGACCTCGGCATCGGCCCGGCCGCAGGCGGATGCCGTTCCCGCCAGTGTGCGTACGTGGGGCTGTTGAGGCATATGTCCAGATAGCCATCGAGGACACGGCGCATGATCTCGACGCCGTGGGCCGCGAGCGGCCCGTCACGGTGCCAGGCCAGAATGTGCCGGTACCACAGGGGATTTCCGGCGAGGGGACGGACCACGACGCCCGGGGCCTCGATGAAGGTGGCCTGGCAGAGGCTGACGGCCAGACCCGCACGGACGGTCTCGATCAGCTGGCGCCCCTCTGCTTCGTACGGGGTGAACGGGCGGCGACCCGTCAGAGCGCAGACGGACGACCAGTATTCGCGGGTCCGGTCGCTGTCGGGCCGGGGGACCGCCCAGTCCTCGTCCAGGAGATCGGCTAGCGCGACCTCGTCCCGAGCCGCGAGCGGGTGGGCCGCGGGCAGGAGGGCGAAGACCGGCTCGGTGACGAGCGGATGGAGCACCACGCCCTCACGCTGTGGCAGCTCCTGGTCGGGGTGGTCGCCGAGCACCGCCGCTTCCAGCCGGCCTGCCGCGAGGTCGTCGAGCAGGACGACGGGGGAGTACTGGCAGCGTGAGGTGACTTCGGCATCCGGCAGCAATTCCTTCACCGCCTGGATGAGATGGCCGATCAGGGGGGCGCCGACCGAGCCGATCCGAACCCGGTCGGCAGCCGACATCCGGCGGGCGGCCCGGGCGGTGTCGGCGAGCAGCCCGTCGATGCCCGGCAGGATGGCGCGGGCCCGGCCGAGTACCAGCTCTCCGAAGGGCGTGGGGACGGCACCCGCCTGCCGCCGGTCGAACAAGGCGCCACCCAGCATGGCCTCGATGCGGCGCAGTTGAGCGCTCAGCCCCGGTTGTGTCATGCGGAGAGAGGCGGCGGCGCGGGTGAGGCTGCCCGCCTCGGCGATCGCGCACACCACCCGTAGATGACGTACCTCCAGGTCCATGGCGCGGATGTTATGGACCGGCGACAGCTTTCGGCCATGCATCTGCATCCGCAATCTTATGTGAAATGTCACACGCCATACATGGAGAGGTAGTGTCCCCATGCAAAGGACCATGTCCAGCGCGCCCGCTCGGGCGGCGCTCTGGGCGCCCCTGCTCGCCGCTCTGTTCCTGCTCCTGCCAGGGACGGCGCACGCCCGGGCGGCAGCCGAGAACCCGTCGGCCTGCGCGCTGCGCGGCACCACCGGCTGGACGGACGAGGGACATGACACGGACTACTCGGTGTTCAAGCGCCCTGCGGGGACCGTGAACGTCGGCATGATCTTCGTGGACTTCCCCGACGCACCCGCCACCGAATCCCCCGCCGACGACGCGGCACAGATCACGCCGGGCGCCGACTGGCTGTGGAACGCCTCGTACGGCAAGGCCTGGCTCGCCATCACCCAGCACCAGCGGTGGGTGCGGATGCCGCACGCCTCGACGGATTACGGCTTCGCACGCGGGCTGACGCACGAGACGCACGAGGCGTACCTCAAGGACGCGGTCGCGGCGGCCGACCCGTATGTGGACTTCTCGCGGTACGACATGGTGTACGTGGTCGCGACGAGGAACGCGGCGGCCATCTCCTTCACCCCCACCTATGTGTACGACCCGGGAACGGCGGGCGTCGTCGCCGACGGCAGTAAGGTCAAGTGGGCCGTGACCTTCGGCCAGGACATGTGGCACTGGGGACCCAAGCTGGTGGCCCACGAGACGGGACACACCTTCGGCCTGCCCGACCTGTACGCGTTCGACGCGGGCACGGACGCCCATCGCTTCGTCGGCGGCTGGGATGTGATGGGGCTGATCGGGGGCGCAGGGCCTCATTACTTCGCCTGGCACTCCTGGAAGCTCGGCTGGACCGACGACAACCAGGTCGTGTGCCGGGCGTCCGCGGGCAGCGACACCGTGCGCCTGACCGCGGTCGAGTACGGCAGCGGCACCAAGATGGCGGTCGTACGCACGGGCCCCGGCACCGCGTACGTCGTGGAGTCGAGGCGGGCGGTCCAGGGGGACACGGGTGTCTGCTCGACCGGCGCCCTGGTCTACAAGGTGGACACCTCGGTGGCGACTGGCTACGGGCCGATCCAGGTGATGGATGCCAAGCCCGCCGCCACGCCGGCGAACGGCTGCCGCCCGCTGGACGACGCCCCGTTCTGGGCCGGCGAGTCGTTCACCGACTCGGCGTCCGGTGTGCGGATCGAGGTGCTGAGCGCCGACGGGTACGGCGAGACCGTGCGGATCACCAAGTCCTGAACCCGCGCGGACGGTCCAGCCCCGGCTCCGGTGATCCCGGAGCCGGGGCTGGACCTCGTTCAGGCGGCCTCGGGGAAGTGACAGGCCACCTGCCGCGCCTCGCCCGGGGCGGCGATCCGCAGCAGCGGCGCCTCGGCCCGGCAGATCTCCTGGGCCTTCGGGCAGCGCGGGTGGAAGGTGCAGCCGGGCGGGGGCGCGGCCGGGCTCGGTGGGTCGCCGAGCAGGGTGATCCGTTCGCGGGTCCGTTCCGCGGCCGGGTCGGGCAGGGGCACGGCGGACAGCAGCGCCCGCGTGTAGGGGTGGGCGGGGGCTGCGTACACCCGCTCCTTGGCGCCGATCTCGACGATCCTGCCCAGGTACATCACGGCGACCCGGTCGCACACCCGCTTGACCACGGACAGGTCGTGGGCGACGAAGAGGTAGGCGAGGCCGAGTTCGCGCTGGAGGCGTTCCATCAGGTTGACGATCTGGGCCTGGACGGAGACGTCGAGGGCGGAGACCGGTTCGTCGGCGACGACGAGGCGGGGGCTGGTGGCGAGGGCGCGGGCGATGCCGATGCGCTGGGCCTGTCCCCCGGAGAACTCGTGCGGGTAGCGGTCGATGTGCTCGGGGATCAGCCCGACCAGTTCCATCAGCTCGGCCGCCCTCGTGCGTGCCTCGGCCGCCGGACTGCCCTGCACCATCAGGGGATCGGAGATGATCCGGGCCACCGTCTGGCGGGGGTTGAGGGAGGACTGCGGGTCCTGGAAGACCATCTGCATGTCCTTGCGCAGGGGCTTCAGTCCCCGCTGCGACAGATGGCTGATGTCGCGTCCGTCGTATGTGATGGACCCTGCGGTGGGTTCCAGCAGGCGGACGATCATGCGGCCGGTTGTGGACTTCCCGCAGCCGGACTCGCCGACCAGGCCCAGCGTTTCGCCCGCCGCGACGTCGAAGCTGATGCCGTCGACGGCCCGCACCGGGCTCGTACGTCGTCGTCCGGGAAAGGTCTTGGTCAAGTTACGTACGGACAACAGGGGTTCAGTGCTCATGAGGTGATGCCTTCGTACGCGGGGAAGTGGCAGGCGGCCGGGTGTCCGGCCGGTCCCCGGAGGGTGGGGCGCTCCGTCTCGCAGCGGGACCGCTCCTCGGCGGAGCCGGCGGCCGGCCGTGGGCAGCGTGGCGCGAACGCACAGCCGGGAGCGGGGATGAGCAGCGACGGCGGGCTGCCGGGGATCGCCCGCAGTGGCGCGTCGTCGCTGTCGTCGAGACGGGGCAGGGAGTCGAGCAGGCCCCGGGTGTAGGGGTGGGCCGGGGACGCGAACAGCGCGTCGACCGGAGCCTGTTCGGCGGCCCGCCCCCCGTACATCACCAGCACCTCGTGGGCGATCCGGGCGACCACCCCCAGATCGTGGGTGATCAGGATGACGGCGAGGCCCCGCTCCTGCTGAATCCGGGCGATCAGCTCCAGGATCTGGGCCTGCACGGTGACGTCCAGGGCCGTGGTCGGCTCGTCCGCGATGAGCAGGTCGGGTTCGCAGACCAGCGCCATCGCGATCATCACGCGCTGGCGCATGCCGCCGGAGAACTGGTGCGGGTACTCGCCCTCCCGGCGACGGGGTTCGGGGATGCCGACATCGGCCAGCGCTTCCACCGCACGTTCACGGGCAGCCCTGCGGCTGGATCCGAAGTGCACCCGGTGGTGCTCGGCGATCTGCTCGCCCACGGTGTAGTACGGATGGAGACTGGAGAGCGGATCCTGGAAGATCATCGCCATCTTCCGGCCGCGGAGCCGGTTCAGCTCGCGCTCGGCCAGGCCGACCAGTTCCCGGCCGCCGACGGTGATGGAGCCGGTGACTTCGGCGCCGGTGTGCAGGCCCATCACGGCCATGGAGGTGACGGACTTGCCGGAGCCGGACTCGCCGACGATGCCGAGGGTCTGCCCCTGCCGCACGTCGAAGGTGAGGGAATCTACGGCCCGGACCGGGCCGTGCTTCGTCGGGAAGGTGACCGTCAGGTCCCGTACCGACAACAGGGAGGCGGAGTCGGCCATCAGTACCTCACTCGCGGGTCGACGACGGCGTACAACAGATCGACGGCCAGGTTGGCCACGACGATGAAGGTTGCGGCGAGCAGTGTGACGCCGAGGATGACCGGCTGGTCGCCGGTGGACAGGGCGCCGTAGAAGAGCCGCCCGATGCCCGGCAGCCCGAAGATGGACTCGGTGATCACCGCGCCCGCGAGCAGGCCGCCCAGGTCCATGCCGAAGATGGTGAGGATCGGGGTCATGCCCGCCCTCAAGCCGTGCTTGACCACGACCTTGCGGCGCGGCAGGCCCTTGGCGCGGGCGGTGCGGATGTACGGCTCCGCCATCGTCTCGATCATCGAACTGCGGCTTTGGCGCGCGTACATGGCCGCGTACAGGACGGCGAGCGCCAGCCAGGGCAGCAGCAGGTTCGATGCCCAGTCGAGGGGATCGGAGCCGAACGGCACGTACTCGGGATAGGGCAGCAGTCCGGCCACCCGGATCAGCCCATAGATGAGCATCACCGAGGTGAAGTAGACGGGCAGCGAGGCGGCGGCGACCGCGCCGACCATCAGGACGCGGTCGGTGAGGGTGTCCTTGCGCAGGGCCGCCACGACGCCCGCGGAGAGGCCGAGGAGCAGCCAGATCGCCGCGGCGCCCAGCGCGAGCGAGGCGGAGACGGGCAGCCGGTCCATCAGCAGGTCCCATACACCCTGGCTGTTCTCGTACGAGTAGCCCAGGCACGGGAAGTCGCAGTGCAGGGCGTACTGGCCGCTGCCCATCGTGCGGCCGGTGAAGATGCCGGTGACGAAGTCCGCGAACTGCCGCCACAGCGGCTGGTCCAGGCCCATGTGGGTGCGGATCGCCTCCAGGCGCTCCGCGCTGCACGACTTGCCGCAGGCCGCGGCGGCGGGGTCGGAGGGAAAGACGTAGAAGATGGCGAAGGTGACGGCGGCGACGGCGATCAGCACACCGATGACGCCGGCCAGCCGCCGCAACATGTAGAGGATCATGTGCGGCTTCCCTTCGGGTCGAGGATGTCCCTCAGGGCGTCGCCGAGCAGGGTGAACGCGAGCACGGTCAGGAACAGGCAGGTGCTCGGGATGACGAAGTACATGGGATCCGTGTCGTAGAAGGCGACGCTCTCGGCGATCATCTGGCCCCATGACGGAGTGGGCGGGCGGACGCCGACGCCCAGATAGCTCAGGGCGGCCTCGGTGGCGATCATCCCGGGGATGATCAGGGTGGTGTACGCGATGACGGGTCCCGCCACACCCGGCAGGATGTCGCGGGTGAGGATCCGCCAGGGGCCGGCGCCGCCGACGCGGGCCGCGTCGACGTACTCGCGGTGCTTGAGCGAGAGCGTCTGTCCGCGCACGATGCGGGCGATGCCGGGCCAGCCGAAGAGGCCGATGACCGCGGTCATCAGCACGATCCGGTTGACGTCGCGGGCCACCGACATCATCGCGATCATGAAGATGAGGGACGGGAAGGACATGGTCAGGTCCATCAGCCGGCAGAGCACGGTGTCGGTGCGGCCGCCGAAGTAACCGGCCGCGGTCCCGGCCGCGACGCCCCCGATGACGACGATTGCCGTGGCGGCGAAGGCTATGAGAAGAGAGACCTGGGCGCCGTGCAGGACCCGGGCGAACAGGTCGCGGCCGGTGACGGGTTCGACGCCGAGCCAGTGTTCGGCCGAGACGCCGCCGAACGGCCCGATGGGTTGTCCGCCCAGATAGGGGTCGACGGCGCTCTTGTCGAACTCCTCGGGGCCCCAGCCGCCCAGCGAGCTGAGCAGCGGGGCGGCCACCGCCGTGATCACGAAGAGGGCGACCACGGCGAGGGAGATCTTCACGGAGGTACGGCGGCGCAGTTCCGCGCGGGCGAGTTGCCAGGGGCCACTGCCCGCCGGAGCGGAGACGGAGGTGGTAGCCATGTGGTGACGTACCTTCAGTCCTGGTTGTCGCTCTTCGAGGGGTCCTTGAGGCCGATCGTGGCGTAGTCGATCTGGCCGCCGAAGGAGTTGTGGCCGAAGGCGCCGGCGATGTTGGGGCCGAGCACCAGCGGCCAGCGCTCGACGATGGTGGGAGCGGTCGGAGCCTTGGCGAGGATCTCGCCGTCCAGGTCCTGCCAGGCCTTGTTGGCCTGTGCGGCGTCCGCCATGGCGGCGATCTCGTCCATCCGCTTCATGGTCGGCTCGTCGCGGAAGAGCGAGTGGTTGCCGGAGTTGCCCTTCTCCTTGATGTAGCGGCCGTCGAAGACGAAGGGCAGGAAGGTGGAGCCGGAGGGGTAGTCCGGGCACCAGCCCGTGTAGACGAGGTCGGTGCGGTTCTTGGTGTCGCCGATGGTGTCGTAGAAGGCCGACGGGTCCACCGTCTCGATGGTGACCTTGATCCCTGCCCGGCCGAGGGCCTGCTGGATCGCCTCGCCGACTCCCTTGTCGCCGTTGGAGACGGTGATGCTGGTGGCGAAGCCGTCCGCCTTTCCGGCCTCCTTGAGGAGCTGCTTGGCCTTCTCCACGTCACCGGTGACGGGGATCTTCAGGGTGTCGGGCTGCTTGCCGCCGAAGAGGGAGGCCGGCATGAGGGCCGTGGACAGGTCGTTGAGTGCCGGACCGCCGTTCGCGGTCAGGATGGCCTCGCGGTCGAGGGCGTACTGCACCGCCTGGCGGACCTTGATGTTGTCGAACGGCGCACGGCCGGTGTGCATCTGCACCATGTCGTGGCAGTTGCTCGACTCGGCCAGCAGACGCGCCTTCACGTCGGGCTTGGTGAGCACCTTGGGCGTGCTCTCGGGGCGCAGCTTGCCCCAGGGCACGGCGGAGGCGTCGGCTCCCGTACCGGCGATGAGCCGGTCGTCGATCTGGTTCTGCTTGAGCCCCATCCTCACGACGATCTTGTCGGGGTAGGCCTTGCGCACGCTGTCGGTCTTCGGGTCCCAGTGCGGGTTGCGCACCAGCACCATCTGCTTGTCCCGGGCGTACGTCTCGATCTTGTAGGGGCCCGAGGAGAAGGGGCGGCTGTCGTACTGGGGGCCCTTGTCCTTGGCCTTGGGCACCGGGGCGAAGGTGGGCAGGACCGTCGCGTAGGGGAACTCGGCGAAGGGCTTGCGGAGTTCGAAGACGATCGTGTGGTCGTCGGGGGTCTTGATGGAGTCGAGATGCTTGCCCTTGGCCGGACCCTGGTACCCCTCGGCACCGGCGAGGTAGCGGGCCGCGTAGTCCGGGCCACCGGTCAGGTCGGGCGAGAAGGACCGCTCCACGTTGTACTTGATGTCCTGGGCGGTGACGGGCGAGCCGTCCTCGTACTTCAGCCCCTTCTTGAGCGTGAACGTCCAGGTCTTGGCGCCGTTGGAGGAGGTGCCGAGGTCCTCGGCGAGGTCGGGGATCAGCTCCCCGCCCTTGGCGCCGGGCTCCGCCTTGTATGTCACGAGGGTGCGGTAGAGCAGCCGCGTGCCGAAGTCCATCTCGTTCATGACCCAGTTGCGGGCGGGGTCGAGGTGCTGGAAGTCCTGGTTGGACAGGACGGTCAGGGTGCCGCCCTTCTGCGGAGTACCGCCGACTATCGCGCCGTTGTTGGCGGTCGCGGGATTCCTGCCTCCCCGGTCGTCGCCGGAGGACTTTTCGCCGGAACAACCGGCCAGGCCAAGGGTGAGGGCTGCCACCAGTGCGGTGGCGAGGGCGGTGGAGGTGCGCTTGTCCATCAGTGGTCACTCCGGGAGCAGCGATCGGCCAGCCGGGAGCGGCTGGAATGTGACCTGTAACATAGTAATGTGAAATTTTACTGACAAGGCGTGGGGGCGTCCGTTACCGACCTGTGTCCGAGCGGCTCGGTCGGTTCGGTTCGTTCGGCGAGGCCTCTTGGCAGAGGGAGTGCCATGTGAAATATTACTGCCGTGCCCACGAGAAATGCCCCGGACGTCATCGTCGTCGGCGCCGGTGTGATCGGCGCGGCCTGCGCCTATTACGCCTCTCAAGCCGGCCTCACCGCCACTGTCATCGATCGCGGCCCCGTCGCGGGCGGCACCACGGGCGCGGGGGAGGGAAACCTCCTGGTCTCCGACAAGGAGCCGGGCCCCGAACTCGAGCTCGCGCTCCTCTCCTCCCGGTTGTGGCTGGAGCTGGCCGACCGGCTCCCGCCACAGATCGAGTACGAGTCCAAGGGCGGCCTCGTCGTCGCCTCCGACGAGGACGCGATGCGCGCGCTGCGCGCGTTCGCGGCCGGACAGGAGAAGGCGGGTGTCAGTGCCCGGGAGGTCCCGCCCGAGCTGCTGCATGACCTGGAGCCCCACCTCGCTCCCGGCCTGGCGGGCGGCTTCCACTATCTGCAGGACGCCCAGGTCATGCCCGCCCTCGCCGCCGCGCATCTGCTGCGCGCGGGCGGCGACCGGGTGCGCCTGAGACTCGGGGAGGAGGTCACAGGCCTGCTCACCGGGGCCACCGGGGAAGTGCGCGGGGTCCGTACGACGGCCGGGGAGATCCACGCCCCGTACGTGGTGAATGCCGCCGGGACCTGGGGCGGTGAACTCGCGCGCCTGGCGGGAGTGGACCTTCCCGTACTGCCCCGCCGGGGCTTCGTCCTCGTCACCGAACCGCTGCCGCGCGTGGTGCGCCACAAGGTGTACGCGGCGGACTATGTGGCGGATGTCGCCAGCGGGTCAGCCGCGCTGCAGACCTCGGCCGTGGTCGAGGGCACCCCGGCGGGCCCGGTCCTGATCGGGGCCAGTCGGGAGCGGGTCGGCTTCGACCGGACGATGTCGGCGGAGGTGCTGCGGCGTCTGGCGGCCGGGGCCACGGCCCTGTTCCCGGTGCTTGCCGCGGTACGGGCGGTGCGGACGTACGCGGGCTTCCGCCCGTACCTGCCGGATCACCTGCCTGCGATCGGCGCCGACCCGCGCGTCCCCGGCCTGCTGCACGCCTGCGGCCACGAGGGGGCGGGGATCGGGCTGGCGCCGGTGACGGGACTGATCGTCGCGGGGTGCCTGACCGGTGATGAACCGCCGCTCGACATCCGCCCGTTCAGACCCGAGCGGTTCGCGTCCGCCTCCGCCTCCTGCTGAATCCGCCGGCAGGGCCGCCTGGGACTGGCTGCCTGCCGAGTCCTGTGCCGCCCGTGTCCGAAGCCGACCGGTGCTCCTGCCGCGCCGTCACGAGAGGAGGGCCCTGTGGCCCGCACGCCCGCCGACCTCGTCGGGGCACAACCCGATCCGCCGTTCGAGATCACCTTCGACGGCCGCCGCGTCACCGCCCAGCCCGGGCAGTCGGTCGCCGCCGCACTGTGGGCGGCCGGAATCCTCGCCTGGCGCACCACCCGCGTCGGCGGCCGGCCGCGCGGCGCGTTCTGCGGCATCGGCCAGTGCTTCGACTGCCTCGCCACCATCAACGAACAGCCCAACCGCCGGGCCTGCCTGGTCCCCGCCCGCCCCGGCGACACGATCACCACCCAGAAAGGACACGGCCATGACCGACCCAGCGTCCGGATCGTATGAACCGTACGACCTCGCGGTCATCGGCGCGGGCTCCGCCGGGATCGCCGGTGCCGTCACCGCCTCCGGACTCGGCCTGACCGTCGCCCTGCTGGACGCCTCCCCGCAGATCGGCGGGCAGTTCTACCGGCATCCCGCACCCGCTCTGGGGGCAGTGCGGCCCGAGGCCCTGCACCACGACTGGTCCGCTTTCTCCGACCTGCGCCGGCGACTGGCGGCGAGCGAGGTCACCCATCTGGCCGGACACCACGTGTGGAGCGTGATGAAGGAGGCCGACGGCTCATGGGCGGTGCACGCCGTCACCGGGGCCGACGGCACCGACGAGCGTCCCGCCCGGGTACGCGCCCGCGCGGTACTGCTCGCGACCGGGGCCTATGAGCGTCAACTTCCGTTTCCGGGCTGGACCCTGCCCGGTGTCGTGGGTGCCGGGGGCGCGCAAGCCATGCTCAAGTCCGGCCTGGTGCTGCCCGGCAGGCGGATCGTCGTGGCGGGCAGCGGTCCGCTGCTGCTGGCGGTCGCCTCGTCGCTGGCCGCGGCGGGGGCGCGGGTGCCGGCCGTGGTGGAGGCGTCCGGGTACCTGCGGTACACCCGCAGCCCCCGGGCGCTCGTGACCAACCCGCGGAAGGCGGCCGAGGCTCTGGTGCACGGCGCCGCGCTGCTGCGGCACCGGGTCCGGCTCCGACCGCGCAGCGCGGTGACCGAGGTGCACGGCACCGACCGGGTGGAGGCCGTCACGGTCACCCGCCTCGACCGTGACTGGCGGCCCGTGCGGGGGACGGGCCGGCGGATCACGTGCGATGCGCTGGCCGTCGGGCACGGACTGGCCCCCCAGATCGAACTGGCCACGACCCTCGGCTGCGCCACCCGCCCCCTGGCCGACGGCACAGTGGCTCTTGCCCTGGACGGCCTTCAGGAGACGTCGGTGCGCGGTCTGTGGGCGGCGGGCGAGACGGGCGGAGTGGGCGGCGCCGAACTGGCCCTTACGGAGGGAGAGCTGGCGGGCATCGCGGCAGCCGCCCGGCTGCTCGGACGCCGTACCGGCGACGGCCGGGTCCGTGCGCTCCAACGCCGCCGCGACCGGATGCGCGCCTTCGCCGACGTGATGGCCGCCGCCCACGCGCCCGGTCCCGGCTGGCCGGACTGGCTGGCCGACGACACCGAGGTGTGCCGCTGCGAAGAGGTCACCGCTGGGCGGGTCCGCGAGGCGGTCACCGACCTCGGGGCGCGCGACGCCCGGACCGTCAAGCTGCTCACCCGGGCCGGTATGGGCTGGTGCCAGGGCCGGATGTGCGGAACGGCCGTGGCCCGCCTCGCCGCACGCGACCGCGCGGCCGAAACGACCTGCGAGCGCCGCCCGTTCGCGGTGCCGGTTCCGCTGTCGGCGCTCGCCGCGCTCGGCGAACCCCCCGAGACCGAACACTGAATGCGACCCGCCCACCCTCGTGGACCTCGCACAACCATGAGTAGAACGTCACACCTTAAAGAGAGGTTCTTGGACATGACCGCCACCACCTGGAACAGCGCCCGCCCCTGGCGCGGCATCATGGTCGCCACCACCCTGCCCCTGCACGACGACCTGTCCGTCGACTACGACGCGTACGCCGAGCACGTCCGCTGGCTGATCGACAACGGCTGCGACGGCGTCGTACCCAACGGTTCGCTCGGCGAGTACCAGACCCTCACCGACGACGAGCGCGCCCGGGTGGTCCGTACGGCCGTCGAGGCGGCCGGCGACGGCGCGCGCGTCATGCCGGGTGTCGCCGCCTACGGCAGCGCCGAAGCCCGCCGCTGGGCCGAGCACGCGGCCGAAGCGGGCTGCGGCTCGGTGCTGCTCCTGCCGCCGAACGCCTACCGCGCCGACGAGCCGGCCGTGCGCGCCCACTACGCCGAGGTGGCCAGGGCCGGAGTGCCGGTCGTCGCCTACAACAACCCCATCGACACCAAGGTCGACCTCACGCCCGGCCTGCTTGCCCGGCTGCACGAGGACGGCGGCATCGTCGCCGTGAAGGAGTTCACCGGCGATGTCCGCAGGGCGTACGAGATCGCTGAACTCGCTCCGGGACTCGACCTCCTCATCGGCGCGGACGACGTGATGCTCGAACTGGCCGTGGCGGGCGCGGTCGGCTGGATCGCCGGCTACCCCAACGCCTTCCCGGCCAGCTGCGCCGAGCTGTACCACGCGGCGGTCGCGGGCGACCTGGCCACCGCCGTGCCGCTCTACACGTCCCTTCACTCGCTGCTGCGCTGGGACTCCAAGACCGAATTCGTCCAGTCGATCAAGCTGTCCATGGACCTGGCCGGCCGCCGCGGCGGCCCCACCCGGCCGCCGCGTCTGGCGCTGACGGGCGAGATCGAGGCCGGAGTGCGGACCGCCACCGAGAAGGCCATCGCCAACGGCCACCGCTGACCACGAGACTCGTTCACGAACGACACCGTTCCCGACAAAGGAGGCCCCCGTGCGTACGCGTCATGTCTTCCATGCTGTCGACTCGCACACCGAGGGCATGCCGACGCGCGTGATCACCGGTGGCGTCGGGGTGATCCCCGGCGCCACGATGGCCGAGCGCAGGCTGCACTTCATCGAGCACCTGGACCATCTCCGCACGCTCCTGATGTACGAACCACGGGGGCACGCCGCCATGAGCGGCGCCATCCTCCAGCCGCCCACCCGGCCCGACGCCGACTACGGCGTTCTCTACATCGAGGTCTCCGGAGTGCTCCCGATGTGCGGGCACGGCACCATCGGGGTCGCCACCGTTCTCGTCGAGACGGGCATGGTGCCGGTGAGCGAACCGGTCACCACCGTGCGGCTCGACACCCCGGCCGGCCTGGTCACCGTCGACGTGCAGGTGGCGGCCGGCGTGGCGGAATCGGTCACGCTCACCAACGTGCCCGCCTTCTGCGTCGGCCTGGACCGCAAGGCAGCCGTCCCCGGCTTCGGGTCGGTCACGTACGACCTCGCCTTCGGCGGCAACTTCTACGCGTTCGTCCAGCTCGACGATCTCGGGCTGCCGTTCGATCGTGCCCGCAAGGACGACCTGCTCGCGGCCGGCCTCGCGATCATGGACGCGATCAATGCGTCGCCGGACCGGCCCGTCCACCCCGAGCGGCCGGAGATCGCCGGAGTCAAGCACGTCTACCTCGCTGCCCCCGGCTCCGACGCCCACCACTCACGGCACGCGATGGCCATCCACCCCGGCTGGTTCGACCGCTCCCCGTGCGGCACCGGCACCTCGGCACGGATGGCCCAGCTGCACGCCCGGGGCGAGCTGCCGCTCGACCGCGACTTCGTCAACGAGTCCTTCATCGGGACCCGCTTCACCGGCCGGCTCATCGCCGAGACGGACGTCGGCGGGCTGCCCGCCGTCGTCCCGGCCATCACCGGCCGCGCCTGGATCACCGGCACCGCCCAGTACTTCCTCGACCCGGACGACCCCTTCCCCGGAGGCTTCCTCCTATGACCACGGCCGTCACGTCCATCACCTCCCGCAACCCGGCCGACCCGGCCGACGTCCTCCTGCGGATTCCGGCGCCCGGCGCCTTCGCGGCGGCCGACGCCGTCGAGCGGGCCCGTGCCGCCCAGCCCGGCTGGCTGCTCGCCGGAGCCGCCGCCCGCTCCGCCGCCCTCGGCGCGGTCGCCGCCGCCATCGACGCCGCGGCGGATGAGCTGGCCGCACTCGCCGTCCGCGAGGTCGGCAAGCCCCTCACCGAGGCCAGGGCCGAAGCCGCGCGGACCGCCGCGATCTGGCGCTACTACGCCCAGGCCCCCTACGAGCCCACCGGCGTCGTCCACGAAACCGCCGCGGGCTCCGGACTGCTCCTGACCCGTCGCCGTCCGCACGGTGTGGCAGGGCTGATCACGCCCTGGAACTTCCCCTTCGCCATCCCGAGCTGGAAGGCCGCCCCGGCGCTCGCGGCCGGCAACACGGTCGTCCTCAAGCCCGCCCCCGAGGCCACCGCGTGCGCCCAGCGTCTGGCCGAGATCGTCCAGCACAGGCTGCCGGCCGAGGTGTTCACCGTCCTGCCCGGCGGTGCGACCGAGGGCAACGCGATCGTCTCCGCCGCCGATGTCGTCTCCTTCACGGGTTCGACCGCCGTCGGTCAGGCCGTCGCCCGGGAGGCGACAGCCCGGGGCGTCCCGGTCCAGGCCGAGATGGGCGGCCTGAACGCGGCGATCGTCCTGCCGGACGCCGACATCGAGCAGGCCGCGGCCCACATCGCCGGCTCCATCGCCGGGTACGCGGGGCAGAAGTGCACCGCCACCAGCCGGGTGATCGCGGTCGGCACGGCCCTCGACCCCCTGCGCGAGGCGCTCTCCGAAGCGCTGCGAGCCCTCCCGGTCGGTGACCCGGCCGATGCGGCCGTCATGTGCGGGCCCCTCATCGGCGAGAACGCGCGCGACCGGGTGAGCGACGCCTGGCAGGGCCTGCCCACGCTCGTGGGCGGCACGGTGCCGTCCGGTCCCGGCTGGTACGCGGTCCCGACCCTGGTCGAGAAGGTCCCCCAGGGGCACCGGCTGCTGCGAGAGGAGGTCTTCGGCCCCCTCGCCGCCCTGCTGCCCGCCGACGACCTCGCCCACGCGGTACGGATCACCAACTCCGTACCGTACGGCCTGGTCACCTCGGTGCACACGGCTGATCTGAACACGGTCCTGCACGGGCTCGACCGGCTGGACACCGGCATGATCCGGATCAACGCCCCCTCCACAGGCGTCGACTTCCATCTGCCGTTCGGCGGAGCCAAGGAATCCAGCCATGGGCCGCGGGAACAGGGCCGGGCCGCTCTGGAGTTCTACACCTCCAGCCGCACCTACACCCTCCTACCTGCGGGAACAACGTGACATTGTACGGTGGTGGTCCGTACCGAAAACGAAGGGACCACCACCGTCATGGGGCACCTGACCCGCCGTGACCTGAACGCCTCCCGGGAGCGGCTGCGCGACCAGGTCGCCCATGCCCTGCGAGCCGCCCTGATCTCGGGTGAGCTGCGGCCGGGGGTGGTGTACTCGGCGCCGGCGCTGGCCGAGGACTTCGGCATCTCCGCCACCCCGGTCCGCGAGGCGATGCTCGACCTGGCCCGCGAGGGCCTTGTCGAGCCCGTCCGCAACAAGGGCTTTCGGGTCACCGAGGTCGACGAGCGCGACCTCGACCAGTACGCCGAGATCCGCGCGCTCATCGAGGTCCCCACGGTCGGCCGGCTCACCCGCACCGCCGACCGCGCGGATCTCGAGGCGCTGCGGCCGGTCGCCGAGGAAATCGTGCGCGCGGCCCGTGAGCACGACCTGATCGGCTATCTGGAGGCCGACCGCCGCTTCCACCTCACGCTGCTCGGCCTCACGGGCAACGACCGCCTCGTCGAGACCGTCGGCGACCTGCGCAAGCGGTCCCGCCTGTACGGACTCACCGCCCTGGACAAGCGCGGTGACCTGATCCCATCGGCCGAGGAACACCTGGAGCTTCTCGACCTCATGCTCGCGGGCGACACCAAGGGCGCGGAGAAGTGCATGACCAAGCACCTGGGGCATGTCCGCTCCCTGTGGGCCAGGAGCAAGGGGCCGGCGGGCACCGCCGGGTAGCGCCTCGGCCGGGTAGCGCTCGGCTGCGGCGAGGAGGTTCATAACGCGGGGTTATGCGCAAGCGAGGGCTCCGCGGAAAGGGGAGGCTGGTTCAGACTGGCTATGCAATGTCACATCGCACTCGGCCACCTCGCCTCGGCCGTGAAAGGGATCCATGAACCCCGCGTACGCGACCGTCGACCACGTCTTCACCGTCCCCCTGGATCACGAGGCCCCCGAGGGCCCTGCCATCGAGATCTTCGCCCGCGAGGTCGCCGATCCCTCCCGTTTCGGCGAGCAACTGCCCTGGCTGCTCTATCTCCAGGGCGGACCGGGCGGTAAATCACCACGCCCGTCAGCCGGTTCGCCCGGCTGGCTGCCCCAGGCGCTGAAGACCCACCGCGTACTGCTCCTCGACCAGCGCGGCACCGGCCGCTCCACGCCCATCACCGCGCGTTCCGCCTCCCGGTTCGCCTCGGCACCCCGACTTGCCGCGTATCTGGCCCACTTCCGCGCGGACGCGATCGTGGCGGATGCGGAACTGATCCGCCGCAGGCTCTGCGGCGACACACCCTGGGAGACGCTCGGCCAGAGCTACGGCGGCTTCATCACCCTCACCTATCTCTCCCGGGCACCCGACGGCCTGCGGGCCTGCTATGTCACCGGCGGCCTGCCCGGTCTCACGGCCACCGCCGACGACGTGTACGCCCGCACCTACCCGCGCGTACGCGACCGGGTCCTCGACTTCTATGCCCGCTACCCGGACGACGCCCCCCGCCTGAGGAAGATCGCCGATCTCCTCACGGCCGGCGACGTCCGTCTGCCGGACGGGGACCGGCTCACCCCCCGCCGCCTGCGCACCCTCGGCCTGGCCCTCGGCATGGGCGACGGATTCGAGCGCATCCACTGGCTGCTCGACCAATCCCTGGACGCCGACGGCGAGTTGACCGACACGTTTCTCCACCAGGTGATGGCCCTGACCGGCTTCACGGACAACCCGTTGTTCGCCGTCATGCAGGAGACGTTGTACGGCCAGGGCGCGGGGCCGACCGACTGGGCGGCCTCCCGGGCCCTCGCCGACTTCAGCGAGTTCGCCGAGGACGCGGACCCGTTCCTCCTCACCGGAGAAATGATCTACCCCTGGATGTTCCGGGACGTCGCGGGCCTGCGCCCCTTCGCGGACGCCGCCGACCTCCTGGCCCAGCGCACCGACTGGCCCCGGCTCTACGACCCTCACCACCTCGCCGCCAACCAGGTCCCCCTCGCTGCCGTCGTCTACCACGACGACATGTACGTCGACGCGGGCCTTTCCCTGCGCACGGCGCGCGAGGTCGGCTCGACCCGGGTCTGGGTCACCAATGAATGGGAGCACGACGGCGTCACCACCTCCGGTGGCGCCGTCCTGGCCCGCCTGATGGACCTGGCCGCAGGCCGCGCCTGATCGGTCCCCACCTCACCATCGATGGGAGTCACATGCCCACTTCGCCCCACCGCCTGCGCCCGTTCGCCGTGGCGGTCGCCCTTCTCTCCTGCGTCGCCGCATCCACCACGGCGACCGCGGCCGAGAGGCCCCATCCCCCCGCCCCCGCCGCCGATTGCGCACTTCCCGGCAGAACGGGCTGGACCGACGAGGGCCACGACACCGACCGCGCCCAGTTCCAGCCGTCCACCGGCACCCGCCGTGTCCTGACGCTGTTCGTCGACTTCCCCGACGCGCCGGCCACCGACTCCACGGACGCCTACGCCGCCCAACTCGCCCCCGCCGTCGACTGGATGCGCACGGCCAGCTACGGCCGCTCCCGCCTCGCGATCAGCTCACTGCACCGCTGGATCCGCATGCCGGCGGACTCCGCCTCGTACGGATTCGAGCGCGGCCTCACCTTCGAGACCCACGAGAAGTACGTACGCGACGCGATCGCCGCCGCCGACCCGCACGCGGACTTCTCCCGCTACGACATGGTCTACGTCGTGCCCACCAAGGCGGCGGCCGCCATCTCCTTCTCCCCGACCTATCTCTACGACCCGGCCACGTCCGGCGTGAGGGCCGACGGCACCCGTATCAAGTGGGGCGTGACGTTCGGTCAGGACCTCTGGCGCTGGGGCCCCAAGGTCGTCGCCCACGAGACCGGCCACACCTTCGGACTGCCGGACCTCTACTCCTTCACCGGCGCCACCCACCAGTACGCCGGCGGTTGGGACGTCATGGGGAACATCGCTGGTCCCGCCCCGCAGTTCCTCGGCTGGCACTCCTGGAAGCTCGGCTGGACGCGCGACCGCCAGGTGGCCTGCCTGCCCGCCCCCGGAAACCGCACCGTACGGCTGACACCGGTGGAACGCCCCGGTGGCACCAAGATCGCCGTGCTGCGCACCAGCGAGACCACGGCGTACGTCGCCGAGTCCCGCCGCGCCGATGGCAACGACCGCGACGCCTGCTCCACCGGCGTCCTCATCTACAAGGTCGACTCCGCGACCCCGACCGGTGAGGGCCCGGTCCGGATCATGAACGGCAACCCGTCCGCGACACCGCCCCCCGGCTGCACCCAGCTCGACCTGGCGGCGTACGCACCCGGCCAGACCTTCACCGATCCAGACACCGGAGTCCGGATCGAGGTCCTCGAGGGCGGCAGAGCGGGGGACGTGGTGCGGCTCGACAAGTCCTGAGGCCGGTGCCGCCGACGGCCGGGTCTGCGCCGTGAGCCGGTATCCGACCCGGCCCGCCACCAAGGCCAGGACCGCGAGCACGGCCCGAGTGCCTTGCCGGTCCGGGGGCGTGCCGCGGCATGGCCGGCGGGCGGTGCGCCCTGGCCTGGCCGGGGGCCGCGGTCGTGTGCCGGCCGCCGGGCCGCCGCGGGGTCTCCAGCGCGCCGCCGACACCGCCGGGGGGCTCGCGGTCGGCCGGGTCGCTCGTCCGATGAACTGCTGCGCAAGGCCCTGCGGAAGTGGGCCCTTGTCCTCCCCGGCCCGATGAGCATGAGCTGCCGGCAGAGATCGGCAACGTCCTGCACTGGGCAGCCAAGGCTTCCCGGCCTCTCGCCGACCTGGCCGACCCGGTGATCGGGCGGGCCGTTCTCGACTCGCTCAAGCTCAAGTCGGACGGCACCGCGGCGGCTGCCGAGACCGTACAACGCAAGCGCCGAACCCTCGGCAACGCAGTGCACTGTGCCGTGGACCTGGGGGAGTTCCCGGACGCCATCCTCCGCGAGCACATCGACACCTTCGGAACCGCCGTCGACGGCCGCCTGTTCTTCAGCGAGAACGTGGGAGTGGTGTCGTCCTCGACCTACTACCGGGCCTGGCAGGAAGCCCGGACGCTGGCGCTCCCGCCGGCCGCCACTCCGCGCTCTCCACATGGCTGACGCCGGAGTGGATGCCATCGAAGTGGCTGAGCACGCCGGCAACAGCGTAGAGGTCCTGCTCAGTCGGTACGCCAAGTGCCTCGACGGCAGGCAGGAGGTGGCCAGTAGTCCCATCAAGGACCTGTTGCGATGAATACGAGTGACGGCGATCAGCTAATAGCCTCGTAGGCCCCGGAACTGTCCCGGGGCCTACGACCCTCTCTTTCAGATCACGCGATCGTTGGGGCCGCTCGCTGATCCGACCTCAACGAGTGGTAGTCGGGCGGCAGGTCCCCGCCCAGAACCGCTCGCCCCTCCGCCACGATTCGATCGTGGATGTCCCACCGCGCCTCAACCTCACGCCGTTGTTCCGGAGTCTGGTGGTCCTCCACGCAGCCCGGATCAGCCGCGTGCGCCCGTCCAAGGTCCTCGATGACCGCGAGCTCCGCCGCGTACTTCCTGCACAGCTGATCTGTGAGGTCGGCCAGGTTGTTCGGTCCGGCGAGGCCAACGATCACCTGGTACTCCCTGATGGAACGGGCCGCCTCCCTCGCCGCCACAACGGCAGTCAGCAGCTCTGCTTCCCTTTCTCCACCAAGCGGCGCGGCCCATGCCGCCATGAACTTGTCGTCGGCCTTATGGCAGGCACAAAGAAACCCCGCGTACGCGCCCTGCCGCACCTCGTGCTGCCGCCCCAGGCGCTGTTCCAGCCGGTCCCGTTCTCTGTCTGAGCTCTCCTGCCGCGCCTTGAGCACTGTGAACGCTCCTGCGACCGACCCGCCGGCGAGAGTCCCGAAGACTCCGATCAGCGCCCCCATCAGCTGTGACACTCGCTCCCCCTGTGTGCTCCATGATGTCGTGTCCTGTATGAGCCTTCCCAGGAAGACGACGGGCGATCCGGTGGCGGCCAACACGGTTTTCGCGATGAGTACTGCGAGTCCTGTGGCTGTGGGCCATGCCTCGCGAGCCCCCGTTCATGTCGCTGATTGACCTGGGCCGATGTCCAAGGTCGTGTCCACGCGAAGACCCCGTCTCAGCGAAAGCGCTGGCGGCGGGGTCTTTGGGCACTTCCTGCGATGTGACCGCGGCAGGATTCGAACCTGCGCACACGGCCCCGCAGAGCCTGATCAGGAAGTGTGCCATTGAGGGCTTGACCTGCAAGAATACGGTTCAAAGATCACGTACGTGTCGGTCTCGCACGCCACTCACACGGAGGGGTGTTCATCCGAAGACGCGGAGCATGGCGCCGCCGGGGGTGCGGCTCTGGTGGTGTTCGAGCCGGTCTGAGCTGCTCGGGCAGGAATGACCTTCCCAGTCCACAATGGACTTGGTGAATGTGTGCGACGCGGCGTCCACCTCCCCACGCCCAGCGTCGAATCGTTGAACGGCACGACACCAAACGAGGAGGACCCCATGTACGTCGTGGTCCAGCACAAGATCTTGAACCCGGAGACAGCGTTTCCCCGCGGCCAGGCCCTTATCGACGGTATCGGGGCGCCCGATGGCAGCCGGGTGCTGCAGTTCTACCCACACGTCGACGGATCCGCCGTGACGTGCCTCTGGGAGGCAGAGTCCGTCGAGGACGTCCAGCGCTTCGCCGACGAAACTCTCGGAGACTCGAGCATCAACGTCTGCTACGAGGTCGACTCGGAGAAGGCATTCGCCGCCCCTCCACTCGGCCTGAGGCCGTCGTCGGCTCCTGCCACCTAAGAGGTCGTTTTCACCTGGTTTGCGTCGCATCATGTGTCACAGAGATGCATTCGCCTCTCATGCGTGTCGAGATTGCGCGCGGCCCGGAGGGGCCAATCGCCAATGTGCGCATGTTTTGGAGCGAGACAGGCTTCGAGGAATGAAACAGGCAATACGGTTGCCCGTTGAGTCTCGCCAGGCACTCTGATGCGCCAGCGCCTCAGAGGCTGACTCCCAACGCTGCGGCGAGTTGGGATGAAACAGACTCTCTAGATGAAAACGACCTCTAAAAGAGCGTTTTGCCCTGGCGGGGTGTTTGGTAATGCACCGCTGCGCCGACCGCACGGCATCGGCCGCCACAGGCCTGGTAGAACACGTGTGTGGGCTACAGGTTTGTTGCGAACATCGCCTACGGATGGCAGGAGAAGCGGCCGCCGGACATCTACGTCCCGACCGCCGGAGTTGCCGAGTCGGAAGACGAGGAGAGCTTCGCGCTCGAGTTCCAGGGTGGCTTCGAGGAAGCAGCCGAACAGGACATCCGCAACGGCAGCGACTCGTACTGCGTTTTTACCCCCGACCAGAACACCGCGTACGGATGCGTGCGCACTGCGGAGCTGGAAGGGAACCTCCTGCGGGTCACATTCGACCCTGCTTACCTGGAGGCCCTGTGCTTGGACGATCCAGTAGTTGAGGCAGTCCTGCGTGCGCCAGCCGAAGACGTAGCTCGTATGAGAGAGGCACTCACACGCATCCTCACCTACGGTCGCCCCGACGCGCTGCCGATTTTGATCGCAGTCTGAGTCTGCCGACACAGACGTGGTCAGGACTGGGCTTGATCCGTTTTGACGGACATCTGAGATCAGGGGTTCTGCCCCGGAAGGATGTCCATCATGGAGAGCATGGGGAAGAAGAAGCCTCGGCCTCGCCGTTCGTTCACGCCGGAGTTCAAGTCCGAGATCGTCGAGCTGTGCCGGCGCGGTGACCGCTCGGTCGGTCAGGTCGCCAAGGACTTCGACCTGACCGAGACGGCGGTGCGGCTGTGGGTCAGCCAGGCCGAGGTCGACGCGGGCGAGCGCGACGGCCTGACCAGCAGCGAACGCGAGGAGTTGGCCGCGCTGCGGAGGGAGAACCGCCGACTGCGGGAGGACGTGGAGATCCTCAAGCGGGCCACCTTAGATTCAACCGGTCAAGGCAACACTCTCGGCTGGTGTTCGGAATCCCAGGCACTTGCGCGGACGGTTGTTGAGCTTCGTCGCGATAGCGTCAAGGTCGTCCTGGCTGAACGTCGACAGGTTCGTTCCTTTGGGCAGGTACTGCCGGAGCAACTTGTTGGTGTTCTCGTTGGTGCCACGTTGCCGGGGGCTACGCGGGGCTGCGAAGAACACGTCGACACCGGTGTCAGCGCTGAGACGCTTGTGGGCTGCCAGTTCCATGCCGCGATCCCAGGTCAGCGTGCCGCGTAGTCGGGGATCCATGCGTGCGTAGGTCTCGGCCAGAGCGGGAACGACCACGGTGGTGTGACGGCTGGCGAGTTTCACGACCGTGAGGAAGCGCGTCTTCCGGTCGACCAGTGTGGCGACCTGGCTGTTGTTCGAGCCGATCACCAGATCGCCTTCCAGGTGTCCGGACTCGCTGCGGTCCTCCGCCGCCTGGGGCCGCTCCTCGATCGGTCGGGCATCGCTGATCTGTGAACGCCACTGTCCCTTCACCGTGTGACGCTTGTTCTTCCGGATCGGGCGGCCAGTTCGCAGGCGTTTGCACAACTCGCGGGGCACCATTTTCCAGCGGGTGGTGTAGACCGACCGGTAGGTCGTCTCGTGGGTAATCCGCATCTGCGGGTCGTCCCCGTGATGCAGACGCAGGTGTCCGACGATCTGTTCGGGCGACCACTCCTCCTTCAGCAGGGTCAGCACCGTCTGCCTCAACGCGGGGCTGCGGGCGAGCAAGCACTGCTTCGGGCGCCGGGCGCGATCAAGCGCCCGTTCCTGCGCAGCAATCGCCCGGTAGACGTCGCGTCCGCCGTTGTTGTTGACCTCACGGCTGATCGTCGACACCGCACGCCCCAGGAGGCCAGCGATGGTCCGGTAGGACTCGCCGGCACAAAGCCCGCGCGAGATCTCCTCCCGCTCGCCCATGGTCAAGTTTCCAGCGCGCGCCTTGCGGGATCCGGGAGCGATTCCTCCGTGGTGCTGAGGACAGTGAACACCGAGCCGGGCGGCTTGCCGATCTGCCTTGAGATGACGCTGATCGACTCCCCGGCCCTCCACCGCCGCCACAAGTCGGCCTTCATCTCGTCCGACATCCCCGGCCGACCCAGTCTCGCCACGTATACCGTCCTCAACCAGCACTGTTGCTCTGACCGGTTGAATCTAAGCAGTACACCAGTCAGCAATTCGCCACCCAGGCAACGGAGTTCGGCGTCCGTCTGTCGGTCGGCCGCACCGGGCAGTGCTGGGACAACGCGCTCGCCGAGTCGTTTTTCGCCACGATCAAACGGGAGTTGCTCGACACGAGCTCCTGGCCCAGCCGGGCCGCCGCCCGCACCACGATCTTCGACTTCATCGAGGGCTGGTACAACTTGCACCGACTGCACAGCAGCCTCGGCTACCGCAGTCCCGCCGAATACGAGACCGCACTCGCAGCCTGACCACCACACTGATGGTGTCCGTCAAAGCGGAACAAGCTCAGTCCGCGAGTACACCGGACGCAAGGACCAATCCAAGGGCTTCGGCTGGCGGGACTTCCGTGACCTGCTGATCCGCTCCCGCATCCAGCTCGGCGGCCCGATCGTCTGGTCTGGGACAACGTCCGCTTACACCTGACCAAGCCCCTGCGGGAGTTCATCGAAGCGAACGGGGACTGGCTCACGGTCTTCCAACTGCCCACCTACGCGCCCGACCTGAACCCGCAAGAAGGCATCTGGTCGCTGGTCAAGCGCGACATCGGCAACCTTGCCGCCGCCGACCTCAGCCAGATCACCCGCGCCGTGAAGCGCAAGGTCAAGATGTTGCAGTACTGGGCCGGAGGTCATCGACGGCTGCCTCGCCGGCACCGACCTGGCCCTGGACGCGTGAACGCAATGGCTGGCCGATCGGCGATTGGCCGGCACGGTCAAGCCAAAAGTTGCTGGTCAGATACGGTGACGGAATGACCGAGAGCTGGCCTGCCGACGTAGCCGACGTGCTCGCGGCAGTCCTGAACACGGACAATCCGGTTAATGTCGCGCTCCGAAGACAGGTTCCGCACCTCAGCGTCCGAGGGCGCTGCACATGCGGGTGCGGAACCGCCTACTTCGAACTCGACACCAGCGAGGCGGAGCCCGCACCCACTGGCCCCAGCAGTGTCATGGCGGCCGAAGCGCAGCTCGTCACCGAGGCTGGCGAGTGCGCCGGTGAGGTCCTGGTCTTCACGCAAGGCGGCTACCTGTCGTGGCTGGAAGTCTGTTCATGGAGCGACGATGTCGAGGTGACCCTGGCCGCCGCGCGTCGCTGGCTGCAGACACGCTCTTGATCTCGAACGGCTAGAGTCCAGCGGTCTCTGCGACACCACCGACATCACGAGTTCAAGTTCAGTAGCGCACAGCCAGATGCCGTTGTTAGCGTCCCGTCTCTGCTCGGCCGCCAGCCCCCCAGTACCTCGCGGTCCGCCGGCAGAAGCAGCGTAGATGTGGGCAGCCCTACCTGATCGCTCAACATCTTTGGCACCCGCACCTGGACCGATCGTCAGGCGACCGCACTCCGCGGCTGCGCGCTCCCACACGCCACTCGCACGGAACCAGTGATAGACAACGACAAAGAGCCGGACCCGGCCTCCCTGCGCAACCATTGCCGTGATCAGGACCGCTCAGAAGGATTCCTGCTGTACCGCTCGGGACAGCACGAGGCTGGCGTTCGGTCGATACGATGCGCAGGCTATGCATCGTCCATGCGATGGGGAGGGGCAGTGAGGATCAAGGACCGGAGCACCCGGCGGCGGTCGAAACGGCCGTAGAGATCCGCGCTTTGAGGGTCTGTAACCCTCGCGGCACGTCATGGACTCACAGTCGGGCCGAAGCGACCGGCAGGGTGGCGCCAGACTGCTGTTGAGAAGCGGGTGCCCTTGGCCCAGGGGCCGTTGTCGGACCCCGTTGCTACGATTCTCGCTCTGCTCTCTGGGGGCCGGATGTGCGTGCTGACCTGCGCGCGACGCAGAGCACACCTCCAGCTGACTAGAGGAATGGGGAAGTGGAGTATGGGGGCAGACGAAGCCGCGCCGTGCCGTCACGCGGGAGCTCCTCCGGCCGATGTCGTCGAGCGGGTCTCCCGGCTGATCCGGAGTCTCGGGGCCGAGGAAGCCCTCCTCACCCGTCATGGCATCACCGCGGAGGAGTTCCGCGAGGCCTTGGGGCCGACGATCCAGAAGATGCGCGGGAGCTCGAGCGCCGGCGTAGGCGACCGACGACAGTTCATGCAAGGCATGCTGGGCCATCTGGTGTCCAGCGGGGTGGTCACCCGCTTCGAGGAACCTCAGTATGGCGACGACACCGTCTATCGCCTGTCGGTTCCCGGGATGGCCGAGGACGTGGCCATCATCCAGAAGGGGTGCCCTGACGGGACGCACAGCAGCGCTAGATGGTCGGTGCCCGACTGGGCCGGTGAAGCGTACCTGTGGTGGGTGTGCGACAGCATGAAATACGAGCCGGGCACCCACGTTCACAAGGGAGTCCAGAGGCTCTTCCAGCGCTTCAGCGACGAGCGGCCCGACCAACTCGCCGGGGTGATCTTTCACAACGAGCTGTGCGGCGGGTCCAGGCGCCTGTGCCCGAAGATGGAGCACGCCGTCACGATAGACGGGCGCGAGACGCCTCCGCCGTGCGTCTACGTGATGCCTGATCGGAACCCCTCCGCGAACGAGTGGAACTGGAACGGCGGCCAGCAGCGCGAGTTCCCAGCCGTGCTGATGAAGGCCTTCGGCATCCCGCAGGAGCAGGCGTCGTTCTTCGTGGGCGACGTCGGCTACCGCCTCATCGGCGGCAAGCGCAAGACCAACATCGTTTCGCGTTACGGCCTCGTCCGCATGACCTCGCACAGGAGCTGATCCCGCATGCACTTCTCTTCTCTCGACCCGGACCGGTCCCAGTTCCTCGCGGCACGCCTGAGCGGGACGCAGAAGACCATGCCGGTACCCGCCTGGCCGCGCTCCGAGAAGGAGCTGCCGGTCGTGGAGCTCGAGGTAACCTGGGCGCGGTTCTCGGTCATCAACCACCGCACCAAGGCCGAGCAGATCCGCGAGCAGCGCAAAGCCGGCCGTGACGACCTGTTCAGCCGGGATCCCCTCGGCAAGGAGGCGCAGGACGCCCAGTACCGGATTCTGTGCGGGCAGGAGGGCTTCGAGGATCTCAAGAGCGACCTGAAGAGCCGGCGGCAGCAGGAGCCCGCGATCGTCACCGGCGACGGAGTTCTGATTAACGGCAACCGCCGTTCGGCGGCGATGCGTTCGCTGTTCGTCGACGAAGACGTGCGCAGCGCTCGCTACGTCAAGTGCCTCGTGCTTCCGGCGGACGCGACCGCTGCCGAGTTGGTCGACCTCGAAACAGAGCTCCAGGTCGCCAAGGACTTCAAGCAGGACTACTCGTGGATCAACGAGGCCCTGCTCATCGAGGAGCTCTACGAGCGCGAGAACAAGGACTTCAAGCGCGTCGCCGAGCGCGTACACCGCAAGACCGAGGAGGTGCGCGACTACTACGAGAAGATCCAGCAGGTTCACCAGCTGGTGGCTCTCTCCGACGGGACTCGGGAGTACGTCGACTTCATCCCCAACGAGTCGGCGTTCGCGGAGCTCGCGAAGCACGTCAAAAACAAGTCCGAGACCGAGGCGAAGTCGGTAAAGGACGTCTACTTCCTCGGCACGCTGGCCGGCGTGGAGTACCGAAACCTGCGTCACCTGCGCCGCCCGGACGCAGCGGAGCTGGTCGTCGACGAACTCCGGGCCAACGCCACCCTGGCCCCGCTGCTCGACGCCCTGCCGCAGGCCTCGTCGCACGCTCCCGCCTCGGAGGACGACAACCTCCTGGACTCGTTCCTCGACGATGAGCCGGCAGCTTCCGAGCCGCTGGAGGACCTTCTGCGCCTGGTCGCCACGAAGGGGCCGGAGGAGACCGTCCAGGTCGCGGACGGAGGGTCGATCGAGATGACCGACCTGCTGAAGAGCCTGCGCGACGTCGTCAAGAGCGCCGCCCAGGAGGCGGCGGAAGACACGCAGGACCGCAGGGAGATCACCGCGCCGCTGGAGCGCGCGGAGAAGGCCGCCCTTGAGCTTAAGCGCGCGATCGACGCGCTGCCGAAGGCTCGCCGTTACGAGGAGTGGGACGAGAGGGAGTTCTCCGCGAGGATCGAGAAGCTCGATGAGCTCGTCCGGACGGCCAAGGGAGCGTCTTGATCCACGCCGAGCTGTACCAGGAACCGAGACCGGTCGTCGTTCTCGAGAAGCGTTCCGGGGCCAGTCTCGGCGCGTGGGCGAGCGTCCAGGAGGCGCTCGCCCGGGGAATCGTCGGCGGCTCAAGCGACCGGACCGAGGTACGGGTCGAGGTGTTCCTCGCCGAGCTCAACGTCATCGGAGCGGTCCGCAGGCGCTACGACCAGAAGGTCGATCTCGGCCCAGCGCTGCGGGAGCAAATCCAGGCGCTGGCGGCGGACCAGAAGCAGCGGCAGGCTGCCCTGGACGCACCCGTGTCCTCCGTCTCCCTGTCCGACCTGGAGCAGCAACTGGTGGCCGCGGGCTTCACCAGGACGCTGAAGCCTTTCCAGCTGGAGAACCTGGCGCGGATCGTGCGGCTGCCGCACGCCGCGGACTTCTCGGTGCCCGGGGCCGGCAAGACGACGGTGGCGCTGGCCAACCACTCCGTGGCGCGTGCCCGGGGGCAGGTCGAGCAGCTGCTGGTAATCGCGCCCATCGCCGCCTTCCCGGCCTGGAAGGAGGAGGTCGAGGCTTGCCTCGATCCGGCACCGAAACTCGTCGTCCACCACGGCTCCGTGTCTGCGATACCGAAGAGCGCCCAGATCTTGCTGACGAACTACAACCGGGCGGCGAACGACTACGACCGGATCAGGGACTTCGTGGTGCGCCGTCCCACCCAGGTCGTCCTGGACGAGGCGCACCGGATCAAGCGGGGTTCGGGCGGCGTGCACGGGCGCGCTGTGCTCGACCTGGCGTATGCCGCGCGCCGCCGCGACGTGCTCACCGGGACGCCCGCTCCTCAGGGTGCGCACGATCTCGTCGCCCCGGTGCGGTTCCTCTATCCGGGCCAGGACCGCAAGATCCTCCCGGAGAGCGCCTACAACGAGCGCAACGGCCGCGACGAGGACGTCGTCCGCGACACCGGGAACGCCATCTCGAAGTACTTCGTCCGGACGCCGAAGGCCCGCCTGGGGCTGCCGGAAACGAAGATCATTTATGAGTCGAAGGAGATGCGGCCGCTCCAGCGGGCGATCTACGAGGCGCTCATCGGGCGGTACCAGGGAGAGTTCGCACTGGCCATCAAGGAACGCCGGGACTTCGACCGGCTCGGCCGGATCATGATGTACCTGCTGGAGGCGGCCACCAACCCGGCGCTGCTCGTGGCCGGCTCCGACAGGTACGACGAGGACGGCTTCCTCCACCCGCCCTTGCAAGTGAAGGGCGACGAACCCTTGGTGCGGCTGCTCCAGCAGTACCGGGCGCACGAGGTCCCGTGGAAGTACGACCGCGTCCGGGAGATCGTCGCGCAGGAGGCGGCGCGTGGCCAGAAGGTCCTCGTCTGGTCAACATTCGTCCGCAACCTGAAGATCCTGCGCACCTTCCTGAAGGAGTACGAGCCCGCAGTGGTGCACGGCGGCGTCCCCGCCGCGGACGGGAATCCGCCGGCGGGCGCGGTGACCAGAGAGGCTGAGTTCGACCGGTTCCGCAACGACCCATCGTGCAAGGTCCTGCTGGCTAACCCGGCCGCCTGCGGCGAGGGCGTCAGCCTCCAGCACTGGTGCCACCATGCGGTCTACCTGGACCGGACGTTCAACGCCGGTCATTTCCTGCAGAGCCAGGACCGCATCCACCGTATCGGCCTCGCCGAGGGCACCCTCACCCGGTTCACGCTTCTGCTGAGCCGGGACACGATCGACGAGACCGTGGACGGACGGCTGCGAGACAAGATCGAAACCATGGCCAGGCTGATGAACGACCCGGGTCTGGTGCGTGTGTCGCTTCCCGAGCCCGACGAACACGTCGGAGGGGCAGCCGCCGCGGAGGACGACATGCAGGTCGTCGCGGCCATGCTGCGCGACTGAGGGGGGCATGTGGATCTGCTCCCTCGGCACGGCGTCGTCTTCGCCGTGCTGCATCTCGCTCGCGTGGCGAGACTCGCACCACGCAGAGGCGTCGACGAGTGGGTGAGGGCCGCGCTGCGCCACGGCTCCTACATGACGGCGGCGACCGACCTTCGGTCGCCGGCGCGGGCGCTGGTCCGGGCCGGGCTCGCGTCGCTGGGCGAGGAGGGCGACATAAGGGTGGCGCGTTCGCTCGCCGCCGTGGCGGCGTCGAAAGGAGGAGCTCAGCACGCGATGCGTCATGCAGCGGTCACGCTGCTGGCCTCCCAGCCTCCGGCGTGGCTGCGGGTCGCCGTGAATGCGGACGGCGTCGAGCGCGCCTACATCCCTCAGCCGGATCTCGACGCTCTGAGCTGGCTGGAGGAGGCTCTCGACGATGTCCTGGTGGAGGCCCGTTGGCTAGTCGGCGATTCTGACGGCGCGGATCTGTCCAAGGAGATCG
Organism: Streptomyces sp. ISL-10; assembly: GCF_018614575.1. Taxonomy (GTDB): domain Bacteria; phylum Actinomycetota; class Actinomycetes; order Streptomycetales; family Streptomycetaceae; genus Streptomyces. The sequence goes on from NZ_JAGGOJ010000007.1 coordinate 447,900, forward strand.
GCGACGCCGCGGAGGAGATCGTCGTCGCGGCGCTGCGCGCGGCGGGCAAGGAGCCCCTGCATGTCGCCCGCATCTCCGATGGCTACGGGTACGACGTGGACGTGTCCGAGGGGCCCGTCCGGTTCCTCGAGGTGAAGTCGGCCGGGCCGAAGACTCTGTCGCGCTTCCACCTCTCCCGCCACGAGTTCGACACGAGCGTCCGGCAGGGTGATGCCTGGTGTCTGGTCCAGGTGGTCTTCGAGGCAAGCGCATTCGTCGCCGACCCGATCACGGCCGCGGACGTCAGCCACATACGCGAGCTGCCCGCCTCGGCGCTGCGGGACCTCGTGCCCGCGGATTCTTCCGAGTTCCGGTGGGAGGACTCAGCGCTCATCACTCCGCCGCCGGATGCGTGGCGGCCGAGCACGCTGGAACCGGATCCGTCCTTCGTCCGGCCGGGCTTCGCGGCTATGGGAAACCACTCCTGAAAGCGGGGGCCCCGACACTTGAGGGGAATCGGGAGCCTGATTCGTCCGCTTCGGGAGCTTGTATTCATCCGCGCCCATCAAGCAGGCGTATTCGCGCGGCGTCATCCAGCGTACCCGCAGCCCGTCCGGGGCGATGCGCACGACGGCCTGCTTCGAGGATTTGCTGCCCTAGTGCGCAGGCAGCCAGCGACCTCGTCAGCACCATCTCCCAGGCCGGGACGCCATTGCGCGAACCGGCGGGGTGGGGTCTGTTGCGGTCGCAGTATCTCCTCCTCTGGACGGTGAGCCGCCAGCAGGCTCCAATGCGAACACCCCAGCCCAGATCTCCGCAGAAGAGATGGACCGCACAGAAACCTTCTCTGTGTAGCCGTCGTACGCAAGGCCGTTGTCCAAGACAGCTGGCCAGCCGCGAACCCGCCACGACTCGACCGTGGCCTTCTCCACAGCCGCGATCGTCGCGCCCGAGCGGAAAAGTCAGCTCCTTCAGGACAGTCCACCCGTTACGGCAGTATTTTCTCGCTGATTCCGATCTTGGCGGCGGCGAGGGTCGACCTTGATGACCATGTACGGCAGCGCTGGTCGGTCGGGTTTGAAAGCCGTGCTCAGCGCACCCTGCGCAGGCCCACCGCTCGCTGAAGCGGGCGTTCAGGGACGGATCACAGAAGCAGCTCCTCGAAGCCGCCAGCTTGCCACGGAGGTGCTTTTCCAGGTGGCTCTTGAAGGCTGCCTGGCTCACTTCGGAGCCATCTTGCCTTCCAAGAGGGGAATCAAATAACTCTCGGTTAGCCATTGAACCGTATTAACACAGACAGCGTCACCAAATCCCATAACAGCCTGGCTGGGACGCTCGGGGAGTACGTAACCGTCCGCCCCCATGAGTCGGGCGTACTCCACGGAGGTCATCCACCGTGCACGCAGCGGCTGGCCCTCTTGAATCCGCACGACGGCTTGCTTTGATGAGCCACCTCCTGCTGTTCGCAGGCAGCCGGCGATGTCATCGGCGCGGATCTCCCAAGCTGGCTTCCCGTCCCTTGTACGGCGGTAGGCAGTCCTATAAGCGACACGTGTGGAAGAAATTTCCGCGATCTTTTTGATCTGAACCGGAGAAAGCTCGCTGTTGAACTTCATCATTCGCTGATTATCCCACCAACGTGGGTCGCTCAGGGGAACGTCATCGACGATGGAGGTCCAGCCACTGTTTCGGTGTTCGGGTGGAGCGGGCAACGACGCCTGATGCGTTCGTAGGGCCGCGTCGGCGAAGATCCCATCGAGCCAGCGCGGTCGCAGAAAACGCGAGAGGAACTGGGTCTGCTCGGGTACTTCAAGAGCTCCGACAAGGAAGAGACGGGGTCGCGATTGCGGAACCCAGCTCCTGGCGTCGAGCGTGACGACGTCAACGGAGTAGCCGAGACCGTTCAGCGCTCGAATGGCGGCTCTGAGGTCCTCGCCCTTGTGGCTGGTGGCAAATCCGTTTACGTTTTCCAAGGCAACGACGGGTGGCCTGTCAGCGCCCAGTTTCTCCAAGATCGTTACGAAGTTCCAAAAAGTTCCCGAGTGCTTGCCCGCCAGGCCTTTTCGGCCGCCGGCCAGAGAGAGGTCGGTGCAAGGGAAGGACGCCCATGCGACGGAAAGATTCCTGGGAACTTCGTAAGCGCGGGGATTTTCGGCAATTGACTTGATATCCGCAAGTTTGTAATGACTTGCGACGTTCTGGCCGAAGTTCCGCAGATACATGTCGTGCTTGTCGGCGGAGAGATCGTTGGCCCACGTAACCTTGAGGCCCGCTGCTTCCATGCCGAGCCGAGCCAGTCCGATGCCAGCGAAGAATTCTGCTGCGTTGAGCTCCCGGTGGAGGGAGCTCGAAGTGGCTTGCTGTGGGGGCGTGAGGGCGGGCGCGATAGTCACGTCGGAGATCTTATGCTACCGGTGCCTCGCTAGGACCTGATCGTGCGCCGATCACTCGATAGGTGTGCCGAGGATCACCAGAGGCTCGCGAAGGTACGGTGGGTGCATGACACAGAGTTCGCAGTCCTGGGCGTCAACCCCCGCCGTCAGGGCCAGTATGCGAGCGAACCGCAGTCGTGACACAGGTCCTGAGCTTTTGTTGCGCAGAGCTTTGCACGCGAGAGGCTACCGATACCGGGTTGCCAGCCGGCCGTTGCCTGAACTCCGCAGGACTGCCGACCTGGTCTTTTCGCGGGCGAAGGTAGCGGTATTTGTTGATGGCTGCTTTTGGCACGGCTGTCCAATCCATCACCGGCTTGCCAAGCGTAACCGTGACTATTGGGAAGAGAAGATCCGCAAAAATAGAATCCGCGATGAAGAGGTAGACGAGAAGCTCGCCGCGGCTGGCTGGCTGTCAATCAGGATTTGGGAGCATGAGAACGTGGCTTCAGCGACTTCTAGAGTCTCTGAGGCGGTTGATTCCCGACGTTACCCTGGCCTCACGTCTCCTCAAAGTTGACCTGAGTGTCCGCCGGAGAGCTCTCGGAGGTGATTCCAAAATCTTCCAGCCGTTTGTTGCTCAACCACTCAAGTCTTTGGGTTTGGAGGTGCAGGGTTTTTCGAATGCCGCCCGTAACTTGCCGTTCGCTGATCAGCTGCGCGAGTCGTCCCACGATGGTGGCACGGCGAGCGATGCGTACATCTGCGTGTATTCTGTCCTCCCAGATTGAATCCGGAATGATGCGGCCACGAACGCTTGGGGGCAGGGGTACGGGTGGAACCGCATTTGGCACCCGTTCGTTGAGAACGGCATTGAAGCGTGATTGACTGCGGAGCTTCTGGTAGACGGTTGATTCGTACTCGTTAAGTAGTCTTCTCTTTGTGGCGGTGCCTGCGTCGGAGGCTGCGATCTCGGGAATCGTCCAGACTTCGATGTCAGCGACCTCGAAGGGGTCCAGGATGAATTTGGCCACGACGTCGGTTCGCTGGCCGGTGAGATGTCGCCCAACGCGTCCACGCACCGTGTCGCTGGTCTGCCCTACGTAAATAGGCTCGCCATCGTAGTCGTAGAACGCGTATACCCCGCCTTTGCAATCCCCTAGCCTTTTCCCGGGATGATTAGGATCCGGTTGATCCATGTATGCATGGATTTCTGATCGGATCAGGAGCGTTACGCGAGGCGGACGCTTGGCGTGTGCGGTCATTCGCTTAACCTCGGGGGAGTCGGGACGAAGATCGTACTCACGTGATGCACCTGAGGGTGCGCCGCCGCCGGGACGGCGCCGGACGGCCTGGGCGTGGATACGATCTAGGGACCGCGGCGTCGGTCCAGGACGATCAACCACTTGTGCAACATCGAGGTGCGTGTCAACGCCACTCGTCTGATGGGCGGAGATGCTGGGTGCGGTGGGCCCGCGGACGTGGCGCTGGTCAACCGTGACGGAAGCGCGATGTCGGAACGGGTGGAGGGTAGTTCCCCGATCGTCCCGACAAGATCACGATTGAGGTTCTGGCGACGCAGATTACTCGTCCTCGCGGAGGCTGAGTGGGCGGCGCAGCGACTGAGGGAAGTCCTCGCTCACGTCCTGGTATGGCGGTGCAGGGAGCGATGGGGAGTCTCGACTCTCACCGGCCGGTTGGGGGTCCTTGTGGCTGCAGCTGTCGACGGTTGTCAACGTTGGTCGTCTTCGGCTGCCCCGGAGGGCCCCGTGGCGGCACCGGAAGGCGCTCTACCTCTTCGTGATCTGCCTTGCGAACTTCCGGAACTTGGTGTGAGCCCCCGGAGCCATCGGCGTATCGAGCTCGCTGCAGCGAACAGCCTTCGTGGCCAGTGAGACGGCCTCGCCTAGAGGGCTCTTCTCAATGATCAAGACTGCCCAGGCTCGTTCATCGGTCGGGAGCGTCGTCGGCAACGTCAGAACTCCAAGGTGGTTCAGCTTGTCGGTGATTTCGTGAGAGAGCGCCGTGCTCAGCCGTTCGCGGTATGGCGCTGCTAGCTCCTTGATCGTCACCATCTGTAAACGCTTGACCCCGCCATCGATCCTGACGGCGCTCACGATTTCTTCATATCCCATGACTGCAGAGGGTATTGAGTTGATTACTCGCGTGTCTACCGAGTTGCCTAGAGATCTTTAATGATGCGGGTTACGTCGGGCCGTGACGGCTGCCGTGGTCCGCGCTGTGCCGGGAGGATGAGGTATCCCGATGGCGGTGGATTGACGGCTGAGGAACGGGCTCGGCGTGAGCAAGTCCGGCTCGCAGCTGCTGACCTGATCGGTCCCGGGCCAGTGACCGGGAGGTGGCCCGACGGTTCAGGGTGACTCGGATGTCGGCGAACCGCTGGCGGCGGGCGTTGGCTTCGGGCGGCCGGCATGCCCTTGCCTCCAAGGGTCCAGGCGGCGCCCACTGCAAGCTCGACCCGCAACAACTCCGCCTGCTGGAGACGGCGCTGGATGCCGGCCCCGCCGCATTCGGCTGGCCTGACCAGTGCTGGACGCTGGCGCGGATCGCTGACGTCGTGCGTCGCCGGTTCGGCGTCCAGTTCGCGGATGAGGCTGGTCTGGGCGGACAGGTAGAAGACGAATTCCGTCGACACGACCGGCGCCGTCGTGATGGTCAGACCGGAGAGGTCGCCACCGACCGGGACACCGGTGCACCGCTGGTGACGATCGACGTCATGTTCGTCATGAACGGCAACGCCGAGATCCTGAGCCTGACCGTCCCGGAGACCGCGTTCACCGGCGAGCTCAGCACCGGCACCCCGGTCGGCCTGACCGGCGTGGTGGCCCGGCCGTGCGAGAACGAGTTCAACGGCTAGAAGCGGCACGGCATGAGCTTCCGCGCGATCGCGGTCACCTCGCTGGCCGTCGACGCGGGCAAGCCCACGGCGGCCTGATCGTGACCGGGACAGCGATCAGGCGTGGTCGAGCTGCGGATGACCGGCTATGACGTGCTCAAGCGGGTGCAGATGCCCGCGAGGATCGCCCGTGAGGGCCTGTGTATCCCGGTCGCGTTGCGGGAGGACGGGGAGGTCCACTACCGCGACTACAGCCAGGTCCCGCACGCCCTCAACCTCGGCGCGACCGAGTCCGGCAAATCTGTATACCAGCGGCAGTTGGTCAAGGAACTTGCCGCCCTCGACGTCGCCCTGGTCGGCATCGACTGCAAGGAAGGAGTAGAGCTCTACCCACTCGCCCGACGCTTCTCCGCGCTCGCCGACAATGCCGCCGACCTGCTCGACGTCCTCGTCTACCGCATGGCCGCGACGTACCGGATCGTCCGCCGCGAGCAGCGCATCAGCTCGGACGTCCCGGACGCGGAGATCACCGCCGACATCTGGGGCCTGCCCGACCACCTGCGCCCCGTGCCGTCGTGCTCCTGGTCGACGAGGCCGAACTGTCGTTTTTCGGGAACGCCGCTGAGAACAAGCGCCGCGGGCGGATCATCACCGCACTCGTCCGACTCGGCCAGTTCGGCCGCGCCGCCAGCATCGACGTCGAGATCTGCGGCCAGCGCTTCGTATCCGAACTCGGCGACGGACCAGCTCACCGGCCGCACCTCGCACCGCAACAACGACCGAAGCCTCCGCCAAGATGGCGTTCGGCGACATCGCACCGGACGCCGTCATCGCCGCCACACAGATTCCCGCGGACCGTCCCGGCACCGCCGTCGCCGGTGACTCGACAGGCGGCTGGGTCCGCATCAACGCCAACGCGCACCGCAACCCGGACCTGCCGGAGCTGGCACGTTTCCGCCCGCTGCCGCCCGCCGTGTCGCTGGTGAAGATCCCGGGCGAGACCGAGGCACAATATGGCCGCATGCTGCGCCGAACACGCGTGACGGCATCAACGAATCGTGAATGTCGAGCGAGGTCGACCCACGGGTCGTAGCCAACCCTGAGCAGGCACGATCTCTGCTCCATGCCGTCTCCTACGGGATGCACTTCGGTGGCTTCCGCCCGGCTGAGGTGGTGGGCCTGGCTGAGCCAGACCTGACGCTGCCAGCTGTCGGGTGGGGCTCGGCGCTTCTGCATCGGACGCGTCCGAGCGTGGGCAAGCAGTGGACCGACTCCGGCGAGAGCCACGACGACCGCGGATTGAAGAACCGCCCGAACGAGGACGTCCGGCGGGTGCCCATCCCTCCCCAGCTCGTCGCAATCTTCCGTGAGCACATCGACACCTTCGGGACCGCCGACGACGGCCGGCTGTTCTTCAGCGAGAACGGGGGAGTGGTCTCCTCCTCGACCTACTACCGGGCGTGGCAAGAAGCCCGGACGCTCGCGCTCCCGCCGGCCGCGGTCGCCTCACCACTCGCGCGGCGCCCGTACGACCTTCGGCACTCCGCGCTCTCCACATGGCTGGACGCCGGAGTGGACGCCACCGAGGTGGCCGAGCGCGCCGGCAACAGCGTGGAGGTCCTTCTCAGTCGATACGCCAAGTGCCTCGACGGCCGCCAAGAGGTAGCCAACCGCCGTATTGAGGATCTGTTGCGCGAGTACGAGTGATCGCAGACGTCGGTAGCTCTTATGCCCTCGGACTTGTCCGGGGGCATCGCCATGCCTTGGCGGAGACCGGCGTTCTTGTCCTCAGGATTTCCGCGTCGGTGGCTTCGGGGTTTGTGTCCGAGCCGGGCCATGAAGCCAGGCAGGCTTCCATCACTCGTTCAGATGCGCCTCTCATGCGCATTACGCGCATGGTGCCCAGAGTTGACCACGACTTGTTGCGTCTACTTTCAGGGGTAAAGGATCATGCCGACGTTTGTTGCGCTGCTGAACTGGACCGACCAGGGAGTCCGCGGCTACAAGGACACCCCGCAACGCGCCGAAGCCTTCACGGCAGCGGCACAGAAGCTCGGGGTGAAGGTCCTGAACCTCTTCTGGACCGTCGGTCCGTACGACATCGTGGCTGTCGTAGAGGCGACCGACGACGAGACTGCCACCGCAGTGCTCCTACAGGTCGGCGCGTTGGGCAACGTCCGTAGCACGACCCTGCGAGCCTTCGGCCGGGAGGAGATGGACCGCATCATCGCCAAAGCCACTGGCTGAGGGACTGCCACGTCGAGGATCTGTTGGTACGAGTGGCACGCTCGAGGCGGCACGCCCCAAGGCCCCTGGACCTGTCCCGGGGCCTTCGCTTTCCCGGGGCATCACCTGGGCTTACGTCCCAAGATCCCGTCCACGCCTCGTCCACAGACCCCGACATACGCCCGCTCCGAGCGGCGTACGCCTGCGCATACGCGAAGACCCCGGCCTCAGCGTTTCCGCTGGTGACGGGGTCTTTGGGCACCTCATACAGGGTGCCCCCGGCAGGATTCGAACCTGCGCACACGGCTCCGGAGTGATTGTCTGGTCGCACCCCCTACGCCCCGCTGACCTGGTGCGGAGTTGGATGGGGGTGGGCGGCGACGCGGTGTGTGTCGGAGGTGTGTCGCGAGGGCCGCAGGGAGGTAGAGCGGATCGGATGTCGCCTCCAGCTCCTAGATCCCATTGAGAGGTCGGCTTCGCCGACGGGCTGTAACACCCGCGGTGTTACAGCCCGTCTGTGACCGGACAGCCCGGACATCGGCACGTTGAGCTGTCCGGCTGTTGATGCAGGTGAGAGGCGTAACCGGACAGCCGGACAGGTTGGACACTAGGTGTCGGTCAACCGGGCGAGTGGGACGCCAATGGGGAAAGCCGCCACGTAACTGGAAGGGGAGGCCACGTGCCGCAGGCCAGTTCGCGAGGTACGTACTTGGAGTGATTGAACTCTTTCGACGATGCCGCTCCAGGGTGAGAACGGTGGGCGCTGTCCAGGGCGCGGGCCCCGGTCGACGGCGGAATTGACCGTCTGAACTCCTGGCGGATTTTCCGCAGAGCCCGATACAGCCCGAACCGAATGACGTCAATCGCAGCAGCGGTCCTCACCATGGAACGGCAGCGCTGAGAGACCCATTGCGCCGTTCATGCCTCAGTCGTGCTGCCGAATCGGCTATGGTAATTGCTGACCGTCGAGCCGATTGCGGGGAATAGGTCAGTATGGTTGCCGTATAGTTCCTCAAGGTGGTCAATGGACCTGTCGACAATGCGATTCATGTTCACATGCTGAAGTACAAGTGAGCGTGTCTGCCCGAGCTCAGACATCAGCTCATTCTTTACCCTTGTCAGGTCATCGTGACGGTCGCGCCGTTCTCTAGGCATCCTCGGCAAGTGATTCCAGTCATAATACAGGTCCCGGAACCTCTGGAGGTGAGAGGAGGGCGAGAAGACCCAACCTGCCAAGCCGTCCAAATCCGAGAAGGATAGCTGCACCTGGTTCAGGGCGTCATAGACGGCGTCGCACTGATGCTTCTGCAGGCCTTTCCTTTCTCGCCTCGCCAAATCGCTCAGTATGGACTGAATGGCGTTCTCTCGGAACCAGAGCATCTTGTCGGTCAACGTTCCGACGTAGCGCTCTTGGAACGCGTAGCGCGTCGCAAGTCTGGCACTGGAAAGCATCTCGGAAACGCTTCTGGCTTTCCTGCTGGCACGAACCATCATGCCAACGACAAACCATTCATTTTCGTTCCTCTTAATCCATACTGGCGCTCCACTAAAACCTGGCTTCACCGTATACCCTTGAATCGATGTCGTATCAAGTTGATACCGACTTGGGCCGTGAGGTCCTGATATCGTTGTTTCAATCCAGGTCTCCTCACTGCTTTCGATCCAAGCCTGTATCCTTGCTGTTTTACCGACAAGGGCGCGCCTATCGGCATCAGGGACTATCAGGCAGGGCTGGATGCCTTCGGGTGCAGGCCCTGAGAGGCGAAGAGTTGCTACATCGTCGCGTTCCTCGTTCCTGAGCAATGTGGCCACGACGGGGGACTTCGGGTCGGCGGCCCAAGGGAAACGAATATCTGCCTGAGCAGTGCCGCGATCTGATGAAACGACGCGACGACCGAGCACCTTCTCAATCACATGGTTTGCTGTGAAGACGTGGTTGTTGACGGTGTAGATACCGCACCCTCGGTGTTGCTCTTCACCATGGCGCGCCACGGTCACTAGTCCGCTGAACGTCTCGTCAGGCATTTCCGTTCCCGTTCCAGTGCACTGTGAAGTTGAGAGTAGCCTCAGCTTCGCCCTTGACGAACTTTACGTCTGCCCCACCGACGAAGGAGATTCCGAAGCTAAGCTCAGCCTCCTCGTAGCTGAGATTGCTGGCACTCATCTCGTCTTTGGCTATCTGAGCCAAGTTGGATGCGGCAGCGATTCCCTTTTTCAGGGACTCAACGCCCTTCTTCTGGAGTTTGTCAGCGACGTCAGAGACGCCGACCTCTTCCCAGTCGCCGTCATGCCATACTTCGGTTTCCTCAACCTCAAAGGCAACCGTCAAGCCCTGGGGGAGATCGATTACAACTGTGCTCATAGAGACCACGCTACTTTGCCGACCGGATGTGGAAGGTTTGGTGAAGGGGTCTGATCTCAAAGTAACTCCAGAGGTGACATGCACGCATCTGGATCACTTTGGGCGAGGGTTGACTCTTGCCTGGTCATAAAATTGAATTTTGGACCGAGGGGAGAAGGTCGGCTTCGCCAGCGACGGCTGCAACACTCGGTGGTGGCGTTCGCGGTCGAAGTATCACACTCGAAGATTTCGATGAGCCCTGATTGGCAGCGTCAGCGGCTGGGACGCCGACTTGTGCGATGGGCCCTGTGCGAGGGGCCGGTCTACGACTGGGGCACGTCGAGCCAATCGCCGGACGGCCAACAGTTCTTCCACGCCTTGGCGCGGGAGACAGGCGAAGCACTCACCAACAGGGGGGAAGCCATGCGCGCACGTCGACGTCGTGAACTGGTCCTTCCTCAGGCCTCGCTTGTACGCGGTATTTGAGTGCGTCTCACCCCGGGCCCCCGGACAGCTGGGACATTCCACCTGCACGGGTGCGCGTGGGAAGCTGGAACGCGACGGCGTCCGAAGGAGGAATGAGTGCCGAGCCCCAGTCCACGCGGGACGTATCAGGTGATCTCTCAGGCGTTGCGCGAGCGGATCGCGGCAGGGGTCTACCAGGACGGGTTGCCGTCCGAGGCCGAGATCGGGCGCGAGTTCGGGGTGGCCCGTACGACGGTTCGGCGTGCCCTGCATGCCCTCGAAGAATCGGGGGACATCAAGACCGTTGCCGGCGTCGGCCGCAAGCTCGCTGGGGGCGCCGGGACCGCACCGTACGAACAGATCATGGCGGACTTGTTGGAGCAGATCCGCAGGGGCGAGCTGCCTGCGGGTACGCGTCTCCCGAGCGAAGCGGCCCTCGTCGAGAAGTACGGAGTGTCTCGCGGCACGGTTCGCCGCGCTGTGCGCGAACTGGAGACCGCCGGCCATATCGTGGCGCGACACGGGGTTGGCCGGTTCGTCAGCTCGCCTTCCTGAACTCCCGATTGCCTCGGAGGCAGTGGAAAATGCAATTGGCCAAGTGGGCCCATGACCTTGCTGAGTCGATGTTGGCGGACAGCCTGCCGCGGCGGTGGGCCCACTCTCAGCGGGTGTACTTCCAGGCTCTGACCCTGGCGCCGACGCTGGGCGAGGACGCAGAGCTCTTGGCGGCCGCCGCCATCGCGCACGACATCGGGTATGCACAGGCCGCCGTGGACACCGGACAGCACATGATTGACGGGGCCCGGTACTTGCGCGACGTCGTGGGGGCTGACCCGCGGCTGTGCAGCATCGTGGCCTTCCATACGTCTTCCTCGTGGGAGGCGTCCGAACTTGGGCTGGCCGATGCGCTCAACGAGTTTGGGCCCGCCGAACCCGAGTTGGTAGACGCGATCACCTATTGCGACCTGACCAGTAGTCCGGTCGGGGATCTGGTGGACCCTGCCGAGCGGCTCTCAGAAGTCCTGGAGCGGTACGGTCCCGAGCACGTCGTCTTTCGGGCGGTATCCGAGGCCCGGCCCGAGCTCATGGCAAGGGTGGCCCGGGTGCGCCGGCGGCGTGCCGAGGTGGCGGTGGCGAAGCTCAGCTGATCAGGGGGACCTCAGCGTTACGGAACCCCTCTTCGAGGCGTCGACGCGTGGTCGGCGAGATGTCGAGAGCGTCCAGCTCATCTCTGGGGACCCACCGCACAGCGAAGGACTCCGAGCTCACCTTGATCTCGCCACCAACCGGCCGAGCCCGGAAGCAGAGCGAGAACTCCTGACGCACCTCTCCATCCGCGAAGGCGATGACGTGTCCGGGGTCGGTGAAAATCCCGACCAGTCCGACCACTTCGACGTGAATCCCCGTCTCCTCCAGGACTTCCCGGACGACCGTACCGGCGATGTTCTCCCCGACCTCCTGAACGCCCCCTGGCATGCCCCAGCGGCCATTGTCCGAACGTCGCTCCAGGAGCACGTCATTTGCGTCGTTCACGACGAACGCGGTCACCGCGGGCACGATGCTGTTGGCCTTCGGCGCGGCGGGATCGTTGAAGTAGTCGGTGCGGCGACTCATGAGGGCCTTTCGATCGGGATGGCTTCGGACCACACTTTCTCGAAGCTCTGCTGGTACGTCGAGACCAGCTCGGCGCCAGCGACACGGCGGAGGTGGAGCACCGGAGCCATGGGGGCGCTCACGCCGTACACCTGTGTGTTGACCAGCCACTCGTCATCGGAGCGGTAGAGGGAGTTGTGGAGAGTCGACCTGTGCATCCGGAACTCGATGCCCGGGACCGAGTACAGCGGGCGGTAGAGCTTCATGACTTCGCGCACTTTGTACGCGACTCCCTCGCCGATCTCCTCTTCTTCCCCGCGCCGCTGGATCTCTGCACTATCGGGGTCGCCTAGCAGGATTCGGGCCCGCACACCGGACGACGCCTTCTGTCGCAGTAGCTTGGGCCACCGTGGGTTCTCCGCTAGGAACACACCCGCGTGGACGAGTACGCCGATCTCCCGCTCCGCCCGGCCGAAGAGCTGCAACCAGAGTTCCGGGGGAACGTAGGAGCGGTGCGGGTACACCTTCAGGACCTCTGCGTCAGCTGCGTCCTGCCGCTGGCCGTCAGGGAGGCCATTCGGCCAGAGGTATGTCTCGTCTTCGTGCAGGAATGCGGCGATGGTCAGGCGATGGCGCCGGTAGGGGGCGCGTCCCTGCGTGATCCAGCGTTCGACGGTTTTCGGGTCCACCCCGACGTGGGTCGCCATGGCGTCGACCGTGATGCCATGCGTCAGCATCGCCGACCGTAAGCGTTCGTTCGCCATCCCAACCCCCGGGGACGTCTCGGGACGTACATGACTCGCTGAACGCTATCGAGGACATCCCAAGTCGTCCAGGGACGTGGTCACTTCGTCCCGCCCCAGCGCGGCAACCTGATGGCACGTCGCAGGGCGACCCGAAAGCAGCGAGGGACTTGACAGCCGCAATCGGGCGCGCCAATGTGAGAGACATGTTCAAGCATGTATCGCATACTTGAACGGGCGGCCACGGCTGTCCTTACCTGCACCACCACTGCCCGGCGGCGGGACTCCCCAGCAAGGTCGCCCGCCGCCGCGGTTCTCCCTGTTCCTTCGACTCAGGAGAGCACTATGCGCACGTACGTGGGCCATCAACAGGCCGTTTCCACTGAGGACTTCGTGGAGCTTGCCCTTGGTACCCCGGTTGAGTTGTGGCTCGGAGTGGAGGGCGAGAGCGAGATGGAGCGCGCGGCCCGCATGGACGCGGCCCGCGACATCCTCGCCGACAACCCGAGCCTGCCGGACGACGTGAGCCGGGTCGCCGCGGAGGCGATCGAAGCGTTCGCGCCGGAGCTATTCAACGTCGTCCCGCTGACCGCGCCGAAGGCGGCTCGCCGCCAGCCGCGCCGGAACGGGGTGGCGGCATGAGCACCGTGACCGAGGTGGCGCGCCCGGCGGTGCCGCCGCTGACGCGTCCGGAGATGGGCCTTGCTGGTGTGGGCGCGCTCGCCGCGGCCGGTGTCGGCGCTCTGGGTCTGATCTCATCGTTCGACGCCGTGTCGGCCGCCGCGCTGCGGTGGGGGTTCGGTGAGCCGTGGATGCTTCCCGTCGGTATCGACGTGGCGATCCCGGTGTTCACCGTGGCGAACCTGCTGCTGGTCCGGATGGACATGGCCCTGGCCTGGGTCCGGTTCGTTCCTTGGGTCCTCACGCTGGTGACCTGCGGGCTGAACGTCGCTTCTGGTCCGGGAGCGTGGGCGAAGGTGGCTCACGGGACGATGCCGCTGCTGTGGGTGGTGTTCTCCGAGATCGGCGCCCACATTTACGCCGTGCGGATCGGCGCGGCGACCGGCCGGCGGATGGACAAGATCCGCGCCTCGCGCTGGCTGCTCGCCCCGCTGTCGACGTTCGCCCTGTGGCGGCGGATGACGCTGTGGGAGATCACCTCCTATGCCGACGCGCTCGGGCGGGAGCGGGAGCGGCAGCTCGCTCGTGCGGACCTGCGGGAGCGGCACGGTCGCCGGTGGCGTACGCGCACACCGCGCCGTGAGCGGGTGCTTCTCAAGCTCGGGGAGCTCACGCCTGCGGGTGAGGAGCTGCCGCCCGAGGAGCCCGCAGCCCCCGAGCCTCCCGCCCCGCCGGAGGCGGCAGCGCCGAAGCCGCCGCGTAAGCGGACGACCAAGGCCAAGGCGAAGCCCGGCAAGGGCCAGCGCACCGCGGTGGAGCTGCTGGCCGAAGCGCGCGAGACCACGGCCGGTTGGGCGGATGACGCGATCAACGCCGAGGCGATCCGGACCACGCTGCACTGCTCGGCAGCCAACTCCCGCGTGCTGCGGGACGCGCTGCTGAGCGAGCGGGCCGACGGCCGGCGCCTGCACCCCGTCGACGCCGACGCCACCGAGGACAGCGACGACAGCGAGGGGGCGGCGGCATGATCACCCTCTTAACCGCCCTGGCCACCGCCGCTCCGCTGTTGGCGGGTTGGGCGCTGCACGCTCTGTGGCTGCGCCGCCGCCTGCACACCGCCCGCCGCGACCCGCTCACGGGGCTGCGGACCCGTGAGGGGTTCACCCGCCGCGCCACATCGCTGCTGCGTGATGAGCGGGCGGTGGTCGTCCTCGCCGACGTCGACCGCTTCAAGCACATCAACGACCGGTACGGCCACGCGGCCGGGGACGTGCTGCTGAAGGCGACCGCCCAGCGCCTTGCCCACTACGTCGGCCCGGCCGGTGTCGCCGGGCGGCTCGGGGGCGATGAGTTCGCCGCTGTGGTCATCGACCGCAACGGCACCGCGGCCGATTTGCTCGCGGTGCTGCACGGCGTGCTCGCCCGCCCCGTCGACGGCCAGACGCCTGACGTGCACACCACGGTCTCGCTCGGCTGGGTCCGCGCCGCCGACCATCCCGGCGAGGACCTGTCCCGGCTGCTCGGGCGCGCGGATGAGGCCATGTATGCGGCCAAGCAGGCAAGGGCCGGTATCCGGCGGGCGGGGCTGGGGCGGCTGTTCGCGACGGTGGCCGGCCGACGCTCCGGCCGCCGCGGTGCCCGCACCGATGTTCCGCCGGTCGGGATGGCCGCCTGATGTCCCCCGCGTTCGGCAAGTGCTACGACCCGTCCGGCGCGACGTACGGGATACCGACGTACCCGTGGCGGTTCGCCCCCGACGGCTACGCCACCCGCCGCCAGCTCCGCGCCCGCGGGTTGCGGCCCGGCGGCCAGGAGCCCGCGGCGCAGGTGATGCGCCGCTCCCGCCGCCGCAAGGCCGGGGTGCTGGTCGCCTACCTGTACCGCATCGACCGGGCCAAGCCCGTGCGGCCCATGACGGCGGGGAAGTCGGCCGCGCTCGCCAAGGCGATGCGTGCCCGACGCACCTGCCCCGCCTGCCAGACGGACGCCGGATACGTCATCCCGACCTCGCTCGGCATGTGCGTCCCCTGCGCCTACCCCGATGAACAGCGCGCCGCCTGATCAACCACTACGGGGCCCGACCGCTCACCTCTCACAGCGTCGGCCGGGCCCGCCCTCCCTTGGAAGGACCATCAGTGAAGCACCCCGATGACGAGAACGAACTCTTCAACCGACTCGAAGCCGACATGAACGCCGACCCGGGCGCGGATGTGGTCGACCTCGGCAAGGCCCGATCCGCCCGGACCGAGTCGGCCGACCCGAGCGCCGACCGATCGCCCGACGCGGCCGCCGACTCCGAGCCCCTTGGGTCGGCCGTCCCGAAGGCCGACCCGTCGGCCGACTCGAAGACGGTCCGGGTCGATGCGATGGTGCCGACGCAGTCGGGTCCGGGTCTGCTGGAGCGCATCAAGGGCTCCAAGCGCCTGGACGTGATCCCGGTGTGGATGAAGTCGGGCGAGGAGTTCAAGGACACGGCCGGGTGGATCGCCGGACACGTCGGCCACACCGTCGCCTTCCACGCGGTGCGGGTGCCGTTCCTCTACACCCCCAAGCTCGTGGTGCGTGCCCCGCGCGGCGTGGTGAACACCCTGGGCAAGGTGGGCCGCTGGGCGGTGGATGCCGAGGGCGAGCCGCTGCGTCAGGCGGAGGCGCGCCGGGAGAACTCGGAGCTGTACCTGAAGCTGTCCAAGCAGCGTGACCGCCGGGTGCGGCTGCGGATGCTGCTCACGGCCGTGGGCGGGCTCGGCTCGCTGGTCGCCGTGCTCTACCTCGTCTACGGCGCACAGCCGTTGACGCAGGTCATCGCCGCTGTGGCGGCGGTGCTCGGGTTCGGCTGGGTGGGTGCGCCGGCGGATGCGCCCCTGTCGACGCGGGCGGTCATCAAGACCGAGGTGCAGAAACTCACGAGCGACATCGTGGTCAAGGCCATGGCGTCCATCGGTATCGGTCAGATCGCCTCCGCGGTCGCCAAGGGCCAGGACGGGATCAAGTTCGCCGCCCCGATCACCCGTGAAGGACCGGGCTGGCGCGCCGACATCGACCTCCCGCTGGGCGTGACCGTGGCCGACGTTGCCGACCGACGTGCCCGACTCGCGTCGGGTCTGCGTCGGCCGCTCGGTTGTGTGTGGCCGGACGCCGATCCGAACGAGCACGAAGGCCGCCTGATCCTGTGGGTGGGTGACCGGGATCTGTCCAAGACGGGCATCGTCAAGTGGCAGCTCGCCAGCGCCGCTCGGCACGACGTGTTCAAACGGATCCCGTTCGGTCTGGACCCGCGCGGCCGGGCGCAGGCGGTGCCGCTGATCCAGCACAACGTGCTCATCGGCTCGCTGCCCGGGCAGGGCAAGACCAGCTCCGTGCGCGTGCTTGCCTGCGGCGCGGCACTGGACCCGTCGGTGGAGCTGTGGCTCCACGAGAACAAGGGCACCGGTGACCTGGACTCCCTCGAATGCGTCTCGCACCGGTTCGTCTCAGGCATTGATGACGAGTCGATCAAGTACGCCGCTGACTCCCTCAAGCTGCTGCGCGAGGAAGTCATGCGCCGCGCCAAGGCGATCAAGCAACTGCCGCGGGACCTGTGCCCGGACAAGCGGGTCACCCGGCAGATCGCCGACAAGCGCTCGCTCAAGCTGTGGCCGCTGCTCGCCGTCTTCGACGAGTGCCAGAACCTGTTCGCCCACGGCACCTACGGCAAGCAGGCGGGCGACGATGCCGAGTTCATCATCAAGCTCGGCCGCGCCCTGGGCGTGAGCCTGGTCCTGGCCACACAGCGCCCGGACAAGGACTCGCTGCCGACCGGTGTCAGCGGCAACGTGTCCATCCGATTCGCGCTGAAAGTCGCAGGCCAGACCGAGAACGACATGATCCTCGGCACCAGCGCCTACAAGAACGGTGTGCGGGCGACGCAGTTCCGGCCCGAGATCGATGCCGGAAACGGCTACCTCAAGGGCGCCACCACGCTCCCGGTCGTGGTGCGCACCGCCTACCTGGACGACCCGGCTACCAACGCCATCGCGCAGCGCGCCCTCGCCCTGCGCAAGGCCGAAGGCACCCTGTCCGGCCATGCGCTCGGAGAGGACACCGCCGAGGCCAAGGGCCCCTCGTATGACCTGCTCGCCGACATCGCCGCCGTCGTCCCCGAGACGGAAGAGCGGGTGTGGAACGAGCGGATCGCCGCGCGGCTCGCGGAGCTGCGGCCCGAGGTCTACGGCGGCTGGAAGGGCGAGAACGTCACCAGCGCGCTCAAGCCGCACGGCATCAAGACCCGCGACGTCGCCGGCACCACCGACGACGGAGCCCGGACCACAAGGCGCGGCATCGTCCGCGCCGACCTCACCAAGACGATCGCGGAGCGTGACCGAAACTCGGGCGCCGCATAGCCCGAGAGGACCACTACCGGTAGCAGGGCCACCTGCTACCGGTAGCACCCCCGCTAGCGACCCAAATGCGCTCCCATCAGCGATCTAGTGGATAGCACCCCACCTGCACAAACGCCGGAAACCGCCCTGGGAGGGCCCCGATGACCCCCATCGCCCTTGTTATCGCCAGCCTGCTCGCCGTCACGCTCGGTTATGCCGGGATGTGTGCGGCTGCGCCGTTCGGACCCTGCCGCAAGTGCCGCGGCTGGGGCTTCGAGTTGAAGACCGATCGCAAAGGACAGCTCAAGCGCGGCAAGAACTGCCGCCGCTGCAAGGCCACCGGTCGCCGCATACGCATCGGCCGCTGGATCTTCAACCGTGCCCAGCGCCTGTACCGCGACGGCACCCGCTGACGTGGACGCGAAGGGGCCGACGGTGCCCGTCATGAGACGGACCCCGCTCCGAGCAGGAGCTAGGCGGGCGCAACCGTCGGCCAAGCCCTCGAATTGGCCAGGACCCGAGGGCGCACGCACTTTAGCCCGCTTCCCCGACCCACCGTCAAAGGAGTTTCCACCATGGCTGTGACGGTCTCGCTCGTCGCCCTGTTCGGGCTCGTCCTGTTCTTCCTGCTGCGCTCCAAGACCCTCGGCTACGGCTCCGCGTTCGTCGCCGCAGCGTTCGGGTTCTTCCTCGCCTCCACCGGAGCGTCCGGCCCCATCAACCAGCTCACCACAGCTGTCATCGACGCCATCCAGCAGATCAACTGAGGAGCCCGCGATGAACCAGCCCATCACCGTCCGCCACCCGCTCACCGTCGCCCTGCCGAAGGTCGCGCCCGCAGTGGCCACTTCCACCGTGCTGATTCTCGGGCGGATCTGGAACGCCAATGGCGCCGAACATTCCGTCGGCAACGCCGCCCTGATGGTCGTGCTCGCCACGGGCGCCGCCGCGGCCGGCGCATGCGCGTCCGTCGGCCGCTCCGGAGACGGTGTCCTCGCCGGGACGTGCTTCGCCGCCTCGGGCGGGCTCGCCCTTGCCGGGGTTGCCGGATACGCCGACGGCCTTTCGCTTCCGCTGCTGCTGTGGGCGCTCGCGACCGCTGTGGCGTACGGGCTCGCCGCCCGGTACTGGCGCACCGACCGCCGCGACACCCTCGCGCACGAGCGGCGCATGAGCGAGAAGCGCGAGGACCACGGCCACGTCGAGCGCATCGAGGCCCTGCGCTCACGCACACAGATCGAGGTCGCCCGCGAGGGCGCCGCCTACGCCACCGCGCTCGCCGAGGCCATGACCGCCCGCGCCATGCTCCCCGGCTTCGACCCGGCGCAGCTCACCCGTGCCGGACTGCCCGAACTCCCCACCGCGCACACCGCATCGAAGGAGGACTGACCGTGTTCGAGATTCGCGTCATCTGCGACCCGGCCGACGCCGACCACATCACCGAGAAGCTGGCCCAGACGTTCACCACGGGGCCCGCCCGCCAGTACCCCAACCGCCACAACACCGAGCGCACCCGCGTGTACGTCACGGCGGAACACCGCGCCGACACCGAGGCGTGGCCGACGCCGGAAGCGGCGTACGCGCTGGCCCCGAGCATCATCAGCGAGATCGGATGGACCGCCCGCGCCGCCGCTGACAAGCCGTTCGGCCACGCGCTCGGGCGCGAGTTCTGGCTCCGCAAGGCCGCCGTCCTGGACCGCATCGCGCTCGCCGACGAAGACGCCGGTATCCACGGCGACGCGAGCGAGGTCGCCGCCAAGGCAGCCCAGCGCCTCATGGACACCGACAACGCCAGGGCCGCCTGCGACCCCCGCCACTACGTCCGTCAGCAGTACGCCCACTGGGCCAAGCACCAGTAGCAACGCCGCGGCGGCGGGACTCCCCAGCAAGGTCGCCCGCCGCCGCGGTTCTCCCTGCCCATCCGAAGACAGATCAGGAGAACCCTCAGCATGCCTCAAGCCGAACGCCTCGCGCTGCCCCACGCCGCGCTGGACGCTGCCGCCCGCGGCTGGCACGTCTTCCCGCTCCGGCCCGGCGACAAGCGCCCCGCCATCACCGACTGGGAGACCCGCGCCACGACCGACGCCGGACGCATCGCCCGGTGCTGGGCCCACGCCCCGTACAACATCGGCCTGGCCACCGGCCCGTCCGGGCTGGTCGTCATCGACCTCGACATGCCCAAGGCCCCGGACGACACCCCGCCGGCCGACTGGGCACTGCCCGGCGTGACCAGCGGCGCCGACGTGTTCGCCGTCCTGTGCGAGCGCCACGGCCAGCCCTTCCCCGGCGACACGTTCACCGTGCGGACCTGGAGCGGCGGCACCCACCTGTACTTCACGGCACCCCAGGGCGAGCCGCTGCGCAACACCAGCGGCGACAAGGGCAACGGGCTCGGTTGGAAGATCGACACCCGCGCCCACGGCGGCTACGTCGTCGCCCCCGGCAGCACCTTCACTCACCATCCGTACGAGACCGTGCGCCACAGGAACGTGGCGCCGCTGCCCGGATGGCTCGCCGAACTCCTGCGCCCCGCACCGCTGCCTCCGCAGAAGCCCATCACGGTCGCCCTCGCCACGGACCGGCGCGGCAAGTGGCTGCAGGCCGCGGTCAACGGCGAGCTGGAACGCGTCAGCCGCGCCGTGGAAGGCGAGCGGAACAAGACCCTCTACATCGCAGCCGTCGCTCTCGGGCAGCTCGTTGCCGGGGGCGAACTGGGCGAAGCCGAAGTGACCGGGTGGCTGTGTGCCGCCGCGCTCAACATCGGCCAGGGCGAGCGCGAGGCCCGGCGCACGATCGCCTCCGGCCTGCGCGCGGGGGCCAACCGTCCGAGGACCGTCGCCGCATGAGCGCCAACCCGATTCCGCCGCTGCACCTGTACTCCGTCCCCAGCGACACCCAGGCCGGGCCCGAGGCGCTGCCGAAGCGCGAGCGCCCGCGCACGGCGTGGACCGCGGACCAGCTGATGGCCGCGCACTTTCCCGAGCCGAAATGGGCCGTGCCCGGCATCCTCGCCGAGGGGGTGAGCCTGCTCGCCGGACCGCCGAAGGTGGGCAAGTCCTGGCTGTCCCTCGGGCTCGGGCTCGCTGTCGCTGCCGGGAGCAAGGCGTTCGACTCCGTCCCCGTCCAGGGCGGCCCGGTGCTCTACCTCGCCCTGGAGGACACCCCGCGCCGGTTGCAGACCCGCATGGGCAAGCTGCTCGGGGGCCAGAAGGCGCCGGCCGGGCTCACCCTCGTGACCGAGTGCCCTCCCTTCCCCCAGGGCGGCGCGGAAGCCATCTCCCAATGGCTGGAGCGCAACCCGGACGCCCGCATGGTCGTCATCGACGTGTTCGCCAAGATGCGCGGCCAGGCCCCGCAAGGCGTATCCGCCTACGACGCGGACTATCACGCCGTCGGCTTCGCCAAGCGGATCGCCGACCACTACGGCATCGCCGTCGTCCTCGTCCACCACGTCCGCAAGGCAGGCTCAGAGGACTTCCTCACCGAGGTCTCCGGAACCAACGGCATCGCCGGAGCCGCCGACGCCACCCTCGTCCTCAAACGCGCCCGCGGCCAGGCCGACGGCATCCTGCACGTCACAGGACGCGACGTGAACGAAGCCGAATACGCCCTCCAGTTCCAAGACGCCTCCGGCGCCTGGCACCTCCTGGACGGACCCGTCTCCGACCACACCGTCGGCGACACCCGCGCCGCAATCCTCAAGCACGTCCGCGCCCACCCCGGCGCCAAGCCCAAGGACATCGCCACGACGCTCCCGCACGTCGACATCGAGACGACCCGGCGCACCTGCTCCCGCATGGCCGCAGACGGCCAGCTCACACGGGACGCCGGCGGCCGGTACTACCCGGACACCGACACCCGGACACAGGCCGCCCAAGAGGTGTCCGAGCTGTCCGGGTGTCCGGGAACCGCATCTGACCTGCAAGAACGACCCGGACAGTCAGAAATCGAGCTGTCCGGGCTGTCCGGTACGGACGAAGTCGAAGGGATGGCCCCATGAGCCTCCGTACGCGGGACGAGAAGATGACCGTCAAGGAGGTCATCGCTGATCTGAAGGTTGCCCCGTCGACCTTCTACCGGTGGCGCCAGCTCGGGAAGGGGCCCCGCTCGATCAAGCTCCCGAACGGCGACGTACGGATCCGGCGGTCGGAGTACGAGCGTTGGCTTGCGGAGCGGGAGGACGCTGCGTGAGTGCTCTGAACGACACCTCGGCCGGGCGCCCTCGTGGGTCGGCCCGGCCGGGCTACTCCTTCGACGTCAAACTGTGGAAGGTGTCCAAGACCGGCCGTAAGTCCCGCCCGTGGCGTCTCCGGTGGGTGGTCGCAGGGCAGGTGCACGGCGACACGTTCACCACGTCGGCGCTCGCGGAGAGCCGACGGTCTGAGCTGTGGCAGGCCATGAACCGGCGCGGGGAAGCGTTCGAGATCGAATCGGGGCTGCCTGAATCCGAGGTGCGCGCGGCGACCGAAGCCGTCGCAGCAGCGGACGCCGAACCGCCGTTGCGGTGGTTCGAGTTCTGCCGGAAGTACGTGGCCGCGCGGTGGCGCACGAGCGCGGCCAAGTCCCGTGAGGGCATGGCGGACGGCCTCGCGGCCGTGACGCTCGCCATGGTCAAGCGTGGGGACGGCGTTCCCGAGGATGAGTCCCTTCGGTTGGCCTTCCGGTGGGGGATCGTGCCCGCGAACGCGGGAGAGGACCCGCCGGCCGAACTCAAGGCCGCGTATGACTGGGTCACGACGGCTGACCGGCCGCTGGGCGAGATGGCCCGCGCCGAGGTGTTCGAGGACGTGGTGTACCGCGTCAGCTACAAGCTGGACGGCACCCCGGCCGCGGGCGACACGTACAAGCGGCGCCGCCGGGCCCTGAACGCCGCTCTCGAACACGCCGTTGCCACGGGCGAGCTCCCGGAAAACCCGCTTCAGAGAACCCGCCGGAAGCGCGTCGGCTCCAACGACGTGGTGGACCGTCGCGTACTGGTGAACGCCGTACAGGCCCGGCAGTTGCTCACCGCCGTCTCGTACGTCGGGTCGTGGGATCGCTGCCGTGGGCGGCGCCTGGTGGCCTTCTATGCGGTCCTGTACTACGCGGGGCTCCGACCGGCTGAGGCGGTCGGGCTACGGCTGTCGGATTGCCACCTGCCGGAAAAGGGCTGGGGCACGCTGACGCTGCGGGAGACGCGTCCCGTCTCCGGCAAGCAGTGGACCGACTCCGGGGAGCGC
Organism: Streptomyces sp. ISL-10; assembly: GCF_018614575.1. GTDB lineage: Bacteria > Actinomycetota > Actinomycetes > Streptomycetales > Streptomycetaceae > Streptomyces. The sequence continues at coordinate 470,674 of NZ_JAGGOJ010000007.1, forward strand.
CACGACCGTCGCGGCCTGAAGGCGCGCGAGGCGTCCTCCGACCGGCCGGTCCCCATCCCGCCGGTCCTCGTTGCCATCCTCATGGCTCACCTGAAGGAGTTCGGGACCGCCAAGGAGGGGCGCGTGTTCGGGAACGAACGCGGGGGAGTGGTCGGATCCTCCACCTACTGGCGGGTGTGGGAGGAAGCGCGGAGGTACGCCCTACCGCCAGAGCGCATTGACTCGCCGTTGGCCGGCCGCCCGTACGACCTGCGACACGCGTGCATCACGCGGTGGTTGAACGCGGGAGTGCCCATCGCTGAGGTGGCCCGGCGGGTCGGTAATTCGCCGGAGGTGATCCACCGCCGATATCACAGCTGCATCGACGGCCATGAGGAAGCGGCCAACGCGAAGATCACAAAGGCCCTGGAGGAGGAGGGCGACATGTAGCCACCCGGATAGGGGGCTGTGACGGCAGCTCCCTATCAGTCGACTGCAAGTCGGAGGGAGCGGAGGTCAGGGCCAGTAGAGGCGAGAGTCTGCTCGTTGAGGTTCCATATCCTTGGGCGGCTCAACCGTATAACCCATCTCCCGCAGTGTCTCGGCGGCAGATTCATGCGCATCGCGGACTGCGGATTTGAGTTGCAGCACGCGCCATTTCCTGAGGTGCTGGTCGAGGACAGATTCCCAGCCGTCCTCAACGTCAATGGCGAACTCGCGTACCAGCAGCAGTAGCACGTCTTCAAGCGCTGGCCTCAGCCTGTGGCCGCCGACTGGCAGATGCATCTCTGACAGCCGGGGCAGCTTACCCTTCCGCATCATCGCTGCCGGCCTGCCCTTCTTCTTTTCGGCCAGGCGAAGCAGATAGGCCATCTCGTCCCGGTGGGCATGCACCTGCAAGTGGGCCCCTGGAGGGGTCTTCGAGTGGCGCAGGTATTCATAGCGAAGCAGTGGGTCTTGCACCCCCTCGAAGAAGACGTGTACGTCGGCCCGATCGGCGGCAAGGTACATGTTCGGACCATCCCAGCAGCAGAAGTGCTGAACGTGGAGGTTAAGGCACCTCTCGCCGTCGATCTTTATAGGGATGCGCATACTTCGACCGTCAGCAGCCAGCGGTGCAACCCTGATGCGGTTACCGACGTTCAGGGCAGAAAAACGCGGGGAGTCCTGACCGAGGACTCCCCGCGTAAGGTCTGTCAGCGTATCGGCGAACTCAGCCGCCTTTTCATCGAGCGTAGCTTCCTCAGCACTCACCGTTGAGAAGGTAGTCGATGCCCTCAATGGTGTGCCAGACGTCAAGCTCGTCGCTGCTCAGGCTGTAGGTCTCGGCGCGGTCGCGCAGCTCCTCGAAGGTCATGTGCACCTCTGCGAGCAGGCGTTCCCGTTGAGCTACGAGTTCCGCAGGTGTTGTGCGGATCATGGTCGTCATAGGGTGCTCCCTCGTGGCGTTCAGAGGTCGAGTGAAGCAGGCACCTCTGACAATGACCCTAGAGGCTTCGTTCGGACACGCCAAGTAGGCGACGACAGGCAGCAGGGCGTTCTGGGAGGCGCCAGAAGCGCGAGGAGCTGGGCAGACTGAACCTGCGCTCATCCCGACCTTCCGCACCCTCTACTCCTCAAAGTCGGTAAGCAACCGGGGCCGGGGTCGCCGGGCACCCCGAGACGTGTGTCGGAGGTGTGTCGCGGACGCTGAGAGACAACGAGAAAGAGCGGGAGTCAGTGAGACTGACTCCCGCTCTTTCATGTCGGCATCCGCCCTGGTCAGCGGCTGATTCACGCTGGCTGCTTGGCGAGTGCCCCCGGCAGGATTCGAACCTGCGCACACGGCTCCGGAGGCCGTTGCTCTATCCCCTGAGCTACGGGGGCGTGCGCCTCGCTCGTGCGCGGCGACGGGTAGAACCCTACCAGCTCCCGAAGGGTCGCCGTGAACAGGTATTTCCGGCCTGTGCGGCCGTCTTGGCGCGCGCCCCCGTGTGCCCCGACGTGCCCCCGCGTCCCCCGCGGGGGTCGGAAGTGGGGAAAACCCGGACGCAGCCGCGTCCCCGCACCTACTCTCGAGTTGTGTCCGGCGCGTCCGGCCGAGTGCTCGTTGTCGATGACAACCGGGTGATTCGGCAGCTGATCAGGGTCAACCTCGAGCTGGAGGGCTTCGAGGTCGTGACCGCGGCCGATGGTGCCGAGTGTCTCGACGTCGTTCACCAGGTGCAGCCGGACGTGATCACCCTCGACGTCGTCATGCCCCGGCTCGACGGGCTGCGCACCGCCGCCCGTCTCCGCGCCGATCCGCGTACCCGGCAGGTGCCCGTTGCGATCATCAGCGCGTGCACGCCGTACGAGGTCGAGTCCGGGATCGCCGCCGGCGTCGACGCGTTCCTCGCCAAGCCCTTCGAGCCTGCGGAGCTCGTGCGGATCGTGCGGCAGTTGATGCGCCAGGAGCACCGGGAGGGCCCGCCGTCAGTAGACGGCAGGCATGAGGCCGGACGGGCCCCGAGCCCCCGCGGCTGACCGCCCAGCCTGACCCGCACTCGCACCGCCCCGTCCCCGCGGCTGACCGCCCCCGCCCGCCCCTCGGCGTCGGCCCTCCGCCAGCGAGCCGCCCACCCGTCCCCCCGCCCTTCCGCACCCGTCTCTTATACACCTCTCCCCACCCCACAGAACCCCTTTCCACCCCTATTCCCTC
>NZ_JAGGOJ010000008.1 GCF_018614575.1 Streptomyces sp. ISL-10
ACCGCCAACATTCTTAAGGACGACTGATGGTTGAGACAGTTGGGGGCGCGGTTGCTCCGGCTGATGCGGGTCCACAGCACCCCCCGGAGGAGGACGGCCTGGGCGGTCTGCGCCGGCTTGAGCAACTGATCGGCCCGGCCGTACGCCCCGTCAAGGGATGCCAGCGCCTCCCGCCGCTTCCCGGCGAACCCGAGTACTCAGTCTTCGTTTCTGCCATCGGGGACCCCACGGTGCTCTGGGCGAGCGAGGCCAGTCAGCCGGACGGGCTGGACGGGGCGGGCGGCGGCACCGATCCCGCACGAGCCCGGCTGATCAGCGTGGCCGAGGCCTTGGAGCGCTACACCAACTCCTTCTACCAGCCGGAGCTGGTCCGTTGGGCGACCGCGGAGGAACTCGGGGACGAGGCGGTTGATCTGGATGCGTTGCCCCGCTGCTCAACGGCAGAGCTCGCCGATGAAGCCGCCTGGTTGCTCCGGCCGGACAAGTCGCTGCCCCAGCGGTGGGTGCGCGGCTGGTCGCTCACCCGCAGCCGACCGGTGTGGGTGCCCGTCAGTTACGTCTGGCTCTTCACCCATCACGAGGTGATCGGCGAGCGGATCGCCAATCCGATCTCGACCGGCTGCGCCATCCACTCCGACGTCAATCAGGCGGTGGTCAACGGCATCTGCGAAGCCATCGAGCGCGACGCCATCTCCCTGGTGTGGCTTCAGCGGATGGAGCTGGCGGAGATCGACGTGCACGACGAGCCATCTTTGCGTGAGGAGCAGCGCCGGGTGGGGGACGGTTTCGTGCGCTACCGGTTCTACGACGCCACTTCCGATGTAGGCGTCCCGACCGTCTACGCGGTCGTCCTCAGTGACCACAACGACGCTCTGTCCCAGTTGGTGATGTGCGCCACCGGGCCGGACCCCGTCGACGTGGTGCGCAAGATCTACCGAGAGGCGGCCTCGTCCCGCATCGCTCTCCAGGCCAGGCGCTCGGTCCCCGACGATCCGCAGAACTTCACCAGCGTCCTGCACGGCGCCATCCACATGGGTCGCCCCGGCAAGAGGGACGCCTTCGACTTCCTGCTGCGCCGCCCCCGGCCCACCCGCCGACTGGCCGACCTGCCCATCGCGCCGGACGGCTCCCCGGCCCGCCACGTGAGGTGGCTCGTCGACCGGCTGGCGGCCGTCGGCGCCGAGGTGATCGCCGTGGAGCTCACGACGGCGGAAGCGCGGCAGGTGGGATTCCGCTCGGTGCGGGTGATCGTCCCGGAACTCATGCCGCTGTCCTTCGTGCACCGCAACCGGTATCTGGACCACCCCCGGCTGTACCGGGCGCCGGCAGCGATGGGTCTGGTCAGCCACCCGGAAGCGTGCCTCAACCCCGAGCCCCAGCCGTTCGCCTAGGAGCAACCGACATGTCCATCACCACCGCGCCCACGCATGTGCTGTGGACCGGGGACTTCGGCGAGCGGGTCGCCGGTCACCTGGAGACCATGACCGGCGGGCCGTCCCTGCGCGCCGACGTGCGAGGCCGCTGGTCCGCCGAGTGGCCCCACACAGGCCTGCGCCTGGTGGCCACCTGGCGCCATGAGCCGGCCTTGCTCGACCGGGTGGCCCGCGTGCACAGCGCCTGCCGTACACCCTGGCTGCCGATCGTCCACGAGTACCCCGTGATCAGGGTCGGACCTCTGGTCGTGCCGCGGGGAGGTCCCTGCCACGACTGCTACCTCAAGCGGCGCGCGCAGCACGACCGCAGTCCGTCCGTCACCCAGGCGCTACGCGCCTCTCTGGCGGCCGACCCGGACAGCGGCGTGTCCGGTTTCACCGACGCACAGGCCCGGATGGCCGCCGCCCTCGCCACTGACCTGGTCCACCGGTACAGAACCTCTACCGGCGCCCGACCGGGCCGGGTCGTGTTCTACAACGTGCTGACCCGGACGCTCGTCGGCGACACGGTCGTCGGCGTGCACGGCTGCGGGGAGTGCGGCACGCCGCCCCACCCGGACGACGGATGGCGGCACCTGGCGGCCGACCTTGCAGCCGACGCACCGGAGGGGAACCGCTGATGAACACCATCGAGACCCACTCGACACAGCGGGGGATCCCCGCCACGGCCATGAGCCAGGCCGTCGTGAGCGACCCGCAGTTCCGCCTGCCGTCGCGGCCCCAGCTGTGCCGCGGGCTGCATGTGGTCGAGACACCCGAGGGAGTCGTCGTCGACGGTGCCGCCGAACGGCAGCACCTGCGCGGGGACTCCGCGAGTACCGTCCGCGAGACCCTCTTCCCGCTGCTGGACGGCACCCGGGATCTGGCCGCACTGGCAGAGGTCACCGGATGGAGCCTGGCGACCGTCCACAAGGCAGTGGCCACCTTGTACTTCGCGGGACTGCTGGAGGACGCCGACGCCGCTATGGAGCCGCTGCCCGGTCCGAGCCCCTCACCGCAGGCGGCGACGTGGATGGCGCGGACCCTGGACTGCAGCCGCGTGTTCCCCCACTCCAGCCACATGGCGTACGCCGCGGCCCAGGCGGTCGTCCGGCTGGCGGTGCGCAGTGGTTGGCACAGGCCACTGCGCGATGCGCTGGCCGACGTGGGGATCGTGAACGTTGCGCCGTACGACAGGCGGGAGAGCGACCCGGCCGCACTCGTCGTGCTCGATCTGTCAGCGCCGGCAGAGGTCGCCGACAGCGTCCTGCGGACATGTGCGGAGGACGGGCTCCGTGTGCTGCTGGCCGGCGAGGACGGCGACCGGATCACCGTGGGACCCCTGGTCGATCCCTCCGCTACCGCCTGCGCCCGCTGCGCCTGGGCTGCCGTCCGCCCGGTGCCTGACCCGACGGGCCGGTACATGGCCACGGGGGTGCCCACACCGCATGACACAGCCGTCACCGCGCTCATCGCCGAGGAGATACGTGCCGCGCTGCTGCGCAATGAGCCGGCCGCATCCCTCGGTGGACAGCTGGTCGTCGACCTCGGTGCCGCCGGCACCACCACCTACAAGCTCACCCCGGAGGCGGACTGCACCACCTGCTATCCCACTTCTGCCGGTGCGCGACACCCTGGGCCGGGCGAGGCAGCGCTGCACTACGAGTACGCCGTCGGCTTTCCCCCACGTCACCTGGTCAATCCCAAGGCGCATCAGCATCACTTCCGGCCCGAGAACGTGGGCCTGCAGTTCGAGCGGCTGCGGTACCCGAACAATCCGCGCACACCTCTTTCCGAGGTGACCCTGACCGACGTGCAGGAGTTTGCCGAGACAGGCAAGTCGCCGGAGTGGCCCGAGGCACTGGCGGCCGTGCTGCGGTTCACCGTCGGTCTGCGTACGCCCCGGGAACGGCCTGGCGGCAGCGAACCCGGGCGGGTGCTGCGCTGGGCTCCGACCGGGGGCAACCTCGGCTCGCCACACGCCTATCTGCTGCTCCGCGGCTGTCCGGGGATGGCCGACGGCGTCCACTACTACGACGCGGCCGATCACGCACTCACCGCGATGCACCCGCACACCGACCACTTGACGGTGCAGGACGACGCGGTGGACGCGGACACGACCAGCGGCCCCCGGATCCATCTCTTGTTCGCTTCCGAACTGGCCCGAGTCGCCCGGAAGTACGGGCCCTTCTCCTACCGGGTGGGCAACCTGGACGTCGGCTGCGCCCTGGCCCAACTCGCGATTGTCGCCAACCTGACCGGGCTCGACTACCGCCTGCTCGACCCCGATCGATGGCGGCCCCACAGGGAAAGCCTGCTCGGGGTCAGCAGCCCGCCCCTGATCGCCGCGGTCGTCCAACTCACCAGCGGGGGAAACCGGCCATGCCTCTGATCGACATCAACCAGCTCACCGAAGACCTCCTGCATACCGGTGCCGCCCAGCCGACGGGCGTCTTCGCCGGCCCTGCGACCCCGCCCCCGCTTCCGGGAGACCCGGTCCAAGCGCTGCGCACGCGCAGCGCGGTGCGGCAGTGGGCGTCCGGCCCCATGGAGGTGGGGACGCTGGCACGAGTCCTGCAGTACGCGTGCGAGCAGGACGACCGTATCTGGAAGCCGGCGTTCCCGACGCTGCCGACGCCGACGGCCGCAGTCCTGGCCCGGCGGGTCGGCGGCCTGCCGGACGGCTACTACCACTACGACCCCGGACGCGAGGCTCTGGTCCGCCAGGCCCAACCGATGCCTCCGGCGGAGGAACTGGTGCTGCAACTGGAGTTTGCCCAGGCCCCGGTCCTCGTCCTGGCTCTGGGGGACCTGGCTCAGGCCACGGGCCGCCACGGCGCCTCGGGCCACAGGCTCCTGCTGGCACGGGGCGCGGCGCTCGCGCATGCGATGTGGCTCGCGGCTCTGTCCAGGGGTGCCGTCGGCACGGTCTTCGCCGGGGTCCTCAACGCGGCAGGCCGCACTGAATTGGGCATCGACGGGTTCCACCAGGCTCAGCTGCTCGGGCTGGCACTTGGTGAACCTCGATCGAATGAGCCGCCCGCAAGGGAGGGGCGATGAGCGCACGCCACCGCCTCGACCAGGTTCCGCACATCTCTCCTGCGGCGGACGCCTGGCTGGACACCGAATACCTGGCGATCCGGCGGGGCGTCGAGATCACCGAGGGGATCAACCACCAACTGATCGCGTTCGACGCGGGGACCGGGCATTACACCCGCCTCTCCCGCAGCGGCGCGGCCATCCTGAAGGCGCTGGACGGAACGATGACCGGGCGGGAGCTCGCCGCCCGAGTGGTACGACCAGGGGCCGATCCCGAGTCCACCGAGCACATCATCGTGCTCTTCCTCGGTGAACTGCGCGCCGCCGGACTGCTGAACATTCCGCCCGCGGCCGACGATCGCCATTCCCAGGTGCGCTTCGCGCGGCGCAGCCACATGCCGCACCGCGCGCTGGTCGGCCCGCGGGTGTCCCGACTGCTGGACCCTGTCGCCGCGGTTCTCCGGCGTGCGCCCCGCGTGTTCGCTCTCCTGTGGTGTGCGGCGGTGCTGCTGTCCCTGGCAGCCGTCTGGTTCGCCGTCTCCGCGCCCGGCGCCGCCGAGCGGCTGTCGGTCTCGGGACTGACGTGGGGGTGGTCGGTTCTGATCGGCACGATGCTCGTACAGACCGCGGTCCACGAGCTCAGTCACGCGGTCGCCTGCCGCTACTACGACGTCCCGGTGCGGGAGATCGGCATCGGCCTGCTGTTCTACGTGGTGCCGGCCGCCTACGTGGACCGCACCGACGCCTACAGGCTGACCAGCCGCCGGGCCAGGGTGGTGATCGCACTCGCCGGTGTGTCGGTGGACGTGTTGTGGCTCGGCGGTCACGCTCTCGTCGCCGGTCATGCGGGCGGCCAGGTGGGCCACGCCTTCGGCCTGCTGGTCTTTGTGCAGACGGCGCTGCTGGTCGCCAACCTCAACCCGCTGTTGCCCACCGACGGGTACCATGCGCTGGAAGCGGGCCTCGGTGCGGTGAACCTGCGGGCACGGTCGTTCACGGCGCTGCGGTGCCTGGTCCTGCGGCAGCCGCCCCCCAGCTGGCTGGCCACCCGCAGCCCGGCCCAACGCGCGCGCTACCGGATGCTCGGGGTCATCTGTCTCGCCTACGCCCTGCTCATCGCCGGGTTGTGCCTGCGGTCCCTCGTCGTCCTGGTCGGGTGAGGGCAGTGACCACGACCCCCACGACTCCGCTGCTGGAAGGCCCGGCCATGAGCCGAGTGGCCGGCCTCCCCACGGACTTCGTCACCACCTTCGCCGCCCCCGAGGTGGCCGAGGCGCTCGAGAGGATCGCGGGAGCCCGGCGCGCCCTGGAAGCGCTCGCTCCGACGATGAGCGACCTGCTGCACGCGGCGGTACCGCACATGTCCTCCGCTGCCGCCCGCCGAAAGGTCCTGGACTGGCGCCGACGTGCCCATGCAGGGGAACCGACGGAGGTGGCAGCCGACCTGCTGGCCGAGGTGCGCTCGCGGCTGGACCCGGCACACACCGCCGTACTCGACCGCTGGACCCACTGGTCAGCGGCTCTGTCCGCCCTGAGGTCCCAACTGGGCGACACAGCCGCCGATGCCGACATCCGTGAGGAACGGACCCTGCGGCAGCTGGTGGCCGAGCCGGCACTCGCCAACGCCCTGGCGATCGTCTCACCGGTGTTCTCGCACCGCACCCGCCGGCCGTCCACCAAGCAGCTCAGCCGCGGCGCGCGCCTGACCGCGTACAGGTACGCCGTGCGGGCCGCACTGAAGACCAGTCCTCTGTCGTCGTTCACCGAACTCGCCTACGACCGGGCCGCAGCCCAGGCCCAGCCCCGGGTCAGCCTGCACCCGCTGATCACACGGGTGCTGCTGCGGGAGGCTGCAAGCCGTCCAGGAATCCGAGAAGAACTGAAGTGGCGCGTCAACAGGTCCCTGCGCACCGGCCCCGGCTGGGCCTGGCTCAGCGAGCCGCAGCTCCACGCGGGCGACGGCTTCGGCTGGTCCAACGAGGAGACTGTCGACGCCCGCCGGCGCCCAGACCTCACCCAAGCAGTGCGGGTCCCCGGCGAGCTGAGCCGGCGGCGCCTGGCCAGGCACCTGGAAAGCGGCCTGATCGACATCGACGACCCCTGCCCGCAGGACGAACTCCTCGACTGGCTCACCACCCGCTTGGTCTCGGCTCCCGAGCCCTGCGCACGCAAGGCCGGGGACCATCTGGCCACTGCCGCCGCCGAGTTGGCCACCATGGCAAGGGGCGACGTACAGCAGCGGGCCGGAGCACTGGCCGAGGTGAAGGGCAATCTGAGATCGGCGCTGCACGCACTCGGCGCCGCCGGCTGGCCCCTGACCGAAGTGACCACCCTCTACGAGGACCGGGCGGCATCGGTCAGCGCAGCGCCGCTGGACCCGCGTCAGCGCGATGCCCTTCGACGTCACGCACGGGCCGCCTGCGACAGTTTGCAGGTCTCGGCCCCCTACCGTGCGATGACCGAGGAGTTCGTGAGCCGGTTCGGGCCGGGCGGAGTGTGCTCGGATGTCTTCGGTTTCTGCCGTGACCTTGCCCGTACAGGCTGGCCACACACCCTCGACGGCCCTCCCGCCGACCGGCCGGCCAGGCCGGGCCGGTCGAGCTGCCAACCCTGCGTGGCTGTGTTGTGCCAGGGCGCGGGCGAGGACCCGGCCGGCGAGCCGCTCGTCGTCGTCAACCACCTCTCCACCGGCACCGGCGGGCTGCTGGCACGGTTCCACCGTCTCTTCAGCGGCGCCGACGGCCTCGCCGACCACATCCGCGCGTGGCTGCGGACGCTGTATCCGGACGCCGAGCTGCTGGAGTTCGTCCCGGCCCGGATCGCCAATCCGCTGCAGGCCGACAGCAGCGGGCTCCTGCCTGCCCTGCACTGGCCCACGGCACCACGGCAGTTCGGGCCCGGTGTGGACATCGAGGAGCTGGAGCTGTTCCACGACCCGACGCGCCACGCCCTTGAACTACGCCGGAGGTCCGGATCCGTAGTCGGCCCCGTTTACCTCGGCACGGTCCCGCAGCACCTCATCGGCGGCCCGGAACGTGCACTGCTGGTCATCGCGGATCCCTGGTCGGCGCCGCCCGAGTTCGCCGATGCGGCGGTTCCGCTCCAGCAATCCACGGCCAAGCAGGGCGACCACCTGCCCCGCCGCAGCATTGCCGGGGTCGTCGTACGACGGGAGAGCCGAACAGTGGCGGCGGCCGAGGTGCCGCGCAGGACATCCGGCGAGTCCCTGGTGGACTTCCTGGAGCGCATGGACCGGTGGCGGCGGGCGCACGGTCTGCCCGCCGAGGTGTATGTCCGGGCGGAGACCGGCGTGCCCATGCGCGAGGACAGGATCCGCAAACCCGTGTGGCTGGCGTTCGCCTCCCCGACCGGCATGCAGGCTCTGACCCACCTGGCGGAGAAGGCGGGGACACGGCGGCTGGTGTTCACCGAATGCCTCCCTGGGCGCGCCGGACATGGCGTCGACGGCGGCGTGCAGCCCCGCGCAGCCGAACACGTACTGCACTTCTGCAGCCCCGGCTTCGAACACGGAGGCGCGTGACGTGGAGGCCCAGGAGTGGCTGTATGCCCGAATCCACCACTGCGACCACGCCGACGGCGAGTTGATCCTGCGCCAGTTCGTGCCGCCATGGTCGCAGCAGGCGCTGCGTGCCGGCGCCCGGAAGTGGTTCTTCGTCCGGTACGCGGACATGACAGGCCCTCATATACGGCTGCGCTTCCACGGCAGCCCCCGCGCCATGGACGAGTGCTACGCCATCGCAAGACACCTCTGGAGGGAGGAAGCAGCACGCACGCCCGCCCGGGGGGAGGTCGAGCGGCTGCACCCGAGGGCCGAGGAGGTCATCCCCGCGCAAGGGCAACGACGGTTGAGCTTCGGGCTGTACGGGCGGGAGCACGCCTACTACGGACAGCCGGCAGCCGTCGACATCGCTGAGGCGCTGTTCCAGGCCAGCAGCGAGCTGTCCTTGGAGATCGTGGCCGCCACCGGGGCGGACCGGGCGCGCCGGGCCCGGCTGGCGGTCCAGGTGATGCGGGGCTGCCTGGGAGAACTGGGGGCCGCGCAGCGCGAGCGGTTCTGGCGACTGCACTGGCAGCACTGGACAGCCGCGCTCGGAGGCGACCTGGCACAGCTGCGACAGGCGGAGGACATCGCCGCGCAGTGGCAGCCGACGCTCACCGAGGATGCGGTTGCCGACGCCGACCGGGACGAGTCACCCCTCGCCGTCGCGGCAGCAGAGCTGGGCAGGACGCTGGCCGACGGTGTCCGGCGGGCGCTCAACGCCGATCCGGCCGCACGTGCGTCCCGGCTGCTCCTCATGCAGCTGCACATGACCCTCAACCGGCTGGGCTTCCTTCCCCTCGAGGAAGCCGTCCTGGGGCGCGTGGCCGCACAGGCTCCCCCCTTCCGCCACCGGTCGGACACAGACCCGGCGCGAATCCCAGCGCCGCGACCCAACCCTGAAAGGAGATCCAGATGACCGACCTCGACCTGCACCTCGACGCGGAGACCCCGGAACTCGAGGTACTTCCCGACACCCACTCCGCCGCGGTCGCGAGCTGCGCCGGCAGCGTCGGGAGCGCGGGCTCGTTCTCCACACCGGCCGGGTGCTTCGGAACCGTCGGCACGGCGAGCTCCGCCTGAGCTGGCGCTCCGCTCCGCCCGCCTGGTCGAGGCCGGGCGGGCCACAGACCCGGCGTGGACGTGCCGCGCCGTGTCCGGTTCCTTCACGGGCCGGACGTCGATCCCGAAGGAGGATTCCCCATGACCGACCTCGATCTGCATCTCGACCAGGAGACCCCGGAACTCGAGGTACTTCCCGACACCCACTCCGCCGCCGCCTCGACTGCTGGGTCCCTGTCCACGGGCAGCAGCATCTCGACCCCGGCGGGGACGTTCGGCTGCGCCGGCTGCGCGAGCTCCGCCTGACCTGGCGCTCCTCTCCGCCCGCCTGGTCGAGGCCGGGCGGGCCACAGACCCGGCGTGGACGTGCCGCGCCGTGTCCGGTTCCTTCACGGGCCGGACGTCGATCCCGAAGGGAGATACCCCATGACCGACCTCGATCTGCATCTCGACCAGGAGATCCCGGAGCTCGAGGTGCTTCCCGACGCGCACTCCGCTGCTGCGGCGGGGACCGCTGGAAGTGCCAGCTGCATCGGCTCCGCATCCTGCCCTGTCATGACCTACGGCACGGCGGCCACGCTGGGCAGCGCGGGCTGACCGGAGCCGACCGAACCAATCGTCCCGCTGGGGGGAGCCGGGCACGGACTCCGGCCTCGGCGGGCCGACCCCTCGACTCTGACTGGAGAATAGACATGCACGACCTGGACCTGATCCTGGAGCAGGAGATTCCCGAGCTGGAGGTGCTCCCTCAGACGCACTCGGCTGCCGCGGCCGGCTGCGTCGGCTCGGCGAGCACCATCTCCTGCGCCTCCTGCCCGGCGGCCTCACTGAGCAGCGCCTCCACGGCGGGTAGCAAGGGCTGACGAGTTACGGCGTCACACGGCGTTCATGGGGGCCGCGCGGCCCCCATGAACGCCGCTGGCGCGTTTTGACCCGGCGTTGGCCGGGCTGAGTGTGCGCAGCCTCGCCGGCCGGAGTATTGAGGTTCTCGTCTGCCACCACGCCAAGTTCCTGGATGGCGTCCGCGAGCAGGCCAACCGCCTCATCGAGCTGTCCATGCAGGAGTGGGACCGCATCAGCCAAGCGACAGCATCGGCTGAGTCCGGCTCCTGGTCGGTGACTGGTCCGGAAGCAATGGTTCAGGAGCGGCGGTCCTGTCAGAGGCAAAGGGAAGTTGCCGCGCAAACCGGGCCCTGTGGTGAACGGGGAGTTCGGGAGGCGCCTGATGGGCAAAAGCCCAGGTCGCCGGGCCGGGCTGGGCGGGGAGCGGCCACCTCCCTGCTGGAGGTCGCAGGACCGGATCACGCGCGCGCCCGACTTCCGGCAGGCGATTTCGCGGCCGGATGCCAGTCCGGGCGCGGCGGGCCGAAACGCCCGGCGGCTCCACCGGGACCGGTCCTCCCCCCGATCGCCCCGTGATCGGTAGCCGAAAACGATAGAAATGTTCCATGTATAAATTTTTGGGGCGACTCGGGCATCGATCGCCCAAGTCGCCCGGGAGTGATCAGGCGCCCGGTAGGTGGAGCGCGCGGCGGTTGCTGCGGCGCCTGCGTTCCGTGCTGAGCGTGCGCAGCCTCGCCGGCCAGGTGTTCCTCCTGCAACTGGCGGTCGTGGTGCTGGTCGTCGTTGCCGCGCTGGTGGCCCTCGTACTGCAGGCGCGCCGCGACAGCATGGCGGACGCCCGGACCCGGACGCTCACCGCGGCCGAGACCTTCGCGAAATCACCAGGGCTCCTGACGGCATTGGAGAGTCCCGACCCCACAGAGTTGCTGCAGCCGAGCGCCGAGGCGGTTCGCAGGGCCGCCGGTGTCGACGCCGTCATCGTCTACCGGCGGGACGGGATCACCCTCACCCACAGCGACCCGAAGCAGATCGGAAAGCACGTCATCGGCCCCTACGCGGAAGCGGCGGCAGGAAAGTCGTTCACCAGAACCTTCCAGGGTGCCCTGGGGCTCTCCGTGATCTCGGCCGTCCCCGTCAAGGACACCGACAACTCGGCCGTCGCCATTGTCTCCTCCGTCGTCACGGTGGGGAACGTGCAGGACCGGGTGAACCAGCAACTGCCGGTCCTGTTCGGGGTCGTGGCAGGCTCACTCGCCCTCGCCGCGGGTGGGTCGGCACTGGTGAGCCGTCGCCTCCAGAAGCAGACCCACGGCCTGGGCCCGGCCGAGATGACGCGGATGTACGAGCACCACGATGCGGTCCTCCACGCCGTACGGGAAGGAGTGCTGATCGTCGGAGGTGACGGCCGGCTGCTGTTGGCCAACGACGAGGCCCGCCGCCTGCTCGACCTGCCGGAGGATGCGGAACGTCGCCACGTGAGCGCGCTGGGGCTGAACGCCGACCTCGCCGGGCTGCTCACGTCCGATCGCTCGGCCACCGACGAGGTGCACCTGGCGGCCGACCGGCTCCTCGCCGTCAACAAGAGGTTCACCGCTCCCCAGGGCCCGGCGAGCAGGGTGGTGACGCTGCGGGACACCACCGAACTGCGGGCTCTCTCCGGCAGAGCCGAGACCGCGCGCCAACGGCTGGAGCTGCTCTATGACGCCGGCGTGCGGATCGGGACCACCCTGGATGTCACGCGCACCGCTGAGGAACTCGCGGAGGTCGCGGTCCCCCGCTTCGCCGACGTCGTCACCGTCGAGCTCCTGGACCCGGTCCTGCACGGTGAGGAGCCCTCCGGCGTGAGCACCGAGCTGCGCCGCACCGCCGTCGTCGGCCTGGAGGGGGACCATCTGCTCTCCCCGGCCGGCAAGCTGATCCGCTTCGTCGCCGCCCACCCCATGGCCGCGGGCGCGGCCGACGGCCGAGCGGTCCTGGTGGAGGACCTGAGCGCCTCCGAGGGCTGGCGGGCCCAGGACCCCGACCGCGCCCGCCGGATCCTGGACCACGGCATTCACTCCCTGATCCTTGTCCCGCTGCGCGCCCGGGGGGTGGTGCTCGGAACGGCCCACTACTGGCGGGCGAACGCCTCCCCGCCGTTCGAGGAGGAGGACGTGTCCTTCGCCGAGGAGCTGGCCGCCCGGGCGGCGGTGTGCATCGACAACGCCCGCCGCTACACCCGCGAGCACACCATGGCCGTCACATTGCAGCGCAGCCTGCTGCCCAGCCGGGTGCCCGAGCAGACGGCCTTGGAGGTGGCCTACCGCTATCTGCCCGCCCGGGCCGGGGTGGGCGGGGACTGGTTCGACGTCATCCCGTTGTCGGGTGCCCGGGTCGCGCTGGTCGTCGGCGACGTCGTGGGGCACGGCCTGCACGCGGCGGCCACCATGGGCCGACTGCGCACCGCAGTGCACAACTTCTCCGTCCTGGACATCCCGCCGGAGGAACTGCTCGGCCGCGTTGACGATCTGGTGGCCCAGATCGACAGCGACGAGGCCGTCGCCGACGGGGAAGGTCAGGGGATCACCGGCGCGACCTGCCTGTATGCCGTCTACGACCCCGCCTCCGGGCAACTGGCGGTCGCCACCGCCGGCCATCTGGGACCGGCGGTGGTCCATCCCGACGGGACCGTGAACTTCCCCGAGCTGCCGATCTCCCCGCCGCTCGGCCTCGGAACCGGACTGCCCGACGAGAGCGCCGAGCTGACCGTGCCTGAGGGCTCCCGGCTGGTGCTCTACACCGACGGGCTGATCGAGGACCGGGACCGCGACCTGGACGTCGGCATGGCGACCCTGCGCGACGCGCTGGCCGGACCCGACCGTTCCCCGGAGGACACCTGCGCCGCGGTTGTCGACGCCATGATGCCGGACCGGCCCCGGGACGACATCGCGCTGCTGGTGGCCCGCACGCACCGGCTCGATCCCACCCGGATCGCCGAATGGCAGGTGCCCCGCGAACCGGCGGTGGTCGCCCCGGTCCGCGCTGCCTGTGTCCGGCGGCTCCGGGAATGGGGCCTCGAGCAGATCGACTTCGCCGCCGAACTCGTCCTCAGCGAGCTGATCACCAACGCCATCCGCTACGGCACCGAGCCCATCAACGTCCGGCTCCTCCGTGACCGAGCCCTGATCTGCGAGGTCTCCGACGGCAGCAGCACCTCACCACGACTGCGGCGGGCCAAGGTCACCGACGAGGGCGGCCGCGGTCTCTTCCTTGTGGCCCGGTTCGCCGAACGCTGGGGCACCCGCTACACGCCCACCGGAAAGGTCATCTGGGCCGAACTGTCCCTCCACGCCGGCGCCGGCCCCTCGGTGGAAGGGCTCGCCGAGATCCTGCTCGACGAGGAGGAGCGGCTTTCCGGCGAAGGCGGGGAGCAGAACGGCGCGGCACGGTGAGGGGCATGGCGAAGTCGCCGTGCGACCGCTCGCCCGCCACGCCCCACGGGCCGGGCCACGGCTTCCGGCCCGCCGCCGTTCCTCCGGCCGGAACGATCGGCGCGGCGGCCGGAGGCTGCGCCGACCCGGATTGCGCCCCCGGAGCATCGCGCCTTGCTGAACCGACTGCTCGGGTACGTGCCTCGACCGTGAAGCCCTGCCGCGGATGCCACCCGCCGCATCTCGACGCAAGACCGCTCAGCGCCGCTGCTCGTCCCCCGAGGGCGCGTCGTATCCGGCGAATTGCCGGACCTGCCCCGGTGGACAACCGCTCGTGCCCGCCCCCGCGCCTTCCCGACCCCCTGTGTCCTGGAGCCATCGTGACTGCACCTCGTGTCCGAACAGCGGCCGCCGCAGGCTGCCTCACCCTCCTGATCCTGAGCGCCTGCACCGAGACGCCGAAGGCCACGCCCGTGAAGCCGTCGGTGGCCACCTCGGCAGCGGAGGCGGGGGGCATGAGCAAGCTGATCGCCGCGGCGAAGGTCGAGGGCGCGCTCAACGCGATCGCGCTTCCGCGGGACTGGGCCAACTACGGCGGTCTTATCGACGACTTCGAGAAGAAGTACGGGATCGAGGTCACCGTCGCCGATCCCCAGGGATCCAGCCAGGACGAGATCGACGCCATCAAGAAGAGCGGGAAGAGCGCCGACGCCCCCGACGTCATCGACGTGGGGGACACGTTCGCCCGGTCAGCGGCCCGGCAGGGCCTGCTCGCGCCGTACAGGGTCGCCGCGTACGACTCGATCCCGGACAACCAGAAGGACAGCGAGGCCCGCTGGTACAACAACTACGGCGGCTACATCTCCATCGGCTGCGATGCCAACCGTGTCAAGCCCTGCCCCCGGACGTTCGGCGATCTGCTGGACCCCCGGTACAAGGGGAAGGTCTCGCTCGACGGCGACCCCACCCGTTCCAACACCGCCTTCGCCGGCGTCTATGCGGCCGCCCTCGCGAACGGGGGGTCGTTCGACGACATCCGCCCCGGCCTCGACTTCTTCGCCGAGCTGAACGACCGAGGCAACTTCAACCCCGTCGAGTCGACCTCGACCGCGGTGGAGACCGGCGAGACCCCCATCAGCATCGACTGGGACTACGTCAACCTCGACTACTCGGACCGGTTCCGCGGCAAGGGCTTGGACTGGCGGGTCGCGATCCCCTTCGACGGCAGCTTCGCCCAGTACTACGCCCTGGCCGTCAACATGAACGCCTCGCACCCGGCGGCGGCCCGCTTGTGGCAGGAGTATCTCTTCAGCGCGACGGGCCAGAACCTCCGGCTCAAGGGCTACGCCCGTCCGGTACTGATGGAGACCATGCGCGAGGACGGCACCCTCGACGAGGACGCCGCGGCAAAACTGCCGACGGTCGAGGGGGAGCCCCGGTTCCCCACGGACGCGCAACTGGAGAAGGCGAGGGTGACGGTCGACCGGGGCTGGGCGAAGGCCGTAGGAGGCTGAACCCATCGCGTGAGGGATCACGCGTCCGGTCCCCGGGCCGGGTGATGTCAGGCATGCGGCACCCGGTCGTCACAGGCATGTGGAGTGGCTGGGATCAGCCGGCGGCGGGAGGAGTCTTCGACACGGGACGGAGTCGGGGTGGGCGGCAGCGGTCCTGGACCGCGCGGGACAGGGCCGCCCACCCTGATGCTGCTGGTCCGCGCGCCCCAGGGCGTGGATGACGGCACCGCGTCCGGGCGGGCACGGAGCCGGACAGGAGGCCGACCGCCGAAACGGGGGAGTCGACGTTGTCCTCCTCGGTGATCTACCCGCGCATCCCAATCAGCGGACAACAGGGTGCCTGACGGGCATCTGCCCCTGTTCAGGCACCCTTTTTCTGCGTTTAGAAGAAGCCCAGCTTCTTCGGCGAATACGACACCAGGAGGTTCTTCGTCTGCTGGTAGTGGTCCAGCATCATCTTGTGCGTCTCGCGGCCGATGCCCGACTGCTTGTAGCCGCCGAACGCGGCATGCGCCGGGTAGGCGTGGTAGCAGTTCGTCCACACCCGGCCCGCCTGGATCGCCCGGCCGGCCCGGTAGGCCGTGCTGCCGTCCCTCGTCCAGACGCCGGCACCCAGGCCGTACAGCGTGTCGTTCGCCGTGGCGATCGCGTCGTCGAAGTCCGTGAAGGACGTGACGGCGACGACCGGGCCGAATATCTCTTCCTGGAAGATCCGCATACGGTTGTCGCCCTCGAAGATCGTGGGCGCCACGTAGTAGCCGCCGGCCAGCTCCCCGCCGTACTCGATCCGCTGACCTCCCGTCAGGACCTTGGCGCCCTCCTGCCGGCCGATGTCCAGATACGAAAGGATCTTCTGTAGCTGGTCGTTGGACGCCTGTGCGCCGATCATCGTGTCCGTGTCCAGCGGATGTCCGGGCACGATCTTCTCCGTGCGCACGACAGCCGCCTCCAGGAACTCGCTGTAGTGGCCCCGCTGGATCAGCGCACGTGACGGACAGGTGCACACCTCGCCCTGGTTGAGGGCGAACATGGTGAAGCCTTCCAGCGCCTTGTCCCGGAAGTCGTCGTCCGCCGCCCACACGTCGTCGAAGAAGATGTTCGGGGACTTGCCGCCCAGCTCCAGCGTGACCGGCTTGATGTTCTCCGAGGCGTACTGCATGATCAGCCGCCCGGTCGTCGTCTCGCCCGTGAACGCGATCTTCGCGACCCGTGGGCTCGACGCCAGCGGCTTGCCCGCCTCCACACCGAAGCCGTTGACGATGTTGAGGACGCCGGGCGGCAGCAGATCGGCCACCAGGCTCAGCCACACATGGATGGAGGCCGGGGTCTGTTCGGCCGGCTTCAGCACGACCGCGTTGCCCGCCGCCAGCGCGGGCGCCAGCTTCCATGTCGCCATCAGAATGGGGAAGTTCCACGGGATGATCTGCGCGACCACGCCCAGCGGCTCGTGGAAGTGGTACGCCACCGTGTCGTCGTCGATCTCGCTGAGGGCGCCCTCCTGGGCGCGCAGCGTGCCGGCGAAGTAGCGGAAGTGGTCGATCGCCAGCGGAATGTCCGCGGCGAGCGTCTCGCGCACCGGCTTGCCGTTGTCCCATGTCTCGGCGACCGCCAGCTTCTCGGCGTTCGCCTCCATCCGGTCGGCGATTTTCAGCAGAATGCCCGCGCGTTCGGCCGCCGAGGTGCGGCCCCACGCCGGCGCCGCCGCATGGGCCGCGTCCAGGGCCCGTTCGACGTCCTCGGCCGTACCGCGGGCGATCTCCGTGAAGGGGCTGCCGTCGACCGGGCTCGGATTCTCGAAGTACTGCCCACGGGCCGGTTCGACGTACTCGCCGCCGATCCAGTGGTCGTAGCGCGACGCGTAGGAGACGACGGAGCCTTCGGCGTTCGGCTTCGCGTATCGGGTCATGTACAGGCCTCCCGGTGCAGGCGCCGCCCGCCGTTGGGCGGCGCTCCCGCAGAGGCTAGAAAGCGAAAGGTTGCATCCAGGTTGCGCGCGTTCGTGTGCGCAGCCGGGCGCGCGAAGCCGTCGTCACCCGCGCTGCCAGGCGTCCAACTCCGCCACGCGCGCCAGCGCTGGCGTCCGCCGGTCGGGCGGCAGCGCGGACGCCAGCGCCCGCCAGGCAGGCAGGTCGTCCTCGCCCCACGTGCTGTACGCCCAGTCGGCCAGCAGCGCCGGATCGCCGCGGGCAATGAGCGCCGCACGCAACTGGTTCTCCAGTCGCCCGCGCAGCCGCACCACCGCGGGCGCCTGGGACGAGGGCAGCAGCGGCCCCGCGTACGCCCCCAGCGCACCGGTCACCGCACCGGACGCCAGCCGCCGCGCCACCGTGTCGAAGTCGGCGTCGACCGGGGCGGCTAGCCGGTAGGGCCGTGAGCGCAGCAGACCGGGGCCGAGCAGATGCCGCAGCCGGGACAGTTCCGCGCGCAGGGTCACCGGCGTGACCGTCTCGTCCTCGTACAGCTCCACCAACAGCTCGTCGCCGCCGATGCCGTCGGGACGGCCGCCCAGGACGACGAGGATCTCGCTGTGCCGCCGGCTGAGCCGCAGTCGTCGGCCCGCGGCGACCAGCACCGCCTCGTCCCGGCCCAGCGCCGTCAGCCGCAGGCAGTCGGCCCGCGGCGCCGGGGCGAGCAGCGCGAGCTGCGACTCAGCGGCGCGGGCGACCGCACCGACGAACGCGAGGCTGTGCGGATGGGCGAGCTGGTCCCCGCCGGTGATGTCCACCGCGCCCAGGACGCGGCCCGTCGCCGGATCGTGAATCGGGGCCGCGGCACACGTCCACGACTGGACCGGTCTGCGGAAGTGCTCCGCGGCGAAGACCTGCACCGGCCGTCCCACGGTGATCGCGGTGCCGGGCGCGTTCGTGCCGGCGACCGCCTCGGCCCAGCGGGCGCCGGGAACGAAGTTCATCCGGTCCGCCCTCCGGCGCGTGGCCGGCGGACCCTCCACCCACAGCAGCCGGCCGTGCGCGTCGCAGACGGCCACCAGATGGCCGCCGTCCGTCGCGTACGCGCCCGTCAGTTCACGGATCACCGGCATCACCCGGGCCAGCACATGACCGTCCCGGTACGCACTGAGATCCTCCCCGTCGAGGTCCACACCCGCCACGCCCTCCGGGCTGACCCGCGCACGCGCGGAGCGCCGCCAGGAGTCGGCCACCTCGGGCCGAACGGGCGTCTCGACACGGCCGGCCGTCAGATACGCGTCGTACGCCCGGCGCAGCGCCGCGCTGCGTCGCGCCGGATCAGCGCCTGGCTCCAGGGCCACCCATGGATCGCTCACATCGCCCTCCCGCGCCCATCGTCACTCGGCCGGCCGGGTCCGACAAGGACCGCGCACCGGCGACGGTCAGGCGAAGTCGACGAGCCGGATGTAGCGGGTCCAGTCCCAGTGCGGGCCCGGATCGGTGTGGGTGCGCCCGGCACCTCGTGGTGGCCGATGATGTGCGACTGGTCCTTGGGGATGCCGTAGCGGTCGCAGACCCAGGCCGTGAGCGCGGCCGACCGCTCGTACATCGCGGGGGTGAAGTACGCGGGACGGTCCATTCAGCCCTCGTGCTCGATGCCGATGCTGCGGGTGTTGCAGTCCCAATTCCCCGCGTGCCAGGCGATGTCCCGCTCCCGCACGCACTGTGCGACGTGCCCGTCCGAAGAACGCACGACGTAGTGCGCCGAGACCTTCCTGGCCGGGTCCTTGAAGATCTCCAGGGTGTCCGCGTACGTCTCCTGGGCGACATGGACGACGACGTATCGGACGGAGTACGCCGGAGGCCGGCTGGACCGGTGCAGTTGGACGCCGTCGCGGGCACCCACTCGCCATCGATACAAGTATGCCGGCGGCTGCGGTGGCGGCGGCGCCCCGGAGCAGACCCCTGCGGTCCATGGGACCTCTTCTCGGGGGGTGTCCGGGGCGCGGCAGGACGGCGGAGACCTCCCGCAGATGACGGTGCAGAATGCCATGAGGATCCCCCGCCGGCAGCCACTGTTCGCGGATTTTCGCCACACAGGTGTAGTTGGTGTCGCAGACGTTGGCGAGGGGCGCCTCGCCCGCCTGCGTGACCAGCTGGTACGCGTCGAGCGTGGACAGGCGGTAGTCGCGGGCCGGCCACGCACCAGGTCCAACGGCCCGTACCCGGCAGGCTGTCACCCGCCGTCCTCGACGGACGGCGCGGCCCCGGCGGCCCGGGGCCCGGCCGTCCGTGCCCGGCACTCCGTGCCGCCGGAGCCGAAGTGCGCGTGGTCGGCCGGGCCGCCGGCGGCGTCCCAGGGCGTCAGTCCTCCGCCGCCCGTTCGCCCAGCGCCAGCGCCAGCGCCGACGCCGGGTCCGCGGACGCCGGACCCGCCGGGGCCCACACCGAACGCTCACGGCGGTACGGCCACCACCGGCCGTCCGTGCCCAGACGGAGTTGCACCTGCCCACCGACCACCGTCCATCGCGCCACGCCTGCCGCCCGCAGCCTGGGGCGGCCGGACGCGTCCGTCTCCGCCCACGCCTCGTCGAGGGCCGTCTCCGCTCGTGCCAGCAGCGCCGGGTCCGGTGCGAAGTCCTCCTCCAGGACCTGGAGTCCGGCGGCACCGCCGTACCGCCACGCCCGCACGGCGAGGGCGAGCTCCGCACGATCGCGCCCCGTGCCGGCGGCGATACGGCCCGCGACGACCGGTCCCGGGGACGACGCCGCCATCCGTACCGCGTCCTGGTCGCGCGTCAGGACGGGCGGCGCCGGATGCTCCTCGTGCCCCGGCGCGAGTGCCTGCATCAGCAGCAGAAGGGCACGCACGGCAGCGTCCTCCACGAGGAACTCCAGCGCGTTGGGGTCGACACCGGGCGCCGGAAGCGTCTCCGTGTCGAGCGCGGGCGCGGGGCCCGCCTCCTCCGGCAGGGGCGGAGGAGGCGGCAGCGGCGGCAGGATGTCCCGCGCCGCGAACGTCTCGTCCGCCCGTACCCCCGGAGAATCCCGCACCTCTGCATCCCGCGCATCCCCCGCACCCTCCGGCTCCCGCGGTGACGGTGTGCTCGCGCGCGCCACACTGCGCGCCTGGAGCTCGTCCAGCAGCCTTCGCTCCGCCCGCCCCCGCATCAGCAGCAGCACGAACGGGTCCTGGTCCAGCAGGCGAGCGACCTGGTAGCAGAGCGCGGCCGTGTGCGGACAGTGGTCCCACGCGTCGCAGCCGCACTCGGGCTCCAGGTCACCGATCCCGGGCAGGAGCTCCACTCCGGCCGCCGCCGCGTCCTCCACCAGGTGCGGCGGCATCTCCCGGTCGAGCAGGGCGGCGATGTGGCCGGCCCGGTCCACCGCCATGTCGAGGAACCGGTCCCACTCCTCCTCGTCCAGTTCCTGCAGCAGCACATCGCTGCGGTACCCGGTGCCGTCCCGGTCACGGACGACCGCGGTGATGCGGCCGGGACGCACCGACACCGCGCCGACCGCGCCCTCGCGGGCATGCCTGCGGCCCTTCTTCAGCTGTTCGCCGTCCAGCGCGGTGTCCTCCAGCGCCTTGAGCCAGGCCTGCCCCCACCAGGTCTGCGCGAAGCCCCTGCCCCGGGCGGGAGGCAACGCGTCGAACGTCCGCTCCATGTCAGGTGACCCGCTCATCGTCCATCCCCCCGCAGTTCCACCAGTTCCGCCAGTTCGGCGTCGGTCAGCTCTGTCAGCGCCGCCTCGCCGGTGCCGAGCACCGCGTCCGCAAGCTCCTTCTTCCTGTCCAGCATCCGCGCGATACGGTCCTCGATCGTGCCCTCGGCGATGAGCCGGTGCACCTGCACGGGCCGGTCCTGGCCGATGCGGTACGCACGGTCGGTGGCCTGCGCCTCGACGGCGGGATTCCACCAGCGGTCGAAGTGCACCACGTGCTCCGCCCTGGTGAGGTTGAGCCCCGTGCCCGCGGCCTTCAACGACAGCAGGAAGACCGGCACTTCGCCGTTCTGGAAGCGGTGGACCATGGCCTCGCGCTCGGCGACGGGCGTACCGCCGTGCAGGAACTGGGTCCGCACGCCCCGCCCTGCCAGATGTTCCTCGAGGAGCCGTGCCATCTGCACGTACTGGGTGAACACCAGCACGCTCGCGTCCTCGGCCAGGATCGTGTCCAGCAGCTCGTCCAGCAGTTCGAGCTTTCCGGAGCGGTCCGCGATCCGCGGACGCTCCTCCTTCAGGTACTGCGCGGGGTGGTTGCAGATCTGCTTGAGCCCGGTGAGCAGCTTGACCACCAGACCGCGCCGTTCCATGCCGCCGGCCTCCGAGATCGCGGCGAGGGTCTCGCGCACCACCGCCTCGTACAGTCCGGCCTGTTCGGCGGTGAGGGACACCGTGCGGTCGGTCTCGGTCTTGGGCGGCAGTTCGGGCGCGATGCCCGGATCCGACTTGCGCCTGCGCAGCAGGAACGGCCGGACGAGCGCCGAGAGCCGGGCGGCGGCCGCGGGGTCGCCCCCCTCCACCGCCTGGGCGTAGCGCGTACGGAACGTGCCGAGCCGGCCGAGAAGGCCCGGTGTGGTCCAGTCGAGGATCGCCCACAGTTCGGAGAGGTTGTTCTCCACGGGCGTTCCGCTGAGCGCGACGCGCGCCTTGGTCCCGATGGTGCGCAGCTGCCGGGCGGTCGCCGAGTACGGGTTCTTCACGTGCTGGGCCTCGTCGGCAACGACCATGCCCCAGGCAGCCCCGGCGAGCCGTGCCGCGTCCAGACGCATCGTGCCGTACGTCGTCAGCACGAACTCGCCCTCCTCCAGGCCGTCGAGGGAGCGGTTCGGGCCGTGGAAGCGCCGCACCGGCGTGCCGGGGGCGAAACGCTCGATCTCCCGCTGCCAGTTGCCCATCAGGGAGGTGGGGCAGACGACGAGGGTCGGCCCCGCGGCCGAGGGTTCGGTCTGCCGGTGCAGATGGAGCGCGATCAGCGTGATGGTCTTGCCGAGCCCCATGTCGTCGGCCAGACAGCCGCCGAGGCCGAGCGACGTCATCCGGTGGAGCCAGTTGAGGCCCCGCAGCTGGTAGTCGCGCAAGGTGGCGGCCAGGGCGGTGGGCTGGGCGACCTCCTGCCGGCCGCCCTCCGGGTCTGTGAGCTCTTCGCGCAGCCGTTCCAGCGGCCCGGACGCCGTCACCTCGACGCGCCGGCCGTCGACCTCGGCGGAACCGGTGAGCGCGGCCCCGAGCGCGTCGATCGGCGCCAGCTTGCGGTCCTGGCCGGCCCGGGCCCGCCGGGCTTCCTCGGGGTCGATGAGAACCCATTCGTCGCGCAGCCGCACCAGGGGGCGCCCGGCCTCGGCGAGTCGGTCCAGCTCGGCCCGCGTGAGCTCCTTGTCGCCGAGCGAGAAACGCC
Source organism: Streptomyces sp. ISL-10 (assembly GCF_018614575.1). Taxonomy (GTDB): domain Bacteria; phylum Actinomycetota; class Actinomycetes; order Streptomycetales; family Streptomycetaceae; genus Streptomyces. Next base: position 22,148 of record NZ_JAGGOJ010000008.1, read on the forward strand.
AGTTGAAGGAGAGGAGGGCGTCGGCCGACAGGAAGGACGGCAGCCCGGACGACTCCCGGCCGACCGCATCGGCCCCGCTGCCTGTCGTGTCTGTCCGCGTGTCCGTCGCGCCGCCGTCCGCCGGCCCGACGACCGCGCGGGCGGTGAGACGCCGGGCCAGCTGCCGGGGCCAGTGCACCTGCAGCCCGGTCGCCGCGAGGGCCCGCGTGGCGTCGCCCAGAAGTTCGGCGATCTCCTCGTCGGCGAGCTCGATCGCGCCGGGCACGGCGGCGTGCAGCAGCGGGGCGAGCGGAGGCCAGGCGCGCGCGGCACGACGGAGCGCGAGCAGGGCGTCGAGCCGGGTACGGGAGCCGAAGGCGGCGGCGGAGGGGCTCGTACCGGCCCAGACATCGGCGGCGTCGGCAACCAGAGCCGGATCGCTCACGCTGTGCATCTGCACCACGCCCCGGAACGCCGGCCGACCGTCCCCGTCCGCATCCGCGTGAGCCACGTCGAGCCCCAACACCTCTATACGCAGGGACAGTCGTACGCCGGCGTCGTGTCCGGCGGCGATGTCGGCCACCCAGGCGCGCTGGTCGGGCAGCCGCAGAGGCTCCTGGGCGGCGAACGCCGCACCGCCCGCCGCGAGCGGAGCCGCGGGGCTGCGGGGCAGCGTGTCGGCCACGGCGTCGACGAACTCCCGCAGCAGCCGCTCCGGTTCGGGCAGCAGCAGCGTTTCCGCCGCGGGGGCGAGAGGTACCGCATGCGCGGCAGGAGGCATGGACGCCGCGAGCGTGCGCAGCCGGTCCAGGTCCTGGGGAGTGAGCGGCCCCATGCGCCACGCGTCGTTGTCGGTCGCGCTCAGCCCGGGCAACAGCAGTCCGCGTGCGGCCAGTTGCAACGCGACCACCGCGGCGGCGCCCCAGAACGCGGCCGTGCCCGACGCACCGGGAAGGGTGCGTGCGCGGGTCAGTAGGGGCAGTGCGTCGCCCATGGGCACGAGCAGTGCCGGTACCTCGCAAGTGCGCAGGTCGTCCGTGACGATCGTGATCCGGCCGGGCAGGCCGACGCGGCCGTCGGGGACCGGCGACAGGTCACCGTCGGGCAGGGAGTCGGGCTGGGAGTCGGGCAGAGAGTCGGGCAGGAGGAAGGCCATGCGGCCGGTCCTGGCCGGATCGCCCGGCAGGAACACAGCTGGGCAGCCGGCGAGGGCGTGGACGGCGGCCAGGGAGAGTGCGGGTTCGGCGGACGGGGACGGCGGTGCCGTGGGAGGCATGTGCACAGTGAAGACGCATTCCTCAAATTTGACTACTTGGAGCCGGAGCCGCCGAGGGTAGCCGACTCACGTCATGTCGCGCGCGCGATCGGCGTGTGATGCGTACCACTGCCTCCGACGGGCGCGGCGAGAGCGGTGCAGCCGGCACCAGTCCGGTGGGCGGGTCTGCCCCCGAGGGATCCGGGTGGTGGCGTCATGGCCCCCGCAGTACCGCGATCCCTACGTTGTGTGCAGGTCGCGGCACTCGTGCGGCGGGCACGGAGGACGACCCGGCACCGACCGCCGGCCCGGGCGTCGCAGCCGGTCCGGCCCCCGACCTCAGCTGCGATCCCCAGTCCTGCGTTCCAAGTCCTGCATCCCAGCCTCGCCAGTCCTGCGTCCCAGGTCCCGCATCCCAGGTCCTGCATTCCAAGCTCTGCATCCAAGGCTCCTACAGACCGGAGATCGCCATGCCTCAGGCCACCGCCTCCCTCACGGCCCGTGCCGCCGAGCCACCCGCCCGCGGCACCGGACCGGGAGCGCCCGACGGCGGGGCCGGACGGGGAGCGCCTGGGCGTGCGGGTGCCGGGAGCGAGTTCGCGCCACTGCTGCGGAGCGTCAAGGAGCAGGGACTCCTGGAACGCCGACCCGGCTGGTATGCCCGGGGCATCACCGTGAACCTGCTGGCGCTCGCGGCGGTGATCACCGGCATGGCGCTGGCGGGCGGATCCTGGTGGGTGCTCCTGCTCGCACCGCTCCTCGCCCTGTTCTCCGCCCGCGGCGCCTTCTTCGGCCATGACGCCGGCCACGCGCAGATCACCGGCGACCGCGGCAGAAGCCGCCTCATCCAGCTCGTCCACGCCAACCTGCTCCTCGGTATGAGTCAGGAGTGGTGGAACGACAAGCACAACCGGCACCACGCCAACCCCAACCATGTGGACAAGGACCCCGACGTCGCGCCCGACGTCCTGGTCTTCACCAGCCGGCAGGCCACCGGGCGCAAGGGCCTCTACGGGTGGCTCACCCGGCACCAGGCCTGGCTGTTCTTCCCCCTCACCACCCTCGAAGGCATCGCGCTGAAGGTCTATGGATTCCGGGCGGTCTTCTCCCGTACGCCCTCGGTCCGCCAGAGCGGGCGCGACCGGGCCGTCGAAGCGGTCCTGCTCCTCGCCCACGTCGCCGCGTACGCGACCCTGCTGCTGACCACCCTGCCGCCGGCCCAGGCCCTCGTCTTCGCTGTGCTGCACCAGATGGTCCTCGGGCTCCACCTCGGCATGGCGTTCGCCCCCAACCACAAGGGCATGGAGATGCCCGACGGCGAACACGGCAAGGACTGGGGCCATCTGCGCCGCCAGGTCCTCACCTCCCGCAACATCCGTGGCGGCCCCCTCACCGACTGGTTCCTGGGCGGCCTCAACTACCAGATCGAGCACCATCTCTTCCCGAGCATGCCGCGGCCCCATCTCGCGCTCGCACGCCCCCTGGTCCGCGCCCACTGCCGCGCGCTGTCCGTTCCGTACACCGAGACCGGGTTGCTCGACTCCTACCGCCAGGCCCTGGCCCATCTGCACGACGTCGGCCAATCTCTGCGCGAGGGTGCCACGGGAACCGGCGGGCGGGCGTGAGCGTTGTTCCAGTGGAGCGGCCATGGCCGCGGAGGAGGCGACGGACATGTCGACACGCACAAAGATCATGATCGGGGGAGTGGCTGTCGGCCTGCTCCTCATGCCGTTCATCGGATTCTGGCTCTCGCTGCTGGTGGTGATCGGTGTGCCGACCGTGGCGTATCTGATGCTCGACCCGAGCCAGCGCCGCAGGCTGCGCCGCGTCTCCCGCCGCGAGATCGGCCGCTGACCGCTGACCGCTGACCGCTGACCGCTGACGGTCGCTGAGGGCCCCGAGGGGCGGGGGCGGGCCGCACCTTGTGCGGCCCGCCTTCCGTGCGCGCGCCGCGTGTTCTTCCCGAAGGGGTAGGGTCGTGAATGATCACCGGCGCGGGAGGGGAGCTCGGACGATGGGTGCGGCAGTCACGGCGGTCAGCAGCAACGGGGTGTACGCGTTCACCAAGCCGAACCGCGAGAGCATCACGCTGCTCGCGGGACTCGGGGTGGAGGGCGACGTCCACGCGGGCGTGACGGTCAAGCACCGGTCACGGATCGCGCAGGACCCGACCCAACCCAATCTCCGTCAGGTGCACCTCATCCACGAGGAGCTGTTCACCGAGCTGGCGGCCGCCGGTTTCGAGGTCGCCCCCGGAGCCCTCGGGGAGAACGTGACGACCACGGGGATCGACCTGCTGTCCCTCCCCGTGGGGACACTGCTGGGGCTCGGTGCGGAAGCGGTCGTCGAGGTCACCGGCCTGCGGAACCCCTGCGTGCAGATCGACGCCTTCCAGGACGGCCTGCTCAGGCAGGTCGTCGGCCGCGATGCTTCCGGTGCGATCGTGCGCAAGGCCGGAATCATGAGCGTGGTGAGGACGGGCGGCGTGGTCCGCCCGGGCGATCCCATCACGGTTGAACTGCCCGCGGGCCCGCACCGCCGGCTCGAACGGGTCTGAGGACCGCCCCGAGCGGGAAACCGAAGAAGCCGCGGGCCGAAGAGGTCCAAGGCCCCCGTTCGACGGGGCCGAGGAGCGTCGTCCGGAGGGGGCGGAGAGCCGCCTCCGCTCAACAGGGTGGGACCGCAGCGAGCGGCAGCCCCCACCGGTGCCGTCGCATCCATCGCCGTCGGCAACCATGCCGGGCAACCATCGCCGGCAACCACGCGGGGAAACCATCGCCGTCGGCAACAACGGCCGGCGCTCACGCCGGATGGACGGCCACCTTCTCCAACGCCTCCAGCAGCCCTGGGAGCTCCGGTCCCCGGCCCACGGGGATCACCTCGCCCGGTTCCTCGTCCAGCAGGAGGAACGCGATGTCGTCCGTCCTCGCGACCATGGACCAGCCGGGCCCGTCGGCCCGGATCATGCGAGCCCCTCCGGGGGCGAACGACGAACGGACCCGTCCGGGCGGCGGAGCCGATTCCGTGTAGGCGCGGGCTTCCCCGAGCGCGCGGCGTACGCCCTCGCTCAGCCCGCCCGACCTCGTACCGGCCGGGACCTCGCCGGACCCGGTCGCCCGGCCGGTATCGGTGCCGTCGGCGTCCGGTCCGTCGAGGCCGGTCCGATCGCGCCACTGCGCCCACTGCAGGGCGACCTCGTCGGCCCCCAGTCGGCGCTGGGCCGGGCCCCAGCGGCCCGTGTCCGGCGGGGCGAGCGGCGTCGGGTCGCCCTCCTCGGGCGCCGGGTCGTGGGGCGCGGGCAGGTTGGGCGCGGCGACAGCGACGGCCAGGGGCCAGCCGGGCAGCGCGGCGACCATCGAGCGCTCGTCGGGGGAGAGGTCGTACTCCATGCCGCAGTCCCACGAGGCGATGGCGACGGCGACGAGCGACACGTCGTCGACCACCACGGTCCAGCGGGCGCCTTCGCCGTCCTGGCCGAGGACCAGTCCGTACCCCTCTTCAAACGGTTCGAGCGCGAGCGCCCGGCAGGCCGCCGGATAGTCGTCACCGAGCACGCTGGGGAACTGCGCGGGCGTGAGCAGCACCGCGGTCAGCACATAGAGCGCGTCGTCGTCCCCGGCCTCTTCCGCCCCGGCCACGGCAACCTCCCCATCCGATCGTTCGTCGGCGCACCTTAACCAGTGAGTAACCCGCCCGTCGAGGGTATGCGGAACTAAATCGGTCGGGACGGTTCCGTTCCGGGCAGGCCCAGGAGACCGCGCGCGACCGACTCCACCGGCTCGTTCCGCTCACGGGCGAGGGCTATGACCGCGCGGCAGGCGAGCTCGTTGATCCCGAAGACGAGTGCGTCGGGCGCGACCCACCCCGCCGCCTCGTCGATCCGGTCCCAGTCGTCGTCGACGCTCGCCGCGACATACGTCGCGGCGGCCTCGAACACGTTGTGCTGTGGCGGCCGGTCGTGGCCGGCCGGCTGCACGGGGCGGGCCGGACGGGCGGTGAAGAACTTGCGGAACCGGGCGAACACTCGGACCACCTTCCCTGGTGAGAGGGAGCGGCGGATGCCGCCGACTCCTCAAGTCTCCCACCCTCGCACATGGTTCGAACGGGATGGAGCGTGTCCGAACGGAAGGCGGGGCCGGGCCGCCCCCTTCGGTCTGCGGGCTGCGCCTGTCGCGAGGTGCGCGCCGGTGGCCTGGCCCTGCCGCGAGGTGCGCGCCGGCGGCGTTCAGGCCCTGCTGCGCTCGTCGCCCTCCCGTCCTCTCCGTATTCGTCTCACTCGTCGCCTTGGCGCACGGCCAGGGCGAGGAAGCGGTCGTCCCGATCGGTGTACGAGGTCATCCGCCAGCCCGAACCGGCAAGGAGGGAACGCAGATTCGGCTCGGCCCGAAGATCGTCGTCGCTGATCGTGCGGCCGTGGCGGGCGGCGAGTGCCGCGCGGCCGATGGGATGGAACAGGGCGAGCGCCCCACCGGGCCTCACCACGCGTGCCAGCTCGCGCAGGTTGTCAGCCGGCCGCGGCAGGTGCGAGATCAGCCCCGCGCCGAAGACGGCGTCCAGTGATCTGGAGCGCACCGGGAGGCGGGCGACATCGCCGAGCAGCAGCAGCCCGCTCCTGCCGCGTCCCGCCCGCCGGGCCTCGGTCAGCATCTCGGGCGTGAGGTCGATGCCCAGCACGCTGCCGCGCGGACCTACGGCGGCGCGCAGCGGTTCCAGCGCACGCCCCGTGCCGCAGCCGGCGTCGAGCACTCGGTCGCCGGGCCGCAGCCCGAGGTCCGCGACCGCGGCGGCGTACGCGGGGCCGTCGTCGGGGAAGCGGCTGTCCCAGTCGGCGGCACGCGCGCCGAAGAATTCCTGCACGTGTGTGTGGTCGTCGGCCATGCGTCAATGATCCGCCACGAGCGGGCGGCCGGTCACGCGCCCGCCCGTCACTCCTCAGCGGACGCACGGTCGTGGTGGGTGACGCGAGCAGGGCCGGGGCGAGGGCGGCCGCGTGGACCGCCGGAGTCCCGCCGGCGGCACGGGCCGGGTGGCGGCAGCCACCGCACGGCCGCGGGCCTCGGTGGCGGCGTAAGCGCGACGCTCACCGCGGCGCCACAGTGCACGGCCCGGTGCCCCGGCGGGGCCGGCGCTCACCGCGGCACCACGGCGACATGCGGATCGATCGTATGGTCCGGGCGGAATGTCACCCGGCCGTTCTGTGCACATGTTCGGGCGGTGCACGATCGTTCAGGACCATCTCTCTGTCATATTCCACCAGCTTGCGAAGTGCACCCGGCGTGCGCCCCCTGGCGGGCTAGCGTCCCTGATCCATGGGACACCTGGACCACGCCGCATTCGGCTTGCTCACCCCCGCGCTGTCGTACCTGATGGCCGTCATCGGCGCCGCCCTCGGGCTGCGCTGCACCGTCCGCGCCCTGGGCACGACCGGCCGCTCGCGACGGAACTGGCTGCTCACCGCCGCGTCCGCCATCGGCACCGGCATCTGGACCATGCACTTCGTCGCGATGCTCGGCTTCGCCGTACGCGGCACCGACATCCGCTACGACGTCCCCATGACGGTGCTCAGCCTCCTGGTCGCCATGCTCGTCGTCGGCGCCGGCGTCTTCTGCGTCGGCTACGGGCGGGACCGGGTACGCGCCCTGCTGATCGGCGGCCTGTCCACCGGCCTCGGCGTGGCCAGCATGCACTACCTGGGCATGGCGGCTCTGCGGCTGCACGGGAGCGTGCACTACGACCCGCTTCTGGTGGCACTGTCCGTCGCCATCGCCGTGGTCGCCGCGACGGCGGCCCTGTGGGCTGCCCTCAACATCAAGTCGCCCCTCGCCGTCGCTGTCGCCTCGCTCGTCATGGGCGCCGCCGTCAGCAGCATGCACTACACCGGAATGCTCGCCGTCTCCGTGGAACTGACGCCATCGGCGGGGCAGTTGCCGGGCGCGGGAGCGATGCAGTTCATCTTCCCCCTCGCCGTCGGGCTCGGCTCCTACCTCTTCGTCACGGCGGCGTTCGTGGCGCTCTCCCCGACGGCGGGCGAGAGCGCCGCGTACGCCTCGGCCGGCGCGTACGAGGGCACGGCCGAGGACACCGCGGAGCGCACCGCCGACGACCGTGACACCCCGGCCGCACAGCGCGGCACCGACGCCGCCACGTCCCCCGCGGTGTCCGGCCCCGCCACGCCCACCACCACGGCGACCGCCTGACCGGCCGGCGGCGCTGCCGCCGGTCCCGCATCCGGAACGAGGAGGCCATGCACACACCCCGCAGGACCCCGGGCGACGAGACCCGGCCCCCCGACCCGCAGCCCACAGGCTCCACAGCCCGCCGCCGGCACGCACACGCCGGCGCGCCCGCGGTCGAACACACCGGGCAGCGGCCGCCCAGGCAGCGGCCTCGCCCCGGCGCCCGGGGACGCCTCCTCCCGCGGCCGCGCACCGTACGGGCGAAGATCATCTCGCTGCTGATGGTGCCTGTCCTGTCCCTGCTCGCCCTCTGGGGCTTCGCTACCGTGACGACCGCTCAGGACGTGGCGCGGCTGCGCCAGTTGCAGCGTGTCGACGAGCAGGTCGGTGAACCGGTCGCTGCCGCCGTCGCCGCACTGCAGATCGAACGCCGCGCGGCCCTGCACCGGATCGCCGCTCCCTCCGCCGACCGCGCAGCCGCCCTCCGGTCGGCGTCCCGGCGCACCGACGACGCCGTGCGCCGGCTGCGTCTCGACTACCGGCACACGGTCGCCTCGGGCGGCGAAGCGCCCCGCGCAGTAGCCGCACGGCTGGATGAGTTCGTCGCCCTCGGGGAGAAGCTGGGCGCCACCCGCAAGGCCGCCGCCGATGACGAGATCGCCTGGAACACCGCGTACGAGGCATACAACGACGTCGTCGCCGCGGGCCTCGCCGTCGGCGGCGCCGTCGCCGGCATCCACGACAGCGGCCGCGCGGCCGACGCCCGTGTGCTGCTCGAACTGGACAGGGCCGCGGAGATGCTCGCCCGCGAGGATGTCCTCGTGGCCTCGGCGCGGCTCACCGGTTCCTTCGACGCGCAGCAGCTGAGCCTGTTCACCGGCACCGCGGCGGCCCGCACCGCGCTGACCGAAGGTGCGGCCACCGACCTGCGCGGCCCCGCACGCGCGACCTGGCGCACACTTTCCGAACGGGCCGCCTACCGCCAATTGACCACTGCGGAGCGGCGCGTGACCCGCGCGCCCGCGGGCCGGGCGGCGGCCACCGCCGTACCGCCGGACGACTGGGAGCGCGCCCGTGCCGCCGTAAGCGACGGACTGCGTGACATCGCCGCGGACGCGCGCCGCGGCACCGCATCGGACGCCGACCCGGTGACGGGCGGCCTGCTGACCGCGGCGGGTGCGGCCGTGGTCCTCGGACTCGTGGCCGTCGCCGCCTCCCTCGTCATCTCCGTCCGCATCGGCCGCGCGCTCGTCGTCGAACTCGTCACCCTGCGCAACAGCGCTCTGGAGATCGCCCGGCGCAAACTGCCGCACGCCATGCGCCGACTGCGCACCGGCGAACAGATCGACATCCGGGCCGAGGTGCCACCGGATGCCGCGAGCGAGGACGAGATCGGACAGGTCGGTGAGGCTCTCGCGAGCGTGCACCGCGCGGCGCTCAGCGCCGCCGTCGAGCGGGCCGAACTCGCCGGCGGCATCTCGGGCGTCTTCGTCAACCTCGCCCGCCGGAGCCAGACCCTGGTCCACCGCCAGCTGGCCCTGCTCGACGCCATGGAGCGCCGCGCCGACGACCCCGGCGAACTGGGCGACCTCTTCCGCCTCGACCATCTCACCACCCGGATGCGGCGCCATGCCGAGAGCCTGATCATCCTGTCCGGCGCGGCTCCCGGCCGCGCCTGGAGCAGCCCGGTCCCGCTGACCAGTGTCGTCCGCGCGGCCGTCTCCGAGATCGAGGACTACGCGCGCGTGGAGCTCCGGCAGCTGCCCGAGACGGCCGTCTCGGGCGCGGCCGTCGCCGACCTCACCCACCTTCTCGCCGAACTCGTCGAGAACGCAGCCCAGTTCTCCCCGCCGCACACCAAGGTGCGCATCACCGGCGAGCCTGTCGGCAACGGCTACGCCCTGGAGGTCGAGGACCGCGGACTGGGCATGGGCAAGGAAGCCCTCGCCGAGGCCAACCGCAAACTCGAGGAGTCGCAGGCGCTGGACCTCTTCGACAGCGACCGCCTCGGGCTCTTCGTCGTCAGCCGCCTCGCCTCCCGCCATGGCATCAAAGTGCGGCTGCGCACCTCTCCGTACGGGGGCAGCACGGCAGTAGTGCTGCTGCCGAAGGCGCTCCTCCAGGGCGCCGTCGGCGCGGGCTCAGACGGCCGCCGCCGCACACCCGAACCGCTGTCCCGGGCGCCGCGCGACGGCGAGCAGGCAAGGAGCGACCACGAGCACTCGGGCGGCGGGTGGTCGGGCGACCGGTCCGGGGGACAGACCGGCGAGCGGCCGGTGCCCGGTCTCCTCGCCGACCGGCCGAGGGCGGGCGGGCTCACGGCAGGCCGCGAACGGCCCCGGCCCGTACCGCGCCCCGTCCACTTCGCCGCGGACACACCGGCCGGGCCCGAGGTATGGGACGCGGCACGGTCCGCAGCACCGGAGCGACCTTGGGCGGACGCCCGCGACGACCAGCCCGCGCCGCCCGGCGCCGTCCGCGCGCTGCGCCTGCGTGACCTCCCGGAACCTTCGGCCGACGGCGAGCACCCGCTGCCACCGGCCGAAGGCCGGCACACGGCGCAGTCGGCCGAAGGGCAACTCCCGCGTCGTGTACGGCAGTCCCACCTCGCCCCTCAACTGCGCCAGGCGCTACCGCCGGCCCCGCCGCACAACCCGCCCGCCGAGGACATGAGCGACCGCAGCCCCGAAGTCGTCCGGGACCGGATGAACGCCTACCGAAACGGCTGGACCAGGGGCGGCGGCGCAGCGCCCGGATCCCCCCTCACCGCGGCCCCGGACCCCCTGCGGGACCAAGAACCCCACCCTGGCCGTCAGCCCCTCCCCGGCAGCGAAGGAGACCGAGCATGACCGAGCACGAGTCAGCCGTGGTCCAGCACGAGTCAGCCGTGGCTCATGACCGATTCGGCGACCTCGACTGGCTGCTGGACGATCTCGTCCTGCGCGTGGCCGAGGTCCGACACACGGTCGTGCTGTCGAACGACGGACTGCCCGTCGGCGCGTCCAAAGGCCTGACCCGCGAGGACGCCGAGCATCTGGCGGCCGTGGCGTCCGGGTTCCACAGCCTCGCCAAGGGGACGGGACGTCACTTCGCGGCCGGGGGCGTACGGCAGACCATGGTCGAGATGGACGAAGGCTTTCTGTTCGTGGCCGCGGCCGGTGACGGCTCCTGCCTCGCCCTGCTCACCTCCGTCAGTGCGGACATCGGACTCATCGCCTACGAGATGGCCCGCCTCGTCAACCGTGTCGGTGAACACCTGCGCACACCGGCGCGCGTCAGCACGCCGTGACCGGCGCCCCCGGGCCCACCGGCAGCCAGTGGTACGACGCGGACGCGGGACCGCTCGTCCGCCCATATGCGATGACCGGCGGGCGGACCAGACCCGGACCGAGCCATGTGCGCTTCGACCTCATCGCCCTGGTAGTCGTGGACGACGACGCACCCGGATCGGCCGAGGACTCTTCCCTCGGCCCGGAGCACCGCACGCTGCTGTCGATGTGCCGGTGCGAGACGCAGTCCGTCGCGGAGCTCGCGGCCGACGCCGACCTGCCGGTCGGCGTCGTACGCGTTCTCCTCGGCGATCTGCTCGAAGCGGGACACGTGAAGGTCAGCCGCCCCGTACCGCCCGCGCAGCTGCCGGACGAGAGGATCCTGCGTGAGGTCATCGAGGGCCTGCGCGCCCTGTGACGACATCGGTCGCCGGCTCCTCACGCGCCGCCCGCCCGCATCCACCCCGCATCCCCTGCGCCGCCGCCCGTGAACAGTGCGTCGCCCCGCCCGTCCCCGCTCGCCCATGCCTGTCTGTCCATCCCGGGAGAAACGACCGATGTCCACCACGAGCACTGACACGAACGCCGGGGAGTCCACCGACCTCGCGCTGAAGATCCTTGTCGCAGGCGGCTTCGGCGTCGGCAAGACCACGCTGGTCGGCGCGGTCAGCGAGATCCGGCCGCTGCGCACCGAGGAACAGCTCAGCGAGGTCGGAACCACGGTCGACGACACCGAGGGCGTCGCCAGGAAGACGACCACGACCGTCGCCATGGACTTCGGCCGCATCACGATCCGACCGGGGCTCTCCCTCTACCTGTTCGGCACACCGGGCCAGGACCGCTTCTGGTTCCTGTGGGACGAACTCTCCCAGGGCGCGCTCGGCGCCGTCGTCCTCGTCGACACCCGGCGGCTCACCGACTGCTTTCCCGCCGTCGACTACTTCGAACACCGCCGCATCCCGTTCGTCGTCGCCGTCAACTGCTTCCCCGGCGCCCGGTCCTTCGGAGCCCATGAGGTCTCCCGCGCCCTTGATCTGGACCAGGGCACCCCCGTCGTCATGTGCGATGCGCGCGACCGCGACTCGGGCAAGGAGGTCCTGGTCCGGCTGGTCGAGTACGCGGGCCGGGTGCACACACCGGCCGGGACGCCGGCCTCGGTCGGCTGAGGCCGGCGCGTGCGGCTTTGCAGCGGCCCTCCCGGCGGCACCTTGCCGTGGGCGCACGCGTGCGAAAGGCTTACGGGCGAAGGCGAGACCACGGGGTGTTACAAGCGGGGAGGACCGGCCATGGCGTTGGACAAGGGACTCGACTGGCTGCTGGACGACCTGACCGAGCGGATCGACCACATAAGGCACGCACTCGTGCTCTCCAACGACGGCCTGGTCACGGGCGCGAGCACGGGCCTCGCACGCGAGGACGCGGAGCACCTGGCGGCGGTCTCCTCCGGCCTGCACTCCCTCGCCCGCGGCTCCGGTCGCCACTTCCGGGCCGGCCGCGCGCGCCAGACCATGGTCGAGTTCGACGAGGCCCTGCTGTTCGTGACGGCGGCGGGCGAAGGCAGCTGCCTGTGCGTCCTCAGCGACGCCGAGGCCGACGTGGGCCAGGTCGCCTACGAGATGACGCTGATGGTCAATCGCGTCGGCGAGCACCTGGGCGTCGAGGCACGTCAGCCGGACAATCCTCTCTGACCTGCGGCGACACGGGTTATCCACAGGCCCGGCGGGATGTCGCTGCGGCGGGCTACGGTCGTCACCGGTGAGTTTCACGGCTCTACGGGGGAGACCATCATGACCACGCAGGACATGTCGTCGTGGGTGACAGGGGACGCGCTGTACGCCACGCGGTACGCGGTCCGGGATGCGGCGGAACGAGACAGGGCGCCGAGTCTGGCGCTGAGCGGGGCCGCACGCGAACTGCAACTGAGGCGCGGGGAGTTGGATCTCGCCGTTCAGCTGGGCCAGGTGCGTACGGCATCCGACGCGCGCGGCGGCCCTCCCCGGATCCCTCGGCACGAGATCGACCGTCTCCGAGCGGCGGAGGGTTTCCCGGACGTGCTCCGGGAGCGGGTCCGGGCGGTCGGCACACGGGAGGCGGCCGAGCTCCTCTCGATCACCGGCCACCGGTTCACGTGCCTCGCCCGCACAGGCCACTTCATTCCGGTGCGCTTCTACCTCAACCGCTATCGCGCCGTCGTGTGGATGTATCTCGCCTGCGAGCTGCGTGACTTCGCCCAGGACCACGCCGATCTGCTGACCGGCCGGATGCCGCCCGTGGTGCGCGCAGCACTCGATGCGGGAGCGGACCGCCGCCCGCGGAACTGGCGCGGCCGAAAGCTGGGCATGCTGTTGCGGGCCACCTCGGACCCGTGGTTGCGAGCCGCAGCCATCGCGGCGGTGCTCGACCCGGTGACGGTCGCCGAGGTCGTCCCCGATCCCTACGAGCGTTCCCGTCTGCGTGTGCTCCGGCCGGAACTGCTCACCGGTGGCAGACCCCAGTCCCCGGCAGGTCGTGAGCTGGTGGACCGCCTGCTGCTCGCGGACCACCCCGACGAAATCCTGTGGCACCGGATGAGCCTGGCCGAAGCACTGCACGAGGCACGCCGGCTGAGCCCGGCGCCCAGACCCGTGCAGGCAGCCGGGCCGGGGGCGTCCGGGCAGACGGCGCGAAGGCCGGCCACGCGGCTGCTGCCGCGGCGTACTCCGTGCGCCCTGCGTACTCCGCGCCCGCCGCATGCCCGGCGTGCGCTGCTGGACCGTCTCCGCCGGCGAAAGCCCGATCCGGCCGACTGACCGATGCGGTCGGCACGAGCGATCCGGCGGGCTGACCCGATCCGGCAGCGGGTGCAACGCTCCTGCCCCGAACCGGCCTGGCGCCTCGGCGGCTTGACCCGTTCTGGTCTGTGCCGCGCCGACTCGCCACAAGCGCGGCCAGCCGACCGCCTGGCCTCCCCGACCGGCGGATCAGGTCCCCGCGCTGCACTGCCCGTCAACGGGACCCAGAGCCCCCGGGAAATGCGCTCGCCACATACCCCGCGCGTGCATATCCTCGGCGGCCGCTGCCCACATGCCTCGGCTCTCCTTGCCGCAGCGGGGCGTCGCGGCTCCGATACCGGGCCGCCGTCGCCACCATCAACCCGGTCCCACCCCCACCTCCATTCCCACTCCCACCCCCACCCGTCTCCTCTCCGATCCCCTGTCAGGAAGGCCGCACCGTGCCCCATGCCCTGCACCGCACCACCGTCGTCGCCGATGCCCACAACGACCTCCTGATCGCCGTGGCAGCACGGCCCCCGCACCGCTGGGCCGAGTTCTTCCGCCGGCGTTGGCTTCCCCAACTGCGCGACGGGGGCGTCCGCTTGCAGGTGCTGCCCGTGTTCATCGGCGATCGGTTCCGCCCCGACGGAGCCCTCCGGGAGACGCTGCGCATGATCGAGTGCGCTCATGTCATCGCGGAGGGCAACGCGGACGCGGTACGGCTCTGCCTCGACGGCGCCGACATAGACGCGGCCCTCGCGGAGGGCAGGATCGCGCTCGTGCTCGCACTCGAGAGCGCGCCGGGAGTCGATGCCAACGTGGAACTGTTCTCCACCCTGCACCGGCTCGGCGTACGTATCGCCTCCATCGCGCACTGGGGCCGCACCCCGCTGGCCGACGGCAGTGGGGAGGACGCGACCGGCAGCCGCCTCACCGAAGCCGGAGTGGCGGCGCTGGCGGAGATGGAGCGGCTGGGCATCATCTTCGACGTGTCGCATCTGGGCGCGGCGGGCGTCGCCCATGTGCTGGAGATCGCGACCCGGCCCGTCATGGCCACCCATTCCTCGGCGCGCGCTCTGCGTGACCATCACCGCAACCTCACGGACGAGCAGATACGCGGCATCGCGGCCACCGGCGGCACCGTGTGCGTCAACTTCCTGCCCGAGTTCCTCGCCGCCCACCCGGCAGAGGCCACCCTGGACGTGCTGGTCGACCACGTCCTGCACATCACCGACATCGCCGGCGCGGACCGTGTCGGCCTCGGCCCCGACTTCATCCAGGAGGTCAACGACGACATCACGCCGCCCTGTTGCGAGGACAGCTACGAGTACGACTGGGCGCTGCCCGGCCTGGAGGGCCCCCGTGGACTGCCCCTGGTCACCGAAGCACTGCACGGGCGGGGCGTGCCGGAGGACACGCTGCGCGCGATCCTCGGCGGCAACCTTCTCGACCTGTTCCGCAAGGAGCTGGGCCGTCCCACCTGACCAGCTCCCGGCCCTGCGAGCCCGGACCGGAAGGCCGGGACGCCCCCCATGCCCCGAGGTCACCCAGAGCCCAGGGGCCGGCCCCGAGGCCCCCATGCCCCCCAACGCCCCCGTGACCCGAGGCCCTCATGGCCCGAGGCCCCCAACCCCCACAGGCCCGGGGTCCGGCAGGGACGGGCATGAAGCTGGGCTGTGGGCCCGCTTAAGAAATCCTCGATGGACGCGACGCTCCGAGCTGGGCAGATTGGAGCGCGTCCACTGAGCGGGGCCGTATTTTCGGTATCCGGCCAGTCCCGT
Organism: Streptomyces sp. ISL-10; assembly: GCF_018614575.1. GTDB lineage: Bacteria > Actinomycetota > Actinomycetes > Streptomycetales > Streptomycetaceae > Streptomyces. The sequence continues at coordinate 37,361 of NZ_JAGGOJ010000008.1, forward strand.
CACCATGCCTGGAGCCGCACTGATGAAGGCGCTTGTCAAGCAGCACGCCGAGCCCGGGCTGTGGCTCATGGACGTGCCGGAGCCGCAGACCGGTCCCGGCGATGTGCTCATCAAGGTGCTGCGGACCGGCATCTGCGGCACGGACCTGCACATCAGGTCCTGGGACGGCTGGGCGCAGCAGGCCGTCACGACACCGCGCATCCTCGGGCACGAGTTCGTCGGGGAGGTCGCGGCCGTCGGCGCCGACGTGGCGGACATCGCCGTCGGCGACGTGGTCAGCGGCGAGGGCCACCTCGTCTGCGGCAAGTGCCGCAACTGCCTGGCGGGCCGACGCCACCTGTGCCGCAGCACGGTCGGTCTCGGTGTCGGTCGCGACGGCGCTTTCGCCGAGTACGTGGCGCTGCCCGCCTCCAACGTCTGGGTGCACCGCACCAGGGTGGACCTGGACATCGCCGCCATCTTCGACCCGTTCGGCAACGCCGTGCACACCGCGCTGTCCTTCCCGCTCGTCGGCGAGGACGTGCTGATCACGGGCGCGGGCCCGATCGGCATCATGGCCGCCGCCGTCGCCAAGCACGCGGGCGCGCGCAATGTGGTGATCACCGACGTAAGCGAGTCCCGCCTGGAGCTCGCCCGCAAGGTGGGCGCGACCCTCTCGGTGAACGTCTCGCAGAGCGACATCGCCGCCGCCCAGCGGCAGCTGGGTCTCAAGGAGGGCTTCGACATCGGCCTGGAGATGTCCGGCCGCCCCGAGGCGATGCGGGACATGGTCGACAACATGACGCACGGCGGCCGGATCGCGATGCTGGGCCTGCCCGCGCAGGAGTTCGCCGTCGACTGGTCGAAGATCGTGACCTCGATGATCACCATCAAGGGCATCTACGGCCGGGAGATGTTCGAGACCTGGTACGCCATGACGGTGCTCCTGGAGGGTGGCCTCGACCTCAGCCCTGTGATCACCGGCAGCTACGGATACCAGGATTTCGACGCCGCCTTCGACGAGGCAGCGACCGCCCGCAGCGGCAAGATCATCCTCGACTGGACCGTCTGAGTCCCGCTCTCGCACCGCGTTACCGCCTCAAGGAGAACCCTCATGTACGCGTCCGTCCGCGACGAACTCCGCGCCACCCTCGACGAGATCCGCGACGCCGGTCTCTACAAGCCCGAGCGGGTCATCGGCACCCCGCAGAGCGCGTCCGTCGCCGTCACGACGGGTGGCGCCCCCGGTGACGTGCTCAACTTCTGCGCGAACAACTACCTCGGCCTCGCCGACCACCCCGGCGTCGTCGCCGCTGCCAAGGACGCCCTCGACCGCTGGGGCTACGGGATGGCCTCCGTCCGCTTCATCTGCGGAACGCAGGAGATCCACAAGGAGCTGGAGCAGCGCCTGTCGGCGTTCCTCGGCCAGGAGGACACGATCCTCTACTCCTCTTGCTTCGACGCCAACGGCGGGGTGTTCGAGACCCTCCTCGGTCCCGAGGACGCCGTCATCTCCGACGCCCTCAACCACGCCTCCATCATCGACGGCATCCGCCTGTCCAAGGCCCGCCGCCACCGCTACGCCAACCGCGACATGGCCGACCTCGAGCTGCAGCTGAAGAAGGCCGTCGAGGGCGGCGCCCGCCGCCGCCTCATCGTCACCGACGGCGTCTTCTCGATGGACGGCTACGTCGCGCCCCTCGCCGAGATCTGCGATCTCGCCGACCGCTACGACGCCATGGTCATGGTCGACGACTCGCACGCCGTCGGCTTCGTCGGCCCCGGCGGCCGCGGCACCCCCGAACTGCACGGCGTCATGGACCGCGTCGACATCATCACCGGCACCCTCGGCAAGGCGCTCGGCGGTGCGTCCGGCGGCTATGTCGCGGCCCGCGCCGAAATCGTCGAGCTGCTGCGCCAGCGCTCCCGCCCCTACCTGTTCTCCAACTCCCTCGCTCCGGTGATCGCCGCCGCCTCCCTCAAGGTCCTGGACCTGCTGGAGTCCGCCGGCGACCTGCGCCAGAAGCTGGCGGCGAACACCAAGCTGTTCCGTACGAAGATGACCGAGGCCGGCTTCGAGATCCTGCCCGGAGACCATGCCATCGCGCCCGTCATGATCGGCGACGCCGCGGAGGCGGGCCGGATGGCCGAGCTGCTGCTCGAGCGCGGCGTGTACGTGATCGGCTTCTCCTACCCCGTCGTGCCCATGGGGCAGGCGCGCATCCGGGTCCAGCTGTCCGCCGCGCACTCCACCGCGGACGTCGAGCGCGCGGTCGCCGCCTTCACCGACGCCCGCCGGGCCCTGAAGGGCTGAGGCCGAAGGGGGCCGCCCAGGCTGGCAAAATGGCCTGGTGATCGACCCCCGGCGGCTGCGCATCCTGCGGGCCGTGGCGGACCACCGTACGGTGACCGCCGCGGCCTCCGCGCTGTACCTCACCCCCTCCGCCGTCTCCCAGCAGCTCAATGCGCTGGAACAGGAGACGGGCCACGCCCTGCTGATCCGCAGCGGCAAGGGCGTGACCCTGACGGCGGCGGGCGAGATCCTTCTCGCCCACGCCCACGCCGTCCTCGCCCAGCTCGAGCGTGCCGAGGCGGAGCTCGCCGCGTACGCGGGCGGGGCTGCGGGCGAGGTGACCGTCGCCGCGTTCGCCACCGGCATCGCCGAGGTCGTGGCACCGGCGATAGGGCGCCTGGCCGCTGACCACCCGGGCATCCGTGTGCGCGTGCGCGACGCCGAGGGTGACGAGAGCCTGCCGCTGGTCCTCGACGGCGAAGCCGATCTCGCGGTGGCCGTCGAGTACCGGGGCGCTCCCGGCGCGGACGACCGGAGGCTGGCCAGGGTGCCCCTGTACGCCGAGCCGTTCGACGCGGTGCTGCGTGCCGACCATCCGCTCGCGGCCGGCGACACCGTGGAGCTGGCCCGGTTCGGGGACAGCGACTGGATCGGCCCGTACCCCGGCAACCCGTGCCACGACATGGTGCTGCTCGCCTGCGAACTGGCGGGCTTCCAGCCCCGGCTCGTACACCTGTCGGACGACTTCCGGGCCGTTGTCGCACTCGCGGGCGCGGGCGCGGGTGTCGCGCTCGTACCGCGTTCGGCGCTGCGGGGGATGGAGCTGAGCGACACGGTGGTCAGGGCCGTGTCCGGACCCGCCGCCACGCGCCGCGTCTTCGCCGCGGTACGACGCGGTGCGGAGAGCCATCCGCTGATCCGCCCGGTCCTCGACGCCCTCGCTCTCACCGCCGGGGGCCTGTCCACCGACTGAAGGCCGCCTCACGCACGTCCGCGCCGCGTCCGCGTCACGGCCTCGCCGGGACTCCAGCGCCGTCACCGCGGGTTGTCCACCTGCGCGCAGACCGCCGAGGCGGCCGCTTCGATCACGGCGCCGACCGAGATGGTGGGACCGGTCCGCAAGGTCCGCGGCCCCGAGCCGGTCCGTCCCGGGCACGCCGCCCCACGCCGCTCGCACTCCGCGGGGCCCGCGCTGACCGGCCTGCCACACGCCGTGCGGAAGGCGGCGCGGCAGGAGGGCCTGTCCGGCGGACGAGCTCCGGACAGGCCCCGGGCCGACGGGCAAGGTTCGCCCTGCCCTGGCCCGCGTGGCTGCACACCCTCAGACGACGGCCCCACTGCTGTCGCGCCGCGGTGCCGGGTGTCCGCCGCGCTGCGACGCGGCCGGGCGGGACCGCTGGGAGCGGCGGGACCGAAGGATCACGGCCACCGGCATGGCGGTGAACACCGTCGACGCCATGCCCACCACGACACCCGCGAGCAGTGCCACGGAGAAGTCGGTCAGCGAGTCGCCGCCCAGGACGGCGAGCGCGACGAGCACGAACAGCGCACCCGTGCCGGTGTTCACCGTACGCGGCAAGGTCTGCGCCACCGCCCGGTCCGCGAGCTCCGCCCACGTCAGTGACGTGCCGGTCCGGCGCAGTTCGCGCAGCCGGTCCAGGACCACGACCGTGTCGTTGACGGAGTACCCGACCACCGTGAGCAGCGCCGCCAGGAAGACGCTGTCGACGGGCCGGCCCAGCCAGGCGAACAGACCCACCACCAGCAGCACGTCCTGCACCATCGCGACGACCGCGGCCGCCCCGAACGCCCAGCGGAACCGTACGCTCAGATACAGCAGTTGGGCCGCGACCGCGACGCCCAGCGCGATCAGCGCATGCGTGCGCAGCTCGCTGCCGAGACTCGGCCCGATCAGATCATCGCGTTCCACCCGGACGTCGCCGCCCACCCCGGCCAGCGCCTCACGGATCCGTTCCTGGTGCGCGTCCCCGGTCGCCTTGGTGCGCACCGACACACTGTGCTCGCCGGTCGTCTGCACCACCGCCTGCGGGAATCCGGCCTCGACCACGGCCGTGCGGGCCGCATCCGCGTCCACCGGCCGATCGGCGGCGTACTGCACGCTCCGCCCGCCGGTGAACTCGACGCCGAACTCCAGCCCGCGCACCCCGATCCCGCCGACGGCGAGCAGCAGCAGACCGGCACAGATCCCGAGCCAGCGCCGCCGGTGCCGCATCAGCCGGGGCGTACGCCGTGCAAGACGTGCCCGCAGACGTCCCGTCGTCGCCATGCCGGTGAGCCAGGGCCGCCGGCCCACGAACGACATGCGCACCGCCCATTCGGCGAGCAGCCGGGTGATCAGCATCGCGGAGACCATGGACGCCGACACACCGATGGCGAGGGTGACGCCGAAGCCCTTGACGGGGCCGGTGGCGAACGCGAAGAGCAGACCGGCGGCGAGCAGCGTCGTCACGTTCGAGTCGGCCACCGCGCTCCACGCCTTGCTGAACCCGGTACGCAGGGGCCTGCGCAGATCGCGGGGTGCCTTGGCGCGCCGGTCGCCGGGAGGCGTGTACTCCTCCCGTGCCCGTTCGAACACGAGTACGTTGGCGTCCACGGCGATGCCGATGGCGAGGACGAACCCGGCCAGCCCCGGGAGCGTGAGGGTCGCGCCGAGCGCTACGACCGCGGCGTACGAGAGGAGTCCGTACAGGGCCAGTGCGACGGTGGCGATCAGGCCCAGCAGCCGGTACACGGCCACGATGAACAGCCCCGTGCACACCAGGCCGATCACGGCCGCCAGCGCGCTCGCCCGGATCGCCTCGGCGCCGAGCGTCGGACCCACCGTGCTCTGCTCGACCGTCGTCACGGGGACGGGAAGGGCGCCTCCTTTGACGAGCGCCGCCAGGTCGCGCGCCTCGCCCGCGTCGAATCCGCCGCTGATCTGCGCGGAGCCGCCGGTGATGCCCGTCTCGCACGGCACGCTGCTCTGCATGCCCGGCGCCGACACGATCCGGTCGTCCAGCACGATCGCCACGCGCCGCGCCGGATCCGTGGGGGCGGCGCACGCCGCGTCGCCCGTCAGACGGGCCCAGGTGTCGCCCGCGTCGCCGCGGAACGACAGATCGACGCTCCAGCCCCTGCCCGTGTGCGTGTCGAGCACCGCCTCGGCGTCCTGCACGCCGTCGCCGGTCAGTGCGGGCGGCCCGAGCCGCAGTCGGCCGCCGGGTGTGTCCGGGTCGGCCAGGACGCGCGAACCGTCCGCGGCGGGGCCGGTCCGCCCTCCCGGCGCGGCGACGCCGATGACGGCGTGGAAGGTCAGCTGGGCAGTGCGGCCGATGACATCGGCGGCCTTGCGGGGGTCCTGCGCACCGGGCAGTTCGACGACGATGCGACGCTCCCCGGAGCGGGCGAGGGACGGTTCGGCGACACCGAGCCCGTCGACGCGGCGGCGCAGCACCTCAAGCGCGCGGTCGGTGGCGGCCGCGTCGGCACGGACGGTGGGGGAGTCCTCGGTTTCGAGGACGATGCGGGTGCCACCGCGCAGATCGAGTCCGAGGCGGGCAGGGGTGGTCAGAGCGATCCAGAGCGAGAAGGCGACGACGGCGAGCGCGACCAGCGCACGCCAACGGGTGGTAGGGCGAGATGACATGAAGGCTCCACGAACGGTCCGCGGACGACACGGCGCCGTGCGGAGACGGACGTCGTACGCCGACGGACGGGCGGACACAGGTGGGCGCCACGCGTCCGCGTGCCGCAGGCATGCCGCGGCACCCGGGACGGCGGGCGCGGGAACGTCAGCTGTGCCGGGTGGAGGGAGGTCCGCGGGTGTCCCGCGGGTCGTACGCGTCGCGCGGCGGAGCCCGTTCCCGTCGCGTCCCCGCCGGCACACTCCCGTGCAGCGGAAGGGGCTGTGCGGCGGCCACGGGGCCGGTCAGCAGCGGAGGTGTGCCGGTGTGCCGGACCGAGTGCTCGGCGGTCGCCTGGTGCTGCACCGCCTTCTCGGGCCCCGCCGGGCGGCTCGCCCGTACGGTCTCGGCACCGGCCGCACCCACCCGGGCGGCGGCCGGAGAAAGCGGCGGCGTGACAGCGGGACGCACCGAGTGGAGGGGCGCGGCCCGCGGGGCGGGGACGGGCGACGGGCCCTGGGCGCCCGCGGCCGTCGTGATCGCGATCATCGTGCCCGCGGTCGTACCGCCGAGTGTCACCACGAGGGAAAAGAGGGACAGGATGCCGAGGAGCGCGGGTGACAGGGCCGCCGCGAGGACCCGATGCGTGCGCCGTCGCATCCTCGCCCCCTGGGGTTCCGGTTGTTCCAACTTCCCCGCCACGGCTCAGAGTAGGCGACGAGGGCGGGCTCGGGGCGGCGGCCCGCGTGTCCGCCCTTCGGACGGGCGGGGTACGCGTCGTGGACGGCTGCGGCGCACCACGGCCGGGTTGGCTTACGATCACGGCGGGCGGCCGCGCTCTGGCGGTCGCCAGCCCCACACCCATGGAGGTCATCGTGTTCGGGACGGCCCGAGGACACCGCACCCACCGAAGCAGCTTCCGCTTCCGCGTCACCGCAGCTGCCGTGGCGGCCGGCGTGACCCTCGCCGGCTGTGCCTCCTCCGACGACGGACCCGGTGAGGCGGCCGGCGGCGTTCCCGTGGTGGAGAAGGGCAAGCTGACCACCTGCACGCACCTGCCCTACCCGCCCTTCCAGTTCGAGCAGAACGGGAAGATCGTCGGCTTCGACGTCGCCCTGATCGACCTCGTGGCGAAGAACCTCGGCGTGGAACAGAAGATCCTCGACACCCCGTTCGAGAACTTCAAGACCGGCGCCTTCCTCAACTCCGGCGAATGCGACCTTGCCGCCGCTGGTATGACGATCACCGACGATCGCAAGAAGAACGTGGACTTCTCCGTCCCCTACTTCGACGCCACCCAGGCGCTGCTCGCCACCAAGAAGAGCGGTGTGAAGACGCTCGCCGACGTCAAATCGCAGAAGAAGAAGCTCGGCGCGCAGGCCGAGACGACCGGCGAGAGCTACGCCAAGAGCCAGGGCTTCGACCCGGTCGCCTTCGAAAGCTCCGACGCCGTCCTGAACGGCCTGCGTACCGGCCAGGTCGACGCGGTCGTCATCGACTACCCGGTGGTTCAGGGCTGGCTGAAGGACAAGGCGAATGCCGCCGAGTTCGTCCTCGGCCAGAACATCGACACCGGTGAGCAGTACGGCTTCTCGGTGAAGAAGGGCAACGACAAGCTGCGCGCCGCGATCGACAAGGCGATCAAGGACGCCCGCGCCGACGGCACGTACGACAAGCTCTACCAGCAGTGGATCGGTCCGCTGCCCAAGGGCCGGTCGTGACCTCACGTCTCACCCGGCGCCAGCGGCGCCGGGTCTCACAGGGCATCCAGTACGCGGTTTTCGTGGCGGCCCTCGTCGTCATCGGTCTGCTCGCCGACTGGGACCGTCTGCAGAACCAGTTCGCGCAGAAGGACCTCGCCAGGGAACTGTTCCCGAACATCATCACCACCGCACTGCGCAACACGGTGGTGTACACCCTGTCCGGCTTCGTCTTCGGCCTGGTCCTCGGCCTGGTCATCGCGCTGATGCGGCTGTCGTCCGTGGCCCCCTACCGGTGGGTGGCGAGCGTCTACATCGAGATCTTCCGCGGGCTGCCCGCGCTGCTGATCTTCATCTTCGTCGGTGTCGCGGTACCGCTCGCCTTCCCCGGCACGGAGATCCCGGGCGGCACGTACGGGAAGGTCGCCCTCGGTCTCGGCCTGGTCGCCGCCGCCTACATGGCGGAGACCATCCGGGCCGGCATCCAGGCCGTGCCCAAGGGCCAGATGGAGGCGGCCCGTTCCCTGGGGTTCTCGCACGCCAGGGCCATGGTCTCGGTGATCATCCCGCAGGCTTTCCGCATCGTGATCCCGCCCCTGACGAACGAACTGGTGCTGCTGTTCAAGGACTCGTCCCTCGTCCTGTTCCTCGGCGTCACACTGAATGAGCGCGAGCTGACCAAGTTCGGCAGGGACCTGGCGAGCCAGACGGCCAACTCCACGCCGATCCTGGTCGCCGGCCTGTGCTATCTGCTGGTGACCGTGCCGCTGAGTTTCGTGGTGCGCCGCCTCGAAGCCCGCGCCGAAAAGGCCAAGTGAGGAACGGATGCCCAAGAAGACGGCACAGTCGGGGAGCGGGAGCGGGAGCATGAGCGACACGGGCCGTCCCGAGATCGAGATCCGGGGCCTTTACAAGTCCTTCGGTGACAACCAGGTCCTGCGCGGCATCGACCTCGACATCGCCGCGGGCGAGGTGGTCTGCGTCATCGGGCCCTCGGGGTCCGGGAAGTCGACGCTGCTGCGCTGTGTGAACCTGCTGGAGGAGCCGACCGACGGCCAGGTGTTCGTCGGCGGCACCGAGGTCACCGACCTCGACGTCGACATCGACGCCGTACGCCGCCGGATCGGCATGGTCTTCCAGCAGTTCAACCTCTTCCCGCACGTGAACGTGACGGAGAACCTCACCCTGCCGCAGCGGCGCGTGCTGCGCCGGGACAAGGCGAATGCCGCCGAGGTGGCCCTGCGGAACCTGGAGCGGGTCGGTCTCGCGGACAAGGCCGACGCGTATCCCGCGCAGCTGTCCGGCGGTCAGCAGCAGCGGGTGGCGATCGCCCGTGCCCTGGTCATGGATCCCGAGGTCATGCTCTTCGACGAGCCGACCTCGGCGCTCGACCCGGAACTGGTGGGCGACGTCCTCGCGGTGATGCGTCAGCTGGCCGCCGAGGGCATGACCATGATGGTCGTCACGCACGAGATGAGCTTCGCCCGGGAGGTCGCCGACAGGGTGGTGTTCATGGACGGCGGAGTGATCGTCGAACAGGGGCCGGCGGAGCAGGTCGTCGGTGCTCCTCAGCACGAGCGCACCCGCAACTTCCTGATGCGACTCCTCGACCCGGCCGCGGCCGAACAGCCGGGCGCCGGCGGCGCGGCGGAAGCCCCGGACAAGGAGAGCTGACGCCCGGCCCCCTGCCGGAAGGCCCGGAACAGCTGATGCCCGGTCTCCCCTGTGGGGCCCCGGACAACGACACCTGACGGGGCCGGCCATGAAGCCGGTCGGCCCCGGCCGGGAGGGGGATGCCCGGCCGGGGCCTTCGCAGTGGTCGTTCTCCCGGTCAGTTCCGGGGGCACTCCTTCCACGCCAGGTGGTAGATCGTGCTGATGTCACCGTCCGTCGAGTCCATGGTCATGTAGCTCGTGGCCGACGGGGCCGACGCGCCCGCGCTGACGCGGAGTTCGGTGTTGATGTTGAAGTTCCGCTGCACCCCGCACGGTGCCCACACGAGCTGTGCCCAGTCCGTTGCGTCGGTGGCCTGCCAGTTGTCGTCGTACGGGCCCTGGAACGTGTGCGTACGCGATGCGGTGTTCGGCGAGCCCTGGAAGTAGTACGAGGCCTTCTCCGTTCCGCTCGCGCCGGGCTGCAGCGAGGCATAGCCGCGGTAGTCGACGCTGGCGACGGCGTAGGTGAAGCCCTGCGGGACGTGGACGATGAGGTTGAGCTGGCAGTTCTTGCGCGACGCGGTGGGCGAGGAGCCGCCGCCCACCTGGGCGAGGTATTCGCTGTACGTCACGGTGAAGGCGGTGTTGTCCTCGGAGACGGCGACGGCGGCGGTGCCCAGGGGGCATCCGGAGCCGTTCACCGTCGCGACATCGATGACGATCTTGTCGGGCGGTGGGTCACTGATCCCCGACGGGCTGTGCTGCGCGGGCAACACGGAGGCGAACAGAGCGGCGACCGCTCCACTCACCAGCAGACCGGCGTTCATGGTTCTCCCATCCATTGCTTCGGTGCCGGGCGCCGGCGCGGGGGAGCGCCCGGCGCGAGGTGGGGGGTGCGGCCGGCCGTGGTGCGGGCCGGCCGTCACGGACCAGGTGCGTGGGATCGAGCTGTGCAGGAACGGGTCGAACGACGGCATGCGACTGCGAAGGTTGAAAAGTCATGCACATGACAGTCGCATGCCTGAGCTGCACGGTCACTGTGGACCGGGAGTGGTCGAATGGTACAAACCAATAACGCCTCCGGCCAGGGCGACGACCAGCCATTAACGGCGCGCGGAACGGCCCGTTCATGGCCTGGTTGCGACCATGCGGCCCGATCCCGGCCCAGCAGCGGCAACGCCGTGTCGCTGACGCCCGGTGGACGGACTGACCCCACCTCACCTCGAACGCGTCGGACGCCGCGGGGGCGCTGAGCAGCCGAGCGCACTGCCCCGCTCCGGCCGGACCGAACGCAGCCGGCCCGTGGCGCCCATCGGCGCGTGCCGCGCCCAGATGCTGGGCCGCGGCGGCGGGACCGGTGCCAGGTGCGGCCGGTGCCGTTAGGCTGATCAGCGATGTTCACCGCACACGGGCCGTCCCTGAAAGAGCTCGCCGTCCAGGCGTTGTCCTCGACGCAGCGGGGCTACGACCTGCTCGCGCCGAAGTTCGACCTGACACCCTTCCGGACCCCTGACCCGGTCCTCGACTCCGTGGCGAAGGCCCTGCGGCCGCTGGGCCCGTTCACCGCGGGGCTGGACGTCTGCTGCGGTACCGGCGCGGGCGTCGGGATGCTGCGCGACCTGTGCACCGACCGCGTCACCGGCGTCGACTTCAGCGCCGGCATGCTCGCCACCGCCCAAGCCGCGCTCCCCGCCGGGGGGCCGCCCGCCGTCTCCTGGGTGCGGGCGGACGCCCGGGCCCTGCCCTTCGACGGCGACTTCGACCTGGCCGTCAGCTTCGGCGCGTTCGGTCACTTCCTGCCCGAGGAACGGCCCCTGCTGTTCGCCCAGGCCCACGCCGCCCTGCGGCCCGGCGGCCGGTTCGCTTTCCCGGTGCTCGCCCCGCCGGGGCCGGGGACCTGGCTCTACTGGGCGCTGCTCGGTTTCGATGTCGCCATGCGGGTGCGCAACGCCGTGTGGCGCCCCCGGTTCATCATGTACTACCGCACCTTCCCGCTCTCCGGAGTGTGCGCCGACCTCGAACGAGCCGGGTTCTCCGTGGAGTTGACGCCGCTCGTGGACCTGGGACGGCTGCCCGGCGGCGCGCCGCGCGCCCGGCTCGTGGTCGCGCGGCGCGACTGACCGGGCGCCACGGGCCGGGACCGAGCCCGCCTCCCGCCCGACCGGCGGAGCGTCAGGTGAGGGTGTGCACCCGTTGCGAGGTCAGCTCGTAGCGCGCGCCGACGACGCCCAGTGCACCCGTGGTGATCCTGGCCGCGAGATCGGGCTCCCTGGCCAGCAGTCGGCTGACCAGGGCGACATTGCGGTCGATCGTCGACTCTATCCGTGCCTGCCCCTGCTGACTGTGGTCGATGGCCGGGCGTATGTGATCGGCTATGTACTGTATGTGGGCGGGCAGTTCCTCTCCCGTCTCCTCGGCCCGCACCGCCGCGGTCACCGCCCCGCACGACTGGTGCCCGAGCACCATGACCAGGGGTATGTCCAGCTCCAGGACGCCGTACGCCACGCTGCCGAGCACCGCCTCGTCCAGCACCTCGCCCGCGGAGCGCACCGTCATCAGGTCGCCCAGCCCCTGGTCGAAGACCAGCTCCGGCGGCACCCGGGAGTCGATGCATCCGAGGATCAGGGCGAAGGGGTGCTGGCCGCGGACCATGGTCTCGCGCACGGCCTCCGTCTCGTGCGGATGCTGCTGGTGGAAGGTGCGCCACCTGCGGTTGCCCGCCGCCAGCTCACGCAGGGCGGCGGCCGGCGTGCCGGGGCGCGTGCGCGTCGGCACGTGCGCGATGACGGCGGTCGCGGAGGCCGGTACGGCTCCGAGAGCGAGGCCGCTCGTGGCGATGGCTCCGCCGGCGACGGCGGCGCGGAGCAGGGTGCGGCGGCTCTTGGCCACCGACGTGTTCATCTGTGGAATGACTGTCACGCACGTGAACGTAAAGCGCCCGCAGCGTCAGAAGCGCGCATCGCCCAGTTCTTTGCGCCTGCTTGGACAAAGCTTGGCCAGGGATGGAAGCCGAGCAGAGAAGGCGTTCGCGTACATGAATCCGGCGCGCATCGGACCCGGACGACCGCATGCTCCGGTCCTCCGCTGGCGTCACCCTCTCCCCCCGGCGCGTCGACGAGCACGTCGCCGCGGAGGCAGCGGCCGTACGCAGGGCCGGCGGCGAGGTGGCCCTCATCGACCACCCTCCTGGTCGGCTCGCTGACGATCCGGTGTCACACCAGGGGCTTTACCGACATCAGCAGATGACGGTGCGCCGGGTTCCGGTCCATGTCGTCCGCCGACACCAGGCCCGTCAGCAGGGCCCTCTGCCCCGGGCCCAGCAGATCGAATCGGACCACGGGCGCGTCGAAGGACGACAACGCGTCCACGAGATACGACGGGTTGAACGCGACCGTCATCTCCGACGCACCCTCCAGCGTCGACGGCAGCCGCTGCGAGGCCACATCGTCCTCGTACCCGGCCCGCAGCTGCACCGAGCCGCCGGTGAAGTCCAGCTGAAGAGGGCTGTCGCCGTCGGCGACGACAGCGACCCGCTTCACCGCTTCCAGCAGCGGTTCGCGATCCGTCACCGCGACAGCAGCGGGTGTCAGGGCGAACAGCTTGTCGTGACGCGGAAGTTGCCCCTCCAGCAGGCGCGTCGTGATCCGCATGTCTCCGTTCTCGAAGCCGATCGAGCCTGCGTCGAGCGCGATCCGGACCATCCCCGAGCGGGCCAGGGAGCGCGCGATGTCCATGAGCCTGCGCGCCGACACGACGGCATCGCCGGACGCGTCCGGAATCTGCGGCTTCCAGCCGAGCGTGCGCACCGCATACCGGTACCGGTCGGTCGCGGCCAACGTCATTGACTCGCCGTCGAAGGCAACCCGGATGCCCGTGAGCACCGGCAGCGCGTCATCACGCCCTGCCGCGACCGCGACATGCCCCACCGCCGCGGCGAACGCTTCGGCGTCCACCACTCCGCGGAGCTCCGGCAGCGGAGGAAGGGCGGGGAAGTCGTCGAACGGCAGCACCGAAAGACCGAACCGCGCGCCGTCGCTCACCACCGACAACCGCGACCCGTCGACCGAGCACGCCACCGTGCCCGCAGGCAGCACCTTGCAGATGTCCACCAGCCGGCGCCCCATCACCAGCACCCTGCCCGGCCGCACCACGTCCGCCTCGATCTCGATGCGGGCGGCCGCCTCGTAGTCCAGCCCCGAGATGCGCAGCCTCCCGGAGTCCGCGTCCAGGAGGAGGCCGCCGAGCACGGGCACCGCTGAGCGGACGGGCAGCACACGGGCCGCCCAGGCGACCGCTTCGGCCAGCTCACTGCGTACGATCCGGAACTCCATGCGATCCCCTTTTCTGCGACGGCGGCTGCGACGTCGGCGGCGCCGGCGATGCTTCGAAGCTATCCGTCACCACTGACAACGCCCTTGTCACAGGGACCTGGCAGGATCTTGTGAGCGAGGAGACCGAACGGCCTCCGGCAGGTACGGGGACGGGGGTGTCATGAACGACACGGAGCACGGCGGCCCGGCCGTCGAGGCGGATGCGCGGGAGGCGGGTGAGCACCCGCAGGCCGGGCCGCGGACGAGACGGCCGCGCCGGGCGCTGTGGGCGCTGCTCGCCGTGCCCCTGGCCGTGTGCGGGGCCGTGGTCGCGTGGTGGGTGTGGGCGATTGGCTCGTTCATGGTCAGCGACGATCCGTTCGGCACGCATTCGGAGGTCAGTTGCTCGACGGCGATGGAGTTCGCCCACGGCACCCTCCCGGAGAAGACCACCGACGAGGACTGCACGATCGACCAGTGGATGGACGACGTGGTCCGCGGAACGTTCCGGATGCCGCGCGCCGATGTGGACGAGTGGCTGAAGGCTGCCTACCCGGACGCTCGGCCCAAGGAACACTGCGCCGACGACGTCTGCATCGAGTTCGGCGAGAGCGACGATCCCGCGGAGCCGTTCACTGAACCGACGCCCTCCGCCACGGCCCCCACAGCCTCAGCCACCGGTGCGGAGACCGTCACGGGCGAGACTCCCACAGCCACAGCTACCGCTACCGCCGCCGAGGCCGCTACCGGCGCCGACGTCGTCCGGCTGACCGTGCGTTATGAGAACGGCACCACGGCGCTCGTCACCCTCGAGGCCTTCGATGTCTGAGCCGCACCTGGCACAGCACCCGCTGCGGCCCATCCGTCGGCTCCGCCGCGATGGAAGCCGGTGCGCGGACGCCACGGCTCCCACCCGGCCACGAGGCCGACTTGTCGCCGCGTGCGCCGTCGTCACGGCGCTCCTGCTCACCTTCCACCAGGCCGTCCCGAACACCCCTGGCCGGCTCGGCAGTCTGCTGGAGACGTTTCTGCCCTGGCTCGGCGTCGTCGTGCCGGTGCTGCTGGTCCCCGCACTGCTGCGGAGGTCGTTCACCGCCCTCGTCGCCCTGCTGCTGCCGGCGGTGGCCTGGCTCGCCTCGTTCGGCTCGCTCCTCCTGCCCGCCGACGACGGGCCCCACGACATCGTCGCGGTGCAGCACAACGTCAGTGACGTGAACGCCGATCCGGCAGGCACCGCACAGGCACTGCTGCGGGCGCGCGCCGACATCGTGGCCCTGGAGGAACTGACCCCCGACGCGCTGCCCGTGTACGCGCGGGCGCTCGCGGCCCGTTTTCCCCACCATGCGGTCGTGGGCAGCGTGGGCCTGTGGTCGGTCCATCCCCTCAAGAACGTACGGCCCGTGGACATCAGGCCCCGCGGCATCGGCCCGGGCTGGAACAGGGGCCTGCGATCCACCGCGCTGACGCCCATGGGCGAGGTCGCCGTCTACGTGGCCCATCTGCCCTCGGTGCGGCTCGGTGTGCCGCACGGCATGAGCTCCGACCGGCGGGACGAGAGCGCCGCGCTCCTGGGGGCGGCGATCGCCGCCGAAGAGGCGGAGCGTGTGGTCCTGCTCGGCGACCTCAACGCCACCGTCGACGACCGCGGTCTCGATCCCGTGAGCTCTCAACTGGAGGTCGCGGGGCCGGGCATGGCGTTCAGCTGGCCCGCGGCCTTCCCCCTGGCCAGGATCGACCAGATCATGGCGCGGTCCGCGACCGTCGTCGATGTCCGATCGCTGCCCGCGACCGGCAGCGACCACCTGCCCGTCGTTGCCCGCATCAGGCTCTGACGACATCGGCGTCCCCGCGCGCCGGGCCGGTGAGCCGGTCGGCCAGCAGAGCCACCGCCCCCGCCCCCACCCCCGCCCTCGCTCCGCCGTGCACCGCCTCGATCCGGTGAACCATGCGCGGCACCGTCACCGCGACGCCCACCACGTCGCAGGCACCTTCCAGCACCGAGGCCGGCAGCAGCGCGAGGCCGTGACCGGCGGCGACCAGGGTGAGCAGACCCCGTACATCGGTCCCCTCGTACCGCAGCGACACAGGGAAGCCGTCGTACCCGCAGACGGTTCTCAACCGGTCCTGCCCCACCGTGATGTCCGGAGCGTCGATCCATCGTGCGTCGCCGAGGTCGGCCAGCCGGACACCGTCCCGGCCGGCCAGCGGGTGCCCGACGGGCAGCGCGACGGCCGGCGGTTCCTCGGCCACGCCGATCGTCGTGAGCGGACCTGCTTCGGGCAGGTGCAGGGGGTCGCTGGGCGCGGCCAGGCCGTCGACCAGCGCGAGGTCCAGCTCGCCGGTGGCGACCCCCTGCACGACGGCGGACTGCCCCACGACGCGCACGGAAACCGCCGGCCCCGGCTGCTCCCGGCGCACGTCGGCCAGTGCCCCGCTCAGGCGCGACGACATGGCCAGCGGGGTGACGCCGACGGCGAGCCGGCCCGTCGTCGCCGACAACAGCCGGGCGATGTCGGCGCGTGCGGCATCAAGCCGCAGCAGCAGCGGCCCGGCGTGCTCCAGCAGACGTGTGCCCGCCTCCGTGGGCGCGACGGGACGGCGCAGCAGCAGCGTGGCGCCCAAGTCGTGCTCCAGCGCGGCGATGTGCTGCGACACGGCGGACTGCGTGTAGCCCAATTCGCGTGCCGCGACCGAGAACGAGCCGACGCCGACCACGGTGACGAACGTGCGCAGCAGATGCGGATCCATGGTCCATCAGTATCGCTGATGGAAAGGTCATGAATCATCGTTGGTGCTGAACGTATCGGTCGGGCCAGGATGCTCGTATGTCTCCGTCGCACCCCACCTTGTCGCCCCGCCTCGCCCTCGTCGGCGACCGCTCGCCCGGCGTCCGCGCCCACGCCCGCATCCCCGCTCTGCTGACGGCGCTCGCCGAGCGGGACCAACTCGTCCTGGACGCCTTCTGGATCGCCACCCCCGACGCCGAACAGCCCGGCGCGCTCACCGGATTCGACGCCGTGTGGCTCGTCCCGGGCAGCCCGTACGCCAGTGAGGCGGGCGCGGTCGCCGCCGTTCGCACCGCCCGCGAGCGGGGCATCCCGTTCCTGGGAACATGCGGCGGGTTCCAGCACGCGGTCCTCGAGTACGCCCGGTCCGTCTGCGCCCTCGGGGAGGCCATCCACGCGGAGAACCGCCCCGGCGCCGAGGACGCCCTGATCGTCCCCCTCGCCTGCTCGCTGGTCGGGCGCGAGGGCGCGGTCGAGGTGGAGCGCGGCTCGCTGGCCGAACGGATCCTCGGCGCCGAGCGGACCGTGGAGCGCTACCACTGCTCGTACGGCACCAACCCGGCGTACCTCGATGTGCTGCGGGAACACGGTCTGCGCTTCAGCGGGTGGGACGGAACCGGTGACGTCCGCATCGCCGAACTGCCGGGCCACCCCTTCTTCCTCGCCACGTTGTTCCAGCCCGAACTCGCCGGCGACGGAACGCGCCCGCACCCCGTCGTACGGGCCCTCGCCTTCGCGGCCGCGGAGCACGCCCGGCGTGGGACCGGATGACCGTACTCGTCCCGTCACGTGCCGGAAGCCGGGTGTGATCGGTGTGCGATCCGCGGTGTGTTGGAGGCTAGGGTGGGCGCTGGAGGTGATCGGCGTGGCCAACGAGCAGGCGGAGCTGTTCGCGGCGGTGGACGCGCTGCTGGAACAGGCGGCGGCACAGGACACGCTGCCCCCACCCCCGGAGCGCAAGCGTCTTCGCGAGGCCGCCGGGGTCAGCCAGGAGCAAGTCGCCCGGGCGCTCAAGGTGCGCCGGGAAACCGTGACGAGCTGGGAAGCAGGCCGGACGGAGCCGCGCCCCCCGAAGCGCGCGGCCTACGCCCGGCTCCTGGAGGGCCTCGCCGCCCACCACCCGCCCCGGACCGCGCCTCAGCCCGACGCTGCGCAGGACCCGCTGCCCGAATCCGGAGCGATCCCCGCCCCCGCCCCGGCCGCGTCCGTCCCGGAGCAGGCCGCCACGTCCCAAGCGCCCCCCGCGCCGGAGCGGGCCGCTGCCGCCGCCCCGGCCGCCCCCGCCGCGCCCCCCGGACCGGAAGCGGGCTCCGTCGAGGGCACGGTCGCCGCGGCCGACGTGACCCCTGACCCGGCTCCGGCCAGCGCCCCCGGGCGCGCCCCGGCCCGCGCCCCCGAGGGCGTACCCGGGGCCGTCCCTCAGCGCGGCGGCCGGACCGCCGCCGACGTGCCCGCCACCACCCCCGACAGCGGCGGTCGGGGGTCCGCCGGACGCCCCGGCCTCGCCGCCGCGCCGGACCGTGCGCGGAAGCGGTCCGTCGAACCTCCCGTACCCGCCGTCGATCCGCGGTTCGCCGACGGGCCGCTCGCCGTGCTCGACGGTGACGGCCGCGCCCACTGCGTGGGGGGCCTGATCCTCGACTGCCCCGCCGACGACGTGTCCGCCCTCGTCGAGTGGGCGCTCGGCGAGACGCGGCTCGGCGCGCCGCGGCTGAACCGCAACGGCAAGGACGCCGACCCGCTGATCGTGCTGACCGAGGCCGCCGCCGTGCGCCTCGGTCTGCCCGCCGCGCTGGCGGACCGCCGCTCGCTGCGGCTCCCGGACGACCACCCGGTCGTGCGCCGACTTGCGCGCGCCAAGTGGCGGCTGACCAAGCGGGGCTTCGGTCCCTGGCCGCGCATCTACCGTCCTGCCCAGGCCGGGCAGCGCAGGTGCGTTCAGCTCGCCGTCCTGCCGTGGGGCGCCCTCGACACCCGTACGTGGGGCGAAGCCGCCACCCTGCCGCCGCCCGAACTGGCCCGCGTCCTCGGCACGTACGCCGCCCGGGTCCTGACGCCGCGGGGGTCGGCCGCCGTCTCCGGGCTGGAGCTGATGGCCGCGCTGCGGCCGCCGACCCGCGCGGTGCAGGACCCCGGCACCGGCGCCTGGACGTCGGGCGCGGTGCCGGGATCGCTCACCGAGCCCGTCGACCCCGCGCCGCCGGAGGCCCCGGACGAGCACCCCGTCGTCGCCTCGCTGTATCCGCGTGGCCACCGGCGGACCCCCGACGAGGTCCTCGACGAGGAGGCGTTCGAGTGGACGCGCGACGCCGAGCTCCTCACGGACGCCGAGTGCGCGAAGGCGTACGCGGTCGGCATCGACGTCAACACCGCGTTCCTGGCGGCCGCCAACCGCCTCGCCGTCGGCCTGGGGGAGGCCGTCCATGTGCGCGCGCCCGCGTTCGACAAGTCGGTTCCGGGCTGCTGGCTGGTCGACCTGTCGGGAATCGAGATCGATCCGCGGCTGCCGAACCCGTTCACCCCGGGCGGCATCCGTCCCGACGGTCCCGCCTGGTACGCGACACCGACCGTCGCCTATGCCCGTGAACTCGTCGACACCTACCGCCTGCCCGTCACGATCGCGCCGGTCGAGGCATGGGTCCGCACCGCGAGCGCACCATATCTCGATCCCTGGTACAAGCGCCTGAGTGAGGCGTACAAGGCCACGATGGCCGACCTCGGGGTCAAATCGGGCATGAGCGAGCCGGCCTTCCTCGCCGCGATGGAGACGCACCGGCAGAGCGACCCGGCCCTCGCCGCCGTGCTCACGGCGATCAAGGCAACGGTCAAGGGCGGCATCGGCAAGCTCCGGGAACGGCCCCAGGGCACGTCCTACCGGCCGGGGGAGCCGTGGCCGGCGCTGTCCCGGCCGACCTGGCGGCCCGACATCCGCGCAGCGGTCATCGCCACGGCCCGGGTCAACATGCACCGCAAGCTCCTCCGGACCGCACTGGCCACGCAGCGCGAGCCCGCTCCGGTGGGGCATCTGCGGCTCGGCGAGGACGCGTTGTGCGCGATCGCCCTGCTGTCGGACGGCGCCGTCTACCTGTCGGACGGGCCGAGCCCGCTGGACTTCCTGCCGCACACGGCCGACGGCGGGCCGGCACCGGGCGCGTTCCGTCTCGGCGTGAGCCCGGGGATGGTCAAGCACGAGGGTACGCAGTCCATGATGTGGGCGGTGCAGTTGCTCGACCAGGGCCTCAACCCCGCGCGGCACATCAAGGGTTCGAGCGCCTCGGACGACGGAGAGTAGGAGCAGGTCATGGGCCAAGTAGGCGACAGCCTGGACCGGGCCGCGCAGAACGTCTCCACCCGCCCCATCCCGGTGGGCGCACAGGCGTGTGTGCGCTTCCTCGTCAAGAAGGCCAAGGGCTCCACCAGGGCGGTCGCCGAACAACTCGGCGTCTCCCAGCGCACGGTCGAGCGCTACCTGAAGGGCCAGATCAAACGGCCCCGTAAGGAACTCGCCGACCGGATGGCCGCTGAGGTGCGCCGCCTGTGGCAGCCGCGCGTGAAGGAGCGCGCCCGCAGGCAGGCAGCGACGGCGCGCGGCCTGGTGATCGAGACCCGGGCCCGCTTCGGTTTCACCGCGGCTCCCGGCAGCACCGACGACAGCCGTATCCGCCGCATCACCCAGCACCTGCCCCCCGACTACGCGGCCCGGCTCTTCGCCGCGCAGGACGAGGGCGCGAGCGAGCGGCAGTTGCAGCAGATCGCGGCGGAAGGGCTCCAGGAGATCTACTTCAAGGACCGCGGGCGCCGAGCGGACGGCCTCCAGGTGGAGTTCACCGACATCGACTACGTCGAGATCGACTACAGCTGACCCGCTCCCCGGCCCTGGAAGGCGTCGCGCCGCCGTTCATGAGGCCAGATCGAGCGTCTCGCACCGGCAAGGCCGTTTCGGCCCGGCCGCGCTGCGCGCCGCCTGCTCGGACCCGGCGGATTTCGCGTGGCGCCCGTACAGCAGGACGGCGAGGCCGGCGCCCAGCAGGCCGCCGACGGCCTGCGCGGCGATGAAGTTGGGGAGCGACGCGGGCGCGATGCCCGTGAAGGAGTCCGACAGGGATCTGCCCACCGTGGCCGCGGGGTTGGCGAACGAGCCGGAAGACGTGAACCAGATGGCCGCGGCGATGTAGGCGGCGACTCCGACGGGGGCGAAGCGGGCACGTCCGGTCCGCCGCAGGCCCAGGATGAGCAGGACGAGTCCGGCCGTCGCGACCGTTTCGCCGAGGAGCAGATGCCACGCCGAGCGCGTGTGCGTGGACCAGATCCCGGGCGGCCGGCCGAACATGACGTCGGCGAGCACGGCGCCGGCCATCGCGCCCGCCAGCTGAGCCGTGATGTAGGTCAGCGCCTCCCGGCCGCCCGCCCGGTCTGGTCGTTCCCCGGACCACCAGGTGCACAGCGTCACCACCGGGTTGAGGTGGGCGCCGGAGACGGGGGAGAGCAGCGCGATCAGGAGACCGAGTCCGATGGCGGAGGCGAGTGAGTTGGCCAGCAGCGCGATCCCGGGGTCCTGACTCAGGCCGGCGGCGCGGATGCCGGAACCGACCACGACGGTCACCAGTGCGGTGGTGCCGACCAGTTCGGCCATTGCGCGACGCGGCAGCGCCGGTTGTCCACTCACGATCTCTCTCCCCACCCATGTCGCTACGTGGAAAGTGTATTCCGTAACACGGAAGACTCGTGGCCGGGGTAGGCGCAAGGGCGCCCGGCCGGCCGTCTGAGCGCCGCCTGCGGCCCCCGACGGTCCGCAGGCTCCCCGCCGCCCCGCGCGGAGCCGGGACCCGGGCGCTGAACGGCCGGGCCGCGGACGCGCCGGGGCGTTCTCGAGGCCCGCGGTCCGGCAGAGCGACGCCACCCAGTGCCGGGTCGCCGTGCGGGCTCCATGACACATGCGTGAACGCGGGGCCCGCCGCCGACGTACTCCTCGTCAGCCGCACACCGCCCACCGTCGGCCGCACACCGCCGACGCTTCGGCCCCACGCGCCGACGCCACTCACGCCGGCCGCCGCGCCCTTCCAGGAGGTACGCCGCCGATGAACGACCAGCGCCGCCACCACGCAACCCGAGCCGGTGCCACCGCCGCCGTACTGGCCGGTGTCGTACCGCTCCTGCTCACCGGGCTCGCCGCCGGCCCCGCGCAGGCGCACGGAGCACCGGTCGACCCCGTGAGCAGGGTGGCGGCCTGCGGTCCGCAGGGCGGGGAGCTGCGCACGTCGGCGGCCTGCCGGGCCGCCCTGGCGGCCAACGGGGGAGTGTCCTTCGACGCATGGGACAACCTGCGACTGCCCGATGTGCGGGGCCGGGACCGCGAGGCGATCCCCGACGGGCGGCTGTGCAGCGCGGGCCTCGACGCCTACCGCGGGCTCGACACCGCCCGCGCCGACTGGCCCGCGACGCAGCTGACGGCGGGCGCCCCGTTCACCCTCACCTACCGCTCCACCATCCCGCACCAGGGAACGTTCAGCCTCTACCTCACCGAAGCGGGCCACGACCCGGCCGCGCCACTGCGGTGGTCGGACCTGCAGAATCAGCCGTTCGCCACCGCCACGGACCTCCAGCCGACCGACGGCGCGTACCGCGTCAGCGGCCGGCTGCCGGACGGACTGACGGGACGCCATGTGCTGTACACCGTCTGGCGCAACACCGACACACCCGACACCTACTACTCCTGCTCCGACGTGGTCATCGTCCCCGCGGACGACGAGCGGCAAGACCTGCCGGCGCAGCCTGAGGAGCCACCGGCGAACGGCCCGGGAACCGGCCCCGCCGAGCCCGGAGAACCGCAGGCCCCCTCCGCACCGGCGGATCCGGAGTCCGCCGTCCCACCGACCACGCCGGCGCCGCCCTCGTCCGCCGCTCCGCGCCCCGCCCCGGCGTCCGCCGGCCGCGACACCGGGAGCACGCCGGGCATCCTTGTCGGCGGTGGGGCCGCCGCACTCGCCCTGGCTTCGCTGTGCGGATCCCTGGCGCTGCGCCGCCGCAGGCTCTGACCCGCCGTCAACGAGCCACGGCAACGGACCCTCCGAACGGCCCAGCCGACGCGCCGGAAAGGGCGAGTCTCCCGCAACGAACTGCGACTCGTCCCACCATGGAGGCAACCTCGACGGGCCGCCGCTCATCTTCTTCCAGTGCAACGGGCCGCAGCCCGCCCGCATCACAGCGCATGGAGTGAGATGACAACGGTCCCTGCTTCGGTCGTCACATCGGTCGTCGTGCCGTGCTTCAACGAGAGCGAGGTCATCGAGGCGTTCCACGAGGCCCTCCTCTCCGCTCTGGAGCCGACCGGGACGGCGTTCGAGATCTGCTACGTCGACGACGGCAGCAACGACCGGACACGGCTGCACCTCAAGGAACTCTCGGCAGCGGACCCCCGCGTGCGGTACACGTCCTTCAGCCGCAACTTCGGCAAGGAAGCCGCCATGCTCGCCGGCCTGCACATGGCCAAGGGCGATGCCGTCGTCCTGATGGACGCCGATCTCCAGCACCCGCCCGAGTTGATCCCGCGGATGCTGGAACTGCACGGCCACGGCTACGACCAGGTGATCGCCCAGCGTGACCGCACCGGCGAAGGCATCCTGCGCACCGCCCTCAGCCAGACGTACTACCGCCTTGTGCGCCACTTCATGGACGTCGAAGTCATCGACGGCGCGGGCGACTTCAGGCTGCTCTCCCGCCGCGCGGTCGGCGCGATCCTGTCCCTGCCGGAGTCCAACCGCTTCTCCAAGGGCCTCTTCTCCTGGATCGGCTTCGACACCGTCAGCTTCACCTACACCAATGTGCAGCGCGCCGCCGGCCGCTCCAAGTGGGGCGGACGGCGGCTGCTCAACTACGGCATCGACGGCCTGCTCTCCTTCAACAGCCGCCCGCTGCGCCTCGCGATCCACACAGGCCTGTGGCTGCTGCTCTCGGCCCTCGGCTACGCGGCCTGGACGATCGGCAACGCCGTGATCCACGGCATCGAGACCCCTGGCTACGCCACACTCATCGCCGCGATCGTCGGACTCGGCGGCATCCAGCTCGCCACGCTCGGGGTGATCGGCGAATACGTGGGCCGGATCTACCACGAAGCCAAGCGGCGCCCCCACTACGTGATCCGCGAGACCGACGAGTCGGCCCCCTCGCAGCCGGAGCCGCAGGTCAGGGAAGCTGTCTGGAGTAAGTGACCTTCTCCAGGCCGTAGTAGTCGGCAACGCACTGCGCGGGCCACACCCGGCGCCCGTTGTTGCTGAACGGTTCCAGCATCCTCGCCACGGACACCGGCGTGTAGGGAAGTTCCTTCGCCCCCCGCGCGGCGCCCTCCCGCAGCGAGCGGTCCTGGCGGTCCCACCGCTCGGCCCGCACCTGCATATCGTGCCCGAGAGAGACGAGCGGGGCCACGAGCCCGAGCACGGTCGCGGCGCACAGTGCCGCGGCCGTCGCCGTCGCGACGCCCGGCCGGTACCGCCGCAGCCGCCGGCCGAGGAAGACCCCCGCGGTCACCAGCAGCACGATGTACAGCAGCAGATAGTCGTTCCAGGTCCGTTCCGTGGTCACCACTTTCGCACCGAAGACGGGATAGGTGATGACGGTGCACAGGTAGCCCGAGACCAGGAACGCCGCAGCGCCCAGCGAGAGGAGCGGCAGCGGCCGCCACGGGAGGAGGACCGACGGCCGGGTGGTCCGGCGGCGCGCCACGAGCCCCAGCAGCACACCCGCGGCGACCGCGCCCACGTACTGCCACGTCGAGAACACCGTGGCCAGGATGTGCGCGAAGCCGCGCAGGGAGCCCAGCAGCGATTCGGGAGCGAGCATGGACGTGCTCTCGGCGCCGTACCGCTCGCGCCGGTTGCGGGACCCCGGCGAGAAGACCAGCAGCAGGGTGCCGGCAGCGACACCGGCCATGCCCGCGAGCGACCAGAGACGCGCGAACCGCCGTGCACCGTTCCTGAACAGGCGGTGGGCGAACAGCACGACACCGGACAGCACGACCAGCGCGACGACCGACGCCTCCTCCGACAGGGTCCCCATGAACACGCCCGCCACCGCCACCGTCACCAGGGCGGCGACCCGCCCGCGACGGCCACGGGCCCGCAGCAGCGGCAGCACCGCTGCACCGGCCAGGACCGGCGCCACGGTGTGCGAGACGGACGCGGCGGGCCAGTAGAACGTCTTGTACGTGTTCGGTGTGGCGAACAGGAACACCGCCATGACCATGGCGGCGACGAGCAGCGGAATCCCGCGGGGCACCGACTGGCCCGTTCTGCGCAGCACCTGCGCGGTCAGGGCCCACAGCAGCACCAGCATCAGCACGCCGCTGACGAGGCCGAACCACTGGTGCCCCGCGACGGGGAACTCGGCGTACAGCCCCACGAGCAGCCCGTTGCCGAGCCGGCCGTTGTCGGTGTACCAGAACTTGCCGATCAGGCCCGAGATGCCGTGGTCGCGGACGACGGGGAGGAAGCACCACTCGTCGGCGCTGGGCCGCACATGACGCCCGAACCACGACGCCAGCGCGAGCAGCCCGAGCGGCAGCGCCGCCAGGGCGAACGGCCAGGCGGCCCACCAGGACGCCCACGCACCGCGAGGGCCGCTCCGCCGCCCCGGAGCGCCGAGCCCGCCCGGTTCTCGTGCGACGGTGACGCCCGACGCGTCAACGGCCATGTCATCACTGCCCTTCGGAAAACTGATGGTCCGGCAACCAAGAGGTGAATCCCGGTTGCACCGTTCCATCTTCCGCCAGGCAAGATCGGTGACCGTCGGCGACAGGCCGCGCCTCTCGCGGTACGAGGCGACACCGGCCGGGGCACGCGCCGTTTCACGGGCAGGCGTACACGAAACGCGCCGAGGCCGTGTGGCGCGACGGCGACATGACCTCCAGTTCGGCGTGCGCGTGGTATTCGCCGCGACCGTGGAAGGTCCACCGAAGATGCAGCCGCGCCTGCTGCTGACCGCGCGTCACCTTCTCGTGGAGCGGCCCCGACGTCGTGCCGTCGCCGCGCAGCCATCGGTAGGTGAGCGTGCCGGGCCGGCCGTCGGTCCGCACCACGCCCACGACATCGGCGGTGCCGTCGCACCCCGGTCCGTCCGCGGGCGTCCGTACGGCCACGCCGCGCACGGAGACACCCGGTCCGAACCGCTGCCAGGCCAGGAACGCCAGCACGGCCAGCAGCGCGAGAACCACCGGCGCACTGCGGCGCAGCGCGCGGCCGCGCCGGCGCGGAGGGCCGCCGCTCCCGGACTGCCCGGCGAGCGTGCCGTGCCATATGTCGACGTTCGTCGGGGCTCCGTCCTGCCGCCGCACGGCTGCCGTGACCCCCGGCCCGAACCGCAGGACGTCTCCCTCTGCCCGATCGGGCACGGCGTCCCGCGCGCCCGGTAGGGGATCAGCGAGTACGGCGGTGGCGTCCGGCAGGGAGTGGCCGAGCACGGCGGTGGCGTCCGGCAGGGAGTGGCCGAGCACGGCGGTGGGCGTGTCGACGGCGTCGCGCGGCTCGGGGTGTTCGGGGTGCTCGGGGTGTTCGAACCAGTGGCTGCCCAGGGCGGTCGCGCTGTACTCCTCGTCACCGGCGCCGCCCTGTCCGGGGCCCGGGCGGGGCCTGCGGGGATCGTTCATGTGATCGTGCACCCCCTTCGGGTCGGTAGCTGCTGCGTGGAGTTGCCGTTCGCGGCTCCGGGGTCCGTGGACGCCTGGACGGCCCAGTAGCAGCCCTGGCCCTGGAAGGTGTGGGCGAGCGTGAGTGTGTACTGCGTGGCGCCGCTGCGCTCGAAGGTCTGGGTTCCGTCCGGCGCGCCGAGCTGTCCCTTGGTGTCGCCGGTGTACCAGGACACGACGATCGTGACCGCATCCGTGCCGTCCGTGGCCACGTCGACGGACGCGGATCCGGTCGCTGGGCCGGTCTGGCGGAAGCTGGTGACGGAGACGGACTTGACGTTCACCGGTGCCGCGGTCGGCGTCGTCGGTGTCCTCGACGATGTCGGCTGCGAGGACGGCTCGGTGGTCGGATCGGTGCTCGGCCACGGCGTGGGTGCGCCGGTGACCGGCGGTGCGTCAGTTGTGGGGGAGGCACTGGTGCCGGGCGTGTCGCTCTCGGAGGGGGAGGGCGGCGAGCCCGTCGAGACACCGGGCGACGGCGTCGGACCGCCCGACCCGTCGGATCCCGCGTGCGGCGCCTCGGATCCGGTCGGCAGGGCACTGGTCGTGGCCGCGGCCTCGGAGGTGGTCCGCCGTCCCGCGTCCCCGCCCGCCTGCGCGGTGACGGCGAGGAGACCGGCGACCACCGCTGCGAGGATGCCGACAAGTACCCGGCGCAGCAAGGGAGTCAGTTGTCCGCCGGCTCCGCTGCCCCAACCGTCGCCCAGGGACGTCGTCGCCACATCCGTGGTCCCGGCCGCGCCGCCCCCGGCCGATGGGAAGAGCAGTGGCAGCAGCGCCGCGAGCGCCGCCAGCCTGCGCCGCCCGCGCTCCTCCCAGTCGGGCCCGTACGCCGCCCCGGCGATCTCCTCCAGCTCGGCCACGAACGCCGCCGCGCTCTGCGGACGGTCCGCGGGCGACTTCGCCAGCCCGCGCCTGATCAGCGGCCGCACCGCCTCGGGCGTGTCGTCCTCGGGAACCGGCGCGCCGAGGTGCTGAAGCGCCAGCTCGGCGAAGTTCTCGCCGCGGTAGGGCTTGTGGCCGGTCAGACATTCGTAGAACGTCGCGGTCGCCGCGTAGACGTCGGCGGCGGGGGAGGCGGGTTCACCGTTCCACTGTTCCGGTGCCATGTACGCGGGGGTGCCCGCCACACCCGGAGTGGTGTCCCGGCCGGTCGCGATGCCGAAGTCGGCGAGTTTGGAGGCGCCGTCGGCCGAGACGAGCACGTTCTCGGGCTTGTAGTCGCGGTGCACGACGCCCGCGCCATGGGCCGCGGCGAGCCCCAGCAGGGATCCCTTGAGCACCGTCAGGGCCGCCTCGGGACCGGTCGCCCCCTCGTGCAGGAGCAGTGCCCGCAGAGCGATTCCGTCGATCAGCTCCATGACGATGGCGGCGCCGCGCGGGCCCTCGACGTATTCGTAGAGCCGTACGACATGCGGTGAATCCAGCCCGCCGAGCAGTTGCGCCTCCGCCCGGAACTCCCGTACGAACGCCGTGTCGCTGCGCAGCCGCTCGCTGAGGTACTTCACCGCGACCGGCACACCGGTGGCGTCGTGAACGGCGAGGACGACGCGACCACCGCCCCCCGACCCGAGCTCCCGGGACTCGGTGTATCCCGGCACCGTCCACACGCCCATCGCGTCCCCCTGCCTGGTGGACACCCCCTGCCCCGGTCATCGGCGCGGACCCGGCACACGGACTGTCCCCAGCACAGACACATTTCCCTCACGGCCGGTTCCCGCAGGGATTCAGGACATTCCCGCGCCGGCTCGTACTTGGCATGGACCTGACCTGACCACCTCCGGTACGCTCCGGGCAGGCGCATCCTGAGAGCGCTCTCAGAATGGTCTGTTCCATCCCGTGCTGTCGGAACGAGCGAAGGGTCGAACGCCTTGAGACGCACGTCAGCCATCCATACGGAATCCACCCACCGACCGGCCGTGCGCGCGAAGACGGTCATGCGCGCCGGTCTGGCCGCACTCCTCGCCGTCGGAACCTGGGCGTCCGCCGGTGGGGGCCCCGCCTCCGCCACGGTGCAGGAACCGGCCCCCTCGTCGAACGGCGAGGTGTCGGCCGGTCTGCTCACCGCTCTGCAGAGGGACCTGGGGCTCACCGAACGTCAGGCACGACAACGGCTCGCCGCCGAGCGGGCCGCCATCGGGATCGAGACACAGGCGCGCCGCGCCGCCCGGAGCGCGTACGCGGGCTCCTGGTTCGACGCGGACACCGCACGCCTGACCGTCGCCGTCACCGAACCCCGCAGGGCCGGCGCCGTACGCGCCACGGGAGCGGACGTCCGGATCGTCGAGCACAGCGCGAGACGGCTGGACTCCGCCAAGCGGAAGATCGACGCGCTGCCCGCTCCCGGCGGGGTGAGCAGCTGGCACGTCGACCCCGAGGCCAATCGGATCGTGGTGAACGTCGTCGCCGCCGACCGCATGGACAACGATGTCGCATCCTTCCTGGACCGGGCCCGCGAGACCGGCCCGGTCCAGGTCAGGGAAGTGGCCGAGGCACCGCGGGCCTTTGCCGCGGGAACGGTGGGCGGCGACCCGTACTACACGGGCAACGTCCGCTGCTCCATCGGGTTCTCCGTCCACGGCGGCTTTGTGACCGCGGGCCACTGCGGGCAGCAGGGCGCGGCCGTGCGCGGCTGGGACGGCTCGCACATCGGCACGTTCCAGGGGTCGTCGTTCCCCGGCAACGACTACGCGTGGGTGAGCGTCGGCAGCGGCTGGTGGACCGTCCCTGTGGTGCTCGGCTGGGGCACGGTGCCCGACCGGCTGGTGCGCGGCTCGGCCGAGGCCCCCGTCGGCGCCTCGATATGCCGCTCGGGCTCCACGACGCACTGGCACTGCGGCAGCGTTCTCGCGAAGAACGAGACCGTCAACTACAGCCAGGGCGCGGTCCATCAGATGACGAAGACCAGCGTGTGTGCCGAGCCGGGTGACTCCGGGGGTTCGTTCATCAGCGGCGACCAGGCGCAGGGCGTCACGTCGGGCGGCTGGGGCAACTGCAGTGGCGGCGGACAGACCTGGTACCAGCCGGTCAACGAGATCCTGGCCCGCTACGGACTGAGGCTGCACACCGCCTGACGGCGCGGTGGGCCGACTGCGGCCGACTGGGCAGAACGGTCCGCGTCCGCGGGCGGTGCCACCGTCAGCGCCGACGGCACCGAGTCGCCGACCGACTCGTCCGGGAATCGCAAGGCTCTCGGCTACACGCGTTCCCTCCTCCAGCGGGGCGTCGCGCCCAAGGCCATGCTCTCCTTCCAGGAGGCCCAGTCCCTCCAGGCGTTCACCAGCGGGCAGCGGCCTTCCACCGCAACTGGGGTCACGCGTGGGGCGAGTCCGAGAACCGCTAGGTGTCCAAGATCAAGGGCAAGGTGGGCATGACCGCGCTGCCCACCTTCGAGGGCCACCCCTCGCCCCTTCGAGGGCCACCCCTCGCCCGGCTCGTCGAACATCGGCGGCTGGAACATGATGGTCGACCCGCACTCCATGAACCTCGGCGTGACCCTCGCCTTCATCAAGTGGATGACCAGCACCGAGGGCCGGACCATCCTCGCCCGGAACTCGATGATCCCCGCCGGCGCTGCCGTCCTCAGCGACCCGGACCTCGCGGGCGGCCAGCCGTCCTGAACGCCGACGCCATGACCGAACTCGCCTCCCGCCCCTCCAACACCCCTTGCCACGCCCAGGTCAGCAAGGTGCCGTTCGCCCTGACCGGCGGCGGACCGGGCGACGCCACGCAGTCGCTCGCGCTGCTGGGCTGGCAGGTCATGTTCCAGAACCTCGGTTTCGGCCCCACAGCCGCCGTCGCCGCCACGTCGCGCTCACCGTGCCGTTCGCCGTCCGGATCCTGCGGAACTACCTCCTCCATCCCCAGGGAGATGGAGGAGGTCGCCCGGATGGACGCCGGCGCCTCTCCGGTACGCACCGTCGTCTCGGTGATCTGCCGGAGGCCCGGCCGGGCGTGTTCACGTTCACCGCGTGCTGGACGGAATTCCTGATAGCCGTCACGCTGAACAGTGCCGACGCCTACGGCACGATTCCCGTCGGCATGGCCCTGTTCGGCGACCAGTACGACGTCCCCTACGGCACGATCTTCGCCGCCGCGACCGTCTCCGTCCTGCCCATCGCCTGCTCGTGCTCGTCTTCCGCAAAGCCGTCGTCTCCGGCCTGACCTCCGATGCCGTCAAGGGCTGACCCGGCCGCCGCACCACACTCGGCGCCCCGCAACGAAAGGCTGCACCCCCTTCATGACCACGTTCCGACCCGCCCCCGCCTGGCTGGCCGACGCCGTCTTCTACCAGATCTACCCGCAATCCTTCGCCGACTCCGACGGCGACGGCATCGGCGACTTCAACGGCATCACCGACCACCTGGACCACCTCGCCTGGCTGGGCGTGAACACGGTCTGGCTCAACCCGTGCTTCTCCTCGCCCTTCCGCGACGCCGGCTACGACATCGACGACTACCTCCGCCTGGCCCCCCGCTACGGAACCGACGACGACCTCGCCCGGCTCGTCGCGGAGGCGGCCCGCCGGGGCATCAGGGTCCTGCTCGACCTCGTCGCCGGACACACCTCGGACCGCCACCCCTGGTTCCGGGCCTCGGCCGACGACCCGGCCGACCACCGCTACATCTGGACCGACGGCGCGCGTCCCGACGGATTCGTCGCGTCCCCGGGCCGCCGCCCCGGCGCGTATCTGCCGAACTTCTTCGATTCCCAGCCCGCCCTCAACTTCGGCTACGCACGCAGCGACCCGGCCGAACCCTGGCGGCACAGCCCCGACGCCGAAGGACCGCGTGCCAACCGGCAGGCGCTGCGCGACATCATGGACCACTGGCTGCGGCTCGGGCTCGCGGGCTTCCGCGTCGACATGGCCGCCTCCCTGGTCAAGGACGACCCGGACAAGCGCGAGACCGCCGCTGTCTGGGCCGAGCTGCGGCTCTGGCTGGACCGCACCCATCCGGAGGCGGTGCTGCTGTCGGAGTGGGGCGACCCGGCCGTTGCCGTGCCCGCCGGTTTCCACGCCGACTTCTTCCTCCAGTTCGGCGGCCCCACCAACGGGCGTCCGCTGCGTTCCCTGTGGAACAACCGCGCCGGCACCGACAACGACGACTGGGACCCCATCGACTGCTTCTTCGATCCCGAGGGCAAGGGGACCCCCGCCCACTTCGTGGAGGCCTGGCAGTCCGCCACCGACACCATCGGGGACGGCGGCTTCACTGCGCTGCCCACGGCCAACCACGACTTCTCACGGCTCAACTGCGGTCCCCGGACCGCCGAACAGCTCCCTGCCGCGTTCGCCTTCCAGCTGACCTGGCCCACCCTGCCGGCGATCTACTACGGCGACGAGATCGGCATGCGCTTCGTCCCGGACCTGCCCGACAAGGAGGGCAGCGTCCTCGGGCCGCGCTACAACCGGGCCGGGTCCCGTACCCCCATGCAATGGGACGACACCGAGAACGCCGGTTTCTCCACGGCCCCGGCCGAGGACCTCTACCTGCCCCTCGACCCCGACCATGCCCGCCCCTCGGTCGCCGCCCAACGCGCCGACGACGCCTCGCTGCTGAACCTGGTCCGCCGACTGATCGCCCTGCGCCGCGGCTCGCCGGAGCTCGGCCCCTCCGGTTCGGTGGAGATCGTGCACACCGGCTACCCGGTCGTCCACGTACGCGGCGGCCGGTACCTGGTGATCGTCAACCCCGGCGCGGCCCCGGCCGCGATCACGCTCGACGAGTCCCGCACCGCGGGCGCCCGCGCTCTTGAGGCGCGGGGCACCCGCATCGCGGACGGCACGATCACCGCGGAGGGCTTCGCGTACGGCGTGTACAGCCTTGCGCCGGGGGCCTGACCCGCCCGGGCACCGCCCGGTCCGCGCCGGATCATCCCGCGCGGGCCGGCGGCTCGGCCGCCCGGTCGATCTTCCGGTGCATGACGGCCAGGGGGATCGACGGATTGCACACCGCCTGGTCCGCGGTCTCGACGTCCAGCAGCAGTCCCACCAGCACGCGTGTCGGCAGCCGAGGGTGCCGGGACGCCGCCGCGCGCAGACTCGCGTCCGGGTCGTCGAGCAGGTACACGGCCGACGCGGCCGACAACCGGACGTCCTTGGCGGCCCGCAGCCGTATCTCCTCGTCCGGGTCGCGGCTGAACCGCTCCGCCGACTCAGCCGTGGACTCCGGGTCGTCCAGGGCCAGTCGACGCATCCGCGGGTGCGGGTCATCGGCGTACTGCAGCAGGTCACGGCGGGGGAAGTTCGGGTGCGACCGCGGCCGCCCCGGGCGCGACAGGCTGCCGTTCCACCACTGCCACACCTTCGGCAGCATGACGGCGGGCGCGTCGTCGCACGACTCGGCGAGGAGAAGGCATACGACCCGGTCCTCGTCCCGCGCAAGCCGTTCGACGACGTCGGGCGGGAGCCGGGCGGGCCGGGTGGCCCTGCTGCGCAGCAGCAGATGGGACGAGGCGGCACAGCGGCGCATGACCTCGGGGTCGTCGTGCGCGGCCACGACCCAGTCGACGTCGAGGCACCTGGCCCCGGGGTCGATGTCGACACGGATGGCGGCCCGCTGCTCCTCGGTGAGTTCGGGACGGACGGACACCTTAAGCCGTCCTCGTGGCCCTCGTCGACGGCGAGGGCGGCGATCAGCTCGGGTGACACGTGGGGGTTACGGGCGAGGCCCGCCGGCGGGCCGCGGCGGGATCCGCGGCGACGTCTGTTGCGAAGCGGCACGTGTCGAGCCGGTGCTCCAGGGCTCCAGCGTGTCGAAGACGGAGCGGGGCGTCGCTCGTCCTCGTGGTGCCGCAGTAGGGCGGACCGGCGCACCGCGTCGTCCGGATCCGCGAGCAGCGCTGCCCGCCCCGGCGCGTCCAGACGGGGCCAGGCCGTCAAGGGCGGCGGCTCCGGTCGTACGCCCCGTCAGGCCGACACGACCCGGACGCTGTCCATCGACGGGTCGGCGGCATCGGGGATCAGCAGCCCGGCGGCGGCACCGCTGCGGAGGTAGTCCATGACCTCCGCCGTGATCAGTTCTCCGGGAGCCACCGCTGGCACGCCGGGGGGATAGGGGCTGATCATCTCGGCCGCGATCCGCCCCACCGCCTGGGCAGCGGGAACCTGTTCGGCAGGGCCGAAGAACGCCGTGCGGGGCAGCATCACCTGCTCCAGTTCCAGGGCACCCGGTGCGGGCAGGTCCACCGGCGGGCCGCCGTCGATGTCACCGGCCTCGGCGGCGGCGACCAGCCGGGTCAGGGCGTCGAGGAACACCTCCTCCGTCCGGTCGTCGTCGGCGTGCGTGATCACGCCGCTGATCCG
The DNA here is from genome assembly GCF_018614575.1 of Streptomyces sp. ISL-10. Taxonomy (GTDB): domain Bacteria; phylum Actinomycetota; class Actinomycetes; order Streptomycetales; family Streptomycetaceae; genus Streptomyces. The sequence continues at coordinate 70,692 of NZ_JAGGOJ010000008.1, forward strand.
GCAGGTGTCCGAGGACCCCATGTCCACACGGCAGTTCGTGCGCAGCCACTCGGCGGCCCGCATGCCGCTGATGCCCAGTTCCCGGACGTCCGCCACGATCTTGAGCAGGTCGAGGTCGGCCGCGAGGCCCGACTCCACGACGTCGCATCCCATCAGTCGCAGGCCCGGCATGCCGTCCACCGCCGCCCGCAGCCGCCGCGCCCGGCGCAGGGCGCCGTCGATGAGTTCGTGTCCCTGCTCCACCATCTGGCGACGCCAGCCGTCGAGGGTCGCGTAGACGAGGGACGAGGCGCTCGTCGTGCCGAGGAGGTCCTCGCGCTGCTTGAGCACATCGGCCGACACCCGGTCTCCCCGCAGGTGGAACACCGAACTCTGCTCGACGGCGCTGCCCATCTTGTGCACGCTCGTGACGACGAGATCGGCGTCCGCGTCCATACCCCAGGACGGCAGGGCGTCGTGGAACGGCAGGTGCGCGCCCCACGCCTCGTCGACGATGAGCGGCACGTCCTCGGCGTGGCAGACCTTGGCCACCCCTTTGATGTCCGCGCAGGAGCCCCAGTCGGTCGGCGTGATCAGCAGCATGCCCTTCGCCTCGGGGTGCTCCGCCAGGGCCCGCTGGACGGCGTCCGGCTCCGGCGGGTGGGCGAGGTTCCGCTCGGTGTCGAAGCGGGGGTGCACCCAGACCGGCTCGACGCCGCTGATGATGACCGCCGCGATCACCGACTTGTGGGCGTTGCGGGACACCAGCAGCTTCTCGCCCGGCCCCGCCACGGCCAGCATCGACGTCTTGACCGACAGGGAGCTGCCGCACGTCGAGAAGAACGCACGTTCGGCGCCCACCGCGTCGGCCATCAGTTCCTGCGCCTGGTCCAACACGCCCTGGGACTCGCGGCGGTCGTCCAGCCCGTTGAGGGACAGCACATCGGAACGGAACACACCCTCGCCCAGTACCTCCAGCACCCGGGGGTCGACCCCGCGGCCCTGCTTGTGCCCCGGCGGGCCGTACACGGTGTCCCCGCGACGGTGGAAATCCGCCAGAGCTTCGAGAACGGGCACACGGGAGTGGTCCATGGTGCGGCTCCTGGTCTCGGATCGGCATACGGCCGGTGCGGCTGTGGGAGACGGGTTGCCCCACGCGGCGCGCTCAAACCGCCGGTTGCCCCGCGTGGGGCCGAGAGCGCCGAAGAATCCTGCGGGACGATGCCGGACGCTGTCGAAAAGGGCCTGCCTCGATCGACGCACAGGTGACAACGGTGCGTCACACACGTGACAGCCGCGCCGCTTGGCGCCGCCCTGGCACGAGCGCGTCCGAACCCTGGAGGAAGAGCACATGACCATCGTCACTGCGGATTTCGCCATGTCGCTGGACGGCTGCATCGCCGGCACCGGCGTGACCGTCGACAACCCCGGCGGGCACGGAGCGGAAGCCCTGTTCCACTGGATCCACGACCTTGCCAGCTGGCGGGAGCGCCAGGGCATGACCGGCGGTGAGGAGAACCGCGACTCACAGATCATGCGCGAATGGTTCGACGCGACCGGCGCGGTGGTCATGGGGCGCCTCATGTACGACACCGGTGAGAAGCCGTGGGGCGACAACCCGCCTTTCCGGGCCCCTGTGTTCGTGCTCACCCATCGGCCCCGGCGGCCCGTGGTCAAGCAGGGCGGCACCACCTTCACCTTCGTGACCGACGGCATCCACAGCGCGCTCGAGCAGGCGAGGGCGGCGGCCGGAGGAAGGAACGTCGACATCGCGGGCGGCGCCGACACCGTGCAGCAGTTTCTGCGCGCAGGACTCGTCGACGAGCTCCAACTGCACGTGGTGCCTGTGCTGTTGGGCGAAGGTCTGCGACTGTTCGACCGTATCGGCCCGCAGCAGCGGAAGCTGGAGCCGATCAGGGTCGTCGACACACCGCGCGCGACGCACCTGAAGTACCGCGTCCTGAAGTAGGTGGCGTGGCGGGCCGGCTCGGCCGGGTGGCCCGACGCGGCCGGCGACCCGAGGCGCACCGCTTGGCCAGAAGGTTCCGTCAGGGGCTACGGTGCTGAGGTGGTGATCAGTGGGGAGAACTCGGCGTCGGGTACCGCGTTGCTGCTGGCAGCGGCCCCGGCCGGCAAAGGCCGCCTTGTCGACGCGGCGTCCGTGCTGCCCGCGCTCGCCGCCGTGCCGGCCCCGGTGCTGACCGGCACGAGGGACGCGGCGGCCACCGTCATCGAACTCGCCGACCCGCTCGACCCGCAGACCGTGCTGACCCGCATCCGTGCCGCGGCCGCCGCTCCCGGGCCGCTGTTCCTGTATATGGCCGGGCAGTTGCATGTCGACCGCAGGCAGAAGCTGCTGCACTTCGCCCTCGCCCGCACGACGCCGGCGACCGTGCGGTACACGGCGCTGCCCTGGCACTGGCTGGCCGGCGAACTCAGGATCCGCCGGCCGGGGACGACCACGGTGGTGGTCGATCTGGTCGCCGACGACGAGGCGTTGCAGCAGGTGCGCCAAGGGTACGCCGACCTCGGCCCCGGCACGCTGTTCCAGGGCAGGATCGCACCCGCCCCCGGGCGCCGTACGGTTGTGTCGCCTGTGTACCTCAAGGCCATGGCCGCGATCTGGCGCAGTGGCGCGCGGCCGTCCCTCGCGCAGTTGCACGAGCAGGCCGCCGCGCAGTCCGGACCGGCCGACGGCGCACTGCTCTTCCCGCTCCCGTCCGGCAGTGCGACTGCCCCGACTGTCCCGACCGCCGTGTCCGCCGTACCGGCCCCGGCGGCCCCCCACCCGCAAATGCCGACCCCGGCCCAGCTCCCGGGTCCGGCGGGACCTGCCGCCGGCGCGGCCGAGAGGCGAGACGCCGCGCCGTCGGCCAATGTGTCCACCCGGCACCAGGTCCCCGCGCGACCTGCCGCCGCCGACGCCGAGCCCCCGGGTCACGCCTGGACCCAGGCACCGGCCGCCGCCCACGCCCAGCAGCAGGAAACCGCGCGCCCTGCCGCTGTCGCGGCCCATCCCCCGGGCACGGCCCCGCCGGGACCTGCCGCTGGCGCGGCGGCCCGCGCGCCCGTGGCCACCGTGCAGCCGGCCGCCGCGGCCGGCGACCCTCATCCGGCGATCCTCGCCGCGGCGCGCGCCGGCCGGCACACCGAGGCCGCCGCTGCCGCGGCGGCCTGTGAGGCTGATGCCCTGCGCGCGTACGGACCGGGTTCGGTGCAGGCACTCCACTGGCTGGAGGTACGGGCCGACCTCGCGCGTCTCGCCCAGGACCCCGCGCGCAGCTGCGAACTGTGGATGGCCGTGGCCGATGCCCGACTACGCCGGCAGCAGACGGCCGACGACCCCGACGTCGAAGGCGCGGTCGACCGCGCCCACCACCAGTGGGAGCAGATCCGCGACGCCGCACGTGCACGCCGACTCGCCCCGGAGCTCGTACGGTTGCGCCGACGGGTGCCGGGCCGTCAGCGCGGCGCACTGCAGTTGCTCCAGCGCAGACTGGAGCAACTGCAGTCGGGGCCGTCCGTCGCGACCTGAACGCTCCCGCGCACCAACAAGTCGGACGCCTCCTGCCCCGGTCATCAGGTATGTCGGCCTCGATCCGCTTCTTGCGGATCCGGCCTGTGACGGGTTCGTCCTCAAAACGCCCCTCGACCTGAAGCCGGACCCGTTCCACCGGTTCGGTCCGGGTCTCGACCACCGGCCGCTCCTCGTACAGCGGGACGTCGTGGCCCCCAGCGGAGGTCTCCGAGCCGGACGTCACCGCGCCGACGCCCCCGCTTCTGCGATGCCCCCCGCTTCTGCGATGCCCGCCGCTTCTGCGATGCCCGCGGCTCCGGCCGCACCGGCAGCCGCGCTCCCGGGACGGTTCGCGTCCTGCCATGCGGCGTCTCAGCCGATGCTGTAGTACCTGTACAGGCGCTCCTCCTCCTGGCGGGAGAGGTGTCCGCCGGCGTCGACGTCGACGTGGGGAGCGTCCTTGATGGTGTTCTTGGGGTAGGGCACCTCCAAGTGGTCCTCGACCATGGTGGCGTCCCGGATCGGAACGAACGACTCGTTGGTTCCGAACAGACCGGTCTGCACACTGACCCAGTCCGGTTGCCCCGTGGCGTCGTCGACGAAGACATGTTTGGCGTTGCCGACCTTGTTGCCCTCGGCGTCATAGACCGGTCGGTCCAGCACCTTCGGTATCTGGTCACGGGTGATCACTTGCTTCCTCCCTCTCGCGCGGCGTGCCTTCCCCGAGCGCGGGTAACCGTAAGAAATAGCGATAAACAACCACCAAAGGGACGTCATCGCGCTGAGGGGAGGAGTGATCCCTGGCCTTCCGTCCAGGCCCGAGCGCAATTAAGTTCTGATCGGTAACGGAATGGAATCACGACAGGAGGCATCGTGCGTGTCAAGGACTTCGACCACGTCGTGCTCAACGTCCAGGACGTCGAGCGCGCCCTGGAGTTCTACTGCGGACCGCTCGGCCTGGAGCCGGTCAGAGTGGAGGAGTGGCGGGCGGGCAAGGCGCCGTTCCCTTCGGCGCGGATCAGCCCGACGAGCATCATCGACCTGGTCAGCAGGCCGCGCGGCGAGTCCAACGTCGACCACATCTGCCTCGTCGTCGACCCGATCGACTGGCAGGAGGTCGTCGACTCCGGCCGGTTCACCGTCCTCGAAGGCCCGGTCGAACGCTACGGCGCGCGGGGCGACGCGCAGTCGATATACGTGCAGGACCCGGACGGCAACACTGTCGAACTGCGCTGGTATCCGCAGGACGCCGCAGGCTGAGGCAGCCCGTCGACGCCCGGCACCGCCCGTGACGTCGGCCGTCACGGCACGAGCGGGCGGACCTCCTCGGCCACGAACCGTACGAAGCCCACCGGGTCCGGCTCGTCGGCGGTCGGCTGGGGCACGACCGTGTCGACCCTGGCGTCCGCGAGTCGTTGCACGGCCTTGGCCACCGCGCCCGCACCCCCGGCGACACCCCAGCTCAAGCCCCGACTCGCCGTGGGAGCCGTGAAGTTCGGCCCTCAGTCGGTCTTCGGCGCCGGGTCCGGTCGCGGCGTGGGCGTAGACGACCACCTGATGGGGCTCGGTGCGTCCGCCCGCGGTGCGTCCCTCGTCGATGAGCCGCTGGGCCCGGCGCACGCCGTCGACGGACACGCTCGCCTCCAGCAGCGTCCCGTCGGCCACTTCGCCCGACAGCGCGCAGCGACTTGGGCCCGAGCGCGTCGGCGAGCACGGGAGGCGCGGCCGTGGGCGGCCAGTCCAGGGCGACGCCGTCGAGCCTCACGTAGCGGCCCTCCACCGTCATCCGCTCACCGCCCAACAGCGCCCGCATCCCCGCCAGATGCTCGCGCAGCAGCGTGAGCGGCGACTCGACCCGCGCACCGACCTGGCCCATCCAGTCCTGCACACCGTGCCCGAGTGCCGGCGTTACGCGCCCGGAGAACAGCCGCAGGAGGGTGGCGGCCTTCATCGAGGTCAGTGCAACGTTGCGCAACGGGACCGGCAACAGGCCAACGCCCACCCGCAGTCGCTCAGTCCAGGCCAGGGCGGCCGCCGCGGTGGCAATTCCGCTTTCAGGGAAGCAGTCCTCCCAGAGCCACAACTCCTCCAGTCCTGCCGCATCGGCCGCACGGGCCATGGCAGGGAGCCGCTCGGGTGGCAACTGCGGCCGGAACACAGCGCCGAGAGCAGTCGTGGAGCCCATTCCTACTGACCCGCACGGGCGCCCCACAAGACGGCGCGACAGCACAACGCCCCAAGACGGCGCCCACCACATGGCGCTCACAACCCGACGCCCAGCTGCGGCGCTCACGTGCGCGCGTCACGCGTCGCACGGCCGGCTCCTCGCGGGATCACCGGGCGCCGCGGGTGAGCACCGCCCGCAGTCCGACCGTTGCGCCGGGCGCGGAGCGCCCGTGGAGCGGGACCGGTCGGCCATCCAGCCCGCCGGCAGCGAGGATGCGACCTCGGTCTCCCGCAGAACGGCGTTGCCGGGGTTCATGATGGTCACTTGGGCGGATGTCGATCGGCGCGCGGCGACGGTGGCACCACCGAGCGCCGCCGGTACATCGGGCGGGCACTCGCGCCGCACGAACGAGCCGTGCCCCACGAACGAGCCGTGCCGTACGTCCTATGAACGGCCCTGCGTTGCGACGTGAACGTCTCATCGCCGGCGCTGCAACACCTCGGTTCCCGGGGGTCACACCAGGTCCGACCTGCCCGTTTTTCGGCTGACATGCGAGCCATGTCGGGTCGTGCAACGCTGAACGCGCCCAGACCCCCACCTCGAAGGAGCCACTGATGGGTATCAAGGACCAGTTCCGGGACAAGGCCGAGCAGCTCAAGGACGAGGCGCAGAAGCGCATGGACGATGCCAAGTCGCGCGGCCGGCAGCAGTCCGAGGAGCGTGCCCGGCAGCAGCGGAAGCGCGGCCGGCAGGCCGGTGAACCGCGCCAGGAGAGGCTGGACGAGGACCAGAACCGCTACCAGAGCTGATCCGGGCGTCACGTGAGACGAAGGGGCGCACCCTTCCCGGGTGCGCCCCTTCGCCATGGGCACCGGCCCGCCGGATGGTTCCGATCCGTTCACCCCGGCACAAGCGGTCACCGGCCGATGGGCGCCTGGACGGTCCGCCCGCGGCGCGCCGTCCGCCGGTGACGCAAGGCAATCCCTCATCGCCGAGTGCCGCGGAGGCCCAACTACAGTCGGGGAGCAGCCAGTACGCACCCCGGAGACCTCCTTGACCCAGCACCTCACTGTCGTCACCGGCGGCAGCCGCGGAATCGGCGCCGCGATCTGCCAGCGCCTCGCCGCCGAAGGCCACGACGTGGTGGTCGGCTACCGGTCCGACGAAGCCGCCGCGCTGACCGTCGTCAAGGCGGTCACCGACACCGGGCGGCGCGCGCTCGCCGTCCCTGTCGACACCGCCGACGAGGCGTCCGTCGACGGGCTGTTCGACCGTGCCGCCGAACTGGGCGCCGTCACCGGCCTCGTCAACAACGCGGGCATCAGCGGCCCCAACGGCCGCCTGGCCGACGCCGATGCCGAGGGCATGCGCCGCGCCCTGGAGGTCAACGTCCTCGGCTACCTGCTCTGCGCGCGCAGGGCCGTCCGCGACATGACCGGCACCCGCGGCGGCGCCATCGTCAACATCTCCTCGGCGGCCGCGACGCTCGGCAGCCCCGGCCAGTACGTGCACTACGCCGCGACCAAGGCGGCAGTCGACGCCATGACCGTCGGCCTGGCCAAGGAGGTCGCCGCCGACGGCGTACGCGTCAACTGCGTCGCGCCCGGCGTCATCCGGACCGAATTCCACGAGGATCCGGAGCGCCCCTCCAAGCTGGCCGGCACCATTCCGCTCGGCCGTGCGGGACGGCCGGAAGAGATCGCCGGGTCCGTCGCCTGGCTGCTGTCCGACGACGCGTCCTTCACCACAGGTGCGGTGCTGCGCGTCGCGGGCGGCATGTAGCCGACGGGGGAGCGCGCGGACGCCGGGACGCTCGGTCCGCGGCGGCGGTCCGCGGCGGTGCGCACGACCACGCTCAGTGCGGGCGACGTCAGCCGGCGGCCTGCTCCGGCACCGCCTCACGCAGCACGCCAACCTTGTCGATGCGGTGCTCGGGGTTGCCCCGGTCGTCGCGCCAGAAATTGCCCGCCGCGTTGTCCTCGGGCGTTGCGCAGGTCGAGATCGTGATCATCGCCTGGGTCGGCCGCTCGCCGGGACGACCGGGGACGGCCGCCCGCTGCTCGGCGAGGGAGCGCTCGGAGCGGAACGAGGTCGTCCTGGTCTCTGTGATCTCGTACTCGTACACCTTGCCGCCCGCCCGGACGAACACCGATGCGCCCTCGTCGAGCGACGGCAGATCGCGCAGCGGACCGCCCGCGGAGAGGCGGTGCGCGGTGACCAGGTAGTTTCCTACCTCGCCGGGACCGACGCCGCCGTTCTCGCCGTAGGGGCTGGCGCCGACGCCACGGTTCTGTATCCGGGTGCCCGGCCAGTCGTCGGTCGTGCCCTCGTACGGGACGACCTTCAGCTCCTTGAGCCCGATGGACGGTATGGACAGCAGCGCCGTCTCCGTCCGGGGCCGGGACGCCTCGGGGGCCGGCGTTGCGGACGCCCTCTCGACCGCGGGCTCCAGTGGCGTCACCGTGGGGGCTGAGGGGGAGGGAGAGGGCGGCGCGGAGGGCACACCGCGGTCGAGCGCGGTGGACGCGCTGCCTGCGGTGAGGCGCTCCGCCGCCGCGCCGGTGTCCGCCGCGGCGGTGCATCCGGCGAGCACGACGACGAGCCCGCTCGCCACGGCGAGGGGAACAGCTCGGAGAACAGTCATGGGAATCCGGGATCGGTAGCCGGGGAGACGGCCGGCGCCCGGCGTGGGGCACGCCGATCACACCAATGGCCTCTTTTCAGACACAACGACGTCATTCGGCCGGATGTTCCCCTGTCTCGGCCGGAGTACGTGCCCCAGCGGATCGATGCAGGTCAGGCGCTTGTGTCAGTGCCGCGTGCCAGCATGAGACAGGTGACAGACCTGTCCCACCTCCAGCAGCTGAGGCTCGCCAAGGACGCAATGGACCGCGACTGGGCGGAGCCGCTCGACCTCGACGCGGTCGCCGCCCACGCCAGGTACTCGCGCTACCACTTCGTACGCGCGTTCAAGGCGGTCTACGGGCAGACACCCGGCCAGTACCTGTCGGCCCGCCGCATAGAGCGGGCGGAGGAGATGCTCCGCACGGCGAACCTGTCCGTCACCGAGATCTGCACGCTTGTCGGATTCTCCAGCCTCGGCACGTTCTCGTCCCGCTTCAAGCGGCAGACCGGGCTGTCGCCCCGCGAGTACCGCGCCCGGCACGTCGGCCGCGGCGCGGCGCTCATACCGGGGTGCTACGCGATGCTGTGGGCCGGCGGCTTCTCCCCGGCGAAGGAGTCGTCCGGGCGAAGCGCCGAGCGAGAGAGCAATTCTGAAGAAGCAGTCTGAGCGGGCGGCTGCCTACGGTGACAGGGCAACGGACACCCACCCCACTCCCCAGGAGCACGTCATGATCAAGGGTCTCGCCATTTCCACCGTCTGGGTGCTGGATCAGGACCGCGCCAAGGAGTTCTACACCGAGAAGCTCGGCCTGGAAGTGCGGACGGACATGACCATGGGCGAGGGCGGCATGCGCTGGCTCACCGTAGGCGCCGCGAACCAGCCCGACGTGGAGCTCACCCTGATGGTCCCCGGCCCGCCCGCCATGGACCCCGAGTCCGCCGAGGCCATGAAGAAGCTGGTGTCCAAGGGAATCCTCGGTGCGGGCGTGCTCAGGACCGACGACATCCACGGCGACTACGAGAAGCTCAAGGAACGCGGTGTGCAGTTCCTTCAGGAGCCGCAGGAGCGCCCGTACGGCACCGAGGCGATCTTCCGGGACGACTCCGGCAACTGGTTCTCCTTCACCCAGGCCCGCGAGGGCGGCCTCGACATGGACAAGGACTGGTCCTGCTGACGCGGCCTGCACGCAGGGGAGGGGGCGGACGCTGCACCGGTGAGCCCCCTCCCCGAAATCGAGGCCGCCCGTGCACCACGACGACCGCGCCCTGTCCGCGGACGGCGACGACCGTCCGCGCACTCCCGCCCCGGCACGACCGCGGACCGCATGCGGCGGATCCTCACGCTGGTGAGCGCCCACCGCGAGCACGCCGGATGCGCACAGCTGCGCATCGACGACCGGATGCGCCGGAAGAACATCATCGACTATGGGCTGCGGGACACCGGCGGCCGCCCGGTGTCAGGGGTGTGGCGGTTGACCGTCACGGCCGCAGTCGGGCTCACCGATGCAGAACGACGGGAAGGCTCCAACGGGCGATTCACGCCGGACCCGGCACGACGCATCGTCTCTCCGTGCGCTGCCGGTGCCCGAGAGGCACCGCGGGTGAATCGCCACGGGTCATGTCTCCGCGCGGGATTCGCTGTTCGACGGCGACGCTGGACGAGTATTGTCGAGAACGGCCCGGTGATGCAATTGCATCTGGGATTGCACTCGTGTGGCTATGTGGCTATGGAGACCGATGCTGGAGCGACGAGGGGCTGGTGTGGGAGTGGAGTTCGTCAACGGCATGCGGGCCGGAGCGCTGACCGCGGTGACATGGATCAAGAGCAGCCACAGCAACGCGACCGGCAATTGCGTGGAGATGGCGGCGCTGCCGGACGGCGGCATCGCCATTCGCAACTCCCGCGACCCGCAGGGGCCGGCGCTCGTCTACACCCGCGAGGAGATCGCCGCCTTCGTGGCGGGCGCTCGTGACGGGGACTTCGACGCCATGGTCGGCTGAAAACCCCGCTGGGGCGTTGGGTCCATTGGTGCGTGCAGGCACCTGCTGGGATACTGACGCCTTCTCATAGTCTCCGCAGGAGTGTGTGATGACTGCCGCCGATCCGAGCCCGTCGTTGTTCGTTCGGCCGCTGGGAGCGGTCGAGGACAACCCGACCGCCCTGAAGCTCATCCTGGGCGGCAAGTTGCGCGAGCTGCGGACGAGCGCGGGTCTCGACCCGGCAGACGTCGACGGCAAGCTCGGATTCTCTCGGTCGAAGACCAGCCGTATCGAACTGGGCCGGCACGGCTGCAAGCCGTCCGACGCACTGGCCCTGTTGGGTCTCTACGGGGTGCAGGACGAGGTCCGGATAGCCGAGTTCATGCGCCTGGTGCAGCAGTCCCGCCGCTCGGACTGGTGGCGTTCCTTCAGTGACGTCCTGTCCGACTTCTTCACGCCGCTCGTCGCCCTGGAGGGCGCCGCGGCCACGATCCGTACCTACGAGCCCTTCTATGTCCCCGGTCTGTTGCAGACGCCCGCGTACACCCGCGCCGTCATCCAGTCCGGGCCGGGGCATCTGCTCGCCCACGAGGTCCAGCGCCGCGTCGAGCTCAGGCAGGAGCGGCAGCGGCAGCTGGACCAGCCGGACGCACCGCGCCTGTGGGCGGTCATCGACGAGTCCGTGCTGATGCGCTCCGTCGGCGACCGGCAGTTGATGCGCGATCAGTTGCGACACCTCGTCACGATGGTGCGGCGCTCCCGGGTCACCCTGCAGATCGCTCCGCTGGACGTGACGGCCGCCGTGGGCGTGGGGACGGGCGTGAGTTATCTGCGCTTCGCGCTCCGCGACTTGAAGGACGCCGTGTACATCGAGCACCTCACCGACAGCACCTTCACCCAGAAGCCGGGGACCGTCGAGCAGTACCGTGACATGCTCGACCGGCTCGGTGCCTGCGCACTCACTCCCAAGGAATCGCTGAAGACGCTGGAGGAGCGTCTGGCGGCGATGTGATCCTCGGTGACCTCCGGGGCCGTGGCCCGGTGAAGGCGGGCGGGCTCAGACGAGCCGGCCCACGCCGCCCCACTCGATCCACTCGTCCGTCTGCTGGACGGGCGCCAGGTCGGTGTCGGGCCGCCAGGTGGACACCTCCACAAGACCGGGCTCCAGGATCTCCATACCGTCGAAGTACCGCCGGACCTCGTGCTCCTCGCGGACCCGGCCCCAGTTGCCGCCGGTGGCCTCGGCCATGAAGTCGGTGACGAACGTACGGATCTCGGGCCGGTCGCTCACCAGCTGACACACCACCATGAAGCTGCCGGGGACGAGACGTTGGGCGACGCGGCGTATCAGAGCAGCCGGATCGTCCTGGTCCGGGATGCAGTGCAGCACCGAGACGAACAGGGCGGCCACCGGCCGGCTGAAATCGATGAGCCGCTTCGTCTCATCGTGGCCGAGGATGCCGTCGGTGTCGCGCATGTCGGCCTGGATGACGGCCGTGCGGTCGTTCTCGTCGAGCAGCGCCCGGCCGTGTGCGAGGACGATCGGGTCGTTGTCGACGTAGACCACGCAGGACTCGGGGTCGACGGACTGGGCCACCTGATGGACGTTGTCCTGGGTGGGCAGACCCGAACCGTGGTCGACGAACTGGCGTATGCCGTACTCGCTCGCCAGCAGGCGCACCACACGCCGCAGGAAGTTGCGGTTGTTGACGGCCAGGACCTTGGTGCTGGGGACCTGTTTCAGCAGTTCTTCGCACGCGTCGCGGTCGGACTGGTAGTTGTCGTCGCCTCCCAGGAAGTAGTCGTACATGCGCGCCACGCTGGGCACCTTGGTGTCGATGGCATCCGGGCGCCACGACTCGCGTTGCATCCAGTCCTCACCCGCGTCCGTGAATCAGGCTGTGGGACGGACATGCTAGGGAGCGCACGCGCGGCGGTACAGGTGAACGGTCAAGTGACGGACTGTTCACGTCGTCTTTCGGCCACGCGCCGGCCGCGATCTCGTGAACGGCGGACGGCGCGTGGGCCCGACGGCGCGCATGCGGTGTGCGCCGTCGGTTCTGCAGGGCATCAGCCGGCGATAAGGGACTTCCAACTGCACGCAGGTCTCCCACGTGTTGTCGTCACCCGTCACATGGATGCGCACGGTGAGGCCCTGCCCCGCGGCTGCCGGGTTCGGGGGTCACATCGTGCGCGACGGTGGAGAGCTCCCCGGCCTGCACGGTTCCGACAGCACCGCCTGTGTACGCGAACTTGCCGAAAGTGCCCTGCGTTGCGGACATGGAGCTGGGTGGCCCCATGGGGGAGGGCCGGGCGGAAGTCCCGTTCGAGTCGGGTCGGCTGCCCACGTCGAGCGTCACCGGACCCGTCTCCGGGTGCCCAAGGACCTGGAAGGCGGAGACCTGGCCGATCCCCGCCGCACTCCTCGGCCGGGCCGACGTGACCGGCGAGGGCGGGGGACAGGACACCGAGGCGAGCGCGCAGGCGGCGGAGTAAGTGATCTTCTTCACGCCCGCCCCGACGACGCCCCTGCGCGGCGGCCACACCGATTGCACCGACCGGGGCCCTCCGCGGTCCGCAAATGCACCCGTACGGCGCACGGCTCGCGTACTGCTCCGTGACCACGCGCCACAGGAGCACGTACAGCGGTGTGCCGAGGCGGGGCCGCCGGAAAGAGGCGGCCGGCCCACCCCGTACACTCGGCCCCTGCTTCCGTCAGAACCGCTTGAAGCCCGTGCCTCGCATCGACTGTGCAAGGGCACGAAGCCCCGTGCAACCGAACGAAGGGACTTATCGTGAGCTCCGCAGACAGGGCTGACGCACCGATCTACGACAGCCTGGTCGAGGAGCGGGGCGACGTCCCCGCGGATGTCCGGCAGACAGCCGAGGCGACGCTGCGCGAGGTCGGGCGCACGCTGGACTTCGAGCTGCAGCGCTTCGCGGCGCGCGGCTAGGCTCCCGAGGACCCGCGTCAGCGGCCCACGGCGACGGCGGACGAGTGGAGCCGCGTCAGCTGCTCCTTGCTGTCGTTGTCGTCCGAGATGAGACAGAGCGCCCGGCGGCCCCGGTACCTCCCCCTCGCCCCTCGGTCAGCTCGGGGCCGAGAGCCACTCCTCCGGCATCGGCCGGCAAGGGCGGCTTCTCGTCGGCCCCTTCGACATTGCTCTTCGCCCCGGTCTGCGGGCATGCGGCGCGGTTGAGCAGCAGCTCCTTCTCGGCCAGTAGGTCCGTCGGCTCCTTGCCGAGGTCGGCAACGGCGGGAGACGTCCCGGTCGGCCGGCGTTGTACGGAAGACCTGCACGGTGCTGCGTGCACGGCGCGTACGACTTTTCCAGGGTCAGCCGCTTCCCTTCGGCGAGCGCCACGAGATCTGCAGACTGGCCACCAGCAAATCGTCGCTTTGCGTAACCAGCCCTTCAGCATCGAGCTCCTCGTTCGCGTACTCTGCGCCGTCCGCGCCCTTCGGCTGGGTCATGCCGCCCGGCCGCACATCCGGCCGCTTGGGGCCGCAGCTCGTACAGGGCACGCCGGGGGTTCTCGTCGTCGACCATCAGAGCCCCGTCCGGGCGGGCATTGAGGCGTTCGTACGGATCTCGTCGTGCCGGCAGGAACCAGGCCGGCAGGGAGCGCTGGTCCCGGCCCCGGTCGTCCGCGGGGAGGGTGACAGTGAAGATCACGGGATGCTCCCGGCCGTGAGGGCGGGGCAGGGGGCTCGTGGCGCGAGTGGGCACAGCTGAGGTGCCGTTGCCCGCCGGTTCCACGCAACCCACCACGATGGCAATGCTGTTGCGGCCCCACCGGTGACGCCGCGACGGGGTTCGTCCTCCCCGCCTTGCCCCTCTTCCGGGGGCGGCGCAGAGTGTACGTACCAGGTGGAGGACCTGCGGGAACAGGGTGTGTCCGACGAGACCGCCCGCGCCCACCTGACGTACGGGAGCTGAGATGACCACGCGACGACGACGGCACCCGAGACGGGGCGGCAACGCCGTCGCCGCGCTCACCGCGGCCTCCCTCGCGCTGGGGCTCTTCGGCTGCTCGGACGGGGGCGACGGGCCGACCCGACCGACCACCTCCGCACCACGCACCTCGTACTTCACCGGTCTGCCGGGCGGCCCGGCCCCGGTACTCGCCGTCAAGATCGACAACGTGCGGCCCGCACGCCCGCACACCGGGCTCGGCGCGGCCGACCTGATCTATGTCGAGCAGGTCGAGTCGGGCCTGAGCCGCATCCTCGCCGTGTACTCGTCCCGGCTGCCGGCGCAGGTGGGCCCGGTGCGCAGCGCCCGCGAGTCCGACCTCGAACTGCTGCGCCAGTTCGGCCGGCCCGCGCTCGCCTACTCGGGGGCGCAGTCCGCGCTCGGACCGCTGATCGATGCCGCCCCCGTCATCGCCCTGCCGCCCGGCAAGGCGCCGGGTGCGTACACACGCGGCGACGACCGTCCCGCTCCCCACAACCTCTATCTACGGCCCCGGCAGGCGCTGGCCGCCGCCCGTGACGCGAGCGACGCCTCCGACATAGGGCTGCGCTTCGGCCCGGCTCCCAAGGGCGGGCGGCCCGCCGCCGAGCAGACCGTGCGTTACCCGTCGGCCCGCTACACCTTCACCTGGTCCGCAGCCGAGAAGAGATGGCGCGTGACCATGGACGGGACCGCGGCCCGGACGACGGACGGCGGGCCGCTCGCCCCGGCGACGGTGGTCGTCCAGTACACCGACGTACGCTCCTCGAAGTTCCGCGACCGGTCGGGCAGCGTGTCTCCGTACACCGAGACGGTCGGCTCTGGCAGCGCCCTCGTGCTGCGTGACGGCCGCGCGTTCGACGCCCGCTGGGAGCGGCGGACGGCGGAGGGCGACACGGTGTTCACCACTGCCGCGGGGGAGCGCCTGAACTTCGCCCGCGGCCAGGTGTGGGTGCTCCTCACCGGCCGCTGACGCACGGCGGCGCTCAGCGTTCGAGCGCCTTGTGCGCGCTCTCGGGGAGCCGCAGGTACACGGCCGACGACGCCAGGCACAGGACCGCGACGTACCAGGGGAACAGCTCCGGGCGGTCCCACTCCTTGAACAGGGTGCCCACATAGGGTGCCGTGCCGCCGAAGACGGCAACCGTGAGCGAGTACGGGAAGCCGATGCCCGCCGCCCGTACCCGCGCCGGGAACACCTCCGCGTTCACCGCCGCGGAGACGGCGGTGAACCCGGTCAGCAGCACCATGCCCGCGCACTGCACGAGCAGCAGCGACGCGAATGACCCGTTCACCGCCTTCAGCAGCGGAACGCTCAGCACCGCGAACCCCAGCCCGAAGAACAACAGCGCCGGCTTGCGCCCGAAGCGGTCCGAGAGCAGCCCGCCGACCGGCTGCAGCACGGTGAAGAACGCCAGCGACAGGGTGCTCGCGACCAGCGCGTCGGCCTTGTCCATGCCGGTGTTGAGCTCCGCGTACGTCGGCAGGTACGAGGTCCAGGTGTAGTAGGCGAGAGTGCCGCCTGCGGTGATGCCGCAGATCAGCAATGACTCGCGGGGATGATGGCGCAGGGCGTCGAACAGCCCGGGCCGCTCGGCGCGTTGCTGTTCGGCGCTGCGGGTCTCATGGGCGCTGCGCCTGATCCAGAAGCCCACGAGGCTGAGCAGCGCGCCCAGCACGAACGGCACCCGCCAGCCCCAGCCCTCCATCTGCCCCTCACCGAGCCGGCTCACCAGCACAGCCGCGACACCGGAGGCCGCGAGCTGCCCGACGGACGTGGAGACGTACTGGAACGACGAGAACAGGCCGCGCCGCCCCGGGCCGGCCGACTCCACGAGGAACGTGGTCGAGGCGGCGAACTCGCCGCCCACGGACAGCCCCTGCAGCAGCCGGGCCGCGACCAGCACCACCGGGGCGACGATCCCCGCGGCCGCATACGTCGGTGTCAGGCCAAGCAGCAGGCTGCTGCCGCCCATCAGCAGGATCGTGACGGTGAGAGCGGCACGCCTGCCGTGCCGGTCCGCGACCGCGCCCATGAGCAGCCCGCCGACCGGTCGCATGAAGAAACCCACGGCGAAGACCGCGAACGTGGACAGCAGGGGCACCAGGGAGTCGCCAGAACTCCTGGGGAACACCTGATCGGCGATGTAGGCGGCGAGGAAGGTGTACGCGTACCAGTCGTACCACTCCACCGCGTTGCCGACCGAGGCCGCGAGCAACTGCCGGACCGGACGCCGGGGAGGGGGAGCGAGGGCCCGGACGGGTGCGGATTCTGTCATGATCGCGACCATCCCCGGCCCCGGCCCGCGCGTACACATCCTCCGGGCCGCGGGCCCCGGCATACGGCGCACACCCGTTCGCCGTGCTGCGTCGTTGCCCTCCCCGCAGCCGATTCGCTGATGTGATGACGTGCATAGCGCGGCACAACGGCATCGGCGCGGAGGTGGCCTTGTCCGAAGAACAGCAGGGGCCGGAACGCGTACGGGCACGGCTGCAGGCGGTCGAGCGCGCCCTCGAGGATATCGGCACCACGCTCGAGAGCGGACCGTCTGCAACGAGCTCGCCCAGTTCCTGTGCCCGTCCCTGTGCGACGCCGCGGCGGTCGACCTCCTCCCGGAGGACGTCGCCGCGGACCGGCCGCACGCGCATGTTCGCTGCGACCGGGTCGCCGTGCGTGGACGCGAACACCTCCTCGACGCACCCTCCGACGCCACGGCCACGGTCCGCGCGGTTCGGTGAGCGCCGTTCGCCCGCGGGCTTGGGCGGTCGCTGGAGAGGCGGGAAGGCCGACCCGCCGGCGTCTTTTCCGTCACGGACGGACATGTATCAGCCAAGAGGTCTGGACCACCATGGGTTTATGCCGGATCGGTGCGCGGCCGGGCAGTTCCGCGGACCGGCGCGTGCGCCGGACGGCTGCTCGTGCCGGCAACGGCGTCCACCGGGCGACGCCTTGCCCCGGACGGCCCCGAACGGGCCGCCACCGGAGCCGGGTTGCCTCGTCGTCGCCCCCCGCCTCCGCCCGTCCAGCAGCCCGCCGGCGATCTCCTCGATGCGCGGCCGCAGTGCCTCGATCGGCGCCCGCAAGAACGCGGCGCTGACCAGATGCCGCGGCCGGCGGTGGTCGGCACCGCCCTGGTGGAGCATCGGGGCACCGCAGACCGGGGCGATGGGCTACCGGGCCGCGGTTGCGATCACAGGGGGCCAAAGGCGGGGGACCGCGACGGACCGGTCACGAATCGGCTGGTTGCAGGGCCGCGAAGGGGGAACCCGGGGCACCGGACGGGACGCTCGGCGAGCTGACGGAAGGCGGTCGGACCCATGGAACCCCACCTCGACGCGCGAGGCCCCGCGGCGGGCACCGGCGGCAGGGGACCCAGCGCGCCCGCCGACGAGGCACGCGCCGCCCTGGCCTCGACCGGCGTGTACTTCATGCCCCCGGAGACCGTTCTCGCCTCGCTCCACGCCGACGGGCCCCACTGGGTGGACTGGGCCGCGTTCGCCGCCCACTGGGAGGACCTCGCGGAGGACGCGTACGCGGCCCGGCGCGGCACCCGACGGCTCCGGCGCTACGGCCACTTCACGCTCGATGCCGCCACCGGCGGCGTACAGCTGCTCCCGCACGAGGTGTTCGTCCAGCCGGAGCACACCAACCCGCTCTACGACACCGTGGACCGCCACTTCGAGCCCCTGACCGACGCGTTCGCGGACGACCCCGTCCTGCGGTCCGTCCTCGACCTGCTGGGACGCCTCGCCGGAGCACTGGATCCGACCCGGCGGTGGAGCGTCAAGGTCCATCCGTTCCGCGTCATCGCGACGGCGGACGGCGCGGGCGAGCCCACCCCCGAGGGACGCCACCGCGACGGCGTAACCCTGGTGTCCTCCCTGCTCGTCGCGCGCAACAATGTCGCGGGCGGCGAGAGCACCGTCTTCACCCCCGAAGGACGCCAACTGCTGTCGACCACACTGCGCGACCCCGGAAGCCTGCTGCTGAACGACGACCGCTCCACCCTCCACGCGGTGTCCGCCGTCCACGCGGTCGATCCCGCGCTGCCCGCGCACCGCGACGTCCTGGTCACCACCTTCACCGCGATCTGACGTCGTCTCGTCCATCGCACCCGCGTGGCCTCGTCCCGCGCACCCGCGCACCCGCGTGGCCTCGGGCGACGCACCCGTGTGGCGTCAGACGAGCCCGGTGTCCCCGGCCCGCCTACGGACCGAGGTTCCGCGCTCTGCTGTCGCGTCATGCCCGCCCGTCCCGCCCGTCGCGCTCGAACCGGCTCCCGCCAGGAGACCGTCCACGACATCGGCCGGCCGGTGGCGCCGCTGCCACAGGGCCCGCTGGCGCTGTGCACCGCACCCGCGCGCGGCCAGCCGTCCGAGGAACGCCGTCACCCGGTCCAGGTCCCCGCACTCCGCCAGCACCTCTCGCACCTGTCCCACCAGACGGGCCGCCTGCACCTCGAACGGCACGACCTCCTCGGCAGTCCCGTCCACGCCCGCCCCCGCCCAGCCGTCCCGCGCCGCCCGCCAGTACGAGGCGCGCAGCAGCTCACCACAGGTGCGCGGACCTGGATCCCCCTGCCGGACCAGTGTCACCGAGCGCACCACGAGCGCTCGCACCAGCGCGGCCAGAGCCGCTGTGTCCGCGGGGTCGGCGGAGACGTCCATGACACGGACCTCCAGCGTCGGCACCCGCGGATTGGGCCGCAGATCCCAGAAGGGGTTGTTCGCGTCGAGCATCGCCTCCGACGCCTCCAGCACCGCCGTCAGCCGCTCGTAGTGCGCCGCGGAATCCGCGTACGGGGGCGCGCTCAGCGCGGGGAATCCCAGCCGTACGACGGTGCGCCAGCTCGCGTAGCCCGTGTCGCGGCCGTGGAAGAACGGGGAGTTGGCGCTCATCGCTATGAGCAGCGGCAGCCAGGGCCGCACATGGTTGCCCGCCATGACCGCGGTCTCCCGTTCCGGCACATGGACGTGCACGTGCGCGGAGCAGACGGTGAAGTCGTCCAGCATCGCGCCGAACTGCCGCACACCGGCCCGGTAGCGCGGATGGTCGCCGACGACCCGGGCGCCCGGGCCGCCGATGACGGGCGTGCCGCTCGCGCACAGCGCCAGTCCCTCGGCGCGGGCCGCGGCCGCCGCGGCGGACCGGACGGAGACCAGCGCCCGGTGCACCTCATCGGCGTCGCCGCACGGTGGTGTGCGCACCTCGATCTGACTCTCGTGGAACTCGCCCGCCACGAGATCGCCCACCGCACCGCGGGCACGCGCCACCACACGGCTACCGGCCGGCTCCGGCGCCCTGCTGTCCGCCCGTACGACGAAGAACTCCTCCTCGACGCCTACGGTCGGCACACGGCCCGGTCCCTGCACCGGCTGGTGCATGGCCACCACCTCCGCCCGACCGGGTACCCGCAGGCCCCGGCACGATGCCCGCGTGCCGGATCCGCCGCCCGCGCACCGGATCCGCCCGCCGGCGCACAGCGGCCGGTAGCGGGCCGACGTGCATGGAGGCCGGGCCTTCGGGTAACCGGCCCTTGCGCGGGCGGCAAGCGCGCCGTTGCAGGACGGTCGTCCTGCTGCCGGCCCCGCGGCTGCGCAACCCCGCCGGGCGGCTGGAGACGCCCCCGAAGAGCGGGAGACCCGCCGACTCGGAAGGGACGGACACCGTGGCACGACCGACGATTCTCGTGGTGGGCGCCGGATTCGCGGGAGTGGAGTGCGTACGCCGGCTGGAACGTGAACTGTCCGCAGCGGAGGCGGAGATCCTGCTGGTCACGCCCTTCTCGTACCAGCTCTACCTGCCGCTGCTGCCCCAGGTTGCGGCGGGCGTGCTCACCCCCCAGTCGGTCGCCCTGTCCCTGCGCCGCAGCCGCAGGCACCGGACCCGGATCATCCCGGGCGGCGCGATCGGCGTGGACACCGCGGCGAAGGTGTGCGTCCTGCGCAAGATCACGGGCGAGACGGTGGCCCAGAGGTACGACCGTCTCGTCCTGGCCCCCGGCAGCATCACCCGCACGTTCGACATCCCCGGCCTCCTCGAGCACGGGCGAGGCATGAAGACCCTTGCCGAGGCCGCCTACATCCGCGACCACGTCATCGCCCAGCTGGACCTGGCGGACGCGAGCCAGGACGAGGCGGAGCGGACCTCCCGGCTCCGGTTCGTCGTGGTCGGCGGCGGCTACGCCGGCACCGAGACGGCCGCCTGCCTGCAGCGCCTCACCCACCACGCCGTGAAGCGGTACCCCCGCCTCGACCCCCGGCAGATCAAGTGGCACCTGGTCGACATCGCGCCCAAGTTGATGCCCGAACTCGGCGACCGTCTCGGGCTCGTCGCCCTCGACATCCTGCGCAGGCGCGGGATCGAGGTGTCGCTCGGCGTGTCCGTCGCCGAGGCCGGGCCCGAGAAGGTGACCCTCACCGACGGGCGCGTACTGCCGAGCCGCACGCTGATCTGGACGGCCGGGGTCGCGGCGAGCCCGCTCGTGGGCACGCTGGACGCGGAGACGGTGCGCGGCCGGCTCGTCGTGACACCCGAGATGACCGTCCCCGGCACCGACGGCGTCTTCGCCCTCGGCGACGCCGCCGCTGTGCCGGACCTGGCCAAGGGCGACGAAGCCGTCTGCCCGCCCACCGCCCAGCACGCCCTGCGGCAGGGACGCAAGGTCGCCGCCAACGTCATCGCCTCGCTGCGCGGTCAGCGGATGCAGCCCTACGCGCACAAGGACCTGGGGCTGGTGGTCGACCTCGGCGGCAAGGACGCCGTCTCCAAGCCGCTCGGCATCGAACTGCGCGGCCTGCCCGCACAGGCGGTCGCACGCGGCTACCACTGGACCGCGCTGCGGACCAACGTCGCCAAGATCCGTGTCATGACCAACTGGCTGCTCAACGCGGTCGCCGGCGACGACTTCGTGCGCACCGGATTCCAGGCGCAGAAGCCGGGCACGCTGCGGGACTTCGAGTACACCGACGCCTACCTCACGCCCGAGCAGATCCGCGAGCACACCGTGTCTCTGCGCGCCCGAACCTGACCCCGCGCAGCCAGGGGCCGGTGTCCGGCACGGCCCGGCGGCCCTGAGCCGCCGGAGAGCGACCGCCCCGGGCGCCGCGTGCCTGCCTATCCTGCTCGTCATGATCTTCTCGTCCGCCGCGCCCGCCGACGGCCTGCACCTGCGTCCCCTTGCCCTCCGCGACGCCGAGAACCTGCTGAACGCCTGTCTGCACAACCGCGAGCACCTGCGGCAGTGGGAGCCGGAACGGGGCGAGCGCTACTTCACCCTCGACGGGCAGACCGAGCGCCTGCGCGACCAGGTCGCGGAGCAGGAGGCCGGCAGGCTGATGGGGTGGCTGATCGGCGACGGGGAGCGTGTCGTCGGACGCGTGAATCTCGCCAACATCGTCGGGGGAGCGTTCCGCAGCGCGAACCTCGGCTACTGGATAGACGCGCAGTACGAGGGCCGCGGCCTGGCCACGGCCGCCGTCGAGCTCGCCTGCCGTGCCGCCGACGAGGACCTCGGACTGCACCGCGTCGAAGCCGGCACGCTGCTGGAGAACGCCGGCTCACAGCGCGTTCTGGAGAAGTGCGGCTTCACCGTCGTCGGAACCGCCGCCGAGTACCTCCACATCAACGGCGCCTGGCGTGACCACCGGATCTTCCAACGCATCCTGAACCGCCGCGACCCCGTGTCCTCCGGCGTCGCCCGGCAGTTGAAGAGAGCATGAAGAAGCGCAGCATTCTCGCCGTCATGTCTCTCGCCACCGGCGCCGTGATCGCCGCCGTCAGCCCGCCGCCCGCCGCTCAGGCGGATGCCCTCGGCGGGACGGTCAGCGCCCCAGACGCCCTCAGCAGCACCAACGCCCTCACCGCCGAAACCCACAGCGAGGTACAGGCGGCCGCGGACGACGCGGCCGGCCGGCTCTGAAGTCACGACCGCATCCGCCGACGCCCGTCTCCGTTCAGGAGGCGGGCGCGGGCGCGGGCGCGGGCGTCGGGCCGTTCCCGGCGCCGGGAACGGAGCTGCCGGACTCAGCCCGCCGGTTCCCGGTGCCGGGAACGGGCTCCTGCGGGTCTCAGCCCGCCGAGGACCGGTCCTCCGCCGCGGCGTCGGCCGCCACCCGCTTGAGGGTGCGGCCGGTACGGGCGGAACGGGCCCGGCGCGGCTCGGTCGCGTGGTGCGAGGACGCGTGCCGGTCGTTCCTCTTCACCAGCAGCCAGCTCTCGCGCTGCCCGTCCCGACCGGATCGTGTGCGGGTCAGCGCGTAACCACCGCGGAGCTTGCCGCCGTGCAGGCAGAACGAGGCATGGCCGTCCCGCAGGGCGTCCGCGAACGGGACCTCGCGCCCGCGCCGGTCGGTGGCGAGGCTGTGATACGTGCCCTCGTCCCAGATGATGACGGTCCCGCCGCCGTACTCGCCCTCCGCGATGACACCCTCGAAGTCCGCGTAGTCGAGCGGATGGTCCTCGGTCGGCATCGCCAGGCGTTTGTCGTGCGGGTCGGCAGAGGGGCCCTTCGGCACGGCCCAGCTCTTGAGGACGCCGTCCACCTCCAGCCGGAAGTCGAAGTGCATCGCGCCGGCGTCGTGGATCTGCACCACGAAAGTGGGCTCGGGCTGCCCGCGGCGCCCGGTGGTCCCCCTGGGCTCCGCGGTTCTGCGGAAGTCGCGTTTGCGGTGGTAGTCCGCCAGGGCGTCGGTCGAGGGCATGAAGACCTCCTTCGCGGCCGACCGCGCTCTCGCCCTCCGGTTGCCCCGAACCCGGCGGCACACCGCAGCCGCCCTCCGGCAACGTGCCCCGGGGGACTGCCTCAGGCCGTCTTGCGCGCGGTGAGCAGCAGGTACTCCCAGTCCATGGCCGCGGGCGCGGTGTCGTCGGTGTTGCTTGCCTGGCGGGCCAGAGTCGCGAGTTCCCGGTCGAGCGCGTCGACGCGCGCGGGGTCCTCGGCGATGTTCCGGTATACGGCGATGGTGGGGCCGTAGTTCGCCTTGAAGTAGTCGCGGAACGCCTCCGGCGACTCGAACCGGTCCACCCGTACCGTCTGCCGCCTGGCGGCGACATCGGTCACGCGATCGGCGAACAGCGCCCGCACATGCTGCTCCTGACCCCACAGCGGCGGAGGCTGGGCCCCGGGCGGGGGCGGGGGCGCGTACGGCTTCATCGTCGCGAACATGCGGCCGATGAAGCCTTCCGGTGTCCAGTTGATCAGGCCGATCCTGCCGCCCGCCCGGCAGACCCTCAGCAGCTCGTCGGCACTGGCCTGGTGATGCGGGGCGAACATGATCCCGACGCAGGACATCACCGTGTCGAACTCGCCGTCCTCGAACGGCAGCGCTTCGGCGTCCGCCTCCCGCCACTGAAGCTCCGCGCCCTGCTTCTCGGCCACCTGTCGCCCGGCCTCCAGCAGCTCAGGGGTGAGGTCGGTCGCCACGACATCGGCCCCGGCGAGTGCCGCCGGGATCGCGGCATTGCCCGAACCAGCCGCGACGTCGAGCACGCGCTGCCCGCTGGTCACCCCGCAGGCACGCACAAGAATGGGCCCCAGGTCCGGGATGAGCTGGGCGGCTAGGGCGGGGTAGTCACCCAGCGCCCACATCTTCCGGTGCTTGGCCTTCAGGGTGCGGTCGGCTTCGGTCGCCGCCTTCGCCTCGGTCATGACGGATCTCCTCGCAGCCTTCTGCGCGTCCACTCGGGCCGGCGGGTCCGGCTCAGGGACACCCGGCGGATCCTGGCGGGTGCGATGACGCGCCCTGATCCACCGGACGGGACCTGCTCACCTGTTCCCCATCATCCGCCGATGCCCCGGGCCGCGCCGCCCGGCCGCTCCGCCCGGGCCGCTCGCCCCCTCGGCCCGGTGTGCGGCTGCTCATCGTGTCGGCCACCGGCCGCTGCTCGCGCTGCCGACCGGTGGGCGGCGTCGCTCAGCCGGATGCGGCGTCGCGGGTCATGGGCGGTGCGGCGGGAGTGTGCGCCGTCGACGACCAGGTCCGCCTCCGGCGTCCGGGGTTCCCGCCCGCCCGGCCATGGCGCGAGAATCACCGAGGCAGCGTGATGGGGGCCCTTCGGGACCGGACGTGCTCGGCTTGACGACGTTTCCGGCCCCTGGCCCCTGGCCTCCGACCCGCCGACCCGCCGACCCGCCGACCCGCCGACCCCCGGCCCGGTCCGCCGGACCCGTACGTGCTCGGCGCGCGATCAGAGCGTGCTGAATGCGCGGGAAGGGGCCGCATGGTGCGCACCGTCCCCGCCCACGGCCCTGCGTCGCGTCCGCAGCGCGCTCAGCCGGGGGCGTGCCCGCGCCCCGCGGAGCGCGTACCGGCGGCACCCGCGCCACTGGGCGGGGCCGACACCGGTCTGCTGTCCGCCCCGTGTGATGAGCGTGTTGACCGGCGTCATCGGATCCCAGCCGAGGGACCTGGCGAGCAGCATGCCGGCGACCAGGGGCACCAGGACGCCGGCCAGAGCCGTACCGGTCGTGGCGACGTGCTGGATACGGGGGCGGCGGGACGCGTCAGGAGTCATGGCCGTCATTCGATCAGCGGTGCGGCCGATGGGGATCGGACCAGGTACTCAGCGGACGCTGCCTCATCTACTCATCCGCGGACCCTGTCCCTAGTCGCCGACGCCCGTGCGCCACAGGGACACCATGGGGCGACCTGTCGACCTGCCGCGGTACTTGGTGCGTGTAGCAAGGACGGTTTCCAGGAACTGCACAGCGGCCCGTATGACCTCGTCGTCGATCATCTCGCCCCGCTCGCCGAGGCGTGGGCGTCGGGCGACTCGTCCTCGACGGCTGCCCGCCGGGAGGCCTACGCCGATGGCCAGGGCGCGAGCGCCACGCCGGTCGCGGTCCCGCCCGCACAGCGAACGCCGTCGTCCAGTACATGCCGGCACCGTAGGGCCGCCCGCGGCGCGGAAATGCGTTCGAGTGCCGAGGATGGTCGCCGATAGGGTGCGCGGCATGACAGCGCCGCTCCGTCTGGAGACGATCACACCCGGCAACGTGCTCGCCGCGTGCGCCCTCGCCGTCCGTCCCGACCAGAAGGATTTCGTGGCGCCGGTGGCGCGGTCGCTGGCCGAGGCGTACGCGCAGCCGGACGTCGCCTGGCCGCGGCTGATCTTCGACGGCGACCGGCTGGTCGGCTTCGTGATGGCCTTCTTCGACGTACGGTTCAACCCCGAGGACCCGGACGACCTGCCGCGGTCGGGACTGTGGCGGCTCGCCGTGTCCGCGGGCGAACAGGGCCGCGGATACGGCCGCTTCGCCGTCGAGTCCGTGTGCCAGGAGATCCGCAGTCGGGGCGGCACACGGGTGACGGTGTCCTGGAAGCAGGGCGAGAAGGGGCCGGAGAACTTCTATCTGCGGCTCGGCTTCCACCTGACCGGCGAGACCAGCGAGGACCAGGTCATCGGGGAAATGGACCTGACCGGCACGAGCCGGAGCCTTCCGGTGGCCGGTGCCGCCGGACAGGGCCGATAACGTCACGTCATGGGGGAACGAATGTTCGGCGACGTGCCCGCACCGGCACCCGCACCCGGTGCCGGCGCACCCGCACCCGGCACCGCACTCGCGGTCCGTCCGTGCCGATGGTGCGGACGGCCGTTCCGGCACGCTGGGAGACGGGGGCGCCTCGCGTTCTACTGCCGGCGCACGCATCTGTGGCGGCGCCGGCTGTCCGACCTCATGGAACTCGTGGGAGAGTCCGCTTAGGACCCGCTCACACCGGCCCCGCCCCCGCCCAGGCCCCCACCCGTCGGCCGCACCGCGCGGTCACGCGCCGGCCGGAAATATAATGAGTGCGGGCTGTACGAGCCCAGCTGAGCCGGAGCCACCGTGCGGGATGCGAGTGGCCGGGCCAGTCGGCCTTCGGACGTTCCTCGGAGAGGTCCATGACCCGGAGTCGTCCCTCGCGATCGGCGACCGCCGACGATCTCCTGACGACCCTGGGACGGCTGACCGACCGGGTGCGCCAGGGCGCGGAGCGTCAGCGCGCCCGTGTCGAACTCGCCGAGGCACTGCAGCGTTCCATGCTGCCGACCGGCCTCCCCGATCTGCCCGGCCTGCGGGTGGCGGCCGAGTACGCGCCCGCGGGCAACGGCCTCGACATCGGCGGTGACTGGTACGACGGCTTCGTCCTGCCCGACGGCTCGCTCGGCTTCTCGATCGGCGACGTACAGGGCCACGACGTGGAGGCCGCCGCCTTCATGGGACAGATCCGCATAGGGCTGCGCGCCGTCGCCCACGCCACCACCGACCCCGGCGAGATCCTGGGCCGCGCCAACGAACTACTGCTCTCCGCCGATCACGAACTCTTCGCGACCTGCAGCTTTGTCCGCTTCGACCCGGCCACCGGCGATCTCGAGAGCGCCCGGGCCGGTCATGTGCCCGGCGTGTGGGCGACGGCCGGCGGGCAGGGCGGGGTCGTCGAGGACGAGGCGGGCGTGCCGCTGGGCATCCTGCCCGGCGAGGTGTATCCCGTGGCGCGGCGCCGGCTGTCCAGCGGGGGCACCTTCGTCCTGCTCACCGACGGTGTGGTGGAGGGGCCGTCGTATCCGATCGACGCCGGACTCGACGCCGTGGCCGCCCTCGTGCGCGCCGCGGCGAACACCGGTGCCGACGCGGCCGAGCTTGCGTCGCAGGTCATGGGGGTCGCGGCGCTGACGGACCACACGGACGACGCCGCCGTCCTGGTGCTGATCCACGATCCCGTCGGGAGCCGCTCCGCGGGCCCGGAGCCGTCGGACGGCCGGTAGATCCGCCGAGCGGGCAGCGCGTGTCAGGGGAGCGCGCGGAGCCGGGAACGTTGTCTGATGACAGACGTGCCCCGTAGCGAACACCTCCGACGTCCGGCCGCGGCACTGCTGCGGATGCTCGCCGTCGCCGCCGCCTACTGGGTCGGCGGACAGATCGGCCTCCTCCAGCAGGTGGTGGTCGAGGGGGCGGTCGTGACGCCCCTGTGGCCGCCCACCGGGATCGCGCTGGCCTGCCTGTTGTGGATGGGAGCCGGGGTCTGGCCGGGCATCGCTGTCGGTGCCCTCGCCACAGTCGCCACGCTCGACTCCCTGGACGCCGCCACGCTCGGAGTCCTCGCGGGTAACACCCTCGCCCCCCTCGCCGCGTATCTGATGCTTCGGCGGATCGGTTTCCGGATGGAGCTCGACCGGCTGCGGGACGGGCTCGCACTCGTGTTCCTCGGGGCGCTGGGCGGCATGCTGATCAGTGCGACCTTCGGCGTGGGGACGCAGGTGTGGAACGGGTCGCTGTCGCTCGGCGAGTTCTGGCCGGTGTGGTCCGCATGGTGGGCGGGCGATGCCATGGGGGTACTGGTGATCACGCCGGTCCTCCTCCTGCTGCCCCGGGCCCGCCTGCCCCGCGACACGCGGCCCTACTGGTGGACCGAGGCCGCGGCCCTGTGTGTGACGGCGGCCGCCGTCGCCCTGCTCGTCACGCGGATCGAACTGTCCCTGCTCTTCCTGGTCTTCCCGGTGCTGATCTGGGCGGCTCTGCGGTTCCAGCTGCCCGGCGCGGCCCCGTGCGCCCTGCTGATCTCCGTGCTGGCGATCTCGGCGGCGACGTCAGGGGCCGGACCGTTCGCCGGCCGCAGTCTGCTGGAGCTCATGGTGGTACTTCAGGCGCTCAACGGCTGCGCAGCGCTGACGGCTCTGCTGCTCGCCGCCATCATCACCGAGCAGATCGGGATCCGCCGCCGGGTCGAGCAGGCGTGCTCGGCTCTCGCGGAGGTCGTGGACCAGCTCGCTCCGGGCGAGACGGCCCACCTGTGGCCGGTCGTCGAGGGCGGGAAGGTCGCGGACCGGATGGGCGGGGACGACTAGCGCGTTGCCCGGCAACGGCCCCGCGTACCAGGTCACGGGCGTGCGCTGGCACACGAGGTCCAGCACTCGGAAGTTCAGGACCACCGGCCGAGTTGACCGCCGCCGTCCAGCCGCTGCTCGGCGGTGGGCAGCACGTCACGGCGGGACGCAGGGCGCTCCGGCCTCGCTGGTCAACCGCGACGGCCCGTCGACGTCGGGACGGGCAGGGCAGGCCCTGCCGGCGCCGGCGGAACGGTCCGCATCGCGTTCGCCAAGGGCGACTCGGCGCTGATCACGGCCCACGCCAAGGGCTTGCGCCGACGACGAGTACCGCGAGGGCATTGCCTTCACCCGCCGCGCGGGATCGGCGGGAAGGCCGGACGCCTTGCTCTGCCGGCCGTGCTGCCGGCCGCTCCGCTGACGCGGCGGCTCCGCCGTAGGCGGCGTCCGGCCGTCGGCGGAGCAACTCCGTCCCGGGCACCTCGATCAGTGCAGCCCGCGGCGTCCGGCCCCCGGCAAGGCAACGGCCGCGTCGGGCACCGGACAAACGCGCGCGCGCAGAACGGACGCCGTCGGACCGCGCCCGTGCCCGGCGAGGGGACGCGCCGGTGCCGGTGCGGTGCCGAGCCGGAGCCGGGAAGGCCGCGGGGCGCGGGCTCAGCCGATGTCGAGGCGGGCGGCAGCGCGCAGCAGACCGGGGGAGAGGCGGCCGATGAGACGGGCCGCCTTGGCCTCGAACGTGACGGGCACGACCGCCCGGTCCTTGGCGACGGCACGCAGGATCTCCTCCGCCACCTTCTCCGGCGGGAAGTTCCGCTTGGCGTAGAGGCCGGAGACCCGCTTCTGCCGCGCGGCCTCCTGCGCGGCGTCGAGTCCGGAGAAGGTCGTCGTCCTGGTGATGTTGGTGTTCACGATGCCGGGGCAGATCGCGGACACACCCACCCCGAAGCCCGCCATCTCGGCCCGCAGACACTCCGAGAGCATGAAGACGGCGGCCTTGCTGGTGGCGTAGGCCGCGAGCATCTTGGACGGCAGGTAGGCCGCGGCCGACGCGAGGTTGACGATGTGGCCGCCCTCGCCGCGTTCGGCCATGAGGCCGCCGAAGGCGCGGCAGCCGTGGATGACACCCCACAGGTTGACGTCCAGGACCCGCTGCCATTCCCTATCCGTGGTGTCGAGGAAGGCGCCGGAGTGGCCGATGCCCGCGTTGTTCACGACGATGTCCGGCACGCCGTACTCCGCGGTGACATCGGCGGCGAACGTGTCGACCGCGCTGCCGTCGGAGACGTCGACCAGCCAGGCGCGGGCGGTGGCTCCCAGCGCGCGGGCCAGTTCGGCGGTGCGCTCGGCGGCGTCGATGTCGACGTCGCACAGCGCGACATCGGCGCCCTGACCGGCGAAGGCCAGCGCCGTGGCCCGGCCGATACCGCTGCCGGCACCGGTGACGACGGCCAGTCGGCCGGTGAACGGCCCCCGGTCGTCCGCCCGCCGGGGCAGTGGCGCCGAGGTGTCCCGGCCCTCATGGCGTGCGACGAATTCCCTGACCATACGGGCCACGGTGGTTCCCTTCTCCAGCAGTGCGGACCAGTGGGTGGCGGGCACGCTGCGGCGCCACAGGTTCGGGACCCAGCGTTCGAGACCCTCCGCGAGTGCCGGGCTGACGTAATGGTCCCGGGTGAGACCGATCAGCTG
This sequence comes from Streptomyces sp. ISL-10, assembly GCF_018614575.1. GTDB lineage: Bacteria > Actinomycetota > Actinomycetes > Streptomycetales > Streptomycetaceae > Streptomyces. The sequence continues at coordinate 100,415 of NZ_JAGGOJ010000008.1, forward strand.
CACCGGCACCGTGGTGTGCCTGGGCCTCGGGCGCAGCAGCCGGGGAAGCATGTTGGCGCGGTACAGGTCGATACCTCGCACCGCGTCACCGGCGAGCGTGGGCTGCGGGTGGCCGGGGCGCGGACTCACCGACTCCGCGAGCCGCAGCACGGTGTCCCAGCGGTCGGCCAGCCCGTGCCGCCAGGCGGCGGACGCGAGGACGGGCAGGTGGAACGCGGCGATGTACCAGGAGTGCGCCAACTGCCCCAGGAGCTGCGCCACATGGCGTGGCGTGGGCCGCGCCAGGCGGTGGCGGATCCAGTGGCCGACGTGGTCCAGGCACGGGCCGGAGATCGTGGTGTACGAGGCGATGCGGCCGGCCCCGTCGGGGTGGGTGACGGCCTCCCAGGACTGGATGGAGCCCCAGTCGTGAGCGACCACATGGACGGGCCGGCCGGGGCTGACGGCCTCGGCCACGGCGAAAAGGTCGTCGGCGAGCAGCTCCAGGCGGTAGTCGCGCCGGCGGGCGGGCCGCCCCGAACCGCCCGCGCCGCGCACGTCGTAGCGCACGACATGGTGGTCGTCGGCGAGGGCGGCGGCGACGTCGTCCCACACCCGGTGGGTGTCGGGGTAGCCGTGTACGAGCAGCACGGTGGGCCGGGCGGGGTCACCCTGTTCGTACACGGCGAGCGGGACGGTGCCGCAGCTCACGGTGCGGCGGCGGGGCCCGAGGGCGTCGGCGGCCATCAGGCTGCGGCCTGCTGCCAGCGGCGGACGTGGGGCAGGTCGTCGTCGAGCCAGTAGGCGTCGTCCTCCGTGACCACCAGCAGCTCCTCGAACTTCAGGCCGACGTCGCGGAATCCGATGTGCGGTTCGACCGCCCACAGCCCCGGCGTGGGGGCGTGGCGCGAGGAACGGCCGTCGGCCCACAGCGGGGACCGGCCGTGCAGCCGCTCGCTGATCAGCTCCCGGCCGAGGGTCTGAAGGGTGCGCACCCCGAATCCGAACACGTTGACGCCGGCCGGGCCGCGGGCCTTCATCCGCGTGACCTGGTGCCCGATGACCCGGCCCGGGTAGACCTTGTGCCGGTTGTCGTAGCCGTGCTCGGCGATCAGCGCGTCCACGGCCGCGTAGATCTCGGCGAGGGGCTTGCGCTGCCGCACCTCCCGCAGAATCAATTCGCGGTACTCGCGCAGGTCCTGGGCCATCAGGTCCCAGACCGGGTTGTCGCCGATCCTCCCGGCGTAGCCGATGTCCGCGGTGTAGCCGTCGACGACGGGCGCGCAGTCCAGGACGTACGGCATGCCCTCCTCCAGGCGGCGTCTGCCGGCGAAGAACTGCAGTGGCGTACGGAAGTGCCGGAACGCGGTGCGGTCGCCGAACCAGGCGAAGGGGACGTGGAAGAAGTCCTCGACGCCCTCGGCGACCAGTTCGCGGCGGAGCCGGGCCGCGGCCTGGCGTTCGGTGACGCCCGGTTCCAGCCAGTCCCCGACGCGTTGCGCGCAGCCGTAGGCGAGCTGCTGGAGGGCGCGGAACCGGTCGAGGTCGTGGTCGTCGAAGGGGAACGAGGGCATGCGTACGGAGCGTGTCGTGCGGCCTGTCGCGTGGGTGCTCATGGTCTCGCCTTCATGGTGTCTCGATGGTGTCTCGTCTGGGACCGAAGTGCCGCGGGGCCGGGGCTGTCCGGCGTGCCTACACGTCGAGTTCGAGGCGGGAGCCCTCGGGCGCGCGGGAGACGCACACACGCATCCGGCCGTCCGCCCGCTCCTTCTCGGTGAGTCTGCTGCCGCCGTGGTCGACCGTGCCGGCGGTGACCCGCAGGGTGCACACACCGCAGAAACCCTGACGGCAGGAGTACGGGGTCGCCGGGTCCCTGGCCAGCAGCACGTCCAGTGCGGACCGGTCGGCCGGCACGGGCAGCACCTCACCGCTGCGCCGCAGCCTCAGCTCGAACGGCCGGCCGTCGACGATCGGCGCGGCGGTGAACCGTTCGATGTGCAGGGCCGACGCGCCGCTGCCGTCGAAGGCCCGGCGTACGGAATCCAGCATGGGGCCGGGCCCGCAGCAGTAGACGGCGGCCCCGGCCGGCGCGCGGCCGAGGAGCTGCGCGCCCTCGGGGGCGCCGCACTCGTCGTCGGGCAGGGTCTCCACCCGGTCGCCGCCGAGTGCCGCGAGCTCGCCGATTTCCGCCGCGAACGGCATGGAGGCGCGTGAGCGGCCGGTGTGGACCAGGCGCCAGTCCAGGCCGAGCCGGGCGGCCTCGCGGGCCATCGGCAGGATCGGGGTGATGCCGATGCCTCCCGCGAGGAACAGCACGGCCGGTTCGGCGGCGAAGGGGAAGGCGTTGCGCGGTCCCGTGACGGTGACGCGCGAGCCCACCCGCACGGCGTCGTGGACCTCGGTGGACCCGCCACCACCGCCGGCGATGCGGCGGACGGCGATCCGGTACGCGTGACGGTCGTTCGCAGCGCCGCACAGCGAATACTGCCGGACACGACCGGACGGCAGACGCAGGTCGACATGGGCACCGGCCTGCCAGCGGGGCAGCGGTGAGCCGTCCGGCGCCACCAGCCGCAGCGAGACGACGTCCTCGGCTTCGTTCTCCCGGGCGGCGACGACGAGTTCGAGGCCGGTGGTCGCGCGCCTGGGCGGCCGCCGCCCGTAGCGGTCGGTCCTGGTGACGGCGGGAAGGTAGACGTCGGAGAAGGCGGCGAGGAAGCGCATCAGGCGATCGCCCCGGCCCCTTCCGTACAGGTCGGGTGGCGGGGCCGGGGCGAGTGGCACGGCGGTGCGGTGGCGCATCGCATGGTCCTTGTCTGGCGTACGGCGGGTGGTGTGCGTACGGCCGGGCCGGCGGCGGGTTCCGGGGTGGGCCGGGGCGGTGGGTGGCGTGCCGTGCGCGTACGGCCGGGCGGGCCGGCGGCGGGTTTCAGGGTGGCCGGGGCGGCGTACGGCGGGTGGTGTGCGTACGGCCGGGCCGGCGGCGGGTTTCGGGGTGGGCCGGGGCGGTGGGTGGCGTGCCGTGCGCGTACGGCCGGGCGGGCGGGGTGCGCGGGGCGTCAGCGCGCGGCGGCGCGGGCAGCGGGAGAGGAGCCGAGATAGGCGACCGCCTGCCGGGTCGAGCCCTCCTGCGACGGGTGGTAGCGGGGGCTGAGGTAGCGGGAGGCCCAGCGTGTCAGCCTGCCGAGCCGCGGCAGCAGTCCCCGCCGGGCCGCCTCCCGGTATCCGCGCCAGGTGGGCGCCGCCCCCTGCGGCAGCGTGGGGTCGGCGGCCATCAGGAACCGGGCCCCGCGGATCCACAGATGGAGCAGCACCGGGCCGCCCACGGCCATGGTGCGGATTCGCCGCAGATACCCGGGGTCGAGGTGGCGCAGGAGGTCGTACGCGACGCTGCGGTGCTCCACCTCCTCGGCGCCGTGCCAGCGCAGCAGATCGAGCATCGTCGGATCGGCGCCGGCCCGGTCGAGTCCCTCCGCGTTGAGCACCCAGTCCCCGAGGAAGGCGGTGAAGTGCTCGACGGCGGCGATGATCGCGACCCGCTCGATCACCTGCTCGCGCCGCCGCACCGCCGGCAGATCCGGCCGCTCGCCCAGCACACGGCCGAAGACGAACTCGACCTGCTCGACGTACGGGCGGGGATCCAGGCCCTGTGCCAGGAGGTGGTCCAGCACGCCCTGATGCGCCTCGGCGTGGACGGCCTCCTGCCCGATGAAGCCGAGGACCTCCTCGCGCAGCTTCTCGTCCCTGATCAGGGGCAGCGCCTCCTGGAAGGTGCGTACGAACCAGCGTTCGCCCTCCGGCAGGAGCAGGTGGAGGACGTTGACGACGTGGGTGGCCATCGGCCGGCCGGGGATCCAGTGCAGGGGCAGCCGCGCCCAGTCGAAGCTGACGTCCCGCGGCTGAAGGACCAGATCGTCGTGCTCTTCCGTGGTGCTCATGCGGGCACTCCTCCGTCACGAACAGGGGGTGGGCGGGCAAACGGGACCCGAAGAAGGGCGGCCCGCGTCCGGCGGCCGCCCTTATTGAGGGTTACTCAACAGTAGAAGTTATTGACTTCTTGTCAATAGGATGGAGTCATGACTCGGCGCCACCCCGCTCCCCGCGCTTCCCGGATGCCCCCCACCGACCGGCGGACCCAGATCCTGGCCGCGGCCCGGCGCGTCCTGGAGGTCCGCACCATTGACGAGATCTCCGTCGAAGCCGTCGCCGACGAGGCCGGCGTCTCGCCGGGGTTGCTGTTCCACTACTTCGGCACGCAGCGCACTTTCCGGCTGGCGATCCTGCAGGCGGCGGCGGAGGAACTGCTGACACACGTCCGCCCCGACCCGTCCGTGAGCCCCGCCGAACAACTGCGCTCGGGCATGGAGACCTTCGTCGACTACGTGTCGCGGCACCCCACCGTCTACCGGGCCGTCACCCTGCTGAACACCGGCAGCGGGACGCGCACCCTGCACCGCTCGGCCCGCTCCACCCTCGCCGGATGGCTCACGGAGGCGCTGCGTACCGCGGGCGTGCCTGCCGACCCTGCTGTCGGACTCGCCGTGGCGGGGTGGCTGGCGTACATGGAGGAAGTGGTCCTGACCTGGCTGGACGAGCCGTCGATGGAGCGGACCGCCCTGATCGACCTGTGCGAGCGCAGTTTCTACGAACTGATCAGGACGGCCGTCGGCGACGACGCCCGATGGCAGCAGATCCTCGCGGGGATCGGCGCCCGTTCTTCTGCGTCCTGAACGCCGTGTCCGGACGGGGGCCTCGCCCCGTCCGGACACGGCCCGTGCGGCGCCGCATCACGCGGCAGGCTCTCCCGTACACGGCACCGCCCCGCGACCGGTGGTCGACGAGGCGGTGCCGTGTACGGGACGGACCCGGCGTGCGGGCCCGCTCCGGCGTAGGACCTGGTGCTGCCCGGGGATGGCGTTCCGGCGGGACGGGTCACCAGTAGTGGCGGCGACCGCCGACCGCGTGGCCGACCGCGCCGAGCAGCCAGAGAACGGCTCCGACCGCGATCAGAATGATGCCGATGGTCCACAGGATGCCGAGGTTGGCGACGGCACCGACGATCAGAAGTATCAGCCCGAGGATGATCATTTCTTTTTCCCTCCGTGGTCGGAGCGGCCCTGTGCTGTACGGCTTTCCACTCTCCTCGGGCGCAAACGGCCGACCGCGGGGGGCCTGTCGCCGCCGGCGCTTACGGCCCCGGGTGTGACGAAGGGCCGGAGCCGGGAGCCGGCGCAGGCAGGAGTGTGTGGAAGTGCGCGACGCTCACCGCAGCCCCGCGACCGGTGGTGCAGCCGCCGCACACCGCCTACACCCGGGCCGACGGCACGGACGAATGGTCCCGGCGGCTGGGCGACGAACGGTCCGGCAGGGCCTGGCGCTGCCGTGACCCGCGGGATGCCGGAGCCTGGCTCGCGCTGGGCTCCGACCGGCCGATCACGCACCACGACGCCTGCGGTGCTCGCAACCGCCCGCGCCCCGAAGGGCGCCGCGTCGTCGTGCGCCGCACTGACGGGTCTGATGGCCCTGGAGGGCTGCACCACCACGCTGCGGTGGCCGGTGGGGAGCACGAGGTGTCCGGCCGGATCACTCCGGCCACCGGGCGCACCTCACCGCCTTCGCCCTCGACCCCGTGGCCGCCCCCGCGGACGAGGTCGCCCATGCACCGGTCCTGCCGACCATGACCGGAGGCCGCACCCGCCGGTCGGCGGGGTAGGGGCCTGGGGCCCGGCCACGCGGGCCCGGCGGCGAATTCAGCCCGTCCGGGCCCCGGGGCGAAGCCCAGGGGGAGTTCGAGGACCCGCCGAAGGCGGTACGGGGTCCGGGGCTTGCCCCGGCTGATGGAATGGGGCGGGTGGGGGCGGCGGGTCCGCCGACCGGTGGAGGCGGAGGTGTGATGAGCGAGACCGTCGGCGTCCCGCCGCAGGCGCGGCAGCGGCTCGTGGCCCGGTTCGGGCCCGGCGCACTGGACTGGTGCGACGAACTGCCCGTACGTGTCGCGGAGTCGGCGGACCGGTGGGGCCTCGATCTCCTCTCGTCGGGCGGCGGCGGAACCTCGCGGGTCTTCCGCTGCGTCCGCCGTTCCGACGGGGCGGCCGCATGGCTGAAGCTGACGCCCGACACGCGGATCGCCGCCGAGGAGGCCGAAGCCCTGCGCGTCTGGGCGGACATCCCGTCCGTCGTCGGCCTGCTGGCGGCGGACCCGCACCGCGGCGCCCTGCTGCTGGAGGCGGTGGAGCCGGGGACCGACGTGAAGGGCACGCCCCCGCGGCTGACAGAAGTCGCAGCGCTGCTGCGCGACCTTCGCGCCGGTGGTCGCGCTCCCGACAGGGGCTCGGCGCTGAGGCCGCTGACGGACCGGGTGGACCTCCTCTTCCGACTCGCGGGGCGCAGGGCGGCGGCCGGACCCGGCGGCGTACTCGACGCCCCGGCACTCGACAGAGCCCGTGCCCGGGCCCGTGAGCTGGCCGGAAGCGGCCCGCCTGGGCTCGTTCACGGGGATCTGCACGCGGCCAACGTGCTGACGGGCCCACGCCACCGGCTGGTCGCCATCGACCCCAGGCCGGCGCTGGGCGACCCCGACTTCGACGCCGTGGACCCGGCCTTGGCCGGAGTCGCGGACCTCCGGGCGCTGATGCGAAGGATCGAGGACCTGGCGGCACTGGTCCCCGGCCTGTCACCGGACCGCGTCCTCGGCTGGTGCCGGGCGACCGCCGCACTCGTCGCGGCGCCGCGGATCCGCGCCGGGCGTGACGACGCGGAGACCCGGTTCCTCGTGGGCCTGACGGGCGGGTGAGCCCCCGGGGAGGGGCGGGTTGGTACGATGCCGGGGCGCGCGCACATGCCGCGACTGCCGCTGCGACAAGGGAGGTTGATGAATATGGCCCGTCGGTCCCTTCATCAGCATGCCCTTGTCCGGGCCCCGCGCGGAGCGTGAGCGGCCCGGTCGCCAAGACGACCAGGAGAGTCGCGTGTCTTCTCATCCATCGACCGGTGCGGACCTGACCACCGATCGCCTCGTGCTGCGGCCATGGTCCGCCGGTGAACTCGCCGCAGTCCTCGCCGACGTCAGGCCGGCGCACTGGGCGGAGGATTTCCCCGCCGAGGGCGACCGCTTCATCGCGGGCTACCTCACCGAGAACCCTCAGGCGCTGAACGCGTACGGGCACCGGCAGATCATCGAGCGGGCCGGCGGAGTGGTCGTCGGCTCCATCGGTCTGTTCTGGCCGCCCACCGACGGGATACTCGAAGTCGGCTACGGCATCGTGCCGTCCCGACGTGGCCGGGGTTACGCCTCCGAAGCCACCCGCGTCCTCGCGGAGTTCGCCCTGACCGCACCGGGCGTGCACACCGTGCACGCCCAGGTGGAGCTGTCGAACCCGGCCTCGGTCCGCGTACTGGAGAAGGCCGGGCTGCGGCGCTGGAGCAGCGACGCGAACATGGTCCGGTTCCGTATGACTGCAGGCGACCTGAACCGGCGGTGAACCGACCGGGCCCGGCGGCGGACGGTTTCCGCTGCCGGGACCCGGCACCGCCGTGAGGCCGCCACCGGTGCGCCCACGGCGGAAAGGCGCTCCGGCCGTGCGTCGCAGGTCCCTCGCCGCAGCCGATGCCGCGATACGCCGGGCGCGCAAGGAAGTCGACTGGCTCGGGGTCCTGGCCGCGCAGGCCGCACAGGCGGTACTGAAGACGTACTTCCAGGCCTGGAAGAACTGCTGGGACGGCCGGGCCGACGCCCCCGACTTCAAGGGCCGCTTCCGGTCGGTGACGTCGGTGGACATCCCGAGGGCCGGGACCTGAACGTCCCCCGCGTACGCCGCCGCTGGGGCATGGTCAACATCCCCAAGGCCGGCCGGGTCCGGTCCCGCTGGCCGAGGCGTGAGAAGGGAGTTGGCAAAGGGACCGCTCTCAGCGGGTTGCGGTGCTTTTGTCGCGGCCGTGACCGGATCGGCGGTCGTCATAGGGTGGCCGACGTGACGACACAGGACGACGCACGCCGGGACAGCGTGCTCTACGGGTGCATGGGACTCGGCGGGACATGGGACACCGAGCCCTACGGCGCGCAGGAGATCGCCCAAGCCGAGGCGGCGGTCGAGGCGGCGCTGGAGTGCGGCATCACCGCCTTCGACCACGCCGACATCTACCGGCACGGAAAGGCCGAAGCGGTCTTCGGCGAGGTGCTGGCCAGGAACACGGGGCTGCGCGAACGGATCGTCGTGCAGACCAAGTGCGGCATCCGGCTCCCGGACGGCGACCGGCCCGGCATCTACGACCTGCGCGGCCGGACCGTCGTGCGGCGGGTCGAGGAGAGCCTGACGCGCCTGCGCACCGATGTCATCGACGTGCTGCTGCTCCACCGGCCGGACCCGCTGGCTGACCCGGACGACATCGCCGAGGCGCTGACCGGGCTGCACCGGCAGGGGCTGGTGCGCCGGTTCGGTGTGTCCAACATGGGCGCCGCCCAGATGGCGCAGCTGCACGCACGGCTCGATGTCCCGCTGGTGGCCAATCAGTTGGAGATGAGTCTGTACCGGCGTGACTGGCTGGAGGCCGGAGTCCTGGTGAACACCCCGGCAGCGGCGGCCAACGGCTTTCCGTTCGGGACGCTCGAGTACTGCCGGGAGAACGGAGTGGCGCTCCAGGCATGGGGCGCGCTCGCGCAGGGACGCTTCACCGGTCTGCAGGAGACGCCCGAGGAGGAGGCGACCGCGCAGCTGATCGACGCGCTGGCGACGGCGAAGGGCACCACGCCGGAGACCGTCCTGCTGTGGTGGCTGCGGCGGCACCCGGCCCGGATCGCCCCCGTCATCGGCACCGCGCGCCCCGAACGGATCCGCGCCTGTCGCGACGCCGTGCAGCGGCCCCCGGAACTGAGCCACGAGGAGTGGTACGAACTGTGGCTCACGGCGCGCGGCGTGCCGCTGCCCTGACCGGAGGGGCCCTGACCGCGTGTCGCAATGACCCACGTGGCCCCGACGCACGTGGCACCGACCTACGTGGTGCCGACCCACCTGGCCCTGGCCGCATTACGAACGCGACGGCCGCACGACGGCGGTCCTGGCCGTCGACCGGCCGCGTCCCTTCATCCGCGCCCGTCGTGAACTGGCCCGCGCGGCGCAGCCCACGCCGCCCGCCTGATCTCCTCCGAGCCGAAAGGGCCCCGTCCTCAACGCCGTCGCCGAGGACCTCGGCCCGTCTGTCGACGCGCAGACCCTGCGCACCCGGGTCACCGCCCCCGCCGACAAGTACCCCCGGGCTGAAGTAACCCCCACCATTCACACTGTCGGGTAACACAACACGCGCGCCTGCGGATAGCCATGGGGCGGACGGGGTAGAACGGATGCCGGGTGCTCCAGTACGGCACCCGGAGCTGCTCGTGAAGCGGGCTGTTCCCCCAGATGGACAGAAGGACGGGTATGGCCAGCGGCACGGTGAAATGGTTCAACGCGGAAAAGGGCTTCGGCTTCATCTCCCAGGACGGCGGAGGCCCCGACGTCTTCGCCCACTACTCGAACATCTCGGGAAACGGCTACCGCGAACTGCGTGAGGGCGAGGCCGTGACGTTCGACGTCACGCAGGGGCAGAAGGGCCCGCAGGCGGAGAACATCGTCCGCGGCTGAGCCGCTTCGACGACACCCGCACTGGACCGCCACCGACGAGGTGGCGGTCCAGTGCGCTGTCCGGGACCGGAGCGCCGCGCCCGAGGGAAGTGTCAGTCCACCCGCAGCACGAGCTTCCCGCGGGTGTGACCGCTTTCGCTGATACGCCATGCCTCGGCAGCTTCGGCGAGCGGGAGCACCTGGTCGACGTGCACCGTGAGCTTCCCCTCGTCGGCCAGGGCGGCCAGCGCCGTAAGACCCGCGCTGTCCGGACGGACCCACACGTAACGCGCGCCCTTCGCTGGTGCCTGCGGGTCGGCGACGGAGGCCACCCGGTCCGGTCGGCCGACGAGCTCGAGGGAGACGTCGACCGCCTCGCCGCCCACGAAGTCCAGGGCCGCGTCCACTCCTTGAGGCGCCAGATCCCTGACCCGCTCCGCGAGCCCGGGGCCGTAGGTGACGGGTTCGGCGCCCAGCTCGCGCAGGAAGGCGTGGTTGCGCTCGCTCGCCGTACCGATGACACGGGCGCCGAGGGCCACGGCGATCTGTGTGGCGAGGGACCCGACGCCTCCGGCGGCGGCATGGACGAGAACCGTGTCGCCCGAGCTGATGTCCACGCGCCGGATTGCCTGATACGCCGTCAGTCCCGCCAGGGGCATCCCCGCAGCCTCCTCCCAGCTCATCGAGGCCGGCTTGCGGGCGAGCATCCGTACATGGGCGGAGACGAGTTCGGCGTAACCGCCGAGCTCCGCGCTGTCCTTTCGGACGTACCCGTACACCTCGTCGCCGATCTCGAACTCGTCCGCGTCGAGCCCCACGCGTTCGACGACCCCGGCCACGTCCCAGCCGGGGATCAGGGGGAAACGCACTTCCATGATGGCGTCGAGTCCGCCCTGCGCGAGCTTCCAGTCGACCGGGTTCACCCCTGCCGCCCGCACGCGCACGAGCACTTCGCCGGGGGCCACCTTGGGGTCGGGGTGGTCCGAGAGCTCCAGGTCGTCGGCCTTGCCGTAGCGGTTCATCGTCACAGCTTTCATGCCTGCGAAACTAGCCGATGCGCAAGGACACCTGACGGCAAAACAGGTCTCGGCACAGCGGTGTCGCCACGAGCGCTGTCCCTCCGTTGCGGGGGGAAAGCAACTTCGGTGTTGCGTCCGCACCCTTGTCCCGCCCCTGACAGCGGCTCATACTCACACCCGGTGATTGACAGGGGCACATCATGGAGGGCCGATCCCCTCAAGGTGTCCCTCCTGGCTGCACCTCACGGTCCGCCATCCGTCGGACCCCTGAACTCCTGAGGAGGAGATCGAGTGAGGAACAACCGCACCAACACCGGCATCAGGAGACGCACCCGCCTGCTCGCGGTCGCCGCCGGCGTCGTGGCCGTCACCGCGGCCGGCCTGCCGAACGCCGGAGCCGCCTCCCCGGAGGTCTACAGCGCCACCCAGCTGTCCCGGGTGAGCGACGCCGTACTGAAGGCTGGCGTCGGCGGCACCGCCTGGCACGTCGACGAGGCATCCGGCCGGGTCGTCGTGACCGCCGACAGCACCGTGTCCCAGTCCGGGATCGACCAGCTGAAGAAGGCCGCGGGCGCCGAAGCGGGAGCGATCAGGATCGAGCGCGACCGCGGAGTCTTCACTCCGCTGGGCTCCGCCGGTGACGCCATCTACGGCGGCGGCTACCGCTGCTCCCTCGGCTTCAATGTCGTCAGCGGCAGCACGTACTACTTCCTCACCGCAGGACACTGCGGTGACGTGGCCAAGACCTGGTACGCCAACTCATCGCAGAGCACGCTGATCGGACCGACCGTCGGATCGAGCTTCCCCGGCAACGACTACGCGCTCGTCCGCTACGACAACGCCTCGCTCAGCCACCCCGGCGGGTACTCCGCGGCGGATGCCTACGTCGGCGAATCGGTCAAGCGGACCGGATCGACGACCGGCACCCACAGCGGCACCGTCACCGCCCTGAATGTCACAGTCCACTACAGCGGCGGCGGCACGGTCAGGGGCATGATCCAGACCAATGTCTGCGCCGAGCCCGGTGACTCCGGCGGGCCGCTCTACGACGGCAGCAAGGCACTGGGCCTCACCTCGGGCGGCAGCGGCAACTGCCGTAGCGGCGGCACCACCTTCTACCAGCCCGTCAAGGAAGCGCTCGGCAAGTACCAGGTGAGCGTCTACTGAACGACCGGCGGCCGGGCCGGGCACTGCGCCCGGTCCGGCCGCCGCCGTACGAGGAACCCTAGAAGGTCAGGTTCCAGGCGTTGATCCTGCCCGTGTCCTGCGAGGCGATGTCCCGCACCCGCAGCTTCCAGCTACCGTTCGCCACCTCGCTCGACGCGTTGACGCTGTACGTCTTGCCCACGTTGTCGGTGCCGTCGTTGTTCGGGAAGTCCTCCAGCAGGTACACCGTGCCGTCGGGCGCGACGAGTGAGACGACGAGGTCGCCGCGGTAGGTGTGCTGGATGTCCACACCGACCTTGAGCGTGGCGGGCGCGTTGCCCGTGACACCGGAGACCGCGATCGGGCTCTCGGCCGTGGCGTTGTCGGCGATCGCGATGTCGGCGGTGTTCTCGAAGTACGTTCCGGTGGGCGGTGTGCTGCCGCCGACGGCCTTCAGGGCGTCGACCTGCCCCTCGCCGAAGAACCCGTTCCGGGCCGTCGTACCGGTGCAGCGGCTGTCGGAGGGGCAGGCGGTGTCATTCGCCTGCGAGTCCAGCCGGGCCCTGATGTCAGCGGGCGCGTAGGCGGGATTGACGCTCGCCAGCAGTGCGGCGACGCCGGCCACGTGCGGGGAGGCCATCGACGTGCCGTTCATGTTGCCGTACTTGCCGCCCGGCAGCGTGGAGTAGACCCCGTACGCTCCGTCGCCGCCCGGGGCGGCGACGTCGATGACGCCGTTGCCGAAGTTGGAGTACGAGGCCTTGACATCGCCCCTGCCCATGGCGGCGACCGTGACGACGCCGGGCAGCTCTGTCGGGATGTCGATGCAGGCGTTCGTGATGGTGCGGGTGACCGGGGTCGAGTCGTTGGGGCTCTCGCTGTCGGTCGTCTTGTTCGCCAGGTCGTAGTTCGAGTTGCCCGCTGCGGCGACCTGGAGCGAGCCCTTGCTCTCGGCGTACTCCTGCGCGCGCCGGACGCCCTCGATGATGGCTGCCTGGTCCGCGTTGTCCGGGCAGTTGAACTGCCACGGGTCCGTGTAATAGCTGTTGTTGGTGACCTTGAACCCGTGGTCACCGGCCCACATGAAGCCGCAGATGGTGTTCTCCGCGAAGAACAGGCTGCTGGTCGGCTCCGCGATGCGTACCGAGGATATCTTCACGCCCGGAGCGACGCCGATGACGCCCTTGCCGTTCCTGGCCGCCGCTATCGTGCCGGCGACGTGCGTGCCGTGGGTGCCGACGTCCCGCCAGGCGCCCGCGCGGGTGTCGGCCTTGCCGTAGGCGCAGGAGACCGAGTCGGCCGCGTTGAAGTTGGGCGCGATGTCCTGGTGCTGGTCGTCCACGCCGGTGTCCAGGACGCCGACCTTGACCGTGGCCGATCCGGTGGTCACCGCCCAGGCCTGGTCGGCCTTGATCTGCGTCATGTCCCAGCGGCTGGACTCCGTCAGCGTGGTCGTCGACTGGGCGGGATTCGCGGGGAGCTTGGGGTTGTACGCGTCGGCCGGCACGTCCGACGTACGGGTCGCGCCGACCTGCTGGACGCCGGCGACGGCGCGCATCGCCGAGGCGAAGGAGCCGGACGCAGAGTGCGCCACGATCACGCCGATCGCGTCGTAGGACGCGAAGACCGTACCGCCGTTGGCCGTTACGGCGTTGCGGGCGGCCGTGGTGTCACCGGGCGCGGTGATCACCAGGTAGGCGCGGGTGCCCGCGGCCCAGGAGGCGGTCGCGGCCGAGGCCGCTTCGGGCGCCGCCGGGGCGGCGTGGGCGGTCTGGACGGGTCCCGCGAGGGCCGCGGCTGCTCCGACGGCGACGGCAGCGGCGGCGACGGCCGAGCGTCTCAGCCGGGTGGACATGTGGGAAAACAATGCGTCCTCCGAAGGCCCGGAGGCGCTGGTGGCGCCTGCCCCGGGCCGAGTGATGTGTGGGGTGGACGCAAGATCTCAGACTCTTGTTATGGAGGAAAGCCTTCCGTTCGACGAACCGGCGTGCGATCGCGCGCCGTTGCAGGCTGCCGCGGATCAGCCCTGTCTGCGGTACGGTCCCGGGCCATCCGGTACTCGCGCTTGAACGCCTTGGCGAACGCGAACTCCGAGGTACATCCCGTGCGCTGGGCGGCCTGCGCAGAGGGGAGTCGTCGGCCCGCAGCAGGGAACCCGCCGCCTTCATGCGCCACCACGCCGGAACGGCCGGCGGAGGCCGGCCGACCACCGCGGTGAAACGGCGGGCGAACGCGGCACGGGGCAACCCCGCGCGGGTGCCCAGCTCCTCCACCGTCCAGGCCCGGGCCGGCTCGCCGTGGACGGCCTGGAGGGCGGCGGTGACGGCTGGGTCGCGCAGGGCCGCGGCCCAGCCCCTCGGTGTTCTGCCGCTCGCCGAGCCACCAATTGCGCTGCAGGTACAACAGCAGCGTGTTCAGCAGCGCGGGGACGAGCGCGTCGGAGCCCGGCTGCGGTGACTCCAGCCCCTCCCCAGCGGATCGATTGCCGTCCGCAAAGAGGCGTACGTTCCGATGCGCGCCGGGATGTGGATGACATCCGGCAGGTCGCTGAGTAGCGGATGCGACCGCGCCCTGCTCAATTGACAGGCGCCGCACAGCAGGAGGCTCGCCGGCCGTCCGTTCGCCGGGCCGGGGCCGGGGCCGGGGCCGGGGACGGTGTCGGGCGGCCAGGTCGTCGTAGACGCGCGTCCCGGCCGCGCCGCCGGCTGACATGCAGGCAGCCGTCGTGGAGTTCGAGGTCGTCGAAGCCGAACCTCGCCCGCTCCGGCCAGACGGGCGACTACCCCGCACACGTGGTCCGGTAGCCCGCCTCCCGGAAGGCCCCGGCCGGCGTGGTGCGGTACGACGTCCACGGCACGCCGTCCTCGTACCCCGACGCGACCGTGCCGGGTCTGCCGGAGCCCGGTGTGCAGCGCCGCCCGCGCGGGCACGCACGTGGGGATCGCCGAGTACGCGCCTCTGAACCGGACGCCCTGTCCGGCGAGCTCGTCGAGGTGGGGCGTACGGACCATGGGGTGCCCGCCCTGCGGACAGGCAGTCCCCGCGCCACTGGTCGACGCAGACGAGCACGATGTCGCTGTGCGCACACGGTCACTTCCGTCCGCCGCTCTCGCAGGATCGGACCGGCTCACGAACCTCGCGATTCCGTCCGTCGCCGACCCCGGTCGAGGCGCCTGCACACAAGCCCACCGGCTCATGCGCTCCGTCCCGAGGGACCGAGGGACCGAGTGACCGAGTGACCGAGTGACCGCGGGACGGGGGACCGGGGGACGGGCGGCCTGGGACCGGCCTCGGCCCAGGCCGGCGGAGCGCCCTGAGCTGCATATCGCGGGGCACGGGGGCTACCCGTAGCGGGATGGACGAAACGGTAGATGGAGGGAGAGGGTGGCGGTGGTCTCGGAAGCGGTTTCGGAAGCGGTTGCGATTCCTGCCGACGGATCGGTGATCGCCGGTGACCTGGTGATTCCCCCGCACGCCCGGGGGATGGTGCTCTTCGCGCACGGCAGCGGCAGCTCCCGGCACAGCCCGCGCAACAGAGCCGTGGCCGCCTCCCTGCGGAACGCCGGCCTGGGGACCTTGCTGATGGACCTGCTCACCGAGGACGAGGAGCGGGTGGACGCGGTGACGGCCGAGCACCGCTTCGACATCGGCCTGCTGGCACGGCGTCTGGAGGCGGCGGTCGACTGGCTCGGCGCGCACCCGGCCGCCGCCGAGCTGCCGGTGGGTCTGTTCGGCGCCAGCACAGGGGCGGCTGCGGCGCTCGTCGCGGCGGCGGAACGGCCCGTGCGTGTGCAGTCCGTGGTCTCCCGCGGAGGCCGCCCCGACCTGGCCGGCGACGTGCTGGGCCGGGTGCAGGCACCCGTGCTGCTGATCGTGGGCGGTGATGACAGGGAGGTGCTGCGGATGAACCATGATGCGGCCGCACAACTGCGTACGCCGCACCGGCTGCATGTGGTGCCCGGGGCCACGCACCTCTTCGAGGAGCCCGGCGCACTGGAGGAAGTGGCCGATGTGTCGTGCGACTGGTTCCTCCGGCCGGGGGCCGCCGCACCCGAGGACGCGGGGCGGTGAGCCCGGGCGCGCCCGGCGGCCCGCGCGCCGGGTCCGGTCAATCCACTCGGACAGGTGCCCCGCGTGTCTGCCGTCGTGTGTCGCCAGGTGCACGAACTGATCCACGTACTCCAGAAGTCCCCGTCGCCACGCGGCGACCTGAACGGCCGGTAGTCGCCCGTCGAGGACACCCGAAGCACGCCCCGCCCCGGCGCGGAGGTCGAGGAGACTTCGCTGGTGCTTCGGCGCCTTTGTGACGGCGCTCGGTGCCACGGGGGCCGACGGGGCCGGGGCCGTCACGGCGGCTGGCAGACCGGGTGGCGGCGCCCCGGGCGTCAGGTGGCGGTGGTGCGGCGCTGTTCGTCGCTGTTCCGGCGGAGCCGGTCGGTCTGACGGGTGATCCCGTCGATCCGGGCGGCGAGGTCGGGGTGGTTGTGGCGCAGATGCGGGCGGGCGTCGGCCAGCGGTCCGACCAGGCTGGCGGCGTCATCGTCCGCCAGAGCGCTGACGAGCAGCGAGAGCGGCGTGCGTGCCTGGCGGGGGAGGTCGGTGAGGGCGGTGATCTGCCCGGCGAGCTGGCGCAGGTCCGCCGCGTTGTCCCGGGCCCAGGCGGTGACGCTGCGGTTGGCGGCGCGCCGGTCGCGGGTGGCCTTCACGCGCTCTTCGCCGGTGCTGCCCGCGGCACCGGGACGCAGACGCAGATAGCGGCGCTCGGCCGCCTGCCGGCTCGTGACGCCGAGGGGCTCGGCGAGATCGGCCCAGCTCGCGCCCGCTCGGCGGGCCGCCTCGATGAGCGCCGGTTCCCAGCCGGCGAGCCGATTGCGGACCTCGCGCAGGAGCAACAGCGTGGCGAGGGCCTGCTCCGCGCTCGTCGCGGTGGTGTCCGACGCGTCCCGGCCGTCGCCGTCCGGGGCGGCGTGGGCGGCGCGGACGGCCTGATCGATGACGCCGAGCGCGGATGCGGCGGCAAGGAAGGAAGCGGGGGCGGGCCTGTTCGGCCGGTCGACTGCTGGCACGGGGCTCTCCTCCGAGTTGTCACCCTTTCGATGACTTCTTTCTTGTCATCCTTTGGATGACATGTTACAACAGGAGAGAGGTGAAGCGCATTGGCACATTTGCCCGTCACGACTGGAGGTGTTCCACCATGTTGATGCGCACCGATCCCTTCCGTGAGCTCGACCGTCTCAGCCAGCAGCTCCTCGGCACACCCGGCACCTGGTCCAGGCCGTCGGCGATGCCCATGGACGCTTTCCGGGAGGGTGACGAGTACGTCATCGCCTTCGATCTGCCCGGTCTCTCGTCCGACGCGATCGACATCGACGTCGAGCGGCACATGCTGACGGTCAGGGCCGAGCGGCGCCCGGTCCAGAAGGCGGAGGACGTGCAGATGGAGCTGTCCGAGCGCCCGCTGGGCATCTTCTCCCGGCAGGTCATGCTCGCCGACACGCTCGACACCGAGCACATCAAGGCGGACTACGACGCCGGTGTGCTGACGCTGCGCATCCCGATCGCCGAGCGGGCCAAGCCCCGCAAGATCGCCATCGGCGGCGCGAGCGCCGACGTCAAGCAGATCAGCGACTGACGCACGCCCGTCGGCAGAGCGCGGAGGACGGGGCAAGCGATCTCCCCCTCCCCGGCCCCGCCCTCCGCTCCGCATGACGCCGCGCCGGAAAGGGGACAGCGGTGGTGCACATGCGTTGGGAGGCGTTCCTGGAATCGGTTCAGGAGCGCGGAGAATATCCTTCGAGGTCCGAGGCCGAACGGGCTGCCCGCGTGGTCCTCGCCCTGCTGGGCGCTCATCTGGTGGGCGAGGAGCGGTCCGAGCTGGCCGCCTGCCTGCCGGAGACATACGCCCTGATCCTGCTCAATCCGCTGCGGGCCGCCGAACCGCTCGATCCCGACCGGTTCGTCCGGGCCACGGCGGCATGGATCGACGGAGCCACCGAGGAGACCGCCAAGTGGGATGCCAGTGCTGTCCTCAGCGTGGTGGCAGACGCCGCCGGTGACGAGCTCATGGGCAGGTTGCTGCTCCAGCTCCCGCCGGGCTACGACCTGCTCTTCGGCCGCCCCCAGCCCACCTGAGGGCGCCGCGCAAAGGTGCGGGCCGGATCGGTCGGATCGATGGCCGAGAGGACGGCCGGACTGGAGAGACCGGCCGGCACGCGGCCCTGGAGAGGACGGGAAGAGTCATACCCGGAACGAAGGACACCGCCATGACGCACATCGTTCCCCTGCATGCGATCGTCATCGCGGACGGCACACGGACCACCGTGTCCGTGACCGGAGAGCTCGACATCGACACCGCCCCCGAGCTGCGGCAGGCCCTGGACGCGGCGCTGTCCGACGGCGCGACGCGCATCGAGGTGGACTTCAGTGGGGTGGAGTTCTGCGACTGCTCCGGCCTGAGCGTCCTCATCCAGGCACGGCGGCGGTCCCGGGAGCAGGGATGCGCTTTCCGGATCGTGGAGGTGAGGTCACCCCTGGTCCGCAGGCTTTTCCTGACCACGGGAACGCTTGCGACGCTCACCGGATCCGCCACCGGATGACCCCACTGCCGGGGCCTTTGCCGTACGCGCCGGGGCTTTGCCGTACGCGCCGGTGCGGGGTCGGCCGGCGCACCGGCGCGCACAGCGGCCTCTCGTGCGCTGAGCGCCGCCCGCGCGGACTCCGCGCGTCATCGCGCGTGCACGGACACGGCCGGAGCACGCCCGATCGGCGGGCTGACATCGCTCTTCGGTGCCGGCGGCGCCATGAGCACCGCGGTGAGGATCAGCCCGAGGAGAGCCACCGCCGCGAACACCAGCGCGGCCACCCACCGCCAGTCACGCTGCCGGGGCTCGTCCTGCGTCTCGCTTCTCACCTCGCCGAACTGCCCGTTCAGCGCGTCCATGCGCGAGACGAGCTCCGGATCGTCCTGGGCGAGCCAGCGCTCGATCTCCGCGAAGGCGCGGCGGTCGTCCATCGACGGATTCATTCCGACCACCTGGTTCTCGGGAACGGGTAGTGGGAAGACCGGCTGTGAGTCCTTCGGCCCGGTGTCCGGACCTGGACAACGGATGGTGCTCCGAATCCCGAGACTACCCGCGACAGGGCCCGCGCGCCCGCGCCGGGAGCGCCCCGACTCGGCCAGGACGGACCGGGCGACGGGCGGGAGGGACGCCTATGCTCCCGCCATGCAGCAGAGCGAGGTACTCCGGCATGTGATCGGCATTCTCACCCAGGCCTGTGAATGGCAGCGGCTGCTGGAGGAGGACGTGGCACGCGATGACATCGACAAGGAGGCGGACGTCGTCACCGCCCTCCTGAACGAGACGCTGCCCAGCGTCCGCGTGCCCTCGGATGCGAACGCCGTCGAGATCGCCCAGATCATCGGGCAGGAGCTCGGAGACGCGATCCAGCAGCTCGCCGGAGCGTTCACCGTCGCCTTCGTGACCTTGGCCGAGGTGCACGACGCGGGCCGGCAGGATGTCACCTCCGCCGACGTCCTGCGCGAGCTCGCACTGCGGGCCGAAGGGTTCGACGACACGGACGACGCATGAGACCTGGGTGCCAGGAGCCTGTCTGGGCGAGGCTGTCACCAGGCACGGCGGACGGCGCGGGCGGTGCGGCACCGCTGTGCGGACCGGCACGCCGGGACGGGCATCAGGTGCGTTTTTGAGGGCAAAGGGATTACACCGGATACGCCGCGACGAGTGCGGCGCGGCCTGGTGCCGCTCCCGGGAGGCGGGCCGAACTGCCCCGCCTGCCAGAAGGGCAGTGATCGTGCGCAGTGTCGGAGTGGAGGAGGAACTCCTGCTCGTGGACGTCGCCTCCGGTGAACCGCGAGCGCTGTCCCACGCCGTACTGGCCGCTTCACACGCGGCCGGAGGCGAGAAGGACGCCTTCATGGCGGAGCTGCAGCGTCAGCAGCTGGAATTCGCCACCCGGCCGCAGACGGACATGGGCGAACTGGCGAAGGACATCATCCGCTGGCGGGCCGAGGCCATGCGCCGCGCGGAGAACCTGGGTGCAGGCGTGGCCGCGCTGGCGACCTCCCCGCTCCCCGTCGATCCGGTCATCGCGGGCGGCGAGCGGTACCAGTGGATGGAGGAGCAGTACGGACTCACCACCCAGGAACAGCTCACCTGCGGCTGCCACGTCCATGTGTCGGTGGAGTCCGACGAGGAAGGCGTCGCCGTTCTCGACCGGATCCGTCCTTGGCTGTCCATCCTGCTCGCGCTGAGTGCCAACTCCCCGTTCTGGCAAGGGCGGGACAGCCGCTACCACAGCTATCGCAGCCGGGTCTGGGGACGGTGGCCGTCGGCCGGACCGGTGGAGATCTTCGGTTCCGCGGACCGGTACCACGAGCAGGTGCGGTCCATGATCAGCACAGGGGTGCTCCGCGACGAGGGGATGATCTACTTCGACGCGCGGCTCTCGCGCAACTACCCCACGGTCGAGGTCCGCGTCGCGGACGTCTGCCTGGACCCGGCCACGACGGTCCTCCTCGCCACGCTCGTGCGGGGCCTGGTGGAGACCGCCGCCCGCCAGTGGCGGGCCGGTGAGCCCCCTTCGTGCCACAGCGTGGGCATGCTGCGGCTGGCCGCGTGGCGCGCGGGCCGCTCCGGTCTGGAGGACCAGCTCGTCCACCCGGCCACCATGCGGCCCGCACCGGCCGAAGTGGTGGTCCGGGCACTGTTCGAGCATGTACGCGACGCCCTGGAGGACACCGGTGACCTGCCGCACGCGAAGGCGGCTCTGGCCGACGTGCTCAGGCACGGTACGGGCTCACGCGCCCAGCGGCAGATGCTGGCCCGCACGGGAAGCCTGCGGACGATGGTCGCCGAATGCGTACGCCTGACCTGTGCGTGAGGTGGCCGTCGCGGCGCGGCCCGTGACGTCACCGAAAACGGCATGGTCCGGTGGGGTGGGGGCGTCGCCCGTGCGGCGGTCCGGTGATGTCACCGTAGGGCGTGGTCCGCTGACGTGCGGGCGTCGCCGCGCGGTGTGCTCGGGCGTCACCGCACCGCACGGTTCGCGCTTTCGCCGCCGTCCACCGTCGGGACGAACGGCTGCAGGAAGTCCGAGCCCCCGCGCACCAGGCCGTAACTCGACTCGGGGACCTCGTTCCACGCGCCGGGCAGGCCGCTGAGCGGCTCGGACACCACAAGTCGTGTCTCGTCGGACATCCCCTCCAGGAACGTCAGATCGGGGTGCAGCGCCCGCAGGGTCTCCACCTCGGCGCTGTAGTACAGCGACCGTGACCGGCGCTCGCTGGAGTAGCGGAAGGCCCACAGCCGATCTCCGTCGGTCACCGCGATGGTCATCTGGAGCGGGTAGTCCACGCCGATCCGGCGGCCCAGGCTCTCCACATGCCCCGCCATCCGCGCGATGGCGGCCGGCGGGTCCTGGTCGAGGCCGAAGGTCAGCGCCAGGAAGAACATGACCTCGGAGTCGGTCGACCCCTCGATGTCGGCGAACAGCTTCGGGTCGATGAGCAGGCACAGGTCCCGTCGCAGCCGGTGGAAGTCGGTGATCGCGCCGTTGTGCATCCACAGCCAGCGCCCGTGGCGGAAGGGGTGGCAGTTCGTCTGCTGGATGGCCGAACCGGTCGACGCGCGTATGTGCGCGAAGAACAGATGGGAGCGGACGTGGGCCGATATCTCGCGCAGATTGCGGTTGTTCCACGCCGGCCCGGTTTCCCTGACGACGGCCGGGGTGTCGATGCCGGGCGTGTACCAGCCGATGCCGAAACCGTCGCCGTTGGTCGTCTCGACGCCCATCTTGGAGTGCAGGCTCTGGTCGATGAGCGAGTGCGCGGGGCGGTACAGAACGGAGTCGAGGAGCACCGGGGTTCCCGAGTAGGCAAGCCATCGGCACATCTGGGCCCTTCCCCTCTCCGCCCGCGCCGGACGCGGGACGCGCATCGCTCCGGGCGTCCGGTCCTTCGGGCAGCCGGAGTGCCGTTGCACACGCAGGTTCCATCATCACGCGTCGTCATCGGTGATCGCCATGCGGGACCGCGGCGGCACAGGCCGTGCTCAGGAGGGCCGGACCGTGACCGAGCCGTCCGGCTCGGCATGCATACGGACGCCCAGGCCGTGGCTGATCCGGCTCAGCACCTCGTGCACGGTGTGGCAGTCGGCGGCGGACGCATGCCCCAGCCGCATCCGCCGCGCCTGCAGGGGCGTGACCCGCAGCTCGTGAAGAGCGCCGGTGGCGGGATCCACCGAGGCGATGGGGAGCAGACGCAGGTCGTCCCGGTAGCGCTCGTAGCCGCCGATGCCCTCGTAGTCGTTGATCAGGTCACCGCAGCCGTAGAGGACGAGCTTGCCGCGGTACACCTCCACGGGCCGGGGATGGTGCGAGGAGTGCCCGTGCACGATGTCCGCACCGCCGTCGACGAGTGCGCGGGCGAAGCGCACCTGGTCACGGGGGAGCCGGTAGCCCCAGTTGGACCCCATGTGGAGGGACACCACCGTCACGTCGCCCGGCCGTTTCGCCTCGCACAGCCGAGCCGTCACCTCCGCCGCCACCGCGGGCGACGGCTCGGCCGCGAAGTGGACCCCGCTGCGCCGTGCGGTGGCGGCCCAGTCCGACGGGACACCGCTGGACTCCATGCCGAGGGAGACCACGAGCACCCGGCGGCCGCGGGGGAGAGGGACGCTCGCGCACCGCCGGGCGACGTCCAGGTCCCGTCCGGCGCCCGCCGTGCGCAGGCCGGCGTCCGCCAGGGCCGCGAGCGTCTCCTCCAGTCCTCGCCTGCCGTAGTCCAGGACATGGTTGTTGGCCAGGACGCAGACATCGGGGCGGGCGGCCGTCAGACAGGGCAGATTGGCCGGATGCATCCGGTACAGGACCTCCTTGCCGGACGCCTCGTCGTCGCTCACGGTGATGGAGGTCTCGACGTTCAGCAGCCGCACATCGGGTGCGGCGGCGTCGAGCACCGGCAGCGCGTCGCCCCAGGGCCAGGAGAACGGGACCGGCCGGGGGATCGTTCCGTTCACCGCTTCCGCCAGCTTCACGTAGGCGCGCGCGTCCTTGATGTACGGCTCGGACAGTGCCGGATCGCCCGGGTGCGGAAGGATCTGGTCGACACCGCGGCCGAGCATCACATCACCGCTGAGGAACAGTGTGACGAGGTCACCGCCCATGACCTCCACCGTATCGCTGCCGCCCGCCGCGGTGGCATACCGGGCGTCCCTCCTCTGCCCGGATCCGGGCAGAGGAGCCCCCAGCGGTGGATCCGGGACAGTCGGAGGCCGCCCAGGGGTGGATCCCGGCAGGCAGAGGCCGCCCAGCGGCGGTGACGCGTGGCCGGGACGAGAATGGCAAGGGGGTCGGCCGGGGCCGGACAAGGAGACCGATCGTGTTCTTCGTGGATCGTCGCGACGCCGGACGCCAACTGGCCGCCCGGCTGAAGGAGTTCGAACGGGACGAGCCGGTGGTGCTGGGCCTGCCCAGAGGCGGGATACCGGTCGCGGCGGAGGTCGCCCGGGCGCTGAATGCGCCACTGGACGTGTGCCTGGTGCGCAAGCTCGGAGTGCCGTACCAGCCGGAACTCGGCATGGGCGCGATCGGTGAGGGCGGTGTACGGGTCATCAACGATGACGTGGTGCGCGGCGCCCGGGTCGCTCCCGAGGACCTGGCGCAGGTCGAGGCGCGCGAGCAGGTGGTGCTCGAGGAGCGGGCCCGGCGCTATCGGGGGCAACGGCAACCGGTGCCGGTCGAGGGCCGCACCGTCGTGCTGGTCGACGACGGGATCGCCACGGGATCGACCGCGCGCGCCGCGTGCCGGATCGCCCGCGCCAGGGGACCGGCACGGCTGGTGGTGGCCGTCCCCGTGGCGCCGCAGGACTGGACCTCGCGGCTCGGCAAGGAGGCGGACGACCTGGTCTGCCTGGGCACCCCGCGGGAGTTCTTCGCGATCGGCCAGTTCTACGCCGACTTCGCGCAGACCGACGACAGCGAGGTCGTGGAGTGCCTTGAGCAGGCGGCACAGCGCATGACCGGCTAGGGGCTACTGCGCGACGTGCCACCGGGCGTACACGCCCGCCCGTCGCCTCAGTCCGTCCCCGGGGCCGCCGCGCGGTCCAGGGCGTCGAGCAGTTCGCGTTCGCGTGCGGCGCCGAGACCGGCGCGCCTGGTGCGGTTCAGCCCCTGCGTGCGTTCCCAGGCGAGGGTGTCGGCGAGCAGATCCCTGCGGTCGCGGTGACGCAGCCCCGCGGCCCGGGCGGCGCCGCCGCTGCGGGCCGACCACCCTTCCCAGCCCGGTTCGTCCAGCCACATCGCCAGCGACTCGGGCCCCATGTACTGGGCCACTTCCCGTGCGCGCAGCCATCCCGGAGAGGCGGCGACCACCGGTCCGGTGTGCCCGCCGACGGCACGGGACAGCTCCAGCCACCCCCCGAACGGCACGACAGGACCCACGGCGTCATACGTTCCGGTGGTCCCCGCCTCCGCCGTGTCCAGGAGCCACGACGCGAGGTCCCGCACGTCGACCACCTGCGTCGCGGACGCCGGGTCGTCGGGTACGAGCATGGGGCCCTCGGGGTCCCGCGCGGCGCGGGCCACCCAGTAGCCGGAGCGGCCGCTGGCATCGCCCGGCCCGCCGATCAGACCGGCTCGTGCGATCAGCAGCCGGTCGCCCACGGCGGTCAGCGAAGCCTGTTCGCAGGCGACCTTCGCTTCTCCGTACTGCTCACGGCCCGCCCGGCTCCCGTCCGCCGCGGCCAGCAGCTCCGTCGACTCGTCGGCGTCCCGCACGGCGTGGGACGCGTAGGCGCTGACCGACGAGACGTACGTCCAGTGACCGGCCCGGTCCCCCAGGGCCGACAGCGCCTCGCGCACGAAGCCCGGCTGCCAGGACACCTCGACGACGGCGTCCCATGCGCGGTCGCGCAGCGCTTCGTACGCCTCCGGGCCCTCGCGGTCGGCGGCGACGAGGGTCGCGCCGGGAGCCACGGGGCCGCTCTCCCCGCGGGCGAGGCACGTCACCCGGTGCCCTCGCGCCACAGCCTGCCGCGAGATCTCCCGTCCCAGCCATGCCGTACCGCCCAGAATCAAGATCTCCATTCGGCCACCCAAGCACTGCCGTCGGCCATGGGTCCTTGGAATCTGCTCACAGCAGACAGCGGCCCGGGGAGCGAGTGAGCCGAAGGGGCGCGCGAGTGTTGAGAGGGAGAACGCGCGGAGGCTGCGAGGAACGTGGGGGCACCCGCGGACGAAGTCTGGGGGAAGCCGAGCACGATCGACCGTCGACCCACGCTGAGAACGCACCGTTGGGCTGCCCCCGGCGAAGCCAGGGGGAGAACCGAGCTTCAACCGCCCGCGCGTCATGCGGGGCTGTCCGCGATCGCCGACGCCAGGGCCGCGATGGGCGGCCACGACCACTGGCCGGCGCGCGCGAGGAGGAAACTGCGGCGCAGACCCGCCACCGGGTCGAGCGGACGGAAGGCGACGTCCGTACGGTGCCGTTCGATTCCCGACCGAGCCAGCAGCGCCACCCCGAGCCCGGCTCCCACGAGAGAGTTGACCAGGCTGAGACTGTCCACGCGGTGGGCGATGCGCGGAACGAACCCGGCGATGGCGCACACGCGTTGCACCAGTTCGTCGTCGTCCGTTCCGCGGGAGTTGGCGATCCAGCCCACGGCCGCGAACTCCGCCAGTTCCGACACGGCGACCGGCCGGTCCGCGTCGGGGTGCCCGGCGGGGACGGCGAGGTACAGAGGCTGTTCCTCGAACTGCCGGACACTCAGCTCCGCCGGCACCACCCGCGGCACCAGGCTGTAGTCGTACACCACCCCCAGGTCGACGCCCCCCGAGCGCAGCAGGTGTGCCGTGTGTTCCGGCTCGTGCTCGTACACCTCCACCACGACCCGCGGATACAGCGCCCGCAGGCGGGCCAGCGCCGGCAGGACCACCGGCTCGACCGCCGTGAAGAAGCTCGCCAGGCGCACCCGGCCCACCGGGTCCGCCGTACCGCGCAGCTCGGACTGGGCCTCCTCCACGGCGGCGAGAATGCCGACGGCGTGTTCGACCAGGCGTTCACCGGCCGGTGTGAGCCGGACACGGCGGCCGTCCGGGGTCAGCAGCCGCACACCGACCTCCTGTTCCAGCACCGCCAGGTGCTTGGAGACGGCCGAGGTGCCGTAGCCGGTACCGGCCGCGACGGCGGCCATGGTGCCGAGACGGTGCAGCTCGACCAGAAGCTTCAGCCGCCCGAGGTCGGGGAGGCGCGAGGGGTCTTCCGCGGTCATCCCGCGATTGTCCACTGATCGTGGCCGTTCGGTCCACCTTCGGCCCGTGGACAGAAACAGATGGCTCCCGGTGCAATGTCCCGGTGACCGCCTCCACCGATCCCGCCTCCACCGCCACGCTCGTCGCCGACGGCACCGCTCCCGCCGCGACGGGCCCGGTGCCGGCGCCCGGCCGCCTGATGTCCGGCCCGGCCCTCGTCCTCGTCGCCATGCTGCTGCTCCACACCGGCAGCGCTCTGGCGACCGAGCTGTTCCCCTCACTCGGCCCGGCGGGCACCACCTGGCTGCGTCTCACCTTCGCGGCCGTGCTCCTGATCGCGTTCACCGGCGGGTCCCTGCGGCGCAGGCTGCGCACGATTCCCCGACGCGATCTGCTGGCCACCTGCCTCCTCGGGGTCGTCAGCGCCGGGATGATGCTCCTGTTCTCGGAGGCCGCCGCGCGCCTGCCGCTCGGCACCGCCACCGCACTGGAGTTCCTCGGCCCGCTGACCGTGGCCGTCTTCGCGTCCCACCGCACCAGGGAGCTGGCCTGGCTGGGGCTCGCCGCGGCCGGCGTCGTGCTGCTCACCTCGCCCTGGACCGGTACCACCAGTTTGATCGGCGTCCTGTTCGGCCTCGGCTCGGCCACCTGCTGGGCGCTCTACGTCGTCGGCACCGCGCACGTCGGCAGCCGCCTGTCCGCACCGCACGCGCTCGCCGTCTCGCTCGCGGTCGCCTCGGTCGCCGCGGCACCGTTCGGCGCCCCGGGCGCGCTCGGCGCACTGACCTGGCAGACGGCCGCCGCCGCGGCCGGCATCGCGGTGCTCATGCCCCTCCTGCCCTTCCTGCTGGAGATGAAGGCGCTCCAGCGGATCGGCAAGGCCACGTACGGCACGCTGGCCGGCCTGGAACCCGCCGTCAGCCTGCTGGCCGCCATGGTCCTCATCGCGCAGACTCCCGCTGTCCTGCAGATCGCCGGCACGGCACTGGTCGTCGCCGCGGGCATCGGCGCCACACGGGCCGAGTCCCGTCGCTGAACGGTCGGGCCGCGGGACCGCGCCGGCGGCACGGCGCTTCTGCGCCTCCAGCCGGTACTGCCGGGTTACGGCGGTCCGGATCGTAGGCACAGGTTGATACGGGCCGCTGGGGGGTCGGAGCGATTCGACCGCCGGGCCGCCCGGAACCGCCCCGGCCTTTGAGCATCTGTCTGACCGGGGCTGTCGAGCGTCTGACATTTGTCTGTGGTGCGGTCCGACGAGCCCTCCTACGTTCGGGAGACACACCGGACGACGCGTCAGGGCGACCCCCGCGCTCATCCTCCGCCTTGTGGCGCCTCTATCGGAGGTCGCGGCCGGCCCCGGCTCCCGGGGCCGCCCCCTCGGCGTACCGCCGCAACGCGGTCCGACGGGCCCTGCGGCGCTCTCCCCAGCGACCCGACCGGACCCATGACTTCAGCCACCGATTTCGAACCCTCCCGCACCGGCGACCGCGCGGAGGGACGCACACACCGCACGGCCGGGTCTCCGCTTCCCGAGAGCGGTGCACCCGGCCGACGCTTCGTCGTGATCGGCGGCGACGTGGCACGCAAGGTGTGCGGTTCCCTCCAAGCGGCCGGGCACGCCGTCCACCACGTCACCCAGCCCACCGACGAAGACCTCCGACTGGCCCTCGACGAGGAAGTGGCCGGTGTCGCCGTCCTGCTCGACGACGACGCCGAGTCCCTGCGCTACGCACTCGCCGTCGAACACATCCGTCCGCACGTCAAGCTGGTGGTCACCCTCTTCGACCGGACCGTCGCCGAACAGCTCGTTCGCGTGGTCCCCAACTGCGAGGTCACCTCACCGGCCGACGTCGCCGCACCGGTCCTGCTGGCCGCCTGCCTGCAGCCCGACCTGCTGGCCCTCACCCACACGGCATCGGGCCACGCCGGCGCGCGCTGGACGGGGGAGGGCGTACGCCTGGAGCCCTACCGGCCGCCGCGGTCCCTCAGACGCAGGGCCGTGCTCGGAAAGGTCCGGGGTCAACTGAGGCCTCACGACGGCAGTTCACGCATCATGCTGACCGGTCTCACCGGCCTGCTCGCCGTCCTGCTGTCGGACTGGGCCTGGCTGGTGGCGCTGCACCACCGGCCACCGGTCGAGGCGCTCTTCGAGGCGACGCGCACGGTGTCCACCGTCGGGCCCGTGTCCCTGCACGGCCCGGACGTCGGGTATGCCGTGTTCTCGATCGCCGCGATGCTCGTCACCCTGGTCTTCGCCGCCGTCTTCACCGCGGGCATGATCGACCGACTGCTCGCCCCGCGCTCCGTCGGCATCGTCGGGCCACGGGCCCTGCCCCGGGCGGGCCATGTGGTCGTCGTGGGTCTCGGACAGGTGGGGCTGCGGCTGTGCACCCGGCTGCAGGCCCTAGGGGTCGGCGTGGTCGCGGTCGAGCGGAACCCGCAGGCCCCCCACCTGCGTCTGGCCAGGGCGCTCGGGGTGCCCGTCGTCGTCGCCGACGCGAAGGACAGGTTCGTCCTGCGCCGGCTCGGCCTGCTCAAGGCACAGGCGCTGGCAGCGGTGGCCTCGGACGACCTGGACAACATCGCGGTGAGCGTGGCCGCGTTGGCGGTCGCGCCCGAACTGCGCGTCGTCATGCGGGCGGGCGACCACGAGGCGATCGCGGAGACCCGCTCGCTGTTCAAGATCGGCATCGTGCACGACCTGGGCGGCCTGAGTGCCGCGTACACGACCGCCGCCCTGACCGGGCTCCGTCCGCGATGAGTTCTCGCACACGACAAGCGGCTCCTGGTGGAACGCGGCGACGGCAGCTTCACACCATGGCCGCACGCGGACCGGTGCGACCGCCCGCAGGGCCACCGGGCCCAGTGCGCCGCCGACGACGGGCCGGAGCCGGCGCCGCAGCGCACGGGCGACGCCCAGGACTGAGCCGGGCTCGCGGCCGGGCTGCCGGTCGCGAGTGCGGACGTTCTGCCGCGCCGCCGGCAGGGAGCGCCTGAGCGCGCACATCACGCCCGTTCCCGCGCCGCACTGACCCAGTGTCACGGCGCGTCCTCCCGTGCGCCGAGGGCACCGCCGGCCACCACGGACCCGGCTGTTCACCGGTCGCCCGGCTGGATCGCCGTTTTCTGGACACCTGAACGCCACAGCGTGGCGGGTAGCCAGCCGTGACCGCATCCGGCAACCGGTCACGCACACCAGGGAGGACCAGGAGAAGGGACGCTTCGTCGCGTATGCCTTCACGCACCGTAATTCATCCGAATGCCTCGCCGTCGTGCCTCGGGCGGCGGCACCCGGCATGGTGATCGCAGGTTTCACGACCGGCCACGCGGCCGGCCCGGAACCCCCGCGCCATGGCGCTCAGCGCGCCCGGGCACGGCGACGGCCCCGGCCGCCGCCACCCATGGACACCCATGGACAGAGGAGACGGACATGGCCAACGCCTTCCCGCACACCTGGGAGCACGCCGTCGTCACGGGCGGTGCCGGGTTCGTCGGTTCGCATCTGTGCACCGGGCTGCTGGCAGCGGGCACCGCCGTCACCTGCGTGGACGACTTCAGCACCGGTCGGCCCGAGAACATATCCGAGCTTCGGGGCCGGCCCGGATTCACCCTGGTGGAGGCGAACGTCTCCGAGCCGCTCTCCGTCGACCGGCCGCCCGACCTGGTGCTGCACTTCGCGTCGCCCGCGTCCCCGGCCGACTATCTCCGACTGCCGCTGCACACGCTGGAGGCCGGCAGCCTCGGTACGCGCAACGCCCTCGCTCTCGCCCGCCGTGCCGGGGCCCGCTTCGTACTCGCCTCCACCTCCGAGGTCTACGGCGACCCTCAGCAGCACCCGCAGAACGAGCGGTACTGGGGCAACGTCAACCCGGTCGGCCCCCGCAGCGTGTACGACGAGGCCAAGCGCTTCGGCGAGGCCCTGACCACCGCCGAGAACGACGCCCACGGGATCGACACGGCGATCGTGCGGCTCTTCAACACCTACGGGCCCCGGATGCGCGGCTACGACGGGCGCGCCGTCCCGACCTTCGTCCGGCAGGCACTCACCGGCCGGCCCCTCACCGTGACCGGTGACGGACTCCAGACCCGTTCGCTGTGCTACGTCGACGACACCGTGCGAGGCATTCTGGCGGCGGCCGCCCATGGCATGCGCGGCCCGGTCAACATCGGCAACCCCGACGAGATCACCATGCTGGAACTGGCCCGCCTGGTCATCGAGCTCACGGAATCGTCCTCGGAGATCCGCTTCATCGAACGGCCGACGGACGATCCCGCCGTGCGCTGCCCCGACATCACCCTGGCCCGCGACAAGCTCCAGTGGGAGCCGCGTGTCGCCGCGGAAGAAGGTCTGCGGCGCACCATCGCCTGGTTCCGCGCCCACACGGACAGCTGATCCGGCCGAGTCCTTCCGACCGCCCCGAACAGCACGGCCGGCTCCGCCCAGATCCGCCGAAAGGCCTGGCCCACCATGCGCATTCTTGGCATCAACGCTCTCTTCCACGACCCCGCCGCCGCCCTGGTCATCGACGGCCGATGCGTGGCCGCCGCAGAGGAGGAACGGTTCTCCCGGCGCAAGCACGGCAAGCGACCCGTGCCGTTCTCGGCCTGGGAACTGCCCGAGAAGGCAGCCGCCTGGTGCCTCAAGCGGGCCGGACTGCGCCCCCAGGACCTCGACGCCGTGGCGTACTCCTTCGACCCCGCCCTCACGCGCCCCGCGGACGCCATGGGCCTGAACGACCCGTGGGACCACCTCAGGCTGACATACGCCCGCCAGGCACCGGGGTTCCTCGCGGCGGCGCTGCCCGGCCTCGACCCGCAGGCGGTGCGCTTCGTACCGCACCACATGGCACACGCCGCGTCGAGCGCCTTCGCCGCGCCCGATGCCGAGGCCTCGTCGGTCCTGGTCCTCGACGGCCGGGGCGAGCGGGCCTCCCACCTCGCCGCCCATCGGGTGGGCGACCGGCTGGAGGCCCTCCACGCGCAGGAACTGCCGCACTCGCTCGGCCTGGTCTACGAGGAGCTCACCGAGCACCTCGGATTCCTGCGTTCCTCCGACGAGTTCAAGGTGATGGCACTCGCCTCGCACGGCACTCCCCGCATGCTCGCCGAACTGCGCAAGCACGTGCACCCCACCGGCGACGGCGGGTTTCGCGCCACGGCCGTCCCCTGGTCCGAACTGTGCGCGCCGCGCGGGGCGGACGAGCCCTGGACCCAGGACCACGCGGACGTGGCGGCAAGCGCGCAGGCCGTACTGGAGGAGACCCTGCTGGACCTCGTGCGCTGGCTGCACGGAAGGACCCACGACAGCGTGCTCACCCTCGCCGGCGGCGTCGCCCTCAACTGCGTGGCGAACTCCCGCATCGCCCGCGAGGGCCCCTTCTCCCGCGTATGGGTGCAACCCGCCGCGGGGGACGCGGGCACCGCGCTGGGCAGCGCCCTGCTGCTCGCGGCCGGTGAGGGGGACGACCCGCAGCCCATGACCGGCGCGGACCTCGGCAGGGACTGGTCGGACGCGGAACTCGGCGCCTGGCTGAAGACGGCGGCCGTCCCCTTCGAACGTCCCGCGGACATCGCCGCGACCGTCGCCCAGGCCCTCGCCGACAACGCCGTCGTCGCCTGGTTCCAGGGGCGTTCGGAATACGGTCCCAGGGCTCTCGGTCACCGCTCCCTGCTGGCCCACCCCGGCCACGCGGGCAACCTGGAGCGGCTCAACGACGTCAAGGGCAGGGAGCAGTTCAGGCCGGTCGCTCCCATGGTGCTCGCCGACCGCGCCGCGGACATCTTCGACGGACCGCTGCCCAGCCCCTACATGCTCTTCGTCCACGACGTCGCGGACGCCTGGAAGGACCGGATCCCGGCCGTCGTGCACGTCGACGGCACGGCCCGCATCCAGACCGTCGACCCGGCGAGCGAACCGCTCGTCGCCCGCATGCTCGGCGAGTTCGAGAGGCTCACCGGCCTGCCCGTGGTCGTCAACACCAGTCTGAACACGGCCGGCAGGCCGATGGCCGACGACCCGCGCGACGCGCTGGAGTGCTTCGGCTCCTCCCCGGTCGACCTGCTGGCGATCGGACCGTACGCCGTCCGGCGCTCCGGACTCTTCCAGGCCTTCGACGAAGGGACCATGCGATGACCGTATTCGGGCAGTGGTCCCCCGCGACCGCCTACGCCGTTGTCGTACCGACCCTCGGACGCGCCAGCCTGAACGTGTGTCTGCAGGCGCTGGCGGACGCCGCCGGACCGAAGCCGGCACGGGTGGTCCTCGTCGACGACCGCCCCGAGGCCGGCCGTACCCCTCTCCCGGTCGAGGTCCCGGCCGCTCTGCAGCCGGTGACCACCATCGTGCCCGGCCGCGCCCGCGGCCCCGCCGCGGCCCGCAACACGGGACGTCAGGCGGCCGGTCCGGCACCCTGGATCGTCTTCCTCGACGACGATGTGGTGCCGGGCCCCACCTGGGGCGAGGACCTCACGCACGACCTCGCGGCAACGACGTACCGGACCGCGGGCGTCACGGCCCGCATCACCGTGCCGCTCCCGGCGGACCGCCGGCCCACGGACTGGGAGCGCAACACCGCGGGGCTCGCCACCGCACGGTGGATCACCGCCGACATGGCGTACCGCCGGGAGGCGCTGGAAGCCGTCGGCGGGTTCGACGAGCGGTTCCCGCGCGCCTTCCGGGAGGACGCGGATCTGGCCCTGCGGGTGCTCGGCGCCGGCTGGACGCTGACCACCGGCACGCGCAGAACCATGCACCCCGTCCGCCCGGCCGACCGCTGGATCTCCGTACGCCTCCAGGCGGGAAACGCGGACGACGTGCTGATGAACCGGCTGCACGGCCCGGACTGGTGGACCCGTGCGCACGCGCCGCGCGGGCGCCTGCCGCGCCACCTCGCCGTGACGGCGTCGGCCGTGGCCGCCCTCACGTGTGCGGTACTCGGGCGGCCCGCCGCGGCAGTGGGGTTCGCCGCCGCCTGGCTGACCGGCACCGCCGAGCTCGCCGCCGCGCGCATCGTGCCGGGCCCGCGGACGCGGGACGAGGTCGTCTCCATGGCGCTGACCAGCGTGCTCATTCCCCCCGCCGCGACATGGCACTGGCTGCGCGGCCAGTTCAGGCACCGCGGTACAGCGCCGTTCGACCCGGTGGCCACGACAAGGCCGCCACGCGCTCCGAGCGAGGCGGTCCAGCAGCGGGTGCTGCCATGACCCGTCCCTCCACGGTGGGCCATCGGCCGCCCGCGACCGGTCCCTGGCTCTTCGACGGGCCGAGGGGCACCCGCCCGGACGCCCGCCCGGCACGACAGGGCGCGGACGGCGCTCTTCCGCAGGCCGTCCTGTTCGACCGGGACGGCACGCTCGTCACCGATGTGCCCTACAACGGCGACCCGGCCCGGGTGGCACCCATGCCGTCCGCGCCGGAAGCCGTCGCCGCCGTACGCCTTCTGGGCATACCGGTGGGTGTGGTCAGCAACCAGTCGGGCGTCGCCCGGGGTCTGCTGACCCGGCATCAGGTCGAGTCCGTGCAAGACCGGATGGACGCGCTCTTCGGCCCTTTCGAGGTGTGGGCGGTCTGCCCCCACGGACGGGAGGACGGCTGCGGCTGCCGCAAACCGGCGCCGGGCCTGGTGCTCGCCGCCTGTGAGCGGCTCGGTGCCTCGCCCGAACGCACCGTCGTCATCGGCGACATCGGCTCGGACGTCGCGGCCGCCCGCGCCGCCGGGGCCCGCGGTGTACTGGTGCCGACCTCGGCGACGCGGCCCGAGGAGGTCGCGGCGGCCGACGAGACGGCCGCCGATCTGCTCCAGGCCGTGCGCCTGGTGCTCGGACTGACGCAAACGGTGGCAGCCGGGACGGTCACCGGCTGGACTGCCGCCGAGGGAGCCGCGACCGATCGAGTCCTGGAAGGCCCCGCCCGCACCGAGGGGGCCGCAACCGAGGGGGCCCTCGGGAGCCCGGCCGCCACCGGGAGAGCCCTCGGCGGCCCGGCTCCCACCGACCCGGCGGCCACGACGCCCCGTTCACCGGGAGGCCGGCGATGACGGCCCCCCGGACCCTCGTCGTCCGCCTCGACAGCGCCGGTGACGTCCTCCTCGCAGGACCGGCCGTGCGGGCCGTGGCAGCGGGCTCGTCGCACACCGCCGTGCTCTGCGGACCGCTGGGCGAGCAGGCCGCGCGGCTGCTGCCGGGCGTGGACGAGGTACTGGTGTACGACGCGCCGTGGGTCGGTCTCGAACCGGCGCCCGTCTCGGGGGAGGAGACCCGCAAGCTGCTGGCGGCGCTGTCCTGCGGCCGCTTCGACCGCGCCCTCGTCCTCGTCTCCTACCACCAGAGCCCGCTGCCCGTCGCCCTGCTGCTCAAGCTCGGTGGTGTCCGCTGGACCGCGGCCGACAGCGAGGACTACCCCGGCGCCCTGCTGGACCTGCGACACCACCGGCTCCCGGGCCGCCACGAGGCCGAGGCCGCGCTCGACCTGGCACGGGACGCCGGCTTCCCCCTGCCCCCGGCCGACCCCGGGGCACTGCGCATCTGCGACCCGCCCGTCACCACCCATCTGACCGGACCGGACCCGTACGTCGTGCTCCACCCCGGGGCGGCGGTACCGGCCCGCACCTGGAGCGCCGAGCGGGCGGCCCGGGCCGTGGCCGCCCTCACCGCCGAGGGACACCGCGTCGTCGTCACCGGCGGCGCGGGGGAGAAGGAGCTCACCGCGCGCGTCGCCGGCGAGCACGCCCTCGACCTCGGCGGCGCCACCGATCTGCACCACCTCGCGGGGGTCCTCGCCAGGGCCCGCGTCGCCGTGGTCGGCAACACCGGCCCCGCGCACCTCGCCGCCGCCGTGGGGACGCCCGTGGCCTGCCTGTTCGCGCCGGTGGTGCCGGCCGAGCGCTGGCGCCCGTACGGCGTCCCGCACGTGCTGCTCGGCGACCAGCACGCGCCGTGTGCGGGGAGCAGAGCCCGCCGCTGCCCGGTCCCGGGTCATCCCTGCCTCGACGCGGTGACCGACAGCGCGGTGCTCGCCGCCGTCGCCGCACTGGGCGGCGGCACGGACACCGAGGCGGCTCCGGCCGGGGCGGGCAGCGCGCCCGTGCTGGGCCGGGCATCGGGAACAGAACGAGGAGCGAGCGTATGAACATCCTGCTGTGGCACGTTCACGGGTCCTGGACGACCGCGTTCGTCCAGGGGCCCCACACGTACCTCGTTCCCGTCACACCACGCCGCGACGCCGACGGCCTCGGCCGCGCCCGTACCTTCTCCTGGCCGGACTCGGTCCGGGAGGTGACCCCGGAGGAGCTGAGGCGGACACCGGTCGACCTCGTCGTCCTCCAGCGCCCGCACGAACTCGGCCTGGCCGAACGCTGGCTGGGCGGGCGTCGCCCCGGCCACGATGTGCCCGCCGTCTACCTGGAGCACAACGCCCCGGACGGCGGCGTCCCCGAAACGCGGCATCCCATCGCCGACCGCGACGACCTGACCCTCGTCCATGTCACCCATTTCAACCGGCTGTTCTGGGACAACGGCTCCACCCGCACCGAGGTCATCGAACACGGCATCGTCGATCCAGGGCACCGGTACACCGGCCGGCTGGCCCGGGCGGCGGTTGTCGTCAACGAGCCGGTCCGGCGCGGCCGTTACACCGGAACGGACCTGCTGCCGGCCCTGTCGCAGGCGGCGCCGCTCGACGTCTTCGGCATGCGAACCGAGGGCCTCGCCGCACATCTCGGTCTGGCCGAGGACAGGTGCCGCACGGCCGATCTGCCGCAGCGGGACCTGCACACGGCCCTTGCGGAGCGCCGGCTGTACCTGCATCCGGTGCGCTGGACCTCCCTGGGACTGTCCCTGCTGGAGGCCATGCACCTGGGCATGCCCGTCGTGGCGCTCGCCACCACCGAGGCGGTGGAGGCGGTCCCGCCGGGCACCGGCACGCTGTCGACCCGGCCCGAGGTACTCGCCCGGGCCGCCCGCCGCTATCTGGCCGAACCGGAAGCCGCGGCCGAGGACGGCGCGCGTGCCCGCCAGGCGGCCCTCGAACGCTACGGGCTCAAACGCTTCCTGACCGACTGGGAGCGACTGATCACGGAGGTGCGCTCATGACATCCCTCGGCCCTGTCCCCGTCGGGACCCTGTCGATCGCGCTCGTCTCCGAACACGCCAGCCCCCTCGCCACGCTGGGCGGCGTCGACGCGGGCGGACAGAACGTGCATGTCGCGCGCCTCGCGGGCGCACTCGCCGACCGGGGCCACATGGTCACGGTCTACACCCGCAAGGACGCGCCCGACCTCCCACAACGCGTCAGGCTGCGCGACGGCGTCGAAGTGCACCATGTGCCCGCGGGACCGCAAGAGAGCATCCCCAAGGACGAACTCCTGCCCCATGTGCTCGCGTTCGGCCGCTACCTGGCCCGCGAGTGGCAGGCGTGCCCGCCCGACCTGGTGCACGCGCACTTCTGGATGTCCGGCCTCGCCTCCTTGGAAGCGATGGCCGAACTACGTCTGCCGCTGCTGCAGACGTTTCACGCACTCGGCACGGTCAAGCGACGCCATCAGAGGCAGGCCGACACGAGCCCGCCGGCGCGCATCGCCTGCGAGAAGGAAGTCGGCCTGGGATGCGACCGGGTCATCGCCACCTGCCGCGACGAAGTCGTCGAGCTGGGCAGGATGGGCATCCCGGCCCATCGCATCAGCGTCGTGCCGTGCGGCGTCGACACCGAGCATTTCACCCCGACCGGGCCGGTCGCCGAGCGGGGCCCGTACCGCTACCGGCTGCTGCACCTGGGCCGCCTCGTCCCCCGCAAGGGCGCGGCGGTCTCCCTCACCGCCCTGACCATGCTGCCCGACGCCGAACTCGTGGTGGTCGGCGGCCCGGCGGCGGACCGGCTCGACGACGACCCGGAGGTCCGCCGGCTGCGGCACCTCGCGGACTCGGCCGGAGTCGCCGACCGGCTCCGTTTCACCGGGGGCGTCCCTTCGCAGGACATCCCACCGCTGATACGGAGCGCCGACGTGGTGCTGTGCCCCGCGGACTACGAACCGTTCGGCATCGTGCCCCTGGAGGCGATGGCCTGCGGCAAGCCGGTCGTCGCCAGCGCGGTCGGCGGCCAGCTCGACACCGTGGCCGACCCGGCGACGGGCAGGCTGGTGCCCCCCGGCTCACCGGAGGCCCTCGCTCGAGCCGTCGCCGATCTGCTCGCCGACCCGGCGCTGCGCGAGGCGTGCGGGGCGGCCGGCCGGCGCCGCGTCCTCAGTCGCTACGGCTGGCCCAGAGTCGCCGCGGCCACCGAGACGGTGTACAGCGCGGTGCTCACCGCCCAGTACGCCGTGACAGGAGCGACCTAGCGATCTGAGACGAACGCCGTCCGAACCATCGCGCAGCACCGATGCCCGAAGGAGGTGCGGGCCCGGCCGTCACCCGTCAGACGCGCCGCTCCCGACCACGATGAGCGAACACCTTGCACTCCAGGACGCGCACAGGCACTGCCAGTCGCTGCAGGACGCGCTGGGCCGCTTCCGCCGGCACGGCATCCACCGGATCGCGGACTGGGCCGGGCACCTCGCCGAGGTCCTCCCCGCCGGCGGCCGTCTGCTGGCCGCGGGCAACGGCGGCAGCGCCGCCCAGGCCCAGCACCTGACCGCCGAGCTCGTGGGACGCTACCGGCACGAACGCCCCGCCTTCTCGGCCATCTCCCTGCACGCCGAGACGTCCAGCGTGACCGCCATCGGCAACGACTACGGGTTCGAGCAGGTCTACTCCCGGCAGGTGTCCGCGCACGGGCGCCGCGGGGACGTCCTCGTCCTGCTGTCGACATCGGGGCGCAGCGCCAACCTGATCTCCGCCGCCGTGACTGGCCGGGCGGCTGGACTGCGGGTCTGGGCGATGACCGGGCCCGGACCCAACCCGCTGGCCGAGGCCGCCCACGACGCGCTGTGCATCGACGCGTCCTCCACGGCGACCGTGCAGGAGGCCCACCTGGTCGCCGTGCACCTGCTCTGCGAATGCTTCGACGCGGCGGCGTCCGTCGCCGCGACGGTCATCGAACGGCCCGTAGCGGTGCACCGGAGCATGCCGTGACGGGGCCAAGGCCGCTCGTGGTCGTCGGAGACGTCGTGCTGGACGAGGACATCGACGGCGTCGCCACCCGACTGTCCCCGGACGCCCCCGCCCCTGTCGTCGACGTCACCGCCGACCGGCAACGGCCCGGCGGCGCGGGGCTGGCCGCCGCGCTGGCCGCCCGAGGCGGGCGCGACGTGACGCTGGTGACCGCGCTCGGCGACGATCCGGCCAGCGATGTCGTACGAAGCGCTCTGCGGGAGCGCGTCCGGCTCGTGGAACTCCCGCTGGACGGCTCCCTTCCCGTGAAGACCCGGGTTCTGGCGAGCGGTCGCCCTCTGGTGCGCATCGACCGCGGCGGCGGCACGCCCGGTGCGCCGGACGCCGCCGTACGCGAGGTGCTGGAGCAGGCCCACGCCGTTCTCGTCGCCGACTACGGACGGCACACGGTGCGTGCCCTGCGGACGGAACTGGCGGCGGCGGCGGCCCGCCGCGTGCCGCTGGTGTGGGACCCGCATCCACGCGGCGAGGCGCCGGTGCCCGGAGCGCGGATCGTCACACCCAACGCCGCGGAGACACGCGCACTCGGCGGCGACGGCGCGGGCGACTCGCTGCGTGCGCACGCCAAACGCGGATCGGACCTGGCGGACCGGTGGCGGGCCGCGGCCGTCGCCGTGACCCTGGGCGAGCGCGGCGTCATGCTGACCCTGCCGGGCGGAGGCACCCCGATGCTCGTCCCGGCCCCCTACCGGGCCGACGGCGACCCCTGCGGCGCGGGCGACTGCTTCGCCGCGACGACAGCGGCGGCACTCGCCGACGGCGCCCTGCCGGAGGAGGCCGTGCAGCGCGCCGTGGCCGAGTCCGCCGCGTTCGTGGCGGCGGGCGGTGCCGGCAATCCGGCCCTGTGGCGCACCCCGCCCCCGGCCCGGCCCGCGCGAACCCGTGAAACGGACCCTTTCTCCCTGGCCCGCGAGGTGCGTGCCCGGGGCGGCACCGTCGTCGCCACAGGCGGCTGTTTCGACCTCCTGCACGCGGGACACGTCGGGCTGCTGGAGAGCGCCCGGCGGATCGGCGACTGTCTCATCGTGTGCGTCAACTCCGACGCGTCCCTCGCCCGGCGCAAGGGCCCCGGGCGGCCGCTCAACCACCTGGCGGACCGCGTCCGGGTCCTGGCCGCCCTCGGCAGTGTGGACGCGGTCGCGGTCTTCGACGAGGACACCCCGGCGGCGCTGCTGAGCACACTGCGCCCCGATGTGTGGGTCAAGGGCGGCGACTACGCGGTCGAGGACCTGCCCGAGGCGGAGGTCCTGCGGGCCTGGGGCGGCCAGGCGGTCGTCCTGCCCTATCTCGACGGCCGGTCGACCACCCTGCTGGCCCGCCGCGCGGCGGAGGCCGCCGTACGGTCCGGCCCGTCGCCTGCCTGACGTTCCCCGTCAGCGCCTTCGCCGACCTGAGAGAGGTGTCCGTGCCGTGAGCACATCCGCCCGTACCGCCCCCCACAGCGACGGCGACGGCACGGCGGCGCCCCGGCCGCGCCTGCTGGTGCTGCGCGCACTCGGCCTCGGCGATCTGCTGACGGCGGTGCCCGCGCTGCGAGCGCTGCGCCGGCACCTGCCCGGCCACGACCTCGTTCTCGCCGCCCCCGGGAGGCTGTCGGCGGCGGCCGCCGCCACCGGCCTGGTGGACCGCTTGCTGCCGACCACGGCGGCCGGACGGGAGGTGCCCGGCGAACTGGCCTGGAGCGGACCGGAACCCGACGTCGCCGCCGACCTGCACGGCAACGGCCCACCGAGCCACCTGCTGCTCCAGCGGCTGCGCCCCGGCCGCCTGTTCGCCTACGCACACCCCGAAACGCCCGGCATCCAGGGCCCGGTGTGGCGGGAGGACGAGCACGAGCGGGCCCGGTGGTGCCGCCTGCTCGCCTGGTACGGCATCGCCGCGGACCCGGACGACGTGGCGATCCCGCCCGTCGCGGTCCCTTCCCCGGCCCCCGGCGCCGTCGTGGTGCACCCCGGTGCCGACGCGGGCGCCCGCCGCTGGCCGCCCGAGCGGTTCGCGGCGGTGGCGGGAGCGCTGCACCGCTCGGGTCATGATGTCGTGGTGACCGCGGGGGCGGGCGAGGGGCCGCTGGCACGGCGGGTGGCGTCGGAGGCGGGCCTGCCGACCGGCGCGGTGCTCGGCGGCAGGGAGGACGTCCCGTTCGAGCGGCTCGCCGCGCTCGTGGGGCAGGCGCGGTGCGTGGTGGTGGGCGACACCGGGCTCGCCCACCTCGCGACGGCGCTCGGCACGCCGTCCGTCGTCCTGTTCGGCCCGGTCTCACCCAGGCTGTGGGGGCCGCCGCCCGTGGCCCGGCACCGGGTGCTGTGGCATCCCGGCGGCGACGACTCACCCCGTCCGGGGGACGCGCACGGACCGATGCCGGACGAACGGCTGCTGAGGATCGCCGTCGACGAGGTCGTCGACGCGGTCCGCACCCTTCCGCAGCCAGCCCCGGCCCGCCCGCGCGTCCGGCCCGCCGGTTCCCGCAGGAGATGATGCGTACGGCGGACCGGAGTTGGATGGATCACCCGGTCCTTTTCCTGCGGTCAGGGGTCCACGCGATACGTCACGTAGTAGAACGAGCCTTCGACATCCGACGAGGCGACTTGGGCGACGTGCCCCCGGCCCGTGTCGTCCTTCTCGATCCTGATCGTGCCCAGCGGATCGTCGTCGTTCAGGAATGAGTCTCTCTCCCAGAGGGTCAGCGACATGGAGAAGTCGAAGGGGATCGCGATGGAGG
Organism: Streptomyces sp. ISL-10; assembly: GCF_018614575.1. Taxonomy (GTDB): domain Bacteria; phylum Actinomycetota; class Actinomycetes; order Streptomycetales; family Streptomycetaceae; genus Streptomyces. The sequence continues at coordinate 141,244 of NZ_JAGGOJ010000008.1, forward strand.
GGTGCGCCACCTGGCCCTTGTTCAAGTCGCGAGTCTCTCCGTTGCCCGGCCACACCGAGTTGGCCAGACCGCTCGAGTCGTTGACGGTGAGGTAGACGTTGTCCGGGTCCGCCTGGACCTCGTCCAGGGCCTGCACCAGCCCGGGAATGGCCTTGACGGTTGCTGCCACCGCCTGGCCGGCCTCGTCGATGAAGATCTTCTCGAAGCCTGAGAGCAGACCTTTCACGTGCGGGGTGAGATGGCCGAAGTCCGTACCGGTGGCCGGCTTCAAGCACCAGAGCTCAACTACGTTGGTGGTGGGCATGTTGCTTCTCCTTAGTTCCCCAGGTCGTCGACAACTTCGGCGAACACCGGAGCTGTTCCTGGGTGTCGTGTCCGGACTTCGGACTGACCCTGGTCACGTACGCTGCCGCCGGTCAGACACCCAGCGCCGTGAAGCCCGACTCGGTGAGCCGAGGGCTCAACGCAGCGAGGGTGCCCGGGTCGTTGGAGGATCCGTTCTGGTCGAGTCCGTTGTCCCCTTGGAACTTGCGGACCGCGTTCTGGGTGCGCGGCCCGTCCGCGCCGTCCTGTGGTCCTGTGTCGTAACCGAGGGCGAGCAACGCGCCCTGCAGACCGAACACATCTGACAGATCGAGTGCCAATCGGTCGGCAGGAAGGCCCTGGTCCTGGACGGTCTGGGCCAGCAGGAAATGTGCCCGGTCGAGTTTGTTCCGGATCTTGATGGTTCCCTCGTCCGGAGTGAAATGGCATTCTTCGGCCGCACCGTTCCAGTTCCGAACCGACACGTGACCTTGGAGTTTCGGGAACTTGAACGCCGGTCCCAGCGCCCAGCACATGCTCAAGGTCGCGAGCTGTGCATTGGCCGGCCAGGAGGCGAAGTCGGCGAATTCAGGGCGATCCGTGAGGAACGACTCCATCTGATCCAGCTTGGCGAACACATGGCGGTTGATCTCGTCGTCCGTCAAGTGCAGCGAGGTGAAGGGAGGTCTGAAGGCGGTGTGCCCCTGACGGGCGAGATCGAGGTGCGCCTTGACCTTGTCCCACTCAGAGGCGATGAGTTCCGCCGATGCCCGGGAACCGCTGCTGTCCAGCCATCCCAACTCGTTGGCCAGGGCCAGAGAGGCGGACCGCTCTGCCGGGCTCGGAGGCGAGTTGGCCGCGGCGGTCTGATCGATCTTGTTGCCGATCCCCGTGCTCACCCATCCCTTCTGGTCGAGGTACATGAAAGTGACTCGGCCTTCGAGGGGGTCGTTGAACGCAATCCATTGGTCGCGAACGATCTGATGCATTGTCGGCCTCTCTGTACCGCAATACCTCTCTGTACCGCAATATGGGGACACCGGTGCGGCTCGAACGCCAGGCATGTGACACAGCTCCATGCGGCGACGCCATGTGAAAGAACCGGATTCCTCAACCCAACGGGCTTGGCGGTGGACATGCGCGCTTGTCCTCCCAATCAGCGTCTGGCCGTCCCGGTCGATCTGCAACTCGGGGCCGATGCCTGACTCGCAGCGGGCGGAGCCCGTGAATCAACTCCACGGCGACACGGTCAGCCGGATCTTTCGCGTCCTCGCCGAGAAGCGGCCAAGCACTCCGCGGAAGGGGGATGCCGGCCACCCCCACACGGTGGTGGTCGTATCCCTCGTCGAGGTGGAGCCGAGCAGAGGGCCTTTCGAACCGGTGGAAGCCGGGGTTGTTGTCCTCGTCACTCGCACGTGGGTGGACCTTTCGTTGAAACCGTGAAGAGGGTCCTCGACGACGCTGTTGATCCCGAAGCATCTCCGGCGAATCCACGGACGTACACGATGGGAAGCTTTCTTGTCTGGGATGTGACGGTCATGAGCTTCTCCGTGGCGCATTGCCAAGCGGTCACCGTGATTCAGTGATCCGGTGTCACGCGCGCGTTCGGATCCGGTCGACCGGGACTCTTGCCCGCAGCATGGCGGGGAGCAGGCCCCCGCGGCACGAGGACCGTCGTCCGCGAGCCGCGAACGAAAAAGCCGGCTCCACCGCGTCCGGGCGAGCAATACTCCGGTTGCATCCAACGGGAAGGAAGAACCCCGGTGCCGGGGGCTTGAGCCCGCGGCCGGGCTGCGGCGGGGATGGTGACACGGGCCTGCCGCGGTGCCGCCGCGGTGCCGCCGCGGGGACCGGGCGGATGCTGGGGCTGGGGCTGAGGCAGGCGGCCGCGTGGCCCGGGTCCCTGGGACGAGGCCGCCGCGGGCGGCAGCCGCATGGGCGGCGGGCAGCGCGGGGGCAGCGCGGTGATCAGGGGCGGCCGCTTTCCGGCCGTGGCCGGGACTGAAGCACCGGGTCGGGGCCTGCGGCGCGCCAAGGGCCCCCAGATGGGAGAGAGCCGAAGCACTGGCAGCTACCCCGGCCTCGGGGAACAGTGGTACAGCCGTTAACGCTAAGCCGGTGATCATGGGCGGTTAGCGCAGGTGATCGATCTGGCGCTGGGGTTCGGCGGAAGATCGTTGAGCGGCTGGGGGCGTCGTTAGCGTCAGGTCCATGCCAGTGGAGTTCTTGACCGACGAGCAGGCGGCTTCGTACGGGAAGTTCAACGAGGAGCCGACCCGGCCGGAGCTGGAGCGGTTCTTCTTCCTCGACGACGAGGACCGCAAGCTGATCGCGAAGCGGCGCGGTGATCACAACCGGCTCGGGTTCGCCCTTCAGATGTGCACCGTGCGCTACATCGGCCGGTTCCTGCCGGACGACCCGCTGGACGTTCCGTGGGCGGTGGTGGAGTACCTCGGGGAGCAGCTCGGCATTGAGGACGTCAGCTGCGTGAAGCATTACACCGAGCGCAAGCCGACGGCGTACGAGCACGCGTGGGAGATACGGGACGCGTACGAGTATCACGAGTACGACGATGCGGAGTGGGGGCGGAAGTTCCGTACGTTCCTGCACGGGCGGGCGTGGACGCACGCCGAGGGGCCGGTGGCGCTGTTCAACCAGGCGGTGGGCTGGTTGCGCCGGCACCGGGTGCTGCTGCCTGGGGTGTCGGTGCTGGCCCGGAAGGTGTCGGAGGTCCGGGCGGTCGCGGAGAAGCGGCTGCACACCACGGTCGCGCGAGCGGCCCGCCGCGCGGATGCGGCGCTGCCCGGGGACCTGGTGGCCATGCTGGTGACGCCGGAGGGCGCGCGGTTCTCGGAGCTGGAGCGGCTGCGCCGGCCGCCGACGCGGACGACGGGCACGGCGTTCGCCCGGTCGCTGGAGCGGGTCGATGAGATCGGGGCGTTCGGGCTGGGCCGGGTGCGGCTGTCGCAGGTCCCGCCGAACCGGCTGGCCTCGCTGGCCCGGTACGGGCTCGGGTCGAAGGCGGCGAGCCTGGAGCGCGCCGAGGAACCCAAGCGGACCGCGATGCTCACCGCGGTGATGCGCCACCTTGAGGCGAAGGCCATCGACGAGGCCCTGGACCTCTTCCAGGTCCTGATGGCAACCCGGCTGATCAGCACGGCGAAGCGGGCCACGGAGAGGGAACGCCTGTCGACGTTGCCGCAGCTGGAGAAGGCGTCACGCACGCTCAGTTTTACCTGCGTGCCGACACGATCGCCGCGGCGAACGCGATGCTCATCTAGGCGCAGTCCGAGGTGCCGATCGTGGCGTACTGGGGCGACGGGCTGCTGGCCTCGGTGGACGGGCTGCGGTTCGTGGTCCCGGTCCGCACGATCAGCGCGGCGCCCTCGCCGAAGTACTTCGGGTTCAAGCGGGGCATCACCTGGCTGAACGCCGTCAACGACCAGGTCGCGGGCATCGGGCAGATGGTCGTGCCTGGCACGCCGCGCGACTCCCTGCACATCCTGGACGCGCTGCTGAACCTGGACGGCGGCGTGAGGCCGGAGATGGTGGCCACCGACAACGCCTCGTACTCCGACATCGTGTTCGGGATCTTCAAGATCCTGGGCTACAACTTCAGTCCCCGCTTCAAGGACCTGGACGACCAGCGGTTCTGGCGGGCGGCGATGCCCGGGGTGGAGACGGGGACGTACGAAGTGCTGGAGCCGCTGGCGCGGAACCGAGTGAACCTGGAGAAGATCGAGACGTGGTGGCCGGACATGCTCCGGGTCGCGGGCTCCCTGGTCACCAACCAGGTCCGCGCCTACGACCTGCTACGGATGTTCGGCCGCGAGGGCCACCCGACCCCGCTGGGGCAGGCGTTCGCCGAGTACGGGCGGATCGGAAAGACCGAACACCTGATGCGGATGGTCGACCCCGTCGACGACACCTACCGCCGGCAGATGAACCGCCAGCTCACCGTGCAGGAGTCCCGCCACAAGCTCGCCCGGGACGTGTGCCACGGCAAGCGCGGCACCATCCATCAGGCGTACCGCGACGGCATGGAGGACCAGCTCGGCACGCTCGGTCTGGTCCTGAACGCCATCGTGCTCTGGACGACGAAGTACATCGACGCCGCCGTCGCCCAGCTCCGCGCCGAGGGCCACGAGATCCGGGACGAGGACATCGCCCGGCTCTCCCGCTCAAGCACCGCAATCTCAACGTGCTCGGCCGCTACAGCTTCACCGCCTCCACACCGGCCGGCGGCGGCCTGCGTCCGTTGCGCGACCCGGACGCGGTTGCACTCGACGACGAGGACGGCTCAGACGACTGACCAACGGTGGGTCCGGCAGACGTGCAGGCGCCGTCCTCGCTGAGGCGGTGGACGGCGTCTGTTGGCGTCGGGTAGAGGGGTGTTCAGTCCACATCCTTGAGGACGTGCTCGATGAGCCAATCGGACATTTGTTTCAGGTCCCCTTCTTGGTGGATTCGCCGCGGTCGGCGCTGTCCGTCAGTGACTCGGATGCGGTCGCCAGTGTTTGCGGTGTGAGGCACAGTGCGAACGGCATTACTTCGTAGAACTTCATCGCCTTGCCGTCGTCTGACACTTCGATGTGGCCAGAGACCAGCCCAACCGTCTGCAGCCGTTTGAGGTGCACTTGGAGCAGTGCCCTGCTGATGCCCAGGTCTCGGGCCAGTTGGCTGACATAGGTGGGGCCCGTCGCCAGAGCAGCGAGTACACGCATTGTCAACCTCGATGCCTCACAAACGGTCATTGTGAGAGGCCAGAACCAAGATCCTTCTCGGCGCCAACCGCTGCCCCGCTGTTCCCCAAGCCCGTCGTCAGGCCGCAGCAACGAAGCCGCATGCGCACCAGGCGGATGCGGCGGAGGAGTCCGCTGACGAGCCAGGCCGAGTCGGCTCTCCTGTCGATAGCCGTCTGACGACCCCGGTGTGTTCCAGCCGTCTGAACGCGATCTGGACCTCTTCGCGTTCAACCGTTTGGCCGCCCCGGTCCTGTAGTGGGCACAAAGCGTGGCGGCGAGTGCCCCGCATGCGAGTGAGGAGCAGGGCAGCATGACGGTTGAGCTGATGGGAATCCTGGCGCCCGCCGTAGTCGCCGTCGTCGGTCTGATGGTCCGATGCCGTCACGGGAGCTCCAGCCACTGGGATGTTCTGCACGAACTGGCCCGTGGCCGGGTCCGTGCGGGGCTGGAGCGTGAACGCCGGGCAACACTGCGGGTGATCCTTGACCGGATGCCTGACAGCACGCCGACAATGAGGGAAGGTGACCGGCAAGGCGAGGCAGATGCGGGCACCGGGGCGGGGGGAGGAAGTGGGCACTGGTGAGGACCTTTTCGGACGGTTCTTCGCCCGCTGGGAGCCCCAGGTGCGCAGGTATCTCATCTGGCTTGAGGGCGACGCGTCCGTGATCGACGATGCCGCTCAGGAGACCATGATCAGTGCCCATCGGTACTGGACGACGGTCTGCGGCCTCGAAAATCCCCGCGCCTGGCTGTTCAAGGTCGCAGGCCAACGCCTTGGTGATGCGCAGGCGGCGCGTCGTAAACTCGGTTTGAGTACGGATCCGCACCTGCTTCCCGACCATTCACGATTCGTGCAGCCCAGGGATCAGTTCGCAGTATGCGATGCCCGCACGGACATCCTGGAATCGGTACGCAAGCTTCCCGCGCAGCAGGCCAGGGCTGTCGCGCTCCAGGCACAGTATGACCTGCCACTTGATGAGATCGCCGCCATCATGGGCATCTCGACCGGGTCGGTGAAGACTCACCTGCACCACGCTCGCAAGGCACTCAGAGTGCTGCTCGGCGAGGACGAGGGAGGTTGATCCATGGGTATCGACGACCGACTCCGTGATGCTGCGCGTGCAGTCGACGAGATGTGGAGCGACCCCGAAGGCACCGCCGCGCGCTGCGAGCAAATGAGGGAGAGGATCAGTAATTCCCAGTACTCGTCGGGTGACTCAGCCTCTTCCGCGAGTCGTGCCACGCGTCTGATCGCCACCTGCCGTCATGCCCTGGCGCAGAGCCCGTCGACGGAGAACATCTTGACGGAGGCGTTGGAGGCGCAAGCGCTTGTCCAGGCAATCGGTGGGGCGCTGGCGGTCACCGGCCCGGCTGACCTGCGAGGCGGGGCACGTGGCCTTGCCGAGGCCGGGAGCAGGGGGTGTGGCGTCATCGACCGGGACGCGGCCGTGTGGGCCACCCGCGTACCGAGGGCTGCGATGCTAACCGGGGTCTCGGATCTTGCGCGCACTCTGGAAGCACTGGCTGGACTGCTCGGTGACGTCGGCATCGCACTCGTCGGAGTTGCGATGGTCACCGACGACGAATCCGTCTACTGGCAGTGCATCGAGGCCATCGATGCGGCCGACGAGTCTTCCGGCCTCGTGCGCGGGCTGTTGCGCAGGCTCGCGGACCTGGACCGTGAATCACTGACGTGGGGGGCTGGCGGAAGTTGAACCCCGTGAGTGACGAGGCGGCGGCGTTCGGCTTCGGCCGCTGTTCGGCCGTGGGCGGGGCCTGCGCCACTCGGCCGGGCCTGCCGCGCGGGCACAGGCCGGGCCGGCACACAGCCGCGGCCGGTGGATCAGGCCACCGCGATCAGGTCCGGCCGCTTGGCCGCCGCGACCGGTTCCTCCGTGCGCAGCACCACGGCCGGTGCCGTACGGCGGCGGTGCAGCACGAAGCCCGCTCCGATCGCGCCCGCGATGAGCAGTCCACCGCTGACCAGGGCGCCCCGCGCTCCGGCCAGTTCCATGAGCAGCCCGAGTGCCGGGGGTCCCGCCAGACCCCACAGCGTGCGGATGCTGCCCCAGACGCCGAGGACGCGGCCCCGCAGATGTGCCGGCGGGTCCGTCTGGAGGACCGTCGTGCCGGCGGTGTCGGACACCGACTCGACCACGGCCATGGGCAGGACGAGGACCAGCAGCACCGCGAGCGACGGAGACAGTCCCGCCACCACCTGGAGCAGGGCGCCCGCGGCCGCCAGTGTGCCGACGAGCCGTACGGAGGGCCGGCGCAGCCGGGCACCGAGCACGGCGCCGAGAATGCCTCCCACCGCCAGAACCGTGGAGACCGTGCCGAAGGCACCGGCTCCGCCGGCCAGCGGACCCGTGACGAGGACGGCCAGCGTCAGGCCGTAGTTGCGCCCGAACACGGCGCTGATGCCGCTGATGCCGGCGAGGGCGACCAGGCGCGGCCGGCGCAGGAAGAACGCCATGCCCTGACGCATCGTCATGTCGTCCTTGGGCTTCGCGCCTCGGGTGCCCCCGGTGTCCAGCGGCGTGCGCGCCGGGCCGCGTTGTCCACGCGGCTGTGTGATCGCCTCGTGCACCGGACGGAGGAAGGGAATGACACCGGTGACGAACAGGAACGACAGCCCGTTGGCGGCATAGGCGGCGGCCGTGCCCAGGAACGCGACCGTCACACCGGCGAGGGCGGCGCCCGCGAGCCGGCCGGCGTTGTGCACCAGCGAGCCCACGCCGATGGCGGAGGGCACGTCGTCGGTGCGGACGAGGTCGTTGCCCAGCAGCGCACACGCGGGCCCGTCGACCGTGGCGATCATGCCGGTGACGGCGGCCAGCGCCATCAGGATGCCGAGGTTGAGCTGGTCGACGGCCACGAGGACGGCCGTCAGGAACGCCACCGCGCCCAGCAGCGCCTGGCTGACGGCCGCGGTCAGCTTGCGGGGCCAGCGGTCGACGGCGGCGCCGCCCGCGAGGCCCATCAGGAGGCCGGGCGCCGCCTGCACGGACATGGACAGACCGGTCGCCGCCGCCGATCCCGTGATCTGCAGGACCAGGAGATTCTGCACCGTCAGCTGCATCCATGTGCCGGCGTTGGAGACGAAGTTCGCCACGGACCACCAGCGCATGCTGCGGTACCTGAGGGAACGCCAGGGCGAGCGGTCGTCGGGAGCGGGCGTGGGCGCGGCGGAGCGGACGGCGGAGGAGGAAGACACAGTGAGGTACCCGGAGGAGAGCCCGGAGGCTGGTGCGGCAAACGGCGGACTTCGACGGCCGGCTGCTCTGCGCGGCTGCTCCACCGGATCTGTCTGGTGCCGTGGTACCCGGGACGAATCACTCCGGGCAACGGCGTCGACCATCGTGGCAGACCGAGACCGGAAGCGACGGTCGCGGCGCCGCGCGCCGACACGGCCCAGCCCCAAATCCCTTGTGCCGCTTGGGAACGCGTACTTCTGGTGTGCTTGCTCACAGTGACGGCCGCGGCGCGGGTTTCCGCCTGACGAACGTGACGGCGGCCACTCCCGGACGCTTCGTCGGCGGCGCACCACGGCGTGCCGGAGGCGGCCGGCCGGGTCACAGTGAGAGACGGAGTGGTTTCCCGGCGCACACGGCGGTACCCGGGACGGCGCAGTCAAGGAAAGGCAGGGACATGGGCAGCGCGGTACAGGTCGATCTTCGAGGCAAGCAGGCACTGGTGACCGGTGGAGCCCGCGGACTGGGGGCTGCCATCTCGCGGAGGCTCGCCGGGGCGGGAGCGTCGGTCCTCGTGGCGGACGTGCGCAAGGAGACGGCACGCGAGCTCTGCGAGGACCTGAGCCGGTCCGGGCAGGAGGCCCGCTTCGTGGAGATGGACGTCTGCGACGCCGCGATGGTCGCGGACGTCTTCCGGGATCTGGACGCCGATGGCCAGGCCGTGGACATCCTGGTCAACAACGCCGCGGTGGACGTCTCCAAGCCGATCGAGCATCTGACGTCGGACGAGGTGACCCGCGTGGTGACCACCAATCTCCTGGGCCCGATGTATCTGTGCCTGGAGGCCTACCGCCGCATGATCGCGCGGGGCGGCGGCCACATCGTGAACATCCTCTCGACGGCGGCGAACCGCACCTGGACCGAGGCCGGCCCGTACTCGGCGGGCAAGTCCGGGCTGCGCGCGTTCACGCACACCCTTTTCAAGGAGGCCCAGCGGGACTGCCAGGGGATCGGCGTCACCGGGATCATCGCCGGGGGCATGGAGACCCCGTTCATCCTCGAACGCTTCCCGGACGCCGACGTCTCCATGCTGCAGAGCCCCGACATCGTGGCCGACACCCTGGTGTACGCCCTCTCCGTGCCGCCCGGCAGCGCCGTCTCCGAACTGGTCGTCGTGCCCCGCAGGGAACCGTCCTGGCCCTGAGCCGCCTCACCCCCCGCTCCAGTACGGATCGCGAGGGCGTGCCCTCTGCCGGATGTCCGGTTCGTATGGGTTCGTCGTGCCCGGGTACCCGGCCCCCAGCAGGCCCCCGGCCCCCAGCAGGCCCCCGGCCCCGCAGCAGGCCCCCGGGCCCGCGGAGGAAGAAGGAGGCGCCCAGGACATGAACAGCATGGAGCGAGGCAGCAACCAGGTGAGCCCGCGCGAGGACGACGAACTGAAGCACGAGCTGGAGGGCTACCTCCGGTCCGGGCAGCACACCCACGTGGAGGAGGTCCACGATCCGGAGCCCGCCGCGGACGACGACATCGCGGTGCGCCCCGGCGGACCGGTACCACCACCAGGCGAGGCCCGCGATCAGGCCGAGGCGAAGGCAGAGGCCGACGCTCTGCGCCTGGAGTTCGCACGGCACCTCGACCGTACGGCGTTCCCGGCGGACCGCAGTGCCCTGGTACGGGCCCTGGAGGAGAAGCACGCGCCCGGACCGCTGCTGGCGGAGGCGCAGAAGCTCCCCAAGGGCGGCACCTACCACAACGCGGACGAGATCGTCAGGGCCCTGGGCCGCCGGCCCACCAACTGAGGAACCACACGGGGCTGTGCCGCCCGGCGGCTGCGCCGGGCGGGCTCACCCCGAACGGGCACCCGGCCGGTCCACCCGGGTGCCCGCCCCCGCATCCGCCGACGATCGGCCGGTCGCCGGGGCCGGGGCCGCCGTTCCACGGCACGCCGCAGAATCCGGCGCAGCCCAGGTGAGCGCCGCGCCCGACGAGCGCGTGCCGGACGGCCCCGGCACGCGCCGCCGCTGCTCAGGAAAGACCGTCGGCCCCGCGCTGGGCCGGGGACGGCCGGCCTACGGGGTCCTCACCGGCGGACGATGGGCGACGGCCCGGCGGCCGGGCTGTCCCGGGTGCTCTGGTCCGCCTGGGGGCGCGACTGGACCGCCTCGTCCACTCACGGGAGGGTGCTCGCGGACGTCACGAGGACGCTGCGCGGGAGTGCGACCGTCCTTCTCCACGTCACCACGTGTAACAGCGCGGCCGGGTTCTGGCGTGTGATCCTGGCCGCGCTGCCCCTGGTGGTGGAGGCGTGCCGCTCGCGCGGGCTGACAGTCGGGCGGCTCAGCCGGCCACGCGTCGGCTGAGCCGCCGCCCCGAGAGGCTGCCCCCTAACGGCCGTCCTGCCCTGTGACTGCCGCACGGCCCGCTCACCGGGACCGGGCTTCACGTGTCTTCGAGCGGTTCTCCTTGCGAATGGCCTCCAGCAGCTCGGACCTGCTCATCCGGGACCGGCCCTCGATGTCCAGACGCTGGGCCAGGTCGTACAGGTGCTGCTTGGTGGCCTTCTCGTCGACGCCTTCACCGCTGCGGGCGGGAGCCTGCCGCGGCGTCGCCGCCCGCGGGTCCGAGGGGCCCTTGCGCCCCTGCTCCTTCCGCTCCCAGTGGTCGGCGACCTTCTCGTACTTGTGCTTGAGTGCGCTGAAGGCGACCCGGTGGGCCCGCTCGCCTTCGCCGTACTGCTCCACAGCCGAATCGTGGGCCTTGATCCACGTGCGCTGCGCGTCCTTGGGTGAACGCTCCAGCGTCGAAGGAAGCTCTTCGCGTCCCGGCATGGTTCACCTCCGTGGGATGCAGAGCGTGTGCCCCCTGTGTCCGGCACAAAACGGACCTGGCGCGGCAGCACGCCCGCTCAGCGGCGCCGCGGCGTCCCCCGGTGGCGGAGGTCGGTGGCGGAGGTCGGCCCCGCTCGGTCCCGTCCGCGTCGACGAGAGACCTCTCCCGGTGGGCACCTGCGCCCGGCCGCGCAGTCAAGGGACCGGCCGGCAGCCTGCGGGACAGTGATGCGGCGACGTCGCCGTACGACTCCGGCCGGTGCGATCGGGTCCGCCGCGGCGCCCGACAGGCCGTGATCCGCTGGGCGGGACGGTGCGCGCCGGGCCGCGCCCCGCCGCACGCGTGACACTCGCGTCGGGACGTCAGCCCAGGCAGAGAACGAGCAGGCACACCTCGGTGGGTGAGGTGGTCGCCGTCTGCGACGGGGTCGCCTCCGGCTGCCGGTCATCGACCGGTGTGTTCGAGCCACTCGTGCTCTCAGCGGTGTCGGATGCGCCCGACGGCTGCTCGGTCGAGGCGGCGGTGGGCCGCGGGGCCAGTACGTCGGACCGCTGCGTCTCCGGCTGCTGGGCCGGCTGTGACGCGGTGCGCGCCGGCGGGGGCGTGGCGGCGGTGCGGGCCATGGTGACGGCCGTGGTCCGCTGCCCCGGTACGGCGGTGGGGGAGGGGCGTGTGTCCGGCTGTCGCGTGGCGGGCCTGCTCGGCTCCGCGGACGCCGTGGCGGGTGCGTTCATCCGGCCCGCGTCCGGGGTGACGGGGTCCGGCGCCGAGACCGCGTTCGCCTTGCCCTTGGACGACTCCGAAGGAAGCGCGGCGACGGTCAGACTGCCGCCGACGAGTGCGATCGCCGTTCCGGCCACGGCCCGCCGCCGGTTCTTCTTCCAGCGGGCGAGCTGCCGCCGCCGGGCTGCACGGCCCGGGGTGCGGCTTGTCTCCGGCCCGCCGGACGGGCTGCCGTCCGCGTCCGCCGCGGCGCCGTTCGATATGGCCGCGCCCGGCGCGTACCGCGCGGACGCGGATGCCTGCGGGGCGGCGTCGCCGGGCGACGACCGGCGGGCGGGTGACCTATCCGCGAGGAACGGCTCCCGTGCCGCCTCCTCGCCACGGTGCATGGGCGGGGCGATGTCGGGCGCGTACGCGCCGCAGCCCGGGCACACCAGAGCGCCGTTGAGGTGCCGACGACAAGAGGAGCAGTAGTCCATCTGCAATCTTTCTGTGCTGCCGGAGCTGCCGGAGTCATCGGCGCCTTGTGCGCTTTCGCGCGTGGGTTCGGTCGGCCAGCAACGCTAACGGCGGTCTCCGAAGGGCCTGGGCAGTATCTGTGATGCTTTTGCAAAGATCGGCCGTCGTCCGTGACCTCACGGTCTTCTCGCCCGTCCCCGTCCCCGTCCGTGGTCCCGCTCCCGGCCGTGGTCGGTCACGTGGCATGAGTGCCATCAGCCGCAGGGGCGGCGCCCGGCCGGCTCAGTCGGTCGTGGTGGCAAGTCCCAGGAGGTGAACGTCGTCCAGCCGGGCCCCACCGACGGACATCAACCCCGCCGACGCCGCAGGCGGGCCGATGCAGCGCGATCTCGCGGCTCCCGGTGACGAACTCCGCCGCCGGTACAGCCTGGTCCGAGGCGGAGAAGTGCATGCGATCGGCGCACGAAGTAACGTACGGTCGGTCGTATTCTTTTCGCAGGGGTGTGACAGGAGGAGCGCGTGAACGAGTCGGGGAATCGCTCGGACGCCGACGCGGGGACCACCGACCGGCGCCTGCTGCGCGGCGCGCGGGCGCGCCGGGGGATCGCTCGCCACGCCGCCGACGTGGCCTCTCTGGAGGGGCTGAACGGGCTGAGTATCGGCCGCCTCGCAACCGACCTCGGGCTCAGCAAGAGCGGGATCCAGACCCTGTTCGGCACGAAGGAGAAACTGCAGACCGCCGCTGTCGAGTCCGCACGCGAGGCGTTCCTCGACGCGGTCGTCCGCCCGGCGTCGTCCGCCCCTCGGGGCGTCGCCCGGTTCCGCGCACTCACCGAGCACTGGGTGGCCTACGCCGAGGCGCCGCTGTTTCCCGGCGGCTGCTTCTGGACGGCGAACCTCGCCGACTTCGACAGCCGGCCCGGCGCGGTCCGCGACGCGCTGTTCGGCCACCACCAGGACTGGCTCGCCGCCCTCGCCGGTGAACTGCGAGAAGCCGTGCGCAACGGAGAGATCGCCGACCTGGACGCCGACCTGGCCGCCTTCCAGATCGACGCGGTTCTGGGCTCCGCGAACATCGCCCTGCGCATCGGCGACAACGAGGCGGTGCACAAGGCCCGGCGCGTGATCGACGGATTTCTCACGCCGCCGGGTCACGCGGGCGAAGATCCGGACCGAGCGGCATCCGTGCGGCAGGAATTGGCGTAGCCGTCGAAAACGGACCTGGTTCGATCTCTGTGTAACGCTTCATCCGTGGATGGCGCAGTTCCGGACAGGGGCGCGAAAGCGCCCCCTCAGGCGGTCACGGCCGGGATTTCTCCACCGCGGTGAATTCCCTCTGGGCTGTGACCGCGTTTCCGTACCGTCGAGGCGGTGTACGCGCCAGATTGGGACTCAAGTGAGCAACACCGAACCCCTGCCGGACCAGCGGCAATACGACCTCAACCAGGGCGGCGGCCACCGCTCCGCACACGACGGGGACGGGTCCGGCGCGCGTCGGGCGGCCCTGATCATCCACACGGTCGCCGACATCGCCGCCGTGTTCCTCGGGCTGTGGATCCTGCTCTACCTGCTCGAGGCGAACCAGTCGAACGTCTTCGTCGAGTTCGTGGAAGGCATGGCGGACTGGCTGGCGTGGTGGTCACAGGATATTTTCACGATGGACACGGACGGCCTTCGTGTTCTCCTCAATTACGGGCTGCCCGCGGTGATTTATCTGCTGATCGGGCACGGTGTCGCCTCACGTGTGCGCCGCCTCTGAAAGAATTCACGAGCCGTTCAGGTCTGTGAAGAAACAGCAATTGTGCGGCGGAGGGTGTGAAACCATTTCTGCCCCATTCCCGCGGCCGGGCGTAAGAGCCCGATGACGCCCGGACCGATCAGACGGGGCCGTGCCGTGCCGGGCCTCACGGCTTGCGGAGGATCCCGCCGTACTCGTAGATGCCCTTGTTGGTGTCCGAGGCACCGAGGTACGGGGCCAGTGACGCATGCACTGGAGCGAGCGGCGGCTGGGCCGGATCGGGGCGCCAGTCGACGAGGTCGACCATTCCCGGATCCAGCGGCTCCAGCCCGTCCAGGAAGCTGTCGACCTCGGCCGGGGTGCGCGTCTGCCACGGGATGCCGCCGCCCGAGATGTGCGCGGTCATCTCTGCGCCCCTGACCGGGTCGTCGGAGACGACCTGGGACAGGCCCAGGTAACTGCCCGGCGCTGCCTGGTCGATGACCGTGCGAAGGATCCGCCGGGGATCGTCGGCGTCGGTGAGGTGATGGACCACCGACAGGAACAGCACGGCCACCGGCTCGCTGAAGTCGATCAGCCGGCGCACGTCGGGATGGTCGAGGACCGATTGCTGGTCCCGCATGTCAGCGGTGATGACGGTGGTCGAGGCGTCGTCGGCCAGCAGTGCGCGGCCGTGTGCCAGCACGATCGGGTCGATGTCGACGTAGACGACCCGGGTGTCCGGGGCGAAGAGCTGGGCGACCTGGTGCACATTGTTGTCGGTCGGCAGGCCGCAGCCCATGTCGATGATCTGGCGGATGCCCTCTTCCCGTGTCAGGTGGCGCACGGCCCGGAAGAGGAACTGACGGTTCTGCCGGGCGATGTCCACGCACTCGGGGAAGTGCGGCAGCGTGGAGAGGAGAAAGGCGCGGTCGACGTCGTAGTTGTCCTTGCCTCCCAGCATCCACCCGTAGGCACGCGCCGAGGTCGGCACGTCGAAGGGTATCGAGGTCGTCTCCGACCGGCTGTCCTTGACCACAGTGCGCTCTCCGCCTCTCCCCGCACCCCTACGGTGCCCGCCTGGATCCTTCGCGGCGAGACTACTCTGCGCTCCGCCGCTCCGCCGCTCCGCCCTACGATGCGGTGCCCCAAGTCCCTTGCGCCGGAAGAAGTTTGACACCAGCCTCCGTCGACGGCACACACCTGAGCGGCCCGCCTGGGGGGCCGCTCGTGCGAGCCTCTGGGCCTGTGACAGCCGCGGTCGACGCCTCCCCGGAGCTGGGTCATCAGGCCGGCCTTCGGCGGCAACCCGACCGGAGTGTGGAATCAGCGCGAGACGATGAGGGCGGGACAGCCGGATCTCACCGGGGGAGCCACCCGAACCGTGTTCACCCACCCGACCGACCCTCCGGGGCACCTTCGGCATGACCCCGCAACCGCCCTGCTCACTGGTGACCGCGACCGGGTCGACGTGAGGATCCCACTTGGTCGACGTGAGGCTCCCGTCGCGGGCCGCCTGGCCTCTCTTCGCTGCCGGCGACATCAGGGTCTCGACGGGACCGTGCGGATGTCGACGCGGGTCAGGAAACCCGCCCGATGGCGGGCGATGTCCGGGGGGTGTTCGTCCGTTCTGGCAGTCAGCACCACGAGCCGCAGCGGTGGGCGGGTGGTGGGGCCGTCGGGCCGAGGCGTCTGCGGTGGCTGTGTGTGCGCGTAGGCGAGGAGAAGGGAGGGGTCGGCGAGCGCGTTCATGCTCAGGATGAGATCGGCCTCGGTCCCGCCGATGTCCGGGTCGATCAGATGGGAGGGGACGGGCACGAATCCGAGGCGCGACTTGAAGCCGAACAGCCCCGGATCCGCGATATGCCCGTACAGGGTGGGGTCGTTGCCCAGCGACATGCGCGACAGCCCCAGATCCCGGGCCGCCTGGAACGCGTCCATGTAGACCGCCCGCTGAAGCCTCCCTCCCCGAGCGGAGGGTTCCGCAGCGGCAAAGCGCAACTGCAACATCGCCTGGTCCGCGCGGATCTGGCACAGGCAGCCGCCGACCATGCGGGCGTTGTGGTACGCGAAGACCCCGACGTAGCAGTCGCGGTCCCGCAGGATGTCCTTCTGCTGGCGACGGGCGTAGGGGATGCCGTTGCGCATTGCGGTGATCTGCGCGTCGTACATCTCCAGGAAGGCCTCGAGAGAGGTGGCGGAAGGCCCTCGTTCCACGACTGCCTTGATGCCGTGCTCGGCGGCAAAACGCCTGCCCAGGCGAATGTTTCTGCGCTCGGAGCCGGAGAGAGCGGCGAGGAAGGCGTCCTCGGAATCGCGCAGCTCCGCTTGCCAGTTGACCCAGCCCGGCTTGGTGATGAACCCCGCCTCTTCGAGAGCGGGCCACACTTCGGGGGCGGGGTTCTCGACGCGGATGACGTCCGCGGGGGGCTCCCCCTGCCACGCCCATTCCCACCAGTTTCGGTCCAGCGCCTCGCCGACGTCGACACTGGCGATGCGCAGTCCCTCGTGTTCCCATCGCTTCACGTGTGCGCCTCTGCGGAGGTCTTGCCGGGCGGTGTCGTGCGCCAGTCGCCGATGATGCCGCGGAACAGGCCGTCCACCCCCGATTCCAGGTCTCCCCGGCGCTGCACGGTCACCGGCACCTCGGCAGGCCGGAGCGTCCCCACCTCGGCATGCGGGTCGGCCGCGGCCGCCGCCAGCAGACCGAAGAAGTCGGTGCCGAGGCGGACCGCGGTGTCCTGGGCGACGAGACGGGGGCGGTTCTCCAGTTCCAGGGCGAACTCCCCGTTGCGCCACCCCAGCGAGAAGGTGATGTCGTAACGTGCCGAGCCGGTGACCAGCTTGTTGGTGCGCAGGGACGCGTTGTCCAGGCTCCGCTGCGGCGCGGGGGTGTTCTGCAGGATGAACATGGTCTGGAAGTAGGGGGTGCGCTCGGGCTCGGTCGGCGGGTCGAACGTGTCCAGGAGAATGCCGTAGGGGACGTCCTGGTTCTCGTGGCCGCGCATCACCTTCTCGTGCGTCTCGCGGACCAGCTCGGCGACCGTCTGCTCGGGCCGGAAGCGGTAGGGCATGACGAGGGTGTTCACGAAGAAGCCGACAACGTCGTTCCACCGAGGCGAAGTGCGGCCCGCGAAGGGCGTGCCGACGGCGAAGTGGGGCGCGCCGGTCAGCCGGTGCAGCGCGAGCTGGTAGACCGCCAGACCGAGCGCGAACAGCGAGGTGCCGTGCTCGCGCGCGGTCCGCTGCGCCGCGCCCACCACGTCCTGCGGCACACCCAGCCACGCCATGTCCCCGGCCCACCACGGCGCATCGGCGTCCCGGCCCTCCTGCGGCCAGGGCAGGGACGGCGGTACGGGGGTCAGCGCAGCGCGCCAGTAGTCGACCTGGGCACCGTGGTCACCGCGTGCTCGGTACTGCCAGCGGGCGAAGTCGATGTACCGGTCGGCAGGGGCCGGTCGGGGCGTCGTGCCATGCCGTAGCGCGCGGTACTGCTCGTCCAGGTCCGCGAAGAAGACCGGGGAAGACCAGCCGTCGAAGGCGATGTGATGGAAATTGACGATCAGCACGGTCTCGGTGGCCGCCATGCACACGAAGTGCGCCCGTAGGACGGGTTCCGCCGCCAGGTCGAAGGGCCGCGCCGCCTCGGCGGCGCCGATCTCGCGCAGGCGGTCGATGCGTTGCGTCTCCGGCAGCCGGCGCAGGTCGTGCCGGTGCACGGGAATCCGCTCAGGGCCGCACAGCAGCGTCTCGAGCCCCCGGGTGTCCTCCCGGAATGAGGCACGCAAGGACTCGTGCCGCGCGGTGACGGCGCGCAGTGCCCGCTCCAGGGTGTCGAGGTCCAACTCGCCGCGCAGCAGCACCGCGACGGGGATGTTGAACGACGCCGACCGGGGGAACCTCCGCTGGTAGGCCCAATGGCGCTGCTGCCCGGGGGAGGCCCGCCAGATGGAGCCGGCACCGTGCACGAGCGTGCCGGACGCCACCTCTGCCGGGGTACTCATCCTCGCCTCACTGTCCGTTGTCACATCCCTGCTCATCGGCCCGCCCTGGCACTGATCAGCGCGCCCAGCGCCGTGGGCGCGGGCGCATCGAAGAGGTCGGCGACGCTCATCGCCACCCCGAACCGGTCCTGCAGCCTGGAGATCAGCTGCACGGCCGTCAGGGAGTCGCCGCCGATGTCGAAGAAGTCGTCGGAGGCCTGGACGGACGGCAGCCCGAGGGCCTCCGCGTAGAGCCGGGAGACTTCCGTGGTGGCATCGCCGGCCGTGGTGACGGCCGGGGCCGGGGCGGTGTCCCCGGCAGGGGTCGTGCCGGTTCCCGTGCCGCCGTCGCCGTTGCCCGCGGCTGTGAGGAGGGCGGACGGCGGTGTCGTCGGCGGCACGGTCGCCGTCGCCGTCCGGCCGACAACCGTCGGGTCACCTGCCGTTGGGGCGGTGGTCCACTCCTGTGCCGGGACGACCGCAACCTGCGCCGGCACCGCTGCCGTCAGCAGTCGCATCAGCGCGGCGGTGCCCTCGGCGGGCGTGACGCCCGTGGTCAGGCCGATCGCGGGCGCATCCCCCGCCACACGGCCGTCCACCGCCACCGGAACCGCTGCGGTCGCGTTGTCGCCGAACGTCTCTGCCTCACGCAGCGCGACCTTGGTGTAGTCGCTGACGGTGAGAACGGCTCGGCCCAGCATGTCGTAGAGCTCGGCGTCGACCGTGGAGTTGGCCTGGCGCTCGGGCCGCAGCACCATCCGGCACATCAGCGCGCCGGGGAGCTCTCCATACACGACGATGCGACGGCAGTGGAAGGGCACCCGGTCGCCGTTCACCCTCAGGGCGAGAGCCCGGTCGAGCAAGGCCGGATGCACCCGGTGAACGTCGATGTCGGCGCGCTGCGCGTCGGACAGTTCGAGTCGGCCGACGGTGGTGTCGCCCTCCCGGCGCGTCTCGCGTACACAGCCGAAGCGCGGCCCGAAGGCGAACCTGGTGGCAGCGTCCTGCACCTGCCGTTGCTCGATGACGCTCCCCATCGAGCCCAGCACCGCCAGATCCGCGTGCGGCCGTGCGGGGGCCGCCTCGGCACCGGCCGTGACGCGTGCCCGGGCGTACGTCACCGGCACCGAAGGTGCGCCGCCGCGGCCCGGCTCCTTAGGCCCCTCGTGCGTCCCTTCGCTCACTGGGGCGGCGTGCACCACCGCGTCCCAGCCGCCCCCGTCTGCCGGAGTGAGCTCCACACTCACCTCGGTCGGTGCGGTGACGAACATCGGCTTGGAGAGCGTCAGTTCCTCGATCACCACCGGCTCGAGCGGGTCGGCGTCAGCCGCTTCGCAGACGGCGCGCACCAGCAGGTCGACATAGGCGGTGGCGGGCAACAGCGCACGCCCGTCGAGGCGGTGCTCGTCGACGACCCAGTCCTCGGGCCGTATCGTCGTGCTCCAGCGCACCGCCCCCGTGGCGGTGGCCGCGCCGGCCGCAGCGTCCAGTGCGTCTTCGTTCGGCACGGCCTGCGACCGTTCCGGGGCAAGGGCGGCCATGCCGACCTCGTGCCAGGCGGGCCAGTTGACGCTGACCGTGACCGCGGGGCCCGGCGGCGCGGTGAGCGCGCACGCGTCCATGAAGGCGTTCGCCGCCGCATAGTCGGCGCTGCCCAGCAGCCCGTTGAGGGCGGCACGGCTGGACATCAGCATCAGGAAACGGACACCCGGGGTACGGGCGACAAGTTCCTGCAGCACCCTGGTCCCGGTCGTCTTGGCACGCAGCACCGCCTCCATGTCCGTACGCGCCCGGCCGCGCAGCAGTCCAGCACCGGGAAGCCCGGCCGCGTGCAGGACACCGTGAACCGCCCCGTACTGCCGACGCAGCAGAGCGAAGACCTGCTCCAGCTCGGCGGCGTCGGCGACGTCCGCAGTGTGCGTCGTCACCTCGGCGCCGGCGGCCTCCATGGCGGCGAGGCGCTCCCCGAACCTCTCCCACGCGCTGTCCGCGTTCCGGCCGAGCAGCGCCAGCCGGGGGCGCAGACCCGAGTGGGCCAGTGTTTCCGCCACGGTGAGGCCGATCGCTCCGAGCCCCCCGGTGATGACGTAGACCCCTTGTTCCTCCAGCAGGGAACCGGGCGGGCCGTCCGGTTCGATCCTGACGCGGTCCGGCAGCCAGCGGCGGTTGCGGCGCAACGCCACCACCGGCTCCGCGGCCGGCGCGGTCAGCTCCGTCGCCAGGACGGCCGGGGCTGCCTGCCAGGAGTCGATCATGCGAACCCGCCCGTGCCCGTACTCCAGCGCCGCGGAGCGGACCAGGCCCGCCAGCGCGGCCCTGGCCGGCAGGAGCGGCTCCGTGCCGGTGACGCTGACCGCCGCATGCGACACGACGGCTACCGGCACGGGACGGCCGTCCGCTCCCTGGGCGGAAGCGGCCGCCTGCAGAAGTTCGGTCAGCGACCACACGCCCTCGTCGAGCAGAACACGGTCGGAAGCGGCGGTCCCACTGTCATCGGGGCCCTGGCCGTCCGAGGGCACCTGGCCGAAGGTGCGCGCGTGCACCAGCAGGCGGGTGTCCGAAGAGCGTTCTGCGAGGTGGGCGAGGAATGACACCAGGTCTTCCGGGTGGTCCGCACGCACCGTCGCCCGGTAGTCGGTCGCCTGGTAGGCCTGTCCCGATGTGACCTGAACGGTGCGGTAGCCGGCCAGTTGTACGGCGGTGAGCACCGCACGGGCCGCAGCCGTGTCGTCGGGCAGCAGCACGACGGCGAGCCCCCTCTCCCCGGGCGTGGTGCGCCGCGCGGCCGGCACGTAGTGCGCGGGGCTCCAGCCGGGCAGCACCAGGACGGGTCCCTCGGGCGGGTGCGCAGGCGGCTGTTCCTGCGCCGCCGTGGGTTCGGTGGGTGCCTGCGTCTGCGGAGCCTGCCCAAGGGCTTGGTCATGCGGCGCGGATTCCTGTGCAGGGGCCTGGTCATGCCGCGCGGATTCCTGCGCCTTTCGCGCACTGCCCGGGCGCGCTCCCCCCGGCTGCCCGGTCCGGGGCAGCCAGAACTCCTGACGCTGATAGGGGTAGGTGGGCAGCGCCACCCGGCGCACGCCCTCCGGGCGCGGCACAGCGCCCCAGTCGAGGTCCGCGCCGTCGCACCACGCCGTGCCGAGCGCAGCCAGGAACCCCGGCCATTCGCCGTCGTCGCGGGCCTGCTCCGCGGAGCGCGGCAGACAGGCGACCATCCGGTGCCGGCCGGCCCGCATCCCGGCGTGCCGCCGGGCGAGGCTGGTGAGCGTATGACCCGGGCCCACCTCCAGCACGCAGGCCGGCTCGTCGGCGGCGAGGGTGTCGAGGGCGTTGTGGAAACGCACCGGTGCCACCAGCTGCCCGGCCCAGAAGGCCGGGTCGGTGGCCTGTGCCTCTTCGAGCACCCTGCCGGAGGCCGCGGAGATCACGGGGATGCGGGGCGCGCGCAGGGAGCACCCCGCGAGCAGCTCGGTCAGTTCCTCCACGGCCGGGGCCATCATCGGGGTGTGGAAGGCGTGCGAGGTGGCCAGGGCACGGGACTTGAGGCCGCGGTGGTCCAGGAGTTGCTGGAAGGAGTCGACGGCCTCGGCGGTGCCGCCGACCACGACCTGGCGGGCGCTGTTCACGGCGGAGACCGCGACGCCCGACGTGAGCAGGTCGCGTACCTCCTCCTCCGGGGCTGCCACGGCGAGCATCCTCCCCGGCGGCATCTCCTGCATCAGCGAGGCGCGGCGGGCCAGGAACCGGATGGCGTCGGGGAGTTCGAAGACGCCTCCGAGGGTTGCGGCCGCCACTTCGCCGACGCTCTGACCGAGCAGCGCGCTCGGCTCGAGGCCGTAGCCGCCCAGGGTGCGGGCGAGGGCGTACTCGATGGAGAACAGCAGCGGCTGGGCGTGCACGGTGCGTGCCGTCACCTCGGGGTCGGTCTCCTCCTGCCACACCCGCAGCAGGTCGACGCCCAGCTCCTCGCCGAACATCGACAGGCAGGTGCGCAGCAGCTGGTCGAACTCCGGCACCTGCGCGGCCAGGTCCACGGCGGCGCGCGGGTACTGGGAGCCCTGTCCGGGCAGCGTCAGCACCGGGTGCCGGCGCACACCGTCCGAGTGCGCGGTCAACGCGGCGTCCGGATCGGCCAGCACCTTCGCGGCCTCGGCCGGTGTGGCTGCGCACAGGGCCGCGCGGACCGGGAGCGCCCGGCGCCCCTGTCGCAGGGTGAAGGCCACGTCGGCGGTGGCCTCCGGCGGCAGCTCGCCGAGCACGGCCGCCAGATCGCCGCGCACCCGGGCCTCGGCCTCCTCATCGACGGCGGACCAGACCAGCAGCTCGTCTCGTTCCGGGCGGGGCGGTGCGGGCACGGGCAGGGGGGCTTCCTCGACGACCACATGGGCGTTGGTGCCGCCGAAGCCGAACGAACTGACGCCGGCCCGCCGCGGCTCCCGGGCGCGCCGCGGCCAGGGCATGACGGAGTCCGCGATGCGAAACGGCGTCTGCTCCAGCTTCAGTTGCGGATTGGGCGTGCGGATGTGGAGGGTCGGCGGGATCTGCTCGTGGTGCAGGGCGAGAACCGTCTTGATCAGTCCGACCACGCCGGAGGCCGGGCCGAGGTGGCCCAGGTTCGACTTCACCGAGCCGATCAGACAGCTCTGCGCCGGCAGCTCGCGGTCGGCCACCGCCTGCATCGCCTGGTGCAGGCCGTGCACCTCGATGGGGTCGCCTATCTGTGTGGCGGTGCCGTGGAGTTCGACATAGCCGACGGTGGCGGGGTCGACACCGGCGACCGCGAGTGCCTCGGCGACGGCGCGGCTCTGGCCGTCCGAGCTGGGCGCGGTGAAGCCCGGGCGGTCGGGGCCGTCGTTGTTGATCGCCGAGCCCCTGAGCACGGCGTACACCGGGTCGCCGTCCGCCAGCGCGTCGTCGAGCCGCTTGAGGACCACCACGCCGCCGCCGTTGCCGAAGACGGTGCCGCTCGCCTCGGCATCGAGCGGCCGGCAGTGGCCGTCGGCCGACTCGATGCCGCCCGCCACATGCCGGTAGCCCCGGCCGTACGGGGTTTCGATCTCGACGCCGCCCGCCAGCGCGATGTCGCAGTCGCCCAGGCGCAGCGCCTGGCAGGCCAGATGGGTGGCGACGAGGGAGGAGGAGCAGGCCGTGCGCACGGACAGGCTCGGTCCGCGCAGCCCGAGGCGGTAGGAGGTGTAGGTGGCCAGATAGTCGATGTTGTTGTTCACCACCGTCACCATCTCGCCGACCTGGGCCATCAGTTCGGGGTCGGAGCGGATGTGGTCCTCCGCGTACCGGTCGGCGGCACAGCCGCCGTAGACGCCGATCTCGGCCTCCACCGCGGACGGTTCGCAGCCGGCATGCTGAAGCGCCGTCGAGCACAGCTCGAGGAAGAGCCGGTGCTGCGGGTTGCGCAGTTCGCACTCCCGTGGGGACATGCCGAAGTACCGGTGGTCGAAGCCGGCGACGTCCTGGAGCAGGGGCCTGGCCGGCACGTAGTGGGGGTCGGCGAGCAGCACGGGGTCCTCGCCCGCGGCCAGCAGCTGTTCCTCGCTGAGGCGGTGGATGCTCTCGCGGGACGCCAGCAGATTGGCCCAGAATTCCTCTGTGTCCGCGGCGTCGGGTACCCGTAACGCCATACCGATGACGGCGACGGCTTCTTCACTGCTCACGGCTGGGTCTTCCTCTCTCGTACGGTCTCGTACGGATCTTGCGCGGTGCGGTGGTTGCCCAGGGTGCGGCGGGCCGCCCGTCGGGCGGTGCGCTCGCGGGCGACGGCGCCCGCGGCGCCCGCCGCGGGCGCACGGCGCGTCGGCGATGCGGTGGGCACGGGCCCGCCGCCCGCCGCCAGGTGTGCGGCGAGCTCCCGGGGGGTGGGGAACCGGAAGAGGTCGGCCAGGGCGAGGCGCAGCCCGTCGTCCGCGGTGAGCCGGCCGAACAGCCGCAGGAGCATGAGCGAGGTGAGCCCGGCGTCGAAGAAGCCGGTGTCGGCTCCCACTCGGTCGCCGTCCGGAGCCTGTGCGCGCGCCCTGCGCACGATCAGGTCGACCAGTGCCTCGATCTGCGGCGGTGCGGCGGGCCGGTCGCTGCCGGCAGGCCGCCCCTGCGGCTGCCGCATGAGCGCCTCGGCATCGACCTTGCCGTGCCGTGTCAGGGGGATGCTGTCGACGCGGATCCACCGTGCGGGCAGCTGCCACTGCGGCACGCGCCGCGCGAGGAGCGTGGAGAGCTCGTCATCGGGGCCGACTTCCGGGCCGGACACCCAGGCCAGGAGGATGCCGGGCGCGGCGGGGTCGACGGCGACGGCGCAGCGGCGCACGCCGGGCAGGCGGGCGATCTCGGCCTCCACACCGTCGAGTTCCACGCGGTAACCGCCCAGCGACACCTGCCGGTCGGCCCGGCCCACAACGGTGATCTCGCCGTGCCGGTCGCGGCGCGCCAGGTCACCAGTGGCATGGCTGCGTACCTCGGCACCGCTCGTGCCCGTCGCTGTCGGCTCCGCGACGTCCGGCCGTCGAGGGCTGTGTGCATCGCCCAGGTATTCCAGGGCCAGCCCTCTGCCGGTGACGACGAGTTCGCCCACCTCGCCGACCAGGGCCGGGCGGCCGCCGGGCCCGCGTACCTCGATGGAGCGGTATGCGGTGCCGCGCCCGATGGGGACGGCGGCGCGGTCACCACCCTGCGCGTCGGGTGGCGACCAGCGGTGCAGGCTGCTGGCCTGAGGGGTCTCGGTGGTGCCGTACAGATTGAACACTGCCGCGCCGGGCGCCAGGGCACGTGCCGCGGCCGCCTGGGTGTCGTGCAGGGACTCGCCGTGGAAGACGACGGCGCGCGGGGCGGACAGGCGCCGGTCTCCCGCCGCCGCGGCCAGCAGCGCGGCCTGGGAAGGCGTGGTGTGCACGACCGTCGCCGCGGCGTCGGCCAGCAGCCGCAGATGCTCCTCGGTGCGCTCCGTCTGCCCGGGCAGCGGGATGTGCACCCGAGCCCCCAGTACCAGGGGGAGAACGCATGCGCGGAACACGGGGTCGTGGGCGGGCGGGGTGGTCAGGCAGAAGACGTCGTCGGGGCCGAGCTGCAGCTGGTGCGCGTACCAGTGCATGGCCTCCGGAAGGGCGTTCGCCGGCAGCACCACGAGAGCGGGCTCGCCCGAGGTGCCGGAGGTCGCCAGGATGTGTCCGGGGGCGTCCGGGGTGAACTCCTCCGGCTGTGGGTCGGGGGCGCACTCGGCCAGGGCGGCTTCGGCAGCGCTGAGTACGTCGACTCCCGGCGGTGTGGTGACGGGGGTGGTCGGGTCGCCGTCCTTCTCGCCTGTCGTGATGACGAGGTCGGCCCGTGCGGCCGTTACCGCGCTGTGCGTCCACACCGCGGGGGCCGCGGCGTCGAGCAGCAGCACGGGACGGCCCGCGTGCCAGCAGCCGAGCAGTGCCACGGCCAGCTCGGGGTGGCGGCGGGCGAGGACCGCAACGGTCCGGCCGGGCGCGGTGCGCTCGCGTACGAGGGCGCTGATGCGGCGCAGCCGCAGCGCGAGGGTTGCGTAGTCGACGGCTTCGGTGCCGAAGACCAGGGCGGTTCGGTCGGGTCGGCGCGCGGCCTGGTCGAGTACGGCCCGAACGAGCGCCGTGCAGGTGTCGCCCGCGCGGCTGCTGTCCGGCCGTACGGCGGCGGGCGCAGGCTCCGGCTCGGCAGGGCCCGCGGAGGTTTCCCCGGGGGTGTCGAGGACCGACAGCAGCGCCTGACGGCAGGCGTCGAGGAAGTCCCTCACCGTGTCGCGGTCCCACAGGGCGGTGGGATAGGCCAGGCGCAGTTCGTATCCGCCGTCGGGGTCGCGGGACAGATAGAACCCGAGGTCGAACAGGGACCAGGTGCTGGGCGGGGTCTGGGCGCGCGCGGCGTGCGGACCGAAGCGGGCGGGCGGAGCAGCCTGCGTGAGGTCGTTGAACCACACCTGGAACAGCGGATGGCTGTGCGGAGATCGCCGCGCTCCGACGGCGTCGGCGATCTCGTCGAAGTCCGGCGTCAGGTGGTCGGCGGCCGTCAGCACCGCGTCGGCCACCGGTCGCAGCAGGTCGCGGGTGCCCGCTTCCCCGGGCACGTCGATGCGCACGGGCACGGTTCGCACGAAGAATCCGGCGGCCTCGTGCTCCTCCTGGGTGCGCCGCCCGGACATGGGCAGCCCCACCAGTACGCTGCGCTGCCCGGACCAGGCACTGAGCACGCGTGCGTAGGCGCTCAGGGCGAGCGAGGCGACGGTCACACGCTCCTTGCGGCACAGCGCGTCGAGCGCGCGGGCGGTACGGCGGTCCACCGTGCTCGTCACGGCCTCGCCGATGTGGTCGGCCAGGTCCGTGCGCGGCCTGCGGCCGGGCAGGTCGAGGTGGTGAGGTACGCCGTACAGCCAGGTGCGCCAGAACTCCACGTCGGCCTGGCGGTCGGCGGCCTCGTCCCGCTCGGCGGAGGCGAGTGCGTCGCGGTACTGGACCGGTTCCGGCAGCGCGCGCGGGTGTTGCTCCACCCGAGCCGCGTACAGGTCGGCGAGATCCTGCTGGAGGATGTCGAGCGTGTGCTGGTCGGAGGCCAAGTGATCGACCGAGAGCACCAGATACGAGGCTTTCCCCGATCCGGTGCCGCTGCCGTGCAGCACGCCCGCGGCGAGGCGCGGCAGCCGGTCCGGTGTGAACACCCGTGTGCAGACGCGCGATGCGAAGGCCTCCACTTCGGCGGGCGACGGGTCGGGGCGGGGGCTGCGCTCCTCCAGCCACCAAGGCTCGGCTTCGGCTGTGACGCGCTGGCGCGGCTCGCCGGAGGGCGCCTGTTCGTAGACCGTGCGCAGGACTTCGTGGCGGGCAGTCAGGTCGACGCACGCGGCGTGCAGTGCGCCGGGGTCGATGTCGCCCGCGATGCGGAGCAGGCCGACCACGTTGTAGGCCGAGGACTCGGCGTGGACCTGCTGCCACAGCCACAGCCGCCGCTGCTCGGGCGAGAGCGGGATGCCGGCGTCCGCGGCCGGGCGTCGGGCGCGGGAACGGCCTCGGGCGGGAAGCGCGTCGGCGGGGAGCCGGCTGCGCAGGTCGGCCAGGCAGACGTTGTCGCGCAGGAACAGCGACAGCGGCAGCCTGACTCCCCAGCCGCCGAGGATCCGTCCCGCGAGCCGAGCCGCGGCGAGGCTGTGCCCGCCCGCCTCCAGGAATCCCGTGCTCTCGTCCTGGGGGAGCGTCCCCAGTGCCTCGGCCCAGCAGGCGGACAGCGCATCGTCGGGCGCCGCCTCGGTCTCGGGTCCGGGCGTGTCGGCAGCGGCCAGGTGCCGGCGGGCCTGCGTGATCAGTTGCCGCTGGTCCTGTTTGCCGCTGCCCGTCAGCGGGATGGTGTCGGTGAGGACGAAGGCGCTCGGCACGAGTGCCTCCGGCAGCAGGGCGGTCAGCCGTTCTTTCAGTGATCGCCGCAGCTCTTCGTCCGTCGTGGCGCTCTGACCGGACCGGGCCGCCGGCACAACGAAGGCGCACAGGGTCAGGGCGCCGTCGGGGCCATCGGCCGCCACCACCGCGGCGTCCTGCACCGCCGCGTGGTCGCGCAGTGCGTCCTCGGCCTCGCGCGGCTCCACCCGCCGGCCCCGGATCTTGACCTGGCTGTCGCGACGGCCCAGGTACTCCAGTCCGCCCTTGTGCCTGCGGACAAGATCACCGGTGAGGTACAGGCGCGGCACCGGGCACCAGTCGGGGGACGGCACGAAGGCGGCAGCGGTGAGGTCGGGCCGGTGCAGATAGCCGAGGGCCAAGGGGAGTCCGCCGATGGCCAGTTGACCGGTGTCGCCCTCGGCCACGGGTCGCATCCGGTCGTCCACGACGACCAGCGTGCAGTTGTCGATGGGGTTGCCGATGAGCACTCGGTCGGGTTCGTCGCCGGGTCGGATCGGCGGGCATGGCCACGCGGTGACGTCGATCGCGGCTTCCGTCGGCCCGTACAGGTTGTGCAGGTCCGCGCCGAGCACCGACCGGAAGCGCCGTACGAGGCCCGGGGTGAGCGCCTCGCCGCTGCAGATCACGGTGCGCAGCGAGGCGCACCGGTCGGCGCCGGGCCAGCGCAGGAACTCCTCCAGCATGGACGGCACGAAGTGGATGACCGTGATCCGGTGCCTGCGGATGCAGTCCACCACTTCGCCGGGGTCGCGGTGGGCACCGGGTGCGATGAGGACCTCGGTGGCCCCGGAGATCAGGGGCCCGAAGAGTTCCCAGCCGGAGACGTCGAAGGTGGCGGGTGTCTTCTGCAGGATGCGGTCGTCGGGCGAGAAGCCGTAGGCGTCCCGCATCCACAACAGGCGGTTGCACAGGGCCAGGGAGGGCACGACCACGCCCTTGGGCTCTCCCGTCGAGCCCGAGGTGAACAGCACATACGCCGGGTCGTCGCGGTCGACCGCGGGCAGCGGCGCCCACCGCTCCGGGCCCACGGCGGCGCCGCGGGGGTCCGTGGCGGGAATGTCCACGCGCAGGACACACGGCGCCCCGTCGGCCGTGGCCGCCGTGCCGTCGGGGGCCGTGCCCATGGAGTCGGCGATGGCCTCGACGGTGCCGGCCGTCTCGCCGGTGACCAGTACGAAGCGGGCCTTGGCGCGGCGCAGCAGCGCGGCGCGCCGCTCCCGGGGGTCCTCGGGGTCCAGCGGCAGGTAGGGCATTCCCGCCTTGAGCGCGCCGAGCAGGCCGAGTACGAGATCGCAGCCGCGCGGAATGCACACGGCGGCGATGTCGCCGGGGCGTCCCCCCGCCTCGGCGAGCAGCCGGGCGATCGCGTCGGACGCCACCTCCATCTGGGCATAGGTCAGGGACCGCTCGTCGTCGACGAGGGCGATCGTGTCGGGCGAGGTGCGCGCGATCTCACGGACCAGGCCCGGGAGTCCATGGGGTGCGCAACGCTCCACCTCCGGGCCCTGCAGGATCGCGTCGCCGGGATCCGGTGTCGAGCCGTCCACACACGCTCCTTTCCGTACGTCGTCGGTGGGCAGGTGGCCCTTGTCCTTCGGGGGCGTAGGCCCTGTTTCCCGGGCTGTCGGCCGGGGCCCGCCCTGCGGGGGTCAGCCCCGGTCGTCGAGTGCCAGGCGGCGTGCCCTGCTGTCGTTGCGGCGCAGTAGCCACAGCCCCGTGCACAGCCAGAACACGCCGACGGCCGCCTCCGCCGCCGCCTGGGCCGCCCATGGATCCCCGGCTGCGAGAGCGCGCAGGGACGCCGCTCCATGGGTGAGCGGCAGTAGCTGCGCGAGCTGTTCGAGGGGTGCCGGAAGCGCCTCGACCGGGGCGACGATTCCGGTGAGCACGAGCAGCGCGTACACCACGAGATTGCTCAGGACGATCGCGGCGGGGTGCAGGGCGGTGACCGCGGCGACGCCGAGGCCGAACGCCGCGACGCTCACCGCCGTCACCGCCAGCACCGGCGCGCCGCTGAGCAGCGAGCCCATCAGCTGCCACTCGCCGAAGAACGCGCACACCCCGACGACGGCCACCAGCGCGGACACCAAGGCCTCCACGACGTACACCCAGCAACGGGTCAGATGGACGAGAGCGAGCCCCGGGCGGCTCAGCCGGAGCCGGTGCAGCGTCCCGGCGGGCTGCTCCTCGGTGAGCATGTCGGCGGCTCTGACCACGGTGGCGAGCGCCAGGACGTGCACGCAGCCGCCGGTGATGGCGAAAGCGCGGCCTTCCGCACCGCCCATGAGGAAGCCCAGATAGGCGAGGAACAGCGGTTGCAGGACGGCACGCGGAACGGTGGAGCCGACCAGAACGGCGGGTGGATAGAGGGCCAGGTAGTCGTGCCAGGCGATCCGCGCCACGACGGACAGGCCTGCCGGGTCGGGCCGTGCAGGCCGTCGGCGGACGGCCCTGTGCGCGCTGGTCGCCCCGGCCGGTTCGACCGGCTCGGCGAGCTCGGCCGGATGCTCAGGAGAGCGCAAGGGTGCCTCGCTTCCTCGCCCGGTGCAGCACCAACCGGAAGGCCAGTACGGTGGCCAGCGCGTAGCAGGCGGTGGTGGCCAGGAGCATCAGCCAGGCGCCGGTGCGCTGCGTTTCGCCGTCGGCGGCCGCGATCATCAACTCCGCGGCCCAGCGCAGGGAGATGATGTTCGGAACGCCTTGCAGCCAGCCCGGCAGGAGCGTCACCGGGATGATCATTCCGCCGAGGATCGACATCGGGTAGATCAGCGCTTCCGCGACCCGTATCGCCGCCGGAGTGAGCAGGAACAGGCAGCTGAGCAGCAGCCCGAGCACCAGCGCGGAGCTGAAGGCGGCGAGTGCGGCGAGCGTGAACGGCAGCGGGTGCGCGAGGTGCAGCGGATGGCCGGTCAGCACCCCCGCGCCAGTGACGGTCGCGGCGATCAGCACGGCGCAGCAGGCCGCGATCCCCACGGTCTTGCCGAACAGGATGAGCCCGAGGCCGCTCGGGCGCACCATCAGCCCGGGCAGCGTGCCCTGCCACAGCTCCTCGCGCAGGATCAGGCCCGTCTGCCAGATGGCGCAGCTCCACAGCGCCAACAGGCCGCAACCGAGCTGCACATGACCTGCGGTCAGCACAGAGTTCTCGCCGGCGGCGAGCAGCGTCGCGAAGCACAGCGCGCCGGGTACGACACAGCCGGGGATGACGGTGCCCAGGATGTGCTGCTGTCTGACCTGAGCCACCATGCTGTACCACAGGACAGCCATCGCCCGGGGCCGGGCGGCCGTGGCAGCGGCGGTCCGGGGCGCCGTGTCGTGCGCGGTCATGTGCGCGCCTCCGGACCGTCCTCGGTCAGTCGGCTGAACACCTGCTCAAGACCCGCGGCCCGCACCCGTACGTCGCGTACGCCGACCGAAGGCCACATGCGGGACAGTGCCGCGAGCGAGTCACCGGTCCACTCGGCGACCTCGAACTCGGTGCGCCACAGCTGGCCTTCGAAGGGAGCGCTCTGCCGCACCCGAATCCCCGATGCGTCCTCGCTGCCGGCCGCTGCGGCGGGCGGCTGGGCCGACACGACCGTGACGGTGGCCGCGTCGCCGCTCTGCTCGACCAGCTCGGCCAGCGGCATGTCATGGGTGATGCGCCCGCCCCGGAGGATGACCACGCGGGCGGCGAGACGCTCGATGTCCTGCAGATAGTGGCTGGTGAGCAGGACGCTGATGCCCTCGTCCGGCAGCTTGGCCACGGCCTCGCGGAGGCGTTCGGCCTCCAACGGATCGAGGCCGACGGTCGGTTCGTCGAGCATCACCAGGGCGGGCCGGGTCATCAGCCCGATCCCCAGGTGCAGCCGCTGCTTCATGCCCTTGCTGAACGCCCCCACCGCGCGGTCCGCCACCTCGAGCAGCCCCACCGAGGCGAGCGCCTCCCGGGCCGTGCGCTCTAGGGCCGAGGGGGCGATGCCGCTCAGGGCGCCGAACAGGGTGGCGTTGTCCAGGGCGGTCAGCCTCGGGTACAGGCCGCGGTCACCCCCGAAGACCACGGACAGGCGGGTGCGCGCCTCCTTCGGGTCCGTCTCGACATCCACGCCGTCGACCAGGACACGGCCACGCGTGGGCAGCAGGAGGGTGCTGACGATGCGCAGCAAAGTGGTCTTCCCTGCGCCGTTCTGGCCCAGCATTCCGACGACCTCGCCACGGCCGATCCGGAAGGACACGTCCGACAGGGCCGTGACCGCCACTCCTCCCGTCCGGCCGGCGCGGGATTTCCACGGCGCCCTGGACTTCTTGGACACGAA
This sequence comes from Streptomyces sp. ISL-10, assembly GCF_018614575.1. Classification (GTDB taxonomy): domain Bacteria; phylum Actinomycetota; class Actinomycetes; order Streptomycetales; family Streptomycetaceae; genus Streptomyces. The sequence goes on from NZ_JAGGOJ010000008.1 coordinate 172,902, forward strand.
CTCCCGTCCGACACCGTCGACAACGAGAGCCGGCGTACTCGTGGTACTCGCCGTGCTCCATGTACTCATCGCGGTACCTCGTATCTCCTGCGGCGAGACCACAAATGAATTGCGCCGGCAATGCGGCAGCAACTTGAATGGTGAACAGCCGGGTGCTGCTGGCGAAATCCAGCCAGCTGTCCGGAAATGCCGAAAGGTGGACTGGTGGAACAGCGTCGATTCTGCCACCGCGCAAGTGGATCGACACCGAACACGGCCACGCCGTGACAAGGGTCACTTTTGCTTGGTGAACTGGTGTGGCGGGCCTCCGGTCGGGCATTGACCCAGGGTGCTGCGGTACGCCGATTCCGGCCACGGCAGCGCCAATTCGGGCAGTGGTACGCTCGCGCCGATCTGAGAGTTCCCATCCCATTTCCCTCGGCGGAGCCATCGCATACCAAAAGGGGAATGGCGTGTTCCGAATCCTGTTGGAACCATATGAGGAGAAGGGGATCCATGAGCAGTTCCGGCACGCTGGTGTTCTACGAGGCGCTCGCGGACAATCTCCTGGAGCCTTCCCGTGCCCGACTGGAAAGCGCTCTGGGCGCTCCCGTGGAACTCCGCTCATGGCGGGACGGCCCGCCCGACGGCGCCATCCTGCTGCTCGCGCCGCACGAGCTGTCGGAGTCCGAGCGCGAGCGGGCACTGGGTGGCGCCGCGTGGTTATGGGTCCATCTCACCTCCGCGGGGGCCGACTTCGTCGATCTCGGCCGGTGGTCACACGACGCGCTGCTGACCCGGAGCTGGAACTGCTACGCCGCCCCGCTCACCGAGTACGCGGTGCACGCCGTGCTCACTCATGAGTGGCGCACGGCGGCGCCCTGGCAGGAGCGGGACATGCGCCCGCCGGCCGGCGCCGACACCCCTCCGGCACCCGCCGCTGCCGGCGGCGGGGGCGCCACCCACCGCACCGGGCTGTGGGGCGCGAAGGTGGGCATCGCCGGCTGGGGTGCGGTCGGGCAGCAACTCGCCGCCGCCTTCGGCTCGCTGGGCGCCGCGGTGACGGTGCTGCGCCGGGCCCCCGAGGAGTTGCCGGGGTCCCCCGTCCGGCAGACCTCCGTCATCGACGAGGTCCTGGACTGCGACCACCTCGTGCTGGCCCTCCCCCTGACCCCGCAAACCACAGGCCTCTTCGACCGGGCGGCCCTGCGCCGTGCCAGACCGGGCCTCCACTTGGTCAACGTCTCCCGCGCCGCCCTCATCGACCAGGACGCCCTGGCCGAACTGTGCGCCGCAGGAAGGCTTTTCGCCACACTGGACGTCACCGCCCCCGAGCCGCTGCCTCCGGACCATCCGCTGCGCCACCTGCCGTCCGTCCGGCTCTCACCGCATGTCGCCTGGCGCAGCCGCGGCAGCGACGGCGCGTTCCTCGACGACTTCACCGCCGTGTGGCGGGCGCTCGGTCTGCCGGACGGCGATGTGCCCGGCCGGGTGCCGCCCACCCGCGCCGCAGCGGCGCGAGCCGCGGTGCGCGCCACGCTCACACCGACCGGTCCACCATCAGCAGGCTCGTCGCAGCCCGGCCCGCTGCCGCCCGCACACGCCTTTGCTGACCGCCGTCAACCGCACGCCCTGGCCGATTCCTTGAACCGCACGGCCCTCCCGTCCTCCAGGACCCCAACGACAGGTGGGACATGACAACCGCTGCCGACCGTCCGCTGGCCGTCGTACTGCACTCACGCCAGCCGCTCACCACCGACGTCACCCGCGTCTTCCCCCCGCAGCACTGGGACGTGGTGGTGCTCACCGACGCCGACCCCGCACAGGCGTACCGCGAGGACGTGCCGGGGACGCGGCCCGTCGTCCGCACCGCGCCCCGCGACACGTGGGCCGCGACCCTGCGCTCGTGGTCCGAACGGCGCCCCGTCGAGATTGTCTCGAATGACGAGTACTGCCTCCTCGACTGTGCCGCGCTGCGTGCCGAGTCGGGGCTCGCCACCCGCCACCCCGAGCACCCGGTGAACTACATCGACAAGGTCCTGATGAAGGAGCGGCTCACCGCCGCCGGGGTGCGCACACCGCGCTTCCTCGCCTTCCCCCGGGTACCGGAACCAAAGCAGGCGTACGAAGAGGTCCTGGACCACATCGGACTGCCGGCGGTCGCGAAGCCGCGGCGGGAGGCCAACTCGCGCGGGGTGAGCATCCTGCGCACCCAGGACGCGCTCAGGGCCTGGCTCGCCGAGCGCCGCGGACAGGAAGGCTGGCAGCTGGAGGAGTTCCTGGACGGCACCTTCCACCACGCCAACTCCCTGGTGCGCGACGGGAAGCTGACCCCGGTGCAGGCCGGCACCTATCTCGGACCGCTGCTGGACCTGACGGCCGGGCGGCGCCTCGGCGGTTGGACCGTGCCGCACTGCGACCCGCTCGCTCACCGTGCCCACGAGCTGAACCGCCAAGTGGTCGACGCGCTCGGCGGCGGCGGGGCCTTCGTCGTGCACACGGAGTTCGCGGTGACCCGGGACGGCGAGACGGCCGTCGTCGAGGTCGCGGCCCGCGCCCCAGGTGCCCTGCTGCCCGACCTGTCCCGGCTGCACGCCGGGGTGAATCTGGAGGAGGCCCACCTCGCGCTCCAGGCCGGTCTGCCCGTCCCTGAACCGGTCCGAGTGGCCACCGAAGCCGCCTGGTTGTGGATTCCGGTACTGCCCGGCGAGCGCCACCGCACCACGCCCAGGCTCACCGGGAACCACCGCGTGGACATCCGGCAGGCCGCCCGCACGACACACCGGGGCGAGGCCGGGACGGTCGGCGTCTCGGTGCTGCTGTGGCACAACGACCCCGAGGTCCTCGCCGCCGACGTGCGGACGGCGGCCACCGCCGCGTGGTGCGGGCAGTGAGCCGAGTGCGCCGATTCCGAAGTCAGCCCGCATCCGGGGGAGGAGAGCAGCGATGAACGACCACGCCACGGCCACGCAGAAAGAAGGCGAGAGGCAAGGGGACAGGGTGAGGGACACCGGCAGCGGTGGCATACGCACGGGTCGACTGCGCGACGGCAAGGAGTACCTCGCGGGCCTGGCCGACGGCAGGCGGGTGTACCTCGCCGGACGGCTGCTCGAGGATGTCGCCCAGGACCCGGCGACCGCAGGCATGGCCGGGTTCCTCGCCGAACTCCTCGACGCGCACCAGGCGGACAGCGAGCTGACCGCAGCCGACGGCGCCCCACTGGCGTACTCCCTGGCCGCATCACCGGACGAGGTGCGCGCACGGGGCAGGGCCTTCGCCCGCATCGCCCGGCTCAGCGGCGGACTCATGGGCCGCAGCCCCGACTTCGTTGCCACGGTTCTGACCGGCTGGCGCGGCGCCGCCGGCCACTTCGGCCCGTACGCCGAGAACCTACGCCGCTACTGGGAGTCGGCCCGCGCCGCCAACCTCGTACTGACACACGCGATCAGCGACCCGCCCGCCGACCGCCACCTCGGGCCCGGCTCGCATCGAGAGGTGCAGGCCCTGCGGGCTGTTGCCGAAACCGCCGATGGAGTGGTGGTGCGCGGCGCGAAAATGCTGGCGACGCTCTCCCCGTTCGCCGACGACCTGGTGGTGTACCCCTTCCGCCCGCTGGGCGACGACGAGCCCGAGCAGGCCCTGTGTTTCGCCATCCCGGTGGGCACCCACGGACTGACGTTGTACTCCCGCCCCTCCTACGCCACCGAGCCGGCCGCCGATGCGCCGCTCGCCAGCCGCTTCGACGAGCTGGACGCCGTCTGCCACTTCGACGACGTGGTCGTCCCCTGGGAGCGGATCTTCCTCCACGGGGACGTGGCCGCCGCCAACGGGCTGCGGGCCGGCACCGGAATGACCGCATACGCCTGGCACCAGTCGGCCGTGCGCGCGTGGATCAAAGCGGAGACCGTTTTCGACCTGGCCGACGCATGCGCCCGGGTGAGCGGGCGCAGCGGCCAGCAGGCCGTGCGGCAGCAGCTGGGTGAGCTGGCCGGCATCGTCGAGACCCTCCGCGGCCTGGTCGCCTCCGCCGAGGCCGCGGCCACTCGGGATGAGCACGGTCACCACACCTGCGCCCCGGTGCCGCTGGCTGCCTCGGGGATGCTGCATGCCACGCTCTATCCGCGCGCCGTCGAACTGCTCCGGCTGATAGTCAGCAGCGGCCTGGTGATGCATCCGGTGGCGGCGGACGACGACCCGGGCTCGAGCACGCACGGCTTCCTGCAGTCCTACTTCGCAGGTGACGGCGTCGACGGTGCGGAGCACGGGCGGCTGCTGCGGCTCGCGGCCGACCTGACCATGAACCGCTTCGGCAGTCGGCAGGAACTCTACGAACGCCTCTTCCTCGGCCCCCCGGACGCCTTCCGGGCGAAGTTCTACGACCTGTTCACCGCTGACCGGACCAGCCCGTCCGACACGGTTCTGGGAGACCTCCACCGCTGACGGCTGCTGCCGCAAGCACACGGATCCGAAACGCATCCCGATGACGATTGGACTCGACTCGCATGCCCATACGTGAATCCCACCTGGTGCAGGCCCTTGAGCCGTTCCGCGGCTATGTGCTGAGCACCATGATCTTCGCTCTTCAGCAGAGCGGCCTGCAGGACGACTTGACCGAAGGCCGTACCGTCGACCAGCTGGTGAGCGAACACAAGCTCGACCGGGCCCGGCTGACCGCCATGGCGGACTACTGGGTTGCCGCCGGCCTGCTCGATCGCTCCGAGACCGGCGTCCTCACCCTGACGGACCTCGCCCGCCGCTACGAAGAGGCCCGCCCCTGGTACGAGATGATGGTCGGCGGCTACGGCGGGACCTTCCTTGCCCTCGGCGACCACCTGGCCGAGGGCACCGGCCCGGCACCCAGGCGCGGCGGCTATGTGGGCAGCGGCAGCTGCGGCATCAGCATGCACGACTCGCTTCCACTGCTGCGCAAGCTGCTCGCCAGGGACGGCCGCTCCTACCGCCGTCTCGTCGACCTGGGCTGCGGCAGCGGGGTCTACCTCACCGAACTGTGCCGTGACTACCCGGAGATGACGGCCGTCGGCATCGAGCCCGACGTCGATGGAGCCGCCGCCGCCCGCGCCTGGGTAGCCGCCCAGCCGACCGCCGACCGTGTCACCATCGAGCACACCGACGCGCTCGACTGGATCGGCAACACCTCCGAAAAGCCCGACCTCGCCGTCCTCGCCTTCGTCATCCACGAGGTACTGGGCCAGGAGGGCGAGGCGGGTGTGCGCAGGTTGCTCACCCAACTCTTCACGGAGTCCCCGGAACTCACCCTGGCCATCGTCGACATCGATCTGAAGCACTCCGACCGGGAGGCGATGGCGCAGCCGCTGGCGCAGGCCTACTACAACGCGTACCTGCTGATGCACCCCTTCACCAGCCAGCGCCTGGAGACCAAGGAGTGGTGGAACAAGCTGTTCGCCGAGTGCGGCCTGCGCGTCGAGGCGTTCGACACCACGGATCCGTCCATGGACTCCACCGGTTTCGCGGTCGGCTGGCTGCTGCGGAAGGCCCGTCGATGACCGCAGGACAGGGTCCGGCCCCGGCCCCGGACAGCGGCCATCACCGCCCGCGCGACAGCATGAGCAAACCCAGGATCGCCTCCGGTCCGCGTACGTTCATGCGCCTGCCCTGGGTGGAGGACCCGCTCGCGGAGGGAGTCGGCCGGATCGACGTCGCAGTGGTCGGCGTGCCCACCGACTCGGCGGTCTCCTACCGCTCGGGGGCGCGCTTCGGGCCGGAGGCGATCCGCTCGGCCAGCATCCTGCTGCGGGACCACAACCCCGCCACCGGCATCGACATCACCCGGACGCTGTCCATGGTCGACGCCGGTGACGCACCCGTCGTCCCCGGCTACCACGAGCTCACGCTCAGCCGGCTGGAGGACCATCTGACCCCGCTGTACGAGCGCGGCCTGCTGCCGCTGCTGCTCGGCGGCGACCACAGCCTCACCATGGCCGAATTGCGGGCCATGGCGCGGGTGCACGGGCCGGTCAGCGTCCTGCACTTCGACGCACACGGCGACGTCCTCGACGACTACTACGGCGTCAAGCACTTCCACGGCACCATGTTCCGGCGCGGTGTCGAGGAGGGTGTCATCGACCCTCACCACAGCCTCCAGGCGGGCATGCGCGGCTCCGTGCACCCCGACGACGTCGACGTGGGCAAGGCCCTCGGGTACGAGGTCATCGACTGGCCGGAGCTGGCAGCCATGGCGCCGGAAGTGTTCGGCCGCCGGGTACGTGAGCGGGTCGGCGACCGGCCCCTGCTGGTCTCCTTCGACATCGACTTCCTCGACCCGGCGTACGCGCCGGGTACCGGAACTCCCGAGGTGGGCGGCCCCACCTCCTACCAGGCGCTCCAACTCCTGCGATCCCTCGGGCCGTTGAACTACCGCAGCCTCGACATCGTCGAGGTTGCCCCGCCGTACGACCACGCGGACATCACCAGCCACGCCGCATCGGTCATCGCATTCGAACTCCTCGGCCAGGTCGCGCTGCGCACCCGCGCGGCGTCGACCGACACGTCCGAGACCGATCCAGAGGAAAGTGGGGCGAAAGCCTGATGGACGCTTCCGTTTCCGGTGCTCCGGAGGGTGCGCCCGAGTCCGTGCACCGCAATCTCACCTCGATGGAGACCAGGGCGCTGCTCGGCGGGCTCAACGTCTCCGACGGGCACCCGCGCATGCCGCTCACCGACACACAGCGCGCCATCGTGGACAGCCTGCCGGACCTGTTCGACGAGGCGGAGAAGCGCCAGTTCGAAGAGGTCGAGGCGGAGGCGCAGCGCACGTTTCTGCACGGCATCGGGCAGCACCGAGCGCCGATCGGGACAGGACGGCTCGTCAGCTGCTACTCGTCCTCCGTGGCCATGGACATCGCGGCCCGCGCGCTGGCCCGCCGCACGGACTGGGTGGCACTGGTGCACCCGACGTTCGACAACATCCCCGACCTGCTCAAGGGCCGCGGCCTGACCTTGTTCCCGGTCCCCGAGGCCGTCCTGGAGGAGGGGGAGCCGGAGCTGCCCGACGATGTCGGCGCCGTCTTCGTCACCACCCCCAACAACCCCACCGGCTGGGTGATGCCGGAGGGCGCCCTGCGCCGCCTGGCCGCGTACTGCGCCCGCACCGGCCGAGTCCTCGCCATGGACACCTGCTTTCGGGCGCAGGACAAGCGCGCCCAGTACGACACTTACCGGCTGCTCCAGGAGTCCGGCGTCGAGTGGGTGGTCATCGAGGACACCGGCAAGCTGTGGCCCACCCTCGAGCTCAAGGCGGGGTTCCTCGCCTGGGGAGAGAACACGGATCTGCCGCTCCTGGAGTACTTCAACGATGTGCTGCTGTCGGCCTCCCCGCTCGTTCTATTGATGATCAACCACTTCGCCCGGGACGCCGCCGACGGCGGCTACGACGCGCTGCACACCTTGATACGCACCAACAGGCAAGTCCTCGCCCGCCACTTGGCGGACTCCCCGCTGCGGCTCACCGACCCCGACGCCCGACTCAGCGTGGCCCGCGTCACGCTTCCGCAGGACGGCCCGGACGCGGATGCGCTCTACGAGATCCTGGCGCGGCAGCGGACCCACGTCCTGCCGTGCGGCCCCTTCCACTGGGCGCGTCCTGCCGACGGTCGGCACCAGATCCGGATCGCACTGGCCCGTGCGGAGGAGGAGGTCGCACGGGCCACGCGGACCGTGGTGGACACGGTTCGCGCCAACCTGGCCGCATAGGAGCAGAAGGCACGATGAGCAACTCCCCGACCGGACTGCGGATCGAGACGGTGCACACCTTGGAGAAGGTGGATCCAGCGGCCTGGGACACCCTGGCTGAGCCCGAGGGCTTCTACATGTCGCACGGCTGGCTCAGCTCCGTCGAGTACGAGAGCGGAGTCACGCTCTGCTATCTGCTGGCCTACCGGGGTGACCGGCTTGTCGGTGGCCTGCCGGTGTACGACGTGGAGCGGGAGAACCAGGTCCACTATTCCCGCGGGCCACGGCTTGAGCAGCTGGGGGCCGACCCGGCGGGCACCTGGACGATCGCAGGCAGCCACCGCGGCTACAGCAGCGGCATCCTGCGCGCCGCGGACTGCGAGGAAGAGGTCCTGGACGCGCTCCTGGCCGCCGAGCGGGAACTGGGCCGCCCGACGCCGCGGACGGGTTCGCTCTATCTGTTCGCCACCAGCCGCACGGCCGCCGCGCTGCACCGACGCGGCGCCGCTGTCGACTTCGAGTGCGGCGACGCGACGATTCACACCGGCGGACGGGACGTCACCGCGTACTGCGGTTCATTGCGCAGCCGGAACCGGGTGGAACTCAAACGCGAGTACGCCCGGTTCCGGGATGCCGGCTACCGCCTCGGACGGCAGCGGCTGAGCGAATGCCTCGACGAAGCCGCCCCGCTGCTCGCCAATCTGCAGACGAAGTACGGGCACTCGGTCACCGCCGAACAGTCGCGTACGGCCTTCGCCTGGCAGGCGGCGTCGCTCGACGACTGCTCGGTGGTCTTCACGGCACGGGACGGCGGAAAGCTGGTCGCCCTGTCGGTGATGTACGCGTGGCGGGGCACTCTCTACGCCCGGGCCGTCGGATTCGACTACGAGGCCCTGCGCGACGCCTTCGAGTACTACGGCGTCTGCTACTACCTGCCCATCGACTACATGAGCTCCCACGGCCTGAACGCCCTGCACCTGGGTATCGGCTCCTACGGTGCCAAGACCAACCGCGGCGCGCGCGTGGCCCCCCTGTGGACGGTCGCCCTCGCCGACGACCCGGCCGACACTCCGCGCCCCGCGCCCGCGGACGTGTCCCGGTGGCGCGCCGAGTACGGTGAGCGAGCGACTCCGCGGGAGCTGTGGGACGTGCCCTGGGCGCGGGGCTGTTGACACGGGGCCCGAAGCTACTCCCGAAGCCCTGCGTCGTCGGCGGCCAGCACCCCACGACCGGTGGGGGAGTGGACGTTGTTGCGTACGGTGTCGCCGCAGTGCTCGCAGACCACCACCGGTTCGAGGACCTCGCCGCATGTGTGCCGCCAGCGGACGGGTGGGTCGCCGGCGTTCAGATGCCGGTCGCCCCACCGCATGAGCGTCACCAGCACGTCCCCCAGCTCCATGCCGGCCGGGCTGAGGTGGTACTCGTATCTGGGCGGACGCTCGCTGTACTGCTTGCGCCAGACGATGCCGAAGGACTCCAGTTTGCGCAGCCGCGTGGTCAGGATGTCGCGGGATGTCCCGGTGTTGCGGACGATCTGGTCGAAACGGTGCACACCATGCAGAATTTCGCGGACGGCGAGCAGGGACCAGCGTTCACCCACCAGCTCAAGGGCGTCCGCGATGGAGCACTCCCGAGGGGCTGTTGACTTCGCCATGGGCCCACTTTAGGTCAGTGAATCTGCTTTTCGAACCTGAAGGGACCGGGAGCGGCGGACGGCGGCGTACGCGGTACGCCTCCCGCCCGCCTGCTCCCGGCGCGTGGACGCGTCTCAGAGGCGCTCGATGATGGTGGCGTTGGCCAGTCCGCCGGCCTCGCACATGGTCTGCAGGCCGTACCGGGCGCCCCGGTCCTCCAGATTGTGCAGCAGCGTGGTCATGATCCGGGCGCCGCTCCCGCCCAGCGGGTGGCCGATCGCGATGGAGCCGCCGCGCACATTGAGCCTGTCGATGTCGACGCCGGTCTCCCGCTGCCAGGCCAGGACCACGGAGGCGAAGGCCTCGTTGACCTCGAACAGGTCGATGTCGTCCACGGCGAGCCCTGCCTTGGCCAGTACCTTCTCGGTGGCGGGCATGATGGCCGTGAGCATCATCAGAGGGTCGTCCCCGGCCACGGCGAAGGCCCGGAAGCGGGCTCGGGGCCGCAGGCCGAGCCGCTCGGCCACGTCCGAGCCCATGATCAGCAGGGCTGCCGCGCCGTCGTTGAGGGGCGAGCTGTTCCCGGCGGAGACGCACCAGCCGATCTCGGGGAACCGCTCCTCCATGCGCGGGTCGTAATAGGCGGACTTGAGACCCGCCAGCGCCTCAACGGTGGTCGTCGGCCGTACGGTCTCGTCCCGCATGCCGCTCCAGGCGACTTCCCGCTCGAACTCGCCCCGCTCCCAGGCGGCCGCGGCGCGCTGGTGGGACAGCAGGGCGAAGGCGTCCTGCTCCTTGCGGCTGATCTTCCAGCGAGCCGCGATCAGTTCGGCGCTGATGCCCTGGCCGACCAGCCCCTCCGGGTAGCGCTCACCCAGCATCGGACCGAACGGATCGCTGCCGGGCAGCACGCTGGACCCCATCGGCACCCGGGACATCGACTCGACGCCGCAGGCAACCACCACGTCGTAGGCGCCGCTCAGCACACCCTGGGCCGCGATGTGGGCGGCCTGCTGGGACGAGCCGCACTGCCGGTCCACCGTCATCGCCGGCACGCTCTCGGGGAACCCTGCGGCCAGCACCGCGTTGCGGACGGTGTTCAACGACTGGTCCCCGACCTGGCTGACGCATCCGCCGACGACGTCGTCGATCAGGGAGGGGTCCACGCCGGTCCGCTCCACCAGGACGCCGAGCGTCCTGGCGAGCAGGTCCACGGGGTGCTCGCCGTGCAGCGCACCTCCCGGCTTGCCCTTGCCGATCGGCGTGCGAACCGCCTCGACGATCACTGCATCCCGCATGAGAACCTCCTGTGGCGAAAATGGAACAGGGAACGTGGTGAGTGGGGACCGCACCGGGCGGGCCCGCAGGGACGGAACGGCGCGGCAGCGGCGAGCCCGCCTGCGCCGGGTGTCACGACTGCCCTGGGGCGGTCCGCGGCGCCCGGCCGGCCAGACCGAGGAAGAGGCTGGCCACCGCGGCGGCCCCGGTGGCCAGCAGCGTCATCAGCCAGCCGTTGTCGAAGGCGGCCAGTGCCTCGGTGGTGTCGCGCGGTGTGCCCATGGCGGCCACGAGCAGTGCGATGCCGAGCACCGTGCCGACCTGGCGTGCCATCGTGACCACGCCCGAGCCGGTCGAAAAGCTCTGCGGCGGCAGCGCAGTGACGGCAGCGGTGATCAGGGTCGGCAGGGTCAGGCCGACGCCGACACCGGTGAGCAGCATGCCCGGCAGCATCCCGGTCACATAGTCCGCGCCGCGCTCCATCTGCACGTACCACCAGCCGATTCCGGCCGCGAACACCGCGCAGCCGGCCACCGCGATCGGGCCGGCGCCGATCCTGCGGGCGAGGGGGCCGATGCTGACGGCCAGTACGGGCGGCAGCAGGGTGCCCGGGAAGATGGCCAGGCCCGTCTTGAGCGCCGACCAGTGCCAGACGTCCTGGCACCACAGCACGGCCGACAGCAGCATGGCTGCGAAGGCCACCGCGAACAGGACGTTGGCGAGCGAGGCCGGGCTGAACGCCGGAATCTTCAGCAGGGGGAGCGGAAGCACCGGCGACCTGTGCCGTGCGGAGCGCGCCACGAACCACACCGACAGGACGACCGCGACGGCCATCGACCCGAGGAACGACGCAGAGGTCCAGCCCCAGTCCTCGCCCTTGACCAGGCCGAGCGCGAGGGCCGCGATGGCGAAGGTCAGCACGCCCGCACCCAACACGTCGGGCCGTGGCAGATCCCGGGCCGGCACCCGCGGCAGCACGCGCACGCCGACGATCAGAGCGGCCAGGCCGATCGGCACGTTCACCAGGAACACCCAGCGCCAGTTGAGCTCGGTGAGCAGGCCGCCGGCGACCGGGCCGAGGGCGCTGGCCACGCCGCTGATGGCCGTCCAGGCGCGGACGGAGGAGATCCGGCGCTCGGGCGGAGCGGTGGCCAGGAGCAGGCCGAGCGATGAGGGGATGAGCATGGCCGCGCCGATCGCCTGCACCACGCGGGCCGCCACCAGGAACCACACTCCGGGCGCCAGCGCACACAGCGCGGAGGCCACGGTGAACACCACGATGCCCGCGAGATAGGCGACCCGGGGGCTGGTGCGGTCGGCGAAGTTGCCCGCCGGCACCAGCAGCGCGGCGAAGACCACGGCGTACGCGTTGAGCACCCAGGACAGCGACGCGAGTGAAGAGCCGGAGAACTCGCGGCCGATGTCGGGGAGGGCCACGTTGACGATGAACACGTCGAGGTTGGCCATGGCCACACCCGCCGCGATGACGGCGAAGACCGGGCCGAGCCGTGGTCGCGGTCCCGTAGGGCTGGGGGCAGCGGCGGTCTGTTCGTCGGGGAGGCTCATGTTCTTCCCGTCATTGAGTTCGGAATTCCAACTGACCTGGTTGGCGAACGTAGCAACGGTCGATCGAGCGCCGCAACCGCCATGGGGTTGCGTGTGACGGAACGCTCAACTGCGCCTGATGGGCGGGGGGTTGTCAGCCGTGAATCGGCGTTGTTATGGTCGCTCCACCATGAAGGTTGGATTATCCGACCCACTCGGGGGGTGGCCGTGAGTCGCCGCGCCATGGACCTCCCGCCGATCTCCCAAAGGGCGCCTTGGCCCGCGTCTTGTACCACTCGCACGGACCCAACGGTTCGAACCGAACACCCGGAGTGAGAGTGAGTCCTACCGAAACACTGGCCGATCCGCTCGATGTGATGGGCCGTCTCCTGGCGCCCGCGGGCAAGCAGAACCCGTACCCCTTGTACGAGGAGATGCGCGCCCATGGACCGGTGGTCGACGTGAGCGGTGTCCACGTCTTCGTCACCGGCCACGCCGAGTGCGCCCGGGCCCTGCGAGACCCGCATCTGCTGTCGACCGACGCGGCCGTCCAGGACGTGAAGTTGCCCGGCTGGCGCGAGCACTCCTCGTGGTACTGGCTGACGAAGAACATGCTGTTCTCCAACGATCCGGACCACGATCGCTACCGGCGCTTCTTCAGCAGCGCCTTCTCCGCCCGGAGCGTGGCGGCATGGCAGCCGATGGTGCGGCGCCGGGCCGAGGACGCCGTGAGCAACGTCGCCGCGCTCGGCGCCGGTGGCGAAATGGTTGACCTGGTCCCCGAGTTCACGTTCCGCATGGCGACGGGCGTCATCGGTGAACTGCTCGGCATCCCCGACGAGGACCATGCGGGGCTGCGCGGCATCGTCGGCGACATCACGCTGGCCCTGGAGCCCATCGGCGACCTGGCCCAGCTGGTCCCGGGCGACGGCGCCATGGACCGTCTGGCGGAGTACTTCCACGACCTGGTCGCCCGGCGTCGCGCGGCCCCCGGCTCCGACTTGACCAGCGCCTTCGTCAAGGCCCGCGACGCCGGTGGCGAGCTGACGGAGCAGGAGCTGGTCGCCAACCTGATGCTGCTGCTCGTCGCCGCCGCCGAGGCGCCGCAGGACCTGCTCAGCAACATGGTGCGGCTCGCCCTGGAGCACCCCGTGGAGCGGGCCCGGCTGTGCGAGGACCCGCAGTCGGCCGCCGGATTCGTCGACGAGACGCTCCGCTTCGACCCGGCGGTGCAGGCGCTCAACCGGGTCGCCGCGCGGGACCTGGAGTTCTTCGGGGTGAAGGTCGCCGCCGGAGTCCCGCTCACCCTGCTCATCGCCGCGGGGAACCGCGACCCGCGACGCTTCACCGACCCCGGCGTCTTCGACCCGTCGCGGCCGGACAACCAGCCGCTCACCTTCAGCGGCGGTGCCCATTACTGCCTCGGGGCGGCGCTGGCCCGGATGTCCGCGGAGACCGCTGTGCCCAAGCTGCTGAACCGGCTGCCCGGCATGGCCCTGGTCGGCCCACCCACGTTCCGCAACCAGATCGTGCAGCGCGGACACGACCGGCTGCTCGTCACGACCGGCTGACCGGACCGTGTTCTCAACGGCCGGTCCATCCGCGGGGCACGCGCCGCTCGCGTACGCACAGCGGCAGGACCACGGCGGACCCGTCCGCCGAAACGAGAGGAATGCACGTGCCAACGAACACACCGTCCGGCGACCTGGAGCTCGCGGCTTCCCTGGACGGGGACTTCACGAGTGAACACGCCGACGTCAACGGGGTCCGGCTGCACTATGTGGCCGGTGGGCAAGGAGAGCCGTTGGTGCTGCTGCCCGGCTGGCCGGAGACGTGGTGGGAATACCGAAAGGTCATGCCGGCGCTGGCAGAGCGTTTCCGTGTAATCGCCGTCGACATACGCGGAATGGGCGGGTCCAGCAAGCCCGCCGCCGGGTACGACAAGAAGTCGATGGCCGGGGATATTCACGCCCTGGCCGGACATCTCGGTTACGACCGCATTAATATCGCCGGTCATGGGATCGGCTCCATGGTTGCATTCAGCCACGCCGTCAACCATCCGTCGGCCACCGCGAAGCTGGCGATGCTGAATACAACTCACATAGACGAGAACTATCACGAATTCCGTATCATGCCTCGGCCCACCGACCCGGGACCGCACCGCTGGTGGCTCGCCTTCAACCTGGTGCCTGATTTCCCGGAAAAGGTGCTGGCCGGCCGGTACCGCCACATGGTCGACTACATGTTCGGCCTCAGTCTGGTGAACCCGGACGCCATCACCTCCCGCGACCGCGACGTCTACGCGCATGCGTACGACTCGCCGGAGGCCATCCGCGCGAGTCAGGCCTGGTTCCAGGCGTATCAGCAGGACATCGACGACTTCCGCGGGTACGGCAAGGTGACCGTGCCCATGCTGGGGCTCGCGTACGGCGGCTTCTTCGAGTACATGCAGAAGGTGCTGCCCACTCAGGGAACCGACGTGCGTGTGGCCGAGGTCAAGGACACCCGCAACTATCTCGTGGAGGAGCAGCCCGAGGCCGTCGTATCGGAGTTCATCGAATTCTTCGGCTGACCGGGGCGCGATTCCCGTCGGTCGCGGACGACCGGCGTCGGCATGCTCCGGGAAGCATGTGAACCCGGGACATGACGACGCCGTTCGCCGGAATGTTTCATTCAGTTCATGACGGCCCACGATTCCACCATTGTGGTGCCTGTCACAGGTGGATATGCCTGCCGAATGAGCCCGGCACAGGCTACTGTTGGGTACATGCTGAGTACCCACGATGCAAGCGAACCTGGAGCATTACTGGGAAAGCCGGCCGGCGGGTGGATCGAGGCGGAAGGCCATCTGCAGGGATTCGGTGGATTTCACGGCGGACTTGCTCTCGCCCTGCTCGCCTCCGCGACGCAGTCGCATGTGCCCGGTCTTCAACTGCGGAGTATCACCGGACGCTTCGACCGGCCGATCGAGTCCGGCTTCACTGTCGCAAGTTCCCTCATCCGCTCAGGCAGGACCTCCGCCGCCGTGTCCGCCACGGCGAGGAGCGACAAAGGCCTGCACATCGAGGCATCGGCGGTCTACGGCGTGCCGGGTGAGGCCGCCTGGCAGCCCGTGGCGCCGACCGCGCCCGCGGCCCCGCGGCCGCAGGAATGCGAAGTGTTCGCCATTCCACCGGAGTTCGTGCCCATCTCCACCAGCATGGAGATCCGGCCGGTGGGGCCGGCGCGCCCCTACGCCGGCGGACCGGAGCCCGAACTCATCGCGTGGGTACGGCTCCTCGAGGACGACGATCCTCCGGACGTACTCCGCTCCGTCTTCCTCATGGACGCGCTCGCTCCCTCCTACACGGCCGTCCTCTCCCAGCTCGTCCTGGTGCCCACCGTCGAGCTGACGGTGAGGCCCGGTGCGGGGCTGGCCGGCGCATCCTCCCCGTGGATCCTCCTGCGGGCCAGGACGCTCGCCGCCTCAGCCGGTGGCTGGATCGACGAGCAAATAGACACCTGGGGTCCGGACGGAGCACACCTGGGCACCGCCCATCAGCTCCGGGTGGTCCGCGCGGGCTGAGGTGACGCGCGCACGATTCCTGAACTAACCCTGAAAGGCCGTTAGCTGTGGAACCGTTGGATCTCTCCTCGTCCAATCCCTCCTCCGGGGCATCGCTGGTGCACATCCTCGACCAGCGGGCCCGGGAAACGCCCGATCGGCTCGCCTTCCGATTCCTGCCCGACGGAACGAGCGAGCACGTCATCGACTGGACCTACCGCGATCTCGCCGACCGCGCCGAGGCGGTCGCCGCCCGGCTGCACGACAGCGGCCTCGACAGCGGGCGAGTGGTCCTGGCCCTCGACCCCGGACTCGACTATGTGGCGGGCCTGTTCGGCATACTCCGGGCCGGATGCACCGCCGTACCTTCCTTCCCGCCCTTCGGACGACGCGCCGTGGCACGCTTCTTGTCCATCGTGGAGGACTGCGCCCCCCGAGCCGTTCTGACCCACGAGCGGTTCTCCGGCCAGGTGGACCGATTCCACGAGCAGTTGTCCGGTTTTCCGGAGAGGCCGCAGTGGATCTTCCCCGAGGAGGAGTTCTACCTGATCCGGCCCAAGGGCGGCGTACCGTTACGGGCTGTCGATCCGGCCCTGCTGCAGTACAGCTCGGGTTCCACCGGGGACCCCAAGGGAATCGTCCTCACCCATGACAACCTGGTGAGCAACTGCCGGGTCCTCGAAGGCCACATGGGCTTCGAGGAGGACCGGATCGGCTGCTCCTGGCTGCCTCCGTACCACGACATGGGGCTGATGGGCACCATCATGCTGGCGGTGCACGGGGGATGGCCCCTCGTCATGATGTCCCCGGTTCATTTCGTCCAGGACCCGTACCGCTGGCTCAAGGCGATCAGCGACCACAAGGTCACCATCACCGTCGGACCGAACTTCGCCTTCGACCTGTGTGCCACGGCCATCGGCGACGACGAGCTCGCCGCACTCGACCTGAGCACCCTGCGGCAGGTCTTCTGCGGAAGCGAACCGGTGTCCGGTGCCACCCTCGAGCGATTCCGGGCGCGCTTCGAACCCGCGTGCGGCTTCGACGTCGCCTCGGTCATCCCCTGTTACGGGCTCGCAGAGGCCACCCTGTTCGTGTCCGGCAAGCCCGAGCGCAGCTCCGGGATCCGGACCGAGTGGCTGAGCAAGGAGGCGCTGGAGCGCGGTGAGGTGCGCAGGACCGGCAGCCAGGACGCCGACAAGGCGGTGGGTGTGGTCAGCTGCGGCGTGATCGCGGACGGACACGACGTCATCGTCGTCGACCCGGAGTCCGGCCGCCCGGTTTCGCCCGGCGGTGTGGGTGAACTGTGGGTCACCGGACCCAACGTGGCCACCGGCTACCTCAACCGGCCGGAGCTGACGAAGAGTACGTTCGGCGCCCGCCCGCAAGGACGTACGGACGGCCCCGAATACCTGCGTACCGGAGATCTCGGCTTCCTGCTCGACGGGGAGCTGTTCGTCACGGGACGGCTGAAGGATCTGATCGTCATCAGTGGCCGCAATCTCCATCCCCAGGACATCGAGACGTCGGTCCTGCAGTCACACGAGGCGCTGCGCAGATCGGCCGCGTTCTCCGTGCGCAGCACGGCACACGACGAGGAGGAGGTCGTGGTCGTCGCCGAGTACCGCGGTACGGGCCGCGAGTTCGCGGCCGAAATGAGCGGGCTGAGGGAGCTGGTGACCGCGGCGGTGACGACAGACCACGGCGTCCGGCCGGCCGGCATCCACTTCGGGCCGCCGGGCACGGTCCTGATGACCACCAGCGGCAAGATCCGGCGCAGAGCGACACGGGACGCCTACCTCTCGGGAACTCTCAAGACATTCCCGACGGCCCCCGTGGCCGACCAGGTGGTCGTCGCATGAGCGCCGCCGACACAGGAGCCGGCCGGGCGGTGCCCGGCCAGGACGCAGCGCAGGCGGCGGCGGGCGGTGTGGACCTGGCCGCGCGCAGGCTCGCCTGGGTCACCGTGGTGGTGCCCACCCTCGGCATGGCGGCGGCCGTCGTCTTCTCCTTGCGGTACGGCTTCACCTGGTACGACGGTCTGTTACTGGTAGTCATGTACCTGATCACCTCGTTGGGGGTCGAGGGCGGCTTCCATCGGTTCTTCTCCCACCGCTCCTTCTCCGCCGGGCCGGCCATGACCGCCTTCTGGGGAATCGCCGGCAGCATGGCTGCTCAGGGGCCGGTCGTGTTCTGGGTCGCGATCCACCGTCAGCACCACGCCTTCACCGACCGGGACGGCGATCCGCACTCGCCCCGGGCGCTCGGTCCGGGGCTGGGCGCCCGGCTGCGCGGGTTCTGGCACGGCCATGTCGGCTGGCTGTTCACCGTGCGCCGCCAGAACTGGAGCAAGCGCGCCCCGGACCTCGTGCGGGACCGGCTGGTCATGCGGCTCAACCAGTACTACCTCGTCTGGGTGCTGGCCGGACTCGCGCTTCCCGCGATGCTCGGCTGGCTGCTCGGCGGCGGCACCGTGCGCGGCGCCGTCGGCGGCCTCCTCTGGGGTGGCCTGGCCCGGATCTTCCTCCTCGACCATGTGACCTGGGGAGTGAACTCGTTCGGTCACACGCTGGGAAACCGTCCGTATCGCACAAGGGACAACAGCAGAAACGTTGCACCGCTCGCTGCACTGTCGGTGGGCGGCTCCTGGCACAACAACCACCATGCGCGTCCCGCGCTGGCACACAACCGGCACGGACTGTGGCAGATCGACCCGACGGGCGCCGTCATCCGGGCCCTGGAGGTGCTCGGTCTGGTCTCCGACGCGCGCTATCCCGACCGGATGCGCGGCGATGAGCAGCGCATACCTGCGGAAGAGAAGAGGAGCTGAGCGATGTCATCGGCCATCTCGGCCACCACCCCCAGCGCCGTCGCGAACGCCGTCGTCAGACTCGACCCCGTCAGCCTGCGGATCAAGCGGTTCTCCGCGCTGACCACCATGACGCTGCCGCTCATCGGCACCGCGGCGGCGGTCTACTTCCTGTGGAGCGGGCAGTTCACCGCGACGGACCTGTGGCTGTTCGGCGTCATGTACTTCGTCCACATGTTCGGCATCACGGTCGGATTCCACCGCTATCTCGCTCACAAGGCGTTCAAGACATCCGCCGCGTTCGAGGGCATCATGATGATCACGGGCTCCATGGGAGCCCAGGGCCCGCTGATGTTCTGGGTCACCACGCACCGCAGGCACCACCGGTTCAGCGACCAGGAGGGTGACCCGCACTCACCCAACCTGCACGGCTGGGACCTCAAAGCCCGCATGCGCGGTCTCTGGTACGCGCACATGCCGTGGATGCTCAGCCCGGAGACCACCAAGTGGACCGTCTTCGGCCCCGACGTGCTGCGCAGCCGGCGGCTGATGTACTACCACCGCACCTACCCACTGTGGGTGATCAGCGGCCTGCTGATCCCGGCCGCCATCGGTTTCGCGATCGAGCAGACGGCGATGTCCGCACTGACCGGTCTCGTCTTCGGCGGCCTGGCGCGTATCTTCGTCGCCAACCAGGCGGCGTGGTGCGTCGGATCGATCTGCCACGCCTTCGGCGGACGCCCCTTCGACAACGAGGACCGCAGCGCCAACAACTGGCCGGTCGCCATCCTCACCTTCGGTGAAGGGCTGCAGAACAACCACCACGCCTTCCCCGGTTCCTACCGGCACGGCGTCAGGTGGTGGGAGCCCGACCTGAGCGGGTGGCTGCTCGCAGGCCTCGGCAAACTCCGCGTCGTGTGGAGCCTGCGCGAACCCGACAAGACGACCATCGCCAAACGCAAGGAACAGGCACGGGCGGCGGCTTGAGGAAGCCGCGCCCACTCGGCACCAACGAGACAGGAGCGTGCAGGTGTTCAAGAGGAAGAAGGCGGTTCCGCAGCCCCAGGGGCCCCTGACGGAGGAGTCACTCAAGCAGTGGCTCACCGACTATCTGGCGGTCCACGCCGAGATCCCGCGGGACACCATCGACACCCAGAAGACGTTCGAGTCCTACGGACTCGACTCACGGGTGGCGGTTCAAGTGTCCGGGGCCCTCGAGAAGATCGTCGAGCGCCGGCTCTCGCCCGGCCTGCTCTACGAGTACCAGTCCATCGACGCCCTGAGCCAGTACCTGGCCAAGGAGCTCAGACTCACCCCCTAGGCCTTAGGGCCTTCCTTGGACCACTGGCATCGACCGTTGTCACAAAGGAGACGACATGGGTGCATTCGACTTCCCTTCGGCACCGGACGAACACTTCCAGACGTTTCTTGCCCAGGCGGAGCAGATCGAGGGCGAACGCCTCGCGAGCGCGATACCGAAGGAGTACTTCGAGCCGCGCGTGGGCCGTGGCATGGTCGGCTTCACCGTCAGCTGGCTGCTGTACGCGGGCGCGATCGTGGGCGTGGCGTGGGCTCCGCACTGGGCGCTCTGGTTACCCCTGTGGGTCGTGGCCGGCCTCGGCGGGTGGGGACTGCACTGCATCGCGCACGACTGCGGGCACGGTTCCTTCTCACGTTCCCGCAAGCTCAATTACGCGATCGGGCATATCTCACTGCTGCCGCTGATCTATCCGTTCCACGCCTGGCGGCATGTACACAATATGCATCACACCAGTACCAACCATCTTGAACTCGACACCGACTGGCGCCCCCTTCCGGCGGGCATGTTCGACCGGATGTCCCTGTGGGGCAAGGCGGTGTACATCTCGACCCGCACCTGGGCGTTCTGGGGCGGCACGATCAACTACTGGGTGGAGTCCGGGTTCCGGCCCGGATTCTTCCCGAAGGCGGGCCAGCGGCGCGAGGTGCGGCGCTCGATGGCGTTCGTCGCCGCCGTTGCCGTGCCGTACTGCGCGGCGCTGGTGTACTTCGCCGGTGTCCAGGGGCTGCTGCTCTACTTCGTCGCGCCCTGGCTCGCCACCCACGCCTGGTTCAGCGCGACCACGCTCATGCACCACAGTGCCAGCGACGTGCCGTACCTGACGGCCGAGCACTGGACGCGCAACGCCAGTCGGCTGCTGGTCACCACGGACTACGTCTACCCCAGGTGGCTGCTGTTCCTCACGCACAACATCTCGATCCATACGGCGCATCACGTGGCCCCGGTGGTGCCGCACTACAACTTGCCCAAGGCCCAGGAGATGCTCAAGCAGCAGTATCCGGGCCTGGTGCGAGAACGCAGATTCACCTTCGGGCAGATGTGGCGCATCGTGCGCCATCTGCACTTCTACGACACGGAGTCCGGGTTCTACTCCGACCTGGCCAGGAGCAAGGTGACACCGGAGACGCCCGCGTCCGTGGGCGCCGAGGGAACCCGGTGACGGCACGGCTGCTGCGCAGGTTCGCCCACACCGCTCTCGGGGCCCTGGCCCCGAGAGCGGGTGTGCGGTGGGCGACCGATGTGTTCAGCAGCACGCGCACCCTCGGCCTGCACCCGGACAACGTGCTGCCCCTCGGGGCCGACCGGTTCACCGTCGCCGGCAACGCCGACGTACCGAGCGGATTTCTGTGGGGCGGCGGCGAGGACGCGGCCGAGGGTACCGCGCTGCTGGTGCACGGCTGGGCCGCGGACAGCAGCAGCATGCATTCGCTCGTCCCTCCGCTGCGCGACCTCGGCTTCCGGGTGGCGGCCTTCGACGGTCCCGCCCATGGGGTGCGCGACGGGGACCAGGCGACCATGACGCAGTACACCCGGGCCGTCGGCGCCGTACTGGACACGCTCGGCGACGTACGCGTCGTCGTGGCGCACTCGCTGGGCAGCGTCGCGGCGATCGGTGCGGCCGTGGAGCGGACTGGAAAGCCGCTCGACTGCGCCGTCCTCGTTGCCCCGGCCGCCACGCTGGGCGGGGTCCTGGACCGGTGGGACGGTGCGGGCCTGCGGTTGACGCCCGCTGTGGTGGAAGGCATCCACGGCGAGCTGCACCGCCGCAACGGCGTGCCTGTCAGCCACTGGGACGTGGTCGGGCTCGGCGCCTCATTCGACCGGCCGGTGCTGGTCATGCACGACCCCGACGACCCGATGGTGCCGTACTCCGACGCGGTCGCCATCGCCGCCGGACTGAAGGACGCAACGCTGGTGAGCAAGCCGGGGACCGGGCACATGGGCATCCTCATGTCGAAGGACGTGAGCGCCACCGTCTCCGCGTTCGTCGCCAGGCACATGAACAGGGACAGAGAAGGAATCGTATGAGCGACCGGTCCGGCAAGCGGGCGTGGATGTGTCTCCTCTGCGGCTGGGTCTACTACGAGGAACTGGGGCTTCCCGAGGAGGGATTCCCGCCCGGCACCCGGTGGGAGGACATCCCCGACGACTGGGAGTGCCCCGACTGTGGCGC
This sequence comes from Streptomyces sp. ISL-10, assembly GCF_018614575.1. Lineage (GTDB taxonomy): Bacteria > Actinomycetota > Actinomycetes > Streptomycetales > Streptomycetaceae > Streptomyces. Next base: position 194,892 of record NZ_JAGGOJ010000008.1, read on the forward strand.
GGCCAAGGCCGACTTCGTCATGGAGGAGCTGTGACCGGGCGCGTCCCCGTGCCCGTTGCCGGCCGGTTCGCCCGCTCGGTTCCTGTGACTCGGCGTCGTGCCCTTGCTCACACGGCGTGGCCCTGACGTTACTGATGGGTATCTTCGGCAAGGTCGATGAAATCAGCCTCCACAACCCTCGACTCGGAGGAAAACATGGCACGTTCGGTGATTCTGGGGGGAGCAAGGACCCCCATGGGGAAGCTGCTCGGCTCCCTGAAGGACTTCTCGGCAGCCCAGCTGGGCGCCGTGGCGATCCGCGCGGCTCTGGAGCGGTCGGGTGTGCGGTCGGACCAGGTGCAGTACACGATCATGGGCCAGGTGATCACCGCCGGCGCCGGTCAGAACCCCGCCCGGCAGGCGGCGGTGGCGGCAGGCATCCCGATGGGAGTGCCCGCACTGACCGTCAACAAGGTCTGCCTCTCCGGGCTGGAGGCGGTGGCCCTCGCCGATCAGCTCATCCGCGCCGGTGAGTTCGACATCGTCGTCGCCGGCGGACAGGAGTCGATGACGCAGGCCCCGCACGTCCTGCCGAAGGCACGCGCCGGCTTCAAGTACGGCGAGACGCCGCTGGCCGACAGCATGGAGGTGGACGGTCTGTTCTGCTCCTTCGACGACGTCGTGATGGGCAGCGCGACCGACCGGTACAACACCCGCTACGGCGTCACCCGCGAGGAGCAGGATGCCTTCGCCGCCGCCTCGCACCGCAAGGCGGCCGCCGCGGTGAACGCGGGCGCCCTGGCCGAGGAGATCGTTCCGGTGTCCGTCCCGCGCCGGAAAGGCGATCCGGTGCTCTTCGAGCACGACGAGTCGCTGCGTCCCGACACCACGGAGGAGGTCCTCGGCAAGTTGCGCCCGTCCTTCAGCCCCTCCGGCACCATCACCGCCGGCACCTCGTCGCCCCTGTCCGACGGTGCGGCGGCGGTCGTGGTGTGCAGCAGGCGCAAGGCCGAGGAACTCGGCCTGGAGTGGATCGCCGAAGTCGGCGCGCACGGCACGGTCGCCGGCCCCGACCCGAGCCTGCACGAGCAGCCGGCCAACGCCATCAGCGCCGCCCTCGCCAAGGAGGGCATCGGCGTCGGCGACCTCGACCTTGTGGAGATCAACGAGGCCTTCGCCTCGGTCGGCGTCGTCTCCACGGCCAAGCTCGAACTCCCCGAGGACATCGTCAACGCCGACGGCGGGGCGATCGCGCTGGGCCACCCGCTGGCCGCGTCCGGAGCCAGGCTGGTGCTCCATCTCGCTCATGCGCTGCGGCGCCGGGGCGGCGGTACGGCGGTCGCCTCGATGTGCGGTGGCGGCGGACAGGGCAGTGCGCTGCTGATCCACTCGCCGGCTTCCTGAACGTCTGTCGGCCCGGCTCTCTTCCGCATGGCGACCCCCTGCCCTACGGAGGAGAGCGGCCCGCCGATTCACCCTCGCTCGTTCCTCTCCCTTGTCCCGGACAGTGGAAGGCCCAGCAGTGATCGTCGTACGTCCCGAGGTCCTGGCCCCGTACCCCGTGGGTGGCAAGCACTTCACCGTCATCGCCGAAAAGCCCTTGGCCCGCAGTGTCCGGATCGCGGGGCGCGGCCCCGGCGGCGTGGAGCCGTCCCTGATCCCCGCGGAGCCGTCCGCCTCGCTGGCCGCGCTGCTCGCCACCGAGGTGCCTGCGGAGTCCGACGTACTGGTCCTCGCCACCCGGGACAACCTGCTGTCCGCCCCGCCCGAAGCCATCGGGCCGTCCCGAGTCGTGGTGGGCGCACGGCTCTGCGAGGGTCCACTCGCCCAGGAACGGCTGCGCCGCCTGTTGACGGCCATGGAGCGCACCCGTCCGGACGCGACGGCGCACCAAGGCCGCCGGCTGCTCTCGGCGTTGCGGAACCCGGGCGGGCTGACCCTGCACGAACCGCTCACGGGCTCGGTGGCGGCACTGGACGGGCACGGCGCACCGCAGTCCGCCCCGGACGGGGCCATGGAAGCGGGCGGTGTGCAGATGGCTCCGATCGGCCGGATGCCGGTCCGCTCCACCGCCGGGGGCACACCGCTGACCGGTACGGTCACCGTCAAGGGGCGTCCCGTGGTCGGCGGTGCTCCGCGCGGACGGCAGCGCCTGTACGAACGGCTGACCCCGCTGGTCTCCTATCCCATGGTGCTCACCATCGAAGCGGGCAAGGTACTCGGGCTGAAGTCCGTCGAGAGCGGTTCGACCGGGGCGGCGGCAGCGCTGGCGGAGCTGTTCCGGGAGAACGAGGCGTACCGCGCGGTGACCGGTGTGGTGTTCGGCCTGAACACGGAGCTGGCGCCACTGCCGTACAACACGGAAGCCACCACGGCGAGCGCCGACGGGTCCACCGCCTCATTCCATGTGGAACTGGGCGGCGATGCCACGCCGTACCGGATCACCCTGGCCTGCGCCACCACCGGCATCTACGCCACCGACGGTGGCGAATGGCTGGCGGGCGCGGCGCCCCGGACGTCGGGCCGTCCCATGTTCCGCCTCGGCCGGCGGTGATCGGCCCGCGCTCGGCCACGCAGAGCTCGGCGAGGGACGCTGACCCGCGGTTTTGATGGCTTCCGGGCTACATGGTTTTCGGGGACAACAATCGATCTGCTCGCGTGCCTGATCGCACCTTCCGGCAGGTTAAAGAACAAGCTGAGGTTGGAAAACGCTCACTGATCTCGTGCTTTCACGAGTGTGGGTACAGAACAAAACCTCCTGAGCTGGGGCATCCTTCTCGGCACTGTTCCTGGTGGCCTGTGGTGGTCTGGTCGTTCGGGTGGTATCCGCTGGTGGCTTGCCACCGGGGGTCTGCAGCCCCCCGGCAGTGTGAGCCGTCGGTCAGCTCAGCCGTGCGTCGGCGTAGACGGCCATCGCGTCGCGCTGGTAGACGGCCAGTCCGTCGGTGATCCTGTCGAAGTTCGTACGGAACTGAGGGTCGTGGACGTAGGTCTGGCCCAGTCCCTCGTACGCGGCCGCGCACGGGGTCCAGAACCGGCACACGCCCTGGTAGTGGGCGTCCACCTCGGCCTGCACCGCCGGATCGGCGACGGGTGTGCCGGCCACCATGAACGCCGCCATGCGGATCATCTGCGCCGTCACCTCACGCTGCCACTGTTCCATATCCTCGGCGGTCATCCCCGAGATGGCTCGCTGGGACTGCTCCCACACGCGTTGACGGCCGCCGTGCGGACCCGTACCAGCACCTCATGGTCGGCGACCACCGGCGTGTCGACCTCCCCGAGCTCCAGCACGTCCGGCGAGCCGTACCGGTCCTGAACGATCGCGTTCATAGAGTCTCCGTAGCGCGCGGTCGATGCGACTTGGGCGGCCGGCCCGACGGCCGGCACTGCTCAAGAGGTCAGGCGCGCAACCTCGGTGCGGGAATCGGGGACGTTCCCTAGGTGACGTACGCTCCGCAGGCCCGACACCGGTTCCGCGACGACGTGTGGCTCATGGCCGACCTCGGTCACACCGTTCCGGCCCTTGACGGCCCGGGGACCCCGCGACTGGCGTCCAGGGCCCTCATGGTTGTCCAGCCTGACGAACAACAACCAACCCACCGGTCCGGTGTCGGAAGGGACTGCACGATGCCGCCGCACGGCAGCACCTTCATGCGCGTGCCGCCGCTGGCCGCGTCCAGCGGTGCACCTTGGTGCCGTCGGGCAGCCTGCCGAACGGTTCCTTCACGGGCCCACGACCCCCGCCGTGCCCGAGGAGGCGTACGAGGAGGCGTGCGCGGGACCCGCTGCTGCCGCGGTGAGTCCCGCGGCCGCGGCCGCCGTCAGCACGGTGCGCCGGCTCGTTTCCATGTCCAGACTCCTGAAAGAGGTGGAGAGAAGGGAAGGGAGGGGCTATCGGCCGACCTTGCGCTTGTTCCACACGTCGAAACCGACCGCCGCGAGGAGTACGAGGCCCTTGATCACCTGCTGGTAGTCCGTGCCGATGCCGACGAGGGACATACCGTTGTTGAGGACGCCGAGCACGAGGCCACCGATCACGGCGCCCATGACCGTGCCGACACCGCCGCTCATCGAGGCGCCGCCGATGAACGAGGCGGCGATCGCCTCGAGTTCGAAGTTGAGGCCGGCCTGCGGGGTACCGGCGTTCAGGCGTGCGGCGTACACACAGCCCGCGAGCGCCGCGAGGACACCCATGTTGACGAAGACGAGGAAGGTGACGCGCTTGTCCTTGACACCCGACAGCTTCGCGGCCGCCTTGTTGCCGCCCAGCGCGTAGACGTGCCGGCCGATGACCGCGTTGCGCATCACATAGCCCAGCCCGATGAGCAGCGCGCACATGATGAGCATGACGACAGGCACGCCGTGGAAGCTGGCGAGCGTCAGTGTGAAGGCCACCACGGCGGCCGTCATCGCCACGCACTTGGCCACCCACAGGCCCGTCGGCAGCACATCGAGTTCGTAGGCGAGCTGGCGCCTGCGGTCCCGCCATTCGCGCACCAGCAGGAGGACGATGGTCACCAGACCGAGGAAGAGCGTCGGATTGTGATACTGGGTGTAGGGCCCCATCTCGGGGATGAAGCCCTTGGCGATGTTCTGGAAGCCGTCCGGGAACGGCGCGAGGGACTGGCCCTCCAGGACGATCTGCGTCAGACCGCGGAAGAGCAGCATTCCGGCCAGTGTCACGATGAACGACGGGATGCCGATGTACGCGATGAAGAAGCCCTGCCAGGCTCCCGCGACCGCGCCGATCAGGAGTGACAGCACCAGGGCCAGGACCCAGGGCATGTCGTGTTTGACCATCATCACCGCCGAGATGGCACCGACGAAGGCGACCAGTGAGCCGACGGACAGGTCGATGTGGCCCGAGATGATGACGATCATCATGCCGATGGCCAGGATGAGGATGTAGCCGTTCTGCTGGATCAGGTTGGAGACGTTGTTCGGCAGCAGCAGGGTGCCGTCGGTCCAGATCTGGAAGAGCACGACGATGAAGGCGAGCGCGATGAGCATGCCGTACTGGCGCATGTTGGCACGCATGGAACGCAGGAGGAGCGCACCGGCCGTCGGCCGGTCCGACGGCGCGGCGGGCGCGTCCTTGGGCGGAGTGGTCGTGGTGGTCATGGCGGGGCCTCAGCTTCTGTTCATGGTCATGTGACGCATCAGCACTTCCTGGGTGGCCTCCGCGCGGGTGACCTCACCGGTCAGCCGCCCCTCGGCCATCGTGTAGATCCGGTCGCACATCCCCAGCAGCTCCGGAAGTTCGGAGGAGATGAACAGAACCGCCTTGCCCTGGGCGGCGAGCTTGTCGATGACCGTGTAGATCTCGTACTTGGCACCGACATCGATCCCGCGGGTCGGCTCGTCGAGGATCAACACCTCGGGGTCGGCATGGATCCACTTGCTCAGCACGACTTTCTGCTGGTTGCCGCCGGAAAGGCGCCCCACCTGCTCGAAGACCGTGGGGGCCTTGATGTTCATCGATTTCCGGTAGCGCTCGGCGACGGATCGCTCGTGGTGCTCGTCGACCACACCGCGGCGCCGCATTTTCGGCAGCGAGGCCAGGGAGATGTTGCGGTTGATGCTGTCGATGAGGTTCAGCCCGTACTGCTTGCGGTCCTCGGTGACGTAGGCGATCCCGGCGGCGACGGCGTGGGGCACGGTCCTGGTGGTGACGTCGCGCCCGCCCACCGAGACCTTTCCGCCCGTGCAGCGGCCGTAGGAGCGGCCGAACACGGACATCGCGAGCTCGGTGCGGCCCGCGCCCATCAGGCCCGCGATGCCGACGATCTCGCCTCGGCGCACGGTCAGCGACACATCGTCGACGACCGTACGGTGATGGTCGACCGGATGCCGGACGCTCCAGCCGTCGACGGCGAACGCGATCTCGCCGGCGTCCTCGCCCGCGTACGGTGTGCGGTCGGGGAAACGGTGGTCAAGATCGCGGCCGACCATGCCGCGGATGATCCGGTCCTCGGACAGCTGCGGCTCGGACCCGGGGTTCTCACGGACGGTGAGGGTCTCGATCGTCCTGCCGTCGCGCAGGATCGTCACCGAGTCGGCGATGGTGCGGATCTCGCCCAGCTTGTGGGAGATGATGATGCAGGCGATGCCCTGGTCGCGCAGCTCCAGGATGAGATCGAGCAGCTTCCCGCTGTCCTCGTCGTTGAGCGCGGCCGTCGGCTCGTCCAGGATGAGCAGCTTCACCTCCTTGGCCAGGGCCTTGGCGATCTCCACCAACTGCTGCTTGCCCACGCCGAGGTCGGCGACCGGCGTCTGCGGCTTCTCGTGCAGTCCCACGCGCTTCAGCAGCTTGCTCGCCCTGTGGAGGGTGGCGTTCCAGTCGATGAGGCCGTGCGAGGTCTGCTCGTTGCCGAGGAAGATGTTCTCGGCGATGGACAGGTACGGGATGAGAGCAAGCTCCTGATGGATGATCACGATGCCGCGCCGCTCGCTGGCACGGATGTCCTTGAAGGCCACCGGCTCGCCCTCGAAGTGGATCTCGCCCTCGTAGCTGCCGTGCTCGTGCACCCCGCTGAGCACCTTCATCAGCGTCGACTTGCCGGCGCCGTTCTCGCCGCAGACGGCGTGGATCTCCCCGGCCCGGACGGACAGGTTCACGTCGCTGAGCGCCGTGACACCGGGGAACGTCTTGGTGATGTTCCGCATCTGAAGCACAGGCCGCGTCATGTGAGCTGTCCCGCCGTGAAGTACCCCTCGTCGACGAGGAGTGAGGTGTTGGTCCGGTCGATGCTGACCGGCTTCAGCAGGTAGGACGGCACCGTCTTCTTGCCGTTGTTGTAGTCGGAGGTGTTGTTGACCTGGGGCTTCTTGCCGTTCAGTACCGCATCGCCCATGCGCACGGTCTGCGCGGCCAGCTTGCGGGTGTCCTTGAAGACGGTCTGCGTCTGCTCGCCGCGGATGATGGACTTCACCGAGGCGAGCTCCGCGTCCTGCCCTGTGACGACCGGCAGCGGCTGGTCCTTGGTGCCGTAACCGGCGCTCTTGAGCGCGGAGATGATGCCGATCGAGATGCCGTCGTAGGGCGACAGGACCGCGTCGACGCGCTCCTCGGCGTAACTCTTGCTGATCAGGTCGTCCATCCGCTTCTGCGCGGTGCCGCCGTCCCAGCGCAGTGTGGTGGCCTGGCTCATCTTCGTCTGTCTGCTGCGGACGACGAGCTGTCCGCTCGCGAGGTACGGCCGGAGCACCTTCATGGCGCCGTTCCAGAAGTACTTGGTGTTGTTGTCGTCGGGCGAGCCGGCGAACAGCTCGATGGTGTGCCTCTCGTTCGAGCCCTTGCCGGGTTCGCCCAGGTTCAGGCGGTCGACGATGTACCCGGCCTGGAGCTCGCCGACCCGCTCGTTGTCGAACGACGCGTAGTAGTCGACGTTCTCGGTGCCCATGATGAGGCGGTCGTAGGAGATGACGGGGATGCCCGCGTCGTGGGCGCGCTGGAGGACCTCGGTGAGCGCGGAGCCGTCGATGGCGGCGACCACGAGGAGCCGGCGCCCCTTGGTGATCATGTTCTCGATCTGGGCGATCTGGTTCTCGACCTTGTCGTCGCCGTACTGCAGATCGGTCTTGTAGCCGGCCTTCTGGAACTGCTCGGCCATGTTCCGTCCGTCGGCGATCCAGCGCTCCGAGGACTTGGTCGGCATCGCCAGGCCGATCGTGCCGCCCTTGCCGTCGTCGGGCCGGTAGCGGCTGCCGCCCCTGGCCTCCTGGCCGCACGCGGTGAGCGAGACGGTGAGCAGTGCGGCCAGCGCGGCAATGGCGGCGGCGCGCGGACCGCGAAGGGGTGTACGGGTGCGGGTGCGGTGGGTCATGGAATCAGTCCCCTTCCGGGACGGGGAAGCGGCGGAGGTCGCCCGGCACTCTGGCGCCCAGCGGGGACATCCCGCCGTCCGCGCCGAGCCTGGCCAGCAGGTCGAGCACGAGCCGGCCGCGCCGGACCCGCTCACGGGCGGTGGCCAGGGTGTGCTCGCGCAGCTGGGCACCGTAGGGGTAGATGCCGGGGGACCGGCTCAGGCCGAACTTGAGGTAGATCGGGGCGCCGCGCCGGATGAGCTCGGCGGCCTCGTACATCCGGATGTGGCCGCCCAGGTCGTCGGGTGACTCGACGTACATGTCCATCGGGGCGCGGCTGACCCGGCGGATCTCGGTCAGATGGTCCAGGGTCAGATCGGACGGCACATTGAGCGAGTCCGCGCCGAGCCGTTCGTACACCGCGTACGACGCCGGGTTGACCGGGCCCGTCAGCGCGGACAGCTTGAAAGTGGTGTCCGCCGGCAGCCGGCCCGCGGCGCGCAGCCGGTGCAGCGTCCACAGCACGCCCTCGTCCGCGACGAGGAGACAGCGCACCCCCAACCCGGCAGCCCGCAGGGCGTCTTCGACGCATCCGGCGAGCGCGTCGTGCCCGCGGGCGCGCAGTCCCGCGCCGCCGGACTCGGTGCGGGTGCCGGCACCGATGTCCCAGGTGCCGCGCGGCCCGGTGAACAGGCACAGCTCGATGCTGCGCTCGGTGCAGGACTCCACCATGCCGGTGATCTCGTCGTCGGTGAGCATCCACACGCCGCTGCCCTGGCTGATGCGGTGGACGGGCACCTCCAGGCGGGCGCTCTCCTTGAGGACGACGGCCAGGGCCTCTGGGCCCTCCACCGACGGGATCTCGGTGCGCCACGTCCCGCCGTCCGGGAAGGCGTGCGGTGAGGCGTCGGCCGGGTCGACGGCGGGGACGGGATGGCCGATTCGGGCGAGGGCTTCGCCACCGGGGCGGCGGGGTGGAGAGGGGGCGGTCACAGGACTCCCTGTCGATGTGTGGTTGTCGGTGTGCCGGAGGAAGAGCGGATCGGGCGTGCGCCGTACGGAGCGGGGACCGGCCAACGAGCCGCCTCTCACGTCCGGCGCGGCATTTCCGGGCCGGGCAGGCGCTGCGGGCGCAGCAGCACCTTTCCGGTCTTCGGGTCGCCGCCGCCGACCAGGGCTATGGCCTCGTCGAACCGCTCCAGCGGGTACTCGTGCGTGATGAGCGCGGCCGGGTCGATCAGCCCGAGACCGAAGGCCCGCACCGCGTCCGACCAGGCGGACGACGGCGCGCCGAAGACGCTGCGGATCTCCAGCTGGCTCAGGGACAGATGCACCGGGTCGATGCCGGTCGCGCCCGGCGTGAACATCCCGGTGAGCATCACCCGGCCGCCCCTGCGGGCCAGCAGGCAGGACGAGGCCGCCGCGGACGGTGCTCCGGCGGTCTCCACAACCAGGTCGAAGCGGCCGCACACGGACGCGGCCTCTTCGGGGTGCAGCGCCCGGCTCGCGCCGAATCGCAGCGCCTGCTCGCCGCGTGCGGTACGCGGGTCGATCACGGTCAGCTCGCCGGGCGACGACGCGGCGAGGAACTGCACCGCGAGCAGACCGAGCGTGCCCGCGCCGACCACGGCGATCCGCTCCCCGGGGCAAGGCCGCCCGGCCCGGACCGCGGCGGCGACCACCGCGGCCGGCTCCAGCAGGGCGGCCGCCCTCAGATCCGCGTCGTCGCGCAGCGGATGCAGCAGCCGCGCCGGCAGCACCACATGGTCGGCGAACGCGCCCGGCTCGGTGAACCCCGTCTCGGCGTACTCGCCGTCGCACAGGCTCGTCTCAGCGCACCGGCAGCGTTCGCAGGCACCGCACGCCCTGAACCCCTCGGCGACGGCCGGGCGTCCGGTGAGTGCGGGATCCACGCCCTCGCCAACCGCCTGCACGGTCCCGGACCACTCGTGCCCGGGGACCACCGGGTAGCGGACGAACGCCGCGTCGCGGCGACCGTCGTACACCTCGCGGTCGCTCATGCAGATCCCGGCCGCGGCGACGCGGACCAGGACCTCACCGGGGCCCGGCACCGGAACCTCCCGGTGCACTAGGCGGTGGGTGCCGGGCCGCTCGACGACCAGACTGCGGCTCACCTCGGCGCCCTCTGTTCCCATCCCTCGGCCCAGAGGTCGAAGCGGGCCTTCTGCTGCGGGAATTCGGCTGCGGCGGCCACATCCAGCTCGACCCCCAGACCCGGGGCGTGCGACACCTCGAAGCACCCGGTCTCGGGGTCGACCTGCGGCGCGCCCTTGACCACCTTCTTGATGTCCGCGTCGGCGAAGTCGTTGAAGTGCTCCAGGACCTTGAAGTTCGGGGTGCAGGCGGCGAGCTGGAGCGAGGCGGCGGTGAGCACCGAGCCGCCCACGTTGTGCGGAGCGACCAGCATGCAGTGCGTCTCGGCGGTCGCCGCCAGCTTGCGAGTCTCCAGGATGCCGCCGATGTGCCCGAGGTCCGGCTGGATGATGTCGGCCGCCTGCGACTCGAACAGCTCGCGGAATTCGATCCGGTCGTGGATCCGCTCACCCGTGGCGATCGGCAGGTCCACCTTCTTTGCGACCTTGGCGAGCGCCTTGAGGTTCTCCGGAGGCACCGGCTCCTCCAGCCAGGCGGGCTGGAAGGGCGCCATCTCGCGGGCCAGCCGCACCGCAGTGGCCGGACTGAACCGGCCGTGCATCTCCAGCATGAGCTCGACGTCCGGGCCGATGGCGTCGCGCACGGCCTCGATCAACGACACGGCGTACCGCGTCCGTTCGTGGTCCAGCTCGAAGTGTCCCGTGCCGAACGGGTCGATCTTCAGCGCGCGGTAGCCGCGTGCGACGACCTCGCCGGCGGCCTTGTGATACGCCTCGGGGGTGCGCTCCGCGGTGTACCAGCCGTTGGCGTACGCCTTGACCCGGTCGGTCACCCTGCCGCCGAGCAACTGCCAGATGGGCACGCCCAGCGCCTTGCCCTTGATGTCCCAGCAGGCCATCTCGACCACCGCGACGCCGGACATGACGATTTCACCCGCCCGGCCGTAGTCGCCGTACTTCATCCGCCGCACGAGGTCCTCGACCGCGAAGGGGTCGGACCCGGCGACGTGGTTCGCCTCCGCCTCGCGGAGGTACCCGATCAGCGCGTCGGTGTGACCGAGCATGCGGGTCTCGCCGACGCCGGTGAGCCCCTCGTCGGTGTGGACCAGTGCATAGGTGAGGTTGCGCCAGGGAGTCCCGACGACATGAGTGCTGATTCCCGTGATGCGCACGGTGGTTGCCCCTCGAGTCGTTCGATATTTCGTCATGCGTTCGAAATGGTGGCGTGACCGTAATCAGCATGTCCGTGGGGTGTCAATGGGTTGCGAGGCGACTGCCTCGGGCCGGGCCATTGCCTCGTCAACGAAGCTGTGGCTAGCCTACGTTCGTCATATCGGCCAATGGTCGGAGTTTCGAACGGAGAGTGGGTGACGCCATGGGACGTCTTGTCCCCGCGGTGACGAGGGCCTTCGACATACTCGAGCTGTTCCTCGAGGGCGACGCAACCCTCTCGGCACCGGATGTCACGCGCAAGCTCCAACTGCCCCGCACCACGGTCCACGAGCTGCTCACCACACTCGTCGCTCGCTCGTACCTCGCCACCGTGCCCGAGCAGCCCGGCCGCTACCGCCTCGGCGTACGTGCCTATCAGCTGGGCAGTCGTTACGCCGAACAGCTCGACCTGGCGGCGGAGGGCGGACGGGTCGCCCGCGAGGTCGCCGAGACCTGCGACGAGACCGTCCACGTCGCGATTCTCGAGGGCACGGACGTCATCTACATCGCCAAGGTGGACTCCACCCACGCCGTCCGCATGGTCTCCGCCGCCGGCCGCCGCCTCCCCGCACACTGCACGTCCGTCGGCAAGATGCTGCTCGCCTCACTCCCGGCCGACGAGCTCGACACCCGCATCACGGGCCGCGACCTGGTCGCGATGACCCCGGACAGCCTGACCGATCCCGACGAGCTGCGAGCGGCGCTCGCCGAGATCCGGGGACGCGGCATCGCCGTCGAGCACCGCGAGTCCAACCCGGACGTCAGTTGTGTCGCCGCACCGGTGTGCGACAGCGCGGGCCGGGTCGTCGCCGCCCTGTCCATCTCCGTCCCCATGATCCGGTGGAGCGAGGAGCGCGAGGCCGAGCTCGCCGAGCTCGCCGCCAAGGGCGCCCGGGACCTGTCCGTACGCCTCGGCCACCGGGGCGGGCGGTGAGAGTCGACGTCGCGGTACGGGAGTGCGCCGCTCTCGGCGAAGGCCCCACCTGGGACGCCTCCAACCGGCGGCTGATCTGGGTGGACATCCTGGCCTCCCGGATCCACACCTACGAGCCGGCGAACGGCCGCCGCACGGTGATGGGCACCGGACAGCACGTCGGGGCGGCGAAACCGCGGGCCCGCGGGGGACTGGTGGTCAACCTCCGGGACGGCATCGGCCTGTACGACACCGACGGCGCCTTCACCTGGCTGCTGCGCGACCCGCTGCCCGGCCGGCGCGGCAACGATGCGGCCGTCGCCCCGGACGGGGCGCTGTGGGCGGGCACCATGCGTGACGACGAGGCGCCCGGCGGCGGAAGCCTCTCCCGCGTGACACCCGACGGGACCGTGACCGAGGTGTTCGGTGGCGTGGCCGTGAGCAATGGCACCGGGTGGAGCCCGGACGGCACCCTCATGTACTACATCGACAGCCCGACCCGGCGGATCGACGTCTGCCGCATGTCGGGCGAACACATCGTCGACCGGCGGGCGTTCGCCACCGTCGAACCGGGCGCCGGCTTCCCCGACGGTCTCACCGTCGATGCCGCCGGCTGCGTCTGGGTCGCGCTCTGGGACGGCGGCCAGGTGCGCAGATACACCCCCGACGGGCGCCTGGACCGCACCCTCGCACTGCCGGTACGCCGTCCCACCGCGTGCGCCTTCGGCGGCCCCGGGCTGCGCGATCTGTACGTCACCACGGCCCGTACCGGTCTCGGCCGCCACCCGCATCCGCTCTCGGGTTCGCTGCTGGTGGTGCCGGACGCGGGGGAGGGGACGGCGCCGCCCGCGTTCAGGGGCTGAGCGTCGCGGACACGCGGCCCCCCGAACGTGTCCGCGGCGCAGGGCCGGTGGGCGGCGGGTACGCGGCCGGTACACCGCCGCCGCGGGGCGGTCAGCCGGTGGGCGCCTGATAGAGGCCGCGGCCGGCCCGGTGGGCACGGGAGGTGGCGACAAGGCGATCGAGTGTGCTGCGCACGGTGTTGATGGCACCCGCGCTCTCGTCCCGGCCGAGAGCTGCGGCAACGTCCCGGGCCCGCAGCGGTGTGTCCGCCCGCTTGGACAGGACGGCGATGACCTGCTCGGTCAGACCGCCCGTGTCCTGGACGGCCGCCTCAGCCTTCTTACGCGGTGCGGCGGCCTGCTTGCTCTGCCCGGTCTTCGTGGAGCGCTTCTTGGCCGGGCGGCGCGTGGACGCCTGCGGGGTGGCGGCCTTGGGCGCGGCCTTCTTCCTCGCACGGCCAGTCGCCTTGCGGGGCTTGGGCGGAGTGCCCTGTGCCACCTCGGCGTCCGGCACGGCCGCAGCGGCGGACCCGGCCACCGGCGCGGATTCCTCGGCGGGCGCCGGCGCGGGTGCCTGAGCGGGCTCCTGCACCTCGGAAGTGCCGGGTGCCGCGGCGGTCTCGACCGTCAGGGCATCGCCCTGCGGCTCGGCGGCACGCGGCCGCGGCAGGCTGGTGGCGGCCAGCGCGCTGAGCGCGGACAGGGCGCTGCGCACGGATTCCACCCGCTCGGACACCACGGCCAGTTCCTTCTGGAGCGCCTGCTGATGCTCTTCGAGGCGAGGAAGTTCCGCCTGGAGCAGCGCGGTTGTTGCTTCGATGCTGTCCGTGCCGGACGTTGTTGTCATGGGTGCGCTCCTGAGGGGCCGGGGGGCGAGCGGTCGGTTGTTGTGATGCAGGGTACGGCCGATGCACGGCGACGGTCACCTCTCCGCGACCGGATCACACCTCACACCGGGCGACCGCACACCTGCACCACCGCCTCAATCGCGGCTCGCCGAACCCCGCTTCACCACCGATTCCGCACCGCCGACACGAGCTGCACACACTCCCTCGGTGGCACCACTGCCTGCGCCGAGATGACTCTCCCTTCACCCGTAAGCGTGGACCGAGACAGCCGGAATCGACCCGACGCAGGGGAGTTCGCCGGGTCGACGCCGTCCGACGTGTCGTGCTTCGGTCGTGGGGAAATGCGCGGAGCGGTGACTCAGCTGGTCGCGTAGACGTTGGTCGCGAACTCCGCGATCTGCTCGTCGCTGAGATTCTTCGCGACATCATGCTCCGAGATCATGCCCACCAGACGGTGGCCGCCCGCGACGTCGATGACCGGCAGGCGCTTGATGTGATGCGTCTCCATGACGTTCAGGACCTCGTTGACGTCCGCCGCGGCGTCGATCCAGTGCAGGGTCCCGCCGAGCGATCCGGCCTGGACGGTCGCCGGGTCGATTCCCTCGGCGCAGCATGTGACCACGATGTCGCGGTCGGTCACCAGGCCGATGAGCCTGTTGTTGTCACCGCAGATGGGCAGGCATCCGACGTTCAGATCCCGCATCATCCTCGCCGCGTTGTGCAGCGATTCGTGTGCACCTACACATTGCACACCGCCCGTCATGATGTCGCGGGCTCGCAGCTGGTCGGCCATGATTCCTCCCGGTTCTGTCAGCGGGGTGGGCCCATACTTAGATGACACCATGTCCGGCCCGCACGTGCTGGACGAGCCCGTTGCCGAGGTCGCCGGGGCGCACTTGACTTGGCTTCGCTCGCGGCTTACGCAGGAATCACCGACAGGTTGGGTCTCCGAGGAGGCTGCGATGACACGAGCAGTGGGCATCGACTTGGGAACGACGAATTCCGTGGTCTGCGTGCTGGAAGGCGGTGAGCCGACGGTCGTCACCAACACCGAGGGTGCCAGGACCACCCCGTCGGTGGTGGCGTTCGCCAAGAACGGCGACGTGCTGGTCGGTGAGCTGGCCAAGCGGCAGGCCGTGACCAACGTGGAACGCACCGCGAGGTCCGTCAAACGGCACATGGGCGAGAGCGACTGGCGCTTCCCGCAGTCCGGCGACATCGACGGCAAGCGGTACACCGCCCAGGAGATCTCGGCACGCGTGCTGCAAAAGCTCAAGCGGGATGCCGAGGCGTATCTCGGGGAGGACGTCACCGACGCGGTGATCACCGTTCCGGCGTACTTCAACGACTCGCAGCGCACCGCCACGAAGGAGGCGGGGCAGATCGCGGGCCTGAACGTCCTGCGGATCATCAACGAACCGACATCCGCCGCACTCGCCTACGGCCTGGACAAGGAGAACGACCAGACGATCCTCGTCTTCGACCTCGGTGGCGGAACCTTCGACGTCTCGCTGTTGGAGATCGGAGAGGGCCTGGTCGAGGTGAAGGCCACCAACGGCGACACACACCTCGGTGGCGACGACTGGGACGAGCGGATCGTCGACCACCTGGTGAAGCAGTTCAAGAACGGCTACGGCGTGGACCTGTCCAAGGACAAGATGGCGCTGCAACGGCTCCGTGAGTCGGCCGAGCGGGCCAAGATCGAGCTGTCGTCCTCGACCGAGACGACGATCAACCTGCCCTACATCACGGCTTCCGCCGAGGGCCCGCTGCACCTGGACGAGAAGCTCACACGCGCCCAGTTCCAGCAGCTGACCGCGGATCTGCTGGAGCGCTGCAAGGGGCCCTTCCACAACGCGGTCAAGGATGCCGGGATCAAACTCTCGGACATCCACCATGTGATCCTCGTCGGCGGCTCGACGCGCATGCCGGCGGTGACGGCCCTGGTCAAGGAGCTGACCGGAAAGGACCCGCACAAGGGGGTGAACCCGGACGAGGTCGTCGCCATCGGCGCCTCGCTCCAGGCGGGTGTCCTCAAGGGTGAGGTCAAGGACGTCCTGCTCCTCGACGTGACCCCGCTGTCCCTGGGCATCGAGACCAAGGGCGGCATCATGACCAAGCTGATCGAGCGCAACACCACGATCCCGACCAAGCGGTCCGAGATCTTCACCACGGCCGAGGACAACCAGTCGTCGGTGCAGATCCAGGTCTACCAGGGCGAGCGCGAGATCGCGGCGTACAACAAGAAGCTCGGGATGTTCGAGCTGACCGGTCTGCCGCCGGCCCCGCGCGGTGTCCCGCAGATCGAGGTCTCCTTCGACATCGACGCCAACGGCATCATGCACGTGACCGCGAAGGACCTGGGCACGGGCAGGGAACAGAAGATGACCGTCACCGGCGGCTCCTCGCTGCCCAAGCAGGACATCGACCGCATGGTCCGCGATGCCGAGCAGTACGCGGACGAGGACCACCGCCGCCGCGAGGCCGCCGAGACCCGCAACCAGGCCGAGAGCGTCGTCTACCAGACCGAGAAGCTCCTCACGGACAATCGCGACAAGATCCCCGAGGACGTACGGTCCGAGACGGAAGCCGCTCTGGCGGACGTCAAGGAATCGCTCAAGGGCGAGGACACCGCGGCGATCCGGACGGCGACCGACAAGGCCACCACGGTCGCGCAGAAGATCGGCAGCGCCCTCTACGCACAGGCACAGGCACAGGGCGACGGTGGCGGCGCGGGCGCGGCCGGCACCGGTACGGCCGGAGCCGAGTCCGCCCAGGGCGGGGAGGACGACGTCGTCGATGCGGAGATCGTCGACGACGAGGCGAAGGGAGGCACCGGATGAACCGGGAGCCCCGCTTCGGGACCGGCCCGGACAGGCGGCCGCCGGTGATCGTCCACGACAGGCGCAGGATCAACCCGTTGACCCTCCAGTCGCGCCGCCCCCAAGCCGAGGACCGTGGCGAGTCCGCTCCCCACGGTCCGGCGGCAGGACAGCCGCACCCGCAGAGCGACGCCGGCTCCCCGACGGAGGCCGCGCAGTTGCGGGCCATGGTCGCGGCGTTGACCGCCGATCTCCAGCGGGTGAAGGCGGAATACGACAACTATCGCAAGCGGGTGCAGCGCGACCGGCTGGCGATACGGGAGATAGCCGTGGCCAATGTCCTCGCTGCCCTGCTCCCGGTGCTCGACGCCGTCGAAGCGGCACGCGGGCAGCGGGACGGCGACGGTGCGGAAGCGGTTGCCGACCTGCTCGGCGACCGGTTGGCCGGGCTGGGCCTGCGGACGATCGGCGCGGTGGGGGAGCCCTTCGACCCCAGGGCGCACGAAGCGCTCACATACACCCCGTCCGATGACGCGGCTCAGGCCGTCTGCACGGCGGTGCTGCGCCACGGCTACCGGGTCGGTGACCAGCTCCTGCGCCCGGCCCAGGTGTCCGTCACCGGCCCGCCCGCGGGCGAGGAGAGGGCCGGGGCCGTCGGGTGACGCCACCGAGAAGAGCACGAGTGCGCGGTCCGGAGGCGCGGGTGTCGGCGGAGCCGTGGGGGTGGGCTCGGCCGGAGGCCGCCTTCCCCCGGGGGGCGTGCGACGGAAGCCGGTGCTTTCACCGGCTTCCGTCGCCCCGGGTGCCGGGCCGGTCCGCCCGGTGCCTCGTACCAGGCAACAGTTCCTGCACCTTGGCCTTGAAACCCTGCCTGAGCACGGCGGCGCGGTCGCTGTCGCCGTGCAGGATCGCCGACGCGGCGGCCTCGATCTGGTCGAGCGAGGCGTGTGGCGGGACGGGCGGTACGGCAGGGTCGGTGAGGAAGTCGATGACGAACGGCCGGTCGGCGGCGAGGGCCTGCTGCCACGCCCCCTCGACCTGCTCGGGCTTCTCGACCCGTACGCCGTCGAGGCCGATGCGCCGCGCGATCTCGGCGTAGGGCAGGTCGGGGATGTGCTGGGACTCCTCGAACTGCGGCGCCCCGGACATGGCCCGCATCTCCCAGGTCACCTGATTGAGATCCTGGTTGTTGAGAACGGCCACGACCAGCCGCGGATCCGACCACGCGTGCCGGTACTTGGCCGCGGTGACCATCTCCATCATGCCGTTCATCTGCATCGCCCCGTCGCCGACCAGCGCGATCGCCGGGCGGTCCGGATGGGCGAACTTCGCGCCGATCGCGTACGGGACACCCGGTCCCATGGTGGCGAGCGTGCCGGACAGGGATCCGCGCATCCGGCCGCGCAGCCGCAGATGGCGCGCGTACCAGTTGGCGGCGGAACCCGAGTCCGCGGTGACAATGGCGTCGTCGGGCAGCAGCCCGTCCAGGGCGTGCACCACGTATTCGGGGTTGACCGGGTCGGCGTCGACGGCCGCCCTGCGCTGCATGACCTCCCACCAGCGGGCGACGTTCATCTCGACCTCGTCCCGCCACGCGCGGCTTTCCTTGCGGTGCAGACGGGGCAGCAGTCGCCGCAGCGTCTCGCGTGCGTCGCCGACGAGGTTCACCTCGAACGGGTAGCGCAGCCCGATCATGTGGGGGTCGATGTCGATCTGCACCGCACGCGCCTGGTCCAGCTCGGGCATGAACTGCGTGTAGGGAAAGCTGGATCCGATCATCAGCAGCGTGTCGCAGTCCCGCATCAGCTCGTAGGACGGGCGGGTGCCGAGCAGCCCGATCGCACCGGTGACGTACGGCAGGTCGTCGGGCAGGGCGTCCTTGCCGAGCAGCGCCTTGGCGACCCCCGCGCCGAGCACGTCGGCCAGCCGCTCCACCTCGGCGCGCGCCGCACGCGCACCCTGGCCGATGAGAACGGCCACCTTCTCACCGGAGTTGAGGACCTCCGCCGCCCGCTCGAGGTCCTCGTCCACCGGTACGGGCGCGTAGCGGCCGATGCCCATGCTGGAGGGGACCGTCTTGAAGGCGTGCCCCGGCGGGGTGTGGTCGAGCTGCTGCACGTCGGCGGGCACGATGACCGCGGTCACGGTGCGCCGGGCGTAGGCCGTGCGGATGGCCCGGTCGATGACATTGGGCAGCTGCTCCGGCACGGTGACCGTCTCGCAGAAGTCGGACGCGACGTCCTTGTACAGGCCGGCCAGATCGACCTCCTGCTGGTAGGAGCCGCCCATGGCGCTGCGGTCGGTCTGCCCGACGATCGCGACCACCGGCACATGGTCGAGCTTGGCGTCGTAGAGCCCGTTGAGCAGATGGATCGGGCCCGGGCCGGAGGTCGCCGCACAGACGCCGACCCTGCCGGAGAACTTCGCGTACCCGACGGCCTGGAGGGCGGACATCTCCTCGTGGCGTGACTGGATGAACCGGGGGTTGTTGTCCGCGCGGCCCCAGGCGGCGAGCAGGCCGTTGATGCCGTCACCGGCGTACGCGAAGACGTGGGTCACGTCCCATGCGCGCAGCCTCTGCAGGATGTGGTCGGAGACCTTGGTGGTCACGTCGGTGCCTTTCTCGCCGCTGCGGGTGGGCTTGTTCCTCGGTCGTGCGCGTCGCGTCCGCGCCGGACGCGCCTCGGGTACCACTGCGCACGCCCGTGAAACCGACCGGGCGAGTGGAGGCCGGGTCATGTCCTGCCGTCGCGGCGGGAGTTGAGCGAACGCTGCGCACGGCTGAGCAGCCCGTGCGGCGACCACGCCCGCAGCGCGGCACGGGCGGCGTTGGCACCCGGCGCGCCGTGCACGCCGCCGCCCGGATGCGCCGAGGCGGAGGCGAGGTAGAGGTTCCTGACCGGTGTCTCGGGGCGTCCGGTGCCCGGAACGGGCCGGAAGACGAGCTGCTGGTGCACGGCGGCCGTACCGCCGTTGATGGCGCCGCCGTGCAGATTGGCGTCCAGTGCCTCGAGCGTTGGCGGCGCCAGCAGGCGGCGGGCGCGGATCGTGTTGCGGAAGCCCGGCGCGTAGCGCTCGACCTGCGCCTCGACGCGGTCGGCCATCGCCTCCTGCTCCCTGCGGTCCCAGGCACCCGTGATCCCGTCGCCGCCCGCGTCACCACGGATGCCGTGCGGTACGTGGGTGTATCCCCAGGCCGATTCCGTACCCGCCGGGGAGCGGCCGGCGTCGGCCGTCGTCATCTGGCCGAAGAGGACGAAGGGCTCGTCGGGCACCTGCCCCGCGGCGAGTTGGGCGGCGAACCGCGTCAGACCGTCGACACCGTCGGCCAGGTGCACGGTCCCCGCCGTCGCCGCCTTGCGCGCGGTCCACGGCACCGGCCGGTCCAGCGCCCAGTCCACCTTGAACGTGGCGAAGTCCCACTGGAATCTGCGCAGCCCCTCCAGCAGACGCCACGGCAGATGCCGGGAGCCGACCAGCCGGCCGTACAGCGCGGGTGCCGAGACGTCCGCGAGCACGGCCCGCCGCGCCGGCACGACCTCTCCGCCGGCCGTCCGTACGGCCACGGCCCGGCCCCCGCGCACGACGACCTCGACGACCTCCTCCCCGCAGCGCACCGTGCCGCCGAGCCGCTCCAGCCGGGCCACCAGCGCCGTGGGCAGGGCGGAGGCACCGCCCGCGGGGACCGGGAAGCCGACATGCTGGCCGAGCATGGACATGAGCCAGCCGAAGCCGCCGCTGCCGGCCGCCTCCGGGGCGAGGTCCGCGTGCAGCGCGTTGCCTGCGAGAAGGAGCCGGCCGCCTTCCCCGCCGAACTCCTCCTCGCCCAGCCGGCGCACCGGCAGCATCATCGTCCGCGCCAGCCGCAGGCCGCCCGCAGCCCGCACCCGCAGGCCGAGCCGGGCGGCGGCACGCACCGGCGGGAACGGCGTGAACAGTGCGTCGACGATGTCGGCCCCAAGCCGTTGCCACACCCCGCACAGCCGCGTCCACGCCTCACCGTCACCCGCCGCGAAGGCGTCGAGAGACCGGGCGGTGTCCGCGGTGCGGCGTTCCAGCACCGCGCAGCGCCCGTCGGGCAGCGGGTGGGCCAGGACGCTCGGCGCATGAGACCAGCGCAGGCCCTCACGCTCCAGTTCGAGGGCCGCGACGACCGGGGAGGCGGCCGCCAGCGGATAGAAGGCGCTGAACACGTCGTGGACGTAACCGGGGAGGACACCGCTGTCACTGCGTACGGCCCCACCGGGATACGGCTGGGCCTCCAGCACCTCCACGCTCCATCCGGCGTCCGCCAGCACGTTCGCCGCGACCAGTCCGTTGGGGCCCGCACCGATCACCACGGCGTCCGGCATGACTGCGCCTCTCTGGGCGGCTCGGGCACCGGCCGCCCGCGTCGGGCACTGCTCAGTGCGCGACCGAGGGAACGGAGTGTTCGACCGCCTCCGCGAACCGTTTGAGCATCCTGCGGTGCCTCAACTGCTGGACCGCGTCGAACGCCGCGTTGTGCAGCCGCCCGCCCGCCCCGCGCAACGGGTGCTCGTCGAGGATCACCAGTGTGTCCTCGCCCCACGGCTTCACCTCGATCGCGATTCTCGCGGTGCCGAGCGGGCCGCTGTACGCCTCCAGTTCGAGCCGGTGCGGTGGTTCGCTGTAGCGCACGACCGTCCGGCCCTTGCCCTCCCACGGCCCAAGCCGTACGGCATACGCGATGCAGGCGCCCTCGTCCGGCCAGTTGCCGTCCTGCTGCGACGACCGCGACGGCCCGATCACCCAGTCTCCGTAGCGGTCGCCGTCGGACAGGACGGTCCACACCTCTTGCGGAGTGCGGTGGATCAGTTGGTGTCGTACCGCCATATGCCCTCCAGGAGCTTGTCCCGTCGTGTCACGGCCACACCTGTTCAGCCTAGGCCGGGGCCGCGCCGGCGGCCTGTTCACGGCGGCCCGCAGAACCTCGCCCGCCATCGCAGCACCTCGCCCGTGATTGCTGTGGCGAGGTCGCCACTACGGTGGAGACCGGGCTCCACCTCGCGCCTCGGCTCCCACCCACCGCCCTCCCACCCCGCAGGAGGCAGGCGATGCACCGGCAGTCCCCCCTCGACGGCCGCACCGTCGTCGTCACCGGAGCGGCCCGTGGCCTGGGCGAGGCCATGGCGCGGGCCCTGGTCCGGCGCGGCGCGCGCGTCGCCCTCCTGGGGCTCGAAGAGGACCGGCTCGGCCGCCTCGCGGCGCAGCTCGGGGACCGCGCGCACTCCTGGCAGGTGGACGTCGGCGACGACGAGGCGATGTCGTTCACCGCCGGGCTCGTGCGCGAGCGACTCGGCCCGCTGTCCGCGGTCGTCGCCAACGCGGGTGTCGCGGCGGCCGGACCCTTCGAGGACACACCGCCGGCGACCTGGCGCCGGGTCGTCGAGATCAACCTCGTGGGCAGCGCGAACACCGCCCGTGCCTTCCTTCCCGACCTGATCGCCAGCAGGGGCTACTACCTTCAGATCACCTCCCTCGCGGCCCTCGGACCGGCGCCGATGATGTCCGCCTACTGCGCCTCCAAGGCCGGAGCCGAAGCCTTCGCCCACACCCTCCGCGCCGAGGTCGCCCACCGCGGTGTGGGGGTCGGTGTGGCCTACCTCAGCTGGACGGACACGGAGATGATCCGTGAGGACGCGCCGCCCCCCACCCCGCTGACGGAGCTGCGCGCGTGGCTGCCCTGGCCCGCTTCGAGAACACACGGCGTGGAGCCGTCGGCCGAACGCCTCGTCCGGGGCGTGGAGCGGCGAAGCCCTGCCGTCTACGTCCAGCCGTGGCTGCGGGGCGTGCGGTTCGCACGTTCCGCGCTCCCCGGAGCCGTCGGCAGGCTCGCCGGCGCCCCGGTGCGCCGGTTCGCCGCCGAGGAGCACCCGGCCGACGAGGGCCTGCTGGGCGCGGGTGGCCGCGCCGCCGAGACACGGCCGAACGGACCGACCGCACCTGACCCGTACCGTCAGCCGGGGCCCTGACCGGACAGGGTGGTCGGGTTGCGCAGCGTGGAGACGACCTCGTCGTCGGAGATCTGGGCGAACTCTTCGTACCACTCACCGACCGCCAGGAACGACGGCGGCTGGTGCAGGCACACGATGTCGTCGGCGTCCTGGCGGACCGTCTCGGCGGCGTCGGGGGCGCAGACCGGCACGGCCAGGATCAGGCGGTCGGGGTTCTTGGACCGCAGATGGCGCAGGGCAGCGCGCGCGGTGACGCCGGTGGCGAGGCCGTCGTCGACCAGGACCACCGTCCGGCCCTCGACGGCGAGTGCGGGGCGGCCGCGGCGGTACAGCTCCTCACGGCGGTGCAACTCGGCCCGTTCCCTGGCGACATCCGCGGTGAGATCGTCCTCCGCGAGGCCGAGCATCTCCAGGGCCCACCGGTCGTACACCGGAGGATCCTCGCCCGCGATCGCCCCGATGCCCGTCTCCGGATTGCCGGGTGCGCCGATCTTGCGGGCCACGACCACGTCCAGTGGCGCCTTGAGGGCCCGGGCGACCTCCGCCGCGACGGGCACACCTCCGCGCGGCAGCGCGAGAACGACTGGATCGGTGAGATTGCCGTCGGCCGCCCATTCGAGAAGTCTCAGCGCGAGTTCCTGGCCTGCGTGCCGATGGTCATGGAAGCGCATCGGTCTTCCTCCGTCCGCCTGTTGCTGGAGCTCGTGTGTCCGGTCGTCACACACCGGTCGGCCGGCAGTCGCTTTTGTCCTCTCCCAAACAGACGACGGCCGTAGGCCGCCCGCCGGTGGGCCCGGGCAAGGCACCGCCTCAGGGGACGCCGTCACGGAGCAGTGCGGCGCGTGGCAGTCGGGCCAGTCGCCCTCCATGGCCACGAAGGAGAAGCCCTCCTCCTCCACCAGCCGGCGGGTCGGCACCTCATGCGAGCGGTAGAACTCGGACGTACCGTGCGACGCCTCGCCCAGCAGGACCTGCCGGGCGTCGCCGGTCCGTGCCGGCAGCAGGTCCAGCGCATCGCCGCCGGTCAGGGGCTGGGCGGCGTCAACGATCGGGTCGACGGGTGTGCGTGCCCCCGCGGCCGTGGACGTCATGGCCACTCCTTCTCGCGGTGCCCGTTCTGCCGACGGCCGCCGTCTGCCGGGCAGCCCGCGGACGGTCGTTCGCCTGCGGGCTGCCGGGGCACGTGGCCTTCAGGGCGGCCGGGGTGGTCGGCTCCGGGGCTGCCCGGCTCGGCCTGCTCGCCGCAGCCGGGTGCGGCTAGTCGGTCGACAGCGCCTCGACGAGGTCGCCGACCTTGGGGTCGGGCAGGCTGCGCGCCACATCGGCCTGGGCGACCATGCCGACCAGCTGGTGCCCTTCCAGGACGGGCAGCCGACGCACCTTGTGCCGGCTCATCGTGCGCAGCACCTCGTCGGCGTCGGCGTCCGCGCTGATGGTCACCACCTCGCCCTGGGCCAGCTCTCCGGCCTTGCACTGGGCGGGGTCCTTTCCGGCGCCGAGAACCTTCACCACGATGTCGCGGTCGGTCAGCATGCCCTTGAGCTTGTTGTCGGTGCCGCAGATGGGCAGGGCCCCGACGCCGAGCTCGGTCATCTTCTGCGCGGCCAGCAGCACGGTTTCCTCGGCGCCGATGCACTCGGCACCGCCCGTCATGATCTCTCGTGCGGTTGTCATGTTCCGTTCCTCCTTTTCGCGCCGAGCCCGCGGGGGACCGGCAGCCGGTCTGTCGGGGTGACGCGTCACGGGTGCCCGGGGCGGCGGGCCTCGTAACGCGCCGGCCGGGTGCGCGCGTCGTCCGCGCGTCCGGCCGGTGCTCGGGGCGCTCTGTCGCCGACGTCTCAGGTGTCCTGGCCCCGCCCGGACAGCGCGTCGCGCATCCGGTCCACGAGGCCGACTCCGGGCGCGAGCAGCTTGTTGGCCGGCGGCTTGTCCGGCGCGGACGGGTGCGGACGGGTCGGCGCCGACTTCTTGGCCTGCCGGACCTTGTCCCCCAGATCGTTCAGCATCTCGGTGGAGCAGGCTTCGCGCAGCCGGGGAAAGAGCTTGGTCTCCTCGTCCGTGACATGCGTCCTGATCTCGGACATCAGCTTGGCGATCTGCATGTCGAATGCGGAGTCGTCCGCCTGGCAGCCCTCCAGATCCTTCATGATCCGCTCGGCCGCGGCATGGTCGGCCAGCTCCCGGTCTGCCAGGTCTCCACCACCGGGAACGTGCTTGCGCACCGCCGGGTAGAGGTACGCCTCCTCCGCCACCGAATGCCGGACCAATTCCATGGTGACCCGGTCCGCGTACCGCTTCCGCCGGCTGTCGCCGGACGGCAGCTCCTCGATCTTGGTGAAAAGCTCCTCCACTTCGCGGTGGTCCGAGACCAGTTCCGCGACGACGTCCTGCCCGTGTGTCATGTCGTTGCTCCTCTGCAGTGGCTTGCTGTTCTGCCGGCTTCCGAAGCATTTCGTCCGGCTCGCGGTCGGCCGCCGATGTGTCGTAGGCCACGCCGGAGTCGTGACTTGGGCCATGTGCACGAGAAGGCCCGAAAGATAGCGTTCGAGTGCACTTTCCCCACGTCTCCCAGCGATTCGGACGGCCCGGCCAGTGCCCGCAGCTCTCTCCCCGCTCATCGCGGCGACCGCCCAGTGGCTGACGCGCGCCTATCCGCCGGCCGGCGGCGCGATGGACACGGCTCTGGCCGAGGTCCAGGCGCGGCAGGCCGTCACGGTGGCCGCCTGGCTGCGGTATCCGACGTCGATGGACGCCGCGCTCGTCGCGGTGGCGGGGCCCGGTGGCTCCGACCGGCTCGACTGGATCACGGGCGCGGACGCGGGCGGCCCGGCGGCCGACACCGCCGACGGGTATGCGTGGCGCACATGGGTGGACGAGGTCGTGGCGAGCTGGGCGGCATGCCTGCTGAGCACGCCCGCACTGACCGGCCCGGCAGTGGCGGCACTCGCCGAGTGCGAACACACCGACGGCCTCCCGATCGAATTCCGGCGCCTGGTCGCGCCCGATGAAAGCGACCGCCGGGCCGCAGCACTCCTGCGTCATCCCGACCTGCTCGCGCCCATAGCCGGACTCCACCGAGCTCAGCTCATGGACCGCCTTGAGCCGCGATCCGCGTCCACCGCCTGAGGCGAAACGCTGCTTTCTCGGGACGCTGCTCTCGGGCGGTCAGGCGCGGAATCGTCCACCGGTCGCGCCGGTACTGTCTGCGGTTCGGGTCAGGATCCCTTTCCCACCTCTTTGGTGATGGCTGCCGGGGAGTCGTACTCCTTGTCCGGCAGGGAAGAGAGCGCCTTCTTGATTTCCTTGCCGGCGCCGTGGCTCTTTGCCGTTTCGACGATGTCCCTCTTGGAGGCGGGGTAATGCACACCGCCGAGGGCTTTCTGCATTTCGATGGGGTTCACGTTCATACGCCCGCGGGTACCCCCGGCCTCCTCGGCCGAACATGCCCGCGCCGGCGCATGTGGAAAGAGGGAGATCCCTCGGGTCTTGCCGATTCGACCTGTCCCGTCCGGTGAACAGGCGAGCAGGCGCGCGGCGGCTGCGGTCCGTCGAGAAGGGATGCGTGCCGCATCCCTTCGACGCCGGCCACGGTCCGGGAGAAGGGGAATCAGGACCCGGCGAGTCGCGTCAGCGACTCGCTCTCAGCGGCCGCCGACCTCGGCCCCGGGCTCGTAGTTGGTCAGCACGCAGCCCTCGACGCTCGCCCTCTCCACGCGGTAGCCGGCCGGGGCGGAGAAGCCGGGCTCGCAGTTCAGGTACAGGAACTGAAGCTGGTACAGGCCGTTGCGGACGCTCGGGTCATTGGTCTCCACCGCGACGTTCTCGCCGACGAGCAGCCTGCTCGCGGTGGCCTTCAGGCGGTTGTCGTCCTTCAGGTCCTCCTGCTGGGCGGCCTTCGCCCGAGTCTGCAGGAGTTCCATGTCGCTCACCATGTCGAGCCAGTTGAGGTTGTGCGCGCGCTGCGCTCCACCGGGCTCGCCGCAGATCGCCCGGTCCTCGACGCCCCAGTGGCGGTGGTCGCCGGTGATCACCGGCTGGTAGTCGATCGACTCGACGGCGAGGGCGGCAGGGTCGGTCGAGTAGCTGGTGCAGTCGACTGTGTGCGGGTGCACCAACTGCTTCAACTCGGCGAGGCTCCCCGCGCGCGGCAGGCCGAGGCTTCCCGCCGGGGGCCGGCCCGGCTCCTTGGACTCGCCCTCCGCGGCCGGGTCCTGCGGGGTCTCGAAGTTGGGGCTGCCCTCCCCGTCGTTGCTCGCCACGAAGTCGCTCAGGACGCAGCCCTCGACCAGGCTCTTCTCCCGCTTGTAGCCCTCGGGCACGCCGGCCGTCGGGTTGCAGGTCAGGACGCGCAGGTCCGAGCGGGAGAGCTTGAGCGCCGTCTTGGTCTCGGTGGGCGTGACGGCAAAGTTCTTCCCCACGAGCACGCGGCTGAACAGGCCGTAGTCGGAGTCGCCGGAGGCGATCTTCGCCAGCACGCGCTGCTTGTAGCCCTCCTGGAACGCCTTCATGTCGGAGAACATGTAGAAAATGATCTCGCCGCGCTCGACGCGGTCGGTGCACACCCCGCGCTCGGTCACCGACCACTTGCCGACGGCGGTGAACTCGGTGAGCGGCAGTCTGCTGTCCATCGGGTCCGTGCTCATCCGCTCGCACGAGGCGTACCGCTGGACGTAGCCCTGCGCCTGCTCGAGCGTGTCGGCACCGGTGCCGCTGTCCGCGGTGGGGCCGGTCACGGCGGTCGTGCGGTCGGCGTCGGCGTCCTCGCAGGCCGTGATCAGGGAGAGGGAAGCAAAGGTCGCGGTCGCAGCGATTATCCGCTTGAGATGCATGGTTCGCTTTCGTCGAGGCGGTTTGACGCCCGGTCAATGGCGTGAACATGCTAGGCGGGGATGATCTTTGTGAGCCAACCCAGTGCTGCAATTGCGGTCGGTGTGACGAGGTCGCCGGTCTTATGGGCTGTGGCCTCGTTGTTTGCGGTGGTTTGCCCGTGCTGGGTGTTGCTGTCGACGGCGCCGGATCGACCAGCTCAGGACGTGTGCGGTGGTGATGTGCCGGTGTCGGCCGTCATACGACGGACTTCGTAGTCGTCCAGGCCGCACTCCTGCGTCGGGCTCTGGAAGCACTCCTCGATCGCCCACCGCTTCCCGGCCACCTTGATCAGCTCGTTGAGCATGGCCCCGGCCGGCGCACGGGCGATGCAGTGAGCGATCTCGTGGCGCCGGGTCACGTGGCGGCGGGCCAGGAGCCGGACAAGTCCTAGCCGCCGTCGCGCCGCAGCGGGCCCCAGCCGCCTGCCTGCCGGGCGACCTCCTCGGCCGCCTCCTCGATCACCCCCGCGTCGATCCAGCCGATCGGCTCGACGTCCTGGACCAGCGGCTCGTTGTCGGGACCCCGGCCCGCCTCCTGCCCGCGCAGCGCCCACGGTTGCACGCCGGGCCCCTTGTCACGCGGCAGATGCGCGTAGTCGTACAGGCGTCGGGCCACCCACACCTTCACGGGGCGGTTCTCCCACCACGGCTCGATGTCGAGGGAATTGGCGGACAGACCGGGCAGGGGGACGCCGGTGAGGTCGTCGGTGCTCGACAGGGACTTGAGGTCGGCAGCGGGTCCGCGGGACCAGCGCACATACATGTTCCGGCGACGCTCGACGAGAACGGTCAGTTCCTCGAGCGTACGCAGGACGGGCAATTCGTCGGGGGAGCTCATATGAGGTGGTCACTCCTTGAAGCCGTCCCTTTTACCGCCCGTGGCGTCCGGCACAACAGCGCTTTCTACCGCTCGACGGCCGGGCGCTTGTAACAGGTACCCATCGGCGCGAAACGGAATCGGTCATCGCAGACGAGGGATGCCCGGCGGTGTGCGGAGAACAGGGTCTTGGAGAGTCGCGCCGGGTGGCACCCGAACGGCGGGCCGTGGTTTTCTCCTGGTGTCAGCCGGGAACCCGGCACGCGTTCTTACGTTCCTGGGGAGCAAGGAGGCGGACTGTGGCGGTGTCACCACAGGTGAGCACGGAGCTGTGGGACGAGTTCCACAGGGCCGTGAATATGACATCCCGCGAATTGCGGGAGTGGTTGAACGTCGATGCCGCGGGTGAGGAGACGGAAGAACTGCCCGACAAGAGCGGTCGCCCGGCAAGCCGACGCGTCCTCGATGTCCTGAGCAAGCGCCGCACCGACCTCACTGAGGACGACGTACAGGTCATGCAGCGGGTCTGCGACATAGTCCGGTCCCAGCGGGCCGCGGAACTGGACCCGAAGGCGGGCGGTGCGGAGTGGCGTCGCAGTCTGATGAGCATCGGTCACGACCCGCTCAAGCCCACCTGACGGCCACGGACGTCCCAGGGGCGTGCCGTCCTGTCAGCGGCCGCCCCCGGACGCCACCTCAGCGCGCTGTGCCGCGCCCGGTCAGCATGTCGCGCACGCGGTCGACCATGCCCACGCCCGGCGCAAGGATCTTGTTGGTCGGCGGAGTGTCCGGTGCGGAGGGATGCGGGCGGGTCGGTGCGCTCTCCTTCGCCGAGCGCACCCTTTGGCCCAGCTCCTGAAGGGCCTCGGCGGAGCAGACCTCCTCCAACAGGGGGAAGAGCTGGTTCTCCTCGTCCGAGATGTGTGCGGTCACCGACGACTTCACCTGCGCGATCAGCGCGTCGAAACGTGCCTCACCCGGCTTGCAGTCCTCCAGCTCCTTCAGCAGACGCTCGACCTCCGCGTGGTCGGCGATCTCCTTGTCCGCGAGGTCGTCACCACCGTCGACGTAGCGGCGCACCGTCGGATACAGGTGCTGTTCCTCGGCGATCGAATGACGGACCAGCTCGATCGTCAGCTGGTCCACCAGGTCGCGTCGCTGCTGGTCGGCCGTCGTGTGGGCCTCGATCTGTGCGAACAGGGAGCGCACTTCGCTGTGGTCCGCCGTCAACTCCTGAATCACATTGCCGCCATGTCCCACTTCGGGCTCTCCTTCCAATCGTCTGCGCCTGATGACTCGGGTCGGCCCGTGGTCCCTGCGGCACGCCGTGTGTGTGCGGCGCACCGGAGCCGTGAGCGGGATGCTTCGGCGGCGAGCAGGACCGAATGCGCCGCGGCCGCCTCACCGACCGGGCGGCCACCGCCATGACGAGCACGCGCTCCGTGACGAAACGTCGTGACGAGCACGCCGTGACCTCCCCGTCGTGACCAACCGGTGTCAGGCACGGACGCCTACGCCGACGCCCAGCGGCAATCCCTTCCACCACCCCGCCCGGCCATCCCGGGCTGCGCCTCGCGCCACTCGAACGGACGCCGGGACGAGTACGGGCACGACGACCGTTCCCGTAGTCGTCCCCCCGTCGTCCCCGCCCGTCCGAGGCGGGACGGCTCGCCGCCGCACAGCCCTCTGCGCGAGCGGCCCGGGCCGGTGGAGTGTGATCGTTGTGTCTGGGTGGCCGGGGGTCAGCGCAGACGCAGCGGGAGGTGGTGGCCGTGGCCCGTCCCCTGTGGTCCGGGTCCGGTCCTTCGGTCTGGTGAGCGTGCCGGTGGGGCGCTACACGGCGACCGACAGTCACACGATCCACTTCCACCAGCTCCAGCGCGCACCTCGGACCGGATCGGGAACCGGGGCGAGAACGTCGAGAAGGCCGAGTTGCCGGCGAAGTCCACCGACGTGGCCGACCGGGTGGACGCGCTCCGTGCCGGCGTCGAGCGCGCCCGCGGTCCCCGGGGCAGCAAGAGGAAGGCTGCCGCCCGGCGCTGCGCGTTCCACCGTGCGGAAGAAGCCGTCGGCGAAGAAGCGCGGCCGGCCCACCCCAGGGCGTCACGAGCCGCACCTCGCCGGCTTGGATGCGGGGCCGCAGCACGTTCGCGATGGCCGGCTGGAGCGGTGCCGTGGCTGCGTGGATCCGCGTCGAAGGGGCCGGGCGCCGTCGAAGCGGCGCCCGGCCCCAATTCGCCGTCTCGCACGACGACGACGGTGGCGGCGGCCTTCTCACGCGAACGGAAGGGATGCGCGAAGGCCGCCGCCGACCGGGCCTGTGGCCGGCTCACATCATGGGGTCGAGATCCCTCGGACTCCGGTCGTCGCGCTCGCCGATCTGCTCACGCACTCGGCGCGCCTTGTCCTGCAGGCGCTGACGCTCCTGCGGATCGGTCGCACGCTCGGCGGCCTGTTCGATCTCCTGCACCTGGCGGCGCAGCTGCTGCTCACGGCCACGGGACTTGTCTGCAGCGCTCATGATCACTCCTTTGTGAACGGGAAGAGCGGGCGGCACCAGCGAAACAGCGGACGGGTGGCATCGCACCTCGAACGGTCACGGACCGCCATGAGCGCAGGTCACGGCCGGTTGTCTCTCGGTGCAGCGTCACCCTCCGTGACGCGCTCGCTGGGGTGGGCGCGCTCACGGTGCTGCCTCGTCCGCCCGGGGGCGTGGGGAACAGCCACGGCAGCCACGAAATCCACCGCGGTACGCCGCAGCAGCCCCAGCGGCGCAAGAGCCACCGCACTGAACACGCCTGCGGCGAAGAGGACTTCACCGGCCGGGTGCCTCTGCCGTGTCGGCTTCCGGCCGTGAAGTGCCGCTCGGCGGGCCGGAGTCGGTCTCGGGAGTGTCGGGCTCGCGCAGCGGGCGCAGGAGAAGCACACCCACGAGCGGCAGGGCGATCAGCGGTGTCAGCGCGATCCGTAGGGACGTGGCGTCGCCGGTGGCGGGCCGGCGATGCTGACGGCCAGGCCCAGCGTGACGCCGCTCGCGGTGCCTACGCGTCGGGGCAGACAATCCTGGCCGAGCGTGATGTGCAGGGAGAACGGCACGTAGAGGCAGACCGAGGTGAGAGCGACGCACACATGAAGGAGCGGGCCGGGCACGAGGACGACACCGGCGACGGCGGGGACTGTCAGGGCGTGGGACCAGCGCAGAACGGCGATGCGGCGGAAACGGGAGGCGAGCGCCCCGCCGACCGCGGTGCCCACCGCGCGTACGGACACCTGGAGCTGCATCTGCTGGGCACGCACGCAGCCTGGCAGCCCTGGGAGTTGAGGCGGGAGCCGGTGAACGCACCCCTGAGCCGCCTCTTCCGCCGTGAACTCGGCATGACCTTCCCGCTGGGCGTACCCAGCTGCGCCTCTACCACGCCCTGCGGATGCCGGCCGACGATGTGCCCGTGACGACGGTCGCGCATCGCTGCGGCTGGTCCTCGACCAGCGCCTTCATCGATGTGCTCCGCCGTGCCTTCGGCTCCACCCCTGGGAGTCACCACCGGCGGCCGTGACCGGCATGTGACCCGCCCATGGGGCGCGTGGGCGGGACGCAGGCGCTCGTTCCCGGCCCCGTGGCGGGGCCGGGAACGGTGTGCCGGCCGTCGGGCTCAGCGGGCGTACGGGTCGCCTCCGCCTCGCTGCCCGGGGAGCGGGCCCCCGAAACCGCCTGCACCGAGCTGCTCGAAACGCTCCTGGACGTTGGCCGCGAACACCTGCTGCTCGGCGCCCGGATAGGGCTGCTGGGCGTTCATCGCCACCGTCAGCACCCCGCTGATCGGCGCGTGGGGCGACGTGCGCACCGGGGTGCACAGGAAACTGAAGTCCTGGGGCGCGGGGGAGTCGTAGGTGGTGATGGACGCCCGGGGGAGTGTGGTGGTCCGGCCCGTGCGGAAGGCGTCGTCCATCGCGTTGAAGACGCCGACGGCGTCGAGTCCGGTCAGGACGTGGCGTCCCGGACTGAACTGGGGGACCATGCCGAAAGCCGCGCCCTGCTTGCCGTTGGCGTAGCGCAGCAGGTGGTCCGGTCCTTCCGTGAGCATGATCGGGAAGGGCGCGCCGTCGAACACGGCGAACAGCTCCTGCTGCTGCGCGAGCAGGCTGTCGCGCAGCTTGAACTCCGACAGCAGGGTCTCGGTGAGTTCCTGCATTCCCTCCTTGAGCTTGCGGTCCCAGTTCCGGGCCACCACGTCGGCCACGCACACGGTGCCGAGGATCACCCCCGTGTGGTCCCGCAGCGGGGTGCCGAGGTAGGAGCGCACTCCCATGTCGTTGACCAGGGGATTGCCCCGGAAGCGCGGGTAGTCGAACACGTCGTCCAGCGCCAGTTGGGACCCCTGCGCCACCACGTGGGGGCAGAAGCCGTAGTCGTTGGGCGCTTCGCGGGCTATGTCGCTCAGGTCGAAGACGATGCCGCGGCTGTCGGCGGCCGCATGGTCGTCGGGGGAGGCCGGCGGGACATACATGCCGCGGAACATCTGCCGCTCGTCGTTGACGAAGTTGACCATGGCAAGGGGTGATTGGGTGAAGCTGGCGGCAAGTCGGGCCACACGGTCGAACGTTGCCTCTGCCTCGACGCTGTTGAGGCCGAGAACCTGCAGCCGAAGCGTGCGCTGCTCGGCCGCGCGTCCGGTCTGATCGGGTGTCAGGGGATCCATGCGCCAGATGTAATCAGATCCTGGCCCAGCGTATCGCCACACCGGAATCAATTCGGTATCACTTGCGGACCCCGGCGCAGCTCCACAGCCGCGTGTACACCTACGGGCCTGGCCGGGCCCCCCGGCCCAGGCCCGAACACGAATTCTGTTCAAACCGGGCACGGTATCCGTCATGGACGATCACTTCCCGCCAATCCAGGAAGCGGAACGAGCCGAAGCTGTCTGACATATGACAATCATGCGGTGGGTAGGCATGCGGCCGGGCGGATCGGGTGACCGCAGGGAGGGGAAGAGTGCGGTGGGTCTAGTGCGGTTCGGGCTGCGGGCTCACTGCCGCCCCGGGCAGGGGCGAGCGCACCCGGTCGGCCATGCTGCTGTGCACGAGGCCAAGCCACCGCATGCGGCGGCCGAACCGGCGCCACGACGTGGAGCCGGCGTCCTTCCCAGCCCCTCGCACGCGCCGTGTGCGGCGCGGCAGTTCGCCGTGACGCGGCACCCGGGCCGAACGGCACCGGCTTCGCCTGCCGCACCGGCTTCGCCGAGTACGGCGGATCGAGCCGCGTGCCCGGCGTGTTCCTCGCCGCCCGCAGGCGGCGGCTGTGCATGCCCGTGAGACACCGCGACGGGCGAGACGCCGGGGCCGGGAACGCCCCGGCCCCACGATGTCAGGGTCCCCTTCACCGCGTGACCCGGCCTCACCGACCGGGACCCCGGGCCTTACCCGGCGCGGCGGCACGGCAGCGCATACGCCCACGGCCGCCCTCGAGAACATCTCGGTACGACGTGAACCACCCCCTCCCGCAAAGACATCGGGAAGCATCGAAGGAGTGTTGTGATGAACAGGCCGGACGCAGACGCACGGTCGATAGCGGTGATCGGCATGGCCTGCCGGCTGCCCGGCGCGTCAGGGACCGATGCGCTGTGGGACCTGCTGCGAGATGGGGTGGACGCCACCGGCGAGACACCACCTGAACGTTACGACGCCGACGCGCTCTACTCCCTCCGTCCGGCGCCGGGCTCGATCGGCAGCCGCCGCGCGGGTTACATCGAGCAAGCCGCCGAATTCGACGCGGAGTTCTTCGGAATGTCCGCCACCGAGGCGGTGGATCTCGATCCGCAGCAACGGCTCCTGATGATGACGGCCTGGGACGCCCTGGAAGACGCGGGCCGGTGCCCCGAGGAGCTGGCGGGCAGCCGGACCGGCGTGTTCGTCGGCAACGCCCGCGCCGACTACCTGGAGCTCCGGTTCCGAGAGGGCCTTGAGGCCGCGACCGCCTCGCAGTTCAACAACTACCGCTCGCTGCTGCCGGCCCGCCTGTCCTACGTCTTCGACCTCCGCGGCCCCAGCGTGGTGGTGGACACGGCCTGCTCCTCCTCCCTGGCGGCCGTGCACAGCGCGGTGCAGAGCCTGCGCGCGGGTGAGAGCCCCCTCGCACTCGCAGCGGGGGTCAACCTCGCGCTCCGCCCCGATGAGAGCGTGATGATGACGCAGGCCGGTGCGCTCGCCGCGGACGGCCGGAGCAAGTTCGGCGATGCGAGCGCCGACGGCCACGCGCCGAGCGACGGAGTGGGAGTCGTCGTGCTCAAGCCTCTCGCCGACGCCCTGGCCGACGGCGACCGCATACGGGCCGTCATCCAGGGCACCGCCATCGGCAACGACGGGCGCACCAGCGACTCGCTGCTGACCCCTTCCCGGACCGGGCAGGTCGAGGTGCTCCGCTGGGCGTACGAGGACGCAGGGGTGAACCCGGCCGACGTCGACTACGTCGAGGCGCACGGGGCCGGCTCGCCCGCACTGGACCCGCTGGAGATCAGCGCACTGGGCGAGGTCCTCGGCGAGGGGCGGCCGGCGGACCGGCCGCTGCTCGTCGGCTCGGTCAAGACGAACATCGGCCACGCGGAGGCCGCCGGCGGCATGGCCGGGCTGATCAAGGCCGTGCTGTGCCTGGAGCACCGCCAGGTCCCGGCCAGCCTGCACCTCGACATCGCCAATCCCGTCGTGCCCTGGGACGAACTGCCGGTGGTGATACCGCAGAAGCTCCACGATCTGCCCGACCGCGGCCGGCCCGCCGTCATGGGAATCTCCGGCCAGGGCTCCTCGGCCCTCAACGCGCACGTGGTGATCCGGCAGGCCGATCCCCGCCCCGCCGAACCGGCGGCCGAGGCAGACGGCACGCCGTACGTGCTGGTGCTGTCCGCCCGTACCCCCGAGGCCCTCGACGCCCTGACGCATGCCTACACCGCCTACCTCGGCCCCGACGGCCCGGGAGGCGCCTTCCCCCTTCGCGACATCTGCTACAGCGCGGCCACCCGCCGTCAGCACCACGAACACCGCCGTGCGGTCATCGGCGCCTCGCACGAGGAGATGGCCGCCGCGCTCGGCGGCGCCCGAGGAAAGCCGCGGGCGGCCCGAGCGCGCAAGGCCATGGCCGCGACCGCCGACCGCTACCTGGGCGGTGAAACGGTGGACTGGGACGAGGTGTTCGGGAAGGAGGGCCGCTTCGTCACGTTGCCCGGCTACCCCTGGCAGACCAGGCGCTACTGGCCCGGAGAGGAGCGGGACGAGGACGACGGCGACCTCGCCGCCTGGGTGCTGCGCGAGCACGCCCGCATCCCCTTCGACGACGACTCCGTGCTCGCCGACATCGGCATCGACTCGCTGGCCAAACTGCGGCTCATCGTCGAACTGTCCAAGAAGACGGGCCGTGACGTCGACCCCGAGGACTTCGCCCGGCTGCGTACGGTGGGCGCGCTGCGCGAGTGGATGCACGCCCTGGAGGCACGCACCGCATGAGCGATCCCCAGACCGTGTACGAGTGGTTCGCCCGCTCGGCGGCGATCTTCGGCCAGGACTGCGTGGCCCTGGAAGTGGACGAGGAACACCTGACCTACGACGACCTGCGTGACCTGGCGGAACGGCTCGCGGCCCGGCTGGTCGCAGTCAACGGCGGCGACGCCCCCCGGCGCGTCGGCCTGCTGGCCGGCCGCTCGGTGACCGCGTACGCCGGCTACCTCGCCATCCTGCGGACCGGCGCGGCCGTCGTGCCCCTCAACCCCGGGCACCCGCCCGCCCGCACCGCCGACATCGTCAAGGCCGCGGGCCTGGACATGGCCCTGGCCGACGCCGCGGGGGCCGGGGCCGCCGACCCCGGGACACCGCTGCTGGTGATCGGCCCGGAGGAGCTGGCTGCCCTGAGGGCCGGGCCGCTGCCCGAGCCGGCACACCGCGCAGTGGACCCGGACGACGTCGCCTACATCATCTTCACTTCCGGGTCGACGGGCACACCCAAGGGCGTGCCGATCCTGCACCGCAACCTTGCTGCCTACCTCGGCCACGTGGCGACCCGGTACGACGTCGGCCCGGGCAGCCGGCTCTCGCAGACCTTCGACCTCACTTTCGACGGCTCGGTCCACGACCTGTTCGTCGCATGGGCGTCCGGGGGCACGCTCGTGGTGCCCCGGCGCAGCCAACTCATGTCTCCGGTGAAGACGATCAACGACCAACGGCTCACGCACTGGTTCTCCGTACCGTCCCTGATCACCTTCGCGTCCCGCCTGGGCACACTGAAGCCCGGCGCCATGCCCACGCTGCGCTGGAGCGTCTTCGGCGGTGAGCCGCTGCACCGGGCGGCGGCGGAGGAATGGCAGGCCGCGGCGCCCGGCAGCACCCTGGAGGTTCTCTACGGCCCGACCGAGCTCACCGTCTCCTGCACCGCCTACCGGCTGCCGCGCAGCGCCGCCGACTGGCCGGACACGGCCAACGGGACGCTGCCGATCGGGACCGCCTACCCGACGCTGGACCTCCTGCTGCTGGACGAGAACGGCAGGCCGGCCGACACCGGTGAGCTGTGCGTCCGCGGCCCTCAGCGGTTCCCCGGATATCTGGAACCGGCCAACAACGCCGGCCGCTTCCTGCCCTTCGGGCACGGTGAACCCGTGCCGACGGCCACCGCCACCGGGACGACAGCCGCCACCGAGACGGCCACCGCCACCGGGACGACAGCCGCCACCGCGCCGCCGACCCCGTACTGGTATCGCACCGGAGACCGCGCGACCATGCACGACGGCCACCTCGTGCACCTGGGCCGGACGGACCACCAGGTCAAGATCCGCGGCCACCGGATCGAACTCGGGGAGATCGAGGCGATGCTGAGGGAGCAGCCGGGCGTACGCGACGCGGTCGTGCTGGCCGTCCAGGCCCCGGACGGGGAGCCGGAGTTGAAGGCCGCGGTCAGCGGCGACGACTGCGCTCCCCGGCGGCTGTACTCGGCCCTGGGCGACCGGCTGCCGCCGTACATGCTGCCGAGCCGGATCGCCGTCCTCGATCAACTGCCGCTCAATCCGAACGGCAAGATCGACCGGCATGCCCTGCTCGCCGAACTCGGGCGCGGTCACTGACCTTTCGGCCGCCGCCGGCTCCGTTCCCGTCCCCGCCCCTCGTCCGCACACGTGAGGGCACCTTCCGTCCCCCCGTCCGGTGAGTGCCCGGGTCCGCCCTCCGAGGCGGTCCCGCAGCACCGCCGGTCCCGATGTCTGTGAGGCATGCATATGTTCGACGCCATTGTGGTAGGAGCGCGCTGCGCCGGAGCGCCCACGGCCATGCTGCTCGCGCGCGCCGGGTACCGGGTGCTCATGCTCGACCGGGCGGAATTCCCCTCCGACACCCTCTCCACCCACCTCATCCACCAGCCCGGAATCGCGGCACTCGCCCGCTGGGGCCTTCTGGAGACCGTCCGGGCCACGGGGTGCCCGCCGCTGGACCACGCGGTCTACGAGGTGGCCGACATCCGCCTCGAAGGGTGCGCGCGAGGCGTGGACGGGCAGCGTGCCGGTTACGCGCCCCGCCGCCATGTTCTCGACGCCATCCTGGTGGACGCGGCCGTCGCCGCGGGCGTCGACTTCCGCGACCGGTGTTCCGTGACCCGCCTCCTGCACGACGAGACGGGACGAGTCATCGGCGTGGAGGGCAGGCACCGCGGGCGCTCCTTCACGGAGCGAGCCCGTCTCGTGATCGGCGCGGACGGCATGCGCTCCACGGTCGCGCGGCTCGGCCGGGCGCGTTACACCGTGCAGGACCAGCGACTGACCTGTGCCTACTACGGATACTGGCAGGACGTTCCGGCCACCCTGGAGCTCTACGAGAATCCCGAGAGCTGGGTGGCCGCCGTGCCCACCAACGACGATGCGACGCTCGTCCTCGCCTACTTCCCGCAGTCCCGGTTCGAGGAGGTCCGCACCGACGCCCGCAGCGCCTACCTGGAACAGATACGCGCCACCGCCCCGGCCCTGTACGACCGGCTCCACGGCAAGCGGCGCGTCGAGCGCCTGCGCGGCACCGGCGACCAGCAAAACTTCTTCCGGCAGGCCACCGGACCCGGCTGGGCGCTGGTGGGCGACGCCGGGCACCACAAGGACTCCATCACCGCACGCGGCATCAGCGACGCGTTCCTCCAGGCGGAAACCCTGGTACGGCACGTGGGCGACCTGCTCGGCGGCGACCCGCTCCGACTCGACCGGGCACTGGGGTCCTACGCCGAGGACCGGGACGCCGCGCTCACTCCGGGCTATGAGTCCACGCTGGCGGTGGCACAACTGGCCCCGCACGAGCAGCGCTTGGCACTGCTGCGCGCGGTGGAACGGGACAAGGACCTCACCGCGATCTATTTCGACATGGTCGCCGGCATTGAGACCGTCAGCGCCCTTTACACCCCAAAGCTGCTGGCCCTGTTGTGACCGGTGCGTTGCGACAAACTCTCCACTGCGACTCCCGTGTGACGGTGCGCCATGATCCTGGTACGGTTCAACGGCCCGCCGACCCGGCTGAACAAAATGTCAAGTCGGCGCGCCTAAGGGGTACTTGCATTTTGGGACGGTCCCTTACTGCCATCAGTGTTTCGCTGCCGTACGAGGAATCAGATGCCAGGCACCCGCGACCGGCGGACCAGTCACAGGTCGGCCCCTCGTAGATCCATCCGACTTCCGTTCGCCCTGTCCCTTGCCGTTCCGGCGGTCCTGCTCACGGGAGTGTGGGGCTACACGGCGACCGGACTCGTCGATGAGCAGATCGAACTGCGCGACGAGGCGGAGCGCATCACCTCGGCGGGGCAGCCCGCGCACGACGTGCTGTCCCGTCTGCAGGACGAGCGCCGCCTCACCGCCGCGTGGCAGGCCGCACGCACCAGTGCCGCCCGCGCCGCCCTCGACAGCGCCCGCAGCAGAACCGACATTGCTGTCGAGGAATTCCGCCGGACCTCACCCGCGGGGCTTGACACCACGCCCTTGAAGAACCGGGCCGGCGAACTGAACAAGGCGCTGGACACACTGTCGGAGCGCCGCACGGCGATCGACGATCGCACCATCGGCGGCGACGACGCCTTCGCCTACTTCACGGACACCGTCGCCGACGCCACCGAGCTGATCACGGCCACCACCCGGACCGACGACGGGAGCGCCGCACACGCCGTTGCCGCCACAGTGTCGCTGGTGCACCTGACGGAGATGCTCTCGCGCGAGGACGCGACTCTCACCGGCGCTCTCCCGTCCGGCCGCGTGGACGATGCGGCCCGCGCCCGGTTCGGCCAGTACCTCGCCGTTCAGCGAGCGGTCGGCGCGCACCTGAGCACCGGTGACCTGCCCACGAGCCAGGCCGCCGCCTACGCGCGCCTCACCGACAGCGCGCGCTGGACCTCCCTGGCGTCGATCGAGGACGCCGTGGCAGGCAACCGCGGCACACAGCTGCCGAAGTCGGCCGCAGCGTGGCCGGAGGCGGCCGACACTGTCGTCGACGGCCTGCAGAAACTGAACTCCGACTCTCTCGCCCATGTGGCCGGCACCGGCACGGAACAGGCCGACGACCTCGTGCTCGGCCTCGTCCTCGGCAGCCTCGGCACGCTGGCCGGCCTGGCGATCGCCGCGATACCCGCCTGGCGCGTCCGGCGATCGGTGATCGACCGGCTCGCCCGGCTCCACGAGAAGACCGAGGACCTGGCCGGCACCCGGCTGCCCGAGCTCCTCTCCCGGCTGGAGCGAGGCGAGCGGGTCGACACCGCCGAGTTCCTTCCCCACGGACCCCGTGCCGCCGACGAGCTGGGACGGCTCGAAGCGGCGATCGAGCAGATGGCACGCGTCGCCGTGGAGACCGTCGCCCACCAGTCCCTCGGGCGCGAG
Source organism: Streptomyces sp. ISL-10 (assembly GCF_018614575.1). GTDB lineage: Bacteria > Actinomycetota > Actinomycetes > Streptomycetales > Streptomycetaceae > Streptomyces. The sequence goes on from NZ_JAGGOJ010000008.1 coordinate 234,955, forward strand.
GGAACGGAAAAGGTCTTCGCCCAGCTCATCCGCCGCACCCAGATCCTGATCCACCGCCTCATCTCCCTCCTGGACGATCTGGAGCGCAAGCACGAGGACTCGGATCTGCTGAAGGACATCTTCAAGGTCGACCACCTCGCCACCCGTGTGCGGCGCCATTCGGAGAACCTTGTGATCCTCGGCGGGTCCCCGCCCACCCGTCGGATGACCGCTCCCGTCTCCATCACCGATGTGATGCGCAGCGCCGTGGCGGAGACGGAGCAGTACACCCGGGTCAAGGTGAAGAACCTTGCGCCGGGCCGGCAGGTGTCCCTCGCCGGCCGGGCCGTTGCCGACGTCACCCACCTGCTCGCCGAGCTCATCGAGAACGGCACGAGCTTCTCCCCGCCGGACACCCAGGTGTTCGTCAGCGCGACAAAGGTCGCCAGGGGTCTGGCACTCCACGTCGAGGACCACGGCCTCGGGATGCCGGAGGAGCACCGCGCCCGCGCCAACCACCTGCTCGCCCACCCGCCCAAGCTCGACATGATGACGCTGGGCGAGGACCCGCGCCTGGGACACTTCGTCGTCGCCCGGCTCGCGGAGCGGCACAGGATCAAGGTGGAACTGCGCGAGTCCGTCTACGGCGGCACCATGGCCATCGTGCTCGTACCGACGGCACTGCTGGAGGAGCACGACTCCCCCGTCCTCCAGCAGCTCAAGACAGCGGCATCGGCGGTCGAGCGGAGCTCGTTCGCGCCGCCGGCCGTCGAACCGGCAACGTTCCCGTCGACCGCCGGCGAGCCCGGTGCGTTCGAGCCGGCCGCGGCCGAGACGGCTCCGGCCGGCATGGCGGGTGGCGCCACGGGCACCCCGCAGCCCCAGCCGCAGTCGCCGCTCCGTATCGATCAGCACGGGTATCCCGAGTACGGAGGTGCAGGTCTGTTGCCCCCCACATCGGCCCACTCGGCGGCGCAGTCCCCGATGCCGACGCCATGGTCGCCCCCACAGGAGCATCCCGACCCCGAAGCGGGGCAGTCCCTGGCAGCCGCGTACGAGGAGTCCGGGGCAGCCGGGGACGAGCGCGCACCGGATCAGCCCCGCACTCTGACGACCCCTCGGATCCTGCCCCAGAGGACCAAGGGAGCGAGCCTCGCACAGCAGCTGCGCAAGGAAGCGGCGCAGGCGCAGGCCGAGGAGCGGGACGACGAGGAGGAGACCGGCGGTCTCTCGCCGGGTGAATCGGCCCGCACCATGATGGCCATCCAGCAAGGGATGAAGCGGGCCCGGATCACCGAGACGGACAAGTCGGCTGGTGCGGACGGTCAGGCGGATTCGTATGACCGTGGCGCCAACTAACTGTGAGGGAACATTCAGCAATGACTGAGCAGGTACAAGCCGCTCCCCAGCTGGACTGGCTTCTGGACAGCCTCGTGGACCAGATTCCGGAGATCCGCTGCGCCATCGTGCTTTCCGGGGACGGGCTCCTTATCGGCAAGTCGAAGGACCTCGGCAGGGACGACGCCGAGCACCTGTCCGCGGTCGGATCGGGCATGCACAGCCTCGCCCGCGGTGCCGCCCGTCACTTCCACGGCGGCGAGGTCCAGCAGACGGTCATCCAGATGGACAGGGCGTTCCTCTTCGTCACCGCCGCGGGCCGCGGCGCGCGGCTGGCGGCCATCGCCTCCGAGGAAGTCGACGTCGGCATGATGGCGTTCGAGATGGGCACGCTCGTCAAGAAGGTCGGCAAGTACCTCAGCGCCGCGCCCCGCGTGCAGAGCTCCTTCCACGGTCATATCCAGGATGCCTGAGGCGCGGTGGTCCGATGAAGGGGAGGCCGGACGCCACGTCCGGCCCTACGCGATCACCGGTGGGCGCACCAGCCACAGTCAGCACAGCTTCGCGCTGATCACGCTGGTCGTCACACGCTCCCCGCACGACATCGGTCATGAGCCGGTGGAGCCGGAGGCGGCCGAGATCCTGGTGCTCTGCCGGGATCGCGCCGTGGCGATCGCCGAGATCGCCGCCCACCTCGACCTGCCGGTGAGCGTGGTGAAGGTCCTCTGCGGGGACCTGCTCAACGCCTCGCTGATCCTGGTCCAGGCCCCGCCGTCGGAGGCGGACAAACCGAGCGTGGAACTCATCGAAAGGGTCATGGATGCTATCCGTCAGCTCTGAGCCGATCATGCCGACGGCACTGAAGATCCTGATCGCGGGCGGCTTCGGCGTGGGCAAGACCACCATGGTGGGCTCCGTGAGCGAGGTGCCCCCGCTGGAGACCGAGGAACGCATCACCGAGGTCAGCCGCGGGATCGACGACCTGTCCGGGGTGGAGGGCAAGTACGCGACCACCGTGGCCATGGACTTCGGACGGATCACCGTCTCTCCGGAGCTGGTGCTCTACCTGTTCGGCACACCCGGCCAGGACCGCTTCTGGTTCATGTGGGACGACCTGGCCCTCGGCGCGCTGGGCGCCGTGGTCCTCGCCGACACCCGGCGTCTCGATGCCTCCTTCGCCTCGGTGGACTTCTTCGAGGAACGCAACATCCCCTTCGCGGTCGGGGTCAACTGCTTCGACGGCAGGCGGGAATGCACGAGCCGGCAGGTGCGCGAGGCCCTGGCCCTCGAACCCACCACACCGGTCATCCTGTGCGACGTCCGCGATCGCGCCTCCAGCAAGGCGGTGCTCCTCGCCCTGCTGGAGGCGGCGAAGGCGCAGGCGTCCGCTCGCCTGGTGCCGATGGCCGGCTTCTGACCATCGGCAGGTCCCTCGTACCCGGCCCGTGGCGGACTTCAGCCCTTGGCAGGGGCAGAGGAGGCGGACTCCTGGCCGAACTCCCAGGAGTCCCGCTTGAACTCGCGGAGGAAGTCCGGGTGATCCTCCCAGTTCCTGGCGATGCGCTGCAGCACGTCCCAGCTGTGGGCGAGTGCCTGGTCCGCGATGCGCCGCACCTCCGCATCGGCCGCCCCGCGCTGCTCGATGACTCCCTCCACCGCCGAGGCGGCCAACGCGGTTGCGCGGAGCGCCCGCAGGGCACGGGAGGTGTCGTCCATCCCGAAGCCGTGCGTGCTGCCGGTCGCGGCGTCGAAGAGCGGCGTGAGCCGCGCCTCGACGAAGGCCGTGATCCGCTGGAAGTGGTGGAGGTCCATCAAGGCTCCTTCTCCCGCCGCGCCGCCGCCGGGCCCGGCATCTGGTGTGCGTTCGTGGGCGAGCCGTCCTTCTCGGACGGCATCGGCGCAGGATAGTCGCCGTTGCCCGGTGGCTCCTGACCGGGCCCGGTCGGGCAGAAGTTGCCTGCCCCGGTTCCGCGGAGCCCGCGCGGGACCGTCTCCGCTGCCGATTCCGGCCCGGACCGCTTCGCCCATTGAAATGGGGGTACTCAGGCTGCTTCCGGGCGCCTGCCGCAGAAGAATCGGCTGGGCCAGGTATCGCCTCGGTACCGCCTGCGGCGGCGGTGAAGTGCCGGCGTCCGGTGACCGCACCCGTGGAGGAGACATGAACCGGAACACCTCCGGCCCCGCCGGCGAGATCCCGGGAAGGCCCGCCCCTGAGCCCCCGACCCTGGAGGAGCCGACCGGACCGCGCGAGCCACTGCCGCCCAAGCCGGACCAGAGCGGCCCCGCGACGGTCGGCCCCACGGGGCAGGAGACCGGTGCCGACCCGACGGCCCTCGCGCAGGGCGGCGCGTATCTGACCACGGCTCAGGGCGCGAGGCTGTACGACACCGATCACTCCCTCAAGGCGGGAAGCCGCGGACCGGTACTCCTCCAGGACCACCATCTGCGCGAGAAGATCACCCACTTCGACCACGAGCGCATCCCGGAGCGTGTCGTGCACGCGCGCGGTGCCGCCGCACACGGAGTGTTCAGGGGCTACGGCACCGCCGTTCGGGTGACGAAGGCGGCGTTCCTCGGCAAGGACGTGGAGACGCCGGTGTTCGTCCGCTTCTCGACCGTGCTCGGCTCGCGCGGCTCGGCGGACACGGTGCGGGACACCCGCGGCTTCGCGACCAAGTTCTACACGAGTGAGGGCACCTTCGACCTCGTCGGGAACAACATCCCCGTGTTCTTCATCCAGGACGCGATCAAGTTCCCCGACATCATCCACGCGGCAAAGCCGCACCCGGACCGGGAGATCCCGCAGGCGCAGAGCGCGCACGACACGTTCTGGGACTTCGTCACCCTGCACACCGAGGCCACCCATCACACGTTGTGGAACATGTCCGACCGTGGCATCCCGCGTTCCTTTCGCATGATGGAGGGCTTCGGCGTCCACACCTTCCGGCTGGTCAACGCCGAAGGGGCGACCACGCTGGTCAAGTTCCACTGGAAGCCGAAGCTGGGCGTGCACTCCATGGTCTGGGAGGAAGCCCAGATCACCAGCGGCATGGACCCCGACTTCCACCGCCGCGACCTCGCCGACGCCATCGAGGCGGGCGCCCAACCCCAATGGGAGCTGGGCATCCAGACGTTCCCCGACACAGCGGAGCAGACCTTCGAGGGCATCGACCTCCTCGACCCGACGAACATCGTGCCCGAGGAAATGGCGCCGGTGCAGCCGATCGGCCTGCTGACCCTGGACGCCAACCCGTCCAACTTCTTCGCGGAGACCGAGCAGGTGGCCTTCCACCCGGGCCACGTCGTCCCGGGTATCGACATCACGGACGACCCGTTGCTGTCCGGTCGGCTCTTCTCCTACCTCGACACCCAGCTCAGCCGTCTCGGCGGACCGAACTTCGCCCAGATCCCCGTCAACCGCACCCACGCGCCGGTCAACGACATGCTGCGCGACGGCATGCACCAGAGCGCCGTGCACCGGGGCGTCGCGCCCTACCGGCCGAACTCGCTCGACGGCGGCTGCCCCTTCCAGGCGGGGGCGGACACGGCCGCGTACATCGAGGTGCCCCGGGAGGTGCCGGCGGCGACGAAGGTCCGCGAGGCGCCCGCCTCGTTCGCCGACCACTTCAGCCAGCCCCGGCGATTCTGGCTGAGCATGTCCCCGCCGGAGCGCGAGCACATCATCGCCGCCTACTCCTTCGAACTGGGCAAGTGCTACGAACAGGCCATCAAGGAGCGGGGCCTGCAGGTCCTCGCGAACATCGACCCGGAGCTGTGCGAGGGCGTCGCCGCGGCCCTGGGACTGCCGGCCCCCAAGCCGGCCGAACCCCTCGCGTCCGTCGATCCGAGCCCGGCGCTGTCGCAGATCGGGCAGACCTGGCCGGTGGACGGCCGCGTCATCGGGATCGTCGCCGACGCCGAGTGCGACCTCGACGGCGTGCGGGCCGTACGCCGGGCCCTGCTCGATGCGGGCATGGTCCCGCTGGTGGTCGGGCCGAACGGCGGCGAACTGGGCACGGACGGCGAGCCGGTCGCGGTCCAGCGCACCTTCGCGACCGCCCGGTCGATCGAGTTCGACGCGCTTGTGCTGGCTGGAGCACCGGGCCCGGCCGGAGATGCCTTCGGCGCGCGCGACGCAAAGGCGGGGGACGCCGTCGCGCGGCAGAACGTCGCCTCCGACCCGCGGGTGCTGCTGATGGTCTCCGAGGCCTACCGTCACGGCAAGGCCATCGGCGGCTGGGCCGGAGCCGGCAGCGTGCTGGAAGCGGCGGGCGTCCCGGCCGACGCGCCCGGCGTGGTCACAGCGGACAGCGGGGACGGCACGCTCAGGGAGATCACCCGCCTCCTCGGCCGCCACCGCGTCTGGGAACGCTTCGACAGGACCTGACCCCGTCCGCCGGCGGGGACGGCGATGACGTCGAAGGACTCGTGGTCTGTCGCGTAGACCACATGACCGGCCCGTCGGCGTACCGGCTGCATGCGGCGAGCGGGACGGCCGAGGGTGCGGTGGTCCCATCGGTTGACCTCGACGGCGCCATCCAGACGGGGGCATGTGCCGGGTGGGCCAGTCCAGGAGCGGCGGCCTGCCGACGCGCCTCCCGCGGCCAGGACGCCCGTGGCCCGGCGGTGGAGTCGGCGACCATGCGGAAGGCGACCCGGCGCACGTCGTCAACTCCCGTGTACGGCAGGGCACATGCCGACCACATACGGTCCAGCGGGCCCCGGACTCGCTCTCCTCCCCGATCTGCGGGAGTGTCGGAGGTGTTCAGCACGAGAGCCCCTCCGGCGCTCAGCAGCCCGGCCGGCTCGCCCTCCGCGGAGGTGAGCCTGTACGCGATGCCGGGCGCGAGGACGCGCTGCACCCAGCCTGTGATAACGGCCGGTGGCGTGCCCACCAGTTCGGATGCGCAAGGACCAGGGCATCGAGCATGTCCCCCTCCGCCCGGTGCCGAGCTGCCTGCGGATCGAGGGCGGAGGGGACCGATCCAACCGTCCCGGTCTCGTCCGCGACGAGCGCGGGCGAGAACCCCTCGGCGTACAGGCGTGCGCGAGCACCTGGCAGCCGTGGCCGCGCAGTCCTCCACCACGGCGTCGAACACGGCGTGGTCGAAGCTGTCGGACCGAGGCGCGCGGGACAGACCCCTGGCGTGGTTCACCTGCCACAGACATGCGTTGTCACCGGTCGATGCCACGCGGCCACGCGGCCGCGCGCGACGGAGCGTTCATGCACCCCTGTGGAGCGAGCGGACCTTCGCCGGCCGGTCGTTCGGTGGTCGTAAGCCGGTCGTAAGCGGGTCGTAAGCGGGTCGTGAGCCGGGCGTGAGCCGGTCGTCCGGGCTCACCCGTGCCGTGCGAGCGAGCACGCAGTGCGCCGTCGGCCCCGGCAGCACGAACCTACCGCTGTGCGGGCCGGAACCGCGCGTCGACCGACCAGGCTCGTACCGTCGCCCGCCGTGCTTTACCACACCCGCCGGGCGGTGACGGGGAAACGGTGTCGCGACGACCGGAATGCGCGTCAGGAAGCGGGTTTCGGCCAATTATGTGCCCGCGCGTCACTCGGCAGACAACCGACGGCCCCTCACCTCCCTCTCACAGCACGTACACAGCTTCGCGACCCCGACCACTTCGCCCCCGACCGGGATGCCGCCCGCGGCCGGCCCGGGGAGCGGGGCGCGGACGTGCTGTGCGCCCGTCACCGTCTCCGATGCACTCCGAGAACGAGGAATGATGACCCGAATTCACCAGGCGCGCTTCAGGCGTCCGGCGATCGCCGGTGCCGCGGCGGTCGCCGTCGTCGCCGGCGTCGTCGCGGCCGCGCCCGACGGCAAGCAGGCCAAGGCCACGCCGCAGCTCAGTCTCATCGCCGCGGCCACGTCCGTGACCCTCGACTCGTACAAGGAGGAGCCCGGCGTCTACCTCGACCTGGGCACCTACGTCACCGCCGAGAACGGCCCCCTCGAGCTCAAGGTGACCCGCAAGTCCTACAAGGATCCGGTCGTCGCCAAGCAGATCATCCGCGACGGAAGCACGACCCGGACCAAGACCCTTCCCGCAGGTCTGGTGAAGGACTTCTCCGGGCTGCCGGGCTTCGCCGAGATCACCGTCACCGACACGGAGGGCAAGACCGTGCTGAAGAAGGCGGAAGCCTTCTGCCCGAACAACGCCTCCGGTCGGGTACGCCCCGACGCACCGGCCAGGTCGCACTACCCCCAGAGCTGCCCGGTCAACCCGTTCACGCTCGGCTCGGTGTGGGGAGTGGAGAACGGCTGGGCGTCCAACACCTACTCCGGTTACTACTCCGACAAGGTGGACCTGCCGGCCGGCAAGTACACCGCGAAGGTGTCCATCGCGAAGCGCTACCGTGATGCCTTCGGCATCGCCGACAAGCCCCAGACGATCAAGCTCACGATACGCGAACGCAGCTGGGACGAGGGCGGGCGTACGGCGGCCGCCCGACAGCACGCGTCCCACGGGACGGGGCATGCCCACCACAAGGGGGCGGCCATGTCGCCGCCGGCACCTGCGACCAGCGGCGCCGGCCCCTCGTACAACGTGGGCCACGGTCCGTACCCGCCGGCCCCTCCCGCGCTTCCCTGGGCGCTGAAGAAGGCCGGAATCGCCGCCGCGAAGGTGGGCGACGGCACGGGGAAGACCGACGGCTCGCGCCGTGCTCCGGCGCTGAAGCCCAACGCCCAGCGGCCCATGGGACGCGCCGCCGTCCCCGACGTCCCCAAGCCCGACCTGCGGTCCCTGCCCGCCTACGGCATCACCATCAGCGAGGGCGAGGGCGACGCTCCCGGCAAGGACTACCTCGCCTTCAGCGCCAACGTCTGGAACGCCGGCCCCGCCCAGCTGGTCGTGGACGGCTTCCGTGCTCCCGGCAAGAAGCTGATGGACGCCTACCAGTACTTCTACGACGCCGACGGCAAGCAGGTCGGCTACACGCCGACCGGCACCATGGAGTGGGACCCGCGTCCGGGCCACGAGCACTGGCACTTCACCGACTTCGCCAGCTACCGCCTCCTCAAGGCGGACCAGAAGGAGGCGGTGCGCAGCGGCAAGGAGGCGTTCTGCCTGGCCAACACGGACGCCGTGGACTACACGGTGAAGAACGCCAACTGGCACCCGGACAACACCGACCTCTCCACCGCGTGCGGCCAGGAGAACTCGATCTCCGTCCGTGAGGTCCTCGACGTCGGCTCCGGCGACACCTACACCCAGGATCTGCCCGGCCAGTCGTTCGACATCACCGGCCTGCCGAACGGCACGTACTACATCCAGGTGCTGGCCAACCCGGAGAAGCGGCTCAAGGAGACCGACCTCACCAACAACAGCGCTCTGCGCAAGGTCGTTCTGGGCGGTGTGCCCGGCGCCCGCACCGTGAAGGTGCCCCCGCACCACCGGGTCGACGCCAACTGACCCACCGTCACAAGGCCCCGACCGCCGCACGGTGGTCGGGGCCTTCGCGCGCGTGTGGAGCCGGCATGACGCACAGCAGGCGCAAGTGACGGCAGGGCCCGAATAATCGGATGCCCCGGCCCGTTCGGACTTCCTACACTCGCTTCGCGCGCTGCCACGACAGCGCAACACGCATTGTCGACCAGCAGGACCGATGAGGGGAGACCGGCCGTGTGTCACAGCACCGCTGTCGCCGTTCCCCGTTCACGGTACGACGTGATCCCGGTGTCTTCGTGCGCCCGGTGCCGGCTGCGCGGCCGCCACCGGATGTCCGTGACGAACTCCTGACCCGGTCCTGTTCATCGAGCCGACCGGTACGGCTTCATCGAGCCGACCAGTACGGGCGCGGCCCGACGCGGTGTGCTGCGTCAGGAGCTCCCGCCAGGTCTGCAGCCAGGCCCGTTCGTCCGGAAATCGCGCTGTCCTGTTGTGAAGCTCTGATCACCTCGAAAGGCACTGCGCCGTGCGTACCACCCTGCAACGCCAGGCGGGCAATCCGCCGACCGCCGTCCGGAATCTGGGCATCCTCGCCCACGTCGACGCGGGCAAGACCACCGTCACCGAACGGATCCTGTATCTCACCGGTGCCACCCACAAACGCGGTGAGGTCCACGACGGAACCACCGTCACCGACTTCGACCCGCAGGAGCGCGATCGTGGCATCACGATCTTCGCCGCTGCCGTGAGCTGCGTCTGGGACGGCCACCGCATCAACCTGATCGACACGCCGGGCCATGTCGACTTCTCCGACGAGGTCGAACGCTCGCTGCGGGTGCTCGACGGTGCGATCGCGGTGTTCGACGCGGTCGCCGGAGTCGAGCCGCAGAGCGAGTCGGTGTGGCGGCAGGCCGACCGGCACGCCGTGCCGCGGATCGCCTTCGTCAACAAGCTGGACCGTGCGGGCGCCGACCTCGACACCGCGGTCGAGTCCATTCGGGAGCGGCTGCACATCGTCCCGCTCGTGGTCCAGCTGCCGATCGGGCAGGAGGACGGGTTCAGCGGCGTCGTGGACCTGCTGCGCATGCGCTCACTGGTGTGGGGCACGGGCAGCGACACATACGAGGAGGGCCCGGTGCCCGACGACCTGCGGGAGGAGGCACTGCGACGCCGCGGTCTTCTGGAAGAGGCGGTGGCGGAGCTGCATCCGGTGGCGCTGGAGGAGTTCTGCGGGGAGGGGACTCTGTCGGCGGCGACACTCATGGCGGCACTGCGCGATCTGACGCTCGGCGGTGAAGCCGTGGTGGTGCTGTGCGGTTCGGCCTACCGCAACTGCGGTATCGAGCCGCTGCTGGAGGCCGCCGTCGCCTACCTGCCGTCGCCGCAGGACGTTCCGGCGGTACGGGGCACCCACGACGGCACCGTCCAGCAGCGGGCCGCCGACCCGGACGAGCCGTTCGCCGCACTGGTCTTCAAGGTGACCTCGACCGCCACGGGACGCCTGACCTACCTGCGGGTGTATGCGGGAACCCTGAGGAAGGGAGACATTGTGCTCGACCCGGGCGCGCGCCGCAGCGAGCGGATCGGCCGCATCCTGAGGGTGCAGGCCGACCGGCACGCCGAGGTGGACCACGCGGTGGCCGGGGACATCGTCGCGGTGATCGGGATGAAGACCGCCCGCGCCGGGGCCACCCTGTGCGCCCCCGGGGCGCCGTTGGTCCTCGAACCGCCCACGGTGGCCGATCCGGTCGTCTCCGTGGCGGTGGAGGCCCGCAGCAGCCTCGACACCGACCGGTTGGCGGCCGCGCTGGCGAGGCTGGCCGAAGAGGACCCGTCGCTGGTCGTGCGGACCGATCCCGAGACCGGCCAGACGCTGCTGTCGGGGATGGGCGAGCTGCATCTGGAGGTCGCGGTGGAGAAGGTCCGCCGTGCCTACGGCCTGGCGGTCGGCGTCGGCCGGCCGCAGGTCGCCTATCGGGAGACCGTCGCCCGCGGAGTGTCCGGACTGGTGCACCGGCACGTCAAGCAGGACGGAGGCGCAGGTCAGTTCGCCCATGTCGTCCTCGACGTGGCGGCGCTGGATCCGTCCGCCGAGCCGGCGGGCGGAAACGCCGCGGGGGCGGGGGACTTTGTGTTCCGGTCGACGGTCACCGGCGGACGGGTACCGCAGGAGTACATCCGCGCGGTGGAGGCCGGCTGCCGGGACGCTCTCGCCGAGGGCCCACTCGGCGGCCATCCGGTGACCGGGCTGCGGGTCACCCTGACGGATGGAGCCACCCATCCCAAGGACTCCTCGGAGATGGCTTTCCGGACGGCGGGCCGGTTCGCGCTCCGCGAAGCACTGCGCGCGAGCGAGATGGCCCTGCTGGAACCGGTGGTCGAGGTCACGGCCACCGTGCCCGACGACGCCGTGGGCGGCGTGCTCGGCGACCTGGCGGCGCGGCGCGGGCGCGTCTCGGGCCAGGTGGCCCGGGCCGGCACAGCGGTGCTCACCGCGACCGTGCCGCTCGCCGAACTGTTCGGCTACGCGTCCCGGCTGCGCAGCCGCACCCAGGGCCGGGGGACCTTCACCACCCGGGCCACCGGATACGCCGCCGTGCCGACGGCGGTGTCCGAGCAGGTGTCGGCGGGCTAGATCCCCAACTCCTCGCAGCCGGGACGCGCAGAAGGGCCGCCGGGCGTGCCCTGCCCCGTACGGGGCAGGGCACGCCCGGCTGAGCCGGCTCAGCGGCTCTGCAGTACGGAGAGGATGTTCCCCGCAGGATCCTTGAACCAGGCGATGTGCGGGCCGTCCTGGCGCATGATGCCCTTCTCGTCCGCCTCGAAGCCCGGGTACCGCTCGAAGGTCACCCCGCGCCGGCCGAGTTCGTCGACAGCGGCGTCGATGTCGTCGACCTCGAAGTTGAGGATCGTGAAGTCGGCCGGCTTGTGGTTGTCCTTCGGATAGACGAGTACGCGCGCCCCGCCGCCGAGGGTGAGGAAGAGCATGTCCATGCCCTCTCCACCGGACTCATCGACCTCCAGCCCGAGCGTGTCGCCGTAGAACTGCCGGGCCTTGCCGATGTCGTTCACCGAGAAGCCGCTGAACGCCTTGGTGTCCCTGAACATGACCGCGCATCCCTTCCGCCGTGCCGGTTGCCTGACGCGTGCCAGGTCACACCACGGGCGGGACCCCACGGCCAGTCCGCCACGCGGAAGCGGCTGGACGGGTCGCCACGGATCACCCTCCCGGACCGCCCGCGGGCGACCCGCCGTACTCCCGGCTTCCCCCGACGCTCGGTACGCGTGGTCCACCGCGAGCGCGTCGGACGACGCACGGGCGGGGCTTAGACTCGGCGAATGGCGAAGTATTTCGATGTGCATCCCGAAAATCCCCAGCGGCGCATCATCAGCACGGTGGCCGACAGCATTCGTTCCGGCGCGCTCGTCGCGTATCCGACGGACTCCTGCTACGCGTTGGGGTGCCAGCTGGGCAGCCGTGACGGCATCGGGCGGATCCGGTCGATCCGGAACCTCGACGACCGGCACCACTTCACGCTCGTCTGCCAGAACTTCGCGCAGCTGGGCCAGTTCGTGCACATCGACAACGACGTGTTCCGCGCGATCAAGGCGGCGACGCCCGGCAGTTACACCTTCATCCTGCCTGCGACGAAGGAAGTGCCGCGCCAGCTCCTGCACCCGAAGAAGAAGACGGTCGGAGTCCGCATTCCCGATCATGCCGTGACGCAGGCGCTGCTCGCCGACCTCGGTGAGCCGCTGCTCTCCAGCACCCTGCTCCTGCCCGACGAGGAAGAGCCGCTGACACAGGGCTGGGAGATCAAGGAACGTCTCGACCACGTGGTGGACGCGGTGGTCGACTCGGGCGACTGCGGTACGGAGCCGACCACGGTCATCGACTTCTCCGGCGGGGAGGCCGAGATCGTACGCCGAGGGGCGGGCGACACCGCGCGCTTCGAGTAGCCGCGACGACGGCCGCTCCCCAGGGGCCGGCCGCTCCCGTCATGGCGATGCGGGGACGCGGGTCAGGGGGCGCCCGTACGACGGCTTCGCCGGCGGGCCGGGTTCCCTCTGCACTCGCGCGGTGACGAGGAGGCAGGCCTGTTCCAGCAGGCCGGCGATGCGTCCAGGGGCAGGAAGCAGGACGCGTACGACACCGGGTGTACGCCTGCGTGGGCCGCCGCACACTCTCGTCCCCGACGTGTCCTCCCAGCAGCAGGTGACCACCGGGCGCGCGCGACGGAACTCCGAACACCACCGGCAGGTGCTCCGGCAATGTGTGGTGGGTGGAGCACCAGGCGAGAATGCCGCCGAGCGTGCCGTTTCCGAAGCCCGTGGTGGTCATGGAGCCCGCGGCGAACGGCAGATGGGGGTGGCCGTCGCGGGCCGGCCGGATCATCTTCGGCGACAGATCGACGCCGATCATGGGAACCCCGCGGCCATGTACGCCGTCACCATTCCCGGCCCGCACCCCAGATCCGCGACAGGCCCCGGGCTCGTGGGCCGCCACCTGTTCGGCGAAGGCGGCCGGCATCACTCGGTCCAGGGGCCCCATTTCGGCCGGGGGCTTGGCGAGTTGGAGGCAGTCGGCGGCGGCGTCGTACGAATCCCGTGCGTCGGCAAGGCGGTAAGGCTCGGTCACGCGGGACACCCTGCGGCTGCCGAACCGCGGCACGCGGGCGAAGCGGCGCGGACTGCGGGGCTGCGGCACCGGGTGGCCGTACGGCTGAGGCCCGGTCATCGTGAGCCCGGCGCGGCCGGGGCGCGCGTGCCGGACGGGCACAGCGGGCCCACCGGGGCCGACAGACTCAGCGCGCCCGCGCCCCCGCGCCCCCGCGAGAGCAGGTCCGCCGGCGGCAGCGTCGCCGCTCCCACGGTCACCGCGTCCGGTCCCAGCCGCCCCAGCTCGGTCGTTGTCCGCGAGGATGCGAAATGCGTTCATATTGGTCGGCACGGCACCGCTGTGAGCCGCCGATACGCCTCGCCCGGGGACGCGGCCGAGGGCCTGCCGATGCCCTCCTCGACATCGGCAAGCCGCGGCACCGCGCACATCACCGGTCGAACGCCGCGCGGTCCGCAGAAGCTCCGTGGCGGATGTGCGTTCGACCGGCCGGTGGCACAGAACCTAACGCTCGATCGGGAACGCACCTATACGGGTACCGGGGCCTACGGATACCTGATTAACCTCTGCCCTTGCGCCGTTCCATCCCTTTCATGGCGGTTTGCGTCGCATCGGGGGTGTGGGTCATCGCCCGATGCACCGCGAGATCCTGCCGGGAGAGCGTGCCGATCTTGCGCATGGCGCGGGCGATGTGCTGTTCCACGGTCCGGTGGGAGAGATGCAGCGTCGTCGCGATCTCCCGGTTCGTCAGTCCGGTCGCCGCGAGCTCGGCCACCTCGCGCTCGCGGGGCGAGAGTTGGTCTCCGTACGAGGGCCGGCCGGGCGGACGCCCCTCCTTGGCGGGCTGATACGTGCGGAGCACCGCCCGGGCCCGCGCGGCGTCCCAGACTGCGCCGAGGTCGGTGAACTGCTGTGTGCAGGCCGTCAGCTCGGCGACCGCGCGGGCCTTCTCGTCACCCTCCCCGTCCTCGCCCCCGGCCGCTGCCCCGGTGGCGACGGCCTGGCCCGCACCCGCGCCCGCGCCCGCATCCGCTCCGGCGCCCGGCCTGGGCGCATACGCCTCCAGCACACAACGTGCCGCGCTCTCCGTGGTAAGGGCCTGGGCGTACGGCCGGGGCAGCGCCGCATACGCCGCCGCGGCCTCCCGGTACAGCGGTACGGCCTCGTGGCGCCTGCCCTCCACCTCTGCCAGCGCGGCCCGGCTCCAGGCGAGCGCGGCCCGCGCGGTGGGCGAGTCCCGCCCTTCGAGTCCCGCGGCGAAACCGTTCACCATGGCCCGCGCCTCCTCCACCTCGCCCGCACGGGCCGTCGCCTCCACGGCCCACGGCGCGAGTTCCGCCGCCCACACCCACACGCCCTTCGCCACCATGTTCGCCCAGCCCGTGCGGGCCTCCCCGGCCGCAGCGGACAGCTCCTGGCGGGCCAGTGCGAGACGGATCAGCGCACCGGACGTGGCCGCGGCCAGCGGCGCCGCCGCGTGATCCGCCGAGGCGGCGTCGGTGCCTGACAGCCAGGACAGCGCCTGCCCCCACTCGCCGTGCGCGAGGGCGAGCAGGCCACGCACCATGCGGGCGTCGGCGCAGATGACGGGCATGTCGGCGGTCGCGGCGACGAATTTCTCGCACCGCTCGGCCAGTCCCGCCCACCGCCCGGTCACCCACTCCAGCAGCAGCCGCGCCCCCAGCGCGGTCTGCTCGGTGTAGGGCGCGCCGCTCTGCGCGGACAGTTCGAGGCCCTCGGTCAGCAGTTCATCCGCCCGCGCGTGGTAGCCGAGCCAGACCGCCGAGTCGGCGGCGTTGCACAGGCCGCGCGCCGCGTGCTGGCGGCAACCGGGGTCCGGGCTGTCCGTGGGCAGCATCGTCACCAGCTCCCACGCCAGCGGGTCGCCGCAGCTCATGGCGAGACCGACGTGATTCGCGGCGACGGCGGTGCGCACCACCTCGTCCCCGCTGTCGGCCGCGGCGGCCGTGGCGTCCTCCAGCCACATCCGGTGCACCTCGATCGAGGGGCCCGGCCAGTACGGCATGGCGAGCGCCGACATCGCCCGGGCGGACAGACCGGGCCGGACGTCGCGCAGTTCGGCGGCGGCGCGCTCCAGTTCCTGCCAGCCCTTTCCGCTCATGCCGACCTGGTTGCACAGCAACAGCCCCAGATCCAGCCGGAGTTCGCCGCGCACCGCAGCGGGCAGGGCCGCGTCCTGGACGATCTGCGTCAGCACCTCGACGGTCTGGTCCGAGCGCAGGCCGACGACGGCGCTGCGCGCCAGCAGCGGCGCCAGCCGGGCACGGGCCTGCGGCGGAACCGAGGGAGAGGCCAGAGTCCGCTCCAGCAGACAGATGGCGTCCTGGTGCCGTCCCGAATCGGCGGCCATCCGGGCGGCCTTCTCCACGGCGCGCAGCCAGCCGCGCACCCGGCCGCCGGCCTTGTGGTGACTGGCCAGGGCCGCCCAGGGCACGGGGTGTCTGCGGGCCAGCGCATCGGCCGCCCGCGCATGCAGCTCCTGGCGGACCGGGCCGGGTACGGACGCGTGCACGGCAAGGGCGGCAAGCGGCACGGCCAGTCCGTAGCGGCCCTCCTCCGACTCCGCCAGCGCCGCGCCCGCGAGCGCGGCCAGCAGGGCCTCTCTGCCCCGCGACGGCCCGAGCCCCGACACGGCGATCAGCTCGTCGCGGCTCACCGGATCGCCCAGCACGGCGGCCGCCCAGACGATCGGCCGGTGCGCCGCGGGCAGGGCGGATGTCCGGCCCAGGCTCAGTTCGGCCAGCCGTACCGGCACGCCGGCGGCGTCCACGTCCGCTGCCGTGCACCGCTGCCGGGTGCGCCCCCGCATCACGGTGAGCAGGTCGACCACCACCTGGGGCACCCCGCCGGAACGTTCGTGCAGCCTGGCCACCGCCTCGTCGGTGCAGCCCTTGCCGAGGGCCTCCACAGCGGCCCGACGGACCCGGTCCGCACTCCACGGCTCGAGCCGGTGCCGTACGACGGCCAGCTCGGGCGGATAGCCGGCCGGCGGCGCGCCCAGCGGCAGGCCGGGGACCGCCAGTTCCTCCGGCCGGTAGGCGACCACCGCCGCGAGCCCCGGCCAGGGACTCTCCAGCACGCGGCGGAGCCGGTCCCTCCCTGCCGCGTCCGCGCGGTGCACGTCGTCCACCAGGAGCAGTACCGGTCCCTCCGGCGACATCGGCTCCGGCTGCGCCCAGGCCCCACCGCGCCTCCACACAAGGCGGGTCGCGTCCGCGGCCTCAGGGAGGACGGACAGTTCCTCGAGGAGGTGACTCTTGCCCGTGCCGGCGGCCCCCTCCACCAGGACGAGCAGCGGCCCGGAACCCTCATCGGTGAGGGTCCGCCGCAGCCGGGGCTCCCAGAAACATTCGTGTGCCGTGAC
This sequence comes from Streptomyces sp. ISL-10, assembly GCF_018614575.1. Lineage (GTDB taxonomy): Bacteria > Actinomycetota > Actinomycetes > Streptomycetales > Streptomycetaceae > Streptomyces. Next base: position 251,670 of record NZ_JAGGOJ010000008.1, read on the forward strand.
CACGCCGCCGTCCCATGAATCTCGTTCGCCTGTTCCCTGACGCTCCGTGCCTTCTCGGGGAACGCACAGGAACTCACAGGTACGGCACGAAAGGCCCTCAAGGCAAGGTTTCCGGCTGATCGGGACGACCGGGATCCGGGGTCGGAGCGTACCGGGCGCGCACGGCGGTTCCGTGTCACGCCCCGCGTGCCGCATGCTTCGAGCGTCGCCATGCGGGCACCCGTCGGGAGGTGCGCCGGGCAGGTGGCCCGGCGCTCGACACGGTATGGGAGACCGACGATGGCCCACGACAAGACACACCGGGACCAGAGGCCGCGCACGGCAGCCGACGAGATCCTGCACGAGTTCGAGGACGCCGGGACCCGGCTTCACGACGACGACAGCGGCGACCGCGAGGCGGCGGACGCACTGCGGCCGGGGGAGCGGGTCCAGGAATCCGTTCAGAAACCCGATCGCAGGCGGCACCGCTGAGCGCCCCTCGGCCGGTTCGGCCGGTTCGGCCGGTTCGATCGGTTCGATCGGCATACCGACCCCCCCGGGCCAGTCCCATTTGCGGGTGTTTGTGGTGGTCTGGAGGGTAGGCGGGTGACACCACCGCCGCAGCCGAGCAGAAGGAGGCCCCCGTGCGCGAGGAGAACCCTGCCAGCCGGGATCCCGGATCCCGGTACCCCCAGCCGGAATTCCCGCAGCAGGACCAGGAACACCCGGGGTGGACCGGGCCGATGGACCCGCCGCCCGATCACGGTGAGGAGAGCTACCGGGGCAGCGGCCTCCTGCGCGACCTGAAAGCGGTCCTCACCGGCGGCGACTCGGGCATCGGCCGAGCTGTCGCCCTCGCCTTCGCGCGTGAGGGCGCGGACGTGCTCTTCACCCATCTGCCCGAGGAGGAGGACGAGGCCCGGCAGACACGAGCCCTGGTCGAGGACGCCGGACGCAAGGCGATCCCGGTGGCGTGCGACATCCGCGAGGAGGAGCAGTGCCGCCGGCTCGTCGGACGCGCGGTGGAGGAGTTCGGACGGATCGACATCCTGGTGAACAACGCCGCCTACCAGATGTCCCAGCCGGACGGCATCAGCGCCATCTCCACGGAACAGTTCGACCGCGTCGTGCGCACCAACCTGTACGGCATGTTCTGGCTGTCGAAGATGGCCCTGCCCCACATGCCGCGGGGCGGTTGCATCATCAACTCCACGTCCGTCCAGGCGTACAAGCCGAGCCCTCACCTGCTGGACTACGCCATGACGAAGGGCGCGATCGTCACCTTCACCCAGGGGCTGGCGCAGATGGTGGCGCCGGACGGCATCCGGGTCAACGCCGTCGCACCGGGGCCGGTGTGGACGCCGCTGATCCCGGCGACGATGCCGGACACGGTCGAGTTCGGCAAAAAGTCACCGCTGGGGCGGCCCGCGCAGCCGGCCGAGATGGCGCCCGCGTACGTCTTCCTCGCCTCACCGCAGGCGACCTACATCACGGCGGAGATCGTGAACGCCACGGGCGGTACGCCCCTGCCATGAGCCTGCATGGTCGCGCCCGGCCCGGGCTCCCCCTCCGGTGCCCCGAGCCCTTTTACGTCCCGTCCGGCGAGGGCTTCACCCCGGCCGGGCTCGGGCCCGGTCCGGCCGTACGTGCCGACGCAGGCCTCGTTGCCCTCGGGATCGGCCACCACCCAGTGCGACAGCACATACCCATCGGACACCACTCGGCCGCCTGCGGCGATCGCCGCGGCGATCCGCTCCTCGGGCCCGGTCCTCCTTCGCGTGCGCTCGGCCCGGCAGCCGACAACGACTTTGCCGACCGTTTCCCCGCGCTGGTAGAAAGCGCGAGTCACACCACAGGACAACGGCGTTCGTGGAAGTCACGCCCCGCAGGCGCCGGATCCCGCGTCGTGCGCATGCCGGGCCGCGCACAGATCGTGAGACCGAGATGCCCCTCGACGCCCCTGCCCGTCCCGCCTTCCTGTTGCTCCACGGCTGGGAGCACCACCGCCCGGACGGGCACTGGCTGCGCCGGCTCGACGCACAGCTCACCGACGCCGGTCACGACGCGTACTACCCCCAGCTACCGGACCCCGATCAGCCGGACCTCCAGGCGTGGCTCGACGTACTCGACGAGCGGCTCGCCGCCCTACGGGGCAGGGACGTCGTGGTGATCTGCCACAGCCTCGGCTGTCTGCTGTGGCTGCATGCCGTGGCCCGCCGTCCCGGCCAGGTCCTGGCCGCGCGCGTACTGCTGGTGGCTCCTCCGGCCTCGGAGAAGGTGGCCGGCTTTCCGGAGATCACCGCGTTCGCCCATCCGGGAGCGACTGCCGAGCACGTCGCGGCGGCGGCGCCCGCGGGGTCCCGGGTGGTGGCCTCCGACAATGATCCCTACTGCCCGCAGGGCGCGAGGGAAGCCTTCGCGACGCCGCTGGGCCTGGACACCGACATCTTGCCCGGCGGTGCCCATCTGGACCTCGAGGCCGGTTACGGCCCCTGGCCCGCCGTACTGCAGTGGTGCCTGGACCCGACGGTGCGCATCGTCGCGGCCGCTCCCGCGTCCCGGGCGGACTGCGTCGCAGCCGACTGAGCACCGCGCGCGTACGTGCCGGGAGCGCCACGGCTCGGCGCGAGGCTCCGCGGGCCTTCCCGCGGAGCCTCGCACGGCGCGTAGGTCGGTCCTCACGCGCCGGTCGAACCTTTCAGCGTGGTGGCCTGTAGTGCCGTGCTGAAGGCGGTCATGCAGGAGGCGCAGTAGCGTTCGACGGCCGCCTCCAGCTCTGGTGCCACGGCGTGCAGATCCCGGCGGACTCCGCACAGGGGGCTGGCAGGCGTGCCCTTGGTGATGACATGCCAGATGAGTTCGCCTCGGTCGGCTGTGGCCTCGGCCCGCATCTCGTACATCGGCGTGCCTTTCTGTCGTGGTCCGGCAAGCGACCCGCTCCCTATGGGAGCCCCCCTCGACTGAACGGACCAACGGGGATAGGCCGAACGGCGGAAAGGCGGCCGGAGTGGTTTAACGGAGACCACGGTGACCAGGCAGGACGGCCGGTCGTGCGTCGTTGCGCGGCGCGGGCGGTTCGGGCCCTGCGCAGCACGGGACCGATGTGGGGCGCACATTGATCCCGTACGCCTGTTCGCACACCCTTCGCGGCTCTCTCCCTTCAGTTGACCCGGTGCGGTGCTGTGCTGTCCAGGCAGCAGCGGACGAAGTCGTGAACGACGGTGTCGGCGTCGGCAGCGTGGGCCCAGGCGACGGCACCTGTGATCCGGGGGGTGGGCCTGGGCGAGCGGCACCGGGGGAGCGGGCGCGGGCAGGCGCCCCGGCGGACAGGCCGGCGAAGGTGCTGGAGGGCACGGGGCCGCCATCGACCCGACGAGTGGCAGTTTCACGCGCCGGCCTCGTCGATCCCGACGGTGCGGGCCCTGACCACGTACGGCCGGGAGACGACGGTGACCGCGACGGAGACCGCGGCGACGGCAGCCATCGCGGCGCCGGGAGCGAGGAACTGGGCGATGCCGCCCGCGATCGCGGCGCCGATGCCCTGCCACGTCATCCGGCCCGCGGACTCCACGCCCTGGACCTGGCCGCGGACCGGGCCGGCCGTCACCTCGAGAAGCTGCTCCTGCAAAGGCAGGGCGGCCGCGAACCCGACACTCGCCGCGAACACCGCCGCCGCCGCGACAAGAACGGGCGGGTGGACGGCGAACAGCAGGAAGGGGACGGCCAGCAGCAGCCGCAGGGCGAACGCGCAGCGGCGTCGCCGGTCGGCGGTGAGCAGCCGGCCGACGGTCACGTCCCCGAGCAGCATGCCCGCCGAACCGGCGGCCAGCAAGGGCCCCGCGTTCCCCGGGTCGTAGGAGACGAACAGGGCCTCGCAGCCGACGATCAGACCATTGGGGACCCACAGATTCAGCAGCAGCGCCCGCGGCCCGGAGCGGGAGAAGAGCGCGACGTTCGTTCTCCAGGTCTGACGCAGTCCGGGGCGAGGCGTGAGGCGGACCGAGTGTTCCCGGACGGTCGCAGCCCCTACGACCAGTTCGACTCCGGTCACAACGGCGGCCACGGCGAAGACACCTTGGGGGCTCACGTATTGCAGCAGTACGGCACCGGCGGCGTAGCCGAGGATCGCCATGCCACCGGAAGTGATGTTCATCAGCGACCGTGCCGACGCATAGGCATGGTTCGCCACCACCTCGGCGAGCAACCCCATCCGCGCGCCTGTCCCCAACGACTGGAAGAACCCCAGCATCAGCAGCAGTCCGAAACGGGCGGTCAACGGCAGGCCAGGGATCGCCTGTGCGGCAACGCCGACCACGGAGGCGAACTGGAGGGAGACGATGGTCCGGCGAGGCCGGCGCCCGTCCGCAACCGACATCAGTGTCAACGCACCGAGCACCGTGGCGAATGTGGCGCCGTACATGCTCAGGGCCGTCAGGAACGGGGAGTGGGTCTGATGGTCGACCAGTGTGGCGAGCGCGAAGCCCGACAAGGTGCTCCCGGTGGCCGACAGGGTGAAGCCGGCGTACAGGCCGGTGAACTCCCTGTTGCGGAGCAGGTCCCGATAACCGGAGGTGGTGGGCGCCTTGGGCGCGGAGGTGTCTGAAGGCATGAAAAAAGCCTCCGGATGCACGCACGGGGCACGCCGAAGGCCGATGCGCTCATTCTAGCGGCCGGCCCCGTGCCCCGCCGCGCGCGGTGTTCCCACCTCACCCCGAATTGCCCTCGCCTCCAGGGGTGTTCAGGCCCTGTGCCCGGGTCGTCGGGGGAGAGGACGCCACGCATCCCTCGGACACGGTGCAGATGACCTGCTGGCCGGTCGGGCCCTGGCGCTAGGGCGGCCGTCGTGCCCGCCACCGGCAGGCCGCCGTCCCCCCCGGCAGGTAAAGGCGGCCTGGGACGGCGACTGCGCCTGGACCGAGTCCTCGCCACCGGCCAAGCGTCAGCCGCCCTACCCCTCACAAGGTGGGCACCGAACGCGGGCGAACCGGTTGAGAGACAAGTTCAGGGGCAGTTGCCGGCCACGGCCATGTTCTCGACCGCGGACAACGGGATGTCCACCGGACGGGAGCGGCCCCTCACCGAGACGCGCAGGCGGCCGCCGTCCGCCGAGAGCAGGGTTCCGCAGGTCGTCCTTTCGCCATGGGTGACCTGCACGGACGCGGGCCGGGGACCCGGCGCCCACCAGGTGAGAACCGTACCTGCGAACAGGAAGGCGAGCGCACAGGCAACCGTGCGGCGGGCGAGGGTGAGCCGCCGCGCCGCCCGCATCGCCGTGGCGACCTCGAAGCCGTCCACCGATCCATGGTCACGATGGATGTCGGCCAGGGTGACGGCCAGCGGCCGCGTCCCCGCCTGGGCGGCCAGGGCGTGCCACAGTCCCACCACGGCGAGGGCGAGCCCTCCCCCGACGAGGAGTGTGACGGCCAGCCGCCAATCGGCCGGCAGTTCAGCGGTGGTGGCCCTGCCCTTGATCACGACGGCCGTGCCGAGAAGGGCGATGAAGGCGGCGAGGCCGTTGCGCCACGCCTCCGCGCTGGCGCGGACGGCGGGGAGCGAGTCCCGTACGAGCACTTGGAAGCGGTCCCGTTCGGCTAGGTCCGTCTGCGTGGGCGGCCGGCCGGGCATGCGGGGACGGAGGTTCACGAAGTGTCCAGCTCTATACGGAAGCTGGCTCCGCACCCCGTCACGCCCTCGGGTGCGTCCTGGTGTGCGGTTCCGCAACCACAGGTGACGTCCAGCACCACCACGTCCAGCACAGCGCCGTTCACCTGGCGCTGAGCGCCCGTCAGGCCGGTGAGCGCGACGGAGACCTGCCGGTCGACGAGATGGTGCTCGCACCGCGGGCACGGTCCGGCCACCACGAACGCCGGTACGCCGCCCGCGTCGTGGGCCGCGACGGTGAGTCGCCGGTCCTCCAGGGACCGGAAGGCGCGCTCGGTCCACTCGATGTCGGTGGTGGCGCGAAACGCAGGGGATGCTCCCTCGGACATGGCGACACTCTAGTGAGCGGCCGCCCGCCCTGGGATGCTGTTCGCACCATCTTCGGGGGCGGGGGACGCATGACGGTGGGCGGAAGTCAGGAACACCAGGGGCTGCGGTGGGCCGAGTACGGTGCGGAACTGGACCGCCACGGCCGCACGGCGGAGGCCGAACGCGCCTTCCTCGCCTCCGTGGAGCACGGCGACTTCAACGGGATGTACAACCTGGGGCTGCTGGCCGAGCGGGCAGGACGCACCGCCGACGCCCGCTGCTGGTACGTGCGCGCGCACAGGGCCGGGCATCCGGAGGCCGCGAACAACCTCGGCGTACTGCTCCACAATGCCGGTGACCCGGAGGCCGGGGCCTGGTTCCGGATCGCGGCAGGGCAGGGCCACCCCCAAGCCGCGGCCAACCTGCGGCTGCTGACCGCCTCGCGGCCCCCCACGGGGACGCCGGAGCCGGCGGTGCTGCACGCGGAAGCGGAGACGGCGTACAGGCTCTTCATGGCCACCGGCAACGACGCCGCCCTCGTGCGGGCCGTCAACCTGAACCGCGAAGCCGCGCGGCTGGCGCCGGCCGAGCACCCGCGGCGGACGGAGATGCAGGCCGACCTCCGCGACATCCTGCGCTGCAGATACGACCTGAGAGGCCACCTCGCCGACCTGGACGAGGCCGTCGCCGTGGCCCAGGACGTGCTGTCGGCACTGCCGCCCGGCGCCCCGGAGCGCCTGAGCGCCACACAGGCCGCGATCGCCCTGCTCCGCATCCGCTCCGAGGCCACGGGCGACGTCGACCCGTTGCGTTCGGCAGTGGACATCGGCCGGCAGGCGCTGTCGCAGTCCGGTGGTCCGGCGCACGCGAGGGCGGCGCTCGAGTCGAGTCTCTCCGCAGCCCTGTGCTCCCTGGCCTTCCACACCGACACGGAAGTCGACCTGGACGAAACGGTCGCACTGGGGCGCGCCGCAGCCGAGCGCTCCGGCGACGTGGTGTCCTGCATCAACCTGGGGACGGCCCTCAAACTGCGCGGCGCCCGGCGGGGATCACCGGACGACCTGGACGGGGCCGTCACCGCACTGCGCGCCGCCGTGACCGCGGCCGACAGCCCGGAGCATCGCGCGCTGGCCGCCACGAACCTCGCGGCGGCACTGCGCAACCGGGCCGGACTCACCGGCACGTCCGAGGATCGGCGCGAGGCCCACGTCGCGGCCGAAAAAGCCCACGACGCGTTACGGGCCGCGCCCGCAGACCACCCTCAGACGCTGATCCAGGCCGTGTACGCCACCGGCCCCGCTGATGTCGACGCCACCCGGCGTGCGGTGGCGGCGGTGCCGCCGGCGCATGCCGCGCGCCCCGTCCTGCTGATCCACCTGGCCGTCGCCCTGCGAGAGGCGGGCCAGCACGACGACGCCATCGAGGCGGCACGGGAGGCGGCCGCCACCGCTGTGAGCGGTGCGGTGAAGGTCGAGGCACAGCGCACGCTCGGCCGGTTGCTCCTCGCCGTCGACGACAACGACGCGCGCGCGGACGCCGCGGTGACCGAGGCGGTGGACGCCTTCACGGCGGCCGCCGCGGCATGCGAAGAGACCGATGTGGTCTACGCCGAGGTGATGACCGGGCTGGGGGGAGCGCTGATCGTCCGCTCCCTGCGCGATGCGGCCGACGCCGACCGTGCCGCGGGACTGGCGGCGGTACGAGCCGCGGCGCACGCGGCCGGGTCGTCGGCCAAGGACCGCCTCCTCGCGACGCAGATCTGGGCCGGTGTGGCGTGGGAGGCCGGCGACACGGCCGACGCCCTGGAAGGAGCGCGCGTCGCGGTGTCTTTGCTGCGGGACATGGGCTGGACCGGCCTCGACCGTGCCGACCAGGAGAAGCGGCTTCAAGGCGGCGCGGCGATGCCGAGGGACGCGGCGGCCCTGGCGATCGCGGCCGGGCAGCCCGAGCTGGCCGTGGAACTGCTGGAACAAGGCCGCTCGGTGCTGTGGCGCTCCACGCTGCATCTGCGCGGCGACCTTGAGTCCCTCGCCGTGCGGGAACCCGCGCTGGCGGAGGAGTTGGAGGAGGTCCGCGCCACCCTGAACGACGGCCGCGGGCTCGACGCGGAGACGCGCATGCGCCTGGCCCGCCGGTGGACGCGGCTGCTCGACCGGGTCCGCGGCATGCCCGGTCTCGCGACGTTCCTCGCCCCCGCCCCGTTCGACGCACTCGCCGCCGCGGCCGCGGAGGGCCCGGTGGTCATCGTCAACATCAGCACGATCCGATGCGACGCGATTCTCGTGCTGCCGGGCGGGCGGGTCGACGTCGTACCGCTGCCCGGCGTGGACGTCCCGCGTATGGACGCGGTCACCAACACCTACCTGGCCCGCCTGGCCGAGGCGACGGCACCCGGAGCCACGGGCCTGACCAGGGAACGTGCACGGCACACCGTGCACGACACACTGGAGTGGCTGTGGGAACACATCGCCCGCCCCGTCCTCGACCGGCTGGCGTGGCCGCCCGAGTCCACGAAGCCGCCACGCCTGTGGTGGTGCCCCACGGCCTCACTCGTGCCGTTGCCCCTGCACGCGGCAGGACGCTACCCGCGCACCGGTACGGACCCGACGAAACCGTCCGGACTGCCGTACGCGGTGGTGTCGTCCTACACCACCACCCTTTCGGCACTCGTCGACGCCCGACGACGGCAGGCGGACCCCCGTCCCCGGCTGCTGGCCGTCGCGCTGACGGACACCCAACGCGGCCACGCCCCGCTGCCCGGCGTGGCCGAGGAACTCCGGGCACTGCAGGACGCCCTCGGCCGCAAGCGGCTGACGGTGCTGGCCGACGACGCCGCGACCGTGGCCGCGGTGCGAAAGCGGCTGCCCGCCCACGCCTGGGTGCACTTCGCCTGCCACGGCAGTCTCGACATGGTGTCCCCGGCCACCTCGGGCCTGTGTCTGCGGGACGGTGACCTGAACGTGCTCGACTTCAAGGACCTGCGCCTGGACCGGGCGGACTTGGCGTTCCTCTCCGCCTGCCACACCCGCCTGGGCAGCGGAGCGCTCCCCGACGAGGCCATCCACACCGCGGCCGCCCTCCGGATGGCCGGTTTCCGCCATGTCGTGGCCACGCTGTGGGCGGTCTCCGACCGGGCCGCTCCCGCCGTCGCCGCCGACTTCTACCGGCATCTCGGCGCCTTGGGCGGCAGGGACTCGGCAGACGCTGCCGTGGCCCTGCACCACGCGGTCGCCGCGCTCCGGGACGCCCATCCGACCGACCCGACGCTCTGGGCGCCTTTCGTGCACGACGGCCCGTAGGGCCCGCTTCCAGCGGCGGCGCGCCAGGGGCACCTGTCCGGGGCAGCCGGTCGGCATGCTCAGCGCTGGTACATGCCGACGATCGTGCCGCTGGCCAGCTGGGCCTTGTCCACCGCACGGTGCACGTCGTCGGCGGTGGCGTTGTCGGGGAGAGTCACGGGCTCGGGCAGGGCGTAGAGGCGGAAGAAGTAGCGGTGGGCCTTGTCTCCGACGGGTGGTTGCGGACCGCCCCAGCCCGTTTCGCCGTAGCCGTTGGTGCGGGGGGTCCCACCGGCGGGAGATTCGCCGGCGTCCACGGCGCCGTCGGCCGGGCTGATGCCCGTGACGAGCCAGTGCAGGAAGGTGCCGGAGGGCGCGTCGGGGTCCTCGCAGAGCAGCAGCAGTTCCGCGGTGCCGTCGGGCACGCCGGACCAGGTGAGCGGCGGAGAGGTGTTCTCGCCGTCGCGTGCGTAGCGTTGCGGGATCAACGCATGGTCGTTGAACGCAGCACTGAGAAGTTCGATTCCAGCCATGTAGCCAGCTGTACCGCCGGTCGGCACCGCCGACGAGCGTGGAGGGCCAAGTGGGGGTTCCGTTCCTCCTGGACCGGTCCGGGCACTCGTACGTTCCGTGCGGACGCGACGCTCTCGAAGGAGGAGGTGGCCCCGACGCTCGGGAATGCGAGGCCGCTGGATGTCGCGGTGCTCGTCGGACTGCAGGCCGCCGGCAAGTCGACCTTCTACCGGCGCTGCCTCGCCGACGCGTACGCACTGGTGAGCAAGGACCTGTTCCCTCGCTCTGCGCGGAACAAGCAGCAGCGGCAGATGCGCCTCGTGGCCCAGGCACTCTCGGCGGGTACGCCGGTGGCCGTGGACAACGCCAACCCGTCGCCGGACGAATGGCAGCCGCTGATCGCCCTGGCCCACGCCCGAGGGGCGACGGCGACCGCGTACTGGTTCCCCCCGGACGTCGAAGGCTCCCTGCTGCGCAACGCCGTCCGGGAGGGCGGGGAACGGGTGCCGGACGTCGGCGTCCGCGCCACACTCCGGCGGCTGCGCAGACCGGCCCTCACCGACGGGTTCGACGCTGTGCACGAAGTGCGGTTCGACGGTGCTGGCGGGTTCCGTGTGCGGATGGCAGAGCACCGCACCGAGCAGCCCGGCCGGGACTGACGCCTGATCGACCGCCATATGACAAGGGGCGCACGGGGTTCGGCGTCGCTCCTTTGGCATCGTACGGTTTGCGCTGGTAAGGGAGTAGTTGTCCGATGAGCGGGTAACTGCTTTCACACGATCGGCCGGGTGGGCGGGACCTGCCCCAACCGCTGCGGGAGGCAGGATGCCAGGACGGTGGTACGGGCCCGGGGTCGCAGCGGTGGCCGTTGTTGTCACAGCGAGTGCGTGCGGAACGCTTCCCGAGCGGCGTGATGCGGTAACGGCGGAGGTCATCCGGTTCGAGCGCGCGCTGGGGGCGGGAGAGCATGCGCGGCTCTGCAACGCGCTTGCGCCCGCCACCCGCGAGGAGCTGGAGCAGTCGGCCGGAAGCCGGTGCGAGCGGGCGATCGGCGAGGAAGACGTTTCCCCGGCCGGCGACGTGCGGCACGTGGACGTATACGGCGACCAGGCCAGGGTGGTGCTGGAGCACGACACCGTCTTCCTGGCGCATTTCCCCACCGGGTGGAGGGTGACCGCCGCCGGATGCCTGCCGCGTCATGAGAGGCCCTACCAGTGTGAGATCAAGGGCGGGTGACGCCATGAGGACGCTGTTCATCGGAACGCTGCTGCTGATCGCCGGCGGGTTGGCGTACTTCGCGGTGTTGGGACTGATGCACCGATGAGCAGCACACCTGCGCGGGGGAAGAACACCGGACGGGACGAGCACGGTGTCCGGCGGTTCCTGCGCCACAACAGCCTGACCCTGACGTTCCTCACCGGCTTTCTGCTCGCCTTGGCGGGACAGGCGCTAGCCGGCCACGCCGAGTTCAACAACCAGTTGGTCGCCGACGGGTTCGCACCCGTCAGCTTCGCCGCTTACCTGGCGTCGTCCGACTTCGCGGTGGACGTCACCGAGAACTGGCAGTCGGAGTACCTGCAGTTCTTCCTCTTCATCTTCGCCACCGTCTGGCTGGTGCAGCGCGGTTCGCCGGAGTCCAAGGAGCTGGGCAGGGAAGGCACCGAGTCCGACAAGGACCAGATGGTCGGAGAGCACGCCAAGAAGGAATCCCCTCGATGGGCCGCGGCCAAGGACTGGCGCGGTCTCGTCTATTCGCGCTCTCTGGGGTTGGTCATGGGCGGTGTTTTCCTGCTGTCGTGGCTGGTTCAGTCCGTTACCGGCGTGGCCGCCTACAACGAGCAGCAACTGCGCCGGCTGCAGGCCCCGACAGGCTGGGACGAATATCTGTCCTCCGCGGACTTCTGGAGTCGCACCCTGCAGAACTGGCAGTCCGAACTGCTGGCCGTCGCCTCGATGGCCGTCCTCTCGATCTATTTGCGGCAACGCGGCTCACCCGAGTCCAAGCCGGTGGGCGCAGCGGACACGGCGACGGGCGTCGAGGGCTAGGGACTGGGGACGTACATCGATGTGTACGAACCCAGGAGCGCCCCGGGGTGCACACCTCCTTCGCGCCCCTCGGGCACGGCTCAGTCGCCGTCTGACGACAGTTCCCAGGAGTCGCTGTCGTCGCTGTCGTCGTTGTCCGAGCCGTCTTCTCCATCGGTCCGTGACGGCGTGGTGCGGTCGGGCTGAGGTGCGTCGTCGGTCTCCTCGGGCCGCTCGCGTCCGGATTGTGGAGGAGCCCGGGGAACGAGGTTCGGCCATGCCTGCTGACCCTTCGGACCGCGGCACACCATCGCGCGGCAAACAGGGAAACAGACGCGGGCCGGGTAAGGCATCCGCCGTACCGGGCCTGTCGGAGATTCAGGTGCGCCGGTGCACTCCGCCGGCTCCCACGCGCCGGTGTTTCCGGCGGTGTTACGGGAGGATGCCGACAGAGCATCTAGCAGGGACGGGGGCGACGGCGATGTCCGAAGTCGGCGGCGTGGCTGTGGGCGTGGTCTGCGGTGTGGGGGAACGTGGGGTTCGGCGTGGGCCGTCTGCACGGTGAGCAGCGTCCATCCGGGTGAGCGCACCCGTGGCGGCACCGCGCCGCCGCCGCACGGGGTGCCACAGTGGCAGGGTTAACTCCAAGCGCTCCCATTGGAGTGGCTGAGCGAAACCCCCGGTTTATTGCAGCCGCGTGCCGGGGGCTTTCGCTTGCCCGGGCTCATGCCCCCGCTCGGGCCCCCTCATACGCTCCCGCTTTCGTCACGAGCGGAGAGATGACCGTGCCCAGCAAAGTGGCCGTGGCGATCGCGCCCAACGCGATGCCCCAGGCCACCGGCCCCAGCGGCGTACAGCCGAAGAACTGGCTGATGCCCGGCGTCTGGATGACGGCGGCCAGCACCGCCGCGGAGCCCAAACTCGCGGCCAGGACGTGGCGATCCAGGCCGCCGGTGGCGAGCGTCTGCGCCAGCTGCGTGCCGACGACCGCGGCGAGCGCCACCGTACTGGCGCGGCGGCCCCTGCCCGTCAGACGCGCCCCGCCCCAGGCCAGACCCGCTCCGGTGGCGGTGATGACTCCGCGCAGCAGCATCTCGTTGGTCAGCGCGGTCCCGAGGGAGCGGTGCGGGCCCTCCTCCAGGAGCCGTTCGCCGGTCTGTCCGGTCGGCTCGCGCACGGCGATGGCCAGGGACGGCGCCAGGTCGGTCAGCAGGTTCACCAGCATGATCTGGCGGGCGTTGAGCGGCGTGCTGCCGGTGAGCGCGGAGATGATCACGCTGAAGGTCACCTCGCCCAGATTGCCGCCGATGAGAATGCCGAGCGCGGTCCTCACCGACGCCCACATGGCCCGGCCCTCCATCAGCGCCGAGACGATCGTCTCCAGTCGGTCGTCGCTGACCACCAGGTCGGCGGCGGCGGTGGCGGCCGGGGTGCCGCGGCGGCCCAGGGCGATGCCGATGTCCGCGAGCCGGATGGCCGGTGCGTCATTGGCGCCGTCGCCGGTCATCGCCACGACCCGGCCGACGCGTTGGTACGCCTGGACGATACGGACCTTGTGATGCGGGCTGCACCGGGCGATCACGTCCACCGTCGGCAGCAGCGCGTCGAGTCCGGCGTCGTCGAGCTCGTCCAGCTCGGCGCCGGTGCAGACCTTCGGATCCGTGACGTCGCTGATCGTGGAGGCGATGGCGTCGGCGGTGGCCGGGTGGTCGCCGGTCAGCATCACCGTGTGCACGCCCGCCTCCCGCAGCCGCGCGGTAGCGGGCGCGGCGCCCGCCCGGACCGGATCGGCCAGCGTGATGAAGCCCAGGAACACCAGGTCCCGCACGCTCTCGTCGGTCAGGTCCTCATCCGCGTCCATACGGCGCTCGGCCACGGCCAGCACCCGGCGCCCGGCGCCCGCAAGCCGTTCCGCCTCGGCGGTCAGCCGGGTGAGCGCACCGTCGTCCAGCGCGGTGTCCTTGCCGCCGGTCTCCCTGTGCTCGGCGCACCGTTCCAGTACGTTCTCCGGGGCTCCCTTCACACTCAGCAGCAGGCCGTGCGCGTCGTGCCCGGACGTCGCGTGGTACGCCCGCGACGGCTCGAAGGGCAAGGTTTCCAGGCGCCGCCAGCGCGCGGCGCCGTGCCGGGCGCCGACCTTCGCGCTGCGCGCGCCTGCCGTCACGGCGCGGTCGGTCTGGTGCGCCATGGGCTCCGCCTGCCGGGCCGGCGGCGTGGCCCGCAGCGCGGCGGCGAGCACGTGCTTGCGCGAGGTGTCGAGCCGGTCCAGCGGCAGGGCGCCGCCCTCGCTTCCGGCCTCGTCGTCCCCGCTCGCCGCGTTGTCGCCTCCGTCAGTGCCGTCGCTCACCGCTGCGAGCTGGAGTCTGCCCTCCGTGAGCGTGCCGGTCTTGTCGAAGCAGAGGACATCGGCGCGGCCGAGCGCCTCGATGGTGCGCGGGTTGCGGACGAGAGCTCCGAGGTCGGCCAGGCGCCGCGCGGCGGCCAGTTGGGCCGCGTTGACCAGGAACGGCAGCCCTTCCGGCACGGAGGCGACGGCCAGGTTGACCGCCGATGCGAGGTTGTCGGCCAGTGAGCGCCCGTGCAGCAGACCGGACGCCGCCACCGCACCGGCCGACCCGATCGCCAGGGGCAGGCTGGCCCGGGTGAGCGACGCGAGCCGGGCCTCCACACCGGTTTCGGGCGCGGCCTGCCGTGCGGTGGCGAGACTGCGCCCCACTTCGGTGTTCGATCCGGTCGCCACCACCACGGCCACAGCCCGCCCGGCCGAGATCGTGGTGCCCTCGTACACCATCGAACGGCGGCCGGTGAGGTCCGTGGCGACCACCGGTGCCGTGGCCTTGCCGACGGCGAGCGATTCCCCGGTCAGCGACGACTCGTCGACCTCCAGCCCCTCGGTCTCCAGTAGTCGGCAGTCCGCGGGAACGACGTCCTCCGGCCGCAGCAGGATGATGTCGCCCTCCACCAGTTCGCCCGCCGTGACCAGCCGCTCGCGGCCTCCCCGGCGTACGCGTGCGCCGATCGCGGAGCGCGCGAACAGCTCGGCGAGAGCCCGCTCCGTGCGGACCCGCTGAATACCGCCGATGAGCGCGGAGCTGCCGGTGATGGCAGCCACCAGCCCGGCGTCGGTGCGCGAGCCCACGGCGGTCGCCAGGGCTGCGCCGCCGGCCAGGACGGGGGTCAGGGGGTTGGCCAGTTCCTCGATGAAGGCGGACGGGAGCGTGAGGCGGGTCGGCTCGTTCCCGCTGCTCCCGCCCGGACCGGCGCCGCCACGAGCTGCCGCCTCTTCTGCGGTCAGGCCGTCGGCGGTGGTACGCAGCCGCTCCAGCACCCGGTCGGTGGGCATCAGGTGCCAGGGAACCCGCGTCACGGGCGGAGCGAGGGGGCGGGCGAGCAACTGCCGGGCCCGCCAGTTCCCCAGACAGAAGGCCAGGCTCCCGGCGGTGGTCCCCACCGCCATCGCCCGCGCGGTCGCCTGCGGGGGACGGGCACGCAGCGCGGCCACCGCGCCGACGCCGCTGCCACCCGCTGCGAGTACGGCACTGTCCCGGTCGACCCGGGCCGCCATGCCGACGGCGTCCACGATCAGCCCCGCCGATTCGAGGTCGGAGCCGACGATCAAGTGCGCGCCCCAGGCCGGGGGTTCGTCCTCCTGGTGGACGCCGACGCCGCAGTCCGCAGCGCCCAGCGCCCGGCGGTTGCCGGAGACGAGCAGGACGACCGCGCCGTCGGCCTGAAGGCCGCGCACCGAGGCGACGAGGCGGCCGCCCGCGGGTACCACCGCGTCGGCGAACGAGAATGTCGGAGAGCTACGGTCGGTGGCCAGCACCACCCGTGCCCCGGCACGGCGGGCCGCAGCGGTGACGGCCTCCGCGCCGGGTGCCGTCTGCGTGGCGAGTCCCGCCACGGCCTGGAGCCGGCGGCCCTTGGCCAGGCCGAGCACCCGCTCGCTGCCACGGCGGCGCAGCCGCCCCTCGGCCTGGCGGCCGGTGCGGCCGGTCAGGTCCAACTCGTCGAGGGGGCCCAGCACCCAGCCGTCGTCGTCGCGCACGACACCCAGCGGCGCGTCCGCGTCGAAGAGGCCGAAGAGCCGCTCCGCGGTGCGTTCGGGATCGGCGCCGCTGAGGAGTTCCAGGTCCACGGGCTCGTACTGGTCGCTGCGCAGCGCGTCCTCGTCCAGGACCACGGTGTCCACCTGCCCGAGGCGGCGGAGTGCGCCCCGGTCCATGGTCACGACGCCCCGCATCGCCAGGGACCTGCCGAGATGGGTGGCGAAGCCCTCCCGGCCGGCATCCGGAGCCTTCGGTACGGCGGAGAGGGCGACGGCCAGTGCCCGGCGGGGCCCGGCGAAGGGCGCCGCGAGGGCGCCCACCGCCAGGCCCGCGGCCGCGGCGCGCTCGGCGTACCGGTCCGTCGTGTCCATAGGAGACGGACCGGCCCGGTCGATCACGATCGGCTCGGCCGAGGCATCGGCCGGTCCGCGCACGAGCCGGGGTTCCGCCTCCTCCCACGCCTTGCCCTCGGCGGTGGCTTCCCGCCACTGGGCTACACGTTCGAGTACGTCGAGGGCGAGTCCACCACCGCGCGTGGCGACCCCCTGGGTCAGCGCGCTGATCACCGGCAGCACCGATTCGGCCTGCTCGGCGCTGCTGACCGCGGTGACCAGATGCCGAAGCCGCGGGTGGTACTGGAGGGCGCCGGTGAGCGCCGCCAGCTCCGGCGGCAGCCTGAACCACGGAGCGACCTGCCTCATGGCGGAGATGCCGAGGCCGACCGTGTCGGCGGCCAGCGCGGGCACCGACTGGCGGGTCTTCGGGCCCTCGCACGGATGATGCGGCTCGGGGCACCACTCGTCGAACTCGTCGGCCTGCGGCGCGATCTCACCCTCCGCGCGCTCGACGAGCGCGACCAGTTCGCGCTCGGGCGGAGGCGGCGAGGCGACGGCCACCACGACGCGCTCCGACGGCGCGTTCACCCGCGCCCACAGCACTCCCGGATGCCCTTCCAAGGCCCGCTCCACGCGCCGGGAGACCCGCTCGCCGCCCGCACCGTGGACCCCGTGGACCTCTACGTAACAGCGCCCGGGCCGCCACCAAACGCCGCGCCGCGGCAGCCCCATCAACTGACTGGCCACATCGGCGGCGCCCCGCACACCGGCCGCGACGCCGTACGTCACGCCGGACGCGATGGGCCCGAGCAGGGAGGGCGCCCACAGGCGCAGACCTGGCAGCGGTGACATGGGCAGACGCCTCCGGTCCGTCGTCGCGGCGCGAACTCGGCCCGAGTAGCCGCTCCCAGCCGGTTCAACCGTCCCGGAACGGATACTCTGAACTATAGACAATCCGCCCATGTCGCATCCTTGGATGTGAGATCCGTGGCCACCTCCGCAACACCTCGCAAGCGCACCTCGAAATCCGGTACGGCCCCGAAGTCCGGTACGGCCCCGAAGTCCGGTACGGCTACGAAGTCGAGTACGGCGAAGAGAGCGGGTTCGCGCAGCAAGAACGCGGCCGGCTCCGCCAAGACGTCCGCCAAGGAACCACCGGGGACGACGGCGAAGGAAGCCGCCAGGCATCCGGGCCCCCTGACGCAGTCGAAGAGCGGCGATCAGCGCACGATCACGGTCACCGTCCCCTCCCTCGACCGTGTCGCGAGCGGCGCGGCGAACGCGGCGCTGCTACCGGTGGCGGTCGCCCGCCAGGTCCTCCCAAAGAAGGGCGGCCTGCCGCTCTACGTCGGCCTCGGCGTCCTGGGTGCCGTGGACGTCATCGAATGGCCGGTGGCGATCGGCATCGGCGTCGGCTACGCCGTGCTCCGCCGCGGCGGAGCGATGGCCCCCGCGCAGGACCGCGCCAGGGCATAGCCCTGCCCCGTACCCGGACTGCCCGTACAAAGCGATGGGCAAGGTCCTCGAATGCGCCTGCCTATATGATTCATTTAATGCTTTTGTGCAGATTTGGCAGTGGGTGAGAGTGCGATGTCTCCGGAGCGACAGGCCCACGGACACCACCCCGACGACGACCCGCGCGAAGAGCGCCGGCGCGAGGCTCGCCGCGACGAAGGCCAGGGGTCCCGTCAACGACTGTCCGCTCCGAAGGCGATGCGTTCCGCTGCGGGCCAGTTGAAGGAGCTGCTGGGCAGAGTGCCGGAGTCCATTTCGGCCCTCCGGCCCACCGACGAGGGGTGGGAGGCCGAGGTGGAGGTCCTGGAGCTCGAAAGGATCCCCGACACGACCAGCGTGCTGGCCAGCTACCGCGTGACACTGGACGCGGACGGCGAGCTGTTGGAGTACGAGCGGATCCGTCGCTATACGCGGGGGCAGATCGACCCACGTACCTGAAGCCTCCGCACCGAACGGACAGACCGGGGCCGGGCGTCCAAGCGTCGCGGTCCCCCGAGAGGAGGCACCATGACGGTGGTGCCACAAGGCGGGGGAGGCGGCGTCGCACGTGGCGGCGGCGGCTCCTCGTCGCTTTACGACGTGCTGGAACTGATCCTGGACCGCGGACTGGTCATCGACGTCTTCGCCCGCGTGTCCCTCGTGGGCATAGAGATCCTCAAGGTGGACGCCCGCGTCGTGGTGGCAAGCGTGGACACGTATCTGCGCTTCGCGGAGGCCTGCAACCGCCTCGACCTGGAAACGGGACGCAAGGCACCGGCGCAGCTGCCCGACCTGGTCGGCGAGATCACGGAGGACGGAGCCCGCGGCAAGAGCAAGGGAGCCCTCACCGGGGCGGTCGAGGCCTTCTCGGAGTCCTTCCGCAAGGGCCGCGACGACGAGCGCGAGGAAGAGCCGGAACCGGTCGAGGAACGCGAGCGTACACGGCCGCCGCGACGGCCCCCCAAGCACCGGGAAGAGTGAGCCATGTCCGTCTACGTCTACGCGATCACGGCGGCGACCCACCCACTGCGCCTCGACGGCGTCACCGGCGTCGGAGATCCACCGCAACCGCTGCGGATCGTCAAGGGCACGTCACTGGCCGCCGTGATCAGTGACGCACCGGACGAACTGCGCGCCAAGCGCCGCGACGTACTGGCACACGTGGCTGCCCTGGAGAACCTGATGGAGCAGGGGACCGTGCTGCCCCTGCGTTTCGGCGCCCTGGCACCGGACGAGGAGACAGTCCGGGACACGATGGAGGAACGCACCGACGCCTACCAGGAGCGGCTCAAGGCCGTGGAAGGCTGCACCGAGTTCCATCTGAAGGTGTCCTGCGACGAGGAAGCGCTCCTGCGCGAAGTGCTGCGGCAGTCCGACGACGCGCGCCGCATGAACGAGGAGATCCGTGCGGGCCGCGGCGGCCAGGATCTGAAGGTGGCGCTGGGAGAGCTGGTCGCCGACGAGGTCAGGGTCCGCCACGAGACCTACGCATCCGGGATCATCGAGGCCCTGCGTCCCTCGGCACGGGAGATCCAGCAGTCGGTGGCATCCGGTGACGACTTCCTCAGCGTCTCCTTCCTCGTCGAGCAGGAACGCACGGAGGAGTTCGTCGCCAGGGAGACCGGACTGGCCGAGCAGCACGGCGAGGACTTCGACTTCAGACTTCGCGGCCCGCTTCCGCCGTACAGCTTCGTCTAGACAGCCGTGAGGGAGCCATCCGGTCATGGGCGTACTGAGTCAGCTGCTCACCCTGCCCCTCGCCCCGGTACGGGGCGTCGGCTGGGTGGTGCGGCGCGTCACCGAGGTCGCGGAACGCGAGTACTACGACGAAGGACCGGTCATCCGGGCACTCGGGGAGCTGGAGCAGGATCTCCTCGCCGGCCGCATCGATCAGGAGACCTTCGACAGACGCGAGGACGAGCTGCTGGACCGGCTCGACGAGATCCGGAGCTTTTGGGAAGGCCGTCAGCCATAGGTGTTCAGCCATGAGGTGTGAGGAGGACTTCCAACGATGACGAAGACGATGACGGGCGCGGCACTGCTCAGCGGGTATGTGCTCGGACGGACCAGGAAAGGCAAGGTCGCCATCGCCCTGGCGACGTGGACGCTCAGGAAGAAGATCGACCCCAAGAAGGTCTCGGCCCTGGTCATGGGCTCGCCCGCCGTGGGCGAGCTCAGGGACCAGATCCGGGACGAGCTGCTGACCGCCGGCAAGGAAGCCGCCGCCACAGCCGTGGCGGCCCGGGCGGACCGGCTGGCGGATTCGTTGCATGAGCGCACCCTCGGCATGCGCCAGGAGACCTCGGAGGGGGAGAAGGAGAAGCGGGGGAGGCGGAGGCAGGACGTCTCGGACGAGCCGAGGACGGACGGCGGAGAGAACGGGGACGAGGACGAGCCGGAGAGCCGCCCTGCCCCTCGCACCGGCAAGCGGCAGCCCGCGCAAGCCCGCTCGGACAGGCCCGCAAAGTCCGCATCGCGTCCCAAGTCCGGCGAATCCGCAGCCCGGGCCGACCGGCCGCGGCGCTCCGCCGCGGAGCGTGACCGGGAGCGGACGCGGGGCAGCCGGAGCGAGACGGGTGGCACACGCGAGAAGAGGAGGTCCGAGGCATGACCGGCAGCGGACGTACCGGCGTGGCCGGCGATGCCGGCACCCGGCTCAAGGAGGAACTGCAGCGATACCTGGAGGCCAGGGCCGAGAAGGCCGTCACCGGCCTGGGAGAGCGCCTCGGAGAGGCGACCCGGCAGCTGGGCGACCCCGGCAACTCCCTCGGCAGCGCTCTCGGCATGCTGTCCAAGGGGGGCCAGGCGCTCGGCGAGGGGAAATCGCCCCGGGGCGCCGCGGTCTCGGCGGCCCTGTCCCACCTGGCGGGGGGCGTGAAGGATCAGGTGTCCGGCCTGCTCGGCAAGGTCGGCAAGGGCGGCGGCAAGGGGGAGACCAGAGGGAAGAGCGTCGTCATCGTCGAGGACGTCGACGTAGGGGTGCCCGTACGGCAGACATACGACCAGTGGACCCAGTTCCAGCAGTTCAGCCGCTTCTCCAAAGGCGTCGTCAACGTCGAACAGTCCGATGAGACGACGACGAACTGGCAGGTGAAAGTCGCCAAGGCCAATCGCAGCTGGAAGGCGAAAATCGTCGAGCAGATTCCGGACGAGCGGATCGTCTGGACGTCGGAGGGCGCCAAGGGCACCACCAAGGGCGTGGTCACCTTCCATCCGCTGGGCGACAACCTGACCAAGGTGCTCCTGGTGCTGGAGTACTTCCCGAAGGGGCTCGTGGAGAAGACGGGGAACCTGGTACGCGCCCAGGGCAGGCGTGCCCGGCTGGACCTCAAGCTGTTCCGCAAGTTCGTCACCTTCCAGGACGAGCCGGCCGAAGGATGGCGCGGTGAGATCCGTGACGGCGAGGTGGTGCGCGGCGGCGACGAGGGCGAGGAAGAGGACGAGAAGGTCCGGGACCGGCGCGAAGCGGAAGAAGGCGAGGAGGCGGAGGGGGACTGGGCCGACGAGGACGAGGACGACGAAGGGGCCGCGGAGGAGCACGAGCCCCACGACCGGCGTGATCCGTACGACACGGACGAGGACAGGGCCTACGAGGACGAGGAGGAGCCGTACGAGGAGCCGCACGAGGACGAACGCCCGAGCCGCCGAGCCGCGGCCCGGCGCTGAGCCCCCGCGAAGGGAGGTCGACCGGCCGTGACGGAACCCGTCTCCAGCAACCTCGGCTCGTTCCCCTCACGAGCCACACCGCCGTACGGGCAGGGCTCATCGGCCAACCTGGCCGACATCCTGGAGCGTGTACTGGACAAAGGCATCGTCATCGTGGGGGACATCCGCATCAACCTCCTCGACATCGAGCTCCTGACCATCAAACTGCGGCTGTTGGTGGCCTCGGTCGACAAGGCCAAGGAAATGGGCATCGACTGGTGGGAGCACGACCCGGCACTGTCCTCCCGCGCCGTTGACCGGCCCGGACTTGCAGAGGAGAACCGGCGGCTGCGGGAGGAGATCGCCGTATTGCGCGACACGCAGGCGCTCGCGGCGTCCGAACGCCTCGACGAAGAGGCCCCCGAACCACGACCACGCGCGGCCCGCCCGGAGGAGCCGCGCGCGCGTCGGCCACGGGGAGAGGAACCATGAGCGAGACGGTCGGCTATCTGTACGGTGTCGCCGCTGCGACGACAGAGCTGCATGACGCGGTGGCCGGCCTGCGAGGCGTCTACGACGCGGCCGTCCGCGTCGTGACGGACCAGGACGTGGCCGCGGTGGTCAGCGACGTGCCGTCAGCCGATTTCGAAGAGGCGCCCCTGGCCGCCCACTTGGAGGACCTCGCGTGGCTGGAGTCCGTGGCCCGCGCTCATCACGGCGTCGTCGACGCCGTGACCGCGCGGACCACCGTGCTCCCCTTGCGGCTCGGCACGATCTACCGCGACGACGAGGGAATCCGCACCATGCTGGCGGCGGGCCGGGCCGCCTTCCTGCCCCGACTGGCCCGGCTCGGCCGCCACGTGGAGTGGGGCGTCAAGGTCTTCTTCGTCCCTCCCGCGACCGGTGGTCCGGGCGGCGCCCCGGACGAGCCCGCCACGGAGCTGAGCCCTGGCCGGGCCTACCTGCGCGGCCGCCGGCACGAACAGCACACCCGGGACCGCGCGTACCAGGAGGCTCTGGAGGCGGCGCAGCGCATCCATGCCGCGGCCGCGGCCCGCGCCGTCGAGCACACCCGTCACCGTGTGCAGCAGGGGGCACTGGCGGAGGGGCTGCTCGAGAACATCGCCAACGACGCCTACCTCGTGGCCACCGACATGTCCGACGCCTTCCTCGCGGCCGTACGGCAGGCGGACGAGGGCGCGGAGCTGGTCCGGACGGAGATCACCGGACCATGGGCGCCGTACTCCTTCGCGGCTGCAGCGCCCGACGAGACGGGCGCCGGCAGTGGCCTGGGGGATCAGGAGGACACGGAGGCGACGACCGGATGACGAGCGAGGGGGCCCACCCGCCCACCACCGGGAGTCCCGCTCCTCTCCCCGGTCGGCAGATCGCCCTGATCGACCTGCTGGACCGCCTGCTCACCAGCGGCGTCGTGGTCACCGGCGACATCACACTGTCCATCGCGGACATCGACCTGGTCCGTATCTCTCTGCGTGCCCTGATCGTGTCCATCAGCGCCGAGAACCCCTCCCCCTGGGACCGCCGTCCGCTTCCTCTCCCGCCTTCGTCTCCGCCTCCGGACCGCCATGCCCGCTGACCCGCTCCGCCGCCCTGCCGACCGGTACCAGGAACTCGCCGACGCCGCGGCCCGGGCCTTCCGCGTCCTGCCCGCCGCCCCGCGCGAGTTCCCGCCGACGGGCAGCCCGCGCCCCTCGGTGCCCACCCACCGCATCAATACGGACCCCGACACGGTGGAACGTGACCTGATGAAGCTGGTCCTCACACTCGTCGAGCTCCTGCGCCAGCTCATGGAGCGTCAGGCACTGCACCGGGTGGACGCCGGTGATCTCGCCGAGGAGGAGGAAGAACGCCTCGGAACGACCCTCATGGTCCTGCACGACCGGATGATCCAGCTCTGCTCCCGCTACGGCCTCACGATGGACGAGCTGAACCTCGACCTCGGCCCCCTCGGCAGCCTGCTCCCGCCGCCGGAGGCACGGGGATGACGGCACGGTGACCCGGATTGCGTCGCCACAACCGGCTGGGGCGACTGCGTCGCTCCCGAGCCGTCGCGGCAACGGCGGAATCATGCTCTGGGCCGCAGGCGTACGCAGCACCGGCCGGGAGCGGGGTCCAGGCACGCTTCGAGCTCGGTCTCGTCCAGCCCTTCCAGGACGCCGCGCAGCAGGTGGAGGTTCATGCCGCTGACGGTTTCGGTGTGTTCGCGTGCCAGTGCGTGGAAGGGCAGTTGCCGAGGACCATGGCATCGTCCTCGTTCCTCGGCTCGAATCCGTGGCGCTCCAGCATGTCGACGATCCCGGTGGCGCCCTGTTCGGCCAGCCGCTTGCCGTGATCGTGGGCTCGGCGGTGCAGCGCGGCCCGGACCGGCTCGCCGGTGGCCTCGGCTTCCTCAACGGCCTGGGCGAGGAGCCGTCCGGCCAGTTCGTACTGCCGCTCGGGCAGGCTCACGGCGACTTGCTTCGTGGATCGGCGGTAGAGCTTGGCCGGCCGCCCCGCACCCGGTCCTGAGCGTCCGCTGCGCCGCTCGTAGACCACGTCGAGCAGTGACGCGTCGGCGAGACGGTCCAGATGGAATGCCGCGGTCGGCCGCGGCAGGCCGAGGGCCGCGGCCGACCGCGTCGCGGCTGACCGGGCCCGACTGGTGCACGACGTGGTCGTAGAGCCTCCTGCGGGTCGGCTCCTCGAGGGCGGCGACGGCGGAGACGTCGGCGTGGGATGCGTCCTTGGGGTGGTCCACGTACACCAGTGTAAAACCAACATCCATTGACTAAAGAGCCGAGGCGCGCTTCTATCGATAGTGAAAGTTGTTGATAGAGGGAGGCGTCATGTCATCCACATCCAGCACAAGGTCCGCCGTCGCTCGGCGGGCCGTGTTCACCGACCCCGGCTATCAAGCCTTCGTCATCCTGCGCACCGGGTTCACCGTGGCGCCGATCCTGTTCGGGCTGGACAAGTTCGCCAACCTGCTTGTCGACTGGCCGACTTACCTCGCCCCCTGGATCGACGACATCGTTCCGGGCAGCGCTCAGGCCGCGATGTACGCCGTGGGCGTCATCGAGATCGTGGCAGGCCTCGTCGTCGCCCTGGCGCCGCGGTTCGGCGGCTGGCTGGTGGCCGGATGGCTCGCCGGAATCATCGTCAACCTGCTGACCATCCCCGGGCACTACGACATCGCGCTGCGTGACTTCGGACTGCTCCTCGGCGCCGTCGCCCTCGCCAGGCTCGCCGAGCGCTACCACGGCAATCGTCAGTCCCGCTGAACGTCAGGACAGGCGGTCGGTGCCTCAGGGCAGCGGCCGCCTTTGAACGCCATGGCGACCCCGCCGTCGGCCCCGGAAGCCGGGCCGGCCTAATAGGTCAGAGGACAACAGTCGCCTCCCCGCCCAAACGGCTTCCCGGCCGCTGCCCGGGCGCACGGGGGCGCGCGCCCGTGACGCGGACGCAGACCGGGCCAGGCGAGGCAGGCCGAGGCGGGTCGGCTCGTGCTCCGCGGCGAGCACACGCTGTACCGCATCACCCTCGACGACTCAGACGCGCCACGTCCCCCCACTGACGCGGTGCCGTTGCCGGCGGCGGGGAGGCGAATGAGGTCACGAGCCCGTGGCAGCAGCTGAGCGTCAGGAAACGCGACGGCCGCCGTCCGGATCACCCGGGTGGCGGCCGTCGCGTCGGTGGGGGCTGTCGGTCAGTGGCTGCCGGTGAGTTCGCCGCTGAGCGTCTTGTGAAGGTCGGCGCTCGGCTCGTTCAGCCCGATGATCTCCACGCTCTTGCCGCGCTGGGCGTACTTGGTCTCGATGGCGTCCAGGGCGGCGACGGAGGAGGCGTCCCAGATGTGGGCCGCCGACAGGTCGATGACGACCCTGCCGGGGTCGCCGGCGTAGTCGAACCGGCCGACCAGGTCGTTGGAGGACGCGAAGAACAGTTCACCCGTCACCCGGTAGACCACGCTCGTGCCGTCGGGGTCGGTGACAGCCGTGACGTCGGCGAGGCGGGCGACGCGCTTGGCGAAGACCACCATCGCGGTGAGCGCGCCGACGACGACTCCGATCGCGAGATTGTGCGTGGCCACGACGCAGGCGACGGTGACGACCATGACGGTGATCTCACCCGCGGGCATCCGCTTGAGGGTCTTGGGGGAGACGGAGTGCCAGTCGAAGGTCGCGAACGACACCATGACCATGACGGCGACCAGTGCGGCCATGGGGATGTCGGAGACGATCGGCCCGAAGACGATGCACAGCACCATCAGGAACGCACCGGCCAGGAAGGTGGACAGGCGCGTACGGGCGCCGGACACCTTCACGTTGATCATCGTCTGGCCGATCATCGCGCAGCCGCCCATGCCGCCGAAGAACCCCGTGACGATGTTGGCGATGCCCTGGCCGATGGACTCGCGGGTCTTGCTGGAGTGGCTGTCGGTGATGTCGTCGACGAGCTTCGCGGTCATCAG
This sequence comes from Streptomyces sp. ISL-10, assembly GCF_018614575.1. Taxonomy (GTDB): domain Bacteria; phylum Actinomycetota; class Actinomycetes; order Streptomycetales; family Streptomycetaceae; genus Streptomyces. The sequence continues at coordinate 277,429 of NZ_JAGGOJ010000008.1, forward strand.
CGACTCCATCAGGCCGACCAGCGCCATGGCGAAGGCGTAGGGGGCGATGGTGGCCAGGGTGTCGAGCGTGAACGGCACGTCGGGAAGGCCCGGCACCGGCAGCGAGGAGGGCAGGGCGCCCTTGTCGCCGACGGTCGGCACCGCGATCCCCGCGCCCACCGTGATGACGGTGAGGATGACGATGGAGACCAGCGGGGCCGGGACGACGGTGGTGATCCTCGGGAAGAACACCATCATCGCCAGGCCGCCGATGATCAGCGGATAGACCGCCCAGGGCACGTTCCGCATCTCGGGGATCTGCGCCATGAAGATGAGGACGGCGAGGGCGTTGACGAAGCCGACCATCACCGAGCGGGGGACGAAGCGCATCAGCTTCGCCACCCCGAGCGCGCCGAGGGCGATCTGGAAGACGCCGGCCAGGATGACGGCGGCGATCAGGTAGCCCAGCCCGTGCTCACGGTTCAGCGGCGCGATCACGAGTGCGACGGCGCCGGTCGCGGCGGAGATCATCGCCCGTCGTCCGCCCACGACGGAGATCACCACGGCCATGGTGAAGCTGGCGAACAGGCCGATGGCCGGGTCGACTCCGGCGATGATCGAGAAGGAGATCGCTTCCGGGACCAGCGCGAGTGCGACCACCAGGCCGGCCAGCACCTCGGTGCGCCACACTCTCGGATCCGTGAGCCAGACGGGGCGCAGGCTGCGCAGCCGCGCGGCGGGAGACAGAACGGGGGAGGACAACGAAGCAGTTACCTGTCGTGCTCGGGCACACCGCGGGCGGGCGTGCGGAGAGAGACGCATGGGGCCGGACGGCCCGTGCGGGCCCGCGCGAAGCAGTACGGGCAGGAGGTCTTGGAGGGCGGCACAGCGGGCCCCGGGGGCAGTCGGCCCGCGGAGGTGCTGGTCAGGTGCGGCGGATCACGGCGGGCAGGCAGCGGCGGCAGGCACCATGGACATGCGCGCGCTCCTACGGGCTCGGTGGTCTTCGCCGGGGGCGTCGTCGGCCCCGACACGGCTGACGGTGCGGGATGCGGGCCCGCACCGGGACAAAGGAGGGCGCCGGGCCCTCGACCCTTCTTTACTCTACCCTAACGTTAGGGTAGAGATGGCAGGCGGCCGTCACTGGCGGCGCCGCACCGCGAGAGGGCGCACCAGGTGAGCAGTGAGCACATGCAGATCGGCGAGGTCGCCGCGCGGACCGAGCTCTCTCTACGCACCATCCGCCACTACGAAGAGACCGGCCTGGTCATCCCCTCGGCCCGCTCGCAGGGCGGCTTCCGTCTCTACACCGAGTCCGACGTGGCCCGTCTCATGGTGGTCCGCCGGATGAAGCCGCTGGGCTTCACCCTCGACCAGATGCGCGACCTGCTCCAGGCGATCGACTGTCTCGACGCCGCCGAGCCCCCGGCCCCGGAGGAGAGTGAGGAGCTGTTGGAGCGGGTGCGTGCATACGAGCGTGCCGCCACGGCGCGTGTCGCGGACCTGCGCGTTCAGCTGGAGCGCGCCGAGGACTTCGCCGCCACGCTGCGCGGGCGCCTGGAGCGGAGCGCCCCTGCCGCGACCTGACGGACGGCAAGGCCTTCACCGGAGAAACGCGGCAGTTCGTCACCTGCTGGACCGGCGGACATGCAGCTCCAGCAGGATGGACACCTGACCCCGCGGCCCCGGAAGGCCCGGCCGGGCCGGGCCTTCCGGCCATCACGCTTCCGCAGACCTCCCGGAGTCCATGAGTCGACCACGCCGGCGTCGACGTCGACTGAGGGGCCCTCAGCCCCGGTCGTGCCTCCGCCACGGGCCCCTTCTGCGGGGTGTCAGCTGCCCAGTCGCGTACGCAGCAAAGCTTTGCCCATCTCGGCGCCCTTACGGCTGTCGGCCTGGGCCTTGCGGAACAACTCCATGATCTCGGTGTCGTTGTCGCGTTCCGCGTCCTGGATGTAGGTCTCCATCCGCAGCGCGTTGCTCAGGCACGCCTCGATGTACCAGATCAAGTTGTAGTCCTTGTCCTTGGTGCCGGTGACCTGGCCGGTCTCGCTGCTGCTCATGGTTGCCTTCCTCTCGGTCCACTGACGGGAAAGCCAGACCGTAACCAGCCGTCGGCGGCCCTGCGCCGTAGCCGCCACGGCGAAGACCGCGGTTCACACCAACGGCCGTGTCGGCCGCTGATCGCCTATCAGCGGAGTCAGCATCATGAACAGGCGGTTGAGCGGTCGCCTCTCGGCCCGGGAACTTCGCGGTGGTCGCCACGCAAGAGCCGGGGTCGTCCAGCCACGGGAAGTGCCCCGCTCCGTGCTGGACAACGAGTTGGCGTTCGGGAACAGCCCGGCGAACTCGGCCGTCGTCCGCGCCGGAGCCCCCAGGTCGAACTCCCCGGCGAGCAGGGGCACTGGAGGCGCGAGCCGGGCGAGCGCGGTGCGGTTGCCGGCCGGGTCGTAAGCCCTTCGGCACCGGAGGCAGCCACCACCTCGCGGTTCGCCTGTTCCCCCCTCGGCCGCCTGGTGAATCCCGGGTCGCAACATCCCAAGGGCCGTAGGAGAACGGTGCGATGGCCTGTCGGCTGCGCCCGGTGGCCCTTTCGGACACGACCGCCTCCACGACCGCGAACGCCGCCGGGAACCATGGCTCGTCCCGGCGGAGCAGAGCGGTCTCGAGCCGTAGGTCTCCGGGGCTCGTCAGGACGACGGCTCTGACGCTCGGCGTGATCAGCGCGAGCCTGCCCACGCGTTCCGGATGCCGGTGCGCATACAGGCGCGGCCAGATTCGCGCCGGCGCAGTGCGCGAGCAGGTCCATCCGGTCGAGGCCGAGGTGCTCGCGCAGGGCCTCCACGTCGTCGACGAGCCGGTCGCAGCGGCAGGAGGCGATGTCCTGCGGCATCGCCGACTGCCCGGTGCCCCGGAGGTCCACCCGGATCAACCGCCGGTGCGCGGACAGGCCGCCCAGGTTCCCGAGGTAGGCGGAATCCTGAGGTCCCCCGGCAGGCAGACCACCGGAGGGCCCTCTCCGAAGACCTGATACGCGAGCTGGGTTCCGGCCTGCGCGGAGAAGGCAGGCACCGCCGACACCCTGCCAACGGTGTTCGTGCAGAGCAACCGAGTTCTTCGCCCATGCGTGCTACGACCGCGACGCCGCTTGCTCGTTCAGCGCGAGCACCGCGCACGCCAGAGGCCGGCCCCGTTCGACGGCGTCCGGCACAGGGGCGATGACGGCGCAGACCCGGCCGGTCAGGGCGGCGGAGAAACGATGACCGACGTGCGGTTCGTTTTCCCCACCTCGACCTGAACCTCAGCGTGAGAGTTCGGCCTGCGAGGCGCCTTCGTCCGAACGCGCTCAGCTGGGGCGTAAAGCCTGGTGAACCGGGTACAGCCAATGACCGCGACGACAAGAAGGGCTGTCCGTATGCGGTCGGAGCACAACGGGACACAGGCATACCGTCGTGCGGCGGACTACATCGCCGCCGCGCTGATCTTCCTCCAGGGCAACGTCCTGCTGCGGGAGCCGCTGCGCCGGGAGCACCTCAAACCGAGGCTGCTCGGCCACTGGGGGTCCTGTCCCGGCATCACCATGGTGTATGCGGCACTCAACACCCTGGTCAAGGAGAGCGACGCCGATGTGCTCCTGGTGACCGGACCGGGACACGGCGCCCCGGCCAACCACGCCAACCTGTGGCTGGAGGGCACCCATGAGCACTACGACCCGGCCCTGGCCCGCACCGAGCAGGGCCTGCGCGAACTCGCCCGCAGGTATTGCGCACCCGACGGCTTTCCCAGCCACCTCTCTCCCGCACTGCCCGGCACCCTCCACGAGGGCGGTGAACTCGGCTACGCACTGTCCACCGCGTTCGGAGCGGCCCTGGACGCCCCCGACCGCCTGGTGGCCTGCATCGTCGGAGACGGCGAGGCCGAGACCGGGCCGACCGCGGCGGCGTGGCACTCCACCAAGTTCCTCGACCCCGCAACCAGCGGTGCTGTCCTGCCCTTCCTGCACCTGAACGGCTACAAGATCTCCTCGCCCACGCTGTTCTCCACCATGTCCGACGACGAACTGATCGCGCTGTTCCGCGGCTACGGCTGGGCCCCCCGCATCGTCGACGTCACGGCGGGCCCCGAGGGCGAACCCGTCGCCGAAGCGGTCCGCGACGCCCACGCCGCCGTCCGGGACCTCCAGCGCCGTGCCCGGTCGGGCGACATGCCCGAACGTCCGGCCTGGCCGATGATCGTCCTGCGCAGCCTCAAGGGACAGGGCGCGCCTGCGGAGGTGCGGGGCAAGCCCATCGAAGGCACCTTCCACGCCCACCAAGTGCCCCTGGAAGGCGTCCACGACGACCCGCAACAACTGCAGGCCCTGGAAGCGTGGCTGAAGTCGTACGCACCACAGGAACTGTTCGACGACCAGGGGCGGCCCCAGCCGGAGGTCCTGCAGTGCTGCCCCGAGGGCGAGCGACGCCTCGGCATGCAGCCCGCGGCCGACGGCGGCCGGCTGCGCCGCCCACTGGACCTGCCACCACTGGAGCCGTACGCCGTCGACGTGACGGACGGGCCCGGCGCGGCCTCCGCGAGCCCGAACCGGGTGCTCGCCGACTGGCTCACCGACATCATGCGCAGGACGGAGGCGACCCGGGACTTCCGCATCATGTCCCCGGACGAACTCGCCTCCAACAAGCTCGACGCCGTCCTCGACGCCAGCGGCCGCTCCTACGTCTGGCCCGTCGACCAGTACGCGGAAAACCTCTCCCGAGACGGTCGGATCATGGAGGTGCTCTCCGAACACAACTGTCAGGGCTGGCTCCAGGGATACCTCCTGACAGGCCGCCACGGCCTCTTCCCGACGTACGAGGCCTTCGCCTCCATCGTCGACAGCATGCTCAACCAGTACGCCAAGTGGCTGAAGATGTCGGGCGAAGTGCCGTGGCGCGCACCCGTCAGCAGCCTCACGTACCTGCTGACCAGCGAAGGCTGGCGGCAGGAACACAACGGCTACAGCCACCAGGGCCCCGGATTCATCAACAACCTGCTCACCAAGAAGGCCACGGTCACCGGCGTCCATCTGCCGCCCGATGCGAACACACTGCTTGTGACCATGGAACGCCTGATGGCCGACACCGGTCGCATCAACCTGGTCGTGGCGGGCAAGCACACCGCAGCGCAATGGCTCGACCTCGACAGCGCCCGCCGGCACTGCGAGGCCGGAGCCTCGATCTGGCAATGGGCCTCCACCCACGACGGCGAGGACCCCGAACTGGTCCTGGCCTGCGCGGGCGGCATCCCCACCGTCGAAACCCTCGCCGCCGCCGAACTGCTGCGCCGCGACCTGCCCGACGCACGCGTCCGCGTCGTCAACGTCGTCGACCTGTGCACCCTCGCCGCACCCGGACGGCATCCGCACGGCATGCCGGACCCGGAGTTCCGCGCGCTCTTCGGCACGGGGACGCCCGTGGTCTTCAACTTCCACGGCTACCCGTCGGCCGTTCACCAACTGCTCCACGGCCGGCCGCAGCCGGATCGCTTCCACGTCCGCGGATACGTGGAGGAGGGCACGACCACCACCCCGTACGACCTGCTCGCGAGCAACGGCACCTCGCGGCACGATCTGGCCATCACCGCGCTGGGCCATCTACGCGGACGGTCCGCTACCGCCGGCGACCTCGCCGCCTCCTACGCACGGCACCGCGACCGGCTGCGCGAGGAACTGAGGCGTACCGGTGTCGACCCCGCCGAGATCACCGAATGGAGGTGGCAGTCATGAACGACGCTGACCTGATCGCCGACTTCCTGCGCGAGGTGCCGCCCCCTCGTCACACGCCCCCGACTGCGGCCGCGAAGGGTTCGGCGCCGGCACGCGCCGACATCGTCGGCGTGATCGGTTCCTCGCCGGAAGGGGTCGGGCCGGCCCGACCCGGGCGCACCGGATCGTCCGCTCCATAGATGATCAGAACTGGCTCGCGCCACTGGGTTCGACCGCCGCATTCCCCGCGGCAGTCGGCCGACGACCGAGGCCGCTCCCGCCGGCCGTTCCGGACGCTGCGCGGCCACCCCCAGGGCCATCGAGCCCCGTTGGAGAATCCCACGGCGTACAGCCGGTCGGGATCGGCCTGCCGGGTGCGTACCAAGTCGTCGACCAGCGCATCGACCCAGCGGATGTCTGCGTCCGGGTCCGGCCGCACGGTGACGGCGGTACCGGCTCCCCTCACTCGCCCGACGACGACCGCGGTGTCCCCGATTCGGGGTCGATGTCGCGTGCCCGTGCTGCCTCCAGTGAGGCGGACCCTCACATGTGTCCACCGGCGACCCATGGCCGCAGGGGCCTCTGATGGGACACGCAGGCGCTCACGCGGTGGACCGGCGGCGGCCCGCGCCGGAGCGGGCCGACGGTGGCGCCGCCGCCGACCGCCCCACGCGGGGGCGGCCGGCCGCCGAAGCAGGGGAGTGCGGCCGGGCGGGTTCCCGGCGTCTGCGTCCGGGACGGAGTCTGCCGTCTGCGGCCGTGTACCGGGTTCTGCGATGGGTACCGGGGCAGGACAATCTCTTTCCTTCGGGAGGCTTGATGATCACTCACGCGGATCTCACCCAAGCTGTGGCCCGGCGGGCGGGCCTCGCGGACGCCGACGAAGCCGTCCGTGTGACCAGGGTCGTCCTGGGCACGCTGGCGCACCGGCTTCCGATGCCTCAGCGGCGGAGGCTGCGTGCGGCGCTGCCGGGCCCGGAACAGGATGCGGCCTATGCCACGGTTCCCGCCGCGGCCGACGACGTCACCGGTCTGCTGGCCGAGGCGGGGCGCCATCTAGACACACCGCCCGAGCGGGCTCTCCTCTTGGCCCGGGCGGTCGTGTCGCAGATCGCGGAGGCCGAGCCCGGGCTGGCCGGGAGCTGCGGGAGCACCTTCCGGATGATTACGCGGCGCTGTTCTCGCCGCCGCCGGAGCACCCCGAGCGCATGCATGCGGCGACCGACGCACGCGCGCCGCTGACGCCGGACGAAGTGGCCGGCGAGCTGCCCGGACGACCGCAGTGAAGCGGTGACGCGGCTCGGCCGCCCCGCGCGGTGGACCTGCCGGAGGACCGGCTTCCTCCGCTGCTCAGGGCAGTGGAGCGGGCCGCCGAGGACGCGCGTCCTGGTTCCCGCACCCCGGCCCGGGGCGGCGAGCCGCAGCCTTGACCGTGGGGTGTGCCGCTTCGGGAAGCTCGCGCGGGAGGCCCAGGGGCTCGGCAGGTGTTCGTACAGATGCACTGCGAGCGTCCCAACGGGACGTCTGGCCCTGCGGATTACCTCTTCCGCGAGCCGGCCGGCAGCGTGCGAGCGCCGAACGGGTGGACTTTCGGAGCGTCGGTGTGAGCCTTCTGCTTGCCTGCTCGCGGCCGGCGGTGCGGTGCCTGTGGGCTCGTTGGCCGGGTGCGCGGGCGTGAGTGGCTGCTGCCGGTGAGGATCCGCCCGCACAGGTCGTGCGGCCGGCGGGGTATAAGCCCGCTAAATTGCCTCTGCGTGCCTTTGGGTGAATTCGCGGCCTGCCCAGAGAATGCGTCGGGTTCATGTGGAGGCCGCCCGTTGAGTGGAGTGCGTGTGGCGTCAGGGTCCGGGCATGAGGCGCTGTCCGAGTACGAGGATGCGTACGAGAACGAGCTGCCGGTACGGCGCAGGCAGCCCGGCAACGTCGTCGTGCGGTGGATGACGACCACCGACCACAAGACGATCGGCACGCTGTATCTGATCACCTCGTTCCTGTTCTTCTGCATCGGCGGTGTGATGGCGCTCGTCATGCGCGCCGAACTGGCCCGTCCCGGCACGCAGATCATGTCGAACGAGCAGTTCAACCAGGCGTTCACGATGCACGGCACGGTCATGCTGCTGATGTTCGCGACGCCGCTGTTCGCCGGATTCGCGAACTGGATCATGCCGCTGCAGATCGGCGCGCCCGACGTGGCGTTCCCGCGGCTGAACATGTTCGCGTACTGGCTCTACCTCTTCGGCTCGCTCATCGCGGTCGCCGGCTTCCTCACCCCACAAGGTGCGGCCGATTTCGGCTGGTTCGCCTACTCGCCCCTCAACAGCATCGAGCGCACCCCGGGTGTCGGCGCCGACATGTGGATCATGGGTCTGGCCTTCTCCGGCTTCGGCACGATCCTCGGGTCGGTCAACTTCATCACCACGATCATCTGCATGCGCGCTCCCGGCATGACGATGTTCCGGATGCCGATCTTCACCTGGAACGTGCTGCTGACCGGTGTGCTGGTCCTGCTCGCCTTCCCGGTCCTGGCCGCCGCGCTGTTCGCCCTGGAGGCGGACCGCAAGTTCGGTGCCCATGTCTTCGACGCCTCCAACGGCGGCGCGTTGCTGTGGCAGCACCTGTTCTGGTTCTTCGGCCATCCAGAGGTGTACATCATCGCCCTGCCGTTCTTCGGCATCGCTACCGAGATCATCCCGGTGTTCGCCCGCAAGCCGATCTTCGGTTACATCGGTCTGGTGGGTGCGACCATCGCGATCGCCGGTCTGTCGGCAACGGTGTGGGCGCACCACATGTTTGTCACGGGGGGCGTGCTGTTGCCGTTCTTCGCGTTCATGACCTTCCTCATCGCGGTACCGACCGGTGTGAAGTTCTTCAACTGGATCGGCACGATGTGGAAGGGCGCGCTGTCCTTCGAGACACCGATGCTCTGGACGACAGGCTTCCTGGTGACGTTCCTCTTCGGTGGTCTGACCGGAATCATCCTGGCCTCGCCGCCGATGGACTTCCACGTGTCCGACTCGTACTTCGTCGTCGCGCATTTCCACTACGTCGTCTTCGGAACGGTCGTGTTCGCGATGTTCGCCGGCTTCCACTTCTGGTGGCCGAAGTTCACGGGCAAGATGCTGGACGAGCGGCTCGGCAAGATCACGTTCTGGACGCTGTTCATCGGCTTCCACGGCACCTTCCTGGTGCAGCACTGGCTCGGCGCCGAGGGCATGCCGCGCCGCTACGCGGACTACCTCGCGGCCGACGGCTTCACCGCGCTGAACACGATCTCCACGATCAGCTCGTTCCTGCTCGGTCTGTCGATCCTGCCCTTCGTCTACAACGTCTGGAAGACGGAGAAGTACGGCAAGCAGATCGAGGTCGACGACCCCTGGGGCTACGGCCGTTCGCTGGAGTGGGCCACGTCCTGCCCGCCGCCGCGGCACAACTTCCTCACCCTGCCCCGCATCCGCAGCGAATCTCCCGCGTTCGACCTGCACCACCCCGAGGTCTCCCTCCTCGACCAGGCGGAGAACCCGGGCCGCCGGGACGTCGTCGAGCCCGGGAAGGGCATCGCGGCCCCGCTGGGAGACGACAAGGGCCGCTCATGACCGACAGGGCGCCGCAGCAGTCGCACGACGTCGCGGCAGGCATCGCCCGGCTCGAGGGTTATCTGCTGGCCCAGAGCCGGTTGACACAAGCACAGGAACACGCCGATGAGTTCGCGGACCTGATGCCATGGCTGACCACTTCGCAACGCGAAGAAGTGGTCCGTCTCTACACCCAGGACCACATCGCCGTCTCACGGCGTGCGCTGGAATTCGTCAGCGCACGCGCCGCGGAACTGCGGGTGGAGTACACCGCGCGCTACGAGACGCTCAGGAGACGGCTGCTGTGCCGCAGCGTCGCCGCGCTCGTCACTGCGGCGCTGCTCTGCACGTGCGCGGCGCTGCTCACTGCCTACCGCTGACCTCGCGCCGGCTCTGCTCAGCTCTGCGGAACCAGCTCAGTGCCCGACCTCGCCGGGCTCTGCGGGCCGGGGAGTGTGCCAGGAGCCAGGAGCCAGGAGCCGGACGGCCCGGAGCCCGGAGCCGGGCGGACCGTGCTGGGGGCAGTGTCGGTGTGTCAGCCGATGTAGCGGCCCGCCCGTGGAGCGTCCCTGTTCCTGTTCGAGGGCCGCGAGGCGGCACTCGATCGAAGGAGGGACGACCTGCCGCTCGCGCAGGACCCAGCCGAGTCCGGCAAGGACGCTGCCGAAGGCCTGGAGTGATGCGCGATCGTGCGGGACGGTGCCGGTCAGGCACAGCGTCCGGCGGAGCGCGGGCAGGAGCGGGCGGCGCTTTCGTGCCGTGCGGCAACTGTCAGCGCGCGGGTGTGGCGCAGCGCGACCGGCAGTGGGCGGCGCAGCCGCTCCGTGGCAAAGACAAGCGGGCGCGGGCTCCCGTGGGCGGGTCGGAGCCATGCTCGAACGGGTGACCGCGCACGTGTCGCGCCGGGCTTGCGCCGCCCGGCGGCAGAGAACTGCCGGAGCGATCAGAGCCGGGGCTTGGTTTTGTAGCGGGGACCGAGGCCGGGGACGTCGGACCGGGGGAGTTCGGTGACGAGACGGTGCGTGACCATGAGGTCGTGCATGAGCGGCCGGACCTCCTGCACGCTCAGCCCCGCGGCGCAAGCGATCTCCTCCAGACGGACGTCCTCGCCGCCGCCCTTCGTCGTTGCGGCGTGCCCCTGGGGCCGGGGCCGTCCGGAACGCGCCGGGCCCGGCGGCGGCCGGCTCAGGCGGTGTCTTCCTCCTCGTCCCTCTCCACGCCCTCCAAGGGCTCACCACTGCTCGTTCCGCCGCGGCTGTAGCCCTCGGCGGCGCTCGCGGTTCCGGGAACGGTTCGCTGTCCGGGCTGCCGTTCCTGCCCGGAATGTGCGCCGGGGCCGCGGTCCTTGGGAACGCCCCGCTCTTCTTCGTGCGCCGACCGGTGTGTTCCGGTCCTGCGTTCAGGGTCTTGACCCGTCTCGCGATCTCGTGCAGTCATGACACGCCACCTTCCCGGACGTAACGTCGCCCGCACCGGGTCACCCGGCGGCAGGCGGATAAACCGGCCGTCCGGCGTCGGTCCGGCCCGGGCGCTGACAGCCCGCCCGGACGGCCGGACGAACGCCGCGTCCTGGGGCGTGCGCGCAGGCCCCCGGCGCCCGTACTCGTGGACGGCGCGGCTTCCCGGTGCGGGCGAAGGCCGCACGCGCCGACCGCAGGCCCCGTCAGGCGGCCGCGAGCTCGGCAGCGCCGAAGGACACGTCGAAACGGTCGCACCAGATGGTCACGCTGCTGTAGCGGTCCAGATCGATCCCCTCGGGCAGTGCGTAGTTCTGGTCGCCCTTGTTGCCCTTGAGCTTGCCGAGGCTCTGGTACTTCCCGTCGTCGAAGACGTGCCAGCCGGCCTTCCCCTCCTGCACGGGGGCGTCGGTGAGCCACACCCGCAGATCCGGCCCGTTGCTGGTGTCCAGTCCCTCCAGGCGCAGCGTCTGGGTGCCGTCGGGCAGACGGATGATCTTCACCGTTCCCGAGGTCGGGTGCTCGTGGGTGATGAACGAACCGGTGGCAAGTGTCCTCGGTGCAGCCGGTGTTGCCGCGGGCGACGACGCTCCTGACCCCGGGCTCACGGACGCGTCCTTCGACGGGCCCGTCGTCGCGGTCTCTCCCGCGACGACGGGGAATTCCTCGCGTACGGTCTCGTCCTGCCACAGCTTCCACGGCTGGAACCAGTAGAGCCCCGCCCCCATGGCCACCAGTGCCGTCGCCGCCGCCGTCATGACCACCGGTCTGCTCCGCAGCCGTCGCCCACGCCCCATTGTTTCCTCCTGAACACGCTTGATGTGTCCTGCTATTCAACGTGACCCGGGGCCTGGAGTCCGCCGTGACCGGATGACGAATTCCTTACGGCCGGACGACTCGGCCGAGCGCATCGCCGGCCCGGCTCGACCACACCGTCCGCGCCATCTCGCCGTTGCGGGCCACGCGCCTTGCGGGACATGCGTGTCCCGGCTCCTGCCTCCCTGAAGCCGGTGCGGGCCCTGCGGCCGTCTGCCGCGTTCCGTCGGCTGCCCTTCTTGCAGGGCGGGTCCGACCGTTCAGGTGATGTCGAAGAGCGGGCCGGTGAGCGTCAGACCGAGGTCATGGCCTGCGCAGGCGAGAAGGCGAGCAGCATCAGGCACGCGCCGCCCAGGGCGGTGTCCCTGAGGAACTGCGCCGTTTTCCTTTGCCTGGACTCGGGGCCGGACTCCTTCCGGAACGCGTGCATGATGACCGCGGTCGGGAAGAGGAACACGGCCAGGAGCAGTGCTCCCAGATCGGCCCAGATGCCCAGGACCACCATCACCGCGCCTACCAGGAGTAGCAGGCCGCCTTGCCACCCTGGCGACCGGCCGAGACGGAGGGCGGGACGCCGCGGCTTGTGGCGTAGGCGGCCATGGCCTTGTTGTGGGTGAGGCGGTTGACGGCCGAGTCCGCGAAAAGCAGCGCGCAGAGAATGCGGCCGATGAGTACCAGGACGTCCGTGGTGACCTCCGTGATGGAGACAGCCGAACGATTGAAAGCGGAAGCACCCGGTTCAGGATGCGCCGCGGAGGGCCCGGGGACGGGTCGGGACGAGGTGGCACCGGTGCCACTACCGCGTGAGTCTGTCCGCCGACACCGACACCGACACCGACACAGATGCCTAGCAGATCAGTGCCGAAACTGGCCGATGGCATCCTCACCCTGCACGTCGCCAAGGCCGACAACGTCAGGCCGCGCCGCATCGAGATCCAGATCCGCTGACCGGTTCGCGCCGGCGTACGCCGTCGTACGTGCCGGGAGGCGGCGCCCACCGGGCTCCCGCCGCGCCGGGGCGTACGCATCAGGTGTGGTCGCCTGCGTTCGGCGTCCGGGCACGGGCAGGGTCCGCACAGCAGCCGCTCCCGCTCCTGCTCAGGAGCTCACCGGTGGCCACGGGAGCGGCGACCGGCCGGGGCGCCAGCCCAGTTTCCCCGCAGGCGGGTCGGGCACGTGTCCGGGATCGGTACCCACGGCGTCGGTACCCGCGTCGGCGGCGTCCGCGCTTCGCCGACGGCTCAGCGCCGTCCGTACGTCGGCTGCGGTCGTTCGGGGGACGCGGTCCGAGACGGCGATACGGGCAAACGGTGCGGACGCGGGGTGCAGATCGACGCACGCCACCGATCCCTGCCGGGGATGGATGGCGACGAAGTCCCGTACCCCCGCCCGCTCCCGCACACCAAGACACAGGACATCCGGAATCCAGGCCCCCCGGCCCGGACTGCCGCGCAGAACCCGCCACCACGACGCCTCGACGGTCACCTTCTCCACCGCTGCCAGCGGCACCCTGACATCCCCGCGCCGAGCGGCGATCTTCTCCCACCAGGCCAGTTCGACGATCAGCTCCTCTCCCCGGATGGCAAGCCGGGCCATGACCGATCCACCTCCCTCACGCCGTGTTCAGGTCCTCGCGCCAGTCGTCACGGACCGCAGCCTCCCTGCCGTCTGCCTCCTCCAGCGGTTCGAAAGCCTCCAGCGGATCGAGCGCTTCCGGCTGTACGTGCGAGGCTGCGCCGAGCAGAGGCGCGCCGTGCCGCTCAGGACGGTGCCCCGGACGATCGGTGATCCTCAGCCGGGGAGTGTGGTCGGCTCCGGGCGGTGCCGGGACAGGCCTGCGGGCCAGGATGCGACCCACCCAGCGGCGCCCGCACAGCGGACACGGTGGCGCGCCTGCCGGTGTGTACGGGGAGGGCACCGCGATGCCGTCCCGGGAGAAGTACTCCCAGAGGTCACCTTCCGCGTCGCGGTACTGCTGCGCGTCGTAGTCGGCGCTCCACTGGTGCCAACACCGGCCACAGGTGAACTCCACGCGCTCGACCGCCAGCTCGGTGATCACTGTGTCCACCTCCATCCACACATCCACACATCCACACATCCACGCACCGACACGACAGCCGATACCGCGGACGGCTGCCCGGCCAGACATGGACGCACCTGGCGCCGCTCGCAGCACGTCACTCCACTTATTAACCCAAACAAGACATCTTGACAATCGCCGGCTCATGTTCTACGCAGATGACGGACGGAGCCTGTGAGGCGTTTCCGCGCCGCCTGCCGATGAGGGAGGTGGAAAGATGTCCCGGCCGCATACCGACCACTACGCCGTGCTCGGGGTGGAGCCGTCCGCGTCCGACCGCCGGATCACCACGGCCTACCGCCGACTGGTCCGCAGCCTGCATCCGGACACCGCCACCGACGACGCGGCCGGGCAGGACGCCCTTGCCGCAGTGGTGGCCGCCTACGCGATCCTCCGCGACCCCCAACGGCGCGCCGCCTATGACGCCGCCCGCGAACAGGGGCCGCCCAGAGCGACAAGCGGGCCGGTGCCGGTACGCGTCACCTGTGTCGTCGGCCCCTCCGCCACCGCCACGGGACCACACGGCGCACCTCTGCGCGCCGGCCCCGTCCGTGTGGGCGTGCCCGTCCGAGAGGCACCGGCCGCCATTCCTGTCGATCTGTTGCGGTGGGTCTGGGGTATGGACCCACGGTGGTGACAGCGGCCCTTGTCACGAGGCGTTGACCGGAGGGCCGGCGGTGCGCCCGTTCGGAGCGAGCGACCGTGCGGCGGGGCCGTGACACCCCGGCGGCCGGGGTCGATACTTGCCGCATGAACGTGTCCGGCCCGGTGGTACTCGACCTGCGGCAACGTCTCGCAGCCGGGATCTTCCGCCGCGTCGCCGGCCCGGCGGGTCCTCGGAACAGGGACCGGATCCACAACACGCCGGGGCCACGGTGGTTCGGACCTGAGCGGCCTGTGCGCAGAGTGCACAGCGATGCCTCCATGTTCGTCGGCGGTCTGCGCGCCCTCCTCATGCAGTCGCTGCATCCCCTGGCGATGGCCGCCGTGGCCGCGCACTCCGGTTACCGCGGCGATCCATGGGGGCGCCTGCAGCGGACAAGCACCTTTCTCGCCGTGACGACGTTCGGCACCGCGGACGACGCGCAGGAGGCCGTGGACCGCGTCCGGGCAGTGCACGGGCGCACGCACGGCACGGCGCCCGACGGACGGCGGTACCACGCGGCTGATCCCCATCTGCTGGGCTGGGTCCATGTGGCCGAGGTCGACAGCTTCCTCCGCGCCCATCAGCGCTTCGGCGCCCATCCCCTGGACGGGGCCGGCTGCGATGCGTACATCGCCGACATGGCACAGGTGGCGGCGGCACTCGGCGTCGTGGATCCACCTCGCGACCGGCGTGAACTCGCGGACCGGCTGAGGGCCTACCGCCCCGAGCTGCGCGGCACGGCGGAGGCTCGGGATGCGGCACGATTCATCCTGCTCCACCCACCGCTGCCGCTGATCGCGCGGGGACCGTACGCCCTCCTGGCCGCGAACGCGGTCGCCGCGCTGCCCCCGTGGGCCCGTGCGGAACTCGGTCTGCCGAGGCTGCCGACCGCAGCGGAGGCCGTCGTACACATCACGGGGCACGCGCTGACGCGGGCCATCAGATGGGCCTTGGGCCCTGCCGGTGCCGGTGCCGCTCACCGCACGCCGCATGCCGTCGGCGTCGGCCGGGAGTGCCCACCGCGCGGTCGGCGACCGGCCGTGCCGCTGCGACGCCGTACGTCCCCTCGCCCGCGGCTGCCGTGACCGAGGGGGCGGAGTCGGTCGGGCGTGCGTCCCCTGCCCAAGGGGGGAAGATGGAGAGGAAGGGGAGGAACACCTGGTGGGCCCCAGGAAAGGGACGGCGGCCGTGGACCTCGTACTGCGCCAGGGCACTGCGGAAGACGCCGCGGAGTGCGGCAGGATCTGCTTCGACGCCTTTGCCGAGATCGCTCGTGAGCACGCGTTTCCGCCCGAGGTACCCAGTCCCCAGGTGAGTGTCGCGCTGATCGAAGGGGCCCTGACCCACCCGGGGTTCTACGGTGTGGTCGCCGAGCTCGACGGGCGGATCGTGGGGAGCAACTTTCTCGACGAGCGCTCGTCCGTCGTCGGGGTCGGGCCCGTCACCATCGATCCGGCCGTGCAGAACCGGGGTGTGGGCCGCCGGCTGATGCGGGACGTGATGGACCGGGCCGTCGAGCGCAGGGTCCCGGGGATCCGGCTGCTGCAAAGCGCCTATCACAACAGATCGTTCTCGCTGTACGCGAGCCTGGGGTTCGCGTTCAGGGACACGATGGCATGCATGCAAGGGCCGGCAATTCTGCGTGTGGTGCCCGGGCACGCCGTCCGGGAGGCGACGGACGCGGACCTCGCCGCCTGCAACGATCTGTGCCGACGCGTCCACGGCGTCGACCGCGGCGGCGAGGTCGCCGACGCGGTCGACAAACAAGGCACCGCCCGTGTCGTCGAGCACGAGGGGCGCGTCACCGGTTACGCCACGGACCTGGCGTACTTCGCGCACGCGGTCGCCGAGACCACCACCGATCTCCAGGCGCTGATCGCCTCCGCTCCCGCCTTCGGCGGGCCCGGCATCCTCGTGCCCGCGAGCAACAGTCTTCTGCTGCAATGGGGCCTCGCGAACGGCCTCAAGGTGGTCCAGCTCATGAGCCTGATGACCATCGGGCTCTACAACGAGCCTGCTGGGGCGTACCTGCCTTCGATCCTCTACTGAACGAGCAGTGCTCAGCCGTAGTGGTTGAAGATCGCCTGGAGATACTCCTCCAAGCGCCGGGCGAGAACGGTCGGCGTCGGATCAACTCGTCCGAGTTCCCGCCAGGGCCCGGCGACCTTCTCCGCGTCCGGCGCGAAAGCAAGTGCATCCAGGAGACGCCGGTACAAGTGATCGGCGGGATCGTCGCTCAGCCTGCCGCCTGCCGCCTGCCGCCTGCCGCCTGCCGCCTGCCGCCTGCCGCCTGCCGCCTGCCGCCTGCGGCCTGCCGCCTGCCGCCAGGTAGTGGTCCGCCAACCGCATCCCGGCGTGCACACCGTGCAGCAGAGCAACGGCGCTGGAGCAGTGAGCCACGTCCAGGTCGGCGGGCCCCCAGGAGGTTTCCACCCAGTCCACAACCTCGGTGATCACCAGCTCAGCGCCATGTCCGGTGAAGGGGACGTTGCCGGGATGGAAGTCACGGTGCAGGAAACAGGGCCGTGGGCCGGAGGCTCACGACGGATGACATCCACGGCGCGCTGCCGCAACTCCGGTCGCTCCGTGCCCTCGGGAATCCGCAGCCGCTCGGGACTTGTCCACGCCTCGTACCGACGTGGTCGGTCCCGTTCCGGCACGATCAGCCGGTGAATGGCAACCAACTGGCGGGTGAGGAGCTGGGTCCTTCGCTCGACGTCGTCCTCGTCCAGCCGCACGCTTCCCGGCAGCAGCGACATCAACAGTGAAGGATGGTCGCAGTGCTCCGCCGCAGCATGGACCCCGTGAAGGCGTGCCGCCGGAACACCTGTGTCCCTGAGCAGATGAAGAATGCCGGCTTCGCGCCTGAGCAGCCCGAGCGCATGCTTCACATGGAACGGTTTGACGAAGGACCGCAGCACGAGTGCATACGGCTCCTCCTGACCCTCGATGTCGAGGCAGCGCATGTGCGAGGTCCACCCGCCCCGCAACGCCGTAACAGCGTGAATGCGGTCCCCGGGGTGCAGACTCCGCTCCACCCACGCACGGGTGTTGACCCAGCCTTGGTCCTCGATGCAGCTGTTCATCAACCGCCGCGCCCCCTCGCCCTCAGCCCAGGGAACACTTTATTGATCGCACGGGTCTGGGGAGGAACCTCGAAGAACCAGCCACCGAGACGCCAGTGGTGCGGCGCTTCCGGGTGGAGCCATGTTCGTGGTTCCCCTGGCGGAGGATCGGTTGATGCGGCAGACAGCGCCGACCCGCGCCCGCCAGGGCGCGGCCACTTGGCGCATTTTCGGCCTCGCCGACTCCGATTCCCGGCGCTACCCGTCTGGCTGGTCATACCCTCGCCCGTCTCGGGTACCCCTTCGAAGGAGATGAGGAGGCGATCGTGCCCGGGAATCTGCTCGAACGACGCGTCAGTCTGGACACCACCGCTCATCCGCACGATACGGACGGCGGTGCGCCGGCACACGCCCGCCGTATGACGCTGGACTTCCTGGCAGACGCTGCGCCCGCCACGGTGTGGCCGAGGCAGTACGCCGTCATGGCCGACGCGGCGCTGCTCGTGGTCAGCGAGCTGGTCACGAACGCGGTCCGGCACGCCCCGGGGCCGTGCGTACTGTCCCTGGCTGTGCGGGAGGGTTGTATCGACATCGAGGTGAGCGACTCCAGCTCCCTCGCCCCTCGGTTTCGCGAGCCCGACCTCACCGCGGGCAGCGGCGGCTGGGGGTGGAGACTGGTGCACATGCTGTGCAGCGAGGTACATGTGATGCCAGAAGGTCCATGCGGCGGAAAGACCGTCCATGCCCGCGTGAGGCGCTGACGAGCTCTCAGAGACACAATGCCTTGGTCGACAGTGTGCTGTGGACCGCGATGGACCATCCCGTTGAGTCGCGCCCGAGCAGCCAGGGGCCTGCCCTGGAAGCGCTCGTCGTCACCACGCTGCTGCCCATCGGCGCCCACCGCCGGTGCCGGGATGGCGGGGACGGCGCCGGGCGGGGGAGTTCGGCAGGGACGGCGCCACCTGGGCGCCCTCATGCCGAACCCTGTGACACCGGCGCCGATCGCCGCGGTACCTGTCAGGAGACAACGGTCGTCGCCCACCGGCCGATCGGGTGGGCGAGCGGCCGTACGAGACGGAGCTCGGCCACGGACGTGATCAGGCCGAGCCCGGCGTTGCTCAGCTGCGCCACCTGACATCCCCGACTCCGGGCGCTGTGACATCGCCGAACCGGCGTAGGACTCCGGCGGTGCGGGGAAGCCCGGCATGCCCAGTTGTTCCTTCAGCGCCAGGTCCGCCTTGCTCGATCCAGGCGAGCGCGCCGGCCCATGCGGTGATCGCGGCGACCCGCCGCCTCTTCGGCGGGAGGTTTACGGCGTCGGCCTTCCGGCAGACGCAGTGCGGGGCGGCATCCAGTGCTGAACGGTGAAGTCACCTGTCTCCAGGGTCTCGAAGGGGGCGGATCCGAGGCACTTGGGCACGCTGTTCTTCGGCAGGCCGTCCATGGCCCAGCTGTAGCCCAGCCGGTCCTTCTTGCCCTTGTCCAGCACGGTGAAGCCGAACCGCTTGCCCTTCAGATCCCCGATCTGCGGCAGACCCGGTGCGTCCTTGAAGTGCGATTCGGTCACGATGCCGGTGGCCACGGCGACCGGGCCACCCGTCAACAGGCAGTCGATACGGCCCTTGAAGTAGCCACCCCAGGTGTCACCGAAGTGATGGCTCACGTAGAACGTGCCATGTGCAGCGTCGGCGAATCCACGCGCGTCGAAGGCGAAGTGGACGTTGTCACCGGGAAGGCGTTCGAGCTTGGCGGAACCCTTGAGAGAGGGCGCGTGCACTGCCTGCGCGGCGGCCGGACGCGCACCTTCCGTGGCCGTGGCCGACCCCGTCGAGCCCAGGGTCAGGGCGGCGGCCGTACAAGCGGTGAGGGCCGCGGCAGCCACGACGAAGGGACGGCGTATCCGGGACATTCTTCCTCCAGCGAACGACGTGAGAGTTGGGACAGTGCGACAGGAGGGCGATTCCCTCCGATCTCCACGGTCTCCTGCACCGCCACGCCGTTCATCGCCCCACAGGCGGACGGCCCTCCGCCGAGCGGCGGAACATCCCTCCATCTGAGGTGAGTACGACCCCTGGGCATGCGAAGCGCTGATCCCGCAGCGGGCGCGAAGAGTTGCCGATGTGATGGGGGAGCGGATTCCACCGCCGGACCCTGTGCTGGTGCGAACCTGGCCCAAGACGGCCCGGCGACCGGTCAGGAGGCGCGCCACCATCGAACCGATCGGAGCCGTGACACGCACGGCGCGGCCCGAAGTCCCCGTGCCCGGGGACTCCACTGCCCATAATCGCCCTGTTGAGACCGATTTCCCTGTACGAGGCAGCGCCCGGACACGATCAAAGGTGAAGGACAGCGATGAGGTACGACGAGTTCCTGGCCCAGGTGCGCGAGCGCGGCGAGTACACCAACCAGGAGGAGGCCGCCACGGTCGCGGCAGCGGTGCTGAACGTCCTCGCTGCCCGGATCACCCCTGGGGAGGCGGCGGACCTGGCCGCACAACTGCCCGAACCTCTGCGGGAACCGCTGCTCGCTGACAAGGAGCAGCCGACCGAGCGCTTCGGCATCGAGGAGTTCTACCGCCGCGTCGCCGCGCGCACCGGCGCCCGCCCCCGCACCGCCCAGTGGGACGCCGGCGCGGTACTGACCACCCTTGACGACTCCATCTCCGGCGGAGAGCTCAACCAGATCATCAGCCAACTGCCTTCCGGTTACGCCGTCCTGTTCGGCAAGGCCGACCTGGCCGACTGAGCCGCGAGCAGCCGTCCGGTACGCCCGGCGAGTCAATCGCCACGCCGGCCCGCTCGTCGGCCCGCCGGTCCCCTCTCATCCGTTCGGGTGGCCGGCGGGCCCGGTCGCAGGCCGGGCCCACCGCAAGTCTCCCGGCTTGGTCCGCGCCGTCCCCGAACGGCTCACGGAGCGGCAGGAGAGGACCCGATGTCGACCACCCGTGCCCACGCGGGCGGCGAGTCCGCAACGTAATAGGGATTGTCCTCGTCCCACGACCGGGACGCATGCTGCCGAGGGAACAGACCCACCACCGTCCGGCACGGTGGTCGCGTGTCCGGCCAGGGCGTCTGGCCGTCGGTCAGGACCACGATGACATCGGGGCGCGGCTGCGCTCGGAGCGCCTTGGCGAAGCCCGTGCGCAGATCCGTACCCCCTCCGCCCACCAGCGGTATTCCCTCGGCCCGGCACAGCGGGTGCACGGCCCGGGCCGCTGCGTCGCACGGCACTACCGTGATCAGGTCCCGACGGCCGCCCACGGCACGCGAGATCGCGGCAACCTCGAGGAGCGCGCTGCCCAGTTCGGTGTCACTGACCGAGCCGGATGTGTCGATGACCACGCAGACCCGAGGCGGCCTGCGCCGCAGGCTCGGCAGAACAGCGCCGGGCACCCCGGCCGAGCGGCGCACTCGCCACGGTCGGCCGCAGTTCCCGCGCACATGGGCGAGGCAAGGGCGCGACCGGGCAAGGGCGTTGGTCTCCGGCAACAGCAGTTCGGCAGACTCACCGACCGCAAGGATCCCCGTTGTTCTCGGTCCGTCCTCGGCCCGCCGGCACTACCCGGCGCCGGTGGGCGGGGTTCATGAGTGGTAGGTCAAGGTGGTCATCATGCCGGATTCCGAGTGGTAGATGTTGTGACAATGGAGCATCCACTGGCCGGGGTTGTCGGCGTCGAAGTCGGCGACGAGTTTGTTGTGGGGCAGGACGGTGGCGGTGTCCTTGCGGGCGCCGAGGGCGTCGATGCCGTTGAGGGCGTAGGTGTGGCCGTGGAGATGGACAGGGTGCCACATGTCGGTGGCGTTGATGACGACGAGTCGTACGCGCTCGCCGTGTTCGATGCGCTGGACTCGGTCAGGTGCGTAGGGGGCGTGGTTCGTGCCCCAGTCGTAGTCCTGAATGCCGCCGGTCAAGGTGAGTTTGAGGATCCGGTCGGGTCGGCGCCGGTCGAGTTCGACGGATTCGTGGGGCCTGAGCCGGCGGGCTGAGGGAAGGACGTCCCGTCGCAGCTCGGCGGGACGGGCGGTGGGGGCGGGGAGCGCGCCGCTCGCTGTGCGCAGGACGGCCATGGCGGCGCCGTCCTTGCCTTCGGCGAGTGCGGTGAGCGGGAAGACGCCGTCTTTCGCGGTGATCAGTGCGTCGTACCGTTCGCCCATGCCGAGGAGCAGGGAGTCGGTCCGGTGGTGGCGTACGGGGAAGCCGTCGCTGTGGGTGATCGTCATCCGGTGGCCGCCGAGTGCCACGCGGAACGGCGTCTCGGCGCCCGCGTTGATGATGCGCAGCCGGATCCGGTCGCCGGGTTTGGCTCTGAACTGGGTCGGGTCGTCGGGCGTGCGTCCGTTGATGAGGTAGTGCGGGTAGGCGATGTCGCCCGCGTGGCCGCCGAGCAGGGGGCTCCTGGCGCCCGTCATCAGCCGGCGGGGTCCTCTCCCCTTCTGCGGTGAGGGCGACGCGTCGTCCCGCTCCGGGGCGCGGGCTCCCGGCGGCCCGTAGCCGGCGTCGATTCCGCCGGAAGGTCTGGACGGTACGGGCCGGGCGCCGCGGTCGTGCCCGCGCTTGTGCGCCGAGCCGTGACCCATGGCGGGCTTGCCCTTGCGGAGCTGGTCGAAGACGTCTTCGGGACTGGAGCCGCCGATCCCGTCGATCCAGTCGTCCAGCAGGACGATCCATTCCGCGTCGTAGGCAAGAGGCTCGTTGGGGTCGTCCACGATCAGCGGTGCGTACATCCCGCGGTCGATCTGCAGGCCCAGGTGCGGGTGGAACCAGTACGTGCCGGGGTGCGGCGCCTGGAAACGGTAAGTGAACGATCGGCCCGGTTCGATGGGCGGCTGTGTCACCTCGGGCACGCCGTCCATGTCGTTGCGCAGGGCAATGCCGTGCCAATGCACCGTAGTGGGGTCGGGCAGATGGTTGGCGAGCGTCAGCTGCAGCGTGTCGCCGGCGGTGATCCGCACCGCTTCGCCGGGCAGGTCGCCGTTGTACGTCGCCGTCCTGACGGTGCGTCCGCCGCCGATCTCGACCGTGGCCGGGGTGGCCGTGAAGGTGAGACCGCGGACCTTCCCCTCGGGGCTGGGCGTCCATGTGGGCCGGACCTTTTTGCCGTCCGCGGATACGGAGCCGCCGGGGCGGGGGACCGCGGCCCCCTTTCCGGCGCCGCCTGCGTGGTCCGCACCGCTGCCCGAGCAGCCGGTGAACAGTGCGGATCCCGCCGCGGCGATCCCGGCGGCGAGTACCGCACGCCGGGTGGGAGAGGTGGGACGGGTGTGATCCTGCCTGTACATGGTCCTCCGGTCGGGTCGCACCTGCGCGCATCCCGCCCCGGGCGAGGGGACGACGCCCCGGGCGGGGCCTGACGCGGCACGATCCAGCATGGAGCACAATGCCGGAAAGATCCCGTAAGTCCATGGCTGTCTTGTCTGTCGTGCCGAGGGAACGTGGCCCGGTGCGGCGGGTGCGCACCACGGCGCAGGCCGCCGCCGGCGCGTAACGCGCCGATGCGGCCGTGGCGTGCGGCACGGGCGGGTCCGGCCGCAGCCACGGGCAACCGCCTCAAGACCACCGCAGCTTGAGCAGCGCGACCTTACCAGGAGACCTCCCGGTCCCGCCGAGCATCATCGTGCGCGGGGGACCGGCGTGCGTGCGGTGCGGGTACCGGAAGGGAGTCGACGACCACGCGGGCGGGTGGCACGGCGGCCCTCTTCGAGCTGGACAGGGACGGCGGATCGTCCGGGACACCCGCTCCTACGCGAGTCCGTTCCCACCTGATCCGTCCCGCGCGGCGCCGGCCGAACCATGCGAATGACGGTCGGCCGTCCGCGGTGTGAGCCGGCCCGGGGGCACGGAGTCACACCGCGGACGGCCCGCTGACACGGGCTGCCGTCACGGCTCGGGGTCGAGCACGACAGGCAGTTCCGCGAGGCCGCGGAAGGCAGGGAAGGGAACCTCCATCCACTTCGGCCCACCTGCTGGGTCGGCCAGAGCGATCCCCGGGAACCGGCTGAAGAGGGTGGTGAGGGCCAGCTGCATCTCCAGCCGCGCCAGAGGTGCGCCCAGGCAGTAGTGGCTGCCGTGGCCGAACCCCAGATGGCCGCTCTGCGCGTTTCCCGGCCGTCTCACGTCGAACTCGTCCGGGGACTCGAACTTCCGCGGGTCGCGATTCGCGGACAGGAGCGAGATCTGCACCAGGGCGCCCTTCGGGATCCGCGTGCCGCCGATCTCCACGTCCTCGGTCGCGAACCGGAACGTCGCGCTCTCCACCGAGCCGTCGTAGCGCACCAGCTCTTCCACCGCGAGGCCGACCAGCTCCGGGTTCTCCTGCACGGCACGCAGTTGTGCGGGGCTGGCCAGGAAGTGGTACACGGCATTGCCGATGAGGTACGCGGTCGTCTTGTGACCGGCGAACATCAGCAGGAACGCCGTCGAGACCAGCTCGTTCTCCGTGAGGCCGCCGTCCTTGTCCCCGGCCTCGGTGAGCGCGCTGAGCAGGTCCTCGCCGGGGTGCTCACGCTTACGCGCGATGAGCTCCGTGAAATAGGCGTGGAGGTCCTCCTCCGCCTTCTGCTGGGCCTGCTTGGACTCCTTGCTGAATCCCGTCTGCGCCACCGTGGTGGACAGCCGCTGCATGTGGGACCGCTCCTCGGGCGGCACGCCGAGCAGTTCGCAGATCACGATGATCGGCAGCGGGAACGCGAACGCGGGCAGCAGATCCATCGGCTCCCGGGTCGGGCACCCGTCGAGCAGCTTCTCGACGACGTCCTGGATCTTCGGCCGCAGCGCCTCCACGCGGCGCGGGGTGAATGCGGAGTTGACGAGCTTGCGCAGCCGGGTGTGCTTGGGCGCGTCGGAGTTGAGCATGTTGTCGTCCAGCGAGACGGACGAGTCACCGAAGATCCTCCGGTAGGCGTCCATGGCCCCGTACATGTCCTTGCTCAGCCGGGGGTCGGACAGAGCGGCCCGGGCGTCCTCGTACCGTGTGATCAGGTACGTATCGACGCCGTGCGGCGGCTTCATCGGGCAGACGGGCGCCGTGTCCCGGAGGGAGGCGTACACCGGGTACGGGTTCCGCCGGAAATCGGCGGTACATTGCTCGGCTGCGGTCACGGGGTCTTGCGTCGTGGTCACGGACGGCTCCTGAGGTCGAAGAGTGCCTCGGCGTTGCCGCCGAGGATGAGCTGCTGGGACGCCTTGTCCACGGGCAGCTTCTCGATCATGCGGATGAGGTCCTCCAACGGCGCGGACAACGGTGGTGAGTCGCTGCCGAACAGCATCCGTTCGGGTCCGAGGACCTCCGCGTTGAGGCTCAGGTGCGCCGGGCTGAACGGGCTGGTGTCGACGTACATCCGCTGCAGGGCCGCGGCCGGGTCGGCCGACGGCACGAGGGCCGCCGGCCGGTCGGACGCTGGCCGGTCTGACGCCGGCGGATCTGACGCCGACGGGGCGGAGGGCGGCGCTCCGCCGCCCCAGTGGCGGGGGCGCGCCGCCGTCTGGAGGCGTTCCGGCAGCAGCGCCATCGCGCCGCCGCCGGTCGCGCCGATCAGCCGCAGGCCGGGGTACTTGTCCAGCCACCCCGCGAACGCGATCATGGCCATGCCCAGGGTGACGTCGCCGAACCGGCCGATCTGCTCGACGAAGCCGATGGTGTCCACACCCTCCGTGCCGATCGGTTCGGCCGGTGCGTGCACCAGGACCGGGACTTTTGCCTCCGCGGCCAGCGCGAAGAAGGAGTCCGCCCGCGGCGAGCCGAGCAGCTCGCCGTGGACGCTGGAAGTGGTGATCAGGCCGACGAAGGCGGGGTCCGCCAAGGTCTCCCGCACCCCTTCCAGATGATCGTCGTCGCCGAACGGGTTGGCGTATACGTACCCGCGCAACTGGTCCGGGAACGAGGAGATCAGACCCGACATCCAGGTGTGGAAACCACGCAGCCGGTCGCGCGGCTGCTTGTAGTTGTCGACGCCGGGGACCCGCGCCATCGCGCCGGCGCCCACCGGGCTGCCGATGATGGTGAGGTCGATCCCGGCCCGTGCGCGGGCCGCGAGCATTCCGTCGACGTCGGTCAGGCTCGGAGGCATGGGGAAGCGTTTGGCTGCCTCCGGTGGGGACAGATGTCCGTGGATGTCGATGATCATGTGTGGGTTCCCGGTTCCGGTGTGACTGCTCGGGCGACCGCGGCGCAGTCCTCGTCACCGAACCCCTGCTCGGTGGCGCGGGCGTGGGTCTCCGCGGCTGCGGCGGTGAGCGGAAGGCGCAGGCCTGCCGCCGCCGCCTGCTCCGTAGCGAGCATGAGGTCCTTCGCCATCAGGCGCAGCCGGAAGTCCGGCTCGTCGAAACGTCCGGCGGCCAGGCGCCGCGACTTGAACGCCATGACCGGCGAGGCGAAGCCGCTGCCCGCGATCGTTGTGAGCACGAGCTGCTGGTCGAGGCCGGAGACGGCTGCCAGTTCGGCTGCCTCGGCCATGGCCTGCACCTCTATCCCCATGAGGAGATTGAGGAGCAGCTTCATCCGCATGCCGGAACCGAGTGCGCCCAGATGGACGACCTCCTTGCCCAGCATCTCCAGCAGCGGTCGGCCGGCGGTGAAGACGCGCTCCTCGCCGCCGACGAACAGCCGCAGTTCGCCGTCGCGGGCGTGGTCGCGATTGCCGAGCATGCCGACGTCCATGACGGAGGGTACGTCCCCAGCGAGACGGACGACCTCCTCGGGGGCGACGGTGCTGGCGCAGATCAGGGCGCCGGGGTAGGTCCCTCTGGCCAGGACGCCGTCCGGGCCGCGCAGCACGGCATCGAGGGCTTCGGCGTCGGCGACTGTACAGATGGCGGCGCTCGTGCCCTCGACGGCTTCGCTCGGGCAGTCGGCGGCGACGGCGCCGGCCCTGGCGAGCGGCTCGGTCCGCTCCGCGGTGCGGTTCCAGACCCGCACCCGTATGCCTTGCGCGATGAGGCGCGTGGCCAGGCCGGTGCCCATCGTGCCGAGACCGAGGACGGCGACGGGGCCCTGGGCGGTGCGCGTCATGACTTCTCCTCCACGGTCTCCTTGACGACCCGGAATCGCAGCGACTGCGTCGAGTCGACCCACTTGCGGAGCGGAGCCACCAGTGCTCGATGGTCCTCACTCTGCTGCCAGGCGAAGAAGTGTTCGGGCGTCTCCCATTCGCTGGTGATCACCCACAGACGGGAGTCGTCCACCGGTTCCCCCAGCCTTTCGACGAGGTGTCCGGGGGTACGGGCGACGGATTTCCGCATCTGCTCGTACATCTCCAGGAATCCCTGCTCGCCGCCCTCGATCACACGAACCGCGAAAACCACCGACAGCTTTTCGGCCGTTCGGCCGTTCTGCACAGTGCCCATGTCTCCTCCTCATGGTGAGATCCAGCAGGACACGCTTTCCAAGGACTCATGGCCTCCGGGGCGGCGCAACTCCCCTGCGCGCGCCGCCCAGTGGGGAGAAGGGCTTTGCTCCGCTTTTTAGCCCGTCCGGGTGACTCCGGAAGGGGCACCTCGCCGGGGCTGATTTGAGCACGTCGCCGGGGCTGATTCGAGCGCCTCGCCCAAAACGCGCCTACGAATGCAGGAACGGCAAACGGACGCTTTCTCTCGAATGCGGAACACAGGCGCATGGGCCGGCGGTCCGGCGGCCTGCGCCTCTCGCGAAGAGACCCGCTGCGCCATCCGCCGATGACCCACTGGCCGACGTGAGCGCGCTCAGGCCCGGCACACAGCTCGGCCCACCGCGCGGCTACCGCGCGGTGGGCCATGGCCAGGTGGGGACGTGCTCCCAGAAGGGCCGTCGCCTGTGATGCCGACGGCCCTCGTGGCTGCTTTGTTACGGCGCCATCTCGTACGCTCCGGACAGTGCCTCGACACGCTCCCAGACGCGCGCCGAACGCGCTTCGTCCACCACGGGGCGCCGGACCGCGCCGAGTGCCCAATGCTGCTGTTGCGCGGTGGCGGAGTCCTTGCCGTGCAGTTCGACGGCGTGCGCCGAGAAGTCGCGTACGAGGACGGAGAACAGTTCGTCGAGCACGTCTTCGTCCAAGCCCGTCAGGCGGGCCTGCTCCAGAATCAGCTGTCCGTGCACCACCAGCGCGAACAGCTGGCCGACGGAGAGAAGGAGATCGAGATCGCGGCTCTGCTCCTCGTCAGGGGCGGCGGTGGTGACGAAATCGCACAGGAGGTCGGCCTGTTCGCGGAAGCGGGCGACATTGGGCACCTCCGCGTACGCGTCATAGGCGGTGCGCCAGTCGTGGAAGCGCACGGAACCAAGGCCGCGGGCCGGTCCCTGCCGGAAGAGGAACGTGTCGTCGGCCGCGTCGAGGCGGGTCGGTACAGGCGCGTACTCGGCCGGGTCCAGCAGGTGGTTGCGCATGAACTTGAGGATCAGCGCGAGGTTCACGTGGACCGTGCCCTCGAGCTTGGGCAGCCCTCGGATCTCGACGGCGGCCTGGGCGAAGTAGGTGTCCTTCTCGAAGCCCTTGGCGGCGATGACGTCCCACAGGAGGTCGATGACCTTCTCGCCCTCCGTGGTCACCTTCATCTTCGTCATCGGGTTGAACAGCAGGTAGCGGCGGTCGTCGGGGCCGGCCGAGCGGAAGTAGTCGACGGCGCGGTCGCTGAACAGCTTCATCCCGACGAGTCGCACGTACGCGTCGGCCAGTTCGCGGCGAACATGCGGGAAGGCGGTGACGGGGCGTCCGTAGAGGATGCGGTTGTGCGCGTGGGTGACGGCCTCGTACATCGCGTGCTCGCAGATGCCGATCGAGGCGGTGCAGAGATTGAACTTGCCGACGTTGACGGTGTTGAGGGCGGCGTCGAAGGCGGCGCGGCCGGTGTGCAGGACGTCGTCGGGACCGACCGGGTAGTCATCGAGGCGGAACTCGCTGACGTACTTGGAGGAGTCGACGACGTTCTTCACGAGGTGGTACGCGGGGTGGCGGCTGTCGGCGGCGAAGAAGACGTAGCCGTCCGGGCCCTCGATGTCGGTGCGGCGGCCGAAGACGGAGACGAGTCCGGCAGCGTTGCCATTGCCGATGTAGTACTTGGAACCACTGGCCCGGAAGCCACCGTCGCCGTCGGGTTCCAGCAGCATGTCGGTGGAGTAGATGTCGGCGCCGTGGCTCTTCTCGGACAGTCCGAAGGCGAACACCTCGCCCTGGGAGAGAAGCTCCGCCGCGCGGGTACGGGCGGCAAAGTTGTCGCTCTGCCAGACCGGGCCGAGACCGAGGATGGTCACCTGCCACGCGTACCAGTAGTCCAGGCCGTAGAACCCGAAGATCTCGTTGAGTGCGGCGATCCGGGCGGTGTCCCAGCGCTGATCCTCCCGTCCGGCGGCGGAGGACGGGGTGAGGAAGGTGGCGAACAGCCCTTCCTTGGCGGCGAAGTCGAGGAAATCGCCCAGCCAGGCGCGGCTGCGGTAGTCCTCGATCAGCCGGCGCTTGCCGCGGTCCTCGAACCATTCCACCGTGGCACGCAGGAGCCTGCGGGTCGCGGGGTCGAAGTGCGCCGGGTCGTAGGTGCGCGGATTGAACAGCAGCGGGTCGGCCATGAAGGTTCGCCTTTCCGGGGGATTGAGAGGTGAAAGGTGCAGTCTGCGGGTGGAGAGGTGGGCGTTCAGGCCCGCGGGAGGGATGCGCCGAGCCTGTGGAGGGTGGCGAGGACGTCGTCGAGCCAGGCGATCGTCATCCGCTCGTACGCGATGCCGCCGCGCAGCACGACATGCTGCAGTTCCTGACCGGCGTCGGGCCGGGCAGGGGCATCGGGACCGGTGAAGTCCCGCGATTCACCGGCGAGATAGTGCGCGAGGCGGTCGCTGTGCACCTGCCGATGCCGCTCGACCTCGCGGAGCAGGGCGGCCGGGTCGTCGAAGGCCGCGCCGCGGATCTTCACGGCCAGGTCGTGACGGAGGCTCTCCGGTTCGATCGGCTCGTGCAGCCACTGGGAGAGTGCGGCGCGGCCGAGGCCGGCGACGGAGTACTCCTTCTTGTCCGGCCGGCCCTGCTGCGGCACCTCGCGGAGATCGAGCAGGCCGTCGCTCTCCATGCGCTTGAGAACGCGATAGATCTGCTGATGGGTGGCGGTCCAGAAGTATCCGATGGACCGGTCGAACCTCCGGGCCAGCTCATAGCCGGAGCCCGGCCGCTCCAGCAGAGAGACGAGGATCGCGTGTTCGAGCGCCATGCCGCAATCGTTCTATGCAACTCGTTGCATAGACAAGGGGTCGTGCCCGGGTGAGACGCGGCTCACTCGGAGCAGCCGGCCCAGCTGTCGCGGCACATAGGGGGATAGCTCTGCGCCGTGAGCGCGAGGCAGCCGGCGAAGCCGGCCGCCGGCCTTCGACTGCGCCGCCCACCGACCGCGCAGCACGGTCGAACGCCGCATCGACAAGATCACGCAATAGCGCGGCAGGGGGCTCGCCCCGGACCCACAGCAGAGCGATCCTCGCGATCGGCCCCGGAGGCTGTCCACCGCCGATCCTCGGTCACTGCCGCTTGATCGTCTTTTGGGTCTCGGCACTCGACCAATGGGCGACAGGAACGATTCGCCGCGGCTCGGCACCGCCTCAAAGGATGCCGCATGCTCTTCTTACCAGTTCAAGGGCGCTATGTCGTCGGCATACAGAGGCTGTCGTTATTTCAGGTGAAGCCCGACGTCATCATGCGGCTCGGGCGATGGGTCGTTCTACCCTCTTATCGCACTCGAGCAGTTCCGGACATTTGTGTCCTCCCCCTTTTTCAACTTTCATCACCGAACCGAGGGGTTCGCATGCTGCATATGGCAGGGGTGGGCAAGGCCCTGTGCGTGGGCTCTGCGGCCGCCGTGGCCGTGGGAGGGGGTACGGCGGCTGCGTTCCTTGGGGCCGGCATAGGGGTGCCGGCTGCACACGGGCTCGCTGCTGTTTCCCTCCTTGCACGTGCACGAACGGTCTCCGGCAGGGTGCGTCTTCGCCTGCTGCTGCTTGCCGTTTCGGTGGCAGCAGGCGGTCTTCACCACCTGTTGACAGGCCAGCTTCTTTCAGGGACCGGCCGCTCTGGTGGTGTCCTGCGCCTCGTGGTGCAACTGCTGACGGTCACCGGCATCACCACGTGTCTGGCGCTGGGTGTGACCGGATTGGTGGTGGCTGCCGCGGACAGCGGCACACCGCTGATCTGGTTACGCCGGCTCCTGGACAGCTGGATGATCGCAGCGTCGCTGCTCACGCTGTGCTGGGTGCTTCTGTTGCATCGCGCTGATCAAGGCGGCGACATGTTCGGATCCTTGGAGGATCTCGCACGGGTGGTCACGGACATCCTTGTACTGGGCCTTCTGATCGCTTTGCATTTCTGCCTCAAACCCGGGGAGCGCACAGCAGTCATCACGGCGGCCATTGCCCTCGTCATCCTGACGGCGAGCGACATGATGCGCATCCTCTTGCCGGTGCCGGGCATCTGGGGCGGGATTCCTCTCGCCGCGATCTGCTCGATCACCGGATTGTTCCTCGTCACCGCCACGCCGTGGATGCCTGGCGGCGCCACCGCCATAGGAGTCGACAAGCGGGAGATGCCTGTCGTCGCCGTAGTGGCGGCCTTCGTGCCTGTGGTCGTCTGCGCCCTCGTCATGGCGGCCCACACTCTTGCCGGTGGCCGTACCGACGTGGTGACAGTGGTGCTGGCGGGTTCTGTGCTTCTTGGACTCGGTGCCCGACAAGGCATCGCTCACGCCGACCATCTGCGTATCACACGAGAGGCCGCCGCCCGTGAGGCCCATTACCGGACAATGGTCGACGGCTCGTGCGACGTGATCACCATCGTCAGCCTGGATGGTCGCGTCCTCTACGTCAGCCCGGCCGCCCGCGATGTTTTCGGGTACCACCCCCAGGATCTGGTAGGTGCCCGCCTTCCCCTGTACTGCCATCCCGAGGACCGGGCACCGCTGATGCAGGCCGTGGAGATCCTCCGGCAGGAGGCCGAGTCCGGCATCCGCGGCCCCGGCCGCTGTGTGTCCTGCCGGGTGCGGGCATCCGACGGGCAGTGGCGCCACGTCGAATCCATGATCAGCCACCACGCCAACGGACTGATCTTCAACAGCCGCGACGTGACCGAACGGATCGCCCTGCAGGCACAGCTGGAACACCTCGCCTTCCACGACGGTTTGACCGGCCTGCCCAACCGCGCACTGTTCAGTGACAGAGTCACCCACGCGCTGCAGAAGCGGACCGTCGCTACGGCCCCGCCCGCGGTGCTCTACGTGGACCTGGACGGCTTCAAAGCCGTCAACGACTCGGCCGGACACGCGACAGGCGACGCTCTGCTCTTCCAGGCTGCCCGCAGACTCCAGTCATCTGTACGAGCCGCAGACACCGTCGCCCGTCTCGGCGGCGACGAGTTCGCCGCGCTCCTGGAAACAAACGCCGGAACATGTCCTTCCCACACCAGGGAAGTAGCGGAGCGGATCTTATCCGCACTGTCGAAGCCGTACCGCCTCGGTGACGTCGATGCGGTGGTCTCGGCTTCCATGGGCATCGCGGTAGCCACTCCAGGGATCACACCAGAGCAACTCCTGCACCACGCAGACCTCGCGATGTACGAGGCCAAAGCCGCAGGAAAAGGCTGCATCCGCACGTACCGGCCGCAGCCGGAGACCATCTGGAGCACCACGCTGCACCGCTGAACTCGCGCGCCGGTTGACTGCGCCCAGGCCCTGGCGGTGGTTGCTGCGGGGGACGTGACGTGGCGGGCTGACCGTGGGCGCAGCTCGTCACCGCCCCTTGACGGATCCCGGGAACGTCCCGGCCGGCCGATGAGCGGCCGACCGGGACATCGGACTCAGGCCAGGTCGAACCGATCGAGGTTCATCACCTTGTCCCACGCTGCCACGAAGTCGCGCACGAACTTCTCTCCCGCGTCCTCGGACGCGTAGACCTCCGAGACGGCTCGGAGCTGGGAGTGCGAACCGAAGATGAGGTCGACGGCGGTGGCGGTCCACTTGACCTCGCCTGTGGCGCGATCCCGACCTTCGAATACGTTTTCAGCCGATGCCGACGCCTTCCACTCCGTGCCCATGTCGAGGAGGTTGACGAAGAAGTCATTGGTCAGTGTCTCCGGCCGCTGGGTGAAGACGCCGTGTGAGGATCGCTTGAAGCCGGTGTTCAGGGCCCTCATCCCGCCGATCAGAACCGTCATTTCGGGAGCGGTCAGTGTCAACAGGTTGGCGCGGTCCAGCAGGAGAGTCTCCGGTGACAACTTCTCTCCCGCCCGGAGGTAGTTGCGGAACGCATCCGCCCTGGGTTCGAGCACGGCGAACGACTCCACGTCGGTCTGCTCCTGCGAGGCGTCCGTGCGCCCCGGTGCGAACGGGACGGTGATGTCGTGCCCGGCGTTCCTCGCGGCTTGCTCGACGGCCGCGCACCCGCCCAGGACGATCAGGTCAGCGAGTGAAACCTTCGTTCCGCCGGCCTGCGAGCGGTTGAAGTCCTGGCGGACCTGCTCGAGGGTCTGCAACACCTCGGCCACCTCTGGCAGGTCATTGACCTCCCAGTCCCTTTGCGGCGCGAGTCGAATCCGTGCCCCATTTGCCCCGCCACGCTTGTCGGTGCCGCGGAAGCTTGCCGCCGACGCCCAAGCGGTGGTGACCAGCTGCGAGATGGACAGTCCCGAGGCGAGGATCCTGCCCTTGAGGGCAGCGATGTCCTCGTCCGCGATCAGCTCGTGATCAACCGCGGGGACGGGGTCCTGCCACAGCTGCGGCTCGGCAGTCCACGGGCCGAGGTAACGCGAGAGGGGTCCCATGTCGCGGTGCAACAGCTTGTACCACGCCTTGGCGAATGCTTCCGAGAGCTTGTCCGGGTCCTCGTGGAAGCTCTTCACGATCGGCCCGTAGATCGGATCCAACTTCAGCGAGAGATCCGTCGTCAGCATCATGGGAGCGTGCCTCTTGGACGGATCATGAGCATCGGGCACAGTGCCCTTGGCCGAGGGATCCGTGGGAGTCCACTGCTTTGCACCGGCGGGGCTCGTCGTCAGCTCCCAGTCGTACCTGAACAGGTTGTCCAGGTACCCGTTGTCCCACCTCGTCGGCTCCGTGGTCCATGCGCCCTCGAGCCCACTGGTGAGCGCGTCGGCACCCTTGCCGCTGCCGGAGGCGTTGCGCCAGCCGAGGCCCTGCTGCTCGATGGGGGCGGCCTCGGGTTCCGGGCCGATGTACGAGGGATCGACCGCACCATGACACTTGCCGAACGTGTGGCCGCCTACGATGAGCGCAACCGTCTCCTCGTCGTTCATCGCCATACGCCCGAACGTCTCGCGAATGTCCCGGGCGGCAGCCATCGGATCCGCGTTGCCGTTGGGTCCCTCCGGATTGACGTAGATCAGTCCCATCTGCACGGCAGCGAAAGGACCGGAGAGTTCCCTGTCGCCGCTGTAGCGCTCATCTCCGAGCCATGTGTCCTCGGGCCCCCAGAAGATTTCCTCGGGTTCCCAGATGTCCTCTCGCCCGAAGCCGAACCCGAACGTCTTGAACCCCATCGATTCCATGGCACAGTTGCCGGCGAATACCAGAAGGTCGGCCCAGGAGATTTTTCGGCCGTACTTCTGCTTGACCGGCCAGAGCAAACGGCGCGCCTTGTCGAGGCTCGCGTTGTCCGGCCAACTGTTGAGGGGGGCAAAGCGCTGAGCGCCGCTGCCGCCACCGCCCCGGCCATCGGCGATGCGGTACGTTCCCGCGGCGTGCCAACTCATCCGGATGAAGAGCGGCCCGTAGTGGCCGTAGTCCGCAGGCCACCAGTCCTGCGACGTCGTCATCACCTCGAAGACGTCCTGCTTCAGCGCGTCGAGGTCGAGGGTCGCGAACTCTTCTGCGTAGTTGAAGTCCTCGCCCATCGGATTGGACCGAGGCGAGTGCTGGTGGAGAACCTGAAGGTCCAGCTGATTCGGCCACCAGTCCCGGTTCGTCTTGGGTGGAGTCGGTGTGGGGGTCGGGGAGGGGATTACCGGGTTCTCGCTTTCGCTGCCGGACACGTCCGTCCTTCTTCCTGTCTCGGTGTTTCCTTCTGCTGGCTGCTGGTTCTTGACGTTGGTTGCTTTGCTGGTGCCGATTACTGCGACCCGCGCCCGTAGCGCGCCATGGCGTCCGCCGGATGGAAACGCCTGACCAGACCCGCGGCAGTCAAAGCGGGGCTGGCGGCCGGCGGGTACCTTTCCTCACGCACGACGCCGGTGATCGAGCCTGTGTCGGCGTCCGTATGGTCGCGCACCGCAGTTCGCACCGCTACGAGAACACGCAGAGCACCCCGCGTAACAGGCACTCAAAGTCCGAAGTCGTTGGAGGCCCGGCTCAATGGTTGACGACTTTCCCGGCCTCTGAGACATGTGAGAAAGGGCGACTTTTTCTGATCATCATGATCACCCGCTGACGTGAGAAGCGGAAACGGACAATTATATGCCGAACCTGGTGACGCCGGAGGGGAAGCGAGCCATGGTCCAGCAACCGCACGCGCACGGGACCGGTCACCAAGCGTGATCGCTCAGCTACCGCACCACCGGCGATCCGCGTCCACCAAGCCGGACGCAGGCGCCGCGTTGCTCGGCGCCGCTGTCGGCTCTGTCGCCACCCCTGGGGCCGTGATCGTGAACGGCCGGAGCGGGCACGGGCGCAGCATGATCAATAGCGCTGCCAGGTCCTTTCCTGCGGATCACCGCGCACGCTGGTCGAGTCGACCCCGACGATCCCGTCCGGTTCGCCTTCGGCGTCGGCCTGGGCGAGCCGAGCGGTGAAGATCCGTTCCCCAGGTGCCGACCGTCGCCCACATCCGCAGCCGGTTGAGCGCCCTTCCACGAGCCGTACTCAGCCGGAAGGTCCGTCCCGGGCGAGCCTGTGCGGTACTTCCACGCAATCGCGTCGATCACCCGCTTGATCGCGCCACAGCCCACCCCTCCTCGGCATCCGATCGGTAACAGCGGCTCGATCCGCGCCCATTGGGGATCAGCAGGCGACACCACCGGACCGCGCCAATGCCGGCAGCCCACAGTCGTCCCGACTCCCGCCTTCGACGGCCGGGAGCGGGCCAACCGAAGCAGTGGCGCGCCGGGGCCGGCGCATGCAGGGCTTGGGGAGTCGATTGGCTTAGAAAGGAGCGTAGAGGCCGCGGGACTGAGGAGTGTGATGGATCGTCATGGCAGTACGTGCGGGGCGGTAGGCCCGCAGTTCCCCGAGCGCAGGCGGGTGCTGGGACTTGCGGCTGCCGTGTTTCTCTCGACAAGCCGATGGCCGGAACACGTGTCGGCGGTGGCGCAGGCTGTGGGCGGCTGCGGTGGGTTTTCCGGTGCCGCGCCGCAGAAGTGCGCGTTCGATGTGCGGGCAGAGAACCTCCGGCCGGGAAGTTCGGACTGGCGGATCGTTCGTGCAGGCGCGCCCCGTGCGATCGAGGGGTTCGCCGAGCGCGTCAGTGTGCGTCCGGGTGAGTCTGTCGCCCTGCGGGTCTCCACGACGGCTGCGGTCTACACCGTTTCGGCGTACAGGATGGGCTGGTACGGCGGAGCGATGGCTCGTCTCGTCTGGCGCTCGGGCCGGCTCCCGGGCAAGGCCCAGCCCGCCGCGCTGATCGAGGCCGGGACGAGAACGATGTACTGCGACTGGCAGCGGACGGTGGAGGTGGACACTTCCGGCTGGCCGGAAGGCTGCTACCTGCTGCGGCTCGACGCCGGGGACGCAGAGGGGCAGCGCTATGTCCCGCTGACCCTCCGGTCCTCCTCGACGACAGGCCGGATGGTGGTGGTCAACTCGGTGGCCACCTGGCAGGCGTACAACCGGTGGGGCGGCATCGACCTCTACAAGGGCACGGACGGCAAGAAGAGCTCACGCTCACTCGCGGTGTCATTCGACCGCCCGTACGCCAATGCGCAGGGTGCCGGCCAGTACCTCGTCTACGAGGCGCCGCTCGTTTCCCTGGCGGAACGTCTGGGCCTCCCTCTCGCCTATGTCACCGGCGTCGACGTGGCCTGTGAGCCGCGGCTGCTCGATGGTGCCGTGGCCATGCTGTCGCTCGGGCACGACGAGTACTGGAGCCCGGAGCAGCGGCGGCACGTGACGTCGGCGCGCGATCGCGGGATGAATCTGGCTGTCTTCGGCGCCAACTGCTGCTACCGCCGGATCCGTTACGAGCCATCCGCGCTGGGCCCGGACCGGACCGTGGTCTGCTACAAGGACGACTACGCCCAGGACCCCGGCTTCCAGCGCGGGTTGCCCCCGACCAACGACTATCGGCGCCGTCCCATGCCCGACCCGGAGAGTTCCCTGCTCGGGGTTCTCTACGACGGCTATCCCGTGGACGCACCGCTCGTGGTCTCCCGCCCGGAGCACTGGGCCCTCAAGGGCACCGGTGCGCGGCTGGGTGATTCCTTCCCCCATCTGGTCGGAGTCGAGTTCGACCGGGTGAACCCGGCGCGCCCGACACCTCGACCGGTCGAGATCCTGGCGCACTCTCCCGTGGTACGCAAAGGGAAGCCGTCGCATGCGGACATGACCTACTGCTCGTTGCCGGGCGGGGCGGGCGTCTTCGCCACAGGCACCATGCGGTGGGTCGAGGCGCTGAAGGCGACCGGACCGGGGCGGGGCACGGTGAACCACGGGCTGGGCGGGCGCGCGGGGCACTTCACCCGCACCGTGACTGCGAACGTCCTGCGGGCGTTCGCAGAAGGACCAGTCGGCGGTCCGAGGCCCGCGCTGGACAACGTGGGTGACTACTACAGACAGGACGGCGTGCCGATCGCTCGAAGCACACGTCGCCCACCAGTCCCCGTTACCGTCCCACGTGTTCCCTACGTCTCTCTCGGGGGTGTGTGATGCGCCGACTCACTGTGGGGCTGGCCCTGCTGGCCTCCCTGGTCTCCTGGCCCTGGCTCGCGGGACACGCCGACTCCGCCCTGGGCGCACCGGCAGCCCGGGCCACCGACCGCGGCACGAACATCCTGATCGTGGGGATCGACAGCCGCTCCGGCCTGTCTGCTGCCGAGAAGCGGCGCCTGCACGTCGGCGGCGAGGGCTGCGACTGCACTGACGTGATGATGCTCGTGCACCTTTCCGGTGACCGACGTCGTGCAAGCATCGTCTCCATCCCCCGGGACAGTTACGTCGAGTACGCCACACCGGAAGACGCCACCGCTCCGGTCCGCCGGGGCAAGATCAACGGCGCCTTCAAAATCGGCCGGGGCCCCCTAGCCGTACGCACCGTCGAGAAGGTCACCGGGCTGCACATCGACCACTATCTCGAGACCGGCTTCACCGGCTTCG
Source organism: Streptomyces sp. ISL-10 (assembly GCF_018614575.1). Classification (GTDB taxonomy): domain Bacteria; phylum Actinomycetota; class Actinomycetes; order Streptomycetales; family Streptomycetaceae; genus Streptomyces. Next base: position 315,037 of record NZ_JAGGOJ010000008.1, read on the forward strand.
AACAGGCTGTCAACAACCTGGGTGGCGCGACCGTGTGCACGGACAAGCCGCTCAAGGACGAGAACTCCGGCCTCGACATCACCGCGGGAAGCCATCACGTCGACGGAAACGGAGCACTGCGCTACGCCCGGGCCCGGCACATCAACCGGCCAGGAGACCTCGGCCGTGTCCGCCGCCAGCAGCGGCTGCTCGCCGACATGCTGGCGGGCCTGACGGTCCGAGGCGCGCTGGCCGACCCCGGGAGCGCCGCGAGCACGGCCCACAAGCTGCTCACGTCCGTACGCACGGACGAGCGGACGGGCCTGGACGATCTTGTGCGCATCGGCTGGTCCCTGGGGCGGCTGTCGGCGGACCGGACGGAGTTCGCCACCGTGCCGATCTCCCACTTCGACCACCGGGTGCCCGGCGTCGGTTCCACGCTCCTCTGGCACAAAGTCCGCTCCCAGGCGCTGTGGGACGCCCTGCGCGCCGACCGTCCCATCACCGGCGACACACGCATCCTGCCCGTGCCCGAAACACGCGCCGAGACCAATCCCGCCGGAATCCACGTACGGGTCGACGACGCCACCGTGGCCGAGGCTCTTCGGCGCAACAAGTTCGTCGTGACGGACACCTCGGCGTCCGCTCCGGCGGTACGCCCCACAGGCCCCGCTGTCATCACCTACCCCGTCGGGCGTGAAGCGGACGCGTCCACACTGGCCGCAGCCCTACCCGAGGCACACCTTCGGGCAACGTCGCGGACCGATGGCGTCTTCGAGGTCGCCATCGGTACCGAGCCCGTCGCGGTCAGAACCGTCACCTACGACCGCAACGTCGCAGAAGGCGCCCCCGTCACGGCGGACCACCTACGCTGCACCAACCCCACCAGGGCGTATTGACAACACCACTGACGGCCGGCGCCAGGGAACCGCTGGGCCCGTCGAACAGACACCGGGGCGCGCCGGGCGAATGGCAGGCGCTCAGCGCGCCGGGTCACCTGCTCCGGTGAGCGGCCTCGTCCGTACGAACTCGGCGCGCCGACATATCTCCTCGCGCCGGCGCCCGCATTTGCCGCATTGCCTCTACTGCCACCGTAGGCAGCACGGGCATCCCGCGCCATTCCGCCACGGACTGCCGCGCACGGCCACCCTCCAGGAGGGTCGAGCTGCGGCTGACGGTGCGGCCGAGCAGACCTTGCCGGGCGGCGATATCGCAGCTGGGCCTGGTCCTGTCAGCCCGTCTCGACGCGCTCCGAGGGCGAAACCAGGCGGGCTCTCACACCAGCCACAGGATCACACGAGAGACGTCGCGCGGGCGATGTGCACGCACATGTGCAGCTCCCCTGATCGAGTTGCCGCACCCCGAGGAATTTTGAAGAATTGCCCATACAGGTGGCTTCCGCCGGAAGCCCTGACAGTGGGGCGCACTTACCCAGGGCCACAGGTGCGCACTTACCCAGGGCCACAGGCTCTGTTCCATGCCGAGTTCCTCGATGGCCCCGCAATCCTGGCCACTGGCCTGGCGGCGAATCCAAGCCCGGGACGGCGCAGCGAACAGCCCTGCGCCGATGCAGGAACTCCTTCAGGATGGAGTACCGCGATGGCAGACCGTGAACAGGTGGGCCAGACCAATGGGTTGGGTCTCGCGGATATGGTCACTGGGCTGCGCCGTGAGTTGGAAGATGCCCAGCAGCGAGCTCTGGGAGAGAAACTGCAGTTCAGCATCGACGACGTCGAATTGGAGGCCACTGTCCAGATCACCCGGAACGCCGCAGGCAAGGCCGGCGTTCAGTTCTGGGTGGTGCAGGCCGGTGGCGAGATCGCGCGCGGTGATGCCACGACTCACCGGATAAAGCTGGCCCTCAAGCTGCCCCGCATCACTCTCATCGCCGATGAGGGAGAAGGCGCAGAATGACTGGACTGGACGCCGAGTGCTTGGTCTCGCTCAGCGCGGAGGGCAAACGAGGCTCGGGGTATCTGCTGACGCCGGATCTCATCCTCACGGCCGGTCACTGCGTCGGCCCGAAGGATTCCTCAGCCACGGTCCGCAAATACTCGCGACACGAGGGGAGTTACGAACTCTCCGACGAGCGGACCTTCCGCGTCGCGGTCAATGGAGCCGAGGAGTTCGATTTCGCGCTCCTGGAATCCAGTACCGACGACCCGTTCCAGATGGGTCAGGGCGGCCGGTGTGGCGAAGTGCGGTTGGGCCGTCTCGTCGGCGAGGACGCCGTTTCGGCACAGGCGCTGGGCTTTCCGAGGTCGGCAGTGGAGCAGGCCGGCTCGAAGCGGTTGATGAACGTGGAGGACGTTCGGGGATCCGTCCTGCCGCTCACGGGGTCGAGGCGCGAAGTCAGGCGGGTGAACTTCCAGATCCATACGGGATCGTCACCGGCCGACGGAGGCGCGTCATTGTGGAGCGGTATGTCGGGCGCGGCTCTGTTCAGCGAGGACCACCTGGTGGGTGTGGTCACGGAGGATCGCGCCACGATCGAGGGGCGGCTGACGGCACTGCCGGTCAGCAGGGTCTTCGGTGACGAGGGCCTGGCCGAGGCGAACGCGTGTCTGCTGAGGACCAGGAGGGAGACGGCGCCTGCGCGTGTTTCGCTGGACCCCGTATGGGCGGGTGGCGACATACTCAAGCCTGCATACAGCCCTCTGCCACCACGCGATCAGTGGTCCGAGGCGGACCTGCTCGAGTCCCGCTATGGAGTCGTGCCGTTCCGAGGTCGCACAGAGCAGCTCAACGCACTGGTCGATTGGTGTGAACTCGGTGACGGACAGCGCATTCGCCTGCTCTCGGGGGGCAGTACCGTCGGGAAGTCCCGGCTCGCCCGTGAGCTCTGCCGCAAGATGGCCAGGAGGGGTTGGGTCACCGGTGTCGTCGACCCGCTGCACGTGGAATTCTCCAGTGTCTGCAACTTGAAGGAGAGACGACTGCTCGTCATTGACGACGCTGATGCCCATGCCGGTCAGTTGGACGTTCTCCTCAGCGAATCCGCCGAGCGCCACACCCACCACCCTCTGCGTATCCTGGCCGTCGCCCACAGCAGCGGACTGTGGTGGCAGGCGATCAAGCGGCGGTACGAATCACTCGTCGACGAAGAGGATCCCCCGCCGCTTCTGCCGCTGCATGAATCCGACCGTGAAGACGTCTACCGCGCAGCGTTTGCCGCCTTCAGGAGCTGGTACGAGCAGAGCGAGAGTCCCCCCGCACCGACGGTCGACCCGAGCGTGCCCAGCCTCGATGGGCCTGATTTCGGCAGCTACTTGCTCATCCTGATCCAGGCGCTGGTCGACGCACGCACCGGCATCGGCAAGATGCCCTCGGCTGCAGTGGGTCCGCCCTCACGCTCACGGGCCAATGCGTTGCTGGACTACGCCATCGACGTGGAACGCGAAGGGTGGGAGGCGTCTGCCGAGAGACAGAAACTCCCGCACGACCCGGTCCTGCTCGAGCGGATCGTCGCCGTCTCCAGCCTGGCGGTGGCCGACGGCGAGACGGACGGAGAGCAGGAAACCGAAGCTGCACGTCGGCTCCGGCTCGTCCCCGACCTCGCGGACGAGCCGGAATGGCTGACGCGCGCGTTTGCCCGCTGGCAGCATGCGGAGTTCACCGGAGATGGCTACCTGCGTTCGCTGCAACCGCTGAGGCTTGCCGAGCGGCTCGGAGCCAAGGTGATCGCGACCTTTCCCGATCTGGCCCCGAGATTGCTCGATGTCGGTGGAGGAGGGCCGGGGATTCCCAAGGCCGCGACCGACCAAGCGCGCCAGATACTCAATGTGCTCCAAGTCCTGCAGCTCACGGCAGGATCCGACGGCTCGCGGTCCGATGACCCGAGGACATCGGCGAACGGCATGGACGAGCCGTCGGCTCAGCAAAGGGCCCGCGAGGCGCTGGAGCAGGCACTGCGGGACCACGCCCGCCCGGTCATCAGGCTGGTCAAGCAGGTCGCCGCGGCCGATCAGGACCAGTTCGCGAGCGCCATTGGTACCTCGCTGGCCGCCGCACTGAACTCCACACTGCGCAAGGAGTCGGCGCAGGAGGTCGCCGCCCAGGTCCTGCGGGAACTCGACGTGTCCTGCCCCGACGCCCTGCTGGAGTTGGCCACGGCCGTCGCGGAACACGCAGCGCAGTACTACCGGCGCGCCGATGGACCGCCGACTCAGGAGAGCCGCAGAGGACTGGCTCATGCCCTGCAACGGTGGTCGCTGTACCTGGCCAGTTCAGGTCTGCGCATTCGGGCACACGAGGTCGCCGGGCAATCCGTCGACACCTACCATGCGCTGCAACAACTCTTTCCGTCCGAAGAACACGAGTTCTGCCTGGCCGATGCCCTCAAAAACCTGGCTGACCGGCTTGTCGACGTCGGGCGATTCGAGGATGCCGACAACTGCGCCCGTGACGCCATACGGCGCCTGGAACCGTTGTTCCAGCACAGCCCCACCCGGAGGCACGCTTTCGGCCTGGTGAAGGCTTTGTGCACCCTGGCCACGGCAGCCCATCGCATCGGCCGCCAGCGCGAGGCTCAGCAAGCAGCGGCCGAGGCGTGTGAACTGATCGAGCAGTTGCCGGAGGAACGCGAAGACGACGAGTACGAGCCTGACGAGATCCAGGGCATGAAGGCGTTCGCGCTGCGCGGCCTGGCCTGGCAACTCGGCGCAAGCGGACGCGTCGATCAAGCAGTGGCGAGGGCCACCGAGAGCGTCGAGACATACGAAGCCCTGCGCAAGAGGCGTCCCGGCCTCTGGAAGCGGGACATCGCCGAAGCCCTCTCCGTCCTCGGCGTCCAGCACGCCGCGAGGGAAGAGTGGGACGCAAGCATCGCCAGGCACAGCGAAGCGGTGGGCGGCCATTACAACGCCCTGGAGCGGGAGTACCGCGAAGCCGTACGGCCGCAACACGCCCTCGCGCTGGGCCGGCTGGCGGACGCGCACCTGGGCAGAGCGCGTTCCCGGCCGGCCGAGAACCGGCAAGAAGACCTGCGGCAGGCGTTGGATCATGTCGAGCAGGCGTTGGAACAGTACGAGAGGATGCGCCCAGAGGACAGATGGGCCAATCGCGTCCATGAGGCATGGACGAGCTGCCTGGAAGCGGAAGTAGTGCTCGCGCTGGATGCCACGGCCCCGCCCTACCGCGTCACTCCCGCCACACGGCAGACCTTCGGACGGGCCGAGGCCGCTGCCCGGCGGGCGCTGTCCCTGTACGACGAGATGGATGTACGCGCCTGGAAGCTCAGGTTCCACAGAGCACATGCGCAAGCGGTGCTGGCCGAGTCGTTCGGGGGCAGAGGCCGCCCCCGGAGCAAGGTCCTGCGCGCGCACGAACAGGCCAAGCAATCGTTCGCCCGGCTCGACGCCGAGGAGCCGGGGCGGGCCGAGGACGCGTTGCGCAAGATCGAGAACGCCATTGAGAGCCTCAGGCAAGCAGGTCCTCCTGTCCAGCCCCGTGCGCAGGCTGCGGTGAACCGGTCGGGCAAGCGCCGCAAGCGTCACCAGCCGAAGCACCGCCTGGGGAGCCGTCAGAGTGCACGTGTGCGGCGTCGAAAGCACCGGTGACACAGCACCCGGGCTCGAGCGACGACCACACGCACGACCCCGCGGGAAAGTTTGCCGCAGCGTGGACGCCGAATTCAGGCCGACCCGGGCTTGGGCTATTGCTTCCTCAGCCGTTCGGCCTGCTCGGATCCCACCTGGGTGGCGCGACGCAGGTACCGCTCGACCACTTCGAGATCCTCGTCGGTGAAGTCGTCGAGCACTTCCGCGAAGGCGCTGCCGGGCGCGTCCCAAGCGGCCTCGGCCTCCGGGGAACGCTGAGCGGTCAGTGAGACCCGGGTTCTCCTGCGGTCGTGCGGGTCCGGCCGCCTGTGGACCAGCCCGGCCCGCTCCAGCCGGTCGACGAGCCGGGTGGCCGAACCCGAGGTCAGGCCGGTCAACTTTGCGATCTCACCCGTGGTGAGAGGTTCGGGCTCAAGGCCGAGCAGGCTGACGCACTGCAGGTCCGTCGGATGCAGCCCGAGTTGGTCCGCCATGGCCTGGTTGAACAGGGCGTACGCGGCATGCTGCCGCCGGGCGGCCACGGTGACGGCAGCGAGCAGGTCCGCACGATTCCGGTTTGACACGGCCCGGCATCCACCTTTCAATTACCTGCGTCACGCAGATGATGTGTGACGCAGATTGTACTCGTTGACGGGAGAGCATTGTGAACACCCTGCCTGCTGACCGGATGCGCGAGCTGTACGGCCGCTGGTCCGATTTGTGGCGCGGCGACTTCAGCCATGCACATGAGATCCTCGCCCCCGACTTCGTCGTGCATCAGGCTCGGCCGGACGGCAGCGACTCGGGGGCGATCAGGGGCCCCGCCCGGATGCTTCCCGAGATCGAGCAGACCATGGCGGCCTTTGGCGACATCGCCATCACCGTGGATGTCGGGCCGATCGTCGAGGGTGACCTGATCGCGGCGCGGTGGACGATGCGTGCTCGCTACACCGGCGGTCTTGACGAGGCCACGGCGCCGGTCGGCACCGCAATCGTCTTCAGCGGCCACGACATCCTGCGCGTCTGCGGCGGCATGTTCGTCGAGTACTGGACCTGCACCGACGTGCTGGCCGGTCTCACCCAGCTCGGCGCCGTCTCCGGCCCCAATGGCCCGGCCCGGCGATGACGCCGGCAGCCGGCTGCATCGCAAGGTTCTCCGACTCTGAGCAGGATCCGGTCGACCACGAAATCCCACGCGACTGGATCCAAGCCCCAACGCCTGCACACCGGCAAGGCCTACGACACCCCCCGCGGAACCGGCCATGGGGCAAACACATCGGCGTCCGGATCGCACGCAACGGGATCAAGACCAGCGAACGACTCGGACGCCGAAAGGTGGGTCATCGCTCGGCGTGGAAGCCGAGATCGGCTTCCGTCCGCTGCGGTGACGCGGTGTACACGCTGCTCCGGGAGCCGCAGAGGGCGCGGGCGTCTCTTCCTCCCGCCGGCAGCAACTGACCTGCCCTCGGCAACGGCAGGATCTACGACTGGAGTACCAGGCGACCGTCCGCGTAGGGGAGGGCCTTGGCGCGAGGCAGATGCACCAGGAACTCCTCCATCGCCGGAATGCCTTCCTCCCGCGGCACCTTCGCCCGGAGGAGCTGGCTCGCCACCTCCATCTCGAGCACGCGCTGCGGCCCGTGATCCCGGACGCCCCGAAGTCTGGCGGGAAACGTATTGGGCCCGGGTTCCGTGACGACTTTGACGTACTCGGGCCGGATGCCCACCTGGTCGTCGGTGGTGCTCTGCGGAAAGTCCCATGCCATGGCCAGGGCCCGGCCCCCCAGGGTGACGTTCCCGTGTGTCCGGTCCACGGTCAGGAAGTTCATTGCCGGTGATCCGATGAAGTAGCCGACGTACGTTGACGAGGGGGCCTCGAAAAGCTGCTCCGGGGTGCCCTGCTGCATGGCCCGGCCGTCCTTCATGACCAGCACTTCCTGCGCAATGCTCATTGCTTCGTACTGGTCGTGGGTGACGTAGATGACTGTGGGCCGGAACTGCTCCGTGATCTCACGGATCTTGCGCCGCAGCGAGTGCTTCAGCTGTGGATCGATGACGGTCAGCGGCTCGTCCATCAGCACGGCGGCCACATCGTCACGGACAAGACCACGGCCGAGCGAGATGAGCTGCTTGTCGTCGGCGGTGAGCTGCCGGGCGGGCTGTCTGAGCCGGTCGTCCAGGTCCAGCGCCTCGGCGACCTGATGGACCTTGGCATCGATCCTCGCCTTGTCCCACCGGCGGCACTGCAGGGGGAAGGCGAGGTTCTCGTACACCGTCATCGACTGGTAGATGACGGGAAACTGGAAAACCTGGGCGATGTTGCGCGCCTTGGTGGGCAGCGCAGTGACGTCCGCACCGTCGAAGAGGACCTGGCCCTGTGACGGCCTGACCAGCCCGGACAGGATGTTCAGCAGCGTGGTCTTGCCGCAGCCCGACGGCCCGACCAGTGCGTAGGTCTTGCCGGCCTCGAAGGTCAGCCCGAGTGGCTTGAGAGCCCACTGCTCCTCTTCGGCCCCGTGCGTGTAGCTGTGCCCGACGTCGACGATGTCCAACTGCGTCATGTCAACGCCCTTCCACTGAAGTGAGATCGTATGAAGGTGTCCGCACGAGCGTTCCCTGCTCGTCGAAGGCGAACAAACGCTCGGGACGCAGTCGCAGTTTCACGAGATCACCCAGAGCGACGTCATGGATGCCCTCGATCTGTATGACGAACGGGGTCTCGCCGACGGCCGCATGGACAAACGTCTCCGATCCGGAGATCTCGACGAAGGTGACCTCGCCCTCGACGCCGGCGGACGCCAGGCCGACGTCCGTCGCGCGCAGGCCGAACTGGTAGGCGCCGTCGGGCAGATCGGCGAGATGCGCGGACACGTGCGTGGCCTGGAAGCCGGCCACCGTGACCTGACCGCTCTCGATGCGGCCCGTGAAGATGTTCATGGGCGGGTCGTTGATGATGGACGCCACCGTGGTCGTCGCCGGGCGCTCGAAGACCTCCTGCGGAGGACCGATCTGGAGGATCCGTCCCTCGTGCATGACCAGCACCACGTCACCGAGCATCATCGCCTCGGCGGGCTCGGTGGTCGTGTAGATCACAATGGTGTCGCCCTGGTCCGAGAAGAGGGTCTTGAACTCGTCTCGCAACTGTTCACGCAACTTGTAGTCCAGATTGGCCAGCGGCTCGTCGAGCAGGAGGATGCCCGTGGAGCGGGCGAGCGCCCGAGCCAGCGCAACTCGCTGCTGCTGGCCGCCGGAGAGCTGAGACGGCTTGCGCCGCTCGAAGTCGGCAAGGCCGACACGTGCCAGGCTCTCCCTGACACGCCGCCGGATCTCGTCTCGTGACAGTCCCGCCCGCTTGAGCGGGAAGGCGACGTTGTCGAACACATTGAGATGTGGGTAGTTGATGAACTGCTGGTAGACCATGGCGGTGTCGCGTCGCCAGACCGGCGTCTTCAGGAAGTCGGCTCCCTCCCTGGTCAGGGAGCCGGAGTCGACCGCCTGGAGACCGGCCAGTGCCCGCAGCAGCGTGGTCTTTCCCGCCATCGTCCGGCCGATGACGGTGTGGAGCCGTCCCGGCAGAAAGACCGCGGTCACCTCCTTGAGATGATCGACGCCGTCGACGGTCAGGCACAGATCGGTGGCGCTCAGATCAGTGGTGCTCAGCTTCATCGGACCGCTCCCGAGAGGTTGCCTTTGGACAGATAGCGTTCGACCCGGAGCGCGAGAAGAACCAGCGGCGTCACGCCGAACAGGGCGGCGGCGGACAGCGTCCACCAGGGCGGGATGGACGAGTTGAGGGCGACGACCGCCTGGGGCAGGGTCTGGACCTCGGTGAAGGTCAGCCGGAAGGCGAAGAAGAAGTCGTTCCAGCCGAACACGACACAGAACATCGCGGCCACGGTCAGCCCGGGCAGGGAATTCGGCAGGATCGCACGCACGAAGGTCTGGAACGGGCCGCAGCCGTCGAGCATGGCCATTTCGTCGATCTCACGCGGAATGCCGTTGAAGAAGTCGACCATCACCCAGACCGCGATCGGCAGCAGCAGGGCGACCGTCACGATGACCAGGCCGAGGATGGTGTCCAGCAGGCCCGTCCACTGGAGCAGGTAGAAGAACGGGATCACCAGGACGACGGGCGGCATGATCCGCTGTGACACGAAGAAGAAGATGATGTCGCTGTTCTTGACGAAGCCGAACTTGAAGCGGTACCGGGACAACGCGTAGGCGGCCAGGGAGCCGAGGACGAGACTGATGGCCGAGGCGGCGATGGTGACGATGGCGCTGTTGACGAAGGGCTGCATCACATCGACACCCCCGGCTCCGCCGAAGATGTTGCGCCACCCGGTGACGGTGGGTTCGTACTGCAGCCATGGCAGGTAAGTGGCACCACCCTGGACGCCGTTGACGTCCTTGAAACTGGTCGTCATGGCCCAGAGGAACGGCCCCGCGACGAAGCAGGCCCAGAGGGCGATCACGGTGTACTTGAATACGGGATAAAGGCGCGACCTCATGAGTCCCCCTTCAGCTTGAAGGCCCTGGCGAGTAGGGCGGCGACAACCGTGAGCGTGACGATCATCAGGACCAGGTAGGTCAGGGACATCGCCCCGCTGTACCCGGTCTGCTGATCCCTGAGCCCTTGGATGTAGAGGTAGTAACCCGGCGTCTCCGTGGCGGAGCCCGGCCCCCCGGAGGTCAGCACGTAGACGCTGTCGGAAAGCTTGGACGCCTCGATCAGCCGGATGATGATCGCCGCGACCGACACCGGCGCCATGAGCGGGAAGGTCACCTTCCGGAAGGTGCGCCAAGCGTCCGCCCCGTCGATGGCCGCGGCCATGAACGGTTCCTTGGGGAGACTCAACAGGCCGGCCAGCAGCAGCAGGAACATGAACGGGGTCCACTGCCATACCTCGACGGTCATCAGCGCAACCAGCGCCGGACCGGACTCGGTGAGCCACGGAACCTTGGTCAGCCCGAGCATCCCGAGCAGATCGTTCACCGGCCCCAGCGACTCGTGGAAGATCATCTGCCAGATGGCGGCCATCACCACGGGAGTGGTCATCATGGGAACGAGGAACAGCACCCGCCACAGACGGCGGCCGCGTGTCTCACGCCAGACGAGCAGGGCCATCCCGAACCCGATCACGTACTGGATCAGGACTGTGCCGCCCGCCAGCAGGCCCAGGCGCATGATCGAGGCCCAGAATCGGCTGTCCTGCAGCATCGTGGCGTAGTTGGCACCTCCGATGAAGTCCATCTGGGGGTTGCTCACGTTCCAGCCGGAAAAGCTGACACGGATGGTGAACAGAAGCGGAAAGATGATGATGAGTGCGAGCGTGAGCAGTCCTGGGAGGAGGAACATGCTCTTGTGCCGGCGCAGAGCTTCCATGGTTGTCCTTGCGGAAGTGGGTGGGCGCCCCCGGGTGGCCGACCGGCTCGGCCGGCCACCCGGGGCGTCCCGCGATCAGGTCAGTTGTCCTCGAGTGCGACCACGTGTCGATAGGCGCTCTGGACCTTGTCCTTGCCGATCTGGCCGGTGATGGTGTCCCACTCCGCGGCCACGTCGTCCAGCGCGCGCTGCGGAGACTTCTGTCCCGCCAGAGCCGCGGCGACGCCGTCTGCCAGTGCGGACATGTACCCGTTGACACCCGGTACGCGCAGGTCGAAGACGCGGTTGATGCTCGACTCCATGCCGGAGAGCGTCTCGACGTACGACTCGGCGACGTCCCTGTCCCAGCCCTGCTGCTCCCAGAATTCCGCGCTGAAGTGCGCGTTGCGGTAGGGGTTGACACCGAAACGACCGATGGTCAGGTCGAGAGCGGTGTTGGCCTCGTTGCTGAAGAAGCACAGATAGTCGAAGGCCATGTCCTGGTTGCGCGCGCCCTTGGCCACCGCCGAGGTCCAGCCCCAGGTGAAGTAGGGAGCCTGGTTGGGCTTCTTGTCCCACTTCTTCGTGGTGCGGTTGTAGACCTCCTCGGAGCCCGGCAACTCCGCCGCCTTGATCTTGTTGCGGATCTTGCCATCCGGCTGCTGACCTTGGATGAAGGCGTCGTCCCACGAGTAGGACATCACGCTCTGGCCACCGCCGAAGGACAGGATTTCGTCCCCCAGACCGAAGTTGGCGCCGCCCGGTGCCCAGGTCGACTTGGCCTTCACCATGTCCTCGAGGGCGCGTACGAAACCGGGCGTGTTGATCAGCGGTTTCATGGTGTCGACGTCGAAGAAGAGGCCACCCTCGACATCCGGGTGCCTGACGTACGGCGCCGCACGGCTGATGAACGCCGAGAACGTCAGGTCGTCACGCTTGGTCACCTCGGCACTGCCGAAGTTCGGCTTGCCGTCACCGTCGACGTCCTTGCCGCTGAAGAACGCGGCCACGTCCTGGTATTCGGCCCACGTCCTGGGAGTCCGGAGGTCCTTGCCCGTGGCCGCCTTGTACGCCGCCTGCTGCTTCGGGTCCTCGAGGACATCCGTGCGGACCTTGAGATAGTGCCTGTCGCCGTCCACGGGGTACTGCACGACCTGCCCGTCCCAGGTCGCCACGTCCATGTAGGCCTTGGTGACGTCCTTCATGCCGGGAGTGTCCAGATACTTCTTCGGCACCGGGGCCAGATAGGGGGCCATGTCACCGATCCACAAGGAGGGGTAGAACATGACGTCGTACGCCGGCTGGCCCGCTTGCAGGGGCGTGAGGATCTTCTGGTGCAGCTCCCCGAAGGGGACGTTGACCACCTGCACCTTCGCCCCGGTGATCTCCTCGAACTGCCGGGCGTGCAGCTGGGTCGGCTCGCCGATGACGGGGACGGCATGGCTGATGATCTTCAGAGTCTGTCCGGAGTAGTCCTTACGGCTGATCGACTCATAGCTGCACGGCCCCGGGACGTCCTTGACCTTCGTCGCGGGGTACGCCTTGCTGTACGCCTTGTAGCTGATCTCCGACCCCGGCTTGAACATCGCGGGCTTGTCGGGCTTGTTCTCCACCGGACCCTGCCCGGTGCAGGCGGTGGCGGAGAGGGCCACGGCGATCGCGGCGGCGACCACGCCCTTGTACGAACTCTTGCGCATGGGAGTGCTCCTTCGACCGTCAGGGAATCAAGATCGCTCTGCCGCGTACGGCACCGGCGGACAAGTCGTCGAGGGCGTCCTGGAAGGACGCCAGGGGGTACCGCTGGGTGTGCAGGCCGACCTTGCCCTGGGCTGCCAGCACCATCAGTTCGGACAGGTCGTTGTAGGACCCCACGAGGTTGCCGATGAAGTTGATCTCGGTGGAGATGACATCGATCGTCGGAACGTCGAGCCGGCCGCCGTAACCGATCACGTAGTAGTTGCCGTTACGGCGCAGGCAGGCCACGCCCGTCTCGACGGCACCCCCCTCGCCGACGAAGTCCAGAACCGCCTCCGCCCCGTGCCCTCCGGTGAGCTCCCGTACGCGCTCGGTCTCACTGCCGTCGGCGACCAGCGTGTGTTCGGCCCCGAGCTCCTTGGCGAGGGCGAGGGCATCCGCGCTCCGGTCGATCACGATGATCTCGACCGGAGAGAGAGCCCGGAGCACCTGAATACCGATGTGCCCGAGACCTCCGGCGCCGATCACCACGGCCCGGTCACCCGGTCGCAGGATCCGGGCCGCCTTGGCGACGGCGTGGTACGCCGTGAGCCCGGCATCGGCCAGAGCCGCCACCGAGGCCGGCTCGAGGGACGGGTCGAGTGCCACGACCGAGCGGGCGGTGGTCTTCAGGTACTCGGCATACCCGCCGTCGGCGTCGATCCCCGGGAAGGCCGAGCTCATGCAGTGCACGTCGTCGCCGGCCCGGCAGGCCCGGCACAGACCGCAGGTCACGAGCGGGTGCAGGATGACCGGGTCGCCGACCTTGACGTTGGTGACGGCCTGCCCCACCTCCTGTACCCAGCCGGCGTTCTCATGGCCGATGGTGTAGGGCAGGACAACGCCGCTCTTGGCGGCCCACTGTCCTTCGAGAATATGGAGATCGGTGCGGCAGACCCCCGCACCTCCCACCTTCACGATCACATCCAGCGGACCGGTGATCTGCGGGTCCGGCACATCCACGAGCACTGGCGGCTCGTCGTACTCGGTGACCTGCACGGCTTTCATGGCGCTCCCTGCGAATCGGCGGTGGATGGTGCGCCGATTACACAGGCCGCTGCTCGCAGGCCGATGTCTCAGAAAGGGTCCCCGGATGTCTCAATGTGATACACGGCATAGGCGCGGTGTCATCGAGCTGTTCCAATCAGTCCATCGAGGGATGACGCGCGTGATACGGAAGTGTTAAATGCCCCGACGCCCACCTGGCAGCTCGCTGACAGCGGCCAGAGAGCTGTATCTGGAAGTCACCAAGGATCACAGTGCCCGCCCGCTCGTGGTCGCTTCGTGGCAGCGCTCGATCGAGTACGAGGTGAAGTCGAGCTGCATCGAGGCTCCGTACCTCGAGAATCCCAATCTGGACAGCCCGCTCGCCAAGGCGGCGCTGCCGATCGTGAACAGGCTGCACGAGCAGCTTGCCGACGACCCGGTGTCCACGATGATCACGGACCGGGACGGCGTGGTGCTGTCCCGCAAGCTCTCCCACGAGGGTCTGACGACGCGGCTCAACCGAGTGCAATTGGCCCCGGGCCACGTGTTCGCCGAGCGCTACGTGGGCACAAACGGCATCGGGACCGCGTTGGCCAGCGGCCGTCCGGTCATGATCGCCGGCAGCCAGCACTACGTCGAGGAGCTGCGGGACTTCCACTGCGCGGCCGTGCCGATCCTGCATCCTGTCCGGCGCACGCTGCTGGGAGCCTTCAACCTGACCACGCTCCGTCAGGGCTCCGCCGGGATGCTCATGGCCCTGGCCCGCTCTGTCGCGGGCCAGATCGAAGGTGAGATCGCCGCCATCAGCTCGCGACGGGAACGGGCCCTGTTCCAGGACTACATGGACGCCTGCTCCTCGGTGCGCCCGGGTCCTGTCCTGGCCCTCAATCGTGAAGTCGTCATGATGAACGAGCAGTTCAGATCAGCCGTGACAGGTCCGGATCACTACGCGCTGCTCGACCACGCACGAGAGATCGCCGGCGATGCCCGGTTCGAAGGGACACGGAGCATTGCCCTCCCCTCCGGACGAGTCGCCGAACTCCGGGTCAGCCGAAGCCGGCGCGAGGACAGCGACGCGGGCGCCATCTTCCGGGTCCGGATCATCGGACGTCCCCAGCCCGGACCCGTCCTTTCCGCCGGCCCCGGACGATCGGGCCTGGGGTTGGTGGGCTCCTCCCCGCAATGGCTGCGCGCGGTCGCCGAGACCGAGGCGGCGTTCGTCGCCGGATCCTGGCTCCATCTCGTGGGCGAAGCCGGTGCCGGCAAGCGGACGCTGGTCCATGCCGTCCACCGAGCCCACAGTGCCGGGCGCCGGCTCGAGATGGTGGACGCGCCGCTGTCGGAGTCACCGCACGCCACCGAGCACTGGCTTCGCGATGTCCGCGAGTTGCGTGCCAGGCCGTCGACCGTGGTCGTGCTGCGCGACGTCCACCTGCTGGGCGATCAGCTGCGCCGGCAGCTGACAAGCCTGCTGGCGCACCCCGACGGGACCGCCGCCGGGCAACTGATCATGACCAGCCAACCGTCCATGGTCACGACCGACGACGAGCTCGACCGTCTGTGCGGCGCCTCGGTGGAGGTGCCGCCCCTGCGTCATCGCTATGGCGACATCGAGCACCTGGTTCGGTTCTTCCTGCTCAAATATCGGCCAAGCGGAGAGAGCAGCTGCTCCCCGGATGCGCTGGCGATGCTGGAGCGCTGCCCCTGGCCGGAAAATGTCCGGCAGCTGGAGTCGGTGATCCGCGGCCTCGCACGGCGCCCGTTGGGCGGGACAATCCAAGTGGACGATCTCCCACCGGAATGCCGGGTGTCGTCCCACAAGGTCCTGACCGCCATCGAAGCGCTGGAACGGGACGCCATTCTGCGTGGGCTGATGGACCGCAACTCCAACGTCCAGCGCACCGCACAGGACCTCGGCATCTCCCGCGCCACCATGTACCGCAAGATGCGCCGTTACGGGATCGTCCCGTCGAGCCTCACCTAGTGCCGCATCAGACCGACGTTCGCCCTGCCGACGACGGCGCGTAGACGCCGGTCGTCGCCGGTGAACGTCACGTCGGCGATCCTCGCAGCGGGCATGGGGCCTGCCGCGCGCGTCAGGCCAGGACCTGCCGCAGCCAGGACTGTTCCGCGCGGCTGGTGGCACGAGCGATGGTGAGCATGCCGCGGCGGTAGGGGTCGTCGGTGTCCTCGGCTCCCAGTGGGCGGTCACCGTCGTGGAAGAAGCTCGCGGGCTGTTCCAGGAATGCCAGCCGCCGACGCAGTACCGCGTGCCGGTCGGCGGTGTCGGGAAGCTGGGAGAGGAAGGCCAGGACCGTGAAGTACCGGGTGCTGTCGCTGATGTCCAGGCCGTCGGCATTCCGCAGCCGGCGCAGCAGCTCGCAGCGGCCGACGTCGGTCAGGTTCAGGGTGTGCCGCTGGGCGGCCGAGGCGCCCGGTTCGGTTCGCCGGTCCAGCAGCCCGGCGTTGACCAGCCGGTTGATCGCCGGGTAGAGGCTGCCGTCGCTGACCGGCCGGGCATGGCCGGACAAATGCGCTATCCGGTGGCGCAGTTGGTAGCCGTGCAGCGGTCCCTCGGCAAGGAATCCCAGGATCGCGAGTTCGAGCATGCTGCTACTCTCGCACATCGAAACGAGGTACCTCGAATCGATGCAGGGGGCGGGGATGGCATACACCGAGGAATGGGTGACCGCGCGGGCGCGCAACGCCTACGAGCACGGCCGCGCATCGTTCGGCATACGGCCCGAACGGACGGCGCTGCTGGTCATCGACATGCAGGACGAATTCCTCCGGCCCGGCTGGAGCCCCTACTGGGTGCCCGCGGCAACCCGGATGGCGCCCCGGCTCCGGCAGCTGGTCGAAGGGTGCCGGGCCGCCTCCATCCCCGTGATCTGGACCGTCTTCGACGACACCCATCTCGGACTGGACCGGCCGCACGCCCTTCGGTTCCTCCCGCACGCCGACACCGACTGGCGCCGGCCCGGCCCCGCCGAGGTAGGGGACCAGATGGGCCGCCGCCCCGACGAGGCCCTGATCCGCAAGCCCTCCTACGGCGCGTTCTACGACACCCCGCTCGACACAATGCTGCGCAACCTCGGCCGGGACACGGTCATCGTCACAGGGACGCTCACCAACTACTGCTGCGGCACCACGGCCCGGCAGGCGTACGAACGCGGCTACAAGGTCGTCTTCGGATCTGATGTCACGGCCACCGACGACGAATCCCGGCAGGAAGCGGAACTCGCTGTCCTGCGCAAGGGCTTCGCGCTCGTACTGACCGCCGAAGAGATCACCGACCGACTGGCCGCAGCCGTCCCGGCGCCAGAGGACGGGTGACCGGGCGAACGTGGTTCGATGCGCACTGGCTGCTGCTGCGGGGCGCGTGATCAGGTGATCACGTCGAGGTGAGGAGGCGGGCTGCTGTCGCTCTGAGAGCGCGACGCGCATGCGGCTTCAGGGGCACCCGAGATACAGCCGTGCGACAACGGCACCGACCGCGGACGGTCCGCCTCCAGGCCGATGGAGTGCACCTCCGTGATCGTGAGCTCGACGAGGCGACGGCATGTCGGGCGAGGCGGGGGGTAGGCGGGAGGCAACCCCCGTCCGCAGCAGCCTTGCCTGAAGGAGGCTCTCCCCGTGCTGATGGCTCACCCTGTCATTCTGCGCAATCTGATCGAACAGTACGACGCACTGCGTGTGCTGCGCGCTGAGGAGGGGTCGTCGCAGGCGCGACAGCGCATGGACGATCTGGCGTACACGCTATGCGTCTCGACCGGCACGAGCGACGTCGCCGCCGCTCTCGTGGCAGCCCGTCACCGGCTCCCCGGGGCCCGCCCCGAGGACGACTCCGTACTCGGCACTGACCGTCCCTGCTGACCCCGGCCGGCCACTGCGTGGCGAGATCGAAAGGCCCCGGACACAAGACACCACATGCCCGAGGAGATTCGGTGAGCGAGAAGAACATCTTCGTGATCGGTCTGGACGACGCCAACCTGAACACCCTGCTGAGCGTGCCGGATGCTCGGGAGTACCGCTTCCACCCGCTCTTGACCACGCAGGAGCTGCAGGTCGGCGAGGTGTCCGTGCCCGGGCTTCTGGAGAAGGCGGAGGGCGTATTGAACGCTTTCGACGGAAGCATCGACGCGATCGTCGGTTACTGGGACTTCCCGGTGAGCACACTCGTGCCCATCCTGAGTGAGCGGTACGGCACGCGCAGCACCACTTTGGAGTCGGTCGTCAAGTGCGAGCACAAGTACTGGAGCCGCCTGGAGCAGCAGAAGGTCGTGGAGGAGCACCCGCGCTTCGGCCGGGTCGATCTGGAGGCCCGGGACCCGCGCCCGCCCGAGGGCGTCCGTTACCCGATGTGGCTCAAGCCCGCCCTGTCGTACTCGTCGGAGCTGGCCTTCGGCGTGAAGAACGAGGAGGAGTTCCGCGCGGCGGTAGAGGAGATCCGCGAGGGGGTCGGCCGCGTCGGTCGCCCGTTCCAGTACATCCTCGACCAGCTGGACCTGCCGCCGGAGATGGAGGGCATCGGAGGCCAGGTGTGTCTGGCGGAGGAAGCGCTGTCCGGAATCCAGGTCGCGGTCGAGGGGTACGTCCACCACGGCGAGGTCACCGTCTACGGTGCACTGGACTCCATCAACTATCCCGACAGCTCGTCCTTTCTGCGCCACGAGTACCCCTCCACGCTCCCCGAGCCCGTGGTGCGGCGCCTGCACGATGTCTCCGAGCGCGTGATACGCCGGATAGGGATGGACTCGGCGACCTTCAGCATCGAGTACTTCTACGATCCACGGACCGACGCGATCAACCTGCTGGAGATCAATCCCCGGCACTCCCAGTCGCACGCCGAACTGTTCGAGTACGTCGATGGCGTGCCCAACCACCACTGCATGATCAGCCTCGCTCTCGGCAAGGACCCGCGCCTGCCCGAGGGCGCCGGTCGCTACAAGATGGCCGCCAAGTGGTACTACCGCTGGTTCGCCGACGGTGTGGTGCACGATGTGCCTTCCCGGGAGGACCTGAGGCGCATCGAGCGGGAGATCCCCGGTGTGCGGGTCGACATGGTGCCCGGGGAGGGCCAGCGGCTGTCGCAGATGCCCGAGCAGGACAGTTACAGCTTTGAGCTGGCCCACGTCTTCACCGGAGGGGACAGCGAAGAGGATCTGCGGGAGAAGTACGACCGCTGCGTGGCCGCCTTGAATCTCACCTTCAACCGGCCCACGCCGGAAGGCCGGGACGGGACGAACACCTGAGGCAGGACGGCCCGGTCCGACCGGTGTGCCGAACAGGGTCCGCGGCAGCCGCCCAGCCGCCCAGCCGCCCAGCCGCCCAGCCGAGCAAAGACAAGGAGAGAGCCGACCGTATGCGCTTTGTGAGCAACCTGCCCTACGCGACAACGGAAGAGGAGCACATCGCCGTCCCCATGTCCGATGGCATCTGCCTGTCGGCCCGGATCTGGCGTCCCGTCTCCTCGGACGCGGAACCCGTGCCGGCCGTGCTGGAGTACATCCCCTACCGCAAGCGCGACCTGTCCTCGGTACGCGACTCCATCCACCACCCCTACATCGCCGGTCACGGCTACGCCTGTGTCCGCGTCGATCTGCGGGGCACGGGGGAGTCGGAGGGTGTGCTGGCGGACGAGTACCTGGAGCAGGAACAGCGCGACGCGGAGGAGACCTTGGCCTGGCTGGCCGAGCAGCCCTGGTGCGACGGCAACACCGGCATGATGGGTATCTCCTGGGGCGCGTTCGCCGCCCTTCAGGTCGCCGCACGGCAACCGCCGAGCCTACGAGCTGTCGTCATCGCCTCCTTCACCGACGACCGGTACGCCGACGACATGCACTACATGGGCGGAGCCCTGCTGTCGGACAACCTGGCCGAAGCCGGCACCATGTTCGCCTACGCCACGTGCCCGCCGGACCCCTCCGTGGTAGGCGCGCGATGGCGCGAGATGTGGCACGAACGCCTGGAGAACACCCGCCCGTGGGCGCTGGACTGGCTGCGTCACCAGCGCCGCGACGCATACTGGCAACACGCCTCGGTCTGCGAGAACTACCGGGACGTGCGCTGCCCCGTCCTCGCCTCGAGCGGCTGGGCAGACGGCTACTCCAACGCGGTGACCCGTCTGCTGGAGAACCTGGACGTACCACGCAAGGGACTGATCGGCCCGTGGTCGCACAAGTATCCCCACCTCGGCGAACCGGGCCCCGCCATCGGTTATCTGCAAGAGGTCGTCGCCTGGTGGGATCACTGGCTCAAGGGCGTCGACAACGGGATCATGGACGGGCCGATGCTGCAGATGTGGATGCAGGACAGCGTGCCGCCCTCCACCCGCTACGAGGACCGGCCCGGCCGCTGGGTGGGCGAACCGCACTGGCCCTCACCGCATGTCGAGCCGACCGCCCACCCCCTCAGCAGGCACCGCATCGGCACCCCTGGTGAGACGACGTCGAGCAAGGATGTCCTGACCGTTCAGTCGCCCCTGTCCGTCGGCCAGTTCGCCGGCAAGTGGGCCTCGTACAACGCGCCACCCGACCTGCCCTACGACCAGCGGGAGGAGGACGGCGGCTCATTGGTCTTCCAGACGGACCGACTCACCGAGCCCGTGGAGATCCTCGGCTCTCCCAGCGTCGAACTGGACCTCTCGGTCAGCGAACCGGTGGCCATGGTCGCCGCCCGGCTGTCCGACGTGGCCCCCGACGGTAGCGCCACCCGCGTCACTTACGGCCTGCTCAATCTCACCCACCGCAATGAGACGGGAACCCCGGAGCCGCTGGAACCCGGCACTCGCTACCGGGCGACCGTCCACCTCAACGGCGTGGCCCAGGCCTTCCCACCCGGACACCGCATCCGGCTGTCGCTGTCCACCTCCTACTGGCCGCTCGCCTGGCCCCCGCCCCGGCCAGTGCTGTTGAGCGTTTACGAGGGCACGAGCAGCCTGATACTGCCGCTGCGCCCAGCGGGTGAGCGCGACCACCTTCCCCAGCGTCCGTTCGGCGAGCCCGAGGGCACAGCACCCCTCGCCACCACCCAGCTGACCCCTCCGGAACAACGCTGGGAGGTCAAACGAGACCTGGTCGGCTACAACTCCGAACTGGAGATCGTCAAGGATCGCGGCATGGTGCGCTACGACGACATCGACCTCGACGTCGGCCTGCGGGCCTACGAGAAGTACAGCGCCGTCGCCGACGACTTCACCTCGGTCAGCGGAGAGGCGACCTGGACCATGCGATTTTGTCGGGACGACTGGGACGTGCGGGTGGAGACCCGAACCACGCTGAGGTCCAGCGAGACCGAGTTCTTCGTCGACGCCACTCTGGACGGCTTCGAAAACGACCGCCGGGTCTTCTCCCGTACCTGGAACGAGACACTGCCTCGCGACCACATGTAGGGGCAGCGGGGTGGTACCAGCCGGCGCTCGACCGTGCGGTGGGACCCGCTGCTCCGGGAGGCCGGCGAGCCGACCAGGCGGCCTCGACTCGTAGCGCCATGCCACCGAGGGACGAGCCGGGCGCAAATCACCCGTCCTACCCCCTGTGCGGTGGTTCTCATGGTGAAGAGGTGAAGGGCGGTGTAGCGTCAGTGCCAGCTGTCATGGTTCCGAAGTACCGGTCGCCCGTGAGCGCGAGTTCACGGGCGCTTTGCTGTTCAAAGCCTCTGAGGACCAGGGCGATCACCTCCGGGTCCCGCGCGGTGCGGGAACCGATTTCCAGTCCCCTTGGAGGGCAAAATGGCCAGCGGAACAGTCAAGTGGTTCAACTCGGAAAAGGGCTTCGGCTTCATCGAGCAGGACGGCGGAGGCCCGGATGTCTTCGCCCACTACTCGAACATCGCCAGCTCGGGCTTCCGTGAGCTCCAGGAAGGCCAGAAGGTGAACTTCGACGTCGTCCAGGGCCAGAAGGGCCCGCAGGCGGAGAACATCACCCCCGCCTGAGCCACCTCGGTGTGACGCCCGCCCCGGCCTGCCGGGGCGGGCGTTCGCGTCTCCCCGCCCACGTGGGGTGATCGGGCGAGTGACCGGCCAGGGGCCAGGACCTTTCATGCACGGGCAAGAGATCGGCGCTCTGCCTGTGGAGCCGTCTCAGAGTGCTCCTCATGGTGGGGGTGGAGTCCAGAGCACGAAGAGATGTGGGCTACATCGCGGAACGGCGGATGAGACAAGGCCGCGCGGGATGCGTATCGCCTCACGACGAAACAGTGAAGCCCGGCCCGTGCGGCCGGCTCCCGCAAGGGTGCCGTCCTCGCGATCACAACTCAGGATGCCGGTACCCAACCGCTCACGAAAGACGCGCTGGTCTGTCTCCGACAGGTCATCCAGCCGTCGGTTGAGGAGGACAGCCGGTGGGACTCAACGACACCGAGCCGCAGGGAGCGCCCGGTTCAACTCAAGATCTCGCGCAGGAGATACAAGACTCCTTTCAAGCCGTGCTGGACGCCTTGGACGCCGCACGCGCCGACCTCTACGCGTCCGACGGGCATGAGGGGTGGGCGGCCGAGGGCGCGCCACCCTCCTGGTCACAACGCATCGAACCGGCCGGGAGATCCGGCTTCACCCATCCGGCCTCATCCCTGTCCGCGACCCCGTCTCCTCCGCCCCTACCCCTACGGACACAAGCGGCTGGGCAGGCTGGGGGAGACGGGGGCGTGGATGTGGGTCGAAGTCGGAATGGTGTACCGCCCGCTGCCGTGAAGCCGCCGCGGAACAGTGGCGTACGCAGGGCCGGTACTCCGCAGCATGTCGCGGTGGAGCCGCTGTGGTTGCGCGGCGCGCGTCTGGATCACGTTCCTCCCCCGTCGCCGGGAAAGCCGCGGACGGCCAGTGGCGCAGGTCCGGCGCATGCCGCGCCGCCGTTGGTCTTCCCGCCCCGGGTCGCCCCGCAGGAGGGTACGTACCGCAGGACCGGCCCGCCCCCGGAGACCATCCTGCCGGTGACCCCCCAGCGCCCGGTCCCGCCCTCGGACCAACTCCTCGACCCGTGCCCCGAGGCGCCGACACCGCTCGCCCGCGCAGGCGGGAGACACAGCAGTCGCGCATGGCGGCGTTTCACCTCCCGGCGGTCCACTCGTGCCGCCGGAGCCTTCGGGGCGGGCGCCGTGAGCGGACTGATCCTCGCCTCTTGGCTGCTGGTCACCGACGACCCCCCACTGGCGGTTCCCTCTCCGCCCTCCGCGCAACCGGACCGGCCGCTGCCAGACACCCCCGCTCCCTCTCCCCCCGACATCCCTGCTACCTCGCTCCCCGAGATTCCGGGTACGGGTGTGCTGCGCGAGGGCGACAGGGGCCATGGGGTGTACGAGTTGCAGGTACGTCTGCTCCAGGTACCGAATGTCTACGACGGCGGCGCGATCGATGGCCGCTACGGCACGGAGGTCCGGGCGGCGGTGGCAAGGTTCCAGGAGTGGTACGGCATCCGCGGCGACGAAACCGGTGTCTACGGCGACCGCACTCGCCACGCTCTCATGCTGCGAACCAAGTAGTCGACAAGCCACGGGACGAAGACGTCTGGGGATGACCCGCCCCGCCGCCCTCGGCGTTCCCTTTCCGGGGCGCCCGGGACCGGTGCTCCCTTAGAGTCGGCGGTATGACGCAGGCACCGGCCCAGCACCGCGGCACGCGGTCCCGTGACGCGATTCTCGACACCGCCGGCGACTTGATGTCGCGGCACGGCTACGCGGCCACGTCCATCTCGATGATCTCCGCCGCGTGCGGTCTGCCGGTGAGTTCCCTCTACTGGCACTTCGGCAGCAAGGACGGGATCTACGTCGCGGTGCTGCAGCGCGCCAGGACCGCTCTGCTGGCGGCCCTGCCCGCCGTCGAGGTGCCGGGCGCCGACGTCGCGCAGCGTCTGGACACCTTCCTCGACGAGGTCAGGGACGCGTTTCAGCGTCATCCGCACGGGCTGAAGCTGCTGCTAGGGCTGGGCATGGTGCAGCAGGATGCCAGTGCGGCGGCGGTGGCGGAGGTGCACCACTACCGCGACGCGCTGTTGGCCTGGGCCACGAGTTCGGTGAGCTGCGTCTTCGGCCTGCGTGACCGCCCGGAGGTCTCGGACGAACTGGCGCGCTTCACGCTCAGGGTGGCGAGCGGAGCTGCCGTTGCGCGCTGGTTCGAACCGACCGCCGCCTTGGAGACCGGGCCGCTGCGTGTCGCGTTGCTGGCGCTGGCGGCGCACCACGGTGTTCCGCCGCGCGGCACGCGGCCCGAGGGTCCTTCGGGGGGCCTCAGGGGCAGGGGATGACCACGCGGTACTTGCCTCCTGGAGACTGTTCGGGCGGTTCTTGGGCGCGTTCGATCCTCACCTGGTCCGTCTGGTGGTCGGTGAGCAGGGTGGCCAGCCCCGTCCGCACCGCGTTCCACAGTCGGCCCTGATCGGCTCCGGCGGCCGGCCGGATACGCACCCGCAGGGTGGTGGGAGTGGTCTGCACGATCTGGAACAGGTCGATGTCCGCAACGCTCTCCAGGAGGGTCTCGAAGGCCATGGGCACGATACGGACCGTCCCGCCGTCGCGTCGTGGGAAGAACAGCAGGTCGGCGGCGCGACCACGGACTTTGACCGCGGGCAGCGGGTCTCCGCACGGGCACGGGTCCGGACGCGACAGGAGGCTGTCGCCGAGGTCGTAGCGCAGGATCGGCTGCGCCCATCGGCCCAGGCTGGTCAGCAGCACGGTGAAGGACTCCTGACCGGGCGGGACCGGCCGGTGGTCGGCGTCGACTGGCTCCAGGATCAGCCAGTCGCTGTGGGTGTGCAGCCATCCGAGCGGGCAGCTGTATCCCAGGGCGAGGCTCTCGTTGCAGGCGTAGGTGTCGACGACATGTGCGCCGAAGGCGGAGCGGACGCGCTGGTGCTCACGGTCGCCGAGGCCTTCGGCGACCAGTGACACGACGGCCGGGGCGATGTGCAGGCGGCCGGCCAGTTGCTCGCCGGCAAGCAGTGCGATGACGGTGGCGTAGCCGCCCAGGAGCACCGGGCGGTAGCGGTTGAGCTCGTCCACCAGTTCGGGCAGCGGGCTGTGCACCGACAGGACCCGGCTGCCCCGGGCGTGCAGGTGGCCGGCTGCACGCGAGCGGGCGATGACGGCGTATGCGGCCAGATGGCCGCTGGTGGCGACGACCTGAGCCGACCGCATCCGGTGCACGAGCATCCGCGCCGTCCGGGAAGGGGTGAGGGTGCGGCGGGCGGCCCGCAGTGACAGTGCCCTGACCACCGCCGCGGCCCGGTCGTCGAGCAGGAAGACACCGCGGTGACCGGTGGTTCCGGAGGTGGTGGAGACCAGGTACCTGCCGAGGAAGCGTTCGCCGACCCGTTCGGGGTCGGCGATGAAGTCCCGTACGCGGTCGAGGGTCGCCTCCGGATCGGTGACCCAGTCGTCGAAGCGGGCCATCAAGGTCTCCTTGCGGGTCACCGGCAGCAGGGCCGGGTCCTCCACGCGTTCCGGCAGCGTCCGGTACAGCTCGCGGTAGTACGGGGAGCGGGCGCGGGCGAAGTCGACCATTGCGGCCAGGCGCTGCCGCTGCCGGTGCGCCAGGGCGGCCGGGCCCTGCCGTACAGCCCGGCGCCCGTCTTGGACCAGGGCGAACGTCGATGTCATCGCACGGCTCCTCGGGAGGCGGGGGAGGGCTGCCAGAACGGACAGTGGTGGTCGGTGGCGAATCCGGTGGTGGGGGCGACGCGGTCCGGTGCCAGCACCTGGATGCGGTCCCCGTCGGGGGTGTAGCGCGGCCAGGCCGGGGTGCCGGGCCTGTTGGGGTTTCCGGTGGCGGCGAACCGGGTCCAGTAGTCGGTCATCGTGGCGGACAGCCGCCGCTGGGCGGGCGTCAGCGGCGGCTTGGAGTCCATGGGGAAGAGATAGGCGAGTTCGGAGGCGTGGAACGCGCCTTGCGGGGTGTGCGGCGCCGGGATGAACGGCGGTGCCTGGGGGTCGTGGAACTCGTAGGCGTAGACGGGTGCCCGGCCGCTGTAGAGGCGGCTGTCGGCCCGTGCCGGGCAGGCGAACCGCTGGTCCGTGCCCACGGCGGAATAGGCCAGGTTGGGGGAGGGATGGGCCGAGGCCGGATAGGTGTCGAGGACCGCGGTGGCCCGGTCGCCGTGCTGGAGCCTGATCAGGGCGGCGTACGAGGCGGGGGTCAGCGGGCCGCCGCCGAGGACATCCACGTACAGGGCGGTGAAGTAGCGGTATTCGTCGTGGGTGCTGCCGCTCAGCGTCGGGACCGCGTTCACCCGCCCCTCGGCCCACGCCGTGTGGGGAGGGCGCGGAAGCACGCGCGGCCCGGTGTTCGGTGACCACAAGGAAGCGGCACCCGTCCCGGTGGTGCGGATGAGCTCGGTGGTGGGTAGGGCGCGCAGACAGGCTGCCGCGGTGGGCGGGTCGGCGCAGCCGACCGAGGCGGCGAATCCGCTCCCATTCCGCTCGGCCGCGCTGAGGGTGAGCGGTGCCAGGCCACCGTCCGAGGCGCAGCTTCCGCTCTGCTGGATGGCCCGGTGGAACAGGCCCTTCGCCGTCGGCGAGGCGATGTGGAGACAGGTGTCCGCGGACCCGGCGGACTGGCCGGCGAGTGTGACGCGGTTGCTGTCGCCGCCGAATGCGCCGATGTTGTGCCGTATCCAGCGCAGGGCGGCCTGCTGGTCCATCAGGCCGTAGTCGCCGGAGGCGTGGTCCGCGCTCTCGGCCGACAGGGCGGAGTGGGCGAGGAACCCCAGTGCTCCGAGGCGGTAGTTGACGGTCACCACCACCATGCCGCGTGCGGCCAGCGCCGCGCCGTTGTAGTCGCTGCCCGCCCCGTAGGCATTGCCGCCGCCGTGCAGCCACACCAGCACCGGGAGGGACCGGCCGCCGGTGCGGGCGGGCGTCCACACATTGAGGTACAGGCAGTCCTCCGTGGTGCTGCCGGTCCGGTTGGATTCCCCGGGCAGCACGGGGCCGCCGTCCGGCAGGAGTGTCAGGGGGAGTTGCGGGCAGGGGTGGGCCGGTGCGGTGGTGTTCCGTATGCCGGACCACCGCGCGGGGGGCTGGGGCGGACGCCAGCGCCGCTCGCCGGTCGGCGGTGCGGCGAAGGGAAGGCCCTGAAAGACCCGGCCGCCGTCGCGGCCCGCCGCGCCGCGCACCCAGCCCTGGGAGGTGCGCACGATCAGGGGGTCGTGGCCGGTGTCGGCCCAAGCCGGTGGCGGCGGTGCGGTGAGTGCCAGCAGCAGGACCGCGGCGGCAGTAAGGGTGCGGACCAGGGCGCGGCGCAGGCTGGTGGATCTCATCGATTCACTCCTGGTGCTGGTGCCGATGCAGGTGGCGGTGGTCATGACGTGTGCTCATAGGCGCCGATGTCGCAGGCGGTGCCCTGGGGGCGGGCGACACCGCGCTGATCGGTGGCCGGGCAGTCGTCGGCGGCATCGAGGGCGGGGCTGCCCGGCAGCAGCGCGGCGGTGTCCGTGGGGCCGCCGTTGTCGGCGAGCGGTCCCAGCAGCGGGGTACGGCTGGGCAGATCGCCCGCGGCGGTGAGTCGGCAACTGCCGTCGCCGTCGATGTTGTGACCTTGCGACGCGATGGTGGCGAAGGCCTTCTTGCAGTCGGCTGACGTGCCGTTGACGGTGTTGTTCGCGACGAGGGAGTTGCGCAGGGTCAGACGGCCCAGGGGCAGATCGAGGAGGTCGGGGATCGGCCTGGGCAGGCTGTCGAGGTAGGCGGGGGCGATGTTGATTCCGCCACCGCCGTCGCTGGAACGGTTGCCGGTAATGGTGGAGTTGACAATCTCCACCGGTCCCAGGCCGCGGATGTCGATGCCGCCGCCGTAGCCGCCGAGGCTGCCGGGACGGTCACCGGGGTCCGTCACCCGGTTGTCGGCGATCGTCGAGTTGGTCACGGTGCCGCTGTCGTCGAACCTGATGCCGCCGGCCTCTCCGGCGACGTTCCCGCTGACGGTGCTGTCGATCAGATCCAGGTGGGAGTCGGGGACGTTGAAGATGCCGCCGCCGTAACCGGCGGAGTTCCCGGTCACAGCGACTCGTCGCAGCGTCATGTGCTGTGCGTTGGCGATGGCGCCGCCACCGGTGTCGGTGAAGGGCAGTTCGCGCTGCTTGGCCGATCCTCCGGTGATGGTCAGATCGGACAGCCGGGTGTCCGCCCGCATGCGGAAGGCACGGTCCAGTCGGTTGGCGTCGATGACGGCGCTCCGCGCGCCGGAGCCCTGGATCGTGGTGGGCGCGTTGACGTTCAGGTCGCCCGTGGTCGGGTCGGGATGGTCGCCGATGATCAGCCGGGGGTCGGGCGGGATCGTCAGCCGGTAGTGGCCGGGCGGCAGCGTGATGGTACTGCCCGGCCGGGAGTTGGCGGCCATCACCGCGGCACGCAGGCTGCATGCGCCCGCCGCGGTGCGGCACCGGCCGTCCGACGGGTCGGCGTCCACCGCGTCGGACGTGGTGTCCACGGTGAATGCCGCCGGCCCGGCGGCCGGGGGCGCGGCGGTGCTGGAAGCGGGAGCGGCGAGGTTCGCCGCCATGGCGAGGACGACGGCGGCCAGTGCCGCCGGGGCGCTTGGGTTCCTCATCCGGTGCACTCCTTCTCGGCAAGGAATCTGGACGTGCGAGGACTCTGGCTCGTGCAGCGTTCTTCTTGCTGGTGCGGGGAATTGCGGCTCGTGCGAGGAAAGCGGCCGGCGCGAGGGCCGGCGGGGTGCGCTGGAGCGGCGAGGCGGACGGACCACAGGGAAGGGCCCAGACGCGAACCGTCCGCTCTGTAGCGAGCGTTCCATTCAGGAGGGATCGTGTCTACACGTGCGCCGGACACAAAACCGGACGGGTACGAGACCGTCGGGGCGCCTCATTGCGTCGGATCTCCTCACGACGGCGCTGCCGTTCTACCGGCGCGGTACAGCTGGCGACACGCCGGCCTGTTCGCGGGCCGATCCGCCCGCGAGCGGCTGTCACTGCTGCGTGGCCAGGTCAGCAGCGCGTTCCGATGAGCCTGCCGACGGTGAAGGCGGAGCGAGTGGAGGACCGTTCGGGCGAACGCCGGGTGTGGCTGAGAGAGGAGCGGGGGTGTGGCTCGTACGTTCGGCCGGTATGACGTACCTATCCAGAGACCGCGCATCCGGCCCCACCCGGCGCACCGCTCTCGCCGGGCTTGTCGGCGGGGCCGGGGCCGTCCTGGCCACGGGGTGCACGCCCTCGGGCGCGTTGCCCGCGTCGGCGCCCACGCCCAGCGGCACGGCGTCGGCCTCCGCTCCGGCAGGCGGTGCCGCGCCCGGAGTGATGACCCTGTTCCAGGACCCGGCGTTCAACTTCAGCGGGCTCCTCGCACTCGGAGCGTCCGGCTACAGGGCCGGTGAGGTGGGCGAGGTGCTCACCGCCGCGAACGCGATCAACAAGGCCGGAATCTCCCCGCAGACGTACACCCAGACCTTCAAGGAGCTCGGCGACCAGCTGCTGAAGGCGCCCGAGGGCGGTGAACCCGGGCGGGAGACCACGCGGTTTCGTGCGCTGCGAGCCGCGCAGTACTACGCCCAGGCGCTGTTCTTCGTCCTCGGCTCCGAAGAACCCGGCAGTGAGGAACAGCTGTACCGGGCCGGGCGCGGCGCCTGGGACACGTTCTGCCGGCTGTGCGACCCGGCGCCGGTCAGGGACAGCGTTCCGTACGGGAAGACCCCGCTGCCCGTGTGGTTCTTCCGGCAGGACGACTCGGGAGGCCGGCGCCCCACGGTGATCCTCACGAACGGCAGCGACGGGCAGAACGTCGACATGTGGACGTATGGCGTCTCGGCCGCTCTGGAGCGCGGCTGGAACGCACTCGTGTACGACGGGCCCGGCCAGGGGCAGCTGCTCTTCGTGGACCGGGTGGTCTTCACCCCACGCTGGGAGAGTGTGGTCACGCCGCTCGTCGACTGGCTGGTCGCCCGTTCCGACGTGGACACCGACAAGATCGCCCTGACCGGGCTGAGCATGGGGGGTGACCTGGCCCCCCGGGCCGCCGCCTTCGAGAAGCGGATCGCCGCACTGGTGGCGATGCCCGGCACGCTGACGCCGTGGCTGGGCTTTCCCCGGCAGATCCGGGAGATCCTCACCCCGGACAAGGAGGAGACCAACAACATCTGGAACAAGGAGGTCGTCCCGGAACTGCCTCCGCCCGCGGCCGCAACGCTGAGGAAGCGCATGGAACCCTTCTCCGTGCAGGCGATGCTCGACGCCCGCGAGGGCAAGATGTTCACCGACTTCTACACCCCTGCCCAGCGCATCAGGGCACTGGACATCAGCGGCGTGGTGGGCCGCATCACGGCGCCCACGCTGGTCCTGGACTACGAGTTCGAGCAGTTCTACCCGGGCCAGCCGCGCCAGATGTTCGACAAGCTGACCGCTCCCAAGGAGTACGTGAAGCTCACCGCGGCCACCGGCGCGCAGCTGCACTGCTCCCCGATGGCGCCGCAGGAGCACTGCGAGGTCGTTTTCGACTGGCTGCAGGAGACGCTGTCAGTGCGCTGACTTCCTGCGCGTGCGCTTCCGCCGGCGCGCCGAGAAGCCTTCTGGGCGCACCTGCGCCCTTGGCGTCCGGCACCCGGCCCGACACCGCGTGTCGCCGCAGGCACCCCCCAGCCCCCGGGTAGCGTCCGGGTCGTGAGCGCAGCGAAAGGTGGGCCGGGAGCCGAACGCGGCGGGCCGATCATGGGGCCGGAGCAGCTTCTGGCGTTCGGGGACGCGGTCTTCGCCATCGCGATCACGCTGCTCGTCCTCGACATCGGTGTGCCGGACGGGCTGGCTGCTTCGGATCTTGACGACGCGCTGCGTGACGCGCTGCCCGATGTGGGCGCGTATGTCCTCAGCTTTGCCGTCATCGGGGTGCTGTGGCTGGCGCAGCACGCCTTGTTCACCTCGATTGCTCGGCTTGATGGGTGGTTGTTGTATCTCTATCTGGCGTTTTTGGCTGTGATTGCGGGGTTGCCGTTTCCGACGCGTCTGATCAGTGAGTACGGGGACACGGCTTTGGGAACGGCGGTCTATGCGGGGGCGATTGCTGCTGCGTCATGCTTGTTGACGGCGATGTCGTTCCGGCTGGTGGGTCGGCCGGGGCTGGTGAGGCCGGGTGTTTCGCGTGGGAGTCTGGCCCGGTCTGTGCAGCAGGGTCTGGTGATGGTGGTCGTGTTCGTCGGCTCGATGCCTTTGACCCTTGTCTCACCGGTGCTGGCGCAGCTGTCGTGGCTGGTCGCTGTCCCGTTGCGTGTCTGGCTGTCGCGGCGATCCGGTATCGGTGCGCCTTCTGCCTAGTTCTGGTGGCAGATCCGGGGGCAGCCGTGGGGCGGTGAGTGGTGGCGACGTCGGCCAGGCTGTTCTGGCGAGCGCCGGAATAGGCGGGCGCGAGGCCGAGGGCATCGCTGTTGCGGCCCCCTCGGGAGTGGCCTGCGCCAGTGAAGTTGAGCAGCAGCCGTGATCAGGGGGTGCGCTGTTGCTGACGAGATGTGACGGAGCTGACTGCTGCATGCCCTTGCTGCTGGGTCTTGTCCGCTCCAGGCGGTCGATTGGATTGCTGTCCTCAGATGTGCAGTTCGGGTGGGAAACCGGTCCAGCGAAGCTCGGTGGGAAGGTGCCTCATGTCGTTGTGGAAGAGGACGGAAGCCGGGCGGCCGGGCGCGTAGCGGATGACGGTCAGCGCGGCGTTGGCGTGATTGAGGCCCATCCAGCGCCATTTCGGCGCATCGAGGGCGTCTCGGACGAGCCAGCCGATGAGGAAGTTGTGGGTGACGATCAGCTCGTGGCGAGGTTCGTCACCGTCGACCGGATCGGTGAACTGTGCGAGGGCTTTCTGAGCCAGCTCCGGACCGTTTCGGCATTCCTCGGCCGGGAACTGGGCCAGGTGGCCTAGTGTCCTGCGCCAGTAGT